>OZ242009.1:367500-4310511 GCA_965204715.1 Dehalococcoidia bacterium
ACGGTCCTGCACGCCAGCGAGCGTTGAGCGCCTGCCGGTTCCCGATCTATGCTCCGGTCACCTTGGGGTTTCGGCCAGTTCTTCCTCCGCCTCTATCAGGATGTCGGGAACTTCCGCCTCGATGCTGCCGACGACCACGTATTCAACGTAGGCATTGTGGGGCACAGGGTCCAGTCCTTGCTCTGCCTCTGCTTCCAAGAGCAATTCGATTGCTTCCCTGGCATTTTCCAAGGCTTCCTCAACCGTATCCCCGCAGGTGATACAGTTAGGGTAGTGGGGGAACATCACCTGGTAGCCATCATCGTCCGGCAATACGATCACCGTAAATTTCCGTTTCGCCATTAAAGCACTTCCTCGGCAATTGAATCGAAGAGTTTCCGTGTCATTCCCGCTTAGTGAACCCTTACTGCGACCGCATAAGAGAAATGGAGTGGAGAAGCTCAGAGCGTGAAGAGGGGCAACCGCGGGCGGGTCCAGGTCCAGAGACGTAGTAACTGACGATGAAAGAATTGGCGGTACGCCTCGTGTGGCTTGTTAATCACCCCGGCGTACCCTCGGCTTTGCCGACCAGACAAAGCGCCAATTCTTGACGTATTTACTGTAGTGCAAGCGCTATACCGCAAGCGATATCTTCAAACTTTCACGACTCTCGCTATAAAGCAATCTTCAGCTTGTCCAGTCAACGTCTGCCAATGCTGTGAGACAGCAAGGCAACAGCCATCGGCCCCGCATCGCGGAGCGGCCCACGCCAACCGGACTGATGAGGTCGAACCCGGTTACTCTACGGTGAGGGTGGCTTCGCCCAGGCATTCCACGGCCACCACGGCATGGTCGCCGGGATTGAGGAATTTGGGGGTTACGATGCTGCCGGTTATGATGACCATGCCGGCCTTCAATCCATCGCCGCGGCTGGCGAGCATGTTGGCCAGCCAGACCAGCGGCTCCAGGGGATGGCCCATCACGTCCGATCCCAGCCCTTCTCCGACCAGCTCGCCGTTGATGGTCATTGAGCCTCGGGAGGCGGCCAGGTCGACGCTGCGCCAGTCCGTCACCTCGGGGCCGAGGGCGACTCCGGCATTGGAGATGTTGGTGGCGATTCCGGCCAACAGCCGAGCCTGTGGGTCGTCGACCTGCTCACTCCTGCCGTCGATCACCTCGAATGCGGCCATGACGGCGTCCACCGCGGCCTCGATGCGGGCGCGGTCGTAGGGGGATCCCGAGGCGGGCAGGTCCTCACCGAGCCGGGCGGCTACCTCGCACTCGATGCCCAGGCGAAGGAAGTCCGCGGCCCGGACGGTGGCCGGGGAGTGGCGGATATTGTTGGCGAGTACCACGCCCGCGCCCGGCTCGGTGATGCCGGAGTTCTGGCGCATGGTGGTAGTGGTGTAGGCGATCTTGTACCCGGCTATCGGCCCCTGCGACTGGGACAAAATATCCTGCAACACGGCCTGGATTTGGTATGCCTCTTCAATGGAGCTGGGGGCGGACTCGGCATCCATGCTGTAACGGAGACCGTCGCGGTATTGTGCGGCCAGAAGTTGGGCGGTCCGCTGGACCTTCGTTTCGGTAGTCATCATGCCTCCTGTGTTGCGGAAATCCCGTACTGGTAAAAGGGAGACTCAGTGCGCCGGACCGTTGTGGCCCGGATGCAGGAACGCCCCCGGCCCGGCCGGAGGCGTTCCAAAGCGCTCCTGGTGAGCAGATTTCCCGGTCAGTTGTCGGCGGGGACCGCTTCCAGGGCCGCTCCGCTGGGTGAACCGGCGGGAGTGGACAGGTGGCGGTTGTAGAAGTCTACGACCTTGCCCCATGCGTCCACCGCAGATGCCTGATGGTAGCTGGGCCGGTCGACGGCGAAGAAGCCGTGTCCGGCGCCGTCGTAGCGGTGGAACTCGTACTCCTTGTTGTGCTGCTTGAGGACCAACTCGGTGAGGTCCACTTCCTCGGGGGAAGGTCTGGCGTCCTCATTCCCGAAGATCCCCATTATCGGGCAGTTCATGTTGGCGGTCATGTCAACCGGGGCCACGGGCATGGACTCGGTGGGCGGCTCGGAGTCGCGGGCGGTAACGCCGCCGCCCCAGCAGTCCACGGCTGCGTTGAGGCTGGGGATGTTGCAGGCTACCAGGTAGACCTGCCGGCCACCGGAGCAGAAGCCAATCACGCCGACCTTGCCGTTGGTGTAGGGCAACGACCGGAGGTAGCGCATAGAGGCTTCCACGTCGCCGATGCACTGGGAGTCGGGAATCATGCCCCCCTCGCGGACGGCGGCGCTGACCTGTTCGTGGGGAGCGTCGAAACCGACCTTCTCGCGGACGCGGTAATGGATGTCCGGGGATATGGTGGCAAAGCCGTGGTAAGCCAGCTTGCGGGCCATTTCCTTGGAAGCCTCATCCCAGCCCGGCATGTGGTGAATCAGGACCACGCTGCCGTAGGGTCCTGGACCAAGGGGGCGAGCGAGGTATGCGTCGATTTCGTCGCCGTTGTGTCCTGTAATCCTCACCGTCTCGGCGAGCATTCCTTCATACCTGGCCATCGGTTCCTCCTCTTGTTTGTGGTCTTGAGCAGACGACTCGGGCATTTGCCTGCGTCCGCTCAGCGTGCCGCCACACTACTACCCGATTCTGGGGGTGTCAACCGGCCATGCGGTCCGGGCCCTGGCCACAGCGGGCTACGGGCCGGTCTCCCAGATGCCATCGGGCGGAATGATGATCATGCGGTCCACGTAGATGCCGGGGACGTGAATCTTGTCGGGGTCCAACTCGCCCATGGGGACTATCTCGTTCTCCAGTTCCACTATGGTCGTTTTGGCGGCCATCGCCATGATGGGGTTGAAGTTGCGCTGGGCGAGGCGGAACTGGAGGTTGCCGAAGGTGTCTGCCTGCCATGCCTTGATGAAAGCGTAGTCGGCGTGCAACGGGAACTCCAGGACGTAAGTGCGCCCGTTGATTTCCCGGTGCTCCTTGCCCTCGGCAAGCTCGGTGCCCACACTGGCGGGAGTGAAGAATCCGCCGATACCGGCAGCGGCCGAGCGGATGCGCTCGGCCAGGGTGCCCTGGGGAAGAAGCTCGGCCTCCATCTCGCCGTCGTTATATTTCTGAACGAACGGGGTTATCCGGGATGGATGAGTCGGGGCGGTGAAGGCGCAGACCATCTTCCTGACCTGGCCCGCCTCAATCAATGTGCCGACGTCAACCCTGCCGGTGGTCCCGCCGTGGCCGTTGGAAATCCCAGTAAGCTCTTTCGCCCCCTGCTGGTTCAGGGCGGCGATGAGGTTCTGGGGGGAGCCGACGCCGAAGCCTGGGAACATTATGGTCGAACCGTCGGGGATGTCGGCAACGGCCTCGTCGAAGCTCTGGAGAATCTTGTTCTTCATGTTCCGGCGTTCCTCCTCGGTCTTGGCGGTATCCGCATGGTCAAGCTGCCTGGACACAACGGCACGGAGTAGCGTTTCTGATTTACCAGGATGGGGCGATGGGGCGAGTTTATGTTTAGCACCGGAGCCTGTCAACGTCCGCCAGGCAACCGGCCTCTCCTCGTTTTCACAGGGACAAGGTTTGGGTTAGAATCGCGGATATTCCGGGAGTTGGAACGTCAGACGGCAGGGGGAGAAACGGGTATGAACACGAGCAAGACCGGCCAGCGCGGGAACATAGTGCAGGGAGAGGACGGGGTGTTTGAACTGTTCCCACTGCCCACGGATGAGGCCACGCTGTTGAGCATCTTTGAAGACTGCTTCGAGGAGTGGGAGCACCTGCACATCGGTCCGCTGATCCAGGGCGCGGCCTGGGAGATACGGCCGCCCCGCAAGCCGCGAATCAAGACGCATGATGGCTACGCAACCGTGGACTTCGAGGACTGGCACTTTCACATCTGCATCGGGGAACACAAGGGCGCTCCGCCGGAGCTGGCCAAGCGCCGGCAGACGGCCAGGGCGGAGCTTTACCGCAGGCTGAGCAACGGGAAGCCGGGGGACTGGGGGCTGCGGCTGTTCAACGGCGGGGGTGAGGAACAGATTACGTTCATGCTGCCCAACCCGTTCCTGACCGACGAGCAGCGGATAATGCGGGAGCCGGACTGGAGCCGCCTGGACCTTTGGGACCGGCTGAGGCAGAAGTACCTGGGGTTAGAACCGGACCCGATGGACCGGACGTCGCCGGGTTTTTCGCACGCATAGGGGGAACCCGGTACGGCTGCAGGGGGCCTGCCATCAGGACGCAACGGCCACTGCTTACTGACCACTCAGCACAGATAAGGGGCAAAGCATGGAGATCCTTGACCGGATTTACCGGATCGAGTTGGGGCACTCTGCGGGTGATTCGGGCTCGACCGAGGGTGGGCCGTCGGTGAGCGCGTTTTACGTGCAGGGGGCGGAGAGCGGGTTGTTCATCGACGCGGGGTTTCCCGATTTGGCGCGGACGCAGCCCATCCTGGACTACTGGCGGGGGCCGCTGGGCAGCTATCCAACAAGCTGGGTGCTGGTCAGCCACCGCCACTACGAGCACGCGGGCGGGGTCAAGATACTCAAGGAGGCGACCGGGGCCAGGATAGGAGTAGGGAGGGGAGACGCCACAGCGGTGGAGGCCGACGTTGGAGAGGGAACCAACGTGGTTGACGAGGCATTGACCGGCGGGGAGGTGTTCGACCTTGGAGGGCGGCGGGTCCGCGCTATCGCCACACCGGGGCACACGGCGGGGACTATGTGCTACCTGGTGGAGGAGGAGGGCGTCCTGTTTACCGGGGACCACATCATGGGCCAGGGCACGGTGGTGGTGCGGAGCGACGAGGGCGGTTCTATGGCCCAGCACGTCGCGTCCCTTGAGATGCTGCTGGATATGGACGTGCGGACGGTCATTTCCGGGCACGGGCCGGTGATGACCGACCCAATGGCGCAGATACCGGAGTTAGTCCGTCACCGGCAGGAACGGGAGACGCAGATTCTGGACATGGTAAGGCATGGCATGGGAGGCGTGGACGACCTGGTGGACAGGATTTACGGGGAGTCGAGTGAGCGGCGGCTGTGGCTGGCCCGCCATCAGGTAGTGTCCCATCTGAAGAAGTTAGAGGATGAGGGGCGTGTCGTTGCCGCGGAAGAGGGGGTGACTTACCGGGCTGCGTAAATCGTTTGGGGGAGTGATCATCATTTCGTCCACTTGCGGGTAAAGGTGACGAGATACATGGCCGTGATGAACAGGCCGATGAAGGACTGCAAGCCACCCAGGTAGCGGAGCCAATTGTTCGGATGGTCAATCCACCCGCCGTAACCCAGGGTAGTGAAGGAGACCAGGGAAAAGTAAAGGGACTGCCACCAACGGTCCAACAATTGGCTGCCGTTGAAGGCCCAGAGTTCAGATAACGGGTAGAGGAAGTAGAGCAGCGCAAAGCCCAGGACGACAGCCGCGGCCGTATAAATGATCCGCATGGGCCGTTCCCCGTAGCCGAAGAGCACCTCGTGGACGGCAAGCCAGAGGTAATATATCAGGGTGCGCCACCACTGGAGACTGAAGATTCGCAACGCGCGCCAGGGGTGACGCCAACTCGACCCTCCAGTCAGTTGTTCCTGGGCTTCCAGCCGTTTGCAGACCCACTCCCGGAACAGAAATTCCCCGGAAATGTCGGAGTACCCGTGGTTCTGGTGCCAGATGTTGAGTTGCCGGTAGAGCACACGAGCATTGTGATAAAACTTTATCCGCTCCCATTCGCTGATGTGCTTGCCCCCCCAGTCGGCGCCCTCCAAATTGGTCTGCCCGTCTATTCTCACAGCTAACAGGAACGCCCCCCGCAAATCGGCCTGCATCAGGAACGCCCCCCGGAGATCGGTGCGGAACAGGTCTGCCTCCCGGAAATCGGCGCGGAGAAGATCAGCTTCCCGAAGATCAGTGTGTCCCAGGTCGGCGCCCCTAAAACACGCGCCCCGAAGGTCCATCTCGGACAGTTTGGCCGAGTTGAAGTTGCGGAAGGTCAGGTCGAGGCCGCTGGCAGTCCCGCCGTTGGCGCATATCAACCGCTCAACGTCTTCGCGGGACACAGGTTCCTTACCGGATAGCACGTCGTCCCGGCCCCACTGTTTCAACCACCAATCGACTGCTTCTTTCGTGTGGGGCAAAGGTCCTTCCTGCAAATCTCCTTGCTGTTCATCCGACCGCTGCGAATTGTCCAGGTGAGACGACCGGGTGGGGGAATATGATACGTCAGAGACCAGGGAATCCGCATGTTGCGAATGGGGAAGTACCGGGGGTTGTGCAGAAGGGCTGGAGCTTGCAGGAGAGGGTGAGACACCGCCACCGGAAGGGATATTTTCCGGGTTTTCGCCGCTAACGTCGTTGCGGGCAAACTCTTCGCGGGAGTGCCAGCACCTTTCGGAGCTTCGAGTCAATTCCGTTTTCCTTCGTTTCCGTCGAAATGATCAGCCAACCCTGCCGGGGCCTGCCTGTCCCCCAGGGGCAGTCAGGAAAGCCCGTATGTCATCGGCGTACTTGACCTCTGAATCGTCCTCGGGCTGGTAGTCCAGGTACTTCCGGGCGCTGGTCAGGGACCAGAAGGCGCGGGCGTTGTCGCTGATTCCGTAGACCACCAGCCAAGGTATGCCGTGCTCGTTTTCGATAGACGGGGTCTCCAGCGCTTTGGTGAACAACTGGGTGAGGTCGCGGGGACTGATGTATGCGCCCAGGTCCCGCTTGTAGCCTTCCGGGTCGCCGGGGAAGTCCTCCACCCGGATCTCCCGGGGAGCGCCGATGCGGACCATGACCACCTCCATCTTACGTCCGAACACGCCGGAGGCGAACAGGAACCCGATGTGCTCGTAGGTCGCCTTGGCCCAACCGTAGAAGTTGTCGGAAAGGGGCAGCTTGTAAGGGTCAAGGTTCTCCAGCCTTCGCTCGTGAATCAGGGCATGCTCGTACCAGTCGGCGGCATGGTTGGAACTGGCCATGACCACCCGACTGGCGCCCGCTTCGTAGGCCGAGCGGAATACGTTGTAGGCCATCGCCACGTTGACCTGCTCATCATAGAAGTCGTCCAGGGGAGTACCGCGGCGGCGCTTGTAAGCCAGGTGGACGGCCGAGTCCTGTCCCTGGAACAGGTGGGCATACGCTCCCAGGTCCGGGCCGCTCAGGTCGGTTATGGCGACGTTGGCGACTTCGCGCCCTTCCCGGTCGCTCCCCTTCACGTCCGCCAGGGTCATGTCATACTGCTCCCGGAATGTTGGAAGAAGCTGGGAGGCGACGTATCCGGTTGCGCCGGTCAGCAGGACCTTGCGATCTGGCACTAGGATGGTCTCCTTTCGCCCCTGGCATCAATACCGGGGAGAATCCGCCGGTCGGGAAGAGTGAGGCGCAATTACGTGAAACAACTATTATATGATCCATTGCAAGTACACCAGAAACCGGGCCGGAACGCAACCGGATAAGGCCGAAACCGCCATTCCGGGATAGCAGATGCTCAGCCGAGTCGTATATAATCGCCCCCTATGTCGCCGGACTTGCCAAAACTTCGCCCGCTCAATCCCCAATGGGTCAATATGCAGGGGCAGCCGATGCTTGCGTTGCAGGACCCGCTGCGGCTGGCTGACGGTTCCCTGATGGTGCCAGAGCCAATCGCGCCCCTGCTGGCCCTGATGGACGGGACCCGGGACCTGGATGCGCTGCGGTTGGGTCTGGAGATTCGGACGGGCATCGGACTTACCGCGGCCCAGTTGCAGCACCTGGTGGACCAGTTGGACGAGGCGTACCTGCTGGACAGCCCTCTGTTCCGCCGCGTGCTGGCGGAGAAACTGCAACGGTACCGGGATGCGCCCTATCGCGCTCCCGCCTTTGCCGGGGAAATCTACCCCGCCGGCGCTTCAGCGCTGATGGCCGTCTTTGACGATTACTGCAAAGACGGCGGAGAGCCGGGCGCCGCCGAGAGCGGCCGGGTGGTTGGCATTATCAGCCCCCACATCGACTATCACCGGGGCTGGAAGTCCTACGCCCGGGTGTGGCAACCGGCAAGAGCGGCGATAGAAGACGCGGAGCTGGTCATCATCCTGGGCACGGACCATGCGGGCGCGCCGGGGCGGCTCACCCTGACCCGGCAGAGCTACGCCACGCCCCTGGGGACGTTGCCCACCGACACGGGGCTGGTGGACCAACTGGCGGAAATCCTGGGGGAAGAGGCCGCCTTCGAGGAAGAGGTACACCACATCGGCGAGCATTCGGTGGAGCTTGCGGCGGTGTGGCTACACTACATAGCGGGGGGCAAGCCCAAGACGGTACTGCCAGCGCTGTGCGGGTTCCCGGAGATTCTGACTGAGACTGGCGAGACGGGACCTCGCATCGGCGAGGCACTGGCTTTGCTGGCAGAGGTCGCCTCACAAAAGCCGACGCTGGTGGTGGCTGCCGGAGACATAAGCCACGTCGGGCCGGCCTTCGGCGATTCGTGGGCGTTCGACGCGGCGGCCAAGGGCCGAGTCAGGGAATCGGACGACGCCTGGTTGGAGATTGCCTGTTCGGGGGACAAGTCGAGGATGGAAGAACACCTGCGGCAGAACGGCGATCCCACCAGGATCTGCGGCGTTAGTCCCATACTCTACATGATGGCCATCCTGGGCGACCTCCGATTGGGGCGCGGGGCAGGCGTGCCCGGCAGGGTGGTTACTTACGAACAGTGCCCGGCTGACGAGGAGTTCGGCTCCCTGGTGTCCATCGCCGGCGCGCTGTATCCGGGATAGGGGTTGGGCAACCACCACTGGAGACGGATCTTATCCGCCGCCCCCGGCCGGCAAGGCTGTATGGGGCGGCGTTCTCAGTGAGGGTTGCCCCTACGCCCGGCCGCGTCTTGTCCGCCTGTTGCGGGCGTGATATTCTAGTTTGACAGCAAGCCCCCGTAGCTCAGCGGATAGAGTGCTGGCCTCCGGAGCCAGAGACGAGAGTTCGATTCTCTCCGGGGGTACTACCACAGGTACAGATAGGCTTACCCGCTTCCGAATGAACGGCTGCACGGCCACCGCCTCTGAAGGCAGAGCCACAGCAGTTCTCCCCTCTCAACAATACGCGCCGGGGCGTGGCCCAGCGGTAGGGCGCCTGGTTTGGGACCAGGAGGTCGGCAGTTCGAGTCTGCCCGCCCCGACCATTTGACCCCATCAGTCCTGCATCGGGGCAAGACGCACCTTCCCGCTATCACCCATTCCATTGTCTTGTCATGTCCGGCGCCACAGACGATCCAGGATGCACGCTGTTCTGAGACTACCTTCCCACTGACTGATTAACGTCGCAGAAAACATATATCTTTGACGATTACGGAGCATATAGTGGCGTAGGTCCACATACACTGCTGGTTTTTGCATACTCATAAGTCCAGCATTTATTACGAAAACCATCCTATTTATTCGTTAGATTGTGTGTATTACTAATAGTATTATCGATTTACTATTATCGATACATTCTATTATCTCCATTGACATCCTGATTATGTATAGCATATATTCATGCGAACACCCCGGCCCTCGATCACTGGTGGTCAACAACGAATTCGTTCACTGCTAGCATAAGGAGGCCAGGAAACCGTGCTGAGACGACGCAAGAAATCCCAATGGACTACATTGACCTTAACTCTTGTAGCCCTGATGACGCTGTTCATCGTGGCGTGCGGAGGGGCGGCGGAGCAGCCCGCTGCCCCGGCTGTGGAGGCGACCAAAGTGCCGGACGCCATCCCACAGCAAGGAATCGCCAACACTCCCGTACCGCAGGCGGAAAAGGCCGATTCGATGGCGGCGGCTACAAAAGCGCCGGCCCAGAAGATGGAGCAGGCCACGCCGGTGGTGGCAATGGCCCCGGGGCACGAGGACATCGTGAGCGCGAAGGACACCTTCAGGTTCGTATCTGCGGTGGAGCCGGACACCGTGGGCGGGGCGCATGTGCTTTGCAGCGGCAGTTGGGCCGAGACAGTGTGCGACGACATTGTCAGCGACCCTCTGACCTGGGTGGACAACGACACCTTTGAGATTGTCCCTTTGCAGGGATTCGAGGACTGGGAGCAGCTTGAGCCCAATAAGTGGCGGTTCAAGCTGAGGGAAGGAGTCACTTTCCACAACGGGACGGAGTGGAATGCCGACCACGCAGCTTTCTGGATCTCCTATGCCGGCGATGAAGAGACCAGGGGCCACGGCTTCGGCAACGACTTCACCTTCCACGGTGTGTTCAGCGGCGTGGCCGTGGATCCTATGACCCTGGACATCGTATGCAAGGATGCCTGTCCCATCCTCCCGCGGACCACCATCTTCACTAAGTTTTTGGACAAGGACTGGTTCCAGAACGCCTCGGAGGACGACATCCTGACCCAGTCTCCGGGCCTTGGCCCATACAAGCTCATCGCCTGGGAGAGGGAGCAGCGGATCGTCCTGGAAGCTTATGAGAACTACAAGCCCAACCCGAATGCCAAAGACGCCAGGGCGCCCATAGTGCAGCACGTCATCCAGTTCTGGCGGAACGAGGACCTGACCAGGGCGGCGATGATTGCGACGGGGGAGGCCGACCTGGCCGAAATATCCCTGGACGACATCGACAAGGTGCCGAAGTACAAGGTCTCGACCAACAACGAGTCCATCAACTACCCCATCGACACGATCTACCATCCGGAGTTGCGCAAGTGGGAGGTGCGGATGGCCCTGAACCTGGGGCTGGACTGCGAGACCCTGGTGGAGCAGCTCTACAAGAACTTGTTCACCTGCTATGGGAACATCGCCCAGAGGGGCACGGTGGGAATCAACGATCAGAACTCCGCCTACCTGGGCTATGACCCGGAGAGGGCCAAGCAGTTGCTCAAGGAGGCCAACTACGACCCGGCCAACGAGATCGTGCTGACCATCGGAGTGGCAGACTTCCCCAAGAGCATCGAGTATGCTGAGGCCGCGGTGAACTACTGGAAGGAAATCGGGATGAACGTCACCCTGAATGTGGCCGACATCTCGGTGCGGCGGCAAATAGGACGCTCCAACTGCGCCTATGGACGGACGCGCGCGGAGATCGAAAACGCGCCGGGCAATGACCTCAGAGAGAAGTGCCGCAACCTGGGGCCAAGCACCCACGGCGGGGCCAGCGCCGCCACATCGGGTCTGACCACTACGCGGACCTCCACCGAGTCCCTGGACTTCTCCCGGCAGGCGCTTCTGCGGAACTGGTGCTTTTACGTGGGCCGGATCTGCGACAGTGAACTGACCGCGAAGATTGACATAGCGGTGGCCACCGAGACGGGTCCGCTGCGCGAGGAGCGTCTGGCGGAAATCGCCCAGTACGCTCACGACAACGCGCACTTCGTGTTCCACTTCATTAACGTGGTGGTGTACGCGATGGCCGAGGACCTAGAGTGGGAACCCTACTACGCGCCGCGGCTGAGGGCCAACACCGTTTACTTCAGCGAGCAGTAAGCGGCTGACCGGTCAAGCCGACCGAAGGACCGTGCCCCGGGTTGCCTGCTCTCGGGGCACGGTCACTTGTGAAGGTAAATCCCCTCTTTCGCGGGAATGACAGCAGGAAGGCATAAGCGGAGATAGCGAGGTTGCGGGTTTTTTCGGATTAGCGAGCAATCCAGAGATATTACGGCGATTACCGGTCTGAGGTAAAGACGTGCGCAACTACATGATCCGGCGTGTAGGTCACTCGGTGTTCATAGTTTTGGGGTTGATGGCGCTGCTGTTCTTCGCCACCAACGTCATGGGGGACCCCATAGACTTCCTGGTGGACGACGACGCCACGCCGGAGCAGATACAGGCGCTGCGGGAAAGGTACGGGTTCAACGAGGCGTTGCACCTGCGCTTCCTGGACTTCTTCGGCGGCATCTTCAAAGGGGACTTCGGACGGTCGTACCGGCTGGGACTGAGTGCCCGGGAGCTGGTGCTGGAACGCCTGCCCAACACGGCCCTGCTCGGAGGAGTGTCCTTCGCCATCGGGTCCCTGGGTGTGCCCATCGGTATGCTGGCCGCGAGACGGCCCCGGGGCATAATGGACCGCACGGTCAACATTATGTCCTTCGCCGTGATCTCCGTGCCCAGCTTCTGGCTGGCGTTGATGCTGGTGCTGATCGTGGCCGTAGAATTGGAGTGGCTGCCCACCTCCGGCTTCGAGGGGTTGGGGCCATCCGGTTGGAAGTTCATGGTCCTGCCTGCCCTGACACTGGCCCCGACGGTTATGGGGCGCAATGCGCAAATTACCAGGGCCGTGATGATCGAGGAGATGGGCAAGCAATACGTCTCCACGGCACGGGCCAAGGGGCTGGCAGAGCGCGCCGTACTGTGGGGCCACGTCCTCAAGAACGCATCCATCGCCATCGTTACGGTAATGGGCGCGGAGGTGGCCGGCTTTATGAACGGGGCCACCATCACGGAGACGATTTTCGGCTGGCCTGGAATGGGCAAGCTGCTGGTGGACTCCATCGCGGCCAGGGACCTGCCGGTAGTAACCGCCGCGCTGTTCACGGTGGCCCTAGTGGTGATGCTGGTCAACTTGATCGTGGATCTGGTGTATTCGTGGCTGGACCCCCGGATCGTGTATACATAGTCCAGCATACAAAGACCCGGTTTGAGGAACTGGTAGCGACATGCAGGACTCGACAATCCTAGAACAGCCAAGGCCGAACCCGGTAATGGCCGTTTTCAGGCACCCTTTGGTACAGGCTTTCTTCAATGACCCAATTACCATGGTGTCGGGATTATTCCTGGCGGTAACGGTGCTGGCCGTCATCTTCGCCCCGATAACCTCTCCCCACGACCCCAACGACCAGCAGGTCGTGCTCCGACACTTGCCGCCATTGTCGACCGGCAACGCCATCATCAAGGAGTCCGGGGCAGCCAGGGAGAAGGAACAACGCTTCTACATCTTGGGAACGGACCACGTGGGCCGGGATATGCTCAGCCGGTTGATCTACGGAGGACGTATCTCGATTACCGTGGGGTTCCTCGGCGTCTTCGCGTCGGGATCCATAGGCGTTTTCCTAGGGCTATTGGCAGGCTATTACCGGGGTATCGTAGACGACCTTATCATGCGGGCCGTGGACGTATTTATGACGGTGCCGCTGCTGTTCCTAGCCCTCATGGTGATTTTCATCCTGGGGCCAAGCTTCAAGAACATCATCATCGTGTTCGCGGTGGCCCGATGGATGCTGTATTGCCGCATCGCCCGGGGGGTGGTCCTGTCGCTGCGGGAGCAGAGTTTCACCGATGCGGCGCGGGCCATCGGGGCCAGCGACCAGCGCATCCTGGCGCGGCATATCCTGCCCAACCTGTTAACTCCGATCCTGGCCCTGGCCGCCCTGGACGTGCCGGCGACGATTCTCACTGAATCGGCCCTGAGTTTCCTGGGGTTTGGCATCCAGCCGCCGGAATCGTCCTGGGGGCTGATGCTGGCGTCCGGGCGCGGGTACATTGATACGGCTTGGTGGGTGGTGGTAGTGCCGGGCGCAGCCATCTTCGCTACGGCGCTGTCCTTCAACCTGTTCGGGGTCTGGATGCGGGCGGTCAGCGACCCGCTTCAGCGGTGGCGCTGGCTGAAGCAGACCAAGGAGTCGAAGGCGGCAGGTATCCAGTTCTAGCCGCCACACCCTTGCGATTGCATCAACGCCCCCGGCAGCACATCACGAGCCGGGGGCTTCACTTTGATCTGGGCAACACCTGCTCTTCCAACGCAACCCTGGCACGAGGGTATTGAAGCTACAGAGAAACCCTCGATATAGCCTCAATCACTGCACCCCATAGGATATCGAATCGCGCATATCTACACACAATAATTACATCTATTACTGATACTATACGGGCAATACTATTATTATAACAGGATATAATTCTTATTGACACTCGCATTATGTTTATCATATATTCTTGCGCACACTTTGGCCCTTAATCACTGGTGGTCAACATCGAATTCGTTCACTACTAGCAAAAGGAGGCCAGGAAACCGTGCTGAGACGACGCGGGAAGTTCCAATTGAGAACACCACACCACACCACCATACCGGCCGGAGAGCGGCGGATAAGACCCGTCCCCCGATGGACCGCTTGGACTTTGACTCTAGCAGCCCTGACGGCCCTGTTCATCGTGGCCTGCGGCGGGGCGGAACCGGCCGCGCCAGCCGCCCCCGCTTCGGTTGCGGAACCGACGGCCGTACCCCGGCAGGAACCTACGGCGGGGATCGCGCCCACCAAGGCTATGGAGCAGAAGGCCGAACCCACCCAGGCCCCTGCGCCGCAGACCGAGGTCGAGAGCGCCCGCGACAGAGTCGTCATCGTGACCAACGAGGAGCCGACTACACTGGGAGCCGCCAGTCAAAACTGCGGCGGCAACATCCAGAACACGGTCTGCGATGACATTGCCAGCGATCCCCTGACCTGGATAGACAGCGAGACCTTCGAGGTGGTGCCGCTCCAGCAGGTGGAAAGCTGGGAGCAGATCGACCCGCACCGCTGGCGCTTCTACCTGAGGGACGGCGTCACGTTCCACAACGGCGCGCCCTGGAACGCTGAGCAGGCCAAGTTCTGGATTGACTTCTTCGGCGACGAGGAGACCAGCGGCCACGGCAACGGCAATGACTTCAGCTTCCACGGGGTCATCGGCGGCGAAGTGGTGGATAACCTGACCTTGGACGTGGTGTGCAAGCTGGCCTGCCCCATTCTGCCGCGCACGGTAATCTTCACCAAGTTCCAGGACGTGGGCTGGTACGAGCAGGCGACACCGGACGAAGTCGAGACGATGACCGTGGGCCTTGGGCCCTACAAGATCGTCGAGTGGCAGCGGGGCATCCAGGTTGAGCTGGAGAAGAACGAGAACTACATGGCCAACACGGCCCCCGACGCCAGGGCGCCGATTTTGCAAACGGTCATACAACAGTGGCGCAACGAGCCGCTGGTGCGCGCCGCCATGCTGGAGGCCGGAGAAGCGGACTGGGCAGAGATCAACCTGGACGATGTGAGCCGTGTCCCCAAGTACAAGGTGGCAACCAACAACGAGGCCTACGTATACACGATAGACACGGTCTATCATCCGGAGCTTGCCAAGGTTGAGGTGCGCGAGGCGCTGAACTTGGCCATCGACTGCGATAAGCTGATGAAGCAGCTTTACAACGACCTGCTGCAATGCTACGGCAATATCGCCCAGAAGGGCACCGTCGGCATTACCGACGAGAACTCCAAGCCCTACGGTTACGATCCGGACCGCGCCAGGGAACTGCTGAATCAGGCCAACTATGACCCGGCCAACGAGATCGTTCTCAGCCAACGGTCACAGCGTGTCCCCAAGGACGTGGAGTACGGCGAGGCGGTGGTCTCCTACTGGCGGGAAGTGGGAATCAACGCCAAGCTGAACGTGGTAGAGTCGAAGGTGCATGGCGACATTGGGAGGTCCAGTTGTGCCCGGGGACGCACAAAGACTGAGATATACGCGGCTCCCGGGGAGACCCTGCTGGAGAAGTGCCGCGGCCTGGGTCCATCCGAACCCCTCTTCAAGTCGTCCCACCTGACCGCACCGGCCACTTCCACCGAGTCGCTGGACTTCTCCCGACAGGCCATCCTACGCAATAGCTGCTTCACCAGCGGGAAGATTTGCTACGACGACCTGGAGGAGAAAATCGAGATTGCGATGGCCACGGACACGGGCCCCCTGCGCAAGCAGCGCATGGAGGAAATTGCCGACTACGTTCACAACAACTTCCACTTCGTTCCCAACTTTATGAACGTGGTGGTATACGGGATGTCGGCCAACCTGGAGTGGGAGCCCAACTACGCTCCGAGGATCCGGGCCAACACCATGTACTTCAGCAAGTAGGGCGAAGGGCTGATACGGGGATACCTGAAGCCTTGTCCCGGAGAACATCCGGGGCAAGGCGGTTGAGCTTTCCGCCCGATAAGGACCAGGCAAGGAATACGCAGTGCGCAATTACATGATCCGCAGGGCCGGTCACTCAGTATTCATCGTCCTGGGGCTGATGGCGTTGCTCTTCTTCGCCATCAACGTTCTCGGCGACCCGGTTGAGCTACTTCTCGGCGACGATGTGACGGACCAGCAGATCGAGGCAATACGCGCCCAGTACGGCTTCGACCGGCCCCTTTACGAGCGATTCACCGAATTCTTCGTCAACATTTTCAGAGCAGACTTTGGCCGGTCCTACCGGTTCCACCTGGAAGCCCGTGACCTGGTAATGGAGAGGCTGCCCAACACCGCCCTGCTGGCTTTAGTGGCCTGGTCGCTGGGCGCATTGGGCATCCCCATCGGTATGTTGGCGGCAAGGCGTCCCAGGGGGATCATGGACCGGGTGGTCAACGTGCTGTCCTTCGCCGTAATCTCGGTGCCGGACTTCTGGCTGGCCCTGATGATCATTCTGGTATTGGCGGTCCAACTGGACCTGTTCCCCACATCAGGGTTCCAGGGGTTAGGTCCGGGAGGCTGGAAGTATCTGATACTGCCGGCAATAGCCCTGTGTCCCAGGGTGATGGGGCGCAATGCCCAGATCACGAGGGCCGTTATGATCGACGAGATGGGCAAGCAGTACGTCTCCACCGCGCGGGCCAAGGGGCTGGCCGAGCGGGCCGTGCTATGGGGCCACGTGCTGAAGAACGCATCCATCGCCATCGTGACTGTAATGGGCGCGGAAATGGCCGGGTTTATGAATGGGGCCACCATCACCGAGACCATATTTGCATGGCCTGGCTTGGGGAAGTTACTGATAGACTCAATCTACGTAAGAGACCTGCCGGTAATCACTGCAACGGTGTTCACAGTGGCTCTGATGGTTATGGTCATCAACCTGATAGTTGACCTCATATACACCTGGCTGGACCCCCGCATCTCGTACAAATAGCAGGGGCAATTCTTCCTATAGAGGATGTGTGAAAAGCGGGTTGGACCCTTCCCGTCATTCCCACGAGAGGAGGAATCAATGTTTGCAGGCTGTGGACTCCCGCTTTCGCGGGACAGACGGTGGGCAGTTTCCATACATCTTCCTAACGGGCTCTCGTGGATAAGGTAACGACGTGCAAGATTCCGCAGTAGGACTGGAGCGCAGAGTAAACCCGGTGGCTGCCGTATGGCAGCACCCGTTATTTCAGGCGTTCCTGAACGACCGGATTACCTTGATCTCAGCGTTGTTCATCTTGCTGGTGGTCGTAGCCGTGGTACTGGCCCCGCTCACGGCGCCGCACAAGCCCGAGGAGCAGCAACTGGACCTTCGCCATTTGCCCCCTTTCTCATCCGGAATGGCGATAGTCAAAGAGACGACGGCCAGGGATGTCCAGGAGAAAAGGTACTACCTATTGGGAACTGATCACTTGGGCAGGGACTTGGTGAGCCGGCTGATCTACGGGGGACGCATTTCTATAGCAGTGGGCTTTTTGGGAGTGCTGGTTTCCGGCGCTCTGGGCGTATTCCTGGGAATGGTGGCGGGTTATTACAAGGGAATAATCGATGATGTGGTGATGAGAGCGGTGGATGTGTTCATGTCCGTGCCGCTGCTGTTCCTGGCGCTGATGGTCATATTCGTGCTTGGCCCCAGCTTCAAAAACATCATCATCGTTTTCGCGGTAGCCCGGTGGATGCTCTACTGCCGGATTACGCGGGGAGTGGTGATGTCTCTGCGGGAACAGAGTTTCATCGATGCGGCACGCGCCGTCGGGTGCAGCGACTGGCGTATCCTGACCCGGCACATGCTGCCCAACCTGTTCACCCCGATTCTCACCCTGGCCGCGCTGGACGTCCCCGCGAATATATTGACCGAGTCGGCCTTGAGCTTTCTGGGGCTGGGCATCCAACCCCCGGAGTCGTCGTGGGGTCTTATGTTGTCGTCCGGGCGTGAGTACATCACCTCGGCCTGGTGGATAGTCGTGGTGCCGGGAATGGCCATCTTCCTGACGGCCCTGTCTTTCAACCTGTTCGGAGTATGGCTGCGGGCGGTCAGCGACCCTCTTCAGCGGTGGCGCTGGCTGAGACAGACCAAGGAGTCCAAAGAGGCGGGGATACAGTTCTAAACGTTAGTCCAAGGTGATTGCATCAGCGCCCCCGGCGTCTTCATGCCGGGGGTTTTGCTTTGGTGGGGCAGAGGCAGGTACAAGCGAACTGTGCAGTCCTGGTGGGAGGAACGCCTCTGCTCCCGTGGATAATCGCATTCACGGGTATGAAGGCCCTGCGCTTAAGACGGGTTCCCACGGAGTGTGGACAGCCCATACCCGTGGGCATGCAGGTTTTGGCACTGGAGTACCCGGCGGGTACGTTGTAATATACGGATATGCTGTCGCCAGGCAGCAAGGAGCAGATATTGAAGCGGGGGAGTGAGACTTATATATGACCTCGAATATAGTCCTGTCCAATGTTGAGTACAAGGTGGTTGGGAAGCGGCCCATACGCCATGACGGGGTGGACAAGGTGACCGGCAAGGCCCAGTACGGGGCCGACATTCGCCTGCCGGGACACCTCCACGGCAAAGTGCTGCGCAGCCCCCACGCCCATGCCCGCATAAAGTCCATAGATACCTCCAGGGCAGAGGCACATCCAGGGGTGCTGGCGGTGGCCACCGCCAAGGACCTAGCCCCGGTGCCGGACCTGCTGGCCGAAATCGGCGAGGAGGCTGTCCTTAGCCTCAAGTACCTGAGCAACAACGTTCTGGCCGGGGACAAGGCGCTCTACAAGGGCCACGCGGTGGCAGCAGTGGCGGCCGACAACCCCCACGTCGCGGAAGAGGCCCTGAAGCTGATCGAAGTGGACTACGAAGTGCTGCCCGCGGTGACCAACGCCGAGGATGCGATGAGTTCCGACGCGCCCATTCTCCACGAGCACATGACCACCGCCAGCTTCGACGACCGGTTCCCCAAGCAGACCAACATCGCCAGCTATCAGCAGCTATCGCTGGGCGACATCGAGGAAGGTTTCGCCCAGGCGGATGTGGTGGTGGAGCGGGAGTTCCGCACCAAGACGGTGCACCAGGGCTACATCGAGCCTCAGAGCGCCACCGCATCCTGGGGCCACGACGGCCGGCTGACCATCTGGAACAGCTCCCAGAACCCCTTCGGCATCCGCGACAACGTGGCGCGGATTCTGGGGATATCCTCCTCGAAGATCAAGTTGGTGCCGATGGAAATCGGCGGCGGTTTCGGCGGCAAGCTGGCCGCATACCTGGAGCCAGTGGCAGCGGTACTGTCGAGGAAGACCGGGCATCCGGTGAAGGTGTCCATGAGCCGCGCCGACGTGCTGGAAGCAACGGGCCCCACGTCAGGCTCCTACATGAAGGCCAAGATCGGAGCGACCAGGGACGGGAAAATAGTTGCCACACAGGCGTACCTGGCCTTCGAGGCGGGAGCATATCCCGGCTCACCCATCGGGGGCGCGACGGCCTGCATGACCACGCCCTACGACATTCCCAACGTACAGCTTGACGGCTATGACGTCGTAACCAACAAGCCCAAGACCGCGGCATACCGCGCTCCGGGCGCTCCCCTCGGCTGCTTCGCCGTGGAGATCCTTGTCGACGAGCTGGCGGAGAAGCTGGAAATTGACCCCCTGGAGTTCCGTCTGCGCAACGCTGCCGAGCAGGGCACCCGCCGGGCCGACGGCACGGTGAACCCGGTTATCGGCGCGGTGGAGGTTATGGATGCAGTCAAGGACCACCCGCACTACAACACACCGTTGACGGGCAAGAACCAGGGGCGCGGCCTCGCCGTGGGCTTCTGGCGGAACAACAGCGGTCCGTCCTGTGCAATAGCCAATGTAAACCCCGACGGCACAGTGATGCTGGTGGAAGGTTCGGTGGACATCGGGGGCTCGCGGGTGGTGATAGCCCAGCAGCTTGCCGAGGTGCTGGGCATCCCGGTGGAGGACGTGTTCCCCGAGGTGGTGGACACCGACACCATCGGCTACACTTCCCTGACCGCAGGCAGCGGCGTCGCATTCAAGACGGGCTGGGCCGCATACGAGGCGGGTCAGGACATCCGGCGGCAGCTTGTGGAGCGGGCCGCGCTGCTGTGGGAGACGGACCCGGAGAACGTAGAGTACGTTGACGGCGCGCTACAGCACAAGTCTGACGCCGAGCTGAGGATGACGTTCAAGGAACTGGCCCCCAGGCTGAACGACACGGGCGGCCCCGTGGTGGGCCGGGGCAATGTCAATCCCAGGGGTGCGGGCGGCTCCTTCACCGCAACGCTGGTGGACGTCGATGTTGACCCCGAGACCGGCAAGGCGCAGGTGCTCCGCTGCACCGTGTTCCAGGACGCGGGCAAGGCCATCCACCCCAGCTACGTAGAGGGGCAGATGCAGGGCGGAACGGTGCAGGGCATAGGTTGGGCGCTCAACGAAGAGTACGTGATGAGCGACAACGGCGAACTGCTCAACTCCAGCCTGCTGGACTACCGGATGATGACCAGCCTGGACCTTCCCATGATCGACACGGTGATCGTGGAAGTGGCCAACCCAGGCCATCCCTTCGGCATCAGGGGAGTCGGCGAGGCATCCATCGTCCCTCCAATGGGCGCGGTCGCCAACGCCATTCACCACGCAACCGGAGTGCGGGTGGAAGGCCTGCCCCTGAACCCCGGAGTGTTGCAGAGCGCAATCGAGGGCTAGGCTTGCCTGGCCCTCACCGGAGGCGGGCGCAACCCCCCATGAATTGTAGCTGAGGGGGCCGAATATCGGCCCCCTCATTTGCACCTTTATGTTATACTCCAGCCTCTTACAGCAACATATTTCGTGACCCAGGGGACGGTTTTAGATGGCTGGCGCAGTCAGGTTTATAGCCAACGGGACGATCACCAACGCGGGCGGGTTTCAGGCCGGGGCCACCTATGCCGGGCTGAAGACCTTTTCCGAGGACAAGCTGGACCTGGGGATAATACTTTCCGACGCCCCCTGTACCGCCGCCGGAGTATTCACCACCAACGCCATCAAATCACCCTCGGTCACCGTGACTCAGGAACACGTGGAGGCCGGCCCCGTCAGGGCGCTGATTGTCAATGCAGGGATCGCCAACACCTGCGTCGGGGAGCAGGGCTACACCGACGCCAAGGAAATGACAATTCTGGCCGCCCGACGCCTGGGAATCCGCACCGAAGAGGTGTTGGTATGCAGCACCGGCGTCATTGGGGTGGAGCTCCCCATGTCGCTCATCCGCACCGGGGTGGAGCAGATAGACCTCTCGGCCAGCGGCGGTCACGACGTGGCCAGGGCCATGATGACCACTGACACCCGGCCTAAGGAAGTCGCCGTCACTTTTGACATCGGCGGCCGGCGGGTGAATATGGGCGGCGTGGTCAAGGGTTCAGGAATGATCCATCCCAACATGGCGACCATGCTGTCATTCGTCACCACCGACGCCGCGGTTGAAGGCAACTTCCTACAGGACACTCTCAGAGAGGTTGCCGACGCATCCTTCAACATGATGACCGTGGACGGGGACACCAGTACCAACGACACGGTGCTGGTGATGGCCAACAGCACGGCCGGCAACAACCCGGTTACGGCGGGCACCCCCGACGCTGAGACATTCAAGGAAGCGCTGCTCCAGGTCTGCGTTCACCTGGCCAAGGAACTGGCCCGCGACGGCGAGGGGTCGGGAGACCGGCTGATTATCGTAGAGGTAGCCGGGGCTGAAAGCATTGCTGACGCGCGCATGGCAGCGCGCACGATCGCCTCATCCAGCCTGGTCAAGTCCGCGGTCCACGGCAGGGACCCCAACTGGGGGCGCATCCTGATGGCGCTGGGACGCAGCGGAGCGGCGGTGGAGGAGAGCAAGGTCGACCTGTTCATCAACGGCGTGTGCATCATGCAGGGCGGGCTGCCCATACCCTTCCACCGGGATGCGGTGGTGGCGCTGATGGGAGGTTCGGAGGTGACATTCCGGTTGGAGTTGGGCCTGGGCGATGGAGATGCCACAGCCTGGGGCTGCCCGCTTACCGAAGAGTACGTAGTAATCAACAGCGCGTACACCACCTGAGAAACACGGGTATCCTGCCCGTCTGAGACCGCGGCATGTCAGCAGTCCCTGGCCGCTACTCCTATCCGCTCCAGTCCCTATAGAAGACAGGCCCATGAAAAGCCCACCGATTGTCGTCAAAATTGGGGAAGCACCCTCGGCAGTCACGACACCAGCCTGAAAGACCTGGTTGCCCTCCAGAAGGACGGCGTCGACGTGGTGGTGGTGCATGGCGGCGGCAACGTCATCTCGGAGTGGATGAGACTCCAGGGTGTCCAACCTCAATTCGTGAACGGCCTCCGGGTCACCGACGCCGCCAGCCTTGAGATAGTGGTGGCCGTATTGGGCGGCCTGATAAACAAGGAACTGGTGTCGCAACTGCGCGCCCTGGGCGGCAGGGCGATGGGCATCAGCGGCATCGACGGCGGGCTGCTGGACGCCTACATCGGGGACCCCGACCTGGGATTCGTGGGCGAGGTCAAGGAGGTCAACTGCGCCCCCCTGCGCGACCTGCTCGGCAGCGGGTACATCCCCATTGTCGCTCCCTTGGCCCGGCACTTCGACGACGGCTCCGAGAACTCCGGCGCGGCATTGAACATGAACGGAGACACGGTAGCCGGGGAACTGGCCTGCGCCCTGGGCGCGAGCCGGCTGGTGTTCCTGACCGACGTGGCTGGCGTGATGGACGGGTCGCGGCGGGTTATCCATCGGCTGGACCGGAAGCGGGCGGACTCCCTTTTTCAATCTGGCATACTCAGCGGCGGCATGGTGCCCAAAGTTGCGGCCTGCCTGCGCGCCCTAGAAGGCTCGCCGGTGGCGGACATCATCGACGGGCGCGAACCCGGGGCACTGATGCGGTGCCTCACCGGCCGACATTCGGGCACCACCATTATAAACTCGGACCTTTGACGCGGTGGGAGACCGGCACAGCCTCGAGGGACGGACCCTAGCCGCGGCCGTCCCAACCCACCCAGCCCACCCCCTTGGGCCGGCATGTCGGTATGGGGCAGCGTTCTCAGGCCGAGGGCCCACTTCTCAGCCGTGCGGGACACCGGTCCGTCCGACTCCATCCAGCCCACAGCCCCGGACCTATTATGAACATGTATCCTCAACGCGGTGTGGAACCTGCCGGGCCGTTGAGGACCCACTTCTAAGCGGATGAGCTACAGCCTTTCCAACGACGCCGAGCTACCCCCGGCGCCGAAGCTCCCCGGAATGTCCGCCGAGACCCTCCGCCGCCTGCGGCGGCTGTTGCCGCCGCTGACAGCCCTGGCGGTTCTGGCGGCAGTGCTGTGGTGGACGCGCAGTATCTACACCGACCTGCTGTGGTTCGAAAACCTGGGATACACCGACGTCTACGTCAAACTCCTGCTGTTCAAGACCGCCCTTTTCTTAGGCGGCGCGGCAGTCGCGGGGATTGCGCTCACCCTTAACGTCCACCTGGCATGGTCCATTTCCCATGGGCCATCGACTTTGGGGTTCCCCGAGAACTTCCTGAGACTCATGCGGGTCTCGGCGCTGCTCAGCGCAGGACTCGCCGCCCTGATAGGGGGCATAGTGTTCGGAGCGGTGGCGTCGGGCCGGTGGGAGACGTTTCTGCTGGTCTTCAACCGTATCCCTTTCGGACACCTGGACCCGCTTTTCGGACTGGACGCTTCCTTCTACGTCGTCACGCTGCGGCTATTCCACTTCCTGCAGGGCTGGCTCCTGGGCCTTGCCGTGACGATGATTGTGCTGACGGCGGCCCTATACATCGCCTCCTACAGTATCCGGGGAGCAGGATTCATACCCGCGCCGCGGATGCTGCGCCACGCCGCGGCCTTGGGCGTTTTCCTGATGCTGGTCATCGCCGCAGGCCACGTGTTCGACGTATTCGAGCTGGTCCTGTCGGATAACGGAGTCGTATCCGGGGCGACCTACACTGACATCCACGCCCGAATCCCAGCCCTCTGGCTGCTCACCGGCATTGCAGTGCTGTCGGCGGCAGGCTTCGGCGTCAGCAGCTACTTCGGCGGCCCCCGGCTGATGGTGGGGGCCTTCAGTCTCTGGGTAATCGCAATTTTGCTGGCGGGTCTTGCCTACCCGTCCATGTTCCAAAGGTTTCAGGTAGACCCCAACGAGTTCGACCGGGAACGCCTGTACATCGAAAGAAACATCGAGGCCACCAGATTCGCCTACGGGTTGGACAATGTAAAGGTACTCCCCTATGAATCCAAGGCGAGACTGGACCTGCGGGGGTTGGGGGACAGCCGCGCCATTCTGGACAACATCCGCCTCTGGGACCTGCAACCCCTCCAGGACGCCTACAATCAACTCCAGTTCATGCGGCTTTACTACAACTTCCTGAACATGGACTCGGACCGTTACATCATCGACGGGAAGCTGCGCCAGGTGTTGATCGCGGCCAGGGAACTGAACCTGGAGAAACTACCGGAGGACTCGCGGAACTGGGTCAACGAACAGCTCCAATACACCCACGGCTACGGCGTGTCCATGAGTCCAGCCAACGGGTTCAGCCCCGGCGAAGGCAGGCCCGAGTACCTTCTGAAAGACATCCCGATTCAGGGAGAGTTTCCGGTGACACGGCCGGAGTTGTACTACGGCGAGTATCCCATCCCGTTCGCCATCGTCAACAGCTCGTTGTCCGAGGTCAACCCGGACAGCAATTTCCGGCACTACGACGGCGAGGGCGGCGTGGTACTCAGCTCGAGATTGAGGCGGATGGCCTACGCATGGCAGTTCGGGGACGTGAACATCATGCTGAGCGACCAGGTAACGCCGGAAAGCCGCCTCCAGTACCGCCGCCACATCCAGACCCGGGTCAAGGCCATTGCGCCCTTCCTTCATCTGGACCGGGACCCCTATCCCGTGCTGGACCATGCTGGTAAACTGTGGTGGCTTCAGGACGCATACACGGTAACGGACCGGATTCCCTATTCCACCAGGTTGGAGGAGGGCGTCAACTACATACGAAACAGTGTAAAAGCGGTCGTGGACGCCTATAATGGCACGGTTGAGTTCTATGTAGTGCAGCCGGACGACTCCCTGCTCAGGATGTACCGCAGGGCCTTCCCGTCCCTGTTCAAAGACCTGGACGAGATGCCGGAGGACCTGCGGGCGCACATCCGCTATCCGGTGGGCCTGTTCACGGCCCAAGCGCAGATGTACCTGCGCTACCACGTGACCGACCCGCAGGTGTTTTTCAACCAGGCGGACCAGTGGGCCATACCACTGGAAACCAGGTTCGGCAAGCAGGGAGTGCTGGTAAGGCCGTCGTACCTGATGTTGCAGCCGCCCGGCGCGGGGCAGGAAGAATTCGTTCTGATGATGCCATTCAGTCCCGCCGGGGAGAAGAAGAACCTGGTAGGCTGGCTCATGGCCCGCAACGACGGCCCTCATTACGGGGAGTTGCGGGGCTACCGGTTGCCCAGCGATCCCCAGGTGGACGGCCCCAGCCAGGTGGAAGCCAGGATCGAGAACGACCAGCAGATTTCCCAGCAGTTCACCCTATGGAACGGCGCAGGGTCCGAGATCATACGCGGCCAGCTTCTGGTTATACCCATCAACGGCTCGATCCTGTACCTGGAACCCCTGTACCTGAGATCAGAGGTGCTGGAGTTCCCGGAATTGAAGAAGATCATTCTGGCCGACGGCGGCGACGTGGTAATGGCCGACTCCATAGACCAGGGCTTGGCCATGCTGGTATCCGGTGAGGACGCACAGCCCGCCGAGACAAGCCTTGCAGGTTCCAAGTCGCCGCCCGGCCAGGCCGCTATAGACCAGGAGCTTGAGCGGGTGCAGGACGCGGTGACGGAACTCAGCGAAGCGGTAGACGAACTTCAGGGAGCCCTCGAAGACCTGCGACGGATCTACCAAGAGGCAGGTAGCAACGGGCGTTGACCGACCATAACACATAATGGGGACGACTTCTCACCGAGGGAATCGCCCTATAGCCGACGCAGAGGCCGGAATGGCCGCGGGGAACCCACATTTCAATGGGAGGTAGCCACCAATGACCCAGAGCAGCGAATGGATTGGAATTGAGCAGAAGTATTACGCCCAGACGGTACGCCGCCAGCCCGTGGTGATAGTGCGAGGCGAGGGCACCCAGGTCTGGGACGCCGACGGCAAGCAGTACCTGGACTTTGTGGCCGGATGGGCCGTGAACCAGCTTGGCCACAGCCACCCGGTGATCACCCAGGCGGTTGCCGAGCAGGCGGGAACACTCATCCAGACTTCCAACCAGTTTTACACCGTGCCGCAACTGCGGCTGGCGGAGATTCTCATCGAGAATAGCTGCCTGGACCTGGTGTTCTTCGGAAACAGCGGCGCCGAGGCTGTGGAGGGAGCGATGAAGCTGGCCCGGCGCTACGGCAAGCTGCACCGCGACGGCGCATACGAGATCATCACCGCCTTCAACTCCTTCCACGGGCGGACCCAGGCCACCGTCGCCGCCACCGGCCAACCCCATTACCAGGAGAATTTCACGCCCCTGCTTCCGGGGTTTGTCCACGTCGATTTCAACGACGTGGAGGCGATAATGAACGCCACCTCCGACCGCACCGCGGCGGTGATGGTGGAGCCGGTGCAGGGCGAGGCCGGGGTGATCATCCCGGACGACGATTACCTGCAGCGGGTGCGCGAGTGGTGCGACAGCCAGGGCCTTCTGCTGATCCTCGATGAGGTGCAGACCGGTATGGGCCGCCTGGGAAGCCTGTTCGGTTACCAGGAATACGGTGTTGAGCCGGATGTAATGTCCCTGGCCAAGGGACTGGGCTACGGCGTTCCCATCGGGGCGTTTCTCTCCAAGGCCCACTGCCAGGCACTGGTGCCGGGAGACCACGGCTCCACCTTCGGCGGCAACGCGCTGACCACCGCCGCAGCCTTCGCCGGGACCCAGTACATGATTGAGAACGATATTCCTGGACATGCCAAGGAGATGGAGAGCGCGCTGTTGGGCAGCCTCAACGACCTCAAGTCCCGGCACTCCTTCATATCCGAAGTGCGCGGTAAGGGCCTGCTGGCCGCTATGGACTTCGACAGCGACATCTCCGGGCAGGTGCTGGCCAACGCCAATGAGGCCGGAATCCTTCTCAACGCCCCGCGCCCTCACACCGTGCGCTTCATGCCGCCCCTGACAGTGACCAAGGAAGAGATAGACGAGGCCGCCGAGCGTCTTGACACGGCCCTGTCGAAGATTTAACGCGACCCCGGAATGGGGAGGATGCGATGGCGAAGCGGGAGTTCTACGTCGTAATCACGAAAGGCGAGGACGGTTATTTCATCGGAGAAGCGCCTCAGCTGAGGGGTTGCTGCAACCAGGGCAAGACCCTCGATGAGTTGATGGATAATATGCGTAAGTCCATCGAGTTCTGCCTTGAAGATGACGCCCTGGACGACCATTCTGAATTCCTCGGAGTCCATTAAGATTGATGTCTAGCTGTGTCCACACGGTTTCCCGACAGAGGCGGATCCGTGAAGATTCCCAAGGATAACCAGACGGGAGTTCATCCGCACACTGTATAGACTTGGGTTTGAGACAGTCCGGCAAACTGGAAGCCATGCCAGGCTAAGACATCACAACAGCAGAAGTGCGACCGTGCCTGACCACGGCTCGAAGGATATGGATAGGGGGTTCGCCAGGAAACTACTTCGGCAGGCAGAGGCGCCTGTCCAAGACTTCCTGAACGCACTCCAGCAACCTACCAATCAGGAGTTGTCACCACCAATGGCCAAAGACAAGATCGTCCTCGCCTACAGCGGCGGGCTGGACACATCGGTTGCCGTTCCCTGGCTCAAGGAGAACTACAACGCTGACGTAATCACCCTGACCATCGACCTGGGCATGGTGGACCTGGAGACCATCCGGCAGCGGGCGTTGCAAGTGGGGGCGTCGAAAGCCCTTACCGTGGACGGGCGTGATGCCCTGGTAAGGGACTTCCTGTTCCCCGCCCTCCAGGCCGGGGCGGTCTATGAAGACCAGTACCCTCTGGCCACCGCCCTGGGCCGCCCGCTCATCGCCCGATACCTGGTGGAAGCGGCCCACGCTGAAGGGGCCTACGCTGTGGCCCACGGCTGCACCGGCAAGGGCAACGACCAGGTGCGCATCGAGGTCAGCGTCGCCGCCCTCGACCCCAACCTCAAGGTCATCGGCCCCATCCGCGACTGGGGCATGAGCCGCCAGGAGGAAATCGAGTACGCCCAGGCCCGCAACCTGCCCATCAACCCGGGGAACAGCCGCTTCTCCACGGACGAGAACCTTTGGGGGCGCAGCGTTGAAGCCGGCGAGTTGGAGGACCCCTGGCTGGAACCGCCGGAAGAAGCCTATGCGTGGACCAGGCCCCTGCCAGATACCCCTGACGAGCCGATATACCTGGAAATTCATTTCGACCAGGGCATCCCCACCAGGATAGACGGCGAGGACATGGGCGGCATAGACATGGTACGCCACCTCAACGAGATAGCTGGCGCGCACGGCCTGGGTAGAATCGACCACGTTGAGAACCGACTCGTGGGCATAAAGTCCAGGGAGATTTACGAGGCCCCGGCGGCGGTGGTGCTCCATTCGGCCCACAAGGCACTGGAGGCCATGACCCTGAGCAAGGAACAGGCGCGGACCAAATCCCGGCTTGCCCAGGAATACGGCGACATCGTGTACAACGGCCTGTGGTTCACGCCCCACCGGAACGACCTTGACGCCTATTTCAGGAGCACCCAGAGGCACGTCACCGGGGAGGTGCGGGTCCGCCTGCACAAGGGCACCTGCACCGTGTCCGGGCGTACCGCGCCTCGCAGCCTGTATAACTATGAACTGGCCACCTACGACCGGGGCGACCAGTTCGACCAGTCGTCGGCCAACGGCTTCATCTCCATCTACGGCTTACCGGTGCGCACCCAGAACCAGGCCCAGCCGGACCCGTAGACGTCATCGCCACGGTACACCACATCACTTCAGCAACATTGTCACTCCCTCCAAATCTGGAGTGACTTGCTGGGCCGAACGCCAAGTCTTCAGACTCCCCCTCGGACATAAGGAGGCACAGTGACAGTAGCCGCGAGAATGCACGACCTGGGCACCGAGACTGCCTTTGAGGTGTTGGCCAAGGCCAGGGAGTTGGAGGCCCAGGGTAGGGAGATCATTCACCTGGAGATCGGGGAACCCGACTTCGACACTCCCCAGCACATCATCGAGGCCAGTGTCGAGGCACTGCGCCAGGGTTACACCCACTACGGGCCGACGCCCGGCCTGCCGGAACTGCGGGAAGCCATCGCGCGGAACAGCCGGGAGGTGCGCGGCGTGGACACCGCACCATCCCAGGTGGTGGTCACACCCGGCGCGAAACCCATCATGTTCTACGTGATGCTGGCCCTGGGCGAGCCGGGGGTGGAGATCATCTACCCCAATCCGGGGTTCCCGATTTACGAGTCGATGGTCAAGTTCTCCGGCGCGACCCCAGTGCCGATGCAGTTGCTGGAAGAGCGGGGCTACCACCCGGACCTGGACGACCTGGCCGGCAAGATGAGCGACCGTACCCGGCTCATCATCCTCAACTCCCCCAACAATCCCTGCGGCTCGGTGTTCACCCGAGAGGAGTTGGAGCAGATCGCGGCCCTGGCGTTGCAACATCCCGAATGCTACGTGCTGGCCGATGAAATCTACAAGGACATTCTGTACACCGGCGAGCATCATAGCGTCTCCACCTTCCCCGGGATGGCCGACCGCACCATCATCCTGGACGGCTTCTCCAAGAGCTACGCCATGACGGGCTGGCGTCTGGGCTACGGCATCATGCCCGAGGAACTGGTGCCCCACGTGGTGCGCCTGGCAGTCAACAGCGTATCCTGCGCCGCGTCCTTCACCCAGAGGGCGGCCATCGCCGCCCTGGACGGCCCCCAGGACGAGGTCCAGGCAATGGCGGCGGAGTTCGGTCAGCGCAGGAGGCTGATCACCGACGGGCTGCGCAGCATCCCAGGCATCAACTGCCCGGAGCCAGAGGGTGCGTTCTACGCCTTCCCCAGCATCAGGGAGACCGGGCTGACCAGCGCAGAGTTCGAGGCACGCGCAATGGCCGAAGCCGGGGTGGCCCTGCTGTCCGGCGCGGCCTTCGGCCAGTACGGTGAAGGATACGTGAGGCTCTCCTACGCCAACTCCCAGGAAAATATCCGCAAGGCAGTCGAACAGTTGGACCGCTTCGTCCGCAGCCTGTAACTTGGGATTAGCTCTAACGGGAACCTTTACAGTACCCATCGAGGCGGGAGACCTGGAAGGCAGCCGCTTTGTGGCTATGGATGCCCTGATCGACTTTACTGGGCAAGACCGCGCTGGAAACGCGCGGCTTGGCGTGGACGCGGTAAGTGATGTTCTGATCCCGGTTATGGGTCTGTGAAAGCAAGCAAACTAAGGGGCGGAATCTATGGACCTGGGGCTTACCGAAATACAACAGATGCTCAAGAGCAGCGCCCAAGAGTTCCTCTCCCAGGAATGTCCCCTGACCCTGGTGCGGGAGATGGAGGAAGAGCCGCGAGCCTACAACGATGACCTCTGGCGGCAAATCGTTGAGTTGGGCTGGACGGGGCTGGTCTTTCCCGAGGAATACGGCGGCGCGGGCGGGAATTTCCTGGACCTGTCGGTTCTGCTGGAAGAGATGGGCCGCGCTCTGCTCCCCGGACCCTTCTTCTCAACCGTGGTGCTGGGCGGGTTGACAGTCCTGGACGCGGGCAGTAACGGGCAAAAGCGCGACTTGCTCAACCGCATCGCCAGTGGACAACTGATCGTTACCCTGGCCCTGACCGAACCCTCGGCCATTTATGAACCCTGGGGAATCGAGACCACTGCCGACCGCAGCGGCGACGGGTTCGTCCTGAACGGCTCCAAGCTGTTCGTTCCCGACGCCGAGGCCGCCGACCTTTTCCTGGTAGCGGCGCGGACTTCCACCGGCTCGGACCCGTCCCAGGGTATCACCCTGTTCCTGGTCCCGGCCAACTCTGCGGGACTCAACTTACACCCCCTCAGGACCATCGCCGGCGATCACCAGTGCGAAGTTGCGTTGGAGCAGGTCAGCGCCGGCCTCGATGCTGTTCTTGGCCAAGTTGACGAAGGCTGGCCGGTGATCGAGCGGGCGCTGCAACGGGCCACCGCCGGAAAGTGCATGGAAATGCTGGGCGGCTCGGAGGCGGTCCTTGATATGACCGTCGAGTACGTGAAGCAGCGAACCCAGTTCGGCAGGCCGGTAGGGGGCTTTCAAGCCATCCAGCACCAGTGCTCGGAGATGGCCACCGACGTCGAGGGCAGCCGCACCGTGGCCTACCAGGCCGCCTGGAAAGTGTCTGAAGGGCAAGATGCACGGAGAGAAGTATCCGTGGCCAAGGCGTGGGGCAGCGAGGCTTATCAGCGGGTCTGCGCCAGGGCGCACCAGTGCCACGGGGCCATCGGCTTCACCAAGGAACATAATTTGCAACTCTACACCCGGCGGGCCAAAGTGCAGGAACTCAGCTACGGCGACGCGCATTTTCACAAAGAGCTTGCCCTTGGGCATCTGGAGGCGTTTGCGAGATGACTACCGGCGGTTGCATATTCTGCGTTATGGCCCGCGACTCGGCCCACGAGTCCCCTATTTACCGGGACGAGCAGGTGTTTGCCGTCCGGGACATCAACCCAGTAGCCGATGTGCATCTGCTGATCATCCCCAACATTCACCTGGCGTCTCTGGCCTACATCGGCCCCGGACAGGTGCCAATCATGGGCCACCTGTTCGTGGTGGCCGAGGAGATGGCCCGACGGGAAGGCATCACCCTGAGCGGCTACAGGCTCGTATTGAACCAGGGCGAGGACTCGGGCCAGGCCATCGAGCACCTTCACATGCACCTGATCGGCGGCCGCCAGCTCGGGGCGTTGGGATAGCCGCGATGCGCCAGCCAGCAAGCGCCGGAGTCCATGTAATGTCGGCAGACCACATCAACCGTATACAGGAGCGGGTTGACCACCTGCCCTCCGGACTCCAGGCTCACATATTCCGGGTCTGCGAAATAGCCAGGGAGCTTGCACAGCAACACGGCCTGGACGAGGAACGGGCGGTCCTGGGTATGTTGGCCCATGACGTGGCCAGGGCCATGCCCGGGGGAGAGTTGCTGCGGCTGGCCCCGGAACTGGGAGTGCCCGTCGGGCTGGTGGACAGATGCGTTCCGGTAATGCTCCACGGGCCGGTGGGGTCGGAGCTACTGCGTCAGCGCGACGGGATAGACGACACGCCGTTGCTGGAAGCGGTCTACTGGCACACCACCAGCCATACGTCGCTGGACATCCTGGGCAAGGTTGTGTTCCTGGCCGACAAGCTGGACCCCAACAAGCAGGGCCGCTATCCATACCTGCCCCAACTGCGCGAGACGGCGATGGAAGACCTGGACCGTGCTACGCTGATGTTCCTGACCAAGGAAACGATGGCGCGGGTGGTGATGGGAGAGCTTATCCACCCGGCAATGGTCGAGGCCCGCAACCACCTGCTGGCAAAGACCCTGGAGAAATCAGACTAGCGGCTGAAACGGTCCAGCGGAGGGAATAACGTGGAAGTAAGCCTGGGACAGAGCGCGGTTGCCCACATCCGGAAGAAGGGCGGGAAGGCAGTCGTCGAACTCCTCTGCTACTCCGGTTGATCCGGCTCTATCGTTGAGGTATCGGTCGATACCCGAGCAGACCGCCGCGACACCGGCGATTACACGTCGTTCCAACAAGAAGGGATTGAACTGCTGATCGCGCCGGACCTGGCCGAACACACTTCCAGCATGTACATCGACTGCCGTCGGTTTCTCTTCTTCAACCTTCTACGGGCGCGAATAGAACTGACCAACGGCATGGTCCTGGGCCGACGGGCCGTTCCTCAAGCACGGTCCTGAGACCTCTTGCCACTATGCACCTATACGTTGCAGTTGTTGTGAGAAAAGCAGGTACTTTAGCGCTTGAGATTAGGACAGATAGTTGACGCACTGTCCAATGTCGCTTAGCAATTGGGTTTCCGGAATTAAATTATGGGCATTCGTCATTGTAGTGGTTCCCTTCACCCTGGGCTGTAGTTCTGAACCTACTGATTCACGATCAGAATCGGAGATTCTACCTTTTCCTACAAACATCCCTGCCACAGTTGAAGTCCACACAGCTACAACAGCAGCATTACTAACACCGACTCACACGCCAGCAGTGTCCACGTTAGCACCTACGCCAGTGGCTCAGCCTAAGGCCACGCCAGTGCCGACTCCTACTCCTGAGGCACCTACCTTAGCGCCCACGTCGACGGTTCAGCCGACAATCACACAAGTACCAGCCCGGACTCCCATACCCGTAGTCCCCACGTCAGTACCTATGCCGCTGGCTCAGCCGACGGCCACTCCAGCGCCAACACAGTCTCCTACGCCTGCGACACCTACGTTAGCACCTATGCCGACAGCCATACCTGCCACAGCCAAAGAAAGTGCAACGAATAGATGCAAGGAATTGATGGGGCGTGGATTCAATTTCGATGAGGTCGTTGTCAACGAAGAAGTTATGGCTTGCTTGCGTCAGTCATTCTCTCCACAACCAACGGATGCGCCAACGCAGCCCCCACCCCCACAGGCTAATTCGAGCGCCGAGAGTAGGAATGGAGTGAATGATTGCAAAGAATTGCTGGGGCGTGGATTCGATTTTGATGAGGTCGTTGCTAACGAAGAAGTTATGGCTTGCTTGCGTCAATTGCTTAAGCCGTAGAAGTTTCAAAAAGGAGTTTATTCATGCTAAAGATGGCTTTGGTCCTTTCCTTCATAGCCACAGCGTTGGTGGCCTGTACGGCCTCGGATACCCAAATGGAGAGATATGCAGAGAAGTTCGTTTCACCTCCCGTATCAGTTCCGGCGAAGCAGTTGTTCAGGGAATACGCAAGGGACCCCGAACAAGCGGCTCTCCAGTATGCAGGACACAGGTTAATCATCAGCGGAACCGTTCACGAAATCCGCGATGATGAAGATTTTGAACCGGTAATAGAGTTTGATGTTTGTGAACCAGACTCCTTCTGTTTTGAAGGGCTTGTGGCTCAATTTTCTGAGAGACGCCGCCAAGTAGTCACAGCATGGCAACGGGGTCAAGAAGTAACGCTCTTGTGCTATATTCCTGTAGACGAGGGATTGGGGGGATTCAGCGTAGACAGCGTTGTTGCGTTGCGTATGTGCCAGCCATACAACTAACAACCAGATAACTTCCCGTTACTGGGCGTTCATGTCCTTAGTATGGTCCTGTCCTTGTGCAACAATGGCGGCCTCCCGCTTAGCGTATGTGTTGTTTTGTCCTCCTATACTGCCACGCAGGATTTTTCAAGTAAGCTCTTAAGCCGTTAATTCCCTTGCCGTTCCACATGGCCATTGACACCTCGGCGATTTCCCAATTTACCACCGAAAATATGTTCTGAATTTCTCCTAAAACCTATTGACCTCCCTGGAACAGCCGTTCTATACTCCCTTTCAAGCATTAGAACGCTTGTTTGGAGGTCTGGCAATGGCTGGAGCAACCGCAACCACGGCAATAGCTGACGCGGTCCCTGAGTTCGTCCATTATGAGGACACCGGCTGCGAGGTCTCGCCATCCTGCCTGAAGTGCCCGCTTCCCCAGTGCAGGTACGACGACCCGGCCTGGTACCAGCAGTACAAGCGTTTGACCAAGGACTTCAGAGTGTGGAACATCATCCGGTCCGAGGACCTGACTGCCGAACAGGCCGCAGAACGTTTCTCGGTCACCGTGCGGACGATCTTCCGCATCATGCAACGCTGCCGGGAAGCAGGCTCCGGGATGGAGTTGGACGCTCTTCCGGCGCTGGCAGCCGACTAGGAGACCACGCCTTTGTGGGGAAGGCTGCCAACGCTACCACAACCATTGCCGTCACAGCAGGGTGGGAATGTCCGGAAATGTCCGGACATTACCGCAAAAATGAAAATCCCCCTCTTCCGAAGGGGGACTGACAGGTCAACACCATTGGACTGATGAGAAGTTATGGCAGCCGGGTCAGCCGCGGGGAAGGCCGAGGCCGCGGGAGGCGATGATGTTCCGCTGGACTTCGGAAGTACCGGCGGCGATGGTGCCGGCAAAGGCGCTCATCCAGTTTTCCTGGATTCTGCCCTTCAGCGGCGCCCACTTCTCCTCCCGGCCAAGGAACCCATACATGCCGAGGATATCCATGCTGGTCTTGGCAATCCGCTGCACGGTCTCGCTGCCGAAGACCTTGCTCATGGACGCCTCTTTGTTGGGGACAAGGCCCTGCCCCTGCATGTAGGCCACGTTGTAAGCCATGAGCCTCGCCACTTCGCACTCGATGTAACGGTCGGCCAGGGCGTTGCGCACCCAGCCGGTCTCGGCCAACGAGCACCCATTGCGCTTCGTCTCCGTGGCATACTCCAGAGTTTCGTCCAGCAGCCTGCGCCCGGTAGCCGAGAAGTCAATGCCCGACCGCTCGAAGTCCAGCAGGGTGACGGCCACGTACCAGCCCCGGTTCTCCTCGCCCACTATGTTCCGCACCGGGACCCGGACGTTGTCGAAAATCACCTGGTTGAACTCGTGTCGGTTGGCCATGTTGATGATGGGGCGCACCTGTATTCCCGGACTTTTCATATCCACCAGGACGAAGGTGATGCCCCGGTGCTTGGGCGCATCGGGATCGGTTCGGGCCAGCAACATGATCCAGTCGGCCCGGTGGGCCATGCTGGTCCATATCTTGCTGCCGTTGATTACCAGGTCGTCGCCATCCCTGATCGCCCGGGTGCTGAGAGAAGCCAGGTCGGAGCCTGAGCCAGGTTCGCTGTACCCCTGACACCACTGGATTTCACCCCTGGCAACCGGCGGCAGGTGGGTCCGCTTCTGCTCCTCGGAGCCGTGGATCATCAGGGTGGGGCCCAACATGCGGACGCCGAATATGTCCCGTCCCGGCGTCCGGTTGTAGGTCAGTTCCTCGCTGAAAATGGCGGAGCGCACCTGGGAAGCCGCCTGCCCGCCGTACTCCTCGGGCCAGTGCATGGTCAGCCAGCCCCGGCCGGCCATCTTCTTCCTGATCTGGACGGTCAGGTCCCAGTCGTCCTCGTCCGGGTAACGTCCGCCGCCTTCCCAGTCTGCGGGCAACTCCTGCCGGATGAACTGGCGGACGTCCTGGCGAAAGGCATCATCTTCGGGGCTGAAGGTGAAATCCACGGCGAATCTCCTGCATAAGAACCTACGGCTTTGGTGACGGCCCAAGTCGGGCCAGTGGATTCCCGTTTTCACGGGAATGACGGTCCTGGGGCGGGAAATGCGGATGGTTGAGGAAATAGCTGGCGAGTATTGTCACGGGACCCGCCGGGACGCCTCGCCTCAGTTAGCTAACGTCCCCTCACCCGCCCACGGCGACGCAGGTGACGGTCCTGACCACCCCGCCAACGGTATGGATGTTCCCGGTGACGACGTTGCCGACTACGGACATGTCCTCCCCGGTGATGACGGCGATAATGTCGTATGGGCCTGTAACCACGTCCACAGTCTCGATGTTCTCCATCCCCCGCAGGGTGTCGGCCACGTCTCTGGTCTTGCCCACGGCGGTCTCTACCAACAGGTATGCTTTGGTCGCCATCGTGTAATCTTCCCTCGTTGTACGGCTGTGCGGAGAGCCGTTTATGCAGAATCCCAAGATTCGGGCCTAATTCTACGGTCGGCCCCAGGGGCTGTCAATGAAAACAGGCCCCGCCCAGAGCCACAGCCTCAGGTTATAATGCATCCTGATGGAACGTCAAATGCCACTGCTGGTGCACGGCGCCGAAGACCTTGGTATAGACCTCGACCGCCTCCAGATCGAGCAGTTCGAGGCCTATTTCAATGGGCTGGCCGACTGGAACCGGAGGGTGAACCTCACCTCTGTCACGGACTACGCCGGGGTGCAGACAAAACATTTTCTGGACTCACTGACCGTGTGCCTGGCGGCGGGCAATCCCCTGCCTTCCGGCATACGGTTGGTCGACATTGGAGCGGGGGCGGGATTCCCCGGCCTGCCCTTGAAGATTGCTTTTCCGGACATCCGCCTGTCTCTGGTGGAAGCCACGGGCAAGAAGGCGGACTTCCTATCCTATCTCACGAAAAAGCTGGGGCTGGACGGCGTGGACGTTCTCCGAGGGCGCGCCGAGGATCTGGCCCACGAACCCAACCTGCGGGAGTCCTTCGACCTGGCCGTATCCAGGGGCGTGGCGCAACTCTCCACTCTGGCAGAACTGACCCTCCCCTTTTGCGAGACCAGGGGGGCATTGATAACCCTGAAGCACGGTGGCCCGTCCTCTAAAATACAGGGCGAGCTTGCCGGGGCTACCCATGCCCTGGAAGCGTTGGGAGGGCGAATAAGGGGGCTGCATCCCGTGAACGTTGCGGGTCTTGAGGACAATCGCATCGTGCTCCGGGTGGACAAGACCGGCCCCACGCCGGAGCGGTATCCCCGCCGCCCCGGCATCCCCGCCAAGCGGCCCCTCTGAGGCGCGGTTTCAAGGCTGCGAAAGGGGCCAATTCCAGACAGACGGGCCGGTTCATGCCCAAATGCACTTGCCAGGTTGTGAAAAATAGTGCATACTCTGGCCATCGATATACTTCCTGGTGGTTCGAGCGAGGTGGCCCCACCCGTTCCCATCTCGAACACGGAAGTGAAACGCCTCAGCGCCGACGATACTGCTCTGGCAACGGAGTGGGAAAATAGGTCACCGCCGGGAGGTATATCAAGCCCCAGACCAGCTTCTTCTTCCTCTGCCCCGAACCCCAGACAGGCACGGGGCACGATTTTGAGCCTTGGGGCCCCGGTTACACGATCATCCTGATTCAGGAGCGCATTCTTTCGTTATCAGGACGCAGCCGTTTGCCTTTACACATTTATGGGCCTGAACCTATAATTGACGGATAACCTGAATATCCGGCTCTGACCGTCGGCAGAGCGGCTGTCACGTCCACCACCAGGAGCGGAATTATGGGTAGCAGATTCGAGAAATTCTCCGAGCGCGCCCGGAGAGTTCTATCCCTAGCCCAGGAAGAAGCCCAGCGATTCAACCACAACTATATTGGCACGGAGCACATTCTGCTTGGGCTTGTCCGTGAAACCGAAGGCGTGGCTGCACGAGTCCTGTCCAGCCTTGCCGTGGACCTCAGCAAGGTCCGCTCCGCGGTGGAGTTCATCATTGGCCGGGGCGAAAAGCCTGCCCAGGGCGAGATCGGGCTGACCCCCAGGGCCAAGAAGGTGGTGGAACTGGCCGTTGATGAGGCGCGCCGGATGAACCACACATACATTGGCACGGAGCACCTGCTGATCGGTCTGCTGCGCGAGGGCGAAGGGGTCGCCGCCGGCGTCCTGGAGAGCTTGGGCGTGACCCTGGACAAGGTACGCGCCGAGACCCACCGCATCCTCAGCAGCAGCCAGGGCAGCAGCAGCCAGAGCTCCCGCAGCAGCACCCGGACCCCCACACTGGACAATCTCGGCACCGACCTGACCCAACTGGCCCGGGCCGACAAGCTGGACCCGGTCATCGGGCGTGAGCAGGAGATCCAGCGGGTGGTCCAGATACTCAGCCGCCGCACCAAGAACAACCCGGTGCTGGCCGGTGAGCCGGGAGTCGGCAAGACCGCAATCGTCGAGGGTCTGGCCCAGCGCATTGCCACCGGAGAAGTCCCCGAGACCCTCCAGGGCAAGCGTCTGGTGACCCTGGACATGGGCGCACTGGTCGCAGGCACCAAGTACCGGGGCGAGTTCGAGGAACGGCTGAAGAAGGTCATCGAAGAGGTGAAGGGCGCGGGCAACTGCGTGCTCTTCATCGACGAGGTACACACAATCGTCGGCGCAGGCGCCGCGGAGGGCGCGGTAGACGCCTCCAACATCCTGAAACCCTCCCTCGCCAGGGGGGAACTCCAGTGCATTGGCGCAACCACCCTGGACGACTACCGCAAGTACGTGGAGCGGGACCCGGCCCTGGAACGGCGGCTCCAACCCGTTCGTGTCGAGGAACCAACCAACGACGAGACTGTCGACATTCTCAAAGGCGTCAGGAGCCGCTACGAAGACCACCACAACGTGGACATTACCGACGAAGCGCTCAACAGCGCCGCCACGCTGGCCGCCCGGTTCATATCCGACCGCTTCCTGCCGGACAAGGCCATCGACCTGATTGACGAGGCCGGGTCCCGGGTCCGCCTGCGCGGCAGCGTCACCCCCGCGCCGGTCAAGGACGCCATGCAGGTGCTGGAACAGGTGCGCCGCGAGAAGGACGAAGCCATCGCCTCTCAGCAGTACGAGGCGGCCGCCGAACTCCGCGACCGCGAGCTCCGGCAGACCGAGGACCTGGACAACCTGGAGAAGGACTGGCAGGAAGGCAAAGAACGTCCGGTGGTCACCGAGGACGACATCGCCGAAGTGGTCAGCATGTGGACCGGTATCCCTGTGACGCGCCTCGCTTCCGAGGAAACCGAGCGCCTCCTGCGCATGGAGCAGGAACTCCACAAGCGCATCATCGGCCAGGACGAGGCCATTGTCAGTATCGCCAAGTCGGTTCGCCGCGCCCGGGCCGGGCTGAAGGACCCGCGCCGCCCCATCGGCGTGTTCCTGTTCCTCGGCCCCACCGGCGTCGGCAAAACCGAATTGGTGCGCGCCTTGGCCGAGTTCATGTTCGGCGACGACGACGCGATGATCCGCCTGGACATGTCCGAGTTCCAGGAGCGGCATACCGTGGCCCGCCTCATCGGCGCGCCTCCGGGATACGTCGGCTATGACGAGGGCGGACAGTTGACCGAGGGTGTCCGCCGGAAGAACTACTGCGCCGTCCTCTTGGACGAAATTGAGAAGGCCCACCCCGAGGTATTCAACATCCTATTGCAGATATTTGACGCCGGCACCCTGACCGACGCCCGGGGCCGGAGGGTGGACTTCCGCAATTCCATCCTGGTGATGACCAGCAACCTCGGCTCCGACCTGATCAAGCGGGAAACGACCCTGGGATTCAGCGTCAAGACCGACGAGGCCCAGACCAGGGACAGCTCCTACACCCGGATGAAGGACAAGGTGATGGACGAAGTGAAGCGCTTCTTCCGCCCCGAGTTCCTGAACAGGATCGACGCCACCGTGGTGTTCCACCAGTTGGACGAGTCCGAAATTCTGGCCATCGTCGATCTGATGATCGATATGGTGAGGAAGGAACTGGCGGAGAAGAAGGTCGAGTTGGAGTTGACCGATGCGGCACGGTCGTGGCTCGGGGAGAAGGGCTTTGACCCGGTGCTGGGAGCGCGACCGCTGCGCCGGCTGATCCAGAACGCGGTTGAGGATGCCCTCTCCGACGAGGTCCTCAGCGGCCGGCTCGATACAGGGGACGTCGCGCTGATAGACGTGGAAGAGGATGAGATCGTCATTCGCAACAAGAACAAGGTCGAGCCGGAGTCTGAGAAAACGGCGGCAACCCTGGCCTGAACCGCCTTTACCAAAACCGGGACAGTTACTGACAGGGGACCCTGCTAAGCGGGGTCCCCTTATTGTTATAATGGCCGAACTCCAACAGGAGGGCAGCCGTATTGACACGCCCCTCAACATCCCGCTCCAGGACCTCCCGCACTGCCGAACGGGACAAGGCCGTCTTCTACTGCCAGGACTGCGGGCATGAAAGCCCCCGGTGGAACGGGTTCTGCCCGTCACCCGCCTGCGGCTCCCAACGCCCACTGGTGGAAGCCCCGTCCGGGTCCCGGGCTGGGGCAGTCTACACCGGCTGGCGCAGCGCCGAGCCCGAGCCGCTACAGGAGCTTTCCGCCCTTGATGCCGGCAGCCAGCCGCGGATAGCCCTGCCCTGCCAGGAGCTCAACCGCGTCCTGGGAGGCGGGATCGTTCCCGGCTCCGTGGTGCTCCTGGCAGGCGAGCCGGGCATCGGCAAGTCCACCCTGATGCTCCAGATCGCCCAGCACATGTCCGCCCGGGGGGAGAAGGTGCTGTACCTCAGCGGCGAGGAATCTCCGCAGCAGATCAAGCTCCGCGCCCAACGCCTGGATTTCCCCGGCAACCAGGTGTTCCTGCTTTCCGAGACCGACGTTGACCTGGCGGTGCAGCACATGGAGGCTATGCAGCCGGCCCTGGCCATCGTGGACTCCATTCAGACCCTCTACAGCCGTGACGTCCCGTCAGGGCCGGGCAGCGTCGTCCAGATACGGGAGGCGGGACTGCGGCTGATGAGATGGGCCAAGGCACGCCACGTCCCGGTGCTGGTCGCGGGACACGTGACCAAGGACGGCAACGCCGCCGGGCCGCGAGTCCTTGAGCACATGGTAGACGTGGTAACTTACCTGGAGACCCAGGAGTCGGGGGCCCTCCGCACTCTGCACAGCGTCAAGAACAGGTTCGGCTCCACCAACGAGGTAGGCGTCTTCGAGATGACGGCCCAGGGACTGGCCGAGGTGTCCGACCCATCCCACTCCTTGCTGGCCCAACGCTATGATGGCGCAGTCGGCGCGGCCCTGGCCCCGGTCATGGAAGGCAGCCGCCCCCTGCTCATCGAGATTCAGGCCCTCACTTCCCCGTCCCAACTGCCAGTGCCGCGAAGGGTGGCCAACGGGGTGGACCACAACCGGCTGCTGATGCTTGCCGCAGTCGCCAGCCGGCGAGCATCCTTGGAACTGTCAGGGCAGGACATCATCGTTAACGTCGCCGGAGGCTTGAGAATCAACGACCCTACGGTTGACCTGGCGCTGGTCCTGGCTATGGCGTCCAGCTTCCACAACCGCCCCCTGGACCCCAGAATGGTGGCATTCGGCGAGGTCGGGTTGAGCGGCGAGTTGCGTTCCGTTTCGCAGGCGCAGCGCAGGGTCCTGGAGGCCCGCAGGCTGGGCTTGGAACGCTGCATCCTGCCCGAGACCGCTGGGGAGGACGGTCTGAGAGTTGAGGGGATGCGCTTGGAGTTCGTAAGGACGGTGCGGCAGGCAATCAGGATGGCGCTGGGCGGCTCCAGGGGGGAAACGGACTAGTCTGGGAGAGGAACATCAAATCCGAAGGCGATGGCCGTATGGCCCAAGCCGTAGTAGCGCTGCGGACAGTTGAGATCAAACTCTATGGACTCGTTGAAAGCAACAAAAGCCATTTCGTTTTCCCCCTGAAACTCAAATGCGCACCCCCTAAGGAGGTGCGCCCGCGAGCAGAGGTTTAATTCTATAGCACGGTCGAAATCGGCAACAGCCAGAGCGTACTCTTCATGCACCAGATGAAATATTCCCCTATTGACGTACGCTGGCACAACGTTCGGGTCTATCTCTAAGCACTGATTGATATCAGCGAGTGCGAGTTCGTATTGGCTGCTTTGCAAATGCGCCGCCCCTCGGTCACTATAGGCTAGGGCAAAGTCTGGGTACATTTCAATAACTTGACCAAAATCAGCAATGGCCTGAATGTAGCCCTTCTGGATCGCAAAGGCCCTTTCCGGGTTACAGTACGCAACTGCAATAGTTGGATCCAACTCAATTGACCTACTGTAGTCAGCTATGGCTCGTAGGTATTGCCCTTGGTACTTATGTGCATTTCCCCGGTTGGCGTATGTTGATGCTGAATAATAACCTAGCTCTATTGCCTTACCATAATCTGCTATTGCCTGGGCGTATTCCTCCAGCCTGTAATGAGCATCACCCCTGAACTGGTAGACCCCGTAGGTAATGACATCTTCATAAGCCAAATCTATACACTTGCTAAATTCAGCAATGGCTAGGTCATACTCCCATCGATCATAATGTATTAACCCCCGCTCCCAGTAGGCTCTCGCAAGAGTGGGGTCTAACTCTAGGCTATTATTGTAATTGAGTAAAGCCTGTTCATAATTACCGAGAACAACATAAATCTGCGCCAGGAAGGCATACGCATCCGCGTAATACGGGTCCAATTCTATTGCCCGACTGTAGTCGGCAATAGCCATGTCATACATCCTCCAGCCAAAATAAACTACTCCCCGATTGACGTAGGTTACCGCTTCGGAAGGTTCTAGTTCTATGGCTCGGCAATAGTCAGCCAAAGCAAGGGACAGTTGCCCTCGTATTGTGAGAACCAGTCCCCGGCCTCGATAGGCTGATCCGAGAGTGGAATCTAAGTCTATGGCTTGGTTGAATTGAGCCAGAGCTTCGTCGTAATTCTCGATCTCCCAGTAGCTGAAGCCCCGGTTGTTGTAGAACATCGCGGTGCGAGGGATCGGTTCGTTAGATGGCGTAAGACAGTCTGCTTCCATTGGTTTTCGTCCTTCACTGGCCTGATTCCTCCACCATATCTACAACCCTTCGGACAAAAAGCTCAACCAAGGGCCGATCGGTTTCCAGGTCTTCATCCTCGATAAAGTCGCGGTAGAAGTTGGCGTGAAACTTGTGGGCCAGGGCAAGTCCCATAGCCAGGGAAGGGTCGTTGTATTCTTCGGTTAACCTGCTGACTGCCGCCTTCCTGTCCCTGTACTTGCTGGATGGCCATCCTCGCTTCATGGCTATGGCCGTGACAGCGTGAGACGCCGCGCCCCATAGCTTCTCCGAACCCTGTAGGTTCTCCCCGGCAGCGAACTCCTGTTCCGCATGGTCAAGGAACTGTAGGGCGGTACGGGCGTGTTGTTCCGGGGCCATTTGCGGCTTAGTCGTCATGGTTGGGCCAATGCGGAAGGTCAGGAATCGGCGGCAGGTTCTCCTACCGGGGCGGCGTGTTCGTGGGTGAACTCGTGGTCCTCGCAGGCTACCCAGCGGGACCCGTCCTCATAGACCTCCTTCTTCCAGATGGGCACCGTTTCCTTCAGCCAGTCCACGGCCTTGTGGCAAGCCAGAAAGGCTTCCTTCCGGTGCGGCGACGCGACGGCCACCACCAAGCTTATCTCCCCGATGTCAACGCGGCCTATCCGGTGGGAGATGGCCATGTCCTCGATGCCGAACTCCGCCAGCAACCCCTGTCGTACCTTCTCCAGTTCCTTGACTGCCATCTCTTCAAAGGCTTCGTACTCCAGGGTCACGACCCGTTTGCCCTCAAAGTTGTCGCGGGTCGTGCCCAGGAACGTGACCACCGCGCCGTTGGAGTCCCGCATTACCTTGCGGGTCACCTGCTCCGGGTCGAGGGGACTGGTGGTAATCTCGATCATCTGCAATGCTGGTCCTCCACGGCCGCCCCGGCCCTGCGCCTGGTCAATCGTAAAAACGATGCGTGGGGCGGCGTTCTCAGTATCATCCTCCGCTGACCGGCGGGATGAGGCACACATCGTCACCCGGCCGCAGCGCCTGCTCCGGTTCCGCGTACTCGGCGTTCACCGCCACCACGATCTTGACCTCCGGCGGGGCCAGCCGCGGGAAACGCTGACGAACAGCATCGGTCAGACTCGTCACCGTAGCGCCGTCGGGAAGCTCCATAGCCAGACTGCTCAGACCGGCCCGTTCCCGGTAGAGGGCAAAGAATCTAACGGTTATCTCCATGCGCCAATTATCGCACAAGCGGAAGGTCAGTGACAGGACTACGTGAGGGTAGCGTTCCGTTTTGGGTGTTCGGCCAACCGTCCGCGGTCGCGTGGATTACCGCTTTCGCGGCAATGACGGTGGGGGACGGTGATTTTCTATAAAAAAGACTTTGAAATGGGCCTATATGGTACGGGGCATGGGCTTGAACATGCAGCCCTCAACGAAAATATCAAAGAAGTCAGGCGTGGTCTCCAATTCCACGTGTTCGATGCGGCGGGCCATCTCCTCGGCCCCCCGGCGCATTTCCACCGACAGCAGCATCATGGCCGCCCCTTCCAGGGAAGCGTTGCCCACTTTAACTATCTTATCCGGGGGCAGATTGGCGATGAAGCCTATGTCAACGGCATGCTCAACGTTCAGGTAGTTGGCAAACCCGCCCGCCAGGTACAGCCGATCTATGTTGTCCGGAGCGACGCCGTAGCTGCGCAGGAGTATGTACTGCCCGGCGAAGTTGGCCGACTTGGCCTGGGCCAGGGCGCTGATGTCGGCGCGGGAAATGTCCATCCCCTTGTCCGGTGCGAATGGGTAGCTGCCCGCTCCTCCATCCAGCACGCCCAACTCACTCATCATGCCCGCATGCTTCAGACCCGCCAACAAGTCCACCAACCCCGACCCGCAGATACCCTGGGCGTCAGCGCCGCCGATGGTCCGGTATGACACCCCATCGCCGCGCACATCCACCGACTCTATGGCCCCATCATATCCGGGCATCCCATAGGACACCTGCCCGCCCTCGAAGGCGGGACCAGCCGGGCAGGAAGCGGCAATCATCCGGTGGCGGTTTCCGACCACGACCTCTGTGTTGGTGCCCACGTCCACCAGCATGGCCACGTCGTCCGAGATACCCATGCCCACGGTCAGCAGGTCGGCGGCCACGTCCGCACCGACGTGGCTGCCGATTAGCGGTCCGCCGTAGACGCGGGCGTCGGGAAAGACTCGCAACCCCAACTCTCCGGCGCGGCGGCTCAACGCCGTGGTCTCGCGCAGGCCAAGCTCAACGTCCGTCTCGGTGGTCGAGCGGTACGGCTTCTCGCCGATGGGCTGCACGTCCAACCCGAAGAAGAGGTCCCGCATGGTCGAGTTCCCCACCACCACGACCTCGTAGACCAGCCGCCGGTGGATGCCGGTGCGCCGCGCCAGGCCGCCAATCTCGAAGTTGAGGGCCGAAAGGATAACCTGCTGCAACTCCCCGGCGAATGGCCCCCCATCGTAGGAAATGCGGTGCATGACGTCGCTTCCGCCGAACCGCTGCGGGTTCTCAAATGACGCCGTGGCCGCCACCTCGCCGCGCTCCAGGTCCACCAGGTTCATGGCCACTGTGGTCGTTCCTACATCGATGGCCAAGCCGAAAATTCCGCCCCGGTAGCGGTCAATCCTCCGGCCATCCAAATAGACCCCATCAACGCCACGGGAAACAGCAGGGCATATAGGATAGTCACGGCGGACGGACTCGGTGAGGATACGGGGTTGTCGGCGCAGCACGGCGAACTCCACCGCAGCATCCGCATCCTCGATTACGGTCTGGCAAGCCAGCCGGTAGTTGCCGCCCAGAAAGGCTTCGGCCCCGGTCAACGGGCTGAGTGCCTCCATCCCCCGGCGAATCTCAACGATGCACTCGTGGCAGTCCCCGTTCCTGCCGCAGGAGGTGGGGACTCGCACCTTCAGGTCGTCAGCATAGTCAAAGACGGTCCGGCCGCGGAGAAGCTCGAGTTCGCGTCCGCCGTGGTACAGGGGAGACATGAGGGGATTTTAGCACGGGCGAGCAGCGGTCAGAGTAGACTGGCGCAATGCCCGGAAACCGGCTGGTGCCGCAGCGTCGATAAAGGTGTAAACTGTGCTGGATACTTCGTCGGCGCGGCCTCGACCGGGGACCGGCTTCGCCGCAATAACCGCTCCGGGAGGGAAAGATGGCAACATTTACGACAAGACCAGTGATCATGGGCACCCGCGGCGTGGTGACATCGGGGCATTACCTGGCCACCGCGGCCGGGTTCCGCATCATGGAGCAGGGAGGGAACGCCATCGACGCCGCGGCCGCCATGTGCTTCTCCATTAACCTGCTGGAACCGGCCAGCAACGGCATCGGCGGCGAGGTGCCCACCCTCATATACTCAGCCAGGGACAAGAAAACCTATGCCATAAGCGGCATGGGCAGCGCACCCAAGGCGTTCACCATCGACTGGTGCCGGGAGAACGGCATCGACCTGATCCCCGGCGACGGCTACCTGCCCGCCTGCGTCCCGGCGGTGGTGGACACCTGGGCCACGGCAGTTGCCCGGTTCGGGACCATGAGCTTCTCCCAGATTCTCCAGCCGGCCATACACCTGGCGGAGAACGGTTACCCCATGTACCAGCGCCTCCACGACCGGCTCTCCAACGACTGGGAGAAATACACCAAGCTGTACCCCACCACCGGCGAGGTCTACTTCCCCAATGGGCGGGTGCCGGAAGTGGGCGAGATTTTCCGCAACCCCGAATTCGCCAACGCCCTCAAGGTGATGTGCAAAGCTGAGGATGAGGCCAGGCACCAGGGCAGGGCTGCCGGTATCCAGGCCGCGCGCGACGCCTTCTACAAAGGGCCGATAGCCGAGCGCATCGCCGAGTTCATCGCTGACAACCCGGTGGAAGACGCCAGCGGACAGGCCCATAAGGGCCTGCTGTCCTACGAGGACATGGCCAACTGGCACGCCGACGTGGAGGAACCCGCGTTGACCGGCTACCGCGGCCTGGAGGTCTACAAGTGCCCGTCCTGGACCCAGGGGCCGGTGTTCCTGCAGCAGCTTGGCATCCTGGAAGGATTCGACATCTCCGGCATGGGCCACAACTCCCCCGAGTACCTGCACACCTGGATCGAAACGGCCAAGCTGGCCTTCGCCGACCGGGAAGCCTACTACGGAGACCCCAACTTCGACAGCGTACCCCTTGAGACGCTGCTTTCCGAGGAATATGCGTCGGGCCGGCGCAACCTGATCGGGGCGTCGGCATCACTGGAAATGCGCCCCGGCGACGCCGGGTACGGCATCCCCAACTTCGACGTTGCCCTGGTGGCCGATGACAACCGCCGCGCCCTGGGCGTAGGGGCACGAGATATCCGGGACCTGGGGCTGGGCCACGCCCACGTGGGCGACACGACCCACCTGGACGCCGTGGACCGGGAGGGCAACATGGTCGCCGCCACTCCCAGCGGCGGGTGGCTGGGAACGTCGCCGGTCATCCGGGGCCTGGGGTTCCCCATCGGCACGCGCGGCCAGATGTTCTACCTGAACCCCGACCGGCCCAACGCCCTTGCTCCCGGCAAGCGCCCCCGGGCAACCCTGACGCCGACCCTGGTGACAAAGAGCGGGGAGCCATACATGGTCTTCGGCACCCCCGGAGGCGATGCCCAGGACCAGTGGACCTTGCAGTTCTTCATCAACTACGTGGACTTCGGCATGAACCTGCAAGAGGCGCTGGACGCCCCGAGCGTTCATTCGGTCCACTTCCCATCGTCCTTCTACCCCAGGGCCGCCTACCCCGGACGGATCGTGGCCGAGTCCCGCATACCCGCAGAGGTGACCAACGAACTGGCCAAGCGTGGCCACGAGGTAACAACCACCGGGGCCTGGTCCAACGGCAAGGTCATGGGCATCCGCTACGACGGCGAGCGCGGCGTAATCCAAGGCGCAGCCGCGCCCAAGGGAGACATCGGCTACGCCATAGGCTGGTAGCCACGGGCCTGAGCCTGTATGGCAGAGCATACACCAGGCCAGAACGCTGGGCGTTCTGGCTTGGTGTATAGGGTCCGACACAAGACGAGACAGAAGCGTTCCGCCTTGCCTTAGTTCACGATTGCGGTTATAGTTTGACATCATCCCCCTACGGGCCTGCGCCGCAATTTGTGTCTGTAGTGTGTCGCACACCGCAGGTTGCAGGCGCTTCTATTTGCAAGGGGCGGGGAGAACCTATGTTGACCCAAGAAGAATTGGTGGAACGGCTGAGACATTGGGAGGTGCGAGTCACTCCACAGCGCCTGGCCATCGCCGAGGCTGTTCTCAACTCTACCGACCACCCGACCGTACAGCAGATACACGAGCGGGTGCGGGACCATTTCCCGTCCATGACCCTTGCGACCATCTACTCCACCCTCGGCGTCCTCCAGCGCAGCGGGCTGATCCAGGAATTGCCCTTCCAGAAGATGTCCCGTTATGAAGCCAACATGGAGCCTCACGTAAACCTGGTCTGCATGAACTGCGAGGAGGTCATCGACACCTACACCGGACAGGACATGGTGGTGCGGCTCAAGAACCGGATTTCCCGCCAGTCCAACTTCCAGGTGGCCTGGCAGCGGGTGGACTTCTACGGTTGGTGCCCCCGGTGCACCGCAGAAAAGCGGGAGACTCAGCAGGCGGGGTAGCCCCGTACCCAACAATGCGGGGCAGCACGGTGCTTTATCCCCGCCATCAAACACGGTCAGTCATACACCCCTCATAACCAATGCCGGTCGCTTACCGGCGGCCAATCCCACTGACGGACGTAGCCATGATCACGGGCGTTATCGGCATAACTCTCTGGACCGATAATCTGGACGTGATGTTCGACTTCTACCACGACGTGGTGGGACTGCCCCTCCACGCCAGGCACGACGACTTCATCGCCTTCGAGTTCGGGGGCTTCCGGGAGTTCCGGTTCAACCTGGGTCTGCACGGAAATGTACAGGGAGAGTCCAGGGACCCATACCGGATCATGGCCAACTTCGGGGTGGACGACATCGACGAGGCTTACCGGCGCATGTCCTCTCACGGCGTGGAGTTCCTCCGGCCCCCGGAGCAGGAACACTGGGGCGGATGGGTGGCCACGTTCAAGGACCCCGACGGCAACATCCTCCAGCTATTGCAGTTGCCGTAGCCGTTTCCGATGTCCGTGCCGGTCAGGTAATCAGCATCGCGTCGCCGAAGCTGTAGAACCTGTACCGTTCCTCTATCGCGGCTTGGTACGCCTCCAACACCCGCTCCCTGCCGGCAAAGGCCGACACCAGCATCACCAGCGTCGAGCGGGGCAGGTGAAAGTTGGTGATCATCGCGTCCACCAGCCGGAAGCGGTGTCCCGGCAGGATGAACAGGTCTGCCTGGCCGCTCACCTGCCCGATACCGCTCCCCTCCTGACCCTCCAGGTCCCGGCCCACCTGTTCCAGCGTCCTGACAGACGTGGTCCCCACCGCGACGATGCGACGCCCCTCTCGCCTGGCCCGGCCCAGGGCCTGCGCCGCCTCCACGTCAATCTCGAAATACTCGGTGTGTATCTTATGTTCTGCCGGGTCGTCCTCCTGCACCGGGCGAAAGGTATCCAGCCCCACGTGCAAGGTGACGAAGGCCATCTCCACACCGGCCCGGCGTAACTCATCCAGCAGGTCATGGGTGAAGTGGAACCCCGCCGTGGGCGCTGCCGCGCTGCCTGGGTCCCTGGCGTACACCGTCTGATACCGCTCCGGGTCGTCCAGCCGGGTGTGGATGTACGGGGGCAGCGGCGCGTGTCCCGAACAGTCGATTACGCCCTCGTCAACGAACCTGACCAGCTTCACGCCGTCTTCCTCGGAGGCGCATACTTCAACATCGTAGCCTTGGGCCGGCCCGCCTGATTGACGGTCGGGAATGTCGAGGATCACCCTTGTGCCGGGCTGTAACCGCCGTCCCGGCCTGGCCAGCGCCCGCCATAGGCACGGCTCGACCCTGCTGAGCAGCAGAAGCTCCACCCTGCCGCCGCTCTCCCTGCGCCCGTAGAGCCGGGCAGGTATGACCCGGCTCCGGTTGAAGACCATCAAGTCTCCCGGACGCAGATGATCTCCGATGCCGGAAAAGCGGTCATGACGAATTGCGCCGGTGGCCCTGTCCAGCACCAGCAGGCGGGAAGAATCGCGGCGTTCCAGGGGGGTCTGGGCGATCAGTTCCGGGGGCAGGTGGTAGTCGAAGTCGTCGGTGCGCATACCAGAGAAGGTTGAGAATATGAAACTGGAGAGGCTTTCCCAGGTTACGGAAGCCCGTGGACGTGAATGCGGGCCGCGGTCAGAGTGTTGACCAGCAGCATGGCGATGGTCATCGGCCCAACGCCACCCGGTACGGGGGTGATCGCCGCCGCCTTTGCCGCCACCGGCTCAAAGTCCACGTCCCCCTGCAGGCGGTAACCGCGCCGCCGGGACGGGTCCTCGATCCGAGTGATGCCCACGTCGATGACGACCGCGCCCTCCCCCACCATATCCGCCGTGATCATTGCCGGCTGGCCCGTGGCGGCCACCAGTATGTCCGCGCTGCGGGTGAACGACGGAAGGTCCCTGGTCCTGGTGTGGCACACCGTAACCGTCGCGTTCCCCCCCTCCTGGCGCTGCATCAGCAGGTTCGCCAGGGGACGGCCCACGATGCTGCTCCGACCACAGATGACGACGTGCTGGCCTGCCGGATAATCCTTTAGACCTTGGTTTTGGCCGTAACGAACCAGAATTTCCCGGATTCCCGCCGGGGTGCCCGGAACGAAGTTGGGCATGCCCTGGACCAGTTTGCCCACGTTGTGAGGGTGCAGGCAGTCCACGTCCTTGTCCGGGCTGATGGTCTCGATTACGGTATGTTCATCCACTTGAACGGGAAGGGGCAGTTGGACGAGAATGCCGTGAAACCGGGGGTCCCGGTTGAGCCGGTCTACGCACTCAACCACTTCAGCCGTTGACGACTGGGCGGGCAGATTGAAGGTCTCGCTGACCATGCCCACCTCGTCGCAGGCCCGCCGCTTGTTGCGGACATAAACTGCCGAGGCCGGATCGTCGCCCACCAGCACCGCGGCCAAGCCGGGGGTTACGCCGTGCTTCCCCTGCATCTCCTCGACCCCCACCGCAACGCGGCCCCGCACTTCCGCAGCCAGTGCCACTCCGTCAAGTATCTCTGCCAAACCATACTCCCGACCGATGCCGCCACAATCATAACATGACGGGGAGCCTCAACGATGGTGGGAAACCTATCGGGTAAGGAACTTTAACACCTAGCTGAAGTCGCTACCGCCCAGCCGCTGGGCCTCTTCAAGGTAGCCTTCAACCTCCCGGATTCTGTCCCGGAGCATGTCGGGTTCTTCAACCAAGCCCCAGTAGAACAGATTGCCATGGAGTTCTTCTTGTGCCAAGCAGTAGAAGACGTAGAGGCTATTGAAGTCCGTGTCATAGTAGGCCAGTTTTCCCAGCCCTCTGCTGACCCTGGGAGAAATTCTTGGTATCTCACCCGTCCTGGCGGCCACCAGTCCGGTGCAGGCCCGGTTCATGGCGCACCAGGCTTTCTCTCCCGCGTCCCGCAGGTCTCCCTGAGCAAGCCTTTCCTGGGCCGCGGCGTACATGTTCCTGGCGTCGGCAAAAAGGGCGGCGATGTCTGCCGTGGTTGTCATGTCTTCTCCGGCGAAAACAGCCTGAGCAAGCGAACTTGTTACAGTTCTTGGTAATCAGTTTCTGTAACCCGGCTTGCCAAATCATGAAAGAACGCTTGCTCGCCAATTTCTGTTGGTAGCCATCTGCCATCACGTTCTTCAATCCACCCTCTAGCTTCCAGAGACACCAAGGCTATCGTTCTGGGACAATATACGCCTACGCCTTCTACAGTCTTTGCGTACATAAGTCCATGCATAATAGCCTCTTCATCATCGTAGAGTAGAGACATAACAAACCCTCCTGATAATTCCTACCGATAATTGTTCTTATATCACTATATATCATATTCATTGATTGCTTCCACCCCTTGCTATTACTGACGATATGACCAGTTTTCACAGGCCACTTTGTTCCTATTCCGGTCCAAGTGATGCGGATCCTTGTATGGACCGCCAGCAGCGATGAAGAACTCCTGTGCCTCTTCCTGGCTCTCAAAGTGCCAGCAGTTCCGATCTGGACCATCGGGGTCGTATCTGAGGTCGCTACTGCATAACTCAGTGAATAGAATCCCGATTCCAAGAAGGATGAGCACGGCCATGGCAATAAGACAACCCCACATGTTGCCACTCAGAGATCCCAGCACGTCCAGAATGTCCGTCTTCTTAGCAGGTGCTGGTGCCGATCTTGCGGCCCTTCTAGCCCGGAGCGCTTCCCGATGGTGTCGTCTCCATGGTGGTAGCGACTCCTCGTATCTTCTGGTGCGGTAGTCCCAGGGCCTCTCGCCGGGATCCCCATGTTCCCACATGCCCCTGTTCCTGCTCTGCGCCTCCTCTTCGGCTAGTCTCAGTCTCACACTCCGGCCCCAAAGTTCCCAGTAAAAGGCCCATCCCGCGGCTACCATCTCCCGGTTAATGGAGGGACAGGCTGCATCTTCAGACAGAAGGCCAACAACCCGGCCGTAATGGTCACTACTGTCCGTAATTACCAGGGTGAAATTCTTGCCCAGGGCTAGGCTTCGCAGATATGCTCTGGAGGCTAGGCCGTGGGGTTGATCAATTTCAGGAGCGTCGATGAATGCAAGCCGTACATGGATAATCGCGCCGGTATCCAGTACACGGACAAATAGGGAATCTCCATCACGGACTCTTTGAACCCTGACGGGGAGGCGGTCGCCCCTTGTCACAATGACACGGCTCCACCAACGGAATCAAGGATTAGTTGCCAATTTGCAGCGCGGAGTGGGACTCCGTGCCACACGGGAAAGTTTCCGACAGTCGATAAGCGTGCATGGTGGAACTCCCGTACCGCCCTTCAGTCCTCGCCGGAAAGGTTCCGTACGGCGGGTGCAGAGTGTTACATCATGATCAAGGCATCCATATCTTATACTGAACCCGAAGTTGCAAGAAGAAAAAGACCACCGGAATAATTGCCGGTGGTCTTTGAGTGAATGTCCACACGCTCTAGCCACTAATCACTGACTACGGGACATCGGTCACTGTCAACGGCTAATTGTCCGCGGGCACGGCGCTTTCGACCTTGCCTTGGAAGGCGGGCATAACGTCCCTGGCGAACCACTCCAGTTGCTCGAGGATGATGTTCTGGGGGGTTCCCACGGGGTGGCTGACGCCCACCCGGTCCAAGCCGGGGTAACGCTCCTCCACCTGCTTCAGTTGCTCGATGATCCGCTCCGGCGGGCCGCACAGCACCGCTCCGGACGCAACGGCCTGCTCCATGGTCGGCAGGTCGGCCAGCGGCGCACGGCGCGGGTCGGCGATGTCCCGCATCTGCTGTTCGCTCAAGCCCCGGTGCAGGCGCAGGGGGCCGAACATCTTCACGTTTTCCTCGTAGAACTTGGCGGCGTCCTTGATGCCCTGCTCCTCGGAGTCGGCCAGGAAGAAGTGGAAGCCCACGCTCAGGTCCTCTCCCAACTGGACGTCCCGCCCGGTGCGCAGGATGGCGTCGCGGAAGTCCTCCATTGTCTTGTCCATCACGCCGCCCTCGGCGACGCCGCCGCCGATGATGCCCTTGATGCGGTGCTTGGCCATGAAGTCCAGCGCCCGCTGGGTCCCTCCCTGGATGGGCTGCCAGCACTCCACCGGCAGGTACTTGGGCCGGGGCACCAGGGTAATCTCCTCGAGCTCGTAACCCCGGTAGGGCACGGCGGGCGGAATGTCGTAGTAAGCGCCGTGGTGGGAGAAAGAACGCTCGTTGAAGGCCTTCATCATGACCTCCACCTGTTCCTCAAACATCTCCCGGTTGGCGTTCTGGTCCAACAGGGGCGCGCCGAAGGTCTCAATCTCGCGGGTGTGATACCCGCGTCCCACGCCGAAAACCACCCGTCCGTCGGTGAGGATGTCGGCGGTGGCGAAGTCCTCGGCCAGCCGCAGGGGGTGCCACATTGGGGCGATGTTGAAGGCGCATCCGATCTTGATGCTCTTGGTCAGGTGGGCCAGGTGTACGCCCATCATCAGCAGGTTGGGGATGCACTCATAGCCCTCGGGCTGGAAGTGGTGTTCGGCCATCCAGAAGGTGTCGTAGCCCAGCCGGTCCATGAGCAGGGCAATGGATTCGGACTTGTCGAACACGGAGGCCAGGTGTTCATCGGAGAAGGAGCGGTCGTTGACGGGAATACCCGCATAGCCGACGTCGTCCATGTCCACGTGGCCGGCAAAAAGACTGTCGAACTTGTCAATCATGGTCTGTCCTCACGAATAAAAGTCCAGGGTCGCTGAGGGCCGGGATTGAGTCTATTGTATCCGTGCGCTAACGGGTGTCAACCCGACGGTGACCTGGCGGAAAGTCCCGTCAGTCGCTACAGCAACGAACTCCTGGGAATGAGACGGTGCTCCACAGGGTCCACCAGGAGGTCGGCCTTTTGAAGGATGTCGGAACCCATTAGGGGTGTGGTTCCGTCCACACCAAATACCACTCCTCCGGTAACATCTCGGCCTTCTACCCGAATCCTAACTTCACCGGTCTCCAGAGCAACGATGCGGCCATCGCCCAACTCGAAATCGAGGGTGTCCGTGGAATCAACCCCTAAACGTCTCAGAATGTCTGTTGGCAACACTGTGTAGCTAGAGCCGGTGTCTACCATAGCTTGCACTGTCGCCACAAGCTGTCCGTTCGTGCTATAGACTTCCATCGGCCAGAAAAAGATGCCCACGGAATGCGTTGCCCTTCCCTGATCTCATCGCTGTCCGCCGTCCTATCGCCAATCTTACTATTGTGAGCGGACACAGACCCCTCCGGATATCCTCGGCATTTTGTGCACGAGGCGGGGCAAGCCCTCACTCACCGATTGGGGGTCCACTATCAGACATGCCCCGTGAAGAGTGGTCATGCCCATGCGAGGAGTTCCGTCGTCTTCTCCGAATACTACTATATCAACGGATTCCCGTCCGCCTTCTACCCGAATCCTGGCATCGCCGATTTTGTATTCGACGATGCTACCATCTTCCAGTTCAAATTCTCTTGTGCCAGTGGGAATGATTCCCAGCCGTTTCAGTATCTTCGACGGGAGGACGGCGTGGCTGGCCCTGGTGCCCACCAGGACTTCTATGGTTTCCCAGGTGTTTCCATCCAAGCTGCGGACGTGTATCGGCCACATGAATGTTTTCATAGCAGTCTCCCCATTCCCGGGACTCCCGCTCCCCGTTTTCACGGGGACAAGCTCGGCAGCGATGACGGAAAGGCAGTCTCCCTATTTTCCCGGAATCTCCTCCTGCTCAACCGCTCCGTCCACCAAACGGACTATCCGGTCGGTCATGGCAGCCAGGGCCAGGTCGTGGGTGGCGGTGATTACCGTGGCCCTTCTCTCCCTGGCCACTTCCTGCAGGAGGGCGCCTATGGACGCAGCGGTGGTGGTGTCCAACTCGCCGGTGGGCTCGTCGGCGAAGACGGCGTTGGCCCCGGTGACCAGCGCTCTGGCTATGGAGACCCGCTGCTGCTCCCCTCCAGAAAGCTCGTAGGGACGGTGCCGCGACCTGGCCCCCAGGCCCACCATCTGCAACGCTTCCTGGGCGCGCCTGCGCCGTTCCCGCCACGACGTCCCGATGATGTGCAGGGGAAGCTCCACGTTCTCCAGGGCCGAAAGCAGGGGCATCAGACCAAAGGACTGGAACACAAAACCGATGTTTCGCCGCCGCAGTTCCACCAGGTCGCGCTCCGAGAGGGCAGTCAAATCCATTAAGCCGTTTGACCCCCGGAATGTCACCTGACCGGACGTTGGCCTGTCCAGGCCCGACAGCAGGTTCAGGAGGGTCGTCTTCCCTGACCCCGACCTTCCCACCACGGCCAGAAACTCGCCCTGGGACACGTCCAGGGAGATGCCGTTCACGGCGGAGACGGCAGTGTCTCCCTCGCCGAATACCCGGTGCAGGTCACGGGCCGAAATGATCAGGTCATTCTGCGCGGGCCGGTTTGACTGGGTCGGCTCGTAGCCACTGGCGGGACTGCCTTCGGACACCGCCGGAGGAATAGTCTCTGCCTGGCCCCGTTGCTCTCTCATGGGTTCCTCTCGCTGGAGACGGATCCTGTCCGCCGCTCCCTGGCCGGCACGTTGAAATGGCGCGGCGTTCTCAGTAGGTCCGGGTCCTCTACGGTAATGCGGCCGGCTCGCAGTGATGGGGCTACGTTCTCGGCCGGAACCTGGAGTCATCCTGGACCGGAGGTCCATCAGTAGCAGTCCGGCCTCCGGGTGTGTTGGGCCGGGGGCGGTCGGTTAAGGGACGGATGGTCACGCCGTCTCCCTCAGGGTCGGCCTTGGCCAGCCCGCCCTGCCGGAACCTGCCGGTGAACTTTTCGAGGATGTCCGGGGGCAGTTGAATCCGGCCTGCCCGGTCAACCACCAGGTACTCCTCCTCCACCCTATCGCCTCCCCGTTGGAACGTGGGACTGGAGTAGCTCTCGGAGCTGATGCGCCCGTCCCGGATGTGGACCACCCGGTCCACGAACTCCGACACGCCGGGATAGTGGGTCACCATCACGATGGTGACGTTGTAGGCCAGGTTGATTTCCCTGAGGAGCCGGAAGACCTGGGTCGCGGTCTGCGTGTCGAGTTCTCCCGTTGGTTCATCCGCCAGGAGCAGGGGCGGCTTGTTGGAAAGGGCCACGCCGATGGCCACACGCTGTTGCTCGCCGCCTGAAAGTTGGTGCGGAAGCCGGTTGGCCTTGTCCGGCAGCCCCAACGCCTCCAGAAGTTCCGTGCTCCAGCTATGCCGGTCCGCCGTGCTCACCCCAGCCATCGACATGGGCAACTCGATGTTGTCCCGGACGCTCAGGTAGGGGACCAGGTTCCTTCCCGTGGCCTGCCAGACGAAGCCCACTTCCAGCCGGCGGTACAGCACCAGTTCCCGGTCGGATATGTCCAGCAGGTCGCGGTTGCCCACCCGGATATGCCCGGCAGAGGGGCGGTCCAGCCCTGCCAGCAGGTTCATCAAGGTGCTCTTGCCGCTGCCGCTCGCGCCGATGATGGCGATAAGCTCTCCCGGCTCCACCGTCAGGTCCAACCCCCGCAGCGCCACCACTTCCAGGTCGGAACGCTTGTAGATCTTGAACAGGTCCTGACACTCGATGTATGCCGCATCGGATGAGGCAACAGATGACTGCTGTTCCAGGTCTTCTTCAGCCGGGTCCAGTGGAGTTGGGACGGTGTAGTTGCCGTATCGCTCTGCGTTTACCAATTCTTGCCTCTCATTAACCTGCCTCGCCGATGCGGAGCACCTGCTGCACTTCCATCTTCGAGGTATACCATATCAGCCACAGTACCGTACCGATAGTCACGGAGCCGAGTATCGCGTATGAAACCGCCAGCGTAAACCAGTCGATTTCCAGCGTCATCGGCGGCGTGACCCGCGCCCCTTCCTCGGCCACTTCCATCAGGGGCAGCAGGCTGGTGCCAATGACCTGTCCCGCCACGCTGCCCAGGGCCACGCCGCACAGGGTGACCAGGAACAGGCTGAACCAGACCGCGCCGTTAAGCTGCCGCCGCGACGTCCCCAGAGTCCGCAGCAACGCGAACTCGGTGCGCCGGTCCCGGGTGTCCGTGAAGGAGAAGAGCATCACTCCGGATGCGCTGGCCAGCACCAGGGCAAGGAACATCAGCACCAGCAGCGCCCCCCAACCTGCGCTGACCAGGGGCTGTTCCGTGCGTTCCCGCACCATGTCCGAGGCGACGTAGGTATTCCTCGACCGCAACCCGTTCCCCTCCAGGAATGCGTCCACCGCATCCGGGTTCAGGTTGGCCTCCGGTCCCAAGCGCGGGGCCTCGACGGCCGCTCCGTATCCTTCACTCGTAGAGGGCCCGTCCCTCGATAACCGGACCCAAAGCTCGTTGGTCCCACCGATGGTGGTGAGGCTGTGCAGGTTGGACCGGTGGGTGAAGGTCTCCAGGTCCACCACGGCAAACGGCTTCTCCTCCGGGACCAGGGTCGGGAAATAGTCTATCACTGCCTTGATCTCTATCGGCAGCGAGAAGGTGGACATCCCCAGGGTACGCACGTCCCCCACCTCCGCGTCCGCAACCTCCATGAACTCCCGGCTAACCAGGGCGGGAAGAGGCGGTTCCTCCCGTCCAAACCCGCCCGCGGATTCAATGGGTTGGCCCCCCAGGACGCGGATGCCCCGCATCCCGGAACTGCCCGGCGCCCAACTGAACCGCGCGGTCTTTCGGATACGTCCGCCTTCCCCGGACCCGTCTTCAGGAGCTTGCACCGACTCGCTGGACTCCAGGGCGAACAGGCCCGGCCTTGAGTAGTCCTCGATGACCTGCCAGCCGTCAACATGCCGGAAATCTTCCAAGGGTTGGGAGCCGTTGGGAGCAATTGCCTTCAGGCTGCTCAGGAACAACGCTCCCGGCTCGGGAGCGCCGCCCCGGCTGGCTATGTGTATGGCCAGAAGCCGGTACGGGGGCTGCGGTTCGCCGAACCTCTGGGCTGCCCGCGAGTTTGCGCCTCCCCGGAACAGGGGTTGCAGGTCAGACTCCAGTTCCCGCCACTCCCGGAAGTCGAGTCCGATTCCGCCCGACCCGCCTCCCGGCTGGCCGAACATGGTATCGAAGTAGTAGCCCCGATTGTCCTGCATTCTGGCGCGCAGGGTCATGCGGTTGTCTGGACGCCCAGGCTGAACGTAGAGCGACATGCCCGTTGCGTCCTCCGGCAGGAGTATCCCGTCCTCATACCCATTGGAGGCGGCTGACCCCCGGCCGTCAGTTGGTCCGCCTTCGGATATGGCCCCCTTATCTCTGGGTTGAGGTGCAAGCAGACCGGTCAACTCCTCCAGGGTGAGTCCGCCGGCGAAGTCCGGCCTGTACCAGCCCACGTTGGCGAAGTCCTCGGCACGAACGGCCAGCAGCGTCCCGCTGGTGCTGAACCCGGTGGTGGTGACGTGGCCGCTGGTGCGCTGCACCTCCACCGCCACGTCCACGAAATCAAGGCTGTCCGCCTGCTCTGAAATGCCCTGCAACTGCCGGGGAGCGGAACTGCCGCCGTGTTCGATACGCAGGTCGGCCCCGGCGGCGTAGAGCGCCCGTTCCTCCTGGTTGCGCTCAAGTGTCGCGCTGAACGCGCTGCCAATGACCCCCAAAGCGGTGGCGAACATGAGCAGCACCACCAGGGACCCCGGGACGATGGGGTCACGGGAAACGTGCCGCAGCCCGTGGACCAGCCACACCGGCCCAACAGGTTCCGCCAGCCGCGCCAACAGGCCCACCACGATGGGGAAGAAACGCATCACCAGCAGCCCGATGGCCAGCAGCCCCAGCGCCGGTCCCAGCAGCAAGCTGTAGTCGATCTCCAGACCCCGGCTGCCCAGGGGCCGGACCAAGAAAGCTCCCCGGCTCTGCACCTGCCACCAGAACAGGGCAATAAGTCCCAGCAGCAAAATATCCAGGTAGTAGCGGTGGATGAAAGGGGCCTGCGGCGGCCTCGCCCCCATCTGCCGGAATTCCACCATCCCCTGACGCGCTGCCGCAAGGGTGGACACCGTCAGAACAATCACCCCCAGCAGCGCGCCCGCGCCGCCCAGCAGGTATGACTGGAAGGACAGCGCCACCGGCACCTCCACCAGGTCTTCGCTGCCCCCCAGGCCAAAGAACACCCGGCCCAGGGTCCTGACCACCGCCAGCGCCACCAGCGGACCCAGTGCTGTTGACGGTATGGCCAGCAGTATCCCCTCAATAAACGACATCAGCCCAACGTGAGGCGTGGTAGCCCCCCGGCTCTTCAGCATCGAGATTTCCGCGGCCCGGGACTTCACCACCAGACTGGCGATAAGCGCCAGGTAATAGGTCAGTATGCCGATTACCAGGAACAGGATCAGGTAGAGGGGAATCCTGGCAAGCAGCAATTGCTCCTTGTAGTCGTCCAGAACCTGGTCGAGCCTGATGCGGCTGCTGGAATTGGCCAGGTTCGTCCTGACGTCGTACCGCACCAGCAGCAGCGTATCCAGCAGGTCATCCGCGTCTCCGGCCTTCACAGATTGCCGGTCCAGGTAATACGTCCACGTAATGTCGGTGTAGAGCCTGGGATATACCCGGTACACCCTTTCCAGAATGGCGTTCTGCGACGTGAACAGCGGAACGATGGTCCACTGGTCGTCGTGGAAGCTGAATGTACGGTCAGACCTGTACCAGTACTCATCCTCGGGGTCCATCCGCTCGAAAACCCCTACAATCCTCACCGGCGCCACCGGCGGGTCCTCAAAGGAAGCTGCCGGGAAGATGTTCATTTCCCCGCCAGTTGAGAGCCCCAGCAGGCTCGCCCCCAGGGTATCCACAGCCACCTCCAGCGGCCCCTCAGTTGGCGACGAACCTTCCGCAGCGTAGGGCCAGCGCCCCTCGACCAGCCTGGTCCGGTCTCCGGTCAGGCTGGAAAGATACTTGATCTCCCCCCTGGGACGAATATCGTTGTCCAGGTCCAGCTTCGGATGCCCGCTGAAGAAGAACGTGGCAGTTTCTACCAGTAGGGACTGTTCCGCCAGGAACTCCTCGACCCTCGATGCCACCCGAGCATCTGCGAATCCCAGGTTCGACGCGTAGTGCCTCATGCGTCCTTCGGTAGTCGGCGGAGCCTTCTGCCCGCTGAAGACGCGGACGGAGAAGTTGGCTTCCTCCGGGGTTGCCTCGTTCAGGGCGTGACGCAGCGCGGCTTCGGCCAGCAGGTTGGAGAAGATGACCCCGCTGGCCATCAACGCAACCGCCAGCAGCATCCCCAGGAACAGCACCAGTTCCAGCCGCCAACTGGAGAATATCCTCCGCACGGCGACCACATACGCCATCTGCATCAGGGACATCATGGCCGGTTCACCTGTACCCTATTCACCTGTGCGCAAGTTCTCCGTTACTCTCAGCCGCCCCGCGGCGACCGCGGCCACCAGCAGCCCCAGCAGCGCCGCCACGATCAGCCCGGCCAGCACTGCCACAGCCAGCCATTCCTGGATGCTCAGGACCTGCGGGGGTATGACCGAGCGGCCCCGCTCTGTTATGTCCAGGAAGCCCAGCACCCAGCGGCCCAGCCACAAGCCGAGGGCCGTGCCCGCCGCCAGCCCCAGGGCCGCGACGAAGACCCGTTCCAATGCCAGCGACAGGAGCAGTTGCACCTTGGAAAACCCCAACGTGCGGGCTACCGTCAGGTCCACCCGCCCGGTGCGGATGGCCACCACGCCATGGATCACCAGGGCCAGCAGCACCGCGACGGTAATTGCCACCATCCCCAGGATCGTCAGACCGTCCCAGCCCCCGCCTGCCAGGGGATTTCGCTGCGCCGTTTCAATCTCATCGTTCCGGTCCAGCACCCGGACGTATGGGCCGAACAGTTCCTCCAGTTCCCGCTGCGCATCGGCCCGGTCAATACTGCCATCGACTGCCAGCCAGTATTCCTCCACGTCCGCGAAGCTAGACCGGCTAATTCTCCTGTTGTAGTCCCTGTAGTCCTCCAGGGACAGAATCAGAAATGTGCGGCGGGTCGGATCAAGGGTCGGGAAGAAATCCGTAGTGTCCCGGATGATGACCGGCAGCAGATTGCGCCCGGCGCGCACCCGCATCCGCTGCCCAGTCTCCAGGAATGGTCCTCCTATGGCCGGGATGGGGAACGGCCCCGGCGGGATGATAATCCCCCGGGCATCCTCGCCAAATGTCCCTTCCCAGCCGAAGCTCAGCCCTGCCGCACCTGTCCGGGCCGCGTCTTCCCGAATCTGGATAATGTCAACGGTGTCCCCTTCGTTCACCATCGGGACCCAGTTGCCCGGCGCCTCAAATCCCTCGACTACCACGCCCTCGGGATGGCCGGAAGCCGTCTTGGCAGTTATGTCATCCAGTCTGATGGCTCCCGACGGCATGGCTGCGAAGGACTTGCGGCTGAAAAACAGGGACACCAGCCGGAACAGCTCCTCCGGCGGCATCTCCACCTCCGGGACCTCGGCCTCCAGGTACACCCATTCCTGTGTTGTCTGGGCCGAGTCGCCCCCGCCCAGCGTCGGGCCGCCACTGGCGAGGGAGTAGTTGACCTCCCCCAGGAACAGGTTGTGGAAAAATCCCCGGTGGTCGTATATCCTCGCCCACATGTTGAACCCCGGGAACATGGTCTCCTGCCTCAGGTCGCTCACGTCCACCCAGATACCCAGTGCGTGAGTGTCCCCCGGTATGGCGACTCCCAGGGAAGCGTCCACGTTGCTTCCGGCAGTCAGGAAGGGCACGGGCCGCAGGGCCTCCAGCAACTCCGGGAGGTCCTTGCCAGCGAAGTCGTCCCGGAACCATGCCGTATCAGTCAGCGTCTCCGGGTCTATGGCCAACACCGTGACGGCTTCCCTGGGCAGAACGTCGTGAAGCATTCCCGACTCCCGCAGCACCGGCGAAAAGCTGCGCACCACGGGTTCCTGCTCCAGCCTGGTCGCGTCCCGGTCCGATAGCGCGGGCCCCTTGACCACGAAGTCCCCCCCGGCCTTGTAGAGGGCCTGCTCCGTTTGACTCAATGACAGCGTTGACTGGAACGCCGCCCCGAACACCCCCAGGGCCGACGCCAGCATCAGGATGATAACCAGCGATCCGTGCGGCAATGGCTCCCGCGCCAGCCTTGCGAGGGGAAAGGCCACCCAGGCCGGCGCGGTCCGGTCTGCGGTCCACGAAAGCGCTCGCACCATCCAGGGCAACACCCGCAGCACCACCACTGCCGCGGCGACCAGCACCAGCACCGGACCGAGCAGCAGCAGAAAGTCCACCCGCAGGTCCTGGCCCGCCAGTTCGCTGGTGACAAACCCTTCACGCCCCTGTATCTCCCACAGGACGAACAACACCGCCGCCAGGGCGAGTATGTCAAGGTAATACCTCTGTAGCAGTGGCAGGGTCGGCGGCCTGGCTCGCTCTTGCAGCGACTCAACCAGTCCCAACCGCGCTCTGTTGATGCTGGACGCGCCCAGCACCAGCAGGCTGAGCAGGCCCCCGATAATCCCCATAACGAAAACGTTGAGCGAAAGTCCCACCGGGACCGGGTCGGCCCCGGCGCCCGTCGGGTTGATGGTGTCCAGCAGCACAAACCGCACCAGCAGCCATGCCAGCATCGGCCCCACGATAATGGCCAACAGCGCGACCACACCTTCCCCGGCAATCAGCAGACCGCTCACCTGCAGAATGCCGGCTCCGCGGCTGCGCATCAGGCTCGCTTCGTCCAGCCTGGCCCGTGACAGCAGCCCCACTACCAGCGCCAGGAAGTACAGGATCACCAGCACAATCAGGGAGATGAACAGGAACAGGGGGGCGCGGGCCAGGGTCAACTCCTGGCGGTAATCGTCGATGGTGTTCTTCAGTCCCGTAAAGACCAGCGTGCGGGGGTACTTCTGGTTAACGTCCGTCTCCAGCCCAATCAGGTCGTCCTTGGCCTTGCCTGCCGTTGCCGAAGTGATGACGCTGGTGTCCAGGAAGAAGAACCAGGTGAAGTCCCCCACCAGCGACGGATAATTGACCCCCATTCCATTGAAGAAGTCCTCCTCCAGCACGTAGAGCGGGACGTGCAGTTCATCGCCCTGCTCCCGGATGCTGAAGTAATGGGATGGGGAATTGATCCAGTATTCCTCGTTTGCATCCCTTGGTTCGGCCAGCCCGACGATGGTCAGAGTGACCCGTTCCTCCGGGTCGGTGGAGAAGGGAAACACCAGCAGTTGCGACCCTACCGACAACCCCATTTGCAGCGCGGTCCTGCCCCCGGCCACCGCCTCCATTGCCACCGGCTCCCCCTCCGTGTGAGCGGACGGTTCCGGCCACCGCCCTTCCGTGATGACCGCGTGGTCTTGCAGGCTCGTATAGAAGAATGGCCGCGCGATTGGGGCGTTGGACGGCGGGGGATCGTCGGACGGGGCCTTGATCATGCGGACGATCCCCGCCAGTTGACCGTAACGCTCGGTGTGCCGGTGCATATACCCGACCCGCTCCTCGGCAAAGTCTTCCACGGTGGAGCGTAGGCTGGCGTAGTCCACTGGCCCCAAGGGTCGGTTCGAGGTGATTAGCTGGATGTTCAGGATCCGGGCCGTCGCCGACGCCAGGGTGTGCCGCAGCCCCCCCTCGGCCAACGTGTTGGAGTAGACTGCCCCCAGGGCCATGATGGTCACGGAGGCCAGTATGCCGAAGGAAGTTATCGAAAGGAGCGGCCACGAAGAGCGGATGCGACGCGGCAAGAGCCAAAAGATTGCTTGAGTCCAGCCCATCTGCCGTTCAACTCTTCCCACACGGCGATTGCGGGCCACGGAGGCCCTTCAAGAGGTTGAACGCGAGTGTAATTGTGGCCTGTTCACCTGTCAAATTCGCCCAGCCGGCTTGCCCGTAACGGCCCCCCGAGACCGCATAGCCCCACCAACTATGATTCCCATTCAGATTCACTGTCGCCGCGGCAGCGTTGCAATTTAGGCGGCTTCGTTCCCGGCCCCAACCGGCATTCCCGCGAAGCTTGTCCTCGTGGAAACGGGGACCGGGAATCCGCCGACCACAGTTGGGTGACTAGACTACCAAAACGGAACGCTGCCTAGCCCACCGCTCAATCGGGAGTCTCCCCGCCCCCATGCTATAATCCCCTGACTCCACAACGCCGCGGAGCCGCCTGTGGCGGCCCGGCTATTGCTATGAGGTAGAAACAATGAACAGACTGGCAGGCAAGGTAGCGCTGGTAACCGGCTCCGGGCGGAACATCGGACGCGCCACCATCCTTAAACTGGCCGCCGAAGGCGCAGACGTAGTCGTCAACGCCCGCGCCAACCGCGAGCAGGCCGAGTCCGTGGCCGAAGAAGCCCGAGCCCTCGGCGTCCGCGCCCTCCCCGTTCTGGCCGACGTCGCCAGCAAGGAGCAGGTGGACTCGATGGTCAACATGGCCATGTCAGAGTTCGGCAAGGTTGACATCCTGATTAACAACGCCGCCATCCGCCCCCACAAACCCTTCCTTGACATCACTATCCAGGATTGGGAGACCGTCCGCGGCGTCGTGCTCGACGGCGCGTTCTACTGCACCCAGGCCGTCCTGCCTTCAATGGTGGAAAACCAGTACGGCCGCATCCTGTTCTTCACCGGGGGCGGCGCGTTCCAGGGAGGAGCGCAACGGGCGCATGTGTCCGCCGCCAAGATGGGACTGGTGGGGATGGCCCGCAGCCTGGCCTCCGAGTTCGCCCCTCAGAACATCCGGGTAAACGTCGTCTCCCCTGGCAGCATCGACACCAGCCGGGAGCACCCGGAATGGTACCCGGAGCGGCGCACGCCCAACGCCTCCAACATCCCCCTGGGCCGCCAGGGAACCGTGGATGAAATAGCGGCCGCCTGCCTCTTCCTGGTTAGCGATGACGGCGGCTTCATAACCGGCCAGACCATCCACGTAAACGGGGGCGCAGGCTACCATTAGGGCGGCCAATTACTGGGTCCAGATGACAATGTGCCCAGAGGGAACATGAAGCCAAGGCGACTGATTCTCAGCAGAAAAGGGTTCGACAGTAAATGTGGAGGCTGTCCCAGCCCCATCTTTCCCGACGGCACGATGTATTCGCTGCCAATCCCTAGTGGATATGATGATGACGTGATTCGCTACCAGGACCTGCATCACGGCAACATCAATATTGGGAGAGTGGTGGAAGACCTAACTGGCGGGCGGCACAAAGCGGGGGAGTTTCCACACTTCGACCCAGACGTCCTTCCTAAGGCCATTCCCCGTCGCGACGGACCGGGGCTTGTTCGGGCAGACAGGCGTCGCTGAAGGACACTTGGAAAATCAAGGCTCGGCGGCAAGACGGTGATTTTGCCTATGCCCAGCGCAGAGGCCCGGGCCAGGAGTTCCCGCTGGACTGGTGCAATACCCCGAGGCAATGAGTTGGCTCTCCAGCCTCGTGCAAGACTTCGGAGCTATTGACGCCTGAAAGTATGACGCACCAACAAGCTAAGGTCTAAGTATTTCAGTTGCGGGGACGGCCCTATATAAGCCGTATTTGTATCGGCTCCATCGGGATAAGCCTGTGGTTCACTGAATCGGCTATGAGCCGGAAGTGCTGCAAAGTATTGGCTCCAACTAGAGGACTGGCTCCCGGCAGCCCGAATATCACAACCGCAGGCCGTCGCCTTCCTTCCAGGCCCAAGTCTGCATAACCAGTATCATACGTGACTAATCGGCCATCTCCCAACTGGAACCGCTCCCGTTCGGTCGGTCGGATGCCCAGCCCTTTTAGCAGGTCTCTACCCAGAACAGTATAAGACGCTCCGGTGTCAACCAGCGCCTCGACGGTGACGGATCCCCCATTAGTAAAACTTCTAACTTCAAGGGCAACTGTGAACATGCCCATATCGTTCAATCCCCGTGGAATTCCTGATCATACCGCCTGGTAAACTCTGGCCTTCCCCTTGACCTCAGTACGCAGCCTCCGTTGACCTTCCAGCAAGCGCACCGCCTCCGCAACCCTGGGCTGGCCGTGGCGGCGGAACTTTCCCGTGATCTTGCTCATGGTCTTCGGGCGTTCGCAGTACTCCCACACCTGCTCCGCCAGCAACTCTTCGATCACGGGAAGGGGTTTGAGCGGGGTGACGATGGTCTGGCCGGGGTTGCCGTCCACCTGCTCGCCCGGCGTGAACTCCAAGCGGCTGGCGTGTCTCTGGAGGAAAGCGCGGAACCGGGTGCGCAGCACGCCGCCGACGCCAGTCGAACCGTAGCCATGCACCACGGTCAACTTCACGCCGCTGCCGCCGGGCGAGCGGAGCGCGCCGTTGTAGAAATCAATAAATGCCTCCACAGCCCCGGACCACGTCCGGCCGTGGAGGTCAAGTTCACAGGAAGCCACCCTTGAGCACCGCTGGGGATAGAGTTGGAAGGGGGAAGACCGGGACCGGAGCCTAGCCCTGGTCCCGGAAGCGGAACTCCCGAAGATCGTCGGGGATGATCAGCTTCGCCTCGGTCAACTCCTGGATCTCCTCTGGATTCCAGCCCGGCGCGTGCTCCCGGAGCACAATACCTTCTGGGGTCATCTCGAACAGGCCCAGATCGGTGACCAGCATCTTCACCACTCCGGGAGCGGTGATGGGCAACCTGCATCGGCTCAGCACCCGGGGCGTGCCGTCCCGTTGAGTGTGCTCCATTGCGATGAACACCCGCTTGGCGCAGGCCGCGAGGTCCATTGCCCCGCCGATGCCCCCACCCTTGCGGGTGGGAATCCGCCAGTTGGCGAAGTCCCCATTCTCGGACACTTCATAGGCGCCCATTACGGTCACGTCCACCATGCCCCCCCTGATGATTCCGAAGGAGTCGGCGTGGTGTACGATGGACATCAACGGCCCCTGGGTCACGAACTGCCCACCGGCGTTGACCAAGTGCCTGTCCTCATTCCCCTCAGTGGCGATGGGGCCATAGCCGATGACGCCATTCTCCGAGTGGGTGATGATGAACTTGTCGGGGTCAACGTAGTTGGAGCAGAGGGTGGGCATACCCACGCCCAAGTTCACGATCCATCCATCCTGGAATTCCATCGCCAGACGGTCGCACATAGACTGCCGGTCCAACTTCTGCTTTTCCGCCATCAGATTCCTCCGGTGTAAATGTTGGTAGCTATGCCCTGACATCGCATAGGAGATCTAGCGAAATTCAGCCCTGCATTGGCAGGGACAGCACCCGCTCCACAAAATCATGGACTATCGGACGGTCAAGCTCATATTCGCTCTCATCCATGAAATCGTTGTAGAAGTTACGATGGAACTTATCGGCGATATGGAACCCTAGCCTGATGTCAGGGTCTCCATATTCCCTGGCCAGCTTCTCTGCGTGAAACCTCAACGCCCTGTGCGAATTGCCGGAAATTCCCCGCTCCTGCCTAGCTGCCATCAGCGCATGGGCAGCGGCTCCCCACAGCTTTTCGGAAGCTTGCAGATGGTCTCCGGCGTCAAACTCCCGGTCTGAGGCTTTCAGGAATTCCCGCGCCGTCTGAGCGTGTTCCTGGGTCAGCAAGCCCATCTCCAACGAAATCTGCGCAAATTTGACCGTAACGGTGTGATAGCCTGTGTGTTGGCGGCCAGTAGCTGGATTGTCCCCAGTCACCAGCCACCCGCATCACTCCCAAATTCCGTCCTCGGGAATTTTCACCAGCCGGTTAACGTAAATCCCCGGCACGTGAATCTTGTCCGGGTCCAGCTCTCCCACCGGCAGAATGGCGTCTTCCACCTCTACAATAGTGGTCTTGGCGGCCATCGCCATGATGGGGTTGAAGTTGCGCTGGGTGAGCCGGAACTGGAGATTTCCGAAGGTGTCGGCGCGCCAGGCCCGGATCAGGGCGTAGTCTGCGTGCAACGGGTACTCCAGGACGTAGGTGCGCCCGTTCATCTCCCGGTGCTCCTTGCCCTCGGCCAGTTCCGTGCCGACGCTGGTCGGAGTGTAGAACGCGCCGATCCCGAACGCGGCGGCCCGGATACGCTCGGCCAGCGTCCCCTGGGGCACAAGCTCGGCGTCGATCTCGTCGTTGTTGTACATGGTCACGAAGGGGGTTGGCCGCGATGGGTGGGTCGCGGCGGTGAAGGCGCAGACCATCTTCTTCATCCGGCCAGCCTCCACCAGAATGCCCACGTCAACCTGGTCTCCCATGCCCCCGGCATTGTTGGAAATGCCGGTCATGCCCTTGGCACCCTGCCGGTGCAGCGCGGCCAGCAGGTTGCGGGGCAGGCCCACTCCACCGAAGCCTGGGACCATGATGGTGACACCGTCTGGAACATCCGCCACCGCTTCATCGAAAGTCTCGAAAACCTTGTCCTTCATTGCCATTGGCCAATCTCCACGGTCAATTCTGAGCTTGCGATTATGCGCCTACATACTACCCCAGACTCGCCGACGGTGCCATAGTACGGGCCTGCTCAACCCTCCTTGGCGCAACCAAATATCCCCCTCCGATTGTCCGCCACCCAGCGGTACACCCTTGGGCCCAGCAACCCGGACCCCGGCAGCCACAGCAACGGCGCAAAGGGCCACAGCAACGGCACCAGCAAGCTCAGCCTCCGAAAGGCGAAAAAACCCTCCAGCGCCTGCCCGCCTGGAGACACCAGGTACGCGGAGCGTTGCAGGTCCGGCTCCGCCAGCCCGACCCGCCGCGCATCCTCATCCATCCCGGCGCGAAGCTCCAGCGCCCTGCCCCGGTCCAGCCGCCCAAGCATCCGCGCCAGCGCAACGCAAAACCGGCACTCCGCGTCGTAGTAGAAGATGTTGGCAGGGTCTTGAACGTTTCCCATGACGATATGCAGGGTAACCTGACCGTCCGGTATTCCAGACACGCGCTACCATTATAACTGCAACGCTATAACTATAACGCCGGTGGAGCGCTCTCCGCAGGCCGGCCATCCACTTAGATCGACAACCCGCCTCTTGACAACCCGCCCAAATAAACCAAGAATCCTGTTAACCTACCGCTGCAACGGTAGATACCCAGCCTCGGCTCTGGCCCTCCGCCGGGTATGGGGCAATCTTCTCGATTGGAGGAACGCGATGGCATCGCAGAACCATCAGACCTACGTCTACATCGGCCTGGCCGGTGAAGGCGACAACATCGGCGCAGGCGGCTTGGTGCGCTGGGCCGACGGTGACGAGGAGTGGCACACCATCACCAACGGGCTGCCCGAAAACCCCCAGGTGCGCGCCCTGGCCATCCATCCCGACAACCCCCAGACCATTTTTGCCGGGACCAACCTGGGCGTCTACCGCAGTGACGACCGGGGCAACCACTGGGAAGCCCTGGAAAAACCCCGCGCGGACATGGACGTCTGGTCCCTGTCCTTCCACCCCGACGACCCTCAGATAATGTACGCCGGATACGAGCCATGCGCCGTCTACCGCACCGTCAACGGCGGCGAGTCCTGGCAGAAGATGGACACCAGCGGCGTCGAATACCCTCACATCACCACCTACATGCCGCCCCTGGGCAAGCGGGTCATCGGCATTGCCTCAGACCCCTCCGACCCCAACGACATCTACGGGGCCATCGAAGTCGGCGGACTCATCGGCAGCAGGGACGGCGGAGATAGCTGGACATCCCTCATTGACGGCCCATTCGTCCGCAACAACACCCTCGACCTCCACGGCGTACAGGTCAGCGCCGCGGCCCCCGGCACTGTCCACATCATCACCCAGATCGCCATGTTCCGCAGCCGCGACCGGGGCAACCGCTGGGAGCACGTGCAGGTTGAAGAGATGTTCCCCGGCGGCTCCTACTGCCGCGGCCTCCTGGTGGCTCCCCACGACCCCAACACCATCTACCTGGCAGCGGGCGCGGGCGGCGGCGGCGCTCCCGCAGGCACCCAGGACGCCGGCGCGCTCTTCAAGAGTACCGACGTCGGGGAGACCTGGGAGAAGATGGACCTGGGCGAGACGGCCCCCAGCCGCATGTTCGAGACGGCCATCGACCGGGCCGTGCCTTCCAACATGTACTGCTGCACCTACTACGGGCAGGTCTACGCCAGCAACGACGGCGGCAATAGCTGGAGCAGGCAGCAGGTCCCCGAGGAGATGGACCGCAGCCGCCACGTATACCCCATGGTCTGCGGCTAGGCCCCGTCTACCGCATCAACCCGGCAGAAACCGGCAGTGTCCCGCCCACAGCTACCGCACGGAGCGGGACGCTGCCAAGCCGGTTTCCACCCACCAACCGCCATTCCCGCGAAAGCGGGAATCCAACCATCCTCCAGCGGACTGGTCCCTGATACTGGGAGACTCGCCGCTGGCAACTGAACAACCAAGAGCTTCGTCTCAAACTCGGTGCGGGGCCGGTACGATCGGCGAGGGTCCGCATTGCATGGAGGAGTCTCAAGATGGCACTGGAAAGGGCCACTTTCGCCGTATCCGAGGACGCCCTGGAGCTTATGGCTCTGGACAAGCAGGACTTGCCTTCCGAACTCTCCGGCCTGCGCCTGATACGCGAAGGCGCCCTCAGCAACGAGGCAATGGCCGAGCATGGCTTCCCCGGCAACACCCCCGAGCGGCTGCGCGGCGCGGGGCGCATATCCGGCTACACCCGCGAGTTCGGCGAGACCTCCAACAACGCGGCCTACGACGGTTTCAACTTCGTCGCCGCCACCGTCGCCCACCTGTTCGACAACCCCGACGCCGTATCCTCCTGGATGACCGACATATTCATCAAGGACTTCGAGTCCAACGTCGGGGAGAGCCTCAGTTCCGGCCAGCAGCTCATCTCCGTCACTCGCCTGGAACCCCAGGGCTTCTTCGACGAGGCCGTGGCCCTGAGAGTCCTCCAGGGCGGTCAGGCGGGCCTGATGTCCTCCACCGTCATAGACTTCCGCGTGGGCCGCATCCTCGGCGTGGCCTTCACCGGCACCGTGGGAGACCACGAGCGCCTGGACCTCACCACCCAACTGGCACTGGCACTGGAAAAGCGCATAGTCCAGGTGGTCCTGGGCGGCGGCTAGGAACGGCAGCTTCCATGTCGAGGGACACGCCGGTAATAGTCCGGCGAAAATCCAGGATGCTATAATTGGGATGGTTGAGAGATACTGGGTCGTTTACTACCTCGTATACGCCGCTTGTGCAGCCTTCTTCCTGTCGCGGCGATGGGCAATACTGTTCCAGGATGGGACCGACTATATACATATACTGGCTGCCATCTTTGGCGCATCGGCAGGCATAGCCCTTCTGTTCGCCATAGCCGCGGAGGTAACAGGACGCATGGTGCTGCTAATCCCACAAGCCGTAAAGAAGATTATGGAAAAGGGCCGGGCAGAGGGCCGGATCGAAGGCCGGGCAGAAGGTCGGACCGAAGGCCGGGCAGAGCAGAGAAACCGCAGAGAGGAAGCCTATAGGCGGTTTGGCGTCGAAGTGGACGGCGTAAAGATGCTCCCGATGACTCCCGAAGTCGAGGAGTTCCTGAACAATGGCGACGGTTCTAGTGGTTAGGCGTACCACCGGGTCATAGTTGCGGAGGTAACAGGACGCAAAGGACTTCGAGTCCAGCGTCGGAGAGAGCCTCAGTTCCGGCCAGCAGCTCATCTCCGTCACCCGCCTGGAACCCCAGGGCTTCTTCGACGAGGCCGTGGCCCTGAGAGTCCTCCAGGGTGGACAGGCGGGCCTGATGTCCTCCACCGTCATGGACTTCCGCGTGGGCCGCATCCTCGGCGTGGCCTTCATCGGCGCCGTGGGAGACCACGAGTGCCTGGACCCCACCACCCACCTGGCCCTCGAAAACCTCATAGTCTAGGTGGTCCTGGGCGACGGTTAGGACACGCCTAAGGAGTCTCGAAACATGGCCACGCGGCAAGACCGGGAACATTCCTGGCAAAAGTACATAGACGAAGAATCGCGCAGCGTAGCCGTCATTCGGGACAAGGGAATGTCGGTATGGTCGCTGGTGCGGTACTTCCGGGTCTACAAGGGAAACAAAGAACGGGTTCTGGCCGGTTATGACGGTGAATTGACCAGAGAGGAACTGGATGCCGCCCTGGCCTATTATTGGGCCAATCCCGGCGATATAGACCGGAAACTGAAGGAGAGTTCCGAGGACAATGACGGGGCATATGTCCCCGCGGTCAATAATGACATGGCGTTGCAACAGACCAGGGAACGGCCTTGGATCAAGTATATTGAGGAGGATTCGCCCCGAAACGTGCCGGTCATTAGGCACAAGGGATTCTCAATCTGGTCGGTAGTGGGTTACTACAAGGTCTGTGGGGGAGACGAAAAGCAAGTCCTGGAAGGCTATGGAGGCTATCTGACCGGCGAGGAACTGAATGCCGCACTAGCCTACTACTGGGTGGACCCCATCCCGATAGACGAGAAGCTGGAGGAGATTTCCACCTGAATGGCGCGTTTCTACCTGGATGAGGACATTCCCCCCGAAGTCAGTGAAATTCTAGCACATTACAACCATGACGTCGTTCACGCTATGGCAACAGGCAATCAGTCCATCCCCGACCCGGTCCATCTGCTGATAGCGGCGAGGGCTGGGCGCATCCTGGTTACTTTCAACCGGCGGGACTTCCGGCAAGCCCATCAATTCTGGACAGCCCTACATTCATGGGGAAACTTGGATCAGCCCCACACTGGTATATTGACCTCCATGGGTCAGATTTCCAATAACGAGTGGGCCAATCTGGTCCACGCTTTCGTGAGCCAAGGCCGGAACCCGAACAATCAAATGTGGGAGTGGCGACGCCAGCAACAAAGGTGGTTTCGCTTCGGCTGGTAATCCCAGGACTTCCTTTGCGCGGAGGTAACAGGACGCATGGCGCTGCTAAGCCCACAAGCCGTTAAAGAAGATTATGGAAAGGGGCCGCGCAGAAAGCCAGGCGGAGCAGAGAAACCGCAGAGAGGAAGCCTATAGGCGGTCCGGGGTGGAAGTGGACGGTGTGCTGATGCTCCCACGCACCCCCGAGGTTGAGGAGTTCCTGAACAAGAACGGCGATTCGGGTGAATAAGCAGGCATGGACTTACGCCTTGACCCCGGCCTCGGCAGCCAGTATCGGAACAAAAGCCAAGTCGCCCGCGTTGTCACAGAGGCTTGGGCCGCCGCCAACCTGTACTGCCTCGCCTGTCCTTCCGACCACCTGACCATAACCAATCCAAACACTCGTGTCCGCGACTTTTCCTGCCCCGAATGCGGCACGTCCTACCAACTGAAGAGCAAAAACGGTAAGCATGGACGGGTGGCCGCAAACTCCGCTTACGGCCCCAAGATTGCTGCCATCGACCGGGGGATAGCGCCCCATTATGCCTTCCTCGACTACAACGGGAACAGTTGGACGGTAACCGGTCTGTTCGTAACTCCTGGGCACTTCATTACCCGCAGCGTGGTTCAAAGCAGAAAACCACTACCCGATACCGCGAGACGCGCAGGTTGGGTCGGTTCCAACATCCTGCTAAGGGAAATCCCTCAAGACGGCAAAATAACTCTGGTGTCGGAATCCCATGCCCGCAATCCCGAACTTGTGCGCGGGGAATGGAGCAAGGTCGCTTTCCTGTCATCAGACACCCGCGCATCCGGAGGTTGGGGCGCGGAAGTACTCGCTTGCGTCCGCATCATGGAAGTTGAGACTGGGAAACGCGATTTTACTCTACAAGCCTTCTATTCCAGATTTACGGAGTCGCTGTCACAGTGGCATCCCGACAACCACAACGTCGAGGCCAAGATTCGCCAGCAGCTTCAGGTTCTGAGAGACGGCGGTATTCTCCACTTCCACGGTCGCGGTCGCTATCGCATTATTAGATGACATGAGTTCCAGTCCACCATGCCCCTTGACATACCGCACCCATTGATCAACGATCCCTCGCATCTCATAAACCGCATGTTCGAGGTGCGCTGATGGATGATTGCTGCGAATGGACGGAAATCAAGCTGGTGCATGAGGTTATCGCTGACTTGCATAGCCTCCAAGGGGCTTGGGTTGAGTGGATAACAATGGGGGAACCTGACGTTAGGGAAGCCTTCGCCATAGTTTCCTTTTACCCACATGACAATGACGGGAAGGTCTGCCGGCTACGGCTTGAGTTTGTCAGAGCCGATGAATCGAGGGAATTCGACAGGATGTTTGATTAGTAACCTTTGGCGACAGAGCCGCCACCCATACCCAGCGTTACACGAATCTTCTGTGCGATTCAACAATCTGTGCCTTCCTCAAGCACATCGTCACACATATCAACGGATTCCGGTAGCGAATCGGGAAGGACTACCAGCGCAAGCGCATCCACAATTCGGTAGCCATGCTCTAACCAATTCTTCCGACCGATTGTCTTCCAAGTATAAACCTGACCGCCGGTGCTTTCGGCAAGCGCCTCGGCTTTCGCCGCTTCGGAAGTGTCAAAGACTTCGGCTTCCATTTCCAAGTGCAAGGTTACACGCATATCACGCCTCCGTAATTCAAAATGCCGCGCCAAAGCCGACAATCGATTTTAAGTCGTCCTTCAGGATTATATTCCATCCCAACGCGGCCACTTATGGTAGATGCAAACCCCCTCCCCGTCTATCCGGGCCTTCAGAGGAGCATGGGCGATGCGTTCGTATGCCTGGACATCGCATCGCTGGGGGATGTTCGTGTCCTCCAGGTCCAGCGCCAGCCGTCCCAGGCGGTAAGGGTCCTGAATCCCCCTGGTGACCAGGTCTATGTCCGAGCGGGAAGTGGACCCGCCTGTTGCGCGCGAGCCGTAGAGCACGACTTCGGTCAACTCCTGGTAGCTGGCAAACACCTTCCGCAAGGTCTCCATAGTTTCTTCGGAAAGGTCCGGGACTGCCATTATTCCACCATCTCCCCGGCCAGCCGGAGATACAGGGCGTCCAGCAGGACCAGGTATCGGTCATGGATATTCCTCCACAGCATCAAACCTGGCCGCGTCGTAAGTGTGCGACATCAGGTTCCGGTCGGTGAGCATGTCCAGCCAGGCGTCTCCGTTCTCGACGAACCCGGTCTGAAACGACTGCCGGATGACGTTGCGAGGCGTCACCGTATCAAGAACAACCCCGTCATGCTCCAGCCGGTCTTTGAGGGTATTCCAAGCCAATTCGAAGGTGTATTCGAAGCGTTGTATTACCCCTTCCCGCTCCAGGGCGTTGAGCGGCTCAACGCCTTGCTCCAGCGCGCCGCGCAGCAGAGTATATGCCCGCGAGTAGTTGCGGAAGCGCAGTTTCCAGCGTGGTCCGGCGGTCATCTGGTTTCTCTATTATGGGACTTCAGCGGAGAGGCAAGTGTTGGACCCGGTCTGCCCATTCATCATCCAGGCTGCACGTGATCATCAACTCCAGGTCTTCAACTGTCTTCCCCACGGGAAGCAGGTCCGGCACTATCACAACACCCGGCATCGGCAGAGAAGCCCTGACCCTGTCATAGGCGAAACCGGGCATAGTTTTGACATCGTGAGTCAAAACAACTCGCCCCATTTCAGCTGCCCGCTCCAGTATGCTTGGGTCAATCGCCTGGGTCATGCCCAATTCCTGGACCCGTATGATGTCTAACGATGGGAGGTGGCGGCGAAGTTCCTGGACAGCGTTGAGATTGAAGTTCTCGTCCGCCAGGAAACGGGTCACTCAATGAATCCCTTGGCCCTGCCGCGTTCAAGCATCTCTTCTTTCCACTTGACGTACTCGGGCTGGGACGTGATTTCTAGCCGGATTCTCTCCGCTTTCTCGGCGCTCAATCTCAGATATTCGTCAACTTCAGCCTTGTTGTCCCGGTAGTAGGCGAGCACAGCTTCCGCGTCGGCGAGCTTGACCGTGTCGAACCGGCGGGCGAGTTGCTCCGGGGTCTTCGCGCCCAGTTGGCGGGCTTCGAGGAAAATCTCCAGGCTGATGCGCGTCCCGACAATTCTCACCTGCCCGTCGGGGCTGTTATGCAGGGGTACGCCCTCCCGCGGCAGGCTGTCTATGGTTATCGGTTCGTGCGGTATGTCCGGTATAGGCATAACTGCGGCGTCTCCTGGCTTCCTGTGCGTCCATTATAAGCCCAGCAACCGCGCCACCTCGTCCCCAACCTGCGCCGTGGTCGCGCTGCCGCCCAGGTCCGGGGTGATTACCGACCGCTCGTTGAGGCACTGGGATACCGCCCGGTCCACGCGCCGGGCCTCCTCTGGGCGGCCCAGGTGGTCCAGCATCATCGCCACCGCGGAAACGGTGGCCAGCGGGTTGGCGATGCTCTTGCCAGTGATGTCGAAGGCCGCGCCGTGGACCGGCTCGAACATGGAGGGGTGCTGGCGCTCTGGGTTGATGTTCGCGCTGGGGGCCAGGCCCATGCTGCCGGAGACCACCGCAGCGATGTCGGATAGGATGTCGGCGAACAGGTTGGAGGCCACCATCACGTCGAAGTCCTCGGGCCAGCGCACCAGGTCCATGCAGGCCCGGTCCACCAGCAGCGACTCGGTCTGGATGTGGGGGTACTCCGCCGCCACCTCCTGGAACACCTCGTCCCAGAAGACCATGCCGAAGGCTTGGGCGTTGGACTTGGTAACCGAGGTTACCTTGCTGTACCCGTCGCGCCGGTCGCAGTATTCGAAGGCCGCGCGGATGATGCGCTCGGTGCCCCGGCGGGTGAAGATGTTGCTCTGCACCACCGTCTCATAGCCCGTGCCCGGGTACAACCGGCCGCCCACGGGAGCGTACTCCCCTTCCGTGTTCTCCCGGAAGATCACCAGGTCAATCTCCCCGGCCTGCTTGCCTGCCAGGGGAGAGGCGACGCCGGGATACAGGTACGAGGGCCGGATGCACACCCCTTGGTCGAAGGCGCGGCGCATGGGCAGCAGCAGCCCGTTCAGCGTTATATGGTCCGGTATCTGCGGGTCGCCCACCGCACCGAAGAGGATGGCGTCAAAGGCTCCAAGCTGCTCCAGCCCGTCCTCGGGCATGAGCCGCCCCGTTTCCCGGTAGAAGTCTGACCCCCACGGAAACTCGGTATACTCAAAGCTGAGGTCCGCCGACCCGCGGGCCACCGCTTCAATGGCCTTCCTGCCTTCTGCTATTACTTCCGGCCCGACCCCGTCGCCGGGAATGACCGCCAGCTTGTACTCGGCCATCGCCTCAACTCCCTTTTCTAGTGGTCAGTGACTGGTGAAGGTCAAGCAGCCGCTCACTCTCCACTAGCCACTGACCACTATTCACTCGTATAGATACGCCTCCACCGTCTGAACGCCACCACCCAACAGCCGGAAGTGGTGGACCATCTCCGCCTCCGGGAACGCCTCCCGCGCCTGCCGGAAAGCGGACTTGCCTCGCCTCGGACGGGCGTCCAGCAGCACCCCGATGATGGTGCCGCTGTGTCCCACATTGACCCCGACAGCCCCAATGGACTCCGCGAAGTCAGCCACCGCGGGCAGCATCTGCTTGGGGAGAATCCGCTGCCCGGCCCATGCACTGATTGCCGCTCCCCGGCCAATCAGAGAAGGGTCGCAGCATTCTACCCCGGCCTTGACCAGTCCTAATGCCTCGGTGGTCTCCCCTTCAATGTCCCGCCACTGGGCGCTCCGGTCGGTCCGGTTGAACTCCAGGGTGTCCACCCTGCCGCCGAAGTCCAGGGCTACTATCTCCATCGGCGGGGGAGGACCGATGCTATCCTTGATCCTGCCTTCCCGGTGGTCGAACATAGCCAGCCCCGGCACCATCACCCCGTCGGTAGGCTCGACACCCAGGGCAATCTCGGCCACCGTCTCCGGTCCCAGCTCGTTCCCCAGGGCCAGTCCGGTGGCGGTGATGGCCGCGGCCAGGTCGGCGCTGCTGCTGCCCATCCCCTTGCTCCGGGGTATGGGGTTGCCCACCGAGACTTTGGCGGCCAGGTCGCCCCGTCCAAGCCGGGCCAGCGTATGGGCCACGGCGCAGGCGGTCTTGGCGCAGTCATCAGGCGCATCCACCCGGGGAATGCCGTCGCCAGGCCCGGCTGCGTACAGCTCTACGGTCACGCGGGAGAAGAAGTCAATGGGGCACGTGACCAGGTAGTAGACGCCGTCCAGCATACCCTGGACCAACTCGCCGCAAACCCCCGGCGCCCTGGCGATGGCTCTCCCCACGGGCCGGGACGCGCTAGACACCCTTGACCCCCAAGGGAATCCCGGCCACTACCAGGTATACGCGGTCGGCGGCGGCGGCGGCCTTCTGGTTTACCAGCCCGAGCAAATCCTGAAACCGTCGTCCCAAGGGATTGGGCGGCACCAGGGACAGTCCCACCTCCGAGCTTACCAGGACTGCCCTGACCCTTGACTGATGCAGCACATCAAGAGTGTCGGCCAGGCAACTTAAAGCATACGCCTCTACCTCGGCTTTGGGCGCTTCCCCTCGTTGTTCCATGACGTTGGCCACCCAAACGTCCAGGCTGTCCAGCAGCACGACGGACGGAGAGAATCCCCCGCTCGTATCCCTTTGCGAAAGGGGGGTTGGGGGGGATAGAGCTTCCCGTAACCGTTCCGCCAGCCTGACTGGTTCCTCGAGGGTGGTCCAGTGTTCCGGGCGAGCTTGCCGGTGGCGGCGGATGCGCTCCTCCATCTCCGGGTCGGTGGCCACTCCCGTCGCAACATACAGGACCGGGCCTCCCGTCTCTCTGGCCAGCTTCTCGGCAAATTCGCTCTTGCCGGAGCGGACACCTCCCAGCGCCAGGGACAGCACAGGCGCCATCAGCGGCCCGTGCCGATGCTGTCGAAGTCGCGCGCCAAGCCGGTCATCTCATATATAAGGTCGACGTTGAGGGCGGAACGCACCCAGTCCGCCAGCTTGTCGTACTCCCGGTCCAGACCAACATCTTCAGCCGAGTCGGGAAAGCGAACGCCCTTGCGCCGGGCCAAGGACTGAAGCAGGCTGCGGCGGAACTCGCCGTTGTGGAACAGCCCGTGGATGTACGTCCCCATGACCCAGCCGGAGGCATCCAGGCAGCCGTCGGTGTCATTGCCGGACGTCACCGGGGCGTCGGCCCGGTCTGCGATTTGGAAAGGCATACCGGCGCCGCTGCCATCGGAGGCCGAATCGGGGCGGGGACGGGATAATGTAGTCCGGCCCATATGAATCTCGTAACCCTGCACCGGGAGGTCCTTTGCACCCTGCAAAAGCCCCCGGTCCAGGGATACTGCGCCCCTGACCCGGTGTGTCTCTTTAGATCCCGCGAACACCGTTGAGGTGGGCAACAGCCCCAAACCGGCCATCTCGGTCAGGGATGATTCCACGTGGTCCGGGTCCTGGAGGTGCGTCCCTATCATCTGGTACCCGCCGCAGATGCCGACGATGGCCGCGCCCCGTTGGAACGCCTGCTTCACCGACCCGGTCAGGCCCCTGTCTCCCATCCAGGCAAGGTCCGGTATCGTCGTCTTGGTGCCGGGGAGGATAACCATATCGGGACTCCCGAAGTTCTCCGCGGCATCAACGTAGCGCAGGGAGACGCCCAGTTCCCGGTCCAGCGGGTCGAAATCGTCGAAGTTTGAGATGTGGGGAAGCCGCACTACCGCCACATCCAGCGCTGCCTCAACGGCGGGCCGATTGGGAAGCTCCAGGGCCACCGAGTCCTCCTCCGGAATGTGGATGTCCCGGAAGTGGTGGACCACCCCCGCGACCGGCTTGCCCGTCCGTTGCTCCAGCCAGGTGAGGCCGTCGGTCAAAAGAGCGATGTCGCCCCGGAACTTGTTGATTACCAGTCCCTTGATCGCATCCCTTTCTTCCGGCTCCAGGAGCTCCAACGTGCCAACTATCGAGGCGAACACGCCGCCCCGGTCGATGTCTCCGCAGAGCAGCACCGGCGCGTTGGCGTACATCGCCACCCGCATGTTGACGATTTCGGTGGCCTTGAGGTTGATTTCCGCCGGGCTGCCCGCCCCTTCTATAACTACCACATCGAACTGGCTTCGCAGCGTATCCAGGGATGCCTTGACCGATTCCCAAAGCTCGGCCTTCATGGAATAGTAGTCCATAGCCCGCGCCGACAGCCAGGGCCGCCCCATGCGCACTACCTGGGAGCGCTGGTCGGCCTCGGGCTTGAGCAGGATGGGGTTCATCTCAACCTGGGGTTCAATCCCTGCAGCCTGGGCCTGGACTGCTTGTGCCCTGCCAATCTCTCCGCCGTCGGGCGTAACGTAGGAGTTGTTGGACATATTCTGGGCTTTGAACGGGGCAACGCGGAAACCGTCCTGGCGGAAGATACGGCACAGCGCCGACACCAGCACACTCTTGCCCACGTGGGAGGCGGTGCCCTGGACCATCAGGACTTTCCCGGCCATATCCGACAGCCCTCCCTCAGAACCCTGCGCCCAGGCTGTTGAGGTGAGACGTGTCGTTGTATAGAAGCATCACAGTGTTGTTATGGTAGGTGTCGAAGACCGAAAGGGAGCAGTTGGCCATGACGAATCTCCAGGTGGACTCGTCGGGCAGTTCCATAAGCGCGATGACGGCCGCCCGGAGAGAGCCGCCGTGGCCGACGATCAGCGCTGTTTCATCGGCGTGGCGGCGGCGGATGCCATCGATCACCGGGGTCATGCGCCGGATGGTCTCCCGCGGCGTTTCGCCATCGGTGGGGGCGAAGTCCAGGTCATTGACGACCGATGCGGCGAACATCTCCGGGTAGCGGCTCTGTCTCTCCGCCACGGTCAGCCCCTCGAACACGCCGTAGAAACGCTCACGCAGGTCTGGGGTGGCCTGCAAAGTGATGTCGTGCTTGGCCAGGATTGCCTTGGCGGTGTCCTGGCATCGGATGAGGTCACTGGAGTAGGCGGCGTCGATGTGTATACCAGCGAGACGCCCGGCTATCAGCCCAGCCTGCCGCTTCCCCTTTTCGGATAACCCAACGTCGGAATGCCCCTGGATACGTCCCTCGGCGTTCCAGGGGGTCTCACCGTGTCTGACAAGCAGAAGTCTTCCCATTCAGGTTGTTCCTTCCCGGTTACGGATAACACTCCGCATGGGATGTACGTTAGGGAGTTGTTTCACCGGGAGTACATTCTAGCAGAGTGCCAGCTAGCAGAGTACCAGCCAGCAGAGTGCCGGCGGATGTGCAGGCGGAACGGGCATTACGGAAAAGGCGTCCATCAAGGCGCCGACACCCCTTCAGGAGCGTGCGGAAATCCGCGGACGATGGAATTACAGACCACACACCGCAGTTGCAAACGCCACATTCAGAAATCCGGCAAACCCGACATGCCATATGTTGACGGATTTATATTAGCAAAAATACAATGATGCACACTCCGAAAAGGCAGGTCTGCATTTATATGGAAGCCTATTGCGTCAAGTGCCGCAGCAAGCGCGAAATCTCCAACCCCCAGTCAATCACCATGAAGAACGGCAAACCCGCTACCCAAGGCGTATGCCCCATCTGCGGCACCAAGGTCTTCCGAATAGGCGCAAGCGTCTGAGAGGGCCGTATCCCCTGCTACTTCCCGGAGTTTCCTGACTGCCCCTGCTTTCCGCCGTCTGTTGACCATTCTCCGTCGCCGGTGTTCTATGAGAGCCGCTCCGGCCTCAGTTGAGGAGCAATCTACTACAGTTACCGTCCAGGGATAAACCCCTGCCTGTCGGTCTTCGTATACCGGAGCCTTGGGCCGCAGTATTTTCCGTACCGACGCTGGTTCTCCATAATAGTTGGACTTCCGCCACATCACGGCTAACAACCATGACGCAGCGGCTCATGGCCGCTACGCTCACCTTCCCTACACAACCCCGACCCCACGGACCTCCTCTATCCACTCCCTGGCGCGCATCTCCGATTGTGCCGCTGCGGTGGCGGGAAAACCGCCGCGCTAGTATCATGGTTACGCCTCAGCCTACGCTTGGAGATCGGGAAATGTCGCAGCCTCAGCCAGCTTCATGGCAGTCCTTGTTGGAACAGAATGCTCCAGAGTTGCTCGTCAACGTGTCCGGCGTCCGGGAATGGGTGCTCCAGGACGGGGCGCTCTCCCTGAAGGTCAAGACCCTGATGACCATGCTCTGCGACGCCCTGCTGGCCCACCCCGACGGCGTTGCGGCCATCGCCGACAGGGCCAGGGCCGCCGGGGCGACCGAAGAGGAGATCGCGGAGACCGTCGCGGTGGCGTTCCTATTCGGGGGGATGCCCGCCCTCGTCACCGGGGCTAACGCTTTCCGCAAGTAGCCCCGATTCCCGGTCGGACGTGTGACGGCATTTTGCCTTGGGACGTTACCCATTTCGCCACACATTATGTCCAGCCGCAGTCTGGCGTTATCCTGAACTCGACGCTACTTTCACGGAGACTTAACCCAACCGGAGGGAACCTCATGGATGCCAACGAGACCATCGTATTCTTCAATGGAGAACTGAGACCCGAAAGCCAGGTCGGTATATCCATACGCGACCGGGGTTATCTTTTGGGCGATGCCGTCTTTGACGCCACCCGTACCTTCGACGGCTCGCCCTTCAAACTCCGGGAGCACATCCACCGGCTCTACGACTCCCTCCGCTACCTTCGCATCGACCCCGGCATGGACATGGACGATATGGAGCGGTGGTCGCTGGAGGTCGTCAAACACAACCACCCGCTGCTACCTCCGGGCCAGGACATGTGGGTGATGCAGAGGATCAGCCGCGGCGTCGATGCGACGGGACCCAATGACCGGCCCGGTCCCACGGTGCTAATCGAGAGCCACGCCATCCCCTTCGCCCGCCGCGCCCCCCTGTACCGGGACGGAGTGCGGGTAATCACCCCCTCGGTGCCCCGGATACCTCCCCGGTTCCAAAGCCCCCGGGCCAAGACCCACAACTACCTGAACCTGGTCCTGGGCGACCTGGAAGCCCAGGCCACCGACCCCGACTCCTGGGCCGTGCTGCTGGACGAAAGCGGCAACCTCACCGAGGGCCGCGGTTCCAACATCTTCCTGGTCAAGGACGGCGAGGTATGCACCCCCCGCGGCCAGTTCGTACTGGAAGGGATCACCCGTGGGATAGTTTTGGACCTAGCCACCGGTCTTGACCTGCCCGTCGCTGAGAAGGACCTGGACCTGTTCGACGCCTACACCGCCGACGAAGCGTTCCTGACCTCCACAAGCCTGTGCATCTGCCCGGTATCCGCGGTCAACGGCGCGACGGTCGGAGACGGCAAAGTGCCCGGCCCGGTAACGCAGCGGTTGATGTCGGCCTTCAGCGACCTGGCGGGCATGGACTACGTGGCCCAGTACCTGTCGCATTTGCCGTAGCCCCGATGTTTGATCCCGAAGGGATGACCGGCAGGTAGACGGGGCATTCGCTCCGCGTCCTGAGCGGAACTTCCGACGCCAACATCCCGTTTGAACCCTTATGCCGACGCTTGCACGGGAAACATCAATGGTCAAACATGAGACCATCATCTATTGGAACAACAGAGACCAGGCGTTCATCGCCAAGATGCCGGAGTTGGCTGGGGGCGCTGCTGACGGGAAGACCTGCCGGGAGGCCGTGGCCAACGTTGAGGTTATAATGCAGGAGTGGATTGACGCCGCGCAGGAAATGGGCTGGCCTATCCCGGAACCGAAGGGCCGGCTCATGTTCGCCTGAACCCGGTAATCATCACTCGATAGTATCGCCGCCCAAAGTCCTCGCACATCAGGGGAGTGCCGCTATGCCTGAGCTCGTAGAGCAGCTTGTAGAATCTTCAGAACCGGAGCGCCTTGCCACCGGGTTCGAGTTTACCGAGGGTCCCGTCTGGAGCGTGGACGGCGGCTATTGGCTCTTCGTGGACATCCGCCGCAGCCTTATATTCCGCATGGCCCCCGGCGGGGAGCCTGAGATTTTCCGGGAGAACAGCAACGGCTCCAACGGGCTGACCTTCGACCTCCAGGGCCGCCTCGTCATGTGCGAGGGCGACGGCCGCCGCCTCACCCGCATGGAGCCGGACGGGAGCATCACTCCCATCGCTGAACGGTCGGACGGGTTGACGAGCGGGGCGGCGGGCGGGATTGAAGGGAAACGGCTGAACCGCCCCAACGACGTGGTGGTGCGCTCCGACGGCAGCGTATACTTCACCAACCCCAGCGGCCGGATCGAAGAATCGGAGCGTGAACTGGACTTTGCCGGAGTCCACCGCATTGATCCCGACGGCAACGTCAGCGCCGTAACCGGCGACCTGCGCTTCCCCAACGGCATCGCCTTCTCCCCCGACGAGCGCGTGCTCTATGTGGCCATCACCCGGCGCGACGACGCCTGCATCCAGGCAAAGGAGCGGGGCGAGGCCGGCACCCATCAACTGATTCGCGCCTTCGATGTGGCCGCCGACGGCTCCCTCAGCAACGAGCGGGTCTTCGCCAACATGTTTTCAGCCTCCGACGGCGTTCCCGACGGCATGAAGGTGGACAGCGAGGGCCGGGTCTTCTGCACCGGCCCGGAAGGCTGTTGGGTATTCGACTCCGCGGGCAACCCCCTGGGCATCATCCGGCTGCCGGAGATACCCGCCAATTGCGCCTGGGGCGGGCCGGACCACCGCACCATGCTTTTCACCGCCCGCACCTCGGTCTACAGCCTGCGCATGAAGAACCCGGGCGTCCGGTTGCCCCGCGCGAGTCAGTAGATAGTGGTCAGTATCCGGTGGTCAGCGCCAGCAACCGGTTGCGAGCCACTCTCCAACAATCACCAATTACCTGCCACCAAAGACTGGAGAGAGCATGGCAATATACGATGCAATAGTAATCGGCGTCGGGGGCATGGGCAGCGCCGCCCTCTACCAGATGGCCCGGCGGGGCATGAAGGTCATCGGCCTGGACCGCTACGACATCCCCAACGACATGGGGTCTTCCCACGGCATCAGCCGGATCATCCGCCTGACCTATCACGAAGACCCATCCTACGTCCCCCTGCTGCGCCGGTCCTACGAGCTGTGGCGTCAACTGGAGAACACGGCCAACGAGCGCTTGCTGATCAGCACCGGCATCATCAACGCCGGGAAAGAGACGAGCAGCGTGTTCCAGGGGTCGAAGGAGTCCTGCGAGATTCACAACGTTCCCTACGAGGTCATGTCCGGACCGGAGGTCAACCAGAGGTTTCCCGGCTACCGGCTTCCCGAGGACTCGGTGGCGGTTTACCAGGCCGACGGGGGGTTCCTGCTCTCCGAGCGTTGCATCGTCGCCAACGTCAACGCTGCCCTGGAGTTGGGCGCAGAGGTGCACGGACGGGAACCGGCCATCTTCTGGAGGCCGACCCGCGCTGGTGTCCGGGTGGAGACCCATCGTTCCGACTACGACGCCCGCAGGCTGGTCATCGCCGCCGGGGCCTGGTCCGGAGAGATGGAGTCCATCCTGAAACCCATTGCCATCCCCGAGCGCCAGGTGCTGGGCTGGTTCCAGCCCTCCCAACCGGAACTGTTCCGCCCCGACCGTTTCCCCGTGTTCAGCGCCGAGTTCGAGGAAGGACGGTACTACGGCTACCCGTCCTACGGAATCCCCGGTTTCAAGATAGGCAAGTACAATCACCTGCGGCAGCAGGTCTCGCCCGACTCGATGGACCGGGACGCCCACCCCGAGGATGAAATGGCGCTCCGTGGGTTCACCCGCCGGTATATGCCGCTGGCCGCCGGGCCGACGCTTGCCCTCAAGACCTGCATCTTCACCAACACGCCCGACGAGCACTTCATCCTGGACGTGCATCCCGGCTACCCCCAGGTGTCCATCGCCGCCGGCTTCTCCGGCCACGGCTTCAAGTTTTGCAGCGTGGTCGGCGAGATAATGGCCGACCTGGCCCAGGAAGGCGACACCCGGCACGACCTGGGCCTGTTCCGCCTCAACCGGTTCGACGGCATCAAGTCCGAGTAACATGGGCCCGGGATAATAGTCGCATATGCGTCGTGTCACCCTATGGAGATGTCTCCCGGCCATTAGCAAGGAGGACCCATGAAAATCACCGACATCGAAGCCATCGCCCTGGTCTGGCCTCCCCCGGAAAAACACTTCTGGACGGCCCTGCGCCCCATCGGAAGGGTCAACGAACTGATGGTCCGGGTCTACACCGACGATGGAATCATCGGCATCGGCGAGGCCCACGGCGCAGGCATGGGCTTCCCCGGCACCTACCGGGAGACCGCCGATGGCGCAATCGAGGCTGCCGGGGCCTCCAAGCTGGTGGTGGAGGTGCTGAAGCCCCTGCTGACCGGCGAGGACCCACTGGACAATGAGCGGCTGTGGGAAAAGATGTTCCGTCTCAACCACCAGATAGGTTGGGCCGGCGCCGGATGGGGACGCCCCCAGGTGCTGACCGCCATTGCCGGAGTGGACATCGCACTCTGGGACATCAAGGGCAAGGCCGCCAACCTGCCCGTCTACAAACTCCTCGGCGGCGCACGCAACACCGTTCCCTGCTACGTTACCGGCGGATATTACCAGGACGGCAAGACCGTCTCCGACCTCGTGCATGAGTGCGAGACCTACGCCGACATGGGCTACCGGGCCATCAAGCTGAAGATCGGCCACGTCTCCGTAGAAGAAGACGTCGAGCGCGTCCGCGCTGTCCGGGAGTCCCTGGGCCCCGACATGGACCTGATGCTGGACGTCAACGAGGGCTACGACGTGCCCACGGCCATCCGCGCCGCCCGGCTGCTGGAGCCTTATGACATACGCTGGCTGGAGGAGCCGGTCCACTGGTACGACCGCATCGAGGGGCTGGGCAAGGTGGCCGAGTCCACCACCATCCCCATTGCCTCCGGGGAGAACGCCCAGCATCGCTGGGACGCCCGGGACCTCATCAACCGGGGCGGCGTCAAGGTCATGCAGTTCGACTGCACCCGCAACTCCGGCATCACCGAATGCCTCAAGATTGCCGGAATGTGCGCCATGAACAACGTGCGCCTTGCCCCCCATCACGACCCGCAGGTCCACGGCCACCTGGTTGCCGGACTGGATGTTGGCGAGATCGTGGAGACTTTCCCCACCGCCGACCGCGACCCCATCTGGGAGGAACTGTTCACCGTCCGTCCCGAAATCAGGAACAGCGAAATGACCCTGCTCGACCGCCCCGGTTGGGGCATAGAACTGGACGAAGGAGCGCTCAGGGCCAGGGGCGTGTGGGCCTGAGATTTCTACACAACGCCCTGTAATGTGAAAATACCGCCCGTCAGCCCGCTCCGACCCGTCATCCCGCGAGGGCGGGAATCCATAACCCCAACCAGCCGCGTTTTTCATAGAAAAATCACTACCCGCAAAGGAAGCAATGAACTACCTGACCATCCATGAAAGACCCGACGTACAACTCGACCAGATGATCATCGCCTTTGCCGGTTGGGCTGATGCCGCCGAGGCCGCCACCAATACCGTCAAGTACGTCCAGCGCCGTCTGAACGCCCGCAAGTTCGCGGAGATAGACGCGGAAGACTTCTACGACTTCACCCAGACCCGCCCAACCTCCATGCGCACCAAGGACGGGCGGCGCAGGATTCGCTGGCCCGCCAACGAGTTCTCCTGGGCGATGAAGCCTGACGGTTCCAGCGGACTGCTGTTCTTCCTGGGCGTGGAACCCAACCTCCGCTGGCGGGCCTTCTCCCAGACCATCGCCGGACTGGCCCGGGACATGGGGGTCAAGACCGTGGTCCACATGGGCGCACTCCTGGACGCGGTGCCTCACACCCGCACCGTCCGGGTGACCGGCTCGTCCACCGACCCGAAGCTGCGGGAAGCCTTCGAGAACCGGGAAATCCGCTCTTCCAACTACCAGGGTCCCACCGGCATCAGCTCCGTGGTGCTGGAAGCCTGCGCCAACGAGGGGATGGACTACGCTTCGATATGGGGCCACACATCCCACTACCTCCAGGCCGCGCCCAACTACCGGGTCAGCCTGACCATGGCCAAATCTCTCTCCCGCCTGCTGAACATCCCCCTATACCTGGAAGAACTGGACTCTGCCGCCCGCACCTTCGATGAAGAGGTGGAAAAGGCTATCGGCAACGACGAGCAGGTACGCTCCTACGTGGAGAAACTGGAAGCCCGCTACGACGAAGCAACGCCCCCCACTGAAATGCCCGACCCGTCGGAACTGGTCCGCGACCTGGAGCAGTATCTAAGATCAGAACAGCGGCGAAGGCCGGGGGATGCTGGGGGGTGAGGGTTGGTCGTCTGCCTATGCTGATACCCGTGCGGATGCAGGATTCGACTGGTGGCGCGACTTGAGTATCGAGACAAACACCCTCTACTACGGGGACTGCCTGGACTGGATGCAGCGTTGGGACGACGCTTGCGTTGACCTGATTTACCTGGACCCGCCCTTCAACTCCAACGCCAACTACAACATCCTCTATTCAGCCGACGGCGGCGGGCAGGCGCAGTACCGCGCCTTCGACGACACGTGGACATGGGATGAAGCGGCGGCAGGGCGATTGGCCATGTACCAAAGCGCCGTCGGAAGGCCCGCCCATAACGCCATCATGGGGCTGAACCTGATGCTCGGCCATTCGGGTATGCTGGCCTATCTCACCTACATGGCCGAACGTCTGGAGCAGATGCACCGGCTCCTCAAGCCGACGGGTTCTATCTACCTCCATTGCGACCCCACGGCCAGCCACTATCTGAAAGTCATAATGGACGCCGTGTTCGGGGCAGCTAATTTCCGCAGTGAAATCATTTGGAAGCGGAGCCATTCCCATAATAGTGCTAAACGATATGGTCCGGTCCACGACGTAATTCTATTCTTCACAAAGTCAGACACCTACACATGGACCAACATGCGCCAGCCGTATGACCCCGAATACATTGAACGTTACTTCAAGTTCGACGATGGTGACGGGCGCGGCTTCTATTGGACCGGCGACATAACAGGCAGTGGGACACGCAACGGCGAGACCGGTAAAGAGTGGCGTGGATTCAACCCTACTGAAAAGCGACGTCACTGGATGGTATCTCCGGCTGACCTTGATGCACTTGACAAAGATGGCCGCATATATTGGCCACCAACACCGGGCGCTTGGCCCAAGCTTAAACGCTACTTGTCCGAGGCCAAAGGAATTCCATTACAAGATATAATTGGAAATATCTATGGTCTTTCGACAATGGGATCATCGCGCTCTGAACGCCTCGGCTACCCGACACAAAAACCCCTGGCCTTACTTGAACGCATCATTCAAGCATCATCAAACGAAGACGATGTCGTGCTTGACCCATTTTGCGGCTGCGGCACGGCCATAGACGCCGCACGGCGGTTAAATCGCCAGTGGGTCGGCGTAGACATTTCTTCTTTCGCTATTGACCTGATTATCGAGAGGCGGTTGCAGGACAGGACAACTCCGACGCGGGGCATCCCATACGACATGGCATCTGCCAGCAAACTCGCCCGTGAGCAACCCTTCAATTTCGAGTCATGGGCGGTGACACGTCTACCGGGGTTCGCGCCCAACGCGAAGCAGGTCGCAGATAGCGGCGTTGATGGACGGGCCACACTCGCAACGAAACCTGACAATCACGACTCCCGTTTAGCGTTAGCGCAGATAAAGGGTGGCAAGTTCAACTTAGGCTCGCTGCGTGACTTCATAGGCGTTACGGAGCGGGACAAAGCGGCTCTGGGGTGCTTCGTGACGCTATATCCTGTGATGACTCCGGCGACCCGAAGTGCTGTAGCCGACTTCGGGAAAGTCAGCGTCTCAGGATATGAATATCCCCGAATGCAAATCTGGCCAATCAGCAACTACTTCGAGAAGCGGATGCCGCTACTGCCCATCATGGCCGACCCGTATTCGGGCAAGCCGCTGCTGCAGGATAGGCTCTTGTAATTGGAGGTGTGAACCAAATGCCTTCGGTATTCGCCTTGATGCGTATCGATGCAGAATTCAATCCTGTTTATTCAGACTTCTTGAAGCCCGTGATAGAGTCCAACGGAATTGACGTCATCCGCGCTGATGACATCTAGTGGACGGCCATCATTGAACTGATGACTGGCAGGGTATCATGGGTTGGCAGCCTGAGAAGTTCGAGAAGTGGGGGTGAGGCGATGGTCAAGAAATACCGGGTGCATCTGACGGGACAGGAGCAGGAGGAGCTGAAAGGGCTGGTGTCCAAGGGCAGGGAGGCGGCTTACCGGCAGACTCACGCCCGCATTCTGTTGCTCTGCGATGAGAATCAGGACAGCGGGGCCATGCGGGACGCGGATATAGCCTGGGCCCTGAAGGTGGGCACCGCCACGGTGGAGCGGGTGCGCCGGCTCTGCGTGGAGGAGGGTTTGGCCAGGGCCCTGGGACGCAAGGAGCAACTGAACCGCCGCCCCAGGAAACTGGACGGTGAGGGCGAGGCCCACCTGACGGCCCTGGCCTGCTCCCAGCCGCCCGGCGGCCGGGCCGGCTGGACATTGCAACTGCTGGCTGACCGGCTGGTGGAACGGGAGGTTGTGGAGAGCATCAGCCCGGAGACGGTGCGCCGGTGTCTGAAAAAAAACCGGTTCAAGCCCTGGCTGAAGGAAAGCTGGTGCATCCCGCCCAGGGCCAATGCCGGGTTCGTCTGCGCCATGGAGGACGTGCTGGAGGTATATCACCGCCAGTTCGAGGACAACGAGGTGCTGGTGTGCCTGGACGAGACCAGCAAACAGCAGGTGAAGGAAACCCGCTGGCCGCGGCTGGACCGGCCTGGGGCGCCAGCCTGCTACGATTACGAATACCAGCGCAATGGAGTGAGCAACCTGTTCATGCTGTTCGCGCCTCTGGAGGGGTGGCGCCGGGTGGAGGTGGCGGACCAGCGCACCAATGCCGACTGGGCGGAGGTGGTGCGGCAACTGGTGGACGTGGACTACCCGGACAGGGACCGGATAGTGCTGGTGATGGACAATCTGAACACGCATCACCCGTCGTCGCTGTACGAGGCATTTGAGCTTGGGGAGGCGCGGCGCATTGCGGCGAGGCTGGAGATCCACTACACGCCGAAGCATGGAAGCTGGCTGAACATGGCAGAGAGCGAATTGGCGGTGCTGGCCCGGCAGTGCCTGGACCGTCGGATTCCCAACCAGGACGTCCTGAAACACGAAACCGGAGCCTGGCAGGGACAGCGAAACCGCGATGCGATTCAGGCCCAGTGGCACTTCACCACTCAGGACGCCCGAATCAAGCTCAAGTCCCTATACCCATCAATACAATAGTGGCAGACTACTAGTGCTTTCGTGCTGTGCTGTTGATGGGTGGACACTCAGCCGCTGCCCGCACTATCGCGCTGCGCTGCGCGTGCGCGGCTGATTCTGCCCTTTGTTGGTCCTATCCGCCAAACCGTCACGCCGCCCTGCGCGTCGAGGGCGGCAAGCGCGCGCCCGTCAGGCCGCCAGTACAATTCGGCCACTGTGCCCCCCACATCCTCGGCCCCTATCGGACCGCCTCTTCCATTTCTCTGAAGGGACCACACAACCACTGCGCCATCGCGCCCCCCCGATGCGAGACGCATCGCGCTTGGAGCGAAGGCAAGCGTCGTGACGGGTTGAACATGAAACTCCAGAACGCCGGGCCGCGTGCCTTCGGGACCCTTTCTCCGGAAGCTCCAGACCGTCACCGCCTCCCCGCCGCCGGTGGCCAAAAGGGTGTTGGTATCATCGAAGGCCAAGGCCGACGGCTTGCCAGGATATCCGAACATCTCGGAGTCCTGCCCCGTTGAGCGACGCCAGAAATGCACCGAGTTGTCCTGGCTGCCGCAGGCCACAATGCCCCCGTCCGAGCTCAGTACCATCGACACCAAAGACCCCTGCCATTCCAGCTTCTGGCGAAGCTCGCCGGTGGCTGCCTCGAAGAACGTCACTCGACCGTAACAGGCCGTCGCCAGCTCCCCTACGCTCGACCAGGCGATGGCGCTGACGGTGCTGGGATGATCATCAGACCGCCAAACCTCCACGCCGTCCGCATCATAGGCGTGAACCCGACGGGAGCAGGAGGCCGCCAGCCGTTGTCCGTCCGGCGACCACGCCACGTTTTCCACCCAATCGCTACCGACGTCGATAGCCCGGCTCACCTGACCTTCGGCGGCGTCCCAGATTAAGACCCGTCCATCCTGGCCGGCCGTTGCGAACGCGCTTCCGCTTGGGTGGATTGCCATCGAGAGCACACCACCATCATGGACCCCGCCCCGCGCCCAGGCGGGCGCGCCGGACTCGCCGTCGAATGCGTAGACACCACCCTCAGTATCACCGACTATCAGCGACTCACCGGCTAGGCTCCAACCCCCGGCAATAGCGTAGTCGCCGACCTCCTCAGACCAGCCGGGGATAAGAACACCCTTCGGGCTGGTGGCATCTAAATCAGACATGCTTCGAAGCCCTCCCGCATGCTCTGCCCATCGAGGTTGCGGCCGATGAAGACGAGTTGATTGCGGCGAGGCGCGTCCCCCCATTCGCGGTCCGGCTGGCCGTCAAAGAGCATATGAACCCCCTGGAAGACGAAGCGGCGGGACTCCCCCGCGACGCTGATGAAGCCCTTCATTCGGAAGATGTCCACCCCGCGCTCCCGGAGCAGTTGGCCAAGCCAGGCGTTGAGCTTTTCGGGATCGGCGTCGCCATCTATCTCGATAGAGATCGATCCCACCTCGTCGTCGTGCTCGTGCTGGGCGACCCAGGTCCGCTCGGCCTCGAAGGGGACCGCCGCTCCCTTGATGCGTTGTGTGTCCGTCTCTGTATCTGTGCAGGCAGGCTCGGAGCAAAAGTTGCCCCCAAATTTGAAAGCCGCTCCATCCGCGTTCCTCAGTTGGAGATCGAATTCCTCCGCGAGGTGCTGGGCGTAGAGGCCAACCCGTACCTGAGTATCGACCTCAAAGAAGAACGACTTGCGTCCTGGAGAATCGAGCCGGAGGTTCACGTGCTTTCCGACAGGAATCTCTTCCCCTGGATGAATGATCTCCGCAGGTTCGGCGTACTGCCGTACACACCACTCCGCGCTCTCCCGGAGGGCAGCGTCATCCGTGTCCTGATTGGGCACGACGACGAGCGACATCGCCGGATCAGGCCCATCGGCGAGGTTGAGTTCGTAGCGGCCGGTATCGAGCGAATAGACTCCCGTCCATTCGAAGGGATACTCCGGCTCGAGGAAGGTGGGACGACGCTCGAGCACCTGGTCCAGGTCGAAGGCAGCGAGGTCGAGTACAGTGTCGACGGGTACGTTCGCCCTCTCGCTGCGCACCACTTGCGCCATTCGGTTCATGCCTCGGAGCCGAGCTTCCAGACTATCGAGGGCCTCGCCGTTGACGAGGTCCGTCTTGTTGAGCACGAGGACGTCTGCGAACGCGATTTGCTCCGTGCTTTCGTCGCTTCGGCCGAGCTGCTGCTCAATGTGGGCTGCATCGACGAGCGTGACGATCCCGTCGAGGGCGTATTCAGCGCGAAGCTCGTCGTCCATGAAGAACGTCTGAGCGACCGGACCGGGATCGGCGAGCCCTGTGGTTTCCACCAGCACATAGTCGAACTTGTCGCGGCGCTTATTGAGATTATTGAGCACCCGAATCAGGTCTCCGCGCACCGTGCAGCAGATGCAACCGTTCGACATCTCGAAGACCTCTTCGTCAGCGTTGATGACGAGCGCCTGATCGATGCCGACTTCCCCAAACTCGTTCTCGATCACGGCAATGCGCTTGCCGTGCTCCTCAGTCAATATGCGGTTGAGCAGGGTCGTCTTGCCAGAGCCGAGGAAGCCGGTGAGGATGGTGACAGGTACTCTGCGCGGCGTGTTCATATGGAATCCTCCTTTAGGTTTTATTGATATGAGGTATCACTTGGAAATTGCAACCGGCCGAGGGTTTCGCAATTACGATGACGTATCAACCAGGCAATAGACACTAGCACCGCTGTCATGCTGGGGGACGTAGGCCAACGCCCCCCCTTCGCCGGTCCACTTACTAAGGGTTACTCTCCCCTGGTGAACAGGGAATCAGCCCGGCAATCACATTGAACAGGGTGCTCTTACCGGTTCCGTTGGATCCTACGCCGGCCATCAGGGTACCCGCGCTCACATCGAAGGTAGCCTTGCTCAGGGCCATGTACCCGTCCAGTTCCACGCTGCTGACTCAGGATTCTGTTGAGCAAGGTCGTCTTGCCGGAACCAGCGACATGCTGGCGTCGTTGCAGTTGGAGGTCCGGGTTCATTTCAAGGCCTCCACTATCCGTTCCACGTTGGCCCGCACCATGCCAATGTATGTGTCTGCGCCGCTGCCCTCTACTCCCATGGAGCCGGAATAGAGCTTGACCAGTTCCGCTCCGGTTTCCCTTGCCACGGTCTGCGCCAGCCTTTCGCTGACGGTGGTCTCGCCAAACACAGCGGGCACACCGTGCTCCCGGACCACCTCAATCAGTTCCGCTATGTGTTCCGCCGAGGGTTCCAATTCCGTGCCCAGAGACGGTATGACCAGGCCGACAACCTCAAACCCGTAAGCCTTTGCGAAGTAGGAGAGGCTGTCATGGGACGTAACCAGCAGCCGGCGCTCCGGCGGCACCATCGCAACCTGCTCCTGTATCCAGGCGTGCAGCTCGTCAAGCTGCCTCCCATAATCGGTGGCGTTCCGGTAGTAGACGCTCGCGCCCTCGGGGTCCAGGGTTGAAAGCTGGGCGGCTATTTCGTTGACGGCAATCTTCACCCTGACTGGATCGAACCAGAAATGGGGGTCCAGAAGGCCGTGGGCGTGTTCGTCATCGCTGTGTTCGTCATGGCCGCCGTCCTCGCCACCCACGATTCCGACGAAGGCGATCTTGGTCGGCGTACCGGCAACCTCCCAATGGTCGACCATCTCCAGGTCGTGAGCGTCAAGCTGATGCACCATGCCGGCCACCGAGTCGGTCACGAACACCGCGCCCGGGGCCGTGGTCACGTGGGGGCGGGCCCAGAAGCCGGTCTCTACGGGAGCCGCCAGGAAGTCCGACGCGGAGGCCACCAGGTCCAGGTCGTGGGCCTCGTACATCCGCAACTCGCCGTCGCTCATCACCACCAACAGGGCTTCCCCGTCGTAGCTGAGGGCGACCTGGATGGGCCGCAACTCATCGCTGGCGGGGATCAGCTGCTCCATCTCGCCTTCCTCGGGGTCCACCACGTACAACCCCACCGCGGAACCGAGGGCGAAGAAGTGGTCCAGGCCCGGATAGCCCCAGACCGAGGTGAGGCGGAAGTCCTCCGGCGAACCCTCCGGAGCCGAGACGAACCCGTGACCGTATTCGCCGTCGTGAGCTTCGATCATCAGCGCGCCGCCGGTGCAGCCGAACACCGCCTGGTGGCCGTTGGAAGCGTCACCGTGCAGGTCCGGGCATCCCGCCTCAGCGGTGTAGAGGACGCTGCCGTCCAGGTCACGGATTTCCGCGCCGATGGGTCTCCGGGCATCCGGGTTCGCCGGGTAATCCGGGTCCTTGATGGAGATAGCGAACAGGTCATCCTCCAGGGGGACAGCCGCCCCGTGCTGGGGCCCCACGTTGAACCTGACGGGAACGTAGGAATGGCCTTGTTCTTCCAGTTCGTGCTCGTTGATCAGCACCACGTCGCCGGAACCGTCGTAGAATATGGTAGCCCATTCTCCGCCGACGTACAGATGCACCGGGCGGTCGCCCGCCAGGTCTATGCCGAGCTTCTGCGCCGGCGCCTCCACCAGGTCGAAGTGGTCGCCGTGCGGCTGCATGAAGACGCCGCCGTCGAACAGGTGGGCCGTGTCGGCGTCTGAGGAGACGGCGACGGCGAACCGGCCGGTTTTGGTGGCGTAGATGCGCCCGGCCCGCTCCATCAGGTCGAATTGACCCTGGCTGACCTCGCCGGTCTCCAGGTCAATGACCGACATTGAGCCTGTTTCGCCATCACCGATGAGCAGACGCCCCAGGACCGGTTCGCCGTGGCCCCCGTCTGTCATCATCCCGCCGTGGTCATCCCCGTGGTGGCCGTGTGGGTCAGGCCCGGAAAACTCAATGGGGTCAACCAGTTCCCCGAGGGCGATCAACCTGGACTCATCTGCACTCGCATTGCGCAACAGGTCATACAGCCAATTGGCCTCCAGGCTCAGGCCAACGGTAAGCACCAGGTCCGCATCCGAGACCCTGGCCACATCCCGACCTCCCGGCGAGTAGGAGTGTGGATCTTGACCGGGTGGCAGCAAGGCAAAGACCTCCGCCCGGTCTCCACCCACGATTCTGGCCCAGTCACCCACAAAGTTGGTAGAAGTGACCACCTCGACGGTCGAGTTGGATGGTGAGGACCCAGCAGCGTCCGCGCCAGCAGATACGGTTCCTGGGCGCGTCGCCTCCTGGGTTGGCTGGGAATTGGCGGGCGCAACGGCGCCAGCAGCGGTTGGCCTTGGCCCTTCTGCAGCCTGCGTGTCCTGGTCATCTGCGCAGGCAGTAAGGAAAGCCCCGCATAATACGACTAGACCCATGGCCACCGCCTGGGCCAGACGGCCAAAATTTATGGTGTGACCTAGTATCAATAACATCCCGAGTCCTCCATTCCTGATCGTGATTTGAACTTGATGTGAACCTTGCTGTGCCTAGTCAATATACTGATACAATGTATCAGTATATAACAGGCGGCACCGGGGTCCCAGCCGGTTGGAACAAACCCCTACTTACCCCCGTCGGAGGGGCAAGGGTCGCAGATCACGTACAACTCGATACGGTGGTCGATGACCTCTCCCGGAATTTCGGCGCTGATTGCGCTGATCAACCGTTCGACTGCGGCGGCCCTGAATTCCTCCACTGCGCCGCATTGTATGCACACTGAGTGGTGATGGTGATGACCAACACGGCAGAGGCTGTACATTTGAGATCCGTCTATCGTGGCAAGCTTGCAGACCGCCCCCGCCTCAAGAAGCAGCTTGATGGTGCGGTATACCGTCGCCCTGCCCACCGAAGGCAGTTCTTCGATGATTGCCTCCACTGTAAAGCTATCCTGCTTCTGCTCCAAGAGCCTTGCTATCGTTTTCCTGGGAGCAGTGGCTCTATAGCCTAGCTCCTCGAACACCGCCATCAGGTTTGTGTGTAGAATCACAAAACCTCTTAATTGATAGTAAGTCTCAATTAGGTCCACCGGGGATTGCTACCCGCTTTTGGTCAGGTAGGGGAGCGTATCACTCTGAAATTGGCTTGTCAACCATGTGTGCTCGTTGCAGCAGGGCATGTGCAAAGTCCGATTGACATAAGTAAGACCTTCATCCATAGATAGGGACAGCAACCACCCATCTGATGGAGGAAGGCCAGTATGGAGTATAGACCGGCGGGGTTTGAAGTCAATGACGGCGCCCAGGGATTCATCGTGGACGTGGGGAGCCTGTACGATTTTCTGAGCCGCCTGGAAGACCGGCGGGACGCCCGGGGCATACGCTACAAGCTGGCGCACATCCTGGTCTTTGTGGTGCTGGCCAAACTGGCGGGGGAAGACCGGTTGAGCGGCATCGCGGAATGGGTGCGGCACCGGAAGGAAGCATTGGCCAAGGCCTTGGGGTTGAGGCATTCCCAAGCGCCGCACCGGACCACTTACAGCCGGATTTTTGGATAAAAGCTGGACGTGGCGGAGTTCGAGGAGATGATGGGCAGCTTCTTTGCCAATATTCCGGCGGATGAACAAGCGGATGGACAACTGGTGCAGGTAGCCATAGACGGCAAGGCTTTGCGGGGCAGCATACCTGCCGGACAGACCCAGGGAGTGCATCTGATGGCGGCCTATCTTCCTGGCGAAGGGGTGGTGCTGGCCCAAGTGGAGGTGGAGGGCAAGGAAAACGAAATCAAAGCGGCGCCGCGGCTGCTTGGGGCGATGGATTTGCGCAGCAAGGTGGTCAGTGGGGACGCTATGCTGGCGCAACGTGAACTTTCGTCACAGGTGGTGAAGGGCGGAGGAGAGTACGTTTGGACCGTCAAGAAGAACCAGCCTCAACTGCGTGAAGATATTGCCACATTCTTTGCCAGGGAAGGGGCAGCGGAAAATGGAGTGGCGGAGAGTGTGGACAAAGGGCATGGACGCATCGAGAAACGCAGTTTGAGGGTGAGCACGGGACTGAATGATTATCTGGACTGGCCCTATGTGCAACAGGTCTTCCAGGTTGAGCGGCGCTTTGAATACGTCAGACCGGGCAAGACAACCCATGAGACAGTCTACGGAATAACCAGCCTGGGAATGGACCAGGTTGGTCCCCAAGGTCTGCTGGAAATCGTTCGGACCCATTGGAATATCGGGAATTGCCTGCACTGCCGGCGCGACGAGACCATGCGGGAAGACTGGTGCCATTTGCGCATGGGACACGCGCAACGGACGATGGCGGCGGTCAACAACCTGGTCCTGGGGCTGTTGCTGCGGCGCGGAGTCAGCAATGTGCCCCGGCAACGCCGCCGGTATGCCGCCCGATGGGACGAGGCCCTTAAACTCATCACTTCAGCGTAATCCGGACTTTGCACACGCCCTGCCGACGCCAGGCCTCGCCCTATGATTATGGTAAGTTTCCTGATATACTGCACGTTTCCACGGACAAACAACCAAAACCGCGCCGAATGCCGCCGGAAACCATAATGCTCGATACCCCACACAGTCGGATGCCGCAACCGCCGGCATCCCCCGAACAGGGACGGCGGCGCGGCAATGCGAGGAGGCCCCGAGATGATGCGGACAAACCTTGCCACCGGTCTGGACAGGCTCACCACCGACTTGCTGGCCCTGGGCGGCATGGTGGACAAGGCCCTTGCCAAGGCCGTGGACGCGCTGAAGCGACGTGACCTGGAATCCTCCTCCCAGGTGATACGCGAAGACGATCTGATTGACCGTCAGTGCGAACTGCTGGAAGAGCGGGCCATTGACCTGATTGCATCCCACCAGCCCATGGCCCGCGACCTGCGCCGTCTGATAACCATCGTGCATGTTGCCGAGGAACTGGAGCGGATGGGCGACTACGCTGAGGGCATCGCCAAGATAAGCCTGATGATGGGCGAAGAGCCGACCCTGAAGCCGCTCATCGACATTCCCCGGATGCTGGAAAAAGCATCCAATATGCTCCGCCGCAGCTTGGATGCGCTGGTCACCCGCGATACGATCGAGGCCAGGGCCGTGTGCAAGGCCGACGACGAGGTGGATGACCTGTACGACCAGGTGTACCACGAGCTGTTGACCTACATGCTGCAGGACCCCTCCACCATCCAGCGGGCCACCTATCTGCTGTGGGCTGCCCACGACCTGGAGCGGGCCGCCGACCGCGCCACCAACATCGCCGAGAGGGTCATATACCAGGAAACCGGCTCGTTGAACGGAGTGAACATCTCCCGCAACTGACGCCCGCCCAGGTCAGCCGGCCTCATTCATTCGTACTATAATTACCCTCGTCAGTCATTAGGGGAGTTTGGCGATGACCACCCCGGACACTACGGACGCGACGGAAAGGGATTTAGGCAGACTTGAAGGGCGGGTTGAAGAGCAGGGGGCAAGGCTTAACCAGCTTCACGCTGACTTGACCTCCGGTTTCCAGCAAGTTAACGCCCGAATTGACCAACTGAGCGCCCGGATTGACCGGCTGCTGCCGGCAATGTTGGGAATCGGCGGCGGAGTGCTGGCCGCCCTGGTCGGAATCATCATCACCCTGCTTCTCCGGGGCGCCCCGTAGCCGACTGGGGGTCACGCCGGGCCGCCCCAATGCCCGGCAGTCCCAAACGCCGCACTATAATTGCAACGGCAGTCACACACTAAAGCAGTTTCAGGAGCATAATGGTACGTCCCAACTGGCACGCCGAACACCCCGCGGCCTGCACCTGTGCCCAATGCCAGGACAACCGCACCGTCCACCGCCTGGAAGACCGCAAGATAGGCAGAAACGAAAAGTGCCCCTGCGGCAGCGGCAGGAAGTACAAGCGCTGCCACGGCCGTTAGCACTCCGCAGACCCTCTCGCTTCTCACCTGCGCCGATCCCGCATACTCCCAGTTACATTGCGGTGATATTCGTCGCATTCCCCACTGAGACCGCACTATATCTAACTTCTCCCTTCTTTCGGTTTGGGAATAATTGACATCAAGATTTCCGCAGTCTTAGAATTGAATTGATGCCCTTCATCGGGCCGTAGTGTCCCCCTCACAGCCCCCATTCCGGCGCATTCAGATCGGAGGATTGTAATGGCGGACTACGACATCATTATTCGAGGTGGCACCATATCGACGGCACGCGCACTCCGCGTTTCGTCAGTGACATCGGCATCAAGGACGGCAGGGTTGCCAAGGTCGGCGGCCTCAGAGACAAGACCGCTGACCGCGAGTTGGATGCCAGGGGCCTGATCGTCGCCCCGGGCTTCGTCGACCTGCACACCCACTACGACGCCCAGATTTTCTGGGACCCCTACTGCACCCTGTCCGGCTGGCACGGCGTCACTTCCGTCGCCCTGGGTAACTGCGGCTTCGGCTTCGCCCCCTCGCGGGTCGAGGACCAGGACCGCGCCATGCTCAGCATGACCCGCAACGAGGCTATCCCCTACGACGCCATGAAGGAGGGTATGCCCTGGAACTGGGTCACCTTCCCGGACTTCATCGAGAGCCTGACCAACACCCCCAAGGGCGTCAACTGCCTCACCTATGTACCCTTGACTCCTCTCTATGCCTGGGTCATGGGCTGGGACGAGGCCAAGACGCGCCGTCCCACCGAGGAAGAGTTGCAGGAGATGGTCCGGCTCATTCATGAGGCTATGGACGCCGGAGCCTGCGGCTGGTCGGCCCAGGTGCTGGGCGTCAACTCGGTGCAGCGCGATTACGACGGCACCCCCATGATCACTGACCTGCTCTCCGAGCATGAGGTCCTGACCTTCGCCAAGTTGCTGGCCGACCGGGACGAGGGTTTCATCGAATTGGCCTACCAGGAGACTGGCGAGGAAGGCCGGCCCCTGGGCGAGGAGACCAGACTCTTCTTCGAGAAGGTGGCTGAGGTCTCCGGCCGTCCGGTGCTCTACCAGGCCGTCGCTCCCAACGCCGTCCACCCCGAGCAGCACCGGGAGCGCATCCGCTGGCTGGAAAGCTGCGCCGAGCGGGGCCTGCGGGTCTACGGCCAGGGCGCTACCCGCCGCGGCGGCTTCGAGCTTACATTCGAGGACTGGAACCTGTTCGACGACACTCCCATGTGGCGCGAGGTCACCCTGGGCGACAAGGCCACCCGCAAGGCCAAGATGCAGGACCCGGAGATGCGCCGCAAGCTCAAGGAGGAATGGGACTCGGGACGCCGCCCCACCCAGGTCACTCCCGGCTCCGTGGGCAGCCTCCAGGTGATGACCCGCAAGGTCAAGATCGACATCGGGGCCGAGTCCGACTTCCCCCACCTGCCGGCCAAAGTGTCCGCTGGCGGCGGCGACTACTTCCTGATTAACACCCGCGACGGCTACCGGATGCTCTCGGTGGTCTGCCCCCACCAGGGCGGCTGCGTCGACAGTGATGGTGAGAAGTTCGTCTGCGACATCCACGGCTACGAGTACGAGCACGACGGCGGACGCAGTATCACCAACCCCGACCTGCGCCTGAAGTCATTTGTGGTCAACGTGGTTGACGGGCACATGATCGCCCTGGCCCCCGACGAGACCGAGGCGTCCAGCCCCCAGGCCGGACAGACGGTGCAGCAGATAGCCGACGAGAAGGGCAAGCACGTCGTCGACGCGCTGCTGGACATGTGCGTTGAGGACGACCTGGCCACCGAGTTCTTCGCCGACACCCAGGGCCGCGACCAGGCCCAGTTCACCGCCGAGGTGCTGGACTCCAACCACATCGTGGCCGGGGTCTCTGACGGCGGCGCGCACGTGAAATTCCTGACCGCGGGCATCTACCCCACGGACATGCTCACCTGGCTGGTGCGCGACGAGAAGGTCATCACCCTGGAGGACGCCCACTACAAGCTGTCCTATCTTCCCGCCCACTTCGGCGGCTTCCGCGACCGGGGCGCAATCAAGGAAGGCGCACCCGCGGACATAGTGGTCTACGACTTGGACAAACTGGAAGTCCTCCCCAGCGAAGTGGCGGAAGACCTCCCCGGTGGCGAGTGGCGGCGCATCCAGAAGGCCAAGGGCTACCGCTGGACCCTGGTCAACGGCCAAGTCACTTTCCAGGACGGCAACCCCACCGGCGCATTCCCCGGCCGCCTGCTCAAGAACGGCATAGGCTAGGCCCCAAACCCGCGCTCGCAGCGAGCCGCGAACATAACGAGGCCCCGGAGTTTTCCGGGGCCTCTTGGATTTCCGGGCCTTGCCCCCCGCCTTACGCCCGGAAATCCAAGTCACGTATAAGTTGAAAAGTGTCACGGTAAAGTACACCAAGGTCGCGGCACACATCCGGGACATGGCGGTTGGCCCGTCTTCGGCTTGGCCTGGAATGCTCCGTTGTCACCACGCAACGCCGTTGTGGAGCCGCCAAAGCGTATGCAATGAGAAACGGGTCACGCCCGATCTTCTCGATTTCATCATCGGTCAGGTCGTCAGCGTAACCCTCATAGGTAACACGCCCCACAAGCTCCACATCAACCAACTCGTCGAGCACCAAAACATCCTCATGGTTGACTAGCCACTGGACCAAGGCATCTGGTCTACTGGGGTCGGGTCTAGGAGTAGTGATTTCCTCAAAAATCTCCAGGGGAACTTTCACTCGCCCCAGTCCCGCCATTTCCAGTAGCCAACTCCAGAATTGTGACACCCTCTCGATTGGGTAGTAATCACGGTTTGCGTCTATAAGCACGTTGGCATCGAGGAGGTACAACACTGGCTATATCTACTACGGATCCGTAGACCCCAACAGCGGTTGGACCTGCCTGGGCCTGACTCCCAGGATGCGGGCCGTCTTGGATGTGGACAAAGTTCCGTCCGACATCATCCGACGTGCTAGATTGGTGATTCGCCCACCCAACCGGTGCCGCCGCACCACGTAGTAGTTCGGCCCCCCGTCCCGGTCCCCCGCCTGGTCGCGGTTACGGTCCCGTTCCTCTCGCCATTGTTGGTGATAGGTGTAGCTGAGTTGTCCGAAGGTCTGCTGGCTGATGAGGGCCGACCTGTATGCTCTATAGGACACCATAGTACGACCCAGGTTAGTCCTACGGGCGAAGCGGCTGATGCGTTCCGATACTTCGCCGATGTCGTGGAGTCCATCAAGGTCCAGCCCTTGCAACTCCTCCTCCGGTAACAGGAACTCCCCTGCAACGTGGTCGCAGAACCGTTCCACATCATTCTCGGCGCTAACCGAGCCAACCCCGGTCTGACCCAACAACAAATGTACCGTTTCGTGCAGCAGGGTGAACGACCATGCTGGTCTGGCGTCGTTGTCGTTAATGACAATGAAGGGGGCCAAAGGGTCCGCTATGGAAAAGCCGCGGAAGGTAGAGGTGTCTATCGTGGAGCGATAGTTGCCCAGATCCCCCTTGATTAGCACGAATATCCCCGCGCTCTCGGCGCTCCCGCGCAGCAGGTTGAAAGCATCGGAGGCGTTGGCTTCGGCGCGGAAGTCCGCCAACTCCACGCCCAACACCCGCCGCAGCGACGCCAGCAGTTCCACCAGCCCGTCTTCCATGCGGTGCGAGTCGATGAACGGTAGCGGCTTTGCTTCTTCCTCGTCCTCCAGAACAGCCTGCACCATGCTCTGGCGCGCCCGGATGTCCCGGATTAGCGCGTCAAGCAGGGCGTCTCCCTCAAGTGAGCTTTCGGAACGCGCAGTCCGAAAGTCTGCCCCTCTGTCCCCGGCGACCGGCGGTTGGGGCAAGTAGAAGGTAAGGAGCGGACGGCGGTAGGCGTCTGCCATCCTGACAATCTGGGGACGGGTCGGCTCTTTGTCGCCGCATTCCAGAGCGTCCAGCTTTTCTGCGGCTGAAGAAGTGCGGCTGTCTCGGAACCCCAGCCGCTTCGCTGCCGACTCCTGAGAAAGTCCGGCGGTCTCCCTTGCCCAGGCCAGTATCTCCGGGTTTACTTCGGGCATGAGCGCACCTGCCTCACGCCGCCATTCCCCGGCGGATCTGGGGGGTGGCCTCGGGGAAGAAGGTCTCCCGGACCTGTTCGGCTATGCCCTCGGCGTCCAGGTGCAGCCGGTGGCGCTGGTCCGCCGCCGTGCCGTGCTCGATGAACGAGTCGGGCAGACCGATGCGGTGGACCGACACATCCTCCAGTCCGGCCTCGGCCAGGGCCTCCAGCACCGCCGAGCCGAACCCGCCCGACAGCACGTTCTCCTCCACCGTCACGATGCGCCCGACGCTGCGGGCGGCATCCAGCAGCAGGTCAACGTCCAGGGGCTTCACGAACAGGGGGTTCACCACGCCGCAGTCGATGCCATAGTCGGCCAGCTTTTCCGCCGCCTCCAGGGCCGCGTAGGCCGGTTTGCCCAGTCCGAATATGACCACGTCGCGGCCCTCCCGGACCACTGAACCCCTGCCCAGGGGCAGTTCCTTCAGGTCGGCGTCTAGGGGTACGCCTGTGGCCGTACCCCGGGCGATGCGGATAGCGAAGGGGCCGGGATGCTTGTAGGCCGTGTAGACCAGGTGCTGCAGGTCGTTCTCGTCCATCGGCGCGGCCACCACCGCGTTGGGGAGACACCGCAGGTAGGAAATGTCGAATGCTCCGTGGTGCGTCTTGCCGTCCTCGCCCACGATCCCGGCGCGGTCCGCGATCAGGGTCACGGGCAGGTTTTGCAGGCAGACGTCGTGGATCACCTGGTCGAAGGCCCGCTGCAGGAACGTGGAGTAGATGGACACGAAGGGCGTAAGTCCGCTGGACGCCATGCCCGCGGCCATGCTCACGGCGTGCTGCTCCGCGATGCCAACGTCGAACACCCTGTCCGGGAACTCGCTGCGGACCTCCGCCAGCCCCGTCCCTTCCAGCATAGCCGCCGAGATTCCCACCACCGACTCGTCTTCCTTCATCAGCCGCGTGACGGTCTCGGCGAACACCTTGGAGTAGGTGGGCGCGCCCGAGGTGTCGCCCAGGGGCGAGCTTGGCTGGTGGAACCGCACCGGGTCGTCCTCGGCGGGTTCGTAGCCGTGTCCCTTGTGGGTCACCACGTGGACCAGGGGCACCATGCCACCGGTCTGCTTCGCCTGGGCCAGGGTCTCCTCAAGCTGCTTGAAGTCGTGGCCGTCCACCGGGCCGAGATACTGGAACCCGATCTCGGTCCAGAAGGTGGTGGGCAGGATGAAGCTGTCCAGCCCGTCCCGGAACCGCTTCACCAGCCGGTAGATGGCATCGCCCGTGGGCACCCGCTTGGACAAAGACTTCATGCGCCCGATCATGGCGTGGTATTCGGGATGGGTGATCACCCGCTTGCGCCAGTTGGTCAGGAAGCCGATGTTTTCGGATATGGACATGCCGTTGTCGTTGAGCACGACAATAAGCTTTTCGGGATTCAGATGGACGATGTTGTTCAGGGCCTCGAAGCTGGATCCGGAGGTCAACGCCCCGTCACCCACGATGGCGATGGTCCAGGAGTCCAGGCCCCGGCTCGCCGATGCCTGGGCCACGCCCAACGCTATGGAAAGTCCGGTGCCCGCGTGACCGGCGCAGAGGGTGTCATGGGGGCTTTCCCTCGGCTCTCCGAACCCGGACAGGCCGCCCTCCAGCCGGATGTCCTTGAACTCGTCGCGCCGTCCCGTGACCAGCTTGTGGGTGTACAACTGGTTGGTCGTGTCCCAGACTATGCGGTCGGTGGGGCTGTCGAAGACCCGGTGCAGCGCCAGCGTCATCTCGACGACGCCCAGGTTGGATGCCAGGTGGCCGCCGCGCTCGGTAATCACGGAGATGATGGTGTCTCGCGCCTCCTGGGCGACCTGGGCCAACTGTCTGCGGCTCAGGGGCTTCAGGTCGCTGGGAGCATCAATAGTGTCCAGGAGACGTCCAGCCATCAAGAGACCTCCTCGCCAATCATCTTCCGCGCCGGCTGAGTCGTGGGGTCGGGGGATACATCGGATGCCGTTGCCATAATTTAGGTTATGGTCAACTAACCGTCAAGGGCAGCGGCAGTGTCTTAAGCCTTCGCTCAGAAGCGGACCCTCAACGGCCATGCCGGGCGTTGAGCCGCGTACAGGACCCGTCCCCAGGGGTGAGCGGCCAGGCTACCGGTCAGGCTGATGGCTGAAGGGTTCGCGGGCGAAGATGCGGCGTACCATCGGCTCGAAGGTGACCAGCGGTTCCGAGATGTATCCCGGGTCAAAAGAGGACTGGTCCCACCGCTCGCAGAAATCGACCGCGGCCCGGTAGTAGGGGTGGTCACGGAAACGGTCCCGGGCGTTCCGGTCGCCGCCCGTATGGTGAGCGTAGTAATAGGTCTGGAACAGGCCATGTTGCCTGAGAATCCAGTAGGTCTTCTCGGACACGTAGGGACGCAGCACCGCCGCGGCCATCTCGCTGTGGTTGTGGGGGGCGAGCAGGTCGCCGATGTCGTGCAGCAGGGCGGCGACTATGGTTTCCTCGTCCGCGCCGTCGCGGTAGGCGCGGGTGGCGGACTGGAGTGAGTGCTCCAGCCGGTCAATCTTGTAGCCGCCGAAGGAGTTCTTGAGGGCGCGCAGTTGCTCCAACACCCGGTCTGCGACTCCCGCAGCCAGTTCGGCTTCGAGCCTGCCCAGGAGCTCATAGTCTTCTGCTGTGCCGTCGGCCATGTTCGTGAAACTGACTGTTTCCATAGTTTCTTTCACTCCTTGGTCTATGGCGGGTTGCCGGAGCAAGGCGGTAAACGGGAGGAAGCCGCATCCGGCTGCGGGTCACTCAAGTTCCGGTCACTCAAGTTCGATAAGGGGGTCGTTTGCGCCCACGGAGTCCATTGGCTGGACGTGGATGGTCTTGACCACGCCGCTGCGGACGGCCCGAATGCTCTGCTCCATCTTCATGGCCTCGACGATGCAAACCTCGTCCCCCACCGAGACCTGATCGCCGGGGCGGACCATTATAGCGATGACGCGGCCGGCCATAGGGCTGCGCAGGTTGCTGTCCGAGGGGTCTGCGGCTGCGCCTCCGCTCTGGCGCCGGGACGGAGGTTGCACCAGTTCTGCGGGACGCCTGCGTTCGGGACGCGCTCCCGGCTGGGGTCTTGGAGGCAGACCATCGACCTCAACCTGAAAGGTCTCGCCCTCTACGGTTACCTCGATGGGCGAATAGGTGAGGTCGCCGACTTCAACTGAGTACCAGGTATCGCCAACCCGAACTCTGAGGGAAGTTACCGCCAACCCCTGCTACCCCCCATCGTGCGGGAGAGCAACTGGGCGCGCCGTCCGTAGGAACGCCAAACGTTGGGAGCGTGGGTTGCGGGGGCGCTGTCTGAGGAGTTGACCTTCATGGCCATTGCCATCGCTACGGCGATGGCCGCTGCGACTTCCCGCTCATTTTTGTCGTGTCCATTGCCCGGCATGGCTCCGTTCCCGTTGGGAGAGGGGGCGTAACCGTTCCGGTCCTCGATAACGTGCGCCAGGGAGCCGGTATGGTGGGTGGACTCGACGAACTCCCTGCTGGTCAGGACGTCGCGCAAAAGGGGAACGTTGTGGGTTAGACCTTCGACCCTGACCGACAGGAGGGCTTGTAATAGACGCTTCACCGACTCCTCGCGATTCTCCCCCCACACCATGACTTTCGCCAACAACGGCTCATAGTGTAACCCAACTTGGTATCCGGCGCAAAGGGCGGAATCGGTCCTGACGTTTTCGCCCGTAGGAAGGCTAAAGCCGGTTACCTCTCCGGTCCGGGGAATGCAGGTCACCGGGTCTTCGGGGTAGATGCGGGCCTCAATGGAATGTCCGTTGGCCACGATGTCGTCCTGACGGACAGGGAGTGGTTCCCCGGCGGCCACGCGGAGTTGCAGTTCCACGATGTCCAGCCCGGTAATCATCTCAGTGACGCCGTGTTCCACCTGTAACCTGGTGTTCACTTCCAGGAAGAATACCTGCCCATCGGGGCAGACCAGAAATTCTACGGTGCCCGCGTTGACGTATCCGGCGCGCCTGGCAAGCTCCAGCGCCATGTTGTGAATGCGGCGGCGCAGTTCCGGCGACAACTTCACCGCCGGGGTCTCTTCCACCAGCTTCTGGTTGCGGCGTTGCATGGAGCAGTCCCTTTCATAGAGGTGGACCAGGTTCCCATGCTCATCGCCGATGATCTGCACCTCGATATGGGACGCACCCCCAAGGTATCGCTCGAAATAGAGACGGGGGCTGCCGAAGGCGCTCTCTGATACGTGCCTGATACGCCGGATGATTAGCGCCAGTTCCTCCATGGAGTGGACAACGTCGATGCCGATACCGCCGCCGCCCCCGGCGGCCTTGACCATGAGCGGGAATCCTAACTCCCGGGCGCACTGTTCGGCTTTGGAGTCGTCAACAGCTTCCCAAGCGCCTGGAATCACAGGCAACCCGGCCTTCGCGGCCAGCTTGCGGGCGTGGAGTTTGTCGGCCATCCGCTCCATGACCGTTGGAGACGGTCCGATGAAGCGGAGTCCCGCGTCCTGGCAGGCGCGGGCGAGGTCAGCAGACTCGGACAGGAAGCCGTAACCGGGGTGGACAGCCTCCGCGCCGGACCGGCGCGCGGCTTCAAGAACCCGGTCCACGTTGAGGTAGCTGTGCGACGGAGGGGCTTCACCGAGAAGACAGGCTTCGTCGGCCATGCGCACGTGAAGGGAGTCCCGGTCCGCGTCGGAGTAGACGGCTACAGTGCCGATGCCGAGTTTGCGACAGGTGCGGATGATGCGGCAAGCAATCTCGCCGCGGTTGGCGATAAGAACCTTCTTGAACACCATCGAACCTCTTTAGCCCAGTGAGGCGGCCCGTTAAGGCGGCCTGTCAGCAGATTGCTTAAATGTCCTACGTATATACAGCAGGACGAGATTCGCGGTGAAGCTCTTTCAGGAAGGAATTGGAACGAATCTGGAAGTCCAGCCAGTATTCCAGGGTGACTTCCAGCAGACCCCGGACTTCCCGTTTCAGGTTTTCGCGCATTCGCAATGGATGAATACTGCCCGGACTGCTCCGGTCCAGCAGCCGCAGCACCTTGACCCCCTGCAAGGAAAGGGGCATTACCAGGGCGTCGGTGGGGTGGCAGTCCGGACATAGGGTCCCGCCCAGGGCCGGGCTGAAGCGGTGGCGGGCAGGTTCCAATTCACGGCTGCATTCCACGCACCGGTAGAGCTCGGGTTTCAGACCGGAGACGCTCAGCAGTTGCAGGTCGAAGCAGCGCAAGGGCAGGTATGGGTCAGAGTCGCCGGAGACAGCATGGAGGGTCTCGATGGCCAGTCTATATAGGGGATGGTTGGCGCCGTTTTCCGAGCCGAAGCCATCAACAAGCTCGGCGACGTAGAACCCATTAGTGATGGAATCCAGGTCATCCTTGAGGGGGCCGAAGCTCTCAATGACCTGCACCTGCTCCACGTCGTCGAGGTTCCGGCCCCTGCGGAGGCTCAGCCTGGCTTGGGTCAACGGTTCCAGGTGGCCCACCAGCTTGCTGTTGGAACGCCTTGCGCCCCTGGCAACGGCGCGCACCTTGCCGCGGTCGGCGGTGTAGAAAGTCACCAGCAAGCCGCTCTCGCCGAAGGGGATGTGCTTCAGAATGAGGGCATCGCAGTGGTAGGTCGACGGGGGCGGCATCGTTAAAGCTCCTGCCTGCCCTGGAAGGCCCGGCGGAGGGTCTGGTCGTCGGAGTATTCCAGGGAGCCGCCTACAGGCAGGCCCCTGGCCAGATGGGTAATCCTGATTGACCTGCCCTCCAGGTGACGGCGGATGTACATCGATGTGGCCTCGCCTTCGAGGGTCGGGTTGGTGGCGATGACCAACTCTTCGACGATATCGGATTCCAGGCGTTTGAACAGGTCGTCCAGCTTCAGATCGTGGGCCGTGACGCCGTTCAGGGGAGAGATGACCCCGTGCAGCACGTGGTACAGGCCGTCGTAGCAATGGGTACGCTCCAGGGCCATCACGTCCAGAGGGTCTTCCACCACGCAAATCTGCTCCCGGTTGCGGCGAGGTTCCTGGCATATCGAACAGGGCGAGATGTCTGTGAGGTTCTGGCAGTCCTGGCAGAAGATGACATTGCGCTTGACGCTGGTGATGGCGTCGGCCAAGGCCAAGGCTTCATCCTCGGGAAGGCGAATGAGGTGATAGGCAAGCCGCTGGGCGCTCTTGGGGCCGATGCCGGGGAGCTTGTGAAGTTCCTGCACCAGCCGCGCCAGGGAGGGGGACGCCGCGGGCAGAGGTCCCATGCTCATGCCGCACCTACCGGGCCCGCCGGGCGGGAAACGCAGATAGATACGGAGGAAGAGTGCTCACAGCGGCGCTACCCCAGTCCGGGGATGTTCATTCCCCCGGTAATTGCGCCCATCTTTTCGGCGGCGAGTTCCTGGGTCTTGCTGAAGGCGTCGTTGACCGCTGCGGCCACCAGGTCCTGGAGCAAGTCCAGGTCCTCGGCGGCCTCGGGTTCGATGGTCACAGACTCGACAACCTGCTTGCCGGACATGACAACCTTGATCACACCGCCGCCGGCGCTGCCCTCGACAGTCATGACCTCCAGCTCTTCCTGGGCTTTCTGCAACTGGGCCTGAAGTTGCTGCGCCTGGCGCATCATGTTGTTGCCGCCGCGATTGCCCCGGCTGCCGCGGTTGCGGTTCATTTCGGCTCCTCCTCGATAATCCTGGCTCCCATGCCGATGGCGGCCCGCACCAGAGGACTGTTTCGGGCCGCGCCGGACGGCCCGCCGTTCTCCCGGTTGTCCTCAAGCAGGGTCAGCTTGAACTCGTAGGTCTCGCCAAAGGCGCGGCTCACCGCATCCCCGACCAGAGTCCGGCACTTGGGGTCGCCAATTTCTTCCTGCATCCGCTCCAGGTTGGCCCTGTGGGTGAAGGGGAGTACGAGCGTGTTATCGACTATGGACACATCCGCGGCCTTGCAGTCCCGGAGCAGCGCCCCCAGATTATACTTCTTGCCCTTGTGCCTGCCCAATGCCTTGACGACAGTCGTCCAGTTGGCTGCCACGCTGCCTTCCTCTGCCGCGGGCGTTCTCGGCGCGGGCGGACGCTGCTGGGCGGGTGCGGGCCTGGCCTGGGGAGGTCTGGGAGGCGGGGCCTGACGAGCCGTGGCCGAAGGCGCAGACTCAGCAGCTCTTGGCTGAGTGTTTCGGGCAGGAGTCGGCGAGGACGTGGACGGAGCCGGACTTCGGGTCGGAGGACGGGCTTCTTCGGGAGCGACGGCGACCGGCGGGGCCGCGCTGTCGTCGCAGATCTGCACCGAGGCCAGTTCCAGCGGCAGGGGTGAGGGGGCGTCATAGCGCATGTTCACTTCGCCCCATATCTTTAACGCCTTGACGATACGCCAGGGGGGAAGCTGTTTCACCAGTTCCCGCATCTGGGACAGGGTGTGGTCGGGCAGGTCCACTATGGAATCTGATCCCCAGTGGATGAGCATAGCCGCGCGAAGCAATTCCGTTGTCTGCCGGTGCAGTTGGCGCAAGTCCGCGCCGTCCCAAGCAGCTTCGTTGATGGCTTCCAACGCGCCGGAGGTGTTGCCCATGAGGAGGAACCGGGCCAGTTCCAGCCACCGCTCGCCGTGGCCCAGGCCGAGGAGGTCTTCCACCTGCTGGACACCCACGCCGCCGCTGTAGGAGACCACCAGTTGCTCCAGCAGGTTCTCCGCGTCCCGCAGGCTGCCGGCGGAGAACCGGGCGACCATCCGCAGGGCCTCGGTGTCTACCGACGCACCCTCGGCCTGTGTGATTTCCGACAGGCGGGAGAGGACCTGCTCCAACGGGATACGGCGGAAGTCGAAACGCTGGCACCGGGAAACTATGGTGGCCAGTATCCGGTGCGCCTCGGTGGTGCACAGGACGAAAATGACGTGGCCGGGCGGTTCTTCCAGAGTCTTGAGGAAGGCGTTGGACGCGCCCGCGGTGAGCATGTGGGCTTCGTCCAGGATGTAGACCTTGCGCCGTCCCTGGACTGGGGCGAAGTTCACCTTGTCTCGGATGTCACGGATTTCGTCGATGCCCCGGTTGCTGGCGGCGTCCAGCTCGATGATGTCCATGAACCGGCCGTCATTGATGGCCTCGCAACTGGCGCAGGCGTTGCACGGGTCGCCATCCTGGAGGTCGAGGCAGTTGACCGCCTTCGCCATGATGCGGGCGGTGGTGGTCTTGCCGCTGCCCCGCGGCCCGCAGAAGAGGTAGGAATGGGAGACGCGGCCAGTCTTGACAGACTGGCGCAGTGTGGAGGCGACATGCTCCTGGCCCACCAGGTCGCTGAAGCTGTTGGGGCGCCATTTCCGGTAGTAGACCTGGGTGGTCATGGGCGCTGAGGTTCCATTTGGGGCATATTTATGCGGGACACGGCATCCAACCCGGCCCTCTCATGAGACTCCATGAGAGCGCGTTCCTCCAGCTCCTCGTGGTCATGACCGGCAAGGTGCAACAGGCCGTGGATAATCAGGTGCGCGACCTCAAGATCGACGGGGCGGTTATGCTCAACGGCCTGACGCTCGGCCTGGGGGTAGGACAGCACTACCTCGCCCAGGGGCGGCAGCTCGCCGGGAGGCAGAATCAGTGGGAAGTCGTCGGTGTCGCCGGGTTTGAGGTACATATCCTGCGGCCCGCCGGACTCTCCTTCCCAGTGTCCGGCGTGGGCGGTGGAGAAGGAAAGGACATCGGTAACTTCGTCCAAGCCCCGGAATTGCCGGTTCAGTTCCCGCAGCACGTCATCCCCAGTCACCAGCAGGCTCACCTGCACCCTGTCGCGCTGTTCCACGGCAGCGTCCAACCCCGCTTGCACGACGGACTTAAGCCAGTTTTCGTTGACCCTATCTTGAAACGGGCCGTCGATGGAAATGTCAATTTGGTGGGTCGAGCTTGGGCCAGCACTCATTTCAGGCCGCCCATGCAGCCTGATTGGGCGGGCGCGGCAAGCCTTGGGGAAGGAAGTCCGAAACGCGGTTGCTTCAGGGCCACCACACCAATACCAAAGCTCACGGGGAGGATGAAGGGGCTGGCCCAATCATAGCACGGGGGGAATGGAGCATCAATAAAATCGCGGTGGCGTGGGGGTCGGATCAGGAGTGATTTCAGGTTTGACGGCGTTTAGGAAATGATGTTGGCAGGATGCCTGAGACGGCAGGAAACGGGAAGGGGATAATAACGTGGGCCGGAAGATGTGAGTTGGTACCCCGGATGGGCTTCGATCCCATGACCTCCACCTTGAAAGGGTGGCGTCCTAACCTGGCTAGACGACCGGGGCACACTTCTATGTTACTACAATCAGCGGGATGCCGCCAACGTTTTAGCGGCATCCCAATTTGGAGTGGTCACTCACTTAGGCCAGTCGGTGGATTCCCGTTTTCACGGGGATGACTGTGGGGGCGACCGCGCTTGTTTGCCGTTGCGGGTAGAATCACCGCCTCGGCGTTGGCCTTGTGGGGCAGGGCCGAAAACACCAGGTCCAGGCTGCCGTCAGGACCGGGATCAACAGTCAAGTCAAGAGCGGACAGGTGGGGAAACAGTCGCCCGGCTTCTGGCCGACGTCGCTTCGTCCTGTGACCGGCGCTATCTCCACCTCGGGACGGCGGTAGCGGATACGGACTAACCCGGAGCCTGCGTAACCCGTTACGCTGATGATTCCTACCTTCATGGTGGCTGGTCTTTTCCGCTGTTATGAGGAGAATGGGGCGTCCGTCTCGAGCCGCGGCGCGGAGTGGCTACGGCTTTCCTGCGTCTTGCCATAGGCCCCAGGGCGGCCGGGGCATCTTCTTCGGCGTTGCGCTCCGGCGCGTTTTCAGTCTCGGCGAACTGGTCCCGGGACGGACAATCGGCGGCAACCACGCATTCCGGGCAGCGGGGGCGCTGGGCCTTGCACACCTGGCGTCCGTGGGTGATGAAGGCCAGATGAAACTGGTACACGGAATCGGGTTCGACCGCGGCCTCCAGCAGGTCGTGGGCCTTGTCCGCCGACACCTTTGGGCCGATGATGCCCATGCGCTTGCAGACGCGGTAGATGTGGGTGTCAATGGCCATTGCGGGCATTCCCAGGGAGAAGTTCAGGATGATGCCCGCCGACTTTGGCCCAATGCCCGGTAGCTGCCGCAACCAGGCCTTGGCGTCGGCAAGGGGCAACTCCCGGAGAAAGGAGAGGTCCAGGGAGCCGCCGTTGAGGTCCAGGACCATTCCGAGGACTTCCTTGATGCGCGGGGCCTTGACTTTGGCCAGCCCGCCGGGGGCGATGGCCTCCTCGATGTCGGCAACGTCCGCCACAGCCACCGCTTGCAGTGTGCCGAAGCGTTCCATGAGCCGTTTGAAGGCCCTGGAGGAGTTGAGGTCGGAGGTGTGCTGGGAGAGGATGGTGAAGACTATTTCATGGGCGGCGTCCAGCCGCGGCTCCGCCTCGAAGGGGCCGTAGCGGTCGAGCATAAGCCCCATGTCGCGGGCGATGCTGGCGTTGGAGCGTAGAAGGCCGTCGGCAACTGGCTGTTCCACCCGCTGATTCTAACATTGCGGTGAGAGAGGAACAACGGTGGTTGATCGCAGGGGTGTGCGTCAAAGTTTTGGGGAGGCCGGGGATGGGAGTAAAGTAGGGATAGAGACTTGGAAGACAACTGGAGAGGGAGTGAGTGGTATGGAGCCGGAGGAATTGGGGTCTGGATGGCAAGAGTTGAGCGAGGAAGTAATTTCTGGGATGAAGGAGTGGCGGTTGGATAATCCGAAGGCCACCTTTGCCGAAATTGAAACGGAACTGGACCTGAGGCTGGCGAAGTTGCGGGGCCGGATGCTCCAGGATACGGCTTTGGCCAGTGCCTCTGCCGGTTGGAGCGGCAATCAGCCGGGAGAAAGGCCGGAGTGTCCGGGTTGCGGCCGGGAACTGGTGTGTTGGGGCAAGAGGCGGAGGCGTTTGCAAACTCTGGGGAGACAAGAGGTGACGCTGGAACGGGAGTACGGGGTCTGTCCTGCTTGCGGCGGGAAACTTTTCCCCCCTGGATGAAGAACTGGAATTATTGCCGGGCAGCCTGACTCCGGGGTTGGAAGAGGTTCTGGTAAGGCTGGGGAGTTGGATGCCCTTCGCCCAGGCACAGCAGTTGCTGTTGGACTGGATGAAGCTGGGTTCCCTTAGCGAAGCCACCGTGAGGCGGCATACCGAAGGGGCTGGGGCAGCTTACGTAGCTATCCAAGAGGAAGAAGCCGGGATGTTGGAACAGGGTGGGGAACTGCCTCGGGATTTGCCTGGTTCAGTCTCAGACCGGTTGGTGGTGGAGGTGGACGGGGCGATGGCGCCATTGGTGGGAGGAGAATGGTCCGAGGTAAAGACGGTGGTGGTCGGGGAGGTGGCTGAGGCGGCAGATGGAGAAGAATCCGGGGTCTTGAGGAAAGTGTCATCCTTTTCCCGGATGACCGGCGCGGCCAGTTTTACCCGGTGGGCTCTGGCGGAGACTCACCGGCGTGGGGTGGATGAATGGGGTCAGGTAGCCTTGGTGTCCGACGGCGCCGAATGGATTCAAGGGTTCGGAGACTTTCATTGTCCCGGAAGCGCCAGGATACTGGACTATCCCCATGCTGTGGGGTATGTGGCTGAGATAGGCCGGGGTGTATTCGGGGAAGGTTCTTCGATGGCCGATGAATGGCAAAGGGAGCAGGCCCACCGTCTCAAACATGAGGGGGCCGGTGCGGTGTGCCGGCCCTGAGGGCGTTGGTTCAGAGCCAGGAAACCGGCCTGAGCAAACCCCTGGCCTATCTGGAAAAGAGGGAATCCCAGATGCGCTACCGGCACTTTCAAGCCCAGGGCTGGCCCATCGGGAGCGGTGCGGTGGAGAGCGCCAATAAACTGGTGGTGGAAGCCAGGTTGAAGGGAGGGGGAATGCACTGGGCGCGGCCTCACGTGGACCCGATGCTGGGCTTGCGCAATGTGGTTTGCAGCGGTCGCTGGGCTGAGGAGTGGCCCCGGATAGCCCGGCGGATCAGACTGGGGGTTCGCTGCGTGGGGGTTCGCTGCGTGGGGGTTCGCTGCGTGGGGGTTCGCTGCGGCGGAAGGCAGGCGCTTCAGGACACCGGGACACCCGGAGAGACCAGTGGAGCGGCGAATACAGGAGAATCCAAGGGCAAACCCAGAGCGGTGGATGAACCGGAGGCCCCAGTGAAAAGCCCCGCCGGTGTTGCACTATCCGGCGAACTGGAATCCTCAAAACCCCCTCGCCGGCCTGCCGCCAATCACCCTTGGCGACGGTCTCCCATCGGCCACCACAAGTAACACCCAAATTTATGACGCACACCCTGATCGCAGGGCCGGGGCAATCGCAGGGCTTTACAAGGGCCTGTCCTGCAGCAGCGGCTTACCCGAGTATGGGGCAGCCATGATGGGGAGCAATGGCATTCGCTTCCCGAATTATTCGCTGATTGGCCAGATTTGCATCCGGGGTACTCATACCCCGCCACGCTGACCTTGCCAAAGTCTGCGATGGCGCTCCTCGCCGCAGCAACAGCCCCAGGACCAAGTTGTTGACCGCCGCCATCATCCGTTGCGCGTGTCCCAAGCGCAAATGGCGCCAGTCTTCTCCCGCCAGTTTGGCCGACGGCACGAAGACCAGGACGCGCGTCAGGCTGTAACGTATGCCACGGGCGTCTCGCCGGTCTTCCGGGCGGCTCAGAAAATCATACAGGCTGCCCGCGTTCACCACGAATCCCTGGGCGCCGTCATTGACATCAAACCCCGCCGGTCTATACTCCATACTGACCTCCTTCCATCAGATAGGTGGGTCAGATTAGGCGGGTGCTGTTCCTGCTCTATGGAAGAAGGTCTACTTATGTCAAAGGTTTACCTATGTCAATCGGACTCTGCACACGCCTGCCTGTGGCGTCTGTCGTTGCCGTAGTGCTGAAGCTGTATTATCATCGCCAACGGCAACGCTTGGCCCATACCGGTAGGTTGAGCGCGGTTTACGGGCCAGGGGTTGACGTTTCCGCAGGACTGAGGGACATACCCTCAACCCGTGCGGGGCCGGAGCGGTAGCGTAGGATCCGCATTGCAGGAGGAAAGGGTTGTTGCCCGCGGGTAGAGCGGGCCAATCCAGTCTGAACATGCAGCTACATTCTGGTGCAAATGGGGGCATTACCGCCCCGGACCCCAGGCGGGAAGAGTTCATGGGCTTCTCCGGTCTGGAACACCCGTACCCGACGGGCCGGTCGGCTTCGCCAGTCTGCCCGGTCACTGCCGTTATCGACATCGGGTCCGGGTCGGCGAGGGCCGTGGTGATGCGGGTCAACGAGGGTGGAGGCATCGAGGTAGTTGCCCAGCACCGGGTGAACCTGTACCTGATGGACCATCTCAACGAACAGGCGTTGCTGGACGAGGACATCGTGGAACGGACGCTGGAAGCCATCGAGGACTTCGTCCAAGTGTGCCTGGGATACGGGGCCGCGAAGGTCTACGCTGTGGGCACCGAGGCCCTCCGCCTGTCCAAGAACGCGGCCGAGATAGCCGATGCTGCTACCCGCAGGTTCAGGGTGGACTTCCGCATTATCTCGGGTGATGAGGAAGCAGCCTACTGCTTCGCCGGAGCGGTGCATGGGCTGCCGGTGAGCAACGGGTTGATGGCCGACCTGGGAGGGGGCAGCCTGGAGACGGTTGAGTTCAGCAAGCGGTGCTTGGAGACCGTGAATTCACTGCCCTTGGGCAGCCTGCGCATCGCCAACCGCTTCAACCTTACCGACCGTCCGGCGCAGGAGGACTTGGACGCTGCGTACCGCTACGTCAGGGAAGTTCTGGCCTCGGCTCAGGTCCGGCGCTTGGACGGCTCCGGCGCGCTGGTAGGTTCCGGCGGGTCGCTGCGGCTGCTGGCCAGACTGGAGCGCAGGAACGAAGGCTATCCGATACTCAAGATGCACGGTTATTCCATCAGCGCCGCCAGCCTGGCCAAACTGACAACATGGCTATCCGGCGCGACCCGGGAGGAACGCCGGCACATCCCCGGCATGAACCCCGAACGCACCCATTCCATCGTCGGCGGCGCGGTAGTGGCCCAGGCGCTGCTGGACCACGCGGGGGCGGACAGAATAATGGTGTCGGGCCAGGGGCTCCGGGAGGGACTGGCGCGACATCCGCAGCCGCTGCCGGAGGACCGGAAGATTACGCTGCCCCCACGCGCCACCGTGCGCGTCGACGGTCTTGCCGGACTGGTGCAGCGGTTCGCCCTGCGCTACTCGGAACGCGGCCCGCGACGGGCAAACCTGGCCAGGCGCATTGCGGGCGCGGCCTGGCGGGGACGACACTCCCAACTGACGTCCTCCCTGCAATGCGCCGCGCTGGTGCTCGACATAGGCAGCGCCATCGACTTCTATAACCGTTTCAACCGCACGGCGGCGGTTATCTCCCGCTCCGACCTGCCCGGATTCAGCCACCGGGAGTCGGCCCAGATTGCAGCGATTCTGCTCCGGGCTGAACGGGAAAGAATACCCCGCCGTTTCAGGAATACTCGTCTCCTGACCCCTGGAGACAAGCGTCGCCTAGGCCAGGCTGCCGCCGCGCTGCTGGTGGCCGACGAGTTGGAGCGGCGGCTGCCTCCCGGATGTCCCGCCGACAGTGTGTCGATTTCCAGGGAATCCGATTCGGTGACCGTGGTTACACCCGCATGGTCCCGGGCATCCGGGTCGGGCATTGAAATGAGGTGGGAAGCCGAATTCAACCAGTCAATTCACATCCGCTGCGACGCGGACCCTTAGGGACCGTACCCGGCCCCATACATCAGAAACGCAGAAGAAACGCGGATCCCGAGCGGCCGCGCCGGCTCTTCGCCGGTGCACAGGGCCAGCTTTCCAGTGTATGGGGAGACGTTCTCAGAAGAGGTTAGAGATGACCAACGATCATAACGGCCGGGATGGCAAAATCGGCGCCAGCTTTGCTATGGGCCGACGCTATGGCGAACACCCGTATGATGAGGAATATCCGGGCAAGCTGATTGTCGTCGAAGGCATAGACGGGTCGGGCAAGAGCACCCAGTTGGACCTGCTGGGGAAGTGGCTCAACAGCCTTGGGTTTGTAACTGTGTTCACCGAATGGAACTCCTCCCCCATAGTGCGGCTGACCACAAAACGGGGGAAGGACGATAGGATGCTTACCCCCATGTCCTTCAGCTTGGTACACGCCGCGGACTTTGCCAGCCGGGTCTATACCCAGGTGCTTCCGGCGCTGAAGGCCGGGATAATCGTACTGTCCGACCGGTACGTTTACACCGCCTTTGCCAGGGACGCCGCCCGGGGGGTCAACCGGGACTGGCTGCGCCGGGTCTATTCGTTCGCCGTCACTCCGTCGCTGGCCCTCTATTTCAGGGTACCGCTGGAGGAGTCCATCAGCCGGATCATCTCCGGACGGGAAGAGATAGGGTTTTACGAGTCCGGACTGGATATGGGCTTCGGGTCGAACAGGGCAGACTCCTTCCGCGCTTTCCAGGGTAGGCTGCTGGACGAGTACCACAGCATCACCGAGGAGTTCGGCCTGGTGGCCATCGACGCGAAGCAGCCCATCCCGACCCAGCAGCAGATTGTCCGTCAATACGTGGAACCGCTGTTGCCGGGCGCGATGAAAGCCCACGGCCAGAACGTGAACGAGGCCCTGGCCGCCACCGGTCTCACAGGCCGGTACATCCGTCCCGCGCCCAGGAGCCGGCCTCTGGAGCCGGTTACCGCGGCAGACGGCTAGCCGTGAGCGCCAGGTGCCCGGCGACTGACCGCTAAAGCGGGGAGGACAGCCAATGGTTACGCCGAAATTCTTCGGCCATACGCCCCTGAACCTCGGGGAAGGCGAAATGCCGGGACGGCTGGTCGTCATCGAGGGGACCGACGGGGTGGGCCGCTCGACCCAGATTGCCCTGCTCAGGGAATGGCTCGAAGCCGAGGGTTATGCCGTGGAGGAGACCGGGTTCCGCCGGTCGGAATTGACGGGAGACGGCATCGACCGTGCGATGCGGGGCCATACCCTGGACCACCTGACCATGAGCCTCTTCTACGCCACCGACTTCTGGGACCGGATGGAAAAGAGCATTATTCCGGCGCTGAAGGCGGGCAAGATCGCCCTGGCCGACCGCTACATCTACTCCATCATCGCCCGTGCGCGGGTGCGGGGAGTCCCCGCCCGATGGCTCGACGACGTGCTGGAGTTCGCCCTGGTGCCGGACCAGGTATTCTACCTGGACATCGACGTGGACCATCTGCTGCCCCGGGTGCTGGCCAGCCGGGAGTTGGACCACTGGGAGTCGGGCGAGGACTTCCTGTGGGAATCGGACCGCCACGCGAGTTTCGTGCGTTACCAGGACGCGCTGCTCGAGGAGTTCCACAATCTTGGCATCCAGTACGGGTTTGAGACGGTAGACGCCCGACGCAGCATCCGCGAGGTGTTCGAGGCGTTACAGCAGCGGGTAATGACCACCCTGGAGACCATGCAGAGATGACTCTGTTCCGGCGGTTGTGGGCGGCTGAGCGCCCTCCTGACCTCTACCGCCGCGGCTCCCATCGGAAAAACCGCACCGCAACCACCGTCCCCAATACCAGCCACGCAGCCATTATCAGCAGGTGCAGCAGCTCGAACCCCGCTCCCGTCTCGAAAGGGTTGAAGGACGTGTGCATCGCCTGGGCGAAGTGGCGCACCGGGAATATGTCGGCCACTATGGTGATCCACGCCGGGCTGTCATCCATTGGTATGAACACGTCGGAGATGAACATCAGGGGCAGTATCGAGACATTCACGATGGCCGGAGCTGCGTCGGCGTTGGGGATGATGGACGCCACCGCCAACCCGAGGGCGCAGAAGGTTGCCGCGCCAACCGCAAGGGTCACAAGGAACGCCGGCAGTGTGTTGGTGGGCAGGGACACGTCGTAGAACAGCACGCCCGCCCCCGCCACGATGACCACCAGGATAGCGGACACAACTATCGCCGTTACGATCCTGCCGAACAGCAGCGCCCAGGCTGGCAGTGGGGTGCCCCTGACGCGCTTGAACATCCCCCGGTCCCTGGAGAAGCATACGCCCATAGCTACGTTGGTGTAGCAGGCGCCGATCACCGACAGGGTGACGATGGCGGGTACGTAAAAGGTGGAAGTCGTCACGGCGCCGCCGGGCAGGACCATTTCCCTGCTCCCGAAGATCAGGTTGAAGATCACCAGGAACATCAGGGGGAACACGAAGGTGAAGATAGCGGCAATGGGGTTGCGCCAGAAGGTCGTGTGCTCGTACCTGACCTGCCGCATGGCGAGGGCAAACTCACTCACTTGGATGCACTCATCCGACACACTCTCATTGACGATAGATTCTTGATGATGGATTCGCGGCAGGCGTCTGAATAATCAGGACTCGTCCTCTCCGGCTGCCCGTGTCAACTCCACGAACACGTCCTCCAGGGAAGCCCGGGAAACCGACAGTTGCTCCAGTTCGATGCCCCGTTCCACGGCCCAACCCGTCAGGAGGTGCAGGCTCTCGGTGGGCGTATCGGTCAGGATGGTGTAGCGTCCATCTGTGCCGTCTCGCTCCGCGGCCAGCGAGTCCGGCACCGGGGGCGTCTCCGGTTCCAGGCCAAATTTTATGGTGGTAGCGCCGCCGCGTCGCACCAGTTCGGCGGGAGTCCCCTCGGCCACGATCTTGCCCTTGACCATGATGGCCAGGCGGTCGGCAAGGTGTTCCGCTTCGTCCATGTAGTGCGTGGTGAGCAGGACGGTCTTGCCCAGTTGCTTCAGGTTTCGCACCATCTCCCAGGCATCGCGGCGGGCCGAGGGGTCGAATCCGGTGGTCGGTTCGTCCAGGAACAGCAGGTCCGGGTTTCCCGCCAGCCCTACGGCAACGTCGAGCCGCCGCTGTTGTCCCCCGGAAAGCCGTCTCACACGGACGCGCCGTTCCTCGGTAAGTCCGGTCGCGGTGAGCACATCTTCCAGGGGCAGGGGGTCAGGATAATAGCCGCGGAAGAGGTTGACCGTTTCCTGCACGTTCAGATAGGGATCGACGCCGGTGGACTGGAGCACTATGCCAATCCGTTCCTTGAACCGGCGCTCCTGAAAACGTCGCCCCATACCAGGCAATAGGCTGGCCAGGCCGCTGAGGGCCCGCCCATCGATGCGGCTGGGGTCAAAGCCCAGCACCGACACTTCCCCGGCGCTACGGCCCAGGTATCCCTCCAGGATTTCGACGGTGGTAGTCTTGCCTGCTCCGTTGGGGCCGAGAAGGGCAAACACCTCGCCGGTCTCTACCCGCAAGTCCACGCCCCGGACGGCTTCCACCCGGCCATACGATTTTCGGAGACCCCGGACTTCGATGGCCGGAGCGGCGGAGTCCGGGATAGTCGATGTTGTCACGGATTAATCTTAGCCTTGGCCTAAGATATTGACAAGGCAACCGCATATTCGAGACCCGGGAAGCCATGCTGAGCAACTCCCGCCTTGACGCAAATGCCGTCGCGGAAAGGGTACACATCCCTGACAAACTCAGTTCCTTGCCTGGATACGTGACCTGCCCGCACACGCGCGACTGATTATGGCTCGCCAATCTCAATCTTGGCAGACTCACCCAAACCGGGTATATTGGTGGCACACAGGCAGCGCGGATGCGTGTTCGCATCCAGCCCAGACTATAGGAGGTTACAGTCATGGTCCAACCCAAGAGAGTGGGGCATCTGGTAATCAACGTGCGCGACCAGGAAGCCTCGACGAAGTTCTACACCGAAGTCTTGGGGTTTGAAGTTGCCGTAGACCGCCCCGGGTTCGGCACCTTCCTCACCTGCGGCAAGATTCACCACGACCTGGCCCTGTTCCAGGCTGCGCCCGACGCCGAGCCGGTCAAGGAAGGCGCGCTGGGGCTGAACCACATGGCCCTTCAGGTGGAAGACTTCGATATGCTCACCCAGTACTACCACAAGCTGAAGGACATGGGCATGGAGATGCGTACCACCGACCACAGCATGACCAGGAGCATCTACATCAAGGACCCGGACGGGAACGGCATCGAGCTCTTCTGCAACAGCTTCGAGACGGCGGAAGAGGGTCTGGCGGAGATGAAGAGGCCAGGGCGGAAGAACACGGAACTGGTCTTCAGCTAGACCCCATAAGAGGTTCCCTGAGTGGGCCACATTCCGGTCAAGCCGGAACTGGAGTAGCTGATGGCAACTCAGACCGAAATAGGCAACATCTGGCACACTCTTGGACGGCTTGAGGAAGGCCAGCGCCGGACAGAAGCAGCCATGGCAGAGTTGCGAGATGGGATGCGTGACCTCCAAGCCGGACTGCGCGATGTGAACCAACGGGTTGACCGGCTGAACGGGCGGATTGACCGGTTGTTCTATGCCATCATCGGCATGGGCGGCGCGTTGTTGGCGGCAACCATTGTTGGCCAGTTCTTGGATAGATGAAGGCCAATCCCAGCTACCAAACGGGGCCTGATACGAAGAGGGGCCAGTGCTGCTGGCCCCTCTTTTACGTCTCCGGGAAAGCGGGAACCAACCGGCGGTTAACGCAGGGCGGGAGCTACTTCCCTGGCGAACAACTCGACCGAGTTCAGCACCCGTTCTCTTGGCACCAGCCCGCCGACGTTCATCTCGCAGATAAAGCCGGAGAGCTGCAACTCCTCCTGTATCTCCCCCAGTTGGCGCGCCACTGACTCGGGGCTGCCGTAGGCCAGCCGGTCGCGCAGCAGGTCCTGGTATGTGATGCTTGACAGACGCTGGCCGCGTTCAGCCCGCTCCTCATCGGCCGTTGCTCCGGCAACTGAGGCTGAGGTTGCGAAGTTCTGGGCCATGCGGCGGTAGGAGCGCATGGTGCTGGCCTCGGCCTCGTCCAACGCCCGCTGGTCCGTTTCCGCCACATAGACCGGGATCCGCAACAAGACGTCACCCTCTCCATCATGGCCCGCGTCACTCCACGCCTGCCGGTACTGGACCAGGCTTTGCACCAGGTCGGGCCGGTCCATTCCCCGCAGACCGACGAAAATGTTGAATCCCTGTCCGCCGACCCGAGGGAATGTCTCCTTGGTGGTCGCGGCGATGCGCACCGGGGGGTAGGGGCGCTGGTAGGGTTTGGGCAGCACGCAAACGTTGTCGAATGTGTAGTACTTGCCCTGGTGGGAGAACCGTTCGTTGGACCATGCCGCGAGGATGACGTCCAGGCACTCCTGGAACCGTTCCCGGCTCTCGCTGTAGGGGATGCCGTAGCCCTCGTATGACCGGGCAAACCCGCTGCGGCCTACGCCGAAGTCGAACCTTCCCCTGCTCACCTGGTCCACCGTGGCGGCCTCCTCGGCCATGCGGACCGGGTGGTTCAGGGGGAGGACGTTGACCGCGACGCCGATGCGCAGATGCTCGGTTCGGGCGGCAATGGCGCCTGCCCAGATGAGGGGGGCGGACACCACCGAAGGGATTCCCGCCCCCGCGTCGTCCAGCGGGTTACGGGGAGCGGCGAAGTGACGCTCCGCCAGCCATACGCCGTCCAGTCCGCCCTCCTCGGCCGCGTCCACCAGGCTGAATGCCTCTGCGAAAGCCTCCTCCTGTGTATTGCCATACCGGTAGTCGCATTCCATTATCAGGCCAAGGTGCATTGGTCTCCTCCCTTCCGTGCTCCGGGAAGCGGTCAGTTCCATATTGCGGCGATGCGGTACGCCAACTGGGTATGGGACTCCCGCACGTCCACGATTTCCGCGGGCACGTCGCCCAGGATCCCCAGGGCGATGATCCAGTTCAGGATTTCGTGATCCCCCGATTCCTGGATCTCCTCCGGTGTCAGCTCCGACAGTTTGCTGCCCTGTCCCGCCCGCATCAGTTCCAGGTTCCGGCGGTCGGTCTCAATGTCTATCGCCTGGCACTGGAACTTGTGGGTCAGGAAGCTGTGGGACCAACTGGAAGAGGCTACCACCGCCACCCGCTCGTCCCGGGTGTCCAGGAACCGGCGGATGCCCTGGCCCAACTGGTAGCACCGTTTGGGTGTGGGGCGAGGCGGGTAGTCGGGCCCCGCCTCCTCGCCGTAGCAGTTGACGAACAGCGGAAGCAGCGGGAATTTGCCGTCAGGGTCCAGGAACACCAGCGGGTTGATGATGGCGTGGGCCAGTCCCCAGTCCCAACCCTTCAGGGCGCTGGACGAGGCCATATCGAACCCGTCGCGGATGAGGAAGTTGCGCATATCCCTGGAGAACTCCTTGGGACACTGGAACGAGAACTTCGTCTCCGGGGCGGCGTTCCACAGGTTGGTGCGGGCCGCAGGACGCTGGAACGGGTAGCCATCAACCTCCGCGCCGGTGTACAGGCAGAATGGGGGCAGGTTGTCTTGCAGGAAATTCTCCGCCTGGTCGTCGCCAATGACCATCAGGACATCCGGCTCCCACTCGTGGAGGCGGTCATGGAGGACCTTGAAAGACTCCACCACCTTTTGCTGGTCGCTGATGTCCTGGCTCAGACCGTTGTCCTGGCCAAGCTCCTCCAGCAGTTGGGCAGGCGGTTGGTATCCGGGTATGCGGGCGAAGACTCGTTCCCTGCCCTTGGCCCACACCTCCGGAGGGGTCAGAATAATGGGACCATGGGAACAGCCGAGACCCAGTAATTCAGCCATGTTGTCCTCCTGGCGGGCCGTTATCCCGGCACAAGTATCAGGAATTTTCGTGATTGTAGGCGTGGGCATATGGACTGTCAATTGGAACGCGGCGAAAACTCGTCGCTCAAGAAGGCTGTGTCCAAATAACGATTTAGCGCTGGATTCATGCCATTCAAGTATCATTCACGTATAAGCATAATCCCTATACATTGCGAAACGTCTTGATATAGTCGTACCAGTACATAAGGCCGGAATACACTGATTTCCATGCGGAAACTCGGCAATTGGGGTATTATGTCCGGGGTTATGTCAAAGTCTGGAATACGCTCCGGCCCACTGTGTATTTTCTGCGTGTCGGTCGCAAGGATAACCACGGCAACGACCAGCGCCAACACCTTGGGTCGCAAACAGCCGCGCCGGGACTGCCCCTCCTGGCACTTGGCATGGGGTGCCATCCCATGCTCAATACCCGGCTCCAACCAGCCGGCAAGCTTGACACTCATCCTGAGTGGACCCTGATTACCGGTCAGCGGCCACTTCTATCTCCGTCGGGGACCATGGTCCCGGCGAGTTTCCGAGGAAACGTCAGGGAATGAGGTACAGCCTGCAAACCCTTCGGGGGGACATCTTCGGGGGTCTGACCGCATCGGTAGTGGGGTTGCCGGTAGCTCTGGCCTTCGGCGTGGCGTCAGGTCTCGGACCTACTGCCGGCCTGTACGGGGCCATAGCCGTCGGTTTTTTTGCGGCGGTGTTTGGCGGGACCCGCTCCCAGATTTCCGGCCCGACTGGTCCCATGACCGTAGCTATGGCGGTTGTTGTCACCACTCACGCCTCCAACCTAGCCGAGGCGTTTACTGTTGTTGTGTTGGCTGGCTTTATCCAAATTCTCCTGGGCCTGCTACGGATTGGCCGCTTTGTGTCCTACACCCCATATTCGGTCATATCCGGGTTTATGACCGGCATTGGCATAATAGTCATCCTGTTGCAGGTATCCCCCTTCCTGGGTGTCCCCGCTTCCCCCGGCGGGGCACTGAGTGCGGTCAGGGGAATTCCGGACGCAATTGTCCAGACCAACCTAGAAGCCGTGGCGATTGCTGCAGTCACCCTGGCGGTCGGCGTCCTCTGGCCGCGCCCGTTCAGGAAGTTCCTGCCCCCGACACTGGCGGCGATGATCGCCGGTTCTGCCCTGGGTATATTCGTGCTGACCGGCGCGCAGGCCATCGGCGATGTGCCGACGGGACTCCCCGAATTCCACCTGCCGGTCTTGTCGGCGGAATTCCTGCTGCACGCGGTGCAACCGGCGTTGATTATCGCGCTGCTGGGATCCATCGACAGCTTGCTCACCTCTCTCATCGCCGATGCGCTGACCCGGTCCCAGCATAACCCCAACAGAGAGCTCGTAGGCCAGGGTATAGGCAACATGGCATCAGGCCTCCTCGGAGGACTGCCCGGCGCCGGGGCAACCCTGGGTACCGTGGTAAATCTCCGGGCTGGGGGCCGCACCCCGGTCTCGGGAGCACTGCGGGCCGGGATCCTGTTGGCCCTGCTGCTGGGACTGGGGCAATACGTTGAAACTATCCCCATTGCCGTTCTAGCCGGTATTCTCGTCAAGGTCGGCTGGGACATAATCGACTGGCGTTTCCTTACGCGCATTCACCACGTGCCGCGTGAGCACCTCATCGTAATGTTGATAACTTTCGCCCTGACGGTGTTCCTGGACCTGGTGACCGCTGTGGCCATCGGGCTGATCGCTGCCGGGATGGCCGGGTACAGGCAATTGGAACGCCTGGAACTGGACAGCGTGGTCTCGGTGCCCCTGTTGGACCAGACTTTCCTGGCCGATGATCATTTGGAGAGCGCGGAAATGGACCCATTTTCAGCCCGTGTGGGCTTGGTTGCCCTGCGGGGGCGGTTCTCCGTGGCATCTTCCAGCAGGCTCGTCTCCGTCATTGGCGCGGACATCCGGGACCATGAGATAGTCATCTTCGACTTTTCCGACACCATTTACCTGGACGACAGCGCCGCAATGGTTGTGGAGCAGATGATTGAAGTTGCGATTGATGAAGACACCGAGACCATAATTATGGGCCTGTCCGGGTCGGTAGAAACGAACCTCAAATCTCTGGACATCCTCAAGCATGTCCCGGAGGACCGCTTTGTACAAGACCTGGAAGAAGCGAGGGAAGTGGCCAAGGCGATCCTCAGCGCATAATCGGTATGGACTCAAGGACCGCCCCCGTCAGTTGACTCGGGGGAGCGCACAGAGAAAGTCCTTAAGATTCGCTTGCGCCAGTTTGCTCCAGAAGTCCCCGGCCTGTGGGCGTTCAGCCCGCCATGTCCAGTCCAGCCCTTCGTTCCAGTTCCTCCAACAAGTTGGGATTTGACTCTAACTCGTCGTGAAAGCCTTGCAATTCGGGAGAACTGTGTCCAAATAGGTACGACAACGCCCTGTAATGGCAGCCCTCGCACGACCACCCTGCCGGTTGACGGTCGTCTCCCTTGTACCAGATAAGCTGGATGGGGTCGAAATCCATGTCATGCCAGCCGGGGCCTGGGCATTGGTACAGGACTCGGGGGATTGGCGCAGTTCCCAAGGGAGGGCTTCTGCCCAATGCTCCATCATGTCGCAGACCTCCTGGTGGTCCAACGCGCTTGTATTGATGGGTCTCTGCAATGGCGGCCCAAACTCCAGATCCGGGGCTTGCGTTATGACGTGTGTGCTCTCCTTTCCTGTGTGGTATTTTACATTCCATCAATCTCACTATTCCAAGGAGAGAGCAATGTACGGGCGCCGTTTGCTGGTCTGCTTCGCGCACCCTGATGATGAAGCCTTCCCTGTGGGCGGTGCGCTGGCAGCCCACGCCTCGCAGGGTGTTGATATACGCCTGGTGACGGCGACCTCCGGTGAGGAGGGGGAGATACGGCAGGAAGGGGCCGCCACCCGGGAGACCTTAGGCGCGGTCCGCCGCGTTGAGCTTTCCTGCGCTGTCCGCGCCCTGGGCCTGTCCAACCACCGGGTGCTGCGTTACCGGGACTCGGGGATGGCGGGTTCCGAGGCCAACGCCGACCCGCTGGCGTTCATCAACGCCCCGGCCAACGAGGTAGTGGAGCAACTGGTGGAGGAGATCCGCACCTTCCGGCCCCAGGTGGTGCTGACCTTCGGCCCGGATGGACTCTACGGGCATCCCGACCATATCGCCATCTGCCATCACGCCACCGAGGCTTTCAGGCTGGCCGCCGACAGGGACGCCTTCCCGGACCAACTGGCAGGCGGGCGGGCGCCCCACCAGTCAGAGCGGCTCTTCTACAGTGTCCGGCCCAGGGGATTCCGCATGGAGTGGGCGCTGGCGGTGCGCAGTGCCGGAATTGATTTCCCGCTGCCCGCGCCGGAGCGGGCCAACGAGGGAGTGCCCAACGAGGACATCCACCTGGAGATGCACCTGGATGACCACCTGGAGACCAAGATGGCCTGCATCCTGTGTCACCGCACCCAGGTGGCAGCGGACTGGCCGTACCACCGGGTCCCCCGTGAAGTCTCCATGACAGTCCTGGGCCGGGAGTTCTACACCAGGGCCATCCCGCCGGTACAACCGGGGGAGCAGGTGCCCCAGGACTTCTTCGAGGGAATCGGCTGACTGCGGACCCGGCACGGCCAAAGGAACAGGCCGCCTGCTTCATCTATATGATGATCCACTCGATGACCTTGATGATTATCCAGGGGATGAAACCGAGGATTCCGCTAATCAGGACAACCACGACAGCCCGCCCCACGGACTCGTAGTCCAGGGCGTAACGCACTGCCACTACAACCCCGACCAGCGTCCAAACGAAGCCTATAAACCAGAACAAGCCGCCGAAGCCGGGGATGAATGTTAAGATGGACAGGATGCCCGGGGTGTAGGCAAACCCCATCATACGGCCTAATTCGGACCAACTGGTCTGGGTTGCAGCAGTGCGCAACAACCCCCCACCGATCATCAGCATCAGCGTGACCCACATTGCCCAACGCACTACCCCGAAGAACAACCCACCCACGATGGCAAGCACGATTCCGACCACGGTCAGGGTTTCAACCGCAACGACTGTCCCTTCTACGGTTTCCATATCCAGGGTTTCCGAATTGAGGGTTTCAACCGCTCCGATTCCCCCTACCACGGCTTCCCCGGTTACGAGTTCTCCGGTTATGAGTTCCCCCGCGGCAGTTTGCACTTCCGCGGTTGGCGGCGACACGACCTCGTTCAGTATACCGCCGACTATCCCGCACACCGTCACCAGCAGCACAACCATGAAAGCCTGTCCTATTGCCGTGGCGTCGGCTTCAATCTCCTCGTATGTACTGGTCCGGAACAGCGCCGCCCCGATCATGCGATTAAGCATCTTTTCTTTCCCCTGATTGGATTCGCCGCGAGTCTACCGCAGGAACTCGTCACGCCAGCGGTTGTAGTCGTCCTGGCGCGTTACCTGGTTCATCAGGTCCGCCGAGGCCAGGTTGGGACGGAGGTCGACAGGAGATGTGCCTTCCCGGAGGGCCTTCAGAGTGTCGTACACCGACTTGACCATCGCCTGGAAGGACAGGTGGCCCTGCAGGGCTACGCGCACTCCGTTGGCGGCGAGGTATTCCCTGTCGGCAAGCTCTCCGCTGCCGCCGGCGATCAACGGAATGTCCGTGGCCGCGTGGATGGCCTCCAAGTCGGCGCGGGAGTTTACCCCGGCGAGGAACATGGCGTCAACACCAACTTCAGCGTAGGCATTGGTACGCCGGATTGCCTCTTCAACCCCCACAATCTGGGCGGCGCTGGTACGCCCGGCCACGACCAGGGACGGGTCCTGCCTGCCGGCCAGCGCGGCCTTCATCTTGCCCACGCCCTCTTCCAGGGAGATCAGCTGTGCGCCGCCGCTGCCGAAGGTCCTGGGAAGCACAGTGTCCTCGATGGTCAAGGCCGCCACGCCCGCCGTCTCCAGTTCCTCCACGGTGCGCTTCACGTTCATAGCGTTGCCGTAGCCGTGGTCCGCATCCACCATCAGGCTCAAGTTTCCGGCGCGGCAGATGCGGTGAATCTGCTGGGCGAACTCGGTCAGGGTCAGCACGATGATGTCCGGAGCGCCAAGGACGGTGAACGAGGCGATGGAGCCGGCCAGCATCCCCACCTCGAACCCCAGGTCCTCGGCGATCCGCGCCGAAACCGGGTCGAATACCGATGCCGGGTGAACGCATTTGTCCCCGGCCAGAATCGCCCGGTATCTCTCTCGTCGGTCGGTAAGGTTCATGTCGCTCCTTTTTGCGGTGATATACTGGCTGTCCCAAGGCCGGAAACTGCGGCCTTCAGGCGTGGCCCATTCTATCATAAAGGGAGCTAGTCCAATGGACACGGCGAGCAGGGATGCGGAAGCCGAGGAAAGGCAGAAACCGGAACAATGGATTGTCCTGCCGGGAACTACCATCGGAGGGGAAGTGGGAACTTTCAGCGTAGATTTCGTGATCTGGAACCGGGACAGAACGCAGTCCCGCGCCTTGAATGGCGTGGTTGACACGGGAGCGTCGCATACATTGGTCCCGGCGCAAATCCTGGAGGAAATGGGGGTTGAGCGGGTGAGGTCAAGAGTGTTCAGCCTTGCGGATGGTTCCCGGCGAGATCTTTCCATGGGTTGGGTGGATATGGAACTGGAAGGCCAGACGGACCAAGTATCCATCGTCTTTGGCCCTGACAGCCGCAAGATATTGCTCGGAGCAATGGCTTTGGAGACGTTCGCCCTGGCCGCGGACGCCAAGTACCGCCGCCTGATTCCCGCCGAACTGACACTGTAGCGTAGGCTTGCAATTGGGGTGAGAGGCATGGTCAAGGTAATTGGGGTGGACTTCAGCGGGGCAGATGAAAAGGAGGGAGTGAACACTTGGATAACTGAGGGATGGATTGAAGACTGTGGGTTAAAGATTATTAACTGCCGCCCCATCAAGCGGAAAGACTTGACGAAGTTATTGGAAGGCCAACTAGGCGAAACCGTAGCGGCAATGGATTTCCCTTTTTCGGTGCCTCAAGGATTTGCTGAATACTGGCAGCATACCAATGATGGTATCCCGATGTTCAAATCCATGACTCAGATATGGGAAGTCGCCAAGAGAACGAACATTGATGAATTCAAGGCCAAGTGCAAAAGCTATGCGGATATGCAAGATATAGGCGAAAAACATCCGCTGCGTGTGGGAGACCTTTACTCCGACAAGCCGATGTCCTGCTTGAACGCTCGAATGGTTAGTATGACTTTTTGCGGGATGCAGATGCTGGATTGTCTTTGGAAAGCTGGATGCCGGGTACCTCCGCTGAACGATGTGGGTCACAAGAAGGCAACGTTGCTGGAGGTGATGCCGGGAGCGGCCCTTAAGTCTTTTGGACTGCCCGCCGGGCAGCCGCCAGCCAGCGAAGCTTATAAGAAGGGTAAAGACCACACAGTAATCTTAAAAAACCGGCAGAAAATCCTCGCCAAACTGCCTGATTGCTCGAAAGTGCCTTTACCCAACCTTCCGGACTTTCGCGACGAATACATATACAGCGATGATGGACTCGATTCCCTGGTTGCAGCAATTGTGGCCGCTCGGTGGGTACTGGACGAATCGAGGGACAAATGCCAGTTCCATTGTCCGGCAGACGCAGTAACAGATTGCACGGACTCCAAGCGGCGTAACCGGGCATCCGGGAAAGCGTTGGCTATGACTGAGAAGGAAGCAGCCAAACGAGAGGGCTGGATTTACGTGCCAAAACCAGCCCCAACTCACCCCTAGCCACTCCCCACCGTCCGCTGTAAACTGGCAATCGGCAACTCCGATACGAACAATGGAGGAACTGTCATGCAGATAGTCCGCGTTTACTCTGGCGACGACGGTGAGTCCCATTTCGAGACCCTTACCCCCGACCAGCTTGCCGAGTTGGTCTTTCCCATAGGATCCGGGGAGATTAACTTGAACCGACGCGAGTCGCCTTCCTTCTCCGACTACCACAACGCACCCCGGCGCCAGTACGTGGTGAACCTGTCCGGCACCGCCGAGTTCGAAGTTGCCGACGGCACCAAGGTGCGCATGGTGCCCGGAGACGTGCTGGTGGCTGAAGACCTGACCGGCCACGGCCACATCGCCCGCAGCATCGGCGACGAGTTCCGGGTCTCTCTGGCCGTTCCCCTGGCCGACAAGTAATGGAGTAGCGCAACCTGTGGCGGGGTTGGTTGACATCATGGAAGAACCCCGCCGTCCCTCAACATGGGTCTCGCTCTTGCCCGGCGCCTGTCATGCGCTGGTCAGGACGCGTTGCAGGTGCAACAGGCCCTGCTGACGGCGGGCGGTGGAGACAATGCCCTTCCAGCCCGGCTCCAGCAGGCGTTCCGCCATCTCCTGGGTAATCTCGTTTTCCTGGCACTTGCCGAATCTGGCGTAGAGGCGCAGGCTGGCTTGAGTTTCTGTCGCGTTGCCCTCCCTCGCCGCCAGAGCGTGGAGGAAAGGCAGGGTTGTGTTCACAGCCAAGTCTCTGGCGCGGCCTTTGCCGATGGGAGCGGTGCGCTCCCCATCCTGGCGTTCCACGACGAGGGCAGCCGTCAGCGTTTTGGACGCGCCTGACCCAGCTTCCCGCCGCAGCCCCAATGCCAAGCCCGGCTCAAGGAGCCTGTCTACAAGACGGGCCGCTCCTGTAATGCGCCGCAGGGGATGGTTGGCGGGACGGACCCGGAAGCAATGCCATACCTCTGCCGGCATGGGTGGGCCGAGTCCGCGGGGTAGCTGGAGCGTCTTGTGTGCCGTTCCTTTCCGCGCCAGTCCGGAGAGATGGACCAGCCAACCCTCAATGGCCGCTGATCGCTCTCCTGGTGAGACTTCCAGGGCGGAGCGGGCGAGCTCCGGGTAGGTCGCGCGCTGGGCCAGCAGCGAGAAGGCGTGCTGGTTATGCTGGTAGCCCAGCCCTTCCATGAGGCCCTCGTATAGGACCTGGTCCGGTGGTTCTTCCTCCAGGAAGCGGCTCAACTGGCGGCTCCTTTCCAGGAACCGGGTGTCTCCGGCGTCGTCCAGGAGTTTGGCCGCTTCCTCCGGCGCACTGGGCCGGGGGAAGCCCCGCTCCTCCAGTAGCTGCCACAGGCCGGGATGTGGACCCGCATCCGCGTTGCCAGCAGTCTCCAGAAGCGGCGCGAGGGAGACCACCGGCGCTTTCCGCCCGCTGGCCAGGCCGGTTGACCCTGACTGCACATCCAGGGCCACGTGCAGCACTACCCCGTTGTAGCGTGGATCATCAGAGTGGCCGTGGGCGTCCCAGTCCTGCTGGCGGACGTGAATCTCCACGTCGCCGCGGACGCGGCCCACGCCCTCCATCTCCAGGATGGCGTCGCGGAAGTCGGGGCCGGCGGACAGGCCGGGCCGTCCTGGGTAGAGCACGCGCACCCGCGCCCCGCCGTGGGTACGGAACCACTCCTGGCGCGCCGCCCGCCGTTGCCACAGCCGGGCCAGCAGCCGCTCCGGGATGCCGGTGTTATCCTGCAATGCGGACCCTCAGCGTCCGTACCGGCCCTGCACCGGGTCTGGGGTGGCGGTCTCAGCGCGGACCGTCACTGCTGGCGAATCTGTACTTGGGGTATACTGCAACGGGTTCCTCTCCCGAGGTGGTTGAACAGACCTGCAAACGCGATTATATACGTCTCTCTATTTTCTGACCAAACATCACCCACAGCCTACAACACTGGAATCTGGCCGGAACGGAGGCTTGACATGAGACTGGAAGGAAAGGTTGCTTTCATCAGCGGCGGGGCGCGAGGCATGGGCGCAGCCGAGGCCCGGATGTTCGCCAGGGAAGGGGCAATGGTCGCCATCGGCGATGTTCTGGAGGAGGAAGGACGGCGGGTCGCCGCCGAGATCGGAGAGGCTGGCGGTCAGGCCATCTTCGTCAGCCTGGACGTTACCAGCGAGTCCCAGTGGAATGACGCAATCGCCGCCGCGGTGGCGCGGTTCGGCGGGCTGCACGTGCTGGTCAACAACGCGGGCATCGGCGGCGGGGGCAACGTGGAGCAGACCACGGAATCCGAGTGGGACCGGACGATGGACATCAACGCCAAGGGGGTGTTCCTGGGCACCAAGGCTGCCATTCCCGCCATGCGGCAGTCCGGGGGCGGGTCCATCATCAACATATCGTCCCAGCTTGGCATTGTGGGGGTGGACAACAGCAGTCCCCAGTACCAGGCTTCCAAGGGCGCGGTGCGGCTGCTGACCAAGGCCACCGCCATCCAGTACGCGCAGGAAGGCATCCGCGCCAACTCGGTCCATCCCGGCCCCATAGTCACGCCCATGACCGAGGCTGGGCGCGCCGACCAGGACCGCTACGACCTGACAATCGCCCGCATCCCCTTGGGCCGCTACGGAGAGCCGGACGACGTGGCCTACGGCGTCCTCTTCCTGGCAAGCGACGAGTCATCGTTTATGACCGGAAGCGAGCTGGTCATTGACGGCGGCTGGGTTGCGCAGTAGTAGCGAGCGGTCGATTGTGGGTATCGGCCACTGGGCCTATGGAGTGAGCAGTATCTTGCCCGTGGTCTGGCGGCCTTCCAGTTGGCGGTGGGCCTCGGCAGCCTCGGATAGGGGCAGGCGCAAGCCCACGTGCAGGTCAAGCTCCCCGGAGTTCACCCAGGCCAGCACTTCGTTGGCGCGTTGCAGCAGTTCCTCCCGGGTGGCGGTGTAGTCGCCCAGGCTGGGCCGGGTAAGGAACAGGGAGCCGTTGCGGAGCGCGCCGCTGTCGATGGGTCCGACCGGCCCGCTGGCCTGGCCGTAGAGCGCCATGTATCCCCGGCGGCCCAGGCAATTCAGGCCCTTGGCGAAGGTGGTCTGGCCCACGGCGTCGTAGATGATGCGCAGCCCCCCGCCGCCGGTGGCCTTCTTGATTTCCGCCTCGAAGTCCTGCCGGGTGTAGTAGATGACGGTATCCGCTCCGGCCTGTGTGGCCAGCTCTCCCTTGGCCTCGGTGGACACGGTGGTGAACACGTGGACTCCCAGCCGCTTCAGCATCTGGATGAGCAGCAGCCCCATGCCGCCGGCCCCGGCGTGTACCAGCGCCAGATCTCCGGGGTTCAACCGGGTGATGCCGAAGACCAGGAAGTGGGCCGTCATGCCCTGGAGCATGGCGGATGCGCCGGTGGCGAATTCGGTGCCCTCGGGCAGACCCACCAGCAGCCAGGCGGGAACGGCGGCCTGTTCGGCGTAGGAGCCGGTGTGCATGGCGTAGGCCACCCGGTCGCCCACGGCAACCTCGTTAACCCCCTCTCCCACGGCAGTGACGATGCCGGCGGCCTCCCTCCCCGGCGTCCATGGCAGGCTGGCGGGAGGGTTGGTCCCCCGGCGGCTGGAAACGTCGGTGTAGTTGACGCCGATGGAGCGGATGTCCACCAGCGCTTCTCCCGGTCCCGGTACGGGTTCCGGCACGTCCTCATACCGGAGCACCTCCGGCCCGCCGACTTCATGCGCTCTGACCGCTTTCATGTTGTCCTCCTAACAGTGGTTGGCGAGCAACCATTAGCCGCCAAGAATTGATGCCAAGCCCGTAACGTCTGCGACGTGCTCCAGGTCCCAGAACTGCTCCAGCGCGCCCTCTATGTGGTCCGGGGGCAGGATGTAGCGGCTGCAATAGAGGAACTTGGCGTCCAGTTCCTCCCGCTCAAGGGGCATCTGTGGGTGACCCCGCGGGAACTCCACCCGGTGGTGAAGAACTCTCATATCCCGCCGCCCCGTTTCCGCCTCCCTGCCCCCGGTCAGGGCCACTCTGACCTCGCTGGCCTGGGGCGCAAAGGGCGTCGAGTCCTGGAGTGGGGCGACGGCTACCCGGTCCATCAGAGCGTGGATTTCCGGCGCGGTCACCGCCGCGTCGCTGAACTGCTCGATCAGCGGATGGCCGTACAGCAGGGACGCGGCCACCAGGTAATGGAGGCTCTCCCTGGCCTCCCAGCCGTTCCGGGGGGTGGCGTTGGACAATGCCTCCACCGCGACCGGCGACGCCTCCACCCGTACCGACTCGACCTCCGCCGCGTCGATGCGGTACTGCTGGACCAACTGGAGCACTGCGTCGATGGAGGCATGGGCCGCGGTGTTGCAGGCGAAGGGCTTGAGCACTATGCCGGGGTCGGCGATGCTGTAGGGCGCGCCCAGGCTGGCGAAGAAGCGGTCGTGTTCATCCGATTTTGCGCCAGCGCCAGATGGAGCGAGCCCGAGGCTGTCGCGGCCGAAGTCCTCCTGGGCCAGGAGCGCCGCTGCGACGCCGTTCATGGCGGCTTGGCCGCTCCGGGCCGCCATGCCGGGGGAAATCAGTCCGCGCTGGGCGGGAGCGGGGGAGGATGCGGCCATCACCAGGGCCGAGGCAAGTTGGTCTTGCTCCAAGCCTAGCAACCGTCCCGCCGCCGCCGCCGCCGCGACGCGCCCGGCGGACCCTGCGCCCACTCCGGTCTCTCCGGCGCTGGATGTAGAGAGTTTGCACAGCAGTTCGCAGCCCAGGGCGAAGGCGTTGAGAACCTCGACGCCGGGGTAGCCGTGCATCTCCCCCAAGGCCATCACCACAGGAAAGACGATGCTGCTGGGATGAACGCCTCCGTTATATCCCGCCTCCGTCCCGGTTCCGCCTCCGTGCGGCATATCGTCGTCGAAGTCCAGGAGCCGGATCATCGTGCCGTTGGCCAGCGAGGAATAGGTAGGGGAGGAGCGGAGGCCCATGCCGATGATGGTGCACTTGCCGTTACCCCGCATTTCCTGGGAGAACCTGGTCACCGCCAGCCCGTCGGGTTGGGCGGCTCCGGCCAGGCCCACCGCCGCGGCGTTGACCATCATCTCCTTGGATGCCTCGATAACCCGGGGCGGGAGCTGGTCTAAGGAAGTCTGTTCGACCCATGCGGCCAGGCGGTGAGCGAAACCCATGCGTGTTCTCCACAAGCCGGAATCCTTCAGACAGACAGGGCGCGTGAAACTTCGGTTTCACGCATTCCCGGCCAGCCGGGAAAGGATACTATCCGTGCATGAGTCACGCAACGCTCGTTAGCGCCCGGGGGACAAGTCTAACATTCAGTCCAGCGCAAAACTGATCTTGAGGGCTGCGTCAACCCTGATTATCGCCTGGGCTGCCAGCGGGCTGACCCAGTCCAGGACATGCTCCTTGTGAACGGTCAGGAGCGGAGAGCAGTCTAACGTCGACCGTTCCGGCGGGCCGCTCTCGGCAGGTTCCACCAGTACATTGACCGGGTATTCCCCGATACTTCTCGTGATTGCCGCCGCTCTTTACGACTCTCATCTGATTCCCGCATTCGCGGGGCAAATATATTGATTACATCCAGGCGACCACCGGTAAAATCCCGCGCAATATAATCTGTCATGCTATGGGTGAGCGTCCAACAGGCAACCGGCAATTGCGTTGGCTATGGCTGTAGCTTATCATTAGCAGTAATTGATTCGTTGGGTGCGAAGGTTCGCTGGAAGCACCGGTTAGAGGAGTTGAAATCGTATGGAATACGAGGCCATCAAGATTGACCAGGCAGACCGGGTGGCCATCATTACCCTGAACCGCCCCGAGGTGCTGAACGCGCTGAACTTCAAGCTGGTGACCGAGCTTGACGAGGTTATCGGAGATATGGAGGGGAACGACAGCATCGGGGCCATTGTCATAACCGGGTCCGGGGAAAGGGCATTCTCCGCCGGGGCGGACATCCACGAGAATCGGGAACTGGGCGAAGAGGAACGGGAGACCATCACGGCGCAGCGCACCGAGTACACTTGGAGACTGGCCACGTCGTCCAAGCCCATCATCGGGGCCATCAACGGCCTTTGCTACGGCGGCGGCACGGTGATGGCCACGTCGATGGACATGCTGGTGGGATGTGAGCGCACGAGCTTCCGTTTCCTGGCCGTGAACTACGGGCAGATGAACGCAACGTGGAGCCTGCCTACCATGGTTGGCTGGCCGCGGGCGAAGGAACTGCTCTACAGCGGCAGGGAGGTATTCGCAGAGGAGGCGTTCCGCATCGGCTTGCTGAACCACCTGGTGCCGTCGGGGGAACTGATGGACAAGGCGGTGGAGGTAGGCGCGAGCATCGCCAAGAACCGGGCCGAGGGCGTGGCAAACATCAAGCAGATGCTCCTGGAGCACACCGGCCTGTCCCTGGAAGAGCAGTACCGGAACGAGGTCGGCGCCCGGTCCGGCCGGTTCAGGGGCCTTTCCGTGGAGGAAGGGTTCAGGGACTTCCTGGACCGCAAGGGGCGCAAGCCGCGGGTGTCCTGAGCGATCCACTCTCACTAACCAGAGTTAAGAGGTCTAGACTCCTGTCCCCGGTAGAGATGCCGGGGACAAGGCTTTTCGGAATTGGCCTCCACTGAAAACTCGGGTCCCAGGCGCGGCACGGGGCCGCATCACCCTCTGAGGATCCGTATCTCAAGAGAAGGACAACAGTCGCCGATTTGACGGAAACCCGGTCTTCCACGTCCACTCGCCCGCTGAAACTGGCCCTGAAGGCGGTTCCTCCCCTGCTGGCCTTTGTAGCGGTGCTGTTTGCCCCAACGCCGGACGGTCTTACCCCGGAAGGGCAACGGGCGCTGGCGGTGATAGCCCTGGCGGTGGTGCTCTGGACCACCGAAGTCGTGCCAATCGCCGTCACTGGCCTGGCAAGTGTCCTGCTCCTGGTGCTGCTCGGCGCAGTCCCGAGCACTGGCGATGGGCTCTACGGGTTCGCCCAGCCGGTGACCTACTTCCTCGTCGGTATTCTGACCCTTGGTCTGGCAGTCCACCACTCCGGCCTGGCGCAGAGGATGGCCGCCCATATCATCCGCCTGGCGGGTGGCAGTCCCCGGATGCTGTACGTCCAGATGCTGGTCTCCTTTGCGGTCCTGACCTTCGCCCTGCCCTCCGCTTCCAACAGGGGCGCAATCATGGTACACGTCTACGAGGAAGTGATGAGCCGTTGGAACATTGCCAAAGATGCGCCGCTGAACAAGGCGGTCATGCTGGCAATGGGTTCCCTGAACCGGCTGGCCTCGACCGCCCTGCTTGCCGGGGGCATCACGCCGGTGGTGTCCTCATCGCTGGTCGGGGGCTTTTCCTGGACCCGCTGGTTCGTGATGATGGCCCCTCCCTTCTATCTCATGCTGGCGGTGGGGGGAGCCATCCTCTTCCTGATGTACCGGTCAGGATTTGCTACAAACCGGGAACCCGCGGGCGGAGACATTCTCCCTGGTCCCATCACTTTCCCGGAAACGAAGGCCGGGTTGATTGCGCTGGGCACGGCGCTGCTGTGGTTCACAGATTTTGCCCACGGGCTGCCGCCAGCGGTGCCGGCCCTCATCGCCATGACCGTCATCCTGATGCCGGGAATCGGGCTTCTGACGTGGCGCGAGTTTGAGCGCGACCTGGGTTGGAGCAACTTTTTCGTCATCGCAACCTCCCTGTCGCTGGCTCACGCCCTGGCCTCCAGCGGCGCAGCCAGTTGGTCCGCCGAATTGCTGGTGGGGTTGGTTGCCGGGGTGGTGGACTATCCCGTCCTGCTGCTACTGGCCCTGGGCGGGGCTTCGGCTGCCGTCCGCCTGACGATGCCGAACATCTCCGGTTACCTGGCGTTCATGATACCGGTGGCCATGTCCACGGGGCAGTCGCTGGGCCTCAATCCACTAGTATGCGGTCTTGCTGTAGTGGTGGTGGGCGACGCCCTGGTCTACTATCCGGCCGGGGCCACCGCCAGCGTGTTCATTTATCAACGGGCCAACATAGGCGCGCCGGAAGTGTTCAGGTTAGGGGTGGTGATGACCGTGGTGGCAATAGCCGTTCTGTTGTTGGTCGCCCTGGTCTACTGGAACTGGATGGGAGAAGGGCTGACGGTATAGTCGAAATGGAGACGGCATGACGCAACAGTGCTCGCAGCAAGTACCCCCGGTGGGTCACCGGGGAGACGCGCCGGATGTATACGCGCCGGACGGGTCGGAGATTCGCCTGCTGGCAGACGCACGGCAACAGGCGACCCGGGCCAGCCTTGTCGAGGTCAGCCTTGCTCCCGGAGGGGTGTCCCGCCCGGTGTGGCACCGGACCGTTGAGGAGATATGGTACGTGCTGCAGGGGACGGGGCGGGTTTGGCGCTGCCCGGATGGCGTGGCTGCGGACAGCGTGGCCCCGGTGGATGTGGGACCGGGGGACGCCCTGGCGATTCCCACGGGGTGGAAGTTCCAGTTCAGCGCGGGAGAGGACGAAACACTGCGGTTCCTCTGCTACACTTCCCCGCCGTGGCCGGGTGAGGACGAGGCCCAACCCGCCGACGCCGGCGGGTTGGGGGAGCCGACGGTGTGAGGGTGAAACCGGCGCGGCCAGGAGACTATCTCAAATCTTCACCATCCTGCCGATGCAGGACGCTGCTGGACCGGGAGTTACCTGCCCCAGGCATGGGAGGGGGAGCGGCAGCGGGAGGCCTGGGCTCCAGAGGGCGCGATATTCTGGACCAAGCCGCAACTGGCACAACTGGTGTTGGGGAGGGCCTTGGCTTCGCGTGTTCCCTTCTCCCGGTTTACCTGGGACGAGGTCTACAGCAGCAATCGGAAGTTGCGGTCGTGGCTGGAGCGTCAGGAGATCCTCATGTGATGGCCGTAAAGAGCAACGGGAAGCTGTGGGCCTTGACGGACAGGGGACCGCAACAGGTGAGGTCGGACCAACTGGCATCGCAGGTTGATGAAGCCAACTGGGTCAGATGCAGCGCCGGGAGTGGCGCCAGGGGACCCCGATCTATGATTGGGCCGGAGTGGACATACAGCGTTTCGTGGAATGTACCCAGACGGCGGTCCTTGCGGTTGCCTAGCAACTATATGACGTCATGGGCTGCCGGAAGGAGGTAGCCCATGGGATTGTGGACCAGGGGCGGACTGCCTGGCGGCGGTCAAGGAGAATCAGGGCCGGCTGGAGGGAGGACTGCCTCCAGAAAGTCCTGCTCGGCTAAGACGCGATTGACCCTGGCTTTAACCCCCTGTGCCGCGGCGGCGACGTATGTTATCGTTACGTCCACACAGATCAGGGTTGAATCGCATCACTGAAAGGAGAACCGTAATGAAGGGGCGTGTTATTGTTCTCAAAGAGTACGGAAAGCCCTTTGAAATCGAGGAGTACGACGTTCCCGACCCGGAGCCGGGCGCGGTGATACTGCGGATGACCCAGGCCGGCATCTGCGGTTCCGACCTCCACACCTGGCGAGGGGACCAGATCAACAATCCGCTGCCGCCCGGCGGAAGGCTGATGGGACATGAAGGCACCGGCGTCATCGAGCGGTTGGGTGAAGGCGTCTCCATCGACACCCTGGGTGTTCCCATCGAGGAAGGGGACCGCATCGTATACTCCGCCGTCTTCCCCTGCTACCACTGCCACCTGTGTCTGAAGGGCGACACCAACTGGTGCGTCAACCGCGGCGGCGCAGGGGCCGGGACCTGGCCCTACTTCCGGGGCACCTATGCCGACTTCCTCTACCTGCCTCCGCGCCATCCCCTGTTCAAGGTGCCCGACGAGCTTCCCGACGAAATTCTCGGTCCGGTGAACTGCGCAATGGGCACCGTCACCACCGGGTTGATGCGTGCCGGAGCAAGAGAAGGCCACAACGTGGTCATTCAGGGGGCAGGCGGGCTGGGTCTGCACGCCACGGCAATGGCCAAGGACATGGGCGCCGACCGGGTAATCGTACTGGACCGGCTGGAGAACCGGCTGGAGTTGGCCGAGGAGTTCGGCGCCGACTACACCATCAACATCGAGGAGTTCAACACCGTGGAGACCCGGGTGGGCAGGGTGAAGGAACTGACCAACGGGCGCGGCGCGGACACTGTGATGGAGCTGGTGGGCCGGGCGGAGCTGCTGGCCGAGGGCATCGACATGCTCAGCAACGGCGGGACCTTCGTTGAGATAGGCGACATCGTCCGGGGCCGGGAAGTGTCCATCGACCCCTCCAAGCTGCTGCCGGGGAAGAACATCGTCGGCTCGTTGATGTACCGTCCCGACCTGCTGCCGACGCTGCTTAACTTCCTGGTGCGCAACCAGAACAAGCTGCCCTTCCGCAAGATAGTGTCCCACAAGTTCCCGCTGGCAGACATCAATGAAGCCTTCCCCCAGGCGGAATGGAACCAGCGCCAGACCGCGGTGACCCGGGCCATGCTGGTGCCGTAGCGTCTGTACTCCCAGTGCGGGTCAGCGTTACACAACAAGAATGATGGATATGGCAGGGGGTGGTTTCCGAGGCAGTTAGAAGGAGGTGTCAACCGGCAACGTTCCGCTTAGTCCACCTGAAACGGAACGTTGCCGCTGTCATGCCGCGGTATCGTAAGCGGTATTCTAACTATCGGCAGACCCGGCATCTTCCTTGATGCGCACCAGGAAGCTGGCCTCACCCAGGGGCGTGCCGTCCAGCAGTATCGCTGCCGCGTGGTAACCGGGCGCTTGCACTGGGATCCGGAACAACTTGATCCATCGCTGGAAGATAATCCCTTCCTCCCAGTTGATTAACTGGGGCGGGGGCAGGTCCAACGGCGCGCCCGGGGCCTTGATGGCCACCAGCAGGTGGTGAGGGCCAGGAGGTGCGCCGGAGATGCAGAAGGCCAATTGCAAGTCCAACTCGGCCAGCACCAGGGTGGCGTCTTCACCTATCTCCGGCGGGGGCAGGTCTATGAGGTCGATGACTCCCTTGATTATCAACTCGCCGTCGGGGCCGTCTTGAGTATCACGGCAGAAGACAGCGTATTTCAATTGAGGACTGGTGTTCTCGGTTGCCAAAGGGACGCCCTCCCTTTTGTATCCCACCGCTTGTATCCCGACCCCGCCCCGCTTCAGCCTCCGGGGATTCAGATGTATTCGACACAATTCTAGCACGGCCCACGTGCACCGTTAACCGCGCCGCATCAGGCTATTGGCCCGTGCTGTGGCTACCCATTGCCAAGCCGGTTCAATGCTGAGAAACTAGCCGGGAAAGAGCGGGGAACCCAATTTCAGACGACAAGGAGGACGGCCATGTCTTTGAGTGCGGAGAAATTCAACCAGGGGATGACCGTGCAGGAATATATCGACCAGATCAAGGTCAACAAGCAGCCGTTCCTGGATATCTACCAGGCTCTGGAGGTCCCGGAGTCGGCCAAGGCCCTGTTTGACGGCCTGGAGCAGCCGGTCAACCTGGCCGTGTTCACCGCTGACTGGTGCGGCGACGCGGTGAGCACCACCCCGGTAATACTCCGGCTGGCGGAGAGCACGCCCCAGATATCCGTCCAGGTGTTCAACCGGGACGAGGAACTGGACCTGACCAACAGCTTCCTGCCGGAGAACCGGGCCGGGACCGTGCCGGTGTTCGTGGTGCTGGACTCGGAGATGGGCGAGGTCGCCCGGTTCGTGGAGACGGCCAACGAACTGGTCCCGTCAATCGATGCGATGGACGACGCGATAGCCCAGGAGGTTGCCGCCGAGAGCGAGGAGAACCGGAGGGCCGCCAGCCGGGGCAAGCGCATGGCCTTCAGGGTAGCCCGCGCCCAGCAGTGGGGCGAGGTTATCCTGGACGCCTTTGGCCGGACCGTCACCGAAGGTCTGGGCATGTCTCAGTCGGAGCGCCCTGCGGTCGGCGGCACCAAGTGGCCTCCGGAGCCGTAGAGGAATCCACGATTGCGCGGAGGCTATCGCACATGCCCGACGAGATCATCAACATGGCGGACATGAACGCCATATTCCTGGTAACCGACCAAATGGGGATCCACCGGGAGTCGGTGCGCGTGGAACTGGCCAAGGAGGACCCCGGCTCCATCAGTAACGGCCCCGGTGGCATCATCGAGATCACCGTCCCGGAGACCGGGCCAATCCTGGATTTCACGGCCCGGCTCCAGTCGGAACTCGAGGCTATGGGTTACGAGTTCCAGGAGATGGACGATGATTTCGACGAGGACGAGTAGTTGTAACTAAAGAAACAGTCCTCAGTAGGCCGGTGAACGCCACTCGAAGGCCAGGGTAGCGTAGCGGACGAACACGGCCCCGCCGGGCGCACCCAACGGGCCGTTGATGGCCAGGAGCGCGATGGTGTGTTCGCCGCCCGGCTGTGGTTCGGCGGTAACAACCACCCGCTGGGGCACGTTGAACCCCTGCACTGCTCCAAGCTGGCGATTGCAGTCGCCGTCGATCCAGAGTTCGCCGTAGTCGTCGATGCAGGTCTCGAACAGTACCCGTGTGTCCCGGACATCGTGGCCGTCGATGGTCTCCGGCAGGGTGACCTTGGTGCGATACCAGGCGAAGGTGAGGCCGTGGGACCGCCACTCGCCCAGGTCGTCGATGGTCTCCCACCCGGAGTCGTCGTAGTCGGGCAGGCGGGCCGGGCTTCCCGCCATCTGCGCGACCAGTCCCTCGTTGGCCTCGCCGGGCACCAGCCCCTGGGCGAAGCGCCACTGTCCTTTAACAGTCTCCAGGTCCTGGGGGTTTGTGAGATCCAGGTCTGCTCTTGGCATCGGCGTATCCTCCTTGATTGCTCAGCTTGGGTTGATCAGGTGTTCCTGAGCCTGTTTAGTTCTTCTTCCAGTTCGCGGACGCGGGCTTCAGCCCGGAGCCGGGCGTCGCGCTCGTTGTCGGCTCGTGACCTCTCGTCCTCTATGAGGTCCTTCAGGTCCTCGAATCTGACGATGTGAAGTCCCGTATCAGGGTCATACCAGCCCAGATTGCCGTCTTCCCAACGGAGGTTGATGTCGAGGACTGCGCTGTAGCCCTGGAGGGAGCCGTCCCCCAGGGTCTCGATGGGAATGGGTTGGTACTGGCTGTCAACGAGGCGGTCCCCGGCGAGGCGCGTCCTGTGGTACTGACCGGTCTTGTCGAACCGCCAGTACTCCGGGATGCCCCAGGCTTCATAGCCCCTTCGCTTTACTCCGGTGTCACGGCGTCCGGTGCCGCTGGAGGTGATTTCCAGGACAAAGTCCGGCGGCTTGCCCTGCTCCGAGATGATGTAACCGTTGTTGTCATCGTAGAGTTGAGGGTCCGCGTTGAAGGCGATGAGCAGGTCGGGGTTCAGCAGGCCGGCTTGGCTGGTGGCCGGCGCAGGGCTCATGTACCGGTCGCTCCCGATGATGGTGGTGTCCCGGTTGCCGAAATGCTGGATGATGTGGTGTACGCTGCCTTGGGCGTGCAGGTGCTCGAAAGTGGTCAACTCCCCCTCGATCAGCATCCGCTCCTCGGGGTCTGGCACGTCCGGGAGCGGGGGTACGATGCGCTTGCGTCCCGGCGCTAACGAAGTGGGGTTTCTTGCCGTCATCTCGGACCTCGGGAAGCTTGGGGCGGGTTGTCTTGATGACCGGGAGTCGAGCCGATCCTGAAATGGGACCTCTTCTGAACTAACGGTTAGACGCCCACGATCTTGATGCCCGCGTGTATGCGGTAGATGCGGTTGATATTCACCAGCATGGGGGTAATCTGCTCCACGTACTTGGAATTGGAAAGCGCGCCGCCGTCCACGGGGCGTAGCTGGGGAATCTTCCTCACCAGGTCCATGACGACGGACTTGGCCTCCGCGTGGTCGGAGCAGACCACCACGTCACCCTCCATCTCCTTGTCCGGTTCCTGGAGTTCCTCGGCGCTGACGTTCTGGAAGGCGGACACGACCAGGGAACCCGGCAGCAGTTCCTGGGCTTCCTCCGCGGCGGAACCGGCTTCGACCTCGATGGCGCTCGCGCCGCGCCCCCTCTGGAATTGCATGGGGGCGATAACGTCCACCACCACCTTGCCTGCCAGGGCGTCGGGAATTTGCTCCAGGGTCGGGCGCTGTCCCTCGTAGGGGAACGCCAGGAACACCACGTCGGCTGCGGCTGCGGCATCGGCGTTGGCCGCCCCGCTGATGCTGGCTCCGGGGGCCGATTCCCGCAACTCGTCCGCGGCAGCGGCGGCGCGGGCAGCATCCCTGGAACCGATGATGGTCGCCTCACCCGCCAGGGCCAACCGCAAAGCAAGGCCCCGCCCCTCAGGTCCGGTGCCGCCCAAAAACGCCAGCATGAGTCCTCCAATTCTCGACCGTATGAATGTATCTGAGCATACTATATAGGCTTTACTGGTTCAGGGGAAGCTGACCAATGCATCCATTGCTCTGGACCAAGGCTCACTCTCCTCAATTCTGTGACCATCGGATATACTAAGGGCACTCGCTCTTTGAATCGGTACGTCGGTTATGATAGAACACTATACGATCGCGGACATGCTGACTTGGCTAGAAGATAAGACCCTCGTGATTAATCGGGACTACCAACGCAGCGATAGTGTATGGCCTCAAGCAGCTAAGGCGTACCTTATTGATACGATATTACGAGATCTGCCGATCCCACCAATTTACCTACGAACTGACGCGGACCCTGTTACCTTGAAGAGTTATCGTGAGGTAGTTGACGGGCAGCAACGTATCTCTGCAATCAAATCTTTTGTCGATGGCGAATTCTCATTGGGGCAGAATCAAGAGACTTTCCAGGAGAACGCCGGTAAGAAATACCTTGACCTCGAGCCGAATATCCAGAGGGATTTTCTAAATTACCAAGTGCCTTGCGCGCAGCTATTTAACGCGCCTGATCCCAAAGTATTCGATATATTTCGCCGCCTGAATACATACAACTATAGATTGTCCCCTCAGGAACTAAGGCATGGAAAATACCAGGGACGTTTCCGGGATGCTGTTGTGGAAACAACTAGGAGATGGAGCGTTCTGTGGGACACATATCAAATCAACAACAAGCGAGCTAGAGTACGTATGGCTGATGATGAGTTGACCGCGCAAATGTACGGTGTAGTTTTGGAAGGCGTATGCGATGGCGGTCAGCCGAAAATTGAAAGGTTGTACAAGAAGTATGATAGTGAATTGCCTTCCGCAGTCCCGCATAAGGTAGAATCTACCATCGAATTTATCATTGAGAATCTTGACCCCGTAATGCACACTGGCTTAGCAGCAGCTCCGCACTATCTCATGCTATTCGCTGCTGTGTCTCATGCGCGGATAGGGATTCCAAAGGGGGACATGGGTGAAGATTTTCCGGCACCTGACGAACGTGTGCTAAAAGACCTTCCTGCCGCAGTCTCCAATTTGTCGATGTTGGGAGGTGTATTGGACATTGGATCCGAAGAAGTTCCCAAGCGATTCGCAGACTTTAAGACTGCTTCATCGGCTACGACGCAACGCATAAGATCGAGGCGGGTTCGATTTCCGATCTTGTATAAGGCGTTGTTGCCTGAGCCGATCTAACCGTGCGAAGGGATAGTCTCCCGCTTCTTTATGCTCGGTACGAACGTCGGAGCAGAGAGCTTTCAGATCGGTTTCGTGCCAGCCTATTATCTAGTTTCCCTTGCGAGTCAATTCATCCAGATGGCAGGCTATATCTTCTGTGTAGACTTCAAGCCTTGTGGGGCGAATTCAGTCGAGAATTGATCGTCAGGTCTGCGTTGGGTGGATGCCGCACCCGCAGAGGAGTTATATTAGCCAAAGCTCCCGGTGTGAACAACATGGCTGATATCAGGCGAGCACTGGGAAAAACAATGCTTCAGAGTCCCGGTATGTATTGGGAAGATCCGAAGTCCGCAGTGATGTACGCTAATGCTCTCAAGGTCAACAACTACCAGGAGATCAGTAAGGGTCTTGCCTCTGCAAAAACTGAAGACATAAAGTCTTTAAGAAATTTCATCGTCCATCCAAATGCCTGGACTCGATTAAGATATGAGCAAGTTGCTAGAAATTTAAGGATGTCTGGAATGAGTCCCGATCGTATGTTGTCGCAGCCGATTCCTGGAGGGGCCACACTGTTCGAGTCATGGGTTCACCAACTCTTGATTGCAGCTTGGAATTCGGTCGAGTAGTGCAGGGAGTTAGAACTTGCGATCATATACAGGAGGTCCCTAACCCATGCCCGATCTGAAACGGACCGCCGCCATTGTTGGCATCCACGAGCATGTCACGCGGTACGCGCCGGACAAGAGCGAGCTGCAAATCCAGGGGGAGAGCGTCATCAAGGCGCTGGAGAACGCTGGCCTGACCAAGCAGGACGTGGACGGGCTGCTCACCGCCTCCAGTTCTTCGCGCAACAGCGGGCTTGCCCTGGCCGACTACTTGAATATGTACCCCAGCTACGTGGACAACACCACCGTCGGGGGCGGTTCCTTCGAGTTCCACCTTTCCCACTGCTTGAATGCCATCGCCGCGGGCCGCATGAACTGCGCCGTCATCACCTACAGCAGCCTGGCACGCTCTGGCGGCGTATCGGTGGGCACCGGAGGCGTGGGACGGTTCGGGCATCCGAGGCTGGAACCCTCGCCGGACAGTTTCGAGGAACTGTACGGCCTGACCACCGTGGGCCTCTACGCCATGATCGCCCAGAGGCACATGCACCTGTACGGCACGACCTCGGAGCAGCTTGCCGAGATCGCAGTGGCGGTTCGTCATCACGCCTCGATGAACCCGGAGGCCCTGTTCCGCAACCCCATGACGGTCAAGGACGTGGTGAACTCCCGGATGATCTCCGCGCCGCTGCACCTGCCGGACTGCTGCGTCATCACAGACGGGGGCGGCGCGGTGGTGGTTGCTTCCGCGGAGGTGGCGCGGAACTGCCGCCACACCCCCGTATGGGTCCTGGGCGCGGGCGAGGCGGTGGCCCACCAGGGCGCGGGAAAGCGGGACTTGCAATACATTGCGGCCCGGCAGAGCCACGGACCGGCTTTTGCAATGGCGGGCATCACTCACGACGACATCGATATGGCGATGATTTACGACTCCTTCACCATCACCGTGCTGGAGACCCTGGAGGACCTGGGGTTCTGCGAGAAGGGCGAAGGAGGGGACTTCGTATCGGGCGGGCGTCTGAAAGTTGGAGGGGAGTTGCCCATCAACACGGACGGGGGCGGGCTGTCGTCCAACCACCCGGGGATGCGGGGAATCTTCCTGCTGATGGAGGCCACCCGTCAGCTCCGGCATGAGTTCGAGGGCACGCCACGCCAGGTGCCCAATTGCAGCATTGCACTGTGCCACGGCACCGGCGGCGCGCTGGGGACCCGGCACAGCGGCGGGACCGCCATCCTGGGGAGGGATTAGGCCATGACGACGTGGACCAAGCCTCTGCCTACCGTTTCCGGCGAGACCAAGCCTTTCTGGGACGCCTGCCGCCGCGGGCAGCTACTCATACAGAAATGCGACCGCTGTGGTGAGTTCCAGTTCTACCCCAGGGGAATCTGCGCCAACTGCTGGTCGGAGGACATCAGGTGGGTAACTGCCAGCGGCAAGGGGACGGTCTGGACCTTCACGGTCACCTACCAGAACCGCACCCCGGGGTTTGCCGAGGACGTTCCCTACGTACTGGCGCTGGTCGAATTGGAGGAAGGGGTGCGGATGTTCACCAACATCATCGAGTGCCAACCCCGGGACGTGAGCATCGGTATGCCAGTAGAAGTCACCTTCGTCCAGGCCAACAACCAGATTTCGGTGCCCTACTTCAAGCCTGCGGGCTGAGCACTCCAGAGATACTAACCCTCTGCGCGGAGAAGGTTGTCAGCCAGGGCTTCAATGCGTTCCCGCTGCGGCACACAGTCCAACCAGCGCTGGGGGATTGCAGATGCGCCGTAGCGGGCGCCCAGCACGGCCCCGGCTACGGCAGCGTTGGTGTCAGTATCACCGCCGGCTCCGACCACGGCCACCAGTGCGTCCTCGAGCGTTAACGGCGTCGCCATAGCCCACAGACCAACCTCCAAGGCCAGCAGGGTATGGCCGATCAGTCTCTGGTCGCACTTAAGCCATTCGATGCCACCGGGAATGTCTGACCTATTAGCGATCCCGTCCAGAATGACCGACGGTATGCCATCGTTACGGGCTTTGGCTGCCATGTCGAGGGTGCCGTCTGCCTCAGCGGCTTCCACCAGGGCGGCAAGATCAGGCTCGACGCCCTGGAGCAGGAAGGCTATCGCGGCGTTTATGATGATGCAGGACCACTGACACGCGGGAGCGTAGTGGGTGACAGCGCAGGTGGACGCCGAGTCGCGCACCAGGATGTTGGGGCTGCCGTGGCGGGCAAGGGCCACTGGCGCGCAGCGCATCACCCCGCCGTTGGGCGCAATGTGGCCGCGCGATTCATATATCCGTCTCGCTGCCTCGGGCAGTTCTACACCAGCTTCCAGCAGTCTGATAACGGCTCTGGTAGTGTAGCCAATACCGCGCCCGTTCTCCCGCATCCATATCACCAAACGGCCGGCAAAACCAGCGGCACAATCACCGCCCTCCACCAGTGCCTCGCCCAGATCAACGGCCTGGGCTAAGTCGTCGTCCATGGGACGCCGCGCTTCTGCGGGATTGATTACCGTCACGCCACCAGGATATAGCTGGTCAATGTAGCTGTACCAATTGCCCTCTACCGGGAGACCGAGGAGATTGCCGACCGCCAGCCCCAACAAGACGCCGCGGGCACGGTCTTGTAGTACGTCCGGGTCGAGTTGGGAACTCCCGGGACTCTGGAGCAACCGTACGATATTGGGAGCATTGGTAACTATTCCATCACTCATCATGGACATCCATGCCTTTCTGGTTTACATCACCGACCGTACCAACCCTCCGTCAACCAGGATAGTCGTTCCGGTTATGTAGCTGGACTTGGTGGAGGCAAGGAAGGCCACCAGGTTGGCCAGTTCTACGGGCTGGCCGACACGGCCCAGGGCCGTCTCCGAGGCGCGTTGGGCCAAGGCTTCTTCCACGGAGATGCCCAACTCGTTGGCCCGGGACGTGACGTTGGAGAGCATCCGGTCGCTGAGGATGGAACCGGGGCAGACGTTGTTGACCAGGATGTTGTCCCGGCCTACCTCGTCGGCCAGGCTCTTGGCCCAGGCAACCACGCCCATGCGCGTCGCGCCGGACAGGGCCAGGTTGGGGATAGGGTTGTAGACTGTGCTGGCCAGGATGTTGATGATGCGGCCTCCGCCCTGGTTTCGCAGGTGGGGCAGGGACTCGCGGGACATACGGGCGAAGAACAGGAGCGACCGCTGCACGGCCACGGCCCACTGGTCTTCGTCGGCGGTGGCGGCCCTGGCCAAGGGCGGCCCTCCGGAGTTGTTGACCATTATGTCCAGTTGGCCGAAGCGTTCCACCGTGGCAGCCACCAGGTCTATGATGGTGGAGTGGTTGTCGAGGTCGCCTGGGAAGGACATCACCTCGGCCCCGGTTGACTCCCGGATTTCATCCGCGGCGGCGTCCAGGTCGGCCTTGGTGCGGCTGCACACGGCTACCTTGACGCCCTCCTGGGCCAGAACCTCGGCACAGGCCCGTCCCAGGCCCTTGCTCGCGCCTCCGACTATTGCAACTTTGCCCGCCAATTCAAGGTCCATATTCCGAAGGCTCCCTTTTCAGACTCGATTTTGACTTGGCAACCAATTATATCAGGGGGGTATGGTACGGCCAATTTGGGACTGGCAACGGATGAGCAGCATAACGAGCGGGGTAAAATTCCCCGGATGGTATACTGGCGCTCAAACGCCCAGTGGACGCTTATAGCCGATGATTGAGTTGACACCCGTTCAATCCATACTTCCCGACGATGGTCTGGCCGAAGAAATAGAGGCCGCCGCGGTCCAGTTGGCCCAGGGCGCGGGGGAAATTCTGTCCAGCCGTTTCGGGCAGCGCATCGCCGTCGAGTACAAGGACAAGGAGCAGCGGGACCCGGTTACCGAGGTTGACAAGGCTTGCCAGGAATACTTGGTCCGCGAGATCAGCAAGTTGTACCCCGAGCACAGCATCCTCGGCGAGGAAGGCGGAGGAGACGAGTCAGGGGAGGCGGAGACCCCCTGCAAAGACATAGTGTGGGTGCTGGACCCGCTGGACGGCACGACGAACTTCCTGAACGGCCTGCCGGTCTTCGCATCGTCCATCGGAGTGCTTTACCGGGGGCGTCCCCTGGCCGGGGCGATGTTCGTCCCCTGGCCCGTCGACGGTGGCGGGTTCGTGCTCCATTGCAGGCGCGGCGCAGGCTGCTTTGCCGGAGCGGCTGCTGCGTGGGGCGGTGGGCGGGATACAAATGCTGCTGCGTGGGGCGGTGGGCGGGATACAAACGCTGCTGCGCGGAGCGGCGGACGGGACTACGAAGAACGCACGGCGGTCTACGAATCGGAAGAAATCGTCAACAACCGGCTGGTGGGACTGCCGGGGTTCTTCGGGCAGTCAACCCGCTTCGGCAAGGGACTCAAGGGCAGGACCGGCGAGGTACGCACCACCGGCAGCATCGCCTACGAGCTGGCAATGACGGCCTGCGGAGTACTGCAATACGCCGTGATTGGCGCGCCCCGGATGTGGGACATGGCCGCGGGGGCGCTGGCGGTCATGGAAGCGGGCGGGACGGTGATGACGCGACTGCACGGCCAGAAGCGTTGGCAGCCGATGGACTCGCTGGTCCCTTCGTGGGACGCCAACCCCCCAACCCTGAAGGAACTGCGCCAGTGGGTCGCTCCCCTGGTGGCGGGCAACAACCACGTAGCCCCATTGGTGGCCCACAACCTGCGCCGAAGGTTCAGCGTGAAGGCAAAGCTGCGGCCGGTAGTGAGGAAGTTGCGGGGACGGAGGTAGAGGTGTGAAATGCCCCAGAAGATTCGTATGTGGGAAATAACTCCCCAGAACACGCTGTCGGAAATATCTAGCAGCGAAATCAACCTGGAGCAGCAGTTGGAGGACTGGCTGGAAGCGGACATTTCCGTGCTGGATCCTAACTTGCTGGTAATTGGACGACAGGTTCGGACTGATTTCGGAGGTGAGATTGATCTGCTGTGCCTAGACTCTAGGGGAGATACGGTAATAGTTGAGTTGAAGAAGGGGAAAACCCCGCGGGAAGTAACCGCGCAAGCGTTAGACTACGCTTCATGGGTAAAGGACCTGTCTTTTAATCAAATTGTAGATATAGCTCAACACTACCTAGATATGGGCAGTTCGTTAGCAGAAGCATATGAGGCCAAGTTCGATGAATCTATGCCTGACACACTGAACCAAAACCATCGATCTCTAATAGTTGCTGAGTCGATGGACGATAGTACTGAGCGAATCGTCCATTACTTAACAGACTTAAACGTTCCAATCAATGTTGCCACAGTACAACATTTCAAGGCCGCCGACGGACGTGAATTGCTGGCACAGGTATTTCTGATTGAGCCTGATGTGGCTGCAGACAAAGCACAGTCTGGCTCTAACAGTCGCCGCCGTGTAGCAACCACAAGGGAGTTAGACGCCCTTGCCGAAGAAAAGGGCGTCGGCGACTTGTATCAACGACTAAAGGAGGGAGTGTCTGGTAGATTATCCACCACTCCATTTACCAATACTCGACTCGGTATTCGAGCAAGGATAGGAGACAGGTTACTGTCAGTGCCCATCATTGAACTCGAGAGAAGTGGACGCGACCCTGGTTTAGGGATTCGGTTGAACGGCACTCGACTAATGAATAGTTTCGGACTAGAACCAGCTCAAATCCGCGAATACCTTCCGGAAGGAATAGAACACATGGACACATCCGAGTGGAGAGGTGTTATGGAAGAGGAATCAGCACACTGGTACGGATTCAAAGGTTATTTCCGCACAATCGCCGAGGTCGACAACTTCCTGGGACTGCTCAAGGGACACCAGCCTCAAGTCTAGGAACCGAGGTTGACGGTTATTTCCGCAGGGCGGTCACCGGCACCAATCTTTCCGCAACAGGGTCTATGCCTAGCCGGAGAATCTCCAGAGTAGTTGCGCCAACCAGGGGAGTCGCGTCATCGGGGGCGAATATCACCGGAACATAGTGCTCCCGATCTTCCAAACGCAAGCGGATATCGCCTATTGAGTATTCGACTAGCCGGTTGTCCGCCAATTCAAAAACGTCCTCCTCCTCTCGCTCAATTCCCAATTCGGCCAGCAAGCTCTCCGGCAGAGATGTATAGGTGGAGCCGGTGTCCACCATGGCGTCCACGCCAACGTACCGTTCCCGGAAACGGTCGGCTACCTGAATTGTTACGTAAAACGTTCCCATTCAGCCCCTACGCCCGGTCCGGTTCCCAGCCCCAGGGGCGGGGACCCCAGCCGGCCTCGAAGACCTCGCCTCGCTTGACCGTCACCACCGGGGCCAGCGCCTTGTCGTGGCGGCGGGGTTCTCGCAGCACATCGTAGAGTAGCCAGTCGCCTTCCTCCTCCCGCAACACTGAGATGTCAGCCTGCTTCCCAACTTGCAGGCTGCCCAAGCGGTCGTCCACGCCCACGGCCTGGGCGGGGTTCATGGTGGACATGGTGACAACCTGCTCCAAAGTGAACCCCATCGCCAGGAACCGGGTCATCATCTCGGTCATGCTGTGGACCGTGCGCTGGCGTCCAGGCAGGGTCAGGTCGGTGCTGATGCAGTGGGGCATCAGGCCCTGATCCAGGATGCGCTGGCCCACGTCGAAGCTGAAGTTTGAACGCCCGTGGGCCGTGTCCAGCCACACGCCCCGGTCCCGCGCCTCCTGGGCTTCCGGCACCAGATTGCCGTTGGCGTCGATTACCCCGCCGGGGTTGGCGGTGAACAGATGGGTGACTATATCGCCTTCCTCCATTATGGGAAGAAGCTCGCGGATGACGTTGGGGTCGTACCGGTGCTCGGTGTCACCGATGTGGACCATGAGCTTGACCCCGGCCTCGCGGGCCGCCCGCTTGGCCGCCCGGGGCATCTCCATGCCCATGATTTCAAGGGCAGGAGAGACCATCCGCGCCTTGATGCCGGAGATGAACTGCCCGTTCTCCGAGGCGACCTGGATGGTCTTGTCCAGGTCGATGCTGGCCGGGCTGAAGATGTCCGGGGTGGTGGCCAGCCCGGTGCGGCAGATGTGCAGGAAGCAGATAATCTCCGTGGCGCTGTTGGGGATGATGTGCCGGGGAAAGCCACCGAAAGTGTCGCAGCCGGAGCTGCCCGCGTCCACCATGGTGGTCACGCCGGCCCGCACGCCGCCGATATCCGCCTCGACGCCGTTGCCGTTCACTCCATCGTAAACGTGGGTATGAACGTCGATAAGGCCCGGGACAACCAGGTTGCCGTTCACTTCCAGGACACGGGTTGCTTCCTCGGCCGGTATGTCCGGGGCGACGCGGGCAATCTTCCCGTCCTCCACGGCCACGTCGTTGACGCCGTTGAGACCCTGGGAAGGGTCGATAACCGTGCCGCCTTTAACTATCAGATCGTACATCTTTTTTCACCCTCTCCCCAACCCTCTCCCTCAAGGGAGAAGGAGAATTAGAATGACCTCCCTGCCTGCTTGTCGAACAACTCGCCGACCGACATGCCCTGGTGGATGCGGGATATGGCCTCGCCCAGCAGAGGGGCCACGGACAATACGCTGATCTTTCCGTTGCGCTTCTCATCAGACAGCGGGATGGTGTCGGTGACGACCACCTCGCTGAACGGGCTGTTGGAGAGGCGCTCCGGCCCATTCTGGGACAATACCGGGTGAGTGGCGCAGCAATAGACTTCCTTGACGCCATGCTCGACCAGAACGCCTGCGGCGTTCAAAACGGTCCCGCCGGTGTCGATCTCGTCGTCGAAGGTGAGGGCAACCATGCCATCCACGTCGCCGATGACGTTCATCACTTCACTGGCGTCGTCGTTGCTGACCCTCCGTTTTTCGACGATGGCCAGGGGGACGCCCAGACGCTCGGCAACGTCCCTGGCCTTCTTGCTGATGCCGATGTCCACGGCCACCACCACCAGGTCGGAGAGCTCCTTGCCTATGAAGTAGTCGGTCAAAATGGGCAGAGCGGTAAGCTCGTCCACCGGGATGTTGAAGAACCCTTGTATCTGGCCTGCGTGCAGGTCCACGGTCAGAAGCCGGTCGGCGCCCGCGGCGGAGAGCAGGTCCGCCACCAGCCGGGCGGTGATGGGCACCCGGGGCTGGTCTTTCTTGTCGGTGCGGCCATATCCGTAGTAGGGGACCACCGCGGTGATGCGCCCCGCCGACGCCCGCTTGCAAGCGTCGATCATTATCAGCAGTTCCATAATGTTGTCATTGACCGGGGCGCAGGTGGGTTGAATGATGAATACATCCCGCTGCCGGATGTTTTCCAGGATGCGTACGAAGGTGTTGTCGTTGGCGAATTTGAACACCTCCGCCTCGCCCAGGGGGATGTTCAGGTACTTGCACACATCTTCCGCCAGTTCCCTGTGGGCATTACCGGAAAACACCTTGAGTTCGTCCATGCCGGGAATCATATCCTACCCTCATATACCGGATTCCGGGGCCTGCTGTCCCCGCGGCTGGCGCACAGCCAAACATTCTGAATTCCAGCCGCCAAGCAAGGACGCCGTCGGCACGGGCAATTGGCTGGTGGACTGGCTGTGGAAAAGGGGGGCTTTCTTGAGGGGACCTTCAACAGTGGCGCTCCTCAAGTCAGTTGTGGGCCACGATTATAGCATATTGAGACTGCCTTGGAGTATGATATGCGCGGCATACTTGAGCCACATGAAATAGCCTGGTGCGATGGTTCTTCTGCATGGCGGAGCCCGCATCTTCCTTTCGAGATTGATTTATGACCAACTACCTTGACCGCCTGGAATGCAGCCAATGCGGGGCTTCGTACCCCCACAATGTCCCAAGCAAGATGAGCGTCTGCTGCAGCAAGGTGCTGCTGGCAAGATACGACCTGGAAAAGCTGGGCCGGGAGGTGGACCGGGACTCGATCTCAATGCCGGGCCGGGGCGATAACCTGTGGCGGTTCTCGGAGTTCCTTCCGGTGGAGGACCCGAGTTACGTCGTCACCCTGGGAGAGGGCGGGACCCCTCTTCTGGAGGCGCGTAACTTGGCCGGCAGTCTGGGCATGAAAAGCCTGTTCGTCAAGGAAGAGGGTCTGAACCCGACGGGCACCTTCAAGGCGCGGGGCATATCCGTGGCCATATCCAAGGCATGGGAACTTGGCTCCACCGGGTTCACCATGCCGTCGGCGGGCAACGCCGCCGGGGCCGCGGCTGCCTACTGCGCCAGGGCCGGACTGGACATCCGTGTATTCATGCCGCAGGACGCGCCCGACGCCAACCAGAAGGAATGTCTGGTGACCGGCTCCAGTCTGAATCTGGTGGATGGCCACATCGGCGACGCCGGACGGGAAGCGGTGGCGGTGGCCGATGAACAGGGCCTGTTCGACCTCTCGACCCTCAAGGAGCCTTACCGGGCCGAGGGCAAGAAGACTATGGGCCTGGAAATCGCCATGCAGCTCGGCTGGCGGCTGCCCGATACCATTATCTACCCCACCGGAGGCGGCACCGGCATTATCGGGATGCACAAGGGGTTCCAGGAGTTGATGGGCCTTGGATGGGTGGAAGGGCGGATGCCCCGGTTCATCGCGGTGCAGGCCGAGGGATGCCAGCCCATCGTCCGGGCCTTCCACAACGGTTCCGAGACCGCCGAACCCTGGGCCAACCCCCAGACCATCGCCGACGGACTTCGCGTCCCCGGCCCCTTCGCCGACTACCTGATCCTGTCAATCCTGCGGGAGACCAGCGGCACTGCCCTGGCGGTGGAGGACAGCGACATGGTCGAGTGCATGTACGAGATGGCCACCGCCGAGGGAATCATCGCCTGCCCCGAGGGCGCGGCCACCCTGGTGGGGCTGAAAAGGCTGCTCCAGGAAGGAGTCATAAGCACAGATGAGACCGTCGTTCTCCTGAACACCGGGTCCGGGTACAAGTACATGCACCTGCTCCAGGGAGCAAATTGACGGTTAATGTGCTACGGGATGGGCATCACGGTCTGTAAAGGAGGTTGAAGGTGGAAGTGACCCTGAGTTCACCCCGAGGTTTCTGTGCCGGGGTTGTGCGGGCCATCGAAGTGGTGGAGATTTGCCTGGAGTGGTTCGGCCCGCCCGTATATGTCAAGCACCAGATCGTACACAACCCCTATGTCGTGGACGACCTGGAACGCAAGGGCGCGATCACCGTTGAGACCATCGAGGAGGTCCCGCCGGGGTCACTGGTGGTCTTTTCGGCCCACGGTTCACCTCCGGAGGACTTCCGCAAGGCCGAGGAGCGAAATCTGAGAGTCATCGATGCCGTGTGCCCCCTGGTGACCCGGGTACATAACGAGGCGAAGAAGTACCACCGGGAGGGCAAGAAGGTGCTGCTGGTGGGACACCGGGGCCACCAGGAGGTCCGGGGGACTATGGGTCAGGTGGAAATGACCCTGGTCGACGACGATGCCGGGAGCCAATTGCCGGAATGGGAAACGGACTCGGACGTGGCCGTGCTGACTCAGACCACCCTTTCGGTTCGGGACACGGCCCAGGCTATCGGCTCCATCAGGGACAGGTTTCCCTCCGCCACAGTGCGCAATGACATCTGCTACGCCACCACCAACCGCCAGGAAGCTGTCACCGAGATGGCCGGGTCGGTGGACCTGGTGCTGGTCATCGGCGCGGACAACAGCTCCAACTGCAACAGGCTGCGGGAGGTGGCCGAGGCCCAAGGCGTCCCGTCCTACCTGATCAACGGCCCCGAGGAGATCGATCCGGCATGGTTGGAGGGGATGGAGAGGGTGGGAATCACCTCGGGAGCTTCCACCCCGGAGGTGCTGGTAGAAAGCGTGATCCAGGCGCTGAACCCGGACCGGGTGAAGGTGCTGACCGGGGTGGAGGAAGACGTAACCTTCACGCTGCCAAGAGAACTGCGGTAAAGGGCTCCGCGACCAGCCCGCCGGGACTGGCCCAAACACATGGGTGAGTCGTGACTACGGAGACCAGCTCAGTCCTGCACACCGCCAGTTTCTACGCTGTGGACGACTGGCGCGGCGTCCGGTACAGGGTATCCCGCAGCCATCCCAGGGGGCGGAAGACCCAGTGGGAAATCCTGCCCTTTCTCTACCCGCCAAGGGAGCTGCTGGACGTGTACCGCGCCGGTATGCTGGACTTCAACGCGTTTTCCGCAGAATACGTTGCGAGCCTGGAGGAGGGAAAGCGCAATTCTGCCGAATTTCAGGACTGGCTTCAGACCGCGCCATCTTTGGGGGAATTTACACTGCTCTGTTTCGAGAGGGCAGGGGAGAATTGCCACCGGCTGGTCCTGGCAGAATGGCTATTGGGGCAGACGCCGGGGCTTTCCAGAGGCAGCATTCGGTAAGCCCGCAGCCATTAGCCATCCCCCTCGCTGTTGTCGATGATCGCGGGTCGAAAGTGGCCCCGGACTCCCGCCACAACCTCGGCATGTGTGCTAATCGTTCCTTCGGCTCAGAATTTCCTCCCGCTCCAGCACACGGATTAGAAGATCCAGCGTGTCGATGTCGTCAATGGTGAATGTACGCCCCCTTGGGTCGAAACCAGCCCCCGTGAAATCCCGGCTGTTTATCACCATGACGTAAGCCCAATGTTTTTCGGCCAGGTCGTAGGTCAGCACCAATTCTCCCTTGGGAGAGCAGAAGACTCCCATATCCGCACGGCTTTCCGTCTGGTCCAGCAGGCGCAGCGTCGCCGAGGCGCTGTTGCGCGTTGGAGGACGGCGGCCAGGGTCCAACTGTCCCATACCCTCGATGGAGAACACCCTTTGCGCGTTTTGCGGCTGGCCGCTGGCCCGGAAATACTCAATGATGCCCCTGAGCACCTGCCCCCGGCTCCGGTTGGCCAGACCCCTGGCCGCCCGGTAGACCCCATATGTAACCGCGCCCGCCGCTATGGCCGGGGCGGCCACGGCGCCAACTGCCCCGATACCGATGGCGCTTCCGCCGAACACGAGCCCGACTCCGCCAAGACCGGTGGCGGCGGCGAAGCCTCCGAATGTCGCTCCGGCAGTGGGGAAAATCACCTCGCCGGAGGAGATTTGTCTGCGGACATCGGTCTCATCTGCCCCATCCTCGATGGCCGAGCCGATCAGCCTGGCCCGGTCGTTCCTGGCGGAACTGTTGGTTGCCATGAAGTCACCCCCTCTTCCGTAGAACTACCCGGTTATGGACATTTTGTGAACAACACCAAGTAGTATCGAGCACCCTACCACTCCGACCGGGGCGGTCGCTCCATCAGCTCTGATATGGCGTCCCTGGGAGAGAGGCCCTCAAAAAGGACGCGATAGGTGGCCTGGGTGATGGGCAGTTCCACGTTCAATTCCTCAGCCATAACCAAGGCGGCCCGGGTAGTATTCACGCCTTCCGCAATGTTGTTCATTGATTTCTGAATGTCGGGCCAAGACCGGCCCTGGGCCAGCTGCTCCCCCACGTAGCGGTTGCGGCTCAGGCGGCTGGCACAGGTGGCGATCAGGTCGCCCAACCCGGCCAGGCCGGCGAAAGTCAGCGGATGCGCGCCGGCGGCTACCCCCAGCCGTGTAATCTCGGCCAAGCCGCGGGTTATCAGCGCCGCCTTCCCGTTGTCCCCTATGTTCAGACCATCGGCTATGCCCGCGCCCAACGCGATGATGTTCTTCAGCGCTCCTCCCAACTCCACTCCTATGACGTCCTCGCTGGTGTAGACACGGAACGAAGGGGACATGAGGATGGCCTGGGCCCGTTCGGTCATGGCCGCATCCCGACCGGCGACCACCGTGGAGGCGACCTTACCATTGACGATTTCTCTGGCGAGGTTGGGTCCAGACATGGAGCATATCCCATGATGCAGGTGGGGAGGTAAGGCCTCTTCCATGACCCGGCTCATCCGCTTTCCCATCGGGGTACGGATTCTATCCGCGGCTCCCTGATCGGCAAGGGTGTTTGGGGCCGCGCCTTCAGCGGCCCATTCCAGCCCCTTGGCTGCGTTCAGGATGATCGCGCCGGGGGCGACGCTTTTCCGGATGTTCTCCAGGTTCGCGCGCAGGGTATGGGACGGGACCGCGATGACCAGCATACGGGCCTGCGGGACCGCTCCGATTATGGACGGAGTAACGGTAAGCGCCTCGGGAAAGGCAACGCCGGGCAGAAACCGCGCGTTCTCCCGCTGAGACTCCAGCAGGCGGGCTTCTTGCTCGCTGCGCACCACCAAGTCTACGGGGATGTTTCTCCGGGCCAGTATGATGCCCAGGGCCGTCCCCCAGGTGGTAGCGCCAATTACGGCCACCCTTTCAGTGGCCGGTGGCCGGTGTTCAGTCATGGGTGATAACCAGCCGCCGGACGCTGGCGACTAGCCACTGACATTGGTCTTGGCTGCCGGGCTGCCCAAGCGGCGCTCGTTGCCAGCCAGAATCCGCTGGATGTTGTCCCGGTGCTGCCAGATGATTATTGCCCCGCCCACCAGGGTGTACGCGGCATAGCCGGACGAGGACTTCCCCATCCACGCCAGGACCGCGGTGACCACGAAGGCGATGAGAACTCCGACGATGTTGCCCAGTGAGACGTAGCGGCTGATGAGGGTAATTATCACCATCACTGCCGCGGCGATAGCCGCCGCCAGCGGGGCCATAATCCACAGCCCCCCGAAACCGGCCAGAATGCCTCGTCCGCCCCGAAACTGGAGAAACACGGGCCAGTTATGTCCCGCCAGGGCAAGCAGGCCCGCGGCCACCTCACCCTGGGTTGTGCCGATAACCTGTTGCGCCAGGTAAACTGACAGCAGGCCCTTCCCCATATCCAGCAGCAACACCAGAGCGGCGATCTTCACTCCCGCGGTCCGCAGCACGTTGGTCATGCCCGTGCGGCCGCTCCCCTGTTCCCGCACATCCACGCCCTGACGCCAGAGAATCAGCATGTACCCCCAGGGGACCGACCCCAGCAGGTAGGCGATAACCAGGACCGCCGCGTACCGGGCCGACAGCGGTTGGCCATCCAACACCAGCAACGAAAGGGCCACGGCAACAACGAGAGCAGGGAGCACAGTCAGGGAAAATACCAACGGAGTCAGACGGAATATCATCGCTCTTCTGGGAACGCCGCCCCATGTCCGGTCCGGGGCCGACGCGGTCGTCTGGGATCCGCCCCTCGACGGAATAACAGCTTCAGGTGAGTGTGGTCGAACCCGAAGCTGGAGCGGATCCGGTTCTCAAGGTATCTTTCGTAGGAGAAGTGTACCAGACCGGGGTTATCCACTGTAAACAGGAACGTGGGCGGGTTTACCCCGACCTGCCGCAGGCGCCTGATGTGCAGCCTCTCCCGCCTCCGGCCCCGGCCCTTGACTGCAACTGCCGGGGGCGAGTGGTCGGCCAGGGCGTCGGCCAGTACATATTGCAGTTCCCGGGCCGGAATGAACCTCATCCGCTCCTGCCGCAACTCCAGAGCGGTCCCCATCAGGCGCGCTATCCCCTGCTGGAGCAGAGCTGAGGTGAAGCATACCGGCACATAGGGCATGAAATGGAACCGTTCCCGGACCCAGGCCGCCGCCCGTTCCTGGGCAAACCGGCTGCCGTCCCGCGCCAGGTCCCACTTGTTCACCACGACAATGAGTCCCCGGCACATCTCCCAGGCCAACCCGGCGATGTGGGCGTCCTGGGCGGTGGCCAACTCGCTGGCGTCGATCACCAGCAAGGTGATGTCGCTCCGCTGCACGGCGTTGACCGCCCGCATCACGCTGAACTGCTCAATGCCGCGCTGCACACGCCCCCGACGCCGGATTCCCGCGGTGTCTATCAGCACCACGTCGTTGCCGTTGTAGCTGACGTAGGTATCCAGAGCGTCCCGCGTAGTCCCGGCCTCCGGCGTCACAATGGAACGCTCGTGCCCCAGGATGGAATTGAGGAGCATCGACTTGCCGACGTTGGTCCGGCCCACGATGGCCAGTTTCAGTTCCTCTATCGGAGGCTGGACCTCAAGCCCATCGCCGTCTTCCTCTTCATCTTCGGGAAATACGGGCGTCAGGTAGGAGCACACCCGGTCCATCAGTTGGTAAACGCCCAGGTTGTGGTACGCGCTGATGGGCATCGGGTCGTCCAGCCCCAACTTGAAGAACTCAGAGGCGGCGAACTCCCTCACTTCGTTGTCCACCTTGTTCACCGCCAGGATGACCGGTTTATCGGTGCGGCGCAGCCGGTCCGCGACCAGGGAGTCGGTGCCAGTCATGCCCTCAATGCCGTCGGTGAGGAATATCACCACATCGGCATCGTCGACTGCCATGTCAGCCTGTTCTTGGACCTTGGTCTGGATGGCGCCCTCCGGCCTGGTCTCCAGACCTCCGGTGTCCACCAGAATGAACTGGTAAACATCCGGGTCCCGACCACCGCCCCGCACAGCAACCTCCCACAACGCCTCAGCCATGAGCCGGTCTCGGGTTGTCCCGGCGATGTCGGTGACTATGGCGTGACGCCGGTTCAGGATGCGGTTGAAAAGGGAAGATTTCCCGACATTGGGCCGCCCAACGATGGCTACAACGGGAATGCGCTCGACAGGTATCTGGGAGACGGTTTCGGCAGGTACAGGAGACGCAGTAGAGTTTTCGAGCACGGTCAGCCGCCGTGCCGGGTACAAACCGGCAAGTTCAGGAACTGGGCTGGCCTCGATCCCGCTCTCACCCGGTTGAGGTTGTGATGTGGACTGTTCTTCCATTTCTTCCTGGCTGGTCCGGAGTCCTTCTAGGCACTGCTGAGGAGCAGTTCCATAACGGCTTTTTGGGCGTGCAACCGGTTGTGGGCCTGGGCATAGGCTACCGATTGGGGATGCTCTAGCATCCCGGGCGGGGCCTCCTCGCCGTAGTGGACGGGCATGTCGTGCATAAAGATGGCTTCGGGTCCGGCCTTCTCCATCAAGGCGGCGTCGACAGTATAGCCCTGGAAGGCGCGCCTGCGAACCTCCGACTCTGCCTCCTGTCCCATACTTGTCCAGGCGTCGGTGTAGACCACGTCCGCCCCTTGCACCCCCAGAACCGGATCGATAATGGTTTGGACAAGAGCCGCCCTCGAAGCCCGGTTGCGGGCGAGTTCCAGGCTGTCATCATCCAGGCAGTATCCCGGCGGCGCGGCGATGGTGAACCCCATGCCCACGGGAGGCAACGCCAGGCAGAGGCTCCGGGAGACATTGTTGCCGTCGCCGACAAAGGTCAGACCCAGTCCCTCCAATTTGCCCTTGCTCTCCTGGATGGTCAGCAGGTCAGCCATAGTCTGGCAGGGGTGCTCCCAATCGGACAGGGCATTGATGACGGGAACGGTGGAATAGGCCGCCAACTCTTCCAGCGAACGGTGAGAATTGACCCGCGCCACGATGCCGTCCACGTAGCCGGACAGCACCCGTGCCACATCGGACACCGGCTCGCGCACCCCAAGCCCCACCTCTTCCGGCCCCATGTAGAAAGAAAACCCGCCCAGTTGCTGAATGCCCACCTGGAAGCTGGCCTTGGTACGCAGGGACGGCTTCTCGAACAGCAGGGCGATGCTCTTGCCCTGGAGGGGTTTCGGACCCCGTGCCTCGAAATCCGGAGCCTTCATCTCCTGCGCCCTGTCCAGTATACGGCGCGTCTCGTCAGCGGTAAGGTCGGTTACGGATAGGAGGTCCCTTTTTGTTGACATATTATGTCCACTCCGACCATCAGAATCATATCCTAACACAATGGGCCATTCAAGCTAACCTTATCCCGCCCCTGCCCGTCAATCTGTTATGATACGTTCCCGGTACGGATTTTGAAACGAGGGGGCGGAAGCGGGGCGGTGGTAGGATTCGGAAAAGGAGGTCCGGCGCGATGGCAAGCCCCGGTATTGCCCCCGGACTGAAGGGGCAGCGGCAGACCATAGTCTGCGAACACAATGTCGCCAGCCACGTTAACAAGTTCAGCACACCATCCATGATTGGTCTAATGGAGGGGGCATCCATAGAGGCCGTCCGCGACCTGTTGGAGGAAGGCCAGACCTCGGTGGGCTACGAGGTGAACGTCCGCCACATCGCACCTGCCGACATCGGCGCGACCATCATAGCCCACGCCGAGTTGATAGAAGTTGAACGCAACCGGATGCTGTTCAACGTGACGGCCCTGGCATTAGACGGGTCTGGGGGCGAAACGAAAATCGGGGAAGGCACCCACCGGAGAGCAATCATCAGCACCAGCCGTTAGCCCTGGGCCGCACTGAGAACGTTGCCCCATACCCGGTGCGGGGCCGGAACACCCGTATAGGATCCGCCCCTCGACCACAAGGTTCGCCCCGCAATGGGGCGTGTGCTAAAATTTCCTAAACTATAGTCCCTGAATCATGCTGTGATTGGGAGCGGTTGATATGGCCAATATGGAGCATGTACAAATCGTTAAACGGGGCAGGGACACCGTCGCCCGGTGGCGGGAAGAGCACCCGGGCGAAGTGCTGGACCTCAACGCCTCCTACATGAGTTATGCGCGGATCCCGCAAGTGGACCTTTCCGGCGCGGACATCCGGGACTCAGACCTCATGGGCGCGACGTTACCTAGAGCCAACCTGTCCGGGGCGCGGCTGAATCCCGTCCACATGTACCGGGCCGACATGCGCCAGGCAAACGTTACCCGCGCTCTGCTCAACGGAGCAAACCTCCGGGGCGCGAACCTGGCGGGTGCCGATTTTTCCGATTCGGACCTGGACCGGGTGGTCCTGTCGGACGCCAACCTGACCGGGTGCAACTTGTCCCGCGTCAACCTGTCCCGCGTCAACCTGACCGGCGCCAACCTCACGGGGGCCAATCTTACGGGGGCCAACCTGAACCGGGCAACTCTGACCCGGACCAACCTGAGCGATGCCGTATTCGACGGGGCAGATTTCTACGAAGCCATCTTCAACAATACCGAAATGGGCGGGGCCAACTTCGGCGGGGGCATCGTCGGCTACACCGTGTTCCAGAACTGCGACTTCAGCGGAGCGGTGGGCCTCGACCTGGTGCGTCACGACGGGCCCAGCACCATCGGCATCGACTCCCTGTACCGGTCGAAGGGCCTGATTGCTGAGGAGTTCCTGCGCAATGCCGGAGTCCCCGAAGGCATGGCGGGCTTCCAAGCCTCCTTGGTGGATGCCGCCATTGCTCTGGGGGACTGCTTCATTTCCTGCGCTGACGAGGACGAGCAATTTGCCACTGCCCTGAGGAATGACCTGCAAACCCAGGGGGTGCGCTGCTGGGTCTTCTCCGAGGGTTCGCGGGGCAGCGCCCTAGTGGAACGGCACAGCACCTCGGACCAGGAGGAGGTGGAGCGCTGGGTCCGGCCCTACGACAAGATGGTGGTGGTCTGCTCGGCCAAGACATTGGATAGCGAGAGCGTGCGCAACGACCTCCGCGCGGCCCAGGAGTTGCAGCAGGCCAGGGATGAGTGGGTATTGTTCCTGGCAGCCTCCGACGGCACTTTCTCCGACCGTAGCAGAAACCGGCAGGCCCGGAACATAGCAATGGAACACCTAGTCTTCAATCTCCAGACCAGGGACTCCGACTCCGAGACATATCAACAGGAACTGGCCAAGCTGGCCGACGGGCTGAAGCAGACCCAACCTGCCAGCGCGGGCGTCCCTGCGGTGGACTTCCAGTTGTAGGCATGAGGCCGGCAGCTACCTGTGACAACTCCCATAGTATGAACATGAAGCACTTCATACCGGCAAGAACCGCTCCCTGACTTGACAGGCTCGCCTCTTCTCTGTTTCCAGTGCCGTCACCTGACGTGAAAAGGCCGGAGGAATCGATCCCCCGGCCTTAATTGCCGTGGTAGTGATGGACTCCGGGAAGAGCTAGATGTAGTCTTCCTCTTCGTACATCATTTCGAGGTTGTCCCTGCTCTGGGCAGCGCCGCGGGCGACCTCCTCGCGGAGGCTCTCGAGCATCTCGTCTGTGATCACGCCACCGGAAGCGCGGGCCTGCTCCTTGAACTGGATGAACGCCCATTCCTCGGTGTCACCCTGGGGCATATCGAAGAAGTCACGGTCGAATACCGGCATCTCGCCGGGGCCGAAATAGCCCTTGCCCTCGAGGATGTAGCCTTCGAGGTCGTGGGTGCCCTTGCCCAGCACCTGTCCGGTGGAAGCATAGTGCTCCATCACGTTCTTCAGGCCGTACTTCTGGATGGGGCAGACCTTCATGCAGATGCCACAGCCCAGGTAGCGGGCCATCACGGGGCGGCAGCGCTTGAAGTAGAGCTTGTTCTTCTCAAGTCCGCGCCACCAAATCTTGTCGCGCATCAGCGCGCGGCCCGGGCAGCGGTTGACGCACACCTGGCAGACCTGGCAGAAGGCGTGGATGCCGTAGTCTACCGGCTTGTCGTAGGTGACGTTGGCATCGGTGGTGATCATCATAATCCGGCAGCGGTTGCCCTCGTGGGGAGTCAACAGATAGCCGCAGGCTCCCAACTGACCGAGACCGGCTTCCACGAACATTGGGATGTAGGGACCGGTGTTGTCGTTGGGGCTGTGAACCTGAGCACGATACCCCAGAGAGTTAATGTAGCTGCCAAGCTCCAGGCCTGCTGCACCCTCGGTGCGGTAGGTGCTGGAGTGGACAATCTCAGCATCGACGCTGGGGATGGTCTGGGTAGGCTCGTAATCCTGCTCGAAGGCCAGGCAGATGACGTGGGGGAATTTGACCCAGTCCTTCTTGCTCTGGTAGGTGTAGCGGTGATCGTAGTAGGTGATGCCGACCTCGACGAATCCGAGCTCGCGGGCCTTGTCTTTGATGAGTTCGGTGACGTCCTCTCCCGTGGGCTCGGCGGACGGTTCCTGGTCGCCGGTAAGACGGGCGGCCATGATCAGCGGCCGGTTGAGCTTGTCGTGTTCCTTGCGGATCTCCCGCATCTCGGCGTGCTGGTCGCGGAAGGTGTTGGCCCAGTCGCGGGACGCCCGCTCGGTGATGTTCATGGTTTCCAGCGGGTATTCCCTGGCGTACCAGTCCACTTCGCGCTGGTTCAGCGGAATACCGGGAACGGTTTCCAGTTCTTCGGGGACCGGGATCGTTACCGGGGCATCACCAGGGAACTTGCCCGGCCTTACGACCTCGTGACCAATCTTCAGCATATACTCCTCCCTATCGGATTGGCTTGAAATAAAGGTTGCCCCAAGGTACGCCAAACCATACTTGCTGCGCGTATATTTGTCAAGCCTATAGGGATACAGCTTCTATATCGCCAGTCTCGATAGTTATCAGTACACTGGTCGATGGTCCGAGACAGCACGACGACCATATGCCAGGGCATCCGGAAGCGGTCCTCCCTGCTCTTTCCAGCGACATTTCTGCCAAACAAGTAAAGGGCCGACAGATCTCTGCCGGCCCCTTGGGGTTTTCCTGATTGACGCCCCAACGTCGCCGTCGGAGCGCCGGGTGACGATCGACTAGATGTAGTCGGCGTCGATATTGTTCAACTCGTTGTCCATCATCGCAACGATGTCGTACTCCTGGCTGAGGGCCTTGACCATCTCTTCCTTCAGATCTGAGAGCATGTCGTCGCTGATGTCCCCGCCGGAAGCGCGGGCCTTGGACTTGAACTCCTCGAACGCATGGTCCTCGATGGTGCCGGTGGGCATATCGAAGAAGTCGCGGTCGAAGACAGGCATCTCGCCGGGACCGAAGTAGCCCTTGCCCTCGAGGGTGTAGCCTTCAAGGTCATGGGTGCCCTTGCCCAGCACCTGTCCGGTGGAAGCGTAGTGCTCCATCACGTTCTTCAGGCCGTACTTCTGGATGGGGCAGACCTTCATGCAGACGCCGCAGCCCAGGTAGCGGGCCATCACGGGACGGCAGCGCTTGAAGTAGAGCTTGTTCTTCTCAAGTCCACGCCACCAGATCTTGTCGCGCATCAGCGCGCGGCCCGGGCAGCGGTTGACGCACACCTGACAGACCTGGCAGAAGGCGTGGATGCCGTAGTCGACGGGCTTGTCATAGGTGATGTTGGCGTCGGTGGTGACCATCATCAACCGGCAGCGGTTGCCCTGGTGGGGGGTCAACAGGTAGCCGCAGGCTCCGAGCTGGCCGAGGCCGGCTTCCACGAACATGGGGATGACCGGGCCGGTAGCGTCGCTGGAGTGGATGACGTGGGCCTTGTAGCCCAGGGAGCGAATGTAGTTGCCCAACTCCAGGCCGGCGGCAGCCTGCGTCCGGTAGGTGCTGGAGTGAACGATCTCAGCATCGACGCTGGGGATGGTCTGGGTAGGCTCGTAGTCCTGCTCATAGGCCAAGCAGATTGCGTGCGGCAGGAAGGTGAAGCCCTTCTTGCTCTGGAACTCGTAGCGGTGGTCGTAGGGGGCGATTCCTACTTCGAGGTAGCCCAACTCGCGGGCCTTGTCCTTGATCTTCTGGGTGACGTCTTCGCCGGTGGGCTCAACGGCGGGTTCCATGTCAGCGGTGGCGCGGCCAGCCATAATCAGGCCACGGTTGAGCTTGTCGTGCTCCTTGCGAATCTCCCGCATCTCCACGTGGGTGTCCCGGAGAGCATTGGACCAGTCGCGGGAAGCGCGCTCGGTGTAGTTGATGGACTCCAAGGGATACTCGCGGGCGTACCAGTCAACCTCGCGGTTGTTGAGAGGAATACCGGGAACGGTTTCCAACTCTTCCGGTACGGGAATGGTGACTTCCGGGTCACCCCATTTTGCGCCGGGCCTCACGACCTCATGGCCGATCTTTAGCATGTCTTCTCCTCCCAATAATATGCCTCGTGGACGCTTTTCCGCCCGAGTTCTGCCCCAACAATATATGTCCGAACCCCCCGTGTCAATAGTATGTGGGAGCAATTTTCATATCTGCCCGATAATTCGTGGACTTGCCGAAGGCGTTGACGTGATTCGTCGCAATCGTGCCACAGTTACGGCGGCTATTCGTATCCGGGCTACGGACCGGTCGCGTCCGGGAAACCACACGGGACGAGGACTTTGTTTTCCTCGTCCCGTGTGGCATTTGGGTTGCCTGTGGCCAGCGAAAGGGGTTGGCCTCGCGTTGGCATGTATGGGGAAACGACGGTTTAGATGTAGTCGGCGTCCTGGTCCATCATCACCAGTTGGTCCGTGGTTTCCCGGCTCAGGTGGCCGGAAATCTCACTCCTGAACTCTTCCATGAGTTCATCGGTAATCACCCCGCCGGCCTCCTTGATTCTCTCCTTGAACTGGTCGAAGGACCACTCGAACTCGCTCCCCTGGGGCATGTCGAAGAAATCGCGGTCGAAGACAGGCATCTCGCCGGGGCCGAAGTAGCCCTTGCCCTCGAGGGTGTAGCCTTCAAGGTCATGGGTGCCCTTGCCCAGCACCTGTCCGGTGGAAGCGTAGTGCTCCATCACGTTCTTCAGGCCGTACTTCTGGATGGGGCAGACCTTCATGCAGACGCCGCAGCCCAGGTAGCGGGCCATCACGGGACGGCAGCGCTTGAAGTAGAGCTTGTTCTTCTCAAGTCCACGCCACCAGATCTTGTCGCGCATCAGGGCGCGGCCTGGGCAGCGGTTGACGCACACCTGACAGACCTGGCAGAAGGCGTGGATGCCATAGTCGATGGGTTTGTCGTAGGTGACGTTGGCATCAGTCGTGACTGACACGAGGCGGCAACGGTTTCCGACGTGGGGAGTCAACAAATAGCCGCAGGCGCCCAACTGACCAAGTCCTGCTTCTACAAACATCGGGATGTACGGACCTGGGGAGTCGCCGGAGCCGGTTACCTGGGCTCGATAGCCGAGAGAGCGAATGAAATTGCCCAACTCCAGTGCAGCCGCGCCCTCGGTGCGATAGGTGCTGGAGTGGACAATCTCAGCGTCGATGCTGGGGATGGTCTGGGTGGGCTCGAAGTCCTGCTCGTAGGCCAGACATATTACGTGGGGATAGTAGGTGAGAAGGTTTTTCTTGCTTTGGTAAGTGTAGCGGTGGTCAAACGCGGTGATCCCTACCTCTACGAAACCCAACTCACGGGCTTTCCCCTTGATCAACTCGGTTACATCTTCACCGGTGGGCTCCGCCGTTGGCTCCAAATCAGAGGTAAGCCGGCAGGCCATGATCAGGGAGCGGTTGAGCTTCTCGTGCTCCTTCCGGATCTCGCGCATTTCCGCATGTTGGTCGCGCAGGGTATTGGCCCAGTCCCGGGAAGCCCGCTCAGTCACGTTCATGCTCTCCAGGGGATATTCCCGCGCGTACCAGTCGACTTCCCGCTCGTTAAGGGGAATCCCAGGCACCGTTTCCAGTTCCTCGGGGACCGGAATCGTGACCTCGGAGTCTCCCAACCTCCGCCCGGGCCTTATTACTTCATGGCCGATTTTCAGCATGTCTTCTCCTCCTGGTGCGTGTTCAAGATATGTTTGCCTGGATTCTTGCCCGTCAGGAAACCATATACCGGAGGCCTTTACTTGTCAACGGAATATCGTAATAGTCACGCAAACAGTCAGTTATCCGCTGGACTATCCCATTCAGACAACGTAAATCGCAACACGGATGACAGCATTGACAGTGAATGAAATCTCCGGCTCGTGCCTCACATAAAGCCGAACAGCGGCGGGAAGGCAACGACGACGAATCCCGCCCAAATGGAATAGACCGGCAGGTAGACCGATTGCCAGCGTTCCAGCCTGGCGAAATGGCTACGGCCGCGGAGAAATCGCACGTAAAGCCAGGCCGAACAGGCCAGATTGAGGAGCAGGACGAGGTTCTCTCCCAACGCCGCCATTCTGTGGGCGCTGAAACCGAGGTCGAAAATGCGCATTGCGATTGCCGCCAGAGCCACGACGTCGGCGAAGAGCGCGCTGACTACCATCAGCGTCGACAACCAATCGAAGGCATTGGGAGGCATGTGCCGGTCCCGGACGATACTGCGTAGAGCAGCAGGCCACTACCAGCGCCAGCATAAGGTCGAAGATGATAAGCGCCTCCGGGTCCGGCTTGATTCCTCTGCCGGTAGAAATCATGGCCGACAGAAAGACCAGCAATACCGCAGCAGTCAGGGGCGTGAACACCTGGGCCAAGGCCGGGGCGATCTTGTCAGAGATGCCCGGCTTCACATCCACCATCCAGGCACAGACTATAACGGCTCCCGCTGCCCCGCAGGGCAGTACCCATTCCGTCACCAGCCGCAAGGCGTCAATCCCGATGGCCGCGAACATGCCCATCGTCAAAGCTGCCAAGACTCCGCCGCCCAGGGCAGTCAGCACGTAGTACAAGAAAAACTCTCCGGAGAACCGTGCGAAGTCCATGCCCGCGCTGCCGATGGGCCAGCGTCCCCCAGTGTATGCGATGCCGACAGCTAGCCACAGGGCGATGGGCAGGTGCAGCGCCGTGAGCAGCCAGGTGTCCTCTCCAAGTGGGCAGGCGTTGGCAAAGACGGCCGCTGCCACGAAGACAATTGCCAGCCAGAACCAGCAGAAACCTTTCACCTTGCGGTTCCAGGCAAAGTAGGCGGTGAGGAATGGCAGAGCGAAGAGGCTGAGGTTGCGGGCGTAAAAATCCAGGTTGTCGTTAAGAGTGTAACCCACCAATTCGGGAAGTTTGATCGCCAGGGCTACGACGGCCGCTAGGACGAAGACGACGATGTAAGTCTCAATACCTCCTATGCTGCCCGGTCTGGCAATCTGTCCGGGAGATTGGTCAAGTCGTCTCCACAGCCGGTCGGTCTGTTCTCGGGCCAACAGATGTGATGCGGCGTCCAGGTCGCCCACGCGCTTGACGGCCACCATAAAAGCTTCGTCTTCGGCCAAGCCGGACGCAACGAGGGCACTGACCTCCTCCCGCAGGCGGCTTTCCAGTCCGTCTGTGGTGAAAATATGTATAGCCGGACGGTTCATATGGTCCCGCCACCGGGCTATCAACTCCTCTGACGTATCTCCGTTTGCAGCTATTGCCGGGCTTCTCCCGGCCAGGCGTCCTTAACCCCCGGTGCGGCGCGCGATCATGGCGTCGGCCAGGGGGCTGGCGCCGGAGCGGACCGCCACGTTGACCAGAGACGGCCGTCCCGAGGCGAAGGCTCTCTCAACCGCCGGCGCCACGTCGTCCGGCTTCTCCACGTACTCGGCATAGCCGCCAATGGCGTCCACCACCCGGTCGTAACGGATAAAGCGCAGGTCGGTGCCCACCGCCCGGTCGAAGTAGGCCAGTTGGAAGGTTTTGTCGATTCCCCAGGTGGAGTCGTTGCCCATGACAACGGTAATCGGCAGGTTGTGGCGGATGCAGGTATCGTACTCCATTGTATAGAAGCCGAAGGAACCGTCGCCCATCAGCGCCAGCGTCTTGCTCTCCGGGTGGGCCAGCTTGGCCGCCATCGCGTAGGGAATGCCCGCCCCCAGGTGGCTGAGGGGTCCCAGCCGGATGAAGCGTCCCGGCTTTCGCGCCCTCAGATAGGAACGGCCCCATTGCACATAGTCTCCGCCGTCCATGATGATGAAAGTATCATCGTCTACCAGATGCTCGATCCGGGTGAACACGTCAAGGGGGTGCATCGGTTCCTCGCCAGTGGCCCTTGAGCGGAGTTCTTCGAGCCAGCCATTGCGGTCGGCTTCCAACTGGCGTAGCCAGCCCGATATGTCGGTCTTGGTTCCCTGTTTTGCGGCCGCGGTCAATTGGTCCACCACCGCGCCCAGGTCGCCGAGAAGGCTGACTGACACTCCGCGGTTGCGCCCGATCTCCGCCTCGGAAGGGTCGGCCTGAATCAGCTTGGCGTCGCCGCCGAAAATCTGGCCGTAGCGGTAGCGGTGGTCCAGCCTCTTGCCCAGCAGCAGCACCACGTCGGCCTCCCGGAACCGGCGGGCCGTGGGATTGAGCGCCCCGTCTGCGTACCCGAAGCAGAGGGGGTGTTCATCGTCGAGCAGGCCCCGGGCCTGCTCGACGGTAAATATAGGCGCGCCGGTAGTTTCGGCCAAGGCTTCCAGTTGTTCCGGCGCGACCGAGTAGCGTGCCGGGTTGCCGACGATAATCACCGGACGCTGTGCGCCGCGGAGCAGCGCCGCCGCTTCTTCGATACGGCCCGGGTCGCCATGGGCGCGGCCCGCGTTCCGGTATTCCTGGGGCATGTACCTGGGCAGGTCGTCCTCGGATATCACGGCCTCTTGCAGGTCAATGGGCAAGGTCAGATGTACGGGGCCGGGCCGTCCCGACATGGCGGTGCGGAACGCAGTCGCGACGTACTCAGGGATGCGGGTGGTGTCATGGACCAGCCATGAACCCTTGGTCACCGGCTCGGCCATCGCCGTCTGGTCTATCTCCTGGAAGGTGACCATTCCCTTCTCTGGAAGCTCGGCGCAGCCCGCCACGAATATGACGGGGCTTTCCGAGGTGTAGATGGCCGGGAGGCCGGAGATGGCGTTGGCGAACCCCGGCCCGCCGGTGAACATCCCCACCGATGGCTCTCCGGTGATGCGGGCGTAGCCGTCGGCCATGTGCATGGCCGCGCCTTCGTGACGGGTATCGATGAACTCGATGCCCTCGTCATGGGCCGCATCCACCAGGGGTAGAATGGTGTCCCCGACAATGGTGAAGACCTTCTTCACCCCCTCCAGTTTCAGGCATCGGACAAACAGGTGAGCGCCGGTAAGCGTGGGCATGGCACCTCCTCGAGAATCGACTATTATAGTATCGCTCTGGACTAACTGGGCCAAGTAGCGGAAACCTCGAACTCGATCAGTTCCTTCTTGGAGTTGCGTTTTCTGATCGGCTTCACGTCTACGTGAGAAAACCCATAGTCCTTCATCATGGCGGCATATATCTGTTCGGTAGAGACGAGGACTCCATAGAACGTGGAGTTCCCGACTATATAGTGTACACGGGCACCGGGATTGAGCACCCGGCGGAGGCATTCGAAGTGCTGCGACATATCTTCACAATACTTGGCGATGTAATTCGCGAGCAATGCTCCGTTTTTGTTGTTCGCATGGGCGATGGCATCAATTACGGACGACAGATCAGGAGGGAGCAGCCAGCAATCGCTTTTTTCCCAGCCGGTAAGTCGGCTTGTAGCTATGCCCCATGTCCCTCCAATAGTCAGCCAGTCTAATTCCCCCGCGCTCCGACCATTTTCAAGGTAACCAAGCCAATACATGTACGGACGTAGTTCTCTAATATAGGACATCCGATTGGCGTAGGGGGGCGACGTCACCACTACATCAAATCCGGTGTCAAGGCAGTTAGGAAGGTCTCGTGCATCTCCGAGGATCACCGAAGCGTCGCCTGTCGGCTCTTCTACGGCACCTTTGAGAACAAAATCTAGCTCATCAAGGAAAGATGTCTCGCCTCCTAAACCGAGAGCAAACCGGTACTGGGTTTTGCTCTTGAAAGACATGGACTGATGACCGAAAGATGCGTTTGAAAGTCTGACCACCATTCGGCAAAATGCTATGTTTAGCAAATCCGATACTGGGTTGTTTTGACCTGCCAACATCTGAATAGCGGCTTTAAGGTGACATAGGAAATTCCTTGCTTCCACGGTCCACCAACGTTCTATATTATGCAACGCGGGTTCGTTTACTGGAGACACCATCTCCCTTCGTGTTAGATCAACTGCCTCCTTGGCGATTTCCCAAGTTTCGACTAATGCGACTTCAGAATACCGCGCCGTTTTGGAGCGAGCCAACCAGACCAGAAACGGATTGATGTCCGTCGTGGTCGCGACATGGCCAAGGTTGATTGCGCTAAGGGCAGTTGTCCCTGTCCCGCAGAACGGGTCAAGGATGTTCATGGCATCCTTGTACCGTTCGATAATCTCCTCAACCACCTTAGCCGAGTATGCTGGAGTGAGGCGCAACCAACCGTGACGCCTCTTCTTGGCGTTGTATGTGTACGTGTAATCCGCCCGCTGGCGCAGCCCATCATCTGAGGTTGTCAACCATCCGGCTCCAATAATGTGCGAAGCAATTCATCAACTTCTGCTCTGATAATCTCTGTATTTCGCTCGAAGAAACCCGCCAAATCAAATCCCACGACGTCCCGCATAAAGTCATACGTGGATGAATGGGGATCATTTTGTCCAACAACTCCGGTTATGACGGCCCATTTTGCCCCGCGGTAACGCCGTACAATGTCTTCATCGATTTGGTTTGAAAGTATAACAGCACACGGTAAGTAAGATTTGATGTACGCCGTGGAAGCGTTCGCAATGTCAGCGTTTTGGCGTTTACTGTCCTTGCTCTTGTAGCCTTGCCGAATTTCAAACACGGTCCCGGTGAGCGAATGAAACACGCCCGACTCAACACCCATAGCGTCAGCAGCTTGCTCCATCCAATCATGGAATCGTTTCTTCGCTTCGTTGTCAGTGATGCTATTGAGAGGAACTCGCCCATCTAACGAGAGCCTGCGCGTATTTCCGTCTGGCGTAATAGTCTCGTAGGACCACACGACATCTTCATCTGACAGCCCTAAGGTGTCTTGCAATGCCTGACGGAAAACCTTTTCGCATCCGATACCAATTTGCCTGTATACGCTCGTCATACCGCCTGCTGCTTTGTGAGCAGCGTAGAGCAAGGGATTGTCGAGGCCAAACCATCGGTAGAAGGGGTCTTCCTGATACAGTTCTTGAAACTGGTGCAAACTTAGCCCGCCACGTCTACCAAGCCCAAATTTTGGCCTGTAATTGGCACAGACACGCACGCTGTCTAAGATTATTCCCAAGTATCTTGAATCCGAGTTATGGACGTCTAAATCATCGGCCACCATCTAATTTCGGGCCTCAACTTTCCTGCTGACCCATGACGCTAGTGCGCATCTTTCGCTTCCATAATATAGGATGGTGTGATGGATGCAACATGGTAATGTCATGGAACAGAATTCCCGGGAAAAGTTCACGAGTTAGCTTATCTTACTATGGGCATTCTCTACGTTATCGGCACTCCCATCGGCAACCTCGAAGACCTGACGTTCCGGGCGGCGCGTGTGTTGGGCGAGGTCAGCCTTGTGGCGGCGGAGGACACCAGGGTTACCGGGCGGCTGCTCCGGCATCTGAACATCAGGGTCCGAATGGTCAGCTACAACGAACACAACCAGTCGCGCAGGACTCCGCTTCTGATGGAGGCGCTGGACGCCGGTGACGTTGCGCTGGTCACTGACGCGGGCACGCCGGGGGTCAGCGATCCCGGCAGCGGGCTGGTGGCAGAGGCCGTCGCTGCGGGCCACCGGGTAGAGGCCGTGCCGGGTGTCTCCGCCGTGACCACAGCCCTGTCGGTGTCGGGTATGCCGGCCGACAGGTTTCATTTCCTCGGGTTTTTGCCCCGCCGCTCCGCGGACCGGCGAGCGCAGTTGGCTCCCCTGGCCCAGTCTCCCGACACGCTAGTCCTGTTCGAGGCTCCACACCGCTTGCAGGCGACCCTGGCGGACCTGCTCTCTATGCTGGGCGACCGGGAAATTACCATCGGGAGGGAGCTTACCAAGCTCCATGAGGAAGTGTTTCGAGGAGTGGTATCCGAGGTCATCACCCATTTCGCCGAACCCAGGGGCGAGTTCGTGATAGTCGTCCGGGGCGCATCCCCGCAAGCTCTCGATACAGGGCCGGACGAGGAAACCCTGGCAGAAGCGTCTCGACGGCTCCGGAAACTCCGCGCCGCTGGCGTAGGTTCCCGCGACGCCGTGGCCCAGGTGAGCGAGGCGTTGAGTCTACCCCGGAACACCGCCTACAGGCTATGGATAGAGTCGGAACGCGGCTGACAGAACACACTGTATCCCGAAGATCGTCTTCGCTGCACATACTGCCGTTCCCGTTCCCACAATATGCGATTTGCTCTTGGCCAGCCAACAGGCATGTTCATTTACCCGATCATTGCAAATGATATATCCTAATTTCTATTCCGATAGATGATATACTGTTGCGCGTCGGCCCGAGCCTGACGAGCGTTTTTCACTCCTCCAGGAGCAGTCTGCTTGAGTACTTCGGGACAGGTATCCCGGTTCTACCGGCGATTGCGAGACGTCTACTACGGCTGGTGGCTGGTGGCCATCAGCGGCTTCGTCATGGTTATCGCCACCGGCCCCATGTTTCACGCCATGAGTGTGTGGGCCGTCGCCCTGGAGCGGGAGTTCCGCTGGAGCCGGGCCGAACTGGGCCTCGCCCTGACCTTGACCAGGATAGAAGGCGGCATCATGGGGCCGCTGGAGGGTTACCTGACGGACAGGATGGGCACCAGGCTTATGGTGCTCATCGGTCTGATTATAACCGGGACCGGGTTCATCTTCTTCGGCCGCATCGAAAACCTGTGGATGTTCTACCTGGCCTACATCATCATGGCCTTGGGGCAGGGGATGGGAAGCTGGGTGCCCATGATGACCATGCTCAACCACTGGTTCTCACGCCGTCGGGCCACTGCCATCGGCTGGGCCAACGTGGGCAGCAGGTTAGGCGCGCTGCTAATCGTGCCGGGAATCGCCTTTGCCGTGGACCCGGACCAAGACAGGTTGGGTTGGTCCCTCACCGCCACCCTTCTCGGGATCTTCTGCATCGCCATCGCCTTTCCCATCTCCCGCATTATCCGCAACAAGCCCCAGGACTACGGTCTCCTTCCCGACGGCGACTCACCCTCAGCCGCCGCTGCCGACGGCGCCCCGGCCCGCTCCAGGCAGGGGGACACCGGAGGAGACCTAACCGCATCCCAGGCGCTGCGTACTCCGGCCTTCTGGCTCATCGCCCTCGGTCACGGCTTCACCTCCATGGTGATCCTGGCCATCATGTCCCACCTGGGGCTGCTGATAGAGGACAAGGGTTACCAGGTGCAGACCACCGGTTGGATAGTAGCGGTATATACGATGGTGGCGATGGGATTCCAGTTGGTCGGAGGCTACGTTGGCGACCGGATACCCAAGCGGCTGGCCCTGTTCGCGTTCACCACTATCCAAGCTGGCGCAGTGGTGGTTCTGACGATGGCCAACAACCTGGCCACGTTCTACGCCTTCGCGGTGCTGTTCGGCATCGGGTTCGGAGGCCGCAGCCCGCTGACCGTGGCGGTAAGGGGCGAATACTTCGGCAGAACGTCCTTCGGCAAGATCCTGGGCCTTTCCACGGTGCCGATGAACATCCTCCTCCTCATCTCCTCGCCAATGGCCGGATACATGCGGGACGTGCAGGGCACCTACACCCAGGCGTTCCTGATACTGGCAGGGCTGAACTTCCTCGGTGGCATTCTCTTCCTGATGGCCCGGAGACCCAGGGTTCCGGCCAATGCACCTCAACCCGCGGAAGCCGCGCAGCCCACGGGTTAAGCGGACAAAGTTAAGCGGACAAAAAAGAGGGCAACCCGGTCAGAGTTGCCCTTGAATTGGCGAGCATCGAAGATCGTAACAGTGGGCCATTGCCTGCGCGGAAATGACCGGCTGGAAAGCCGCCCCGTCTAGCTCTCCTCGATGCGTATGGTCCGGATGTCCAGCCGCTCCGTGGGACTGGAGCGTTCACCCCCTGCACCAGCGGTGACCGGCGACCCAGCCAGAGCATCCAGCACGTCTCCTCCGCCGGTCAGCATCCCGAAGATAGTGTAGTTGGGAGGCAGGCCGACGTCCGCCCCGTGGACGATGAAGAACTGGCTGCCGTTGGTGTTGGGACCGGCGTTGGCCATTGCCAGGGTGCCTCTGGTGTACCGCCTGGTGACGGGCTCATCATTGAAACGGTATCCCGGCCCGCCGCGTCCCGTCCCCTCCGGGCAGCCGCCCTGGATCATAAATCCGCTGATTACCCGGTGGAAGGAGCAGTCGTCGTAGAAGCCATCCCGCGCCAGGAACACGAAGTTGTTGACTGTGGCAGGGGCGTCCCCCGGCAAGAGTTCCAGCACAATCTCGCCGTGCCCGGTCTCGATTGTCGCGGTGTAGGTCTTGGCCGGGTCGATGGACATCTCCGGCGGGCTTGGATATTGCTTGGGCATCTCTCCTCCTGCGAACACGGCCCCGTGTTGTAGTCCGTGGGCGACTGAACAACCCTGCCGGCCGGGGAGCCGCGGATAGGTCCGACCTTAGATCAGGCTGATTTTAGCTGGGATACTTGCTGAACATGATGAAGCCGTTGCTGTCGGGCGTATTGCAGCCAGCGAGGGCAGTTTCGGCCTTAATCGTCACCTGTCGCGGCCCCGCTGTTCCCCGAAGCTGCTGAACGCTGTCAGCGAACAGGACGGCGCGGTTACGGCCCGTTCCGTTATTTCCACCGCTGGAGAGGAAGGGGTGAGGGCCTTCTACCCTGATGTCGTCGGCATAGAAGTCGTGGGCCTCCCCCCACTTGACACCGTGCCACTGGAAGCCCTCCAGGAATTGCTGCGTGAACGTGAGGTAGCCGTCGTAGGGGTTGAACACGTCAACATCGCTAGGACCAAGCCCGGAACCCTCCCACATCATCCGCGCCATGCTGGCCACCGACTCCTGATGCTCATCCAGGGTTGCCATGCTGCTCCTGCCCCTGCGATTGATCTGGTTATGGTTGAGGACGTAGACCGGCTGTTGCCTCATGTCCTTGGCGCGCTCGGCGGTGGTGAAGATGAACGCTGCGCAGGTGTTGACCGGCCTGTCGCAGTCATATATCACCAGCGGTTCCTCGACGATGCGCCCGGTCAGGTAGTCCTCACGGGTGAGTTGATAGGGCTCGTGCATGGCGTAGTACCCCCAGGGGGTCATCAGCCCGTTTCGGCGCAGGTTCAAACAGAGGTCGGCCAGACCGTCGTGGGACTTGCCGTATCTCTGGCAGTACTGAAGGAACACTGTCAGATTGTTGAACATCGCGCCGCTCTGATAACCCCACGGAAGGGTGAAGGCGCTGTTTCCCGGGGCTTCCTGGTTGGTGTTCTGCGGATTGTTGTGCCCGTACCGGCCTGCGAGGTTGACCATCGGGTACCATACCAGGGCGGTCTCGCACAGACCGTCACCCACTGCCTGGGCCGCCAGGCCCATCATCGGGCCGATGTAGGGTGCATCAGATTTGAGATACTTTACGTTCTTCAGCCCCAACTCCCTCTGTATCCACTCCGCTGAGGTGTAGGTCAGGCCGTCTTCGGTGTCGTAGGGTGGGTCAAAATAAGGACGGGGTGCCCAGGTCTGCTCAGCACGGGTCTCCGGGCTGGCAATAAGCCCGTCGATGTCGTCCAGCGACAGCCCCGCGTCTGAGATCGCCTTCAGGCATGCCTCCTTGGTCAGGCCGCCGCAGCTCCTGTCCATGGTCACACCGTCCCAGCGCCGGTCCATATGGGACTGGCCCCAACCTACAACAGCGACCTTGCCTCGGTGCTCCCAGACTCCCAAGCCTTCCCGGTTTCTCATCCAGTTCGTATTACTAACCATCTCAGCTACCTCATGTCCTATGCGCTATTTGCTTTGTCCTTAGAACCCGAGTGGGCTAGCTGACCACCTGCCACTCGTGGACCAGTTGGCCGGTGCTCGTTTCTTCAAATATCAGTTCCACCGGGGCGCCGACTGGGACCTCGCCCGGAGGAGTACCCGGGAGGTTCGACAGGAAGTTGATGCCCGGATCCTCGTCCAGGGTTATCACCGCGAAGTTGATGGGTTGCGCCGACCGGAACCCCCTGATACGAGAATCGCGTATCACCATGTACACGTCAATGTGTCCCCTGCCTTGTACCTCTTTCCACTCGAAATTGTCGGCAGAGCCACACTGGTTGCACCGCTGGGCGGGCGGATAGAACAACCTCTCGCATGCGGTGCAGTTTTGCAAGACCAGCCGCCGCTCGTTGCAGGCGTCCCAGAAGGGCTGGGTCAGTTCATTGGGGACCGGTGAAGGTCTCTCCAGACCTGGAATAGTTGACATGTTGCTCCTCTCCTTTATGGAACCCGGACCCTCTATGCATTGGATGGCCGGAAAGGCCGGGAAGGGTCCGTCACTCGATTGGGACCTTGCACACCGTGCGTTGCCGTTACAGGCACAATCTGATTCGGATTATATGTAGAGTGCCCTTGCTGGTCAAAGAGGTCCGTTGCCCGTGGTCAAGTTCCCCTGCGTGCCGGGTAGCGTTCCATTTCAGGTGATACGAAAACTGGAGGCGAGGCGGCTGGGGGAAATTTACTTTTCCGGTCATTTCCGGACATTCAGGCTCACTGCTGAGTGGGAGACTGCCGGGAAAATCTTGATTTTCCGCTCAAAACCGCTCACTTTTACGAGGTTCGGTAGTCCGTTGCCGAATGACCATCGCATTGACCGGGTTCCGAAGGGTGCGCCGACCAAAGCATTCCGCCAGTCTTCCACACCCCGCGGCAACCGGTCTGCCACACGTGGACACCTTCAATCGAAGTTTACCCAACCCCATGCAGGATGCCAATGTCAGAAGCGTGGGGCAGGTGAGGAGTACTGGAATGCAGCCACCTCCGGCCGAGCCACGGGCAGGCTCTGAATTGCACACTGCCTACGCACCGTCCGTACTCCCGTTCAGCCACGGCTCGGTATGTCCGGCATCCATCCAGAGGAAATGGAATCCCGCTTCCAGCGCGAATTGTTGGTCCAACTCCGTATCGCCGATATGGTAGTACTCCTCGGCAGGAAATCGAGCCTTCAAGTCCAGCAGACCCTGTTTATTCAAGACAAAACTCACCTCTATGCGGTGCCTGTCCCAAATTGCCTGCTGCACTGCAAGCGGGCGGTCGGAAGAGCTGCCGATGATGCACCCATGAGCCTTGGCCTTCCGGACCATGCTCATGGTAATTGGACCGGGCGGGTCTCCCGCCTCCAGCGTTCCATCTATATCGAAACTGACCAGTACTGCCAAGTATAACCTTCCTTCTCAAATTGGACTTGGATTGGGACCGCCCGCTACATATCCGGGTGGTCTAATGTTGGGCGTCACTGCCTACGGCTCCCCACCCACTGAAGAGTCCGCCCACTGGACGATTCCCCGCGCTCCGAAATCCTCGATCTGCTCATCGTCATACCCGATTTCCCGCAGAAGTGGCTTGGTATGCTGGCCGATCTGGATGGAGGTCCGGTAGAGGCCCGGGGTCAGGGAGAATTCAACCAACCCTCCGTAGCGGAGGTATTTGCCGACATGCGGGTGCTCTACCTCGACGCTCAGAGCATTCGCTCTGGCATGGGGATGATCGGCATAAAAATCTCCCTCCACGGCCTCATCGGCCTGGACACAGCCGATGTCCTCCCTGATCAGCAACTCCTCCCATTCGGCGGCGGTGCGCCCGGAGAGGATTTCTGAAATCTCGGCAGCCAGGGCCTCGTCATTGGCTTCTCGCGCTTCTCGCGTGGAGAAGCGGGCATCGGCCAGGAGGTCTGTCCGCTCTACTGTACGGCAGAATGTCTCCCACTCGTCCTGGAACAGGCAGCCCAGGAACACCCACCCTTCTCGGCATTGGTAGAGACGATACAGCGCGTGGAGGCCATGAATCTGTTCGTCGGGCATGGCGATGGGAGGACGGTCTGCGTGGTCGTAATACTCGTCGGCATTGGTCCAGGCATTGGCGTTTAGCATGGTGATGTGGACAGGCTGGCCCTCGCCGGTAGCGTCCCGCGCCCGGAGGGCGAGGATGATGCCCGTGGCCAGAGCCGGGGAGGTGTTCTGGTCCGGCCCCCAGTTGGATTTCATGATCCAGCGGGTGGCCTCAACGGTCTCCTCAACATCCATGACCTGTTCCGGGGGCGGGGGCATTCCGCGGCCCATCTGCCGCATTGCGCCGCCCATGATCGCGCCGGGAATGGGATGGGCGCCCGGCCTGCGGGCGTGGGGGCCGTATTCGCCATAGGTGCCCATCCAGACGTGGACCATGCGGGGATTTATCTTCCGGCAAGTCTCCCAATCGACGTTGAGACGCTCCGGAACGCCGAGGCGGAAGTTGTGCGTGAGAACATCGGCCCTGGCGATGAGCTTGTGGATAATCTCTTTGCCCTCAGGGGTCTGAAGGTCAACCTGGATGCCTTCCTTGCCGGCGTAGGTCCGCGGGTCGGCCACTGCCTGGGCAGTGGAACGCCGCCCCTCGTCCAACCGCCTGTCGGTGGCGTCGACCTTGATTACCCGCGCCCCAAGGTCTGCCAGAAGGGCCGCGCCGTATGGACCAGCCTGGATTGTCGCCAGGTCCAGGACGGTGATCCCTGACAGGGGGTGGGCCGGCACGGTAGCGCCATTTGCCCCGGGCGAGCCGCCGCTTGCGGCCGCAGGTTGCTGACCCAGGCGTCCCAACACCTCAGCGTTGTGCTCTCCCACATCTGGGGCCGGGCCGCTTGGCTCTCCCGGAGTGTCCTTGAAATCCACGAGGGGGGCCAGGGTGCGCATAGGGCCCACTCGGGGATCATTGATAGTTACCACCGTGCCGTTGGACACCACCGCAGGATGGTCCATGGCCTGGATGCTGGTGCGATAGGGTTCCGCGGCGATGTTGCCGTCCTGGAGATAAATTCCCATCCATTCGTCGGAGGTCTTCTGTGACTGGCTCTCCAGTATCTCACGGCGCAGGAGCTCGCGGCTTTCCAAATCGATGGCTGGAACTCTCTCGAACCGCTCATCCTCGAGCAGGTGCCCAAGGCCAATGGCCTTGAGATGTCCCTGGATATGCGGCACCCTCTGATTCGCGTGCTGGAGCCATGTGCCGTCGCTGGTACGCACGGGGACGTATCCTATGGAGGAGAGGCCACGGCTGCCGCCGGGTCTCCCGGGGAACCGCTCCGGGTCTCTGCGCCGGAGCTGCATATTCACCAGTCCGCCGTCGCCGACATTGTTGTCATGGGGAGACGCCAGGGCCTGGACGATGCTGGTCTGGACCCATTGCCCACGCCCGCACAGGTCCCGCACCCGGAGTGCGCCAATGATTCCACGCACCGCTGCCTGGCTGGCGTGCCAGCTACCGGTGTTCACTGCCGAATAAACCGGGCCTTCCCGGTTGGGTTGTCCCTGCAAGTTGAGCATCCGGCCTGCCTTGGCCGCAACGACACCCTCGTATCCCTTTACCCGGCGGAGCGGGCCATTTTGTCCAAAACCCGTTATGGAGCAGTAGACCAGCCGGGGGTAAAGCTGCGACATGGTGTCATACCCCAGCCCCCAGTCCGCCATGTCGCCGGGTCGGAAGGACTCCACCAGCACATCGGCCTGTCCCGCGAGCCGGATGGCTTGCTCACGGCCTTCTGCGGTTTCGAGGTCCAGGACTATGCCTTTCTTTCCCCGGTTCCACGAAATCCAGGCGGGTTGAAAGCGGTACGGATCACCGCCGGGAGGTTCAACCTTGATCACCTCGGCCCCGTAGTCGGCCATTACCAAGGTGCAGATGGCCCCTGGCATCCCCAATGAGAAATCCAGTACGGTCAGGCCTGTACATGGTCCTGCCACGGTCCACCTCCCTCTTCAAGGTGTATGGGTTCCGGCTTTGGTCAGATGCTTGCCCAAGCCATTCGGTACATAACCGGCCTTCCAGCAAGTTTGCAACCCTGGCTGGACTGAAGTATGCAACCCACTGAAGATGTGCGTCAACCTCATTCACAATTGAGGTATTCGCCTCGGCACGTTCTGCATCTCCCCCAGGCTGCTCAGGTCCATGGCCGGCAAGTCTACCTGGACAAAGTCCTGCACGCCATTGGCCAGTTCATTATATCTTTCAAACCAGGACGCCAGCCGGCGGCGCCATGCCTCCAACCCGCCGCTGGCATGAAGCTCAAAGACCGCCTCCCGTCCGTCCAGACCCGAGGACACCTGGTCCCAAGCGAGCTGCAGGAGCGATGCTCGTTGCATCGCAGTGTATCCGCCTCCGCCGAAAGCGTCTTCCAGTTCGGCGGCCATCTTCGGGTCCGCGAAGTCGGTGTCGGCAGGGGCGTTGACCAGCGACGAACCTGGGAGGGCACGCAGGATTTCCCCCATTCGCTGGCGGACCCTGAGAGTGTTGATCCCCGCGGAGGCCACATGAAGCTGGTTCGGCAAGGCATGCCCGCCCGCCGTAGTTTCCGGGTCCAGTTCCGCCGCGGTCATGCAGGTGCGAGTGGTCTGGACGTTGACGGTCAGCTCGATCAACTGCTCAATCGTCTGGGGGTTGTGTTTGAGGCCCATGACCTCAGCCAGAGCAAGGGCCAGACCCAAGGTCAGTTCAGCCTTGGCGAGCCACCCATAGCTGTGGTGCCAAAGCAGCCAGCATACCAGCGAATGACGCCGGTTCCGGCTCAATGGTTCCCCGGTAAAGACGCGGGAGCGGGGGACGAAAACGTCCTCCATCCAGACCATTGAGTCCAACTCGTCAAACCGGCTGCTCAGGGGTGACAGGAATGGGTTCTCGTGCCTGGCAGCAATCCGGCGGGACACCACGCAGAGGCCGGGGGCATTCACCGGCACGATAAACCACAAATGCCTGCCGCTGCCCGGCGGCAACTCGTCCCTGCTGGTGATCAGCAGGTCTTCCGCGAAGGGTGTGCTGGTATGCATCTGTATCTTGCCTGTAATTACGATACCTTCAGCAGTTTCGCTAACCAGTTGTAGCGCCGCCCGTTGGCTCTCGTCCTCACGGAGCCGTGTCCCGATCAGCGGACCGCCCCCGGCGAATGTTAGGAACCTGCCGCTCTCAGCCAGGGATTCCAGATACGCCTCAGCCTTCTCGATATCCTCAGAGGAGTTGTCCAGCCGTTTGAGAACATTCAGTAACCCTAAGGCGATCAATGCGCCGTAGCCCGGGGTGTGGGTCATGTTTCCACCGGTCACGAAATGGACGGCGCTGATGGCCTTGCCCAAGCGTCTCAAATCCGCAGACGTCTTTGGCGGAGTAAGCGCAAGAGGATGCCGCTGTCCGTCACCGTCGGGCGGAGTGAGGAGGGTGTCCTGCCAGTCGGCGTCGAAGTGGCGGTCATACCACTCAACGTACTCGTCGACCATTGCCGAGGTCGATGGGTGTACCGTCACGTCTGCCACAGCGCCTTCACCCACCACCCATACGTCGCGCCCGTCGCGTAGACTCTCTTTGTAATCAGCCCCTGTCCTCATACTTCACTGTCCACAAGATACCGGGATAGTTTTGCCAATTGTACATCGTCGCGCACCGGTGGAGATACTTGCGCCACAGCCGCGGTTCTTCGGCCAGTTGCACAGGTCTCTCTATCTTCAATGGTGATGCTCACATTATGCTCCCCGTGAAAACAGTCGCAATAAAATTAACATTACACATAGCTGATTTGTCGTACAACGTCCCGTCGGCGAGGGGTTGCACGCCCGATGCGCGAACTCATGCGGATTTGAGCCGTTGGAGGCTGCCGGGTAGTATAATGACGCCACAAGGACCACTGATTCATTTGATTATCAGATTAGCCAGGAGAATCTGCGGTGGCAGACACAACGAACATTCCCACTGGGAACGCTGCCCCACACCCTGACACCGGGCCAGAGAGTCGTCCGGGATCCGCGTTTTCAGAAGACGTAGAGGCTGAGCTGACCGCCCTCCGGCGCAGAGTCGCTGAACTGGAGTCCTCGGAAGCCAGCCGCAGACGGGAGTGGGAGCAGCTCCAGCTCAGCGAGGAGCACTACCGGGCCGCCGTGGACAATGTGGCCGAGGCGATTGTCGTCAACGTGGGCACCCGGCGGGTCTTTGCCAACAATGCCTTCCTGGACCTGCACGGGATAGAAGACATCTCCGAGGCCGAGGGCCTGGGTCTTGACCACTTCATCCTGCCCGAGGACCGGCCACGAGTAAGCGAGTGGATACTGGCACGGCAGAAGGGGGAACCCAATCTTCTCAGTTCCGGGGGAATCCACGAGTACCGCATCCGCAAGGCCAGCGGCGAGTTGCGCACTGTGGAAGCATCCGCCGCGGCCATCAGGTTCGACGGTCAACCGGCCACACTGGCGGTGCTGCGGGACATCACGGCCCGAAAGCAGGCCGAGGAAGAGGTGGTGCGGCTGGCCTCCATTGTCGAGTCCTCCGACGACGCCATCATCGGAGAGACGCTGGAGGGGATGATCACAAGCTGGAACTCCGGGGCTCAGAGGATCTACGGCTATCCCGCCGCCGAGGTCGAGGGCAAGCACATTTCCCTGCTGGACCCGCCCGGCCTGGAGGCCGATGTTCCCAACACGCTGGACACCATCCGCGAAGGTCGGCATGTCGATAATTTCGAGACGGTCCGGCGACGGTGGGACGGCAGGCTCATCGATGTATCCCTGACCATTTCGCCGGTGAAGAACGCCTACGGGGAAATCGTCGGCGCTTCCACCATCGCCCGGGACATCACCGAGCGGAAACGCGCGGAACAGGAGGAGCACCGGCGCTCCCAGGAGATGGCCACTCTCTTCTCCTTGGCCAATATTCTGGCGCAGACTGAACACTTCGAGGAGAAGGTGGCGCACGTACTGGAGACGCTGGCCCAGATTTCCCAGGCCGACTCCGTTTCCCTGCGCGTACCCGACGAGAATGCACAGGGGCTCAAGGCTGTGGCCGCAGCCGGGCCCGCAGTCCAGGACTTGCCGACAGGTGTGCTGTCCTACACCGACAGTGTATCCGGCACTGCCTACCAGCACGGGGAACCGGTAATCGTCAACGATTACCCCTCTCAGCCGTTGGCTTCACCGCTGGGTATTGAACGGGGGGTGAAGTCCCTAGCCGCGCTTCCGGTGAAGACCGGCGGCCGGACCATCGGACTGGTGATCATTTATTCCCGTGTGGCCGACTTTTTCACCCCGGAACGGATAAGGTTCCTGACCACCGTGGTCGGCGGCCTTGGCACCCTGCTGGAGAACGCGCGGCTTCACGAGGAACTGGAACTGCGGGCGGAGGAGTTGGCCCGTTCCAACGATGACCTGGAGCAATTCGCCTACGCCGCGTCCCACGACCTGCAGGAACCGCTGCGCATGGTCTCCAGCTATGTCCAGATACTTGCCGAGGACTATAAGGGGCAACTGGACGAAAGCGCCGACCGGTTCATCGGCTACGCTGTCGATGGGGCGAACCGGATGAAGGGCTTGATCGACGACCTGCTGGCCTACTCCCGGGTGGGCACCCAGGGCGCGCCATTCGAGTCAACAGACTTCAATGCTATCCTGGAACAGGTCATCTATGACCTCGAGGGTACCATCGAAGACTCAGGGGCGTCCTTGTCCCAGGACCGCCTGCCCACCGTGGACGCAGACCCGATACAGATGTCCCAGGTGCTACAGAACCTGATAGGAAACGCCCTCAAGTTCGGTGGCGACGGGTCTCCAAACGTCCACATATCCTCAGAAGAGCGCCCCGAGGAATGGGTGCTGTCGGTGCGGGATGACGGCATCGGCATTGCCCCTCATCACTACGAGCGCATCTTCAAGATGTTCCAGCGGCTGCACCACCGGTCGGAATATGAAGGAAGCGGCATAGGGCTTGCCCTGTGTCACAAGATCGTCCAGCGGCACGGCGGGCGGATTTGGGTCGAGTCGGAGCTTGGGAAAGGCTCCACGTTCTACTTTTCCATCCCCAAAACTCCAGATCTGGGGCTTGGCCAGGAAACTAGCGGGGAGGTGTTTGATAATGACGCTGGGAACTAGCGAAAATCCCATAGAGATATTGCTTGTGGAAGACAATCCCGGCGACGTGGAGTTGACCCGGCGACTCCTCAGCCGCGCCCAGGCCCGGGTGCATATCAGCGTGGTAGAGGACGGCGAGGTCGCAATGTCCTACCTGCGCAGGCAGGGCCGCTACTCCGACTCGATCCGCCCGGACCTGATAATCCTTGACCTCAACATGCCCAAGAAGGACGGCTACGAGGTACTGGGAGAAATGAACGCCGCCCCGGAACTGCGGGGCATTCCGGTGATGATCCTCACCTCGACCCAGGCGGAACGAGCACGCCTCTACTCCTACGGGATCAACCCGTCCACCGACCTGTGGGGCTTGTACCAGAAGCCCATAGACGTGGCCCGGTTCGACTCCTTGATAGACCGGCTGATCACCTCCCCGCCGGAGTCTCAGTAGTGTCCGTCAACACCAAACCGCCTGCCCAGGGGCCAGCGGACGGAGTGACCCCGCCCCCGGTATCAGACGCGGCCTTATCCCTGCTGTACACCAGGGAAACCATTGCAGGAGAGGTCAACCGCCTGGCGGGAGAAATCAGCCGCGATTACCGGGGACTGAACCCTCTGTTCGTCGGGGTGCTGAACGGGGTCTTTGTATTCATGGCAGACCTTGTCCGGGCCATCGACATTCCCTTGGAAGTGGACTTCGTCCGTGCCCAGAGCTACCTTTCCACCAACAGCACGGGAGACGTGCGGGTATCGGGAGCGGAACGCTTGAATGTTCAGGGCAGGCATGTAGTCCTGGTGGACGACATCGTGGATACCGGCCAGACCACGGCCCATCTCCTGGACTTGCTGCGGCGGGCCGGACCGGAATCTGTGGCCCTATGCTGCCTGCTGAACAACCCTTCCCGCCGGACTGTGGAGGTGAACATCGATTACCGGGGTTTAACCATCCCCAACAAATTCATCGTGGGCTATGGCCTTGACCTTGACCAACGCTGGCGCAACCTGCCGGACATCTACACTATAGAAGAATCTGACCACCGGAAAGAAGCGCCATGACCGCAATACCGGAAATCAACACGGATACCCCAACGGCCCAGGATCTGCTGGCGCGGGCGGCTGATCTTGTGCCATTGCTCAAGGGTCGGGCAGCCCACACCGAGGAAATGCGGCGAGTCCCCTCCGAGAGCGTCGAGGAACTGCTCTCACGTGGCCTTTACCGCATCGGGGTGCCCAAGCGGTTCGGCGGGTTTGACCTCGACTATGGACTGGCGCTGGACGTGGCGACCGAGTTGGGCCGGGGGTGTCCTTCAACGGCCTGGTGCTATTGTCTGTGGGCCGCCCACGCCTGGCTGGTGGGTTACTGGCCCCTGCAAGCGCAGGAGGAAGTGTTCGGAGACGGGCCAGACGTTCTCTGTTCCAGTTCGCTGAACACAGGCACCTCCACCCTCACCCCGGTCGACGGAGGCTACAGGCTGTCCGGCCGGTGGGAGTTCTCCAGCGGGTGCGACTCTGCAAACTGGATAATGCTGGGAGTGTCCGGTATCGGCGACCGCAACTGGGTCCTGATTCCGAAGGGAGACTACGAGATCGTAGATACCTGGTTCGTCTCCGGATTGCGGGGCAGCGGCAGCAAGGATATACAAGTCAATGACACATTCATCCCGGCCCACCGTGTGCTGGACGTTACCACCGCTGGGGACGGGGACTGGAGCGCGTGGGAACTGCACCGCCAGGCCCGTTACCGGATTCCCATTCCCGTGCTGCTGGGCTGGGACCTGGTTGCGCCGATGCTGGGAATCGCCCTGGGGATGATCGACGAGTTCACCGCACGCACAATCGGCACGTCCGGTCCCGGCAGGACGGCAGACTCCCCGGCCATCCACCTGCGGCTGTCGCTGGCCTCTGCGGAGGTGGACGCCGCCGCCGCGCTGCTGGCCGAGGACATCAAGGGGATGTTCCACAAGGCAGAGGCCGGCGAGACGTTCACCCCGTTGGAACGCGCCCGCTACCGGCGCGACAAGGCGTTCATCACCCAGCTATGCCTACAGGCGGTGAACCGGCTGTTCGACCTGAGCGGCGGCCATGCCCTTTTCGACTCGGTGGCCCTGCAACGCTTCCACCGCGACGCCCAAGCCGTGGCCCACCGGGACGGATTGATCATGGACCTCGGCGGCCAGCAGTACGGGAGGGTTGTCCTGGGCTTGGAGCCGGACGCGCGTATCTAGGGGGCAGGGGATTGCTCAGACATTCTCCTTAGAGCAACCCCAGACGCTGTGCATCATTCTCGGACCAGCGGGTATCCCGCAACACCTGACACAATGTTCCCGTGGGCAAAGTTTCGTTGCTTCTGTGATAGCTGAGGACTACTCGCCTGCCGTCGGCGTGGCAGTACACACGGTGACCGCCTCTGCTGCGCCGGGCATAGAATCCGCCCGCTCCAAGGCGGCAATCCATTGGCGGATTGGGATATTGCGGAGACGCGAAACCAGGCCAGGAGGGACGGTCACGCAGGAACAGCCACCTGTATGACATCACCCGAGTCGACATTGGTCAGAGGGATAGTTTCCCCGCACTCGATCATATCTTCCAGGACAAGTACGACTGCATCGCGCAGAAACCGTAGGGCATCCTCTCTCGTGTAGCCCCAGGTGGCGGGACCCGGTAGGTCTTCTATCCAGGCGCTCCACCGCCCGTCGTCTTCCTCTTGCAAGGTGGGGGTGAAGCTATAAATCATGTGATTCTCAAAGATTCATCGAACTGTAGGCAGACGTAACACAGCCATCGCACTGTATCAACAAGAGTGCTACCCAAAGAGAAGGGAGGCCCTACCGGTACAGGTTGGTCAGCCAGGCGAGTTTGTTGGGGCGGAATTCCTTGTCCCTGAAGCCTGGGAAGTCGGCTGAGTAGCGGTAGGCGCGGAAGACGCGGTTGGCATAGCCGAAACGGTCGTCATATCCGAAGAAGGGGTTGGTGTATTCCCAGACGATTTCCCCCTGCCGCGTGACCTCAAACAGCCTGCCGGTCATCCCGGCACAGACCAGTGTGTTGCCGTTGGGGAGCCGCTGCGCCCCGCTGATGAAGGCGCTGAAGAAGTCCCATCCCGGCCTGGTCTTGTACTCCCACTTGATTTCGCCGCTGGCAGGGTCTACCTCTATGACCCTGGAACCGGGCTGCGGGGCCGTGATAGTGTGCCAGCCGTTGTCGAAGAGAAGAATGTCGCTGTTGTCCAGCAGGGTCGGGTCGTGCTGGTGGCCCAGCTCGTCCTTACCCCACTTCCAGTTGAACTTGCCGGTGGCCTTGTCCGCAATGCCCACGATGTCGAGAAGGCGGAAGCTGGTCAGTATGTTGCCGTCGGGCAGCACGTTGCAGGTATTGCAGTGGGTCCATTCATCGCGGTTGTGGATAGGACAGATGGAGTCCAGTTCCGGGTCCAGGTGCTCATACCCGTGCCATTCCCAGACGGTTTCTCCCGCCGGATTAACCTCACGGAAGTAGTCGCACCATAGCCCCTCGCCGTCGCCGGTACCAGGCCTGCCGCCCCTAACGCGGTCGGAGATGTCCAGGGGAGTCCTCTCCCAGCCCAGCACCATCGTGTTGCCATTGTCAAGACGGGTGAAGTCGTGGTGCATGGTGGGTTCCTCGTACTGCCACACCACCGAGCCCTCCCAGTCCACTTCCATCAGGATGCCGCCGCGCCCGCCGAATGACGGCCCCTTCCCGGTGCGTCCGGTATGCAGCAGGTTCCCGTTCTCCAGCAGGTATCCATAATCGCCGGGCTGGTAGGGCATCTGCCAGCGATGGACGAAGTTGCCCTGCATGTCTATAAGGTATACGTCCGTGGTTTCCAGGGGTGCAAAAAGGGTATACCCGTCATAGGTCTTTTCCGGCTTATACACCGAGAGTCCCCGTCCGTACATTGACATCGCTCCTGGGTTGTTTCCGGCTTCCATGCCTGCCGTCGGGCGGCAAATCTTGGGCATTCTATGTGGGCAGGGTATTACCGTCAAGGACGGGGCGAGAATCAGCTCGTCTCGTGCGGAGGAGGCTCCTGCAAAGTCCTTTCGGGACGCAATCTTGTTGACAAGATGGGCTGAATTCAAGACAATTGGCCCAAGCCCCGGATACACCGGGATGGTATTCGTGTGGCACCGACGCCACCTGGCAATCGGCCTGAGTTGGCGTGGTGTCCTGACACACGGGATTAGACACATAAGGGAGGAAAGGCAATGTCCGATAATGATATAGCCCTAATGGGCCACCTGATGCGCCGGGCTGGTTTCGGCGCCACCCGCGAGGAACTGGAAGCGCGGGCGGCCAAGGGGTACGAGGCGACCGTTGAGGAGCTGCTCAACCCTGAGGAAACGCCCGTGGACTACTTCGACCTGCAACGCTACCACGGCTGGACGTGGAAGCCAGGCACCGTGCAGGGAATGGGCGCGGCGGAGTGGATGCACAACCTGATCAACAGCAAGCGCCCGCTGGAAGAGAAGATGACGCTGTTCTGGCACCAGGTCTTCGCCACCGGCGTCTCCAAGGTTGACCATTACGACGAGCTGAATGACCAGATCAACCTTTTCCGCGAGAATGGTCTGGGCAACTACAAGAAACTCCTGCTCGCCCTGGCGCAGGACCCGGCCATGCTCTACTGGCTGGACAACAACGAGAACCACAAGGACGCGGTGAACGAGAACTGGGGCCGCGAGCTGCTGGAACTGTTCAGCATGGGCGTGGGGAACTACACCGAAGTGGATGTCCGCGAATGCTCTCGTGCTTTCACAGGCTGGACCATCACCCCCAAGCTGGCCAGGTTCCCGATGGGCCGGTTCGACTGGTTCTTCGAGTACCGGGACGAAGACCACGACGACACGGAGAAGACCTTCCTGGGCGAGACGGGCAACTTCGACGGCGAGGACATCATCGACATCGTCTGCCGCCAGCCCGCCACCGCTGAGTTCATCGCCCGCCACCTCTACAACTTCTTCGTCGCCGACGAACCCCAGGTCCCGGCCTGGGCCGTGACCCCTCCCAACGACCAGGACGCCATCGGCCTGCTGGCCGATACCCTGATCGAGTCGGACTACGACATCAGGGCCACCCTCAGGGTCCTCTTCAACTCTGACTTCTTCAAGAACGCCCGCTTCGCCAGGCTGAAGAGTCCCACCGAGGTGGTGGTTGGCACCCTCAGGCTGGTGGGCGGGGCCGAGTTCCCGGCCCCGGGCCTGGGCGACCTCTCCCGGCAGCCCTGCTACATGGGCCAGGACCTGCTGAACCCCCCCAGCGTCGAGGGCTGGCACACCGGGGTTGAGTGGATCAACAGCGGCTCCTTGATGCGCCGGGTGAACTTCACCGCCGACCTGGTGGGCGACACCCGGCGGCCGGGCATCCAGTCCATGGTCCGGCGGCTCAGGGAGCAGGGAGTTGCCACGCCGGAGCAGCTGGTCGACGGCTGCCTGGACCTTTTGGGTCCCCTGGAAGTGGCCGGGGAGAGCCGGAAGGAACTGGTGGGGTTCGTGTCCGAGTCGGGCGGCGTTGCCTGGGACACTGCGGAGAACATCGCCGCCGCCACGGAGCGGGTGGGCGAACTGCTCCAGCTCATCGTCTCCCTGCGGGAGTACCAGTACGCCTAGTCATCACCGGGAACGCGAACAGGAACGCGAAGGCGGGCCGGGGGTTCCCGGCCCGTTCCCGGACATCAATCTGGAGTTTACCGGAGGTTAGCCAGCCATGACCCAGTCGAACAAAGACCCGGTGCTGGTCGTCCTGCAGATGACCGGAGGCAACGACTATCTGAACACGGTGATCCCCTACTCCAACCCCCTCTACCGGGACAACCGGCCCGTGGTGGGCGTGCCCGAGGACCGGGTGCTGCCTCTGGACGGCAAGATCGCCTTTCACCCGGAGATGGGACCCGTCAAGTCCCTGTACGACCAGGGGAACGTGGCGGTGATTCACGGGGTTGGCTACGCCAACTCCCCCCGCTCCCACTTCCGCTCCATGGACATCTGGCACACCTGCGAGCCGGACAAGCTGGGCACCGAGGGCTGGCTGGGCCGGGCCACCCGGGAGATAGACCCGAACAAGGAGAACGTGCTGACCACGGTGAGCTTCGGGCCGTCTCTGTTCCGCGCTCTGGCTCTGCCGGGGGTGCCGGTGGCCTGCGTGGACGACCTGGACAACTACGGGCTGCTGCCTGGGATCACCGAGTCGCAGCAGCGCTCGCGGATCCTGGACCGGTTCGCCCGGCTCTACTCGCCGGTGATGGGGTCGTCGGCGGTGATGGACTACATGGGGCAGACGGGCCTGGACACCCTGGAGGGGGCGGACATCCTGAAGGAAGCGCCGAAGAAGTACTCCTCCACGGTGGAGTACCCGGACACGGCGATAGCGGCGAAGCTGAAGGGCATATCGCAGATACACCAGGCCGGGTTCGGGACCCGGATCCTGTACTGCGACCACGGGAGCTTTGACAGCCACTCGAACCAGACGGGGATGCACGACAAGCTGTGGAAGGACGTGTCGGAGGCGGTTGAGTGCTTCTTCGACGATCTGAGGGAGCACGGCATGTCGGACAACGTGGTGATGCTGCTGTTCACGGAGTTCGGGCGGCGGACCCACGACAACGGGTCCGGGACGGACCACGGCGCGGGCGGCGCGGCCTTCGTGATCGGCGACCCGGTGCGGGGCGGGCAGTACAGCGAGATGCCGTCCCTGGAGGCCAAGGACCTGGAGCAGGGGGACGTGGTGCCGAACCACGACTTCCGGGGCATCTACTCGGCCCTGCTTGAGGACTGGATGGGCCTCGACGCCAAGCCCCTGGTCGGCGGCTCCTTCGAAAAGCTCCCCTTCCTGGGTTAAGAAACTGAGGGACTGCGCCGACGAGAGCGCGGCGCAGTCCCATCGGACCCAACTACGTTTTTATCAATCAGAGGTCAGCGGAGGACTACCATGCTCACACGAACGGTGGCCGGAAGGACGTTTGACTACAGTCATGCTGTGGGCGGACGTTACATCGGCCAACCCTGCAGCTTGGCCGTCGGATCTGGGAACACGGTCTACGTGCTGCTGCGGGGCGGCGAAAACATCAGCAATGTGGCTTGGAACAGGACGGGGACCGGGGCGCGGGTTGCCCGCCTGTCCATTCCCGAGACCGCCGGAGACGAGGAGTTCATCGGCGAGGCGGGAAGCTACGGCGACGGCGACGGCGAGTACATCTGGCCCACCGGCCTGGCTCTGGACAGCCAGGAGAACGTCTACGTTACCGATGAGTGGATGAATCGCATCACCGTCACCGACCGCGAGGGCAAATTCATCTGCTCCTGGGGCGCAACCGGGACCGGAAACGGTGAGTTCGACGGCCCGGCCGGTATCGCCGTGGACGCCGATGACAACCTGTACATCGTCGACAGCCGCAACCACCGGGTGCAGAAGACCACCAAGGACGGTAAGTTCCTTGGCAAGTGGGGATCGCTCGGCAGCGGCTCCGGAGAGTTCGATTCCCCTTGGGGCATCTGCCTTGACGGCGAGGGCAACGTTTACGTGGCCGACCACAAGAACGACCGCGTTCAGAAGTTCACCTCAGATGGCGAGTACCTCTCGTCTTTCGGCAGTTCGGGCACGGGCCGGGGCGAGGTCACGCGCCCCACCGACGTGGCAGTGGACCCAGACGGGGATGTCTACATCTGTGACTGGGCCAATGACCGGGTCCAAGCATACGCTCCTAACGGCGAGTTCATTACCACCTTCATCGGGGATGCCCAGCAACTTGCCCTGTGGCACCAGATGACCGTCGACGCCAACACGGACGTGATCAAGGCGCGCCGCCGTGTCACTACCCTGGAGCCGGAATGGCGCCTTGCCATGCCCCGCGCCGTGGCCTTCGATGAGGAGAAGAGCCGTCTCATGGTCGCCGACACCCAGCGGGGCCGCATCCAGATATACAACAAGCTCAAGGACTACCTGGAACCCCAGTTCAACCTGTAGCAGACCAGACGAGTGGATCCCCCCCGCTTTCGCGGGAATGACGGGTAGGGGTGTGAGGATGACAGGCTAACGAACAGCGTCCCCGGTCGAGCCTGACCGGGGACGCGAAACTTGTACATTGAGGGACGGACTCCCAGCGCATGTGCTGGCCGGTATGGGGGGACGTTCTTCGAGCGGAGCGTCCAGACGTGGACTCGGAATCAGCCCGGAAATACATTGAGATGGCCCGTGAACGTCCGGACATTATCTGCGCTGACGTGCCCCTGGAAATTCTGGAGGCGGCAACCGACGACGACAACGAGCCTTCCCCGTTCATCCAGGATTTCCTGGAGGCCGGGCATCGCCAGTGGCTCATCCAGACCCAGGGCCGGGTACGGAAGAGCGAGCAGATGGTCAAGAACGCGGTGGTAGTCCTGTGGGTCCGCGCCACCCGCCTCTACAACAACCGCAGCCTCAACCGCCCAGACCCGGACGAGGCCAAACCCTTCTTCAGCGACGAGGGGCTTTACTAATCTGCCGTTGCCAAGTCCAACACTTCGCTGAGAGTGGATATTGTGGCTCCTTCCCAGTCTTCGCGGTCGCCTCTTATGGTGTCGTATGGCGCTCGAATCAAGACTGCATCCATGCCCACCCGCGAAGCTCCGGTCAACTCACCGCTGCCGCCGTCACCGACGTATAAGCAGCCCACTGGAGTGACTCCCAGACGCTCGCACGTCATCCAGTAGATTCGGGGGTCGGGTTTCCTCAGTCCTACTTCGCAGGACAGCACGGCCGTGTCGACCAAGGGGGCCATCGGTGTGCGTGGCCAATTAAGGGCATCTTCGAGGACACAATCGCTTATCAACCCAATCTTGTGTCCGCAGTCCCTTAATCTGACGAGAGTGGCGATGGTGTCAACGCGCGGGGAGAGAACCCCCATGAAGTATTGGAGGCGAATTGCCGCAGCCTGGGATATGCCATCCGGTTTCGGCGAAACGCCAGCCTGGTGGCATACGCGCTCCAGGTAAGCTTGCGTAGTTGGGAAAGATCCCGTGTACCGCTCGTCCTCGGTCGCGGACCATGCTGCCCGGAACGCCTCCATGCCAATCCCCAGGGCCACCGCCACACTCTCCATCATGCTGTCCCAACCGACGCCGGCGTCCGTCCCCTTCAGGTAGGATGGATTGTCCACCAACGTCCCGAACAGGTCGAATATGACCGCTTGGTATCTCATACGCACTGCGTCGAGAATTGCAGCCTCAGGCGACGGTGGCCGTCTGTGCTTTCGCAAAGAACCTGGCCGCTACCCTGTCCACGAAGTTCTGGCCCATGATCTTGTAGCCCTCGGCGTCCGGATGCAGGTCGTCGGGCAAGAGGTGCGCCAGGTCTGAACCGAACAACTCCAGCCCGTTGACGTAATGCAGGTTCGCGTCGCCTTGGTCTCTCATGGCTTGGACCGCTTCGGCCACTTCCTGACGCATATCCGCAAGGGTGAACCCGACGGCGTTGGGAGTCGTCTCCCTTGGCGGTGAAAAGATGGGAGATATGACCACGAAGGGCGTGTCGGGATGCTTCTCCCGGACGATGTGGACAAACCCGATGATGGCCGACCGGAATGTGCGGATGTTGAGGCTGCCAGACCCGTAAATGTTGATTCCCGCTTTCATGGAGAGGAAGTCCGCGGGCAGTTCTCGAATCATCCGGGCGATCATCGGCTCCAGGTGGCAGTTGCCGCCATAGCCCAGGCAGGTCAAGTTGAGACCGTGTTTACGCGCTGCCACCGCGGGCCATGTGAAGCTGGGACTCTCGGCGGTGCGGCAGTGGGTAATGGAGCTGCCGTAGGTGACCCACCTGGGGCGGGTGTCCTCGTAGGGTCTGATGGTCGCGCCGTCGGACATTTCCAGGCTGCGCAGCCGGAACTCACCGTGCTGGGGCAGCCAAAGCTCCACCAGCTTTTCACCGGCGGGCAACCCGTCGAACCTGAAACCAGTCTGCCCGGCAAGCTCCACCGACCCCTGAAACTCGCCGTCGCAGTACAGGTCTATGCAGCTGCACTCCTCCACCGGCTCGATGTGACCCGCCACGACTTCGGTGTTGCTGTGGCAGGAAATTCTGACGCCCGCCGGCATGGCCGCGCGCTCGCGCAGAGCGTCGGGCGGGAACAGGGCAAGCTCCTGGTAAGGGATGCGCCAAGGCATCCTCCAGTCGTTAGTATCATTGAATGATATTGCGCCCTGCCAACTGAGCCTTGGATCGTCGGGGCGTACCTGTTGGGCCATGTCTTCATCCTCCTGCTGCTGGTCTGGGGCTACATGGTGCCTGTGTAACTTTTCCCGAAGGTGCACTGCACCCTGACAACGAAAAGGCCACGGCATGGGAACCGTGGCTCTTACACTCGTTTATACGCCTTACGGCCGATGCCCTAGTTTACGGGCCTAGCAGTCCGGCTCTATCTGGCTCTGGTCTTTGGCAATAATCACCGTGTTGTCCTGGAACGCCTCAACTTTTCCGGTAACGCAGATGGTCTTGCCCTTGTAGAATTCCCGGAAGCCCTCTTTCTTGGAACCCTCGGGGAAGTTTTTGCTGTCCTCCCGCCAGATCAGTACGGCGCTCCCGCCGGGGGTCTTGAGGTCGGAGACCTTGGACCCGGCAGTCATGGCTGCTGCCCCCTCGAACAGGAACAACGTCGGCTTGCCCGGTGATCCGGTTACGCGGATATAGTCTTTCACAGTGCCCTGAACGGTGACTTCCTGGTCCATGTGCTGCGCCATCTCAGCGGCAGGTATGTAACCTGCGGCCATGGCTGCCGCTGCCTCCGCGGCGGCGCCGGCGTCCGGTTGGGCCTTATCAGCCGTCGTTTCCTTTGCGGCTTCCGTATTTGTACTGGAGGAACTGCCCTCTCCGCCACCGGCGGAAGGAGCAGAACTGCCGCAGGCGATGATTGCCAGCGCAGCCACCAGCGATGCCAAGGTCATCAGATAGGCCAATCTCACTCTCATACTTCACCTGCCTCGGCCTATGCCAAAGATACGGCCCCGCCCGGATTCCTGCTCTCCCAGCTTTGGTAGTCCGGGACCGCGCTGACTGGGCTAGTCAGTCCCCCTCAAGCGAGGGTCCAGGACGTCCCGCAGGGCGTCTCCTAAAACGTTCCAGGCGAATACTACCACGAATATGGCCAGTCCGGGGAACACCGCCAGCCAGGGGGCAAGACTCACATACTGGCGAGTCGCGCCGCTGAGCATTCCGCCCCAGGACGGGGTATCGATGGGGCTCCCGACGCCGAGGAAGCTCAGACCAGCCTCTGAGATTATCGCTCCGCCGATGTAGAAGGTGAACACCACCAGGTACAGCGCGAATATGTTGGGGATGATATGTCTGAGCATGATGCGGGTATTTCCCGCACCCACGGCCCGTGCGGCCAGGACATAGTCCATTTCCGTGATTGCCAGGGACTGGGAGCGGACGATGCGAGCAGTGCTCGGTATGAAGGCGACGGTCAGGGCGACAATCACGTTATTGACCGACGCGCCGAGGGCGGACATGATGGCAATTGCCAAAATTAACCCCGGGAACGCCATCATCGCGTCCACAAACCGCTGGACGACCAAGTCCACCTTTCCGCCTAACTGGACGCTGGCCACGCCCACGACCATGCCAATGCTGGAACCGAGGAAGGCGGATATGACCCCCACGTACAGGGAGACCCGAGCCCCGTGGACTATGCGGCTGAAAACATCGCGGGCCAGGTGGTCGGTGCCGAACCAGTATTCCGCGGAGGGGTTGGCGTATTGGTCTCCCGTGTCCACGTTGGTCCGGTATGGATCGTGGGGCGCCAAGTCCGCCAAGGCCGCTACGATCACCAGGATAATTGCGACCAAGGCCCCGAAGGTCCCCAGGGGCTTGCGGGTCACGAAGAATCTGATGCCCTGCCAGATCGTACGCTTGGGCCTCAACGAGGTGAATACGCCCGGCTCAACCTCGACAGTTCCATCTGCCCGGACGGAATCGCTTCCTCTATCTAAACTCATCTCTTCTCCCAGCCTGCCTGAAAGCGTCCGGCGGGTGTTAGCTGTAGCGTATGCGCGGGTCGAGCCATGCGTAGAGCAGGTCGGCGAACAGGTTCATAACCAGCACCGTGATGGCTATCATCAGCACCACGGCCTGGATCATGGGATAGTCGCGGTTACCGATACTGTCAATCAGGAGCTTGCCCATACCGGGCACCAGGAATATGGTCTCAATGATGACCGTGCCGGATATGAGCCGCCCCAACTCGAAGCCGAACAGCGTTACCACCGGCAGCAGGGCGTTCCTGAGCGCGTGGCGATACACCACGACCCGCTCCGCCAGGCCTTTGGAACGGGCGGTGCGGATATAGTCCTCCCGCAGCACTTCAAGCATGGCCGACCGGGTGATGCGGGCGATGAAGGCCATGTTCGAGGTGCCAAGGGCAATGGCTGGGAAAATCAACTGCTGGAAGTTGGTCCACGGATTGTCCCAGACTTTCTCGTATGCCAGGGGAGGCGCCCACTCGAAAATGAGCACCAGGAAGAAGATGGTCATCACCGCCACCCAGAAGTTGGGCAGGGCGATGCCGAGCAGGGTGATAATCCTGGCCGCGTAGTCGGAGACGCTGTCCTGCTTTATCGCCGACAGCACACCCAGGGGCACCGCGACGATGGATGCCAAGATCAAGGACATAAGGGTCAGTTCAACGGTTGTGGGAATCCGGTCTTTCAGGTAGAAGGTTACCTCGGGCTTGCCTTCGTAGAAGTAGGAATCGCCCAGATCCCCCTTAAGCATGTTGCCGACCCAGGAGCCGTATTGTACATAGATGGGCCGGTCGGTGCCGAGCTTGGCCCGCAGTTTCTCCAGCTTCTCCACGGTCAGGTTGTCGGCTGCGCCCTCTTCACCCTCCCCCAGGATCATGAGGGCGGGGTCTCCTGGCACGATGCGCATGATGACGAACACAGCGACCGTTACCAGGAACATGGTGGGGATAAAGAGAAGAGTTCTTTTTGCTATGTAGGTCTTCATGCGGCTACGCCTTTACGTATCGAGGACTTACTTATACGGGGCAGTCCAGACCGAGGGCTGCTGCCGGGCCTGGACTGCCGAAAAGCGCTGGTCGATGAGGTAGGTTAGCAAGCGGGGTCGCACCAGATGTTCTCCCACTTCTTGTTCCACAACTCGAAGTTGTAATTCTGGATGCGGTGCTCCAGCGGATGGTTGCGCAGGCCCCAGTAGAGCGGGAAGTTGGCGCTGCCCTCTTCCTGGGCAATCCTGGCCATCTCATGGACTATAGCCTTCCGCTTTTCCAGGTCCGACTCCTGCTGCTGCTCGTAGTACAGGTCCTCAATCTGGGTGATGGTCCAGAACTTGCCCCTGCCGCCGCCCATCCACTGGGGAAGGGTGCCGCGCACCCACTTGACCATCAGGGAGTCGGGATCGGCGAAGTGGAGCCCGTGACCCTGCACCATCATCTCGAAGTCTCCGGCCCAGTAGGCGTCGAAGCCCGCGCCGGCTTCCATCACGCGAATTTCAATTTCCCAGCCGAACACATCCTGCAACTGTTCCTTGACCAGGACGGCCCGGTCCGGGTAGCCGCAGCAGTTGCGGGCGGTAAGCTGGATGGGTACGGCTCCCGTGATGCCGGCTTCAGTGAGCAAACGCTTGGCCTCGGCGATGTCGTCGGGGTGCTTCTCGCCGTTCAGTTCCCGGTAGCCGGGCATGTTGGCGTACTCTTCGGCAGAGCGGCTGAACCAGAAGCCATCGGGAATCATGTAGCCCATCAAGTCTTCGCCGCCACTGACGGCGTCAATAATGGGCTGGCGGTGCAGCGCCAGGTGAATGGCCTGGCGAACGTCGGGGTCATCGAAGGGCGCCTTGGTGGTGTTGACAGTGACCGCCTGCCAGCCTGTCGGCCCGCCATAGTGAACGGTGAGGTTGTCCATCTCCTCGTCCAGTTTCTTGGCTTCCAGCGTCGTCAGGTTGGTGATCCAACTGGTGGTGAGGATCTGACCGGTCTTGTAGGCGGCGATGGCCCGGCCCGCGTCGGTGATGATGAAGTGCTTCATCCCGTTTATATAGGGTTTGCCGGGCTTCCAATAGTCCTCGTTCTTGGTGTACTCGACCGAGACGCCGCTGATGTAGTCTACGAACTTAAAGGCTCCGGACCCGTTTATGGCGGTCAGGTCTCTGCCGCCCTGGACGATCCCGTCCTCGATGACGGTCTTGTAGGACTGCACCGCGTTGGTCTCAACGGCCAAGGCAGCGAGGAAGGCCGCCGCTGGGAACTTGGTCTTGATTTCGACGGTGTAGTCATCGATTTCCCTGGTTGCGCCGGAGTCAACGTATAGCTCGGTGTTCACCGTGGATGACGTTGACCGTCCTTCCAGTTCAGTACCCACGAACTGGTCAGGGTTGACCATGCTCTCCATTGCGAACCAGATGTCCTTGGATGTGACTGGGTTGCCGTCCCACCACTTGGCATCCTCGTTCAGATAGAAGGTATAGGTCATGCCGTCGGGGGCCACGTCCCAGGACGTGCAGAGGTCGCAGCGTATGTCTGTAGTGTCTGCGGTCTCGGGGTTGTACTCCACCAGCAGGTTCATCATCGGGGACAGGGTCATGTTGAGAATCGACGACTGGTGGACCAGCCGCTGCCGCACGTCGGCGTACTTCTGCATATTGACGAAACCGCCGGATTTGGCGGAGGTGTCGGGAGTAGCGGTCGGGCCGGGGGTAGCAGTGACCACCACCGCAACTTCCTTGGCCACTTCCTTCACTACCTCTTTCTCCACCTCTTTGACCACTTCTACTTCCTTGGTGACCTCTACCTGCTGCACAACCTCCTTGGGGACTTCCTTCACGACCTCCTTCACCACTTCCCTGGTGACCTCAACCTGTTGGACCACGGGCTCCGCGGGGGCAGAGCCGCCACAAGCAATGACAAGTGCCACGAGTGAGGCGACTAACATAAGAGTGATCGTCCGAGGTCGGGTGAACCACCAAGATGACATGTTCTCTCCTCCGATTGTTATGATTTGGGTCCGTCGAATCTAGCGAATCACAGCGCAATATCCCTTGAACAGGATGCTGCGGGTTATCGCGTTACGAATTGCGATGATTTGTCATCGAGAGCTTGAATCCTCCGCCCAAGGGATTATGTGTTTCCGGGATATTCCGCCCGGTATCTCGGGATTCCTGGATACGAACCTGCCAAAAAGCGTGTTGAATATAGACGCTCGGTTTGTACCTGTCAATACGGAATTCTTGACCTGGCAGCGGTCCAGGTGGTCTAGCCAGCCGTTGATGGAAAGGCCCGGCGGGAATTCTTCTCCCGCCGGGCCTTTTGTATACATTTCCTACCCTTTCCTCTGCAGAAAGGGCCCGGGTTGCTGGACTTACTTGGACTGTTCCCACATGGTGTCCAGGATTGCGCCGGGGGACATGGGAAGCTTCTCCATTCGCACGCCTATGGCGTCGTTGATGGCGTTGGCTATTGCGGCCATCGGAGGCACCAGGGGCACCTCGCCAGTGCCGCGGACACCGAAAGGATGGCCAGGGTTGGGCACCTCGATGATGACCGTGTCCATCATCGGCAGGTCCAGGCTGGTGGGCATCCGGTAGTCCAGGAAGCTGGAGTTCATCATCTGGCCCTGATCGTTGAAGTAGTATTCTTCGTTCAGCGCCCAGCCGATGCCCTGTACGGCTCCGCCCTGCATCTGTCCCTCGACATAGCTGGGGTGGATGGCCTTGCCCGCGTCCTGGAAGCTGGTGTAGCGGAGGATGTCCACCTTGCCGGTCTCCGGGTCCACTTCCACGTCCACCACATGCAAAGCGAAGGCGTTGCCCACGCCCGCCGGGTTGGCGGTGGCCCTGCCGACAATTGGGCCTCCCGTTCCGTTCAGGCGACGGGCCAGGGACTTGAAGTCGGTCCGCAGTTCCGGGTCTCGCTTGTGCTGCAATATCCCGCCGTCGTACTCGACGTCATCGGGTTCGACGCCCCAGATACTGGCGGCACGCTCGACCATCTGGCGCTTGATGTCCACTCCCGCCTCGTAGCAGGCGGTGCCCATCTTGAAGGTGACGCCGCTGCCGCCCGCGCCGGAGCTGTAGCCGATGGAGTCGGTGTCCACTACGGCCGGCTTGACCTCCTCAACAGGGATCCCGAGGACCTCGGCGAGGTGCATGGCCATCGCCGCCCTGCTGCCGCCGATGTCCGGCGAACCCTCGACCAGGCTGACGGTGCCGTCGGGGTTGACGCTGGCAACTGCACTGGCGGGACCGCTGCCGTTGAACCATGCCCCGGCAGCCACGCCCCGGCCCCGGTTGGGTCCCTCAATGGGCGTCGCCAGGTGGGGGTGCTGTTGGGCTGCTTGCAGGCATTCCTCGAACCCGATGCGCCGGAAAACCGGCCCGGTGGCCTGGCGGGTGCCTTCTTTGGCGGCGTTGCGCAGGCGGAAATCCACCGGGTCCATGCCAATCTTCTGGCAGATTTCGTCGATGACCGACTCGGCGGCAAATGCCGCGGCAGGCGACCCCGGCGCGCGGTAGGCCGCGGCCTTCTGGGTGTTAACCACCACATCCACGCCTTCGATGTAGGCGTTGGCGATGTCGTAAGGGGCAAGCATGGTGCGGCACCCGGAAGGAACGGGGGAGCCGGGGAATGCCCCTGCCAGGTAGTTCAGATGGGCCTCGGCTGCGGTTATCTTGCCGTCGCGGGTGGCGCCCATCTTCACGGTTATGGTGCTGGCCGACGTGGGGCCGGTGCCCTCGAACACCTCGGTCCGGGTCATGGTCAGCTTCACGGGTTGCCCGGCCTTGCGCGCAAGCGCCGCGGCCACCGGCTCCAGGTAGCAGCCGCCCTGTCCCTTGCCTCCGAAGCCGCCGCCGATCTCCATCGGGACGATCTTGACCTTGGACACGTTGACGCCCAGGACGACCGAGGTGTGGTCACGCAGGGCGAAATGGCCCTGGCTGCTGCACCAGATGGTCACGCTGTCGTCGGTGGTGTTCCACTGGGCGGTGGCCGAATGCGGTTCGATGTATCCCTGGTGTACCGCCTTGGTGGTGAACTCGCGCTCTACGATAACGTCGGCGTCGGCGAAGCCCTTTTCCAAGTCACCGGCGCGAAATTCGAAGCGGTTGGCAACGTTGGTGCCGCTGTCCTCGTCCCCCCATCCGCCTGCCCGGGCGTTGGGGCTGTTGCCGGTGAGCAGACGCTCATGGAGCGCCGGCGCGCCGTCCCTGGTAGCGTCCTCCAGGGTCAGGACGGGGGGCAGTACCTCAAACTCCACGTCCAGCAGGGACAAAGCCTGCTCCGCGATGTGCTGAGACGTTGCCGCCACCGCGGCCACGGCATGGCCCCGGTAGAGGGCCTTTTCCCTGGCCATGATGTTGCGGCTGTAGAACCCGTAGTTGACCGTGCTCCCCTCTTCCTGGTCAGCCACCGCGGCCGATACCTCGGGGAAGTCGGCTGCAGTGACCACGGCCTTTACCCCCGGCAGTGCCAGGGCGCGGGTTGCGTCGATGCTCTTGATCCGCGCGTGGGGATGGGGGCTGCGGTACAGTTTGCCATAGAGCATCCCGGTAAGATTGATGTCCGCGGCATACCGCGCACGTCCCAGGACCTTGTCCGGGCCATCGTGCCGGATGGGGCGCGTGCCGACCACATCGTACTCGCCGGTGGCAAGCACAATGTTTGGCTTGTAGTCCAACATACTCTCACTCCTTCCGTTTCAAGCCTGGCTTGAACCTCGCGGTCCGGCGGGGACAGAGTCGTACTATCCCCACCTTTGTTGCGTCTACATATTAACACGGTCGGCGCACAAATATGCGGCGCCGAATGTTACCGGAAACCGGCATTGGGAACAAGGAAGTGACTGTGGGCAGTCAGAGAGCCAGCTTGCCGGGGTTCATGATGTTCTTGGGGTCCAGAACGCGCTTCAGATTGGAGATGACGTTGTGCCCTGTACCCTGTTCGCGCTTGAGCAAGTGGTTCAGCTTTACCCCGACGCCGTGGCAGTATTCCATCGTCCCGCCCATGTCCTGTGCCAGGATAAGCACTTGGTCAACTACCTCGGCCAAACGCTCCCGGATGTCGTCGCCCGCGTCGTCATCGGAGCGGAGCATCATGGAAAACAGCTCCGGGCGGCTCCAGATGCAGTATTCCACCACCCGCACTCCGGTCCCGGCCATTATCTCCTTGCAGCGGTCCCGGTACTCCAGCACTCTGGAGACAGGCAGGGCCATGTGGAGGTAGTCGAAACCGCGGCCCCCTCCCCAACGCGCCCAGCGGTCGAGCCGGGGGCGACCCAAGAGCGTCCGCTTGTAGTTCTCGCCGGACTGGTGCCGGAAACGCCAGTAGTCCTCAGCCGGTCCCAGTCCGGTAGGCGTTCCCCCGAACTCGGCACATACCCGCGCCCAGCGCGCTTCCTGCGCCGCTACCCCTTCCCTGAAACCCTCAAACAGGAGGTAGAGGGTTGTCCCGGAGTCATCTTCCGTCGCGTCAAGCAGTGTGGGGCGCATTCCGATGGCCAGGAGCTCTGCGGCGGCGGCGAACCCCTGGTCAAAACTATCAAAGGATGCCGAAGTAAGCGTGCTCGCCTCGGGCTTGCGGAACACGCGGACGGTGGCCCTGGTAATGATTCCGAAGGCCCCCTCGCTGCCGATGAACAGGTAGTTCAAGTTCGGCCCGGACGAGTACTTGGGCACAGGCCGGGTCTCCAGGACACTGCCGTCGGGCAGCACCACCTCAAGCGCGACCACCTGGTTGCCCATGGGCCCGTGGGCCGCGGCCATGTATCCGACACCGTTGGTGGAGATGGTCCCGGCGACGGTGGCGATGGGAACGCTGTAGGGGTCATGGCCGAACATGAGTCCGTAGTTTTCCAGGTGGCGCACCAAATCTCCGACTACTACTCCGGCCTCCACCGTGGCGGTCAGGTCTCTAGGGCTGACTTCCAGCACACGGTCCATGCGCTGCATACTTACCACCAGCCCGCCCCGGACAGGCAATGCGCCACCCATGACCCCGGTGCCGCCGCCGTATGGGACGACGGGTATTTCCATCCTAGCTGCGAGCTTGACGATCTGTGATACTTCCTCGGCGGAACCCGGCAGCGCCACCGCGTCGGCCAGATGAGTAAATGCGTCCTCCGCGCCGAAGGCCCGTGACGGGGTGAGGGCGTCGACGGAGTAGCGGTCAAGGTCGTAGTCCCCGGTAAGGACATTTTCTTCGCCCACTATGTCGGTCAGTGGGCGAAGAATAGAAGTGTCGAGCATGGTCCTCCTAGTTGCCAGTGAACTGTGGCTAGTGGCTTGTCACTGGTTTTAACCCCGCAGGCGGCGGTTCTCGGCTTCCAGTTCCCGTACCCTTTCCTCGGCTGCCAAGCGTGTTCTACGTTCCGCGTCCAGTTCGCTACGGGCGGCATCACGCTCGCCCTCTGCAGCGATGCGATCCTCGGCTTCCTCGTCGAAAGTCCGAAGGTAGCGCCCCGCCACCGGGTCATACCAGCGCAGACCCTCTTCCTCCCAACAGATGTCCAGCCCCAGGATTTGGCTGCGCCCCCAGTAATGGGCGTCATCCACCCTGACGATGTTGACGGGCTGGTACACGCCGTCAACCAGCAAGTCCCCAGCCAGGTGCGTCCCGTGGTACAGACCGCCCGACGGGTCGAAACGCCAGTACTCGGGAATCCCGAAGGCGGCGTAGTCGCGGCGCTTATCCCCGATGTCTCTCTGCCCGGTGGTCTCTGACGCCACTTCCAGCACGAAGTCCGGGGATTTGCCCCATTCCTCGATGGAATAACCACGGTCGGTGATGACCCTAGCCGAGTCCACGCCGAATACGACCATCAGGTCTGGAACGCGCAGACCCCGGCGCTGGCGTATGTCCCGGCCCACCGGCACTTCTCCCAGGACAAGGGTAGTCTCCGGGGAACCGAAATGGCGGCGCAAGGCTGCCAGGTGACCATCGTTGTGGAGATGAATGGGGTTTTGCATATCGCCCCTTGGAGGAAAGACGGGGAATTTGCCGTCGCCCGGGTCAACGGGGGTCCGCGGAGGCGGCTTGAACCGGGCGGCGGGGCCGGGGGATGACTTTGGCGGGACCGGTCTGCTGGTCATGGCAATCCCTGTATGTTCGAGTGAAGTAGGGATAGAACGCTTCCGTCGCTGGTCATTATACGACTATGGACATCTTACTTGCCCGTGCGGAACAGTCTTGGAGGACCTGTGCACACGAGGCATGCGGTTAGGACTCACCTGTGGGAACCGGCGCACAGTAAGGGGTGGGTTAAGGGGCTGTCAGGGTCACCGCCCAGTCTGGAACTGCCACAGCGTTCCCTGGGGAGTGTCTTCCAGGGTGATCCCCTGTCGGCCCAGACCGTCCCGTATCTGGTCTGCCAGGGCAAACTGCTTGGCCTTGCGTAGTTCGTCCCTGGTGGCCAGCAGCAACTCGATGAAAGGTTCGATGCCAACGTGGTCTGTGCCGGGGGACCGGCGCTCGGCAAAGGTCAGACCGAGTATCCCTCCCAACCGGCGGAGGCACCGCTGGGCGGGCTTGACGCTCCGTCCGGCGTGGGTCCTGTTGATCTCCCGGGCTAAGTCGAAAAGCGCGGCCAAGGCGCGGGGGGTATTCAGGTCATCGTCCATCGCTGCCATGAAACGCTCTTCGTATGGGGCGGCGTCGAGGGGTTCCTCTGCGTCCACACCATTGTGTTCCAGCGAGCGACGCAACCGGTCCGCGCTGCGCTCCATGGAGGCGGCCCCTTCGTCGCTGTAGTTCAAGGGGCTGCGGTAGTGGGAGCTGAGGAAGTAGAGTCGCAGCGAATCTGCGCTGTACCTCTCCAGCGCATCCTCCGCTGAAACCAGGTTTCCCAAAGATTTGCTCATCTTGTCGTCGCCAAGCTGAAGCAGCCCATTATGGACCCAATATCGGGAGAATGGTTCGATGCCTGTGGCGGCTTCGCTCTGGGCAATCTCGTTCTCGTGGTGGGGGAACACCAGGTCCTGGCCGCCGCCGTGAATGTCCAGGGACTCGCCCAGATAAGTCGTGGCCATGCTGGTGCATTCGATGTGCCAGCCCGGGCGTCCTGGTCCCCAAGGGCTGTCCCACGCCGGCTCACCCGGCTTAGCCCCTTTCCAAAGGGCGAAGTCCCCGGGGTGTTCCTTCTGTTCATCGACCGAGATGCGCGCTCCGGCGATCATGCCGTCCAGCGTCCGATGGCTAAGTTTCCCGTATTCCTGGAACCTCGTTACCCGGAAGTTCACGTCGCCGCCGGCAGGATAAGCGTAGCCCTTGTCTACCAGCCCGCGGATGGTCTCGATGATTGGGCCAATCTCCTGAGTGGCCCGTGGGTAGACGTGGGCGCGCTGTATGCCGAGAGCGTCCATTGTCTCGAAGAAATCGGCGATGTACCGCTCGGCCAACTCCTCGGAGGAAATGCCTTGCTCGGACGCACGCTGGATTATCTTATCGTCAATGTCGGTGAAGTTCTGGACGTGGCGGACCTCGTAACCCTTATGTTCCAGGTAGCGACGGAGCACGTCGAAGACAACGTAGCTGAGGGCATGGCCGACGTGGGTGGAGGAGTACGGGGTGACTCCACAGACGTACATCTTCACGCTCTTCCCGTCGCCCGACGAGAACTCTTGCACGTCTCCGGTCAGTGTGTTGTATAACCGCATCACTTTGAGATCAGCGTCGCCACTGCAAGGGCAGCGATCCCTTCTTCCCGGCCCACGAACCCCATGAAGTCGGTGGTGGTGGCCTTGATGCCGATACGCTCCAAGGGCAAGGAGAGGGCTTCGCTCGTCTTCTCCCTCATTGTGTCAGTAAAGGGACCAAGCCGGGGTTTTTGCGCCAGTATTGTAGCATCCACGTTTGAGATGCGCCAACCGGCGCGGGCCAACAGCCCGCCAACGGAAGTGAGCAATACCAGGCTGGAGATGTCCTTATACTGAGGGTCGCTGGATGGGAAATGGATCCCCTTGTCTCCCAACGCGCCTGCGCCCAGCAGCGCGTCCATCATGGCATGGACCAGCACATCACCGTCGCTGTGGCCCGCCAGTCCAAGATGGTGGGGAACGTCCACTCCACCTACGACCAACCGCCTGTCCTCGGTCAGCGGGTGCGCGTCGAACCCTATGCCCGTGCGGATATCCAAGGCGGCTTCTCTACCATTAGCAGTAAGGCTGGCACAGCCTGCAATGCGGACCCTTAGCGGCCGTGCCAGCCCCGCACCAAGCATGGGGCGGCGTTCTCAATCGTGATATACCCCCTTTCGTAGAACCCACTGTTGGGGGCCGGTTGTGACTACCGGGACAAAATCTGTCGAAGAGCATCTTCAAACCGCCCGGGACTTTCTAAGCAGGTCGGATGAAGAATTTGCCTCCGGGGAAGTCTTGCAAACATCGGAAAAGTTATGGGGAGCCGTGACTCAAGCCGTTATGGCTGCCGCAAAGCAGCGCGGTTGGGACTCCGGCAAATCTTATCACAGGAAGGTATTGATTCGGAGACTCTATGAAGAGTCGGGCGATGATCTCTTGAGGGGAGGGTATGCGGCAGCGGAGATTTTTCATGCTAATTTCTACCATGACTTTATGGAAGACTACCAGATAGAAGAGAACCGCCCAGTGGCAAGGGACTTTCTACAGCGGGTTTTCTCGTTGGTGGAGGGCCAAGCCAACGGCTGCCGATGTGGGGTGAGCGCCGTAGGATGGCCGGGATTACGCCGCAGCCCAGTCGCGCAGGAGCGTTTCCGCCAACGCCAGGTCGTCGGGAGTTGTAACCTTCAGGTTCTCGTAAGCTCCCAGGAACATCTTGACCGGGTAGCCGAGGCTTTCCACCATCATGGCGTCATCGGTGACGTCGGATGCGCAGCGCTGATGGGCGTCCATCAGGATGCGGTAACGGAACACCTGGGGGGTCTGCGCTACCCAGAGGGTTGCCCTGTCAGGGGTGTCCTCGACCTTCATATCCGTTGAGACGACCTTGATGGTGTCCTTGCACGGCACTCCCGCCACTGCCGCGCCACACTCCTGGGCCGCGGCAAGCCCACGCCGGAGCATCTTGTCGTCCAGGCAGGGACGCGCCCCATCGTGGACGATTACCCACTCGCAACCCGCCAAGGCTTTAAGGCCGTTGAATACGGAGTCCTGGCGGCGTTCTCCCCCTGGGCATAGTTGCACGACCTTGCGGTATCCCCGTTCTCGCACCAAAGCCGCGCCGCGTTCCAATGCCTTGGCGTCCAGCACCAAAGCAATCTGGTCTACCGACGGGCACCGCTCCAGTTGGTCGAGGGAGTAGTTGACCAAGGGCCAACCAAGTACTGGCGCGAAAATCTTATCGATACCGCCCATCCGCGTGCTGCCTCCGGCAGCCACGACCACTGCTCCGACCTTCGGACCGGAGTAACAGGCCGCATCTGAGTCGTGCAACGAGGACATTTGGAGGTCAGTTGTTCTTGGGTTGGGCGAATATGATACGTCCGGCGGCTGTTTGGAGAACTCTTGTGACCACCACGTCGTGGAAGGCGTTCAGGTAGCGCCGGCCTCCCTCCACGACGACCATCGTGCCGTCGTCCAGGTAGGCCACACCTTGTCCGGCCTCTTTTCCTTCCTGAACGATGTGCACACGCATCTCCTCGCCGGGAAGCACGATTGACTTGAGGGCGTTGGCCAACTCGTTGACGTTCAGCACCTGGACGCCCTGGAGCTCAGCCACCCGGTTCAGGTTGTAGTCGGTAGTGAGGATGGGAGATTTCATTCCCTTGGCCAGCCTGACCAACTGGGAGTCCACTTCGTCGCCTGCCGCCACCCCTACGTCCAAGACTTCCATTGGGACCGAGCTATCCTTGCGCAGCCTGCCCAGCACCTCCAATCCCCTGCGGCCCCGATTGCGACGCAAAGGGTCGCTGGAATCGGCGATGTGCCTGAGTTCGTCCAGCACGAACCTGGGCACAACCAGTTCGCCTTCCAGGAATCCTGTGATGCTGAGGTCTGCGATGCGCCCGTCGATAATCGCACTGGTGTCCACAACAATGCTGCCATTCCGGGATACTTTACCCGTCCCGTTGGTATTTTCCAGAGCCGGTATTATGGCTTGCATGTCACGGTTGCGGTGCCCGCCAGTCCACGCGCCTAACAGCCCCAGGCTGATGCTGACGATGGTGGGAATACCCCATCCCATCCACCCATCCAGCCGGATGTAAAGCGGGATGGAGATAAGAGAGGCAACGATCAGTCCAACCAACAGTCCGATAACACTGGCGACCAGTGTCGGTCCGGGAATGTCGCGCAGGACATCTGCGAATTTTCGCCACGGACTAAACATCAGATACGGCGCTATCAGTGCTCCCACCGGTATCCCGGCCAGAGTCAGGGCCAATCCCCAGGGCAGGAATTGCCCTTCCCCGGTGTTTGTTGGGGAAGTAAAGTCCGATACGACTCCGCCCAACCTCCACCCAAGGAACGCAAACCCTCCAGCCCCCACCACCCTGAGCGTCCACAGGCCTACCATGAGCTTCTACCTCCTTACTGGCAGCGCTCAAGCCTGCCGGAATTCCCCAGCACAGGTGGCCCATTTGTTCCTACTGCAATACGGATCCTCGATGGCCAATCCGGCCCCGCACTGGTCATAGGGCAACGTTCTCGACCAGGGGATTTCCCAGCGCTAGAGTAACATAATCCACACTATATCGGAAGTTAACCCTATGTTAACTTCCGGGACGAGCAGAATCTCTATCGGGAAGAGGAGGAAAGGGAACACTGGAGGAAGAGGCAGCGGCCCCAGTCTGGAGGCTGCTGCCGGGATTGGAGGTGTTCCTCAACGGGGGTTAACTGGTCGAACCGGCGGGGTGCCAGCAAGACTTGCAGGAGAGTTGCTGACTTCCGTTACGGTCCTATAGGTGAGGAACCCGGACCGTTTCCACAAGAGTCGGTATAACAAGGACGTACAACGGACGGATCCGGTCCGGTTATGAAGCGGAGGGCTGGAGGGCTACTCGTTCCAGTCCGCGTCCAGGTCCTCGTCTTCCTCCGCCTCATCCTCGTCATCATCATCGTCCAGACCGTCGTCGCGTGTGTAACGCGCCAGGGTCTCGCTGAGGTAAACCGGACGCTCATCCCTGGTACGGATAGGAAAGGAGCAGACGTTATGGAGACTGCGGTGGCGGAAGGTCTCCCAGATGATGATGGAAATGCTCTGGCCGTGTACTCCGACAACGGCGCTCTCATAGCGGTTGCCGCCGTAGACCAGGCGCAGGAGTCGCCGGCCCAGCTTGGGCTCGACCCGTCCCAGATACTCGTCTTCCCGGGTATAGACATTGATGGCGTCGTTTTCCACCACCAGCTCCAGGGGATCGCTGGGCGCGACCCTGGCGGTCACATGGGGCCCGGCGAGCTTAACCAACACCGTGGTCCCCGACTTACCGCTCTCTTCGATGAAACGCTGGGGCGCTCCCGCGGCCTTGCGCATCTGCCTGCTCGAGACCGGCACACTCTGCAACTGCTCCAACCGGGCCAGGTTCTTCTTGGCTATGCCGTTGTAGGGGGCGATGCGAGTCACCTGGTCCAGAATGTCTCTGGCCTCGGTATACTCTCCAAGCTCCATCAAAGCCTTACCCAACCGGTTCATCGCTTCGACGTCATTGTCAAAGGACTCCAGAATTATCCGGTTCAGGCTGGCGGCCTGTTCCCATTCGCCTTTCAACGCCAGCGCGATGGCGTCGTGGCTGAGGTCTTTCTTGGTTTTCGGGCTTACTGCTGATCCAATCAGCTCCGCACTCATCCTCTCTCCACCATGTATACGGCTCGCTGGCATCTCCGGGCGGAGTTTCCATCTCGATTCAACACGAAGCAGCCGACGAGCGAGCTTATGTTTGCTGGGACATTTTGTTACACCATCGGCACGCCGCCAGTCAATACTTTTGGCTGCGAATTCTGACTTGGAATATCGCCCCATGCGAGTATGGGGCGGCGCGGCCGCTTAGGGTCCGTACTGCAGGGGAAAGATCGATGGTCGGATGTCAGTGTCAAAGGTTCAGAATCTGGCCGCGTTACGGTGCCGCCAGCGCATCCTGAGCAGGTCAAGCCCCATTCTCAGCGCGTCGCGGACAGGCCGGACCTTACTGTGCTCTCTGTAGCGCCAGTCTACTCCAACCTCGCGTATGCTCATGCCGGCCTTGCGGGCCAGATACAGTACCTCTACGTCGAAGCCGAATCCATCCAGGGTCTGTGCATCGAACAGTATGGGAACAGCCTCTCCCCGGTAGCACTTGAACCCGCATTGGGTGTCCTTGAGATCAGGAACAGCCAACAGCCGCACCAGCAGGTTGTAGGCCCGCCCCATGACGTGGCGGGACTCGGGCTCGCCGATGCGCCGAGCGCCCTCTGCCTCTCTTGACCCCAGGACCACGTCCACGCCTTGCGATGCCGCCTCTAGCAGACGGTCCACTTGTTCAATGGGAACCGAGAGGTCGGCGTCGGACATGAGGCGGAACCGGCCCGTCGCAGCCAATATGCCCTGCTTTACCGCCCATCCCTTGCCTCGGTGGGGCAAGGTGAGCAACCGGACGTTGGGATACCGGGCCAAGTAGGGGGCGATCAATTCTCTGGATGCGTCCTGGCTTCCGTCATCGGCCAGCACCAATTCCCAGGGGTGGGAGAAACTCTCAAGGTATGCTAATGCCTGGTTCAGGGTGTTCTGTATGCGTGGTTCTTCGTTGAAGACGGGTATGATGACTGACAGGAAGACGGTTTCGTCCGCCAAGATCTCTTTAGTGGTCCTCCTCTAGCTGGAAGCCCCGGTGGAGGAGTTGCACCGCCTCACCCACCTGGGACTCGTTGATAATGCAGGAGATACGAATCTCGGAGGTAGTGATCATGTCGATGTTGATCCCGCCGTCGGCCAGTGCGCGGAACATCCGAGAGGCATAGCCGGGAGTGTTCTGCATCCCGGAGCCCACAATGCTGACCGAGGCGAGGGAGGAATCGGTGATCACCTCGTCGGCGCCCAGTTCTTCCAGCACCGTCTCAACCTGACGGAGCGCTCCGGGCAGGTCGGTGCGGCTGACGGTGAAGCTGATGTCAGTGGTCCGCCGGTCTCCGATGGGGCTTGGGCTGGTGTTCTGGACGATAGTGTCCACATTCACCCCCACCTGGGCCAACGGCTCGAACAGCGCGGCGGCAATCCCGGGGCGGTCGACGACGGACCGGACGGTGATTTTGGCAACGTTGGTGTTGCAGGCTATTCCGGTTACTCTAACTCTATCTTCCACGGGGTCCTCGTCCGGCCCTTGGTGTATCAAGGTTCCGGGAGTGTCGTTGAAGCTGGAGGCGACGTAGATTGGGACCTTGTACACCATCCCAAGCTCGATGGACCGAGGGTGCATCTTTGCGCCGTAGCTGGCGAGCTCCAGCATCTCCTGGTAGCCAATCTCCTTCAGCTTGCGCGCGTCCGGGGCCAACCGGGGATCAGCGGTGTAGATGCCATCAACGTCGGTGTAGATCTCACAACGGTCCGCGTACATCGCAGCGGCCAATGCGACGGCCGTGGTGTCGGAGCCGCCACGGCCCAGGGTAGTAACATCCAGATCGTCGGTGATGCCCTGGAAACCGGCGACGACGATTAGCTGGCCCTTATCCAGCTCCCGCTTGACTCTGGCAGTGTCGATGCGGCTGATGCGGGCCTTACCGTAGGTAGTATCGGTGTGGATTCCAGCCTGTTCCCCGCTGAGGCTGATGGCACGGTAGCCCAGGGTGCGCAGGGCCATCGTGAGCAGGGTGCAGGACACCAATTCCCCGGTGGAGAGGAGCAAGTCTAACTCCCTGGCGTCGGGATGTGGGCTAACGGAACGGGCCAGGTCGATGAGATCGTCGGTAGTATCGCCCATAGCCGAGACCACGGCCACTACGTTCACGCCGGAGTCCCTGGAACTGGCGATGCGGGACGCCACATTCTTGATTCTATCTGCGTTGGCTACCGAGCTTCCACCATATTTCTGCACGATCAGGGGCAAACCGGGATTCTCCTACGTATTGTTGTGCAGCGTGGAAGACTGGCCTGCATCCGTCGGTCCCGTCTGGCTGAAGTCGGGTGGCGATTCGTCGAAGGATTCCCTGTTGGCCTCAGCCTCCATCCGCCGTTGGTTCCACTCAGACCATGCCCGGTGGACTTGCGTGGTCACTTGCTCGGTTACTTGCGTGGTCACTTGATCAGTCACTCGCTCGGTCGCTTCAGCGACCCGCCTTTCTATCCTTGCTTCTTCCCTTCTCTTGAGCCAGGCCTCCAAACTTGCTGCTATAACCATGATCGACCTCGCTGTCTCTATGAGAGCTATGGCCGTGGTGGCCGATCCCGCGCCGATTAACCCTATACCTTTGGCGATTGCCAAGGCGGTCTCGGCTGTGCTGTCCGTAGTCCGCAGTGCAATTTCATACCAGCATAACAGAGCGATGCCCGCTATGTTCTGAATGGCGAACAAAGTGAAGTATGCGGTTTTCCACCGGGATAGTATGCTCCAAACAGATTCCCTCGTATCTTCCGTTTGACGTTCCCGGTTATCCAATTGTGCTGGTCCCAGCCATACTACGTTGACTGGCCCAAATCTATTACATGTGCGCCTATGACGGCTGGCTGGACAACCTTCAGTTGCCCTTCGACGTTTGCCTGCCGCGCCGCCTCGGCCATTTCGTAGGCTACTGTCATCTCCCGTCCCTTGGTCAGGGCCAGCACGGTGGAGCCGCTTCCGGACAGGAACACACCCAATGCCCCGGCGTCCCGCGCCGCCTGGAACAAGAGCTTCATGGCCGGGAACAGTTTCTGCCGATATGGCTGGTGGAGCTTGTCCTCAGTAGCAACAGACAGATACTCGGGGTGGTTGGTGGCCATGCCCGCCACCAGCAGTGCGGCGCGGCCCACATTGCTCACGGCGTCGGCCAACGGCACTGTGGCGGGCAGCGCGGCACGGGCATCTGCGGTGGCAATGCGGCGCTCCGGTATGAACAGGACAGCGTGAAGCTCAGGCGGGAGCGCTATGGGAGCAGTGTATAGTTGCTGCTGGTCAGTGACCACCAATTGTAGGCCGCCCAGCACCGCCGCGGCAACATTGTCCGGGTGCCCCTCGATGGTAGCTGCCATCTCCAGCAGTTCGTTGGGGGTGAACATGCGGGAGCACATGGCATTGGCCGAGGCCAGACCTCCGGCGATGGCGGCGGCGCTGCTGCCTAACCCCCGGGCGAAGGGTATCTCGTTACGGCAGACCAGCCTGATTGGGGGCATATCCCTGTCTGCTTCGTGGAAAAGGAACATCATCGAGCGGTAGACGAGGTTGGTCTCGTCGTCCGGCGCCTCGTCCACGCCCTCTCCGATGATATGGACCAGCGGATCGCCGTCATTGCCGGGTTTAGCCGGGTAGACTTCCAACGTGTTCCAGAGGTCGAGAGCCATCCCCAGACAGTCGAATCCCGGCCCCAGGTTGGCAGTGGTCGCCGGAGCCTTGACGCGGATGGGCGCGGTTATGGAGGCGGTATCTGACATTCCAGACAGTCCCGAGGGACCAGACCTCCCTATCGGGTCGTCTCTAGGTTCATGGTCTGGCCTAAGACCCGTTCGAACACGAACCGGCCCAAGTCCTTGTTCTCCCGGAAGTCGAACCCCTTCGTGCCACTGCCATAAGCGATGATCGGGACCCGGTCTTCGTGAAGGGAACCGTGGGAGCGGAGGGAAGTCGGCATCGAAACCTCCCCGGGGTCGCCGAAAACTACGTCGGGAGCGCCCAGGACCATCAGGTCACCGGCTCGTTCCGGCATCAGGTGAAACTCTGCCGCTGCCGCTTCCCTGGGCAGGGCGCGGTCAACGCCGTCCAGGGCTTCAAAGACTTGCACTGCCTCGCTCCGGTCACGGTCGTCCAGGTACACGTAGATGCACCCTCCCAAGTTTGAGTGGTGGACAGTGTACATGTCCTTGATGATCGGCACGACCTGGGACCGTATCCCGTGTTTCTCCAGTTCGGATCGAAGGTCAATCATGCGGTTCTTGGCGGACATGCCATGGTCTGCGGTGATCAGCAGGTCAAGATCATCCAGATGATCCGCCAGCCTGCCAATGGCCCCATCAATCAAGGACAGGTGGCGGTACGACTCCGGTTGCTCCGGGGCGTAGGTGTGCATCGCGTAGTCGGTCGTGGCGAGATACACGAGGTCGTAATGCTCCCGCTCCAGGATGCGGTCCGCCCCATTGATAACCCACTCGTTGACTTCCAGTGAATAGACCGGGGGAGGGTCTCCGGCCAAGGCTGCGACCCACTCTGGGGCCTGCTCCGAAGAGACGCTCAACGTTGCTCCATTGCCCAGCAGCCGGCGGAGCTTGTCCTTGGCTGTGACCAGCAGGCTTCGCGCTCCCTGGGCCGTAGCCCGTTGGAAGATTGTCTCTGCCCGGATGAACTCCCCGGACTCCATGTACGTCTCGATACCCGCGTCGCGGTTGTACCAGTAGTTGGAGGTGATGCCGTGAGTTTGGGGATAGCTGGATGTAATCAGGGAAACATTGTTGACGTTGGTGACGGAGGGCATCATCCCTCGGCCTTCTGTCATCAACCCGTCTGCTGCCAACGCTCGCAGGTTGGGCATGGGACTGGCTGCGAGGTATTCGGGGCCGAACCCGTCGATCATTATCAGGACTGTAGTTTTGCGCATTCCTCGTCTCCGATTGCATAGTGAGAGGATTTCAATTCCCGGCTAGATGATCAACTTAAACTGTATCCTAACCGGGGAGCATAGGCAAGGAAAGCGGATAGGGTAGCGTCATTTTCGTATCAGCTCATTTGTATTGCAGAACAGGGAACGAAATGCTGCAAAGGTGTCCCTCGACGCATTCAATGGCGCCAATCAAATGGGTGCCCGCAATGGTTAGTCTGCAAGCGATTGTTTGGGCCTTGCTGGTCAGCGATGGCAATGGGATAGCTGGCCTTTCTCTGTCTGACTGGAGCGGGCGGCTTTCAGGTAGTCCAGCGTAAGGCGTGGCAGTAGGTAGTTCCTGCTTACGCTGGCGCGGGCTTCCTTACCCATGCGGGCGTTGAGATCATCGTCGCGGAGCAACTGCACTATGCGGGCGCCGCACTCTTGCGGGGAGTCCACCAGGTAACCGTTGACCCCGTCCTGTATCTGAAGCCTGATGCCTCCTACGTTGCCGCCGATCATGGCCTTGGCCTTCCACATCGCTTCGGTCACGGTCAGCCCGAACCCTTCGCGGGTGGACTTCTGGATGACTACCCGCGAGGCGGTCTGGAAGGCGTTCACCACCTTGGCAACTGAGCAGGGTAGGTCGGCGTGGGCGTAGAGATGCACGTCCGGGTCATCCCCCACGTAGTCGTTGACGCTGGCCACCATCGCTTCGGCTTCCGGGTCGTCGGAGGCTTGTATCAGTCCCAGCAGTGCCAGTTGCAGACCGGGTACGTCCTGCCTTGCCAGACGGTAGGCATCCACCACACCCCAGGGATCCTTCCAGGCATCGAAGCGTGACACCTGGGTTACCAGAGGGCGACATGGGTCGATGCCCATGGTGGCCACGATGTCCCATGTCTCGGACTCTTCCAAGGCTACGTTCTTCTCGTTCAGGGGGTCTATCCCCGGCGGCGCAATCACGATGGGCATCGCGTTCCTCACTCCACTTGGCACGTAGTCGTCAAGGGAGAAAACCAGCCTGTCATAGTGGAAGAACAAGGGGAGAAGATTATCCATCACCCTCGCGTTCGGTGATGTCAGGTCAATGTGGCCTATCCATACCCACGTGGAATCCGGTTCCTTGGTCATGAGTTTGGCCAGGGGAAGAAGCTGTGGGTCGTGGACGAACCATACGTCATTCCAAAGCTGGTCCTGCTCGAAGGCCCGGGCCACATCCCGGATCGCTCCGTGGTAAGTGTCCCAATCCTCATCGGACAGGGAGCCGGGAGCGCCCTGGAGCATGTTGTGTATCAGCTTGGTGACTCGAAAGAAATCGTCTTGCGGTTTGATGACGATGCGCTCGGTCTCGATTCCAAGAGAGTCCATCAGGGGGACAATTGACTGGAGGATTTCGGCCACCCCGCCGCCGGTAGCAGTGCTGTTGAGGTGGACAACCTTCATGCCCTTCATGTCTCCGGCGATGCTGGTCAGCTCTTCCGCCATTTGCTCGGGTATGAAAGGCACATAGTCATCGAATTCAACGGGTGGATGGTCCATTCTGAAGTACATCTAGACTCGAAATCTCCCTCGTTAAGAATGGCGCACGGACAGACGGCTCATCAAGTCCGGGCAGCAACCATAATCGCGCATACGGGCCGGGGTTGCAACGCATACGGGAACGGTGTTTGTCGGTAAGATGTTGGCGTCCGGAGAGTGGAGTTACAGAAAGCGCCCCGATTTTAGGGGTGATCTGGGACTCCCGCTTGCCTGGCAGCAAGGGAGCAAGCGGCACCAGCAGTGTGGCGGTCGTGGTTACTCAACTGTAACGGACTTGGCAAGGTTCCGGGGTTGGTCCACGTCGCAGCCGCGCAGGACGGCGATGTGGTAGGCGAGAAGCTGCATCGGTATCGTGGCCAGCACTGGAGACAGCAGTTCCCCGCACTCGGGCATGTACAGCACCTCGTCCACCTGGGAAACGATCTCCTCGTCGCCATCGGTGGCCAAGGCCAATACCATCCCGTCCCGGGCCTTCACTTCAAGAATGTTCCCTACCATCTTGTCGTAGAGGCTGTTGCGTGGGGCCACTGCCAATGTCGCCATGCGCTGGTCAATCAGGGCAATCGGGCCGTGCTTCATCTCGCCGGCGGCGTAGCCTTCGGCGTGGATGTAGCTGATCTCCTTGAGCTTGAGAGCGCCTTCCATTGCAATGGAGGCGTTGATGCCCCGTCCCAAATAGAGGAAGTTATGGTAACCGTTGAAACGGCGGGCCAGCCGCCGGTACGGAGCCGTATCGGTGAGCATGTCTCCCATGAGCCGGGGGCACTGGGCTAATTCGTCCACCAGGCAGCGTACTTCTTTGGCGTCCAGGAATCCCCTGGTCTGGCCCAGGTAGGCCCCCAGAAGGCTGAGTACCGTAAGGGATGCTATGAAGGTCTTGGTGCTGGCAACGCCTATCTCGATGCCGGAGCGCATGTAGAGAGTGCCCTCGGCCAACCGGGTGGTCTGGCTACCCTCCACGTTGCAGATGGTGATCAGCCTGGCCCCGGTGCTGCGCACCATCTCCATGGCGGCCACTGTGTCGGCAGTCTCACCTGATTGGGCGATAGACACCACTAGGGTGTGCTCGTCCAGGAACGGCTCCCGGTAGCGGAACTCGGAAGCACTTTCGGCCTCGGCGGGGAGGCCGCCAAGCTGTTCGACCAGGTAGCGGCCGACCTGGGCGGCGTGGAGACTGGTGCCGCAACCAATAAGGACCACCCGATTAAAGGACTTGACCTCCTCCTCGGTGAAAGGCATTTCGGCCAGGTCCACCTTGCCGTGCTGGAAATTCACCCGGTTGCGCAGGACGCTGGCCACCACCTGCGGCTGCTCGTATATCTCCTTGAGCATGAAGTGGCGGTAGCCACCCTTGTCGATTAGCACATCCTCTGGAGAGACGGTCTGTAATCGTTTGTCTATGAAGCGGCCATCCAGGTCCCGGTAATTCACTCCATCACGGGTCACCTGGGCCATCTCTCCGGAATCCAGGAATCCGACTTTGCCGCCCCGGCCTGAAAGAGGCGGGGACTGGCGCAGTATGGGCAGCACGGCGGGAAGGTCGCTGCCGACGATTCCCTGGCCGTCCTGGTGGGCTACTACGATTCCCCCGGCGTGTCCCAGGCGCATGGCCCAGATGGTGTCCTGGCAGTCCTGGCAGGTGGCGGTGATGGCTTGGGATCCCCGGACGATGCGTCCCATTCGGAGGAAGGCGTCCTCGAAGCACAATCCCTGGTCCATCCCCTCCTCGATAATGTGGGGGATGACCTCGGTATCGGTCTCGGAGACGAACTCATGGCCCGAGTCCAGGAGACGGGCCTTGAGAGTGGTGAAGTTCTCCACGATGCCGTTATGGACGACGGCGATGCGGCCGCGGCAGTCGGTATGAGGATGGCCGTTGTCGTAGGACGGACGGCCGTGGGTGGCCCAACGGGTATGGCCCAGCCCCATAGTCCCACGAAGGGGAGCGGGGGGCATACCCTTCCCGTTGGCGGTGGCGAGGCCATCGACCTTGCCTACGGTCTTGCGGACCTGCATGATGCCCTCGGCGTCCACGACGGCGATACCGGCGCTGTCGTAGCCCCGGTACTCCAGCCGTTGCAGGCCCTCCAGGATTATGGGCCAAGCCTGGCGATCACCTACGTATCCAACGATTCCGCACACAGTTGCTTATATCCCCGACTACTTTCCCCGGCAAGGCCGGACATGATCGGACACGCCTGTAGATTACGGGTATTTTCCAGCGGGTTTCATCCTGTGTATGCGCACATTCCGACTCGCGGAGAGTTCACCAGGGGCAGCGTCATACCCTCATCATCCTCGTCGGCCTCCCTGATAGCACAGTCGTCGCAGACGAATCTTTCGTCAAAGTAATGCCACATGGCGAGCGCTTTTGTGGCGGGGGCGTCGCAACTAAAGCAAGCCAGTGGAGGAGGAAGGTTTCTTGCCAGGACCCGAATGTCCCTACTCCGTATGTCCCCCTCCGACACGATTCTCAAAGACAATTCGGTCATCGTACCGAAGTCATACTCGTGGATAAACCTCGATCCCACATCAAGGAGCCGGCTAATCCTGTGCGACATATCCTGGTCAAACGATTCGACCGGATAGTTGAGGTACTCCGCATCCCTGATGGTAAACGCGCTCAGATGGCCGCAGCATTCCAACCAGGCCGCCCGCAGGAAATCGTCCAAGTCCTCCAGCCGCGCATTCACCGGGACTTCCAAGTGCATCCAGTAGTCCTTCTCCTCTTTGCCTTCGACTATGACGTGAAAGCCTTTTGCCGGGCGTCTGCCACGCCGGGGAGTGTCCTGGTCGGTCCGGCTCTTGCAGGACTTGAGGTGCCGGGTCATGGCTCCCTTGCCGAAGTCCTTCTGGCAGAAACTGCACGTACCCCTGGTAGGAGTATGGCGAGCCATTTCCTTCACACCCTCCATTTCTACAATGTGCCGGTCGATTAGCCAGGGATGGCGGTAATCCGGTTGGAGAGATTCCGGGCGAAGTCCTGAAGAGTGGTGGCAGCCTTGCGCCGCACCAGGGGTTGTCCCAGTTCTCCCAGCTTACCCATGAAAGTAACGTCGGTCGAGATGGAAACGCCGGTTTCCGCCTCTGATTGCCGGTCCAACTGCATCCTCAAGTCCGCCTTCAGGGAACCTCCCACCTGGCGGTCCGCCGCCTCGACGTGAAAACGGGCCTCGCCCTGCTGCCGGTCCTGCTCCAGGAGTTGGACAGTCCCCGAGAACCGCAGCCGCATGGGACCGACGCGCACTTGCATCGTGACATCATAGCAGCCGCCCTCCCCGATGGTGACCTCTCCTATCCCTGGGACCAGCGTCGCCGCTGCCGGTATATCCATCAACAGATCCCAGGTCGCGTCCCAGCCCGCCGGAACTACGCACTGGTTTTCGAGCTTCAATCTCCGTCCTCGTGCTTGCGGCCTGCGGGTCGCGGCATTGGTCTATCCGGCGCTGGCCAGGGCCTGCTCTATGGCGCGGCGTGTGAAGACCTCGGCCATATCCGTCTTGTACTCCGGCGAGCCGCGGAAGTCCTCCAGCGGGTCAACGGCGTCTCTGACAGTCTCGGCACAGGCGCGGATGTTGGCGTCGGTCAATTCCCGCCCTCGCAGCGCCGACTCCGCATCGACGGCGCGCACCGGGGTAACTCCCACGGAACCCAGAACAATTCGGACATCCCGGCAAACGTTGTCCTCTGATTGCTCAACCAGCGCTGCTACAGATACAGTGGCATAATCGTCGGCAGTCCGGGGCAGGAACTTTATGTAGCAGGAACCGGATCCCGGGGGCGCGGGCGGAATGGACACACTGGTCAGGACCTCCCCCGGCTGAACGTCGGTTTCATAGTAATCGATGAAGAGGTCTTCCACCGGCAGAACGCGCTCGCCGCCGGCCGAGGTCAGGGTCACGGACGCGCCAAGGGCTATCAGCGTGGGCGGTGGGTCCTGGTTTGGGTCGCCGTGCACCAGCCCGCCACCGATGGTGCCCATGTTGCGAATCCGGGGCGTGGCAACATGGCTGAATGTCTTGGCAACCAGGGGCAGGGTTTCAGCGACGATTGGATTGTTCTCGATGCGCCTTTGGGTGCAGAGCGCTCCCATACGCACCGCGCCGGGGCCGCTGTTTTGTTCAGATCCCGCCGCCGCCCCGATTCCGCCTCCGTCGAGAGTAATGGAATCAAGACCAGGAACCCGGCGCAGGCTGATAACGTGACCGGGCTGGGAAAAGCGGTGCTTCATTTGAAGCACCAGGGCGGTGCCTCCGGCCATTACACGGGCGTCGTCCCCATAGCGGTCCAGGAGGTTGAAGGTCTCCTCCAGGCTAACCGGGCTATGGTACTCGAAGTCGATCACTGGGCCTGTTCCTGCACTGTCCGAGCGGCGTTGATTACCGATTCCAGTATCCCGTAGTAGCCCGTGCAGCGGCACAGGTTACCCATCATCCACTGGCGGATTTCATTCTCTGTGGGCGCAGGATTCACGTCCAGCAGAGCCTTGGCGGCGATCACCTGGCCGGGGGTGCAGATGCCGCACTGAAAGCCGCCGTGGTCGATGAAAGCCTGCTGCACCGGGTGAAGTTGACCGGCCTCGGCGATACCCTCGATGGTGGTGATTTCGGCGCCGTCGGCGGCCACCGCCAGGGTTATGCAGGACGCCACCATCTCTCCGTCGAGGAGTACGGCACAGGCCCCGCAGACGCCGACGCTGCAACCCTCCTTGGTGCCCGTCAGCCGCAGGTCGTACCGGAGAAAGTCCACCAGCAGACGTTGTGCCGGGACCTGCCGCCGGTAGTCTGTCCCGTTGACTTTGAGGTTAACCTGGTAGTCCATTTTCAGTGACCCACACCCGCCATACCGGAACGGCCCGAGGGTATAGACAGTGCCAATGGTATACTACGCGGTATCTTATGACAAGCGCGATTTGAGACTGACGGTTGCGGACTAGGACAAACAGCTATGATTACCAGGCTTTAGGCCAGGAACTTCCGCAGCATAGGGAGCGCGGAGTTGGAGTTGGACCCGCTGACCGTGTTGGTGGGCCCAAACGCTTCGGGTAAGAGCAACCTGCTGGACATGGCCGGGTTCTTGGGCGATATCGCGCGCTACGGCTTGGAAACGGCTGTAACGCGGCGTGGCGGCATGGGATCCATAGCTCGCCGGAATCCCGCCGGTGCGGTTGCCGCCCTGGAAGCTGGTATAGAGGCTGGTCCGGAAGTTGGTCTTCGGCAAACAGTTCAAGGTGCGTGCACTGGGCGAACCAGGGATACCCAGGAAAGTAGAGGTTGCTTGGGTGGCACGGCGCTCCCTCGACATCGTCAGGAGGCATGATACAGCGGCGCCCGGAAGAGGACTGTCTCTGCCGGGAGGCACACGCCCTGGAGCGGGAACGCAATGAGGCCCAGGCAATCATCAGCTGGCGCTTCACCACCAGGGATGCCGGGACGAAACTCCATCGACTATATCCCCCTATTCCCATCGTGACTGGGTACTAATCTGGAACGTTAGGTCCGAATATGAAAATCAGGATAATGCAGTTGAAACGCATTTCGGTTCCCGGCTTGATGACGCTGGCGATGGCAGCGGGGCTGCTGCTGGCAACACTCGGCACGGCCTGTCAGGGCGGGCCGGCTGCTCCTGAGTTGGATGACATCAGTAGACGTGTGAACGCGCCGCCAGCGGTGAGCGATCAGGAAGCGGGGGGCAAGGACCCAGGGTTTTCCGATGAGCACGTGCTTTTTGGACAATCGGCGGCGTTCACCGGGCCGGCCCAGGAATTGGGCAAGGAGATGCGCCGGGGAATTCAGGCGGCATTTCACGAAGCCGGCCGGGCGGGAGGCGTCCACGACCGGGAACTGAAGCTCGAGTCATTGAACGATGCCTACGAACCCGCCTATGCCGCTTCCAACACCCGGCGGCTGATTGAGAACGAGCGGGTATTCGCGCTCATTGGAACGGTGGGCACGCCCACCGCCCGTGCCTCGTCCCCGTTGGCCCACGCCGCGGGAACGCCTTTCATCGCTCCCTTCACCGGCGCAGAGTTCCTGCGCGCCCCCGAGCTGGGCAACGTCCTCAACCTGCGCGCCTCCTACTACCAGGAAACCGAGGAGATGGTGGCCCGCCTCGCCGGGGACCTGGACATTACCCGCGTGGCCGTGCTCTATCAGAACGATTCATACGGCCGGAACGGGCTTGAGGGGGCGCGGCTGGCCCTGGAGCGGCGGGGACTGGAGCCGGTGGCTTCCGGGCATTACGAGCGCAATACCAGCGCCGTCAAATCGGCAGTGTCACAAATCGTCGCCGCGGGACCGGAGGCCGTCATCATGATTGGCGCATCTGCTCCGGTGGCCCGGGCTGTGGAGTTGGTGCGTCGTGAAGCGGACCCGGTCTTCATGGCCGTGTCTTTCGTGGGCAGCAACGCTCTGGCGGCTGAGCTCGGCAGCGCCGGAGCGGGAGTGTACGTGACGCAGGTGGTCCCCTTGCCCTGGGACACAGGCATTCCCATAGTCGCCAGGTATCATGCCGCGCTGTCTGCGTACGATCCCGCGGCGGGACCCGGGTTCGTATCTTTAGAAGGTTACCTGGCGGGACGCCTGGCCATTGCCGGTCTCCAGGCCTGTGGCCCTGACCTCAGCCGCGAGTGCTTCCTCAACGCCGTGTATAATTCCGCGAGCATAGACATCGACGGCATGCGGCTGAGGTACGGGCCGGGCGACAACCAGGGGTCCGATGCGGTGTTCCTGACCATGATCGGCACAGACGGAGAGTACCATCAGGTCGGTAAACTTGCAGACCGGTAAGCTTGCAGGCCGGTAAGCTTGCAGGCCGGTAAACCTGGGAGTGCGCCTTGAGGCGCGAGTCCCGCGTACGCCATTCCCGGTCAACGGAGAATCTTCAATATGCCCTTAGAAATGCTCTCGTCACACGGTCTGGGGGAACTGTTCAGCTTTTCCGGGTCCACGCTGGTGCTGCGTCAATCGCTGGTGGCCCTGGCAGCCCTGATCATCGTCTGCAAGGTGGCCGAAGGGGTCTTTCGCCGGTTGCGGTTGAACGCTATCGTCGCCTACGCGATGACCGGAATCCTGCTGGGTCCGGTAATGGAGTTGACCGGAGTGTGGTGGATCGAGTCATCGCTCCACCTGGAGTTGATACTGACGCTGGGCGTGTTCATATTCTTTTTCCTGATTGGCTTTGACGAGGTTGATATATCCAGCTTCATGGCGTCGCTGAGGGGGCACTACTTCTTCGCGGCCGTGCTCTGCGTGGCCATCTCATTGGGGATCTCGTTGCTGGTGACCACCGACGTCGTTTTCGATTTCGGGCTGTCCCTGGTCTTCACGGAGTCCCTGGCGTTGGCGGGCGTCCTGTCCATGACCAGCCTGGGCATCGTGGCCAAGGTGCTGGCCGACGAAGGTCATCTGACGCAGCCAATCGGGTTGCAAATCTTCACGGTCGTGATCATCGTCGAGTTGATTGCCCTGCTGATAATCGGGTTCAATATCGGCGAACATGCTCATAATATAACCCCCCTCGGAATACTGGTCCTGCTGGGAAAGGTGGCGGGATTTGCGGTGGTGTCCTGGGTCCTTTCATCGCGGGTCCTGCCTCCTCTGTTTGCCCTGTTGCAGCGTGTGCTCCGTGTCCCGCAACTGTCCTTTGGCCTGCTCCTGGGCGGCCTGTTCCTGACAGTGTACGGCGCGGAGGCCATCGGGCTGCATGGTTCACTGGGAGCGCTGCTCTTTGGGGCGTCGCTTTCGGGCCTGTCCTACCAAGTACGGCGAGAGATCATTCCTGGGGTCCGCAGCATAGCAGAGGGACTGTTTACGCCGCTGTTCTTCGCCTCCGCGGGGTTGAGCTTCAGTTTTGCTTTCGTCACCCTGCCGCCGTGGACGATGGTGGGATTGGCTCTGATTCCGCTGTTCGGGAACTTTACGGGAGCCTTCATCGGAGCCTACGCTTCACGCCTGACCGTTCCCTACGCCGTGGCGACCGGCTTGATGGGCAAGGGAGTGGCCGAGATTGCCCTGCTGCTGGTCCTGTGGGATTCGGGAATCATCGACGAGGTGGTGTTCTCCTTCCTGGTCTTGGTCATGTTCTGCTACATCCTGTTCATGCCGCCGGTAATCAGTTTCGCGGTCAACCGGGCCAGCCGCAGGCCCGGCCTGCCCGATCAGCTTGATGACATTCCGCTGGGGGCCACTCTCACCCGGCGCTTCGACCTGGAGGACATCGAGGTTGCCGATATTCTGGACCGCGCGCGCCAGCATCCGGGCTCTTCGATTACGGTGCGCGAGTTCATTGAACAATGGACCGTGCCGCACCAACACGACTACGTCGTGGCGGATGACGGGGTGTTGGTGGGCATAGTGTCCCTGGGAATGTTGCGCTACCGGCACAAGAGCACCTATGCCCAAATCCCGCTTGGCGACGTGCTGCGCAGCCAGCCGGTCCCATCGGCCTGGCCCGATGAGAACGTCGAAGACGTGCTGCATCGGATGACCGAAAATTCCCTTTCCGTAATTCCCATTTTGGAAAGGGACTCGGAAAAGTTTCTGGGCGCGATCACGGCCAACGACATCATTGCACTGATGACTATGGAGGCTGCTGGAGAGTATTAGCCCCAATCCACTGGAATCGTCCGTCAATGTGTCAACTGGCCCGATTTATGCCATTCTGCTTTCCGCCGCGATTCTGGCGAATGCGTCCATCGGGTTTTCCCGGTCAGGAGTTTCGCAATTCTCTTTGAGACTGAGACGAGGGGAGGTCAGCTATGCCCAACCAGAACGGCGGTCATGCAACGCAGCACGTGGGCAACACTATCCTGATGGTAATGATGGATGTGGACCCCGAGGACGAAGAAGAGTTCCACCGCTGGTACAACCAGCAGCACATCCCGGAGCGGCTGGAGATTCCCGGCTACGTCAGCGCCCGCCGGTTCAAGCTGGAGAGCGGGGACGACGGGATGCTGAAGTACCTGTGTATCTGGGAGATGGATGACTCCAGCGCCATGGAACACGAGATGTACAAGGCGCAGAGCGCCGACCCTACGGCCCTGTACGAGCGCGTTACCAAGACGGTGAAGGCGCGGGCGCGGGCAGTGTACCGGCAGATATTCCCCAACACCGGGGCCTACGAGGACAAGTCCGGCTTCCACCCGCGGCACCAGGAGATTTCTGCCTGACGCCAGCGGTTCACCGGCTCGGCCCGCCGACTCTGGGGCGTGGCGCGTGACCGAGTACCCGTTGAAATACCTGGTGCAGAACTGGGGCAGCCTCGCCAGCCTGGCCGGTCTCGTAGTATCGCTGATCGGGTTGACATGGGCGATATGGACGGCCCGGCAGGCCCGCACGGCCGCCCGCGCCGCGGAGGTTGCCAGCATAGAAACGCGGGCAGCCTTTGGGCGAACGCTAAGTTTGGCGGACATTCAACGGGCGATTGCAATCGTCCAGAGCATCCAGGAGTCTCTGAGGCAGCAGCACTGGAACGCCGCACTCGTGCTTTGTCCTGGCCTGAGCGCGATGCTGCACGACATAAACGTGAGTGTTGCCATAGGACGCGAGATGGATTCTTCGGTACTCTACTACGTGTGGGACAGGTCAGCGTGATCGAAAGGCTGATGAACTTACGCGGCGAAAATGGACCGGATCTTCAGGCTGTCTCCGAGTGCTCAGCAGTATAATCTACTCCAACGGGCCCGAAGGTGAATGAGATGGTGAACATGGCGGAAATCACTTCCAAGTTGACCCAGCGGACCAGAGAACGCCGGATCGCTTGGAAACCAACCGCAGACCGGAATTCCTTTGTAGCGGTTGTAGGGGGTATGAATGTCATAGTCTGCTCCGAACAGGATCCTCAATTGAGCCCTTTTAGGGCTCGACTCGATGTACTCGATGGGAAGGGTACTCGAATCGCTTCAGTGCAGCACAATAGCGATGGCCTGGATTTCAACCCGGGGTTAGTAGATTTGTATGACGCTGCAAGAAGCGCCGCTCTGAACGTGGATGAGCAGTTGAAGGAGCTATTGGCGGCGCTCGATTCGGACCAAGACTAGGATAGGTAACCGCAGCCTCCGGCCTAACTTGCCCGGGCCCAGCGGAGCAGGCCGGGGATGTCCGTCACCTTATCCAGCTCCCACAGGTGGGCCAGCAGGCCGTTGGCGCGGCTTGCTGGCAGGACACCTTCTGCAAGGCCCAGGAATTTCTCCCCGACTTCATCGTCCGAGAGAGGGTTCCTGTAGTGACCCTTGTGGTACGCCACCTGTGATGAGAACGTCTGCCCCGACCCGGTGACTACCTCAAGGTCGCAGAGCATCGCTTCCGGTGCTCGACGGTTTGCCTCCTCGGAAACCTCTACCTTTACCCGGCTCGTCAGGCCCATCAACTGCGGATTGTTCAGGTACTCATCGCCGAAGTGCTGCTGCTCCACCGTGCCGTACATCAAGGCCACGGCGGCAGTATAGGGCATCGAGTGGTCGGCGGTCTCCCGGTTGGCCGGGCGCCACTTCTCCGGGTCTCCGGCCATGATGTTCACCGCGGTCTGCAAAGTGCGGACGGTCACAGAGGCGATGTCCGCCGGGTCGGGCAACTGCTCCCGCACTTCCAGTGCCGCCTGAGCCACCGTCTGGGAGTATTGTCCCAGGGGGAACCGCTTGATGCTGCACTCCATGATCTTGAAGGGCCGGTCTCCGCCTCCGAAGGCTGCAAGCTCAAAGGGTCGGCGCGTAACTGCCTTGAAATAGCCGCCGTCTCCTTCAAAGATGGGCGATGGGCCGGTCAGTCCCCGCTGGGCCAGCATGGCGGCGAACACGGCATTGCGGCTGGCGTTGGCGTAGGCGCAGCCCTTCCACATTGAAACGTCGCCAATGCGGGTCTGGTAGAGAGCAAGGTTCGGGGCAATGCCCAGGTTCAGGGCCTGTACCGTCTGCTCCCGCGTCATTCCCAGTGCGTGGGCAACGCCCAGGATGCTGGCGATGCAGCCTACCGTGACGTGGTCGAACCCGTTGGGCTTGATGTCCACCGTGTCGCAGATGCGGCAGAAGGCTTCGTAGGCCAGCACCGTGGACGCAATCAGCCCTTTGCCGCCGGAGCCGCCAATCTCGGCTGCGGTCAGAGTCGCGGCGATGCTGTCGCTGGGATGCCCCGATTCCCGGCTGGTGTAGCCGTCGTTGAAGTCCAGGTAGCGTACCGCCACGCCGTTGGCGAAGGCTGCGAGATCGGGACTGGTATGTTGCCCACTGACCAGGATAGTTGCCGGTTGGGCGCTGGTCACGGTGCCAGCGATGTCCCGGGCTATCCTGGCCGGTTCGCTGTCATACCCGCCCAGAGCGCAGCCGAGGGTGTCGATGATCATGCGCTTGGCCTGGTGGACAATCTCTCCCGGCAGGTCCTCGAACCTGAGGGATAAGGCGTAGTCGCTCAACTGTTCCGCGATGGTGGGCATGGACGCACCTCCAGGTGAATGAGGGGCAGGGGTCGAGTTGCGGTGGCGATTAGGCGATTATGTGAAGTGGGGCATTACCTCTTTGGCGAACAACTCCATGCTGCGCAGCAGCTTCGAGTGTTCCATGCTGCCGAATGAGAAGTTACAGCCGAAGTATCCCACTCCCTCTTTCTGCAACGCCTTGATCTGCTCCACGCACTGCTCCGGTGTCCCGATGACGGCCCGGTGGTCGTACAGGTATTCGTAGCTGGGCGGCGGCTCGGAGCGGGAGGCGCGGAAGGCGTCGATGCTCTCGTGGACCTCGCTGCCCACCTCGAAGGTGCGCCGCCACTGGATCATGTCCTGGGTCCACTCCATTCCAACCCTGGCCCCCTCCCGCGCCTCTTCCTCGGTCTCGGCCACGTAGCAGTAGCGGAAGAAGGGTATCTGCGAGATGGGTACGTTGTGGCCCGCATCCCGGGACAGCTTCTCGTACCTGCGGCACAGGTCCAGAGCGTCGGCGGTGTCCAGAACGACCCCTACCATGAGCGGGTGGCCGGTCCTCGCCACGAACTCCAGAGTCTCCACGGTGCGAGTGGCAGCCAAATAGACCGGCGGGTAAGGCTTCTGCACCGGCGGCGGGGTGAGGTTAGCCCGGTTGACGCGGTAGTATTCGCCCTCGTGGGAGAAATCCGGTGTGGTCCAGAGGCCGGTCATCACTTTCAGGCTCTCCTGGAACCGGCCCTGGCTTTCCTCACGGTCCACGTCGAAGCCCCTGTACTCGTAGCCCGCGGTGCCGCGGCCAAGGCCCACGTCCAGACGGCCGCCGCTGACGGCGTCCACGGTGGCGGCATCCTCGGCCAGCCGGATGGGGTTCTGGAGCGGCGGGACCAGCACAGCCGTACCCAGCCGGATGTCGCTGGTAACGGCGGCCAGGTGCCCTATCAACACCAGCGAAGACGAGCCGATGCCATACCGGGAGAAATGGTGTTCCGCCAGCCATGCGGCGTGGTAGCCAAGCTCCTCGCCCCGGCAGACCTCCTCCACCGTGTTCTTGAGGACCTGCTGCGGGTCGGTCCCCTCCGGCCAGGGTATGTGGGTGAATAGGGCGAATTTCATGGGCGTTCCTCTCCGGCCCCCGTCGGAGCCGGGGGCTTGGGCATTGGGCAGACCATACCGGACAGCCCCGGTCAGGGTAGCGGACTGCGGCCATTATTCCACACATCGCGCACCTCCGTAACCCCGGGTTCCCGCTATCCCCGATGATATAATCCGCGTGCAAGGCAGTGGAGCAGCTCATCCTCCGGTGCGCTTGCCAACCACTAACTTCACCCCAATGAGGAGGCGTCCTTGCCCGTCCACGTCCTCTACGGCGACAGTTACCTGGTGCCCCGGGCCTTGGCAAGGCTGGAAGAGTCCGAGGAGACCCGGGACCTGTTCGACTCCAACCGCCACCGGCTGGATGGAGGCCAACTCAACCTGGCCGAATTGCTCAACGTCTGCAACGCCATCCCCTTCATGGACCCCCGGAGGATGGTGCTGGTGGATGGACTGCTAACCACTTTTGAGGGCCGGCGCACCGGCGGCGGGCGGCGCAGCAATGCTGCCAGAACGTCCGGCAACGCGGCTTCCACGTCCCTTCGCGGTTGGGAGGGACTGGCTGACACCATACCGATGATGCCCGATTCCACGGTCCTGGTGTTCTCGGACGGCAGCCTGTCCAACGGCAACCCAATGCTGCGGGCCTTGACCGATGTTGCCCAGGTGCAACCATTGCCCACACCCAATGGAGAGCGGCTGGCCCGGTGGGTAAAGTCGTCAGTGGACGAGAAGGGGGGCAGCATCAGTCCCCCGGCCATCCGTAGCCTGACCGACATGGTGGGGCAGGACCTGTGGGCCTTGGACCAGGAACTGGAGAAGCTCTGCCTTTACACCCAGGGCCAGCGGATCGAGGAAGAGCATGTGTCCGAGATGGTCCACCAGGCGCGCGAGGCGAACATCTTTGCCGCCGTGGACGCCATGATCGACGGACGGCAGGGTCTGGCGCTACAGCTATTGCAGCAACTCAAGCAGGACGGGCGGGACGCAACCTACGTGGTGGCGATGGTGGAGCGGCAGCTGAGGCTGCTGGCCCTAGCCCGCAATGCGATGGACGAGGGCGCGCCGCAGAGCGACCTTGGCCGCAGGATAGGCGCGACCAGCGATTTCGTGCTGAGAAAGACGGTCGACCAGGCCCGGAGACATTCCTTCGCCGACATAACCTACCGCTACGAGCGTCTGCTGGAAGCCGACCTGGCCATCAAGACAGGCCGCATGGAGCCTGACTTGGCGTTGGAGTTGCTGGCGGCAGACCAGCCCGGCCATTAGCCGCCGCGGTCTACTCCACCGGCTTTCTCAGCGTGTAGACGATGAAATTGGGCGCCCGAAATTCGTCGTCGAAGCCGGGATTCGCGGCCAGTTGTTCTTCCGATGGCGTCGGCTCTTCAAGTCCTTCGAGGATAAACCCGGCGTTCCGGAATGCGGAGAGATAGCTGGACAGCGTCCGGTGCATATTGACGAACGGCCGTCCCCACCAGATGAATTCCCGCGGCCCTTCGTTCCAGTAATCGTCAACAGGATAGAACAGCCTCTCGTCGCCGCGTTTGATCCACCCTCCGGGTTGTGAACTCCGAATGGGGTGTATGTTGCAGACCACGAACCTGCCGCCGGGACGGAGCACCCGGAACGCCGCTTCAATGGAACGGGCGTAATCTGCCAGATCGACCAGGACGATGTATGACACCGCGAGGTCGAAGCTCTCGCCTGCCACTCCGGCCAGGTCCTCTGCGTTACCCGCCAGGTACGTCTCGCGTGCGCTTCCAAGGCTCCGTGCTGTCCGCACCAACGCCTCGGTGATGTCAACGCCAGTGACCTCCGCACCCATCTTTCCAAGCAGACGGCTGAAACGGCCCTCGCCGCACCCAATGTCTATGACACGCTTGCCGGAGACGTCGCCAAGGGCATCAAGCACCCATGAATCAAGCATCCCCGTCCGGACGGACTGGTCCTGCTGAATCCAGTCCTGGGCAGATTCCGCCCACTGGAACCTGAGCAGGTCTTTGAGGTCTCCCGCGTCGGTCATCCTTTGGGTCGGCCCTTAGTCCCGAGACTGCCAATCATTGCCCGGCATGATACGCAGCATGAATTCATCGAACATCGGAACAGTGAATGCCGTATCGCCGTGACTTGGACTCCAAATCATTCCTTTGCCAATTAGCTGGCTCCGTGTGGGAGCCAAAGAGCTTACTGCCCGGCCAAGGTTGCTGGCTATGTCCCCGGAACGATGTGGTCCTGCCCCCAGTCCCGCCATTGCGCGCAGATACCTCTTTTCCAAGGGGGTGAGCCGGTCAAAGCGGACCAGAAAGAAACTCTCATCCAGCGCCGCCGTTACCTGGTCCGACGCGACCTCGACGTCGGAGACCGTGATAGGCGAACTTTCAGCAACGTCCCAAACATGCTTGCCCCATTCCTGCAGGAAGCAGGGATAGCATTGGGTTTGGATTACGATGGACTCGAGGGCCGGGGCTTCTATCTCCACCCCTTCGGCTTCCAGGGGTTTGGCAATTGCGAGCCTGGCATGTTCGGCAGACAACGCCCCGATTTCAGGAAAATCGAAGAGTCTTTCCGCGTAGGACTTTGCTTTCCCCATACGGCCGCGCACCTGGGGCAAACCGGCGCCGAGCATAACCACCGGGAGTTGGCGCTGTGATGTTCGGTGCAAAGCGGTAATGAGGGCCGCCAATTCATCCTCTCTCACGTATTGAAGTTCGTCTATAAAGAGGGTAAGACTGGTACCATCCGCCTGGGCAGCCTCTCCGACGACCCGAAACAAGTCCTGCAAGTCGGTTTCCAGGTCTCCGCTGTCAGACAGTCCCGGCTCCGAGTCCAAGTCCAACGCGACCTCCAGGTCGTGGTATTTGAACTTGAGGGCTCCTATAAACCCCGCAAGACCTCTGAGAGCGCGTTGCGCCAAGTGCCTCGCGGCTTCCTTATTCGAGAGTCTCAGCAGCACAACGCGCAGTTGTGGAACAAGGATGGAGGGAAGGGACCGTCCTTCAGGGGCTTCGATGCGTAGGGTGTGGATACCGTTGGCGTCGGCATCCTCCCGAATCCGGTCCAATAGCACAGTCTTGCCCACGCCCCGCAACCCAACCATCAACAAACCCTTGCTGGGGCGCCCTATCCTGGTCCGCCCAAGCACGATTCGCGCGGTCTCACGGACTTCGTCCCGGCCAGCCAACTCAGGGGGCTGGGTGCCTGCCCCCGGCGCGTAGGGGTTGCGTATCGGGTCCATGGAACAAGTTTATAGCAAAGTTATCCCGGTTTACAAGGAAAGGCTAAAATGCCATAACTTTGCTATAAATGGCCTGGACCGCTTCTAGTCCACGCCGGGGATGACGGGGTTGTAGCAGGCGGCGAAGTGGCCCGGCTGCATCTCCTCCAGCGGCGGGCGGGGGTCCTGGCGGCAGCGATTGGTGGCCTTATTGCAGCGGGGAAGGAAGGGGCATTCCTCGGGGAGCTTGCTCATGTCGGGCGGGTTGCCCCGGAGGGGTTCCAGGCGGGAGTCAGGCTGGTCGAGCCGGGGCAGCGTCTTCAGCAGGGACCAGGTGTACGGGTGCTGGGGTTCCTGGAACAGGGGGATAACGTCGCTGGTCTCCACCACCGTCCCGGCGTAGATAACCCCCACCTTGTTGGCCATGCTGGCCACCACGCCCATATCATGGGTAATCAGCAATATGGATGATTGCTGCTCCCTGCAGAGGGTCCTGATGCGTTCCAGAATTTGGGCCTGCAAGGTCACGTCAAGACCGGACGTGGGTTCGTCGGCGATCAGCAGGCGCGGCTTCAGCACCAGGGCGATGGCCAGCATGATGCGCTGGCACATGCCGCCGCTCAGGCTGAAGGGATACTGACCCATAATCCGCCTCGGCTCGGGCATTCCCATTTCGGCCAGCATGTCCAGGGCCATCTGGTTGGCGACCCGGGGCGACACGTCGGTGTGGGCCAGTATGACCTCCTCGAGCTGGGGGCCGACCAGTTGGACCGGGTTGAGGGCGGCCTGGGCGTCCTGGAACACCATCGAAATCTGGTTGCCCCGCAGGTGGCGCATCTCCTCGGGGCTGGCCCTGAGCAGGTCTTTCCCCTCGAAGTAGATGCTGCCCTCGGGAACGGACGCCGTGATGGGCAGCAGACCCATGACGGCCAGGGCCACGGTGCTCTTGCCCGCGCCGCTTTCCCCGACCAGGCAGAATATCTGTCCCTCCTCCTGCGAGAAGCTGACGCCGTTCAGCGCCTTCACCTCGCCGGTGGACGCTCCGAAACGAACGTGGAGGTTTTCGATCCTTAGCGCCTCCGCCATTGGCGCGTCTCCCAACGGTCAACCCGGCTTACGTGCCGCAGTTGACTCCTAAAATTGCGTGGGTCAAGTCTTCGGGGCATTTGCGGCGTTCATGTGCTGCCTCCTGCGGCCGGCAACGGGCTGCGCAGCAGTTCGGCATGGAACCTGCCCGCCTTCAACTCGACGATCAGGTCTTCCAGGCCGGTGATTTTCCGCTCGAAACGGGTGGCGGCGGTTCCCAGTTGCTCGGCGCGGTGGGCGTCGCTGCCCCCGGTCATGCGATGCCCCAGCATCTCACTCAGGTCCTGGGAGAACCGGTTCTGTACGTCGGTGCCCCGCCCGTTAATGCCCTCAATGGCGACGCAGTGTTGGAAGAACTGGTCCTCGCTGGCCCGCTCCAGCATCCCGGCCCGGATTACGGGGTCACGCCCCGGGTCTTCCAGGAACCTGCGACGGTAGGGGTGCGCGGCGATGACCACGCCGCCCTTGCGTTCAACCTCCTCCCACAGGAAATCGGGTTTATGGAGGCCGAAGATGTACCGGTCCAAGCCGAATACTATTACATGCCCCGTGTCGGTGTTGATCTCCGAACCCGCTATCAGCAGGAAGTTATGCTTGCGTGAAAGCTCGCGCACCCGCTCGGGGTCCCAGAAGAAGTCGTGGTCGGTGAGGCAAATACCGTCCAGCCCCAATCCCTTGGCCCGGTCTATGAGGTCATCTATTCCAACGAAGCTGTCGTCCGAACTGGGGTAGGTGTGGGTGTGTAGGTCAATCAGCAATGGCCTGGTACCGAAGGGGTATATTCTGCCAAGGGGCAGGCTTTCTCAAGGGAAAGCATATGCAGTTCAATCCAAGGAGATTTTGCTGCCCCAGCGTAGCGGTAGTTTAACCGAAGGGCCGGAAAGATGGAATACCGGGATGTTCCCTCGACTCTCATCGAATCACGGCGTCGCCGGAAAAGCGTAAGGGCCGGCCGCGAGGCCAGCCCAACGACAAGCTCAATGACCGTTTACAGGCGGCTACCGGGCTCCGGGGATGACTAGCCCCTCTTCCTCCAGGACCTCCATAATCTGGTTGGCGCGCTGCTCCCCTATCTTGAACCGGCGCGTCATGTATCCCGAAGATATGTGGGGATTGCGCAAAGCAACGTCACGGGCCTGCTCCATGATACGGTCCTCAACGCTCCATTCTTCGCCCTCACCTTCGTCTTCGTCGTCGCCCATCGGGATTTCTTCCAGTGGGGGACCCTTCTGCTCCCGCCAGAACCGAACCATCTCTTCGACTTCTTCGTCGTAGACCAGGGTGCCCTGTACCCGCCGGGGCTTGGGCGAATCGGAGTTGAGCAGCAGGGCGTCACCCTTGCCCATCAGCTTCTCCGCCCCAACCATATCGAGTATGACCCGGGAGTCCACCTGGGAAGCCACGGCGAAGGCCACCCGGGACGGGATGTTGGCCTTGAGTAGCCCGGTCACCACCTGGACCGACGGGCGCTGGGTCGCCAGCACCAGATGGATGCCCGCGGCCCTGCCCAACTGGGCCAGGCGGACCAGGCTCTGCTCCACCTCGAAGCCCCCGGCGATCATCAGATCGGCCAACTCGTCCACTATGATGACCAGGTAGGGCATCGGTTCCGGGGACTTGCTGTTGTACCCGGATATGTTGCGCGTGCCGTGCTCTTCCAACTGCTTGTAGCGGCGGTTCATCTCTCTCAGCATCGCCCGCAGGGCCGATGTCACCTCGTCTGCGTCCACAATAACCGGCGCGACCAGGTGGGGAATCTTGTTGAAGGGCGTCAACTCCACCCGCTTGGGATCGACCATCAGCAGCCGCAGTTGGTCTGGCGGCTTGGTCAACAGCAAGGAGGCGACTATCGAGTTGATGCAGACGCTCTTGCCGCTGCCCGTAGCTCCCGCGATGAGCAAGTGGGGAAGGGAGGCCAGGTCCATCGCCACCGGCGCTCCTCCGGTGTCCTGGCCCAGGGCCACTGGCAATCCGCCCTTGGATATGATCTTGACGAAGGGGGGACTTTCCATCACCTCCCGCAGGTGGACCTTGCTTGGCGTCGGCGAGGGCACCTCGATGCCCACCAGGGCCTCGCCGGGAACTGGCGCTTCTATGCGCAGGTAAGGCGTTTGCAACGCCAGGGCAAGGTCCTTCTCCCGGGACAGGATGCTCTGGACTTTGACCCGGGCGCGGGCGCCCGGTTGCCCGTCTCCGCCATCGTCGTCTGACGACTGGCCGCTGACAGACTTGCGGCCCACCCAGCCGGGCACCAGGCCGAACTGGACGATTCTCGGTCCGGCCTTGATATCCTTGACTTCCACGTGGACTCCATGCTCCGCCAGCGACTCTTCGACGTGGCGGGCCATATCCTCCAGCGGGGCCTGGGACTGGTCGTGGGGTTCCGGCGGCGCAAGGCAATCCATCGACGGCATGGACCACTGGGACTTGACCCGTCTGACCGGGGCAGTGTCCGCAATCTCATCAAGGTCAGAGGCTTCCATGATGTCATCCTGCTGGCCAGCCTGCGCCCAGAACGTGGACACAACCCGGTTGCCTCCCGTCGCGGAGTCCGTAAGGGCGTCTTCCCTGGCGTCATTGGCATCCGAAGCATCAGACGCAGACCGTTTCACCAGGCGCCAGCCGCGGGCGCAGGCGCTGATTGCTGCGGTTAAAGCGGAGCAGGCGAACGTGAAGGCGTGCCGGAGGCCCAGCCCCAGGTTCCGCAGGAAAATCAGGTAGGCGGAGCCGATTCTTCGTGGATACAGCAACGGCGGAAGCAGTAGGCAAACTGCACCCATCTTCAACACAGCCAGCCACAGTGGGTTGCCCCCTGCCAGTTGCCCCCAATTGCCGCCCAGGCTTGCGTATGAAAGCGGACCGCTGGAGGCGTGGAACAGAGACAATATGCCGATGGAAATTACAGCCAGGGCCAGCCAGCAGACCCAGATGCGCCAGTGGGCAAAGACCATGCGGGTACGGTAACGAAGGCATATCAGGAAGGTTATGACAAATAAGGAGGCGGGAACCAGTCCGTAACCCAAGGCTTCCAGGGCGGACTGCCGGGCACTGGGATTGTACAGTCCAAAGTAGAAACCAAGGCCCAGGATAACGGCAACGGCGACAAGTCCGTCAATGACCGGAACGATTCTGGAGAGAAAGCCGCCTTCTGTAGATTTCTTCCCGGTATTTTTGGTGCTCTTCGATTGACCGGCCATTGACCCCCCGCCACCCCGGGGCGAGCCAAATGGTTGCCCCGGCCAAGTTCACCTCACACTTCCAACACCACAGGAATGATTATAGGGCGGCGGCGAGTCTCCCCAAATATGAACTGGCGGGCAGTTTCGCGCACTTTTGAGGTTATCTGGTCCGGTTCGTCCTCCAGACTCCGGTCGCCGTTGAGGGCCTCCGAAACCCTTGCTCCCAGGTCCTTGAAGAGGTTTCCAGTCTCCGAGGCGTCCATGAATCCGGTGGAGACGGTCTTTACTTCACCCACGGGCTGGCCCGTCTCCCGGTCTGTGGATATGACCACCACCACCACCCCGTCCTTGGACAGGTCCTTACGTTGGCTGAGGACCTGGCTGCGGTGGTCACGGGTGCTCGGCCCGTCGATGTAAATGGGGCCGGCGGAGACCCTCTCGACTACCTCGGCGCTTCCTCCAGACTCGGGGTGTGGAAGCTCCAGAACGTCTCCGTCTTCAAGGACGAAGATGCCCGACTCGGCGACCCCCAGGTCCCAGGCCAGTTGGGCGTGAGCCATCAGGTGACGGTATTCCCCGTGTACGGGCACAAAATAGCGGGGACGTACCAGATTCAGCACCATCTTGAGTTCTTCCTGGCTGGCATGGCCGTGAACGTGGACCGTGGTGATGCGGTCGTACAGCACTCTGGCCTCCTGCCGCAGCAGGTTATCGATGGTGCGGCTGACGGGAAGTTCGTTGCCGGGAATGGGTGTAGCCGAGATGATCACCGTGTCTCCCGGCATGATGCTCACGTCCCGGTGCTCCTGGTTGGCGATTCTCACCAGCGCCGACGTGGGTTCTCCCTGGCTGCCGGTGGTCATCAGCACTACCTGTTCCGGCGGCAGCCGCCGTATCTCGCTCAGTGGGAGCAGGATGTCTGGCGGCAGCGTGAGGTAACCCATGTCCGACGCCACGTGTATGTTGTCAACCATGCTCCGGCCCACGACGCTGACCTTGCGCCCCGACCGCTCGGCGGCATCCACCACCTGCTGTATCCGGGATATGAGGGATGCGAAGGTGGCAACCATCACCCGTCCCGGCGCGTCCCGGATCGCCCGGTCCAGCGCTTCCCCGACCAGCCGCTCCGAAGGGGTATACCCTGGCACCTCGGCATAGGTGGAGTCGGACAGCAACAAGAGCACACCGTCGGAGCCGTAGCCCGCCAGGGACGCCAGGTCGATGGTGCGGCCATCTACCGGAGTATGGTCGATCTTGAAGTCACCGGTGTGGATGACCGTTCCCAGCGGGGTCTTGATGGCAATGCCCATAGCGTCGGGGATGCTGTGGCAGACGCGGAACCAGTTGGCCACGAAGCTGTCGCCGAACCTGTAGTCTTCTCCCGGTTCAATCGCTTCCACCGTGGCGTCTCGTATACCCCGCCTTCCCCGGGTCCTGACGGTGATCATGCCGTGGGCCAGCCGGGGCGCGTACACCGGAACGTCCAACCGCTGCAGCACGAAGGGGAGAGCTCCGATGTGGTCTTCGTGGCCGTGGGTGATGAGGATTCCCCTCACCCGGTCGGCGTGTTCTACCAGGTAGGTGATGTCCGGGATTATCAGGTCTACGCCCAGCATACCCTCTTCAGGAAACTGGACGCCGCAGTCCACTACGATGATGTCGTCCCCGCACTCCAGCGCGAGCATGTTCTTGCCAATCTCCCCGAGCCCTCCCAGGGGAATGACACGTAAACGTGGATTCAACCTTGCGAATCTCCTATTGATTGACAGTGTGCCGGAAGGTAACTAGAAAAGGCGGGGCTGCTGTGTGGGCGGTTCCTGGAGTTCTTCCTCCGGGCCTGCGGCAACCGGGGTGCGGGCAGCTTCCTCCAGGATGCCAGGTATTGACTTGAAGTCCTGGATGATGGACGCCTTCATCTCCTCGCGGCGCAAGCCCGCCGCCGGATGCATCACCGGGAATATGGCGCGCCCGTCCTTGTGCCGGACTCTGCCCCGGGCCCGTGTGATACTTTCACCGGGAAAGAACCTTCCCAGTGAGAACCGCCCCAGCGTGACGATAAGCTTGGGGTCGATAAGCTCAATCTGCCGGTCCAGATACTTGGAGCAGGCCGCCATTTCCGCCGGGGCGGGGTCACGGTTCTGGGGAGGGCGGCACTTGATCATGTTAGCGATGAACACCTGTTCCCGGCTCATTCCCACGTCGGCCAGCAACTGGTCCAGGAACTGACCCGCCGGGCCGACGAAGGGGCGTCCCTGGCGGTCTTCCTGGAACCCCGGACCTTCGCCGATGAACATCACCTCCGCGTCGGCAGGCCCCTCTCCCGGAACGGCGTTTGTGCGTCCCATGCTCAGTGCGCAGTCTTTGCAGGACCTGACCCTGTCGGCTATTTCGCTCAAGGTGTCCATTAGGCAAACCCTCCCCGGCTGGGGACGGGCCTATCCGCCGCTCCCCGGCCGCCATAGCTGTGTGGGGCCATGTTCTCAGCGAGCGTGGCTACAGATGGACATTCGTCGGCGGCAGATCAAGCGGGAAGTGTCCGCTCGCGAACGGATTAGAGGTCCGGGGGATGAGGCAACGTGCTATCGTTCGTCGAGACGCCGAACGATGTCGGCCGGAACCGAAAGGAGACGGCCCTTTGCCGGATGTCCCGCTCAATGGAGCTCGATGGGGTCTTCAGTGTCCTCAATCCCGTGGGTCTTCAGATAGGCGACGGCATCTTTGACGGTGAGGATATTCCCCGCGTCATCGTCGGAGATCTCCACCTCATTGCCTTCGGAAGTGAACTCCTCCTCGATCGCCATTATCAACTCGACCAAGTCCAAAGAGTCTGCGTTGAGGTCTTCTACGAAAGAGGAGGTCTCAGTGACCTCGTCTTCGTCAACTCCCAACTTGTCGACCACGATCACCTTTACGCGATCAAATACGCTGGCCAATAGGTCATCTCCATTCGAGAAGTCGGCCCCATTTAACGTTTCGGTCCGGTCAATAGCGTTCGTTGACCTTCCACTGAGGAAATCGCCCGAAACCGCAACGTCGGCCGGGGAACGGCGAATAGGGTCCGTCCCCATATAGAGTAAGTCATCGGGTCAAACGGAAGCCAGGCTGGCGGAGTCCAACTCCGCCATGACAGAGCCGAGAACCCCGTTGACGAACCTGCCGGAACTCTCGCTGCCAAACTCTTTGGCCAAGTCAACCGCCTCGTTTACTGCCGTTTTCCTGGGGGTGTCCGGGCTGTGCAACAGCTCATACAGAGCAATTCGGAGGGTGTTGCGGTCCACCGTCGCCAGTTGTGAGACTGGCCATGCCGGGGCGTACCGCTGTATCATTTCGTCCAATTCGGGACGGTGATCGGTTACTCCCTCTATGATTCGCCGGGCAAATTCTAACACAAGCCCAGGCAACTGATCTTCTTCAGCCAGCCAACTCAGGGACTCTTCCAATACCCGGGAGTATGGGGTAGTGGCGCTGATGTCACCCGCAAACAGGCACTGAAGAGCTGCCACCCGTCCGCGCCGCTTATGGTCCGTCGTCTTTACCATCGAGAAACCGGTCCCATTCAGCGTTCAGGACCCGGGGTCTGGCCGGTCAGTGCCGGTCCCTGACCTACCCTCCCGCCGAGAAATTGGAGGCATTCGCTACCTGCCAGACTCCGAGCCTTGAGTCCCATTGTTTCGATGCCCCGGTTCTACGCCTTTGCCGTCAACTTCTGGATAGAAGCCGGGCCGGACAGCGATACGGCGTGAACATCCCGGTCGATTCTGCGGATAAGGCCAGAGAGGACGTTGGATGGCCCGAGTTCCACGAATTCATTGATGCCAGATTCGACCATACTGCGCACGGACTGTTTCCAGCGGACGCACTGGCAAAGTCCTCGAAGCAACTCCTGCCGGACTTCTTCGCCCGAAGTCAACGTCGCACAGTCGGAATTGGCAATAATCGGAGTGGACGGCGCAGCGAAGTCCAGGGCGGTCACAGCCTCGCTCAGACCTTCCCGTGCCTGCTCCATGAGTGATGAGTGGAACGCTCCGCTGACTGGCAGAGGGATGGTTCGCTTAGCCCCCCTGGCCGTCGCCAAGTCCATTGCCCTGGCTACGGCTATTCTGTCTCCGCTGATCACTATCTGATCATCGGAGTTGATGTTGGCCAACTCGACCCCCGTCTCAGAGCAAATCTGGGTAAGGGCCAATTCTTCCAGGCCAATGATTGCGGCCATGCTGCCGGGACGGTCAATTCCTGCCTGCCGCATCAGACGGCCCCGTTCCCGGACCAACCGGACGGCGTCGGGAAAGTCCATCACTCCCGCCACCACCATTGAGGTGTATTCTCCCAAGCTGTGACCGGCCAGTGCGGAAGGCTTGGGCGTCTGCTTGCCCAGGAACTCTTCCCACGCCTTCCAGCAGGCGATGCTGACTGTCATTATTGCAGGCTGGGAGTTCAGGGTGTCCTGCAACTCTTCGGCAGGCCCCTCGAACATCAGCCTGGAAAGAGGCGTATTCAGGCTGTCGTCAGCCTCCTGGAACACTTCCCGGGCCGCCGGAGACGAGGTGTAAAGATCCTGCCCCATGCCTACAGCCTGGGAACCCTGACCGGGGAAGACGTAAGCTAGTTTGGTGGACATTTCGATGTTGGCCATTGCGTTCACTGCTTCACCCTTTACGTGGATCACATCCCCTGTTGCAAGGGCTCTTGGCCTAAGACCACTGACGTTTGGTATGGTCCAAGCTTCATCGTACTCTCGCTACCGGTCCAAATCGCGGACTTGTATACCCCGGTAGTATCCACACTGAGGACACGCCGTATGGGGCATCTTGGCGCTCCGGCAACGCGAGCAAAAGGCTGGGCTGAAAGGCTTCAGCTTATGTGACGCCAGCCGCCGCCGTTTGCGCGCTCTGGTAAGTTTCTTGTTCGGTACTGCACCCATCTTAAATCGGGGGCCGCCGGCTTCCGTGACTTGGCGGCCCGGACTTTCCTCTCTTTGAATATGGCAAGCCGAGCCCCTGGCTATACGTTTCTCAGGTCCTGCAACCTGGCCAGAGCGCCCCAACGCGGGTCAATTGGGACCTCGTTGCAGGCACAGCCGGAGCGGTTTAGGTCCGTTCCGCACTCAAGGCATAGACCCAGGCATTCATCTTGGCAGAGGGGCTTCATCGGTTGGTCGGATATGGCGTACTGACGGACCACCTCACTCAGGTCGAGAAGATGGTCCTCTCCAATCCGCAGGGCGTCCTCGTCTTCCTCGTCCAAAGTCACCCTGCGTCCTGTATGCAGGTCTATCGTCGGGAAGAACTCCTCCTCAATGTGCAGTGTGGAGACTCTGTAGAAATCATCCACGCATCGGCTGCAAGTTACTGCCGATGCAATCTCCAACTCGGCGTTGACCAGCACTCCCCGGTGGGTCCGGAGCATCCGGACGCTGCCCGAAACATCCGTTGCGGGCAGCAGTTCTTCCACGGGGCCCGCATCCATCACGAATCTGCGGGTCGAACCCATCGGCTCCTTCAACAACTGTGCCACGTTATATTGCATATCGTGAAATCGCCACGTGGCGAATATCGGCCAATTATACTCGCGCCGATTCTGTATGTGTCAATAGATAAGAGTTCAAACTTGTTAAATCTCCAACCCGGATGCCCTTATCTGACCCGCACCTGAGCGAATTTCACCAGCAGTTCAAACCAGACGGCGCTCCGGCAGGTTCGAGTTTATGAACTCGACAATCTCCCTGGTGGATGTGCCGGGGCCGAATACTGCCGCTACGCCCATGTCGGCCAACTGTTTCCGGTCGGCCTCCGGGACTATTCCCCCCAGGATTACCAGCACGTCGTCCAGTTGATTCTCCCTCATCAGGTCCATGATTCCTGGAAGTATCTCCAGGTGCGCCCCGGAAAGAATGCTGATTCCCAGTACGTCCACATCCTCCTGTATCGCCGCCTGGATAATCATCTGTGGCGTCTGGCGTATACCGGTGTAGATTACCTCCATTCCCGCGTCGCGCAGCGCGCGGGCGATGACCTTCGCTCCCCGGTCATGGCCGTCCAGTCCCGGCTTGGCCACCAGCACCCGGACAGGGTTCCGAACCTGAGTCATTCCGCAAGTCCTGCCTTTCTGTCGCTTAAACCTTGCCTCTCGCACGCTTGCAGTCCCCGGACCGGGGCTTTGGCAACGCCTATTCGGCACCGCCGGACGGCGAGGTGAATGGAATTTCCACACTCTCCACCAGCTCAGTCAGAACGCCAAAAACAGACCTGGGATGGATGAATGCGATGGTTCCGGACAGTCCCTCTCGGGGAGTCCTGTCCACAAGTTCCAGACCTCTGTTGGCCAGTATATCCAGTTTCCCCGCAATGTCGGACACGTTCAGTGCCAGGTGATGCAGCCCTTCCCCCCGGCGCTCGATGAACCGCCCCACTGCCGACTCCGGCGACAGCGGCTCCAGAAGTTCCAGCCGGGTCTGACCTATCTGAACCAGGGTAGCCCGAACCCCCTGGTCCTCCAACTCCTCGACCGGTGTAGGTGGAGTCTGGAATACGTCCCCGAAGAACTCCAGGGCCGCGTCGATGTCCTTCACCGCTATCCCAACGTGGTCGATGTAGTTGACGGAACAGACGTTGGCCTCGCTCATGTCTCACAGACCTCTAGTGTCCGGCAGTCAGTGGAAGTTGACCCTCTCCGCTAAATTGCGTACTGACGCAGCAACTGCCGGGCTATTACCAGCTTTTGGATTTCAGATGTTCCTTCGTAAATCGTGGTGACGCGGGCATCCCGGAAGATTCTCTCCACCCCGGCCTCCTGGAAGTAGCCGATTCCGCCGTGAATCTGGATGGCCTTGTTCGCCACTTCAACGCACATTTCCGAGGCGAGCAGCTTGGCCATGGACGCCTCGGTGACGAAAGGCTGCCCCTGGTCTTTCAGGGTCGCGGCGTTCATGGTCGCCACCCTGGCGGCATAGACCTGGGCCGCCATCTCGGCCAGCATGAACTGGATTGCCTGGTGCTGGGCAATGGGCCTGCCGAAGGTCTCCCGCTGTTGCGCGTACCGGATGGCGACTTCCAGGGCCGCCTGCCCGATGCCGACGCACTGGGCCGCGATGATAATCCGGCTGGAGTCCAGAATCTCCATTGCCTGGTTGAACCCGCGCCCCAACTCTCCCAGCACGTTGTCTTGCCGGACTGGAGTATCTTCGAAGACCACCTCGTCGGTGGTGGAGCCGCGCATCCCCATCTTGCCGTGCAATGGGTTGATCTTCAGACCCGGCGAGTCCCGGCCGACCACGAACGCGCCGATGCCCTTGTGCCCCAGGGAACGGTCCTGGTTGGCGAAGACTACGATGGACTCGGCCACCGAAGCATTGGTGATGAAGGTCTTGCTGCCATTGAGGAAAAATGTTCCGTCGCGCTCGGTGGCCGTGGTGCGCATGGCGGCAGCGTCCGACCCGCTGCCCGGCTCGGTCAACGCCCACGCCGCCACTCCGTCCCCGGAGGCCAGGGACGGGACCAGACGCTGCTTCTGCTCCTCGTTGCCGAAGCGGTAAATCGTGGTTGTGCCCAGGGACAGGTGGGCCAGCATGCTGACGCTGGCGGCCGCATCGCCCCGGGCGACCTCCTCTGCGGCGATGGCGACCTTGCGATACCCGTCCAGGCCGCTGCCACCGTACTTGGGGTCGATGCCAATCCCCATCAGCCCCAGATTGGCCATGCCGCGCCAGTTCTCCCAGGAAAACTCACCTGCCTGGTCCACCTCCCTGGCGCGGGGAATAAGCTCACGGTCGGCAAACTCCCGGACCGTGTTCTTGAGCATCTGCTCTTCTTCGGTAAGTATCAGGTCTGGCATGGTTTTTCTCCTTTCCTGGCGGCAGGTAATGTCCTGTCTGCGAGAGCCGTTGCTAGATTCCAGGCAACGGCAACATTTCTTCTTTCACCCGGAGGAAGGGACCTGTCTTGATTTGGCCGACCTGTTGCGGCGTGAGCTGTACCAATTCGTATCGGGAATTGACGCTCAAATCCAACAGGTCACGGTAGTCCCGCCGGCGTTGGTCAAGCTCCTGACCAACCTGTTTCCTTGGGAACGATTTTCAGGATAGCTGCCTCGCATTGCCAGATATGCGTCGGACTTCCATGTTGGCCTTGGACAAACTGCGCCCCGCATCGCCCAAAATATCGGCTTCCGGGATTTCCTTGACCAGCTCGACGTACTTTCGCCGCGCATTCTTGTTGACCGCAGCCCGGCGCATGGCGTGTTGCATTTCATCCAGCGTCAGTTGCACGTCTTCAATGCTGGTGTAGTGTGAAGCCTTGATATCTTCATATAGCCTCTTCCACCGTCATGGCAACTCTCCTAAAACCCCGCAACTTCTTCCTGCTCCCCGAAGATGTCCCGGAAGACCTGGCATATCTCTCCCAGGGTTGCGTATGACTCTACGCATTCCAGTATAGCGGGTACTGTGTTGTCCGTGCCGCGGGCCGTTTCAGCTAACCTGGAAAGGGCGGCCTGTACTTTCCCGGCGTCGCGCTCGCTGCGCAGCTTCTCCAGGCTGGCAATCTGTTGCCGCTCGGCCTCGGCGTCCACGCGCAGCAGACCCTCGATGGGGGGTGTTTCCGAGACGTACCGGTTCACCCCAACGATGGTCCGAGACCCCGACTCAACCTCCTGCCGGTGCCGGTAGGCCGAATTGCCAATCTCCTGCGCCTGGAACCCCTGCTCGATGGCCGCTACCGCACCGCCCATCTCGTCGATGCGGCGGATGTACTCGAATGCTTCTTCTTCCAGTTGGTTGGTCAGGCTCTCGACGTAGTAGGAACCTCCCAGGGGGTCTACTACGTCCGCCACGCCGCTCTCGTAGGCCAGTATCTGTTGTGTGCGCAGGGAAAGCTGGGCCGACTCCTCGGTGGGCAGGGCCAGCGCCTCGTCCCTGGAGTTGACGTGCAGCGACTGGGACCCGCCCAGCACCGCTGCCAGCGCCTGTACGGTGCAGCGGATCACGTTGTTGTCCGGCTGCTGGGCCGTCAAGCTCACCCCGGCCGTCTGGGTATGGAACCGGAGCATCATCGAGCGCGGGTCCTTGGCCCCGAAACGCTCCTTCATTATCTTGGCCCACATGCGCCGGGCGGCGCGGAACTTGGCCACCTCCTCGAACAAGTTGTTCTGGGCCACGAAGAAGAACGACAGCCTGGGCGCGAACTGGTCCGCCTCCAGCCCGGCATCGAGCGCCGCTTGCACGTAGGCGATACCGTTGGCGAAGGTAAAGGCCAGTTCCTGTACCGCCGTTGCCCCGGCCTCCCGCATGTGGTATCCGCTGACGCTGATGGTGTTCCAGCGGGGAACGCTCTCGGCGCAATACTTGAACACATCCACCACCAGCCGCATTGAGGGGCGCGGCGGGTAGGAGTAGGTGCCCCGGGCGATGTACTCCTTCAGGATGTCGTTCTGGATGGTGCCGTTGAGCTGCCCCGGCTCGACCCCCTGCTTCCCGGCCGCCGCGATGTAGAGGCACAGGAGAATCGAGGCCGTGGCGTTGATGGTCATCGACGTACTGACTTTGTCCAATGGTATCCCATCGAACAGGGTCTCCATGTCCCGCAGGCTGCAAATGGGCACGCCCACCTTTCCCGTCTCTCCCCGTGCCAGCGGGTGGTCGGAATCGTAGCCGATTTGGGTGGGCAGATCGAAGGCCACAGAAAGCCCTGTCTGTCCCTGGTCGAGCAGGTATTTGTACCGTTGGTTGGTTTCCGCCGCCGTCGCGTAGCCCGAATACTGGCGCATGGTCCAGACCCGGCCCCGGTACGTATTGGGCTGCACTCCCCGGGTGTACGGGTACTCCCCCGGGTAACCCAGGTCCCTTTGGCTGTCGTATTCATGGGTGGCGAGGTCATCGGCATCGTACAGGGAGTTTATGGGGATGCCGCTGTCGGTTGCGAACTCCTCCTGCCGTTCCGGGAACCGTTGCACCACCGGGGACAGGGTGTCCCTGAGCCACTGGTCCTTGCTTTCGCTGGGCATCATCTCCCTCCAGGGTCCATCCCTCGACCGTTGCTCCAAGCATTCTGCGCCGTCGGTTTGTGCATGGCTGGGCCACAATTGTACTTCCTTGGCGGCAAATCACTCAACCGGAACCGGAAGTCATGGGTACGGGGAACATGGCCCTGCGGGACCGCCAACCAGGTGGGTAAGCGGAAGAAGGCCGTTGCAGCGAGGCGCATCCGGTCTGTTACCCCAAATGCCCGGTGTGGTAGAATTGCCTCCGTGGAACAGTCGAGCAACCAACCGATTCACTGGGACACCCACCGCGGGTCACTCAACTTCACCCTGATACTTTCGGTGGCCGTCGTCGTTCTGGGTGTATGGAACTTCGTCCAGACTGGCGAATGGATACTGATCATAGTCGGTGCAGGTGTGGGCGCGTTCACCTGGCTTACCAACCCTCGCCAGTATTGGATTTACCCCGACGCCCTGATCATCGTCTACGGCAGACCCCGGACCAGGACCATCAGTTTCAACCAGGTATCCCACGTGGAACTCTTGAGCCTGCCCATAGGCGACCGCCTGCGGGTTACTCTCGTCAATGGACGGCGGGTCATGGTGCAGCCCCGCGAATCCGAGACCTTCCAGGACCGGCTAGAAGGGGCATTGAGGTCCTTCCACGGTTCCGAGTGGCGTAACGCGGTTATCGAGGAACGGCCACTCCAGGACTCTCCAAACGAAGGCGCTCAGGGCGGCGAACCACGGGAGCGGGAGCGTCTCACCCTCGAAACGGTTGTCCAGGACCCTCCAGCCGTGGAAACGCCGGAACCGGAAACCGCGACTGAGAGCGCCGCAGTTCAGGACCCCCCTGCCGCTGCCGAGGTGGAGGCAGAAAGCCCGGCAGTCGAGAGTGCGCCCGCCCAGGAAGACCCGGTGGTGGAATCCCAGCCCCAGGAGACTGCGACCCAGGATGGCGCGGCAGAACGGGAGACGGCCGGGGAGACAACGGTCCAAGACCCTGTCGCCCAGGAAACGACTGCCGAAGACGATGGCAGTCAGGAAACAGCTTCCGAAGATGCAGACGAGGATGATGGCCAGACAAGGGAGCCACGCCGCCGGCGCCCCGTTCCCAGAAGACGTCGACGGCGTTCGGCTTCCTCCGATTCATAGCGGTCGTCTTGCCCTAATAAATCACCTGCTCCTCGACGAGCTTCTCTATCTCGGTGCCTGAAAGCCCTAGAAGCTCCCCGAAGACGTATTCGTTGTGCTCGCCGCGCAGCGGCTGGGCCGCCATCTCCCCCTCCAGCTCCCCGTCGAAACGCCACGGCGCTCCGGGAAGCTCGTAGCCTTTCCCCTCCTGGTTATGGAAGCCATGGAAGAAACCCCGCTCCCGCAGGTGAGGGTTGCTCCATAGCTGACCCACCGACAGCGACGGCGCCGCTGGCGTCCCGGCCCGTTGCAGTGCCTCGGCCAGTTCCACTGCGTCGTAACCGGCGGTGACCTCGGAGAGCAGCTTGTCCAACGGCTCCCGGTTCCGCCAGCGCAGCAGCCCCGTCTCGAACCTGGGATCACCCAGCCACTCGGACCTTCCCAGCGTCTCGCACAGGGACCGCCACTGCTCGTCCGTTTCCACGGCGATCCCCACCCAATGGTCGTCGCCAAGACAGGGGTAGTTGCCGTGGGGCGCGGCGCTCTCGTGCCGGTTGCCCATCGGCTCTTGGACACTCCCGTTCATCCCGTATTCCAGCACCGTCTCCGGCAGCAGCATGGTGGTCGCCTCTGCCATGGACAGGTCGATGTACTGGCCCTCCCCGTGTTCCCACCTTCTATTCAGAGCGGCGTTGACCAGGAACACCTCCAGCATCCCAACCATCGGGTCCGTCCAGATGCCCCCGATCTCTGGCCCTCCGCCGGGGTAGCCCTGCAACGCGCTCCAGCCGGTGAAGCACTGTACCAGCGTGCCATAAGCAACCTGGTTGAAGTCCGGTCCCGTGTGGCCCAGCCCCGCCGACGAAACCATGATGATGTCCGGGGTCTCCCGACGTAGCTCTTCGTACCCCAGTCCCAGCCGCTCGATGACCCCGGGAGCGAAGTTCTCGATGACCACGTCACTAAGGCAGGCCACTTCCTTGGCTAGGTCAATCGCCCTGGGGTGGGACAGATTCAGCGTGATGCTCTTCTTGTTCTGATTGATCAGGTGGCTGATGGTCCGCTGCCGGTATGGGTCGGGACGGCGGTTGCTCTCCACGCGCAGCACGTCTGCGCCCATCAGCCCCAGGTAGCGGGTGCAGGTGGGCCCGGCAATCTGCCAGGTGAAGTCGGCGATGCGGACGTTTCCCAAAGGGCCGCTAGTCATTGTCAGCAGGCTCTCCAATAGTCTCCGGCTGGTAGACGGGGCGCACCATCTCGTAGGTGTCCGCGGTATAGCAGTACATATTCCCTGCCAGCCTGCCCGTGGGCTTGAGCCGCTGGTGGTTTATCCGGTGCCCGTCGATGATGTCGTCCCGGATATGGAGCAGCACGATCTCCCCGATAACCAGCCCGTGCTGATGTCCTTCCCTGCCCAGGTTGACCACCTGGTTGAGCCGGCACTCCATGTTGACCGGAGACTCGGCCACCCGCGGCGCGCGCACGATTTCCGATGGTGCGGCGGTGAGACCGGCGATCTGGAACTCGTCTACATCCGCTGGAAACTCCGCGGCGGTGGAATTCATCGCTTCGGCGATCTCGTCGACCACCACGTTGACCACGAACTCCCCGGTCTCCTCGATGTTGGCCAGGGTATCCTTGGCCTTCCGGCCAGCGTGTCTCGACGATGAAAACACGATGGTCGGCGGGTCGTAGGATACGGCATTGAAGAATGAGTAGGGCGCAAGGTTTACCAACCCGCTGGCCGAAACGCTGGATACAAAGGCAATGGGCCGGGGCACCACCACGCCGGTAAGCACACGGTTGAAACCCTCAAAGTTGCCGGGGTCGATTTTCACCTGTCAGACCTCCCTAATGCGGAAAATTATCGACTGCATGGCTGTCCTGGGCACGGCAATGCCAATTGCGGGCTAGACAATTCCCTGGGAACGCAGCGCGGCCACCTCGTCATCGCTCAAACCAAGTCCCTCCAGTCCAAGCACGACGGAGTTGTCGCCGCCCAGCGATGGGGCCGGGGAAAGCTCAAGCTCCTTGCCCGACGCGAACTTGGCCGGAAAACCCGGATACCGCAGCTTGCCGGTCTTGGGATGATCGACCTCGACGAAGAACTCTCGGGCCGCGAGTTGGGCCGAGGTAAACAGATCGGCCGCGGTGTTCAGCGGGAAGGACGGGATGCGGACTGACTGCGCCTGACGGTACACGTCCTCCTTGTTCCGCTCTCGCGTCCACGCCGCAAGAAGTGGCTCCAACTCGCCCCAGTTGGCCAGCCTGCTGTCGGTGGTGGCAAACTTGGGGTCTTCGGCCCAGCCGGGGCTGCCCATCAGCTCCACGAACCTCTCCCACTGGTCCTGCTGCCTTGGAGAAATCCCGACGTAGCCGTCCCGGCAGGGCAGTAGCACCAGCAACGCCTGTCTCCCTGCCCCTTCCCTTAACCGCGTCCGCGGCGGCATTCCCAGGGAAAACTCGGCCAGCGTGGTCTGGGACAGCAGGGACAGCGCCTCCATCCCCGAAACGTCCACATGACAGCCTTTCCCGTGCAGCCTGCGCCGGTTCAGGGCCAGTGCCGACGCCGAAGCCGCCGCCAGCCCGGCCAGGAACTCACCCTGGTGGGCCGCCAGTTGCAGGGGTGGCCGGCTTGCCGGGTCGTCGACAGGCCCCGGATGTTCCCGGGAATGTCCACTCAGGTCGGAAAGTAGCAGGTTGTTGACCTGGAAACCGGACCAGGGCCCCGTCTGTCCCAGGGGACTCACCGAGGTCATCACCAGACGGGGGTTCCGGGCCCGGAACGCGGGGAAGTCCAACCCGATCCCCGGCAGGTATGACGTCGGGTAGCTCTCGATAAGCAGGTCCGCGCCCTCCGCCAGCCGGAGCAGCAACTCCCGCCCGGCGGCGGATTCAAGGTCAAGGGTGACTCCCAGCTTGTTGGCGTTAAGGGCCAGGTAAAGGCCGCTGGCCTCCGGGTCCGGCTCACCTCCGGGAAACGGGCCAATTCGCCGCGCCGGATCGCCGGAGTGGGACTCGATCTTGACTACCTTCGCTCCCAGGTCGGCGAAGAGCTTGGCGCAAAAGGGCCCGCTGATGCCCTGCCCGATATCGAGGACACTTGTTCCCTGGTAAAGGTCCAGTGCCATAAGCCCGGCGCTCCATGATATGACCGTGACTTGCCACGCTCAAAACTCCAGATCTGGGGCCTTGGCCTGGCTTCCGGTTGCTAGTTATATACCCGACGCGCTCCAGCCGCAACTTTGCGCTCTCCTCCCTGTAACACTTGGCGCGTGGCTACGGCATGTCCCCGCGCGGTGTGACAACCTGTGGTGACGTTCCAATGGGATGCTGCTATGTGTTATCGTACCTACCCGAAGTGCAATCCACGAGATTGCCTGCCGGTCCCGGAAGTCTGAGGCTGCACGGAACGGGACTAAACCGATTCGAGAGGTACACCTTATGAATTGGGCCGAAACCATCGTTCAGGCGCTGAAGGACTGGGACACGTCCCTGATCGCCTACGTGCCGGACATCTCCATCGACCGAGTCACCAGCCTGATTGAGGCCGACCCCTTTTTCCACCTGGTTTCCGCATCCCGTGAGGAAGAGGCCATAGGCATAGCGGTGGGCGGCTACGCTGTCGGCCGCAACGCCGCCGTATTTATGCAATCCAGCGGCTTTGGCAACTCGGTCAATGCCCTGGCAAGCCTGTGCATACCTGCCCGCACGCCGATACCCCTCTTCATCAACCTGCGGGGCGGCCCCGGGGAGTTCAACATTGCCCAGGTGGCCATGGGGCGCTCGACCCGCCCCATCCTGGATCTGCTCGGGCTGGTCCACTTCACGCTGGAGGACGAATACAAGATGGACCGGGTAGTTGACGGCGCGCTGAAGCTGTGCCACTCCAACCGCCAGCCCGTTGCCATCTGCATGACCCAGTTGCTTCACGGGGGGAAAATTGCTTAGATTCGACGCCACCAAGCTGATTGTATCCCTGGCCGGGGACAGGGCCATCGTGGCCAATCTCGGCCCGAGCACCGACGAACTTTGGCACGCCGGGCACCGCGACAAGAACTTCTACACCTACGGCAGCATGGGACTCTGTTCGTCCATCGCTCTTGGCATGGCCCTTTCCACCAACGAGCAGATCATCTCCCTGGACGGCGACGGATCGTTGCTGATGAACATGGGGACCATCGCCACCATCGGGCGGGAGCAGCCGCGCAACCTGATAGTGGTAGTGTGGGACAACGAGGAATGGGGACAAACGGGCCACCAGCCCAGCCACACCGCCAAGGGCACCGACCTGGCCAAGGTAGCCGAGAGTTGCAGCATCCCTCACACCGCCACAGTTACCGACCTGGAGGAACTGGCGTCGGTTTTCCGCAACGCCCTCGAAGAAGAAGGCCCCTGGTTCATAGTGGCCAAGATAGAAGAGGCAGGGTACATGCCAGTGGCTCCCATAGAGCCGGAGCTGACCATTTACCGGATGCGCAACTCGTTTATGGGGTAGGCTGTAGTCTGAAAAATTGACGCTTATGGGACAGACAGGTTCAAGTAGTGAATGAAAAGACTCCAGTAATTTCACATCCTGACCCAAGAGAGGTCACGGCCAATCAACAACTCGGTCATGCGGGTGTTGTGGGTATTTTTCATCGGTACGGTCTCATAGTCGAACCCGTGCTGGACTGACATATCCCGCAACTCCGGCGAGTTATCGTAGGTCATCAGGAAATCGCCCCTTAGGGAACCCGCCAACCGGAAGAGGGCTTCGTGGTCTATGACGTTGTGGACGTAAAGACGCCTCCCCGCCTTTTTGCCGGCAGCAGTATAGGGCGGGTCAATGAAAAAAACGGCGGTCTTCGATTCCGCGAAATTCCTCACAGTTTCCAGCCCATCGCCGTGAAGGAATTCTATTTTCTCTCTGACCCTGCCAATGTCGCGGATACGTTTGCTGATGGTTTCGGGATACCACCGGGAACGTATACCCCTCCCGTTTTCTCCAATCTGGATCAGTCCGGTGCCGGGCGCCATAATGCCGCCGTGATTGGTACGGTTGCGGAGGATGGTCTGAAATGCCTCCTCATCAAGAGATTCAGGATTTCGGGAAAGTTCCTGGATTACAGCATCTTTGGTCAGGTCGAATGTCAGTATCCGGTTGGTCAACCAATCAGTTTTCTCGTCAATAATTACCTTCCACACACTGGCGACCTGATCGTCCAATTCCACCATCAGTACCCGGCTGGCCAAATTTTCGAAAGCTGCCGTCAGGCTGACGATTCCACCTCCAGCAAAGGGCTCGATCAATAACTCCGGCTTATCTTCTAGGTGGTTAAACCACCGGCGAATATAGGGAATGAGCCAAGTCTTACCTCCAGGATAGCGGAAAGGGCTGCGTTGCGGCACCGACGCAACGTTCACTACTCGCTTGTTACCGAAAAGGTCGGGGGATCTCATAATTGGCTAAGGTCGATTTCCTGTGTATCAGGCGGATTGCTGCCACTCAATCTGTCGTCGAGTTTGGTCTGCAAACTTTCGACAAATGCATGCAAGCTGCCCGCTTCAGGACGGGTAATCTGCTCCAAAGCTGTGGAGAAGGTGGTATAGACGGTTCTGTCTCGCACCAGGAAATAGTGTTTGTTGTCTTGGTCAAATTGCAGGTCGTAAACAAACCATGCAATGTCCGCTTGATTCGATTCCGATTCTTGTAGTGTTGGCAAGGTAGCAAACAAATTCTTATCTAACGCAACGCCGATTTTCTTGTTCCAAGCACTTAGGATGCCGCCCTTGTAAAGAAGTTGTGGAGCGAGTCGCTTCCGGCTGGAGGAGAGATAATCAGGACGTGGATAGTTGGTTTCCTTGCTCCAATCCATGCCGGCACCCACTTCAGGGCTTTCCATATAAGCCTCAAAGGGACGCCTTACGTTACCAGAGATATAAACGGCTTGGATTTCAAGAGCGCCAAAGTCCAACACTCTCCCATCACTGTCATATTGCACTAAAACCACATCTATATTGCCCGCTGACTTACCCCGCCTATCCCGAAGCCTGACCTCGGTTAGAGTAGTCCAATTGGCGTTGACCGGAAAGAAGAAAGAGGCAGCATCCTCCACAATAATCCAGTTCTGGCGAAAGCGGATGGGGCAGGTGATAGCGAGTTTCTCTCCATCAAAGATGCTGCAAACGCCCAAAGGGTTGTTGGCCTTGTCCTTTGTGCAATTGGGGACCTTGTTGTTGAAAGGGCACAGCTTATTCTCGCGATACCTTGTGGCCTCGGAAGACAAGTTGTCTACTGGGAACCCGAAAACTTCAGCCAAAGGATGGTCTGGCATTCTTGACTTACGCTGCCTCGTCAGTGGTGCATGAACTATACCAAGTTTCAGCCAACAGTCCAGACGCGACTGTCACCTACGTATCCAAAATTGGCGCTGAAGGTTTCTCCACCGGAAAAGAGGCACGGCTGCATTAAGAGCAGCCGTGCCTCACATTTTTACATCCATGCCTCCTTCAGGTTGGAGGCTGGAGTATAACCTCTAGCTCTTCAGGTACTGGTTGAACCAGCCGAGGGTGCGTTCCAGGGCGTCGTTGGCCGATGCTTCGTGATAGCTGTCCCGCTCATCGCAGTTGAAGCCGTGGCCCGCTCCGGCGTACATCTTGAAGTCATAGGTCACGCCTGCGGCCTTGAGTCTCTCCTCAATCTGAGCCACGTCGTCCGGGGTGGGGTTGGCGTCTTCTTCCCCGAAGTTGCCCATCACGGGGATGCTTATCCGGTCGGTCATGTCGATGGGTGCAGGGCCCTCTCCGAAGGGGACCAGGATGCGCCCGCCGTAGTATACGGAGGCTGCGGAGAGACCGGGGCACATGGCGGCAGCCAGGTAGGTAATGCGCCCGCCTACGCAGTAGCCGACGATCCCGATTTTTTGGTTGTTAGTCCGACGGAATTGGTCTGATTGGGTGTACTTGATGACCTGGTTGATGTCTTCGATCAACTCCTCATCGTTTAGCGCGCCCATGAACCGCTGGACCTGGGGCATCTGATCGTAACCGAGCTTGGGGTTCGGCTCTTCCCTGTGGTAGAGAGCGGGAGCGATGGCAACGTAGCCTTCCTGGGCAAAGCGATCGCAGACTTTCTCTATGTGTCGGGTGACCCCAAAGGCCTCCTGCACTACGATAATTGCCGGGAAGCTGTTTCCGGCTGAAGGCAATGGATGGCTAACGTAGACCGGCATGTCTTGTCCCTCGTATCCGTGCAGGTCATCCGCCTCGCGCTCCCCAGGGAATCGAAGGTTTTCCCAGAATGAAGGCATCTCGTTCCCTCCTCCTAATCGCTTAATCGCGTGTATATCAGCGCCGGTTCCCGCTGAGAGCCCCGCCCCATACCGCCATGCCGGCCCAAAGGGGGCGGGTTGGCGGGTCCGGACGGGCGGCGGATAGGGTCCGTCCCCCGAGGTCTATGCGCCGGTCCCCAACATACACCGTTCCCGGCAGCATAGTTTGTATCACTCGCTCGGCGCATCGCAGATTGTAGCAGAGGGACTCGCCGCACACAAGCAATGGCGCGGCCTTGCCTGGGGCAGCGCTTACTACAGCACGTGATAGAGCAGGAGATGTTCCCGCAGCACGTCGGATGCAAAGTCGTTCTCGATCTGACGCCACACCGAGTGTATATGGTTTGCGCCATCCTGACGGTTGTCGAACTCGACCACGAAGTCTCCACCGTGGAGCCGGTAGTAATGCTCCCTGGTCCTGTCCACCGGGCCGGCCCAGGCCAGGTGAATGTTGTCTATCCCTTGCTCCTTGAAGGCGTCCAGCTTGCCCTGGGCAACGTCGCCCCTCACCTGGCTGACGTACTCGGATATCAGGGACATCATTATCTCTTGCTGCGTCCCTGACATGCGGGAGGCGGGCAGACCTTCTTCTTTGGGAAGGGACACCTTGGAACTGTTGTAGGTGAGGATGTCCAGCGGAGCCTCGTCGTATATGATGGCCCGGCTCTGCTGCCCCTCGTCCAGGCTTTCCATAAGCTCGAACGCCAGGTCTTCCCGTGTCCCCAGGATGCGCAGCCCGTTCTTGGGACCCTTCCGCACCTCGGCAGGGTTGGCTCCGAAGAAGAAGGGTGTCACCGAAATCACCTGGTCACCCCAGATGCTGTAGTTGAGGCAAACGTGATGCCCCTCAACCCGCCACCCCCAGGGTCCGTCCGAACCCTCCCGGCCGCCCGGCTCGCCAAAGACGGTGAAGTAGTACAGTTCCGGGTCTCTAACGAACGTTACCAGCCCCCGCTCTTTCTCCAGTGGCCCGAGAACATCCTCATGCTCGATGATGAGTTTGGCCTGCTCGTAGGACTTATCGGTAAGTCCGGTGGCCATCAGGGCAAAGGCCAGGGTCCGCTGCTCCTGGGTCATGTCCCGCAGGGGCAGCCCGTGGCGGTTCAGAGGCGGGTAGTACCAGAATACCCTCTCGCCGTCCATGTAATGATACGTCGCCTTGGCCCGCTGCTCTGCGTTCAGGCTGGCCAGCAACTTGGCGCAAGCCGCGCCCATCTGGGCCGCCGCCTCGGGGTGCGTGGTGGATGTCGTCATATCAGCTTCTCCTCTGTCATTGAAGGAAGTCGGTGAAGGGAGTCGGTAGCCATCGTAGCCATGCTACTCCACGCCAGGTTCCCCGGCAAGTGGAAGGGTTGGCGAGGGCAGCGTTCCATTGCAGGCGGTATGGAGGGCGGTCGGGGACTTTTTCGTTTTTCCGGTCAAGCATGGTAGTCCGCGGCCGGCTGAGCGGACAAATCCGGGCACTTTTGCGAATTCCGGCGCATCGGCCGGATTGCGCATGAGACACATTCCTCCGGAATTCCCGTCACTCAAACCATCTCCGGCAAAGATGTGATAGTGCGGTGCGACCGGGACTGGAAAGGGGAATGTGTCAGTAATCCAGGTCATCTGAAACGGAGCGATACCTGAAGGAAATACGACTTCCCAATCCCCATCCTGACATACGTTATAATCCAGACCGTTATGTCAAGCGGGGCCTTAACTTCATCGTCCCGGCGAATTCTCAGGACCATTAGGGGGCAGCCCTCGTGGTTCATGCTCATTGCGGCCATTGGCTACTCGGTCATGCCTTTGGCGGTAGTGTTGTTCGGAGGCGAGGACGCGCCCTTCCTGTTCAACGCAGGCTGGCGTGCGGGCATAGCCGTTATATATGCGCTATTCCTCCTGGGGTACGCGGTACGCCATCGGGACCTGTTCTTCCCAGCTAACTACGGTGCGGCTGTATGGAAACGCATCGGGCGCAATATGCTCAACTGGAAGATATTGTTAATAGTCGTCGCCTACTTCGATATAGCCCTTTTCGCCATGTCCATCAGACACGTAGGTGTTGTCGTACCGACCATAATGATGCATCTCTCCGTATTTGTTGGCGTGGTGGTTAGCTGGTTTAGCTCTGGCGGGAAAGCCGGTGAGAGCGAAAACAGGCCATTGACGATTTTCTTCATGGCGGTGGGCGCGACCGGAGTCGGTTTTCTCATCCTCAGCCTCGACCTCGGCTTGGCCAGTGCTGACGACAGCCGGATGGCGTACCTGGGCCTGTTGCTCGCCGCGGGGTCAGCCGTCATATCCGGACTTAACAGTCTGAACAAGAGTTGGGGAGAAAGCCTGGCCGAGGACTTGACCGCAGAAGAACTGGTCGAGTCCACCGAGGACAACGTCGAGTCCGTCCGCTTGTTTGGCGCCACGGCCGCCGGTCTCATGGCCAGCATGGCTGTCGTCGTCATCCAGTTGCCGGTTGGCCTGGTTGATGTGGGGACCATTGCTTCTGGAGTGGAGCGCATTGACCCCTACCTGTTCATCATAATCGGCGGAGTTGCCTTTACCCACGGTATCGCCGGCCTGTTCTGGAGAAAGGCGGACTTGCAGTCCCCGGGGGTGGAGACAAGGGCCATCCTCAGCATCCAGCCCATTCTGAGCCTGTTGGGGCTTATGCTTTTATCGATTGCCGCGGTCCAGGCGTTTGTTATCGACCTTCCGTTTATCACGGTCCTGAAGGAGGAACTGAAAATCGCCTGGAACCGGGTGGACATCCTGATCATGGGCACCGCCGCCGTGATTTCCGCCAGCATCCTCGTCGGGTTTGAAGCCGAAAGCCGCCGGTGGGGGTTCAAGTCCCTGATCCTTTCCCTGGGAACTTGCGGCGCCTTCGTATATTTGCGCGATGAAATATACGAGTTCCTGGGAAAAGGGGGGATTTTGCCTGGCGACGACGTATGGATCGCCGACGGCTACTTCGGTTGGGTCGGCCTGTCCGCGACCATATTCATCCTGTTGCTGGCCTTCCGCGTCGCATCTCTTGTCACCCGGACCAGCGCCGAAGAAGCCCAGGCATTCAGCGTTTTCCGGAAGCTGGAACTGCTGCACCGGCGGGGAGTCGTAGACGACGGGGACGTCCTGAAATATGTCAACGAAGTTGAGTCCTCCAGAGACCAGGCCGACCTGAAAAGGGCCTACGACGAAGTGAGAAGCCGCATCTCCCAGGTCAACCAAACGGACTTGACGGACGTGGCCGACCGCCAAATGCTGAACAGCGCGGAAGCGGAATTGGATGACCTGGTCCGCTCCAAGCAGTTGGGGATGGTCCTGGGCGAGGTGTTCGCGCTGGTTATTTTCGCCGGAATGACCATCACCATTACCTTGCTCTTCCGCCCGGACGAGGACCAGGCATTCACGCGCTTTTTCGTCGATATATTCGCCATGCTTATCTCCGCCGTCATCATCTTCCTGACCGTCAACATCTGGGACATGCGCGACCAGCGGATTGACGAGCAGATACAGCAAGATGAGGATAACGGCGATTGGAAGGTCAATTTCCAGGGGACAAGTCAGCGCATGGACCACCTGTGGCTATCGATGGTTGTCGGGGTCATCATCCTGCTCACCTATTCCGCCCTCCTGGCCGACAAGCATCTGGATTGGTCAGCGCATCTGGGGTGGTTCGGTTAGTGACCAGTGCCGGCCACTAGCCACTGACAACTGACTGCAGGGCTGCCTCCAGTTCCTCCAGGGTTGCAAATCCCTCGAACCTTTGGACTATTTTGCCCTCCCCGTCCAGCACGAAAGTCCAGGACTCGTTGAACCAGCCGGGTATACTGCTGATTCCCCATTCCGACACGGGCTTGGCGATGCCGGCCTTGCTCAGGTCCCCCTGGATTTCGTCGGGGTTGTCGTAAATTTCAACGTGGATGAAGTTGGCCTGCCCGGCGTAGCCTTCCTTCAACTCCGAGACCGTGTCGGTCTGCGGGCCGCACGTGGGGCTGGTGCAGAAAGCAGGGGAGGCGAAAACGACCACTGCAGGCAGTCCCGTCGCCACCGCATCGGCCACCGTGAGCCGGTACAGGTCAGGGTCGGGAGAGTAGTCGGTGGTTATTTTCTCGATGCTTTCCGAATTGCCAAGAGTTTTGTTCTCGCTCAGGGGCGGGACCGTACCCACCTGCGGCACGTGACCCGTTTCCGCAACGTCCAGGTCTATCGACGCTGAGACGGCTTCCCCATCCTCAACCGCCTTGATGTCCAGCCGCCACAGCCCGGCGCGGTCAAACTCCATCTCCGTAACGTAAGTCCCCCGCACGCCGTAGGGCCACGGGTGGAATGGTGCAGTCTTGGTCTCCCCCCGGAGCGGCCCGCCATCCCCAACGTAAGAGGAAGTAACCTCCACTTCCGGCACGGTGACCAGCGCCTTGTCGGTGGTTAGCAGGAACGCTACCCGCTGTGGGCCGACGCCAAGCTCCTTGGTCGCAACTATGGTCGTAAGCCCACTGCTGGCCTTGGCAACGGGCGCAGTGGATGGAGACCCGGTTGTATCCCGCCCCGCTTCCGCCTCCGGGGGAGCAGCCGGTATGCTGCTGCCGCAGGCCAACGTTAGCCACACGACAAGTCCAACCACGACCGTTAGGCCAATGCGAAATCTCGTCAACATTCTCTGGCATCCCATCTGGCTACGGCCCTTCCCCGTAAGCCCCGAAGGTGAAGGCGAACAGGGCAAAGTCTTCGGAGTTGGAGCTTAGCTTGAGTTCGTGAGTCCCGTACTCGGGCAGGGACACCACCTCGTACAACCGGCCCTCGTCCACCCGGAAGAAGCTCCGCCCGTCTTCAATCACCATATCCGGCCCGGCCTCCTCCGGTCGCAACGGGCGTCCGTCCAGTGTCACCTGTACCTCGAACGCTTCTTTCCCGTCCCGCCCATGCCCCGTTTCCGCCTCCATCCCCTGCGGACTCACCACCGCGTTGGCTGACGTGCCCGAGAACTTCAAGGCAATGTAGTCCTCGTAATTTTCGGTCTGGCGGGCGTGGCGCAACTCCTCCTGCCCGTTGTGCCAAAGGCCATGCAGGTAAAGGCTGCCGTTGGCATGGTCGCCGGGGTCAGTGTATTCCAACACCTGGTCCGGCCCCTCATAGTATTTTGGTTGGCCAACGTACAGACCGAAGGACGAGTAATTGCGGTTGTACCCGCCGTAAAGCTCCCGGGTCAGCAAGTTCCGCGATTTCCAGTCCCTGGCTGCGGGGTCCAACTGGGGGTCGGGAGCAACCTCCAGCTCGATGCCGGACAGGTCTGCCCCGGCGTCCTCCAGCAGTTGGCGTATCCTGAACTCGGTCTCAGTGTACTTGCCCTCACCGATGTGCTTGAACCTTACCACCCCATCCTTGTCCACCAGGTACTTGGCGGGCCAGGCACGGTTCGAGTATGCGGTCCAGGTGGCGAAGTCGTTGTCCTGGGCAATGGGGTACTCCAGCCCGAAGGACTCACTGGCCGCGACCACGTTCTCTGCTAGACGCTCGAACTCGAACTCCGGGGTGTGTACGCCCACTATCACCAACCCGCTGTCCGCGTACTTGTCGTGCCAGTCCTTGAGGTAGGGAAGGGTACGGATACAGTTGACGCAGGTATAGGTCCAGAAGTCCACCAGGACGACTTTTGCATCCCGCACAACATTAGTATCCCGCCCGCCACCCCGCACAGCATCCGTGCCCAGGCCCAGCAGTCCGTCCAGGGTCAGAGGCTCCGAGTTGATCCAGTTTGAAATGCCCTGGAAATCAGCCGCGGGGCCTCCGACCTTTCCGCCGGGAGGGACATCCGGCGCGGTGTTGCTAGCCTCGGCGGCGCAGCCGGTGAATGACCCGGCAGCGACGAGGACTGCGAGGGAGGCCAAAAGCGGCTGTATTCGCGCTCGAATCATCTTGACCCATCCCGGCATTACGCTCCTCCGTCGTAGACGCCAAAGGTGAATGCAAACAGGCCGAAGTCCTTGGAGTCGGAGGCCATGCGCAGGTGAGTCTCCTGAACGTAGGCGGGGTTCTCGACTATCCGATACATGTCAGGCTTGGTGACCATGATGTAGCTCTCCCCGTCTTCGCCGATGATCACGTCCTGGCCCTTGTTCTCCTCTGTAAGGTACTCGCCGTTGGAGGTTACAACCACCCTGTAGGGTTCGCCGGACTCTGAGGTAAGCACGGCGTTCACACTGCGGGCGGAGTAGTAAAGCTCCAGGTAGTCCTCGTAGTTGCTGGACTCCCGCCCGTGCCGCGCGTTCTCTGCTTCTATCTTCCAGTGCCCGTTGAAGTAGATGAAGTGCGGGTGTACCTCCTCGGGAATGGTGAACTCGGCAACCTCATCAGGATGCTCATAATACTCTCGCTGGACCACGTATGCCCCCCGTCCCGCGATGACGGTTCTGTAACCCCGGTCGTATCCGGCATAAAGCTCCCGGGTCACCCTTGCGCCCCGGGTGTTCAAATAGGTCGGGTCCCGGCTCTGGTCCTGGGGCATGTTGAACCTTTCCAGGGCCAGGTCCGCCCCTGCCTTCTCCAGCAGCTCGCGTATCTTCAACTCGGTCTCGGCGTACTTACCCTCGCCGAAGTGGGTGTACCGGACAATGCCTTCGTGGTCGATCAGGTACTTTGCCGGCCAGTAGCGGTTTGCGTAAGCCCGCCAGGTCCGGAAATCGTTGTCCTGGACCACTGGATACTCCAAGCCATAGTCGCGGGTCGCCTTGACCACGTTGTCCAGGTCCTTCTCGAAGTCGAACTCCGGGGTGTGGACGCCCAGAATCACCAGGCCGTCGTCCTGATACTTGGCGTGCCACTCCTTGAGGTAGGGAAGGGTACGGATGCAGTTGATGCAGGTGTAGGTCCAGAAGTCCACCAGCACCACCTTGCCTTGCAGCCCATCGATGGTCAATGGGTCGCTGTTGATCCATGCCTGGTTCCCCACCAACTCCGCGGCCAGCCCGCCGACCGACCCGCCGCCCTTGGGCCGCGGCATGGCCGTGGGTTCAGGGGGCGCTGTGGGTTCCGGTGTGGGTGTCGGCTCCGGTGTAGCGGTGGGTTCCGGCGTCGGTTCAGGCTCAGGGGTGGCCGTGGACGCTGCCTCAATCACCGCTGGAGCGGTCGTTGGTTCCACTATTGGAGTGGCTGCCTCGGGCTGGATAGTTGAAGCGGGTTCAGTCGGAGCTGTAGTGGCTGCCGGGGTCTCCACAACGGGGGTGGACGTTGCCGCGCTTGCGGTGGTTGGCGACTGTCCAACGGATGCTTCACTGCCCGAGGCCTCCTTCAGGACCGTGGGCGGTATCAGGGCGGCCAACTCTTCCTTGGACAGCCCCCCCTTGTCCGGCAGCGGCACCACAACCGGGGCCGACCCGGAGGCGTCGGCGGGTACGCCGGTGGAGGTCGCGCTGTCAGTCTTGGCGGCAGGGGCCGCTTGAACGCTTCCCGCGGCTTCCGGCGTCTGGGTGGGAGGGACACTCCCGCATGCCACGAGTATCGTTACAGCCAGCAGGGTCAAGACCACCGGCCACCAGGCCGGCCCGGCCCCGAGTAAGGATATGCGCGGGAGGGTTTTCCGTTTCGGATTCACCGAACCCCAGATCTGGAGCATGACACACCTCGGTGGAAGATTGTAGGAGTCTTGTTCAATGGCCTGGGCCGGAGTCTCCGGAGTCTAATGTACCCTTGATTCGCGGAAATGACCAATGCATCCGTTAGACTGCGATACTCCCGTCAAAACCCCATATCCGGATCTTTATCCGGATCTTGGGGAGTATCGGCAATGCGGGCGGGAAAGCCCCAGACCTGACCATCCTTTGACTATCCATCAACATATACGATAGTGTGTATTTATTGGATGCTGCCCAGCCCGGAGGGATTTGGCGGGCCTGTTTGCCGGTCATTGGAAACGCAAACGAAGGGGTGTCCGTCAGAATTTTGGATAGGGAGAGGATGGAGGGGTAAAATGGCGGCAAAGGACTGGAGAGAGGATGGGTGTGTCTTATGGAAATGAAGGATTGGGGATTGACTTGGCGGGAGTTGAGCGAAGAAGCAATCACCGGGATGAAAGAGTGGCGGTTGCAGAATCCTAAAGCCACTTTTAGTGAGATTGAAAAGGAACTGGACCTGCGGCTGGCGAAGTTGCGGGGCCGGATGCTCCAGGATACGGCTCTGGCCAGTTCCGCCAGGGACTGGAGCGGAAGTCAGCCTGGAGAAAGGCCGGTATGCCCTGATTGCGGCCATGAACTGGCCTCTTCGGGCAAGCGGGAGCGGCGGTTGCAGACCCTGGGGGGGCAGGAGGTCACGCTGGAACGGGAGTACGGGGTCTGCCCCGCTTGCGGCGGGAAACTTTTCCCCCCTGGATGAAGAGCTGGAATTGCTGCCGGGCTGTCTGACTCCGGGGCTGGAAGAGGTTCTGGTGCGGCTGGGGAGTTGGATGCCCTTCGAGAAGGCGCAACGGCTCCTGGTGGACTGGATGAAGCTGAATTCCCTCAGTGAAGCCACGGTAAGACGGCATACCGAAGCAGCGGGGGCGGCTTATGTGGTCATTCAGGAGGAGGAGGCCGGGGCGTTGGAACAGGGCCGGGAAGTGGACTGGGAAGTGGCCGGTTCCGGCTCAGCCCGGCTGGTGGTGGAAGTGGACGGGGCGATGGCGCCCTTGGCGGGAGGAGAATGGGCTGAGGTCAAGACGATGGTGATTGGGGAGGTGGATGAGACGGGTGCGGAGCCTGGAACCCTGAAGGAGATGTCCTATTTTTCCCGGTTGAGCGATGCGGCGGGCTTCACCCGGCAGGCATTGGCGGAGACCTGCCGGCGGGGGGTGGGGGAAAAGGGCCAAGTGGCCCTGGTGTCCGATGGGGCCGAATGGATTCAGGGATTCGGGGACTTTCATTGTCCCGGTGCGGTGCGGATTCTGGACTTTCCCCATGCTGCGGGGTACATGGGGGAGATCGGCCGGGGCCTGTTTGGGGAAGCGTCTTCGATGGCTGATGAATGGCAACGGGAACAGACGCAGCGTCTCAAACATGAGGGCGCCGGTCCGGTATTGGAGGACATCAGGGTCTTGGTCCAAGGCCGGGAAACTGACCTGGGCAAACCCCTGGCCTACCTGGAAAAGCGGGAAGCCCAGATGCGCTATCCGGTCTTGCGGGCCCAGGGCTGGCCCATAGGAAGCGGTGCGGTGGAGAGCGGCAACAAGCTGGTGGTGGAAGCGAGGTTGAAGGGGGGAGGAATGCACTGGGCGCGGCCCCATGTAAATCCCATGCTGGGCTTGCGCAACATTGTATGCAGCGGCCGCTGGGCCGGGGAATGGCCGCGTATAGCCCGGCGGCTCAGAAAGCGGGGCTCCCGGAGTTCCGGCACACCCGGAGAGAAAGCAGGCCCCCGGCGGCGGCTGGCGGCAGCCGGAGAACCGGGGGCCAAACTCAGCCCGGCGGATAGACCGGAGGTCCCGGTGAAAAGCCCCGCCGGGGTTGCACTATCCGGTGGAAGGGAGGGGTCAAAACTCCCTCACCGGCCTGCGGCCAGTCACCCCTGGCGCCGGGCTCCCGTTGGGCGCCCCAGATAATCCCCAAAATTCTGACGGACACCCCAAACGAAGAGCTTGGTTGTGCCTATTCAGCTTGCTTATGGTAAACTCTTTGAACCTATCAGGGTTGGGATTGGCCCGCTCAAGATCAGGGGTATGGAGCCTGAATTCAGGAGGAATCAGTGCAGGAGACTCTTTCCCCGTCCACCATTGCGCGGGGCATCGTAGACAACGTTTCCCGGGTGATCGTAGGCAAGACCGGGGTCATAGAGCAGGCCCTGGCCGCCCTCATGGCCCGGGGACATATCCTGGTCGAAGATGTTCCCGGCGTCGGCAAGACCATGCTGGCCAAGAGTCTGGCTACGTCCATAGGCTGCCAGTTCCGGCGCATTCAGTTCACCCCCGATCTTCTTCCCAGCGACATCGCCGGTCTTTCAGTCTACAACCAGGCCAGCGGAGAGTTTGAGTTCCGCCCCGGTCCCATCATGTCTGAAGTAGTGCTCGCCGACGAGATAAACCGGGCCACGCCCAAGACCCAGTCCGCCCTGCTGGAAGCAATGGAAGAGCTCCAGGTGACGGTTGACGGGGCGACCCACCTCCTGCAACACCCCTTCGTTGTGGTGGCCACCCAGAACCCTATCGAGTACGAGGGAACGTTCCCCCTGCCGGAAGCCCAACTGGACCGCTTCCTGATGCGCATAGGCATCGGATACCCGGCCTTCGACGAGGAGATTTCGGTAATCGACCAGCAGGAGCAGGTCCACCCCATCGAGAGCCTCGAGGCCGCGGCAACTCCGGCTGACATCATCGCCCTGCAAAACGCTTGCACCGACGTCTACGTTGACCGGGCGGTCCGCGAATACATAGTCAGCCTGACTGACGCCACCCGCCATCACCGGGACGTTGCCCTGGGCGCGTCGCCGCGCGCCTCCCTGGGCCTGTTTCGCGCCGCGCGGGCTATGGCCATCCTGAAGGAACGGGACTACGTTATCCCCGACGACGTGAAAGACTTGGCCGTCCCCGTCACGGCCCACCGCATCATCCTCTCCCCCTCGGCCAGGATGCGTGGCGTCCGGACCAACGACGTCGTGACGGACCTGCTCAACACTGTGGCCGTGCCCGGAGCGGCCCGTTAGACCATCGCTCAGTCAAGCCCCAGATCTGGAGTTTGGGGCCGCCCTTGCGGATGCCCCATCATCACCGGCCACTGAACGACTGGCAACTGGAAACGACCATGAAGAAAAAGGCCATTGGAATCATAGTCCTGGTGGCCGTGGTGGCTTTCTACACCTTTGGCACCGGGTTCGAGTTCTTCTTCCGGTTCCTCTATGCCTTGGGACTGCTGATGCTCATTGGGTTCGGCTGGGCATGGTTGAGCCTGCGAGGTATCGAGCTGAATTTGAGCCGTACCGCCACCAGGGGACAGGTCGGCGATTACCTGGAAGGCCGGATCAGCATCGTCAACCGGAACCGCCTGCCCAAGTCCTGGCTTGAGGTTACAGAATACACCAACCTCCCCGGCTACACTCCCGGCCGCGGCCTGGCATTAGTCAGAAACCAGAGCCGTACCTGGCGCACCGAGACTCCTCTTGTACGGCGCGGCCTGTACCACGTCGGCGAGGTGCAGGTCACCGGGCAGGACCCGCTCGGCGTGTTCAAGCTCAGCCGCCGCTTCCTCGAACCCCAGCCCTTCATGGTGCTTCCGGCCACCGAGCCGCTGCCCGACCTGGACGTGCGCTTCGCCGGACTGCCCAGCGACAGCCGCACCACCCGTCATGTGGACCAGATAACCACCGACGTTTCCTCCGTCAGGGAATACGCCCACGGCGACAGCCTCCGGCGCATCCACTGGCCCTACACCGCCCGGATGAACACCCTTATGGTCAAGGAGTTCGACCTGGGTATCTCCGCCGACGCATGGGTTGTGCTGGACATGAATTCCGGCTCCCACGTCCCAGGCGAGGAGCACGGCGACAATACCGAAGAGCTTGCCGTAACCGTCGCCGCGTCTCTGATACAGCGTTTGGTTGACCTGGACATGCCCGTGGGTTTGGCATCAAACGGGAACCAGCACTACATTCTGCGCCCCGACAGCAGCCCTGAACACCTGGGGCGCCTGATGGAAGCCCTGGCCGAGGTCCGCGCCCAGGGCACTACGCTGCTGGAACGGTTCCTGTACGAACTGCAACCCAACCTGAGCCGCTTCAACACCTTGACCGTGGTGACGCCCTCGGGGCGGGCGGACTGGATTTCCGCGCTGAATAACCTGCGAAGGCAAGGAGTGAGCGTTTCAGCGGCGCTGATAGACCGGGAGGACTTCAGCGAGGACAGGGGCATAATCGACGTATCCCTGAACTTCCTGTTCGCCAGCGAGATACCCACCTACGTGGTACGCCGGGGCCAAGAGCTGAATGAAGCGCTCCGGTCTCCGCTGGGCAGGACCGAACCGGGTTACGTCCTGCTGGATCCACTGCCCGAATCCCAGGAGCAGGCAGGCGCAGCCAATCAGTCGGCCACAGACTACCGTACCCGGCAGGAGGCCGTCCGGTGACCCCCAACGGCGTTCTGGGCCGGCGAGAGCAGCCCCAGACAGCGGGTTATCCTGCGAGTGCAAACTCCGGATCTGGGGTTTTGGACCCTGCCACAGCAGGATCGCGCCTTGACGTCGAGGCGGTCGGCAATGCGGCCTTGGGAGTTGTCCAATACTTCCGCCCCTCCGATGGCTGGGCCGCCCTGGGCCTGCTGGTACTCAACCTGCTGATAGTCATCTACTCCGTTGAGCAGGCCAATTGGGTAGATTCCCCTAACCTGGGGCTGGTGCTTCTCCTGGCGATGGTCACCGGCTTGTTCCTGGCCCGCGTCCCCTTCTGGGGCATCCTGGTACTGCCCATAGGACTGGCCGTGGGGTTGCTTGTCACCGTGTGGCGGCTCACGTCCCACGTCTCGCGCACCGTGCAGGTCGACAACGCCGACCAGCTATGGGAAAGGCTGTCCCTGTGGGTGGAAGCCGCCAGGACCGGGTCCATAAGCATTGACGCCGTACCCTTCGCCTTCGGGTTGCTGGTGGCCACCTGGCTCTGCGGATACCTGGCTACGTGGGTATTCGTGCGCTACCGGAACTTCTGGGGCGTGTTCGTACTCGGCGGTGCGGGGATCATGTCCAACCTCACTTACCTTCCCCCTAACGCCAGCGTTCACATCGGGCTGTTCCTCTTCACCGCCTTCTTGCTCATTGCCAGGGTCCAGTCAGTGCGCAGGCGCCGGGATTGGGAGGAGCGTCACGTAACTTACGACGGTCACCTGGGCGCTCTGTCCCTCAGCGACAGCTTCATCATTGCCCTGGCCGTGCTGCTGATCGCCTTCCTGCTTCCCGTCGGCAGCAAGTACGGTCCGGCCAACGACGCCTACGAGTATTTCCGTACCCCCATGCAGAACTGGGAGGACGATTTCAACCGCCTCTTCGCCGGCCTCCCGGCCCGCAAGCCCCTGGGCTACCGCATCTGGGGCGACGTGATGGCCTTCCAGGGCACCATCCATCCGACCCAGGCCCAGGTGCTCTACGTCGAGTCCCAGGTGCCCATGTACTGGAAGGCCCGGTCATACGGCACCTATACTCCCAAAGGATGGGTCTCCGATGGGACGGTACTCAAGCCCAACGATTGGACACCCTCAGTATCAGCCCCCCAACCCTATCTGAGCCGGTTCGATATCAGCTACCAGGTCACGCCCAATTACGATTCCAGGACCCTGTTCGCCGGCGACCAGGTCATCGGCGTCGACCGCGACGTGAGGCTGGAGACCTACGATTCCCCCACTTACACTCTCGATATGCAGGGGCCGCAGTCTGAATCAATCCGGGGGCAAAACCCCAGATCTGGAGCTTTGCCCCCCAAGCTGGCGGAAGCCGCCGACGCGCTCCGGCAGACGTTGGCTCTGGGCGGGGACTCGGTCAGCGATTCCTCACTGGCGGCCCGCGTGCCCAACGACTTCCGGCTGGTGAAGGCCGAACGCAACCGGGGCGGCGTGTCCCAAGTGGTGCTGGCGGAAGTCCTCCCCAGCAGGCCCGACGTTCTCTCTGTCCAGAGCGTAAGGCGCGAGATCAAGGCCAGGGACAGCTACGAGGTTACCTCATCGGTCTCCACCGCCACACCCGCCGAGCTTCGCCGGGCCGGGACAGACTATCCCATCCACATATTCCAGAAGTACACTCAGTTGCACGACGAGCTTCCCCAGAGGGTGAGGGACTTGGCTCTGCAACTGACCGCCAGCGCGGAAACACCCTACGACAAGGCCAAGGCCATCGAGTTCTACCTCTCAGGCATGCCCTACACCCTGGAAGTCGAGCCGCCACCCTTTAATGCCGATGGCGTTGACCACTTCCTCTTCACCTTGGGAGAGGGCTACAGCGAGTATTTCGGGTCCGCCATGACCGTCATGCTCCGCTCCATTGGCATCCCTGCCCGCTTCGTTACCGGGTACACCACCGGCGACAAAGTCGTAGACCGCGACATCTACGTCGTCACCGACAGCCACAGCCACGGCTGGATTGAAGCCTACATGCCCAACTACGGCTGGATCCCCTTCGAGCCGACCCCCGGCCGTTCCATCCCGGTGGCCGTGCCTCCGCCGCCGCTGGTCGCCGAAGCAGGCGACGTCAGCAGTGCGCAGGGCGTTGACGATGACGAGTGCATCGAGGAAATCGAGGAATGCGACGAGGAATTGCTGGATGCCACGCCCGGCGATATTGATACCGTACCGCTGCCCTGGGGCGGCCAGCTTGCCGCGGCGTTCCTCTGGGCCGCCGGCGGCGCGGCCGGCGCGGCCCTGCTGGGGCTGATAGTCTGGCAGGCCTGGCGCAGGTACATGGCTCCATCCGAAGACCCGCGAGTCGCATTCCGGCGCATGGCCATCCTGGGAGCGCTTGCGTCTGTGGGGCCTGCGGCCCACCAGACCCCCTTCCAGTACCGGCTGCGCCTGTCCAACCTGCTGCCAGACCACCGCCAGCCTGTATCGGTTATCATCGACCACTACGTCCGCAGCATCTACGGGCGCAAGGAGCTTGACGACGCACAGCGCCGGGAGTTGACCCAGGCATGGTTGGCCCTGAGAATGCCCCTGCTGCTGCGCATACTGCGCCCCAGGAATATCTGACGAGGTTGGCATGAACTTCTACAGCTACAACGTCTTTCCGATGGGTGATGGCTGGATAGGGCTGCTGGGCAGCCACAAGGGCCTGCGCCGCCTCAGTTTCCAGCCCACCCCAGGAGAGGCCCTGGAGCATTTGGAGCCGGAATTGGCCGATGCCGACGAAGACCCTGCCGCCTTTCCCAACGTGCGAAGTTGCCTGGAACGCTACTTCGAGGGCGACGTTAAGGCGTTGGACTCCATCGACCTTGACCTGACCGGCGCCCCCGACTTCTACCGCGCCGCCTGGACAGCCTGCCGCGAGATTCCCCCCGGGGAGACCCGCAGCTATACCTGGCTGGCCGAGGCTGCGGGAAACCCGAGAGCAGCCCGCGCCGCCGGACAGGCGATGGCCAAGAACCGTTACGCCTTGATTATTCCCTGCCACCGCGTCATTGCCAGCAACGGCGACCTCCGGGGCTACGGCGCGGGCGGCCTCGGCGTCAAGGCACGGTTGCTGCAAATGGAACAGGCCGGAAAGGGCGCAAACTGCTGACCATGACTTCATCTGAAAACGCAGACCCCCTACATGGTGGAGGGCCGGAGCCATCGGATAGAATCCACGATTCAGGCGTCTATCGCCCTGCCGAACGCTGGGCTAGAATGGGCGACCTCGACATGCGTTTCCTGGATTGGGGGGGGGACGGCCCGCCGGTCATGGCCCTGCACGGCCTGGCATCATCGGCCCACTGGTACGACATCGTAGCGCCCCTGCTTCGCAACGACTTTCACATCTTCGCCCCCGACCAGCGGGGCCACGGTCAGACCACCCAGGCTCCTTCGGGCTACGACTGGAAGACCCTGTCCGGCGACGTTACCGGCCTCATGGACCATCTGGGCCTGTCAGACGCGGCGGTGCTGGGCCATTCCTGGGGAGGCCACGTCGCCAGCGGACTGGCTGCCTACGCGCCGGAACGGGTCAGCCGCGTCGTGATGATCGACGGCGGTTTCCTCAACGGGCGCCTGTGGCCCACCGGAACGTGGGAAGAATTCTCCAACACCCTGCGTCCCAGGAACGTAACCGGCGACCGGGAAGAGTTCCTCGACCGGCTCCGCACCCAGTTGGCCGACTGCTGGTCCGACGAGTTGGAGCGGGTGGTCCAGACGATGGTCTACGAGGACGAGGAAGGGCAGATTCAGGACATTCTGCGCCCCCGGAACCACGCCCAGGTCCTGGAAGCCATGTGGAATGAGCCGCCGTCCGCCATCCTGCCCCGGATGACCTGCCCCTCACTCATAATAGCTGCCGGTCCCCGGCCCGACAGGGCCAATACCGAGTTCGCCCGCCGACGCCAGGTAATGGTCGCCGCCGCCGAGCGGGAGATGACTAATGGCCGCGTCCACTGGATACCCGACACCATCCACGACATCGGCTACCACAAGCCCCAGGAACTGGCCCGCATCATAACCGGGTTCATCCGGGAGAGGTAAGCAACCTTTCTCAAACCTGTACTGACCCGCCGTTCCCCCGTTGCAAAATAAACACATCCGGGATGTCCAGGCGGCTTTTATTCCCTGGCGAGAACATGGCAAGCATGTCTCGCTTGATATTGCCATCGCCGCCTTGCGGCATTCACGGCCCTGTGCCCCCCCGAGGGTGAAATGATGGTAGCAACAGACGAGGTCCGGGAGATTTTCACTGACGCCTGCTCCCTTCATGCCAGCGCGTTGGAGCGGCTGAACGCCGGCGGCCTCCGTGACGCTGCGGAGAAAGCTTGGGGCGCTACCAAACGGGCTACTGACGCCTTGATACTCTCAAAGAGCGGTCATGTTCCCAACACTACCGGCCAGACATCTCGTGAGTTACGATTCCTGGCACAGTCGGACAGCCGATTGCAGTCCTTGAGGACACGGTATAATACTTGCACCAAAGAGCTTCACGATGATTGTTTCTAAGATGGTCATTGTGAACCGGAGGAACTTGTTGTGGAGCTTGTACACAACACTTCCAATTACATCCAGGATGCTGAGGACTTGGCAATCCCACCTGGAATGTAACCCCACCCCATAACGCCGTCATTTGCGTTGGATTCCCCCTTTCCGATACAATCCGAATCGCTTCAAGTGGCGGTCATTAGGACGCTTCCATAGGGGGAACGGCGATGCCAGACGGCGTGCTGAACGGCGTGAAAGTCCTCGACCTGAGCGAGGATATCGCCGGTTCCTTCTGCGCCCGTCTCCTTGGCGACTACGGCGCGGACGTGCTCAAGGTCGAACCCCCGCGCGGGGCGGCGCTCCGCCGCATGGGACCCTTCCACCATGACGACCCCCACCCGGAGAAGAGTCTTTTCTTCCTCGCGTTGAACCTGAACAAGAAGGGCGCGACCCTGAACCTGGAAACCTCCACCGGGCGCGCCCTGCTCAGGGAACTGGTCCCCCACGTAGACGTTATCGTCGAGAGCTACCGCCCCGGCTACCTGGGAAACCTGGGTCTGTCCCATTCAGACCTGTCTGAACTCAACCCGTCCCTGGTAATGACCTCCATCACTCCCTTCGGACAGGACGGCCCCTACAGCCAGTACCAGGGCGAAGAGATCGTCAACTACGCAATGGGCATGATCATGAGCATCAGCGGCATCCAGGGCCGGGAGCCCCTGAAGCACGGCGGGTTCCAGGCCCAGTACGAAGGCGGACTCAACGCCGCCGCGGCCACGGCCATAAGCCTGTTCGACCAGTTCAACACGGGCCAGGGCCAGCACATCGACGTATCGGTCACCGAAGTTGTCGCCTCGACCATGATGGCCACCCAGACCATGTACCCCTTCATGGGCGGCACCCAGCCCCGCCGCCGCGCCGCCGGGGGAGAGTTCACCCACCCCATGCCCTGCGCCGACGGCTGGATCATCGTGCAGACCGGAGGCGGCGCGTCCTGGGAGGACATAGCCAACTTCTTCGAGTCCGAGGAGATGCTGGAGCCGCGCTTCGCCGATGCCGGTCAGCGTCCGCAGCACGGGGAGGAACTGGACGCCCTGATCCTGGAATCCATCAAGGACAAGAGCAAGTGGGACCTGTTCCACAAGGCCGCCGAGGCCCGGATGCTCTTCGGAGTCGTCCAGACTCCCACCGAGCTGGCCGAATGCCCCCAACTGGAGTCCCGGGAATTCTACCGGGAAGTTGACCACCCGGTAATCGGCCGGATAAAGGTCCCGGCGGCGCTGTTCAACTTCAGCCTCTGCCCCTACCAGCTCACCGGTCCCGCCCCGACCCTGGGCCAGCACAACCGGGAGATATACGTGGACGGCCTCGGCTATTCACTGTCAGACTTCTCCCGCCTGCGCCAGATCAACGCCATCTGACGAGGAAACGCCAACCCCGCCGTCCCAATGCAGTAATCCCAATGTAGTAAAATGATACCCAATGGACGGTTGGCAGGAACGGCGATGGCTCAGGCGTCATGCCACCCTGGCGCCGTTCGGGATTTTCATAGCAACGGCCCTCCTTCTGTACATCGCGGAGCAAGGTCAATGGCAGGGCCGGGAGAGCTGGAAATTAGCGGCAACGCTGGTGGATTTTGCGGCAGTGTTGTACGCAATGTGCGCATTACTGGCGGAGAGAGGTGTTGTAACCATGTTCTGGGCGTTGGACAAGAGAAGGGAATGGAGGGAGAAGATGCGGGCCGAAATGAAAGAAGAATTGCGCGAACAAGTACGGGCCAACGTCCGCGAAGAGGTGCGGGCCGACGTGCGCGAAGAGGTGCGGGCCGATGTGCGCGAAGAAGCGCAAGCCGAAATAAGTCGGCAATACCAAGCATGGTTCGAGCGGCTGTCCCGGGAGAAGGGCATACCCCTCGAAGAACTGCTCCCCAGGAAAGAGGACCTCGAATAATCTTTGCGTCCTGGCGAAGAAAGGTATTGGGCTGCCAGGCATCTCTTGAAGTCCTCATAGCTGAGTGAATAGTGAATGGTAGCGAGTTGCCGGTGACGGCTTGGACCGTTTCATACCGGCCCCAATCACTATCCACTAATCACCGGCCACTAGCCACTAACCACCGGAGGCTGATAATGCCCCAACTGCCGCTGGAAGGTATCCGGGTCCTGGACTCCACATACATCTTCGCCCTGCCCTACGCCGGGGGCTTGCTCACCGACTTCGGCGCCGAGGTCATCAAGGTGGAGGGGCCAGGCCACCACGACCCAACGCGCGGCGCGGGCCTGGCCGGCAGCTTTCCCGACAATGAACTTGGCGAGGACTGGTGGAACCGCTCCTCCACCTACAACCTGATGCACCGGGGCAAGCGGTCCCTGACCCTGGACCTCACCGAGCAGCGGGGCCGGGACCTGTTCATGGACCTGGTGAAGATCAGCGACGTGGTGATGGAGAACTTCACCCCCAGGGTGATGCGCCGCTGGGAGATGGACTACCCCAACCTGCGCAAGATCAAGCCCGACATCATCATGGTCTCCAACACCGGCTACGGCCACAGCCAGGGTCCCTACGCCAGCTACCCCGCCCAGGCCACCACCCAGGAGGGCACCCACGGCCATTGCTGGGTCACCGGCTACCCCGGGGAGGCGCCATCCAAGGCCGGGGCGTCCTTCGTGGACTTCCTCTCCACCTGGACCACCCTATTCGCCATCGGAAGCGCCCTGCGCTACCGCAACAAGACCGGCAAGGGCCAGTGGGTGGACATCGGAATGTACCAGGCCGGGGTGATGTTCCTCTCCGAGTTCATCATGGACGGAATCGCCAACGGGCGCGACGGCGGGCGCATCGGCAACCGCCACCCCTACCGCGCTCCCCAGGGCTGCTACCCGGCCCTCGGCGATGACCAGTGGGTGACCATCTCCGTGGGCAGCGACGAGCAATGGCAGGCCATGTGCCGGGAGATGGGCCGGGAAGACCTGGCCTCAGACCCCCGCTTCTCCGGCTTGACGGGCAGACGACGCAACCACGACGACCTGGACGAAATCATCTCCGCCTGGACCTCCGGGCTGGACCACTACGACGTCATGCACCGTTTGCAGGCGGCGGGAATCGCCTCCGGCCCCGTGCTGACCGGCAGGGACGTCCACTTCGACCCCCACTACCGGAGCCGGGGGTTCCTGGAGCGGGTATCCTACCCGGAAGAGCGGAACATCGGCGTTCGCCCCTTCATCAGCCGCCCCTACAAGTTCTCCCGCACACCCCTCAAGATACGCAGGCCGGCCCCAACATTCGGCCAGGACAACGAGCACGTACTGAAGAGCCTGCTCGCCATCGACGATGCCGGCTACGACCAACTGGTCCAGGACGCCGTGGTCGCTACCGTCCCCACCAGGGGCGAAGCCGTGGAAAGGCTGCCCCAGGAGCAACTGGTGGAACTGGGCCTGCTGGCCGCCTACGACCCCGACTACCGCCAAAATCTGGGCATCGGGTAATCCTTGACACCCCAACCACGGCGGAATAAGCTGGAATGGAGGGGCCCGTAGCTCAGCGGTAGAGCGGCCGGCTCATAACCGGTAGGTTGCAGGTTCGACACCTGCCGGGCCCACCATCCCCAACCGTTGCAGCAGGTCTGTCGATATTTCCCTGGCACTGCCGGACCTCCATAACCACGACCGTGGATTCCCGTGAAAACCGGAATCCATAATCTCCAAAAGCCCCGGATGCAGCAGGGCATCCGGGTCGTCACCGCAATGCTGCGGCGGACCGTCGATTCGCTGCGCGACCTGGCCCCCATAATCCTGGTTATCGCCTTCTTCCAGGTCGTGGTGCTGCAACAGCCCTTTCCCGACATCTGGGGCGTCACCGTGGGCCTGCTGTGCGTGGTGGCCGGGTTGACCCTCTTCATCCAGGGGCTGGAAAGCGGCCTGTTTCCCCTGGGCGAGGTGCTGGCCCAGGGCTTCGCCAGGAAGGGCAGCCTCGTCGCGCTGCTGGCCTTCGCCTTCTGCCTGGGGTTCGGGACCACGGTCGCCGAACCGGCCCTGATCGCCATCACCGCCGAGGCGGCAGATGTCGCGGCGGAGGCCGGGGCCATCGAGGCCACCGACCCGGCCCGGACCGCTTACGCCTTCGAGCTGCGCATGGTGGTGGCCTTCTCGGTGGGCGTGGCCATCCTGCTGGGCGTGCTGCGCATCCTCCGGGGCTGGCCCATCCATCCGCTGATAATCGGGGGTTACGTGCTGGTCACGGCGATGACCGCCCTTGCTCCCGATGAGATCATCGGCGTGGCCTACGACTCCGGGGGCGTGACCACCAGCACCATCACCGTGCCGCTGGTGACCGCGCTGGGCGTCGGGCTGGCCACGTCGGTCCGGGGGCGCAACCCGATGGTGGACGGCTTCGGCCTCATCGCCTTTGCCAGCCTTACGCCAATGGTCTGCGTGATGGGTTACGGGATGCTCGCATGATCTTCGAGTTTGGTCTGCTCGACGCCCTGCTGTCCACCCTGCTGGACGTCGCGCCCATCGCCGGCATCCTGGTCGTGTTCCAAGTGGCCGTGCTGCGGCGCAGGCTCCCCAATCCGGGCCGGATGGCCATCGGGTTCGTGATGGTGTTGTTTGGACTGGCGCTTTTCCTGGTCGGGCTTGAGGAGGCCCTCTTCCCCATAGGCCGGACCATGGCGGAACAGCTCACCGCGCCGGAAACCATAGGACAGCGGAACGTGGCTGAAGGGGTGGACTGGCGCGATTACGGCCTGGTTTACGCCTTCGCCGCGGCCATCGGTTTTGCGACCACGGTGGCGGAACCGTCCCTGATCGCCGTGGCGCTCAAGGCGGAGGAGGTGTCCGGGGGGACCGTCCGCGCCCTGGGCCTGCGGATTGCCGTGGCCGTCGGGGTGGCCGTGGGCGTATCCCTCGGCTGCTTCCGCATTGTCACCGGCACGCCTCTGCCCTGGTACATCATCGCCGCCTATGTCATCGTGATCGTGCAGACCTTTCGCTCCAGGAGGGACATAGTGCCACTGGCTTACGATAGCGGAGGGGTTACTACATCGACGGTTACGGTGCCCGTGGTGGCCGCCCTGGGCCTGGGCCTGGCCTCGAGCATTCCGGGGCGCAGCCCGCTCATCGACGGGTTCGGACTCATTGCTTTCGCCAGCGTCTTCCCTATTATGTCAGTGTTGAGCTACGCAATCGCCGCCTCCTGGTGGGGCCGGCGACGCAACTCCAGGCATTCCGCCAAGCAATCCGGGGATGAGGAGGTACTGAGCCATGAGAATGAAGCTGGTCATCGCCCTGGTCGCCGACGATAGGACCGATGCCGTGATCGACGCCGCCCGGGCCGGCGGGGCGACCGGCGCAACCGTGATCACCAACGTAAGGGGCGAAGGGCTGCGCCCGGAAAAGACCTTCTTCGGGCTGGGGCTGGAGTCCCGGCGCGACATCCTGTTGTTCCTGGTGGTCGAGACCCGGGCCCGGGACATCCTGGAGCGTATCCGCGACGCGGGGCACTTCGAGACGGAACACGGCGCGGGCATCGCGTTCCAGGTTGACATCGAGGATGCCGTCGGCCTCACCACCCAACTGCCCACCATCCGGGAGGAACTGGAGAGCGGGATATGAACCAGAGAAGGCTTGTGACGGTGGGAGACCTGATGGTCTCCGAGCTGTACAGCGTTGACGGGCTGGCAACAGTGGCCGATGCCATGGCGATCATGCGCCAGCAGGGCGTCAACTCGCTGGCAGTCAACCGCCGCGACGATACGGACGAGGTGGGGTTGGTATCGGTCTCCGATATCGCCCGCGGTGTCATTGGGCCGAACCGCTCGCCGGAGCGCGTGAACGTCTACGAGATCATGTCCAAGCCGGTGGTCACGCTGCCCCCGGATATGCTCGCCCGCTACGCGGTGCGCCTGCTGGTGCGGTTCGATATCTCCCGCGCCCTGGTGGTAGACAAGGACCGGGACCCCCTGGGCATTGTAACCATGCGCGACCTGGTGCTGGGGCAGGCCGCGGAGTGACGGCAGCGATGGCCGGCAGTCCGGCCTTCCGGGCTACGCGAGTATCTGGGAGAGGAAGAGTTTTGTCCTGTCCTCTTTCGGGTTGTCGAAGAACTGCCCGGTTGTGCCCTCTTCGATGATCTTGCCGTAGTCGAACATCATGATCCGGTCGGCCACCTCCCGGGCGAAGCCGATTTCGTGGGAAACGACGATCATGGTCATGCCCGAACCGGCCAGTTCCCGCATCACGTCCAGGACTTCCTTGATCATCTCCGGATCAAGGGCCGAGGTGGGCTCGTCGAACAGCATGATGTTGGGCTGCATGGCGAGGGCGCGGGCGATGGCTACCCGCTGCTGCTGTCCGCCGGATAGCTGGCCCGGGTACTTGGCGGCCTGCTCCGCAATGCCAACCCGCTCGAGCAGTTCTTCGGCGATTTCCTCGGCCTGGCGGGCGGGCAGCTTGCGCACCTTCATGGGGGCCAGGGTTATGTTGTTCATCACCGTCAGGTGCGGGAAGAGGTTGAAGGACTGGAAGACCATGCCCACGTCGCGGCGGATGGCGTCGATGTTGCGCACATCGTTGGTTAGCTCGATGCCGTCAACGATTATGTCCCCGCGCTGGTGTTCCTCCAGCCGGTTGATGGTGCGGATGAAGGTGGACTTGCCCGAGCCGGACGGCCCGAGGACGACCACCACCTCGCCCTTGCGCACCGAGGTGCTCACGCCGCGCAGGGCGTGAAAATTGCCGTACCATTTGTGTACGTCTCTGCAGATGATTATGTCATCGGTCCCGTTGACGGGGCCGGCTGTTGCTTCGCTCGCTGCCATGACGCTCCTGCCCGGTGCATGGGTTTTTCCGGGTCTTTTGTTAAACCATTTCAGGGAATCCGCCCGTGGGACAGCCTGGCGTAGCGCCCGTGGGCCTACCGCTGGCCCACCTGGAGATGCTCTTCGACCCTCCTGCTGGCGTAGGACATGGTATAGCAGATGATCCAGAACACCAGCGCGATGAATATCAAGAACTCCGGTGTGTCGGTCAGGTATTCCGGGTTGCCTTGAATGAACGCCCGGCCAAACTCCAGCACGTCCAGCATTCCGATGATGTACACCAGTGTCGTATCCTTGAACAGGGCTATGAACTGCCCCACAATGGCCGGGATGACGTTTCGGATGGCCTGAGGCAGGGAGATGAGCATGGTGGTCTGCCACCCGGGCAGTCCCAGTGCCCTCGCCGCTTCCGCCTGGCCGGGGTGAAGCGCCTGCAAGCCTCCCCGGATGTTTTCGGCCATGTAGGCTGAGCTGAACAGCGTGATCACGACCCCGGCCCGGAACAGGGAGTTGGCGGGGAAGTCCTCGGGGAAGGCCAGGGGCACCAGCACCTGGGACATGAACAGGAGGGTTATCAGCGGCACTCCCCGGAATACCTCGATGAATATTACGCACAGCAGCTTGACCACCGGCAGGTGGCTGCGCCGCCCCAGGGCCAGGGCAATGCCGATGGGCAGGCTGAGGGTGATCCCGGTAGCCGCCAGCAGCAGGTTCAGCATCAGGCCGCCCCAGTAGATGACCGACACGGGTTGCAGGCCGGGAACGCCCGGCAGTCCCCGCAACAGGACCAGGGTGACCAGGAAGGCGAGCACTCCAAGTATGGCAATCCAGCGGAGGGAGCCCAGCGGGGTGTACCGGGCCAGCGCCCATCCCGCCGCCACGGCGGGCAGGTTCGCCGCCAGCAGCAGCCGCACGTCCAGTCCCACCTGCTCCAGGCTGTAGGGCAACAGGGCAAACGCTGCCGCCAGCGCCCCGGCGCCAACGGCAATTCGCCCCGCAACTTTGTCTCCGGACAAGCCCCACGCCATTCCCAACAGCGCCGACACCATCAGCAGGGAGACCTGCGGCCTCCAGAAGCAGTTCTGGCCGGCGCAGGCGAACTCGGTGTTGTACTGGCCGATCATGGACCGGCCGCCCAGGGTTGCGACGACCGTCCAATCGGCCTCCAGAAATATCCAGCCCAGCCCGAACCACAGGGCCAGGACCAGGATGGCGGCGAATATGAGGGTGAGGACGGTGTTGTACCAGGCGCTGAACAGGTTGGCGTAGGCCCAGCCCACGATGCCGCGCTCCGTGATGGGCGGGGGCAGAACACCGGGCTGTGGTATGTCCGTGCCGGAGGCCATTCGCCTAGTTCCCCACCAACCGGATGCGGCGGTTGTACAGGTTGCCGATCAGAGACCAGGTGAGGCTCATGGCAAGATAGGCGGCCATGAGCAACAGGTAGATGGACACTGCCGGCGCGAGTTGCGTCATCGTCTTCCCCACGCTGGTCAGTTCCGAAAAGCCGATGGCCGCAGCCAGACTGCTGTTCTTGGTCAGGTTCAGGCACTGGCTGATGAGCGGCGGTATGATGACCCGCAGCGCCTGGGGAAAGGTGACGTGGCGCAGCGCGGACATGGGCGCGAGACCCAGGGACCGGGCCGCCTCGGTCTGGCCCCGCCCCACCGATTGGATACCGGCCCGTACAATCTCCGCGATAAAGGAGGCTGTATAGATCACCAGGCCGGTCAGCAGGGCCATCATCCCCCCGGAGATGGTGAACCCTCCGGCAATGCGCCCGAAAGTCCCATGCGGCGCCGGGACCGAGATGACGAAGGGAGCATTGCCGGACACTGCGCCGATGATCAGCCACCCAACGGCCGCCGCCGCGACAGCCGTCAGGATGCCCGCCGCCAGCGGATAGGACACTCTCCCGGTAAGCTCCTCGCGTCTGGTCAATATGCGGTGCAACACTGCCCCGGCAATGATGGAAGCCAGGGCGACGGCCATCCACACCAGGGCGGCATTCCAATCAGGCGGTGAAGGCCAGGGGATGGATATGCCGGCATTGTTGGCGTATATGCCGTCGGCAAGGACGTACCCCTGGCGGACGGGCGGCAGCGTAAGCACTATGTAGAACCAGAAGAAGAGCTGCACCAGGAGGGGAACGTTGCGGAAGAATTCGATGTAGACCAGCGCGGTCCGGGACACCAGCCAGTTTCTTGAGATACGGGCCACTCCCACCACCGTCCCCAGGGCAATTGCCAGAATGACGCCCACTATGGAGACGATTATGGTGTTGGTGGCGGCGACTCCGAAGGCGTAGAGGTAGGTGTCCGATGACTCATAGGGGATGAAGTGCTGGCCGATGGGGGTCTGATACTCGCGGGAAAGGAAGCTGAAGCCATGGGGGATATTCCGGTCCTGGACGGCGTTGGTGATGTTGACGAAGAAGGAGGCGACCAGGACCACCACCACGAAGCCGGAAACAATCTGCAACGCCCATTGTATGATTTGGGCGTGCCGCCAGACCGGCACGCCCTGATAGTAAGCAAGTCCGGAGAGGAAAGACCCTGGCGCCTTGGCCATGGCGCGGGGTTACCTCAGGGGAGCGGAGTAGATTTGGCCGCCCTTGGGGCAGTCCATACATGCAGCGTCGGCCCAGAGGGCGTTGCGGCCGCCCTCACGCGGGAGGTTGATGCCGCCCGGTCCGAGGTTGCGGTCGTAGATCTCGCCGTAGTTGCCCACGGAACCGACCACGTCCTGGGCCACGGTCTGGCTGAGTCCGAGGGTGTCCTGGCCGAAGGAGCCTTCCAGACCGAAGAGACGGTCGACCTTGGTGTCCCCGGTGGCCGCGGATGGTACGTCGCCGGAGGGGACGCTGTACGCCTCGGCGTAGATGAGGATGGCCATGACGGTCTTCACAATGTCGTACCATTGCTCGTCGCCGTGGGGGACCACCGGGCCGAGGGGTTCCTCGGAGATGGTCTCGGGCAGGATTACGTGGTTATCACGGTCCTCGAAGGCGCTGCTGATCGCGGCCAACTGGGAGCGGTCGTTGGTGAAGGCGTCGCACTGCTGGCTCTGGTAGGCGGCCACCACTGCGTCGGTGTCCTCAAAGGTCAGAGCCTCGATGTTCAGTCCGTTCTGGTTGGAGAAGTCCTGGAGGTTGAGCTCGGTGGTGGTGCCCTGGGTTACGCACACCGAAGCTCCCTGGAGTTCCAGCGCACTGGAGATGCCCAGGTCTTTGTTCACCAGGAAACCCTGGCCGTCGTAGAACATGGTCTGGGTGTAGTTGCCCCACCCGGCGTCACGGGAAGTGGTCCAGGTGACGGTGCGGACCAGCAGGTCTACCTCGCCGGACTGGATGGTGGGACCGCGCTCGGCGGCGGATATCAGCCGTATCTCAAAGGCATTGGGGTCGCCCAAGACTGCGGCGGCCACGGCGCGGCAGAGGTCGATGTCGAAGCCGACGTTGTTGCCCGCGTCGTCCAGGAACCCGTAGCCCGGCACGTCGTTGCGGCTGGCGCAGATGAGGTTGCCCCGGTCCTTGACCGTCTGGAGACGGGAGCCCATCTCTTCCGGCATCATCGAACCCGACGGGTCGGGCATCGCCGCCATTTCATCGCTCATCTTCTTGACTTCTGCTTCCAGCTCGGCAATCTTCGCGTCGCGGTCGTTTATCTGGCTTTGCATGGCTGCCGTGTCGCCGCTCTCACAGCCTACGAGGGCCAGAGACAGGGCAATTATGAGTCCTGCTGGGAAAATCCACTTGAACACGGTAATCATCACCTCACCTAGTTTGATTTTGTCAGTTGAGGATTATAGCACTTTCGCGGTGTATTCTCCCAGTTATTGACGGTGGATTACGGACAACCGCATCGCATGAACGCCGCATGAACGTGTCATGGAACGTGGTTTGGACGCGGTTTGGGGAGTTTCAAAGTTGATGAACCTTCTCGGGTTCGTCCATAATGTGCTCCGTTGTCAGTATACTCATACCATGCACCGGGACCGGCGCCGGTCCCGCCGGTTGCCACCCCCGCCGGAGGCCGTTCAGGTGGATGCTGCGCCCATCTTGGAAGTGCGCGACGTGGTCAAGGATTTTGGCGGCGTCCGGGCCGTGGACCACTGCTCCTTCGACGTAATGCCCGGCTCCATTACCGGGCTCATTGGTCCCAACGGGGCGGGCAAGACCACCATGTTCAACCTGGTGTCCGGCGCGATTTCCCCCACCGGCGGGCGGATAACCTTCTATCCCGGGGGACGGGAGGGCCGCCGCGCGGGTTACGAAATCCGGGGGCTGGGGATGCACCGGACCTTCGGGCTGGGTCTGATGCGCACCTTCCAGATTCCCCGTGAAATGAAGCGGATGACGGTGCTGGAAAACCTGATGCTGGTCCCCGCGCCCCAACTGGGGGAACGGCTGTGGGCGTCCTGGTTCATGCCCTGGATGGTGTCCCGGCAGGAGCGGCGCGTCGAGGCCAGGGCGCTGGAAGTGCTGGAACTGGTGAACCTGTCTCACCTGGCCAATGAATACGCGGGGAACCTGTCCGGGGGTCAGAAGAAACTGCTGGAGCTGGGCCGGACCCTGATGGCCAACCCCAGGCTGGTGCTGCTGGACGAGCCGGGAGCGGGGGTCAACCGCACGCTGCTCCGGGACCTGTCGGCGACTATACTGCGGGCCAGCGCCGAGCGGGACATCACTTTCGTCATCATCGAACACGACATGAGGTTCGTAATGTCGATGTGCGACCCGGTGATTGTCATGGCCAACGGAGCGGTGATTGCCCAGGGGGCTCCGGACCGTATTCAGCAGGACCCGGAGGTGCTGGAAGCCTATCTCCGGGGCCCCGGGTCCTCCACGTGGCAGAGAGCCGGAACGGACGCCGGGGGTCCGCCCCCCGACGGAAGGTGCACCTGATGCCCCCTCGATCAGGCCCGGGGCAAGCAAACCGGGGGCAAGCGCTGCTGGAGGCCGCGGACGTGGTCGCCGGGTACGGCCAGACGGAGATCCTGCACGGGGTATCCATCTACGTCGCCCAGGGCGAGGTGGTCACCATCATTGGTCCCAACGGGTGCGGCAAGTCCACGCTGATGAAGGCCATCGTGGGCCTGGTGCGGGTCCGCGCCGGGAGCGTCACCTTCCAGGGAACGGACATATCCGGGTATCCGCCGGAGCGGATAGTCCGCACTGGGCTGTGCTACGTTCCCCAGACCAACAACGTCTTCCCCTCGCTGACCATCCGGGAAAACCTGGAGATGGGGGCATTCCTCCGCACTGAAACCCGCACCCTCAGCGGCCTCATACCGGGTATGGGGCGGCGTTCCCGGAAGGATGATTACCGGGGCCGCATCGGGCAGATGTTCGACCTGTTTCCCGACCTGGCGGCGCATCCGGGCCGGAAGGCAGGCAGCCTCTCCGGGGGGCAGCGTCAGATGCTGGCGATTGCGCGGGCGTTGATGCTGGACCCGGTGATGCTGCTGTTGGACGAGCCTTCGGCGGGGTTGTCACCGGCCATGATGCAGACGGTGCTCGACCGCATCCGCGAGATTAACGAGTCGGGGGTTGCGCTGCTGCTGGTTGAGCAGAACGCCAGGGATGCGCTGGAGATGTCCGACCGGGGGTACATCCTGGTGGCCGGGGAGAAGCGGCTGGAGGACACGGGCAGGGACCTGCTGAACAGTCCGGAGGTCGCCAGCCTGTATTTGGGAGGGTAGCCGGAGTTTTGCCCGGAAGCCGCCGTTCAATGCCACATTCAGCCCCGGAGCCCTGGGCTGCCCGGTGAACGTCCTCCAGGACGCTGCAAGGCGGGTCTGGCTGGCCTGGACGCCGGCCCATACCTCGGTGGCCATCGTCGTGGCTGCCGTGGCCGTCGGGTTTCTGCCCTTCGTGAAGATGGGGCTGGTGGTCAACGGCGTGTTCCTGGGGGCCATAATCGCCCTGGGCGCTGTCGGGTTGACCCTGGTCTACGGCATCCTGAACTTCGCCAATATCGCCCACGGCGACTACATGACCATGGGGGCCTACGCCGCCCTGTTCATCGTCGGCTACCTGCTGCCCAAAATCGGCATCGAGGGCAGCGGCCTCGGCCCCTTCACCTTCGGGTATCCGCTGTTGATTGCCCTGCCCGTGGCGGTGGCCGCCATCGCTGCCGGGGCAGTAATCGTGGACATGGCGGTCTATCGCAGGCTCCGGGACCGGGGAGTGAATACGGTGGTGGTGTCGATGGCCTCCTTGGGGGTGGCTATCGCGCTGCGCGGGCTGGTGCAGATAATCTGGGGCGGGGACATTGAGCGTTACCCGCGGGAGACGCGGCAGGTATTTCACCTGCCAATGGACGTGCGTGTGCCGCCGGACGCGATTTTCATCACCACCGTGGCTGTCATCCTGGTGGCAGCCCTGTACCTGGTGCTTGATCGGACCAGGATGGGAAAAGCGATGCGGGCCACAGCGGACAACCCGGACCTGGCCCTGGTCAGCGGGATAGACACTGGCAGCGTGGTCCGGTGGACCTGGGTCATGGGCGCTGCCCTGGCCGCCACAGCCGGAATCCTGTTGGCCGTGTACCAGGCGCATCTGCTGCCAATCATGGGGTGGAAGTTCCTGATTCCCCTGTTTGCCGCCGTGGTGCTGGGGGGCATCGGCAACCCATACGGAGCGCTGGTGGGGGCCTTTGTCATCGGAGTCACGTCGGAAGTTTCGACCCAGTGGATCAACCCGAGCTACAAACCCGCGGTGGCCTTCGCAATCATGATTGCGATGCTGCTGGTAAGGCCGCGGGGGATATTCGGGGGTGGGCGGAATTGATTTACTCGCAATCCTGGACCGGACGCTGCTCGGGAGACTACATCGCCCGGCACAAGAGACACAGGGCATGGACCTAGCGGGTATTGCAGGCTACCTGGTGGCATTCGCCATTATGGGGGGCATATACGGGGTCTTCACCCTGGGGTTGAACGTGCATTGGGGGTTCACCGGCCTGTTCAACATCGGCATCGCCGGGTTCTTCGCCCTGGGGGCCTATACCTCGGCATTGCTGACCACCTCGCCGCCGGACCCGGCCCTGTTCGAGGACTTCAAGTTCGGGGGCAACTGGGCGAGTGTCGGGTTCCTGGACTGGGGGATTGACGCCTGGTTCTTCTTCGGGATGGCGGCGGCGGCGCTATGCTGCGGCGTTATTGCCCTGGTCATCGGGTACATAACGCTGCGGCTGAGGGACGATTACCTGGCAATCTCGACGTTGGGCATAGCCGAGACGGTGCGCTTCTTCTTCCTGAACGAAAAGTGGCTGGCCAACGGTTCGAAGGGACTGTACCGCATTCCCAAGTTCCTTGGCGACTGGATAGCGCCGGAGAACTACGGCTACCTGTACGTGGTCGTGGTGTTCGTTGTGCTGGCGGTCATATACCTGGCGTTGCAGCGGGCGGTGCATTCCCCCTGGGGGCGGGTGCTGCGGGCCATCCGGGAAGACGAGGTAACGGCGGAGGCCAGCGGAAAAGACGTTTTCAGGTTCAAGCTACAGGCGTTCATCCTGGGAGCGATGATCATGGGCATCGGGGGCGCGCTGTATGCCCACCACGTCCGGTTTCTCTCGCCGTTGACCTTTGACCCGATGCTGGCGACGTTCATCATCTGGGCGATGCTGATGGTGGGAGGTTCGGCCAACAACAAAGGGGCCGTTCTGGGTGCGCTGGTGGTGTGGGGTATCTGGGTTGCCACCCAGTCCCTGCCGGGCATACTGTCCGATCCCAGTTTCCGGCTGTTTATGATAGGGGTCCTTATCGTGGCGGTTATACTGCTGCGGCCCGGGGGAATCCTCGGCGAGGAGCGGCGGGTGACCCAGGTTGCCCAGCCGGAAAGCGGGAGGCCGGTCCGGGACCGGGGTTAGAGAGTGATTTCGGGCGTTGGGATTATCCGGTGGTTGGTGGTGTCGGCTACCAGGTCGAATATCTGGAGGGTAGACGCGCCCAGCAGGTAGCGGTTGTCCGGGCCAAAGAGCACCGGGCCGTGCATCTCCCGCCCCTCGATTCTGAACTTCGCCTCTCCTCGGCCGTAACGCCGCCTGGAGTTATCGGCTAACCTGACCGTCAGTTCCTCCTTTGGCGACAGGTGCAACGTTTGGGTCAAGAGAGATGCGGGCATCATCGAGTGGGCCGCGCCGGTATCGACCAGGGCGTTTACCCATTGAAACTCGCCGTTGGCGGGGTTGCCGACCTCAATCCATTGGTGGAACGTTCCCATTTTCCTTCTCCCTGAGAGGCGAGATGGGTATAAAGCGCCACGCCTGCCGACCTGAGCCGGTGGCGTGGCGCAATTGCCCGGAACCGGGTTGGACGCCGTTGATGCGTCCGGGCTACTGGCCCAGGGTAACCGGGACCTGGCGGACGGAAACGATTTCGCCGCCTTCTATCTTCCAGACCTCGATGTGGCCGGAGATTACGTCGCCGTTTTCGTCCAGGTCAACCGACCCGGCTGCGCCCTCATAGTTGACGTCCTTGCCCTCGGCGATGAGCCTCATGGCCTCCTTGATGCCCGCGACGCCGGGCCTTACCACCTCGCCGGGGGCGTTGGCCACGTCGCGCAGGGCGTCTCGGATGGCCGCCGAGTCGGTGGTGCTGCCCGCCTTGGCCGCGGCCAGGCCAATGAGGACCATCGCGTCGTATGTCTCGTTCATAAAGGGGTGTTCAGGCTCATTCCCGTATGTCTCATTGTAGGAGTCGATGAACGCCTGGGTGGACGGATTGGCCTCGAAACCCGGCCCGGTGCCGTGGCTGCCTTCCAGCAGATCCCATCCGATGGCTTCAAAGGACTGGGGAATCTTGGTGCCGTCTACGAACATGAAGGTATCGGCGTAGCCGCCCTCCAGGGCCTCGCGGAGGTAGACCTCGGCCTGCTGGTAGCTCATGGCAAGCAGGACGTCGGGGTCTCCCTCGGTGGCCTTCACCAGTTCGGAAACGTAGGTCGGCTGGCTGTCTTCGTGGGGCACCGAGGCGGTCACCGTGCCGCCCATAGCCTCGAATGACTCGGTAAACTGGTCGGCCAGCCCCTCTCCGTAAGCGTTGTTGATGAACAGGATGCCGGCGCTCTTGTAGCCCAAATCATCAGCCAGTTCGGCCAGGACCACGCCCTGGGATGCATCGGACAGCGCGGTGCGGAACAGGAAGTCATTGTCCTGCAGCACCGTTATGCCCGGAGCGGTGGAGGAGCCGGAAATCTGCACCACTCCGTTGGGGGCGGTGACCGAGGTCGCAACCGGGATGGTGACGCCGCTGGCCAGAGCGCCCACGATGGCCACCGCACCCTGCACGTTGACCAGGTCCTCAGCGGCGGAGACACCCTGGACGGGGTTGACGCCGGTATCGCGGTGAACCAGGACCACGGAGCCTCCCTGGATGCCGCCGGCCCGGTTGATGTGGTCCGCCGCCAGGCTGATGCTGTTGGCGTGGGATTCGCCGAAGTAGGACAGGGATCCGGTGAAGGCGTTGAGGTGGCCGACAATCAGGGGTTCGAGCGCCTGCATCGGAACTTCGACCCTCTTTTCCACCTCGACCTGTACCTCTTTGACGACTTCCCTGGTTACTTCTTTGGTGACGATTTTCTCTACGGGGACTTCCTGGGTGATGATCTTCTCTACTTCTACCTGCTTGACCACCTCATCCCGCACAACAACCTCTTTGGGCACCTCGACGGTCTGAATCACCGTCTCGGTGACTACTTTCTCCACGGGCACTTCCTTGACGACGGTCTCCGCAGGACCGCAGGCCATCACTGACACGGCCAGCATCCCAGCCAGCATCATTGCAACAGCACTGGACCATTTGAGTTTGAGCATGTATCCCTCCCAATTCCGCTATTATAGTGACCGGCGGAGAGTGGTCAGCGGGGGACTCTTCACTATCCACTATTCACTGATCACACTTCATATACCTGAGATCGAACCCCTCGTAGCCGTTGGCGGCCACCTCGGCGCGTTTGGCCCGCATCACCGGGGCCGTGTCAGGGGAAGTGAGCAGCGCCCGGGCCTTGCCGGGGATGTTCGCCCCGACGAACCACGAGTTGGCCTTCGACCGGAGGAGATTTGCGCCGTCTTCGTTGACGTGCCTCACCCATTCGTCCTCTGCTTCCAGGGTCGGAGCAATGGTCGCGTATTCGTTGTCGTGGACGTAGCGGATGCACTCGCTCACCCAGTCCACCAGAGGCTCAGCTGCCCGGACGAAGTTGCCCACCGAGGCGGCGTTGACGGTGAACAGGTTCGGGAAACCCGCGCTCTGGATGCCCATGTAGGTGCGCGGCCCGCTGGCGAACTTGTCCTTCAAGGACCTCCCATTTTCGCCGCGGATGTCGATCCGGTTCAGGGAGCCGGTGACGGCGTCGTAGCCCGTGGCGAAGATTATCACGTCCAACTCATACTCGTTGCCGTTTTCGAGCATGAGTCCCGTGGGGGTGATGCCCTTAATGGGGGCGCTGCGCACGTCCACCAGCAGCACGTTGTCCTGGTTGTAGACCTCGTAGTAACCGCTCTCGCAGGGCAGGCGCTTGGAGCCGAACATGTGGTCCTTGGGCGCCAGCATCTCGGCGACTACAGGGTCGTGGACCCGCTCGCGTATCTTGTTGCGGACGAACTCAGCGTAGTCCTCGTTGACCTCGCCGGGCATCATCACGTCGTAGAAGTTGGAGAGCCATTTCTTGAATCCCGGCTCCTGCCAGAGCCGCTCGTATTGCTCCATCCGCTCTTCCTGGGACACTTCCAGGGCAGAGCGGGTGTCGAACTGGTGCATGAACGAGCCGGGGGTTTCCATGCACTTCTGGAATATCTCCGGGTAGCTGGCCTTGATCTCGGCCTGCATTTCGTCGTCGATTTCCCGGTTCCGGAGCGGCGCGCAGTAGTTGGCGGTGCGTTGGAACACTGTGAGGTGGCCGACTTCCTTGGCAATTTCGGTGATCAACTGGACGGCGGTGGCGCCGGTGCCGATGACGCCCACGCGCTTGCCTGCCAGGTCCATCCCTTCCTTGGGCCAACGCCCGGTGTGGCACCACCTGCCTTGATAGGTATCCAGGCCCTCGAAGTCGGGGACGTAATGGGCCGAAAGCAGGCCGACCGCGGTAATCAGGAACCGCCCCCGGGCGCGCCGGCCATCCACAGTCTCGATCTGCCAGGAACAGTTGTCTTCGTCGTAGGTCGCGGACGCGATGCGGGAGTTCAGTTGAATGAGGGGGCGCAGGTTGAACTTGTCGGCCACGTAGTTGAGATAGCGTTCGTTTTCGGGTTGGCCTGAGTAGAGTTCCTTCCAGTCCCATTCCTGGAGCAGTTCCTCTGAGAAGGAGTAGCCGTAGGTATAGCTCTCGGAGTCGAAGCGGGCCCCGGGATAGCGGTTCCAATACCAGGTGCCGCCCACGCCGCTGCCGTCCTCAAAAGACTGTACGGAGAAACCCATCTCCCGCAGGCGGTACAGGGCATACAGACCCGTGACACCCGCTCCGATGATCAATACGTCAAAGGTCCCAACATAATTGTCCTGTCCGGCATCGCCGTTGGATGCCTGTTGCAGAGGACTTGTCATATCCCTCTCCTCAGTGGCGTATTGGGGAGTCCTGTTCTGTTCGGGGAAATTGATGCTGGTTGAATGGGCCTATTTTAACCACATTTCCCAATCAATTCACATCCCGGATTCGCCTTTTGCGAATCCGGGACTCATTACTAGGTACGGGATCCCGTTCAGCAACTGGACAAGATCTCCAAATCAAATCTGCCGATCATGGCTGCTAAGTCGCTATGACCGATTGTTGGCCCACCGGGCCAGGGCCTTCTCCTGTGATGTTATCTCCTCAAGGGAAGTGTAGTAATAGTCCTGCCAGCCGTCCCGGGGCAGGCCGGTGAAGAGCATCAGGTTCAGGGGGTACTCGCCGCTGTCGGTGGCGCGGCGGAAGTCGTCCCGGAACAGGAAGGTAGGCTTGCCCAGCGCGATGGCCATGCCCAGTTCCACCATCACCCCCTCGTCGGGGGGAACCCCGTTGACCACGGCGAAGGTGGCGTCGGATGCCGCCACGTCCTGGAAGTCCCGCTGGCCTACCTCGTATGCCCATCTCTCCTGGGTGAAGTCCACCTGGTTGTTTCGGGCAAAGGGTTCCCAGACCTCCAGCCCCAGGGACTCCAGCGTCGCCACGATGGGCGGGAGCAGCGTCGTTTTCTGCTGCGCGGAAAACCCGTAGGGGTTGGCGAGGTAGACGGTCTTGGGCATATTGGGGCCTCCTGTGCGTTGTGATGCTCAGTGAGGGGCGGGCCTGCGGTAGCGTGGGCAAAAGGGGGTGCATGGATTAGTGGATTCCCTGCGAAAGCGGGAATGACGGTTTGCGCTCATGGGACTCCGGCCGGTTGTGCCGGAAGGAGTATCGGCACGGCAGTCCGTGGATTCCTCGCCACCGGGCTACGCAAACACCAAACGCCGCGGGCTAGAAGTTATGCGGCGTCCAGGGCTTTTGATTGGCCTCAAACATGCGGTCGGCCCGAAGCAGCGTCCCCGGAGTGTACTCGTCCACCAGTCCGGCCCCGTAAAGAGTGCTGAAGCTGACCGCGCCGAGGTAGGTGGAGGCCAGTGCGGAAACGGTAATGCTCAGGTCCGGGGACAAGCCAGTAGGACGGCAAGCGGCCCCCTCGGGAGACCCCTCCAACTCGAAACGCCCGTCGTTCCAGGGGCATACCTCATCCCGGACCTCGATCACCAGCCGGCCGCTCTCCATGTAAGCCCGCTGTTCGAGGGCGGCGCGGGCGTCTACCACCCGCAGCCACATACCGTCCCGGGCCGACCTCTGCAACCGGCGCGGGTCGGCAAGCATCCACGGCAGCGGGTCATCCACGGGGCGCTTCAATACCTCGGTGTTGGCGATCAGGTCCACGTCGAAGCAGTACCGCCACAACGCGGTGGCCGCCTCCCTGGTGGTTGCCATCAACTCATTGACGGTCAGGACCCCTCCGCCGGTGCGGTATGCAGCATAGCCGTCCAGACGCCCGTCTTCCTCGTAAACGACGTAGAATGTCCCTCCCCGGCCCCCCTGGCGGTGCTCCGGGTCCCGCGCTTCCCGCTCCCAACGGTACATCGGCTTCTGGAACACTCCGGGGCGCCCCTCGGTGCTCCGCCGGGACACCTCGGGAAGGTCTTTCGTGATGTCCTCGGGTTCCACGAATGTGAGCTGGCCACGGGTTTCATGCCGCCGTGCGTAGGCATTGTAGGGGCGCTCAATGGTCCATCGCTCATGGACCGACCCGACACCGTAGCCGAACCTGCCGTAGATGACGCTTTCGGTGGCGAAAAGCGCAGCCAGTGGTTCGCCGCGCTCGTGGATGTCGTTCAACTGGTGGCGCATCATCCGGGTCAGGATCCCGCGCCGGGTGTGTGTCGGCAGCACGTAAACGTTGGCCACCCCGGCGACTGCGGACGCGCCTCCCGGTATGGACATCTCCAGCAAGTGGGAGTGGGAGCCGCCCACTATTTTGGGTGGTTGGTTCCCGTTGTCGAAGACGGCGATGGAGCGGTCCAGGTCGAAATGGGGCAGCAGCTCCGCCGGGTCGGCGTTCAGCCGGTTGCTGTGGGCGCGGGACTCCACCCGGCACCACTCGGCAAACTCCTCTGGGACCAGGCTCCTCATTTCCAGCATCGGGTCCACTCTCCCAACCGTTCAATCGGTTTCCGTTCTGGGGACAGGTCCTATCCACCATGACTCCAAGTCTGGAGTTTTCCGAACACGCCCGGCCCAGGCAAGAGAGAGTATACCAATTTGAGGCGCGGCAGTGCGGATGCCCCAAGAATTCGGCGACATTTCCCATCTCCCATCGCCGGTGAACTGTACCTAAAAATACCGGCCGCCTAATTGCAATCCACGAGAGAAGGGTCCTATCCACCGCTCCCCGGCCGGAAGTTTGGTACGGGACAGTGTTCTCGGTGCGCCAGCGAGCGGAATGATATGCCTGTCACATTTGCCGGCTTAACTCCAGGTCTGGGGCTTGAATCCCAGGAGACCAGTTTCCAGCCCGTTCCCTTTGACTTGGGCAAGCACTTTGAAGCCGCCATACTCCTCCAAGTCCACCAGAGTCATCATGGCCATGCGGCTCAGTTCCATTCGGGCGGCGGATAAACCCCAGATCTGAGGGCCTTGCGTCTCGATAGCTTCGAGGAACGAGGAGAAGCCAAGGTTCATCAGGAACTGGCTCTGCAGAGTGTAGCCCACCGTGGCCAGCCCATGCCGGTCGCCCGCCCGCATGAGGGAGGTAAAGTCCACCTGGCAGGTAATGTCCTGTTGCCCGATGTTCCGGTACGGATCGCTGCTGATGACGTGCCGGTTGAAACAGACCAGCGTACCCTGGGCATTTCGGGGCGAGTAGATGCCGGCGGCCGGTTGACCGTAATCGATAGTGAGAACAAACCCGCGGTCCAGGGACCTGGAAAGCTGGCCGGTCCAGTCCTCAATGGCCAGGTTCACCTCGCCCCTATACCCTTCAGCCAGGAATAAACCCAGGCTGGCCAGCCTCTTTTCGATGCAAGGCAAGGACGGCTCGTCCAGGACTTCGGTGAGATTCCCCTCCGCCAATGTGACGAAGACTTCCTTGACTCTTCCATCCTGGACGGCGAACCGGTGGACAGGGAAGTTGTCGACCAGTTCGTTACACAAGATGCAGCCGGTAACATTTCGGAAAGCCCGGACTCCTTCGGTTTTAACCCGTTGGATTCCAGGGACCGCGTCTTGCCTTCCTGGCGATGGCTGGTCTCCAGCCCCGTTAGCCCAGCCAATGGTATGGGCAGGTGATTGGAGCAGTCCAGGCTCGTAGTCCGCGGCGACATAGCAAAGCGCCCGGGCGAACCGGGGGGCCGTCCGCCAACAGGCATCCACGATGGATTGGGCCAGGGCGCCGTCGCCGGAACCTGCCTCGATCACATGGAAAACGGGCGGGTCTCCGAGGATGTGCCACATCTGCTCCAGTTGCCGTGCGATCAGGGCGCCGAAGACCGGGTGGCTCGTGGAAGATGTCCCGAAGTGAGAGCCGATACTGTTGTCCCGGCGGGAATAAAAGCCTCCATTGGGCGAGTACAGGCAGACCTGCATGAACCGGGCGAATGTAATTCGTCCATTCTTTTGAATCAGGTCCCTGATCTCCTGCTCAACTGCTGAACGCAACGTCATACCCTGGAACGGTTGAGAGACTATCTAAAAGTGTGTTACGTCGCCAGGCTGCAATTCCCGCTTTCGCGGGAATCCATATTCTTCAACCATTGAAAGCCCGGACACTCTACGCGGCAAATGGCCGGCGCACTCGTAGAGGGTCCGGGCTTCAGCCGAGGACCGGATTTAAGCAGTGCGGACTGGATTTGAGATAGTTTCCAAGTCAACGGCATCTCGTTGCCGCGAACTGACTGTTATCCGCTACCCCCGCTGGTGGGTCTTGGTCTCCGCCCAGGCCACTATCTTGGGCAGTACGGCGTTCACGTCCCGCTGGTCCATGACGCGGGCCACGTCGTCGGCCTCGCAACGCAGCAGCATGATGGGCAGCCGGTTCCTGATCTTGTCCAGCGTCCAGGCCAGTGGGTCCCCCTCGGCCGTGAAGTCCAGTTCCAGCCGGATGTTCTTGTTCATGGGTTTGTTGCGGTAATGGTAGTGGGGGTTGATGCGGAAACAGTCGAACCGGAGCAGCTCCTTGTCGTCCCCGGCAATCTCGTTCCCATAGACGTGGATGCAGATGCCCTCGTCATTCATGGCGCCGACATTGGTGCGGTATTCCAGTCCGAAGGTGACCGCTCCCGCCGGGACCAGTTCCTCCGCGCCGCCAGTCTCCCCACCCATCTGGGCGTGCATCGCTTGCTGTGCCATTGCCCCTTACCTCCTCATCGAATAGTGTGACAAGTCTCTGGAAACTCGTTTCGCCATTAACGATTATAACCCTGGGCGTGTATCTACTCAATCGGTTATACCTGGCCGTCATCTATGGAAAGCCTGCACTATATGGCCTTCAAGACAACTTGAATTCGTAGTCAAATTGGCGGTTTCATTATGGGCATGGTAGGTCTATAATAGATATTAGTCATTGAGATACGCAATGACAGGCAAGCGTTTCCGAATCTGATTTCGTCTCACAGACCCTAACCCGCGGGGGATGAGTCCCAGCCGGGATACATTTGCCGGAGGAGGTGGCAAGCATGGATATTCTCAACAGAATGGGCAAGGGGGGATACGAGGAGGTGCTGTTCTGTACCGACCCCGGAGTCGGCCTGCGGGCCATCATAGCCATCCACGACACCACCCTGGGGCCGGGCTGCGGCGGTGTGCGCATCTGGCCCTACGCCAGCGAGGCCGAGGCGCTGGACGACGCGCTTCGTCTCTCCCAGGCCATGACCTACAAGTCGGCGGCGGCGGATATCCCCCTCGGAGGCGGCAAGGCCGTGATTATCGCCGACTCCCGTGCGGACAAGACCGAGGCGTTGATGCGCTCCTACGGCAGGTTCGTCGAGACCCTGGGAGGCCGCTACCTGACTACCACCGACGTCGGCAGCACTTCCCGCGACCTGGAGTACATCCACCAGGAAACGGACTACGTGGTGGGACTCCCAACCACTGCCGGGGGCAGCGGCGACACCTCCATTATGACCGGCCTGGGCCTCTACATGGGCATGAAGGCTTGCGCCAAAGAGGTGTGGGGTTCCGACTCCCTGGCGGGGAAGAAAATCGCCATGCAGGGGTTCGGCAAGGTCGCTACCAAAGCGGCCCGCCACCTGCTTGAAGAGGACAGCCGGATCGTGGTCACGGACATCCACGAAGAAGCCCTGGACCGGGCAAGGGACATGGGCATCGACGTGGCGCCGCCCGATGACATCATCGACATGGACTGCGATATCTTCTCCCCGTGCGCTCTCGGCGGTGTCATCAACCCGGATTCCATTCCCCGCCTGAGGGCGCGGATCGTGGCGGGCGGGGCCAACAACCAGTTGCTCACCGAGGCCGACGGCGAGGAACTGCACCGTCGCGGCATCCTGTACGCGCCGGACTACGTGATCAACGCCGGGGGAATCATCAACGTGTCCGTGGAGTTGGGAGCGCCCTACAGCGAGGAGCGCGCCCGGGAGAAGACGGAGCGTATCTACGAGATAATGGGCCGCATCATAGCCATTTCCAGGGAGGAGGAAATCTCCACCGCCGCAGCCGCCGACCGGCTGGCCGAGGACCGGCTGGAATCGGTGCGCCGGGTCAGGAAGATGTACCGGCCAGGCTAGAGGCCCCCTCCTGCACAACGAACAACAGGCCGGGGTCAAGCATCCCCGGCCTGTTTATGTACTGAGGCCAATGCTCCTGGCCTGCTCCGGACCAATCAGGCCGGATGCTGGGACTTCCAGAGAACGCCACCCCATACCACCTTACCGGCCGTGGAGCGGCGGATGGGACCCGTCCCTCGATGAGAGCTATGATTGGGCTACTTTGCCTCGCTGGCAGCCTCGAAGCCGCAGTCCCGGTGGGAACCGTCACAATAGGGTTTGTTCTCGGACGCCCCGCAGCGGCACAGGGAAACCCACTGCCCCTCGGGCAGGGTGTAGCTGTTGCCGCTCTGGTCCACGATCTCTATGGGACCGGTAACGCGGTTGGGGCCGTTTGCTCGTACTTCGATCCTGACGTCGGCCATGTTCTCCTCCTGTGTTTCGATTATGCAACCGACGGCCCTCCCCAGAACCGTCGGCAGGTCTGGCGCCGTTAATCAGGCAACCGTAGGTTAGTCTGACACCCGCCGGAAATGGTGTCAAGCGATGCGTATCACGCCTGCGGGGAAAGCCTCCACTTGACGGTCATCACTATGTCGGTTAGATTCAGGTCAATACTTTTGTCCGCCGGATGCACAGAATCAGACCATCCGGCCATACATGATAAGGAAGATTGGACCATGCCGTTGTACGAATACTTCTGCCCGACCTGCGATCATAAATTCGACAAGCTCCAGCCAATGAGCGCCACCGGAGCGGATTGCCCCAACTGCGAACAGCCTGCCCGCCGTGCTCTGTCCGTGTTCGCCTCCATCACCCGGGGCGGCTCCGGCGAGATGGACTTCAGCCCCATGCCCCCCATGGGCGGCGGCGGTTGCTGCGGGGCCGGAGGCTGCGGCTGCGGCCACTAGGCCCACCTGTCCCGGCAACTCGGCTGCTTGACGCCGGTCTTCCCTTCAGACCGCCTGAACGGGTCAACATGGGTGCGTAAGAAACAGGCACCACAGGACTCTCGTCGCAATTTTCCGGCGGCCTGCCCTTGCGGGTATCCGATGGGCCGAAATTGAGTCATGATGGAATATAAGGGATACCAGGCTTCGTACAAGTTCGACGAAGAAGAAGGTGCGTTCATCGGCGATGTTGTGAACATCGCCGACATCATTTTCTTTTACGGCGACACTGTGGAGCAGCTTAATGAAGAGTTTCACTTCTCCATAGACGACTGCCTGGCTGCGTGCGAGGAGAAGGGGCGGAAACCCGACAAGCCGTTCACCAGGGGCATCCGTATAAAGCTGCCTGAGACCGTCTATAACGCGGCCGAGGCCGCAGCGAAAGCCGCCGGCAAGGGCCTCGATACGTGGCTCGCAGAAACTATTGAAAAAGCTGTATCGGTCAAACCATTATCCGGGAGTGCGTCCCGCGGCACAGACGCCTAGAGCGCACCGCCGGACCGCCGCCGGTACACCAGGTATCCGCCCCCGCCCACCAATAACAGCAGCGCCCCCGCCGCGGCCCGCAGCGCCACGGTCGCCGTGGCATCGAACCAGAACCCCAGGGGGAACAGGACCAACAGGTAGTCCGTGCGCGGGTCCAGTTGCCACAGGTCGTTGGTGAAGCTGATCTGGTGGAATAGGGTGAACAGCGCCGCAAACCCGGTCAGGGCAAACACCCCGAACAGCACGATAACCGCGATAGTAGTCCCGCCGCCCCATACGCATCGTCGCGCCAGCCTTCGCAGTGCGTCCCCATCGCCGGATGTCAAAGCCCAGGCAACGCACCCGGCAAGGTAAAGCCCCGTCAGCACGGCTACGGCGTACACCCCCCAGACCAGCCGCTTCACGTCCCGCATGTGGTGGACTTCCCGGTCATTGAACAGCGCCCGGTCCTCCCCGTAGACCCTGGCCCGGATGTCCAACGGCTCCTCCAGAGAGTTGAAATAGTCGCGGAACCCGGCCCCTACCTCCCGCAGTTCTCCTTCCTCAATGCCGGAGGAGGTGGATACGTGGTACTTCTGAAAGCCCCGGTGGTACACTCCGGGATCGTTGAACGCCCAGGCAACGCTGGCGCAAATCAGGAACAGTGGAACGCACAGCGCGAACAGCCCACCGGATACCAACGACGGAATATTCCTCCGGCCACCTCTCATAGGCGGTCTAAGGTATCACCGGCTCTCTTGAGAAGCAATTCCCGGCCCGTCTATAATCCGCCCATGACCAATAACAACATCCCCGATATGGACATGACCAGGTTCCAGTCTCTGCTCGACATCGTTGAACGGCTCCGCGCCCCCGGCGGCTGCCCCTGGGACCGGGAGCAGACCCATGCCTCCCTGAAGCGCAACCTCCTGGAAGAGTGCTACGAGGTGCTGGAGGCCATCGACAGCAACGATCCCCAGGCCCTTGCCGAGGAGCTTGGCGACATTCTGGTGCAGGTGGCATTCCACGCCGACATCGCCCGGGAGAACGGCGAGTTCAGCGTTGAAGAGGTGCTGGCCCACATCAACGATAAGCTGGTGCGCCGCCACCCCCATGTGTTCGGCGGAGAAACCGCCGCGGATGCCCGGGAGGTGGAGCGCAACTGGGAGCGCATCAAGGAAGCCGAGCGCAAGAGCCAGGGCGGACAACGCTCCGTGGTCGATGGTATCCCGCGGGACCTCCCGGCCCTGACCTACGCCCAGCTTTTGCAGGACCGGGCGGGCCGCTCCGGATTCGAGTGGGACGACGTTTCGGGAGTGCTGGACAAGCTGGTTGAAGAAGTGGAGGAACTCCGCCGGGCGTCAAACGAGGACGAGCGCGTACACGAACTGGGCGACGTGATGTTCACCATAGTCAACCTGTCCCGCTGGATGGACGTCCACGCCGAGGACGCCCTGCGCCAGGCCAACGCCCGCTTCCGGAGCCGGTATCTCTCGATGGAGGAACTGGCAGCCCGGCGTGGCCTCGAATTCGACAGCCTCCCGCTTGTGCAAAAGGAAGCCCTCTGGCAGGAAGCCAAGCAACTGGAAACGCCCGCAGAGGGATAACTGTGCCGATGTCCCCCGGATAGTCCCAGTCTCAGCCGCCGGTATAGTCTCCCAACAGGCAGGATGGTTCAAGGAAGCCCTCTGGCAGGAAGCCAAGCAACTGGAAACGCCCGCAGAGGGATAACTGTGCCGATGTCCCCCGGATAGTCCCAGTCTCAGCCGCCGGTATAGTCTCCCAACAGGCAGGATGGTTCTATGTAATAGATGCCTCCGGCCAGGAGCCGCGGCAGTTCCCCGGCCAAGGCCGTCCCCAGCCCCTGGTTGTTCCCGAAACGCCCCATCAGCCGCTCCGAGAATGGACGGCGGGGGCGCACCCACACCGGCCTTGGAGTTACGCCCGCCATTCCGGCGGCAGCCTCGACGGCCTGGTCTAGCCCTCCGAATTCATCCACCAGCCCCAGGTCTTTCCCCCGGCTCGCCGTGAACACCTCCCCGGTGGCAAGCTCCAGGACTTGTTGCTTGTCGATGGAACGCCCGGAGGAGACCACCGCGACGAAGTTGGCGTACATGTCGGTCAGCAGGCCCTGGAACTTCTCCTCCTCCTCGTCGGTGGGACTGCGCCAGAAGCCGGTCATGTCCTTGAGACGGCCCTCTTTGAACACCGAGAACTCGACGCCCATTTTGCCCAGCAGTTGGTGAAGGACCGGGCGCAGGTAGATGACGCCGATGGAACCGACCAGGGCGCTGGGCAGGGCGAAAACACGACTGGCGGCACAGCACAGGTAGTACCCTCCCGACGCGCCCATACCCCGCACGTAGGCAACTACAGGCTTGGCCGCGGCGACTTTCCTGATGGCGTAGTACAGGACTTCCGACCCCGATGCGGACCCGCCGGGAGAGTCGATGTCCACTACCAGTGCGCCGTGGCGTTTGCTCTTGGCTATGGAGTCGAACAGGCGCTCGTAGACGGGGATTCGGACTCTCGTGCCGATAACGCCGTGGACTTCAACGACGGCAACCCCGGGCCGTTTTCGCAGGGGCATGGGAAGACCTCTCGTATATCCGGTTGCGCCCATTATACCCCCGCCAACGGTGCGCGGTACTCCGGGGAGAGCGTACCCGGCAGGGATACCTTAACGGACCTACCTGGGGGTTGGTTGAAGTGGGCGTCAGGCCCCACACCGGCGTGGGAGTCAATATCAAGAGACCCTTCCCGTCATTGACCGGGAACATCCGGCTCCTTACTCTGAACGTGGCAATCATTCATTGGACGTTACCGAGACGCAACCGCCGGACCTTATCGTTGCAAGCCATATTGGCTGCGTGAACGGAGATTGTATTGCAGAGAGGCAAGCCCAGGCTCTACGTAGACGAATGCGGGATACAGGGAGACGTAATGGCGGAGTCGCACGGGGGGAAGTTCAAACGACCATTACCAACCCGGTCCATCATGCGGCCCATCTTCCGGTTATACTTACTCAAACCCACACGCCGACAGATGAACAGCCCGGCCTGATGCCTGGATAATATCTGCATCCAACCCGTCATTCCCGCTTTCGCGGGAATCCTGCGCAATGGAGGAAATGCTATGACGATTCGCAACGGTCTTCCGCCGGACATGCCCAGCGTAGTCCGTGAGCAGTGGCATTCGGCGGGACGCTTGACCCGCCATACGGTCCACACCATACCCGGTGAGACGGATAACGGCGTTCCCCTGATAGCCGTGGCCCTGGAAACGGACCGGTTTCCTTTCTCGGAGCACGGCTACCACGGGATAGTCGCCACGCGGGAGGAACTGCTTGGGTTGGCGAAAGGGATACTGGACTGTCTGGCAGAGTAAACCGGCGGCCCGGTCACTTCATTTGTCGCCAGGCCCAACCCGTGGAGCAGTGGGCTGCGGAAGGTAAACCCCTTCCACCAGGGACGGGCCCTACCCGCCGCTCTCCGTCCGGCACGCCGGATCTCCTTGAGGCTGGCGCCCGCCGCCCCGCGCGGATGCGATTGAGGCAGCCGGGCGTTGGGCGGCGTTCTCAGTGGACTACGCCAGGCCGGTTATCGTGATATGCGACATGTAGGAATCGGCCGTTGCCCCGTGCCAGTGATTCTCGCCGGGCAGAATCTGCACCACGTCGCCAACGCTGACTTCCAGCGTCTGCTCCTCGTTGGCCACTATGCCGTTGCCCAGGGTAATGACCAGTATCTGGTCGGTGGTGTGAGTATGCCAGCCCGTGGTGGCGCCCTTCTCAAAGTTGACCACGCTGCTGCTGAAGTGCTCGCTGGTCCCATCGGGCAACAGCGGCTGGCGGGTGCGGTGGACTTCCCCGCCGGTCCAACCCTCGATGGGAGTGGCCGGCCCCAGGGGCACGTGTTCGATGGCCGAGATTCGCAGCAACTTCATGGCTACCTCCATCATACCAAGTAGGTTAGATCAGTTTCGCCGGACCGCCTCCGACCCGGCGATTCCTGTGCACAACGATAATACACTCCGTCTGTTTTGGGAATAGGCCATGCCTGCCCAGGGGTCCTGCCGAGAATGCGGTGAGCTTGTCCGTGCGCCCCACCCATTCCCACGCAAAGAGGGGGACGCGGTAGTGTTTTAGGGAACGGTGCTCGGCGACTTAATCCAGGCGTGGGCGGGCAGGTTTCAGACTTTACAGAACACGAAAGTGGCGGAGGCAATGGCCTCCATGCTGGATTGGATTCATGCCTAATCATGGGGTTTAGGCGGGGCGCATGTGCCATTTCGGGGCCATTTTGTTTGCTCCTCCCGTCACGGGTTGGGAATGGCTTCGGCGGGATGCCGGTGGCCTGTGGAGGACTCCGTTGCGGACGGCGGGCCGCCCTGGTACTCCGCTTCGACGTGGGCCATGAGGTCCTGCATGTTTGTTCCCTCGGAGACGGACGACGACTCCAAGACCCGACCCCTGAAGTTCTCGTAGTGGGTAATGGCACCTTCACGTTCTGTTCCACTGATGTACGCGGTTATGATGTCTACCCAGCCTCTGTCCGTGCCTGGCCCCAGAGGGAATATGTCGAGGCCGCCTGAGACCTGCATCCACTGCCCGTTCAGGTAAAAGGCGGTGTAGTCTCCCACCGCCAGGGCCAAGACGTAGTTCCACTGGAGGTAGCCGGTACGCAGGCTGGGGGCCGCTCCTGTGGCGACCACCTCTTCGTTCCGGCCGGTCCTCTTGATCACGCGCCAGTAACCGTCGCTATGCACGTAGAAGATCAAGTGTGGATTTGTGCCATATGCGCGCAATCTGAAGCCGTAGGTAAAGGGCTGGTTGCTGGTGCCAGCATAGGGGTTCTGGAACCATGCGCCGGCCGCTGATGTCCTTGAGTGACACATGAGAAGTGACACTCTCATAATATCGGTCATCACCGTCATGGTGCAGGTGCCCGGTCAGAGGACCGAAGACGGTTACCAGACGGGCCTGAGAGGGCTGGGGCCTCGGCCGGGGCAGATTGCCGGAGAGGAGGGCGGGGATGCGGTTCTGGACCGTGGTCTCCATGATGGAGTAGTTCACATTCTCCGCTCTCGGCACCACACCGCCTAACTTCCAAGTGTTAATGCCGACGATCTGCCCGTCGAGGTTGAGTAGCGGGCCGCCGCTGTTGCCCGGGTTGATGGGCGCATCACTCTGGACCAGCTCGACATCCCGTGCAGAGTAGTAGCGGAAGGCGGACACTATACCGTGGTTGACCGAAGCCTGGCCCGGCGGGATGACCCTGGTGGGCCTTACCAGCACTTGCGGCTGCAAGGAAGACAGGGCATAGCCGATGGCCACCACCTCGTCCCCGGCGTTTAGGTTCAGGGAGTCGCCGAACTCAGCGGCAACGCAGTCAGCGCAAGGGATGCGGACCACGGCCAGGTCCCGCCTGCTATCCGCCCCGGTGACGTAGCCGGAGAGTTGCCTGGTGTCCCCTACGGTTACGGTGACGTTGGTGCCGTAGCCCACCACGTGCTGGTTGGTGACGGCGTAAGCGTAGTTGTTATCGGTCTGGAATATGACACCGCTGCCCGTACCTTCCGAGCTCCGCACCTTGACGACGGCGGGGCGGACGCGGGCGATCATGGTGGAGAGTTGCGCCGGACCCGCGGCGGGGGTGGGGCCAGGATTGGGATTGATCAAGCCCCCGAACAGGTAGAGGTTGATGATGGCTATCACATCATCCTTGGTGATGTTGCCGCCAAAGAGGTAGTCGTTGATTGCCGCTATCGCTTCGTCCTTCTCGATCATGTTGTTGCCGTTCGTGTCGTAGCGGGCGGCAATCAGCGCCTGCGCGGGAGACATGGGCGGAGGCGGAGCGTCTGGGTCGATGCCGAGGGACGCGGCGAACTCTTCCACTGACGCAACGGGAGGGGACGGCGTGCCCTCCAATGCCGGTGGTGATTCATTGGCGGCGACGCCGCAGCCCGCCATGAGGAGGACCAGGACAGGAACTAAACCAAAGCCAAGGTGAAATGCGCGGAGGAGTGGGGCAAATTGAGGCCGTAGCTGGTTAGCTGACCTCGGGAGTTGGGAGGTGAGTGAGATAGGGCCATGGCTGGAAGGATGGCAGATGAGAGTGAAGGACCTCAGGCCGCGGATGATTCTGGCGCCCACGCCAAGGGAGCGGGAGCGTTGGTACGCAATGTTGCTCCTAGCCCAGGGTTGGACAGCATCGGCCATGGCGGAAGCGCTGGAGCGGGATTCCCACACCATCGGACGCTGGGCGTCGGCCTTCGGCAAGGGAGGGCCTACCGCCCTGCTATTCGAGCAGACCGGTGGTTCCCCCCTAGCAGGGGTATGTATCGGCTCAACGGGGCGGCCTGCCTTGCTGTTGGTGTTGCTAGCGGTGTCGAACATGCCGTGCTGCCTCCTAGTTAACTGCCGGTGCCTTCCCGGTCGGGTCAGAGCGGCGTATTCAGACCCGGCGTAGCGGTTGTTTCTGTGGCAACCGCACCCGGCCCGCTCCCTACTCGCTAAGCCGCGCGGTCTGCCGCTCATTCCGCAGGCGTGGAGGACCAGTAAAACTATATACCATCAGGCGTATGGTATCAACATTATTCAAACCTTATTGGTATGTTGTTTTGTATGGCCTTTTGTATATTTCTGCTAGACTTGCAGTATAATCAAGCTGTGAGACGGCATTGCCCCGATCGCAACGGATGTCAGCGTCCGGGCCGAGGAGGGAGGAAATGGGCCGGTCAGACCGGCGGGACCGGGAGACCGAGGCGCTGCGGGAGCGTCCCACGCGGTGATCACCACCCTGGACGCCCGGGGCCGGGTTGACGACCACCGGGCCTTGGGCCTGGACCCCGGTGACCTAGAGCGGCTGTCTATGGCAGGCTCCAGGCGGCCTGGAGTTCTTCCAGTACCTGAATGCCCTGCCGGGACCGCTGCGGGTGGGCTGGCTGGAGGAGTTCACCGCGTCCATCGGCCTGGCCGGGTTCCGCCCGCCAGTGTCCCTCACCGCCTTCATGGCGGCCCTGATGGAGCATCAACGCCTGCGGGCCGGCAACTACCTGGCCGGTCTGGCCAGCCGGAAGGATGAAGTGAAACGGCGCTGCCGGACAGTGCCGCAATCAAGGGCCGTGCTGCTCTTACGTGATTCCTGGCCTGATTCACGCCGTACTGCAAGTGCACATCCCATCTTGGCTTTGGTTTAGTATGCGATAGGCATTATTGAAGTTATTTGGAGCATTCCCATAGCCATTTACGGTATCAATTAGGCGGACACTTCCTCCGCCATTTTGCTCACTATCGTCTTCGCTGAATTGACCCCCAATGAGACTGCCATTGGAACCTGGATCCTCTATCTTCCGCGAGCGTGCCGCCGTTGGCGGCATTGGGGGTCCGTGTTCTCAGATGAGGTGGGACGACTTGGCCAAGTGGTGCCAGATATATTGGGAATCCAAGCACATGGACCGGCGTTACGAGCCGCTTTGTTGACCGCCTGAGCCATATTGGGTTAGATTCCACTACAGAACAGACAGACTGGGCATATCTCGTACAACACACCGTTTCCGGTTGTTGTGCCGCAGACTCCGGCCTGCCTGTTGGACCCCATGTTGGCTTTGCAACTTGCTGATGGAGGAAAACTGCCATGCCGTTCTATGAAAGAGGCGATACCCGTATCTATTACGAAGAGGCCGGTTCGGGATTCCCCCTGCTGATCATTCCGGGCGGCGGACTTAACTCCTGCCTGTCGTCCCTGCGGTCGCCCTTCAACCCCATGGAGACCTACAACAACGAATTCCGCTGTATCGCCGCCGACCTGCGCAATGCCAATCCGGGCCAGTCCACCGGCCCGCTGGAGATTGACCGCCCCTGGGATGCGTACACTGACGACCATCTCGGGCTGATGGACCATCTCCGTGTCGATAAGTTCCTGGTCATGGGCTTCTGCATCGGGGGGCCAATGATCCACAACCTGCTCAGGCGGGCCGGGGACCGCGTTGTGGCGGCGGCGTTCATGCAGCCCAGCGGGTTCAGGCCGGAGATGCCGGATATCTTCTACCAGAACAACATCACGGGCTGGGGGCCGCCCCTTTGCGAGAAGCGTCCGGAAATCACGATGGACATGGTCCATGACTTCTTAACCAACATGTACACGAACCGGGCCGACTTCGTTTTCACCGTCTCCCGCGACTTCGTGCGCAACCTGCAGACGCCGATACTGATAGCGCCCGACGACGTGCCCGCGCACCCATACGAGTGCGCGATGGAGGTTGCCAGCCTCGCCCCCAACTCCGAGGTCACCATCTTCCCCTGGAAAGACTCGCAGGAGCACATCGACGAGGTCGTAGACCACACCCGGCGCTTCCTGAAGACCCACGTGCCCGCGCCCGCGGCAGCCTGACGGTCTCGTACCGCCAAATCTGTTGAGGCCCCGCGGGTTTCCTGTCATCACCGGGTGACAAGCGGAAACGGCGGGGCCTCCAGAGTTTGATGCCGGCATGTCTCCGGCAATTGAGAAAATGCCGGCTCAGGCCACCGGCAGCTCCCGGCCCGTATCCGACGCCTCCTTGATGGTGTCGAGGAACCGGTGCAAGTCAACCGCTACATCGAAGGTCGGCTGCAGGCTCTGTCCGGTTCGGACCGCGCCGGCGAACAGGGTGTACAGTTGCCCGATATTGAAGGGGTCTCCTTTGGGGAAGCCGGACGGCACATAGAAGAATCTCTCGGGTATGTCCAGGTCCTGCAACTCGTGGCTTCCCCGCGCTCCCTGCACCCGCAGCATCTCGCCCCGCTGGGAGGAGACGCTCCCCGTGGCGACCAATGTGCCTTCCCGTCCGTAGATCTCCATCCGGAAGCCGCTGCCGGCCCAGGGTACGGCCCCGACATGTACCGAAGCCGCCGCGCCGCCCTCCAACTGTCCGCTGACCCGCACATTGTCCGGGGCTGTGACTTCCACGAACCGTTGGGTATCGGTCTCGTACCATTGCTTTGCCTGGGTGCTGACCGTGCAAGCCACCCGGCTGAAATTCCCGGCCACGAAGCGCAGGGCGTCAATGACGTGTCCGTTGGCAATGGTCAGGGTGTTTGCGCCCTGGCTGACATCCCGCTGCCAGGTGTTGCTCGAATGGCGTTCCAGCCTGCCATCGCGCATGGTGGTCACGTGACACGACAGCGCCTCGCCCACATAGCCGGACTCGATCTGCTCCTTGACGTACAGCAGTGCGGGACTGACCCTCGATTGCAGACCCACCGCGGTCTGTACGCCCTTGTCCCGTGCCAGGGCCGCAAGTTCCTCGGCTTCGGCAGTATTCCGTCCCAGGGGCCACTCGGTCAACACGTGCTTGCCGGCCTCGATTGCGGCCTTCGTTGGCTCATAGTGCGACGGCACCCTCACGACCACGGCCACCGCGTCGATCTCCGGCGACACCGCCATTTCCCGGAAATCATGGAATGCGAGCTTCGCGCCGAAGGCTTTGCGGGCCTCCTCTGCGCTCTCGGGCCGGGTGGTGCAGACCGCCGTAAACTCAACATCCGGGCTGGCCAGTAAAGCCGGGAAATGGGACTGGGAGGCCCAGGTCGAGTTCACGTTTGCTCCCACGAACCCCAGGCGGATCTTCTCTGCCATGATGCACGCTCCTTGGATTGATGTTGGATTGATGTCGTAAGGCTTGCTGATCACCCCGGTGAATCGGGATCCGCCAGGCCCTACTTGGGCAATCAAGTATATAATCCCCTGCGAAGCGCAGGAACCTCTGTAGATTCAGTATCGTCATCCGGTCAATCAGGGCGGAGGACTCCAGCCAACCATGCCCCGCTGCCAACCGTTGTCAATTCACGGCCACCCCGGCCATCATACCGCCGGTTAGACTCCAATGTCCCCGGCCGATGCTACAATACATCTCAGACGACACTTCTCAAACGACGGGGCCTGCTGAAGAATCGAATTCCGGCCCCGCGCCCGGTATGGGCAGCGTTCCCGGTGAAGACCAGCCCGGCCGCAGCTCTTACCGGCTCCACTGACCGGGTCCCCCTGCTGGACAGGGGGATTCGGCAATACCTGGAAAGGGAGTGACCATTATGGCCAACGCCTTCGGCAAGATAATCGCCAACGTGGAGCGGCTGCACCGGCTGATGGACGAGGAAGGCATTTCGGCCATAGTCGCCCGCTCGGGCAAGAACTTCACCTACCTGGCCGGGTTCGCCTACCCCGGCACCCTGGCGCGCCACCTGGAGTTCCCGGACTCGCCCCGGGAGGTGCTGCTGGTATGGCCGCGGACGGGCGAGCCGGTGATGGTGCTGAACTCCTATGCCGCCCCGCTGGCCCGCCGGGACTCGTGGCTGGAACGCATCGAGGTCGTCGACGACTACGCCGAGTCTCCCTATGAGAGGGCCGCCGGGGTTCTTCGGCAACTGGGGCTGGCGGAAGAGACCGTCGGGTTCGAGAAGAGCTACGTCAGCGCAAGCCGCTGGGAGGAAATCGGCAAGCTGCTGCCCGGCGCGCGTATCGTCGACAGCGCCGGTCTGATGGACCGGGTGCGTTGGATCAAGACCCCGGAAGAAGTTGCCGCCCTGGAAGCCGGCGCCCGGCTGCTGGACGAGGCGTACCTGGAGGTTCTGCCCACTGTCCGGCCCGGCGACACGGAACGGCTGGTGCATAGCCGGATCATCGAAAGCTGCCTGCGCCGGGGCGCAAACTGGGCCCACGGCATCCTCAACTCCAGCCGCAACGCCGTGGCCTACGGCGGCGAGAGCGACATGGCATTCGAGGCGGGCGACATTATCCGCAACGATTATGTCGCATACCTGAACGGCTACCCCGGCCACCAGTCCCGGAGCGTCTGTGTGGGCACACCCTCAGACGAGCAGAAACGCATTTACCGGGTCACAAGGGACATCTACCGCGCCACCATCGACCGGTGCCGCCCCGGCGCGCGGGCTGCGGACATCTACCACTTCGCCAACGACAGCTTCCACGAGGCCGGGTTCCAGGGGAACGTGTCCCTGGCCGGGCATGGCGTCGGTCCCTGGTGGCACCAGCAGGAGCCGTACATGGTGCCCTCCAGCCCCTGTGTCCTTGAGGAGGGCATGGTGGTGGCCCTCGAACCGCACATCGGTTACTGGCACCTGCAGGACATGGCGCTGGTCACCGGCGACTCCCCCCGGCTGCTGTCGCCCCTCTTCAGCACCGACGAGATGCTGGTAGCCGGGTAGGGATGGGGAACGGAGTGTGGTAGCGGTTGGGCATCTATGAAACCGTATCCGGTCCCCGCTGGAGTTTCGTTTGGGAATTATATGCCCCGATGAACTCGCACGGGATTACAGTTAACAGGGTTGCAGTTAGACGAGACTCTCAACGTTCTGGATATATTCCAAGGTTGAACGTATAAGAATCTCCGTGTCATCCAACGGATCACATTGCCCGTCATAAAAGCAGTCGCCATGAAGGAATCTAATCCTCTCAGCATATCCCCTGGACAGTATATCAGTGTCCGGATATTGCCTTCTGAGCCGCCGGAATGATTTGTTCGTCTCTGAAGATGTTGGAGGCAATTCACCCGTCTTTGACAGAATCAGGGCGTCGGTAGCCCGCTTGGTGGCACACCAAGCCTTTTCAGCGGCGTCTCTTATGTCGCCAGCTTCCAGCCGCTCCAATGCACTGGCATAAAGCGAGCGAGCATCCTCAAAAATCTCCTGGACCCGGTCAGTTGCTACCAATGCGACGCTCCTTTTGCAGGTTGGTCCGACAGCATTGTAACACCGGATTGCAACACCAAGCGGCGCATGCGCGGCCATACTACCCGGTACAGGCGCTTCCCGGCTCGCCCGCCAAGCGGTTGCGCCCCTCAGCGGGCCGCCTTACACTGTCCGCGTTTCGGACCCGGAAAATCCACCCCGGAAAATCCACTATGGAGGCGCGCCATGAGCGAACTGGACGACCGCTACGAACGCGGGCAGGAAACCCGGAGGATGTTCGGCGGCGGGCAAATCACCGGCGGGTCGTCGCCGGGGGCGTGGGACATTGCGCCCGACCTGGAGAGGATACTTGGCGAGGCCCTGTTCGGCACCATCTGGAAGCGTCCCGCCCTGACGCCGGCGCAGCGGGAGATGATTACCCTCTCATGCCTCATCGTCATGAACCGCGAAGTGCAGTTGAAGCGGCACCTGGGCAACGCGCTGAACATAGGGTTGACGCCGGAGCAGGTCGTGGAGCTGATCATTCACGACACCTGGTACGGCGGAGCGCCCGCGGGCATCCAGGCGCTGACCCTGTGCAAGCAGGTCTTCGAGGAGCGCGGGATAGACTTCACGCCGGCCCGCATCCACGATGCCAACGAAGACCCGGACAGCCTGTTCCAGCGGGGCGACGAGTTCCGGCGCAGCTACATGGGCACGACCCCGGCGGCACGTCCCGCCCCTCCGACGGAAGCCGAGAGGGAGCTGGGCCGCATCACCGGGGAATACTACTGGGGCGCGACCTGGACCCGGCCGGGTCTCGACCTTCCCAGCCGCTGCCTCTGCACCATGACCTGCCTTGCCGCGTTGGGCCGGGAGGGTCCCCTGCGGAGCCACATCCGCGGCGCGCTGAACATCGGGTTTACCAGGGACCAGGTCATTGAGGTGTTCGGCCACATGACGCTGTACGCCGGGATACCCTTCGCCCGCGGCGCGATGGACATCGCCAACGAGATTTTCGCCAGCGGGTGAAGAGGCCGCCGGGCATGTGGGGCGTGTTCAGGGGTTACGTGTTCAGGGGGTTAAGGGAGGGCGCCGGGACCGGCGGCAGCAGGTATCGCCCCTTTCCTAGCCCCGGGTGGCCCAGGCCCCCGCTTCCACCGCGGTCAGGAAGTCAAGCACCGTACTGTTGAACAGCGCGGGTTCCTCCAGGTTGATGGCGTGGCCGCTCTGGGGGAACATCGCCAGGCCGCTGCCGGGAATGCACCGTTTCATAAACAGCATGGGCTCGATGCAGGGCTCGTCCTCGTCGCCCACCATCAGCAGCGTCGGCACAGTCATCCGGCGCATCTCCTCCTCCAGTTGGAACACCGTCGGCCGCTTCAGTTGAACTCCCTGCGTCATCAGCGCCGACCCCCTGGCCGAGTGGGCCGCCAGCCCGGCCCGGAACTTCTCCCATCCTGCCGGGTCCTTGCGTTGGAACTGTACCCGCGTCGGCCCGCTGGCGTACGCATCGGCAAACGCGCCAATGCCCTCCGACTGCAATCGTTGTACGTTTTGCCTGAAGGCTTCCACGTGATGCTCCCGGTCCGTGGACCCCGTGCCGGTGGCCGCCGCCACCAGCGCCCGGCACATCTCCGGGTGGGCAATGGCGAAACTGACCGCGGTTGCTGCCCCCATCGACAGGCCGGCAACGTATGCCCGGTCGACGCCCAGGTGCCTCAGCAGCTCCCGCATGTCGGCGACCAGCCGATTCTGCGAGTAGGCTCCGGGGTCCTCGGGCACGTCCGAAGGCGGATAGCCCCGGTGGCAATAGGTGATCACCCGGTAGCGCCGGGCAAAGAAATTGACCTGCGGCTCCCAGCTTGTTATGTCTCCCGCGAATTCGTGGGAGAATAGGAGCGGCAGGCCCTGTCCCGCAACCTGGTAGTGAATGTTCACGCCGTCACCGGCGGCAAAAGCGCCACTTACGGTTGGCATCGCTTCCTCCATCAATCGCCTCCTCCATCATCTGGAATAGCCCGGGAACAGGCCCGGCAAATAGTATCTTTACGCTGTAGAATACTCAACATGCCGGCAGTCAATCACCGGGCCAACGCGGTCCCGTTTGCTCTTGGGGTCCGGGATGCGGGGGAGAGTCCCTGCCGTCCCTATGAACATGGCGGGGCGTGGCAGCGCCGTTTTGTAGCAGTGCCTTTCTATGTTAGATGCAACCGGGGTGAGAGCATGGCCTATCGTAACACCAAGCGAGTGTCCAAGTACGCGGGTATCGCCTGGCTGTTGCTGTTGGCATTCGTGATTATTGTGCGGGTTGCGGACCTGGCCCTGGGCAGTGTGCAGCCGGAGGCTGTGATATTGACCTTCATGATGACCCTGCCCTTCACCCTGGGCATTACCGGGGCGGTCATCGGAGGGACCGCGGTCTACGACTACCTCGCCAGCCGCAGCCGGGCGGGAGACAACCCCGGTGCGTGACGTGAAACCGGCGGTTGGGCGTCCTGCACGAAGGAGAGAATGTTATGACCAACCGGAACACCGGAACAAAAGAAGACCTGGCCGGCCGCTCCAACTCGGCCATCGAGGCGTCGAGGCAGGCGTTATTCGACCTGTCGCTGGATGTCCATTCCCACCCGGAGTTGAACTACCAGGAGTATTACTCATCCGACGCCCTGGCCCGTTTCCTGGAAGAACGCGGCTTCCGGGTGGAACGCGGCGTGGGCGGTGTGGAAACCGCGTTCCGGGCCACCATACCGGGAGGCGGAGGCGAGGGACCGGCCATCGCCGTCCTGGCTGAATACGATGCGCTGCCCGACATCGGCCACGGTTGCGGACACAACCTCATCGCTATGGCCGCGATGGGCGCTGCCCTGGGTCTGCAAGCGAACGCCCCGGCCCTGCCCGGCCGGGTGGTGGTCATCGGAACGCCCGCGGAAGAGGGAGGCGGCGGCAAGATACGCCTGTTGGAGGCGGGAGTGTTCGACGGCGTGGACGCCACCCTCTCGTCCCACCCGTTTTCCAACCGCACCATAATACCCGCGTCCGCGCCGGTGGGAGAAAGCTGGAGCCTGGCCATGGTCGGCTACCGTTACATGTACCACGGCAGGGCGGCCCATGCCGCCGCCGCGCCCGAGGCGGGCATCAACGCCCTCAACGCCGTCATCCACCTGTTCACCGGCATCGACGCCCTGCGCCAGCACCTGCGGGACGACGTTCGCATTCACGGAGTGATCACCGACGGGGGCACTGCGCCCAACGTGGTGCCGGAGTTCGCCGCCGCCAACTTCATGCTGCGTTCCCGCGACGGACGATACCTGAGCGATGAGGTGGCGGGAAAGGTGAGGCAGGTGGCGGAAGGGGCGGCGTCCATGACCGGCGCGCGCCTCGAGGTGGAGGAATTCTACCCCTTCTACGAGAACGTTCAGCCCAACGTGGCGCTGGCCCAGGCGGTGGGAGCCAACGCCCGGACGCTGGGGATGAGACTGGATGAGCCGATACCGGGCCGCCCCGGCAGCGGCGCTTCCACCGATTTCGGCAACGTCAGCCAGGTCATGCCGGCCTTCGAGATGAGGTACGCCGTGAGCGAGGGGCCGGTGGCCTCCCACACCAGGGATATGTGCGAGACTGCCGTGACCGGTCTTGCCCTCAACAACGCTTTGCTTGTGGCCAAGACCCTCAGCCTGACCGCCAGCGACCTGCTGTGTGACGCCGCCCTGGTCGAGGCTGCGAAGGCGGAGTTCGCCGAGCGCAGCAACTGAAGACCCCGCCGTATCCGGGACTGTCCCCCGTCGAGGCGGCAGCAAGCGATACAGCAAGGGATACAATAAGACCACCGGAAACGCGGATAATCAACGGCCGCCCCGGCCCCGTACCGGGTATGGGGCGATGATCCCAGACGCTCTCAATGGAGGTATGGAGGCTCGCCATGCAGGAACGCGATTTTGCCGGCTACGGCCCCAACCCGCCGGAGGTCCGCTGGCCCAACGATGCCAGGATCGCCGTCTCGGTGGTTGTCAATTACGAGGAAGGCTCCGAGTACTCCATCCTGGACGGAGACCCCAGGGGCGAGACCTCCGGAGAATCTCCCTCCCCCGCCGGCCCCGGGGAGCGCGACCTGGCCAACGAGTCCTTCTTCGAGTACGGCAGCCGCGTCGGTGTCTGGCGCATCATGGACGTCCTCGAACGCAACGGCGTTCAGGGCACCTTCTACGCCTGCGCCCTGGCCCTGGAGCGAAACCCGGAGGTGGGTCCCGAGATCATCCGCCGGGGCCATGAGATGATGGGCCACGGCAACCGCTGGGAGGAGTACTATCGCATGGACCGCGACGCAGAGCGCCGCGCCATCAGCGAGGCCGTGGCCACCATCGAACGCATCTGCGGACAGCGGCCCCTGGGCTGGTACACCCGCTACGGCCCCAGCGTCAACACCCGGGAGCTGGTGGTGGAGGAGGGCGGGTTTGAGTACGACTGCAACGCCTACAACGACGACCTGCCCTACTGGACCCAGGTACACGGCCAGCCCTGGCTGGTGGTGCCATACTCCCTTGAGGTCAACGATTCCAAGTTCTGGCGCGGCGACCTGATTACCCCGGAGCACTTCTTCCAGGTGGCCAGGGATGCCTTCGACATGCTCTATGAGGAGGGCGCAACCCACCCCAAGATGATGTCCGTTGGCCTCCACTGCCGGATCATAGGCAAGCCGGGCCGGGCCGCCGGGCTGGACCGGTTCCTCAAGTACGCCTCCGGGAAGGAGGGCGTCTGGTTCGCCCGCCGCCTGGACATCGCCCGCTGGTGGAAGCAGCATTACCCTCCGGCCCAGGCAGCGCGCACGCAATAGCCCCCGGCAGGGCAATCGCGTCCTGATTCGCAAGCCAGCGCATCATTCTTCCCCATCCTCCCGCGATGCCGGACTCACCGGCGCGTCGAACTGGCCGCTGACCCGGTTGCCGCCGGGGGTCCTCCGCCGCGGCGTTTATCCGGCGACGGTGCAGGTCAGCGCCGCCGCTTCGCTGTACACCACGCTCTCGTCGGCAAGCTCGTACACCGCCTTGACGCTGATGCTCGCCTCCCTGCCCACCTGGTAGTCGCCACTTTCGCGCACCAACGGGTAGCCACGGAGCCTCACCTGCTGGCTCTTGCCGTCGGGCAGGGTCAGGTCGTAGTCGTAGGCGTACAACTCTGCGCCTGACCACTCCGGCGCGTCCCACTGGAACAGCACCTGCCCGGTGCTGGCGACGCAGCTCAGGTTGGTCACCGGCGAGGGCGGCCCCACCACCGACACGTCAAAGGCATCGCTGACCGTGTTGCCGTCGGCGTCCTGGGCCGTGACGGTGATGGCCGCCGTCCCGTCCGCCACTCCGGAAAGCGTCAGCTTGGACCCATCCGCCAACACCGACACCGTGGCCCTGGTTTCATCGGAGGACACGGCGGTGATGGTCAGCGCGTCGCCGTCGGCGTCGCTGAACACCCCGGACAGGGACACGTCCCGGGTGGAACCCTCCTCCAGGCCGGACATGTCGGCGATGGCCGAGGCCACCACCGGCGCGGCCTTCACCGTCACGGCGAAGGCGTCCGAAACCGTGCCCCCGTTGCCGTCGTCTGCCGTGACCGTGATGGTGGCCCTCCCTCGTGCCTTGGCCGTGACCGTCAGGCTTGACCCGCCGGACGACACGGATACCGCGGCCACGGCCTCATCGGATGATGCGGCGCTTACGGTCAGGCTGTCGCCGTCGGCGTCGTCGAACACCCCGGTCAGCGAGACCTCCTTTGTCCCGCTCTCGTTGACGATGGTGACGTCGGCGATGGCCCCGGACACCGTGGGCGCCTGGTTGGGCTGCTCCTGCTGCCCGCCGGCTTCGATCTCCCGCAGGGCCGCCGCCACCTCCACCCAGCGAGACCACGCGCTGCCCCGGTCGGCCAGCTCCTGGGCCTCATCCGCCGTCATCGGTGTCAGCGACGTGTCGGATACCGCCTCCCCGAAGGCCAGCAAAGCCCGGTCCCAGCGGTCCGTGTGCTCCTTGAACTCCCTCCACTTCGGGTCTTCGCGCCATTGGTACATCCTGGCGATGAGCGCCGTGTACTTTTTCGCCACCGGCGCGTCGAAGGCGTCGCTGACCCGGTTCCCGTCGCTGTCCTGGGCCGTTACCGTGATGGCCGTTGCGCCCTCGGCCACTCCGGTCAGCGTCAGCTTGGACCCGTCCGCCGCCACCGACACCGTGGCCCTGGTTTCATCGGAGGACACGGCGGTGATGGTCAGAGCGTCGCCGTCGGCGTCGCTGAACACCCCGGACAGGGACACGTCCTGCGTGGCGCCCACTTCCAGGCCGCTCACGTCGGCAATTGCGGCAGAGACCGTTGGCGCGGCCTTGACCTTCACCGTAAAGGCGTCCTCCACCGTGCCGCCGTTGCCGTCGTTGGCCGTAACCGTGATGGTCGCCGTGCCCCGGGCCTTGGCCGTCACCGTCAGGCTGGAGTAACCGCCGGACACCGACACCGTGGCCGCGGCGGTATTCGACGATGCGGCGGTTATGGTCAGCGCATCGCTGTCGGCGTCGCTGAACACTCCCGATAGGGCCACGTCCTTCGTCCCGCTCTCGTTGACGATGGTTGCGTCGGCGATGGCCCCGGACACCGTGGGGGCCTGGTTGGGCGGGGCCTGCTGCTGCGGGGCGGTGACAGTCACGTCGAACTCGTCGCTGACCGTGTTGCCGTCCGAGTCCTGGGCCGTCACCGTGACGGTGGCCGACCCGGCCAAAGCGCCGATTATCGTCAACGTGCCGTGGAACTCCAGGGCGTTGGCCACGTCCAGGTCAGTGGACGTGGCGGTGAAGCTCAGCGCGTCACCGTCGGCGTCGCTGAACACGCCGGAGAGGGCCAAGTCCTGGGTCCCTCCCACCTCCAGGCTGAGGTCGCTGATGGCCGAGGCCACCACCGGCGCGGCCTTGACCTTCACCGTGAAGACATCCTCCACTGTGCCGCCCTTGCCGTCGTCGGCCGTGACCGTGATGGTCGCCGCCCCCCGGGCCTTGGCCGTCACCGTCAGGCTGGAGTAACCCGCAGAGACGGACACCGTGGCCACGGCGGTATTCGACGAACCGGCGGTTATGGTCAGCGCATCCCTGTCGGCGTCGCTGAACACCCCGGACAGGGATGCCCGGTGCGTCCCGTTCTCATTGACGATGGCGGCGTCGGCGATGGCGCTGGACACCGTGGGGGCCTGGTTGGGCGGGGCCTGCTGTTGCTGCCCCGGCGGCGTGGTGTCCGACACGGACACCCTCACCGTGTCCACCGGCAGGACGGCGTACCTGGCGTCGCCGCTGGTCACGCCGTGGCTGATCCCCACCGACTCGTCGTTGGTGTCAGTGTCGGCAACCCCCCTGACCGTGAAGGTCAACGGGATGTTCCAGCCCGGCGGCTGGAAGGTCCGGGACTCCGGGGACACCGAGGCCGCGCCGGCGTCGCCGCTGCTGGCGCTGACGGTCACGGCCGCCGTGGGCCGGCTGTCCAGGACCACGGTGTAGCTGGCCGTTCCATCCTCCTCCACCTCCAGCCCGCTGGCGGCGCTCACCGTCACCCCGGCGGTGTCGTCGTCGGTGATGGTCAGAGTGATCTTGTCTTCCAGGAGGGCCGTGCCAATGTCGAACATCGCCGACAGCGCCACCGTTTCGTCCCCTTCGTCCACGTCGTCGCCGGTGATGGATAGGGTGGCCGTCCCGGACCGCTGTCCCCCCGGAATGAAGATGCTGAGCGGCATGGTGAAGTCGATGTCCTCGGACGCCGTGCCGTCCTCGCCCGCGAACAGGAAACCGCCCATGCCGCCCTCAGGGGCCGGGGCGTCCAGGGTGGCCGTTACGGTCACCTGCCCGCCACTCTCGCTCACCCTGGCCTGGCTCAGGGCCAGGGTCACGGCGGTGGGCTGGCCCTCGGCGCCGGGGCTGCTCTGCTGGCCGCCGACGTTGCCGGTGGGGCCGCTGTCGGACACTGTCACCTTGACGCTGGGGCCGCTGGCCCCGTCCAGCGGGTCAACGCCCCACTTCTCCTCCCACTCCTCCTTGTTCAGGCCCAGTGCGTCCCATAGCGACAACCCCGCCAGGTTGCTGAACGGAACGGTAGAGAGATCGTAATTGACCACAGCCGTCTCCCCGCCCTGGCACCCGGAGGCGTCCAGCCGGATGTCCAGCCCCTCGCGCCACGGCCGCGCCCACCGGTCCTCCGGCGGACCCCAATTGAAGTCTTCCCAGAACTCCTTGCTTGGAGGCGGGTTGGTGGGCAGCAGGATCTTGCCCTGCTGGTACGGCAGCGATTCGGTCAGGCAATCCGGTCCCTCCCAAATGAAGGACACCCTCAGGGGCCACCTGGGAGACCGGTGCAGGCTCAGGTTGAAGCTGCCCGAACCGCCCTTTTCCACTTCCAGTTCGGCGGGGGATGGCTTTACCGCCGAGCCGGCCCGGTGCAGCGTCACCGGGACGGACCTGGACCAGCCGCCGGGCCCGTGGCTGTTCCCGGCCCGCACCTGGAAGCCGTAGGTCTGGGAGCGCGGCAGGCCGCGGACCGTCACGCTGGTGGCCGTCCGGGGCGACACCTTCACCGGGTTGTGGATGTTGGACCGCCATTCGTAGTATTCCACCGCGCCGCCGGCGCTGGGCGGGTCCCATTCCAGCGTCACGTAGTTGCTGCCCACCCGGGCGATGCGCGGGTTCTCCGGCTCGCCCGGCCGGTGCTCCGGCTCGCCCTCAGTGGTGGCGCAGGCCCGGGCGGCGAAGGGGCCGGTGCCCCCGGCGTAGGTCGCCGCCACCCGGTAGCAGTGCCGCTCCCCCGGCAGCAGGCCGCCGTGCTCGTAGCTCCTGGGGGCGGTCCGGTAGCCGTGCTCCAGAGTCCGCCAGTCTTCGGCGGCGGCCGGGGTGTGGTCGATGCGGTAGCCGGTGACCAGGTCCGCGCCGATTCCCGGCTCGCCCCAGCTCAGGTCGATGCGGTTCCTGCCGTCGGCCGCGGCCGCCAGGTCCTGCGGCGGGCCCACCTCCCCGGCCGGGACGGCGAACACCCAGCCGCTCTCGTACGTGGAGCCGCCCACGGTGCCCACCGCCTTCAGGCGGTACTGCCGGGGCTTGGACGACAGCGGGTTGGCGGCGTCGGTGTGGGGGTGGGTAGTTGCGCCGGGTCCCAGTGTTGACGCGGTGGCCACCGAGGTCCAGGTGACGCCCCGGTCGATGGAGACCTCCAACTCGTACCCGGTGAGGTTTACGTCGGTCACGGCCTCGGGCGCGTTCCACGACAGGTTGACCTCCGTGTCGCTGGCCGCCGTCGCCGCGAAGTCCCTGGGCGCTCCCGGCGACGGGTAGTTCTCCGTGGCCAAGGCGTAGGCCCAGTCGCTCTTCACCTCCACCTGCTCGCTGCCGCTGCCCACCGTGCCCGCCGCCCGCGCCCGGTACTGCCGGGCGGCGTCGGCCGCCAGGCCGCTGTCGCTATGGGTCAGGGTCCAGGTCGTTCCGTCCAGCGTTGGCGTGCCCGTCAGCCGGGTCCAGGTGACGCCGCCGTCCTGGGAAAAGTCCAGTTCATAGCCGGTGACGTTCACGTGGGTCACGGTGGCGGGCGCGGTCCACGACAGCTCGGCCTGCGTTTCGCTTTGGCCGCTGGCGGTGAAGTCCTTGGGAACGCCCGGCTTGGGGTATGGCACGGTGACGCTGGTCTCCTCCCAGTCGCTCTTGAAGCCGTCGCCCACCGCCTGCAGCCGGTAGCTCCAGGTCGCCCCTGGCGTCAGCGTGAGGCCGGTGTGGTCGTAGGACGTCGGCGTCGCGGCCAGCGCGGTCCTGGTCTGCCCGGTCGGCAGCCAGTTCCAGGTGTCGCCTCCGTCCGTCGAATAATCGAGGTTGTAGCCGGTGACCGTCACGCCGTCGGGCGCGCTCCACGACAGGGTTATCTGCCCGCTGCCGGCGGTCGCGCTGAAGTCCCCGGGAGCGCCGGGGCGCCCCCCGGAAGGCAGCGACCACGGCCCTTCCTGTTCCCAATCGTTGACCGCCCGCACCCGGTACCGGGGATTCTCCCCGGCCTCCATATCGGTGTCGACGTAGCTGGTTCCGGCCACGTCGTCCGCCACCGTCTCCCGGGGGTTGGTGTCCCGCTCCACCGCGTAGTGGGTCACCGGGCGTCCGCTGAACCCGGCGATGGTGCTCCAGGTTATCTTGATGACGGCCGGGCCCAGCGCCTCCACGCTCTCTATGACGGGCAGGTATGCGCCGGTGCCTTCCCTGGCCCTGATGGTGGCCGAGTCGTTGCCGCTGATGTAGTCGTAGTATTCCGTGGTGTGCCAGGTGTTGCCGGTCGTGCCGGTGCAGGCCGCCTCATTGGCGGCATCCACGTCGTCGCCGCTGCTGTCAATGCAGACCTGGTAGTCCTGGTTGTTGCTGATGGCGGCGGTTATCTCGGTGTCCAGGGAGGCGCTGGTGATGATGGTCAGCGCCTCCCCGTCGCGGCCCTTGGCGGTCTGGTAGTAGTCCTTGTTCTTCAGCTCGTCGATGGTCCAGACGCCGGTGTCGGGGTCGAAGCTGCTGACCGCGGTGTCAGTGGTGTCATTGGTGGCAGTGTGGGAGACGTAATCGCCGGCGTTCAGGCCGGTCAGCGTCACCTGGGCGGGGGCGTCGTCCGGCCCGTTGTTCACGGCCACGATGGTGTAGGCCCGCTGGCCCGCCGCGACCGCCGGGTTGGCCCCGCCGTCCTGCGCCTCCAGCTCCGCTATGGGCCCCACGTGGAAAGTGTAGGTACCGGTGTCGGTGTAGGGTGTGGGTGTGCCGGACTTGGTAGCGCCAACGGTTAGATTTAGCTTGTACGTGCCGAGAGCGCTGACAGACAGGAAGACAGGATATGGGTTCGTCGTTGTCGTGGCGGGAAGAGTCAGCGGTCCCAGGGATTTTTTTGTATCCGCGTCCAGGATGGCACCGGTTGCCGCGCCGCCGCCTATGATCGAAAACGCGCCGGGCCTCTGCTTCGGCGACACGTCGCTGATCGTAAAGGTGTATGAGTTGTAGCTTCGCGGCAGGAAGGAGAAGGTGGCCTGGACTCCCGATGGGCCAATAACGATTTGGTTATGGTATGTCGTCTTGCCAGTCCGCCATTTCCCGTCATGCCGTCCCTGGGGGTCCTGGATATGCACTATGACTCCTTCGGGCTGAATATAATTGCCGGTTTCTCGTTCCACCACCAGTTCCAGCGTGTCGGTGCTGGTGCAGGGAGTGGACGTGACGCCGACGCAGTCAACGTAATGGAACAGCGTTGTTTCGCCCTGGTTAAAGATCTGCTGGCCCAGGCACGCGGTGGCGGTGTTGTCCGCCCGCCTCAAGGGGTCGGAAGCGAACCAGGGCACGGCCCTGACCACCTCCACCGTCAGGCACCGCTCTTCCAGGGGCAGGTCCGCCAGGCTGTCGGCGGTGAGGTTGACCGCCACCGGGAGCGTCAGGGTCCTATTCCCCGGGGTGCCCACGTTCCATATCCCGGTGGTCGTATTAAACTTCGTGCCGGACGGCGCGTCTGGCTGGGTCCCGGCGAAGGACAGGCCCGGCGAAAGGCTGATTTCGACCTGTACATCGAACAGAGTATGATCCTGGGCAGCACTCCTTACGCCAGGGAAATTTCTGAGTCGGTGTGTACTACTATAGGCAGTCACCGTGAAGGTCGTCGCTCCCGCGGCAGGCGGGAGCCGGTCGGATATGGTGGGGATGTCAACGCCGACGTCTCCGTTGGTGAAATAGTTGGCTCCATCACCAGAGCGGACCACACGACGGTTGACCAAGGCCCAGTGTTCAGTGGCATTGTTGAACCGGAAGCGCGGCGATTCCACCGGGTCTGATTCGATTCCGATGATTTCGGCATAAAGCCGCTGCGGCACCTTTGCCGGTCCATCATTTGTTCCCGGGATTGTAACCAAGGATCGAACGGTTCTCTTCTCGCTGCCCCCGGGCGGCAGGTTACTGATGGTCAATAGGCCCGTGGTGTCACCGCGGACCCGGTCACTTATGGTATACCGCACCTTTACGAGATGGAACTGCATTCCCGGATGAGCCCCGACGGTGTTGTTCTTCACGGTAACGGCCCAGGACACGAAGCCGAAACGGTGATAATCGTCAAAGTCATATTCGGAGGTAATAGTCAGGTCGGCAAGGGGAGGGAGGGAATCGTCAACCTGCTGGGCGTAGGCAGTACCGGCGCAGGCGGCGACAGCCGCGACAATCGCCAGCGCTGCCGCCAGGCTAAAGAGGAGGGTACGGGCTGCTGTCATTCAGATTCGTGAGTGTGGGGGCGTCTGGTAGCCAAAAATCCCTTCCCCCGTCGAGGGGGAAGGTGAGGATGGGGGTGAACCCCCAATTTCGAGTGCGAATACTTCAAACACCTATCCCTCTGAGCCCCCTTGACGGGGGCGTTGTTTCTACTCAAAAATCCCTTCCCCCGTCAAGGGGGAAGGTTAGGATGGAGGTGATAGCCGCTGAACAACCATAAATATCGCTTCCCGCACCGCGTCCGTCTCTTCCAACACCTGATTGTTCCAGAACCTGATCACCCTGAAACCTTCAGTCTCCAAACATGCAGTGCGCTCAGCGTCATAATTCGCTCGTTCCATGTGCTGCCCGCCATCCACTTCTATGACAAGTCTATTTTCATAGCATACGAAATCAACGATGTACGGTCCTATCGGCGCTTGTCTGCGAAATCTGTAACCTGATACTTGGCGTTTGCGCAGGATGTTCCACAATGCTTGTTCGGCATCTGTGGGATTATTTCTCAACTGCCGTGCTTTGGAGGTATTGTTTGCTGGCTGCATCCGTTCACCCCCACCCTACGCCCCTTCCCCCTCGACGGGGGAAGGGACTTTTGCAATCGCATCAGGACAGGGTTTTCGCCGGGCAGCGGTGAAGTACCGCCGCCCGGCTTGTCGGGGTCGGCTAGGGACCTCCCCAGGTGATTCCGGCCTCATTGGAGGTCACGCGGACGTCCTCGGTTTCACCCGCGACGGCATCCAGCGTTACGGCCACTTCGTACACCTTGGTCACTGCGCTCGATTGCGAAACGGACCAGGTGGGAGCGTTGTTAGGGGGGCTGACGGCGTGCCACCTGATGGATTCATTCACGTAGACCCGTTCTGCCCACGTGTAGCTGGGCTCCCTGCCGGCGCGTTCCGGCGTCGGCTCATACCTGGCGACGAAGTTCACCGTTTCGCCCACCGCCGGGTATGCTTGGTCAGCCTCGAGAACCAACCCCGGGGCCTGGTCCTTCAGGTCTATCCTGACGATCAGGACGTCGTCCGCGTAGGGGTTGAAGTTGTCTTCGTGGTCCACCCTGTCGGTGACGCTGAGGAAGAGCTCGTAGGAGGACTTCGTCTCGTAGTCCAGGCTGGCGCCGTCCGCCACCACTATCTGGACGGTGTGGGGCCGGCCGGTGGACGCGACCGGCTCGAAGTTCCCATGCCCGGGCCCGGTCAGATCGTAGTAAAGCGTGTCCGCGTCCGCGTTATAGACCGGTATCGGGTCGCCGACCTTGACGCCGGCCGGGGAGTTCTCGTCAACGCTGAGGTTGACGCCGAATATCGGCGGCTCCGTCTCCTCGAGCGTGTCGCCCACCTGGATGGTGTACCGGTAAACCTCGCTGGTCTCGGTCTCGTTGGCACTAATGGGATTCCAGTCATCGCCCAATTCAGGCTGCTTGACGTGGCCCAGGAGGTGTACCCACAGCAGGTAGGTGCCGGGCTTGGTGAAGACCCATTGCAGCTCCTTGTACTCGCCGGGGTCCAACTCCATGACGCCCTCGCCGGGCCTGGCGCTGTCCCAGACGAGTTCCGCCGCTGCGTTTTTGGCTTTGGGAGCCTCGTAGGCGAAGAAGTGGGGCACGTCGGTGGGGTCGGCCGGGTGGCGCTCCGCCACGAACTTGTAGCGCATGGGCGAGCCCCAGCGCTCCTTGTCCAGCAGGAGTGTGGAGAAGCCAATGCCCAAGGCCGAGGTCTCGTCCTCGTCCGCGCCGGTGGTGTCCGGGTCGTCCAGCCGCAGCCACCAGACCTGGGTTCCTGCGGACACGAATTCCTTAACCTTGGTGTACTCTTCCAGCGACAGCTGGCCGCTGGTAGCCTCGGCGTTGGTGGCCACCACGTCTGCCTTGTGCGTGTCCAGCACGTGCATGATGGCTTCTTCAACGTCCATCCCGCCATTGCGGGGAGAGCGGGTAGTCGTCACCGTCACATGCCCAAACCCGTCGTCTGTCTTGGTTGTGACCATCTCGGGCGGGCAGAGGTTGGTGTGCAGGACGCCGACGCCGGGCACGTCCATGCCCTGTACGCTCGCGCCCTCTTTTATTGTGCGCCAGTAGGCGTCGAAGAGGGCGTAGTGGCCGGTGGTTATCTTGTGCGGCTCGTCCATGGATGCGGTCCCGGCGCCGGGGCCGCAGGGCTGGGGGTTGGGGTAGGTGCTGAGGTTGGTGTAGTCGTCGGTGGTGCCGGTGTTCTGGGCCTGGGCCGGGCCGGTGGCGTAGGCCACCGCCAGCAGGGTGATGACCAGGGCGGCCATGGCCAGTACCGCCCCGTAGAGGGTGAAGCGCCTGGGTGCCTTGATAATGGTATCCATCATGGGTTGCCTGGTCCTCCTTATATGTGTTGTTTTCCCGGTATGTGGTCTTGGTGTCACGCCATGGGGCGCGGGCGGGTATCCTACATTGGTGCAGCCTCCTTGGTGGACTGGTTGCCGCCGCCGGCGCGCTTCCGCCAACGGAGGGAATCCCTCCCGCTGGAATGAACGTCCCGGCAGGCAGCGGCCACCAGATGCAAAAGAGCGGCCCTCCCGGGAACATGACGGTCATGCCCCCGTGGAGCGGCTATCGTTGGAGGCGCGGTAATTCTCATATTGCGACGGCGGCGAGAGCGCCGCCCTCCGCTTTCTCCACCCGTTGGGCCGGGGCTGCCCGGCCAATACTGGGTATCAGTAACTGCGGAATTGAGATATAGTCTCATAGCTGTTCATTAACTGATAGAAGGTATCAATTAGACTCAAAAAAGAGAGTTGCCCCTACTGTCCGGCGCTTGCGAAAATGCCCGGCCCGGCAACCGGCCGGGGGGCAACGGGGCTGGCCGCCCCCAGGAGGCGGCGCGGCTTCCTGCTGTTGCTGCTGACATCCAACATGACGTGGCGTTCCATCTATTGCCGGCCCTCCGCCCTTCCCGGCCGGTCCCTGGGTCCCGTCCCCCGACGGGGCGGCAGCCGCTTTGTCCGGCGGACCTTGCCGGCCCGCTGCGGGTATGGCGCAGGGAACCAGTAGCGAACCCTAACACCATCATCAGTAGAATGTCCGTATTTTTTTGGTCTATGCAGGGCCTATTTTGCGCGAGTATTTGTATGATGTTATGTGGTCAGATACGATGCCAGGCCCGGGCCCGTGCCATCATCGTTGCGGGGTCGCAGGGGTACGGGCCGGGCGGGGGAGGGATGGCTGCAGGGGGATGCTGACGCACCTGCGTACATCAACACCGGGGCAGGGGCGGGGTAGCGGATGGCGGCGGGGGAGAGAAGGACTCAGGGAGTGGTGGAAGCGTGAGCGACGCGAGCAGCGTGCGTGGGACTCGTGCCCGTCGTCCACTAGCCACTGACCACTAGCCACTGACCACTAGCCACTGACCACTGGCCGGTGGCCACTGACCACTAGCCACTAGCCACTTCACTCAGGGCTAAAGTCCTCCGGCTGCAGCGGAAACCAGAGCACCTGGCCGCTGTCCAGCAGGTGCTGGATCCGCTGATCGTTGTTCACGCTGGCGATGGCCGGGGCCGCGCTTTCGCCGGTGGCCTGGGACAGCAGTCCCGCGTTGCGGCTGGCCCGGTCCGTGTCCCTCTGGTCCGCCGTGTAGGAGGCTTCCAGCGCGATGAAGCGCACCCTCCCCTCCCGGTCGATGGTCCGGACCACCAGGTCGGAGTCGTAGAGGCTTCGGCGTTCCGTGTAGGGAAGCCCCAGGTTTCCGGCGTCCCGGAGCATCTGTATCTTTGCCCGGCGGTCGTAGTAGTCGTCGTACTCCAGTCCCAGGTGCTCGGTGATCTCTTCGATTCTCGACAGGACCACCGTCCTGGCGACCTTGCCCCTGAGGTCTCCGATAGAAGCTTCGATGCGGCGGTTGAACTGCCGCTGTTCCTCGTTGAACTCCCTCAGTTCGTTTACCTGTTGTTCGATGCGGCGGTTGAACTGCCGCTGTTCCTGGTTGAACTCCCTCAGTTCGTTTACCTGTTGCTCGATGCGACGGTTGAACTGCCGCTGTTCTTCGTTGAACTGCCGCTGTTCCTCGTTGAACTTGAGCTGGTCCTGGCGGAACCCCATCAGCTCGTCTATCTGCTGCTCTATGCGCTGGTTGAAGATGGTCTGCGCTTCCATGAACTCGGCGGTCCGTTTCATGAATGCGGTCGTCTCGCTCATGAACGCGGTGGTCTCGCTCACGAACGTCGCGAACCTGGCCGGCAGGTCCATGAGTTCCTTGGTCAGTATCAGGCTCCTGGCCTGTTCGCGGAAGGCCGGGTCCTCTTCCAGCAGTCTCAAGAACGCCCTGGCGTTGTCTTCGGCAGTCATCTCCATTCCTCTTCCGGCCCTGATTTTAGCCCCCGCTCCGGGCCGGAGCAACCCGGGGGCCGGTGGTCAGTGGTTGGCGGTCTGCGGGTCTTTCCCCGTGCCGGCCCCGGCTGCCACCGGGCGTTTTCGTCCAGCAGGGCTCCTTCTCCCAGCACCGGGCGGGCCTCCTCACGGTGGTGCCACCGGCTGATTTGACCCACTTCCGCTCCGCCTTCTCCGCCGGCCGGAAACGCGGTGAGCGGACGCCAGGTTGGCACCGGGGTTGCCGAAGCGCTGGGCAGTGCGTGTCCGGGAGCGTTGCCGTGGGTCCATCCCCGTGCAGGGACTCGTGCCCGCCGTCCACCGACCACTGACCACCGGCCACCGGCCACCGGCCACTTCACTCAGGTCTGAAGTCCTCCGGCTGGAGGGGGAACCAGAGCACCTGGCCGCTGTCCAGCAGGTGCTGGATCCGCTGGTCGTTGTTCACGCTGGCGATGGCCGGGGCAGCGCTTTCGCCGGTGGCCTGGGCCAGCAGCCCCGCGTTGCGGCTGGCCCGGTCGGTGTCCCTCTGGTCCGCCGTGTAGGAGGCTTCCAGCGCGATGAAGCGCACCCTCCCCTCCCGGTCGATGGTCCGGACCACCAGGTCGGAGTCGTAGAGGCTTCGGCGTTCCCCGTAGGGAAGTCCCAGGTTTCCCGCGTCCCGGAGCATCTGTATCTTTGCCCGGCGGTCGTAGTAGTCGTCGTACTCCAGTCCCAGGTAGTCGGTGATCTCGTCGATTCTCGACAACACGACCGTCCTGGCGGTCTTGCCCCCCGGTCCTCCGATGGACTCCTCGATGAGGCGGTTGGACTCCTCGATGCGCTGGTTGAACTGCCGCTGTTCCTCGTTGAACTTGAGATAGTCCTGGTGGAACCCCATCAGCTTGTTTATCTGTTGCTCTATGCGCTGGTTAAAGATGGTCTGCGCTTCCATGAACTCGGCGGTCCGTTTCATGAACGCGGTCGTCTCGCTCATGAACGTCGCGAACCTGGCCGGCAGGTCCATCAGTTCCTTGCTCAGTATCAGGCTCCTGGCCTGTTCGCGGAAGGCCGGGTCCTCTTCCAGCAGTCTCAGGAACGCCCTGGCGTTGTCTTCGGGAGTCATCTCCATTCCTCTTCCGGCCCTGATTTAGCTCCCGCTCCGGGCCGGAGCAGCCCGGGGGCCGGTGGTCAGTGGTTGGCGGTCTCCGTGCTTTTCCCCGTGCCGGCCCCGGCTACCACCGGGCGTTTTCGTCCAGCAGGGCTCCTTCTCCCAGCACCGGGCGGGCCTCCTCACGGTGGTGCCAGCGGCTGACCTGATGCACTTCCGCCCCCGGTTCTCCGCCGGCCGGAAACGCGGTGAACCGCACTATCCTGTACTCGCGCGGCTCCGGTTGCACCCGGGCCATCACGTCGACGTGGCCCTGTCCCCATGGGACCCGGACGGTCCGGGGGATGTCGTACTTCCCCAGCGACAGGCCGGGGTCCCGGTCCGCTTCCTCCAGGTACAACAGGTAGGCTTGGTGCCAGAAATGTTCGGTGAGGCCGGCTTCCCGTGCTGCTGCGTTGCTGAAGAAGTCCCTTGGGGTTGCTCCGTTCCAGTTGTCCACGGGGCGTTCTCCTGTCCTGGTTCACCGGTGTGCTGCCGGAATCCTCGGGCCTGGGCCGGTCCCCGTTTCCCCGGGGTTTGCACCCAGGCTGGCCCCGTTGTTCCAAAGCAGCGGGGCTCATCCCCGTGTCCACGGGGTCTTCCTGACCACTGACCACTGACCACTGACCACTGATCGGGGGCGAACAGTCCGGTGGGGTCGCCGGTGACCACCGGGCTGATGTACTGCCAGCTGTTGTGGACCGTGGTCTTCAGGTCGCCTATGTACTGGTCCAGGAAATAGGCGTTGCCGGTCCTCCCCGGATGGTCGAATACCATCCCGTCCTTACTTTCTTCAGGAGGGTCCGGAAGACGTATGAACGGTTCGGGTTCCGGCGTCATGTCAATCGTGTTGCCGGTGGTCATGGCGCTCCTCGCGGCTATGGCGGGACATCCCGGCATTGCGGGGAGTATTGTCGGACTTCAGGGTCGCCGTAATGCGGCAGTTGGCCGGTCAAGCCTGTCCCCGGGAGATACGGGCTTCCAACTCCCGGACCCTTGCTTCGGCGGCGGCGCGGGCTTCTCTCTCGGCGTCGGCGCGGGCCTCGGCGGCATTGGCGCGGGACTCGGCGGCGTCGGCGCGGGACTCGGCGGCGTCGGCACGGGACTCGGCGGCGTCGGCGCGGGCTAGTTGGTCTTCATAGGTGAGCACGCGCTGCCCCGTGGCCGGGTCGTCGAACACCAGCTCGCCCTGCTTCCACCGCAGGTACAGGTCCAGCACGGCGCTGTATCCCTGCAAGCTGCCGTCCGGCAGTTCCTCGATTTCCATGGCCACGTATTCGCCGTCCGCCAGCCGGTCCCCGGCCAGCCGCTCCCCGTGATGCCGTCCAGTTTCCGTGTGGTCGAACCTCCAGTATTCCGGTATTCTCAGGGCGGCGTAGTCCCGCCGCTTGGCTCCCACGTCAACGTCCGCCGTGCTCTCCGAGGCCACTTCCAGCACGAAGTCCGGCGGCTTGCCCTGCTCCGATACGATATACCCGTTGCTGGCTTCATAGGCGTCAGGGTCGACGTCAAAGGCCACCAGCAGGTCGGGCCGGCGGGCGCGGGACTTGTTGAAGCTGGCGTCCGGCACAATCCAGCGGTCGGCCTCGACCAGGGTGGTGTCCGGGTTGCCCAGGTGGATGGCCAGGTGGTGGGAGTTGCCGGCCTTGAACAGGCGGTCGAACTGGGTCATCTCGTCGGGCTCCCGCCGGGGCGGGTCCGGCAAGCGGAACCGGCCCGGGGTTGGCGGCGTCTTGGCGCCGGTCTTGGGCGTGCTCATATCGCACCTGGCAGTTGGCGGCAGCGCCGCTGCTTCGGCTCTCCCGAAAGATGTCTGTTCACGGTTCGTATTCTACACCGCCGGGCCATTGCCGGAAAACCGGAAGTCCCGCAGCTACGCTCCTGGTACGGAGAGTCCGGTCCTGAACGCGGGAGGGAGGCGCTGGTCCGGTCCGGCGGGGCGGCGATTGTCTGCACTGTCCCCATTCCGGAGGACGTTGATCATGGCATCAACATCTGCGTCTTGACTCGGTGCTTGGCAACTTCCCGGTCCGGGTGTGGCCGGAGAGACGGCCGGTTGCGCCGCGAATACCCGGGGAATGATTCTCTATGTATAAGCGCTTCTGAGAGTGGTTGGCAGAGCGGAAGGGGGAGACCGGCTAGTTCCTGGCCTGGATGACGACGTGCCCGCCAACCTCAACGTCGATGCTGAGGTTGTGGCGGTCCAACAGCCGCATTCCTACGAGGGGGGTGCAGTCTGCTTCGTCGGCCTCGATGTGTCTCGGCAGACCGTCCCAGAGCACCGTCACGCCGTAAATGTCGAAGGGCGCTTCGCTGCCATCAGCGAGAGTCGCCCAACCTCTGCCTCGGTAGCGTAGCCTCAAATCCGTCATCAGGGCTGGGGGCAGGGTCAGAAAGCCGGTGAAGCCGGTGTCTATCACGGCCTCGATCTCCAATGTATGCCCCGATGGACCTTGTACGCGAAGGGGCACAACCGGCTCATAGCCAGCGTTCACCGCGCCTTCTATCACTCGGTTTTCCGAAGGGGACGCCCCCCGAAGTGGTGCAGCGCCCGGTAGCCGACGCGCACGCACCAGACGTCGTGGGCTGCCGGGTGTTGGTCCCAGAGGGTGTCCGTTGCGGCAATCACGTTGTCGCCAATAGCCCAGTTGCCGCTTTCCACGTCTATGGCAACGACCTCCCCTTGCCGGTCGGCCTCGACCTGTGACCGGATGTCCCGTTCATATATTTCTTCGCCCAGGCGGGCCGTCTCTTCCTTTGGGCGGTCCGGAGGCGTGCAAGGTCTCTTTCGTTGCGCGGACGCCGTGGGCTCCGGCTCCCTCATACATCCCCTTCCAAAGCATCCCTCTATAGATTGTACCCTACTGATTGCACTCTACCACCGTGGGGAAGGATGCGACAACAAGATGGCCCCCGCAACCAGGGCAATAGCGTTTTAGCTGGGCGGGACTTTGAGATTGCCCGGTTTGTCAACCACATCAGGTTTCGACAGGGATGCGTTTGCGGTTCATATTCGATGGCGGGTTGGCCGTCCGCAAGCATGCTGCTCGCCGCGCTCACCAACGACTGTATGCCGTGGAAGGATGTTCAGGAACAGGATGGAGTGGTTATCTTGGCCGGTATACTCCTGTTCCCAACCGCTGCAGTGATGTACGGAGGTGCGAAGATGATTTTTGCAGCGTATGAAGAATATAGGAAGAAGCGGCAGAAACGCGAGGATGAACTCGTCAGGCAGGAGCGCGAGCGTGTGGAAGGGGAGCTTGGACCCGTGCCCGCAACCATGACCGAGGCGGATAGAGACGAGGTTCTGAAGGTGGTTCGAGGCGAACCAGTTGCGCGTTAACGGAACATCCAAGTAGACTAACCAGGAGACCCTGGTTCGTTACCGGGGCCTTTGCGGTTCCTGGACGGGGGGCTGGGCCGTGGCTGACACCACCCGCGTCGCGGTGGAGCGTCTGCGGGAGCAGCGTCCGGACGCGGTGGACGTCCTGTGCCAGCGGTTCGGCTACCGGGCGCTCCGCAGCTTCGGGGCCGGCTCTCTGCGGAGGACCGGGTGATCCGGGGTGAGGTCAACGCCGCTGGTGGGTATGCTTCCGCTCAATGGGCACAACTTGAACATTGAGTCCATCGGAAGGACGGGAACGGGCCGCCAGGTGGGGAGTCGAATGGCCGGGACCCCGCCTGGGACAACGCGCGCCGGGACTTCTGCCGGACGCCGGCCGGGGCGCGCCATTGCTCCGGCTCCCCAGCCCGTCGCATTATGGCAGGGCGGCGGTCTTCCTGGCTTCCGGCGACGCTGAAATGATCACCGGGTTCGACCTGCGCGTCGATGCCGGAGCCGTCTCCAGGTACTGGATCTGGTCTCCGGGCGACGCCTGACCCTCGCGGGAACTGGCGGCCGGTGGGCGCTCACTGGGCGGCCGGCGGAAGCGGAACAGGAGGGACAATCATGCGCATAGGGGTTTTCGTTGGAGCCTCCACCGCCGACCTGATGGGGCTCGACGAGTTGATTGGCCGCATCAGGCAGGCCGAGGCCGACGGGTTCGACAGCTTCTGGGTGCCCCACATCTCGGGCCGGGGTTACGACGCGCTTACGGCGCTGGCGCTGGCCGGTGCGCAGACCAGCCGGATCGAGCTCGGGGTCGGCGTGGTCCCCACGTACCCCAGGCATCCCGTCGCGCTGGCCCAGCAGGCGTTGACCACGGCGGCGGCAAGCAACGGGCGTTTTGTCCTGGGCATTGGCCCGTCCCACCGTCCGGGTATCGAGGGAAGTTTCGGCCTGTCCTATGACCGCCCGGCCCTGCACACGCGGGAATACCTGTCGGTGCTGCGTCCGCTGATGGAGGAAGGGCGGGTGCAGTTCTCCGGTGAGTTCTACAACGTGAACGCCGAACTGGACGTCCCCGGCCGTCCCCGGTGCCCGGTCCTGGTTTCCGCCCTGGCCCCGCGTATGCTCCGGCTGGCGGGGGAACGCGCCGACGGCACCATCACCTGGATGGCGGGGCCGCGCGCCATACGGGAGTACATCGCGCCCCGCATCGGCCGGTCCGCCGCGGCCAGCGGCCGGGACGCGCCCCGCGTGTGCGTGGGGCTGCCAACGGTGGTGTGCGACGACGAGGCCGCGGGACGCCGGCAGGCTGCCGAGTCATACGGGCGGTACGGTCAGCTTGTGAACTATCGCCGTGTGCTGGACATCGAGGGTGTGGAGGGGCCGTCGGAAGTTGCGGTTGTGGGCAACGAGGACGGCTTGCGGCGGCAGTTGGAAGAGTTCTCATCCGGCGGCGCGACCGACTTCATCGCCAACATCTTCAGCATCGGCGGCGATGGAGAAGCGGGAGCGCGGACCTACGCCGCGCTGCGCGACCTGGTGGGACAGGTGTAGACCGCCGCGGTACAGCTCCCGCCGTGCCGGGTTGCTACTTCTCGTACCAGCCGGACCCGAATATCAGCCCGTCATGCCGCACGGCCCAGGCGTGCTTCTGCTCCTCCTCTCCCGATTCCGGGTTTGGATACGAATAGTCCGCCCACAGCCCCGATTCGGTGACGCTCCCCATGTCGTCGTAGACATAGCCCCTGGCTTCCGCCCTTGAGTTGGAGTCATCCCCCCGGGACTCCGGGTCATGGTGAGCTATCACGGAACCGTCCTCATCAATGATGAACACGTACCATTGCCCGTCCACGCTGTCCGCGTTGTTGTAGTAGGCAACGGTCTCCTCCAACCCCAGGGCGTCGTACAGGTTCATGGCCTGCCGCACGAAGGCCCTGGTGTAGGCCGGAGCGTCCGGCTTGCCAGGCCCGCGCTCGTACCACCCCGAGCCGAAGGTCAGCCCGTCGTGGATGACCATCCATGAATGCTTGGTCTCCACGCCCCCCGTGGCGGGGTTGGGGAAGGTGTAGTCGAACCATGCCCCGTCCTCGTCCGCGGATGCTGCCACGGCGGCGCCGGCCGGGTAGGCGTTGGGTCCCAGGATTTCCGAGGCGTGCTTGCCCACCAGGGCCGGGTTGGCGGCGTGGGCGAGCATGTTCTTGTCCTCATCAAAGATGAACACGTACCATTGCCCGTCCATGCTGTCTGCGTTGTTGTAGTAGGCAACGGTCTCCTCCAACCCCAGGGCGTCGTACAGGTTCATGGCCTGCCGCACGAATGACATGGTGTAGGCCGGAGCGTCCGATTTGCCAGGCCCGCGCTCGTACCACCCCGAGCCGAAGGTCAGCCCGTCGTGGATCACCATCCATGAATGCTTGGTCTCCACGCCCCCCGTGGCGGGGTTGGGAAAGGTGTAGTCGAACCATGCCCCGTCCTCATCCGCGGATGCTGCCACGGCGGCGCCGGCCGGGTAGGCGTTGGGTCCCAGGATTTCCGAGGCGTGCTTGCCCACCAGGGCCGGGTTGGCGGCGTGGGCGAGCATGTTATTGTCCTCATCAGCAATGAAGACATACCACTGGCCGTCCATGCTGTCTGCGTTGTTGTAGTAGGCAACGGTCTCCTCCAACCCCAACGCGTCGTACAGGTTCATGGCCTGCCGCACGAATGACATGGTGTAGGCCGGAGCGTCCGGCTTGCCAGGCCCGCGCTCGTACCACCCCGATCCGAAGGTCAGCCCGTCGTGGATGACCATCCATGAATGCTTGGTCTCCACGCCCCCCGTGGCGGGGTTGGGGAAGGTGTAGTCGAACCATGCCCCGTCCTCATCCGCGGATGCTGCCACGGCGGCGCCGGCCGGGTAGGCGTTGGGTCCCAGGATTTCCGATGCGTGCTTGCCCACCAGGGCCGGGTTGGCGGCATGGGCCATCATGTTATTGTCCTCATCAGCAATGAAGACATACCACTGGCCGTCGATGCTCTCCTTGGAGTTGTAGTAGGCAACTGTGGCGTCGAGTCCCGCGGATTCGTACCGGCTGATGGCGTCCCTTACCAGGAACTTGGTGTATTCGGCGGGAAACGACTTGGGAGGCGCAGGGGCCCCGGTCATGCCCGCGGTTGGCCGGTCAACTGAAACAACCCCGCCCGCGGGCCCGGGAGGACCGGCCAGACCCTGCAAACCCGCTGGACCCTGCGCTCCTGGAGCGCCCGCTTCGCCGGCGGGCCCGGGAGGACCGGCCGGACCCTGCAAACCCGCTGGACCCTGCGGCCCAGGAGCGCCCGCTTCGCCTGCGGGCCCGGCTGCTCCCGATGCGCCCGGGGGGCCTTGCGAGCCGGGCGGCCCCTGCTCACCGGCGGGTCCGGGACTTCCCTGGCAGGCGGCGATTGACAGGATGAGGACGATGATCGGAATAGCTGTGATTAGCTGGCGCATGTTGCATCTTCCGGTTTAAGTTGTCGAATGAAGTTTACCGCAATACTGTAGAAATATCCAAATTGCTACATGCCGGGAGATACGCCGTAACTGGCAGAAAGAGAACCCAAGAGCTACCAACGGACTCCTGAAGGTAGCTTTGCGCTTCAGGAAGTATCAACCCGACCTCACCCGCAATTCACGCCAAAAACCTCCATCTGCCTGGCCGGTGGCGGGAATCCATAGACATCCGGGGTATCGCATGAGTATTAGGCTCCCTTGCCAAGGCTACACCCGTCAACTCCGAAGCTTGACCTGCATCCCAGGGACGCTTATCATGCCCCGCGTTTCGGCTGGCTGAGACTCGCTGCGTAACGGCGTATGAAACTCCAAGTCCGGTCGTCACAGTATTCTTGGTGAAAAGGTTGAATATGTCCAAATTGCTCTATGGCGTTCTTCTATTGGCGGTGGTTGCTCTTCTGGCTTGTGCCGGTCCGGAGCCGACCCCCGTTCCCACGTCCACCTCTGTGCCCGAGCCCACACCAACTCCCACTCTGGAACCCACGGCTACGCCCACGCCTGCACCGACCAACACGCCGGAACCCACACCCACGTCTGAACCCACGCCGACGTCCGGGCCGGCGGCGGTGGCCCCACAGGGGACAGAGTCATCCGGAACTCTTGCTCCCCTCAGCATGGACGACCCGCAGGCGTTCCTCGCCGAACTGTCGAGCGCCGAGCAGTCCTGCGTCTCGGAAAGCGTCGCCCCTGATCGTATGCAGGCTCTCCTGACCTCCCCCGACCTCGCTACCCCCGAGGAGGGCGCGGCATTGATCAAATGCCTGGAGGATGAGACCGTTACGCGGTTGTTCCTCACCGGACTCATCGGCGGCTTGGGGCCGTTGAGCGACGGCACTTCGGCATGTATCCGCACTGGGTTCGAGGCCCTCGACATCCGGGCCACGATGCTTGCCACAACGGAAGGCGCAGGCGAAGAAGCTGCCATGATGGGCAGCATGGCGGCATTTTTCCTGACCCTTTCCTGCTTGAACGAGGAGGAATGGCAGACCGTCGCCCCATCCCTGGACATGAACCCCGATGACCGGAAGGGCCTGGAGTGCGTGATGAACGAACTGGGAGGCCCGGAAGGCATGGCCGCGGCGTTGCAACCCGCCGACGGAGGCCCGCCTATGGCCTTCTTCGCGGCGGCCCAGAAGTGCGAGATCGCAATGGGACCCGGCGGCCCTCCAGGCTGACAGGACCGGTACGGTGCATCAGCTCTTGACGAGAGTCATGGAGATACGTCGTAACTGTAAGTCCCGGCATCACTGGTGCACTGGCAATTGCCGTGACGTGGCCGGACATACCCGCCAGCCGGGAGTAATGGACTTCTCAGTCCGGCAAGGTTAAAGAAGGAAGGCAGGGCAACCGGCCATTCTGCCGGGCACGGCCCGGCATTTCACGCAGCCCGGCGGTACACGGGAGGAGAACCTGTGCCGCTGGGAATGCGCCAACCGGCTGCCCTGCCGGGAGATGCCCCGAGACCCGCGTGGAGTGGCCTCGTGGCAATAGGATGTTTCCTGCTATTCGGGGCTGCAACTGCGGGAACCCGAGTCCACCGGGTCAGGCCCTACCCCAAGGTATTTCCGGCGGAGCCGGTTCCACAGTGCAAGGCGGCCCCAGTCCGGCTCGCTTGTGGCCTGCTCATCATCGGTCAGGAACGGGCTGGGGAGCGAGAAGGTTATCTGCTCCTGTCCCGCCCCGTTCAACAGGCGGAGGCCCCACCGGAATGCCTGTTCCCATCGGTCCAGCCGCCGGAACAGCTCGACCCGGCCCGTCCGCCGAATCTGCGCCAGTTCAGGCCTCACGCCCTCCCGCTCTCCAATGCACAGGTGAACGTGCCAGTCATGGAAGTCCACCGTCGCGTACCCGTTGTCCGCCGTGATTGACGGCTCCCCGGGCGGACGTATCTCCCACAACGCTCCGGGAATCAGCGGGCCAATGCGAATGTGCCTCCACTCCTCGAAGCAGTCCTTGAGAACGTTGAGCAGCGTGTCCTCGTCGTTGGGCAGCAGGAATACCTCGAACCTCGCCCCGCATTCGTCAACTATTTCTCCCCTGGCCATCGGCTCCTCAATCATCACGCGGCTCCTCCTTTCGGTAGATTTAGCTGTCGGAACGCCCAGCCCGCAGGCCGCCCTGGGCCGCAGCGAGCCTGCGCTCCATAGAACCAGCCGACCCTTGCCCCCAACACGCCACGGCATGGCTGGCAGAGAACACGGGCAACAAAAAACCCCGGCTCTCACTCTGCCGGGGTTAAATCAGGTAGGGGCTTGCCTCGTAGCTGGTCACGGTACATGGAGACCAGTCTCGACGGACCTTCCTCTGTTAAGCGCAGAGTAGAGTACCACATGACCCGGGCAGGTCTCCTGGCTTACGGATCGTCACCTGGCCGTCACCTTCCCATCCCAATATACCGGGACAGTGGTACCTTGCCGGCCGGCTCCCCGTTCACAGTGGCGCAACCGCGGCGGACTCACACCGCCTTCCCTATTAAACCGTGCTGGTGCCTCGGGGGTGCAATTCAATTGTTAATTGGGCTATCCAACTCAAATGATAATCACCCCCCCAAGACTTGTCAACGGGTTGCTGGCTGTATAGAAGGGCAGATCCATGGGACGGTTATCCACTGCATGATACGAAACGGTGCCCTTTGCGAACGCCGCGACTGTTCGTCCGAGTCGATGAACTCCGTGGGGCTACTGTAGGGGGTGTCGTCAAAGTGAAGAAGTGATGATAAGCTGACATTGCAATCAGTGAAGCAGGATTGGGTTATGCCAGCATCAATCGCGGTTCCAGCGCACCGGCGCCACGATATTTCAGACCAGGTATGGGAAGTCTTGGAACCCCTTCTCCCCGGCGGCAAGGGCAAAACAGGCCGGCCGGCTCAGGACAATCGCCGGTTTCTGAACGCGGTCTTCTGGATATTGCGTACCGGGGTCCCCTGGCGGGACCTGCCTCCGGACTACGGGGACTGGAAGAACACCCACCGGCGCTTCTGCCGCTGGCGGGACAGAGGAGTATGGGCCATGCTGCTGGAGGCCCTGATTGATGATCCTGATTTCGAGTGGCTGATGATTGACGCCAGTTACATCAAGGCACATCCCCACAGCGCCGGGGCCCGGGGCGGCAACCAGGCTACCGGCCGCACAAAAGGGGGCTGAACAGCAAACTGCACCTGGCGGTGGACGCCCACGGAATGCCGGTAAGGGTAATGGTGACCGAAGGCACGGCGGCGGACTGTTCCCAAGCCTTGCCCCTGATTGAGGGCATTGACGCCGGGTGTCTGCTGGCGGACAGAGCCTATGACACGAATGAAATCATAGCCGCAGCCACGAAGCCGGGAATGGAGCCGGTGATACCGCCCAAGAGCAACCGCCGGGAGAAGCGGGAGTATGACCGGGCGCTGTACAAGCTGCGGAACCTGGTGGGAAACGGCTTCCTGGACTTCAAGCAGTGGCGGGCAGTGGCAACCCGCTATGCCAAAAACACCCTTTCTTACCTGGCCATCTGCCAGATTCGGGCGATGGCCATTTGGACTAAATTGCTTTGACGACAGGCCCTACACTCAGCAACACCAAATGGCTACGTTTCCCGACACCTGCTCAGTCAGGACATGCTGGTTTTTGGTTCCTACAGTCATTGTAAGTTACCCTGCCTCTCATGTCCTTGCCCAAGTGTCACACGCACCCAATCTAATAGGTCGACCAATACAAACCCAAAGCCGAACATAGTCTCACCCTCACCTCAGGAACCATGACCCCTCCCGCTCGGCAAACCGCCTCCCAACTACCCCCGTCATCAACGCGCTCACCAGGGTTGTGCCCAGGCACATATACCCGATGCCTTGGAACCCGACATGGGCCAGCAGCAGGCCTGCCAACCCAGCCCCGAACATCCCTCCCGACTGGTTGCTCAGTCCCACGATTGCTGCTCCCGTGGCCTTCGACTCCCCCGAAAACTCGGTGCTCATCGCCATTAGGGCCGCAATGCTCAGGCTCACCATCCCGGTCCCAGCCGTTGCCGCCGCCACCGCGGCCCACATGCCCAGGCTGACCGAGAAGGTCAGCAATCCGCAGACCCCCGCAATCAGGGACGCCGCGGTGATGAACGCCGCGCGGTGCCGGTTTTTCACCACGTACCCCACGCAGAGGCTGGCGGCCGCCTGTCCCACCGCCGTAATGGCCAGAGGCAAAGCCACGAATCCTACGCTCACGTCGTGGGTGTCGATCAGGTACGCGGCGAAAAAGCTGACGCTCCCCCAGAACATCATCCGCTGCGTGATACCCGCCACGAACCCCACCCGGAAGAAGCGCAGCGACAGCAGCGACCAGTACCTGGACAAGAACACGAAGCTCCGCGCCCTCTCCTCCCTGTTCCCCGGGAGCCAGAGCCAGACCGCCACCAGACTCGCCGCCAGCATCAGCCCCGAGACCACAAAGGGCAATCTCCAGTTCCCCCAGTCCGCCAGCAGGGCCATTATGGGGACCGTGGTCGCCGCGGTGAGCACGTTCACCGCCATCAGCCCGCCCACCGCCTGCCCGCGCCTCTCCGGAGAAATGATGTCGGAAACTGCGGCAATCGCATTGGGTGGAATCGTCCCACCTCCCAGCCCCGTCAATACCCTCAGCGCCAGCAACACATAGATATTGGGAGCGAAGGCCGATGCCATGACCGAAACGGAGAGCACCAGCAACCCGACGATAGCCACCGGGCGTCGGCCAAAGGAATCGGACAACGGGCTTGCCAGCAATACGGAAACGGCCCAGAACGCGAAGGTCACGGTAGCCAGTTGCCCCGTGACCGACACCGGAACCCCGAATTCCGCCGCAATGTCCACCAGCAGCGGGGGAAGCATCAACACCGCGTTCATCGTCGCTACGACGGCGAATAGCAGCACCGTAAGGAACCAGGCCTTGTTTACTTCTCCTCTGTCTGTTCGTGCCGGCGGAATTTGATTATATGTTCCGATCTTGCTCATCCCCCTGGAATCATGGCTGCTTCCACACCCGGCAGACCGCAGTCGTTCTATCCGGCCCGGACCCTGCAAGCTGCCACTCAAAACAATGGAGATGGCGAGCGCATTGCGCCAATCGGCATTGGCCACACAATCTGAGCACCATCAGTATATCCCCGAGGATAAGCGATTCCCAGAATCCTCCACTGTCCGCCGGGGCTTCTTCAAAATTTGTGCTAACCCGCAATTTGGGATACATTATTGCGGGCTGCGAAACTCCATAACGCCCAATACACGGGAGGAAACCAAATGGCCGACGCCCCCCTGTTCCCCGTAACCGTAGTCGGAAGCTGGCCCCGCTCCACCGATCTGGTTCGCGCCCTGCGACGCAAGGAAGCCGGGGAAATCACTCTGGACGAGTTCAACTCCGTGGCCGATGGCGAGGTGTTGGCCTGCATCCGCTCCCAGGAAGAGGCCGGGGTGGACATCATCAGCGACGGGGAGCAGCGCCGCGACAACTTCTACTCCTTCGCCGTGGACAAGCTCACCGGAATGCAGTTGATGAAGGTCTCGGAATTGCTCGACTACTCCCGCGACCGTGCCCGCATGGAGGAAATGCTCCGCGCCCTCGACGTCCCGTCCTTCGCCATCAAGAGCCCCATCGTCGTTGACCGCATCGGCAAGCGCCAGGGGCTCTCCCTGGACGAAATGTCCTTCATGCGGGAACACACCGACCGGCAAATCAAGATTCCCCTGCCCGGTCCCTACATGCTCACCCGCTCCAGTTGGTTCGAGGGTCTCTCCGACCACGTATACACCCAACCGGAAGACCTCGCCGCCGACGTCGTGGATATTCTACGGGAAGAGATAATCGCCCTGCGCGACCTGGGCTGCGACTTCGTCCAGTTGGACGAACCCATCCTCAGCCAGGTGGTGTTCGGCGAGGAAAGCACCGAGACCTTCATGTGCGCCGCCCTTCCCAACCGCCGCGACCCCACCGACGAGCTTGAGCTTGCGGTTCGCCTGATGAACGAGACCCTGGAAGGGATCACCGGAATCAGGACTGGCGTCCACATCTGCCGCGGCAACTGGAGCCGCCGCGAAGAGGTGCTCCTCACCGGCAACTACGGGCCCATGCTCCCATACCTCACCCAGATGAACATTGACCAACTGGTGCTCGAATGCGCCACCCCGCGGGCTGGCGAAATGGAGGTCTTCAAGGAGTACAGCAACGAGAAGGAAATAGGCTTCGGAGTCGTGAATCCCCGCACCGACGACATTGAACCCCCGGAGCAGATTGTCGCCAGGGTCAAGGAATTGCTCCAGTACTTCGACCCGGACAAAATCTACCTCAACCCGGACTGCGGCTTCGGCACCTTCGCCGAAAGAAACGTCAACACCCACGAGATTGCCACCCGGAAGATGCGCACCATCGTCGATGCCGCCGAACAGCTCAGGGCCGAATACCAGTAGGGCAAAGTGCCTGGAAACCTGGTCGAACCGTACCGACTGCCGTCAAGGAGCTGAAGATGACTCAAGAAGGAAACCTCAATGGGCTGCCCCGCGAAAAACTCACCGAAGTCCTGGACTCATTCCGCGACCCCGACGTTTTCAATGCTGTGACCGGCCCCTGGAAGTCCCGCGTGGTCTGGCAGGACGGGATGCGTGCCCGCGCCTACATGCGCAACCACCAGGTGGACATGGACGAACCCGGCGACCTCACCGCTACCGACGTCGCCGCCAGCGCCCATGAACAGTTGCTCTCCGCCATCGGGAGCTGCATGACCGTGGGATTCGTGGTCAACGCCACCAAGCAGGGCGTCCGCATCCACGACCTCGAGGTCGCCGTCGAAGGATATTTCGACAACATCCGCAAGTGGGCTGGAGTCGAGGACCAGGGCAACCCCGGCTACGGGCGCATCTCTGCCAAGTGCTTCGTGCGCGCCGACGCCGACGAGGCAACCCTGCGCGAAATCTGGCGGTTGGCGGTGGAAGGCTCTCCGGTCACCCAGTCGGTAGCCAACCAGACGACCGTGGAGACCGACTTCGAGACGGTCGGTTAATGGCCACCCTCGTTTCTGCGGACTGGGTCTCTGAACATATCGGCTGGCCGGGGTACTTGATAATCGACCCCCGGTCTGCCATGCGCTACCTCATGGGCCACCTGAGAGGGGCTGTCAGCGTTCCCTTCAAGAAGCTCCAGAGCCCTGATGGACGCCTTGGCCCGCCCGAACAGCTTGCCGCCGCCTTCGGTGAGGCCGGCTTGGGCGACGACATCACTCCAGTCCTTTACGACCATCAGGACGGGCGCAACGTCGCAATGGCCTCCTGGGTGCTGGAATACTTGGGGCGCACCGACGTTCACATCATGGAGTCTCTTTACGAAGACTGGAAAGACCAAGGCCGCGAGGTTCTCTACCGCCCCGTGTCCACGGTACCCAGGCCCTTCACTCCGCGCCTCAACCCCGCGGTACGGGCCACTTTAGATGACGCAGCCATCCCTGGAGAAACGAAACTCCTGGACACCCGTACCCTCGAGGAGTTCATTGGAGAGGTCGAAATGGACCATCGCCCCGGCCATATCCCCGGCGCAGTCAACCTTCCCCACTCCGAAATGGCCGGCGCAGACGGGAAACTGCTCATCAACCCGGACTTGCTGCGACAGAGGCTGGACTCCGTCGGCATCACTCCCCAGGACCCGGTGGTAGCCTACTGCCGCAGCGGAATCCGCGCCTCCCTCGCCTACCTGTCCATGAAGCAGGCCGGCTACAACGTCCGCCTCTACGACGGCTCCTACGCCGAATGGATGGACAGCGGCCACCCGGTAGAAACCTAGCCCTCCCCGCGCCCTGCCAGGGATCAGAAAAAGCGAAGAGGCGCAGCCACGAAGCCGCGCCTCAACTGTTTGCGGGGGGACTTTTGGAAGATTCCCGCTTAGGCGGCGATCAGGCCCTCTTCAATCGCCCTGGGGAAGAGGTTGCCCTCCTGTTCCAGGTGGGACTTGATGGCCTCGATGGTGTCATCCACCATCTGCTGGTCAACCGAGGCTGCCTCGTCCGCGTAGCCCGCGTCGGTCAGCAGGGTCTTGGTCTGCTCTCGCAGTTGGTCCAGCGACCACGCCAGCTGGTCCTTCGACTCAACCATGCCCTCCGGGTAATCCACATGCGACCCGCCCGCGCCCAGCTTGTCATATCCGCCCTGGTGCCAGTGGCCCCGGGGACCGTGGGGGTCGAAGCGGATGATCTCGGTCCCGCGAACGTCCACGCCGAACGTCGGGCCGCCGATCTTGGTCCTCAGGCAGCGCATGGGCCACAGGTACAGGGTAACTTCCTTCGACTCTGAGAGCGGCCGCACCATCACTCGGCCCAGGTACGACTCGCCATCTAGCATAGTGGCCATGGAATATCCTCCTCCATACATATAGGGGTCAAATTCCCACTGCCCGGTATATTACCACAAAACCGCAGTCGTGTTTGAACAGGATTCGTGGCTTCCAATGTCTTGCCATTCGCATTACTGAGCTTGACAAATAGTATCAATAATGGTATCTTACAGCTAGGCCAAGACATACGTTCATGTCGAAGATTTGCCGCGGAAGAGGTAGGCAATATGCAGTACATCGTTACCAGAAAAGTCAGTCTGAGGAGGAGCGATGCCGGGGATAGAAAATATTTTATTCGATGTTCAGGAACTTCGCGGGAATCCCAAATGCATCAGATTTGCAGACTTAGCCAGAATATGCGAGCGATACTTCGGAGAGCCGCGACAGCGCGGCACAAGCCACCTGGTTTACCGGATGCCATGGCCGGGCAACCCGAGGGTTAATATCCAAAACGACAAAGGCATGGCAAAACCCTATCAAGTCCCGCAGGTTATTAAAGCTCTTGAGAAACTACAAGGATATGGTGACTGATCATTACACATACAGAATCACGTGGTCCGCCGAAGACGGTGAATACGTCGGGCTGTGCGCCGAATTTCCGTCGTTGAGTTGGTTGGCACCCGCTCCCGACGATGCATTTTCAGGCATCCGCCAACTGGTGGCCGAATGTGTCGCCGACATGGTGGAATCCAACGAACCGGTCCCCAAACCCCTGGCCGACCGCACCTACAGCGGAAGATTCATCGTCCGCGTGCCCCCTGAAATGCACCGCGCCCTGGCCATTCGCGCCGCGGAGGAAGGCGTAAGCCTGAACCGGCTCGTGAGCGCCCGTCTCGCCAACTCGGTATGATGTTGCACCAGAGATGACACTGGACCGCCCGGCCACCCGCACTCCCGGACGTCTATACCCTCATCAGGGAATCGCCGGTCAAACGAGTAGATAGCCGTTGCCCCGTCGGTTCGGGCCTCCGCCCGCATCAGTGCATCCCCGGTGCTGACCCTCGTCGAACCCCCGCACATTTCCAGTCCCTGAATCAGCAGGTCCTCATCTATCGCATGGACACTTACATCGTCCTTCAAGACCGGTGCAATCAGGCAGTCAACTATCCGGTCCCCGGAGAATTGATACCGCGTGGCCAGAGCAAAATAGGCTTTAACCAAACAGTCGGCGGTTACCGTCAGCCAGGTAGCCGACCACAACACTGGCGTCCAGAAACGCCAACTCGTTCACTCTTCCGTCAGGGCAGCCCACTCCTCTACTATCTCATCCAACCGAGTGGCCCGTTCCTCTGTCATTGCAAGCATCGCTCCCTCCTTTATCTCCGCCCAAGAAAGTCCATCGAGTTCCGCCGCCACGGCAGGATCGAAGTACTCCTTGAGGACGCCGGCCAGTGACTTGTTGTGCTTCGGCGGGAAAAAGCAAATCTCAAGGCGGCCTTTCACTATCCGCTGACTGTATCGCCAGCCGAGTCTCGCCCCGAGTTGATCCAGGAGCTCTTTTGAAGTCTCGATGTATCCATCCGGGCCAAGTACCCCGTAATTGCCGGCCATGTCCGTCTCTCTCAGATTGTGTCAACCATCCATCCCAATTATACTTCCCGGCGTTAATCCGGCAATCGAATCTCAACTGGGGGCGGACCGATCCGCATCTCAGTGATAGGGCAAAGACGTGTGGGAAGCTAACGAGTCCAACCTAGACTCCATCGCCATCGGCGCGGGCATCCTCGGCACCGGGGGCGGCGGCAACCCTTACATAGGGCAGCTCCGTGCCCGCCAGGCCATCCGCGAACACGGTCCAGTAACCGTCCTCTCCCCCGAAGAAGTACCCGAGGACGCCCGCATAATCTGCGTCGGCGGCATCGGCGCGCCCACCGTCGGCATCGAAAAGGTCCGCGACCTCCAGTCCTACCACGCCCTCCGCGCCATCGAGGACTTCACCGGCACCACGGCCACGGCCCTCATCTCCAACGAGATCGGCGGCAGCAACTCCGTCGAACCCCTCATTCCCGCCGCCATCGCCGGGCTACCCGTCGTCGACGCCGACGGCATGGGCCGCGCCTTCCCCGAGTTCCAGATGAAGACCTTCTTCGTCTACGGCGTCCCCTGCTGTCCCATGGCCATCGCCGACGAAAAGGGCAACAAGGTCGTCATCCCCGAGACCATCAGCGCCCGCTGGGCCGAGCGTCTGGCGCGTGCTATGACCGTCCAGATGGGCTGCGTTGCCTGCTACGCCGTCGCCCCCATGACCACCGAGCAGGTGCGCCGCACCGCCGTCCTCAACTCCCTCTCCCTGGCCCGAGACCTGGGCGACGCCGTGAAGAACGCCCAGGCCCGCAACGAAGACCCCCTGGCCGCCATTCTCTCCACCTGCCCCGGCAAGGTCCTCTTCGGCGGCAAGGTCGTCGATCTAGACCGCCGCACCACCGCCGGGTTTGCCAGGGGCAGCGTCAGCCTCGACGGACTCGGCGACTTCAACGGCGAAAGGATGCTCATCGAGTTCCAGAACGAAAACCTCATCGCCCGCCGCGAAGGACAGACCGTCTGCATCGTCCCCGACCTCATCTGCGTCGTGGACACCGAGACCGGCAACCCCGTCACCACCGAACTCCTGCGCTACGGCCTCCGCGTCACGGTCCTCGGCTTCCCTTCCCCCCACCACTGGACCACCCCCGAGGGCCTGGCCGTAGCAGGCCCCCGAGCCTTCGGCTATGATGAGGACTATACCCCGCTGATGGTTGATGATTAGGTCTCTATTCCAATGGAGCTTCCCCGACACTTCCATCCTTAGCGATGCTAACCGGCCAAAACACCAGAGAACTTATCCAATTCCCCAAGGTCACAATTAACAAGACGCCCGCCAATGGCTATCGAGAGACAAACGGTCACAAACGTTGTGATCTGACGTTGACCGGCGAGTTTGATACGGACGCCATCCCCAAGGCCAGTGACATCCTCCTCGCTCTCATCCCCTGGGCCTGGGAGATGATCAACCGGCACATGCCCCGGAACGTTCAGGACAATGAAGGTGTTGATGACCGTCCCTGGCGGGAATGGGCCACCGCCGAAGCTTAGAGCCTGCCCTCGACCTGATCTGGGCGTCCCCTGAAAAACAAAGGGCAGACGCCCGCGACAGCTGCGGCTCAGCGTATAATGGGGCCGCAGCCAGACGCCCGCCACACTTCCCTTCACTGCCCTCAACCGGGCCAATGGCCGGAAATGTCCGCAGGACTAAAAGCCGCCTATTGCGAAGGCAGATTAAAGGGGGATTTCTTGAGAACCGGCATAGACGTAGGCGGCACCAACACCGACGCCGTTTTGATGGACGGCCCCAATCTGCTGGCCAGCGCCAAGGTCCCCACCACGCCCGACGTTACCTCCGGCATCATCTCCGCCCTGGAGCGGGTGCTGGCCCAAAGGCCCCCGAACACCCCAGTCACCGCTGTCATGCTGGGCACCACCCACTTCACCAACGCCCTGCTGGAGCGGCGCGGCCTCGCCCCCACCGCCGTGGTGCGCCTCGCCCTTCCCGCCACAAGCCTGCTCCCTCCCCTGGTGGACTGGCCCGCCTCTCTGAAGGACGCCATCGGCGGCGCTGCCCACATGGTCCACGGCGGCCACGAGTTCGACGGGCGGGAGATATTCCCCCTCGATCCCTCGGAACTTAGGGAGTTCGCACAATCGCTCAAGGAAGCTGGAGTCCGGGCCGTCGCCGTCTCCGGTGTCTTCTCCCCGGTGGACACCTCCCATGAGACCGAGGCCGCCGCCATTATCCGCCAGGAAGCCCCAGATGTTCTCGTCACCATGTCTCATGAGAACGGACGCATCGGCCTGCTGGAGCGGGAGAACGCCGCCACCCTCAACGCCTGCCTCGGCGAAATGGCCGCCCGGACCATTCAGGGCATCCGGCAGGCCCTGGCGGAGCTGGACCTGAACGTCCCCCTGTTCCTGAGCCAGAACGACGGCACCCTCATGGACTCGGACTTCGCCGCCCGGTTCCCCGTCCTCACCATTGCCTCCGGCCCCACCAACAGCATGAGGGGCGCGGCCTTCCTCTCCAGCGAGACCGACGCCATCGTGGTGGACGTTGGCGGCACCTCCACCGACGTGGGCGCATTGGTGCGTGGCTTCCCCCGCGAGGCCGGGACCGCCGTCTCCATCGGCGGGGTCCGCACCAACTTCCGGATGCCCGACGTACTCTCCATCGCCCTGGGCGGCGGAAGCCTCGTCCGGCAAGACCACCAGACTCTTGAGCTGTCCATCGGCCCCGAGAGCGTCGGCTACCGGCTGGCTGAAGAAGCCCTGGTCTTCGGCGGCTCCACCCTGACCGCCACCGACATAGCCGTGGCCGCTGGCCGTGCCGGCATCGGCAACCCACAGAACGTCCAGGACTTGCCCGGCAGGCTGGCCCAAGCCGCAATGGATGAAATGCGCCAGCGTGTCGAGACCGCCATCGACCAGGTGAAGCTGAGCCAGGCCCCCGTACCGGTTGTCCTGGTAGGCGGCGGAAGCATCCTGCTCCCCGACAGACTGGAGGGCGCCTCCCGCGTCCTGCGCCCCCAAGACTCCGATGTGGCCAACGCCATCGGGGCAGCCATAGCCCAGGTCAGCGGCCAGGTGGAGCGGGTCTACTCCCTCGAACAGACGGGCCGCGCCGAGGCCATCGCCGCCGCCCAGCAAGAAGCCGTATCAAGGGCCATAGCAGCAGGCGCAGACCCCGCAACCGTCGAGGTAGTAGAACTCGACGAAATCCCCCTGACCTACCTCCCCAGCAACGCCACCCTCATAAGGGTCAAAGCCGCCGGAAACCTAGCCGGAGATACAGGCGCATAGCCCAGGCTCCCACTCTCCGGACTATGGAAATAGCAATTCCCGCAGCCCGTTTGGGGGCAGAATTGCCACGGAAAACACCGGGGCCAGCGCAAGCAAGTCACTGTCACCCGTCACCAGCGCATCCGCCCGGCCCGCCAAGGCCAATTCAAGAAAAGGACGGTCGGAGGGGTCGCGGCAATACGGAACGTCCGGAGGCTCACTAACATCAACTGGCTCACACCAAGGCAGATAGTCTTCAAGAAGCCCATTCTGCTCGGAGGCACTCAGGCCAAACCTTGAATAGGAAAGGACTCTTCTCAGCTCGTCTCTGGTATCTCCGCCTATCAGTGGAAGGATAGCCCCGGACTTCCATGCCTCGCATAGCCAAATGAACGACTCTGTAGAGAACACCAAAGCCGACAACAGTAAATTGGTATCGAGAACCAACCGCAGAGGGTTATGCTCGTCCACGCGCCCAGGCCACGGCATCGGCTATGTCGGCCTCGGTTATGCCCCGGTCGGCCAACTTCTTCCGAATGGAGTCGGCGCTTATCTTGGGAACAGGCGTCAACACGATGCGGCCATTTTCTTTGGTCACGTCGAAACACTCAGCGCCTGGGAAATCCCGCACTATCTCTTCTGGAAGGGTTATTCGGTTCCCGGACGTTAACTCAACACGCATCGGACTGACCTCCTTTCAAACCAGGTTGGAGCTAGAACCTAGCCTGCTGGTTGATCGTGGTGTAGGTTACGGGGCTGGTTATGGTCAGGCCCGCGTCTACGGGCAGCACCACCCCGGTAATCCAGCGGGCCTCGTCACTGGCCAGGAACACCGCCGCATGGGCCACGTCCCATGCGGTGCCCTCTGTCCCCAGCGGAGCCGCGGTGCGCCGGTTCTCCCGCATCGACTCGTCCATGCGGGGAGCCGTCATCGGCGTGTAGAGCAGGCCCGGCGCGATGCAGTTGACCCGCACATTGTCCTTGCCGTGGTCCGCCGCCATTGAGTAGGTCAGGCCGACCACAGCCGACTTGGTGGTGGTGTATGGAGTCTGGGAGTGGGCGCGAAGCCCGGCGATGGACGAGATGTTGATGATAGACCCGCCGCCGCTTTCGATCATCTTCGGTATGGCCGCGCCGCTGGCCAGGATCATGCTCTTCAGGTTCACCGCGATGATACGGTCCCATTCCGCTTCCGGCACGTCCACCACCGTACCCCGGCGGGATATGCCCACGTTGTTGTCCAGGATGTCCAGCCGCCCGTACCGTTCCATCGCGGCGTCAACCATGGCCTGGCACTCCTCGGCGCTGGTAACGTCCGCTTGGAAAATGGAAGCGTCGCCCCCCTCCTCCCTGATCAACGCAAGGGTCTCCTCGGCCCGCTCCAGCATCGCATCGGCCAGCAGCACGCTGGCCCCCTCCCGTGCGAACAGCATGGCCGTGGCCTTGCCGTTGCCAATGCCGGGACCGCTGGAACCCGCGCCTGTGACGATGGCCACCTTGCCTTCCAACCTGGGACGTCGCTCCGGCATAGATAAATCTCCCTGACAACGAGTAGGTGTGCATGTCTGCCATCTAGAGTACAATCGTGTAAAAGCCGGGCGTTGTCAAGGATGGGGTTAGGTGAGGACAGTGATACACTAATTGCAACAGGACAAGCTAAGTCCAGCCAATCGAGAGCGTAGAAGAATGGAATACGACGCCACCCGCGCGTTAGAATTGCTCCGCATCGGTTCCGGAATACCTGATGCCAAATTCCGCGAGGGACAAGAGGAAGCCATCAGGCATGTCGTGGAGGGACACGGTAAGCTCTTGGTCGTGCAGAAGACCGGATGGGGCAAGAGTTTCGTCTACTTCATAGCCGCCAAGCTGTTGAGGGAAGGCGGGGCCGGGCCTTCGTTGTTGATTTCGCCGTTGCTATCACTGATGCGCAACCAGATAGCGGCGGCGGAACGTATGGGTGTGCGGGCGGTGACCATCAATTCCAATAACACCACCGACTGGCCCTTGATAGAGGCGGCAGCCCGCAATAACCAAGTGGACACACTACTTGTTTCACCGGAACGGCTGGCCAACGATGACTTTCGAGAGAATTTCCTTCCTGATATAGCCGGACGGGTCGCAATGCTGGTGATTGATGAGGCCCACTGCATTTCTGATTGGGGCCATGACTTTCGCCCCGACTACCGGCGAATTGAACGAATTGCCCGAACTTTGCCGCCAAACGTCCAGATGCTGGGAACTACTGCCACCGCCAATAACAGGGTGTTGGACGACTTGACCGAGGTGCTTGGTCCTAACATCCAAATCATGCGCGGCGACCTGAGCAGACCCTCTCTCTTATTGCAGACTATCAAGCTACCCAGCCGGACAGAGCGATTGGCGTGGATTGCCGAAAGATTAGGTGAAATTCCCGGTTCGGGGATAATCTACACTCTGACCATTCGCGACGCCAACCAGGTATCCCGATGGCTCCAGTCTCAGGGGCTGAATGTGCAAGCATACACCAGCCGTTCCGAAAACAGGGAAGGTCTGGAACAAGACTTGATCGATAACCGTGTCAAGGCGTTGGTGGCTACGGTAGCCTTGGGTATGGGTTACGACAAACCGGACTTGGCATTTGTAATCCATTATCAGATGCCCGGCTCGGTGGTGGCCTATTACCAGCAAGTAGGCCGGGCCGGGCGAGGAGTGGATGCTGCCTACGGGGTCCTGTTGAGCGGCTCAGAAGATACCGACATTACCGATTTCTTCATTGACAGCGCTTTTCCAACCCAGCAAGAAGTCCTGCAAATAATCGCCGCTTTGGAGCGTGACCCTCAAGGTCTCTCTGAACCTCAGATTCTTGCGGCAGTAAATATCCGGCAAAACCGTCTAACTCAGGCCATTAAGATGCTGTCCCTTGAATCGCCCGCGCCGGTAGTCAAGCAAGGCTCCCGGTGGCAATTGACCGCATCAATGATGGGCAACGAATTTTGGGAGAGGGCCGAGCGGCTCACCGCCCTACGCCACGAAGAGCAAGCGCAAATGCAGGATTATCTGGCGTTAGACTCTGGGCATATGGAGTTCCTCATCTGTGCACTCGACGGCACCCCAGAAGCAATACAGCAACCGGATTTACCGCTATTGCCGACTACGGTGAAGCAGGAGACCGTGCGGCAAGCCGTGGAGTTTCTGAAGCGAACCAGTTTGCCTATCGAACCACGCAAACAGTGGTCTACGCGCCAAACGATTCCCGTGCTGCAACGAGCGGAAGAGGGCCGCACCCTATGCGTCTGGGGTGATGGAGGGTGGGGAAATCTGGTACGCTCCGACAAGTATGTACACAGCCACTTTTCAGACGAACTGGTAGCGGCTTCCGCTAACCTAGTTAAAGGGTGGAATCCGCAACCGGCACCGGTTTGGGTGACTTGTATTCCTTCACTCAGACGCCCTTCTCTAGTCAGAGATTTTGCAGAGCGTCTAGCCACTGGTTTAGGACTACCATTTCGGGAAGCCCTGGAAAAAACTGATACCCGTCCAGAACAGAAGGAAATGGCCAACAGCGCTCAACAGGCTCAAAATGTGGAAGGTTCATTGGCTGTCGCGTCGGCTCAGCTAGCGTCTGGCCCGGTGTTGCTAGTGGACGATATAGTGGACTCGCGATGGACATTTACGATCGCTGCATCATTATTGCGCTCCAGCGGTTGCAGTGCAGTACATCCATTTGCGCTTGCTGATGCCAGCACAGGTTAAGTTGATGAACAACCACATATCAGACAACACGAAGGCCATTCTTCTCTTAACATCACCTTTGCTTTTGGGCAAAGGCCACAGCGACGTGCGTCCTCTGACTTTAACTGAGTACAACAAACTGGCCCGCAATCTATCCGACGCTGGAAAAGAGCCTGCCGATTTGTTGAAAATGAACCCGCGGGAAATGCTGACTGAATGGCAGTCGCGCTTCGACACTAACCGCATTGACCAGTTGTTGGAGCGGGGCTTCTTGCTCAGCCAAGCCATAGACCATTGGCAGACCAGAGCCATCTGGGTAGTCAGCAGAGCGGATGGAGAATATCCGGAGCGCATCAAGAAACGCCTCGGCTCAACATCTCCGCCAGTGCTTTACGGATGTGGAGAGGCTTCGCTGCTGGGAAACGGTGGCCTTGCAGTGGTTGGCTCACGCAAGGTGAGTGACGAGTTAGTGGAATACGCCGATAGTATTGGCAGTTTGGCAGCCACTTCAGGCTGCACTATCCTATCCGGTGCTGCGAAAGGCGTCGACCAAGCTGCAATGCACGGGGCATTAAGGAGATGGGGAACCGCCATTGGAGTACTGACGGGCGACCTTGAAAGAGAGGTTGTGAACCGTGAACACCGCGAGACGTTGATGGAAGGCCACCTAGTTCTGATATCTCCCTACGACCCTAAGGCGGGCTTTAATGTCGGACACGCGATGCAACGCAACAAGCTGATTTATGCGCTGGCTGATGCCGGGCTCGTGATAGATTCCAGCCATGGCGAGGGAGGCACATGGGCCGGTGCCGTAGAGCAATTGGAGAAATTTCGCTTCGTACCAGTTTATGCTCGCGGTGAGGGTGAAGTCAGTCCAGGCCTGAAAGCACTTCGTCGGAAAGGAGCACTCGCATGGCCTAACCCCGAGACGCCCGATGAGTTCAAAGCACTGCTGTCAAACGACTTCTCCACTTCTATAGAGATGACACCCAAGCAGGCACCTCTCATCCCCATCCAGGCAGATGTAGCCAAAACCCATGACAATCAGGCAGCAGAGCGAGAGATGTTGCCGACGATACACGTAAAACAGAATGCTTTGGAACAAATACCCGCCGCAGATGCCCTGTTCGCAAAGGTTGAGGAGCTTTTGAGATCAATGGGCACGTCGATTACAGAATCCGACGTTACCGGCTATCTCCAAGTCGAAAAAAAACAAGCGAAAGCCTGGCTTAAACGTCTGGTGAGCGAAGGGAAATATAAGAGGTTAACTAGACCCATTCGCTACGCCAAAATTACTTAGCATAGCTCTCGATACCGTCCCCATGCGTTGACGCTCTTGGGCTCATCCCCTAAACTGGAGGTGGCGAATTTCGTCCTTGAGGGATTGCCATTCTGAATCTTCCCTCCAGGCAAGACGCCGGACCCATCCAGGCCGGAAGTATCAAGCATATGGTTGAACCAACATTTCGCGGCGAAGATGTCGCCCTCTTCATTGACTGGGAAAACTTCAAAATCAGCCTGGCGGCGGGCCGCCGCAATCCAAACGTCTCCGCGTTGAAGGAAGAGGTCTCCAACCACGGCCGGGTTGTGGTGGCCAAAGCCTACGCCGACTGGGTGACCCGCGCCCCGGAGCTGCGCGGGGCCAGCCAGTTCATCAACGACCCTCCCGCCCTGTATGCGGCGGGCATTGACCCAGTTTACGTACCCACCCGGCTGGCCACCGGCAACGGCTCCCAAGGAGACAGCGGACGGTTCGTCCGCGTCAAGAACAGCGTTGACGTCAAGATGACCGTGGACTGCATCGAGTACGCTCATTCCTACCCCAACATCAGGACTTTCGTCCTGGTATCGGGGGACTCGGACTTCATCCACGTGATCAACACCTTGCGGACCATGGGCAAGCGCGTAATCATCATTGGCGTGTCGTGGGCAACGTCCCGCAGGCTCTCGGACCAGGTGGACGAACTGATCCTGTACGACGTGGACGTTGACGCCGTGACGCCGGTGGAACCTGTGTCTGTCGCGGGCAACGGACGCACTGAACCGCAGCCCCGGCACACGCCACAGACGCCGCCGGCCAAGATCGAGCTGCCCCAGATTATCAAGGCCATCGAGGACATAGTCCGCAACGAGCGCCAGGCCGGTGGAACTCCGCTGCTGACCTCCATTAAGCAGCGGCTGATGCGCCGGTTCCCCGACTTCGACGAAAAGAAAGTCGGCTTCTCCGGCTTCAAAAAGCTCATGTCCCGGGTCGCCGAGGAAGGCCAGGTACGCCTCATAACCGCCGGGCTTGTCGACTGGGTCATCATGGCCGACGAGCCGGAGCCGGAAGAACCCCACACCCGGCCCTCCGGCCCCGTTGCCCGTGCCGCCAGTCCGCGTGGCAGGCAGGGTTCCGGCAGGGGCCGCTCGAGCAAGTCCACCGCCGAGGACGCACATGAGGAAGAGGCGGCGACGCAGCCTGTACTGACCGAAGAGTCTACGGCCACCGAAGAACCGCAAGAGGTAGACACGGCTGTCGCCGAAGCCACCCCGCCAACTGCCACCGAGGACGTACAGGAGCAGTCAGCAGAGACCGTTGAAGTACCTGCGGATGCGCCAGTTGCCACCGAACCTGAAGAGCAGGCGGTCATCGCCGAGGAGGATGCGGCTGAACCTGAGCCAGTCCGTCAGCCCCCAGTCGACCTGGACGCCATTCTGGCCGAAGCGCTCCCCGCGCTGGACCTGCCCACAGGCCCCGATGATGGTCTGAACGGGCGGCGGGTGGCTGACCTGATCGTGATGGCGGACACGCTGGAGGACCGGAGCGACGTTAGCCACGTTGCCTTCAACTACCTGGTCGGAGAGGTCTGTCAGGCCCTGGACGAGGGCCTGAAGGCCGAGCACGAGGAGATTACCAGCCGCTGGGGCGAGGCTTATTCCAAGAACTTCGTAACCAGGATGGTCCGCGGACTGGGCAACGGGGAGCTATTCCTCAAGGGCTGGCGCCAGGTCCCCGCCGAGGGCGGCGGCAGACCCCGGCGCCTGAGCACCTTCTACCTCAACCGGGAGCACCCGCTGGTCCAGGGCGTTCTCCGTGCCCGCTGGGACTCGCAAGACCTGCCGGTAGAGTCCCAGGACGGGGCTGAACCCTCGCCCACTCAACCAGATGCGGAAGAACCCGCCCTGGCGACCGCCGACTCTTCAGCGTAGCCGCCAGCAGTTGACCCCCTAGCGTTCTTTCCGCCAAGCTGCTGGCCGACAGTTGGCTTTCGTTCGCCCAAGCCCTGCTACATATCCAGGATTAGGGTTGACCAGCCGAAGTCCCGTGCGCCCAGCCCCTCCGCGGTGTAGGGGTGGTAGTATTCCCGGAACCCCGACTTCTCGATGCACTCCTGGCTGCGGGCGACTATGGTGTCGGCCAGTTCAGGGTAGCCATGCCTGCGCAGGGCGTGGGACAGGAACCAGTTGGTGTTGATCCAGCTTGGGCCGCGCCAGATGAAACCCCTAGGGTTGCCCGGCATGAACTTGGGATCAGAGGCCGGGACCGACGGCAGCGGGTAGGGCGTCCAGAAGTGGTCCGGGGCAGTCACCCAATCATTGACCAGCCGCTCCACGATGGGCCGGGGCAGGTCGTCGATGATCAGGGGCATCAGGGAGCTTATGGTCACGACCTTGACCGGGGTCTCGGCCACGCCCGACAGATCGAAGAAGGCCCCGGCTTCCTCGTCCCAGCACTTAGCCAGGAGCGCATCGCGGGTCTTGTCGGCCTGCCGGTTGAACTCGTCAGCATCGGGTGAGTCCCCCAGCAGCCGGGCCAGGGAGCGGAGGCCCATGACGTAGATAGAGTTCACCAGCACGTCCTCAAAGTGGAAGATGTCGGCGGCCAGGATGCGGTGGTCGTCGCCCCGCATCGGTTCGTAGGCCGCGTAGACCTTGCGCAGGGCAGTGATGAACCCCCGGTTGGTCAGTTCCTCCAGGCCCAGGGCCGCGTCATACTTGGGCGAACAGTCGGTGCCGGCCTCCTCAGGCTGAATCACCGCAATCAGGCCGTCGTCGTCGGGATCGCGGACGGCGCGGAGCCAGCGGTAGAAGCCGGTCAGCACGGGCAGGGCGGCGTCCTTGAACGCCTCGTCTCCGGTGGCCTGGTATATGCGCTCCACGGTGTAGGCGATTATCGGGGGCTGCATAGTGGAGCTGTAGTTTGGGGATGTCATCCCGACGATGTTGCGGGAGAGGAAGTCGGGCTGCTTCTCCATCTCCCAGAAGATGATGTGGGGGATGAACCCGTCGGGGAGCGCGCCGCTCATCAGGGTGGTCATCTCGGCTTTGGCCTGGTCCTGGTCCAGGTGGAGCAGGGCGATGGCATGGAAGCAGGAGTCCCAGAACCACTGGAAGGGGTAGCCGGTGAGGGAGGGACAGACGAAGCTGTACTCCCTGCCGTTCCAGTCGGCCACACCCTGCCGCAGGTTGGTCAGCAGAATGTTGCGCGCCCCTGCTTCCAGTTCACTTCGTTCCATGCCGACGGCCTCCTGAGAGTTTAGATGGAGATTTTTCCCTGTCCATTGCTGGACATTCCGGTGGTAGTGGCCCGGTCGGGAGTGAGGGACACGTTTCGTTCGCGTGGAGATTGGACATTAGCATCTACTGGTACGATTCTAGGGGGCAAGCCGGGTCTGGGGCCTGTAGGGATATGATAGGGTAACGCATCCGGGGTTGGGAAGGGGCGAATGCCAGTGGATTCAGCCCAACCAAAGCAGAACTATGCTGAGGATGCATGGTGACAGTGCGGTGTCAGGACTTGATTGAATCATTGCCCCCGCAGACGGCGGTTCTCAGCCCAAAGCCGTTCTATTTCCGCTTCGGCTTCACGACGGGCGGCCTGTTCTTCGTCGAAGTTCCGCAGGTAGCGTCCGGTAGTGCGGTCATAGAACCGCAGCCTTTCCTTCCATTCCGGGTGCAATGCGCAGAGGCTCAGGTCCAGCGCCGGGCTGTAGCCCCAGACCTCCCCGTCTGATTCAGTGGCTACCGGAATGGACTGATATACTCCGTTGACCAGCATGTCTCCCGCCAGAGCATAACCATACAGATCGCCTCCGGTGGGGTCAAACCGCCAGTATTCGCTTACACCCATCCGGGAGTAGATGACGGGTTTGGTATCCGTGTCCACTTGGCGGGTGCTCTCCGACGCCACTTCCAGTACGAAGTCCGGCGGCTTGCCTGCCTCCCAGACTACGTATCCGTTGCGCCTACGTATTGCGATTTCGTCAACTCCGAATGCCAGGTACACATCGGGACGCTGGCGGACGTTCATATCGCCGCGTTGGTAGAACACGAAACCGCCGGTATCGACGAGCACGTCGTTGCGGTGGGAAAAATGGTTTCGTAATAGATAGTGAGACTCGCTAATTGTGTCGGCTTGCAGCATTCCTTCCGCCCTGGACTCGGGATTCGGGCACACGAAATTTTCGGGCAGGTCCATGCGGTAGGGAATGATGTCCGGCACGTGCCGAACGGTCTCCGATGTCATTAGCTGCCTCACGTCTCTATGATTCTGTCGCTATGCCCTGGTGTAGGTCCTGGATTTTTCATCGCGGAGAATCCGTCCGTCCGCCAATAACCCTCCGAGTATAGAGTAGGTCAGATAGTTTCTCCGTCCGCCACGAACTGACGAGTGAAGATTCAGCATATCGGCAATCTGCGCATTTCCCAGTCCTTGAGGATTGTGTTGCAACAATTCCAGGATAGCATCTTCAATTTGATGGAGACCTTCTTCTGCCAACGACTGGACGGTGTTATCGGCATTCGACACGGTGTACAGTTTTGATTCCGCGTCCCATGAGATTCTGCCCTGCTCGACCAATCCTCCAAGTACGGAATAGGTCAGATAGTTCTGCTGGCTGCCCCTATGGACAGACCGCAACCCCAGCATATCTGCGATCTGTATATTGCGCAGACCTTGGGGATTATGCTGCAACAATTCAAGGATGGCATCTTCAATGCGCCGCAGCCCTGTTTGTGCCAAGGAGTGCGCACCCGCATCGGAAATCATGTCTTTGACGTCTCCCAGGTTGACTCCATGTGTCCGTTAACAAGGTGAGCTTCAAACCAATGCGGCTCGATACAAAGGGAGCACGTGATTTCGGCGCAACCTTCTTCCTGACACGCCTCGGAGCAGTTGTCACACGCCGGACGGATGCAACGGGCGCAATACCAGTCGAACCTCGGGTCAAGTAGTCTGCCGCAGTAATGGCATTCTGCTACCGGCTCTTCAGGGTCCCACTCGTCATTCCAGTAAGGATATAGTTTCATCGCAACTGTACTCTATCCGGATGCCGTTATAGATGTGGGACGGGCATACGGGGTGAGCGGATTATCGCATAACTAAACGCCTCACTCCCGGTACACCCGCAGGTACTTCTCCGCCACCGCGGGCCAGGTGAACTCGGCCAGGGCGTATTCCTGGGCTTCGCGGCCCAGGGATTGGCGGTAATCGTTGTCGTTGACCAGGCGGACCAGTTGCGCGCCCGCTTCTTCGGGATCGAACCTGGGGACTACCACCGCGCCGCGGGTCAGGAGTTCCCGGTTTGCGCCCACGTCGTGGGTGAGCACGGGCGCGCCGTAGGCCATCGCCTCGAAGAACACTAGGCCGAAGGCTTCGTAGTGGGAGAAGAGGACGAAGAGGTCTGAGCGAGCGTACCAGGCGGCAAGGTCATGGTCTGAGACTTCGCCCACCATGAGGACTTCGTCCTCCACGCCGGAGGCGCTCACCATCTGGCGCAGCTTCTCCTCGTCACCCTCGTCGCGGCCCACCAACACCAGGCGGACGCTGCGGTTGAACCGGCCCCGCACCTGCCGGTATACGTTCAGCAGCCACTCCTGTCCCTTGTGCCTGCCCAGCCGTCCCACGCACAGGACGGTCAAGGGGGTGTCGGGAGACTGGGACTCCCGTACTTCGGAGGCAGCGAGACCCTGCTGGTCGGGGACAGGCGCGCCCCAGCCGATGATACCCAACTTGCGCTCGCGGACCCAGTAGTCGCGGCGCACCAGATCCGACTCCTGGCGGGTCAGGGCGATTACGCTGTCCATGACGTTGCAGATAAAGGAGTTAATGGGGCGCAGCCACCACCGGTTGACGGGCAGTTCGTGGTAGGAAGGGGTGAAGACGAACCGTGCCCTGGAGCGGAACCAGAACCAGGACCAGAAGTGGCCCCAGAACCATCCGTCGCCGACGAAGTGGACCACGTTAGGGTTGAACTCCTCCAGGTAGCGGCGCACCTGCATCGGGGAGAACCAGACCAGCGGCACCGAGTAGAGGGGGATGGAACGGCGGGGGAAGCCATCGAGCCGGTAGATGCCGATGCCCTCGGGGGTGACGTCGCGGTCGGCCCAGGTGGGCTGGGGGACCCGCGGGAAGGAATACTTGGTGGTGAGCACCGCCACAGCCTCAACGTCGGCTGACTCCTGTATCTGGAAGGTCAGTTGCTCGATGGCGCGTTCGATGCCTCCCAGGTAGGGCCTGAAGTAGGGAGTAAGGAACAGGACGCGCAGGGGGGCGCTCATAACCCTTCCTCCGAATCCCGCCCGCATCCATCGGTCCCTGGTCCACTTCCTCCATTCCCAGCCCGGTTGCGGGGTCCTCCCCCCTCCCCTACTTCTTCCCCATTCTGTAGCTCCACAGCCCGTGCAGCAGCCGTTGTATCCCGCCCACCGCCCCGCGCAGCATCCGCCAGACCGTGATTCCACGCCGAGGCTATGTCGGCCAGGGGCAGGTCCAGCAAGCTGCCCAGCCGGAAACGATCCCCGCCGGTGGTTCCGAGACGGCGTACCGGAATCCGGTACTCGGCGCCCATGCGTTCCAGTACGGGCCAGGCGGACTGGGGCAGGGAGACCAGGATACGAGACTGGCGTTCCCCAAACAGGGCCGCATCCCATCGCCTGGGCCAGTCGCTGCTGCCGGAGAACCCGACACCGCCCCGAATGCAGCTTTCGGCCAGGGCAACGGCCAACCCCCCATCGGAACAGTCGTGGGCCGAGGCCACCAGACCTTCCTCGACGGCGCGGCGGCACAGGGCCTGCAGCCGCCTCTCGTATTCGGCCACGATTACGGGACGACCGGCGAGTTTGCCGTGAATGACCCGCAGGTATTCGCTGCCAGCCAGGTCCGAGGCACGGGGTCTGGTGATGTGGTCGCCAAGGAGCGCCACCACCATTTCTGTATCCCGCCCACCACCCCACGCAGCAGCCGTGTCCTCACTGGGGAAGGCCGAACCCACCCGCTTGGTCACGTCCTCGATAATGCCCAATCCGCCGACTATGGGCGTCGGGAAGATGGCCTGGCCCATAGACTCGTTGTAGAGGCTGACGTTGCCGCTGACCACCGGAACGCCCAGGGCGCGGCAGGCATAGGCCATCCCGCGGACACACCATTCAAGCTGGTAGTAGACGTCGGGGCGTCCGGGGTCGCCGAAGTTGAGGCAGTCGGTAAGCGCCACGGGCGTCGCGCCGGAGCAACTGAGGTTGCGGCATACCTCGGCCACTGCGATCTGGCCGCCGTGGTAGGGGTCCAGGTAGCAGTAGCGGCCGTTGCCATCGATGCTGAGGGCGATGGCCTTTTCCGTTGATTTCCCCCCACCGCCCCGCGCAGCATTCGTTGTATCCCGCCCACCACCCCGCGCAGCAGCCGTCGTATCCCGCCCACCGCCCCGCGCAGCATCCGTTCCCTTGAGTCTAAGCACCGCCGCGTCGCCGCCCGGCCCTTCAACGGTGTTGGTCTGAACCTGGTGGTCGTAGCGGCGGAAGACCGGCTCCCGGCTGGCGATGTTGCCCGAGGCCAGGAGCTCCAGCAGCACGGCTTCCGGCCGTAGCCCATCCATCGGCACGTCGGACAGGGAGAGCCGCTGCCGCTCCTGGTAGTCGGGGGGTGGCGAACCCTTGAGCCGGTAGCGGGGCGGGTCGGCCAGGTGGGTAATGGGGACGCTGGCGACCGTTTGTGTGTCGTCAACCACCGTTGCTTCCGGCTCAGCGGTGACGACGCCGATTTCGGTGCAGGCCACGTCCCACCTGTCGAATACTTCTTTGACGTGCGACACGCCCTCGGGCGGGACAATCAGCAGCATCCGCTCCTGGGACTCGGAGAGCATCACCTCGTAGGGTTCCATGCCACGCTCGCGCCGGGGGACTCGGGATACGTCCAGGACGATGCCCCGCCCGGCGCGGGCTGCGGACTCGACGCTGGCGCTGGTGAGTCCGGCGGCCCCCAGGTCCTGAATGCCGCGTACCCAGCCGGTGCCCAGGGCCTCCAGGCACGCCTCGATCAGCACCTTCTCCAGGAAGGGGTTGCCCACCTGCACCGTGGGGCGGAGTTCCTGGTCCTGTTCAAATGTACGGGACGCCAGGCCTGACGCGCCGTGGATACCGTCGCGGCCAGTACCGGAGCCTACGAGCAGGAGAACGTTGCCCTGCGCCCCGGCGGAAGCGGTGGCGAGCTTGTCCCGCTCCACCAGGCCGACGCACATGGCGTTGACCAGGGGGTTCTGGGAGTAGCAGGGGTCGAAGTAGATCTCCCCGGCCACGTCTGGCACGCCGATGCAGTTGCCATACCAGGAGATACCGCCGACGACGCCCTGGAACAGGTGCCGGTTGGCGGGGTCGTCCAGGGGGCCGAATCGGAGTGAGTTGAGGAGGGCGACGGGCCTTGCGCCCATCGCCAGGATGTCGCGCACGATGCCGCCGACGCCGGTGGCCGCGCCCTGCAACGGCTCGACGGCGGAGGGGTGGTTGTGGGACTCGACCTTGAACACGGCAACCAGCCCGTCGCCCAGGTCCACCGCGCCGGCGTTCTCGGCCCCCTGCCGCGACAGGACGCGGGGGCTGCGGCTGGGCAGCAGGCGCAAAAGGGGCGCGGAGTGCTTGTAGGCGCAATGCTCGCTCCACAGCGCGCCGAACATGCCAAGCTCCACCGGGTTGGGTTCCCGGTCCAGCCGGTCGACGATGAGGTCGTATTCGGCCTTGGTGAGGGCGATTTCGTCCAGTTGCTCTTGAGTTACAGGCATATACTTTTGCATCCGTCAGCAGACTTGGGAACTGATGGTCATTCTTCCATTTCTCATCGCAATTACCGGGAAAGCGGGGATGTTGGACTACCCAAGACTTTCGGAGAACGCTACGCCCAGATCACCTGCAATCCGTTCTAACCGGCGGTCTCCAGTCCACAGGAACGCGCTGCCGCCGGCGATAACCGAACTTAACAGGTGAGCGTCTATGAACCCGATTCCCCGCCCCATGAATCCGCCTGCTTCAGCCAGCCATTTTGCAGCTTTGGCCTGGAGGTCTCTTACGCCCTCATCTATCCATTTCGAGCCTACCTGCACGATGAGATATGGTCCGTGGCCGAAACGCATCTTAGCGTCTTCGGCAGCTTACCAGCGGGTCTGGCAGGTCCCGGCAAGTTTCTCGCCGTGAAAGACCACCCATTCGCCGGGATGCCTGGATTCCAGATGTTTACGCATACGGCCATAGGCGGATATGTTCATCTCCATTTCGTCCATGTCTGTCTCCTTTGGCACAAGAGCTTGCCGGGGTCATTCACGGGTAGTTTCAGGCAGGACTGCGGCGGCGTGGGTTGAGCCTTCATTGGGCAGGGGTGTCACCCTGCCATCGTGTACTCGGAAGAAATGGGCCGCCGGGCCGAAGAAGCTGCGGGGGGCGTCCATGTCGGTGGTGGTGATCAGGGTCTGCTGGAAGCGGGAGGTCTGTTCCAGTACCCGGCGGCGGCGGGTCAAGTCCATCTCCGAGAGAACGTCGTCCAGGAGGACGATGGGTCTCTCGCCGCGTCTGGACTCCAGATAGGCCGCCTCGGCGAGGCGGAGGGCCAGCGCCAGGGTGCGGGCCTGGCCCCTGGAGGCGTAGGCGCGCATGTTCACGCCGTCGATGCGCAGGCCCAGGTCGTCGCGGTGGGGGCCAACGGCGGTGGTGTAGGTAGCGCGCTCCCGGGCCTCGGCAGATGCCAGGGAGTCGCGGAAGCTGCGCTCGGTGCCGGGCATGTCCTCGCCGGGCGAAACCCTGGGGAGGTACTGGACCAGTACCTCTTCAGCGACACCGCTGAGGCTGCGGTGGCGTTCCTCGCAGAGCGGTCCAAGTTCGGCGATGGTCTCGTGCCGCCTCCAAGTAATCCATGCCCCCTCGCGGACCAGCTCGTCGTTCCAGAAGGCCATCTCGTCGGGGGCCGCGCGGCCGTCCCGGAGCATCCGCAGGAGCCGGTTGCGCTGCTGGAGAACGCGGCTGTAACGCTGCAAGGCCCGGAGGTAGTCAGGGTCGGACTGGGACAGGAGAATGTTGAGGTAGCGGCGGCGTCCTGAGGGAGGGCCGAAGACCAGTTGGATATCCTCTGCGGTGAACAGGACGGCGTTGACCGCGCCGACAAGTCCGGCGGTGGAGGTGCGTACCCGGTTGACGCGGACTTCCTTGCGGACCGGCGATGTCCGTGCGGAAACACGTAGACCTTCACCGCCGTTCCCAGGAGGGCCGGGGCTGTAGGAGGGGGCCTGGTATCCCACATTGACGGTGGTCCGCTCTCCGGTCTGGCGCAGTACGTCGCCACTCACCAGGGCCTGTCCGCTCTCTGCCGCGGACTCGAAGCGGACAACCTCCCGCTCGTTTTCGGCGCGGAAGGAGCGGGCAATGGCCAGGAGATAGACGGCCTCCAGCAGGGTAGTCTTCCCCTGGGCGTTGGCCCCGAAGAACACGACCACTCCCGGGGGCAGCTCCAGTTCCAAGTCCTCGAAGCTCCTGAAGTTGGTCAAGCTGAGGCGCGAGATGCAGGCCAACGGCCGGACCCCCTGCCGGGCGAATGGGTGCAGCATCATTGTACCAGCAAGAGAAGTCTCAGACGGGACGAGGAAAGGCAACGTTAAAGGGGAGTGGGCCAGCCCGGCAGGAAAAAAGGGGGCGAAATCACCTGATTTCCGGTACGCAGAGCACGGCTATTCGGGAATAGATTTGGCTCCCATAAACACTGCCGGGGTCTCAGGCATGACCTCGTCCATAGATTGCCGTCCTCAATTTATCTCCCTTCATGCAGCTAACCCGGTGTGCAAGTTATATCAGGCAGCAATTTGGCAAATTGGAGGGGCGGATTTCCGTGCTCCCAATTGATGGCGAAAGCCAGCGTATGGCTGAGCGCCTTGCGCAGCAACCGGGCGTGCAGATACCAACCGTCCTTGACCTGGAACGGCCCGATTTGAGACCGCTCCACCAGTTGACTGAATACGGTTTCGATGCGGTAACGGGGCCGGCTGAGTTGATAGCTCCGCCGGGGCCAGGGGTCTTTCTTCTTCGGCTTGAAGGGGGCCGCCAGGGTCAGGCCGCGCCCGGCCAACTCCGCTGTCAGGGATGGGGACCAGTAGTTACGGTCCCCCAACAATACGCCCTGCGTACCTGCGGTCAGTTCCGGCACCACCACCAAATCATGGGCATTGGCCGGGGCGGTGCTGGAACCGGTGATCAGTCCGGGCCAACACAGCCGCAGATGCACCCTGAAGCCGTAGAGAGTTTACCTGGCAACGTCATCCCACCCGAAACCGACCTCGCCCCGGAACCGCCAGACATGTTCAGAGTATCCCTGGAACTCCACGGGTGCATCGTCACCATCGACGCCATAGGCTGCCAGAAGGACATCGCTCAAGGGATTCTGGATGGCGGCGCCGGCTACGTACTGGCCTTGAAGGAGAATCAGGGCCGATTGTACGAGGCCGTGCGGGGCCTCTTCGATGGAGCGGAGGAATTCGGCTTTGAGGGGTGCCCCGTCTGTAATGCTAGGCTGAAAGGGCGGCGGCGGCGTTTTCTATTTTTGCTGAACCCTCGGAAGTCAGCTCACCGATGGCCCTGACGATGTTGGGGTGCTGAAGGCCCGACACCAGGAAGGTCCATCGCCACGCCCGCTGAGTATGGGTGGTTATCTCCTCCTTCTCGGCGCCGGTGAAGGTCCGGCCACTGGCTCTTTCGAGGGCCTCGATGTTCATTCCAATCTGCTGAAGCAGAAGGCCGTCGATGGCTCCGCCGAGTTCCAGGACCTCATCGACTGCCGCTTCCCGCTCTTCAAGGGTCAGGTTCTCGGCCTCTTCGCCGATCAGCAGGGTGTCCAGCTTGGCGTGCTGGGACTCTTCCAGCCAGTGGAACCTCAGGAGGTCCCGGAAGAGGCCGTCAAGGTCAGCGTCGTCCTGCACATGCTCTATGTAGTGGAGCTGGGTGAACCATTCGATGATGGCGGTCAGGATCATGACGGCCAGCTTGGACTTGCTACGGACCACCTCCGCCACCGCTTCACGACCGGGGATCAGGTCGCACTCGGCGCTGAATCCCTGGCCGAAGAGTTCGACCGATCGCCGGAACAGTTCCTGATGCTTCAGCTCTTCCTCGGCGAACCGCAACAGGGAGCGGGCCCTGATTTCATCCCCGTAGACGTCCTTCATGGCCTCTTCGGTGACGGTGGGGATGATGAACTCCTCCACGAAGGCGAAGAGGTGGCAGTAGCCGTTGCCCATTATCTGATTCAGAAGAAGTTTCTCGCTGTCGCTCAGACATCCGATCTCGTCGACGCCGGTCAACCTGTTGGGCAGAAAGCGTTTGGAGAAGTCGAAGTTCTTGCCGGCCAGGACATCGTCTTCCAGCCACGAGACCCTTTTGGAGATGTCCAGACATTCCTGGTACGTGTAGTTGTGGGTAAGCATGGGAATGGCCTCCTTCAACTGGGAATTTCGCAACTGGGAATTTCGCCGGGTGGATTCCTGCGAAAGCGGGAATGACGGTTTGGCCACTGTAACACGTTTTGAGATTGAGACCTTCCGCCAGTTGGCCGTGCCAGCCGGGACAGGCGGCAGGCACCACAACGAGCATTATGCTCGGGGATGGTTGCCGTGGCCCAATGGCGCCGGCGCCGGTCTACCGTCGAACCAGTGTACCGGCGCGCGGTCTGTAGTTCCTTCGCGGTGGGCCTGCGGCTGCGGGGGTGTGGCTACACTCCTTCGACGATGATGGTCGTGGAAGTGCTGCTCCTGTCCCGAATTTCGCCCAGCCGCCTGGATTCGGGGTCGTTGGCATAGGCCCGCGCGCGCTCGATGTTTTCGAACTCTATCACCACCACCCGGTGAGGCGTCCGGTTGCCCGACACCACTTCTGTTGAGCCGCCGCGCACCAGGTACTTGCCTCCGCACCTCTCCACTACGGCGACGATATCCCTGGCGTATTCGTCGAACAGGGCCTGGTCGGTAATCTCGCTATCCACGATTACGTATGCTGCCATGTCAACAACCTCTCCGCACCTGTTGGTTTACGGACTGGTCCTCCCGGAGTGGGCGCGGCAAGCCGGAAGCGCTCCGGTCCGTCACGGATGGGTTAAGCATCTACCTGCACTGTCACTATGTCAATGCCGTGATATTTCCGGTGGCGCACGGAAGAAGCGTAGTGGCGCAGCAGGCTGCTCAACTGACGGTGGCGGCCCATTGATATAGACGCGATGCCCGCCTAGGCGTGACGGTTGACTGCTCATTGCCGCATTGAAGGCCCGTCGAGCGAATGCGGGCAGCGCCGTGCGATAATGGGAACTGACGAAAAGCATGGCAGGAGGCAGAAGCCTTCTTCCATTGGAGTGATTAGAGGTGTCAGACAATAATTCCGAAATCGCCGTGCTGGGCGGCGGATGCTTCTGGTGTGTAGAGGCCGTGTTCGCAGAAGTCGCGGGGATCACTGCGATCACGTCCGGGTATTCCGGCGGGCAAACGGTCAACCCGTCCTACTATGAAGTGTGCAGCGAGCGCACGGGGCACGCCGAGGTGGTGAAGCTGGAATTCGACCCCGGCCAGATCACCTTCACGGACATACTGGAGATTTTCTTCGCTACCCACGACCCGACGACCCTGAATCGCCAGGGCGCGGACCGCGGCGCGCGTTACCGCTCGGTGATCCTTTACACTGGCGAGTCCCAGAGGGAACTGGCAGTGAAATTTATCGAGGAACTGGATGCGTCCGGGACGGAGAACGGGCCGGTGGTCACCCAGGTGGCGCCATTCGAGGCTTTCTACCCCGCGGAAACGGAGCACCAGCTTTTCTACCAGAACAACCCCGGAATGATGTACTGCCAGATAGTGATCAGCCCCAAAGTGGCCAAGGTGCGGCAGAAGTTCACCGCCAAGCTGCGTCAGTCCCCGCAGACGCAGTGAGCCCAGGGGCCGGCGCTTCCCGGCAGGTGGAGCTGCCTCCAATGATAATCATCCAGGATACCAACGACTCAAAAATCCCACCGTTTATTCCGCACAGATTTGAGGCCTCGTACCGGGAAGCCGGGACCACGTGGAGTTGGAACTGTTCGAGGGGATGCCCCATCTCTTCGGCAACACGCCATGACCGGAATCCGGCCGGGCCATCGAGCTGATGAAGGGCTTGTCGCCAAGCAACCGGTGCCCTCCTGCGTGGCCCCGGTGTAGCACCTTGCCGCCGCAGAGGCATGGCTAGGGAGCGGCGAGGCCCGGGATTATCACGTCTCGGAAAGCGTCGACGTCCGCCCTCGGCATGTCGTAGCCGCCCTCCTGGGTGTGGGTGGGAAAGATGAAGACGTGGTCGATTCCCGATTCTGCCTTCGCCCTCCGCAGCCGCGCCAGGCACTCGCCGGGCGTGCCGAAGAGGCCGAAAGCATCGCAGATCGCCTCGGCCTGGGAGTCGCTGATGTTTTCCGGCACGAAATCGCCGGCCAGATCGATGCCTGCCTCCCGCAGCCATACGAGGTTGGAATTGCTGGGGTACTTCAGGTATGGCTGGTCGGGACGGAACCACTGCTGCGGAAAGCGCCGGGCGGCAGGGCCGTCATCCGACACGGTGGTCGGGGCGATGAAGATCATCTGAAATCCGTCGAGGCTGCGCCCGGCTCGCGCGGCTCCGGCTTCCAGGCGTAGACGGGCCGCTTTCACCGCCCTGGGGTCCAGGCCGACCATCAGCAATGCGCCGTCCGCAACCTCTCCTGCCAGCTCCACCATCCGCGGGCCGGCGGCGGTCATGAATACCGGCGTCGGCCGGTCGCTCAAGTTGCGCAGACGGGTCTCCACGCCGTTGAACTCCAGGCGCTCGCCCCGCAGCAGCCGTCGAATGGTCAGGACGGCCCGCCGCATGGCCTCCACCGTGGCCCGGGGCCTGCCGATGTTGCCCACGGACAGGTATCCGGGGCCGACGGTCAGGCGCACCCGCTCCGGCGCGATCTCCTCCAGCGAGTGGGCCAGCGACGCCAGCACCATGGGATGCCGCGTTACCGGGTTGGTCGTCGCCGGGTAGAGGGTGAGCCGCGATGACCGCTCCGCCGCCAGCGCCAGCGTGACGAAGACGTCCCGCCCGCTGTGCTGATGGTCGTGCACACCAACCCCGGAAAAGCCCGCGGCCTCACATCCGGCGATAAAGTTGGCTGTCTCCCTGACGGGCAGGCCGACGGGCACCCTGATATCCACCTTCATTGAACTCTCCGCGAACTCTCCGCAATGGTGTTGACCCCGGTTCATGTATGGACTGCGCCTCCTATTCAGACCACAGAGGGGCAAACCGGGTGGCCACCACCTGCCCGTAGGCCACCTCGTCCGAGAGCGAACCCAGGCTCCGGCAGAACTGGTTCAGGCCGGCAACCGAGTCCGAAGAAATTCCTGCTGTGTAGTAGGGAGCGTCCCGGCGGACCAGGTCCTCGATCAGCGCCGCCTCGCCGGGCGGGAACAGCCGCTGTCCCACCTCAACAGCCCGCGACGGGTCTGCCCGCAGCGCCCGCTGCGCCTCCACCACCGCACGCACTGCGCCTTCCGCCGCGGCGGGAGAGTCGTCGATCAGCCGGTCGGTGGTGACCAGCGCCGCAAAAGTGTAGTCCCTCGCCGCCACCGGCCCCAGGCCTTGGCGAGGGTCCAACACCACCTCGCCAATTCCGCTGCGGACCGTCACTTCGGCCCCCATGGCGTTGGCCCAGAACCCGTCGATCACTCCGTCCTCAAGCGCTTTGGCGGCATGAACGCCGAAGGACACGCCGGGCTCGCCGCTTCCGGGCACCGGAGCCAGGTCCACGCTGTCCCTTGCCGGGTCGATGCCCGCCTCCGCCAGCATCCTTCGCAATGCGGCGTCCGGGCCTGGGGCTGCTCCGATGCGCAGGCCCTTGACCGCCGATACGTCCCCTGGCCTGGCCCGCAGGCCGGAACTCAGCACCAGCACCCAGAAAGTGTGCTGGGACAGCGCGGCCAGCAGCTTTGCACCCTGCCAGCCGGGAAAGGCCGACAGAGTGGCATGGGCGGGGCCGGCGACGAAGTCGGCGCTGCCGTCCCGCAGGGCTTCCATGGCCCTCCCTATGGGGAAGACCATGTCCAGATCCATGTCCATTTCCTGGTCCCGAAAAAACCCCAACTCCACGGCGGCCACCGCCGGAAAGTAGGAGTTGGATACCAGGTCGGGTACCGCGATGCGCATCTGACTGTTCTCCTGGTCCCCGGAAGAGTGGCAGCAACGCGAAGATTCCGGGTGGTTCCGTGGCTGTTCTCTACAAACCCAATGCTTCCCGTTTGGGGTTTTCACTGCGAACTGGGTATAAGGACTCCAAGCTCTCGATCTCCTTCAGCCATGCAGCGAACGCTCTCCGCACTTCAGGACTGCATCGAGGCAGATTTCCCAATTAGTGTCCTGACGGCTTAGTCTGCTTCTTCTTGTCCCGAGAGGATACTCTGTTGCTGCGGCATATGCCAGTTGACCCATAATTTCTGGCGAGCTTCTTTGAAGACCGTGAAGACCGTTTCTTCTCTATTGAATTCAGGCCACTACTGAATTTAGGCCACCGCCAAATGAGGCCCCGGCCCCAACACCGGGGCATGGAAATGCGCTCCCACCTATTGCTGATATGTGGATTCATAGACCACGAAGGCAATATGTCCCAGCAGGAGCGTGGAATGATTCCTCCTATATTTATTTGCGGCCAAAAATAAATGATGAAGGTGAATATGGGTTCTGTGATGATAGGGGATAGTTGCCAATCAAAATTTCTCATCCTCCCCAACCTCACCAGGAGCAGGAATGACCGGAAATGTCCGGTTTTGACCGGATAATCGAAAAATCTCCCTCGCCGGCAGGCAGCGATCCCCGATTGAGTGCACATCCGGCTAGCCAACCTTAGCTTGACCGTCCACATCGTTGGTGTGAGAATTGAGGCGTCCACCGATATTCGAATGCAGGAACCAGGAGTGCCGGATATGAAATGGTGCAGGTTTGAGACCGGGAGCGGACCAGCCTACGGAATAATCGAAGGCGACACCGTGGTGCAGGTCGAAGGCACCCCCTTCGGCAACCACTCGAAAACGGAGAAAACCCAGCCCCTGGGTTCGACCAAGCTGCTGGTGCCCGTAATTCCCCCGACGTTCTATGCCGCGGGTATCAACTACCCTGAGCACGTGACCTGGGCGGCCAACATGCGGGGCGAGGAACCCAACCTGCCGACCAAAGCCGATGTTGGCTACCGGGCCATCAACGCCCTGATCGCCCAGGACGAGCCGATAGTCGTGCCCAAAGACGCCACCGAGCAGGTCCAGTACGAGGGTGAACTGGTGGTGGTGATCGGCAAGGAGTGCAGGAACGTCACCCAGGATGAAGCCCTGGACTACGTTCTCGGTTACACCATCGGCAACGACGTAAGCGAGCGCACCTGGCAGCGGGGCGACCGCACCCTCTGGCGGGCCAAGAACACAGACACCTTCAAGCCTATGGGGCCGTGGATCGTCACCGGCCTCGACCCCGACGACCTTCATGTCAGGATCATCCTCAGTGGCCGCGTTGTTGGCGAATACGACGTAAAGAGCGCCATCTTCGGCGTCCGCGAGTACATCAGCGAGATGAGCCGGTACATGACCCTGGTCCCCGGAGACGTACTCTGGATGGGCACCGACGGCGCAACCGAGAACATGAAGGACGGCGATGTGGTGGAGGTGGAGATCAGCGACATCGGCACCCTGCGCAACCCCGTAGCATGGGAGAAGTAACCCCCATCCTAAACTTGAAAATCCTGCGGCCCCCTGCGGGGAGGTGTTCTATTCATCTCCCTGTCGTACTCGTACACTTGGCCTGATTGCCGGCTCGAATGACATATCCGAAAACACGGGTCCCAGACACGGCAAAGGGCTGGCACGTCCGCCAAGGGTCCGGTTCTCAGGGGGATGTTCCATGAAGACCGTCGTTAGAGTCGTTGTCCACGTACTGCTGTTCGTACTGGCAATCGCGGTCTTCTACCTGGGGTTGGGCATCGGCCTCTCGTACAACCCGACCATCGGGACCGCGATGTGGGGCGCGGCCGCAATGATAACGGGAATCAACCTGGTATGGATTATGCGGTGGAAGCGCGCCACGCGGCGAAGACAGGACACTCAAGGCGCCTGAACAGGTCCCAAGCTAACAGCGCGACCACGCACGTATGGCCGGACAGGCCCGCTCCTAAAGCGGCAACGTCCGGCCCACCGCTGCCAACCGCCGCCGGCGGTCCTTGGCGTCCGGCATCACCTCTGACACAACCTTCCAGAAAGCTGCCGAGTGGTCCATCACCTTCAGATGCGCCAGTTCATGCACGACAACGTACTCAATCAGCGATGGGTCCACCATCATCAACCGCCAGCTGAATCGGATAGTGCCATTCGAGGAACAGCTACCCCACCGGCTGCGCTGGTCGCGGACCAGAATCCGTGGCCGTTCATCGATACCAAGCCGAGGATGCCACAGGTCCACCTTTTTTGGCAGCATCTCAGCGGCCTGGCCCCTAAACCAACCCACGATGGCGCTCTGCACCTGTTCCACCCGTTCCGTATCTCCCATGCCGAGGGGAACGGACACACTGAGAACCTGGCCCCATGCCGCCATGCCGGCCGGGGAGCGGCGAATGGGGTCCGTCCCCAGTAGCCGGCAGCGGCTAAAATGCACTTCCGGCACTGGAACATCAGCGGTCTGCACGACCATCCTGGCATCGCGGCCCAGATAAGGCAGCGTCTCGCCGCTGACGAACCGCATCGGATTCGGCATAACCGGCGTCTCTGACGCCCGTTTGAGAATCCAAGGCGCGCGCCTGCGGACTATGCGCCTCACGTCGCCCTCCGGCAGATTCGACGGAGCCAAGACCCGGACATTGCCCCCGTCCAGGGCTATCTCCACCGTCTTCCTGCGGCGCGCGCTTCTCCGCACCTCGAACTCGATGGTCGCGCCATCGACAACGATGCAGTCCCTCGATGAAATTATGCTCTTGCGCCGGTCAGCCGCCATGCTCTCCCACCTGATTCTTTGGAAAAATCTACCCACTGACGCCCGCCTCTTCCCAAGCCCGGATGCGCCACTCTATCATATCCTTTACCCGCCAGGCCCAACTCGCCTCTCCGGGACCGGGCAACGCATGTTAATGTCCCCTCTTCCAGGGGAAGCGAGTAGGGGAATGCCTGGAGAGCCATGCCCTTCACACCCAACACACTCTATAATGGCCGGAAAACTAAAATCTCCCCGGCCTGATCGGGGGCGCGAGTCTCCGACCGTCGCCGGTTGGCCGGACCATTCAAAATGAATGCTGCCGGAGCGGCGGACGAACCATTCAAAGCTTGGGTTGAACCGATAGCCTTTGGAATGCTAGTATACGCACAACATTCGGAAACTTTGCCACACGCTGGCGCGCCCAAAACCTGGGAGGAGAACGTATGGGAGATAATGACATCGCATTGATGGCCCACCTGATGCGCAGGGCCGGATTCGGGGCCCGGTACGATGAGCTGGAGGAGCGAGCCGCCAAGGGCTACGAGGCCACCGTGGAAGAGCTTCTTCACCCCGAAGACAACCCCGACGGGTTGGAACTGGACCTGGCCGAGCGCTACTTCATTGAATGGAACCACCACACCAGGGGCCTTCCCGAGTATGTCGCCTGGCGGATGATCAATTCGCGGGCCGCCCTGTCGGAGAAGATGACCCTGTTCTGGCACGGTATCCTCTGCACCGCGGACAGCAAGACTCAGAGCTACGTAACGTCCTACGCGGAACTGGAGATGTTCCGCCGCTGCGGGATGGGCAGCTTCCGGGACCTGCTGGTAGAAATCTCCAGGGACCCGGCCATGATTTACTACCTGGACAACTGCCTCAGCCACAAAGAAGCCATCAACGAGAACTACGGCCGCGAGTTGCTGGAATTGTTCTCGATGGGCGTGGGCATGGACGGCAAGTTCAACTACACCGAGGATGACGTAAAGGAGTGCGCCCGGGCCTTCACCGGCTGGACCATCGCCAACGGCATCCCCGGCCAGCCATACGGCCGCTACGAGGCGAGATTCGTCTATAACCCTGCCGACCACGACGAGGGCGAGAAGACCTTCCTGGGCGAGACCGGCAACTTCAACGGCGAAGACGTTATCGACATCATCTGCAAACAGCCGGCCACGGCGCGGTTCCTCTCCCGCCACCTGTACCGGTACTTCGTCGCCGACGATGTCCAGGTCCCGTCGTGGATGGACACCCCGCCGCCGGACCCGGAGACCATCAAGATGTTGGAGGACGAGTACTTCCGGTCCAACTACAACATCCGCTCCATGCTGCGGGTGCTTCTCAACTCCGACGCCTTCAAGAATGCCCGATTCTCCCGGATCAAGAGCCCTATCGAGACGGTCATCGGCACGCTGCGGCTGGCCGGAGACTGGACATCCCCCAAGCCGGGGTTCGAGTGGATATTCGACGAGATGAAGTACATGGGGCAGGAGATATTCAATCCACCCTCGGTCGAAGGCTGGCACACCGGGCAGGAGTGGATCGACGGCGGCACGCTGGTCCACCGGATCAACTTCACCGCCGAGTTCGTGGCCAACCTGGACCAACCCGGCATCCGGGATATAGTCTCCAGGCTGGCATCGAGCGGCCCCACCATAACCGGGGAGCAATTGGTGGAAGATTGTCTGCGGTACATGGGGCACTATGAATTGTCCGAAGAAAACCACCGGATGCTCATAAACCAGGCGAGTAAGGATGGCGACATGGACACTAGCTCCAGGGACTTCCCGGAGCGGGTGACCAAGACCATGCAAATGATCGTGTCAACCAAGGAATACCTGTACGCCTAGCCGGCATGTCCGGCTGGACCATGAACCACAATTCGGAAGGAGAAAGGCATGACGTCCAATAAGAAAGACCCGGTGCTGGTGGTATTGCAGATGTCTGGGGCCTACGACGCGGTCAACACCATCATCCCCTACAACGATCCCCTTTACGCCGATTACCGCCCGGTATTGAAGGTGGCCCCGGAAGACGTGCTGCACATCAATGACCAGGTCGGGTTCCATCCGGCGATGAAGCCGATGAAGGACCTGTATGACCAGGGCAAGGTTGCCGTCATCCAGGGAATCGGCTATCCCAACCCCATCCGCTCTCATTTCCGCTCGATGGACATCTGGCACACCGCCGAGCCGGACAAAATGGGAACGGAAGGCTGGCTGGGCAAGGCCGTCCGCGACCTGGACCCGAACAAGGAAAACGTCCTGACCGCCGTCAGCTTCGGCCGCGGCCTGCCCAGGGCGCTGGCCCTGCCCGGCGTCTCGGTGGCCTCGGTAGGCGACCTGGACACCTACGGCGTATTGACCGGAATCGACGGCGAAGACCAGCGGTTGGAAGCCCTGGATATATTCGCCCGTATGTATTCCCCGCTCATCGGCTCCGGCCCGGCCAACGATTACCTCTCCCAGACCGGCCTGGACGCGCTCAAGGGCGCGGACATCCTCAACACGGCCCCGCTGACCTATTCTTCCAGCGTCGAGTACGGCGGCAGCCCCTTCGCCCAGTGGGTCAAGAACATCTCCCAGGTGCATCTCGCCGAGTTCGGCACCAGGGTTCTTTACACCGGCCTGAACCCCGGCGCATTCGACACCCACGCCAACCAGAACATCGCCTTCCCCAAGCTGTGGGGTGAGGTCACCGACGCGGTCAGCGACCTTTACGAAGACCTGAAGGAACACCACAAGAATGAGGAAGTGGTCATCCTCATGTTCACCGAGTTCGGCCGCCGGGTGCAGGAAAACGGTTCCGGCACCGACCACGGCTCCGGCAGCGTAGCCTTCGTCATCGGCGATGCGGTGAAGGGCGGCACATATGGCGAGTACCCGTCACTCGATCCGGGCAAGCTGGACGAGGGCGACCTGAAGTGGAACAATGACTTCCGCAGCACCTACGCCACTCTGCTGGACAAGTGGATGGGCCTGGACGACAAGGAAATCCTCGGCGGAAGCTACGAGCAGTTCGACTTCATCCGTTAGATACTACTTTAGCAGGGGCGCAAACCGTTGCGCCCCTGCCGCATACCGGCCACGAGAGCCGGTGCCCCCGAAATAATAGACCCTGGTGAGGAGCAATGGTTACTGAGATTGCGCCGGTAACTTTCCAATACAGTCATACCATCGGCCGGCAGGAAGTCCGCAGCGGAAACGGGTTCTTCAACCCGGTGGCCATAACCCATGATGCGGATAACCTCATGTACGTCTTGAGCCGGGGCACCGAGACCCCGGCATTCTACCCATGCAAGCGGGTCACCGTGTTTTCGGTTGACGAAGAGTTTGTCCGGGACTTTGGGCACAAGTTCCATCCCCATGAGGCCGTCCCCTCCGCTCCCGACGGCGGCTTCATGTGGCCCACGTCGGTTGCCATCGACAGCGAGGGCAAGGTCTACGTGGCCGACGAATGGCTCCAGCGGATCACCATCTTCGACCATGACGGCAACTGCCTGGGCAGTTGGGGCCAGCCGGGCAGCGGCGACGGCGAGTTCGACCGCCCATCCGGGCTGGCTTTCGGCAAGGATGACAACCTGTACATGGTGGACAGCCGCAACTCCCGGGTCCAGGTGTTCACCAAAGACGGCAAATTCATCCGCAAGTGGGGTTCCCTCGGCGACGGCGACGGCCAATTCAACATGCCCTGGGGCATCGAGATTGACCACAACGGCGACGTGTACGTGGCCGACTGGCGCAACGACCGGGTCCAGAAATTCACCGCTGAAGGCCAGTTCCTGATGAAGTTCGGGACTTCTGGCAGCGGCGACGGCGAGTTCAACCGTCCCACGGGCGTTGCGGTGGACAAGGACGGGACCATCTACGTGGCCGACTTCAAGAACGACCGGCTACAGGTGTTCCACCCCGACGGGACCTTCGCCGCGAAACTGACCGGCGAGGCCACCCTTTCCAGTTGGGGACGGGAGCGGGTGGAGTTGGACCCAACCATCATGCGAGGCCGTGAAATTGCCCAAGGCCTCCAGGAAAGGGAGAAGGTCTTCGCGGGTCCGGTTGCGGTTGACGTGGACGACGAAAACCGGGTCTTCGTCACCGAGGTGGCCCGCCACCGGGTACAGGTCTTTCAAAAGCAGTCGGCCATCTTCCAGGGCGGCCTGCTGTAACTCCCTTCCAACACTTGCAATGGTCTGCAAGGTAGAAGGGACATGCCCCGGACACTCTCCAGCGTCCGGGGCATGTCTTTTTTCCTGGGGTTATATACCTGATTGCACCGCCGGCCCAATCGCTTGTTTTTTTATCGTCCCCGCCCCAATGCTCCCCACCCCAGCAGCTTGACGGATAGAAGTCCCCTGTACCGAAGCGTAATGTATCAGTTCAATGGTATTGACACCTTCGAACTCCTGGCGTGGCTGGGCGTTCTCATCTTCACCTACCTGATATTGTCCTGGCTTGCAGGCATAGCCACAGGAATTTACTCCGCAAACCGCATGGTCAACGTCAGCGCCGGTCCGCTGGTGATTGCCGGAATCGTGGCCCTGGTTACCCGGCTTGTATGCCGAGGAACGGAAGCAACCGCGGCCAATTTCTGGCACGGGACCAAGAGAAGGTCTGACAGCACAGATAAGGATCCGGTTGACTTGGCGTTTCGGGACTCGCTGCACCGTCAGCAGGATTCCGTTGGCCACTTCCTACGGGCCAGAGCTTTGCAATTCTTTCGTGCCGGAATCAGGGTTGACACGCGAAATCTGTGATGCTTATAATCAACTGACCCCATAGCGTCGGCTACGACACCGTTTCCCGCCTTCTTTATCACTTTCAGGCACCCGCATTTCCCCGATGCGCACACGCACTGCCGGACGGTCTATTTTGGCGTTGGCACATGGCCACTAAGTATATCTTCGTCACCGGCGGAGTCGTCAGTTCCATCGGCAAAGGGATCAGCGTCGCCTCTATTGGCCGCATCCTGAAGAGCCGCGGTCTTTCCGTGTCGGTGGTCAAGCTCGATCCATACCTCAACGTAGATCCCGGCACCATGTCCCCGTACCAGCATGGCGAGGTCTTTGTCACCAATGACGGCGGCGAGACCGACCTGGACCTGGGCCATTACGAGCGGTTCATCGACGTGGAACTGACCCGCTCATCCAACCTTACTGCCGGAGACGTATATTCGACTCTCATAGCCAAGGAACGGCGGGGCGACTTCCTGGGAGGCACCATTCAAGCCGTTCCCCATGTTACTGCCGTCATCAAGGAACGCATCACCAGCCTCGCCGACGAGCAGGATGTAGACGTGGTAGTCGTCGAGGTGGGCGGCACGGTCGGAGACATAGAGGGGTTGCCCTTCCTGGAAGCCATCCGCCAGATCCGCAATGACATTGGACGGGACAACGTCTTCTACATCCACCTGACCCTGCTGCCCTATCTGACCGCGGCCCAGGAGCTGAAGACCAAGCCGACACAGCACAGTGTCAAGGAGTTACGCTCCATCGGAATCCAGCCCGATGCTATCCTGTGCCGGAGCGAACATCCTGTCCCGGACTCCATCCGGCAGAAGATATCCTCATTCTGCGACGTGCCGGAACGCGCGGTCATACCCTTGATCACGGTGGACAACGTGTACGAGGTGCCCATCATCCTTGAGGAGGCGGGCCTTGGGGACATAATCACCGAGTCCCTGGGACTGACGGGCCTTGCCTGCGACATGGGAGGCTGGGCGGCGATGGTCTCGCGGATGAAGGAGCTACAGGACACCGTATCCATTGCCCTGGTGGGCAAGTACGTCGAGTATCCTGACTCCTACATATCGGTCCGGGAAGCGTTGCGCCACGCCGGTCTCAACCACGGCCTGTCGGTGGAGATAGAGTGGGTGCACTCGGAAGATGTGGAGAAATACGGGCCGGACAGGTTCCTCGGCAGCGCCAACGGGATCGTGGTACCTGGGGGATTTGGCCCCCGGGGCGTCGAGGGAATGGTTGACACCGTCCGCTATGCCCGCGAACACCAGGTGCCGTATCTGGGTCTCTGCCTTGGGCTCCAGGTGATGGTCATCGAGTGGGCCAGGAACATTCTGAACATGGAAGGGGCCAACTCCTCGGAGCTTGACCCAGAGACGCCCTATCCCGTGGTGGACATCATGCCCGAGCAGCGGGACGTTACCGCCAAGGGCGGCACGATGCGCCTAGGGTGCTATCCCTGCCGGCCCATTGCCGGGACCCAGACCATGAACGCCTACACATCGAACAACGGAGCCTCTGTGTGGTGGGGAGCCGGAGACACTATAGATGGTCCTGCTCCCGGTGAACCCGTGGTCAACGAGCGTCACCGCCACCGATTCGAGTTGAATAACGCCTACCGCGAGTCCCTGGAAAGCTCCGGCCTCATCTTTGGCGGGCTTTCCCCCGACGGCAAGCTGGTAGAGGCGGGGGAGGTCCGGGACCATCCTTTCATGGTTGGCGTCCAGTTTCACCCGGAGTTCCGCTCCCGTCCCAACCGTCCCCATCCTCTCTTCGACCGGTTCATTGATGTGTCCAAACAGACAATCCGGGAGGGGGAACAGCGCCCGCTGCCATTGCAATTAGACCACTTCTCGTCTCCATAGGAATCAGAGTATGAGGACTCCCACTCCCTTGAGGGAGAGGGGATGTATAAGGTGGTGATCAAGTGAGACTCTTCTTGGACACGGCGAACATTCAGGAAATCCGCGACGGCGCACGCCTCGGCGTCATCAGCGGCGTGACTACCAATCCCTCCCTAGCAGCAACCGAGGGCATCGGCGACCGGGAGAGCTACAAGACCGCCGTGCAGGAAATCGCCGACATTGTTGACGGGCCGATTTCCATAGAGGTGGTCAGCACAGATTCCGCCGGCATGGTCGCCGAGGGTCGGGAGATCGCCGAGTGGATTCCTGAGCCGTGGGTCAAGATCCCCTCCACCATCGACGGCTTCGAGGCCATCTCCACCCTGTCCAAGGACGGCATCAAAGTCAACCAAACCCTGTGCTTCTCCATCAACCAAGCACTGCTGGGCGCGCAGGCGGGGTCTACGGTAGTAAGCCCATTCATTGGCCGGTTGGACGACATAGGCCATGAGGGCATAGAACTGGTGGCTGAAATAGTGGACCTGTTCGAGAAGCACCACATCGAGACCCAAGTGCTGGCAGCCAGCATCCGCCACACCCTCCACTGCACCATGGCGGCCCAAGCCGGCGCTCACATTGCCACCATACCCTACCGTGTGATGCTGCAGATGGTCCAGCACCCGCTGACCGACGCCGGGTTGGACCGGTTCATATCCGACTGGAAGAAGGCGGGCGGAAGCTAGGCGCACTCAATTCCAATCCAGAATCTCTCCGCCCCATCGGAAACGGGGATTACGGGGGATTGCACAGAAATCTTGAGGAGATCATGGTAACTACCACACAGCGAATCGTAGACGTCAAGGAACTGGGCGCAAAAAGCAAGGACGAGCTTCTGGTCGTGGCCCACGATATGGGCATGGCCGATGGCACAGCCCTGGACAACATGCGCCGGGAGGAACTGCTCCAGCGCATGTACCAGACCGCGTCGTCCCAGCAGTCTCTCCATTCCTCGGGCATTCTGGAGACGATGGACGAGGGCTACGGCTTCCTGCGCCAGATCACCTCATACCCGCCTGCGGGGGACGTTTATATCTCCCAGTCCCAGATACGCCGGTTCGGGTTGCGCACCGGCGACTACGTCAACGGCCAGGTGCGCCCGCCCAAGGAAGGGGAACGCTACTTCGGTCTGGTGCGCGTTGAGAAGGTCAACGATCTGCCCACGGACCAGATCAACTCTCGCTACCGCTCCCAGTTCGAGCGGCTCACGCCCATCTTCCCGGAAAAGCAGATAGTCCTGGAAACGGAACGCAGCAACCTTGCCTCTCGCATGGTGGACCTCTTCGCCCCCATCGGCCTGGGGCAGCGGGGCCTCATTGTCTCCCCGCCCAAGGCCGGTAAGACCACCATGCTGAAGCACATCGCTCAAGGCGTTTCCGTCAACTGCCCCGAGGCCAAGCTGATGGTCGTCCTCATCGGGGAGAGACCCGAGGAAGTCACCGACATGCGCCGTGCCGTGAAGGGAGATGTCTTTGCTTCCACCTTCGACGACAACGTGGAAGACCAGTGCCGCGCCGGGGAACTGGCCCTGGAGCGGGCCAAGCGGTTGGTTGAATTCGGCAACGACGTGGTGATACTGCTAGACAGCATCACCCGCCTCACCCGGGCCTACAACCTGGCCGTCCCCTCCAGCGGGCGCACCCTCTCGGGCGGCATCGACCCGGTGGCCCTCTACCCGCCCAAGAAGTTCATCGGCGCGGCCCGGAACATAGAGGAAGGAGGCAGCCTGACCATCATTGCCAACTGCCTGGTAGACACCGGCAGCCGCATGGACGAGGTGATCTACGAGGAGTTCAAGGGCACCGGCAACATGGAACTGCACCTGGACCGGCGCCTGGCGGAGCGGCGCTACTTCCCGGCAGTGGACATCCTCCGCAGCGGCACCCGCCGCGAAGAGCTGCTCTTCAGCGAGGAGACAATGAAACAGATATGGCTGCTCCGCCGCATGGTCAGCCTGGTCTCCAACGATGGTTCCGCCAGCGCTACCGAGCGCGTCCTTGAACGCTTGGCCAAGACGGCCAACAACCGCGAGTTCCTGACTAACCTCAACAAGGAAGTGTAGGGGCTATCCTCAACGGGCGTTCCGTTCGACCAGAAAAAGCACAGGGCTACACGCACGACTTCTACGAAAGGTTGAGACAAATCCCCTCTTGCCAAAGTGAGGTTGGAGGGATTCCCGTTAAACTCTCCTAAAAGATTATGTCAATAATCTTGAATCTTTTTTAGAAGTCTATTATTATCGGCGCCAGAGTGGGATACCCGGTACGAGTCTCCTCTGGGTGCGGGGAGCAGGAGGTGCGGTGGTGAGAGGGAAACTCGCGAGAATCGCGGTCATGCTGGCAGTTCTCGCAGTGGCGGCATCTACTCTAGGAGCCATGCCGAGTCAGGCTCTGCCCGAGCAGGAAGGGCCGTCCCTGCCTTACGGCCCCGATGTTTTCGCCGGCTCAGTCCCGGTCCAGAAAGTGACCTCTCCGGGCGGGACGATGCTGTTTGCCTGCATCAGCGATTGCGGGGTGCATAAGAGTAAGCGCGTACTCACCAACCATGATGGGACTTTCGACGGACTGACGGTGCATCAGCCAGGACGGTCGCTGGCGGGGCATCCGGTACGGTTCTTCCTGGCCAACGAACACGGGCATATCGAGGCAGACGAGCAGGTGGGATTCCAGGGCGCTACGGAACGGCATAGTTTGGACCTCCGGTTTGCCGGGCCGGTGCCCTTTCGGCCATCTTTGACGACTCCATCCGCGACCCCCGTTCCGCCCGCAGCGGGGGACACTATAGTGGCCGCAGTGCCGCGGTGGGTGCTGATCATGGGTGTGCTGACGTTCCTCAGCGGTGTGACGCTAGTGCTGCGGGCGCGGCGTAGAGAGGCAACCTAGCAGAGTCACCGGCCCCGTTGCGACTAGGGAGTTTCGGAGGCTTGAAAGTCCCACTGTGCAAAAGGGGACTTTTCTTTAGCCTCTGCGCTGGAGGTCAGGTGCGGCTGGCCTGGGGGGTCAGCACCACGACACGCAAGTCGTCGGGCAGGTTGGACGGAGTGACGACCAGCCTCGCTTGGGGGTCAACGCTGCCCATCCCCATGTGGCGGACAAAGGACTCCATCGGGTCCGCCTGTGTAACGGCGGAGTCTGCCGGAACGTCCGGGGCGTCGGATGTATCTTCTGAAGGATGACTCAGTCCCATAGGTATGACAATCCTGGGCGACAGGTCCTGCATGGTCTGGCGCACTTGTTCAATGCCCATGCTGCCGCCCAGTCCAGCGGGAACGATGAGCACGTCGATTGGGGAGAGTTCGTCGACCTGGGCAGGGACGAGCGGGACTTCGACATTCCCAAGGTGGCCGATGGTGACGCCGCCGATCTCGATGGCAAAGGCAATGCTGCGCTGTTCCTGGGGCGCGTCCGGCGGCAGTGGAGTCATTACACCGCGAACCGCAATCCCCTGGTACTCATATTCACCCGGAGAGTCGAATACTCTTGGATCGCCGTTGACGCTCTGCCAGTCGCTATGGTTGGGATTGCGGCTACTGACGGTAACGACGGTGGCTGGAATGGCATCACGACGCGCGGCCACCGCGCCGGGGAAGGGGTCGGTGACCACCACCATGTCGTCTGAACGCAGCCGAAAACATGCGTTGCCTAACCATGTGATGTCCATCCGCTCCTCCCATCCCTGAAAACCCGCGCAACGTTGCCCAGCAGTGAGCGTGTGTTTCAGCACTATCCTGACGGGATAGTAGTATAATAAGGGACGGATACAGGGTCAACGAATAGCGGCCCCGGATAGATGGTGTTGCCCGCTGGAGGAATTCAGGCCAGTCCGATTGCCGAGATGCTGCCACTTATGGATTCACAGTCCCGGAAATCGTCATCATGTGACGGAAAGCCGACGCGCCGGGAGCCGCGCAGTTGATGCACGGCAACCCTGATACAACCGTCCTGCCGGAAAAGTCGCTGGCGGAGGGGGAACCGGAAGCGATGCTTCACCTGCAGGATGCGCTGCGCTCCGGTGCGTGTTGGTACGAGGCGCTACTGGAAGCGATGGCGCTGTGGACGTTGCCGGAGGAGATATACCGGGACCGGGAGTACCACTATCTGGTGCAAGGTGAAGCCTTTGATTGGCTTGTTCTGGCCGAGAGACTGTGCATCGGGCTGGAGTTTTTGGGCCTGGGACACCTCATCCCTGCTGAGGGGCGGGAAAGGTTGCTTTTCCACGGTCAACTGCCCGCGGAGTTGGGGACGGAACGGTTCCGGGAACTTCTGGGAGGAAGCAAGTATCCAGCCTACCTGAATTTCTGGTACGGGGTCGTGGTAGAGGAAGCGCTACAGTTGGCGGTGGAAGAGGACGTGCGCAAACGTCATCTCGCCAGATGCTACGCAGACAGCGAGGACCTGGTTGAGGAAGCGTTCACGCACCTCTACGGCGATACACGCTCCGTGCTGATTCAGGAGTTCCGTGCTCTGCATGGAGTAGGACAGGACCAGAAGTACTCCCTGTCTGACGTAAAGCGTTTTACCTACTGGCTGTTCAAGCGCAGGGTGGACATGTGGGACCCTGCCAGGGTGGCCAGTGATACCAGGAAGGGTATCCGGCGGTTGCAACAGTTGGAGCAGGTCCGGGACCCCGGGTTGGAATTCATTGAGGTGTGATGTCCTCAAGTAGTGTCGCAGCAGCCTCAATCGTCAAGTCTGGACCTGCAAGGACAATGCCTGCGGGTCTGAGATCACGGTCCATTCCAGAAATTTCTCCCACGTTGTTTGTGTGCTAAGGAGCATTGCCGCTGTGCAGGATGTAGACGCCGGGACCCTTTCCCAGATGTCAGATATAACCGAGGAGGACCTGGCCCCAAGGGCCTACCGTCGTGGTGATATCGTTGAAGGCGAGGTGGTGCGCCGGGATGAAGAGGGGTTGGTAGTCAGCGTCGGCCAGAAAATGGAGGGCATGGTGCCCGCCCAGGAGATGCGGCTTCTCGACCCGGAAGAACGGCAGGGAGTCGTTCCCGGCCAGGGCATAACTGTTGCAATCCTGGGTGGCCGCGGACCCGATGGAATGCTTCTGCTATCGGTTGACCGCGCTTTGGAGGAGCAGCGTTGGCGGGAGCTCCAGCAATGCCTCGACGATGGGGAGATCGTGTCAGGCCGCGTCACGGGGCACAACCGGGGCGGGCTGGTGGTAGACTGGCACGGCATTCGGGGTTTTGCCCCCTTCTCCCAGTTGGCCCCGACCCCAGGCGTTGACAGGGAGACGGCCGCGGCCGGACGGCTCGGCGAGGATGCAGAGTTCAACATCCTGGAGATTGACCGGGATGCCAACCGCCTGATCTTTACGGAGCGCGCCATCTGGCAACAACGGCGCGCCAAGGCTCAGGAAGAAATGCTTGCCGGCCTGGAGGAAGGTCAGCGTCTCTCCGGCAAAGTTTCGTCTATCCGGGACTTCGGCGCATTCGTAAACGTAGGCGTGATGGACGGGTTGATCCCCATCTCCGAGCTTTCCTGGACGATGGTAGGTTCACCGTCGGAGGTCGTCAGCGTCGGCGACCCGGTTGAGGTTGAGGTGCTGAGGGTTGACCAAGAGAGGCAACGATTGACGCTTAGCCTAAAGCGCACCCAGCCGGAACCCTGGGACACGGTCCACGAGCGATTCCAAGCTGGGCAGATCGTTGAGGGCATGGTGACAAACATCGTCCCCTTCGGCGCGTTTGTCAGACTGGAAGAGGGCATAGAGGGCTTGGTCCACATATCGGAGCTCTCCCCGAGGCGGGTGGAGAACCCAAGGGAATGCGTTTACCAGGGCCAGGAGATACGGGTCCTGATCCTGAACATCAACCAGTCCGTCCGCCGGATGAGCCTCAGCTACAAACAGGCTTTCGGTCTGTAAGGGGATGCCAAGCTAATCCCACGCCAATCCGGCCGCCCCGGACTATCCACCGCCGCATCACACGTTCCCGGTGTCCCAGGGACGGCTCATGGACTCCCAGACCTGCCGGTGGTATATTTTCATCAAGGCGAAATTCGTAGCAGCCCCCATTACGCGGTTAAACCCTCAGAGTGTCGCAAGGAGCGCCCATGACCGCCACGCCCTCCTCCCGGATTCCCAGCGCATACAGCCCGGCAGACGTAGAGCGCCGGGTCTACGACGAATGGCTGTCCAAAGGCTACTTCACGCCCGAGTTATCGCCGGATGCCGAGCCGTTCACAATCATCATGCCCCCTCCCAACGTTACCGGGGAGCTTCACCTTGGTCATGCCCTCACCGCGGCGCTGGAGGACATTCTGGCCCGGTGGCACCGGATGATGGGCCAGCCCACCCTCTGGCTGCCGGGGAAAGACCACGCAGGCATTGCCACCCAATGGGTTGTGGAGCGGCTGCTGGCCAGCGAGGGCACCAACCGCCACGAGATCGGCAGGGAGAAGTTCGTAGAGCGCGTCTGGGAGTGGGTTGACGCCTACGGCAACACCATCGACGAACAGCACAAGCGGCTTGGCGCGTCCTGCGACTGGTCCCGCCTGCGCTTCACCCTGGACCCCAACCCGGTGACGGCAGTGCGGACCACTTTCGTTAACCTTTATAACAAGGGCCTGATCTACCGGCACCAGCGGATCATCAACTGGTGCCCGCGCTGCGCCACCGCCCTGTCCGACCTGGAAGTTGAGTACCAGGAGCAGGACGGTCGCCTCTACTATATCCGCTATCCCCTTGAAGACGGTCCGGACGGCGCCTGCATCACTGTGGCGACGACGAGGCCGGAGACAATGCTGGGGGACACCGGGGTTGCCGTACATCCCGAAGACGAACGCTACAAGGACCTGGTTGGCCGCCGGGCCGTTCTGCCGATAATGGGCCGCAGCATCCCGATAGTGGGCGACGAGAGCATAACCCCGGAGTTCGGCACCGGCGCGTTGAAAGTGACGCCGGGGCACGACCTCCTGGATTTCGAGATCGGGCAGCGGCACGGACTTGAAGCGGTAAACGTGGTCGGCTTCGACGGCAACATGACCGCCGAGGCGGGCAAGTATGAGGGTGTCGAGCGTTTCCAGGCGCGGGAGGAGGTGGCCGCCGAGCTCGAGTCCCTTGGCCTGCTGGAGCGTGTGGAGCAGCACGCCAACGCCGTCGGCACGTGCCAGCGTTGCTCAACGGTGGTGGAGCCGCTAATCAGCCTGCAATGGTTCGTGAATGTGGGCCGCCACGATGAACCGGACAGCATCGCGGGCCGGGCTTACGCCGCGGTAGCCAACGGCGAGATCAACATCGTTCCCGAGCGTTTCACACGGGTATACCTCAACTGGCTGGAGAACATCCGCGACTGGTGCATCAGCCGCCAACTCTGGTGGGGACACCGCATTCCCATCTGGTACTGCGACGATTGCGGGGAGCAGACCGCCGCGTTGGAGGACCCATCCCAGTGCTCTCGCTGCGGCTCCGGCAAGATACACCAGGACCCGGACGTCCTGGATACATGGTTCAGTTCCGGCCTCTGGCCGCACTCCACCCTGGGCTGGCCCTCCGACACTGAAGACTTGGACTACTTCTACCCCACCGCGGTGATGGAAACGGGGTACGACATCCTGTTCTTCTGGGTGGCCCGCATGATCATGATGGGCCTGGAGAACACCGGCAAGGTTCCCTTCCGCACCGTGTTCCTCCACGGCATGGTCCGGGACGGCGCGGGGGCCAAGATGAGCAAGACCAGAGGGAATACGATGGACCCGCTGGACCTCATCAACCAGTATGGCACCGACGCCCTCCGGTTCGCACTGACCACCGGTACCGCGCCCGGCAATGACCTGCGCCTCACCGAGTCCAAGCTGGAGTCTGCACGCAACTTCGCCAACAAAGTCTGGAACGCGGCCCGGTTCGTGATGACCAGCGTCGAGGGACAGACCGGCATGGGGCCGTGGGCCTCCGGGTACGCGCCGCAGCACCGGGAGGACCGCTGGATTGTGGGGCGTCTCAACCGCACTATCGAGAGTGTGAGCCGGTCCCTGGAGAATTTCGAGCTTGGCGAGGCCCAGCAGCAACTCTATGACTTCATCTGGAACGACTTCTGCGATTGGTACATCGAGATGGCCAAGATACGCATACGTTCCGGCGCTTCACCATCCCCGCTGACCACGCTGGCCCACGTGCTGGAGCGGACCCTGCGCCTGCTCCATCCCTTCATGCCATTCATAACAGAGGAAATCTGGCAGAACCTGGTCCGGCGTCTGCCGGCCGCGGAAGGCATAGCCCCCTCGATAATGGTCTCTCACTACCCGGTTGCCGATGCAGGCCAGGCCGATAGCCAGGCCGAGGGGGAGATCTCCCTGGTGATGCACACGGTAAGGGCGGTCAGAAACACCCGCGCACAGCTTCGCATCCCCGCCGGTCAATACCTGGAAGCCGTGGTCGAGGCCAACGGTCTCCAGACCGCCATCGAAGAGGAGGCGGAGGTCATCCGCAACCTCACCCGCATCGACCCCTTGAGCGTCGTCTCCGGCGGGACCGGCGGCGGGGGCCAGCCCAAGGGCATTACCCTAGTGGTCAACCCACTGGTGGTCAGACTGCCCCTGGAAGGTGTGGTGGACCTGCCCGCCGAGACGGAGCGGCTGCGCAAAGAACTGGCCGACTGCCAGCGCAACCTCGACCGGGTGGCGGCGCTGGTCTCCAAGCCGGAGTTCCTGGCCAAGGCACGGCCCGACGTGGTGGAAACCGAGCAGGAACGGTTAAAGTCCCTCCAAGAGCGCAAGCAAAGGCTGGATGAAATTCTGGCACAGCTAAGTGACTCGTCGTAGGTCGCACAAAAGAGCCAAAATCTGAGGAGCAAAAGTCTAGGCAGATAAGGTTACGTGGAGACCGAATCCACATTGAGGGGCGCATGGATACTCAGTCTACTGAGGAAAAGCCTACGTCCATCGTACTTAAAGGGTAAGTCGGAAACGGTTGGACAATGATGACAGCGCTGCCGGAACCTGGCGATTCCAGCGCCGGTGACCATGCGCAAATGGCCCGCCGGTTCCTGGAACACGCCAGAGCCGAGTTGCAGAAGGGCAACCGTCTCCAGGCATCGGAAAAGGTCTGGGGAGCAGCCGCGCACGCCCTGAAAGCCATAGCGGTGCAACGGGGCTGGCGTCACCGCTCACACTCGACCGTTTTTGACATTGGAGAGCATCTCGGCAGGGAGTTCGGCCGGGAAGAGCGGTTTGGGATATATTTGGATAGAGCCGATGCCATGCACACTAACTTCTACCAGAACAACCGGAATGAAGGGGCTATCCGGTTGGCGTTAGCAGACGTAGAGCAGTTTGTGGACGAGTTGGATGAAATCAGGGTGTCACCTCCCCGGCCCTTTACGGTAAGGGACAACGACGACCGCCTGCGGTTGGGGCATCTTCTGGGACTGCGCGGCGGAGACCGTCCCCCGATAGGCGGCTATTCCCCGGTCGGATACAGTCAAACGCGCCCGGAAGAGACCCCCTGACTGTGAAGGCTCGTCGGGAGATGTATGAATACCAGCCTCGGCATCATTGGCTACCCCATAGGCCACTCGATTTCCCCTGTGTTCCAGCAGGCGGCCTTGGATCACCTCAGCATCGACGCCAACTATCTGGCCCACCAAGTTGCTCCGGAAGAAGTGGCCGAGTTCGTGAATGGGCTGCGTTCTCCGGGAGTCCTTGGCATCAACGTCACCGTACCTCACAAGGAGGCGGTGATTCCCCACCTGGACGAGGTGGACGAGTGGGCCTCCAGCGCCGGGGCAGTCAACACCATCGTCAACCGGAGCGGGCGTCTCACTGGACACAACACCGACGGCTCCGGTTTCCTGCGATCGCTGCGGGAGGCAGCCGGGTTTGATCCTGCCGGGAAGAGGGTCCTGGTGCTGGGCGCAGGCGGCGCGGCCCGGGGCGTGGTGTTGGCCCTTGTCCGGCAGCAGGTAGGACACCTGACCATCGCCAACCGCACACTGGAACGAGCGCAACGGTTGGCGGAGTTGGCCAGGAGCGGCGGCGTAGAAGCAGGCGCCGCCGGGCTATTGGGTAGTGAAGTGGGAGACGCGGCGGGACCGGCAGACCTGATAGTCAATTGCACCACGATAGGCATGTCTCACGGCCCTGATGAGCAGGGTTCACCTCTCTCCCGAGAGCAGATACCCCCAACCGCACTGGTCAATGACCTGGTATATAATCCGCTGGAAACGCCCCTGCTGCGCGAGGCTGCTGCTGCGGGAGCGTCGCGCCTCGGGGGAATTCACATGTTGGTGTACCAGGGCGCGGATTCTTTCGAGATGTGGACCGGGCAACCCGCTCCGGTGGAGGTAATGCTGGAAGCGGCGACCAGGGCGATGGCTGCCCGTTCAAGCTAGAACTCTGGCAACCGTATCCGAAATTCCGTCTCCCAATAGTCTTTTGGAGAGCAAACCATGATTCGTTGGTTTACGGCTGGGGAATCTCATGGCCAGGGCCTGGTGATAATCGTCGAGGGTGTTCCGGCGGCCCTGCCAATAAGCGAGGACTATATCGGGGCACAGTTGGCGCGGCGTCAGAGGGGTTATGGGCGTGGCGGACGGATGCTCATCGAGCAAGACTGGGCCAAGATCATCTCCGGCGTGCGCCACGGCCACACCCTGGGCAGTCCCATCGGCATGACAATCGAGAACAAGGACTGGGCCAACTGGCAAGAGGCGATGGCAGTCGAGTATGTGGAGAACCCTTCCCAAGAGGGCCGGAACCAGCGGGTTACCCGTATTCGCCCCGGCCACGCCGACCTGCCCGGCACGATGAAGTACGGGTTCAGCGACGTGCGCAACTCGCTGGAGCGGGCCAGCGCCCGGGAGACCGCCGCCAGGGTGGCCGCGGGATCCATTTCCATGCGCCTGCTGGAGGAATTTGGCATCAAATTGCACAGCCACGCCATATCCATCGGGCCAGTCTGGGCTGATCCCTCCGAACCCATCGACTGGGACGCAGTGGAAGAATCACCGGTGCGGTGCGCCGACCCCGAAGCGGCAACCCTCATGATGGAAGAGATCGACGCGGCGAAGGAAGCCGGGGACACCGTCGGCGGCACCGTTGAAGTGGTGGCCGAGAACGTGCCCATTGGCCTTGGCTCCCACGTTCACTGGGACCGGAAGATCGACGCCCGCATTGCTCAGGCGCTTATGTCAATCAACGCAGTCAAGGCCGTGTCTATCGGGCCGGGTTGGGAGGCCATAGGACGCCGGGGATCGGAGTTTCAGGACGTGATCGAGCCGGTCACCAACCCCAACAACCCCTGGCAACGCGCGACCAACCGCTCCGGGGGGACGGAGGGCGGGATGACCAGCGGAACTCCCCTAGTGGCCAGATTTGCCATCAAGCCCATCGCCACCCTGCGCAACCCACTGCCTTCGGTGGACCTGGACACCGGGGAGCCGGTGCAAGCACACTTCGAGCGTTCCGACGTCTGCCAGGTCCCGCCTGCAGGGGTCATAGGCGAGACAATGGTGGCCATGGTACTGGCCGACGCTTTCATGGAAAAGTTCGGCGGCGACTCGATACCGGAGACCCGCCGCAACTACGAGGGTTACATGAAAACGGTCGGCCCCCGGAAGATTTACCACTAACCGGAGAATTCCACCGGAGCGGCACTCCGACCGGCAGGTCATGGCGCCGGCATGCGGTTTACAAAGAAAAGCCCCCTTCGTGCAGGGGGCTTTTCAAGTACGTCCTAAAGACATTTAGGAAGAGGAGATGGCGTAGCGGAGGAGGAGGTCCTGTAGGCCCAGTTGGGCCTGACGGCGTAGAATGCCTGTGGCAGCGAGCTCCCGGTCCAAGACCTGGTAGACGGAAGGGTCGAAGGGCACCCAGGAGTCCCGGAACAGGCGCAGGGCTTCCGCTTCCCTCTGAGCGGCCTCGACGGTCAGTTCTCCCAGGGGGCGCAATGGCGGGGCCTGGGGCAGGCGGCGGGCTGAGGCGGCGATGTCCCCCATGCGGAGGCTGAACTCGCCCAGGTCTTTGGCGACCGAGGCGCGGTCGCAGCCTCCCTCATTGGCCAGCCAACGGTCGTAGCCTGCGTGGAAGTCCTGCCACCGGCCCAGCAGGGTGCCGTAGGCAGAGGCGAAGGAGTCCGCGGCGGCCCGGTCGTCCTCTGAAGAAGCGGAGACGGCCTGGCCCAAGGCCAGAGCGGCCTTCCAGCGGAGGCTGTTGGTCAGGACAACCTGCTCGTCGAAGGCGTCGAAGAGACCGGGGTCTCCCGGCCCGACGCCGGCCGACTCCGGCGGCCCCGCTTCGGAACCTGGCTCCGGAGCGGACTCCATCGCGTTGCCGCCCTCCTCACCCTGGTTGTCCTCGGCCGTTCTTCCATCCTCAGAGCCTGTGGACCCAATTGCGCTGCTGGAGGAAGCGGAAGACGGTGTTGATGGGACTGCCCCGTCGCCGTCCCCGGGTATCTGGAAACTGCCCCGGAGCCTACGCAGGGCAGCATCCTCATCCTGCACCGCCTGGGCCAGTATATCCGCCGCTTCCTGTGTTGCGAGAGTCACGGGCAGGTCCCGGTGCGCCAGCACCAGGTCCCGGTGCTGGTCCACCAACCGGTCCAGCCGTTGCAGGCTGTCCTCAGGGGTCAGACCGGGCCGTGCGGACTGGAAGGCATCATAGTCCCTGTGGAACCTGTCCCACCACGAACTGAGCTCATCTAAGGCTTCGGAGAAGGCTTCCACCCGAGACCGGGATCCCTCCCCGGTAAGTTCTTGCAGGTCTATCAGGTGGTCCTCCACTTCCTTGCGGGCGGCCACGGACTCAGCCCTAGCCTGGGCCACGCCCTCGAACCCCGGGGATGGAGGAGCGTTGTTCTCCATTCCGTTGGACTCTTCCTCTCCGTTCTCCTTGGACTCCTCCTCCAGGCTGGAATCGGACTGGGGCATGGAGAGGCTGGCGTCTCCGCCGTCCCGCAGGCGTCTCAGGGCGGCCCCCTCGTTCTCCACAGCCTCGATGAGCCGGGCCGACATCTCCCGGACCGCCGGGTCCCGGGGCAGGTCCTGGGCCGCCAAGGCCACCTGCCGGAAGTCGGCGGAGAATCCCCGGAGGGAGGTCTGGAGGGCGGCCGGAGAGCAGGAGTCCAGCCCCTGGCGCCAGGAGTCCAAGTCCTTCCTGACCCTGTCCCAGTCCTGGACCAGGGCGGCATGGGCCTGGGCGAAGTCACTGGCTGCCTGGGCCACATCTTCCGGTACTGGTGTGGGGGCGGGTCCGCCCTGGGGCAGGGCAGCGTCCCTGGCCGCGACGGTGGCCGCGATGTCGGGAACCGCCGTCGACTCAGGCGGGACGTAGGGACCGGACGCCTGGGGCGCGGCGCAAGCCAGCGCCAACATCAAAAAGGGCAATAGCAGGACCGGGGCAAGGGTGAGCCGGCGGAAGAGTCGCGTCCTGACAACCCGGCCCCATGACCGTGTACCGGCCCGCATGGCCGTGGAGGACCCGTCCCCCTGAGAACCCGGCCCCATAACCGCGTGCCAACCGGTATGGTCGTGGAGGGTCCGCCCTTCGGTCGGTGTCTTTGTCATTCGAAACGGTACACTCCTGTAAATTCCCCAGCCAGGTTGTCGCGGAATCTCCCGGATTCCAGCAGGGACACCAGTTCCTCCAAGGTCTCAGCGGAATCGGCCAGGACGGCCAGCACGCTCCGGCCCTCGCCCTGGTACAGCACAATCACCCCGGTGTTCTCCGGGTCCATATCCGCGGTGAAAGGGGTTCGGACGCTCCCGTCCACCCGGACCCCGGCAAGCAGCAGGTACTGGGATACCGGCCCCGCGTCATCGTACAACCCCAGGAACACCACGTCCCTGCCGGGGTCTCCGGCGCTCCTGACTACCGGCTCCACCCCGTAGCCGGACAATGCGCCGCCCAGGACCGAAGACAGGTCCAGCAGGGAGGGCCGGGCCGGCACGATGTCCGCCTCTTCCCCGAAGAAGTGGGGGAAGTCGGACAGGGTATAGCTCCGCTCCGAGTCCGTCAGGAAGTCGGCGATGTTGGCCATCAACCGCCCGTTGTCCTGGACCGAGTTTCGAGGCGGAATCATGAAGGTGAAGTCCCCAAGGGCCAGCACCCGCCCCTCCCCGGCCTTGGCCAAGGGATAGAAGGGGCCGGGACTTTCGGACATGGAAGAGCGGGTATTGCCATCGGCCGCGGCAAGGCCTGGCCCGGGGCCGCGGATGGAACCCGCGGAGTAGAGGGCTATCTGGCCCACTCCCCGGGTGACCTCGTCGGGGAGGAAGTCCCGGACCAGAATATTCTGGAAGTTCAGGTCATACTCTACCTGGTTGAACAGGTAGTCGGGCTGGTAGTCCAGACCGAACCGGCCCGCCAAGGTGTTGAGCTCGTGCCTGCGGGTAGCGTCCCCCACCAGCAACACCCTGCCGCCCTTGTTGAACACGAACTCCTCCACCAGGTCGGCCTCTGCGGGAGTGTAGCGCTCCACTGGCATGACCACGGCCAGACTGTCGGCGCCGCGCAACTGCTCTTCCAGCGTCCGGTAACGCTCCCTGGGCTCGGCGCTCAGGAAGCCGCCGAAGCGCCCCGACTCACCCAGCACCTCCACCTCGTAGCCCCGGTCCCGGACCATGCCCAGGAGCGCCGAGGCCTCGGCCTTGGAGAAGTTGTTGGCGTGCAGCCCGTCCACCACCAGCTTCCCCTGGCTGATGCGGGGAATGTCGTCGTAAGAACGCACCAGGGACACCGGGGGGGCAAGCCGTTCCACCGGCACCTCCGGATTGGGAGGTGCTGTGTAGCCCCGGCCCGTATAGAAGTAGAAGTAGGCGGCCACAAAGACAAGGACGGCCAGAACGGGGACTATCAGCAATCGCCACATGTTACCGGTCAGACCCCCAATCAGGCTGGTCCGGTCCCACGTAGAGGTAGTAGATGTTGGGGCCGTTGACCTTCAGGGGAAAGCCGGGCAAGGCCTGTTCCTGCTCCGTTCCCATGCCGGAAGGCATCAGATAGCGGCGCATCATGTCGATGCGGGGCGTCGCCCCGAACTCCCCTGCGGCTGGGTCCTGGGCCTGCCGCAGCCAGCCCGCCATGGCCGGTGGGACTGTGTCTTCGGAAGCGCCGTCCTGCAATGGCTCGATGATCCGCTTAAACCGCTGGTTGAAGGCCCGGAAGACTTCGGCATTCACGTCCACCAGGCCGTAGTTGGAGATGCCTGCCAGCTCCGCCGCCTTGTCGTAGGCGTCGGCGTCCCCGCCTACCTCGTCCACCATTCCAGTGCGGGCGCTCTCAACCCCGGTGTAGATCTTCCCTTCCAGCAGTTCATCGGTGGATATCTTCAGCTTGCTGCCTCGCTCGCTGAGGACGATGTGGGCGAAGCCCTGCTTGAGTTGGTCGGTGACCCCAACAAAGTAGCGCCGTCCCCCGCCGTTCAGCTTGGAAGGTCCGGTGGGCATGATCTGCTCCGGCGGCGGGTTGGGGATGAACAGCCCGGGGAAGAAGAGGATGACACCCACGTTGCCGACGAAGGAACTGGGCTTGGCATAGATGTGGGAGGCGCCCATGCCCATCATGTAGCCGCCGCTGGCCACAATGTCGTTCATCACCACGACCACGGGCTTCTTTTCCCGGAGCTTGCGGGTCTGGAGGTAGAGCTGCTCCGAGGCCGCCGCCCCTCCGCCGGGAGTGTTGAGCCGGATGACCACCGCCTTGATGTTAGGGTCGCGGCGGGCGTAGTCGAGGAACTCGCCGATGACGTAGGCCGAGTCGTCGGTGATGATCGTGAAGGGAATGTCGATTATGCCGATCTTGGGCTTGCCGGGCCAGACGTAGAGGAACGCCAGCGCGCCTATGGCAACGCCCAAGACCACCAAGAGTAGGGTCCCTACGTACCGGTTAACTATCGCCCGGCCAATAGCGGAAAACATGCTCAACCAACTATCCGGTCTTCAGAGAAAACTCGCGCATCATACGAGCGCCTTTCCCGTATGTCAACATCAGTGGGTCCAGATTATACATAAGATTACACATACAGGGATACCGGCACAAGCCCGCCAGCGTCGTTCACTGGATAACATTACGCTGCAAATACCACTTTGGATTTCCCGGCGTGGACTATGCCCTGGACCGAGACCCTCTGCCTCTCCACGCACCCCAAAAAGCGGAGCATCTGCATGGCTGGCCAGGGTTACTGCGCCGTGTAACCGCCGTCAATTACCAACTCGCCGCCGGTCATGAATGACGACTCATCGGATGCCAGAAACAACACGCCGTTGGCAATATCATCGACAGTGCCGATGCGGCCCAGAGGTGTCGCGGATACGCGCATCTCTCTCATGCCCGGTTCTGACATCATCCTGGCCGTCATGGCGGTGTCGATATATCCGGGGTGGACCGAGTTGCAGCGGATGCCGTCGGTGGCGTACTGCACGGCGGTTGACTTGGTCAGGAGTCGTACTGCCCCCTTGGAACTGGCGTAGGCCGAACCTGCGCCGGAACCGGGCCCCAGACCCACCATTCCGGCTATGGACGAGATGTTTATGATGGACCCGCTCCCGTTGGTTAACATTGCCGGAAGGGCGGCACGGGTGCCCAGGAACACGCCCTTGCCATTCACGTCCATGATCTGGTCCCACACCTCTTCTGGGGCGTCATGGATGCGCGGGGCCTGAACGCCGCCAATGTTGGTGCTGCCGATGCCCGCGTTGTTGACCAGGATGTCCAGCTTGCCGTAGCGCGTGACCGCCTCGTTGACCGCGTTGGCCCACTGCTCTGCTTCGGTCACGTCCAAATGCACGAAGGTTATCCGGCCTCCCAATTCCCGGATCTCCGCCTCCAGCTTCATCCCCTCGTCGTCAAGAATGTCGCCAATGACCACCGACGCGCCCTCCTGCACGAACAGCCTGACTTCAGCCGCGCCTTGTCCTCGTGCGCCGCCGCTGATGAGAGCAACCTTTCCTTCCAGACGCATGACGGACCTCCTTTGGTGTCAGTTCGTGATACTGTTACTGATTTGCGCGGCGGCAGACCGCGACGGCGATTCCAATTTCTCTGCCAACAAATGTAGTATCAAGCTTTGGTCGCAACGGGCTACGAAGTCGATTAGAACATCCCTTCCGGCTCCAACCCCAGGAAGTACTGTCCTGCGGTCTCGTAGTGGGTCATGCGCCCCTGGGCGTGCTGGGTTATGACGTGGATGTCCTGGAACCGCCGCTGTATCGGGTTGGAGGCGAATATCGCGCTGGAGCCGCACAGGTTGTAGCAGATGTCCACCACTTCGGCGGACATGCGGATGGCGTGGGTTGTCGAAAGCCGCAGGCGGATCCGTTCCCCGTCGTCCAGAGAATGATTCTTGCAGGCGCTATCCCACACCGCCGACACGCTATCCGAGAGAAACGCCCGCGCCGAATGCCAGATCGCCTCCGACTGGCCGATCATACGGTGGGTGGTGGCCATGTCCTGGAGCAGGTTGCGGCTGCGTCCGGGGGTCTTCCGCCCCGCAAGGTCAATGGTTGTCTTCAGGCTGCCTTGGGCAACTCCCAGAGCAACCGTGGAGAACCCGGCGGCGAAGAGCAGGGAGCGGGGTATCAGGTACAGGGGACCGTCGTGCCAGGACGGGTCGGTCTGGGCGTATGTCCTGTAGGCCGGGATAAAGAGGTCATCAACCTCAAAGCTGAAACTGCCGGTGCCCCGCAGCCCGCTGGCCTGCCATGTGTCCACCATTCTCACGTCCTGCCTGGGGATGAGCATGAGGCGGGCAGAGTCCGGATTTCTGGCAGCGCCGGGTGTTGGCGCTTCCGTCCGAGGGCCGGGTCCTCCACGACCGTGCCGGCCGGCCGATGGTGATGGGGCCGGGTTCTCAAGCGGGGCCAATGCCGCGACCCAGGTGGCGTGGTCGATACCGCTGCTGAAGTCCCAGCGTCCGCTGAGCCGGTAGCCGCCCTCCACCGGCACGGCTCTGGCCGAGGAAGATGGCGGTCCGTTGGTGACTACAGCCTCCGGTGCATCCCAGACTTCATGGGCGGCCCTCTTGTCCATGATGGAGGAAGCGGTGGAGAAAACGTTGTTCTGGTTGATGCACCACGCCGTGCTGGCGTCCACCGCCGCGAAAACGCGGAGAATCCGCAGGAAGTCAGGATGGTCGAGTTCGGCGCCGCCCAACTCCCGGGGCACCAGGAGCCGGAACAGGCCCCTTTGGGCCATCTCGCCGGCGAGGTCCGCCGGTAGCTGCCGGTCGGCATCGATGCGGTCTGCCGCGGCCTCAACCCGAGGGCGCAGCTCATTAGCGATTTCCAGGTAGTGCTCGATCCTGTGGTCTTTAGTGTCGGTCCGTGTTTTCTGTATCAATTCAGTCCGGCCCCGCTTACGCTCTCGACGCCTGCAAGTTGTTCATGTTGGCGAGTTCGGGAGTGTTCGCCACACTGGAGTCCCATTCCCGTGCAACGGCGTCGAAGCTGCTATTGGCCTCGGCGTCCTGCCCCTGCGATGCCTGCACCCGGCCCATCCAGAAGGTGTCGCGCACCGAGTCTCGCCGCCCCAGCCGCTCGTTCAACATTGCCTCGGCCTTGTCCCATTGTCCGGCGCGGATGAATGCCTCGAGAATTGTGTCCTCAAACACCTCTCGCTGGGCGTGGCTGCCGCCGATACGCACCAACTGGAGGAAGACCGGCTCCAGCAGGCTCACCGACTCAGTGTAGTCCTCCCTGGCGAATGCCTCGATTCCTCTGGCCAGCGGCAAGACCACATCCTTGACGAACATGTCGCCTTCGTCGGCTGATTTCCGCAACCGGGCAATCATCTGCTCCATAAGCCCATACTCGCCGCTGCCCGCAAACGCCAGTGCAGCGTGGGCATCCCGGAACGCGGCTCCGGGCCGCTGCGCTGCGGGGGCGGCCAACACCACTACTTCGTCCCAGGGCTTGTCGGGCGGCATCCCGCCGTAGATTTGCATCCGCCACATGAGGGACGCGCTGTCATTCAGGGTGGACATGGCCTTGGAGACCACTGAAGGACGGATGAAATTCTCGTAACGGTCCAGGGTTTCCTGGTACTTCCCCAAAGCCAACTCGAAGAGGGCCAGGTGCCAAGACAGATGAACGTATGAGGATGCCGGGGAGTCGAAACCCTTGAGCCAGCCGCCAAGGAAGTCTTCCCCGGCGACGGCGTCCCCTCGCTCGAAGTGGACGTGGGTCATGGAGTGGCTCGCCACGGCATTGGTCGGATTCATGTCCAGGGAGGTCTGGGCGTATTCCCAGGCCTCATCCAGGTAACCCGTCTCGTGATGGGCAAAGGCATACTCGGCCAGGAAGGCCCAGTCGTCCATGCAATGGGGTGCAACGCTCCGGAGCAGGGCCAAATACTCCGGCGGGAAGTTGGGAGCTCCTGCGCCGCTGCACCCGAGCATATAGAGACGGTGCGCCAGGCGCATCAGCAACCCGTCCCGCGGGAACTCGCCCAGGTGTTCCTTGATCAGGGCGATGGAGTCCCTACCCTTACCGTTTATCCAGTGGGCGACGGCCTGAATCTGCTGCCGTTCTCTCCTGGTAATGCCGTCGCTCAGGCTCAGGGCGTGCTGAATGCCCTTCTTCGCATCGTCGGGCCGGGCCTTCTGCATGTCAAAATATGCCAGGCAGGCGTGGGCAAAGGCGAACCCTTCATCAATGTCAATCGCCTCCTGGAACTTCAACTCCGGCCCGTGGTTCTGAGAGAGAAGCCGGTCAACCCCCTCCTGCACTGCCTCCGCGGCGGCGACGGAGCCGGTGGTCAACGCCATTCCGAACCTGTCTTCGGTCTTGCTTGGCATCTGAAATAACCCCTTTTGGTCGACTTTCTGGGCGGGGCCTAACTGGCTGACGACAGCTCTGTGAATACCTGATGCCACGTTTCCGGATCGCCTTTGCCCATGCCGTTCCTGTGGGTGATTATACCGTTGGCGTCGAAGGCTATCTTGGTCGATTGGATTGTCACCTTCAGGGCTTCCAGGATTCCGCTCCTTGGCACGGCTACCGGGAAGGTATAGCCTCGCTTTTTCCCGAACTCTTCAAACAGGGCCACGTCGTTCCCAGGGAACATCCCTATGGCGTAGAAGTCCACGTCATCGGCATATTGAGGATAAATGTCCTTGAGCAGCTGCAACTCAGCCGTACATACTCCTCAAGTTGTAGCCCAGAAGAACAGGAATGTCGGCTGGGAGGCATCCAACAGGTCTGCGGAAGTAACGATTGAGCCATCCACCAGGCCCAGGGCGAATGACGGGACATGCTTACCCACCTCTACGCCGATGTTCTCTCCGGTCACCGGTATATCGTGTATCTCTGCTGTGGAACGCTGCCATTCCGGCGTCGGAGTGGCCTTCGACAGAGATGGGAGACTGAACGCCCCGCAACCAAGAGCGGCCACTATCAGCGCCGCGGCCAATACGATAGGCAGCGGCCGGACAATAGTCATTCGGACCATCCCGTCAAGAGCCCGGACAATAATCATACGGTCACTTCTTCGAGCTTTCTGCACCGGCTTGCGCTTCACCGCCGCCCGTTGCCATTCTAATCTAAGCGCCGTCCGGGGGGAATGCCTGCTCCGCCTCGCCGATGGCCTTGTCCAGAATGTCGATGGTCTCGTCCACCAGCTCCCTGGTAAAGGTCAGCGGAGGCGACAGGGTGATGGACTCGCCGGCACGGGTGGCCAGGCCATAGCCGCGTATCTTCTCAGTCAGGAACTTGGCGAACTCTCCCTGGGGGCCGCCGGGATACGGCTCTTTGGTATTCCGGTCCTTCACCAGCTCGATGTTCATCAGCAGGCCGAGTCCGCCGCCGACGTACCCCACCGACGGATGGTTTTCCTGGAGCACAGCCATCGCCTGTTCGTAGAGGTATCGGCCCATCGCGTCGGAGTTCTCGACCAGGTTTTCCTGCTCCATGATCTCCAGGTTCTTCAATGCCGCCGCCATCACCGCCGGGTGGCCGCCGTAGGTGACGCCATGCTGGAAGGCCCCGCTGGGACCCTCGGTGTTGTCGAAGGTCTCGGCGATCTGCTTGCTGGCCATCACACCGCCGACGGGCAGTTCTCCCCCGGTCAATGCCTTGGCCACGGTCATAATGTCCGGGTTGACGCCGAACCTTTCCATTCCGAACCAGGCGCCAAGCCTGCCGAAGCCGCAGATAATCTCGTCGGCGATGAGGACGACGTTGTACCGGTCGCAGATTTCCCGGACCTCCGGCCAGTACTCGTCCGCCGGAATCTGGGAGCCGTTGGGAACCGGGGTGGCGATGAAGGCCGCCACCGTGTCCGGCCCTTCGCCCTTGATCATGTTCTCCAATGCCCTGGGACTCTGCATGCAGCAGTCCCGGTTGTTGCGGTCCTGGAACCCCCAGGGGCAGCGGTAGCAGTAGGGAGGGTCAACCTGGAACGTGCCCGAGGGCAGCATAGAGTCGAATATGCCCGACCCGCGCCTGCCCCCCGTGCCCACGCTCATCGGCCCGGGAGTGGACCCGTGGTACTGGCCCCGGCGGGAGATGAACTTGGTCTTCTGGGTATGCCCGGAGATGAACTGGTACTGGCGGGCCAATTTCAGGGCAATCTCCACGGCCTCCGATCCCCCGCCGCAGAAGAACGTCCGCGTCAGGTCTCCCGGCGCAAGGTCGGCCAGCCTCTTGGAGAGCAGGATTCCCGGAACGCTGCTGTATGCGCCGGAGTTGGTGTAGGCCAGGGTAGTCATCTGTTCGGCGACGGCCCGGGCCACCTCGGGACGGTTGTGGCCGATGTTTTTGAGGAACAGCCCGGCCATTGCGTCGATGTACTTGTTCCCCTCGATGTCGTACACGTGGCAGCCGTCGCCCCGGACCATGATGTTGTACCCGCCGGGCGCGACCAGGTCGGCCATCTGATGGTTCTGGGTCCAGAAGTGGTCCAGTCCCCACTGGACGAGCCGGTCAATCTCCTCCCTGGAATAATCGTCCTTGATCCACCATGCGTTGAGGTCGGGGTTGGGGTTTACCATTGGGGCTCCTTTCCGGGATGGCTGCGCTAATGGCAGCGGCTTGGACCGCTGCAAGTTAGGCCAGATGCTGCACCGGGGGACGGATCCTCAGCGGCCGTTCCGTCCCCCGCCTGGTCAGTCGTAAGAGCAATGTGTGGGGCGGCGTTCTTGATGGGCGTTCTTGATGAATGTTAAGACGGCGGGCGCGGAATGTCCACACCGCAATACGAAAGCCCCTGGAGAGTTTCCAGGGGCCTCGTCCATCACGTTGGTAATACAGATCGCTTTAGAATGCGCCGTAGCCATCGGCTCGGATGCAGGCGGCCCAGTGGTTGGGCTCCACCTCCCGCAGTTCCGGGATGACCTGCGTGCACTGGTCGTTGGCAATCGGGCAGCGGGGATGGAACACGCACCCCGAAGGCGGGTTGAGCGGACTGGGCACCTCGCCGGTCAGCAGTATCCGCTCCCGTTGGGCGTCGATGACCGGGTCGGGAATCGGCACCGCCGACAGCAGGGCCCTGGTATAGGGGTGGAGCGGGTTCACGTAGATTTCGTTCCGGTCCGCCAACTCCATCATGTGGCCAAGGTACATCACGCCAACCCGGTCGCTGATGTGCCGCACCACCGACAGGTCATGGGCGATGAAGAGGTACGTCAGCCCGAATTGCTCCTGCAGCTCTTCCAGCAGGTTGACGATCTGCGCCTGAATCGAAACGTCGAGGGCCGACACAGGCTCGTCGGCAACGATGAACTTGGGTCCCACCGACAGGGCGCGGGCCACGCCGATTCTCTGGCGCTGGCCGCCGCTGAACTCGTGGGGGAACCGGTCGGCCATGTAGGGATTCAGCCCCACGTTTTGCAGCAGGTCCGCCACCCGTTCCCGGTACTCGTTCTTGTCCTGCACCAGACCGTGGACGATCAGCGGTTCGCCTATGATATTGCCGGCAGTCATGCGGGGGTTCAGCGAACTGTACGGGTCCTGGAAGATGACCTGCATCTCCCGCCGCTTCTCCCGCATCATTCGGGTAGAGAGGCTGGTCAGGTCCTGGCCTTCGAAAATCACCTGCCCGCCGGTGGGCTTGTAAAGCTGGAGGATGCACCGGCCGGTGGTGGTCTTGCCGCAGCCACTCTCGCCCACCAGTCCCAGGGTCTCGCCCCGTTTCACGGTGAAGCTGACGCCGTCAACGGCCTTGATGTAGGCCACCGTTCTCTGGAACACCAACCCCGAACTGACGGGGAAATACATCTTGAGGTCTCTGACGTCAAGGAGTATATCGTCGTCTGTGGCTGCCCCTGTGCCCTGTGGCTGGACTTCTGGTGTTGTGGTCATTGCTAACTGTTCTCCCCAGTCTGGCTTTCGGCCGCCCTCACGGCCTCTTGGTCAGCGATGTCAGCGAGGCCGCGTTCTGCCCGGTACTCCTCCACGATGCCCTCCATCTCCTCGACCCGCCAGCAGGCCGACCAGTGGCCTTCGCCGATGGACATAAGAGGAGGTATTTCGGTGGCGCACTTGTCCACCGCCCAACGGCACCGGTCGCGGAAGGAGCAGCCCGGCGCCAGGTTGACCAGGTCGGGCGGCTGGCCCTCGATGGGGTCCAGCTTGGTCCGCCGGGGCAGGTCCAGCCGCGGCACGGAGTTCAGCAGTCCTACAGTGTAGGGGTGCCTGGGGTTGGCGTAGATTTCCTGGGCGGTGCCGCGTTCAATGACCTTACCTGCGTACATAATGTTGACGCGGTCGGCGTAGCGGGCCACAACACCCAGGTTGTGGGTGATGACGATCAGCGCGACCCCGAACTCGCTGGTCAACGATTTCATAAGCTCCAGAATCTGGGCTTGAATCGTCACGTCAAGCGCCGTGGTCGGCTCGTCGGCGATGATCAGCCTTGGGTTGCAGCTCAGGGCCATTGCGATCATCACGCGCTGGCGCATCCCACCGCTGAACTGGTGGGGGTACTGCTTGATCCGCCGCTCCGGGTCGGGAATGCCCACCCGCGAGAGGAGGTCAACGCCTTCCCGACGGGCTTCTTCCTTGTTCATCCCCATGTGCAGTTGCAGCGTCTCGGTCAATTGCCTTTCGACGGTCAGCACAGGGTTCAAGGACGTCATCGGCTCCTGGAAGACCATCGAAATCTTCCCGCCGCGGATCTGCCGCATGTCGTCCATGTCGATCTTGAGAATATCGTCGTCCTCGAAGAGGATCTCCCCGTCGACGATTTTCCCGGGCGGGTCGGGGATCAGCCGCATCACCGACAGGGCGCTGACGCTCTTGCCGCAGCCGCTCTCTCCCACTAATCCCAAAGTCTCGCCTTCTTCCAATTCATACGAGACCCCGTCGACCGCCTTCACCACTCCCTCGAAAGTGTAGAAGTAGGTCCTAAGGTCTCTTACTTGAAGCAGTTCTGCCAACTAGACCTCCTCCTCTAGGAACGGATCCTATACACGGCTCCCGGCCGGCATGGTCGCTGGGTATCCGCTTCTCAGTTCAGGATCCCGCAGTCCTTCCGAAGTTTGGGAATCGCCCGGGGAAACCGTGGTAATCGGACTGACAATGCGGGTTGATGTTGCAGACCTACCAACCTGGGGCCACGCGCAGGATCCAGCGCAGATTGGCCGAGCCGTGAATCTGCCGAAATATAAACTATCAATTGGCGGCAAGTCAATACCGATTGAATAAACAATATCAATGGCGGGACATTATCCGACAAATGGCACGCATGACGGCGAATCCAGCCCGATGCTCCCTGCCGTATTAGCCATTAAAATAGAGAGTATTGGATTGTGCACACATGAACAAACGCGGCCGGGGTCCTCCGTTATCAGTAGAGGCGATATTCCTTGGGACGGGTCTTGGACGCCGCCGTCCGGACCCGCCATGCCGGCCCACCCCACTGGGCCGGCATGGCGGTGTGGGGAGACGTTCCTGGTGGTACCGGCAGCGTATTCCGTTGCAACCCCACTGAGAAGCGGATATTCTACGGTCACGTCAACTGGAGAGCCACGGGTAGGATCCGTCCCCTGTAGAACGAATCACTGGAATGGGTTTGACAGTCCGAAAACTGTCTCGCCCGACACCATTTCCGCTCGTATCACAAGGGCAGGATGAAGGGTAGGACGAATGATCAAGAAAACATCGACCGCACTGTACGCATTGTTGCTGGCGCTGGTGATGACAGCGTCGCTGGGAGCCTGCTCCTCCACCGAGGAACCGGATAAGCCGGCAGTCTCTTCCCAGGAAACGTCTCAATCCAATGATATGGCCGGGACCCAAACACCTGGCGTCATGGCCACCGTTCCCCTTACTGCGGACGCACAACCCGTCCAGAGTCCGGACATCACTACTGACCATCCCAGGGGAGGACGGCTGGTGCTCCTGTTTGATGACCCGCCGACGCTGGACCCGCATCTTGCGACAGACAACATTTCCGGGGCCTATGTACAGGAGGTATTCAATGGCCTGGTGACCATTAGCCCGGACATTCAAATCAAGCCCGACCTGGCCGAGAACTGGGATGTAAGCGCCGACGGGTTGAAGTACACCTTCAACCTGCACCCTGACGGAAAGTTTCACGATGGCCGCCGGGTAACCGCCGAGGACTTCCGGTGGTCCCTGGAGCGGGCCACCGACCCGGCCCTCGAGTCGCCGGTGTCGGAGACGTACCTGAATGATATCGTGGGCGTGTCTGCCAAGTTAAGCGGCGAGGCCCAATCGGTGTCTGGCATCAACGTCGTCGACGACTCAACTCTCGAGTTGACCATCGATGCACCCAAGGCCTACTTCCTGGCCAAGCTCACCTATCCCACCGGCTTCGTGGTTGACCCGGCCAACGTCCAGGCCGACCCCAAAGAGTGGGTGTTTGAACCCAACGCAGCCGGCCCGTTCACACTGGACCAATACGACGTGGGCGAGTTGATGGTCCTTGGCCGCAACGACAATTACCACTTGGGACCGCCTTTCGTGGATGCCGTGGAACTGAATCTTGCCGGCGGCGAAGCGCTGCTCATGTACGAGAATGACGAGATTCATCTCACTGGCGTCGGGCTGGCTACCCTGGAGCGGCTGGCCGACCCGTCGGAACCCCTCAACGCCGAGCTGGTCACCGCCCCTTCCAGCTTCAGCACATCCTACTACGGCATGAACGTGACCCAGGCGCCATTCGACGATCTGAAGTTCCGCCAGGCAATGAACTACGCGATCAACAAGGAAGAAATCGCCGAGGTGGTGGCGCAGGGGTTGATACAGCCGGCCAGGGGCATCCTGCCACCCCGCTTCCCGGGGTACAACCCGGACCTGAAGGGGTATGAGTTCGACCCGGAAAAGGCGAAGCAACTGCTGGCCGAATCAAAGTACGCCGACCCGGACAGCCGTCCTCCTATAATACTGTCCATTCCCGGCAGCTTCGGGGCCACGGTCGGCCCATCCACCCAGGCGATTCTCAAGGCATGGGAGGTGAACCTGGGGGTCGAGGTGGAGATCGAGCACACCGAATGGGCCACATTCCTCCAGGACCTGAACCAGCAGCGCTACCAGATGTTCCAGGTGGGTTGGGGAGCGGACTACCCTGACCCGGAGAACTTCCTGGACATCCTGTTCCACGGCGAAAGCGAGAACAACCACACGGTCTACAACAACCCGGAGGTCAACTCCCTGTTGGAACAGGCCCGGGTCGAGCCGGACCAGGTCAAGCGCTTCGAGCTTTACAACACTATCGAGCAGAAGATCGTCGACGATGCCCCCTGGGTCCCTCTGTGGCACAGCCGGGAGCGCAAGGTGTTGATCAAGCCGGAAGTGAGGGACTACTTCCTGGTGCCTATGACCATCCCCAAGTGGCGTTACGTTTACTTCGAGAACAGCTAACAGCGTTCGCAGACCGAAGTAGGAAAGACCCAGCTTGTTACGCTGGGTCTTTCCTACTTCCTCGTATTCTCCCCCGAAGCCCTTGAGGATGCGGAATGATCCGTCTTCACCCACAGACTCTCCCCATCGCTGATGACCTCCACCGTCCCGTGCCTGTCAGTGCGGTAGACGCGCTCCGGGCCAACCGCGGCCTCCAGACGGGAGACAACGTCCGGGTCCGGGTGGCCGAACCTGTTGTCTTCACCAGAAGAAATTATCGCTGTCACCGGGCTTACCCGGTCCAGGAACGGCTGAATCGTGGAAGTCCCGCTCCCGTGGTGCGATACCTTCAGCACCGCGCTTTGCAGGACCGCCGGGCCTCGCGCCAGCAGGTCTTCAGCCTCCGCCTCAATGTCAGCTGCAAACAGAAAAGCGGCCCGCCCGTGCACCATTCGCAGTGCCACGGACTGGTTGTTGCGGTCTTGGACAGGCCATACCCGGCCCTGGTCTTTCGGGGATTGGGGGGGATTCAAGACCTCGATGGTCACGCCAGGCTCCAGCTCCATCCGCAGGCCCCTTGCCGAGTCAATTCTTCTGACGCCGTGGCGTTCCAGCGCAGTCTGCCACGAGGCAAAGTCCGGGCCGTCTGCCACTCCCTCGCCGACCATCAGCCCGCCAACGCTGTACCGTTCCAGGATACGCAGCAACCCCCGGCTATGGTCATCGTCCAGGTGGGTCAACACCACCAGGTCGAGGCTCCGGTCCCCCCGGGGCAAGCGTCCGGCCAGCGCGCGTGTAGCGGTGCCGCGGCCCGGCCCGCCATCGATCAGGACCTGCCTGCCGGTGGGGGTCACGATCAACGCACTGTCTCCCTGTCCCACGTCGAAGAAGTAGACGTGCAGGTTACCCGGGCCTGATACTTCCGGACGGGCCAGGAGCTGCGCCCAAAGGAACAGTCCTCCTGCCATCAGGGCGGCGAGCAGTACCAACAACCCTGCGACTCCGGCGCGCCCGTCACTACCCTGGGATGACGAGGGCGAACCTCCTCCTCCCATTGGGACAAGCCGGCTCCCGTACAGGAGCATCAGCCCACCTAGAATCCCGTACCAGACCCATACCAGGGGAACGCCGACCCACGACACCGGCGCGGTGATAGAAGGCATGTTTTCCACCAACACCAGCAGGTAGGAAATGGGGAGCCAGGCCAACCACCCGATGAACTGACCCAATATGGGATGCACCAGACTCCCAATGGCCGTTGCCAGGGACCCGATCAGGATGAATGGAAGCGCGGGCAGCGCCAGCAGCGTGGTTACGATCCCGAACAGGGGTAGGTGGTCGAAGTTGTAGGCCACCAGTGGCCACGTCGCCGTAGTAGCAGCCGCTGATACTATGATTCCCGGAAGTGCCCACCGAGCCGCCTGCCAGCCCAAAACCCTCGACCAGTGGGCGGCGCTCCGGGAGCGGGTATCCAGCGCTTCGGAGACCCTGGCTTGGAACGGAAGCGCCAACACTATCCCGGCGATGGCAGTGAAACTGAGCTGGAATGATATTTGCCCCAACACCACCGGGTTGACCCCGACCATGACAGCGGCGGCGAGGGACAGGGACGGAAGGGCGCTGCGGGGCCGTCCCAATGCCAACGCTGCCAGGTACACAGTGCCCATGATCGCAGCCCGGACCACGGATACGGGCACCCCGCTAAGGACCACATACATCCAGACGGCCAGCAATGGGACCAGCAGGTACAATCCCCGGCGGCGTCCCAGGGCCCATCCCGCCACGGCCAGCGCCAGCAGAAGCTGAATGCCCACGTGCAGCCCGGATATAGCCAGCAGGTGGGCCGCTCCCGTGTTGCGGAAGTCCTCGGCAACCTCCGGAGGGATGCCTTCCCGCCGCCCCAGCAGCAGGGCGTTGGCCAGCCCGGAGTGAGGGTGAGTGAGACTGCTATCGAGACCCTCAGACAGCTTGCCCCGAACAGCGAAGACCACTCCCATCACGCGACCAAGCGGAGGCGCATTATCAGCAGGCAGCCATTCCACTCCGCGCACCCACAGGACACCGGATATGCCCCGGCTGGAGAGGTAGGCGGGGTAGTCGAAGCCGTCGAATGGTTCCGGCGGTTCGAGCGTTCCTTGAAGTCTGAGCGTGTCTCCATATCGGAATAGACCTTCCCCGGCGCCCGCACCTGTTTGCAATGGGTCAACGTATGCCAGGAGCTTGCCGGTGAGGGCCATCGGTGGACTACCGGATTCAAGGGCTTGGACTGCCAGGGTGAAGCGTATGTGCCGGTCCAGCCTTGTTGGGTCGTCAACTATCTTGCCGGTGAGCTTCACGGTCCGGCTTGAGCCTTCATTCAGCGGGACGGTCGGGGAGTGGAAGACCTCCACCCGCAGAAGGCCCAGCAGAAGCACGGCCGCAAGCAGACCGGGTAGCATGGACCGCCCGAGAATCCTGAGCAGGATAGATGCCAAAGCACAGGCGAATACGAGGAGCAGCGGGGGAAACGTCGGGACGTCGAACCACAGCCCCAGCCCGGTCCCGGACAGCCAGGCCGCCGCCAGCAGTGCCGGTCTCATTCTGAGAACATCGCCCCGTCATCTTTGGGCCAGTAGTCCACTACCAGCGTCCCCGGCCTGCCACGGGGGGGTCGTCCCCCTTTCCCCTCCTCCTCATCTTCCCGCAGCGATGCCGGCCGGGGAGCGGCGGATAGGATCCGTCCCCAGTGCCGGTTGCCGTCCCTGCGCGGGACGGCTGTACCGAAGCTAACGAGGCGGGTCAACCGTCACCAGGTTGCGTAGATTCTCGTAGATGCCTTCGCCGATGCCCTGAACATTCAGAATGCCGTCAACGGACTTGAACGGACCGTTGTGCGCCCGGTGGTCGATGATTGCCCTGGCCCGTTCCGGGCCGATGCCGGGCAGGGAACCAAGAAGCTCTGCGTCAGCAGTGTTGAGATTCACCAACCCGCCTTGCGGCTTCCCGGAATCCTCAGCGGGCGCGTTGGCTTCGGCCACTGCCGCCGCTACCTCCGGGCGGGGCGTCTCCCCCAGCCTTGGCACGTGATAGTAACCCTCATCCTTGACCAGGGCCGCCAGGTTGATCGCTTCCAGGTCTGCTCCTTGGCCGACGCCGCCCGCCGCGGTAACGGCGTCAAAGACGCGGTCTCCCCGGCGCAGTTCGTAGACTCCGGGACTTTGGACCGCGCCGGTGATGTAGACCTTGATTGGTTGCCCGGCGACGCCTCGTGATATGGCGTGGTTACCCGTTGAAGGAGGTTGTTCCGGAGACGGGAGAGTAGTGGGTAGGGCTATCTCGATGGGGGCGTTGTCGTCACTGCCTCGCGCCAGCAGAAACGCGGCGGACAATGCCAGGGCCCCCGCCAGAGCGGCCAGGGCCGCGATGGCTATTACGGCGGTCCTGCTATAGGTTGAGGGCAAGTCCCAACGCTTTCTACGGGGTTACAAACACGGAATCATGGGAAGCGGCATTGCTCTGATGATGGGGCCCGGCAGACACCGGAGCGCATCAAGGGCATTCTATCAATGCTGGTAAGAGGCCGCTACTCCCGTTACAGGTCGGGCTGACTGACCAACGTGAGTGGCGATTTTGCACCCATTATTCTTCGTCTTCCGGCTCGCCGGCGTTGACCCTGCCCAGGAAGACCTCGGTGAGGATGTCGGTCTCCTGGACCGACTGGGGCGTTCCTGCGTGTACCACGCGACCCTTGTCCAGAACGTAGGCCCGGTCGGCGATGTCCAGCACGCCCTTGATGTTGTGCTCAACCACGAAGATGGTCGTCTTGAGCCGGTCGTTGATCTCCGCGACCTTCTGGAAGACCTCCTTCACCACAATCGGCGCGAGGCCAAGGGTGGGTTCGTCGAGAAGCAGCACATCCGGCCCGGCCATCAGACCCCGGCCCAGGGCCAGCATCTGCTGCTGCCCCCCGGACATCTGGCTGGCGAGGTCGCGGCGTTTCTCGTACAGGACCGGGAACAGCTCCATAACCGAGTCCAGCCGGCGTTCCTGTTCATCCCGGTCATTCAGGTATATGCAACCCATCTCCAGGTTTTCCGCTATGGTGAGATGGGTGAACACCCGGCGCCCCTGCGGAACGAAGGATATTCCCTCCTTGACGATTTCATGGGTTGCCGCGGTCAGAGGCTCCTGCCGCAGGTAGACGGTCCCGGTGACCACCGGCGCGAGGCCCATGATGGCTTTGAGCACGGTGGACTTTCCCGCGCCGTTGGGACCCATAACCGCCGCCAACTGGCCCCGGCTGACCCCGAGGGAGGCATGGTCGAGGGCCGTGACCGCCCCGAACCTTACGGATACGTCCACCAACTCCAGCAGCATCGGGCCCGGTGCCGACTCTTCGCCTCCGGCGGAAGTCGCCGTATTCACCGTGGAATCCCCCTGTCCGTTTTCTGTGCTCATTATCGAATCGCCACTAACAACGAGACACTGGCTATGCACCCAGGTACGCCTCGATGACCTCTTCCCGGTTCAGGGCTTCCTCAACTTCGCCCTCAGTCAGCAGACGCCCTCCCTCCAGGACGATTATGTAGTCGGACATTTCGCGCACAATTTCCATGTTGTGGGAGATGAAGATTATGGTGCGTCCCTCGTCCCGCATCTGCTTCATAATGTCCTTGACGCGCTCCAGCATCTGGGGGAACAGGCCGGCGAACGGCTCATCGAACAGGTAGGTCTGAACTTCCAACGCCAGGGCGCGGCCTATCTCCAGCAGCTTCCGCTGGCCATAGGACAGGTCTTGGGCGAGGGAGTCCCGCTTCTCCCACATCCCCACGTTCTCCAGGACTTCCTTCGCCTTCTCCCGGTGACGCGACTTGGTCCGTTCGACCATTGCCTGGAAGACGCTGCGGTTGGTCAGGACGACCATGATGTTGTCCCACACCGAAATCTGGTCGAAGAGCCGGACTTCCTGGAAGGTCCTGGTAATTCCGTGGTCCGGGGTCTCGTGCGCCCTCACCACCTTGAGGCCGACCCCGTCGATAATCACCATCCCGCCGTCCAGGGGCAGCACCCCGCTCAACAGATTGACCAGGGTGGACTTCCCGGAGCCGTTGGGACCGACGACGCTGGTCATACCCTTTCTGGGAAAGGCAACGGAAAGCTCATCCACCGCCCTGACGCCGCCGAATAGCTTGGATATTTCCACCGTCTCCAGTGCGTAATCATCGTGTGCCTGGGTGCTTTCTGAAGTCATAGCCGGTATCTCCCCACCAGCCCTTGGGGCCGGAAGAGCATGAGGGCCACCAGAAGGATGCCCAGGACCACCTGCCGGGCCTGGCCGACGAATTCGGTGGGGAGGAAGGGCAGGAACCGCATCCCCTCCTCCAGCAGCACGAAGGTCATGGCCCCGAGCAGGGAACCCCAGATGGTCGCCAGCCCGCCCAGTATGACGATGGCCACCAGCAGGATCGACTCCAGCAGTATGAATGAGTTGGGGTCTACAAAGGTGGTCCAACTGGCAAACAGACCCCCGGCCAACCCGGCCATCATGGCCGAGATGACCCATACGGACAGCTTGTAATGGGTCGACTGGTAACCGAATACCTCCGCTGCCTGCTCGTCCTCGCGGATGGCGGTCAGGACCCGCCCGAAGGACGATGACACCAGGAACCAGGAAATCAGGACCACCACCGCCAGGAACACGAAAGCCAGCGCAAGGAACTCCAGTTCTCCGTCGAACACCCACCCCCCGATTTGCGGTTTAGTTATGTCGTGGATGCCGTATGCGCCCCTTGTGAGTCCCCGCCAGCTGAGGAAAACATTGAATGCGATGATGGCGAACCCGAAGGAGACCAGCACGTAGATATCGTCGCGGAACCGGTTGAATACGACGCCCACCAGTATGGCGGCCAGCCCAGCCAGGGCGACGCCCAACGGCAGTGCGGCGAAGAAGGGCCAGCCGAATGTCGGGAGCGGTTCCGTGCGCAACAACTGGTAGTCCGTGGTCGAGGTGAGGATGGCCACCGTGTAGGCTCCGATACCGAAGAACCCGATGTGTCCCACGGAAAGCAGCCCGGTGTACCCCACAACCATATTGAGGCTGACGGACAATATGGCCCAGATGGCGAACACCGTCCCAATGGAGACGGAGAAGTCCAGGCCCTTCCACAGAACGAATGCAACCGCCCAGGAGAGGACGAACAGGTTTGCCCAAAGTTCCAAGCTCCGGGTTCGCATGTTGCCCCGGCGGAGACGCAGAATCTCCCGCGGATTGCGCAGGAAGGTCGCTATATGCCCAAGACTCGGCGGTCTCATCTGCGAATCCCTATTTCCCAGTCTCACTTACGGGGCAGCAGGCCCAGGGGCCAGAAGGACAGGAACAGGATCAACACCACGAAGGATATAACGTCCTTCCACTCCCCGGCCAGGTCCCAGATTCCGAACTGTTCCAGCATACCGAGGATAAAGCCTCCGACAATCGCGCCGTAGAGGTTGCCGATGCCGCCGACCACCGAAGCGATCCAGCCCTTCAACAACAGCAACAGCCCCATTCTGGGTTGGATCGCGGTGTCATGCCCGCTGAGCAGCCCGGCCAATGCGGCGAAGACCGCTCCAATGAAGAATACTGCGGCGATGATGACGGTGGTGTTGATCCCCACCACCTTCGACACTTCCTCATCGTCGCCGATGGCCCGCACCGCCCGCCCGAAGGAGGTCTTCTTGAGCATCAGCAGCAACCCGAGGAATCCGGCCAGGGCCACACCGATGGTGAAGATGTTGAATCCCTTGATGTTGGCTCCCCAGATGGTCCAGGGGTTGTTGCCGAATGGTTCCGGCAACGGCCTGGGCGCGCTCTGGAACACGATGGTGATGAAAGCGGTCAAGGCCAGCAGTATCCCCAGGGACGCCACCAGCATTATCAGCGGCGACCTGGCGCGCTGCCGCATGTAGACGTACAGGCCCCGGTAGAGAGCCAGCCCAACAGCCCCCGCCAGCAGGCAGGAAACGGCCCAGCTCAGGTAGAGTTTGGAACCGGGAGCGCCAGCGATCAGAAAGCCGCAATATACTCCAAATGCTGCTGCGCCGATTCCCGCCAAGGCCAGGGCAGTGGCCAGTGGCCGGTGGTTAGTGGCTAGTGGGGCTGCGCGCCGGTAGCCCCCTGAGATTAAACGGGCCAGCGCCCACCACACGACAAGGGCCACGACCACGCCGACAGCGGGGCTGAGGATGAGGTGCAAGTGTACCGGGTAGGTGAGGGCCACGCCCGTATAAATGCCCACCCCCGCGGCCAAAGCGCCCCCGGCAGTCCGCAGGGCAACCGGGTTGACACGGGACCGGAACCGGCTGTAGACGGTAACGTAGAAGACCCAGCCGACCACACCGGCGGTCACAGCGGCGAACACTCCGTTGACGAAGGGAGTGTTGACTTCGTACTGCCCGCCCAGGACTTCCTGGGACCTGAGGTAGAAGACCCCGTAGGCCCCGAGGGCCGCTGCCGCGCCGTAGTAGAGGTCGAAGAACCAGACCGTGCTGTAGACGATGGTGAACCCCATCGCCAGCAGGGCATACACCGCGCCCACGGACAGGCCATTGAAGGCAAACTGCAATGCCTGGTTGGGCGACTGGCTGATCTTCCACCCGATGTAGGCCACCACAATGGCAGTAAGAACGATGGCAAGAAGCCTGGTATGTCCTCCGGCAAGCATCATCTGAGAGCGCCGCCCCATGCCTTGGCGGAGGACCGAAACGGTCGCTGAGGATCCGCGTTTCCAGCATGCGGGGCCGGTACGCGCGTCCGGGACCCGTCCCTCGAGCGGTCAGTGGTCACTGTCAACCAGCCACTAACGCTATTGCGACGGCGCGCCGCCGAGCACCTTGTATCCCTGATTATCCTCCGTCCTCTCGGCCAGGGGCAGGACCTCGACCACGGCATTAGACAAGCCGACTACCTCGCCGTTGGCGTCAAAGCTGTAGTTGTCCCCGATGGCCCCGCTCCAAGTTATCCCGTACAGGCAATCGCGGAACCCGTCAGCGTCCTGGTCATCGCCTGTCTGCTTGAGACACTCAGCAGTTATGTAAACGTCATCGTAGGCTGAACCAAGGTACCAAGGCAGGGTAACGTAGTCGTATCGCTCCTTGAAGTTGGCCAACACTTCCTGGGCCTTGTTGTTGCCCGGGTCAAGCTCCGCTGTGATGGCCTTCATGCCGGTGGCGGCGTCGCCCGCGATCTCCAGAGCCGTGGTCCCAATGGGCACGATTTCCGAGTATATGGGACCTTGGTAACCAAGCTCGCGGACCTGCTTGACCACTGTCCCGCCGGTGAATTCCGACTGGGCCGCGACGTGGAGACCGTCGGAGTTCGATTCGATCAGTTTGGTCAACTGGGTCCTGAAATCAGTAACGTCCGAGGCGTAGCGCTCTTCTCCCACGACCTTGCCGCCCAGTTTCTCGAACTGGGCAACGGTGGTGCGGCGCACCCCTTCGGCATAGTCGGTGGACTCGGTGATGGTCGCCAGGTTGCGCACACCGTCGGCCCACATCACGTTGCCGGTGTCGATCCCCAACTGGGCATCGCTCATCGCCGTCCTGAAGATGTAGTCCCCAGCGGTGGCGATGTCAGGGTTGGTCGCAAGACCGGAGAACAGGACCACCCCATCTTCCTCGGCCAAGGGCGCAGCCCCCAGCATCGCGCCACTGCAAGAGGTGCCGAGTATGATCTTCACCCCATCAACATCAGTCAGCTTGTTGTAGGCGGTAATCGAGTCCTGGGCGTTGCACTTGGAGTCTTCAACAACCAGTTCGATCATCTTCCCATTGATGCCCCCGGCGGCATTGATCTCGTCCACTGCCATCTGTTTGGACTGGTTGGCCACGGTGCCGTAAGTCTCTCCCGGACCTGTGAGCGATTCCATCACCCCTATCTTGAAAGTATCAGACTCCTGCGCTCCGCCCCCACAGGCGATGGCCGACAACGCCAAGACTGTCAGCAGTCCCAACGACACCAGTAGCATCTTCAATGGCAACCTCATAAAATGTTCACGCTCCTCCGAGAATTGGTGCCTGACCACCCGGTACATTTGTACACCACATGAACCGTCACTACAAGTATTTGAATATCAACCGTTTGCGACAGAAACACCCATATCTTGGACAAATCTCTTATTATCAAACATAATGTATGGGTGATGCTGACCCTGGTATCTTCCTGTGTGGTCTCAAAGTATAAGAACCCGGTGACAACATGCACCTGCGAAGACTCGTCATTCCGTTGATAACCGCCCTGGCCATCGTGGGCGTTGGCGCGGCGGCCACCACTGCGCTGGTTGCCGCCAGGGGCCAGCAGCCGGAAACGCTGCCGCCAGCGTCCATCCCACCGGCCCAGGCCGGTTCCCCGGACGTTCCTGCACCTGCCCCGACGGTGGTCATCAACTTTGAAATCCCGCCCAAAACTGCGCCGGACCCCGCAAGTCTGCCCGAGCCCAAGCCCGCAACCGAAAATGCCGAGCCCGAGCCCAAGCCCACGCCCAAGGCCGTCCTCGACCGCGGGGGCAAGGGCGACCGCATCCCGTTGGGGCCGATCCGGGAGCCGTCAACCCAGCCGATTTCGAAGGCCGCAGACCAATCGAGCAAAGACGCCGGCGATGGAAACGTGTACACCTGGCAGGACGGCGACCGCACCATGCGCGCCGTGCTCCAGAACGACCTGGCGGCGCAGAGCAAGTCCGACAACACTCCCAAGGACGTTATCGTGGCGGAGAGCGGCGATTACAGCATCGTGAGCAAACAATACAGTCACGGCTCCGGCGACCAGCCGGTGTTCAAGTCCGAGTCGGGCGGCGGCCTGATGACCCTGCCCGGCGGGGTAATGCTGGCCCTGGACCCGGAGTGGGACCAGGCGGCGGTGGACAAGTTCTTTGAGGGGAACGGCATCAAGTCAGACCAGGTGTCGGAACTGGGATTCCTGGACAACGCCTTCTTCGTCGAGACCGACGCGGGGTTCCCATCGCTTGACCTGGCCAACTCGCTGGCCGGCAAGGAGGGGGTAACGGTCTCCAGCCCCAACTGGTGGCGGCAACTGGAGACGAAGTGACGGTGATCAGAACCCGCGGCAGAACCCACCTTAGAACCAACGGCAGAACAGAACCAACGGCAGAACCCGCCGGCCATTCCCATAACCGTGAGGATGCAAAGCGTTTTGGACCTGACGAAATCTCTCCCAATGCTGTCACCAAGCAGGATAGCGCCAATGGCCTTCCTGCTTTTCCTATGCCTGCTTCTGACCACCGGCGAGGCCCGGGCACAGCAGACTGACGACCACGGCGGCACGCCTGCCGACGCCACGGCCCTGACCCTGGGAACAACGGTGACCGGGGTCATCAGTCCCGCGGGCGACCGCGACATGTTCACGTTTGACATACCCGACACGGTGGAAATCACCGACGTTTGGATTTACACCCAGGGCGGCATCAGCGATACCGTGGGGGGGCTTTTCGACGGCAGCGGCGCCCAGATCGCAATCAACGACGACAGCGCCCTCTCGGCAAATACATCCCACTTCTACATCGGAGCAAGCCTCACACCGGGGACCTATTACGTGGTCGTCGCGGGTCATGAGGCGGTCACCGGGCCGTACAGCCTGCACACCAGGACCGGGACCGACCAAGGCAAAACCCGCGCTGATGCAGCCCCTTTGCCTGTGGATACCCAGGAAGAGGGGATCATAGGCCCCGCCGAGGACCTGGACCTTTTCAAGATAGAACTGCCCACGCAAGCCGACGTGGTCATGTACACATCCGGCAATCTCGATACCATCGGGAGGCTTTTAGACTATCGCGGCGTCCAGATTGCGTCGAACGACGATAGCTCCATGTCAGAGGAACGGTCTGATTTCTCCATCGGGGAGACCCTTGGGCCGGGAGTCTACTACGTGGAAGTCAGCGGCTACGACGACAGCACCGGGGCCTACAGGCTGCACGTGGAAACGGTGACGGACCAGGGCGACAACCGCCAGACAGCGTTGGACCTGGCCCTGGACTCTTCCGAACTTGGTTTCATCAACCACCGCCTCGACCAGGACTATTTCCGGCTGACGCTGCCTGATGCGGCATACGTTTGGATTTATGCCATCGGCCCCACCGATACCATAGGGGAATTGCTGGACAGCCACAGCAGCCGGGTAGCATACAGCGACGACAGCGAGCTTTCGGCCGGGCGACTCAGTTTCTTCATAGCAAAGAACCTGCAGGCAGGGACCTACCACCTCAAGGTAAGCGGCGTCGCGGGGGGCTCCGGCCCGTACCGGGTATACGCTACCGGCGTGCCTGAGACCGGCGGCACCGTCGAAACGGCGGGCACATTGGAGCCGGGCACACCCCTGATTGGCCTAATAGACCCCTCCACCGACACCAACCTTTACAAGATGGAGATCACCGAGCCGGCCGAGTTCGTGGTCTATACCACCGGAGACCTGGATACGACGGGAGAACTGCTTGCCAGCGACGGCGCAACCCTGACCTCGCTGACTGCCGATGACGACAGCGGCACGGAATTGAATTTTTCCATCCGGCAGGACCTCGGACCCGGGACCTACTACGTCCGTGCCGGGAGCTATGAATCCGAGACCGGCCCATACGCCCTGTTCGCCGAACCGGTCGGCCAACTCAGCTTGGGGGAGTCAGTAATCGGGCGCATAGCCGAAGGCTACGACGAAGAATACTTCAAGCTGGCGGTGGACAGGCCGTCAGACGTCTGGATATACGGTTTCGGGCCTCTCGACACCGTCGGAACGCTGTATGACAGCAATTTCAACGTGATAGCGTCCAATGACGACAGCCTCCTCATAAGCAGGCGCCGGGCCTTTCATATCCGGGAAAGTCTCGCCGCCGGGACCTACTACGTCAATGTGCGCAGCTACGGTACGGACGTCGGGCGTTTTGGCATAGGCGCGGAGACAATCCCCGATCATGGCAACAGCAGGGATACCGCAACCGCTCTGACCCTTAACTCACTGGTCCCCGGCAGAATCAAACATGCCGGGGACACAGACTACTTCCGCCTGGACCTTACGGAAAAGACCAACGTGATCATCTACGGCAAGACCTCAACCCTGGAGCCGGTGGCAGGGGAAATTCTGGACAGCGACGGAGAAAGAGTCGACGTCAATGTGTCACCGTGGGATGGCGGGTTCTACATCCGGGACGACTTCAGCGCCGGGGCCTACTTCGTCAAAGTGACCACAGACTCCGCCGCAGATTACACGCTTCACACCCGTTATGACCCCTGGTACACCGCCTTCATAGACGACTGCCGGGGAACGACGGGAGACCCGTTGTACGTGTGCCAGTGGCACCTCCGGAACCATGAAAACGACGATGCCGACATCAACGTCGAGCCTGTCTGGGCCAACGGAATCGACGGCACGGGCGTCAACGTAGCGGTTGTCGACGATGGCATAGACCAATACCACGAGGACCTGGCCCCCAACATCGACGCCTCTCTCAATTACGACTACACGGGGGGCGGTGACGTGCACTCGCCTCTCGAACACCACGGCACCAACGTGGCCGGCGTCATCGCGGCGAGGGATAACAGCGTCGGAGTGCGCGGCGTCGCGCCAAGGGCCACCATCTACGGGTACAACTTTCTGGGATTCACGACGATATTGAACGAAGTGGACGCCGCAATCCGCAACCGGGATGTAACCGCCGTAAACAGCAACAGTTGGGGCCCACGCGACGGCCCCGAGCTATATTCGGCTGAAGCGATATGGGAAGCCGCAGTGGAGTCAGGCGTTGAGAAGGGCTACGGCGGCAAGGGGATTTTCTATACATGGGCCGCAGGCAATGGCGGCGACGAGGGAGACAACTCCAACCTGGACGGGTTCACAAGTTACTATGCGACAACCGCGGTTTGCGCGGTGGACGACAATTACATCAGAACTTACTACTCGGAGGCGGGCGCAAACCTGTGGGTATGCGCTCCCTCCCACGGCCTCCGCGCCGGAGACCGGGGCATCGTTACCACCGAGAATTCCAACCGCTACTCGAACAGCTTTAACGGCACATCCGCTTCAACCCCCATCGTTGCCGGCGTGGCCGCGCTGCTGCGCCAGGCCAACCCGGAGTTGACCTGGCGGGACCTGAAGCTGATCCTGGCGGGCTCCGCCCGGAAGAACGATGAGGAGAACACGGGATGGGAAGACGGGGCGCTCAAGTACGGTTCGCAAACGGAACGGTATCACTTCAACCATGAATACGGTTTCGGCGTAGTCGACGCCAAGGCTGCCGTAGACCTGGCCGAGGGCTGGGCCACCGTCCCGCCGCTGGAGAGCATGGAAGTTGCGTCGGGGTACCTGGATGCGCATGTTCCCGACGTCCCGGTGGGCGGCCGCCCCACAACGATTACCCAGGCGCTCACGCTGGCCACCGATATCAGGTCCACCGAGTTCGTCGAAATCGACCTCAACTTCAGCCACCCATCCTTCCGCGACCTGGAAATTGAGCTGGTGTCCCCTTCCGGCCAGGTGTCGACGTTGGTCGGCCCCTACGAGGCTGAGGACCCCGTGCCGCTGTTCGGGGAGTTCCGTTTCGGCTCGGCGAAACACCTGGGAGAAGACCCCAACGGACAGTGGACCATACGGGTCACCGACCGGATTCCCGGCCTGACCGGGACTTTCGAGGCGTGGAACATCAAGGTCTATGGGCACAGGCTCGTTCCCGCGGCTCCAACGGTGAACACGGCAGTGCTTGGAATTGATTCTCTAACGGTGACCTGGTCTGCCCCCGGATTCATGCGGGGCGGCGACATCACCGCCTATGACCTGCGTTACATCCCCACCGTCGCCGACGAGACCAACGATTCCAACTGGAACGTCATCGAGGGCGTCTGGCGCACGGGCGGCGGCGAGTTGACGGCGCAGGTCACGGGGCTGGCGGGCAACACGTGGTACGACGTTCAAGTCCGGGCGGTCAACGCCACCGGTCCCGGGAACTGGTCCGCCACGGCGACCGGCATATTGAACCCGGAAGATGTGGTCAGTTGGTACGATGCAAACGGCAACGGGACAATCGAGCGGGAAGAGGTCATTGCGGCGATCAATGACTACCTGGACGGCCTGATAACCAGGGAACAGGTCTTCATGGTGATCACCGCCTATTTAGACTCATAGAAGGCATCCAATTACCGGGCCCGCCCCGCCACCAGGGGACGGGGCCTGCCCGGTTCCCGGCCCCGCACGGCATAGAGGGGCCGCGTTTCAGCGGCGAGAATAAACCGGCATGCCGCCATATTCGGACGGCACGGGGGATGCAGGCAGATTCGTACACGGTCCGGGGAGCGATACTCGCTCCCCGGACCGTATTTTTCGTCAACTCGGTCAACCGCTACATCGCCAACCGGGACCTCACGCGGGTCCTGCTGGACCTGATAGGACGGAGCGCCGCGCCGTTGGCCATAGTGGAATCGTCCTTCGCGGCCGACAGCAGCGGCTTCTCGACCTGTAGGTACGAGCGCTGGTTTGACGCGAAGTGGGGCAAGGAGAAGTCCCGACGCCAGTGGCTCAAGGCACGTATTATCTGCGGAGTGAAGACGAATGTCGTGACCTCCATCAGGATAACTCACGGCAACGCCAATGATTCGCCGGTCCTGCCCGAGATGCTGGATGATACGGCAGTCCGGTTCGACGTGGCGGAGCTGTCAGCCGACAAGTCGTACCTCTCAGCGAACAGCCTGCAATACATCGAGCACCACGGGGCGGAGCCCTTCATGCCGTTCAAGTCGAACACCACAGGGAAAGGCTCCGCGATGTGGCGACGGCTGTACGGCTATTTCATTTCACGCGAGGAGGAGTGGAAGGCTCACTATCACCAGCGGTCCAACGTGGAAACGACATTCAGCATGGTAAAGGGGAAGTTCGGCGACGAGCTCCGGCCGAAGTCAGAGACGGGGCAGGTCAACGAAATCCTGCTCAAGGCGCTATGTCATAACATCTGCGTGCTGGTCCAGGAGATGTATGAGCTTGGGATAGCGCCGAACCTGGAGCCAGTGGTGGAGCCGGAGGTGTGGCGGAATTAGATGCACTTAGGGTGGCGTCTATGATGCCAGGGGAAGGCCTGTCTGTTTGGAGAACGTCGGCTGGTCTATCTTATCTCACCCTTGACCCAAATCGAGGCTGCCAGCCATACTATGCCACACCAACTCCAACTTGTTCAGAGTATCCCCAATAACGGGATCCACCTCAATCGCTGTGAACAAACGGGGCCTTTGCTTCAAGGAGAAAATCTTGTCGGGGGCTGTTTTTCCCCAGCAAGGAACCTTCTGAAGTTGTGCGTTAAAATCCGCATCGGAGACGAGGATTTCCTGTAGTGTGGCTACCACCTCAACTTCGGGCAACCTTACCCTCCCGAACTCATGTGATAGAGGCAGGGGGCAGGATATGGCGCGAGCAGACTTGATCCTGAGCTTGATACGGGCAGGCACGAGAGGCGACCAGGTGCAGTTCCACAAGACCGTGGAAGCGCTGGCCGCAGAAGAACGCGCCAAGAATCATGGCATCCTAGCCGACCGGCTACTGGCACAAATTGAGAATAACAATGGAGCAATGAAACATGCTGGAGAATTGCCGTCGCGTCAGGGTGCGAACTCTTTGTTCTTCGAAAGCATTCCTCAGCGCTGCCTGGAGGACCTAATCTTACCGGCCGAGGCGGAGGAAACTGTCCGGGAGCTAGTAGAGGAACAACTCCGTGCCGGTCTTCTTCGGTCCTTCAACCTCGAACCACGCAATAGAATTTTGCTTGTCGGTCCACCGGGAAACGGGAAGACCACCTTGGCCGAAGCAATAGCCGATTCTTTGAACGTTCCTTTCATAGTCGTCCGTTATGAATCCGTCATAGGAAGTTACCTGGGGGAGACCGCCCAAAGAATTGGGCAGGTGTTTGAGTATGCTCGTTCGCGACAATGTGTTCTCTTTTTTGATGAGTTTGATTCGGTTGGCAAGGAACGAGGGGACCGCCACGAGACTGGGGAGATAAAACGGGTTGTCAGTTCCCTGCTGCTTCAGGTTGATGCACTGCCTAGCTACGTTGTGATTGTTACCGCGAGTAACCACCCAGAGTTGCTCGACCGCGCTGTGTGGCGAAGGTTCCAAGTGCGCTTGGAATTGCCAATTCCAAGACCAGGGCAGATAGAGGAGTGGTTTAATCGCTTTGAAAAGCGCACAGGCCATACCTTGGGAGTCTCAACGCGAGTGTTGGCGAATCGCCTGAAGGGTCTAAGCTACTCTGAGGTAGAAGAATTTGGAAACGACGTACTTAGGCGAATTGTGTTAAGCCAACCAGGGGCCGACATCTCGAAGATAACCCAGCAACGTTTGCGTCAGTGGGCCAAGCGATTCAGTCCGGAGCAGATAACCGAAGACGTGAGAGAATAGCTTAATGGTTACCGAGTCGCGCCCGCGGGATGAATATCCCCTACTCATCTTTCCTGAACCCTCTCGTGCCGGACGGGCTACGCTCGGCGGCGGTGGTGGACGACCCAGGTTGCCCAGCCCCAACCGACAGGCGGAACGGATAACCCCGCAGTTTCAGCGGCTACACGAGGCGATGGAGCACCAGCGGGTCACCCTCCAGGACAACCCGCTTGGAATTCAACCAGAGTTGGCTTTGGTGTTGGAGACGGTAGGTTCTGTCGAGAATTTCATGGGTGCGGTAAGGCATGTGGAAGGGCTGGAATGGCTCGGAGAATTGGTCCTGTCCGACATTCCCCCTGATGACGATTTCCAAGATGAAAACCGGCCAGAGAGGCAATTGAGTGGTCAGTTGTTCGTTACTATGTCTGACCAGAGGGCCTTAGTTGAATTACAGCGCCTCTTTGATTCTTGGCACGAGCATCCCGATGCGTCTTTCGAAAGGGGACTCGCCCCTTTGAAGCACGTCTTTGAACATCTACGGACCATCCGTCCTTGGGGGATGGAAGATCGTCTCCGCGATACCGGCGTCTTTGACACATGGCAATTGGATATAGATAACGATTCTCGGGTTGTCAATTTTGAAGCGGAGCTGTGGTTTCGTAACGACCGGGCTATGCGCGACCAAGCGGAAGCACATGTTCGTGGTATCGTAGAGGACCTCGAAGGTGAAATACTTCAACAGTGTGTCATCCAAGAAATAAACTATCAGGCGGTATTGGGCCAAATTCCCGCCGATCGCGCTTCCCAGATAATCGCTCAGACCGAAGTCAGACTGCTTCAATGCGAAGAAATGATGTATCTTCGCCCGGTTGGACAATGCGCCGCTCCAACTTGGTCAGACGACTCGTCGGTGCCTGAGGTGGTTGGTGAAGATCCTCCACTCCAATCACCTTTGGGCGATCCCGTAGTTGCTTTGTTCGATGGTTTGCCGTTAGCAGGACACCAGTTGCTGCAAGCCTGGCTGGAAATCGACGACCCCGACGACTACGAAGCAAACTATTTAGCAGAGGAACGCAGACACGGCTCTGGAATGGCATCCCTAATCTGCCACGGGGAATTGGACGAAAATGCAGCCCCCTTGAGTAGAAAGCTATACGTACGTCCAATACTACAGCCCCGACGTGGTTTTGACGGGCAATTCGAAGAGTATATCCCTGCCGATGTTTTACCTGTGGATCTGATTCATCGCGCGGTACGGCGCTTATACGAGGCAGAAGGGGACCAGCCGCCGGCAGCACCTGGCGTTAGGGTAATCAATTTGTCAGTTTGCGATCCAGCTCGTCCATTAGAGAACGGAATGAGTTCCTTGGCGAGGCTGCTGGACTGGCTCTCCAACAAATACAATGTCCTCTTTATCGTGAGTGCCGGAAACCGTCTGCAAGATGCTGAATTGGACGTGCCGCGGAACGACCTACAGGGCCTCTCTGCGGAAGATCGACTGAAAGCAGTAGTAAAGGCCATAGCTGCCGATACACGTCACCGTCGCCTCCTATCTCCGGCTGAGACCATCAACGGACTCACTGTCGGCGCCGACCATGTTGACGCATCCACGCCCGTAGCAAATCCAGACCTGATTGACCCATTCCAGTTGGCAAATGCCGCCCCGCCACATACTTCGGCGAATCTTCCAAGCACCATTAGCGCTCATGGGCCTGGCTATCGTCGCAGCATTAAGCCGGATATCAGCCTTCCGGGAGGCAGGCAATTTCTCAGGGAGCCCTTGGTCAATCAGGAACCAAACGCCTTGCTGGAAATCTCAAAGTTCACAAGACCGCCGGGACAGCGCGTTGCTACTCCGGGTCCGCAGGGCCAGTTGGACCGAACATATCACACCAGGGGAACTAGCAATGCGGCTGCCCTAGCGTCTAGGGGTGCGAATTTCCTTTACGATCTGATTGGCCGATTGCGGAGCCAGAATAGCGCCAACATTCCACCCGAATACGATCCTGTACTAATAAAAGCCTTGCTAGTCCACGGCGCTGACTGGGCAGGGAATAAACTCTTGTATGAGTCGATTCTAAAGAACGGACAAAACAGCAGAACATTCCGAGATTACGTAGGTCGATTCCTGGGGTACGGGTCGTCCAACATCGAAAAAGCTATCACCTGCACAGAGCAGCGTGTCTCGGTCTTGGGATATGGAAGGCTTAGAGACGGCTACGGTGACGAATTCTCTTTTCCGCTTCCGCCAAGCCTTTCAGCCAAGAACGAAAAGAGGCGATTGACAGTCACACTTGCTTGGTTCAGCCCGATAAACAGCGGCAACCAGAACTACCGCGTGGCACAGTTGTGGTTCAACCCGGCGAATCGGATTGCCTCGTCACGTATTCATGCCGACTACCAGGCGGCCCGAAGAGGGACCGTTCAGCACGAAATACTTGAGGGTGAGAATGCCGTAGTTTTCCAGGACGGTGAAACAATCAGGCTCAAAGTAAACTGCCGCGCAGTTGGGGGAAGAATAACTGAGCCGGTACAGTACGGTTTAGCAGTTACTCTTGAGGTGGCAGAGGGAATCGACATCCCTATCTATCAAGAGGTGAGGGACAGATTGGCTGTTCGCGTTCAGGTAAACCCGGGAGGTACTCCATAGCCCCAGGCTGCAAACTCAGTCGATGTTCGGGATTGTGAATGGTCTGTGTTGGCTCCGCAGTCCACCCGGTTCCCACAATTTGGCGAACACCACGACCGCAAACTCTCCACCGTGAAAGCCTCCGGTCGCAAGTCCAGCATAGCCCTACTAAGTACAACAGCGTACTACAGCCGCACTAATGCTGCCCCGGTACTTTCGGCCTCTAATTCAGCCCAGTTCCATTGGAATCAGAGAGGTTGGCCGTAGCTAGGCGTTGCGATTTTAGGATCGTCCAACACTCCCAATGGCCATCTGCGGCTGTAGTACTAGCCCACGAATATCTCTTGCCCGGTTTGCTATACTCCGGGTACCAACCCTCCCTTGCGGAGTGGGTCATGCCAAACCAGACCGAGCCGAATGCGAACAACGCCCTGGGCGATCTGTTGCGCGGCATGATGCCCGGCAGTTGGGTGCTTTCGGAGAACACCCAGACTTTCCCGGCCCATCCGGGCCAGCACGCGGACGTGCTGATAACCGCTCCGGGCCGTTCCCCGGTGGTGGTTGAGGCGGAGTACGAACCCGCTCCCGAGGCGGAGCAGGATGCCGCCGACCGGCTGGGCCTGGCCGTAGCGGGCGAGTCCCGCAGCATCGAGGCGGCGATTACGCTGCGCTATCCTGTCTCCGTGCGGGACGCCTACGACTTGGCGCAGGCCGTTGCCGATGCCCGCCTCTCCTACTGCGTACTCTATGAGGACGGCAGCCGCTTCCCCGAATCGGGCTGGCTGGAAGGCTCCGTAACCGACCTGGCCGACCTTGTCCGGCTGGTGTCCGTTCCCCAGAAGGAAGTGGACCGGGCGGCGGACACCCTACAGGACGGCATCGAGAGAGCGGCGGTTATACTGGACGAACTGAAGGACATGGCCCCGGCCACCGCCCGCGAGATCGCCCGGCTGCTGGGGATGTCCGACGTTCCCCAGACCCGCCGGATGGCCTGCGCCATCATGGCCAACGCCCTGGTGTTCCACGAGCGCATCGCATTCTTCATGGGCGGGCAATGTCTGGGAATGGCGGATGGGAATGGTCGTGCGGGTCGCTATCAAATAGGGATTGCATGCCGCTTTCAGTAACCCGCCTTCCCGATACTATTCTGGGTAAGTGTAGCAGCAGATAGTCTGGGCGGATCGTCTCTGTGGAGGTGCTGTCCAATATCAGGTCTGCAATTATCGGCGGTGGGGGTCGGCAGGGTCCCAGTCATCGCAATATGCGACCTCAACCAGCCATATATATCGCGGCATCGGCAACCCTCTCGCGAATTTTACGAGAAAGCTTGGGTAGCCGCTCTTGGTGGATCCATCGCGGAGTTCTAGGAGGGTTTGCTTAAACGTGTTCGATCTTATCAGGATGGTCCTGGTTACGACCTCTCTGTCCTCTATCCATCCTAGCTCTTTGGCTTGCCTGACCCACTCTTTCGTCTGTACCTTGACTGCATATTCATCCAACATCACTCTCGTTGGGAGGGGCACCAATATAGCATCACACGAAAGATGGTGAGTCCCATCAGGCATCTCTACTGCCAGTTCTGTCGCGTAAGGTTCAGACCCTTTCTTGGAGTCCCAGACTTTTGCAGGCAGGTACATACCACGTTGGTCATCGTGGATGACTAAGTCGGAGATGAATTGGTGGGCCGGAATCAAGTCACCGGAACCGCTGTTCAGGGGTTCCGGTGACTTCAGCGTATATCCAACTACGGTGACCGCATGGCCTATACCATTGGTGTGAACCAGAAGAATCGGCGGTATCCCGCTATCTGCATACAGATGACATACGTCGACCAGCCGTTCGGGAGTGGGGAAAGGATGAAAGCTGGGGTCAAAACCAATATCCAGAAGAGCTTGCTGCATTTCCTGTAAGTTCAGGCCCTTCCTGCCAAGGACCGGGCCAAAAGGTCTGTTGAGAGACATGGCCATCTTCGTGATTTCCGACGTGCTATGCCATGCGATTTCCGGAATCTTCTCTGACAGGGGAGTAGAAGACATCCACAATGCCGCAGTGGCGCAAGCCATTACCTTTTGATCCTGCGACATGTAGGCGCATGATTCGATGCTCAGCGGGATACCCGCTAGGTCAACTGGTGTCGTACCGCGAGTCGGAAACCGAGCCTTACTTCCCTCTAAGTTATCAGGGCACTTTATAAAAGTTCTCCCGAGAGTAGCGGGCCAATCGGGTCTGACCACTGTGAATCCCATGTAGCTCGACTTCATTGCCCTTACGGTGGCATAGCTAGCATTTACTAGGCGCTGTTTGGTCAGTTTCTCGCGGAAGAAATGGATTCTGGTGGTTTCTCTCTTAATTGGAGTAAAAGACCTGCTGAGTTGCTCATGGTATGAAGCCGAATAATCTACGTCTATGTAGTCGGTCTCGATGATGGCCGTCATGGCGTCGGAGCTTATCGAGGTCAAATAGTTTTCCAGTCTCGCTACCGGCAACGGCCGGTGCTCGCCGGAAAAATGCTCGTTCAATGCCTCTTTAGCAGGTCTGACCTCGAAATTTTCGAAGGGCATTTGTCTCCTCTGTTTATCCAACAGTAAGGGCGGGATACATCCCGCCCTTGTTCAAGGACCTTGTTTGGTTGGGTGTTATCCCAATCTCTTGGTCATCAATTCCCCCAAACTGCCCGGAGAATGTACCTGTTGGCGCTCTTCCCGCATCTGTCGCATCCTCTTTATGACTTCTGGAGGAGTGTTTCTTACAAATTCCTCCACCTCTCTAGCGACTTCCTTAGGGTCACGACGCTCACTGTTTTCTTGCGTCATACTTAGCTCCTTCATGGCCACCTCCGTGTTCGTCGGGAGAACTAGGTCTACGCCGAACTGACTCGCCACTCTGCTAGCAACTAGACCGGACCACTGCTAAGTCGTTCGGCATTATGGCTGATGAGTTTCGGGAATGCAACAGTTGAAGCTATTTGCGAGAACGAAATCAGTGCCTTGGACGGCTCTGGTGATTTCCCGTGTTGGTTGTCGTAGACCAGTTGTGAGGTTTACTCGCGAGGATGCCAACTCTTCGAGTTGACTCCGTCCGACTTCCATTTCTGTCAATCGATTATATCTGGTTGATCGGATAACTGCCAGTGGCCTTGCTATCATCAACAACTGGGACTCGTTTCCCCACGCGCTGCTGGTCTTTCCCTTTTGTAGTATTCCCCCCGAAAATCCACTTGCTCCTCACTGACATCGTTGGATCGGGGCTTGAGGTTCGTCTCCCTTGGATGCAGCCTTCGTGGCACAGGATTTCAGAACCCGAGGAGGGGACTTGCCGTGACCGTGAGGTCTGCGGCTGTCAATGGAACGATTGCACGGGGTGATGATAGTACACCGACGGTACCATTGGGGTGCTCAGTGCTCTGGGTGGCCTCATACAGGCGGGTACGCCAACACCTTCGGTACACGGGGGCAAGGCGCGGCCCGGGGATGCAAAGTTAGAGATGTAGGCTAGTGGTCTGCCACTATTGTATTGATGGGTATAGGGACTTGAGCTTGATCCGGGCGTCCCCGGTGGTGAAGCGCCACTGGGCCTGAATCGCATCGCGGTTTCGCTGGCTCTCCCAAGCCCAAGTCTCCTCTCTCAGTATTTCCTGAGAGGGAATCCGGCGGTCCAGGCACTGCCGGGCCAGCACCGCCAATTCACTCTCTGCCATGTTCAGCCAGCTTCCATGCTTCGGCGTGTAGTGGATCTCCAGCCTCTCCGCTATGCGCCGCGCCTCCCCAGGCTCAAATGCCTCGTACAGTGACGACGGGTGATGCGTGTTCAGATTGTCCATCACCAGCACTATCCGGTCCTTGTCCGGGTAGTCCACGTCCACCAGTTGCCGCACCACCCGCGCCCAGTCAACCTTGGTGCGCCGGTCCGTGACCTCCACCCGGCGCCACCCCTCCAGGGGCGCGAACAGCATGAACAGGTTGCTCACCCCGTTGCGCCGGTATTCGTAATCGTAGCAGGCTGACGCACCAGGCCGGGCCAGCCGCGGCCGGCGGGTTTACTTCACCTGCTGTTTGCTGGTCTCGTCCAGGCACACCAGCACCTCGTTGTCCCCGAACCGGCGGTGATATACCTCCAGCACGTCCTCCATGGCGCAGACGAACCCGGCATTGGCCCTGGGCAGGATGCACCAGCTTTCCTTCAGCCAGGGCTTGAACCGGTTTTTTTCAGACACCGGCGCACCGTCTCCGGGCTGATGCTCTCCACAACCTCCCGTTCCACCAGCCGGTCAGCCAGCAGTTGCAGTGTCCAGCCAGCCCGGCCACCGGGCGGCTGGGAGCAGGCCAGGGCCACCAGGCGGGCCTCGCCCTCACCGTCCAGTTTCCTGGGGCGGCGGTTCAGTTGCTCCTTGCGTCCCAGGGCCCTTTCCAGACCCTCCTCCACGCAGCGGCGGCGCACCCGCTCCACCGTGGTGGCGCCCACCTTCAGGGCCCGGGCTATATCCTGGTCCCGCAAGGCCCCGCCGTCCTGATTCTCATCGCAGAGCAACAGAATGCGGGCGTGAGTCTGCCGGTAAGCCGCCTCCCTGCCCTTGGACACCAGCCCTTTCAGTTCCTCCTGCTCCTGTCCCGTCAGATGCACCCGGTATTTCTTGACCATCGCCTCAACCCCACTTCTCGAACTTCTCAGGCTGCCAACCCATTATACCCTGCCAGTCATCAGTTCAATGGTGGCCGTCCACTAGACAAGGCTGACGTATCTTTGCTCCAGAAGTCTTATCATCGAACACTGGTTTGAGGTGGAGCCAAGAGAATTGAGATTGGGTCTAGTCGATGAGCTTGGGCAGGTACGGAGGGTCGTTCCGCTTGGCAGTGGTAATGACGTGACCAAGGGGCAAGCCATATTCGGCATCTACAACGGAGTGGAACTTTTAGTCCTAGTGCCATTCCTTCTCTCCGTCCTTGCCACGGGTCGCGTTTATGGCGGTCCAGAACGCATTGGAGTCGCTGATTATCTTCTGATTGGGGTTGCCGTGGCTCTTTGCAGTCATGGAATCTAAGTCGACCGAGCTTGAACCAAAACTCCCTTCTGAATCAATACTCGGAGGCTGAACCAAAAGTCTGGTTCAAGTTGGGGTTTTGGTGCAAAGCCGTGAAGGGTAACAATGTGGGAACCTCCTTGCGGCTGGGATTTGGCAAACTTGCCACAGCCCGCCGGGTCCCAACGTAAGCCGTGCAAGGGGGCATGGTGCCAGACCCCTAGCAAACAGACTTACGTTGGAATATCTCATGGCTGACCCTCTGGGCCAGGGCAATCGCGTTTTAACTGTGGAGGACTTTTAGCAGGTAGTCTTCCCGCCACCCGGCTTGGAGGCGTTTGCCCTGGATGCCCACTTTCAGGCTGGTCTCCCTTTTCAGCAGGTTGTGGGATATCTGCCGCAGCATCGCCATGTTTTGCGGTCCATTGTCCTTGCGCACCCGGCATTGGTCCTCACCAAAGGTCACATCCAAACTCCAGTGCAACGAATTCTCGATGCTCCAATGGCTGCGTACCGCCTCCAGCAGCCGGCTTGCCGGGGCCTCAAGGCTGCTGATGTAGTACCTGGGTTGCGCCGTGACCTTGGCCGCTGTCTCCCGGTGACCGGTCACCCTGACCACCGGCCGCAGGTTGGGCCATTCCCGCCCGGTGCTCAAGTAGTCCAGGCAATCAGGACCGGAAATGACCCGGCACTCCCGCCGTTCCAAGCGTCCGTGCCCCTTGTTCAAGGTGCTGGCATAGTCATGGGGCACCCCTTCAAAGCCGAATTCCTCCGCTCCCCCAAAGAGGTCCTGCACGTCCTCGTACAATCGGCCCTGGTTCTCCTTCAAGGCCAGTACGTAACCGGCGCCAACGTCCAAAATTCCTTGAGCGATGTCCTTCTGGCAACCCATGGCGTCGATAGTGACGATACACCCGTGGAGGTCCAGCATTTGCAGCAATTGGGGGATGGCGGTGACTTCGTTGGACTTCTCCTCAGTCTTGACCTGGCCCAGAGTCATGGTGTTGGCCGATGCCCAGGCGCTGACCAGATGAATGGCCTCCTTGCCCGAGGTGCGGTCATGGGAACGGCGCACCGTCTTGCCGTCAATGGCCACCACTTCTCCAGGAAGCAGTTGGGCCATCGCCCCAGTCCAGGCGATGAAGCAGTCCTGGAACTGCTCCGGGTCAAGCCGGGCAAAGACGTCGCCAAAGGTGTCGTGGGACGGGATGCCGTGAGGCAGTTCCAGGAAGGTCTTTAACCATTCCTCCTTGCTCTTGCCGAACATTTCCATGTGGACCCAGGAGTCGGCGCCACAGATGGTGGCGCAGATAGCGATGACGATGATGTCCAGCAATTGGTGACGCTTGCAGCGGTCTATCCTGGGGTCCTCCAGTGCTTCAAAACTGTCCATAATGGATGCGCTCTTCCCCATCTTCATCACTCCTCCCATCTTTCCTTCACATCCGCAGATTTCCATACTCCATCAACTGTACCATCTATAACGCGATTGCCCTGGCGTTTGGGCTGTGGCGTTGCCATCCCAGCATATACTGGGATACCCTACAAGCAAACGGAACCAACCGGTACGCCGCCATATTTGGACGGGACGGGGGATGCAGACAGATTCATACATGGTCCGGGGAGCGATGCTCGCTCCCCGGACCGTATTTTTCGGGTTGGCCGAGCGCTAATCATCCCCCAGTGCAAACTGGTAATATGAGGGGCCATGCGGACTGGATTCACCGGGGACGGACCCCATCCGCCGCCGCCCAATGGGAGGTCTGCCGGGGCGTTGCGGAAACGGGCCACAAGCCGGGGAGCGGGGTGCAATATGAGCTACCAGCCCATTGAGAACTACGGGATCATCGGCAACATGCACACGGTAGCGCTGGTGGGCATCAACGGTTCCATCGACTGGTTCTGTATGCCCAGTTTCGATTCGCCCAGCGTGTTCGGCGCGATTCTCGACGAGGCCAGGGGAGGGCATTTCAAGATCTCCCCAACCACGGGCGACGTAACTCACAAGCAAATCTACTGGCCCCAGACCAACGTGCTGGTGACCCGTTTCCTGTCGCCCGACGGCGTGGGCGAGGTAACGGACTTCATGCCGATGGAGACCACCAGGCCGGCGGACAACCACGAGCACAACGAACTGGTGCGCCGGGTGAACGTCGTCCGGGGGACCATGCGGTTCCGGATGGAGTGTTTTCCCGCCTTCAACTACGGACAGGACTCCCATGAAATCGTGGTGCTCTCCGAGTCGGGGGCGCACTTCGTGTCTCCGACGATCTGGCTGCAACTGTCCACGGAAGCGCCACTGCACCGGGAGTTCACGGGACCTGAAGGCGGGAGAAGGGAGGGTATAGTCTCCGAGTTCACGCTGCGGGAGGGGCAGACCATCGCCTTCGCCATCGGGGAGGTGTGCGAGCAGTGCGGCGACTATCTCCCCCCCTACTCCCACGTTACAGGGCAGCAGATTTTCGAGGAAACGATAAATTACTGGCGGCGCTGGCTCGGCACATCCACCTACCGGGGCCGCTGGCGGGAGATCGTGGAACGCTCCGCGCTTGTGCTCAAGCTGCTCACCTACCAGCCCACCGGGGCCATCGTCGCCGCGCCGACGTGCAGCCTGCCCGAGGAACTGGGCGGGGAGCGCAATTGGGACTACCGCTACACCTGGATACGAGACGCGGCCTTCACACTCTACGGCCTGCTGCGCATCGGCTTCACCGAGGAAGCGGCCCGTTTCATGGACTTCATCGAGGCCAGGGCCAGTGAAATCAACCCCGACGGCACACTCCAGATCATGTACGGGATCGACGGACGACACGACCTCACCGAGGTCACACTGGACCACCTGGATGGCTACCGGGGTTCCCGCCCGGTGCGCATCGGCAACGGGGCCTACGGCCAGTTGCAGTTGGACATCTACGGCGAACTGATGGACGCGGTGTACCTGTACAACCGCTACGGCCGTCCCATCTCCTATGACTTCTGGACCCACCTGCGGGGGCTGATCAACTGGGTCTGCGACAACTGGGACCGACCCGATGACGGGGTGTGGGAAGTCCGCAGCGGACGGAGCCACTTCGTATATTCAAAGCTGATGTGCTGGGTAGCCCTGGACCGGGCGCTTCGGGTGGCCGACGCCCGCGCCTTCCCCGCGGACCGGCAGAAATGGCACATGACCCGGGACCGCATCTATGAGGACATTATGAAACGGGGGTGGAACAGCAAGCGCCGGGCCTTCGTGCAGGCCTACGGCAGCGATCACCTGGACGCTTCCAACCTGATCATGCCGCTGGTGTTCTTCCTGGCCCCCTCCGACCCCAGGATGCTCCAGACCCTGGACGCGATCAACCGTTCCCCGGAGGAGGGCGGGCTGGTGTCCAACAGCCTGGTCTACCGCTACAACGTCCAGGCGTCTCCCGACGGGATCCGCGGCGAGGAGGGCACATTCAACATGTGCACCTTCTGGCTGGTAGAGGCGCTGACCCGGGCCGGCTGGTCCGACCCGTCCCGGCTCGACCAGGCCCAGCTGGTGTTCGAGAAGATGCTGAGTTACGCCAACCATCTTGGCCTCTACGCCGAAGAAACGGGCCACAGCGGGGAAGGGCTGGGGAACTTTCCCCAGGCATTCACCCACCTGGCCCTGATCAGCTCGGCCTTCAACCTGGACCGGGCCCTGGACGGCATTCACTGAGCGACGCATAAGAGACGCAACGAAGAGACGCAACGAAGCGACGCAACGAAGACCGGGCAGACGCAGCAACCGGGGACTGTTCAACCGGAACAGATTCGCGGCACAGTGGGCTATACGAGCTTTTGACATACAGGTCCGGGATACTGGCACGCGAGGTATCAATAATGCTATAATCGATACAAGGTCTGGAGGCACGTACCGTGGTGTTGACCGGGGCTGCCCGGACCGGAAACAGAGATTGGGAGGAAGAAGCAATGGCATTGCAGCACCACGACGTTCACGAGTGCGACGAGCACGAACATCACGGGGACGAGCCCGGCCACGTCCACGACCCCCACGAGTGCGACGGCCACGAGCACCACGCTGAGGCCCACGACCATCACGCGCACGAGTGCGATACCCACGAGCACCACGGCGATGAGCCCGGCCACGTCCACGACATCCACGAGTGCGACGAGCACGAGCACCACGAACACGAGCACGCAGGCCATACCCACTAGGCAAACCGCCCACTGAGAACGCCGCCCCATGGCTGGGGGGCCGGCACGGCCGCGGAGAATCCGCTTCTCAGCAACTGGCAGAGGCCCCCGCGGGTGTGACGGGGGCCTCTTCGTTTTTACCGCAAGCCACAACGGGCTGGTCTGTTGCGGCTATTTTCAAACCCGTCTATTTCAGGAACGCCGCCCCACGCATTGTTCTTAACGACTGAACGACTGACCAGGCGGGGGGACGGCGTGGCCGCGAAGGACCCGGTTCTCAGCGGGACATGGCCAGCAGGTGGCCTACGTGATGGTCCTCAGTGCATCCTTCCAGCGACTTCTCCAACTGTATCGTGGCATGACCAATGCCATATTCGTTGTGCAGCAGTCCCTTCATCCTCAAGCCCAACTGGTCAATGTCCCCATCATAAGATGGGTCCACCAGTATGTGGGCGGTAAAGGCTTCGTTCCCTGAAGTTATGGTCCACACATGGACATCGTGGATCAGGGTTACGCCTTCCATTTCCTCAAGGTCGCTGCACAGCTTGTAGACGTCGATGTGCTCCGGGGAGCCTTCCAGGAGCACGTTCACAATGCTGAGAATCAGCCGGCGCGTGTTGTATACGATCAGCAGCGCGATGACTACGCTGAGAATCGGGTCGGCAATATGCCACTCAAAGACCATAATCAGTACGGCGGAGACAATGACGCCGACGGACCCCAGCAGGTCGGCTATCACGTGCTGGAAGGCCCCCTCAACGTTCAGGCTCTCTCCTGACGACCGGTGAAGCACCCAGGCGGCAACCAGGTTAATCAGGAAACCGCCTATGCCGACTATCAGGACCGGCAATCCAACTACGTCAACATCCTCCCTGAATACCCGGTGATAGGCTTCGAAGACGATCCAGCCGGCAATGGCCCACAGTGCGAAGGTGTTGGCCAGGGCGGCGAGTATCTCGGTACGGTGATACCCGAAAGTGCGCTCGACGGAGGCTTCCCTCTGACCGATCCATATAGCCACCAGGGCCATTACGATGGCTGCCGCGTCGGTGAGCATGTGCCCAGCGTCGGCCAGCAGCGCCAAGCTGCCGGACAGGATGCCGCCGATCACCTCGGCCACCATATAGGTGGAAATCAGCACCAGCGCAATAATCAGGCTGCGCTTGCTGGCCCCTCTCAGGTCATGGGCATGGTCGTGGCCGCTGTGGTCATGTCCGGCGTGGTCGTGGCCTGAGTGGTCCTCATGGTGGCCGTGGCCCGCATGGTCGTGATGCTCCGCCTCGTCATGGTCATGCCCAGAATGGTCTTCCTGGTGGGCATGGCCCGCGTGGCCGTGATGCTCCGCCTCGTCATGGTCATGCCCGGCATGGTCTTCGTGGTGGGCATGATCCGCGTGGCCATGATGCTCCGCCTCGTCATGGTCATGCCCAGTATGGTCTTCGTGATGGGCGTGGCCCGCGTGGCCGTGATGCTCCGCCTCGTCATGGTCATGCCCGGGATGGTCTTCGTGGTGGGCATGGCCTGCTTCCCGGTTCTCGTCCGAGGTCATACTGACACCCCCTTACGGGGTCGAGTATAGCATGGCCAGCTATGCACAAAGGCAATTTTCGGAGTGCGTGTTAACGGGTAGTTGGATACTGTGGGACAAGGTTATATTCTATACTATGTCGAACCCCACTATGTCCAACCCCGATTCCCGACGCGCCCAGGGCAGTCCGACGCAACAGGAGGCGCCACACATGGCCGATTCGCCCACACCGTCACCCGAAGCTACAGGACCATCAGGGAAGCCAGACGTCACGCCCCCGATTGCCGGACAGCGGCCCCACAGCTTCACACATCACGGCATCACCATCGAGGACCCGTGGCACTGGCTCCGCGACCCCGGGTATCCGACGGTGGAAGACGCCGAGGTGCTGGCCTACCTGAAGGCGGAGAACAAATACTTTGAAGACTGGATGTCCCCGCACCAGGAGCTGACAGACACGGTATTCGAGGAAATCAAGGCCCGCCAGCAGCCGGACCTTTCCAGCGTGCCGTGGAAGCGGGACAACTGGTACTACCAGTGGAGCTACCGGGAGGGGAGCCAGTACCGGGTATGGCAACGCTGGCCGGTTGATGGCGAGAACGCCAGGGAAGCGCCGTCCGGGGACGGGCAGACGATCCTGGACGAGCCGGAACTGGCGAAAGACGCGGAATACTTCCGTCTCGGCTCTCTGTCGGTGAGCAACAGCGGCTCCCTGCTCGCCTACAGCACCGACACCAACGGCTCCGAGCGGTTCAAAATGGTGGTCAAGAACCTGGAGACCGGGGAGATGCTGAAGGAGACGGAAGCGGGGCAGGGGCGGGATACGGACCTGGAAATCGAGGAGACCACCGGAAACGTGGTATGGCCGGCTGACGACGCATCCTTCCTCTACACGCTGGTGGACGAAAACTGGCGTCCGTGGCAGGTGCGCCGTCACGTGCTCGGCCAACCGGTGGAGCAGGACTCCATCGTCTACGAGGAGTCCGACCCCGGTTTCTTCGTCGGCATCGCGCTGACCACGTCCAGGGAGTACATCGTCATCGGAGCGGGCGACCACGTAACTTCCGAGGTCCGGCTGATTCCCGCGTCCAACCCAGGAGCCGCGCCGCTCCTAGTCTCTCCCCGGAGGACAGGCCACGAGTACTCGGTGGACCACCAGGGAGACCGCTTCGTCATCCGCACCAACGACACGCACAAGAACGCCCGCATCGCAACTTCGCCCGGGGACGACCCCACGGAGAGGGCATGGGAACCACTGGTGGACGCCTCCGACTCCCACTACATCCGGGACTGCAAGGCGTTCCGGGAGTTCATTGCGGTGGAGGAACGCATCGACGGACTGGACCAGGTGCGCCTGATCGACCGCGCCGGTGAATCGGTCTATGTATCCTTCCCCGAACCAGCCTATGCCGCTGGCATGGATATGAACCCGGAATTCCAGACGGACACGTTACGCCTGGAGTACACGTCGATGGTGACCCCAAGCACGGTGTTCGACTACCATCTCGATACCAATGGAGCGGGGGAGTGGCGGGAAACAAATGGACTGGAAGTGCGAAAGGTGCAGGAGATACCCAGCGGCTACGACGCCTCGGAGTACGTCACGGAGCGGGCGGTGGCCGCGGCCCGGGACGGCGCACAGGTCCCCGTGTCCATTGTCCGCCGCCGGGACACCCCGGTGGATGGCACCGCGCCGCTGTACCTCTACGGCTACGGCGCATACGGCTACGCCATCCCCCCGTCCTTCTCCACCTCGCGGCTGTCATTGCTGGACCGCGGCTTCATCTTCGCCATCGCCCACATCCGGGGCGGAGACGACCTAGGATACCACTGGTACGAGGCGGGCAAGCTGGACAGGCGCACCAACACTTTCAACGACTTCGTGGACGTGGCGCGTTACCTGGTGGAGCAGGGTTATGGGGCTGAGGGCCGCATCGCCATCGCCGGGGGCAGCGCCGGAGGCCAGCTAATGGGCGCGGTGGTGAACCAGGCCCCGGAACTGTGGGGAGCCGTCGCCGCCCACGTCCCCTTCGTGGACGTGCTGAACACGATTCTGGACGGCACCCTGCCCCTGACGCCCATCGAGTGGCCCGAGTGGGGCAACCCGTTGGAAGACAGCGACGTGTTCGAGTACATCCGCTCCTACTCCCCCTACGACCAACTCATGCCCCGCGACTACCCTCCGATGCTCGTAACCGCCGGTCTGAACGACCCGCGAGTGACCTACTGGGAACCCGCCAAGTACGTGGCCAAGCTGCGGGCGATAAAGACCGACAACAACCCACTGCTGCTGAAGACCAACATGGGCGCGGGCCACGGCGGCAGGTCGGGCAGGTACGACCGCCTCTACGAAGTGGCCGAGGAGTACGCCTTCATCCTGGCCAGCATGGGCCTGCTGGACCAGCCGACGGCTGACCGTTTACCAGACCAACCTTGATGGACTTCCGCAACGCAGCCCTGACCAGGGCCGAAGGCCAGGCCGGGGAGCCGAAACTACGGCTCCCCGAAGCATTTGACGGCGTTCTCCCACAGGATCTTCGGCATCAGGTCCCTGTCCACGGCTTCCCAATTCAGCACCAGGTCAACCGAGCCGGGGAAACGGGTCTCCGGGTGGGGGTAGTCGGAACTGTACATCAGCAGATGGCTGCCCATCATGTCCGACACCATCCTGACCATCTCCGGCCCTTCGTGAAGCACGATTGAGGCGAAGAACCTGCCGCCGGTCATGTACTCGGCTATGGAGTGCTTCAGCTCCGGAACGTAGCCCATGTATTCGACCTGGTCCTGCATCCGGGCGGTCCAGAAGGGCAGCCAGCCGAACCCCGACTCCAGGATGGAGAAGCGGATGGACGGGTAGCGATCCATGATCCCGGCCCCCATGAACGAGGCCACCGCTCTCATGGCTCCCCACGGGTGCGAGGCGGTGCGGCCCAGGAACGGGTTCTGCCAGAGGTCCCTGTAGCCCGGATACCCGCCCGAAAAGGAATGATGGACGACGCACAGGCCCTCTTCCTCCACCGCGGCCCAGATGGGATGCAGCGACGGGTGGTCCATGGGGAAGTCCAGGGGCAGGTTCAGCCATATCCCCACGGCCCAGGATGACTTGCCCCAGGTCTTGATCTCCTGCACCGAGTCCTCGATGAACCTCGCGTCCAGGGTCAGCAAAGCCTTGAGGCGGTGGGGCGACGTGCCGCAGAAGTCGTTCAGGAACCGGTGGTTCGCCCGGATGAACTCGACATCCACCTTGGGGTCCTCGTGGCCTCGGGGCACTCCGGGCACCATCAGTTGCACGTCCACGCCCTCTTCGTCCATGTCCTTCAGACGGCTCCCGGCGACCCATTCGCCGTCGGCGGCGGGGAGCCTGGACCCCATGAACTTCTGGGTCCGGCGTTCCGCGTTGGGTTCGGGAGCGGCTTCGCCCAGGGTGCGGGGCGCGTCCGACCCCCAACCGCCTCCGAAACCGCCCAGGCTGTAGCGGTGGGAGTAGGGAGGCTCCAGGGTAGACCCCGCGGAAGTCCTTCTGATTGGAGTCTTATACCTCTCCAACTCCGAAACGAGTCCCTTGACCGATGAAGCCAGATACGGCTCAAGCTCTTCCGCAGAGGCGGTCACGTGGGTATCCGAATCATAGACCTTGAATCCGTTTCGCATGTCCCGCTCCTATACCGATTCCATAGATGATTGCTGCTTAACCGCATTCTATCGGAAATACAGGGGCAACGCCGCAATTCATGTGATTGCAGTCCAGTTACAGCCAGCCCTGTCCCCAACTCCAGTGGGTAGATCGATTGACTCCATCACCGCAGCGGGAAGTGGAAACGAGGCGGCGGGATGCAAATGAAGACAATACTTGTATAATCCGGTGAGACATAACCCGGAATCCAGGCCGCGTGGCGGCGAGCGCAATGACCAATCGGAGGTGTCGTATGGCGACCATAAACTCGGTGCTGGGGCCACTGGATACTGCGGACCTCGGGTTCACTTTGCCCCATGAGCACCTGATCGATTCGTCTGCTGGCATCAGGGCCACATATCCCGAGCTGGAATTCCGCGATGAGGCCCTGGACATGGCCCTGGAGTCCTTCAACAGGGCCAAGAATGGCGGGGTCGATACCGTCGTCGAAGTCTCCCCCCTGGACCTGGGGCGGGACGTGGCGCTTATGAAGGAGGTCTCGGAGCAAACGGGCGTGCAGTTCATTTGCTGCACCGGCTGCTGGCTGGACGTTCCCCGCAGTTTCTGGGGCAGGGACAAGGACTTCATCGCCGACCTCTGGGTGCGTGAGATCGAGCAGGGGATCGAGGGTACGGGAATCAGGGCCGGCATCATCAAGGTGGCCACCAGCGACCCGATTACCGAGCAGGAAGAGTTGATGCTGCGAGCTTCGGCCCGGACACATCTGCGCACCGGCGTCCCTGTCACAACCCACACGCCGGCCGAGTCGCGGATAGGCGAAGAGCAGGTGCGAATCCTGAAAGAGGAAGGGGTTGAGCCTCACCACATATACGTAGGCCACCTGAACAACACCCTTGATCCGGACTACCACCGGGAGTTGGCCCGGCTCGGCGTCTGGCTGGGCTGGGACATAAACAATCCCTTCGGCCGCCCCAACCAGCCCCCGTGGCAGCAGAAGACCGATTATCTGAAAGAGCGGTTGGACGAGGGCCTGGCCTCCAACATGATGCTGTCCCACGACTGGAACGTTGTTCTGTCCCGGATCGGGTCGTCGGGGTTCCCCAACCGCAACCAGAACCCCGACGGATACCTCTGGCTCAGCCGCGCCGTCATCCCCAGATTGGCGGAGTCAGGAGTTCCTGAAAGCGTGATCGACCGGATGATGATCGAGAACCCCAGGAGGTACTTCGAGGGCGTGCGCCCGTCCGACTGACCGTCCGCGCCCTCCGTCCGCACCTTCAATCCACACCCTCAATCCGGCATACCTTCAAGACTGAGAGTGTCGCCCCATGCCGTGTGGCGGCCAGCATGACCGCTGGGGACCCGACCCTGGGAGGAAAGCAGGCAATGAGTTTGGAAGACATTGAACGCAGGCTTCGAGCCTTGGAAGACGTCGAGGAGATCAAGCGTCTCAAGGCCCGATACTGTACCTACTGCGACGACGACTACGACGCCGACAAGATCGCCAGCCTGTTCGTCGAAGACGCGGTCTGGGACGGCGGCATCCGGGGCAAGGCCGAAGGGCGGGAAGGAATCCGCGAATTCTTCGTCAACGCCTCCAACCGGCTTCCCTTCGCCGTCCACATGGTGATGAATCCCATCATCGAGGTGAACGGGGACACTGGCACCGGCATCTGGTACCTGTTCCAGGCATGCACCTATGCCGAGGGCGACCGGCCGGTATGGGGGTCGGCGCGGTACGACGAAGAGTACGTCAGGGTGAACGGCGTCTGGATGTTCAAACACCTCAAGCTGACCTCCCACTTCTGGACTCCCTTCGACCAGGGGTGGGTCAAGGCCCAATTCGTATAGGCAGGCCGGTTATGGGACAGATGAACGGAATGGCCGCCATCGTCACCGGAGCGAGCCGGGGACTGGGACGGGCCATCGCCAAAGAGTATGCCAGTGAAGGCGCGAGCGTGGTCATCTGCGCCCGCAGCCAGTCCCCGACCGGCCTGGCCGGGACTCTCGCCGAGACGGCCGCGGACATCAGGAATGCCGGTGGAGAGGTCTTCGCCATCGACTGCGACGTGACCGATGAGTCCCAGGTCAATGAAATGGTCCGCCAGGCGGTGGAGCGTTACGGCAGGATCGACGCGCTCTTCAACAACGCGGGCGCAATGGTGTTGGGGGAGTCGATCCTGGAGATTGACCCCACCCGTTGGGACCAGCTCATGCGGGTCAACGTGACCGGCCCCTACCTGTGCAGCCGGGCCGTGCTCCCGGCAATGATGGAGCAGCGGCGCGGCAGCATCATCAACATCGGTTCCAGGATGGCCACGGACCCCGCGCAGGGGGGCGGCGTCCTGTACAGCGCCAGCAAAGCGGCGGTCCACATGTTCAGCCTCTGCTTGGCCGACGAAGTGCGGGACCACAACATCGCGGTCAACATCCTGAGTCCAGGCGCGCTGCGCAGCGAGGGTTCCGCGGCAATCCCGTGGACGCAGCGCGATTGGCACGAACGTGTAGACCCCAGCGCCGTCGGCCCATGCGCCGTGTACCTGGCCCTGCAGAACGCCGCCACCTTTACCGGACAACTGGCGGCCCGCGCCGACTTCGGCACAACCTGGGGGCCGGGCGTTGCGACATGACTTTGACCCCCCGGAGTTTTATGCCATGCGGTTTGGTCATTTTTTCTACCCGATGAAGTTCGACGATTCCCGAGACGCGGAAGAGGTCCAGGAGTGTCTGCGCGAAGCCGTGTTGGTCGAAGCCCTGGGGTTCGACGCCATCTGGATTGCCGAGCATTACTTCACCGGAGAGTGCGTCTACGGCGATCCGCTCGTCTTTGCCAGCGCCGTGGCCGTCAAGACCAGCAGGATAGAGATCGGATTCGGCATCCTGGAGCTTCCGCTCCACCAACCCGTCCGGGTCGCCATGCAGACCGCCCTGCTGGACAATCTCTGCCAGGGCAGGTTGATCGTAGGCACGGCCAAGGGTTCCAACTACAACGCCTTTGAATACGCCGGGTTCGGCACCAATCCCCGGCTGGGGGCGGAACAGATGGAAGAGGCCGAGGAACTGCTGGTGAAGGCATGGACCACCGACAATGTGGTGTTCGAGGGAAAGCACTACCGGGCATCGTTCCCGTCGGTCCGGCCCCGGCCCTTTCAGAAGCCGCACCCCAGGTTGGCCCGGGCCTGCATCAACCGGGAGTCCATCATCGAAATGGCCCGCATCGGACGGCCCATCCTGCTACGGGGCCGCTCGACCAACTCCACCGCGGAAGACATCCGGCTCTACCGTGACGTCATGGCCGAGGCGGGGTTCGGCGAGGCCGCCATCGAGCGAAACCTGGACCAGATATGGGTCTGGCGCGAGATGCACCTGGCCGAAACGGACGAACAGGCGCTCAACGAGTTCCTGCCCGCCCAGCATGAGGCATTCACCCGGATACAGGCGTACCGGGACCAGTGGAACCCGGCGGAGTTTCCCATGTCCCGCCAGACCCCGCCCATGGGACCCGAAGGCTACGCCCCTGTTCCCGACCCGGACGCCCCGGAAAACCTGGTGGGCAGCCCCAGGCGGGTAGCCGAGCAGCTCGCCCAGATGCGGGACGCGGGCATCCGCAACCTCATGCTGACCAACCGCGGCCTGATGCCCCCGGAAAAGACCGAGACTTCCCTGAGACTGCTCGCCGAGAGGGTAATGCCGAAGTTTCGGGAGGGGTAAAGTCCCAGCCGACGGTCAGCCATACCGCCTGAAATGCGGCGCTGCCGTCCCGGCTCATATTGGCGGACAAAACCCCAGATCTGGAGTTTGGCCGAAAAATAGGGACGCAGGGCTTTGCACAGAAAGTCCCCCTTGCACAATAAGTCTGCGGTCTGCACAAAAAGTCGCCTTTGCAGGGAGTATCAGTTGGTGCTTGCATCATCCGAACTCACGGAATACTCCGGCCACAGATACCAACTCTTCCATCCGCGCTCTCAAACCTCTATCTACCTCTACTCGACCGATCAATGCGCGCCCTAAACTGACGCTTTTGTTCCTCTGACAAAGCGTCAAAACACTCATCAGCGAGCTCTTTCAACCTATGGTCGGCAGGGATCACCTTCACAAAGAATGCCCAGTTACCTCTCCGGGACATCTCCCCTGCCGAGTTATTCACCACCACGTCACAAACTTGTCTCGCCAGTTGAGCCAACTGCTTGGATACCTGACTTTTCGACAACATCACCGACTTCCTCCAAATCCTTGATCATCGCTGCTAATGCCAGCAGGCCCCATTCCCGGCATCCTGTCTCTCCCCTAGACTGGGCCAGGGACAATGCGGCAGACCACGCAGATGAAGTCGTACTTCGACTCATAATAAGCCAACGTGGCGCTGAATCGCTTCCCACACCTACGGCAATGCTGCGGGCGAATCGTATATATCAGCCGTTTGACCCAGAAGTGGATGCCAACCAACGTCAGGAAGCCCACGATTGCCACTATCATGGCTACAATGGCCACCACACCCGCAGCAAATAAGAAGCTCACCACCACCCAGAAATATAGCTCGAATCCTGACAATTGCTCAAATCCCGACATCGTACCTCCGCTCGAGGTCTATCCCCGCGTGTGCGGGGGAACCGCGTCAGCCCCGGAACGATCATCCCGGTTCCTCCGAAACTGGTACGGCCGGTCCCAGTTCGGACTCTTGCACTTGGGGCATACCCTGGGGCGCTCGATCTGTCGCAGGTCACGGGCTACCCACTCGTGCCCGCACCGGCACCTGTAGCCCGTGACCTGGAAAGTACCAGGCTGTGTATCTGTCGTCTCCATCAGTGCCACCTCCCTGGAAATCCCGATAGTATATACTCCAAGTATTGACCAGTCAACACTACTTGGTGTCTACTATTGATAGATACCAATAGGAGTGATGCGGCGTGGAGAAGCAGATTCCGATGTTCCCTGACTATCGAGTTTCAGATTTTGGAGTCACAGCCCTCGGCCCCGAAGACCCCGACGACGGCGACCAGGGACGCCAGATGCGCGGCATGGCTATCGCCGCCAAGGTCCACATCGAGAAGACCCGCATCGGCTACAAGGTCCCGTCCCAGTCCGGTAACGGCTCCTACGTAGTCAGCGTGGACGATGATGAGCCGTACTGCTCCTGCCCGGACTTCGAGAAGCGGCAACAGCCCTGCAAGCACATCTACGCGGTGGAGTTCACCACCCAGCGGGAGGAGTGGCCAGACGACACCACCATCGAGACCAAGACGGTCAAAGTCACCTACCGGCAGGACTGGCCCGCCTACACGCTGCCCAGGTCCACGAACAGGAGCTTTTCGGGCAGTTGCTCCGGGAGTTGTGCGACACCATCCCTCACCGCCCCAGGGCATTGGACGGCCCCGGCTGCCTCTCTCCGATATGGTGTTCGCAGTCGGGACAAGGTCTACTCCACCATGTCGGGGCGGCGGGCCATGACCGACGTGCGGAACGCCCAGGCCAACGGCCAACTGGACAAGACCCCATCCTTCAACAGTGTCCTGGGTTACCTGAAGAAGCCGGAAATGACGCCGCTCCTCAAGTCCCTGATTGAACAGAGTGCCGCCCCGCTCAAGTGCCTGGAGACCGACTTCGCGTCAGACTCCAGCGGGTTCTCAACCTCGGTCTATGACAGGTGGTTCGACCACAAGTGGGGCAAGGAGAAGAAGGAGGCCCGCTGGCTCAAGGCGCACATCCTGACCGGGGTTGTCACCAACATCGTGACGGCGGTGGAAGTCACCGGCGAAGCGGCCCACGATTCCCGGTTCCTCAAGCCTATGGTGCAGACCACGGCCCGAACCTTTGATATGCAGGAAGTATCGGCGGACAAAGCATACCTCAGCCGCCCCAACCTCCACGCGATTGACGACGTGGGCGCGACCCCGTTCATCCCGTTCAAGTCCAACTCTCTGCCGGTCCCGCGCAATGGGAAGAACCCGGACGCCCTCTGGCAGAAGGCTTACCACTTCTACCAGCTTCACCGCGCCGCGTTCCTGGATTTCTATCACAAGCGGTCCAACGTGGAGACGACGTTCTCCATGATCAAGGCCAAGTTCGGCGCGGCTGTCCGCTCTAAGACCACAGATGCCCAGATCAACGAGGTGCTGGTCAAGGTTCTCTGCCACAACATCGTCGTGCTGATTCAGTCGATGTTCGAGTTGGGAATCATGCCGGTCTTCACGGAGACGATTGACTGCAATTCCAGTGTGTCGCATGAATATTAGGAGATAGGGGTTGCACAATGAGGAAGGCAGGGGACTTTAAGTGTGGGACCCTTGTGACATTTGATCGTGGCGTGGAAGATTGCCATTTCTGTAAAATTGTGGTAGTAAACTCGGTTTATGTTCTGAGTCATCCCTTTGTATACTTGCAGGGGGTGGCCGGGGAGGCTGTTTGACGGCAGGCAGCTACACCGAACCAGCCGGAGGGGGGTCGGTGGGGCGTGGGTAGGTTAAACGCGGATTCGTCTTGTCGCTTCTTCCCGGCTTCTGCCGGGGAGAAGCGATTTTGTTTCCCTGGCTGGAATCCAGATTTGGTGTTATGAGGAGGCTTTAGTTATGGTTGGTAGGTACTGGTACAAGGAACCGGATTGCCTGCGTATCAAGTTGGAACCTGATGAGGTTAAGAGAGATTGGTTTGATCACGATACTGTTATCGTGAAGACTATCAATGGGGAGGAGTTCAGGGCCTTGGTCCCTACTCATACCCTTTCTGAGAAGAAAGATTCGGTGCCAGTGTATGTTGCTGGCATGGCCGGGGATAATGTTATTTTGCATTTCCCGGTGAGCAATGAAGGGAGACCCAGTTGGGTGATCCCACATAGCGAGTTGTGCAAGATCACAGTAGGAGGTAGAACTGTGGACTAGCTTCTTGGGTTTAGATAGTCTCTTAGGAGTGGCATGTATGCTTTTATCCGACGTGGAGATCAGGAGGGCTTTGGATGATGGGGAGTTAGTTATTAGTCCTGAGCCTGGGGAGGGAAGTGAGCTGTGGCAACCGGCTTCTGTTGACTTACGACTGTCGCCGGTAGTCCAGAGGTTCAAGAAGGACCCTAATACTCCGGCGATTACTTTGAACCTGGCTTTACTCGATGTCAGCAGGTACATCGAGGATAATACGGAGGAGGTTGATATTTCCAACTTGCCATTGGTTCTTAATCCAGGGGATTTTGTGTTGGGCAGGACATCTGAGAGGGTGTACCTGAGCAATGCTTTGTCAGGGCGTGTGGAAGGTCGGAGCAGGTTGGCAAGGATGGGTCTTGCGGTTCATGTTACTGCTCCTAAGATTGATCCTGGTTTTGACAACGCTATAACCCTAGAGATGTTTCATGTAGGTCAGAGGGTCGTTTCGCTGGCGGCAGATATGGCTATCTGTACGCTTCTGGTAGAGCGCATGGGTGTGCCAGCGAGTCAGGCTTATCAGGGTTCCTTTCAGGGAACATGAAGCAGGCTAGGTGATTTTCCTTGACGTTTGGGCCTCGGCAGTTGCAATGCCGGGGCCTTTTCTTTGGTTTTTGATACTTACATGAATCCGTGAGGAATTGGGTATATTCCGTCGTTTTCTGGCCTGTGTGGTTAGAAGCCGAGTCGATGTCTGCTGCCGTGGCCTCAACCACTCCGGGTACTTTTTGTGCAGGCTCCCCAGTTGCACAAAATGTCAGGCTAAATCGGGACTTTCTGTACAAAGCCGGGACGCAGCATAGCCGTTATGCAAGACAAGCTGTGGGAGTATGTCAGCGCCCGCGGAATGGACCGCCGCCAGTTCCTGCGGCTGCTGGTGTCGGGCGGCAGCGCGGCTGTCCTGGCCGCCTGCGCCGGCATCGGCACCGGGCCGGAACAGGCTGACTTCACCCCAACCCCGGACTCTCCCTGGTTCAAGGACCCCGGCCCGTTCATCCGGCACGACGACAAGGGCCTGGAGGCCAGGCTGGAAAACATGCAGGGCCTCATCACCCCCAATCGCCTTTTCTTTGTCCGCAACAACTCCGTCAGCCTGGACGTCAACGCCTCGGACTGGCGTCTCTCAGTGGAAGGGGACGCGGTGGCCGACCTGGTGGAGCTGACCTACAGCGACATCACGAGTCTGCCGAGCCGCACCCTGACATGTTACCTGGAGTGCGCGGGCAATCACCGCGCCATGTTCGGCCTGTTGCAGGGACGGGAGGCGTCTGGGACCCAGTGGATGACCGGAGCAGTCGGCAACGGCGAATGGGTGGGCGTTGCCTTGCGAGACGTGCTGACCCTGGCGGGGATTCACGCCAGCGCAGCCAGCGTGTTGCTGGTGGGACTGGACGCCGAATCGCCGGAGGGGGGCTTTCGTTATGTCCTGCCGGTGGAAAAGGCGATGCACCCGGATACTCTGCTGGCCTACGCGCTCAACGGGGAGCCGTTGCCCAGGGACCACGGCTTCCCGCTGCGGGCCCTTGCGCCGGGCTGGGTGGGCAGCGCCAACATCAAGTGGCTTGGGCGCATCATCGTATCCTCCGAACAGATGTGGACGCGCAACAACACCACTTCCTACGTGCTCATGGGCGGCCAGTACCCGCCGGAGGGCGAGTCCCAGGGCAAGCCCGCAACTACCCAGGTCATCAAGAGCGCCCTCGCCCTGCCCTGGCCCGCGGAGCTTTCGGCGGGGAGCCATCGAATCCACGGTTACGCTCACTCCCCGGGGGGGCCAATCTCCCGCGTGGAGTGGAGCGCCGACTCGGGGCGCACCTGGGCCGATGCTGCACTATCGGGCCGGCAGCCGGACTTCTCCTGGGCGCGGTTTGAGTTCGCCTGGGACGCCCGGCCCGGAAAGAGCGTGATCATGACGCGCGCCACCGACGCCGCGGGCAACACCCAGCCGGACCACGTGCCCTTCAACGAGAAGGGCTACCTGTTCAACCAGCCTGTGCCCCACCCGGTGCGTGTGACATAGAGCAACTATCCCCTAATGTTGCCTAATCCCATCAGGAGGCCCGGTGTGGCCCCCGGCCACCGGCTCGGTCCGGCCGGGGCCGTTCACCTGGTCGAACAACTCCACCACTTCCTGGTTGGGCGGCCGGGTCAGCAAGGCTGTCGCCACGGCAGCAATGGTCGCCGCCGCAAACCCCGGAACGCCCGGATTCACCTGCCAGAGGCCGATATCTTCCAGCGACTTGACGGTCTCATGGAATCCCAGCAGGTCAGTCAGGGTTTGCGCCCGCTGATAGCCCAGGCCCATGAGCCACCACCAGGTGGAAACCACCGAACCGGAGGCCACCCCGGCCAGCGCGCCCCACAGGTTGAAGCGGCGCCAGTAGAGGGCCAGAATCAGCGCCGGCCCGAAGGTCGCCCCCATACCGCCCCAGGCCAGGGACACCAGGGCAAAGACCGACTCCGGCGAAATCATGGAAATGATGGCCGCTGCCATTCCCACCCCCAACAGCATAGCCCGGCCCATCCAGACCCGGTACTGGGTCTGCATTGCGTAGGTGAATCTCCTGATCAGGGGCACGTCGTCAGTGGCGATGGCCGAGGCCAGCAGCAATTGGGAGTCGGCAGTGCTCATTACCGCCGCGATGACGGCGGTGAGCAGCAGACCGGCAATCACCGGGTGGAAGAACACCCTGGAGACCACCAGGTAGAGCCGCTCGGCGTCCGGCAGCGTTTCGCCCCGGTCCAGCAGGGCCGGCGCTGCCACCAGTCCCATCAGCAGGGCAAAACCGAAGATGAAAATAACCCACAGAGTGCCGATGTCCCGGCTGCGGTTGATGTTTTCATCCCGGTCCACCGCCATAAACCGGGAAAGCACCCGCTGCGCCCCGAAGGAACCCAGGGCCCAGCCAAGGGCCGACAGGAAGAACAACACACCGAGGCCCCGGTCGCCGGCATCGGTAAAAGGGTTCCAGAACCCGGGGGCGGTAGATTCCAGGCCCGCAAAGGGGTTGCTGGCGGTCACCAGCAACGTAAGGGGTATGATGATGAAACCGGACAGCATTATCAACGCCTGGAAAACGTCGGTGCGGGACACGGCCAGGAAACCGCCGATAAAGGTGTAGGACACCACGGCCACCAGGCTGACGAGTACGCCCAGATTGTGGCCGTTCTCGGTCTGGCCCAGGCCGAAGACCTCTTCCAGCAGCTTGGCCCCGGCGATCAAGCCGGAACAGACATACAGGGCTATGAAATAGAGGCTGATAAAAGCGGCCAGTGAACGCAGTACACCACTGGTGTCGCCAAAGCGTTTCTCGAAGAACTCGGGCAGGGTCAGCGAGTTGTCGGTGGCGATGGTATAGCGGCGCAGGCGGCGGGCCAGCACCGTCCAGGAAACCCAGACTCCAACGACAATGGCCACCACGGTCCACAGGTGCATCATACCGGCGGCAAAGGCCAGGGCCGGGAAGACCAGCATGGTCCAACCGCTGGCCGTCGACGACCCGGAGCTGAGAGCGGAGGTTACAACCCCCATCCGCCGTCCTCCCAGCACGTAGTCGGACATATCGTCCATGCGCCGGTTGCGGAAAACGGCAATGCCTATCAAAGCGGCGAAGTAGGCGATGAAGACGACCAGAATCCAAATCCAAGAGTACCCATCAAGGAAATCTACACCCATTTACAACTTCTCCAGTCTGGAACTGTGACCAAGCAGCGTCCCGACATGATCTGCCCCGGCCACGGCAACCTGGTCCACAACGGAACGGCGCGGAACGAGTGGTACATCAAGCACCGGCAGGAGCGGGAAGACCAGGTTGTAGCCGCACTTGAGGCGGGGCGAGGACGGTGGACGACACCGTCCGGCGGGTCTACCCCGGCAACCTGTGGAAGAACCTGCGCAACACGGCGGACCGCAACACCCGTACCCACCTGGAAAAGCTGCGGGAAGAGGGCCGGATCAGCGAGGACGCGGCCGCCTACCGGCTGGAGAACGGCGGCAAGCCCCGGTTGGCAAGGTTCGACACTATCGCCACGTCGGGAGTCTTGGGCCAACAACTGTGGACTCCCACTATACCAAGTGAGCAGCCCGCTACAATCCCGCCAACCGGATAACCAGCGGCACCGCAACCGCCGCCAACCCAACAACCAGCCCCAGCACAACCATAGCCGCCACCGAAACCTGCCACACATTTCCGCTAGATTCAGCCATGTCGTCAAAGTCTAGGCTAGTCCATGGTGCGTTGCCGATACCTTTGCAAGTCCTCCGCAGTCATCTGATCTGGTTCGACAAGCTGATAGTGTTTCTCCGACACTATCCTAACTTCATCGTTCTGCAATTCGAACTCGAACAGAGCTATGATGTTGTTCTCCATGATTTGCGCGGCTACTGGCCGACAAATGAGCGAATTCCATCTTTGTTCACACAAAGCAATATCTTGTTCGAGTTGCACTCTCCCAATCTGGTCGCGTTCAGATTTAGCTTGTACCGGAATTATGTATTGCGCCCCCCGCCTGTCAATCCCTACGTAAATTTCATCTGTTTCAACTTGCCCAATTTCTTCAACGGTTGTCCTAAGGTGATTTTGCAACGAATAGCAAGTTATCCCCAAGAACACGTCAATTAAGCGATTATAGCGTAGGCGTGCCAGCAATGATTGCTCGTCGCTCTCCGAATGCCAGGTTACGATCCCAGGAGTCGCGTCCGGAACCTTGGTAACTGCTAGGTCCGGATTGGGTAGAATAGGTCTGTCTGGGACTAATACAAGTCGGTAGATACTCCTTCCACCGCTCCGCCAAATCCATGTTTCTCCATCGGGTGCGGTTGCCATGATCTCAGGAGGGCTCAACCCTCTGTATCGGAAACTGTAAGGTATATCTCCCATATTGAGAGGGCGTTCTAGGTGCAGTTCCTCAGCAGCATCGATTAGGTCTTGCCTTGTAAACTCAACCTGACGAGAGCCACTGACATACCTATCGAAGAAAACTTTCGTCAAGATTCGTTCATATCTGCTTCGTTCGTGCATCCGCGATACTCCGTTGCTAATCGTTTAGCCATTCCATCAGAACAACCTCTTCCCGCAGATGCTGACCAGTTGCGGTGGAGAATCTAGTACGAAAAAGGTCTATCCCGACCACACGATAACCTAACGACTCTGCCATGTCGGCTATTATCTGACCTGTGGGGATCATTACTCGGAGGAATGACGCCTGATCTCCTACGACATACGCCAGTTGCGCCCCTGGTCGTAGTACGGTTTTCAAAGAAGAGAGGTGCTTTAACATGCCTCCGAAATACAGTTGGGTAACCCTGGCATACAACCGTTCAAATCCCGATGTTTTGCCTAGTTCGATGCGTCGGTGCTCTATTGCGTCGGCGATATCGACAATGCTTCGGAAATTAGCTACTGATTGATCATCGGCATCGGTTTTGTAAACTCCCTTGCTGTTTGATCTCAAGAGACCCTGCTTGACCTGTCGCAATTCCCGGCGGGTTGTGATCAATCCTAAAATGACCGACTCCAAACGAGTGGTCCTGGTATAGTCTTTTTCGTTCGGGTACGGTGGAGAGGTGATCACGGCATCCACGGATTTAGGTGCGAGTCCTCGGTCCATATTCCGGGCGTCGAACCTGATGATACGTGATGGAACGTATGATCGATCACGAACGAATCTTAAATCGTCGGCCATGCTCTGAATGCGCTGACCCCAATTTTCTAAGACAGGAGCATCAGCTTTAATTCGCCCAACCCCCACCTCCGGCCCAAACTTCAAATTGCTTACGCCATTCACAAGAGCCCCCGCGAGAGCCAGGCGACCGAACCGGCGAAGTTTGTCGTCCCCATGCTCGTCGATCTTGTTCAATAAAGCTAACGTTTTCCGTACTGGCCCTGGGCTGATAGAGTTTTTAATTAACAGCTTGGACTCCTCAAGGCCCAGGAGTCCGATGAGTAAATCGTGAGATCGGAGAGCATCGCTATTGTGAGTCACCGTAGTTCGTCCTGTATCGCCTATTGTTGCGTTGAAAGACTCTGCGACCTGACTTGCATAAGTCAACACATCATCACTACCCACAGACCAGTCAACCTTGACCGAACTCGCGAAGTAAGCCATCGGGTGGGAGTCCATTCCCACACTATCTATTCCGATTTTCTTGCACTCTACCAACGTCGTTCCTGTACCACAGAAAGGGTCTAGCACGACCTGGGATCCGCCGATCCCGAACCGTTCGATGTACGACCTGACCAAGTGAGGCGGGAACGATTGCACGAAGCGGTACCAATCGTGGACAACGCGGTCATCCAACCGCAGCTGGTTCTGGCTGTATAGTTGACTGCCGTTGGCCGATGATGTTGTGCAAGACATAGTTTCCATATTAGGAAGTACGGATTCCTTATGGTTTTTACTACCCAAATCTGTTGTTGAGTTTACTACCATTGCTCCGATCACTCAAAGGCCACGGCATTCCATTTTAGTTGGTCTAACCTACCGACAACCGCCCTTTGCCATAGCCATAGAACACATGCACCATAATATGTGTCCGGCCCGCAAGACCCTCGCAGGCGACCGGGCCAGTCTAGGACAGCCGCTGAGGCGCGCGACGTTCAATGTCTGGAAAAGCTGATAAGACAACCCGCAAACACCGAATCCGTCCCTCCCCCGAGTCCGCCCCCAGCGGGTTCGGCCGCCCCGAATGTCCGGTTTTGTCCGCTCAGTCGGCCACGAACCACCATACTTGACCGGAAAATCGGATTTTCTGCCTCCACTTCCCACCACCAGGTTCTATTGCCTTCCGTCGTGCCCTCCCCTTCCATCGCCCCAGCCCCGCCGCCTCAACACCGCCTATGGGTATTGAATTGAACGCTAGTTTACATATAAAATAGCGGTCTGCCGCCCTGAGATGCGGGTCCTCAGCCAATGAACTGCCCCCGGCAGGTAGAGGATCCACGTTTCTGATGTGGCTAATTTGGTGTTTTGGGAGGGCAGGTGATTGAATGGACTAGGTATGCACATCCTGCTGGAACTCAAGGACTGTAACCCCGATCTCCTCAACGACCTCGATTTCATCCGCGGCGCAATGCTCCAGACGGCAAACCAGGTAGGCGCTACCATCGTCGGCGAGTCCTTCCACCGCTTCAGCCCCCAGGGCGTCACCGGCATACTGGCCATCGCCGAGTCTCATATCTCAATCCATACCTGGCCCGAGTACCGGTACGCAGCCGCCGACATCTTTGCCTGCGGCTCCTCCTTCGAGCCAATGGCGGCGGCCAACTATCTCGTTGAGCGGCTGGAAGCCAAGGACCCGGAGATAATCGAGGTTCCCCGGGGAGTCATACCGTTAGCCGTGACCCCCAGATAAGCGGGGCTGGCCCGGCCAGGTCAAACATATATATGGACATATCCGGTAAATGGTTCTTGGAGACGGTCTTCCCGGACTTGGCGGTCATGCTCAAGGTCCGGCAGGTTCTCTATTCCGGCGACACGGGCTTCCAGAAGGTTGAAGTCCTGGACTCGGAAGTCTTTGGCCGCAGCCTGGTGCTGGACGGCAAGACCCAGTCCACCGAGCGGGATGAGCACATCTACCACGAGGCATTGGTCCACCCGGCCATGCTGATGCACACCAACCCGCGCCGCGTGTTCATCGGCGGCGGCGGCGAGGGCGGCACGCTGCGGGAGGCGCTTGCGCACCGCTCCGTGGAGCGCGTGGTGATGATCGACCTGGACAGGACCGTCGTGGACATTTGCCGCCAATATCTGCCCCGGCACCACAACGGGAGCTTCGACGACCCGCGCCTTGAACTGCTCCACCAGGACGCCCGCCAATACCTGTCCAATACGTCCGAGCAGTTCGACGTGATGATCATGGACCTGGTTGACCCCCTGGAGGGCGGCACCGCCTACAGCCTCTACACCGAGGAGTATTACAGCCTGGTCAGGGCCCGGTTGAATCCCGGCGGCATCATGGTCACCCAGTCCGGCCCGGCAGGACTGCTCAGCCACCAGGAATGCTTTACCACCATCGCCAACACCCTTGGCAAGGTGTTCAACCACGTCATACCGACGCAGGTCCACGTGCCCGCCTTCCAGACGCTGTGGGGCATCAACATCGCCTCCGACTCTCCCCTGCCCGGCCTGGACGCCGAGCAGGTCAACGAGTTGGTCCCCCAGCGCATCAACAAGCCCCTCCGCTTCTACGACGGCGAGACCCACCTGAACATGACCTGCCTCCCCCGCTTCCTCCGCGACGGCATCTCCAACGAGACCCGCATCAACACCGACGCCAACCCCGTCTTCATGGTCTAGCGTCCGTTACATTGGACGGACCATGAGGGACGGACCAGAACGGACGAACCAGGACAGCGCGACCGGAAATGACGGCGCAAGACCACGCTCGAGCAGCACTGGAGTTCCTGGAACATTCGGACAGGGAGTTCGCCGCCGGGGACACCATGCAGGGTTCGGAAAAGTTATGGGGTGCAACGTCCCACGCCGTCACCGCCATTGCCAAGAGCAGAGGTTGGCGCTACGGCAAATACAGTCACCGGGCGGCCTTGGTAAACAGGTTGGCCGGGGAATATAACGACCACTCACTGCCCCTGGCTTACGGGTTGGCCAACAAGTTCCACGCCAACTTCTACTACGATTTCATGGAAGACGAAGTGATTGCCCAGGAAGGTCCGCTGGTCCAGGCCTTCGTCCGCCGGATATTGAGCATGATGGAAGCCCCTGCCTCCTGAGCCGGCCACGCTTAACGGCTGACGCCGCTCTCCAGCAAATACGGGTCCCGTATAGGCTTATCTCCATCCCGCGCCCACGGCCAATAGCGTACAATCATTAGCCGTGGCCACCTCAGCCGACACGCCTGCTCCTGTGCCTTTGCCCATCACCGGGAGACCCTGGGCCCGCCAGATGGTGGCCATCGCCGCGGGTCTGGGCATGTTCCTATCAGCACTGGACATCTCCCTGAACGTGGCCCTACCCTACATGGCCCGGGACCTGAACGCCACCCTCCAGACCATCCAGTGGGCCATCGTCGTATACGTGGCCAGCCGGGCCGCGCTGGTGTTGAGCGCAGGCAGCTTCGCCGATCTTTTCGGGTTGCGCCGGGTGTACATCTTCGGCGCGGTGACCTACCTGGCGGCAATGGTGTGCATCGGCCTGTCGTCCAACCTCTGGACGGTCGTGGCCTTCCGCGCTTTGCAGGCGCTGGGCAGCGGTTGCCTCTTCGCCGTGTCCCCGGCCATCGCCGCGCGGCTGTTCCCGGAGGACCGGCGCGGGCTGGCGATGGGGTTCACCACCGGCAGCCAGGCCCTGGGGTCGGTGGCCGGGACCATCGGGGCAGGGATGCTGGTCCAATGGGGAGGCTGGGAGACAATCTTCCTGGGCCGTGTACCCTTCATCCTAATGGCCCTCGTCCTGGGCATCTGGTGGATGTCCGGCAGCGCGCGTTCCCGCGAAAGCGGCGCTTCCCGAGGCTCGTTCGACGTGGCGGGCGCGGCAACGCTGGGGGCCGCGCTCCTGTGCCTGGTCATCGGGCTCAGGCTGGGCCGCGCCGTGGGCTGGACGGTCCCCACCGTGCTGGCGCTGCTCTCCCTGGCTCCCGTCCTGATGGCAGCCTTCTGGTGGCGGGAGGGACGCGCTCCCTGGCCCGTTCTACCGCGGGAACTCCTGAGGCTGCCGGGCTTCGTAATCCCCGCCGCATCGATGTTCATATCCCAGTTGGGGGTCTTCGTGGTCTGGTTCATCTTCCCATTCTATGTGGGGGACGTGATCGGGCGTGATGCAGTGGCCATGGGGACCCTGTTCGCCGTGATGTCCACACTCAACATGGGGGCGTCCAGCACAGGCGGCTGGCTCTGCGACCGGGTCGGCGCGGTCTGGGTCGGGGCTGCAGGATTGACGGCGGTGACTGCCGGGATGTTCCTGATGGGAACTCTCGCCAGTACGTCCGCCTTCTCCGAAGTTGGAGTCCGAATAGCAATCATTGGAGCGGGCCTGGGCTTCTACCAGGCCGCAGCGTACACCTACATGATGAGCAGCGTCGAGACCGGACGCCTCAGCACGGCCGCCGCCGCACTATCGCTGTCCCAGGCGACGGGAACGGTACTGTCGGTGGCCGTGGTCGGCGGGGTCTTTGCGCTGTTCCAGGGCCACTTCCTGGCGGGCCTGACCACGGCCGGAGCATCCGGGCCGGAGTTGGAGACGAAGGCGTTCATGCTGGCCTTCCGGGCCGTGTTCTGGCTGGGCGCGGCGCTGACGGTCATCAGCGGGAGCATCTTCCTCCTGGGCCGCTGGGCAGGCAGAGCAAGGCATCATGCCGGTTGACAAGCGATAGAGGCAGTCATAACGTAATGATCGAGCAAGATGAACACGCAAGACGGAAACAACATGGAATCCGAGTTGCCAGAACCGGGCAGGCCCGGAGTAGATGAGCACGTGCAAATGAGCCGCTGGTTCCTGGAAAAGGCCGGCAGCGAACTGGACAAGGGTGACCGGATCCAGGCATCCGAGAGGGTCTGGGGCGCAGTGGCCCACGCCCTAAAAGCCATAGGCGAGAAGCGGGGATGGGACCACATGCACCACATGAACATTAAGGACATCGGGTTCCATCTAGCTGACGAATTCGGCCGGGACCACTTCTATACCTACGTACATGATGCGGAGTTGATGCACCTGAACTTTTACCGGAACGAAGCCGACACAGGCGACATCCGCCAGTCCATCATCACCGCCGGCAGATTCGTCGCTGAACTGGATGAACTGCGGGATCAACTCCCCAGGCCCTTTACGATCAGGGATGCAACCGACCAACGACGGCTGGGCCGCCTGCTTAACATCGAGCGGAGGGACTTCCAGAGGCTGCTCCCCATCGGCAGCTATTCAGACGCGGGATTTTCCCGTAACCTGGAGGGCAACGGCGCATCAGCCCCGCCGGGCGAGGCGCATTCGTAGTAATCGACGGGGCTGATAGTGGGCTCATAGTGTATTGTGATACGTTATGAGCATATCGGAAATCCGTTGGGTATCCAGTGGCATGACGCAGGTGAAAATGCTCAACGACTTTGGGACCACCTGTCAGTTTGCAAACTCCGCCCAACTGACCCCTCAGACTTGCGTAAGGGGTAGACCTCGGCATTAAGATAACTTTCAACGCCTAAGGAGGGTCACACATGCCTACCTACTCATACGACCACATCCACCTACGCAGCCTGGACCCGATGGCCACGGCCCAATACTTCAACCAAATGTTCGACGCCCGGATCGTCGAGTCCATCCAGTCCGACGGCCAGCCGCGCATCGACCTGGACCTCAACGGCCTGACCATCTTCATCGCCAAGGCCGACGGGGACACCCCCGCCGGTCCGGTGGACCCCCACCTGGGCCTGGACCACTTCGGCCTGCGGGTGGACAATCTTGCCGAGGCCGCGGCCGACCTGAAGGCCAAGGGTGCGGAGTTCTCCACCGAACCCAGGGATCTCCGCCCTGGCGTGAAAATCGCCTTCGTCCGCGCCCCCGGAGACGTCCGCATCGAGCTTCTGGAGCGGAGCTAGTCTCACTCACAGTCTGCCTGGCTTGCCGGATAGCCCAGTCCCAATCGCCGCGTAACCCGCGCCAATCCGTATGGCCCCACTCGGCAACTGGTCCAGCCGGGGTGTTATAGTCTTGCACGATCTACAAGCGTGGATGCACGGAAGGGCGGACGTTGCGCGAAATCACTTGCGCCAATTGCGGTAGGGTAAGCCCGGCTGACCACACGTTCTGTACCGGATGCGGCTCCCGGTTGTCTCCCGGACCCGCGCCGGAAGATGAGGCTCCCGCCGCCGCGACTCCCACTGACGATGAGACGCAGCAGGCGTTCCGGGACGAGTTGGCCTCGGTGCGCAGCGAGCTTCAGGACGCCGCGCTGCTCATCGAGCGGCTACAAGAACGCATATCCCGGCTGGAAGGCGACGCAGTTGCGCCTGCCCAGCCTCAACAATCCGGTCCATCCGCCCCGCCGCCTGCTCAGGCACAAGTGTCAGCGCCCCCGCAGGACGCCGTGCCCGCCGGCGAGGGTCCGGAGCCTCCGCGGGACGGCAACGGCCCGATCACCGGCGACTTGCAGCCCGGCGGTTTTTCCATCGACTGGGAGCAGGTGTTGGGCCGGAACTGGTTCGCCATCGTCGGGGCGGTGGCCCTGGTGCTGGGGATCGGCTTCTTTCTCAAGCTCGCCTTCGACAATAACTGGATCGGCGACACCGGACGGGTCACCCTGGGCATAGTCGTGGGGCTGGCCCTGCTGGGCGCGGGCGAATATGCCTCGCGGCGCGTTCCCATCTGGTCCCGGCCGGTGACAGCCGGCGGGGCGGCGATCCTTTACTTATCCGTCTACGCAGCATTTGGACTCTATCAACTTATCCGGCCCGATGTGGCGTTCCTGTTCCTGTCCCTGGTGGTGGCGATGGCCGGACTGCTGGCCCTCCGTTACGAGTCCATTGTCATTGGCGTCCTGGGCATTATCGGCGCGTTTCTTTCCCCGGTCCTGCTCGGCCCCAACCTGCCCGACGACCGGCTGCTCCTGCTGTACATCATCGTGGTTGACCTGGGGATTCTGGGAGTATCCACCTTCCGCAACTGGCGCTGGTTCACCCTGTTGGGGCTGGTGGGTTCCTACGGCCTTTTCTCCTGGAAAGCGCTGGATATACTGTTTTCCCAACCTTCCATGTACGACCTGCTGCTGGCCCAGGCTGCCCTTACCGCGGTGTTTCTCATATTCGCGGGGGTGACTACCCTGTTCCACCTGGTATGGCGGCGTGTTCCCGGACCGGCCGACATGAGCCTGATGAGTCTCAATGCCATCTGGTTCTTCGCGTTGACGGTGGCCCTTTTATGGGAGGACTACGAAATATGGTTTGGCCTGATAGCCCTGGGCATGGCCTTGTTCTACGGACTGACGGCATTCGCGGCAATGAAGAGGAGCGGCGCTCCTCCCCGGATAGCCCTGTTCGCCTTGCCGATAGCGGTTGTATTCCTGACCATCGCCGTTCCGCTACAGGTCAGCGGCGTATGGGTCACCGTCGCCTGGGCTGCCCAGGGCGCGGCCTTGATCTGGGTGAGCTTCCTTCTGGACCGGTGGCCGATGCGGGTACTGGGTCTTGGAGACCTTGCCCTGACGGTGGCGCATCTTGCCCTGTTCGACTCGGCAGTTCCCCTGGACGGCTTTACGCCCGTATTGAACGAACGGTTCCCCATATTCGTGGTCGTAATCGCCGCGTTTTGTATATCGGCGTTCATCTACCGGCGATACCTTGACCTGACCCAGGAACGGGAGCGGTTCATGGTCCCGGTCCTGGTTGCCATCGCCAACCTGCTGACCCTGGCCTTGCTCAGCCTGGAAGTGATCGACTACTTCGACAGCCTCGCATGGGCAGCGCCGGGGGTGGATTACGTCAATGCCAAGCAACTCTCGTTGACCGTGCTATGGGCAGTGTACGCCGTTGGAGTGATTGGCGCGGGAGTCGCCCTGCGTTCCAGCAGGATCAGGCTGGCAGGTATGGCCCTGCTGGTTGTGCCGGTAGCCAAGCTGTTTGTGTTCGACGTATTCCTTTTGGAGACGGGATACCGGGTCGCCGCCTTCGTCACATTAGGAGTCCTGCTGCTTGGCATGGGCCTGGCGTACCAGCGTTACAGCCAGGCTTTGAGAGGCTTCCTCTTTGAGCAGCGGGCATAAGTGTTTCCGGCAACTGGCGATTGATGGTTAACATGTACTGGAAACCGGCGCGGAGAACGCTGCAAGTCTTGACGCTTGCCGCTATCGCAACGGGCGCAGCACTGCTGCTCGCGCTGCCCGTACTGGCCAACACACCGGGGGACGGATTCTATCCCCCTCTCCCTGGCCGGCATGCCGGTGTGGGGCAACTTTCCCAGATCGGGCAGGGCTGGCGGTTCTACAAGCCCGTGGCGCTGCCCCCTGGACTCGCCGGGCTGGGCCTGGTGGAACTGGAGATGGATGCAGAGGTGTATGCCCACGCGGCCACGGGGTTGAGGGACATTCGCATAGCCTCGCGGCAGGAATCTCCGGAGGTCCCGTACAAGTTGCTTGTCGAGTCCGGCGATCATCGCCGGGCATCGGTAGCGGCCAAGATGCGCGACCTGGGGCACACTCCCGGCGAACACACCACTTTCACCCTCGACCTGCAAACAGAGGGAACCCTTCACAACGAACTGGAGATTAAGACCGCTTCCAACAATTTCCAGCGTCAGGTCGAGATCGAGTCCAGTGACGACGGCGAGTCCTGGCGGACTGTCAAGACCGGCGTCACCATCTTCGATTTCACGGTCAGGGAACGTGGATTCTCCACAAGCAATACCCGCGTCAGCTACCCAGACAGCACGGCCCGCTTCCTCCGAGTGCGCATCGACGACGAGGGACTGGAACCCCTGGACATCAGTGGCGGCGTGGTCTTCTTCGCCCGCAAGCTGGAACCCCGCCTCGCGGTCATTCCGCTGAAAATCACGGAGCGAAAGGAGGACCCGGAACGGAAATCTACCGTGTTGGTCCTAGATGGCGGCCGACCGGGTTTCCCCGCCAACCGCATCGACCTCGACGTTCCCCAGAGGAACTTCCACCGCCGGGTAACGCTTGAGGGTGTGGACCAACTGCCCGAAACGGACGACGACCTTTGGACGTGGCACAGCGTACAGCGGGATGAGACCATATACGACTATGACACTCCCAAGTTCACCGGCAACGACCTGTCCATCGGCTTCGGGGAGTCCAGGTACAGGTACTACCGGGTGACTATCGCCAATGAGGACAACCCGCCGCTTCCGGTGGAGGGAGCGCAGGCCAGCGGGTCCGTGCGGAAGCTGGTCTTTTCCGCGGACCCGGCCCAGTCCTACCGGCTCTACTACGGAAACGAGGACATAGATGCGCCTTCCTACGACCTTGAGCAGATATTCCCGTACCTGGTCACCGAGGGACTGCCCGCCGCCGTACTGGGGCCGCACACGGAAAACCCGGATTTCTTCGCGCCACCACCCTCCGCACCCGCCAGACCTTTCACCGAGCGTTACCCCTGGCTGCTCCCGGTAATCGTGGCTATTGCCGCCCTGGTGGTAGGCGCATTCCTGGCCAGCATCATCCGCCAGCTAAGGGGAACTCTGCCCCCGCCAGAACCGCCCCAATAATCCACCATACCACAGGAGTTGGCTCAATTTCGGCGTGGCGCCATCGCCGGCCCTATGGCACTCCTACCAACCGGAGCAGCTTGTCGTCTCCGGTACGGGGGCGTCCGCGGCCGTCCCGGTTGCTGGTGGTGAAGTAGAGGTGTCCGTCGGGAGACATGGCGACGGCGCGCAGGCGGCCAAACTCTCCCTGGAACAGCCGCTCGTGGGACTCCACCGTCCGGTAGTCCGGCCCCCGCAGAATTACCCGGTGCAGGTGCCCGGCTCTCAGAGTCGCAAATACGAAGCTGCCATTCCATTCTTCCGGCAGCGTGTCGCCGTTGTAGAAGGCCGCTCCTGACAGGGCGATGGTGGGGGTGAAGGAGAGGATGGGGTCGATGTATTGTGAATCGCCGACCAGCCCCAAGGCATCGGGCCAGCCGTAGTTGCCGCCGGGTTGCAGGATGTTGATCTCGTCTTCCCGCCTTGGACCGTGGTCGGTAATGAACAGGTCTCCCGTGTCCGGGCGCCAGGCCAGGCCCTGGGGGTTGCGGAGTCCGTAGGCGTATACCAAGCTGGACTGACCGGGTCCCCGGAAGGGGTTATCGCCGGGGCCGGCGCCGTCGGAGTTTATCCGCAGCACCTTGCCGGAGGGAGAGGTCAGGTCCTGCGCCCGGTCCGGCTCCTGGGCGTCGCCCATCGTGACGTAGAGCTTGCCATCGGGGCCGAACCCGAGGCGGCAGCCATTGTGGTTTCTGGCTCCGGGAATCCCGTCCAGGACTACGTGGTGGTCAACTCCCGCGCCGTCAACGTCGGTAAGCCGCGCCACCCGGTTAATAAGCCTGCCACCGGATCCTGCCCCGAACCCGCCTCCGGCGCCACCCTGGTAGGTGTAGCAGACGAACAGGTGGCCGTTCTCGGCGAAACGGGGGTGAAGGGCGATGCCCATCAGTCCTGCTTCGGAGACGTGGGCCACGTCCAAGGTGGCGAATGGCGCATCGAGAAGCGCGCCATCCTTAACCACACGTATCCGCCCCGGACGCTCGGTGACCAGGATGCGCCCGTCCGGGGCGAAGGCCATCGCCCAGGGCACTTCCAGTCCTTCGGCCACCACCTCGACGGCGACGGACGCAGGTTTGGATGCGGTCGTGTCCGGCTGTGGGGTGGGCGCCTGTGTTGCCTCAACCGCCAAGCTCCGAGGCGTGACCAATGGCCGCGGGGTCACCAGGGCACGGGGGGATTCCAGGCCCCGCGGAGTCGCCAGATCGCGGGGCGCTCCCAAGCCTTGAGGGGTCGCAAGGCTACGCGGGGTTGCCAATGCTCGAGGCGTGGCCAGGCTTTGCGGCGTCGCCAGGCTGCGGGGAGTGGACAACGCCTCTATCACCTGGCCGAGCCCCTGGGCTGCGTCTCCGGGGTCATCGGAGATACACGAGACGAGGGGCAGGCAGAAGCACAACACCAGCAAGAATATGGCAGCGGCGCGTGGGTCAGGGGTGTTCACAGTCCAATACCTTCAACTTGTTTCGGGGGGCGTGGTGTGACGGGCCTATATGGAGAATCTTTCCCCGGACATTTGCGGACATCCCCGCTCGCCGCTGTCCCGGGCCGGGGACAAGTGCTTTCACCCATTCCGGTCCATTGGCGGGAGGCAGGCCCGGCTCCTGACATTGGCGGTGATAGACGTGGAGAAAGCATAACCTGTTACAAGACATGATAGGGAAGTGGGACCGGGGTTGGAAAGGGGGAACTTGTCAACAGTTTGGGGTCCGGTGAAAAGCGAGGGGATGACACCGCCTGAACCGGCATCTGCCCTCTACGTCGCGCCGTATACGGATGGCTCATGCAGCATTTAGAATATGCCCCGGTCCAACAGCATAGTTTCATACCAATTCCAGCCCTTGGCGGCTGTTGAGGAGAAGCCAGATGAGCAGCGACAACAAGCCGCGTGTCTACGTTATCGGCACCGGCGGCAGCATTTCTTTCGTCGGCGCATACCGGACAGACTATATCAACTACAGCTACGGCAACAAGCACCTGACCATCCAGGAACTGCTGGACCGTGTGCCGGAGGTCAACGACTTCGCCGAGGTCCGGGCCGAGCAGTTTATGAATGTGGGCAGCACCGAGGTCGGTCCGGTCCACTGGCTGGGCCTGGCCAAGCGCATCAACCAGGTGTTCCAGGAAGACCCGGACGCCGCAGGGGTGGCCATAACCCACGGCACCGCGACCCTGGAAGAGACGGCTTACTTCCTGAATCTCACCGTGAAGAGCCGCAAGCCGGTGGTGGTCACCGGGGCAATGCGCCCTCCCACGGGGCTGGCCACTGACGCCGACATAAACCTTATCGACTGCGTGCGGGTGGCCGCCGCTCCCCAATCGGCGGGCCGGGGCGTCCTGACCGTGCTGAACAACGAGATTCAGGCCGCCAGGGACGTGGTGAAGACCAACAGCTACCGGCTGGAGACCTTCCGCTCCAACGAACTGGGGCTGCTGGGCTATGCCGACTCGGACGAGGAAACGGTCTTCTACCGCAACCCTACCAAGGCCCATACGGTGGACTCGGAGTTCGACGTGGAAAACGTCTCCGAACTGCCGAGAGTGGACATTGCCTACTCCTATGCCGGGGCCGACGGCCTGCTGGTCAACGCCCTGGCCCATGCGGGAGTGGCGGGCATCGTGGCCGGGGGTCTGGGCAGCGGCGGTTCTCCCTCGGGCTTCTCAGCCGCGCTGAGGGACGCACGGCAGCGGGGGATTCCGGTAGTGATTTCCACCCAGACGGGCAACGGACGGGTGGTACGCACACGCCGGACCGACGAGGAGGGGTTCATCGTCGCCGACAACCTGGCGCCCAAGAAGGCACGCATACTGCTGATGCTGGCGCTGACCCGCACCACGGAACCGGAGGAAATCCAGCGGATGATGGTTACGTACTGACCTCCGAAATCTCCCATCAGACAGGGATGGCCCCGGACCTACCAGCGGTCCGGGGCCATTTTGTGGTCGGGAAATGGGCCGGGGTTACTCGGCGAGATCGTCGTAGTAGTGGTTGGTGCTGATGACGTTCTCGTCGTACAACTCGGCGATCTGATCGTCGGAGTAGCCGAGGATGCCGGAGAGGACATTTTCGTTGTGCTCACCTACCTGGGGGGTGGAACCGACCGTTACCGGAGTCCGGCTGAAGTGCCAGAAGTCTCCGGACACGGCAATGCTCCCGGCGAGGAAGTCGGGAACCTCCACCATCGCTCCCCGTTCCCAGGGGTGGGGGTCTTCGGCCGCCTGGGGGATGGTGTTCACCGGCGCGGCCACCACGTCATGCCTCCGGAAGTGCTCGATGGCTTCGGTGGTGGACATTTCCGCGAGAATCTCGTTGATGCGGTCGTTGATCGTGTCGCGGTTCCTGGCCCGCTCGTTGCGGGTGGTGAAGCGGGGGTCTTCCAGCCATTCGGGCCTGCCCAGGGCGTTGCATACCCGGTGCCAGTGGTGCTGGTCGCCGGCGGAAAGCAGCACCCAGCCGTCCTTGCACTGGTAGGTGCCGCCCGGAGGCGCGCCGCGCTCGCCCCGCCGCGGCGGGACCTTGGTACCGTGGTAGGCGGTGATGGGGATCTCGGTGAGGCTGTAGCCCGTGTCGGCGAGACATACGTCGATGGTCTGGCCCTCGCCGGAGACTTCCCGCTCGTGCAGGGCGGACAGGGTTCCGATGGCAGCGTGGAGGGCAGTTATCCGGTCGATGATGGGCACGCCGGTACGGATGGGAGGCATTCCTTCATCGCCGGTGACCATCGTGATGCCGGACATGGTCTGGCCGATGGGGTCGTAGCCGATGTTTTCCCGGTAGGGTCCGAACTGCCCGAAAGCCGACACGTTGACCATGATGATGCGGGGGTTGAGCTCCTTGAGCACATCGTAGCCGAACCCCATAGTGTCGATGGTGCCGGGCCTGAAGTTCTGCACCAGCACGTCGGACACTTTGACCAGGTCGCGCAGGACTTCCTTGCCTTTCTCCTTGCGCAGGTCCATGCTGAGACTCTTCTTGCCGGAGTTGTACTGGACCCAGTATGAGCTTTGCCTGCGCACGTAGGGGCCGTGATAACGGGTCTCTTCGCCGCCGATCCGCTCGACTTTGATTACCTCCGCCCCCATGCGGGCCAGCACCTGGGCGCACCGTGGACCCGCCTGGTGCCGTCCCAGGTCCAATACTCGGACGTTCTCCAATGGATGATTGAGGCCAGCCATAGCCATGGACCTCCTTAATGCTGTAGTGGCGCCATTTTACGACCGGGCCGTGCAAAGGGCAAGTTAAGGGTGCGGTGCGCTGCACCCCGACTGAAATATGGCGTTTTTGCCAAGGATATGCAGGGCAGGTCTGCCCGGCGGGCCATACCCGGATAGGCTGAGTATGCTGCCGGCAGGCAAAGGTGAAATCTATGCGGAGGCAATGATCAAGGAAGGTGGCATTTCCGGCAGGGTAAGGCTATCATTATGTCGACCAATGGCTGGGCGTAATTCAACCTGAGGAGGAGAAGGTCATGGCAGCAGGCTATACCGTTTGCATTGGGACCGTCGGCGGCGGTCTGTCCCGGACCACCGACGGCGGCAACACCTGGGACCGCATCCGGGACCCCCTGCCCTCTGAGTGCAACGTGCGGGCGCTGGCGGTGTACCCGGACAACCCGCACCGCGTCATAGCCGGCACTGACGTTGGCATTTACCGCAGCGACGACGGGGCGACGACCTGGGAGAAGCTGGACTCACCCATGGACGACCTGCAAATCTGGTCGGTGGCAGTGGACCCCTCGGACTCGGATACGATTTTCGCCGGCACAAGGCCCAATGCCTACCGCTCCCGGGACGGAGGCAAGACCTGGGACCACCTGGAGATGGGCCTGACCATTCCCTGTCCTGTGGGGATTCCCCGGACCACCAACATGATTGTTGACCCCCGCGACAACCGCACGGTCTGGGCGGGCATCGAGGTCGACGGGGTCTACAAGAGCCTGGACGGCGGAGATTCCTGGGTCCATCTGCCGGACCTTGGGCCAGACCCATTCCACGGCGACATTCACGGAATGACCCTGAAGGCAGGGCCGACCACGTCCATCTACTGCACCAGCCCATTCGGCATCGCCACCAGCACCGATGAGGGCGAGAGCTGGGACTATCACTACTTTCCCAAGTTCAACGAGAACGACACCCGCTCCTACTGCCGGGGGATGGTGATCAAGGCGGACGACCCTGACGTGATGTTCGTGGGCAACGGCGACTCCATACCCGGCGTTACCGGGGCCATCCAGCGCACCGGCGACGGCGGCCAGACCTGGGAAGCGACCCCGCTGCCCCAGGAGCCGAACTCGGTGGTCTACTGGTTCGGCACCCACGCCGCGGTCCCCAACGTCATCGCCGCGGCCAGCCTCTACGGGTACGTGTACCTGAGCACCGACGGCGGAGATTCCTGGCAGAAGCTGAAGAAGGAGTTCGGGGAAATCCGCAGCGTGGCGGTGATGCCGAATTAGGCGCCCCTATTTGCTTAGGCGTTTCTGGGAATCATTGCACCCTTAAGCAAAGACCGCACCTTGAGATGAAGATGGCCCGCAGCTGCGGGCCATCTTCATTTACTTACCTCAAATACTCGGGCCAGGTCCCAATTTCACCTGTATGGGAATTTCAAAAGGCTTTTCCCAATCACCGCCGTCGACTCTGTAGTCCAACAGGAACTGATATGTCCCTACCGAGGATACTGGTAGTCCCGGATAGTTGAACCATACTCGATACATCTCGAAGTCCAACAAGTTGACCTCAACCTCTTCCGAGGTTTCCTCAAGTCCATCAGGGCCGACCATCCTAACCCTTGAACTGCCGTGTTCTTGGATGGTGGGAGCAGAACGGGCGAATGACGCCAACAGCTTGAACGGGTATGGGATTATTTGGGCCGTTTCACAAGGTTCGGACATTGGCGGTGCGGCAAGAATCCGTATTTCTTCAATGACGTTGAACACGGAGATCATATTTGTGCTTTTGTCCTGCACAAATGTTTCGCACAACGTAGCCCAGACGACTTTCATTCGTGTCCCGCACTACCAGCCACCGACATCAGAGTGACGGGACCGGCGAGGATTTTTCTTGTTCCGTTGGATAGCGGGCAGGGGCTGTAAATCCAACCGCCTGAACCGTTCAGCGGCGTCTCTATGCGATCTTCGTTTCGCTCTCCCATCATGTCCCCGGCAGGCATTGGGGCCAGCAACGGGAGGAGGCCCGACCTTGCTGCTTTCCAAGCGTAAAAGCAGTTAGTGGCGCTAACTGTACAAAGTGCCCCGACCGTAGCATGGGTTTTCCTACAAAGTGATAGCAGCCACAAGTATACCGTAAGAGCGACGTCATTCGTGTTTGCGTACCGAGTATCTATCTCCTGTCTCGATAGCTCGCAGACGCGCTCCAAGACCGCGTCCGACACTTCTTCCGATGCTTGCATGGCCTGGTAAAGGGCGATTACCGCCGGTTCATCCCGGGCTGCGTTCAGAAACAACTTGAAGCTGCTGACTACATTAAGTTGGACGTCGAACTCGACGCTCTCAATCTCTTCCGCAGCCTGTTGCCAGTTCATTTCCTGTCTGTCCAATAGTCGGCCGGTTCGCCGAGACGTGGGTTGACGTCATCTATCTCGTGGAAGTATTCACCGTCATAACCCCATTGACTCAGTACAACAACCTGCCGGGTTCCGTCTGATCCATACAGACCGATGGAGGTGATGACACCAACATGGGATGCAGAGCCGCTCCGGTTACGGTAAACCACTATGTCGCCCACCGTAAGCTCCGATTCCTCCCGGATTCTCCGGTAGCCGTCTCCGCGCAGGATGTTTCCCAACTGGTCGGGGTCGACCCAAGTGCGTCTGGCGGCAAAGACCATCCCCATGCAATTGTATTCACTGCTCAACGACCGTTCCACTGCGGTGGGGTGGTAGTTTAGAACATTGTCCCGCGCAGCTTCCATCCTAGCCCGGGGCAGTTGGGCCACCTGTTCGTTTGGGATGGCCTGCCCACTCTTGGTGGATAGCTCAATGGAGCCTCCCCGCAAGTAGCCGCCCGCGGCGTCAAAGATTGGCTGCACTTACTGCCCCGACCCTAAATGAACCGTGCCTGCTGCCTTGGCGCGGCGGCGTGGTCTATGTAGACGGTGATGGTCTCGGTGAAGAAGTCGAAGGCTTCCGTGCCCTGCTCACGCTGACCTACGCCCGACGCCTTCAGGCCGCCGAAGGGCAGGTGCACCTCGCCGCCCAGGGTGGGGGCATTCACGTGGACCATGCCGGTCTCCACCGTGTTGATGTACTCAAAGGCGCGGGTCAGGTCGCGGGTGTACACCGACGAGGACAGGCCGAAATCGACACTGTTGGAGATCCGTATCGCGTCCTCCAGGTCCCGGGCCTTGAAGACCGTCAGCACCGGGCCGAAGATTTCCTCACGCGCGATGCGCATGTCGGGGGAAACATCGGTGAAGACCGTGGGCTCGATGTAGAAGCCCTCGCCGTACTCGCCTTCGGTGAGACCGTGGCCGCCGTAGGCCAAGTTCGCGCCCTCCTCTGCGCCGACGCCGATGTATTCCAGCACCTTATCGTACTGGCCCTGGCCGCACAGGGGAGACACGTCAACCGAAGGGTCGATGCCGTCGCCGACCTTCAGCTTGCTGGTGCGGTCGATGAGTCCGTTGACGAACTCGTCATAGACCGACTCTTCGACGATCACGCGGCTGGTGGCGGTGCAGCGCTGGCCGGTGGAGCCGAAAGCGCCCTGGACGATGCCGCCGAGGGCCTTGTCCATGTCGGCGTCCTCAAGCAGGATGACCGCGTTCTTGCCGCCCATCTCCGCCTGCACCTTCTTGAGCAGCTTCGCCCCGTTGCCGTACAGCTCGGTGCCGATTTCCGTGGAGCCGGTGAAGGAGATGCCCTTGACGTCGGGACTTTCCACCAGGGCGTTGCCCACCTGCCCGCCGGGGCCGGTGACCAGGTTCAGGACTCCCGGGGGCAGCCCGGCTTCCTCGAACACCTCCATCAGCTTGACGGCGCTCAGGGGCGTGGATGACGCCGGCTTGAACACCAGGGCGTTGCCGCAAATCAGCGCCGGAGCGATCTTCCACGTCGGGATGGCGATGGGAAAGTTCCAGGGGGTGATTATCCCCACCACGCCGAGAGGACGCTTGATGGTGTAGGCGACGGTGTTGGGCAGCTCCGAGGGAGTGGTGTAGCCGAACATCCTGCGGCCCTCGCCCGCCGCGTACTCGATGATGTTCATGGCCCGCCTGACCTCGCCCTGGGCATCGCCGATGGGTTTGCCCTCCTCAATGGTGATAGTGCGGGCAATCTCGTCAGCCCGGCGGCCCATGACTTCCAGGGCGCGGAAGAGGAACCCGGCGCGCACCGGGGCGGGAGTGTTGGCCCAGCCGTTCAGGGCGTCCCTGGCGGCGGCCACCGCGCTGAGGGCGTCGTCGGCGTTGGAAGTCTGGAACTCCCCGACCGATTCGGTCTTGTGGGCCGGGTTGTAGACCTGGTAGGTCCGCCCGGAGACCGATTCCACCCATTTGCCGCCGATGAAGTTCTTGTGCGTGGTCACCCCTGTAGTTGTCATACCGACTCCTCAACCCTTAACATTCCGTTCGGAAAGACTGTTTGGAAGACCATGATTTGCCCGTAAGTTATCACTCCCGTTCAGCCACGGCAAGCAGCGATGGCCAGGGCAAGACCGGACGGAGACTCTGATTATATGAGCGCTGTGCCGGAAGACCACAACAGCGAGGCTGAGGGCGGCTCGTTAGAGGTTCCGCCGCTGCCGTCCTACGGGCGGCGGCTGTGGGAGGTGGTCTGGGCCTTTCTGCCCCTGGGCTGGATCGCCTTTGGCGGGCCGCAGGCGCACATCGCCCTGATGCAGGAACGGTTCGTGGAGCGGAAACGCTGGCTGGACGAGCGCCGCTTCGTCGAACTGCTGGGTCTGGGCCAGGGACTCCCAGGGCCAACCTCAACCCAGATGGTGGTGGCCGTGGGCACCGCCCGCGCCGGCCCACTGGGGGGACTGCTGGCCTTCTTCTGCTTCCTCTACCCGGCGGTGGTTATTATGGCCCTGGCGGGTCTGGGAGCGGCCCAGTTCCTGACGCCAGAAAACCGGCCGCCGTGGCTGGACGGGGTCGGCGCAGGGGCGGTGGCGCTGGTCGCGTCGGCGGCGTGGCGGCTGGGACGGGTGGTGGTGACCACAAGGCTGACGATGGGGCTGATGCTCTTCGGCGCGGCGGTGGCCGTGGTGCTGCGCCAGCCCTGGGTCTTCCCGGCCGTGCTGGCGGCGGGCGGGCTGGTCACGGCGGTCGCGCTGCGGGGGCAACAGGCCGCTTCGGAGGATGACACTGCGGAGCGGCCACTCTCCAACCTGGGTATCTCGCCTCCTGTGGGCGCGGCCCTGCTGGTGGTGTTCCTTGGGCTGCTGGCCGGCCTGATCGCGGCGCGGGCCTACTTTGACTGGACGCCCCTGGCCCTGGCCGAGTCCTTCTACCGGATGGGGTCGCTGGTGTTTGGCGGCGGGCAGGTGGTGCTGCCCATGATGCTGACCGAGGTGGTGACGCCCGGTTGGGTCACCGAGGAGGAATTCCTGGACGGATTCGCGCTGATGCTGGCGCTGCCGGGGCCGATGTTCAGCTTCAGCGCCTACCTGGGCGCGGCCTACTGGGGGGTCCCAGGCGCGCTGATAGCCTTCACCGGGCTGTTCCTGCCGGGGGTCCTGGTCATCTACGCCGTGCTGCCCTTCTGGGAAAGGGTACGCACCCGACCGCTGGTAAGCGCAACGCTGGTTGGCGTGAACGCCACAGCCATCGGGCTGGTGGTGGCCGCGGTGTTCCTGCTATGGGACCGGGCGGTGGACTCACCGGTGCAGGCCGCAATCGCCCTGCTTGCCTTCGGCGCGGTGATGTTCTTCCGGGCGCCAGCGCCCCTGGCCATCATCGGTTCCGGGGCGCTGGCCTGGCTGTTCCACTTGGCCGGCATGTAGACGACGGCGCTGGTCCCGGCCGCGACCTACTAGCCGGAGAACTCGATACCGGCCCCGACGATCTCTATCTGCAATGCCCTGGTGTCGGGGGCCTTGTCCTTGAACTGGACGCCCACGGTGATGTTCAGGCCCTTGTCCACCTCGGGAGTGCCCGGAATCTCGAACCGGCCGTCGAGGTGGTCCCCCTCCATTCCCAGGTCCATGTGCTCGGCGATACGCTTCTCGCCGTCGTAGACGATTACCTCGTGGACTATGGCGTGGGAGCGGGTCCTGAAACTGAGCAGGGCAGCGTTGGCCTTGGTCCTGGTCCCGTCAACCACGGCGGGGGTGGGCACCGGGAAGTGGACCCACGTGTTCTGGCCGTCCGCGCCCTCGATCCGGACGAAGGGTCCGGTGTGCCTTACCGAGGTGATGCGGTTGGGGTATTCGATCTGCATCGTCGCGCCGTGTACCCAGGAAGTGTAATCTGCCATGCCATCTACTCCCTCTCGACCGGACTTCTGAAGCGCCAAGCGCCCACCCGTCCGGGGATATTGTCCCAGTGCCGCGGCCCCGGATTTTATGGACCGGCGCCGACGCAGGGATTATATCCCCTGGAGCGGAAGCGGTACAGAGCAAACCTGCGCTATGACTCGGGACTAAGGTTGATATCGGCAGTGTATAATGCCTGATTACAAGACGAGGCCGGAATAGTATGGCAGCCGAGCCAATACTGCCCGAACCCGGGTTGCAAACTACCGAAGACCGCAGGGCGATGAGCCGCATGTTCATTCAACATGCCCGCGAGGAACTGGAACAGGGCCGCCGTCTCCAGGCCGGTGAAAAGGCATGGGCGGCGGTTGCCCAACACCTGAAGATTATCGGAGAACAGCGAGGCTGGCGTCATGTGTCACACCGGCAACTTGAATGTATTGGCCGTCTGATCGTAGCTGAATATAACGAGCCCGAACTCGGCAACGCTCTCTCGGACGCCTACAAGGGGCATCAGAACTTCTATGAGAATCAGAGAAGCATGAGAGAGGTCGGGGAAGCCGTTGAAGCAGTAGAAGAGATGATGCCGTTGCTGGAATCTCTCGATTTCCGGGACCCTCAATCATCAACCATCGCGTCCAATAGCCAACGCCGGCGGCTGGCGGAAGTTACCGGAAACACCGATTTGCGTTTGGGAGATACGTCACCGGCCGGGTTTTCGCTCCGGCATTCCGAGTCCACATTGCGAGACCGGGAGACCCCGGAGTAGCCCGGCCTCTCACCAGTCTCTTGACCACAAAGCGCCGGCCCACAACGAAACAGGGAGACCGCCATGCCGGAAGCGCCCGACCTTGAAGTCATCAAGGATTTCCTGAACGACCGCGTGCAGGGCCGGACGGTGGAGTCTGCCACCGTGCTCCGGCCCACGGTGATGCGGTCCCTGGCCGGGGACTTCTCCGCCGACGTGGCAGGGCGGAGCTTTGGCGAATTCCACCGCCGGGGCAAGTTCCTGCTGGGCGAGATGGAAGGCGGCCGCTGGCTGGTGGTCAATCCCATGTTGACCGGCGCCCTCCAGCATTGCGCTCCATCAACCAAGGTGCTGAAGAAGACCTGCTTCACCGTCAGCCTGGGCGAGGACGCGGAGCTAAGATACCTGGACGACCGCCAGATGGGGCTGGTCTACTACGTGACCGAGGACCAGATGGACCAGGTGCCCCGCCTGAACGACCAGGGCCCGGACGTTCTGGACGGCATCCCCTTCGAGGAGTTCCAGGACAGGTTGAAGCGGTTCCGGGGCGAGATAAAGGGGGTGCTAACGAGAGGAGCATTCCTGTCGGGAATCGGAAACGCCTACTCCGACGAGATACTGTTCGCCGCCGGTATTTCCCCCTTCCGCAAGGCCAACTCCCTGGACGGGGAAGAGAAGGCCCGCCTCCACCAGCAATGCCGGTTGGTGGTGGAGGAAGCCCGCGACGTGCTGCGGGAACGGATGGGAGAAGAAATCCACGTCAAGATTCGTGACTTCCTAAAGGTCCACCGCAAGGGCGGAGAGCCGTGCCCGGACTGCGGGGCCAACATCACCCAGTTGAACGCCAACCAGCGCATAACCAGCTACTGCCGCCACTGCCAGCCGGGGATGCTGGTCAGGAACTGAGTCCCGCCGCTACGGCCCGGAGCACTCGCCCAGGGAAATGGTCTCGTGGGTGCGGTCCTGAAACCGCTCGATGGACACGATCAGGTCGATGTCCGTTGACCCCGCGTCGAACTTGTCCGTGGACATGGTGCGGGTGCCGGAGTCCTTGTCATTGACGGTCAGGTCACCGGCGGCCCCGGCCTGCTTGTAGATGGTCCCGGAACTGTTCTGAAGCCTGTAGGTGACGAATAGCTGCTCCCCGGAACCGTTATCCAGCGTGAAAGTCACGTTCAACTCCGGGTCTCCCCCGCCCTCGGGCTGAGTCCAGGCGCACTCGTCGACGGCGATATCCACTCCTTCCAACTCCCTCCCGATGCCGAATGCGGTCTGGCCCGCTCCCGTCGGGTTGTCCGACGTAGGAGTTGGGGAAGGTTCATCGGCGGGTGTCGTCGCGGCAGCGCCGCCACAGGCTACCAGGAGCAATATGACCGCGATTGACATTAGGATATGGAACAATGACCGCATACGCTAACACTCAGGCGGAAAATCTGGCCATACGGTATGGTGAACGGGCGTGATTGAACCTTGAGGGAGAAACGGAAACCGGAGGGGGATTGGAGCGGAAGATGGGATTCGAACCCACGACCCTCTCCTTGGCAAGGAGATGCTCTACCACTGAGCCACTTCCGCTCGCGCAAGTGTGTTGTCCCTCACATTATACACTCGAACCGGGTGCCTGTGTCCAGTGGATTTTCCACAATTTGGTCACCGCCCGTTGCGCCAGGCGTCGTAGTTCTCATGCATATAGCTGAGGTGCTCCGGGATGTGGGCTTCGTACACATCCAGCCAGTCGTCCAGCGTCATGTCCCCGTTTTCCGGGTGGTAGCAGGTGTTGGCCCAGGCTTCTTCCGGCAGTGACTTGATGAGGGCGTAACTCTGTCGGCGAAGCAAGCGGAACAGCTCCAGGGCGTCGTCGGCGCTCCGGCCGGCGTAGCCGAGGGCAGTTGCCCATACGTTCTCGTCGTAGGCCATGAGCGGCTCCCCCGGCTCCGCTATGAAGCGGCGGCACCGGATGTAGCTGTTGACCTCGCTGTCGGTGATGTGGACGATGTGCTCCCGGATGCTCCAGCAGCCGTGTTCGTCGCGGAAGTCCCACATCTCCCGCGGGAACTTGCCCAGTCCGTCAATCAGGGTCTCGTAAGCAATGCCGTAGGACTCGATTTTGCGGGCGCGCGCTTCAGGTGTCATGCTCAACTATGCCGGTGAGGGCTGGTCCTCCTCTGGCTAGTCCTCCTCTACGGTTGCGATGGCGATGCCCTGCTCCCCGGCCACGGAGTACAGCAAGTAGGTGTTGCCGTTCTCCCGGAATATGCCGGGGTCCCTGAGCTGGCGCACCCTTTCCAGGATTGCGCCGCGGGCTGAAGGCGCCGGTTGCAGGTCCGCGCCCTCGTAATCCGTCTCCGGCTCCAGCACCATGACGGGGTCCGAGGCTTTCCACTGGGACCAGTCGCCGCCAATGTCAATGGTGGAGAGGAATATCCGCTCCGGGGAGTCTGCCGCGTTGGTGTAGAAGACCCGCAGCTTATTGCCCCGGGTCTCTGAGTTATCGACGGCCAGGGCCGTGTGGCGCATGTTGTCCCTGAACAGTGTCGGACCCTGCTCGAACCCGGTCAGGCCGTCCTTCGAGCGGTAGAAGACGCCCGGCATCCCAACGGCGTAGTGGTAACCCTGCCACCGGAACACCCGGAAATAGGGCTGGCCCAGGTCCTCCGGCGACGCCTCGAAGTTCAGACCGTCTTTGGCTACGGCCACCTTGGTCTTCTGGACCCGGTCGGCCACCCAGCCGTGGTAGTACATGCGGATTTCCCGCCGCTCATCGTCCACGTGGACATCGGGGGATGCGATGTGGTTATAGCAGTGGGACTGCTCAATCTGGAGCGTTCCCGGTTCGTAGATACTCCAGGGGCCTTCCAGCCGGTCGGCATAGGCCAGCCGGATGAAGGAACCGATGTGGTGGGCGAAGTATAGGTAATACTTGCCCAGCCGGTCCGGCAGCCAGTCCGGCGCCTCGATCAGCGACGGCCCGTTGATGTTGCCGTCCAGGGTATCGCTCAAACCCAGGTGAATGATGGGGTTGCAGTCGAACCGTTTGACTTTCATGGGAGTTCCTCCAATGCAGCTTCATCTCTGCCTCGGCTTGCCCATTTGTAGACTCATTTTATATGACTGTCAACTTAGATACGGATACTCTGCCGGGCCTCTCTGTTCTTCGTCTGAACTGTGATTTCTCTGATTCCGGGATAGCCATGATTGTAAAATCATACAAATCCATCAATCCCATGAATCACAGTTCAGACATTCCGCCAACGGGAGTTGACGCACGGAACGCCAGCCGGGATACTGCCGACGTTGAGACTCTTTATCAAATCCAAAGGAGGATGCTGAAATGCAGCTAGGCGCTATTTTCCCGCAGACGGAAATCGGTGCGGACCCGGCCGGAGTCCGCGACTTTGCCCAGGCCGCCGAGGCTATGGGCTACGAGGATATGCCGGTGTTCGACCACGTTCTTGGGGCCGACGCCAGCAAGCACCCCAACTGGGAGCGGCCCTACCGCTCCACCGACATGTTCCACGAGCCGTTCGTCCTGTTCGGCTACCTGGCCGCGGTCACGGAGAAGATACAGATGACCACCGAGGTCCTGATCCTGGGACAGCGGCAGACCGCGCTGGTGGCCAAGCAGGCGGCGGAGGTTGACCTGCTCACCGGGGGCCGGCTGCGCCTGGGCATCGGCATCGGCTGGAACCACGTGGAGTATGAGGCCCTGGGCGAGGACTTCTCCAACCGGGGCGCGCGCAGCGTTGAGCAGATACGGCTGCTCCGGGAGCTTTGGACCAACGAGGTGGTCAACTTCGAGGGACGCTACCACCGGGTCACCCACGCGGGCATCAACCCCCTGCCGGTGCAGCGGCCCATCCCCATCTGGTTCGGCGGCGGCCACGAGCGGGTCATCCGCCGCATCGGGCGCATGGGCGACGGCTGGTTCCCCCAGTTCCAGCCCGACAGCGAGGGCCAGGAGAAGATCGCCCTGATGCGCCAGTACGCCGAGGCCGCGGGCCGGGACCCCATGTCCATCGGCATCGAGGGCCGCATCAGCATCGCCAGCGGCGACGCCGACTCCTGGAGCAAGGCCGCGGCGGCCTGGGAGGAAATCGGCGCGACCCACCTGTCGGTCAACACCATGCGGGCCGGGCTGGAAGGCCCCGACCAGCACATCGACGCCATCCGAAGGTTCAAGGAGGCCGTCTCGGGCTAGACCGTTACCCGGTCATTCCGGCATCCGCATTCACGCGAATACGGATGCCGGAAACATTATGGTATTATTGCGCCATTAGTGTTATTGCATTTATTGATTGTATTGATGAAGGAGGTATGTCATGAGAAGTGTATGGATAGCGAAATGGTTTCCGGCAATACCGCTTTTCCTGGTTATCGGCTTGCTGGCGGGCATCCCGCTAACCGCATCGGCCCAATCGTCCCCCTGCGCGGACAACAACCCGGGCCTGGTCGCCGACTGCGATGTGTTGCTGGAGGCGCGGGACACGCTGGCAGGCAGTGCGACTCTGAATTGGTCGGCGAACACTCCAATAGCAGACTGGGACGGGGTCAGGCTGGACGGCACGCCGCTCCGGGTTGTCAGGCTGGACCTCAGAGAGATGGGACTAACCGGCAGCATACCGGACACCCTCGGCAGCCTCTCCAGCTTGGCATACCTGAACCTCCGCAGCAACCAGTTGAGCGGCAGCATCCCGACCGAGTTGGGAAACCTGACCAACCTGACACACTTGTACCTCTACGAGAACGAGTTGACCGGGACGATACCGCTGGAATTGGGTAGCCTAATGGGCCTGACGCACCTGAACCTCCGCGACAACCAGTTGACCGGGACGATACCGACGGAACTTGGCAGCCTGACCAACCTGGAGACACTGGACCTCGGTATCAACCAGTTGACCGGAACTATTCCTAACCAGTTAGCCAACTTAACCAACCTCACATTTCTGGCCCTTCGCAGCAACCAGTTGACTGGGACGATACCGGCGGAGTTGGGCAGCCTGACCAACCTGGAGAGGCTGTCCCTCAGCGCCAACTAGTTGACTGAAACAATCCCAACAGAACTGGGCAACCTGACCAACCTGACCGGGTTGTGGCTTTACGAGAACAAGTTGACCGGGACTATACCGACGGAACTGTGGAACTTGACTAACCTGGAGATACTGAGCCTCCACAGCAACAAGTTGACCGGAACGATCCCGATGGAACTGAGCAGCCTGACCAACTTGACCGAGTTGTGGCTTTACGAGAACGAGTTGAGCGGGGAGATACCGACGGAACTGGGCAACCTGACCAACCTGACCGAGTTGTACCTCTACGAGAACGAGTTTAACGGCAGCATCCCAACCGAGTTGGGCAACCTGACGAACCTTACCTGGCTGAACCTCCGCAACAATCAGTTAACCGGGACCATCCCGACCGAGTTGGGCGGCCTGATCAACCTGCAAGTGCTGAACCTCCGCAGCAACCAGTTGACTGGAACAATCCCAACGCAACTGGGCAGCCTTTCCAAGCTGGAGACACTGAACCTCCGCAGCAACCAGTTGAGCGGGGCGATACCGACAGAACTGGGCAACCTGACCAACCTGACCAACTTGTACCTCTACGAGAACCAGTTGACCGGGACGATTCCGGCGGAGTTGGTCAACCTGACCAACCTGGAGGTACTGAATCTCCGCATCAACCAGTTGACCGGGAAGATACCGGCCGGACTGGGCCGTTTGATGAATCTGAGGGTGCTTCACTTGGCTGGAAACCAACTGACTGGGTGCGTGCCGGATGGCTTGCGGGATGTGGAGGACAACGACCTCACCCGGCTTGGGCTGCTCTTCTGCCCACCCGAGGACCCGCTGGTTGCCCGGTACGACACCAGCGGTAACGGGACTATCGAGAAGAGCGAGGTCATAAAGGCCATAAAGATTACCTATTTGGCGATGGAAGTATCACCAAGGCCGAGGTGATACGGCTGATTAACGCCTACCTGTTCGGCTAGGCCGGGCCGGGCGGGGGGGTGATATTCCCGTCATACCGCGGCAGCAGGCGTTTGCTTCGTAAGTCCGGAGTCTTCCGATACAATACGGGAAGCACAGGACCGGTGCGCAAGGGAGAGGACGGACATGGGGTTTGGAGAGGCAGCCAGGGGGATACGCCCGCGGTGGCTGATAGCCGCGGCCGCCGCAGTTTTCGCCGCGTTCACCGCCATGCTTGCCCTTGGCGTCATCTCACCCCTGGGAGTCCAGGGCGCTGACCAGCCCGTTGGCGATAACGGTCAAGCAGCGGACTTCCAGTCTCAAATGGTCTCGGGCCTCACGGCGGACAACACCGTCAAGCATCCCGGGGCAGTGTCCGGGTTCCGCTTCTCCTTCGTAATTGCGGAGGACCTGGTGGCGAACCAGGACACCATCACCGTCCACTTCGACAAGGACTTCAAGGGGCACGGGACCAGCTTGTCGAGGGACCATGTGACCGTATCCGCATACCTCGAAGACGGCGATGCCACCATCGCCGACACTGTGACCATCGAGCGGACCGGGGCTTACAACCCGAACACCGACGCCACCCTCGACCGGTTGGGGATCGCGCACCCGGTACACCATGCCAATGCCGTACCATCGCCCCTCTCCAATTCCGCAGTCTTGAACAACGTCGAGTACACTTTCTACGTGCCCGACATGAACGGCGCAAAGGGCGGTGCGCCCGGCATTGCGGCGGGAGCCACGGTCACCCTGGTCATATCCCCCACCGCCGGCATCACCAACCCCACCGCGAGTGGACCGGCAGGGCCGCTCGGGGTCTACACCAACAAGCAACCGTACCTGGTGTACGGAAGAGCGCCGGTTCCTATCGTAATAGCTCTCAGCGACCATGCCGCCAACCGCGGCAGGGTGATAACCGTCAGCGGACGGGGGTTCCAGAACGGCGCAACTGCCACTATCTACCTGGATAATGATTGCGATATGGATATGGACCATGGCACGGGGCTGGTGAGCGTGCCCGTAGCCAGCGACGGTACAGTCCAGGCCACGTTCACCGTGACCGTCCCGCCCTTTGTCCCCGGCAAGGGAAACATCATCTATGCCGAGGACGGGAATGAACCGCCGAATGTATCCAACAGGCTTGACTTCGAGGTCGAGGGCTTGTTGACGATTTCTCCATCGTCGGCGGCCGTCGGCGATGAGGTCGCCATTACCCTCGTGGACTGGCCGGACGGTCTCATCCCGTCCAATGCGGTCACCATAGCGGGCGTCACTCAGAAGATCATCGGCACGCCTTACGTATTCGGACACAGCGCGACCTTCCGCATTGAGATCAACGCCGGCACGCCTTCCGGCGCCCATGAGATCAGGGTGACGGCCAACGGCGAGTCCGGCGTCAAGAAGATCATAATAGAGGACAGGCTGCCAACGATTGTTTTCGCTGACATGAACTGGGAAAGCGTCCTACTCCAGAACCGCATCGCCCGGTACATTGTCCGGAATGGTTACGGCTACCCCACCGACCTTAAATTCGGAGCCACATTACCGCTGTTCCAGGCCCTTCGCGCCGGCGATGTCCACGTCGCAATGGAAGTCTGGATTTACGATGAGAGGCTGGGTTGGGAAGAGGCCCTGGAAGCGGGAGAGGTCCTGTCCCTGGGCGCCAGCCTGGTAAACGAATGGCAGTCGGCCTTTGTAATTCCGTACTACCTGCAAGAGCAGTACCCGGAACTGGATAGCGTGGAAGACCTGAAAGAGCAGCAGTACCAGGCGTTGTTTGCCACCGCCGAAACCGGCGGCAAGGCGCGTCTGGTTTCCTGCGTCCTCGGCTGGGAATGCGAGTTGGTCAACGATGCCCAAATCAAGGGCTACGGCCTGACCGACTACCTGCACGTAATCAAACCCGGCTCCCAAGACCTCCTGAATGCCGATCTCTATGGCGCCTACGAAAGGCATGATCCTTGGCTCGGCTTCCAGCGGGGAATCAACACACCCGCCCTGTTGCTGGACCTGGTGCGCCTGGAAGAACCCGAGTACAGCGACGAGTGTTGGCGCACCACCAAGGCTTGCGCCTACCAGGACGCCACCATCCTGATTGGGGTAAATTCCAGACTGCCGGGGAGGGCGCCCGGCGTGGTGGAATTCCTGCGGCAGTGGGAATTCGATATCGACGTCCACCTGCGGAATGTAACCAGATGGCGGCATTCCAACTCCGACGCTTCGATTGAGGATGCCGCCCTCTACTGGCTTATCAACAACGTCGATACCTGGAGCGGCTGGGTTACGGACGAAGCGGCTAACAGTATCCTGGCCGCCCTGGATAGGGAACCGCTGGTTGCCCGCTACGACGCCAACGGTAACGGTACTATCGAGAAGAGCGAGGTCATAAAGGCCATAAACGACTATCTCTTCGGGACGGGAGATCCCATCACCAAGGAACAGGTAATAGCCCTGATCAATCTTTACCTGTTCGGCTAGGCCGGGCCGTGCAGGGGGGTGATATTCCCGTCATACCTCGTCAGCAAGCGTTTGCTTCGTAAGTCCGAAATCTTCCGATACAATACGGGAAGCACAGGACCGACGTGCAAGGGAGCGGACGGACATGGGGTTTGGAGAGGCAGCCAGGGGGATACGCCCGCGGTGGCTGATTGCCGCGGCCGCCGTGGTTTCCGCCGCGTTCACCGCCATGCTTGCCCTTGGCGGCATCTCCCCCCTGGGAGTCCAGGGCGCTGACCATCCTGTTGACGATAATGGTCAAGCAGTAGACTTCCAGTCTCAAATGGTCTCGGACTTCACGGCGGACAACACCGTCAAGCGTCCCGGAGCAGTGTCCGGGTTCCGCTTCTCCTTCGTAATTGCGGAGGACCTCACGGCGAACCAGGACACTATCACCGTCCACTTCGACAAGGACTTCAAAGGGCACGGGACCACCCTGTCGAGGGACCACGTGACCGGCACGCCTTCCGGCGCCCATGAGATCAAGGTGTCGGCCAACGGCGAGTCCGACTTCAAGATGATCATAATAGCGGACACTTTCTCCCCGGACCCGGGAAGCGTTGCGGCGGACAGGGCCGCGCTGGTGGCCCTCTACAACGCTGCGGATGGCTTGAATTGGACGAACAACTCCCGCTGGCTGACTGATGCGCCCATAGGCCAATGGCACGGTGTACAGACCGATGGCGCTGGACGGGTCATTGGGCTGCACCTCGGCGGCAACCAGTTGAGTGGGGCGATACCGTCAGAACTGGGCAACCTCGCCAACCTGACATACCTGAACCTCCGCAGCAACCAATTGACCGGGCCGATACCGGCGGAGTTGGGCAGCCTGACCAACTTGACATACTTGTACCTATGGGACAACGAGTTGAGCGGAACAATACCGGCGCAACTGGGCAGCCTCACCAACCTGGGAACGTTGGGACTTTCCCGGAACCAGTTGAGCGGGACCATCCCAACTGAGTTGGGCAGGCTGCCCAACCTGCTCCGGTTGAATCTCAGCGGCAACCAGTTGAGCGGGGAGATACCGGCGGAACTGGGCAGCCTGACCAACCTGACATACCTGATCTTCCGCAGCAACCAATTGACCGGGCCGATACCGGCGGAACTGGGCAGCCTGACCAACCTGGACGAGTTGTACCTCGGCGGCAACCAGTTGAGCGGGGAGATACCTTCGGAGCTGGGCAACCTGACCAACCTGGACAAGTTGTACCTCTTCGGGAACCAATTGAGCGGGGAGATACCTTCGGAACTGGGCAGCCTGACCAACCTGGACGAGTTGTACCTCTCCAACAACCAGTTGAGCGGGGAGATACCGGCGGAACTGGGCAACCTCGCCAACCTGGAAGTGCTGAACCTCGGTAGCAACCAGTTGAGCGGGGAGATGACCGAGGAGCTGGGCAGCCTGCCCAACCTGACACTCTTGAACCTCGGCAGAAACCAATTGACCGGGCCGATACCGGCGGAAATGGGGGACCTGACCAATCTGGCCCATTTGATTCTCTCCAACAACCAGTTAAGCGGGGCAATACCGGCGGAACTGGGCAGCCTGGCCAACCTGCAAACCCTGTGGCTCAGCAGAAACCAGTTGAGCGGGGAGATACCGGCGGAGTTGGGCAGACTCGCCAGCCTGAGGGAGATGTTCCTCTACAGGAACCAGTTGAGCGGAGTGATACCCGCAGAGTTGGGCAACCTCACCAACCTGGAACAGCTGTGGCTCGATAAAAACCAGTTGACCGGGGAGATACCGCCGGAGCTGGGCAACATGCCCAACCTTAATGAACTGTTTCTGTCCGAAAACCAGTTGACCGGGGCATTACCAGCGGAGTTGGGAAAACTCGCCACCCTGAAATCTCTGTTCCTCCGAGAGAACCAGTTGAGCGGGAGTATACCAGCGGAGTTGGGAAAGCTCGCCAGCCTCACGTCCCTTGACCTCAGCAAGAACCAGTTGAGCGGGGAAATACCGCCGGAGTTGGGCGACCTCGCCAACCTGGAAAGGCTGGTCCTCCTCGAAAACCAGTTGAGCGGGGAGATACCGGTAGAGCTGGGCAACCTTGCCAACCTCAGGTTGCTATCAATGTTCAGAAACCAGTTGAGGGGAGAAATACCGCCGGAGTTGGCCAACCTCGCCAACCTGACAGATCTATACCTCTCCAATAACGAGCTGACCGGGGAGATACCAGTATGGCTGGGCAGCCTGCCCAACCTGGAACAACTGGAACTTGGCGGGAATCAACTGAGCGGGGAGATACCGGCGGAGCTGGGCAACCTGTCCAGCCTGCGAGGAGGACTGTTCCTCCCCGGCAACCAGTTGAGCGGGGAGATACCAGCGGAACTGGGCAACCTGACCAACCTGACATACTTGAACCTCGGCAATAACCAGTTGAGCGGGGAGATACCGACGGAGTTGGGCGACCTCGACAACCTGGAAAGGCTGTACCTCTACGGAAACCAGTTGACCGGATGTATTCCCGCAAGTCTGCGGAGCATAAGGTATAACGATCTTCCCCAACTGGGACTACTCTTCTGCGATATGCTGGATGGCCGGCCGGTGGTGGTTGTAAGGTTTTTGTCCGCGGCGGGCGCTCCGGTCAGGCTTGGCTCCCAAATCTCACTGGAGGCCATGTTCAGCGAGCCGGTTTCCGGCTTTGCGCTGGAGGACGTCAGGGTAGTTAACGGCGCTGCCGGGAATTTTGCCGGAGGCGGGGCCGTCTACACTTTTGACGTGACGCCCAACGCCATCGGCGAGGTAACGGTGAATATCGCCGCCGGCGCGGCGGAAGATGCGGACGGCAACGGTAACTGGGCCGCCCGGCTACCCTTGGGGATTCCGTATGACGATGACGGGGACGGCATGATCGAGAAAAGCGAGGTCATTGCCGCCATAAATGGCTACCTTTTTGATGGAATCATCACCAAGGAACAGATAATAGCCCTGATCAATCTTTACCTGTTCGGCTAGGCCGGGCCGTGCAGGGGGGGTATTCCGGTCATGCTGTGGCAGCAGGCGTTTGCTTCCTAAGTCCGAAATCTCCCGATACAATACGGGAAGCACAGGACCGGTGCGCAAGGGAGAGGACGGACATGGGGTTTGGAGACGCAGCCAGAGGGATACGCCTGCGGTGGCTGATAGCCGCGGCCGCCGCGGTCTTCGCCGCGTTCACCGCCATGTTTGCCCTTGGCGTCATCGCCCCCCTGGGAGTCCAGGGCGCTGACCAGCCCATTGACTATAACGGTCAAGCAGCGGACTTCCAGCCTGCGATGGTCACGGACGTCTCGGTGTCCAGCACCACTCAAGACCCCGGGGACGTATCAGGGTACCGGTTCCGGTTCACCACGCCCGATGCGCTCACAGCTAACGAAGACGCCATCCGAAGGTTCAAGGAGTCGGTGTCGGGCTAATCGACCAGGGGCACAGCCCCAGTCCCGCATTTCGCGGTAATCCGGAGTTGTGCTCATCCGGTTGGTATCTCCGCATTCCTGAAGATAGGTGGTGAGATGATGCGAAGTCCCGGAATGGCAAAGTGGCTCCAAGTTGTTCCGTTCATTCTGGCCGTTGCACTCCTCGTCATCATCCCGTCAAAGGCGGCGGGGCAGTCACCGCACTGCGCCAACGGGATTGCGGTGCCCGACTTGGCCAACAACCTGGGCCTGTTCGACGACTGCGTTACACTGCTTGCGGCACGGGACACGCTGGCAGGCAGCAGGTCATTGGATTGGTCTGCCAGCGTTTACATAGGCTCGTGGAGAGGTGTGTTCGTGAGCGGTTCGCCGCGCCGGGTTTACCAGCTGAGGACTTACGGCGTGACCGGGACTATACCCCCGGAGTTGGGTAACTTGACCAACCTGGAAAGGTTGGACTTATCTAGGAATTCTCTGAACAAGCCTGCTGAGCTTGCATATTCGATCTTGGAGCCGAGGGGCGGCTACAGGTCTCTGAATGAGCAAGGACCTTCCTGCGGGCTGGCTTCGCTCTCTGGCATTTGATGAATCGTACGTCCTTCGACCTGCCCCATTGATCCTCGGGCTATTCTGATGGCACACGGCCCCACGGTCCGGCTACCGGCATCTTGCCAGTTGGACCTCCGCCGTCAGCAGGTTGCCCAGCCCAAACAGCAGCGCCAGCCGTTGTGTGTTCTTCATCAACCCCCGGTAGCGGACCTTGCCATAGCCGAACAGACCCTTCACCCTCAGGAAGGGATGCTCCACCTTGGCTCTCACCGATGCCTTTGCCTGCTCCGCCAGCGCCTCCTCACTCTCCGGTTCCAGCTTCCGCCGCTTGCCAGGACGCATGGCCACCTGCCACTCCACCTCCAACCCCTGGGTCTCCTCCCTCTTGTGGATCCCTTGGTACCCAGCGTCGCCCCACACTACCGTCTCGCCCCCGTGCAGCAGGTTGTGGGCCTCCGTAATGTCGTGGGCGTTGGCCGCCGTCGTGCTCATGCTGTGCACTATCCCCGTCTCAGAGTCCACCCCAATATGAGCCTTCATCCCGAAGTGCCACTGGTTCCCCTTTTTGGTCTGATGCATCTCCGGGTCCCGCTCCCCGGCCCGGTTCTTGGTGGACGGCGGCGCCTCGATGATGGTGGCGTCCACGATGGTCCCCTCTCTCAGCTTGAGACCCTGGGACTCCAGGTGGGCGTTGATCTCCTCCAAAAGGCCCGGTCCCAGATTGTGCCGCTCCAGCAGATGGCGGAAGTTCAGTATCGTGGTCTCATCGGGCAAAGCCCCAGACAGCCTCAGGCCCACGAACCGCCGGACGGACTCTGCCTCATAGAGCAGGTCTTCCGTACCGGGATCGCTCAGGTTGTAGAAGAGTTGCACGCAGTGGACTCGCAGCATCACTGAGAGCGGGTAGGGACGCCGGCCGTTTCCGGCCTTGGGGTAGAAGGGGCGGATGCGCTCCTCCAGCCTCCCCCAGGGAATCAGGCCGTCCATGCGCTCCAGAAACACCTCCCGGCGTGTCTTGCGCTTCTTGCCCTGGTACTCCAGGTCGGAGAACGTCGGCTGGTCCATCGTGTCTCACCCTTGATCTTTGTCGTGGCTGCCAACCGTACTATGCCGCATCATCAGACACTTGTTCAGAGCATCCCTAGCTTCCTTGGCTACCAGTTGAGCGGGACCATGCCCCCGGAGTTGGGCAACCTGACCAACCTGGAATACCTGAACCTCACCCGGAACCTGTTGACCGGGCTAGTACCGGCGGAGCTGGGCAGCCTGCCCAATCTGGAGGTGCTGGCACTTGGTGGGAACCAGTTGACCGGGACCATCCCCACGGAACTGGGCAGCCTCACTAACTTGGAAAATCTGTACCTCTGGGGGAACCAGTTGACCGGGACCATCCCCACGGAACTGGGCAGCCTCACTAACCTGGAAAATCTGTACCTCTCCGACAATCAGTTGACCGGGACCATACCAACGGACTTGGAAAATCTTCTACAACTGGAGGAATTGCACCTCCACACCAACCAGTTGACCGGGACTATACCAACGGAACTGGGCAGCCTAACTGACCTGGAAAAGCTGGCACTCTCCGACAATCAGTTGACCGGGCCGATACCAGCGGGCTTGGGTAGCTTGGACAATCTGACCCTGTTGTACCTTTGGGGAAACCAGTTGACTGGGCCGATACCAGCGGAGTTGGGCAGCCTGACTAACCTGGAAGAACTGGCACTCTCCAACAATCAGTTAACCGGGCCGATACCGGCGGAGTTGAGTAGCTTGGCCAACCTGACCCTGTTGTACCTTTGGGGCAACCACTTGACCGGGACCATACCAGCGGACCTGGGCAACCTCGGTAACCTGAAATCCCTGTTCCTCCACAGGAACCAGTTGAGCGGTGAGATTCCGGCGGAACTCAGCAACTTGGACAACCTGGTGGTTCTGGACCTCTCCAACAACCAGTTGACCGGGACAATTCCAGTGGAACTCGGCAACATGGACAGTCTGGTGACCCTCGACCTCTCCGGCAACCAATTGACCGGAGCGATTCCGGCGGAATTGGGTAACATTCGAAGGCTGACCAAATTGTCCCTCGGCGGCAACCGGTTCACCGGGTGCGTTCCCGATGAACTGCTGAACATACCAGAGAATGACCTGGATCAGATCAACCTGCCCCGGTGCAGCGCACCCGCCGACGGTATTCCAATGGTCACGGGTCCAATGGTGACCAGCACCACTCAAGACCCCGGGGAAATATCAGGATACCGGTTCCAATTCACCACGTCGGCTATGCTCACGGGCCAGGACACCATCACGGTCCATTTCGACAAGGACTTCAGGGACCTGCCCGCAGTGTTGTCAAAGGGCAATGTCACCGTATCCGCGAGTATTGGTTCCGGCAGTGCCACCACCGATGCCTCCGGCCCCAGCACCACCGCCGCTTACAGCCCCTCCAATGACGCCGCGCGGGAGATACTGACAAGCAGCAAGCACGGCCTCAGCAACTCGGCGGCTCTGAACAACGTCGAGTACACCTTCTATGTTCCCGACATGAACGGCAATGTAGAAGGCGCTCCCGGCATCGCCGCGGGTGCGACGGTCAGCGTCCTCGTATCCACTGGCGCCGGGATCAGGAACCCCACCGAGGGCGGAAGAAAAGGCCCCATCGGCGTCTTTACCAGCAGGCAGTCCCTGATGGACACCTCGTTGAAGATCACCGTCAACCGCACCCTCCAGCTAAGCGACTACGCCGCCAACCGAAACAAGTCCATAACCGTTATCGGCAAGGGGTTCCAGAACGGCACTACGGCCACTATCTACCTGGATAATGCGAACGAAACTCGTCTGGAGCTCGTGAGCGTGCCCGTAGCCAGCGACGATACCTTCCAGGCCCTACTCATCGTGACCGTCCCGCCCTTTGTCCCCGGGAAGGGAAACATGATCTATGCCGAAGATGGGAATCTACCGCCATTCTCGGCGGGGCCGGTTGAATTCGAGCTCGAGGGCTTTTTGACCGTTTCGCCCACATCGGCAGTCGTCGGTGATGAGGTTGACCTTACCCTGGTGGACTGGCCAATGGACGGCCCAATCCCGGCCGGCGCGGTCACCATAGCGGGGGTCACTCAGCAGATCATCGGCTCGCCCTCCGTGAACGGCGGCAGCGCGACCTTCCGCATTGAGATCAACACCGCAACGCCTTCCGGCATCCGTGAAATCAAGATCGACACCCCTACTCTCGGCGAGAGCGACACCGCAAAGATCACCATAATAGAGACCCGCAATAGAGACTCGCTGATTGCCCGCTACGACGCCAATGGTAACGGGACCATCGAGAAGAACGAGGTTATAAAGGCCATAAACGACTATCTCTTCGGGACGGGAGATCCCATCACCAAGGAACAGGTAATAGCCCTGATCAATCTTTACCTGTTCGGCTAGGCCGGGCCATGCGGTGGGGGTATTCCGGTCATGCCGTGGAAATCACCGGCGCTCGCTGTCACCGGCTGTTGGCCCCTCACATCGGGAATAGCTGGCGCACCCGGTCGAGGATGCGCTGGCTGACCTCGTACTTGGTCATCACCGGCAGGTCCTCGACGTTCAGGTCTCCGTCGATGAAGGTCACCTTGTTGGTGTCCACGCCGAAACCGGCCTGGGGGTCGGTCAGGTCGTTGGCCACGATCAGGTCCAGCCCCTTCCGCGTCACCTTGTCCCGCGCGTTGGGGATGAGGTCCTGGGTCTCGGCGGCGAACCCCACCTTGACGAAGTTGCCCCTGGCCGCCTCCAGGATGTCCGTGGTCTTGGCCAGCTCGATGGTAAGGTCGCCGGCGGACTTCTTTATCTTCTGCTCAGACTCGCTGGCCGGGCGATAATCGGCAACGGCCGCGGCCATGATCAGCGCGTCCGCGGTCTTCACCTGCCGCAGCACCTCGTCGCACATGTCCTGCGCCGACCGCACGCGCACCACGTTCACCAGCGCCGGGTCGGGCAGGCCGGTTGATGCCGCCACCAGCGCCACTTCCGCGCCCCGGTCCCGCGCGGCCTCGGCTATGGCGTAGCCCATCTTCCCCGACGAGTGGTTGGTTATGACCCGCACCGGGTCTATGGCCTCCATGGTGCCGCCCGCACTGACCACCACCTTGCGGCCCTTGAAGTCGGCGTCCTTGCCCAGGGTGTAGGAGATGTAGCCCATCAGGTCCGGCGTCTCCAGCAGGCGGCCCATGCCCATCAGACCCGACGCCAGGCGTCCGGGCGCGGGCCCCGCGATCACCATGCCCCGGCGTTTCAGCGTGGCCACGTTCTCCCGGGTGGCCGGGTTGTCGAACATGTTGGCGTCCATGGCCGGGGCGACCATGACGGGCGCGGCGGTTGCGATGATCGTGGTGGTCAGCGGGTCGTCGGCCAAGCCCTGGGCCAGTTTGGCGATGCAGTGGGCCGTCGCCGGGGCGATCACCACCACGTCGGCCTGGTGGGCCAGGGCCACATGCTCGATGCTGTACTCGGAGTTGGAGTCGTAGGTATCGGTGACAACGGCCCGGTGGGTGATGCTGCGGAAAGCCAGCGGCGTGACGAACTGGGTTGCCCCGTAGCTCATTATGGTATCCACCAGCGCCCCGGCCTGGGTCAGCTTGCTGGCCAGGTCAATGGCCTTGTAGCAGGCGATGCTGCCGGTGACGCCAAGGACGATGTGCTTGCCTTCGAGTGGACCGGGCATCTTGTCCTCCTGCTTGGCTGCGTCGGCTTGGGATGCGGATGGGCCGGGGATGCTGCCGGCTCAGGAACGGTCCTTATTCATGTTGTAGATCAACCGCAGGCCGACCAGGGTGAGGTCCGAGTTTATGGCGTGGAACACATCGGTCTCCCTGGCGACTACGCTTATGGAGCCGCCTGTGCCGATGACGCGGGCGTCCTGTCCCAATTCCTGCTTGAACCGCTCCACCATTCCCGTGACCAGGCCCGCGTAGCCAAGGACGAGACCTGACTGAAGTGCGGTGGTCGTGTTCTGGCCGATGGCCCTGGCGGGCGCGGCCAGTTCCACCCGCCGGAGTTGAGAGGTGTTCAGGAACAGGGCGTCGGCGGCCAGGCTGATTCCCGGCGCGATGGCCCCGCCCAGGTACTCGCCGTCCCGGTTCACTGCATCGAACACGGTGGCGGTGCCGATGTCCACCACGATGGCCGGCACGCCGTACAGCTCAATGGCGGCCACGGCGTCAACGATCCTGTCCGCGCCCACATCCCGGGGGCTGTCGTAAAGGATGCGCAGGCCGGTGCGGGTGCCAACGGACACCATCACGGGGTTGACCCCGAAGAAGGACTTGCAGACGTCTTCGAAAACAACCGTCAGCGGAGGCACCACGCTGCAAATGCAGGCGGCGGTGACCTCGTCAGGTTCGATTCCCTTCAGGCGGAGCAGGCTGGTGAGCAGAACGCCGTATTCGTCTGCCAGGCGGCGTGTATCCGTGGCCACGCGGAGGGTCGTGTTCAGCCGCTCGCCGTCGAACACGCCCAGCGTCACTGCGGTGTTGCCAATGTCGATACAAAGCAGCATGGTGCGGACCGGGGGCGGCCCGGCTAACCCTCCAAGTCCCGGCGGCGCGACTCTTCCCGAAGCCGCCGCAACTCGGCCTCGGCCGCCTCCCGCGCCGCGCGTTCCTGTTCGAGCGCCGCGCGTTCTTGTTCGAGGGCCGCACGTTCCTGTTCGAGGGCCTCTTCCAGTTGTACGACGTTTCTGAGATATGTCCGGGTGACAGGGTCGTAGAGGTACAGCTTGTGGTTGGCCCAGCAGAGGTACAGTTCCAGGGTTGGGCTGTATCCCTTGAGCACGCCGTCGGGTTCAGCGGTCAAATCAAAGGGCTGGTAGACGCCGTTGACCAAACGCTCGCCAACCAGCGGATCACCGTAAATGTCTCCGCCGGTGGAGTCGAACCGCCAATACTCGGAGATGCCCATCCGGGCGTAAATGAGGCGCTTGTCCACTACGTCACGCCTCCCCGTGCTTGGAGACGCCGCCTCCAGCGCCCAGTCAGGCGGCTTGCGGACCTCCCAGGGAAGGTAGAGATGCCGGTCCCTGATGGCCCTGGCATCGACCCCGAATGCCATGTAGCAGTCCGGCGACACATGCACGTTGAGGTTGCTGCGGTCGTAGCAGATGATGGTGTTGGCGCTGAAGAATACGTCCGGGCGCTCCCCGAAATTGGTAAAACGCCCGCTCAGGATGTGGACGACTTCCTGCAGGGGAAGGTCTTGAATCATGGCGTCAGGCGGGACATGGCGTTTGAAGGGGTCGAAACTGAGACTGCCGTAGTCGATGTCCCCCTGCCGGTTGTATGTCAGCATCCTGGGCTTGGTGGTCATTGCGGGCCTCTCAGACGCGGCGAGATGTCCACTGGGGACGGGTCCTATCCGCCGTTCCCCGGCTGGCACGCGGGCGTGGGGCGACGTTCTCAGTGACGTACTCAGTAATAATGATGATAGCACACTCCCGCGCGGCCCCGCGAGATAGGCGGCGGTGACCTCATCAGGCTCGATTCCCTTCAGGCGGAGCAGGTTGGTGAGCAGAACGCCGTATTCGTCTGCCAGGCGGCGTGTATCCGTGGCCACGCGGAGGGTCGTGTTCAGCCCTTCGCCGTCGAACGCGCCCAGCGTCACTGCGGCGTTGCCGATGTCGATGCAAAGCAGTATGGTACGGACCGGGAGCGGCCCGGCTAACCCCCCAGGTCCCGGCGGCGCAACTCTTCCCGAAGCTGCCGTGACTCGGCCTCGGCCGCCTCCCGCGCCGCGCGTTCTTGTTCAAGGGCCACGCGTTCCTGTTCGAGCGCCTCTTCCAACTGTACTACGTTTCTGAGATATGTCCGGGTGACGGGGTCGTAGAGGTACAGCTTATGGTTGGCCCAGCAGAGGTACAGTTCCAGGGTTGGGCTGTATCCCTTGAGCACGCCGTCGGGTTCAGCGGTCAAATCAAAGGGCTGGTAGACGCCGTTGACCAAACGCTCGCCAACCAGCGGATCACCGTAAATGTCTCCGCCGGTGGAGTCGAACCGCCAATACTCGGAGATGCCCATCCGGGCGTAGATGAGGCGCTTGTCCACTACGTCACGCCTCCCCGTGCTTGGAGACGCCGCCTCCAGCGCCCAGTCAGGCGGCTTGCGGACCTCCCAGGGAAGGTAGAGATGCCGGTCCCTGATGGCCCTGGCATCGACTCCGAATGCCATGTAGCAGTCCGGCGACACATGCACGTTGAGGTTGCTGCGGTCGTAGCAGATGATGGTGTTGGCGCTGAAGAATACGTCCGGGCGCTCCCCGAAATTGGTAAAACGCCCGCTCAGGATGTGGACTACTTCCTGCAGGGGAAGGTCTTGAATCATGGCGTCGGGCGGGACATGGCGTTTGAAGGGGTCGAAACTGAGACTGCCGTAGTCGATGTCCCCCTGCCGGTTGTATGTCAGCATCCCGGGCTTGGTGGTCATTGCGGGCCTCTCAGACGCGGCGAGATGTCCACTGGGGACGGGTCCTATCCGCCGTTCCCCGGCTGGCACGCGGGCATGGGGCGACGTTCTCAGTGACGTACTCAGTAACGATGATAGCACACTCCCGCGCAGCCCCGCGAGACGGGAAGTTGGCCTTGGAGAAACAAAAGACCAGCCCCGAAAATTCGGGGCCGGTCGAGCCATGACTATGTTTGCCGAAAGCAGACCTAGAGATTGAACTGGGGGTCCGCGTAGTTGTTGTCCTTCTCGTAGATCTGCAGGCGGTTCCGCTGGGTGTCGCAGACGATCAGACGGTTGGCGTCCTGGTCGAAAGCGCAGGCCACCGGCATCCGGAAGGGGCGCTGCTGGTCCTCCAGGTCATAGACCTGGCGGCGGCGGCGCTGCATGTCCGGGTTGGCGTCAATGGACTTCTGTGCCCAGGGGGACACGTCGATGGCGTCGCCCTTGAGGTAGGTCAAAGGGTTGCCATCCTGGTTGTAGATGACCACCCGCTCGTTCATCCAGTCCACGACATAAACGTCGCCCTCGGCGTCCACGGCCACACCGGTCGGGTGGCGCAGCGAGCCGGGGCCCCTGCCGCCGTAACCGAAGGTGGTAAGCAGGTTGCCGCCGGTGTCGAACTTCTGGACCCGGTGGTTGTTCCAGTCGGCGATGAAAATATCGCCGTTGTTGTCGATGGTCATGCCCCAGGGCATGTCCAACTGTCCGGGTTCGCTGCCCTTCTCGCCGAAGCCGCTGATGAACTTCCCCTCGGGGGAGAATTTCTGGACCCGGCTGTTGAGGCTGTTGACCACCCAGAGGTTGCCGTCGGCGTCCATGGAGACCCCGGACGGCCCGTTGAGCTGACCCTCGCCGTCGCCTTGCTCGCCCCAGGTCCTGACGAGGTTGCCCTCGGTGTCGAAGACTGAGATGAGGTTCTTCCACTCGTCGGCGGCGTAGATGTTCTCGTCCTTGTCCATCGCAATGGAGGTAAGGAACGCGAAGTGGGGCTCCTCGGTCGAGCCGTAGGTCGGTCCGGTCTTGCCGAACTCGGTGATGAACTCGTGGTTGACGGTTACCTTGGAAATCCGTTGGTTGGGGTTGGTGTCCGAGCCGCGGTTGGCGACGTAGAGGACACCGTCCTTGGCCGGTATCACACCGACGGGAGTGCTGAATCCTTCCCCTGCTGCGGACCCTCGGCCCACGTGGTGGCTGTAGATCCATGCACGACCGCCGGCTACGGTTTCCAGCGCCATGCTCTCTCCTCCTGCTGTTGTGTGACGCTGGGGCCGGAGGGCAATGCCTCCGGCCCGTAGGTCTTAGTCAGCGGTGACGCGGTATCGCGCCGGTTCTGGTTCTGTCTAATGAAGGGCGGCCTAGAGGAAGCTGTGCTTCTCGAAGCTCCCGTTCACTATCGGCTTCGCGTCCAGCCCGAACCAGTCCTCTATGATCGTGCTGTACCCGCCACGGAAGTCGTAGTTCGGCACCAGGTCTCCCTGCTCCAGGTCCTCCGCCTTCGCCGACGGGTACTGCCCGTACATCCCACCTTTCACCGCGTCCCCTATCGCAAACGCCGCTCCCGCCGCTCCGTGGTCCGTACCAGACCCGTTGTCATGCACCCGCCTCCCGAACTCCGTGAACAGGTACATGATTACGTTCTCTCCGGTCCCGTGCGCGTGCAGGTCCTCGAAGAACGCCGAAATCCCCTCAGACACGTCCTTCCACAACGTCGGGTGCGCTCCGGCCTCCCCGGCATGGGTGTCAAAGCTCCCGTGCTGCGTGTAGAAGATCCGCGTCCCCAGGTCGGCCAGGTACACCTGCGCTATGTCCTTCAGGTGCGCCGCTACCGGGCTGTTCGGATACTCCACGCTGGACGAGTACATCTCCGGCGCCACCTTTACGATGTCCGCCCCGGTCATCGCTTCCATCCCCGTGGACCTCAGGTAGTCCGTCACCATACCCGATCCTACCGCCGGCGAGTACATCCGCGCGAACAGGTCCAATGCCTTCATCCGCTGCGACTCGTCGCTGATCCCCGTCAGCACCCCGTAGGTCTCCAGGTCCGCTATCGCCGCCACCGGCACTCCCGGCACCACCAGCGCCCGCGGCAGTCCGTGCCCGAAGTTGATCGCCGTCAGCACGTTCTCCTTGTTCGGGTCCAGCTCCCGGGCCAGCCGCCCGGCCCAGCCTTCCGTCCCCACCTTGTCCGGCTCGCAGGTGTGCCAGATGTCCATGGACCGGAAGTGGGAGCGGGGCGAGTCCGCGTAGCCGATGCCGTGCAGCACCGCCACCTTGCCCTGGTCGTACAGCTCCTTGATTGGCCCCATGGCCGGCATGAAGCCGAGCTGATCGTCCACCTTGATGATGTCTTCCTGCCTGTACTGCACCGCCGGGCGGTTGTCGTAGTACAGGGGATCATTATACGGAATCACCGTGTTGAAGTAGTCGTTGCCGCCGGTCAACTGCAACACCACAATGACAGGGTCTTTCTTCGTCGAGGTCATGGCTGTCTCCTTATTCTGTATGCTCCCACTAGCTTGAGGGAGGCTTGGGTGAGGGCAAATGCTCACATATCAGGACACATTCCCTCACCCTGACCCTCTCCCGAAAAGAGAGGGATTATCCGCCTAGCCGAACTGGTACTCGGTGGTGGCGCCGACCAGGGCCAGCATCTCGCCGACCCGGGTGCCCGCGGCCTCCTCGTTGCTCCAGTCCATGTTCCCGCCGTTCTTGGCGTGGTCCAGGAGCTGCTGCCGGGTCTCGTCACTGATTTCCAGGTAGCCCATGTGCTCCAGCGAGGCTTCCAGCAGTTCCTCCGGTGAGGAGACGCCGGCGTTCCTCATGTCGCCGATGATGCTCCGCACGCCGGGCAGGCTGGTGTCGGCTACGTGGTCGGCCACGAAGTTGATCCTTGCCAGCAGCGAGCCGCTGTTGATCCACTCGCGCCCGGTGTACCAGCCCTCAACGCTCGGGGGATCGAGGATCGACTGACCCATGTACCCGGGCTGCAAGCCGATGTCCCTGATTCCGGGCTTGGGAAGCTCCCAGGAGCCGGACAACCGAAGGGTGCTGGCAACGACTTCCGCGGGGCTCTTGATCTTGGAGTACCGCGCGTTCTTGAAGAAGTCCGAGTTGAACATGACATTGAGGACGGCCTTCATCTCGTAGCCGGACTCCTCAAAGGCATCCATCATCATGTCCAGAGCTTCTTCATCGCGGGCCGGCTCGATGGTCCAGGCCGGGACCTGCACCTCGTCGGCCACGAAGAAGTTGTACAGGTGGCGGCAGATGAACCGGGCCGTCGCGGGCTCCTTCACAACGATGTCAATGATGTCCTCGCCGTTGAAGTTGCCGGTGTGACCCAGGAAGGTCTTCTCCCCTTCGTCGTGGTCCTCTTCCTTGTACTCGAACCGCCAGGGGAACCGGCCATAGGGCAGGCGGGGAATCTTGGGGGTGATGGTCCAGCCGGTGAAGGCGCGGGAGGCCTCCCGGACATCGACCTCGGTGTAGTTGCTGACGCCCATCGAGAACAGCTCCAGCAGTTCCCGGCCCCAGTTCTCGTTGACGGCGTCGCGGTGGTTCTCGTTGTTGTCCAGCCAGAAGATCATGGCCGGGTTCTTCGAGAGCTGGACCAGTATGTCCCGGTAGTTGCCGAGGCCATACTCGCGGAACATCTCAAGCTGTTCCAGGAGCTGGTCGCAGTTGTCCACCTTGGAGTTGCCGGTGGCGAAAACGTGGTGCCAGAAGAGGGCCATCTTCTCTTCCAACGGCCGCTGGCTGTTGACCATATGATACATCCAGCTTGCCTGGCCGAGAGTCGGCACTCCGCCTGGGAGCAGGGTGCTGGGGTGATAGCGGGTGACCATAGCGAAGGGACCGGCTTTGTCTTCGGGTCGCTTCGCTGGGGGATTTACGAGCTCCTCAACGGTGGCCGCGTACCCCTTGGCGACCCGCTCCTCCAGCTCCTCCCTGGTCGCGCCGAAACCGGCCCGGCGCATCAGGTGGGCCATTTGAGCGAGTTCTTCCTTGTTCGCCATTCGATGCCTCCTGTAAAGATTAGTTTCCCTGAGAACGCCGCCCCATACCGCCACGCCCTCCAGGGAGCGGCGGATAGGACCTGTCCTCAGTTGGGTCGCAAGACCCGGTGCCACCTGTTAATATGGGTAAATTCTATGGCAGGACACTGGGCCTGTCAACAGAAAAATGGCATTTTGCCGGATTCCAACTCATATATAATAATCATTTAAAAGTAGGAGCGATTTCCACCTGTTAATTCCCCACCGGACTGTTTGTCGTCTACTAATGCCCACATCCTCCCGGTGCCTCATTCTTCCGCTCAGGCCACAATTGCCCTGTCATATAAGGTATAATCACTGGCGTCCTAACCCGAAGGAGAACCCCTTTTACACGGAGTGGAGCAACGGATACCACTGGACCTTCTTAAAGTATCCCCTTAACCTCTACGCGGTATGACGCTTCCTGGAGGTGACAGGGAGAAACATTCACCGAGAACGCCGTCCCGCGCCGCCATGCCGGACGGGGCACGGCGGAAAGGATCCGTCCCCTGATGAGCAGGTTTCTGGACCAACTCGAGCGGATCAGTCAGAACGCCCCAACCCCGATGGGGTTCGGCGTGACGCGCGCCGAAAGGACCCCGGGCATGGCCTTGGTGGCACTGGTCTCTGATAACCACGCCGAAGGTTGCGCCGCAATCGCCGACCTGGCTCCCGATGGGGCGGTCTTGCTTGGCATTGATGGCCCTGCCGGGTTGGACTCAATGAAGAACATCCTGACCTCCGCTCCTTGGGGCGTCCACTGCGAGTCCCTGACACCCGAGGATGCCGAAGCATACCAGGAAGCGGGCTGTGACCTGCTGACTTTCGGCCTTGAGGAGACTCGCGCCTCTGCACTGTCATCCGACGAACTGGCCCGCGTCCTGTGCATCGAACCACGCCTCTCCAATCGCCAGGCCCGCGCCATCGACGCCCTGCCCGTGGACGTGCTTCTGGTGGACATGCGGGACCATTCCGGTGGGTGGACTCTGGCCAACATCGCAACAGTCGCCGGAGTCAGCCGACGGGTGGACAAGTACGTGCTCCTCCACCTGTCCCAACCTCCGGAGAAGACTGACCTGGAGGCGATACGCAACATCGGTGTTCAGGGTCTTGCCATAGATGTAGGAGCTACGACCCTGGACTCTCTGAGGGAACTGAAGACCAACCTGCTGGGGATGCCGCGCCAGCGCCCTCGCCAGAGGGGCAGGGCGGTGGTGCCTTCCTCGGTGTTCCCGTCGGGCGGACGCGCTCCCGAACCCGAGCAGGAAGACGACGAGGATGACCTTGACTGACAATCTGTCAGCTCCGGCTCGGGTCCTGTAATGCTGCTCAGACACCTGGACCTCCTCCAACACGACCCTGCCAGTTACCTGATCCTGGTGGGGTTGACTGTTCTTTCCGTGGTCATCGCGGTCACAATCCACGAATTCAGCCACGCCGCCATCGCCAGCGTGTTGGGCGACCACACGGCCAGGCATCAAGGCCGCGTGTCGCTGAATCCCGTCAGGCATCTGGACCCTGCCGGGTCTCTGTTGTTCCTGGTCGCCGGGTTTGGCTGGGGCAAACCTGTTCCAGTGAACCCATACCGGCTGGCCCACGGGGGAATCGGCGAGACCATGGTGTCGGCGGCCGGCCCACTGTCGAACCTGGCAACGGCGTTCCTGATGGCTGTCCCCATCAAACTGGGGGTAGTGGACTACTATGGCTTCGGGCTGGGTTCGATTATGAATCTGAAGAGCGGTGACATGGGAGACTTCGTGGCCGCCACACTGGGAATGACCGTGCTTTTCAACCTGGTCCTGGCCGTGTTCAACCTCATTCCCCTTTCCCCACTGGACGGTTCCAGGGTACTGGGCGGGTTGATTCCCAGCCAGAGCCGGGAAAGCTATGAGCGGTTCCAAAGGTTCGGCCCGGTGGTCTTGGTGGGCCTGATCATGCTGGACTTCCTGATTGACTTCAGCATCCTTGGGACTATAATCTCCCGACCGGTAAACTTCCTGTTTTCCCTGGCTGTGGGCGGCTAGTCGGTCACCAACTAACCATTCTTGCGTTGGCGTTTGGTCCCAGTTCTCTCGGCTTTTCTCACACGGCATGGACATCACATAATACTCCAACACTCCCAACCCTCTGCCTCGTGCTAGAATGCGGTAACTCGATGTGTCTCCTGCCTTTTGCTTACCCGGTTGACTTGGCCAGGGGCATCGACTCGACAAGGGAGCCTGTGCAAGGGAGCCTGTGTTAGATGGCGCAACCACCCGAAGACCCGACCGATGTGGACCTCGACGGGCTGCTCCTGCCGGAGGAGGGCATCGTTGACCTGACCGACAAGCTCACCGGCTACCTGACCGAGATCGAACTGGGGGGTATGCCGGACATCATCGGGCAGGTGCTGGACGATTTTCTCGAACAATGCGGCAGTATGCCCGAGGACCTGACCTCCCAAGACGCATTTGACCAGATTACCCGGAACCAGCTCGCGGTGACGTTGGCCTATCAACTGGGGCGTCTGGAGGGCCGCTCCCCCCAGGTGGTCCGACTGCTTATGGGTCAGGCCATAGAAGAGTGGGGAACGCGGCAGATCGAGGAGTCGGCAGTCGTCTCCGACCATGACCTCCAGAATCCCAAGGAGATGGTCTACCCGCGCCTGCGCCGCATGGAGTACACGGACCCGGACGAGGTCCAATAGCCGCGCGCAGTGGCCATCATACCAATCCTGAACTCAAGGGGGAGCCGTGACGACGACACCCGAGACCCACGACCTGCTATTGACCGGGGGAACACTGCTCGACCCATACCAGGGAATCCACGACCGGCGGGACATCGCCTTCAAGGATGGAGTCGTGTCTGCCGTCTCAGAGCGGATCGACCCTTCCACCGCCACCTCGGTGGTGGACGTGCCCGGAAAGCTGATTACCCCCGGCCTGATCGACCTTCACGGGCATTTTTACCACGGCGCAAATGGCACTGCCGTTCACGCAGACGAAATGTGCCTTTCCGCGGGCTGCACCACAGGCGTTGATGCGGGCAGCGCCGGGTTCCTGAATTACCCGGCCATGCGCGACTACGTTTTCCCGGCCCACCGCACCCGGTTGCTGTCCTTCCTTCATATTGCCGCAATTGGACTGGCGGCCAACCGGGTACTGGGCGGAGGACTCCACGATATGCGCATCATCGACGTGGACCAGACATCAGATGCCATCAAACAGAACCCCGGCTTCTGCTTCGGCGTCAAGGTGCGGATGCACATCAACGCCGTCGCCGCCTGGAACGCCCACGAAGCGATGCGCAAGGCCAAGGACGCCGCCGAGCAGTCGGGCACTCGTCTTATGGTGCATGTCAGCGGCACGCCAATACCCTTGCCGGACATCCTCGACTTCATGGGCCCCGGAGACATCGTCACCCACGCCTTCAACGGCAACCCCGAGGGAATCCTGGACAACCAAGGCAAGATACGCCCCCAGGTCAGGGAGGCTGCCGAGCGCGGCGTGATCATGGACGTTGCCCACGCCGGGGTGCATTGCGACGTGGAGGTAGTGAAGTCCGCCCTGGGGCAGGAGTTTTTCCCCGATACCATCAGCACCGACATTCACATCGCTCCGCCGGGCCGCACCGTCTACCTGATGAACGACCTGGTGAGCAAGTTCCACGCTATGGGCATGTCCTTGTCCGACGCGGTGGCCGCCAGCACCATCAAGCCCGCCAGGGTGCTGGGCATGGAGGACGAGATAGGTTCCCTGGCGCCCGGCATGTCCGGCGACGCCGCCGTCTACGACCTGCGCGAGGGGCGCTTCGTATGGTTCGACAGCGCCGGGCACAGCGTCGACGGCAAGCTGCGGATGGACACCTTCATGTCCGTCCGGGCCGGCGTCGTCGCGTGGCGCGAGGGTCAACTCGTGCAGATGGGCAACTGCTGAGGACAATATCCTCGTCTCAACTGGACAGGTGAGGTATTGGCATGGCCATGATCCGGGAACCCTGCCAGGATTGCGCTGGCGAAGGGTCCACTGGCTGCCTGAACCCGGACTGCGACCACGGCCATGTCTACGTCATGGATGAGGAACATTGGGACCTGTCCGAGCGCAACGGGCGGTGGGAGGACTGCCGCCAGTGCGAGGGCACAGGATTTCAGCGGTGCGCCAACTGCCGTGGCCGCGGCTGGTACTGGCAGCAGGAATAACACCTGCTCTGATCGTCCGGCGCGGGAGCGTTAACTGCCCCGGGAATTGGCGCCGTTCCTCCGGGACGACGGTGGCGGCTCATCGAACGGTTCGTCGTTGGCCAACGCTTCGCCGCGCCGCCTGGCCCAGGCTTCCCATTCATGGCGGGCCTCAAATTAAGCGGCGCAGCCATCCGCCAAATGGGAGTTTGACGCTCCATTATCCCCTTGTAAACGAAGACTTACGCTGTCAGACTGTAGTCATGTTGACTGGGCATTTTTCGTTGCAAGAGCCACTTCCAGAGTTGAGGGACCCCCACGTTCTGGCCGTGCTGAGGCCCTGGATCGACGTAGGCAACGTCGGCACCTTGAGCCTGGACCGGGTTGAGAGGCACCTGAAGGCCGAGGAGTTGGGCCGTCTGGAAAAACCGGGCCGGTTCTACGACTTCACCCGCTATCGTCCCCGGTCCTACATTGACCAAGGCAAGCGCGGGTACTCCATTCCAAGCACTATCTTCCGCTATGCGGTGCGGGAAGAGCCGCCCGACCTGGTGTTTGCCCACCTTCTCGAACCCCATGTCTACGGGGAAGACTACACCGAGTCCGTGGTGGAAGTGCTCAAACTGCTGGGGGCGAAGCGCTATGCGCTGATTGGCGCGATGTATGACATGGTGCCCCACACTCGCCGCCTGCTGGTATCGGGCGCATCTGACCAGGGCGGGGCCGAGGAAGAGAACCGGATAGTTGGGGCCCGTCCCAGCGATTATGAAGGACCGACCAGCATCACCTACCTTATATCCCAGCAGGCCGAGGCAATGGGCATGGAGACCCGGGCCTTCATCGTGCACCTGCCCCAGTATTTCCAGGTGGACGAGGACTTCACCGGAGCCACCAGGTTGATGGAGGTCCTCTGCTACCTCTACGGACTGCCGGAACGGTTGAAGGAACAGAATCGGGGCCGCCGTCAGTACGAATCACTACGGAGCATTGTCGATGACTCCTCGGAAGTATCGTCCCTGCTCCGGCGGCTGGAAGAACGGTACGACCGGGAACATGGCCAGGAGGAGTCTTCAAGCCCTCTCCCGTCCACCATCGAAGACTTCCTGAAAGACCTTGAGCAGGGGTTCGACCCTCCGGCGCGTGAGTAACCGGAGTCGTTAGAAACCTTTCGACCGTGTACAGGGGATGACAACCAAAGACCCGGAGGCCACATGGCAACTCCGGGTCTCTTTACGTCTCGGGTAGTGGTTGGGCTAAAGCGACATCAGCCGGGCCATTCTTGCCTTGTGATGGATGGCATCCCCCAAGTAGTGCTGGAGAGTCCTGGCGCGCTTGGTGTACTGGGTCAGGCCGTACTCCAGGTCGGAGCCGATGCCGCCGTGGACGTGGTGGGAGCAGTCGCAGGCTTTCGGGAACCCGTCGCTGACCACCGCCTTGGCCATCGACACGGCCACGCCCGCGCCGGGGTCGCCATCATCTATCTGGGAGAGGGCGTCGTAGGCGGACCACCTGGCGGCGTCGGCCTCGTTCAGGCACTCGATCACGTGGTCCTGCACCCGCTGGAACGTGCCGATGGGCACTCCAAAGGCGATCCGGGTCTGGCTGTATTCCTGGGACATCTCGAACACCCGCTGGGTACCCCCGGACATATAGGCGCACAGGGCGGCCGTTGCCAGTTCCGTCGCATTGTCTATGGCAGGCCAGGCCCCGTCCACCGGGCCCAGCACGTTCGCTTCCGGCACCTCCACGTTGGAGAAATTGACCTCGCAGACCTTGGGACCGATCCACCCGGTCTGCACCCGGACCGAAACGCCGGGCGCGTCCTTCTCTACCACAAACATGCTGATGCCCTGTTCCGGCGTTTCCCCCGAGGAAGTGCGGGCAACCACGATCAGTTGGTCAGCCACGTTTGCGTCCGGGATGAACAGCTTGGCGCCGTTCAGCACAAAGTTGCCATTGCGCCGGGTGGCCGGCATCTGCACCGTGCCGGGACCCCACCCATAGTCCGGCTCGGTCTGGGCAAAGGCGAATATCTGCTGCCCCGAAGCAATGGACGGAAGCAGCGCCTGCTTCTGGGACTCATCCCCTGCTTCGAGAATGGCATGGGCCGAAAGCACCGCGGACGACAGCAGCGGGCTGGGGCAGGCATAGAATCCCAGCGCTTCCTGCACCACGCCCAGATCGGTGAAGGAGTTGCCTGAACCGCCGTACTGCTCCGGGATAACCATGCCGGCCCAGCCTATCTCGCACATCATCTCCCATATATCGACCGCGAATCCGCTCTCGCTGTCGTCGATCTCCAGTACCCGTGTCTTGGGCATCTCGGCGTCCAGGAACTCCCTGGCTGAGTTCTGCAACAGTGTCTGAATCTCGGTAAGGGCTAGGTCCATGATGGTCTCCTTCTATGGTCTTTGCGACGGTCTTGCGCAACTGCCGTTGGTTTCGCCGGTCCGATTCCCTTAACGGGTAGAGGGCGTCAGTTCCACATCATCCTGACGGAGCCGCGATTCCTGGTAATCTTGCCAGTCATGAGAGTTGCTGGCAACCTCGTCCGGCTGGCTTCCCAGCCCCAGCGCGTTGGCGATAATCGCCACGTCTCCCGCAACTGCCGACTCTGGCGGAATGTCCGCTACCGCCAGCCGTTGCAGGCGCTCAAACCTGCCACTGGCAGGAGCGCGGGGATCATCGGAATCCAGCAGAGCGTACATGCCCGCCACCTGCCGTGCAATCTCCGCCATCCTGTAGACGGTGCGCCGCTGCAACTCCCGGGTCTGTGCATCGTGGTAGGTCAGTTCCTGCCCCGTCTCATTCATCCAGGCATCGCGGGTGCGGAACAGGGCTGCCAGGCGGGAGTTAATGCAGGCTTCCATCAACAGTTGCTGGCAGTTGGGTTCGCTGGCCAGGCTCTCGCCCTCGTGCCATGTTTCCCTGGCGTAATCCAATAGCTGCGCCAGCCCCTCGTCATCCGGCAGCGGGGGCAACGGCTCCAATTCCTCCGACTGGAGCAGCGAGCCAAGCATCCAGCCGTCGTCCTCACCACCCAGCAGACAATGGGATGGTACGCGCACTTTTTCAAAGGTTATGAGCCGCTCCGCGCCGGTATTCGGGCGGCGCGGCATGGACACCGACACCCCGTCCAGGGCCGAGGGTATCAGGAACACGGAGACGACTGGAGACGGGCCTTCAGGACCGCTGACCGCCTGCACCCACAGGAAGTCCGGCGACACATCTAATCCCGCCGCCGCCCCAACGCCCACCGGCGGCCCGGAGAACATGTCGAAGCCGTCGAGAATGTAGTCATCCCCGTCCCGCAGCGTCTCCACCGGCGTTCTGGTTGGATCAACTGCGCCCTCGGAGCTTGGAGACGGCATCCAGCAGGCCAACTGCCCCGAGGCTATGGTTGACAGCAGCATCCGCCGCTGGTCAGCCGAACCGTGTTCACCGACAGCGGCTAGTATCCCCCCTGTCTGTTGGACCGTCTGCCGCAGCCCGACCCGCTCCAACTCCTGCAGGAGTACCACCCTGCGATCAGGGTTCAGGTACGCATCAAGCCAACCCTGCTGGCTGAGCAGGGAAATCGGCGAGTCCGCAGGCGCAAAGTCGAAGGGGGGAGTACTTGAAACGCCGGACAAGTGGCGGTCGAGCAGCGACCTCACTTCCTGGCGGAACCGTTCCTGGTCATCGGAGTAGTGGTACCTAAAGTCCAACGCCCTCTCCCGGAATGGTCCCTTGCGATACCGGGTCCCGTCCCGGGCCGGTTACTGCCGTTCCTGCTGCAGGAACTGGCGGATGCTTTCTATGGTCGCGTCTTCGGTGGAGCGGAAAGCGTACCCGCCCCGCTCCTCTTCCAGTATCGTCTGCGCGATCTCCCACCCCTGCGTCGGCAGCCCCACCAGGCAGTCCTTGGGCGCACGCACGTTATCCAGGATGACGGTGCGCTCGCTGCCCGCCAGCATCCGCTTGGTCACGATTGATATACCGGGCAGGGTGGCGTCCACCATCAGGATGCCCAGGTTCAGGCGTGGCGGCCGGTCCGGGTCCGTCACTGCCAGCGTCCACAGGTAGTCCGGGTCGAACCGTCCCGTGATGAACGCCTTCTCCCCGGAGATAACGTACTCATCGCCCTCCAGCGCCGCCTGCGTGCTGATTGATGCCAGGTCAGACCCGCTTCGAGGCTCGTTAAACGCCTGCCAGGTTATGGTCTCTCCCCGCAGCGCGGGCAAAACGTACCGCTGCTTCTGTTCCTCCGTGCCCCACACCATCATGGCCGGTATCCAGCGGCTGTTGTCCCCCATAGACGGGAGGACAAGCTGCTGGATTTCCTCCTGCAATACCTCGGCGAATGCGGGACTGAAGCCGCCGCCCCCGTATTGCCTGGGCCAGGTTGGGGCAAGCCATCCCTGCGCCCCCAGCATCCTTCTGAAATCCTTGACCCGCTCCTGGGTTTCGGCCGTCAGGGGCCGGCCGTCGGGCGGGATGTTCAGGTCCCCGGGAGCGTGCTGTTGCAGCCAACTGCGCACCACCCACCGGAATTCCTGTTGGGCCTGGGTGTAATTCTTCTCAAACTCTATGACAGACCTCTGACGGGACGCGGGATTATTCTGGACGAAATTATCCGGCGGGTCTCAGGGCGTCTCGCACGCTTGTCCTCAGACCTCGCCGGACTGCTGGTCACCCTTTCGATATAACCTAGACGCCGGAGACGCCCGAGGTGGACGGAGTGGCCGCTGCCCGCTCCCTGGTGCGGCTGATGCCCAGGCGCCGGGCCATGATCACCTTCTGAATCTCGATGGTCCCGCCTGGATGCGCCCCGGTCAGGCTGCTGCGCTGGTACACTTCCGGCTGTCCACCGAAGGGAGCGCGGGGTTCGTTGACCCCCAGCAGGGAATACATACCCATGATGTTCCGGGCCTTGTCCGCATTCCGAATCCGGAACTCCTTGCGATACAGCGCGCTCTGCGACCCGTGGTAGGTCATCTCCTGCCGGGCCTGGTACATCCAGTAGTTGCGCCGGGAGAACAGGTCGTGGATACGGGACTCAATATAGGCCCCCATCGCGTCCTGCTGCACCACGGGGTTGTCGCCCAGCCTGTCGCCGTTGCTGCCCGTGCCGCGGACGTAAAGGAGCAGGTTGTCCAGAGCCTCGTCCCGGGGCATCACCACGCCCCTGCCCCCGTGCTCGATTTCCAGCGTCGTCTGCGACACCTGCCAACCTTCCCGCTCCCCGCCGATCAGGTGATCGCCCGGGACGCGGACGTTGTCCATGAAGATGAAGCTCTGGTCGTTACCTGTCAGCAGGTTCAGCCGCCTCAACTCCAGGCCTGGCGCCGGGCACGGGATGAGGAAGTAACCCAGGTTCCGGTGCCGGGGCGCGTCCGGGTCGGTCACGATGGGGCCGAAAAGGTAGTCCGGGTCGCCGTGGCCGCTGATGAACGTCTTCTGTCCGGAGATGATCCAGTCATCCCCGTCGCGCACCGCCCGGCTCTGGAGAGACGCCAGGTCGGATCCCGCGTTGGGTTCGGTAAAGTTCTGGAAGGCAACCTTCTCTGCCTTGAGGATAGGGGCCAGCAGGTTGCGCTTCTGTTCCTCTGTGCCCCAGACCAGAATCGTCGGGAAAACGTAGGTGTTGGTGAAGTCAGGGACAACCCTGGCCCGCTCGAACTCTTCATTGATGATGGTCTCATGCTCCCCGCTGAGACCGCCCCCGCCGTACTCCTTGGGGTAGGTGGGATAGAGCCAGCCCTTGGAGGCCAGGACCTGATGCATCTGCCGCCAGAAGGTGTAGTGCTCTTCGGTCAGGTCCAGACGGTCCACCGGAGCGCGCATAGCATTGGGAATGTTCTCTTCCAGCCAGGCGCGCACCTCTTGTCTAAACGCTTCCTGCTCCGGCGTATAATGGTACTTGAAGTCCATCTGGGAACCTCCTCCTCGTTTAGACGCTGACGTGGCGCAACCACCCGGCTGACACCTTTTCCAGCACTACCGCAATGGCCGAAAATATAGCCCGTACACCTCTCTTTGTCAACCTGCAAAGCCGCGCGCTAATGGTCTTTCTATGCCTCGGCAAAGGCTCCCCTACTCCCATGGGGAGAGGGGATGGGAGTGAGGGACGTCTTACTCTCCAATCGTTTTGATCTGGCTCTCTCCCCCAGCCCTGATGTGGGAGAGAATAGAAAGGTCAGTCGTCTGCCTGCGCCGAGATTGACAGTACCGGCTGAGGCAACTACACTCGAAAAGTCGTGTTTTATGCCCTCAGCCCTTACAAGTAAGGGTTAAAAGGCGGCGGTAATCGACACAGGGTTTCGAGCAATCGATATTGGGGCTGTTGCGGACGCTCCCTGAGACAACATGACAACTAGTGGAATGCCATTGAACGACCCCGGCGGCGCGCCTGGGGTTCCCACGGAACAGGTGCGGCGGTGCCGTTCCTGCGGATACGAGAACCCCGCGGAAGGGGCGGAACGCTGCCACAACTGCTGGATGCTTCTCGAAGGCATCGCGCCCCTGTACATGGGGGAAAGCGTACCCAAGAGCTGGTGGCTCAGGCTGCTCACCGCGGGCATGATGGTCAAGTGGGTCCCCTTGGCAATTGTCCTCGCCGGTGTCCTCTGGTGGTTGTCCGCCTACTTCCAGTGGGGGCCGAACCCGGCAAGCGCAATGACCACAATGGAGGCCCACACCGGCCCCGGCGCCTGGTCCCTGGGCCGGGCCGACGCCCGGAACACAGGCTTCACGCCGGACAATGCGCCTGTGCCTGGACAGGTCAAGTGGACATTCACTGACGACTTGCCCATGGAGTCCAGTCCGGCGGTCGTCGAGGGGCGGGTATTCCTCACCACCGGCGACGGGCGCACCGTGGCGCTGGACCAGGCTACCGGCGCACTCGTCTGGGAATACGACACGGGGCTTCCTTCCAGTTCAACCCCTGCCGTGTCGGGAGACCTGGTCATCGCGGCCTACACCCCCGGCCTGATAGTCGCTCTCGACCGTGCCACCGGCACCCCCCAGTGGTCGGTGGACCTGCGCCAACCCATCTCGGCTTCCCCCATCGTGGCCGATGGGACCCTCTACTTCGGGGCGGGCGACCGTTTGCTCCACGCAATGGACGTTACCTCCGGGGAAGAGCTGTGGACATTCCCCACCCAGGACTGGATCGTTTCTCCGGTGGCCTACCATGACGGGACGGTAGTGGTGGCCTCCCAGGACAGCCTGGTCTACCTGGTCAACGCCGACTCGGGCAAGCAGCGGCTGATGTTCGATACCGGGCGGCAGCGTTTCGGTGGCGGCCCGACCATCAGTGGCGACGTCGTATACTTCAGTTCCGACCGCGGCTGGGTCTGGGCCATCGACCGGCTGGCCAAGTCATGGCCCGGGCAACGGAAGTGGTTCAAGGTAAAGATCAACCTGTTCGTCTGGCAGGTGATAAACACCCGCCCGGTGCAGCCGGGAGGACTGTGGTCCAAGCGTGTCGGCGGCCAGATACAGGGACTGTTGTCAGTGGCCCACGGCAATGTGTTCGGCGCGACCCAGGAAGGCAAGGTATTCGCCCGGGACGCCGGTTCAGGCGCGGCTATCTGGTCGGCCCAGTTGGACGAGCCTGTCTCCACCGAACCCACCGTCGCCGGAAATACCGTGCTGACGGGGACGGAAAGCGGCAAGGTCTTTGGAGTAGACGCCGCCACGGGCGAAGTTCTGTGGGACTTCGACGCCGGGACCGGGCTGGTTACGGCCAGTCCCGTCGTCGCCGGGAACACTATGTTCGTGGTCACCCAGGGGGGCGTCCTTCACGCCATCACCGCCGACGGCAGCTAGGTCAGCGGTCGCCGCCTCAGCCCGGTTCCGGCAAGCACAGGGGTGGCTATGGAGAAGGTTGCTGTGCCCCCCAGTCCGGACTATTCTCAAGACCCGGACCGGGCAGACTCCTCGGAGGGGTCCATTGTCTGGCAAGGCTTCGTTGCGGGAGAAGCCCCTCTGAATATCTGCTGATAGATTTAGCGGCAGCCTCTTATGGGAACCCCTGGGTTCAACTAACAGTCGACTTTGAGTTGGTCTGCACTCCTGACCGTAATCGAAGGTCTTTCGTCCCAGTCCTTCTCGATGGGGCCGGTCACGCAGACCACTTTCTTCAGGTAATTCGGACCAAAATTGCTTGTGCTGGGGAAGTTGTTCTCAGGCTTGAGCGCGTCCTCTCTCCAGACTACCACCGTGAATGTATCCGGGATTTCCTGTTCCGATATCTTCGACCCTCTCTCAACCAGGGCCGGAGTGTCGAAGAGGAGCAGGTGCGGCCTGCCAGACCGGCCGGAAATCCACTGGTAGTCCTCCACGAAACCGCGGACGGTCACCTCTTGTCCGATGTGTTCTCCGGCTTTGGACGACGGAATGAAACCCATCGCCTCAGTCTCCTTGGCCATCGAGTCCGGGTCCTGGCTGGCGGAAGCCGCCTCTCCCGCCCCACCTCCATTGGATGAGCCAGCCGCCGACTCCGACCCGCCGCAGCCCACGGCCAAGGTCAGCATTCCAATCAGACCCAGTACCAGTAGTGGAAACACGATGCCTGCCCTCATAACACTCCCTGCCTTATCTGAGCTTCGAACGAATCTCCAGTTACAAAATCCCCCCCTCAGGTCACACTTGTAACCAAGGGGGGATTTCTGAGAACAGCCCCACGGGGCGGGCTGCCCTGCGGTTGTTATTAGCAGATATATCTCTTTAGGTGGCCCCCCTCAGCTTGGGATCCATCACGTCCCGGATCGCGTCTCCAAGGACGTTCCAGGAAAAGACCACCACCGCGATTGCCAGACCTGGGAATATCGCCAGGGACGGGGCCACGGTTACGTTGGCGGAACTGGCCTGGCTGAGCATCCCGCCCCAGGACGGAACATCAATGGGAGTGCCAACGCCCAGGAAGCTGAGAGACGCTTCTGCGATGATCGCTCCGCCAAGATGGAAGGTGAAGATCACCAGGTAAAGGGCGAAGCAGTTGGGTATCATGTGCTTGATCATGATCCGCCAGTTGCCCGCGCCCACCGCCTGGGACGCAAGGATATAGTCCATCTCCTTGATAGCCATGAACTGGGACCGCATGATGCGGGCCGTGCTTGGAATGTACACAATACTGAGCGCGATTATCACGTTGAGCAGGGAAGCGCCCAGCGCCGCCATAATCGCAATGGCCAGGATCAACGTCGGGAATGAAATGAGAGCGTCTATGAACCGCTGGACCGTGAGGTCCGTAGCTCCCCCGAAATGGACGCTGATGACACCCACCATCATCCCAATGGTGCAACCCACGAAGGATGCAACGATCCCCACGTACAGGGAGATACGGGCGCCGTAGACCAAGCGGCTGAAAACGTCCCTCGACAGGTGGTCAGCACCGAATAGCATGGTCCCTTCCGGGTCTGCTGACTGGGTGCCCGGGGGCGCCCATTTGCACCTGGGGCCTTCATCAGTAACACATGAACTGATGACAGTGTAAGGGTTGTACATCGCTATCACAGGGGCAAAAACGGCCATGAGTACCAGGCCCATCGCAACCGCTGCCCCGAAGGTCCCTAGGGGTTTACGGGTAATGAAGAATATAATGTTCTGCCACAAGGTCCGCTTGGGCGGCAGAACGAGAACGGGCTGCGCTGGAGCCGGTACCGCGGCTGCGGATTGGTCTGGGGCCGCTCCGGCGGGAGTTTGTTCTTGGGCCATCTTTATACCCCTACGCGAATACGTGAAATTGCCGGGTTAGCTGTACCGAATCCTGGGATTCAGCCAGGCATAGGTTAGGTCCAGCACCAGATTCAGAAGCAACACTACCACAGCTATCATCACTACAATAGCCTGGATCACGGGGAAGTCCCGGCTGGTGATGGCAGTAATCAGGAGACGGCCCATTCCGGGAAGCAGGAATATCACCTCGATGATCACCGTCCCGGAGATCAGGCGGCCGAACTCGTACCCTGTGAGGGTGACTACCGGAAGCAGGGCATTTCGCAGGGCATGGCGGGATATGACGGTCCCTTCCCGCAGGCCCTTGGAACGGGCAGTCCTGATGTAGTCCTCGTGCAGCACTTCCAGCATTGCCGACCGGGTAATGCGCGCTATGAACGCCATGTTGGATGTGCCAAGCGCAATTGCCGGGAATACCAGCTGCTGGAAGTTGCTCCAGGGTTCATCCCAGACGTTCTTGTAGTCCAGTGGCGGGGCCCATCCAAAGAATAGCACCAGGAAGAAAATCGTCATCACCCCGACCCAGAAGTTGGGCAGGGCGATTCCCATGATGGTAATAACCCTCGTGACGTAATCGCCAATCGTATCCTGCTTAATTGCGGAAAGGACTCCCAACGGTATGGCCACGATACTGGCCATAATCAGAGACATGAGGCCAAGTTCGATAGTGACAGGGAGCCTGTGCTTGATGTCGTCAATCACTTTGTCGCCTTCGTAGAAGTACGAGGTCCCAAAGTCCCCCTGAAGCATGTTGCCCACCCATCTGATGTACTGAATGTAGATGGGCTTGTCGGTGCCCAATTTGGCTCTGAGGGCATCCAACTGCTCCTGGGTGTAGTCGTCGTCCCCCTCTTCTCCACCAAGGATGAGCACCGCCGGATCACCAGGCACCACCCGGAGGATGGCAAACACCAGCACCGTCACGATGACCAAGGTGGGTACAAACAGGAAGGACCGCTTGATGATGTATGTCTTCATCTTGCTCCTGAATCTTATTGGTGAACCGGGTCCCGGCTCTCTGAGGATATCCTGGCGATTAGTTCGGGTCCAACCAAGCTGTCAGGCGACTGACCGTCAACGAATAACGAAGCCGACTCCGGTCAAATATGCTAGAGCTTATGCGTATCCGTAGACGAAGAACACTGCTTTTTCAGCGCAACTTTTCGGATACGATGCTGGTGACATCGCAGCCTACATACTCAAATAGCAGTGAGAACGTCTCACCCCTATCCCAGATTGCGAGACACTATATTATAGGCTCAAATAAAGTGTCAATAGCTTTTCCTGGGACATCCGACACCCGGACTCACGCCCCAAGGTAGTAACTGCTACGGCGAATAGAACAGGCCGGTCCCCGACGGGGACCGGCCTGCATGTGTGCCTACCGGTGAGTTGGTTAGTTGCACTCAGGGTCGCACCATACGTGCTCCCAGCGCGAACCCTGGTAGGTGAAGTTGAAGTTCTGGATCCGGTGCTCCACCCCGTGGTGCCTATCGACCCAGTAGATGTAGGGGTTGGCCGAACCCTCGTAGGCCAGTCTGCCCATCTCCTGGACGATGGCCTTCCGTTTCTCCTGGTCCGGCTCCCGCACCTGCTGCTCAAAGAGCGCCTCCACGCCCTCAGGAGCGTAGTACTTGCCGCGCCCGCCACCGGACCACTGGGGGGTGGTCCCGCGGATGTACCGGGCGAAGAGGGCATCGGGGTCGTTCATGAAGATGCTGCCGCCCTGAACGGCGAACTGGTAGTCTCCGGCCCAGTAGGCGTCGAAGCCCGCGCCGCTCTCCATCACCCTGAGCGTAATGTTCCAGCCCAACGCCTCCTCGAGCTGCTGCTTGACCAGTACCGCAACGTCCGGGTAGTCGCAGCAGTTCCGGGCATGGAGGACGATATCAATGTTTTCCATCCCCGCATTGGCTATCAGCTGTTGGGCCTCGGCCAGGTCGTCCGGGTGCTTCTGGCCGTCTATGTCCCGGTAGCCGGGAAGATTGTCGTACTCGGCATCCGGCAGACTGTACCAGAACCCGCGCGGCAACGGGTAGCCCTTGGCGTACATCCCCTCGCTGATGTTGTCGATGATCGGCTTCGGGTTGACGGCCAGTTTCACCGCTTTCCGTACATCTGGGTTGTCGAAGGGGGCCTTGGCCGTGTTCATCTGGATGTACATCATGCTGATGGGACCGGCCCAGTGCATGGTCAGGTTGTCCATGTCCTCGTCAAGCTGCAATGCCTCGGCAACCGTCAGGTTGTCGATGGACTGGTTGCTGGTCAGGATCTGCCCTGTCTTGAAGGCCGCGATCACCCGCCCCGAGTCCGTCATCACGAAGTGCTTCATCCCGTCGATGTAGGGACGGCCTTCCTTGAAGTAGTCATCGTTCCGGTCGTACTCCACCGACACTTCCTTCACGTAGTCCACGAACTTGAAAGGCCCGGAGCCGACCAAGGCATCCATGTTGCTCCCCGCCATGGCTATCTCCTGGCCCACCACCACGTGCTCCGGGATGATCAGGCAGGTGTGGTTGGCGATGGCCGGGAAGAAGCCGCCGCTGGGGAACTTGATGACGACCTCTGCTGTCTTCTCGTCAATCGCCCGCGACTGGCCCGAGTCGTAGTAGAGGGCGGTGTTGCAGTGGGTGGATGTGGAGCGGCCCTTGATCGCCGGGAACTGGTCCGGCGCCACCATGCTCTCCAGGCTGAACACCACGTCCTTGGCAGTGACCGGGGTGCCGTCCCACCACGTTGCTTCCGGGTGGACCTTGAAGGTGTAGGTCACACCGTCATCGGCCAGCTCCCAGCTCTCGCACAGGTCGCAGCGAAGGTCCCCCTGGTCCGCCGTCTCCGGGTTGTACTCGATGAGGTTGTTGAACAGGGGGGCCATGTTCATGTTGAGCACCGACGACTGGTGGATCATCCGCTGGCGCACGTCGGCGTACTGGCTCATGTTGATGAACCCGCCGCGCTTGGCCTCGGCGATGTAGTAGGGGTTTTCCTTAGCCTCGGCCTTGGCCCCGGGGGCCACCTGGACCGCCGCGCCCTCGTGGGTCTTCTTCTCGTAGATCTCCGGCGTGACCACTACTTCCTTGACGACTTCGACTTCCTTGACCACCTCTTTCTCGACGATGACTTCCTTGGGGACCTCCTTGACTACTTCCTTCTCGATGATCTGTGGCTCCGCCGGCGCGGCTGACCCGCAGGCAACGACCAGGGCCAACACCAACAGGAGCGGAATCAGGATGAGTCCTCGTGAAACCTTTGACAAGCCTGGTGCCATAAGCTGTCCTCCAACACTTTGCCAGATACTGGCTTGGGAATGCCGGTCGTACCGGGATGGCTTCCTGCTCCAGGCCAAGACCGGGATTGCATAACGGGAGCATGCCCACATGCGCTATGCTCGCTAAACTATAGGTACAGACCTATGTTGATACGCATTCAGGCTCTCCCACTCTGGAGCGCCAAACACTATATGATAGTCTTCGATTACATGTCAATGGGTTTATCATATATTCCGATGTGAGACGATAATACGGATTTGTAATACGAATAAGATGCATATTATAGGTAACTAGCTTTGTTAGTCAGCGAATTCTGTTCAAGACTTGTATTGAATTGGACATACAAGTGATGTTGCTGTCGTTTAGTCAGTATAGACCGAGGCAAAAGAGAAGGGCCGGTCCCCTCAAGGGGACCGGCCCCGAACGTCCGTCGAGGGATTGACTCTACTTGCACTCAGGATCGCACCAGACATGCTCCCAGCGCATCCCCTGGTAGGTGAAGTTGTAGTTCTGGATGCGGTGCTCCACACCGTGGTGCCGGTCGGTCCAGTAGATGTAGGGATTGGCCGTACCCTCGTAGGCCAGCCTCCCCATCTCGTGGACGATGGCCTTCCGCTTCTCCTGGTCCGGCTCCTTCACCTGCTGGTCGAACAGCGCCTCCAATCCCTCAGGAGCGTAGTACTTGCCGCGCCCGCCGCCGGTCCACTGGGGGATTGTCCCCCGGATGTACCGGGCGAAGATCGCGTCGGGGTCGTTCATGAAGATGCTGCCTCCCTGGACCGCGAACTGGTAGTCTCCGGCCCAGTAGGCGTCGAAGCCCGCTCCGCTCTCCATCACCTTGATGGTGATGTCCCAGCCCAGGGCCTCCTCAAGCTGCTGTTTCACCAGCACCACCACGTCCGGGTAGTCGCAGCAGTTCCGGGCGTGCAGGGTGATCGAGAAGTCCGTGTCCATCCCCACGCTGGCCAGCAGCCGCTTGGCCTCCGCCAGGTCCTCTTCCGGCTTGACGCCATTGTTATCCCGGTAGCCCGGCAGTTTGTCGTACTCTTCGTCCGACCAGCTGTACCAGAAGCCCCTGGGCAGCGGGTAGCCCTTGGCGTACATCCCCTCGCTGATGTTGTCGATGATCGGCTGCGGGTTGATGGCCAGATTGACCGCCTTCCTGACCTCGGGCTTGTCGAAGGGGGCCTTGGCCGTGTTCATCACGATGTACATCATGCTGATCGGACCGGCCCAGTGCATGGTCAGGTTGTCCATGTCTTCGTCAAGCTGCAATGCCTCGGCAACCGTCAGGTTGTCGATGGACTGGTTGCTAGTCAGGATCTGCCCTGTCTTGAACGCCGCGATGACCCGCCCCGAGTCCGTCATCACGAAGTGCTTCATCCCGTCAATGTACGGACGCCCCTCCTTGAAGTAATCGTCGTTCCGGTCGTACTCGACGGATACTTCCTTGACGTACTCCACGAACTTGAAGGGACCGGACCCGACAAGCGCGTCCATGTCGCTTCCCGCCATGGGTATCCCCTGACCCACCACCACGTGCTCGGGGATCAGCAGGCAGGTGTGGTTGGCTATGGCCGGGAAGAACCCCGCCGTGGGGAACTTGGTGATGACCTCCACCGTCTTCTCATCAATTGCCCGGGACTGCCCTGAATCGTAGTACAGACCCGTGTTGCAGTGGGTGGAGGTTGACCGCCCCTTGATGGCGGGGAACTGGTCCGGCGCCACCATGCTCTCCAGGCTGAACACCACGTCCTTGGCCGTGACCGGGGTGCCGTCCCACCACTTGGCATCGGGGTGGACCTTGAAGGTGTAGGTCACACCGTCATCGGCCAGTTCCCAGCTTTCGCACAGGTCGCAGCGAAGGTCCCCCTGGTCCGCCGTCTCCGGGTTGTACTCGATGAGGTTGTTGAACAGGGGGGCCATGTTCATGTTCAGCACGGCCGACTGGTGGATCATCCGCTGGCGCACGTCGGCGTACTGGCTCATGTTGATGAACCCGCCGCGCTTGGCCTCGGCGATGTAGTAGGGGTTTTCCTTCGCCTCAACCTTGGCCCCGGGGGCTACCTGGACCGCCGCGCCCTCGTGGGTCTTCTTCTCGTAGATCTCCGGCGTGACCACTACTTCCTTGACGACTTCGACTTCCTTGACCACCTCTTTCTCGACGATGACTTCTTTGGGGACCTCCTTGACCACTTCCTTCTCGATGATCTGCGGCTCCGCCGGCGCGGCTGACCCGCAGGCAATGACCAAGACCAGCGCCAATAACAGCGGGACCACGACGAGCCCCTTGCGATTCCTTGCCCAGTAGTAAGCCATGTGTTGACCTCCGTAAGCTAATGATTAGTGATCAGCGACCAGTGGCTGCTGTCTAGTCACTGGTCGCCAGCCACTCAAATTTATCCGGTCCCGCGCAGGCGGGGGTCCAGCACGTCCCGCAGGGCGTCGCCGAGCAGGTTCCAGGCGAAGACTACGATGACGATGGCCAGGCCGGGGAATATCGCCACCCAGGGGGCAAGTTTGATGGAACTTGCAGAAGCGCCGGTCAGCATCCCGCCCCAGGACGGTACGTTGGGAGGCGTGCCTACCCCCAGGAAGCTGAGGGAAGCCTCGGCGATGATTGCCCCTCCCAGGTGGATCGTGACACTGACGATGAACAGGGCGAAGCAGTTGGGAATCATATGGCGGACGATTATCCGCCAGTCTCCCGCGCCTACCGCCCTGGCCGCCAAAACGTAATCCGTCTCCTTGATGGCCAATGCCTGGGAACGCAGGATGCGGGCCGTGCTTGGTATATATATGATGCTCAGGGCGATCACCACGTTGTTTAGTGACGACCCCAGGGCCGCCATGATGGCGATGGCCAGGATCAACGACGGGAAGGCCATCATGCCGTCGATGACCCTCTGCACGGAAAGATCGGTCAGTCCTCCGAAGTGAACGCTGGCCACCCCTACAATCATGCCGATGGTGCATCCGATGAAAGAACTGAGCAGGCCTACATACAGGGATATTCTGGCCCCATGCACCAGCCTGCTATATACATCCCGCCCCAGGTGGTCGGTGCCCAGCCAGAATTGGGGGTCCGGCGACGCGAATACATCGACCTTGTTTCCGGAAGCAGCTTCCGGCCTTATCTGGTAGGGGTCGTGGGTGTCAAGCACGTTTGCGAACACGGCAACGAGGACGAGGATGGCAGCCACGACTGCGCCGAATGCTCCCAGGGGCTTGGTGCGGAAGAAATTCGCCAGGTTCTGGACGGCGGTGCGCTTGGGCTTCAGTCCGCCTTCGGGCTGTCCGGGCAGGGCTATCGCCCCGATCCCTCGGTCTTGGCTCATCGTCTTCTCCTGGGAGCCGGTTCTATGGTAGCCGTTCTTTCTATGGTAGCCACAAGGGCATCCTGCGTTGGTTGGTAGGGGCAACCCTTGTGGTTGCCCTTGGCCGGGACAGTATCCGGCATCAGATCAGGTGTACCGTATTCGCGGGTTCAGCCAGGCGTAAAGCAGGTCCAGGAACAAGTTCAGTACAAGTACCAGCACCGTTATCAGCACGATGACCGCCTGGATCATGGGAAAGTCGCGGTGGAATATGCTGGTAACCAGCAACCGCCCCATTCCCGGCACCATGAAGATGACCTCGATTATGATCGTGCCCGCCATGAGCCGCCCGAATTCGTAACCGGAGATAGTCACCACGGGCAGCATGGCGTTCTTCAGAGCGTGGCGGAAAACCACCACCGCTTCCCGCAGTCCCTTGGAGCGGGCTGTGCGGATGTAGTCCTCGCGGAACACTTCCAGCATGGCCGACCGCGTTATCCTGGCGATGAAGGCCATGTTCGAGAACCCCAACGCCAACGCCGGGAAGAAGAGCTGCTTTAGGTTGGACGCCGGGTCTTCCCACAGGCTCACGTAAACGATGGGCGGCATCCATCCGAAGATCAGGACCAGGAAGAAAATCATCAGGATGGCCAGCCAGAAATTGGGGATCGCTACCCCGGCGATGGTGATGACCCGTGTAGCGTAGTCCGCAATGGTGTCCTGCCTGATTGCGGACACGACTCCCAGGGGAACGGCCACGATCACGGCCAGGATGGTGGCGAGAATGCCAAGCTCCAGGGTAACGGGGAACTTTTGCTTCAGGTCGTCGGCGACTGGGGTCTCGTAGAAGAAAGAGGTGCCGAAGTCCAGCCGGGCCATGTTGCCTACCCAGATGGCGTACTGGACGACGATAGGCTTGTCAGTGCCCAGTTTTTTCCGCAACTCGGCCAGCTGTTCCTGGCTGTACTCGTTCTCTTCTCCGCCCGCTTCTCCGCCCGCCAGGAGCATCACTGCCGGGTCCCCAGGCACGATGCGCAACAGGACAAAGATGACGATAGTCACCAGCAGCAGTGTGGGTATGAAGAGGAAGGTCCTTTTGACTACGTATGCCTGCATCAGCCTGCTCCGCCTCGATATACTGGGAGCGCGGGCGAGACACCCGCGCCGGGGGTGGGCGGCCTGCTACGCAGACCGCCCAGAAATTCTGCAAATCCCCTGATCAAACGAATCACAGTTCAGACAACCCCTAACGGCAAGCGTCCACCGGATCGCACCAGAGATGTTCCCACTTGGTGCCCATGTAGTGGCTGGGATGCAGGTGGAAGTTCTTGATCTGGGTGGCCACCGGGAAGGCGCGCGCACCCCAGAACAGATTGATGTACTGGGCATCCTCGTTCATAAGGATGTCTTCCATCTGCCGGACGATGGCCTTCCGCTTCTCCAAATCCAACTCCTGGGACTGCTGCTTGTACAGGTCCTCAAACCCGCTGGGGTGCTGGAAGTTGGCCCCGGGAGCGCCGCCGGCGCCCCACCTGGTCATGGTGCTGTTGACCCACTGGGCGTAGACCACGTCCGGGTCCATCAGCGAGAGAGAACGCCCCTGGACCATGAACTGGAACTCCCCGGCATCGTAGGCTTTATAGCCTGCGGCGCTCTCATAGGTCTTGATGGTGGCCTGGATGCCGATCTTCTTCAGTTGCTCCGCGACAATGGCAGCCTCGTCCGGGTAGCCTACGGCGTTCCGGGCGGAGAGCGTCACCTCGAACCCGTCCGGCAGGCCGGCTTCAGCCAGAAGCTCCCTCGCCCGGTCCAGGTCTCGCGGGTCCTTTTGCAGGCCCTCTACGCCCTTGAGGCTCCCCGTAACCGGAGTGCCGGTGCCGTCAACATAGCGGTAGCCGGGCAGGGAGAGCAGTTCCTCAGTCTTGCGTCCGAAGACCGTGTCTGGCGGGAACGGAGACCCCATCCACCAGACTCCCGCGCTCAATGTATCCACCACCTCCCAGCGGTCGATGGCCAGGTTGACTGCCTGCCTGACCCTGACATCGTCGAAGGGGGCCTTGGTCGTGTTAAACCCCACTCCGTGTGCCAGGATGGGTCCGGCCCAGTGGAAATCCACCTTCCCTTTGAGCTCCTCTTGCAGCCTCAGCGCGTCGTGAACGCCGATTTGATGCACGATCCAGTTGACCATCAGCACCTGGCCTGTCTGGAACGCCGCCATCTGGGATGCAGAGTCGATGATGATGACGTGCCGCATCCCATCAATGCGAGGGTAGCCTTCCTTCCAGTAGTTCGGGTTGGCTTCGTACTCGTTCTGGACATCCTTGGTGTACTTCTTGTGCAGGAAGGGGCCGGAGCCGTTGAAGTCCTCCGGAGTCTTGATGGTCTGGGCTTTTCTTTCGCCAAGCACGGTGTGCTTGGGCAACATCTTGAACACGTCGAGAGACAGGGTGGGAATGAAAGCGGGCGCGGGGAACAGGGTCTCCACCTCCACGGTGTACTGGTCGATAGCCCGGGCCATTCCCGCCTCATAGTAGTTGTCGGTAAAGATGGCCCCGGTCCGGGTCGCGCCTTGTATACCATCAAGCCCATTGCAGTCCGCGCAGACGCCGCCGTCCATACTGAACACGATGTCTTCGGCAGTAACCGGCTTACCGTCGTGCCAGGTCGCGTTCTGACGGAGATAGAACACGTAGGTCGTGGGACCGGTCTGCTCCCAGCTTTCGGCCAGGTCGCCCCTTATGTCCAGGGGATCGTCGGTCTCGGGGTTGAACTCGAGCAGGCCGTTGAATACCGGGGAGGTGTTCTTGAGCTGAGATCCAGCCCACTCCCAGATGGCCTTCTGGGTGGGCGCGTTGTAGTCCATAAAGGTGATGAAGCCGCCGCGCTTGGCCCCAGTCATTGCGGGCACGGCTGTCGGCTCTGGCTTGGCCTCGGGGACTACAGTCGCCGCCACCATCTGGGCAGGCTTCATCCCCTCAGGCCTCACCTCGACTATCTTGGTGACTTCCACTTCCTTGACTACTTCCTTCTCGACCACCACCTCTTTGGGCACTTCCTTGACCACCTCCTTCTCCACCACCACCTGCTCGGCTGGAGCGGCAGACCCGCAGGCAATGAGGAAAAGCAAAGTGAGAAGCATCGATCCCAGTGCGATATATCTGATGTTCCGATTGGGGGCGGACTCTATCCGCCGCTCCCCGGTCGGCATAACGGTATGGGGCAACGTTCTCAGGTTGGACAGCTTTAGCATCTTGCTCCCTCCGAAATGTGGGGTATGCACACAAAAAACAGGCGCAACCTACTGGGCGTGAAATCCGCCGCTGAGAAGTGGTTCCTCCCATACCGCCATGCCGGTCGGCATGGCGGTATGGGAGACGTTCTCAAGGAGATGGCGGAAGCCTTCAGGACGAAGGCCACGACCCCAGTATGGAAGCGCCTGTACAGAGTATGGTAATATGCAAAACGGTACGTGTTACCAGCACGTTCCACTCCTTCCCCGGGCGGTCTGGTTGCGCGACGAGTCCGACCGGGGTTTTTCTTTATCTTGGCTTACCTGCTATTGTTCTTTTAGTTTAGGGCTTTACGCTATCCTCCAGATTGAACGAGTATTCGCAATCCGCTGCGAAACATCGAATATCGCATTGCATTACGTACACTGATTGAGCGTTGGCAGGTAATGTAAGTTATCTGAATAAGTGATGTCAAGACGGGATTTGTGATGTTGGAAACTGGAATATATCCGGTGCCGTGATAGGGTTGCTTCGGCCGGGAGGCGGGCTAGGCAGGTTCGAAAGAAGGGCTGCAAATAGGGTCGCGCCCCTGCTCGATGCAGGGGCGCGACCCTATTCGAACGGAGAAGTAGCCTGCCAATCCGGGAGGACCGGTGGGCCCAACCGGGGCAGTCAACAGGGCTACAGATTGAACTGGGGGTCCATGTAGTCCTCGTCCTTTTCGAATATCTGGACGCGGCCGCGGTGGGAGTCGGTTATCATCAGACGGTTGGTGGCCTGGTCGAAGGCGCAGGCAACCGGCATCCGGAAGTAGTTCTGGATCTCCGGGTTCTTCACCCGCCGGCGGGCCTTGCCCATGTCCGGGTTGGCGACAATCGACATCTCGGCCCACTTGGACAGTCCGCGGGCCTCTCCTCTAAGAGTGGCCAGGGTACCGCCTATCGAGTTGAAGATCACCACCCGCTCGTTCATCCAGTCCACCACATAGACGTCGCCATCCTGGTCTACGGCCACGCCGGTGGGATGGTTCAGGTCGTTGGGATTCTCCCCGATTTCCCGGACTGTAGCGTGGATGTAAGGCGTGTCACCCGAATTGGATACCCCGGTCTTCTTGCCGGAGCCGAAGGTCATCAAATATTCGCCGTCTGCGGTGAACTTCTGGACCCGGTGGTTGTTCCAGTCGGCAATGTAGATGTTGCCGTCGTTGTCCAGCGTGATGCCCCAGGGCATGTCCAGCTCGCCCTCGGCGTCGCCCTTGCTGCCGAATCCGGTGATGTACTGGCCGTCCCTGGTGAACTTCTGGATGCGGCTGTTGAGGCTGTTGACCACCCAGAGGTTGTCATCGGCGTCGAACACCATGCCGGAAGGGCCGTTGAGTTGGCCCTCGCCGTCGCCCTGCTCGCCCCAGACCTTGAGAAGATTGCCCTCGGAATCAAAGACGGTGATGCGGTTAAGCCACTCATCCGCAGTATAAACATTCTCGTCCTTGTCAAGCGCCAGGTCAGTGGGCCATACCCACTGTCCCTCTGCCTCGCCGCTTCGGCCAAATTCACCCAGGAACTCCTGGTCGACGGTGGCCTTGGTAACCCGCGGGGAAGTGCGGTTGAGAACGTAGATCACGTCGTTTTTGCCGGCCGCTATGCCAATGGGCTGGGTGAGGCCGTTGCCAGCGCCGCCCCTGCGCCCCACGTAGTGGCTGTACTGCCAGCATCGCCCTGATGCTACGGTGATTTGTGCCATATTGGGTACCTCCAGTATGTCTTGGAGTCATGGGGCCTGTTGCCTGATATGGTCAGACTCGGCGGGCAGCGCACCCCGCTGATCTGCCCGCCGGAAGTTGCCGGTTCTGGTTCTGTCTAATGACGGGCGGCCTAGAGGAAGCTGTGCTTCTCGAAGCTCCCGTTCACTATCGGCTTCGCGTCCAGCCCGAACCAGTCCTCTATGATCGTGCTGTACCCGCCACGGAAGTCGTAGTTCGGCACCAGGTCTCCCTGCTCCAGGTCCTCCGCCTTCGCCGACGGGTACTGCCCGTACATTCCTCCCTTCACCGCGTCCCCTATCGCAAACGCAGCTCCCGCCGCTCCGTGGTCCGTACCGGACCCGTTGTCATGCACCCGCCTCCCGAACTCCGTGAACAGGTACATGATTACGTTCTCCCCGGTCCCGTGCGCGTGCAGGTCCTCGAAGAACGCCGATATCCCCTCAGACACGTCCTTCCACAACGTCGGGTGCGCTCCGGCCTCCCCGGCGTGGGTGTCAAAGCTCCCGTGCTGCGTGTAGAAGATCCGCGTCCCCAGGTCGGCCAGGTACACCTGCGCTATGTCCTTCAGGTGCGCCGCTACCGGGCTGTTCGGATACTCCACGCTGGACGAGTACATCTCCGGCGCCACCTTTACGATGTCCGCTCCGGTCATCGCTTCCATCCCCGTGGACCTCAGGTAGTCCGTCACCATACCCGATCCTACCGCCGGCGAGTACATCCGCGCGAACAGGTCCAATGCCTTCATCCGCTGCGACTCGTCGCTGATCCCGGTCAGCACCCCGTAGGTCTCCAGGTCCGCTATCGCCGCCACCGGCACTCCCGGCACCACCAGCGCCCGCGGCAGTCCGTGCCCGAAGTTGATCGCCGTCAGCACGTTCTCCTTGTTCGGGTCCAGCTCCCGGGCCAGCCGTCCGGCCCAGCCTTCCGTCCCCACCTTGTCCGGCTCGCAGGTGTGCCAGATGTCCATGGACCGGAAGTGGGAGCGGGGCGAGTCCGCGTAGCCGATGCCGTGCAGCACCGCCACCTTGCCCTGGTCGTACAGCTCCTTGATTGGCCCCATGGCCGGCATGAAGCCCAGCTGACCGTCCACCTTGATGATGTCTTCCTGCCTGTACTGCACCGCCGGGCGGTTGTCGTAGTACAGGGGATCGTTGTACGGAATCACCGTGTTGAAGTAGTCGTTGCCGCCGGTCAGCTGCAACACCACAATGACAGGGTCTTTCTTCGTCGAGGTCATGGCTGTCTCCTTGGCTTGATGTTTCCTCTCCATCCGAGAGGCAGGGCGTAACCCTTCTCACCTGCTGGGAACATCGGGGGTGAGGAATGTTCCAAGTACGTTTCCCTCACCCCAACTCTCTCCCAAGGGGATATCGGACTAGCCGAACTGGTACTCGGTGGTGGCACCGACCAGGGCCAGCATCTCGCCGACGCGGGTGCCCGCGGCCTCCTCGTTGCTCCAGTCCATGTTGCCCTCGGCCTTGGCATGGTCCAGAAGCTGCTGCCGGGTCTCGTCGCTGATTTCCAGGAAACCCATGTGCTCCAGGGAGGCTTCCAGCAGCTCCTCCGGTGAGGAGACGCCGGCGTTCCTCATGTCGCCGATGATGCTCCGCACGCCGGGGAAGTTGGTGTTGGCGACGCGGTCGGCCACGAAGTTGATGCGGGCCAGCAGCGAGCCGCTGTTGATCCACTCCGAGCCGGTATACCAACCCTCAACGCTGGGCGGGTCCAGCAGGGCCTGGCCCATGTAGCCGGGTTCGGAGCCGATGCTGGGAAGGGTCGGCTCCGGGGTCTGGTAAGCGCCCACCAGTTTCAGGGTGCTGGCCACGACCTCGGCAGGACTCTTGATCTTGGAGTACCGCGCATTCTTGAAGAAGTCCGAGTTTAACATCAGCCGCAGCACGGCCTTCATCTCATAGCCCGACTCCTCAAAGGCGGTGACCATCATATCCAGCGCTTCTTCATCGCGGGCAGGCTCGATAGTCCAGGCCGGGACCTGCACCTCGTCGGCCACGAAGAAATTGTACAGGTGGCGGCAGATGAACCGGGCCGTCGCGGGCTCCTTCACGATGATGTCGATGATGTCCTCGCCGTTGAAGTTGCCCGTGTAACCCAGGAAGGTCTTCTCGCCGTCATCGTGGTCCTCTCCCAGGTACTCGAACCGCCAGGGGAAGCGCCCGAAGGGCTGGCGGGGTAGCTTGGGCATGATGGTCCAGCCGGTGAAGGCGCGGGAGGCCTCCCGGACGTCGACCTCGGTGTAGTTGCTGACGCCCATCGAGAACAGCTCCAGCAGTTCCCGGCCCCAGTTCTCGTTGACGGCGTCCCTGTGGTTCTCGTTGTTGTCCAGCCAGAAGATCATGGCCGGGTTCTTGGATAGCTGGACCAGCATCTCCCGGTAGTTGCCCATTCCGTACTTGCGGAACATGGTCAACTGTTCCAGCATCTGGTCGCAGTTGTCCACCTTGGCGTTGCCGGTGGCGAAAACGTGGTGCCAGAAGAGGGCCACCTTCTCTTCCAGCGGCCGCTGGGTGGTGATCATGTGGTACATCCAGTTGTACTGGCCCGGGGTGGGCGTGCCGCCGGGGAGCAGGCAGCCCGGCAGGTAGCGCAGCAGCATGGCAGTCTTGCCCGACTGCCGGTCTTCCGGCGGATCGATCAGTTCATCCACCGTGGCCTCGTAACCCATCGCAGTGTAACGGTCGAGCTCCTCCTTGGTTGCGCCGAACCCTGCGCGGCGCATGAGATGGGCCAGCAGGGCAACGTCCTCTTTGTTAGACATCCAACAGCCTCCTTCTATATCGCTCTGGTCCCAAAGCTTCAACAACCCCACCGCCCGCGGAAGGCGCAGTCCGGCGAGGGTAGTTTCGTCCCGATAATATGCCATGCCGATATAGCTGTCAACGGCCCGCAGTCGTGGGTAGCGTTCCATTTCAGGTTGTACGAATAACAGGAGGCGAGCCGACGCGGAAAATTTTGCTTTCCCTGTCAAATCCGATCACTTTTGCGAAGTTTGGTAGTCCGTTGCCGACTGACCAGCAAGTTGACCGGATTTGGATGACACTACGGCGACCCATGCTCTCCAGCGGACTTCCATAACCCGGAGGCAACCGGTCTGCCGTACCCGGGGACACCTTCAATATGAATGTTTGCCCAACTCCATGCAAGATACAAGGGGCAAATGTCAGCAGCGTGGGGTCAGACGAGGAGTACGGGAATGAAACCACCTAATCTCCCAACGGTTCCCAGTGTTGCCGACATCGGCTCAACGTCAATCCCCGATACTACACCGGTCCGAATCCTGCTATCATAGGGCGGCGTTAACCGGCGGGAATCGATGCCGGAACCCATAATATACTAAGGAAGGTGACAGCCGTGTCGGACGACAGCATCAGGCTCAAGGCCATCAACCACATCACCTATAACGTCAAGAACAAGGATGCCGCACTCAAGTGGTATACCGAGGTCCTGGGACTGGGCCAGATTCCCAAGATGGTGGACAGTGACAACCTCTACTGGCTCCAGCTTCCCAGCGGGGCGATGGTGCATATCATCGAGAATCCCGACGCTCCATCGGCACCCTCGCACCATACCGCCTTTGAGGTTGACGACATCGAGGCCGCCAAGGCCGACATGGAAAGCAAGGGGGTTGAGGTCACGGACATTAGCCTCCGTCACGACGGGCAGCGCGCCTGCTACCTGAATGACCCCGACGGCAACCGGATCGAGCTTTGCACCAAGTCCGGTTTCGGGGTACTGGTCTAGGTAGGCATAATCCCCAGACTTGGCAAGCGCGTTCACAACAAAACATGAGCCATTCCGAATTTTGGGTACAGAAGGAGAAGGTTGGCAGGCAGGCGAACTGGAGGGCGCTCAAAGCTGACCTGATTCGAAGAAGCGGTACCGCAGCGCACGGTACCGCTTTCCGATTCTATGGAGCCAGTTTCGCAGCAAGGCTTGCAGCAGGGGTTGAGCGCAGGAGGGGCCAGCAAGGACGACAGGAAGGCGCAGAGCAGGCTGACCATGAGCGACAGCTTGAGCCGGTTTTCCCGGAACCGGAGGCGAGGGATCTCCATGGCAGGCCGGTCTTGCAGGCCCGGCAGCACATCTCCACCTGCCGGCGGCGAGCCTAGGCCATGCCTACCCGCCAGGCGTCATCCGGTATGGCGATGGTCTCGCTGGTCAACAGGCGCCACGGAGTGCGGCCCTTGCCGGGTCTGGAAACCACCAGCCGCAGTTCACCGTCAAGCCGGGGATAGCGCACCGGAACTGCCACGATGCCGGTCTTGCGGTGCTGGCACCGGCGAAGGTCCCAGAGCTGCCGGGGGTCCTGGGAGCGTTTGCCACGGGTGACCGGCCAGGTGATAGCGGGTGGGCCGGCGCATGATGGACCGCACTTGATGCGCTGCCGGTTCCCCCAGCCAGGGTGCGCCGGCACATCCCCGGTCAAACACGTGGACTGCCCACCTCTGCCACGATGCGGCGCACCGGGACAGCAGGGATGCGGTCTCTTCCCGGCGGTGGCCAGCCAAATGGCCCCGGCCGGCCTGCCAGCGCATGGCGGCCGGGTCGGGGACATCTACCACGACATTTCCCGGTGTCACATTGCGACCTCTGATTTCCCGTACCGGGAGATTGCGGATAGGCTCCAGCCTAGCGAGCTATAGGGGACCTGCAAGGCCATGCTGGACAAATCAGGGAGACGATTCAGCGTCTTGGTTTTCATCACCTTGCTGGCGATGGTCCTGCTCTTTGGGGCGGCATCTACGGACGGTCCACCCCCGCCCCCAGGGGTAGACCCCGCGCAACCGAGATACAGTTATGGGCCTTACGACCCCAGCAAGATGCAGGACTCACCCCGATAAGGGTCAGTCGGAACCGCATATAGCACTTTTGGAACAACATAGACTTTTGGTGCAAAGCCAAGCCAAAGCTCTGCAATCGGCGGTTCCAGCCATTCCACTTTTGCCGTGGGCATGACTGGTCCTGCTGGCGAAGAAGGGTAATTGGTTACTTTCGTATATAATTCCCTTTCTTTGTGCCTATTTTCCTATGCGGCTTTTCCCCTCTTTACCAAACTCCGGGATGACTCATGGTCTTTTATGTGCCACATGAGAAGTTCACGTAATGATTGACAGTATCAGTGCTGGAAGACTACGATTCTTACTGTGCATCTGAGTTGCAAAAGCTATGACTAACATCAACACCATAGAAGACTTGATCCGCCTGCTGGACGAAAACCCGGAGTGGCGGGAGGCCCTGCGCGACCGGCTCTTGACCCGCGAACTGATCGAACTTCCCGAAAAATTCGCGGCGTTTGTAGAAAAAATGACCGAATTCCAGTCGAACATGGCCACCTTCGTATTGGAGATGACCGCCTTCAAAGACGAGATGGTCACCTTCAGGGACGAGATGACCGCCTTCAAAGACGAGATGGTCACCTTCAGGGACGAGATGACCGCCTTCAAAGACGAGATGGTCACCTTCAGGGACGAGATGACCGCCTTCAAAGACGAGATGGTCACCTTCAGGGACGAGACCAACGAGCGTCTTGAACGGGTCGAGGTGCGATTGGACCGTATTGATGGCCGGCTGGACCGAATACAAGACGACGTTGGCACTATCAGAGGAATATACGCCAGAGACTCTGCCATCAGAGATGCCATTCAAATGGCAGATGATATGGGCCTGACGTGGGTCAGGTCGCTGTCCCAGGAGGAGCTGGGGCGAATGAGCAATACTCCGCAGGCATCTGACCTGACCCGCGATGAGCGCAGGAGTTTCCGCCGGGCCGACCTGGTCTTCGAGGCGCTGGACTCTCAGGGAACGTCGTGCTACGTCGCAGTGGAAGTCTCCTTCACTGTCAACGGAAGAGACACGTCGCGAGCCACCGACCACGCCCAAATCCTGACCGCCCTCACGGGCAGTCCCGCCTATCCCGCCGTGGCCGGTATGCGCAGGGACGACCGTATTTCTGACATCCTGGAGTCAGGGGAGATATTCTGGTTTGAGTTGCTACCATTGGAACAGGACCTGGAGTAAATCGGACCGGCCTCAACAACCCAAGGCCTTCCCTGCAACAGACGCTATCCTGGAGACGTAAGCAAAAAGCCTGAGCAGCCTTACACGCCTTCCCCAACCCCTGACGACTCGGTTACACCGGCAGCGGCTCAAGCTTCACGGTCCGGCCTGTGGAGGCTGAATCAATCATACCCAGAGTTACCTGCACCACCTTGAGGCCGTCGACGCCCGACGCCGACGGTTCCTCGCCCTTCTGCACCGCCCGGTTGAATCCCTCCGTCTGCCACTTGAACAGGGCAAGCGGGTCCGGGCCGTAGGACGCAGCGGTGTTCACCGTCTCGGTGGAGACTTCGAGCGCCCCTGAGTAGTTGGGCCGGGAGGCGTCGCTAAGGATGATACGCCCCTCGCTGCCGTAGATGGTTACGTCGCACTTCAGGTCCGGTACCCGGTTGCTGCAACAGAGGGTGGCGATAGCCCCGCCGTCGAACCTGAGACACATGGAGGCCAGGTTCTCCAGGGGATTTTCGTCGGTCTGACCATCAGTGATGGCCGCTATCTCCACCACCGTCTGGCCCAAGATAAAGTGGAGGTCATCGACAGCGTGGGTGCCCGTGCCCATCATAGTGGACGCGCCACCCACCAGTTCCGGCTGGTCCCACCACGCGCTCAGACCTGTCCTTGCCGCCCGTTGTGTCTCTCCTCGCGTTCCGCCGCCAATCTGCACCTGCGCCAGGGCGATGCCCCCCAGCGCACCCTCCTGCACCAGGCGGCTAGCCTCGGCGTGGCCGGGATGGTGCCGCAGTTGAAAGCCCACCCCCAGCCGCACGTCATGGGCGCGGCAGGTCCGGACCATCTCTATCCCTTCTTCGAGAGTAACGGACATCGGCTTCTCCACCAGCACATGCTTTCCCGCCCTGGCCGCGATGACCGTGTAGGGAGCGTGCAAGTGGTTGGGAGACGAGATGAACACCGCGTCAACCTCGGAGTCCCCCAGAATACCTTCAAGGGAGTCATAGGCCCGGGCAAACCCGTGCTTCTCAGCGAACGCCTCTGCTCGCCCCACGTCCCTGCTGTAAGTTGCTACCAGATCCGTGCCCTCGGCCAACGCCATCGCCGGCGCGCCCGCCCGGTCCGGATACCTGCCCGTACCAATGAACCCCCAACCTATAGCCAATTGAACCCTCCAGATTATCTATGGGGTTATCGAACATGCCCTCAGACTGATAGCCCGACGTTCCCTACCCCGCACTGTCATTCCTGCGAAGTAAAGACACCCGCCTAAACCTGGTACTCGGGCCTGCGGAGCAACTGCCGGGCTATGAGCAGGCGCATGACCTCGTTGGTGCCCTCGCCGATGATCATCAGGGGGGCGTCCCGGTAATAGCGTTCCACCGGGGACTCCTTGATGAAGCCGTAGCCGCCGTGGACCCGCATCGCTTCCATTGTAACTTCGCCGCAGACCTCGCTGGCGAAGAGCTTGGCCATCCCCGATTCCAAGTCCACCCGGTCGCCCCGGTCTTTCTTGGCCGCGGCGTCGTAGGTAAGCAGCCTCGCCGCCTGGATTTTCGTGGCCATGTCGGCCAGCTTTAGCTGGATGGCCTGGTGCTGAGATATGGGCACCCCGAAAGTCTCCCGCTGTTGAGAGTAGCGTATAGCCGCCTCGAAAGCGGCCTGGGCCACTCCCACGGCCCGCGCCGCCACGTTGATGCGGCCCGTCTCCAGCCCGCTCATGACGTATCCGAACCCACGGCCCTCTTCGCCGCCCACCAGATTTTCCACCGGGACACGGTAGTCCTCGAAAATCAGCTCGCAGGTGTCCAGCCCCCGGTAGCCCAGCTTGTCCAGGTCTCGGCCCACGCGGAAGCCTGGACTGCCCTTCTCCGCCACGAAGCAGCTTATCCCCCGGTGCGGCGGCTGCGCCGACCGGTCCGTCTTGGCCAACAGACAGAAGGTATCCCCGTAACGTCCGTTGGTGATGAACATCTTGGAGCCGTTTATTACGTACTCCTCACCGTCCTTCACCGCCGTGGTCTCCATGCTGGCAACGTCGCTGCCGCCGCCCGGCTCGGTCAGGGCCAATCCGCCCCGTTTCCGGCCCGACGCAAGGTCTGGCAAGAAGTGCCGCTTCTGCTCCTCAGTGCCGTAATGAGTGAGGACATAGGTCAGGATGTGGTGGGTACCGATGGCCCCGGTGATGCTCATCAGCCCCTTGCTCAGTTCCTCGAATATGGTGGCGAAGGTGGTGTAGTCCAGCCCCAGCCCGCCGTACTCTTCCGGCACGGTGATGCCGAATAGGCCCAACTCCTTCATCTTGTCGATCAGGTCGTGGGGAACGATGTCTTCCCGGTCCAGCTTGTCGGCGACAGGGTCGACGTCCCGCCGCACGAACTCGCGGACCATGTTCACAATCTGGGACCGGGCCTCTTCTGGAGTTGCGGGGGTTGCAATGGTCACGTTTTTCTCCTTGGCCTTTAGTACGCTCTCCCTTTGTGGAGAGCAGCGACGTTTGTGTTAAATCAGTTTGGGCCTAACCCCCCTGAGCCGGGTCGAAGGGAGCCTCTTCAAGGTCTGGTTGAGCGGGTCTACCTCGATGCCGACCGACTCCAGTGCAGTGACGCCCAGCAGGGGTTCAGCGCCTTCCTCTCCCATTACGATGGTGGCTCCGACGACTTCTCCCATGAATTCCACTCGCCCGACCGTTATGTCCATTCTGATGTCGTTTCCGTCGGCAAGTCCGTAAATGCGTTGTCCTTCAGGCTTCAGGCCAATGGATTCCAGGTGTTGTCTGGGGACGAGACAATCGGTCGCACTTGTGTCAACCAGGAACAGCCCTTCCCAGACCCTCTCAGGTTCGGCCGGGTTGCGTATGGCCACCGTTACCTGGGTCACTCCCAATCTAATCACCACCTAAATTGGACCGTGCCATGATGGATGCCTTTACCCGCCTACCAACCCAGCATCACCGACTCTTTGCGCGGGTCGGCCCCTCCATGGTAGACCCCGCTCCCGGCTCCGCCCAGGATAGGGGTGAAACCGTTGGAAACGCCCCACGGCCCGATTTCCCGGACCTCATGGCCCTTGTCCCGCAGAGAGTCCGCGACGCTGGAGGGGATGCGGTCTTCAAGCTCCAGCAGGTTGGGGTACTCCCGGTGGGGCCACGGCGAGCGGGGGAAGCTGTAGCCGCAGAACCGGGGGGCTTCCACCGCCTCCTGAACGTTCATCCCGAAATCGACGATGTTGTTGAACACCTGGAGGTTGCTCTGGGGCTGGCTGTCGCCTCCGGGGGTCCCCAGGGTCATGAACGGCTGGCCGTCCTTCAACACTATGAAGGTGCAGGGAGTGGTCCGCGGCCGCTTCCGGGGAGCGATGGCGTTGGGGTTGTCGGGGTCGAGCCAGAAATAGCAGCCTCGGTTGTTCAGCAGAATCCCGGTGTCTCCGAGAATCATTCCTTGTGCCAGGGCGGCAAAGCTGCTGGGCGTGGCTGAGACCATATTGCCCTGGGCGTCAATGGTCGCCAGATACGTCGTCCCATCCTGGTCGCCGCCCACCGCCAACGGTTCGGACGGGGCGGACGCTGCCTGCTGTCCGGGAATGGACGCCTTCATGCCTATGGGGTCTCCGGGCGGGTACTCGGCCTGCGCCTTTTCCGGGTCGATGAGACCTCTGCGCAGCGTGGCGTACTCCTTGGAGAGAAGGCCCTGCACCGGAACGTCCACGAAGGCCGGGTCGCCGACGTAACGCTCCCGGTCGGCGAAGGCCAGCTTGAGGGCCTCCACCTGCAGGTGGACGGCCTGTGGGCTGTTGTGCCCCAGTGCGGCAAGGTCGAAATCCTCAAGAATGTTCAACGCTTGCAGCAGCGTTATGCCCTGGGTCCAGGTCTGGTTGGTGTAAATCTCCAGCCCACTGTAGGTGATGGAAATCGGGTCCTCCATCGGGGTCTCGAACTCGGCAAAGTCCTTGAAGGAGTAGAGGCCGCCCAGGTCTCGCGTGGCCTCCCACATCCGCCGCGCTACGTCGCCGATGTAGAAGACCTCCCTGGCGGCGTCGATGGCCGACTCCCGGCTCCGGCCCTGGCTCAACGCATCCTGCTCCGCCCCGATCATCATCGACAGGGTGCGGCCCAGGTCTTCCTGCTTGAACATGCTCCCCAGGGCCGGGGGCTGCCCGCCGGGAAGGTAGACCCGTTCCGAGTCGGGATACTTCCTGAGATTCTCCAGACGTTCCCGGCTGGAAAGGGCGCGGCAGAATAGCTGGTAGGCCGGGAAGCCCTGGCGGGCGAACACCAGCGCGCTCTCGGCGACCTTGCTGAAGCTCATGGTGCCGTAGCGGGAAAGCATGGACAGAAGGGCGGACACGACGCCAGGAACTGTGCTGCTCAATATCCCCGGCGGGATTTCGCCCCATTGCTCCATGTAGTGGTCCACGGTGGCGGCGCTGCCCGCCCAGCCCTGCCCCACCACCGAGCGCACCTTGCGACTGGAGGCGTCGTAGAACAGGAACGCCACCTCGCCGCCCAGGGTGTAATGGGCCGTCGGTTCCATGACCCCGGCGGCCAGGGCCGACGCGACGGCGGCGTCAACAGCGTTGCCGCCCTGCCAGAGGATGCGCATCCCGGTCTGAGCAGTAAGCTGGGTCCCGCCGCCGACCATTCCTCTGGTACCCCAGATGATGGGCCGGTGGGAATACTCCCCCTGGCTGCCGACTGTGTGCCTTCCAGTATCTGCGCTCATGTCCACGCTCCCGGCCAAGGTTGGTTAGTCCAGTTATACCCGTATAAGGCAATGCTGGCAACCCGACGGGTCTTCCAGGGGCAATCGCGTCCTAGCCGGGCAGGATTTAGGGAGGCAGTCCTCCCTCCAGCCGGCCCGCGGCCATTTACCCCGTATACCCGCCTTGAGGCCCGTCTCTCGTTTCAGCAGGTTGCGGGAGACCTGCTTCAGAGCGGCCATGTTCCGGGGGCCGTGATCTTTGCGCGCCCGGCTCCGGCCCTCCCGGAAGGTCACGTCCAGGCTCCAGCGCAACGAGTTCCCGGTGCCCCGGTGCCCTCGCGTTGCCGCAAGCTGGCGCTGTACCGGCGCCTCTGGGCTGCTGATGCAGTATCCATCCTGCGCGTAGCTCCAGCCTCCGTCTCCCGGCGGTGCTCCGCCTTCACCACCGGGCACGGCCCGGGCCTGGCCCCGGCAATGCTCAGGTATTCCAGGCAACCTGTCCCGTCTGCCGCCCGGCGCTCCCGCCGTTCGGTCCGTCCGTGTCCCCTGTTCAGGGTGGCGGCGTAATCGTGGGGCAGGCCGTCCAGCCTGGTCCATCCCCACCCTCGAACAGGTCTCTAACATCCCGGCACAGCCAGCCTTGGTTCTCCTTGACGCCGGCAGGCATCCGCCCGGTTCCAGCATCTCCAGCAACCGGGGCATGTCCGTGGTCCCGTTGGGCTTCTCCTCCGTCCTAACTTTCCCCAGGGTAAGCGTATTGGCAGACTCCCAAGCGCTGGCCAGATGAACGGCATGCCTGCGCTGCGGCCGCGGGAACGGCGCACTGTCTTCCCGTCTATCTCCGCCACCTGCCCGGGGCATAAGGACCGCCGCCTGGGTCCATTCCACGAAACAATGCTGGAACTGCTCCGGGTCCAGCCGGGAGAGCACATCCCCGAACGTGTCGCGGGAGGGGATGCCGTTGGGCAAGTCCTGGAAGGCGCGGAACCGTTCCTCCTTGCTCCTGCCGAACATCTCCACGCAGACTCGCAAGTCCGCTCCCCAGATCACAGCGCAGATGGCAATGGCCGCGATGTCCAGCAACCGGCGCCGCTTGCTCCGCTCTATCGGGGGACCTCCAGATCCTGAAAATAGTCCATGGCTAACGGACCCCCTCACGTCACAATGTTCCTGAATCCAGCCCAATGCCTCCTGCTCTATTATTAAGCGCGATTGTCCTACAAAGCTGGCCCTTTGCTCCTGCGTATCCGGGGGATACAATCGGAGCAATCGTTACCCGGTTGCCCACAGCCACAAAATTCTGCTCCCGGCTTGGTCGGGAGCCAGCAGGTGGACACGCATGGCAGAGTTATCGCCCATACCCGACGAGACGCTGGAAGTCCTCAAGCAGATTCCCACCCAGACCCTGATGGACGCCCTGTGGGTGAAGGGGTGGCCGATGGGCTACATCCACGGGGCGCACCCGTTGCAGCTTGGGCGAAGCATGGCGGGCCGCGCTGTCACGCTCCGTTTCGTGCCCCACCGTCCCGACCTGGCCGACGACAAGCCCAAGGGAGAGCAGTCCGCCGAGTACGTAGCCTTCGAGCTATGCGGCCCCGGCGAGGTGCTGGTCATAGATGCTATGGGCTGGAGGTATAGCTCCATCGGCGGCGACATCAAGTTTCTCCGGCTTCGGCAACGGCAGGTTGGCGGGCTGGTCACAGACGGCGCGGCCAGGGACAGCCGTGCGCTGAAAGAGTACGGCTTCCCCGTCTTCTGCGCCACCACCACCGCCAAGCAGGGGCCTGCTGAGTTCTGGCCCTGGCAGGTTAACGACGCTATCCAGTGCGGCGGCGTCCTAGTGCGACCTGGAGATGCCGTGGTCGGCGATGACGACGGGGCAGTGGTGGTCCCACGCTCAATAGTGGACGAGGTGATACGAATAGCCCATGAGCGGGAGGAGGTGGAGGAGGTAATCAAGGCCCAGTTGGAAGTGGAGCAGTGCTCTCCCGGAAAATACTATCCCTTCAACGACCGCACCTGGCAGCTATTCGAGGAGAAGACGGGACGCAGGAGAGGTGGTTAGTCCCTGTCCTGTCGCCGAAGTTGTTCTCTCAACCTCTGCACTTCCGCCTCAGCCGCGGCTGCCCGCGCTTCGGCTTCGGCGTGGGCAGCGGCCTCCCGCCAGTTTTCCAGGTAACACCCGGTGGCCGGGTCGTAGAAGCGGGGCCAGCCTTCGTCCCAGCACAGGCTGAGGCCCAGGACAGGGCTGTATCCCTTCAGGATGCCTTCGGGTTCCCTGGTCAACTCTACGGTCCGGTACACTCCGCCGGTCAGAATGCCTCCGTAAAGCGGGGCCCCGTGATAGCGGCCGCCGCTGGGGTCGAAGCGCCAGTATTCCGGAACACCGATGCGGGCGTAGATGTCCGGTTTGCGGTTGATGTCATTTCGCCCGGTGCTTTCAGAAGCTACTTCCAGCGCCCAGTCGAGCGGCTTGCCCGCCTCCCAGGGGAAGTAGAGCTTCCGCTGAGAGATGGCCCGGGCATCAACCCCGAAGGCCAGGTAAACGTCCGGATAGATACGGACATTCAGGTTTCTGCGGTCGTAGCAGATGTTGGTCTCCCGGCTGAGGAATACGTCCGGCCTGCTGCCAAAGTCCGTGAAGTGGGTCCGGAGCAGGCCCATGATTTCGTCTATTTCATCGGCCTGTTCCATGTGGTCTTCCGGGTGCTCAAATTCGTCGGGGTCGAAGTCGAGGCTGGCGTAGTCAATCTCGCCTTCCCGGTTGTAGGGCAGCATCTTGACGACGGGAGTGGTCATGGCAAGCCTCGCAACTCGGTTGACAGAAGGCAATAGCGAGGGGGTAGCGTCTAGGAATCCTGCCGGGCCAGTTGCGTCAGATCATCCAGAAAAACTCATCGGCGCCGTTGCCGCCCAAACACGTTCATTTCCCGGTTGCGGCGACCCCGGTGTTATAATCGCGTGGTATTGCCGAGGGACGCCGCGTAAGCACTCCCGGCGCCCCGAATACTATCAGTGCAACATTTGGAACAACGGAACAACGTCTCAGGGAGGTCCTCATGCAGTTTGGAGCTTCAATGTTCTCCACCGATTATTCTATACGGCCCGACGATTTGGCCCGATTGCTGGAAGACCGGGGGTTCGAGTCGATGTGGGTGCCGGAGCATACCCACATCCCTGCCGACCGCCGCAGCCCCTGGCCCGGCGGGGCCGACCTGCCCCGCGACTACTGGCACACCTACGACCCCTTCGTGGCCCTGACCGCCGCCGCGGGAGCCACCACCAACCTGAAGCTGGGCACCGGCATCTGCCTGCTGGTGGAGCGCGACCCCATCACCACTGCCAAGGAGGTCGCCAGCGTGGACCGGCTTTCCAATGGGCGGTTCCTGTTCGGCATCGGCGGCGGCTGGAACGCTGAGGAGATGGCGAACCACGGCACCCGATTCCGGCGGCGCTGGCGGCTGATGCGGGAGCGGGTGCTGGCCATGAAGGAAATCTGGACCAAGGACGAGCCCGAGTTCCACGGCGAGTTTGTGGACTTCGACAAGATGTGGGCCTGGCCCAAGCCGGTCCAGCAACCCCATCCACCCGTCATCATGGGCGGCGACGGCCCCACCACCTTCGACCGGGTGATCGAGTACGCCGACGGCTGGATGCCCATCGGCGGCAGGGCCTCCCACGGGCCAAGCCTGCCGGAGAAGATTGCGTTGCTGCGGCGTCAGGCCGAGGAAGCGGGCCGCGACCCGGCGTCCATCTCGGTGTCCATATTCGGCACACCGCGGGACGAGGGGTTCATCCGCACTATGGAAGCCGCTGGCGTGGACCGGCTGGTCTTCGGGCTGCCCTCCGCCGAGAGAGACGAGGTGGTGCCGATCATTGACGAATGCGCCAGGTTTATCCAGTAGCAACAAGCAGTCAGAGGCCGGAGCCTGACGGTTTTCCGGGGACTCCCTAACGTCCAACAAACGGGTATGGAGCGTCTTATGCGAGAGAACACGCTGAAGCAGAAGCTACAGGATGGGAAGGCGGCCTTCGGGGTTATGCTCACCTTCCCGTCTGCTCCGATGGTCGAGATGCTGGGGCATCTGGGGTATGACTGGATTCTGATCGACAACGAGCACGGCTCGGTCACGGTCGAGAACTCCGAGGATATGATACGCGCCGCCGAACTTACCGGCATGGCCCCCATCGTGCGCCCGGTGAGCAACAAGCCGGAGATCATCGCGCCTTTCCTGGACCGGGGCGCGTGGGGAGTGCAGATTCCCCACGTGAACACAGCCGATGAGGCCCGCGCCGCCGTGGATGCCGTGAAGTACCCATTGCAGGGTCACCGGGGCGTGTTCAGCGGCGGCCGTCCGGGGGAGTACGGTTTCGCCGGTAACACCGCCGAGTACGTGGAAGACGCCAACCGCAACACCCTGGTCTGCCTGATGATCGAGGAGGTTGAGGCCATCGAGAACCTGGAGGAGATGGTCGCTGTGGACGGGGTCGACGTGTTCTTCATCGGGTCGGGAGACCTGTCGGCGTCGATGGGTTACGCCGGGCAGCAGACCCACCCGGAAGTGCAGGCGATGATGGAGCGCGGGATTACGGTGATCCGGGAGGCGGGCAAGGTCGCCGGTTGCAGTTGCCCCGACGCCTACGTTCCCAAGTTCCTGGACATGGGCGTCCAGTACTTCCACGGAAGCGTCAGCCGCCTGATCCATTCCTCCAGCACCACATACTTGGGGGATATGCGGAAGGCAGCGGAAGCGGCGGGGCTGTAGCCACGGTCAGGGCGCATGGGAGGACAGCGCTTGGATGAACCGGTCTGCGTAGACCGATGCGGTCCTTACCTTAACCGGGTCCAGCTTTTCTAGGATCTGGAAACTGTCCACGCCCTTCTTGTAGCTGCCCTTTCTGGTGCCCCTGGTCGCTTGAGCGAGCCCATTAAGAGTGTCCGACTTGGACACATCTTCAATGTTTGAGTTCTGCGGGAGGTCCTGGGATCGGAAGCCCTGGCCGTAGAATGATGCCAGGCTGGCTTTGTCGGCCAAGAACCAGGACTCCATAGCTTGCACCATGAAATGGCAGTGGTTATCCGTTGCGCCGACGGGACGGTCCCAGCCGTCATTGGCCTTGAGATGCTGCCAGGGAGGGAACGGCTACCGGCGCCTCGGCGTCCACTAGGAGCATGGCGGTTGAGTCTGTAGTGAGCTCCGCCCTGAACCTGCTGTAAGTGTTCTCGCGGCTGCCACAAGCTACAACTTTGGGCATTGTTCCTGACAATCCGGCATTCTTGAAAAACTGTGCGAAGCCCCTGCGGCAACTTCTGCTCAGTTCGTTGGTATGTCCGGCGCCCTCCACGAAAATGCTTACCATCTATTCCCCCCGAACTGTCCCTGTGACCAGAGTTGCCCCAGCCGGTACTTCTCAAGCCACTGGGACAGCCTCTCAGGGTCCAGGCGGTTCAATTGGGTAGCCCCGTCGGGCTTCTCGCAGACTATAACCGCCTCCGGAGTATCAGTGAGGGCGTCAACCAATATGTCTGAGTGGGTCGTGACGAAAATCTGGCTCCGGGATGACGCCTCTATCAGCAGCTTCGCCACTTCAGAGATGATGTCAGGGTGCAATCCAATCTCAGGTTCCTCAATGCAGATGACCGGCGGGGGATTTGGATGGCAGAGCACCGTCAGCAGGCAGAGATAGGGCAAGCTCCCGTCGGACAGGCGCGTGGCGGGCACGGCATGATGCAAACCCTTTTCATGGAAGAAAATCTGCACAGCGCCACCGCTTACGGTCGCGGTGACGTCCCGGAAGGTGTGATAAAGGTCACTCATGCGCTCAAGTATCTGTTCCTTTACGGAGGGCTGGTTGAGCAGATCGCTAAGGACCAGACTGAGATTCGAGGCGTCTTCCAGCAACGCTCCCTGATAAGCATCCGGCCTCTGCGAGCGGCGGGCTGGGGAGTTGCGTCCCAAGTCCCATTCACGGTAGAAGCGCATACGATTTAGCAGGATTGCCAAGTACGTCAATTCAGGGTAGGAATCGGGGTCCCGCCGCTGCGATAGGATTGACTGATCGGGCCGCAGGCCTTCCTGATTGAGATTACGGGGTTGGGTTGCGCCCTTGGCTTTAAGGACCGGACGGCCTTCCTGATAGCGGTAGTAGGAGTTTCCCTGCTCAGAAGAATGCGTTGCCGATCCTGCCAACTCGACGGACTCATCTCGAAGCTCAAAGCGCAGACCCGTCTCCGTGAACGATAGCCGGTACATTAAGCCCATTCGTTCCCTAGTGTAGTTTATAGTCGCCTCTATGGTCGCCGTGGGCGCCAGGTCAGTCCCCTTCCAGAGCCATTCGCGGACGCCTCCTCCCGCACGTATCGGTTCTTGGAGGTCTCCGGGAGCCGCGGCGAGGAGGGACAACGCTTCTATCATGTTGGACTTGCCAGAAGCATTCGGCCCGATGAAGACGTTCAACGGTTCCAAGTGAAATGGTGCGTCGCTCGGACCATAAGAGAGTATGTTGTCCAGGCGAATTGACTCTATGAACCTTTTGCCTTCCATAGCCTATCCCTTTGCGCGGTCGCGGCAGTATTCTTGCATCGTTTACAGCCCGATCAGCGCCCGCGCGTTCTCGCCCAGGATGCCCTCCTTCTCGGCGTCGGAGAAGGGGAGGCCGAGGATGTAGTCCGAGTCGGTTACCTGGCTGGCCAGGGGGAAGTCGGTGCCGAAGCAGACCTTGTGTGAGCCGTGCTTGTTGAAGATGGCGGTCAGGGTGTCGGCGGCGACCTCCCGCAGCGAGGGCGGCCAGGTGGTGTCCACCAGCACGTTCTCCTGGCCCAGCAGGACCCGTTCCGCCTCGTCCAGCATGTACATGCCGCCCAGGTGCAGGGCGATTATCTTCAGCCGCGGGAACCGGCGGACGATGTTCATAATCCGCTCCGGCGCGGCGTACAGCGGGTCGTCGGGGCTGTCGTTGGGGAAGCGGCCAGAGTGTATCTCCAGGGTCATGTCGTCGCCCAGCTCCTCGTACACCGGGAACATCTTCGGGTCATCAGCGTAGAAGCTGTTCATCACCGGATGGAGCTTGATGCCCTTGATGCCGTTCTCCCGCAGGCGGCGCACTTCGTCGGCCTTGTCTTCAAGCTCCGGGTGGATCGCCCCGAATGGCACCAGCATGTCGTCCTGGATGCTTATGAGCCAGTCGTTGGCCCGCTTCACCTGGTCGGGCCTCTCCACCACGCCAAGGACGACGGACTTGTCGACGCCAGACTGGCACATGTGGGCCTTGACGCCCTCGACGGTGTTGACTCCCACGGCCTCCAGGCCCATGTCGCGGACCATTGAGTCGAGCACCGCGCCGGCGATCCGGTCGGGCCAGATGTGGGTGTGGACATCAATGCGCATGGCTGCCTCCTCCCCATGCGGGGGTAGTGGATGGTGAGCGTGACCGAGAGTAGGCCAACATCCTAAACCCGTGAGGTGCAGGGAGGCAACACGGTGGGGTCAGGACCTATTTTGTGCAAGGGGGTAGGACATCCCCGTCGGTGGGGAAGGCGTGGGACCAAAAGGACGAAGTGGATGCAGTTTTGTCGAGGTATGTCTTACTCTGAGCCCCGGAGCCGGGGGTCCAGAACGTCGCGGAGGGAATCTCCCAGCAAGTTCCAGGCGAAGACGACTATGGCAATGGCGGCTCCGGGGAACAACCACATGTATGGTTGTATCCTTATCTGGTTGGCTCCCTCCCGCAGCATACCTCCCCAGGTTGGGACATCCGGGGGAGACCCTACGCCCAGAAAGCTGAGAGATGCCTCGGCAATGATGGCGCCGCCCAGGTGGAAGGTGAAAATCACGATCAACACGGCCGCGAGGTTGGGGACCATGTGACGGAACATGATGCGCCAGTTGCCTGCCCCCACCGCTTGGGCCGCCAGGATGTAGTCCATCTCTTTAATAGCCAGGGCCTGGGAGCGCAAGATTCGCACAGTGCTCGGGATGTATATGATGCTCAGCGCAATCACCACGTTGTTGACCGATGATCCGAGGGAGGCCATGATAGCGATAGCTAGGATAAGGGCCGGAAAGGCCATCATGGCATCCACGATTCTCTGGAGAAAAAGGTCGGTCAATCCTGCAAAATGGACGCTGACAACACCGATAACCATACCGATGCTGACCCCGAAAAATGAGGAGAGAATTCCCACATACAGCGAGATCCTTGCGCCGTAAACGACCCTGGTGTACACATCGCGGCCGAGGCTGTCGCCCCCAAACCACGCTTCTGGGCTGGGCGACATACGGACAAAGTCGGACCTTGTCAACATTGGGTCGGCAGGCGCGATGACAGGGGCAAATATCGCAAATGTCACCAGGAGGGCCGCAACCACAGCCCCAAATGCACCCAGAGGCTTTCGCCGGAAAAAATTGCCGATATTCTGCCAGACGGTCCGCTTTGGCCTCAAACCGGGGATGTCCTGTCCGGCAACCCTGACTTCCGCGACTAAACGTTCCTGACTCATGCCTCTCCGTTCCGTTCAGTGAAGATTAAGCGTACCGTATCCGTGGGTTGAGCCAGGCGTAGACTAGATCGAGGGCCACGTTCAAGGCTAATACCATCACGGCTATGATCATCACTATGGCCTGAATCATGGGGAAATCCCGGTGAAAAATGGAGTCAATCAGAAGTCGGCCTATCCCCGGCACTGAGAATATTACTTCGATTATCACCGTGCCTCCTATAAGCCGCCCAAACTCATAGCCAGATACAGTGACCACGGGCAGAAGGGCGTTCTTGAGGGCATGCCGGTAAATCACGGTCCTTTCCCCCAAGCCCTTGGACCTGGCGGTGCGGATGTAGTCTTCCCGGAATACCTCCAGCATGGCGGAGCGGGTCACCCTGGCGATGAAAGCCATATTGGAAAAACCGAGGGCGATTGCGGGAAATATGAGCTGCTGCAGGTTGGTCAAGGGCCGTTCCCAAAGGTCGGCGTAGCCCAGGGGAGGAAGCCAGTTGAACCACATTACCAGCAGGAAGATAAGCATGATGGCCACCCAGAAGTTGGGAAGGGCTATTCCCGCGATGGTTATAATCCTGGCTGCGTAGTCGCCCAGAGTATCCTGCTTTATGGCTGAGACTACGCCCAGGGGCACAGCAACCACGCTGGCCAGAAGAGTGGCCAGTACAGTCAGCTCCAGGGTGATGGGAAACCTCTTGACCAACTGTTCGCTAACGGGATTGTTATAGAAGTAAGAACTGCCAAAGTCCAGCCGTAGCATCTTCCATACCCAGTCTCCGTACTGGATATACATGGGCCGGTCAGTGCCCAGTTTGGCCCGCATGGCGTTAAGCTCTTCGAGGGTATACTCCTCGTCCGCATCCGCTCCCTGCAGTAGCATGATTGCAGGGTCGCCCGGAACGATTCGCAGGATGAGGAACACGAACGCCGTGACGAGTATCAGCGTTGGAATAAACAGGGCAACTCTCTTGGCCAGATAAACCCGCATCGGTCCGCCTGCGTGTAACTGGATTTCTTGATTCCTGCCCGATATGGCGCTCCGGTGACGGTCAACGGAGGGTGTGGGACAAAGCGGAGCGGAGTTTCATCTGGGAATGTCGCCCCATGCCACCGTGCCGGCCGGGGAGGGGCGGATAGGATCCGCCCCCCGATTGCAGTGATAACGGGGGCAGGCGCACTAATGGGCCTGCCATTACGGAGGGACTACTAGCACGCTGGGTCGCACCAGATTTCCTCGTGCTTCAGGTGGGCATAGATACTGGGATGCACGTTGAAACCCTGGATATTATTGTAGACCGGCCAGTGTCTCATCTCCCACATAATGCCGGGGTAAGCGTTGTCCTTGTTCAGAAGTATCTCCGCCGCCTGCAAGACCAGGGCTTTCCTCTTCTCCCGGTCCGGCTCCTGTTTTTGCGCATCAAATAGCGCCTGGACTCCATCAGCCGTGTAATACCGTTCGCCTTCCCCTGCTCTCGCACCGGCGGCATTCCATCGGGTCATGGTACCCGGTACGTACCGCCGGAAGGCCGCGTCGGGGTCGGCAAGATTGAAAGAAGTCCCCTGGGCCATGAACGTGTAGTCACCAGCATCGTAGGCTTCGAACCCCGCCGCGCTCTCCATCGTCCGCAAAGTAACGTCCCAGCTCAGGAACCGCCTGAGTTGGTCGGCCACTATTTGCGCGATGTCCGGGTAAGAGCAGCAATTCCTGGCCGACAGTGTGATCTTGAAACCTTCTGCCGGTACGCCCGCCTCTTCCAAAAGCCTCTTTGCCTCGGCCAGGTCGTCGGGGTGTTTTTCACCGTTCAATTCCCGGAAACCGGGGAAGGTGGCAGCATCTTCGTTCGTATAGCTGAACCACAAACCCGGCGGAAGGGGAGTACCCAGCAGGTTCATACCGCCGCTCAACGTTTCTATTATGGGCTGGCGGTGGATGGCCAGCATCATAGCCCGCCTGACCCGCACGTCATCGAAAGGTTTCTTTGTGGTGTTCATTCCGATGCCTTGGATCCCAGCCGGGCCTCCCCAATACACGGTCAGCTTGTCGGCGTTGTCCTCTCCCAGTTTTAGGGCTTCGATAACGCTAAGATTGGTCACCATGCCGTTGCTCATCAGCACCTGTCCCGTTTCGTAGGCCGCAAAGGTGCTGCCGGGGTCCAGGATTACGTACATCTCGATCCCGTCAATGCGAGGATAGCCTTCCTTCATGTAATCTTCGTTTTTGTGGAACGTCGCCCCCACGTCGGGATCGAACTCGACCATCCTGAAGGGTCCGGAGCCGTTGTAGTTCTGCCAGTCGGCAAGAGTCTGGATCTTTCCCTCATCCAGCACCGAATGGGCGGGAATCATGTTCAAGGTCTCAAGAGCAAGGGTCGACAAGAAGGCGGACGAAGGGAAATTCAGCTTGACTTCTACCGTCTTGTCGTCTATGGCCCGGCAGCAATCCGGCCATGTGGTGTAAAGGTTAATCTTCTTGACTATCGCGGACCGGCCATGGTCAGCAAGAACGGCATTGCCGTCTTTGTCCAACACGCTTGCCTTGTCGATCATGCTGTTCAGGCTGAACATGACATCCCTGGAGGTAATGGGAGTTCCGTCCTGCCACCGGGCATTCTCCCGCAGGCTGAAGGTATAGGTTAACGCGTCGTCACCCAGTTCCCAGCTTTCGCACAGGTCACACCTGAGGTCGTCGGGGTCCGCCGTCTCGGAGTTAAACTCCACAAGGGTGTTAAACCCGGGCGAGATGATCTGGTCTGTTGGATATCCCCACTCGTGAATTGCCTTGATGGAAGGGGCGGCGTAGGCATTCATGGGAATTGTCCCCCCGTATTTGATCTGCGTATCGGGCTCGGGCTCGGGCGTCGCTGTGGGCTGGGTGGTGGGCACTGGTGGGGCTCCTGCTGCTGGAGCCGTGGTAGGAGTGGCGAAGGCCCGGATGGGGGTCGGCTCCGCGCGGCCTGCTGCGGGGGCGCGGTCGCAGCCGCCTGGCCCTGTGCCTGCGAGGGCGCCTGGGCAGCAGTCTCCGGCGCGGAAGTAGCCTGAGGTGCGCCACCACAGGCTACTATGAATGTCAGGAGGAGCAGCAGTGGGGTCAGTCCCAGGGCTTTCGGGTATAGGGCCAATCGCCATCTCATAGTGCCAACCTCCTAAACCTATCTTGGACCTGTGTGTCGGCAGAGTACGCTTGTTTTTATTGTGGATTACGAATACCATCTGCTATACTGTATTATGATGTGTTATACGCAAGCATAGTAGATGACATTGCTATAATGGTTTACAAATATAAATGGGATTATTATGTCTAGTCAAGCCTTAATTATGGAAGTAGGCAACGAATTCACTATTAGTTTATCTATAATCTAGTACCAGTACGCTACACAATGTTATGTGATGAAAGCATCATGTAACACGTCGCAAACGCCGGATGTCGCATACGCCACGTCGATAGAGAAAGGGTTGGCGACCGAGACGCACCGGCACTTGACACGTAGTGACATTCCGCTAGAATAGGGCACGTACCCTATTCTTAGGCTCAGGGAGGAGCTATGGAAGGCAAAGTCCAGATCGAGATTACCTACTGCGTACCTTGACAGCACCACGCTACCGCCACGTGGATGGCGAATGAGTTCTTCCGCTTCTACGGCTCGGACGTCGCGATCACCATCTCCCCGCGCGGGCAGGGCATCATGGAAGTGTTCCTGGATGGCGAGCGCATCTTCGACAAGAAGGCCGAGGGCATTTACCCCGACCTGTCCAGGGTCCGCGAGATGAGGAAGGTCATCGACGCGAAGCTGGCGAATCTGGTTGCGGTCCCGGCCGACAACTAGAACTCATGCAAACGCCGGTCCGGATGCGGGCGGGCGCGAACAGTCGAAAAGTAGTGAGGCCCCTCCTTAATTCGGAGGGGCCTTTCTTGTTGGTCCACTGCTGGGGAAATTGAGTGTGCTGTCGTAGTCTGTCAGACGAAGGCGGCGTTGATGCGAGCCCAGACCTGTTCCGCCACCTGCTTCGTGGACATGCTTGCGTCGATGATCGTCCACCGGTTGGGGTTACTGCTTGCCTGGTCCAGGAACCCCCGGCGGACCCGGCGGTGGAATTCCAGGGCCTCCTCCTCGAACCTCGGCTGGGCTTCGGGGGCCTCTCCCTGGCCGAAACTGTTCCTCTCAGAAGCCAGGGCCAAGGACAACTGGCGGCTCCCGACACGCCGCAGCCCTTCGGCGGGGTCCATGTCCAGCAAAAAGGTGATGTCCGGCGTGCGGCCCCTGACGGCAAACCGATTCAGCCGGTCTACCACTTCCAGGTTCAGACCACGGCCATAACCCTGATAGGCGACGGTGGAAGCCTCGAAGCGGTCAGCTATCACATGGCAACCGCTGAGCAGATCCGGCTCTATGGTCCGGGTGACGAGCTCCACCCTGGCGGCCTCGAATAGCAGCAATTCGGCCTCGGCGGTCAGGGGATCGTTGCTTTTCAGGTAGGAACGAAGGTACTCGCCAAGGGGTGTGCTGCCCGGCTCGTGGACCAGAATTGCGCATTGTCCCGCTTCCCGCAGCCTCCGGCACAGCAGGCGCGACTGGGTGGTCTTGCCAGCGCCCTCGCCCCCCTCGAACGAAATGAACAGCGGCGCTCCCATCCTCACACTCCACCCACGATTATTAACATAAGTTTACCAGCGGGACGGTCCCCCATGACTCAGGGGCCTGATGCGGGGTTTGCTCCGTTTGCCCGCAATGTATCAAAGGTCAGCCGCTCAGGGGCGGTAGAACATGACGGAGCGGCTGGGTTCCCTGCCCCGGCTGGTGGAAGCGACGTTGTAGCGGTTGCCGAGAAGGTGCTGCAACCGCCGGACATATGACCGCTGGGGCGATAATTGGATGGACGGTTCGCCGCCCAATACCCGTTGGGCCGCTTCTTCGGCTTCCTGCATGGCCTGTTCCAGCACTGCCTTGTAGTCTTCATCGGAGGGGCCAAGCCGACTCTCAGGACCGTCGGGGCTGCGGCCATGCTCCCTGGCCAGGGTACGCAGGAATTCCTGTATCTGGGGCATGGTATTCTTGCGCAAGACGTACACTGGGGTGCCGCTGGCCTCTGCGATGCGAACCAACTGGGAACCCCGCCGGTAGTGGGTCTTGGTGGTGAGCACCGCGTCGGCACGGCGCAGTTCGTTGACCATCTCCACGGACACGCCAATTTCCGACCGGGCCGCTTCCAGCTTGTCGCGGCCAATCCCGAACAGGAACACGCGGATGTCGATATCCTCGGGCCGGGGCGCATCAGACTGGTGATTATCGGCGGGATAGGGCTGGATACGCGGCCCGTTCTGTTTCGGCGGAGTGTATTGGGCGTTCCAGGGAGCAGGAGCAGCCTCGCTGGGCCTGGCCTCGGCCCGGCTCCGGTCCACCTGTCCCGACTCGTCCAGCCAGCGCAACTCAGGCGCGACGGGAAACCCGCGGAGCCACTGGTCCACCACGTTTGCCACGCCGTCGTGTACTGCGACCCGCTCCCAGCTTTGAATCTCTACCACGACGTCGAAGGTCGGGGGAGCCTTCCGCTCCAACACGGTCTTCTGGGTGCCCCTGTAGCGAGCTTCCTGGTCGCCCAAGGTCACGGCCTGGACACCGCCGACAAGGTCGGAGAGGGTCGGGTTCAATACCAGGTTGTCCAGGGAGTTGCCGTGGGCGGTGGCGACAAGCTGGACACCCCGCTCGGCGATGGTGCGTGCGGCGGCGGCCTCCCGCTCGGTCCCCATCTCATCGATGATGATCACCTCGGGCATGTGGTTCTCCACGGCCTCGATCATCACGCTGTGCTGGGCCTCCGGTGTGCCCACCTGCATCCTGCGGGAGCGGCCGATGGCAGGATGGGCGACGTCTCCGTCTCCGGCGATTTCATTGGAGGTATCGACGATGATGACCCTTTTTCGTGCGTCTTTTTGGGGACGGATTCCGTCCTCCACTCCCCGGCCGGCGACCTCGTCCGGGGCCGCGTTACCGGTGGAGAGCACCCGGGCCATCTCGCGGAGCATGGTGGTCTTGCCGACGCCGGGACGCCCCAGGAACAGGATGTTCTTGCCGGACAGGGCGATGTCTTCAATTATCTTGATGGTCCCGAATACGGCGCGGCCCACCCTGCAGGTGATGCCCACGACCTGTCCCTTCCGGTTGCGGATGGCAGAGATGCGATGCAAAGTCCGCTCTATGCCGGCGCGGTTGTCGCCGCCAAACTCGCCCAACCATTGGATGACGCTGTCCAGGTCGTCCCGGGTGACTTCCTGGTCCGACAGGGGAACGTCGCCGTCTGGAAAGCGAGCCTCGGGCAGCCGCCCCAGGTCCAGCACAACCTCCAGGAGTTCCTCCACGTCATCCCGGCTATACAGCGTACCTGCGACCCTGGGAGGCAGCACGTCGAGCAACTGGGCAAGTTCTTCCCGGACTGACTGCGAGACCGTTGCCAATGTCATCCCTCCGTCAAGGATGTATCAGTATCAGCCCTGGCCGGCCCTGACGCCGGTAAAAGCCGCCCTGGCCCGCTCTTCGGCGTCCACCTTAATGGCTTCCCACCGCTCGCACAACGCCTGCGCTTCCTCAAGGGAGTCGAAGAGGGGCAGGCTGTCTGAATCGTACTCCGGCCATCCCTGGGCTATCCATCGAAGCACGGCCGTATCCGGATTCAGAAACGCCGCACCATACCAGACTTCGTAGGTCTCGCCAGAGTCTCCGATGCCCGTGAACAGTTGTTCGGCCATGCCCGGTTCAGGTTCCATTTCTTCCCATTCAATGGACATAGGCGCATCTCCTCTGTGAATTGGCTGAGACAGTCCTACGCTTCCACCCGAGGGACGGGGCCCGCCCGCAGGAAACCGGGATACTCTGGATGAGATACGATTCGTCCCGTTTCGAGTCCGTTGCGGGAATGGAGAGCGAGCATCCCGGTTACCCAGTACTGCTCCCGGAGCGCCAACTCGCGGCGGGTCCGGTCCGCGGGTTCCCGTTCGTCGCGCCAGATGGCCTGCCTTCTCAGGCCCCCTCCGGATAGGAGGAAGCCCCCGGGGCAGACCGGGTTGGGCGCATTCGGAACATTCAACGACAAGCAACTCACGGCGTCGGTGATGCGCATGTTCTGCATCATTCCGCCGCTGAAGGAGCTACCCAGTTCCCGCTGAAACGCGGATCCTTCACGACCGCTCCGGCCCTCCACCGTGCATGGAATCCGCCTCCCTAGCGGTTGGGGATGCAATGCTGAGGAAATGTTCGTGGAACCTCGTATCGTTGGTCAATTCCGGGTGGAAGGATGTTGCCAGCAACGCCCCCTGGCGGACGGCCACCGGCTCTCCGCCGGGGATGGTCGCCAGTACGTCTATGTCCTCGCCTACCCGGATGATCTTGGGCGCACGGATGAAGATGCCGTGAAAGGGTTCCGGGCCAATTCCAGCAATCTCCAGGTCCTGCTCGAAGCTGTCAACCTGGCGTCCGTAGGCGTTGCGGTGGACGCCGATGTCCATGAGACCCAGCGGGACCGGGTCATCTTCGGTAATCTCCCGGGCCAGCATGATCATGCCCGCGCATGTGCCCCAGACGGCCTTGCCCTCCTTGACCATGCCGGCAATGGGATCGCGGAGGTGGTAGATGTTCATGAGGCGGCTCAGCGTGGTGCTCTCGCCGCCCGGAATTATCAGCCCGTCCAGGGACTCCAACTGCTCCGGCAACCGGACTTCGCGGGCATCCACGCTTGCCTTGCGGAGGATTGCGATATGCTCCGCGAAATCGCCCTGTATCGCCAATACGCCGATATTCAACGCTTCCTGCCGGTTAACCCTCTTTATGATGGGCGATGGTTGATACCTGCCCGTCTAAATTGCCCTGGCCCGAAATTCTCTTCTGATCAACATCTCTTCAACCGGGTCTACTTTCAAATTAAAGATTTGCAGGCTCGTTGCGCCAAAGAGGTATTGATCTTCAGGGCCAAAGATAACCGGGCAGTGAAACTCGCGACCTTCGAACCCAAAGCGGGCCATTCCGTACCCGTATTCCAACTCCCGGCCATCGGCAACGGCATATAGGAAAATCTCCGACGGTCTTAAGCCAAGTCGCCTAAGTAGAGAATCCGGCATCACGGAGTGGGCCGCTCCGGTATCGACCATCGCCGTCACCGGGGTCAGTTCACCCTCCCCCAACCGGCCTATGCCTACTGTAACCTCGAAAGCTCCCATTACTACACCCTCACCCTGACCTTCTCCCTCCGGGGAGGGAACTTGAGCAGAGCTACCGGCTCCGGGGCGCGAGGAGTTCAGCCTCGGGGATGGTGCGCGCGCTGATTCCGACCATTGCCTCGCCCAGATCCTTGGAGACTTCGGCGAGAATCTTGGGGTCGTTGTAGTGGGTCACGGCCTGCACGATGGAGTAGGCACGGCGCGCGGGGTCGCCGGACTTGAAGATGCCAGAGCCGACGAACACGCCGTCTGCGCCAAGCTGCATCATCAGGGAGGCATCGGCGGGAGTGGCCACGCCACCGGCGGCAAAGTTGACCACGGGCAGGCGCTCCTGTTCGCGAGTCTGCATCAGCAGGTCCAGGCTCACGCCCAGGTTGCGGGCCTCTACGACCAGTTCATCGTCGGGCATAGTCTGGAGCTTGCGGATGCTGTCCTGGACGGAGCGCATGTGGCGGACGGCCTCCACTACGTCGCCGGTGCCTGCCTCTCCCTTGGTGCGGATCATAGCCGCACCCTCGGAAATGCGGCGCAGGGCCTCGCCAAGGTCGCGGCAGCCGCAGACGAAGGGAACGGTGAAGTCATGCTTCCAAACGTGGTGGGTCTCGTCTGCGGGGGTAAGCACTTCCGACTCATCGACGTAATCGACGCCCAATGCCTCCAGTACCTGGGCCTCGACGAAGTGCCCGATACGGCACTTGGCCATCACTGGGATGCTGACGGTATCCATAATGGCGCAGATGACGCTGGGGTCGGTCATCCGGGCGACGCCGCCGTCGGCCCGTATGTCGGCGGGCACCCGCTCCAGGGCCATGACCGCGACTGCGCCGTTCTCCTCGGCAATCTTGGCTTGCTCCGGGTTCACCACATCCATAATGACGCCGCCCTTGAGCATCTGGGCGTGCCCGGACTTGACTGCAAAAGTACCCGTCAATACGTCGACCATGTTCACTTCCTCCGCTAGGACATCTTGGAACTACCCGGTCAGGCCAAGTAGCTTCGGCTCTGCGTGATGGGCTGCTTTTTGGGTTCCCAGCCCCAGCGGCGCGGAGCCGGGGATTGGCTTGTATTATACGCCGCACCAGCGCAGGTTATCAATGTAAATACGAATGGCAGCGCAGGAGTCCCATGAGGGGGCCGGAACATCACTGTGATACAATTTTTGGAGTTGTCATGGGCATCGGAACATGGGGCCGTGGTGATCCGGCTTTTCCTTCCCGCCGCTTCCTGCGGTTGCTTTCCATATCGGCCTTATTGTTGACTGGGGCTGTGGCCGCGGGCTGCTGGGAGTTGGACGACTATTCCACCGTCAAGACCGACTGGAAGAGCGGGCGGGTGGTGGACGTGGTGGAACGCAACCGGGACGAGGTGGAGTGGTTAAGCATCCGCACTGTGGAGGGGGAGGTCTGGCGGTTCACCAGCGAGGGTCCGCTGCCATTTCTGCCGGCCCATTTCCGGCAGCACCAGGTCCTGGGTCAGACGGTGAAGATTTTCTACATCACCAGGGGCGAGTTGCTAGTGGCCATTCACGCGACGGATTAACGGACAAGGGGCACTCGACCCAGGGATGAAGATTCCCCTTGGCTGCAACTTGCGGCGGCTGCCGGGGACGCTCAACGCTGGACCAATATTGGCATTTATCCTCCGACCACTTCCAGCAGCGCCGCCTCCAACTCCTCCTCGGTGGTGAACTGCTCGAACTTGGCGTGTACACGCCCGGATTTGTCGATGATGAACGTCCACGGCTCCGATGGCAGGTTCCACTCCTCCACTGCGGGCACATAGCCTCCGGTGGGCGGACGGCCCCCCTTGATGAGGTGAGGGTCCTTGAAGACCTCCACGTGGATGAAGTTCGCCCGGTCAGAGTAGCGTTCCTTCATGCGGGACACGACCTCCAACTGGGGGCCGCAGGTAGCCGAGACGCAGAACCTGGGGGTTGAGAACGCCACCAGGACGGGTTTGTCCTGCTCAAGCGCATCGTGCAGGGAGACCTGGTACAGGTCCGGGTCAGGCGTGAATGCGCTGGTGATGGCGGCGATGTCGTCGGTATCGGCTGCAGTGGCGGTAACGCTGCGGGGGACGGGTTCGCCGATGGCCGGAGACTCGGCCCTTTCCCTGACCTCCACTGCGCCCCTGGCCGTGACAGGCTGTCCGTCATCGCCGGTGATGGTGGCCTCTATCTCCCAGAAGCCGACCTCGTCGAATCTCAGTTTCGTGGTGAACACCCCCTGCTCGCCCATCGGCCACTTGTTGAAGGTGGCCATGGCGGAGTCCCGCTCCTCGCCGGGACCTTCGGTCGGGGGCAGGAGCAATGCACGTACCTGTACCTGTTCCCGGCGAACAGGCATTCCGTTCAGGTCCACCAGCCCGAAGGCGATGCGGTTCTCGCCCAGCCCCAGGTCGCGGGTGATGACCACGGCGCTGACCTCCGGGATTGGAGGCGGTTCCGGCGGGCTTGCCGAGCCGCTGCACGCAGCCGCGCTCGCCAATACAGCGATACAGACGATGAGGCTTCCGCACGCGAGCAAGTGCGACCGGTAGCGGTTCATCGCTGGGCGGCTACCGCCGGACGCACAGCTGGACCAACTGGGTTATGTCCGGGAATTTTTCCAGGAGAGAGACAGTATCGACCAGAGCGATGAGGCGGTCGGCGGGCCAGGACATGTCCGGGAACAGGGCGCTGATGCGGCGCACCTCGGTGGCAAGGTCCCATTTGAGTTCATCGCCGTGATACTCGCCCTGGTAGGTATTGCCTCCGGCGACTTCGATGGTGATGCGGGGCGCGAAGGCGGGGCGGTCCCTGTGGCCCACTACGTAGACCCGCCGCATCAGGTCCATGACGTCGCTGGATTCCCTGGGCGCGCTAATGCCGGGGTCGAGCCGGGGCTTCAGCGGGGGGTAATGGCCATTGATGCAAGTATAGGCGGCGAAGTAGTGGGTGCTGCCAACGCCGGGAGACGTGCGCTGGGGGTTGGGGAACTCCGGGGAGGGATAAAGGGTCTCCAGCCAGTTCATGTCGATGGTGATGCTCTCTATAGTGTCCGGGACTATCTCGTGGCTGGAGCGAATCTGGGTCATCAGGTCGATGACGGGGCAGTTGTATCCGGCGGTCTGGTAAATCTTGGGGGTTACGTGCATCACCTCCCAGCGGGAGCCGAGTCCCTCGGTGACCGTGGACATGTCCGTTTCGTTGGGGCCAAGGAAGGAGTAGGTGAGATCACCCCGGTTGTTTCCGGTGAAGGCGGTGTAAAAGCCGGCGTTGCCCTCCAATGCCGTCTCCGAACCCCGGACGTTCTCCCGCGCCAACAGGGCGGCCATGATTCCGTTGCGGGTGGCATTGGGTTCGTGAAAGAGCATCTCCTGACCTCCGGAGCTTGCTCCCTCGGTGGTGCCGCCGGTGAAGGTGCAGGCCAGGGCAAGAGCGGTGACCATCTGGTCTTCGGTCAAGCGCAGGAGCTTGCCGGTGGTCACCGCCGCGCCCAGGGTGCCATAGACCGGGCTGGAACGGAAACCCCGGGCCTGGGTTGAGGGGATGAAGTCTCCCGCAATCCGGGCCTCTACCTCGTAGCCTGCCACCAGTGCGGTCAGGAAGTCCTGGCCACTGGGTTTTATAGTCCCGCCCCCACCCTCGCTTCCGCCTCCGGCGCCCATCTCTGCGCTGGCCAGCGCGGCGGGAATGTTGCATGGGCCGGGGTGGATCAGCATACGGTAGGAGTCGGACTGGTTGGTGGCGTGCATCAGCTTGCTGTTGGCGAATGCCGCGCCACAGCGGGTGGCCCGTGTGCCGTCCACCAGGATGGTTGCGCCGCTGGGGAGGCTTTCCTCGGCCTTGGCCAGTTCCACCGATGCCTTGCCGTGGCCGGTATCTGCGCCGACGATGGCGGTGACCATTGCATGGAGCACCGAAGCCTTGATCTTGTCCACCACCTCATGGGGCAGGGCATCGAATTCCAGGGCGGTAACGAACCTGGCGAAAGTCCGGCTTAGCGAAGTGCGGCTTGCGTCCGGCATTTGGTCTCCTCTGCAAAGGTTACTGGAAGACATTGAGCGTTCAGCGAGTTACGCCGTGTCCATTGCCGACGTAGGTATATGCGACATTACGACTGGCAGCATCGGCCTCAAACTGGGCAGTGGCAGTCTCCCCTACCACAGCCGGTCGGACTTCACGGCCCAGCGCCCTGGTCAACAATGCAGCCTTGTCAATGGCGCGGTCGCTGTCGTCAACGCCGATGGTGTAGGAGACCTCGACCGCGTACATCACCGCTGCTCCGTGGGAATCGGTGCCTTCCAGGAGGAAATCGGACGTACCGGCTCGGATGAACTCTTCCTCGGACATAGCCCCGACGTGCCTATGATGACCGATGTAATGCTGCAATTCCCCGTCGGGGTAGATGCGCAGGAGGTATCCGCCGCACAACCGCCGGAAGATGGCCCTGGCCCGCCGCTCGACCACCAACTCGGTCTGCCAACCCTTCATCACGGCTTGGTCGTCGGAGACTCTCTTTACATCGTCGGAGATTCTCTTTACATCGTCGGAGATTCTCTCCATATTGCGCTCAATGCGCTCTAACCGGTCGCTGTCGGAGTTTTGGGGCGTTGTCATGGTGTTTGCACCTGCTGAGATATGAAGCGCCAAGGCCGAGCGTGTGGCGGAATTATTGCTTATTGACCTTACAGTTGCGGTCACGTTTTCGTCAATGGGAGGATTACCGCGCCAGTGCCAAGGACCGGATCTTGACCGGTTGGATGCCGCCAACTGACCATCGGCAAAGACTCATACCAGGTCGCGCAGGTAGCGGTGCAGCACGACCTTGATGCACACGAGCAGCACTATGGCCCCGATGATTACCGCGGTAGTATGCAGGTCCCATGCCCTGGAAGCCACGCCCAAAACGGTGCCCGCTGCCGGAGGATGTTCCGTGTCGGTCACCGCCATCATTACTATAAGGATTCCCACTGAGGCGGCCAGAGGCAGGACCCGCAACAGGCCGACCCCTTCGATGATGGGCATGCCCTTTTCGACCAGGGTGATATGTTCCAAGACCGAGACTCCGTCGGTGGAGAAGAACAGCAGAGATAACCCTGAGCCTACCCCCAACGCCAGCATGTGCCCCCCGACCAAGGCCCGAGGCGTGGCGGCGCGGCTCGAGGGGTGCATGAACAGGATGATTACGCTGGAAGCCAGCCCGGCAGCCAGGGCGGCGTCGGAGAGAGAGTCGGTCAGTAGCAGGACGGCCAGCATTGCGACGGTGGCCAACCCTGCCTGGGCAAGGTAGTGCCTGCGCGAGCGGGAGAACTCCGGGGCGACTATGTGGTCCGGTTGCGGCAGGTGCACGCTGTGGGTGAGCCGGTAGGTAACGTGCCGCATTTGACCGGGGAGACGCATTAGTTCCGGGCAATACTCCTATTCGTTGTCTAGGCTGCGGGCGAAATCGAGCCAGACCCGGGCACAGGGCACAGGAAGGATATGCTGCACGAAGCCCGAGACGCCGGGGAACACAACGGCCCGCCCGTTGGGGAACAGATCCGCCGCCCCGCGGAAATCTCCCAGGACCTCTTCGCGCAGGCTGGCCGCAGCCAGCACCAGCACGGGGGTGCGGACATCCTTGAGCAGAGGACGCAGGTCACCTCCGGGGGCGCTGCGCTGGAACCCGCTGACCACGTGCGCCGGGGTCGCCGCCATCTGGTCAGCATACCAGCGGATGTAAGCAGGGTCTACGATCTGGGGATCGAGCCTCCGGGTAATGGTGCTTTCGACCCACGCGCGGACGCCTTCCCGGTCAATCAGTTCCGCGCTTTCCTCGTGGTGCGGGTCCAGGAAGCTGGTGGGGGAGGTGCAGACGGTGAGGGATTTCAACCTGTCCTGGTGCATGGTGGCAAACCGCATGGAGATGGAGCCGCCCACGGTCTCGCCGACCAGATGGACTTTCTCCAACTCCAGGGCGTTGAGGAAACCGAGCAGGTCGTTGGCGAAGTTGTCCAGGGACCAGGGGTAGCCCGGCTCCGGCACGTCGGACTGGCCCATGCCACGCATGTCCAGACGCACCACGCGGTAATGGCGGGCCAGGATGGGGACCCATCCAAACCACATCTTGTGGTTCTTGGCCATGCCGTGGTGTAGAACCACCGTTTCCGGTTCAGTCCAGGGGTCGGTGAAGTCGTCAACCTTGTAGAAAAGCTCTGCGCCGTCGGGCAATCGGGCTTTCATGTGCGTCTCCCTAGTGTTGCGGGATTGAAAACTCTCTCAAAATCAAGTTGGCCACCCCCAGGAAAAGGGGGAGTCTATCCCATTTCCATTTGAGTAGGGATGGTTGAGCAGGGGATGGCAAAAGTTCCAGTTTCGAGAGGCATACTTAGCCCGACAGCCCCCGCTCTACGAATACCGACCTGGCAACCCGCATGGCGGAGCGGGTGGTGAAGAACCCGCCGTAGAGCATGATCTGGATGAACACTTCCATGATTTCGTCGGGCGTCATCCCAATGCCCAGAGCGCCCTGGATACGGTTGCGGAGCTGCCGGTCGTACTGTCCGAGAACACTCATGGCCGAAAGAGCGCACATGGCGCGTTCCTTGGGGCTCAGGTGTGGCCGCGTGTTGATTGCGCCCCAGTGGTACTCGACAATCAGCTTGTCGAGCTCTTCCTCCGGCGAGTCCGGCGGGACCGGAAGCGCCGGTTCCCCCAAGATCTCATCACGGACCTTATGCCCGAGCTCGTGCAGTTCCTCGACCGGCCTCTCCGTGTCATAGACCACGGTCGGGGTGAACTCGATTCCCCGTTCTTCAAAAATCTCCCGGGTGATGCGAATGGCAGTCTCCACTTCGGGGACGCCCACGTAGAAGGTCAATTGGATGAAGACCTCCACCACCTGGTCAGGCGTCAACCCCAGGTTGAGGCCGCGCTCTATGTGGCGGCGCAACAGCGGAAGCTGCCCCATGGCCATCAGGGCAGAGATGGTGCAGATGGCGCGCTGATGGGGTGGCAGGAGTGTGCGGTTCCAGATAGAACCGAAAAGGCACTCGTCTATTATCCGGCGCAGGTCCGGGGCATACTGGTCGATACCCGGCACCGAGAAGTGGGTGGGATCGCCGGCTGCCATCGTGCGGCGCATTTCCCGGCCCCGCTCGAATCTGTCATTGAGGGTGGTCAAGATTTTTCCTCCTGGCTGTGAACTGATATGGATTGTTCCGGCGAAAACCGTGCCTAAGATTATACTATGCGCCGGGCATTATTGGGATTGGGAGGCCGAAAAACACGGGCCGCTCCCACCGGCGACACTTGCGATGTGTTGAAGTTATGTGCGGGCGATGATCTCCTCGGCGAACCAGGCCATGCGCTCGGTGGTCTCGCTCAAGTCGGCGCTGCGGATGTCAAATATGATCTGGCTCACCCCGGTGTCAGCGTAGGTCTGGACGTCGTGGGCCACCTGCTCCGGGTCTCCGGAGAAGCGGCGGCGCGACTCCCTGGATGAAAGCGCCGGGTCGTACAGGGGGGCCTTCATCGCCACATCGATCTCGCCCGGGTCACGCCCCGCGCGCTCGGCGAAGCGGCGGAGAGTCACCATGTTCTGGTCCAGTTCCTCGGGTTCCAGCGGAGCGGCGGGAATCGCCCCCACGGGGTGCCAGCCGTTGCCCAACTCGGCGGCGCGCCGGATCGCGGGACGGCTCTGGCCGCCGACCCAGATGGGCGGGTGAGGTTTCTGCACCGGCTTGGGCAGGAAGGCGATGTCCGAGAACTGGTAATACTTGCCATCAAAGGTGGGGTTGTCGCTGGTCCAAAGCTCCTTGAACGCAAGTAGGTACTCGTTGGTGACAGCGCCCCGCTCGGCGAAGGGCGGCGCGTCTAGGGCAACGAACTCCTCCTCCATCCAGCCCACGCCCACACCCAGGGTAAGCCTGCCCTGGGAAAGCACGTCCAATGTGGCGAGGATTTTCGCCGCCAGCAGCGGGTTCCGGTAGGGCACGATCATCACGCTGGGGACAAGGCGGATGTTGCTCGTGATCCCAGCCAGGAAGGTCAGGAGCGTTAGCTGCTCGAAGTACTCGCCTGATCCCGCCGGGGGGAAGTCGCCGCCCACCGTGTAGGGATAGGGCGATTCTATATTGCGCGGCACCAGTATGTGGTCTCCCACCACCATGTACTGGAACCCCAGGGCGTCTCCCCTGCGGGCTATCTCGGCAAGGGGACCGGGTTGCGCCGTAGGGCCGTGATTGGGCAGGTAAAATCCGTACTGCATCAGGTTCCTCTCTTGGAGCGTGTGGACATTCAGGGCATTGCGGATGCCGGGGACAGGACTCGAACCTGCACGGGCGGTTAAGCCCACGGAGCTGTGCTCCGCCACATTTAGCCACTTCTGCTACCCCGGCAAGACCATGTTACCAAACTTTAATGTCCACAGGCCCCAGTGGAAGGGTCCGGGCAGGTTACGGTAGGTTCAGGCGGTCGCTTCCGCCGTCAGGCGCTGCGGCGGCGTGCGACTCTCGCCGCGGAAGAAGACCAGCACCGACGCCGCGAACAGCAGGACGATGTTGGACCAGATTGCCACGTCGTAGACGCCGCGGATGTCGTAGAACAGGCCGCCGAGGAAGGAACCGAGGCCGCTGCCAATGGGCATGACGGCGAACATGGTGCCGTAGATGGTGCCCAGGTGGGCAATGCCGTAGCGGTCGGAGGCGTATGCGGCGGTGATGCTGACCACGGCGTTCCAGGAGAGTCCCACCAGCATCACACCCGCCAACAGGGCCGCGAATCCCAGGGGTGAAATCCCAAGGAAGGGGATGCCCATGGAGAGCAGGACCACCACAAACCCCATCATCCTGAGGTTGTAAGTTACCGTGAGCATCTTTCTGCGACCATGCTGGTCGGAGAGATGTCCCAATATGAGGCTGCCGATGACGGCGGAAGCCCCGATGAGGCTGAACGCGCCCGCTGCCGCCATCGGCTGGTATCCGAGGTCCCTGGCGTAGGAAACGAAGTGAGCATTCACGAAGCTCATCGAGTACCCTCATACGAAGTACCCGAACGTGAGCCGGTAGTACAGGTTGGAGACCAGGGCGTCCCGGAAGGTAGCGTCCCTGCCGTATAGGTCCTGGGCCGTGTCTTCGGGGTCGCTCCTGCGCCGGCGCAGGTCGCTGGGGCCGCCCAACGGCTCCATGCCCACGTCCTGGGGACGGTTCCTGATGAGCAGGAGTCCGCAGGGCAGCACTATGCCCAGGAGCAGGGCGGAGAGGAAGTAGTAGGCTTCCCGCCAGTCGAACAGCACCAGGAACATGGATGCCGCGGGCACCAGCAGCAGCGCCCCGAAGGAACCCGCGCTGGACATGATTCCCAACGTCAGGCCGCGCTGTGCGAAGAACCAGGAGCTGATGACCTTGGTGAGGATTGGCCCCGTACCCAGGGTGAGGCCGATGCTCATTACAGAGAAGACTATGTAGAGCTGGGCGAGGTTCTGGATGGAAGGCAGGAGGAGCAGCATCAGGCCCAGCAGCGCGACACCGGACAGGGCCACCATCCTGGGGCTGTAGCGGTCGGCGAGGTAGCCTGCAAGGGGGCGCATGAGACCGGAGAGCATGAAGGCGATGCCGAAGGCGAGGGACAGGGTGGCCCGGCTCCAGCCGAAGTCCTCGGTCATCGGCGTGAGGAACGCGCCGAAGGAGAACTGGGTCCCGGCCACTCCCAGGGACACCAGAGAAGAGCCTATGACTACGTACCAGCCGTAGAATACCTTCCTGGATTCTTGCTGCATGGTGCGCCCCTAGCGGCTTACCCGGTAACGACTGCTATAATAACGCAGGCAACGGAACCTGCTCAACTCACTTGGTATTAGGGTTCCGTTCCAAATTGGGGTATGACAGCTTGAATCTGGGGTTTCTTAATTCAGAATAAAATCGAACATGAACGAAGGGGAATTCGATGCCGAAGTTGACACCGCATCAACAGGCAATTTCCACTATCGAGTGCCTCGTCATTAACAACATGGGCGGGTCTCTCGAAGCCACTGCCAACTGCAATCAATGCTCAGAGGAATTGACGATCAACTTGGTCGAGAAAATTGCCAACGTTGATAAAGAAAAGCGCGTCGGAACAGTGTGGCCCGACCTCAGTTTGCTTGACGAGAATGGTGAACCCATAAGGTTCATAGAGGTCGTAGACAGCCACGCACCGGAGAGCAACGTCCACGAGTACGCTCTGGGGAACGGCATTGAGATAGTTGAAGTGCATCTCAGGGCGGAGAGGGAATTCACCGGCAGGAGAAGGAACAAAGCCCTGGATGCGTCTCTGACGGTGAAGGCGCGACTCCGGGAACTCGCTGCCGGGCGGATACAGATCGATGCCCACAACCTACTGTGCCGGAAGCCGCCATGTCTGGAGTGCGGAACCCCGTTGCCGCTGCGGACGGTGACAATCAGAACGACCGATTGTTGGAATTGTGGCCAGAACGTCAACGTGGCCATGGGACACCAAGACGGGGAAAGCCTATGGCAGGACTTCTTCACAATCGAGGAGATAGAATTCGCCCGAGCTAATGGCGTGACGCTGGAGCGGAGATTCAGCGCGACCGCCGGGGGAAAGTACTTGGCCAACGTTTGCACTAGTTGTGACCAGATTCAAGGAAACTGGTTCCTGTACATGGACCCTTTCCATGACAGGTTCAACCTGTTCAAAACCGATAGGCAGGAGTACGGCCCCTGCGACAAGTGCTCCACGTCTTACTGCATGACCCACGGGGAATATCTCGATTACAGAAACACCAATCAGTGCCCCGACTGCCTAGAGGAAGCCGAAAGGGTCATGTGTCCCAACAACCCCGACCGGGAGTGTTTCTACCCAGACCGGTGCGAACAGGGCGGATGTTACTTCGTCAACCGCGAACAGCAGCAAGTTAAAGCCCAGCAGGAGTGGGAACGGCAACAGCAGGAGCTATGGGAGCAACAGGCGCGAAAGAACCGGCAGGAACAGGAACAGAGACAACAGGAGTGGGCGGAATTTAATGATTGGTTCCAGAAGCAAAGGAACCGATAACTCCATATCTCTCCCCTTCTAAATTAGGGTATGGCAACCTTAATGTGGATGGCTCGATTTACTGATGCGTGAATGAGTATCTAAACTGTCCCCGACCGTCGTTCCAGCGAAAGCGGAAATCCAGCAGGCTTAGAGGGAAGCCGCCTGAGTTTAGCAGTTTGCTCACGTATCAGTAGAACGGGACCGATATTACCGATAACTTGCCAGAAGGAGGCTGATTAACATGCCCAACATCACTCTCGATCAAGCCGAAGTCGTTTTGGCCGGGGCAAAAGCCGCCGCGCTGGAGATGGGTAAAGCCTTCAGCTTTTCAGTAGTGGATGCCCGCGGCGATCTGATAACCATGTGCAAGATGGATGGCTCCCCCTGGAGGACTCCCTATGTTTCCCGGGGCAAAGCGCGGGCATCGGCCTGCTTCGGAGAGGCCAGCGGCGACCTGACGGAACGCTCGACGACGCCGATTATGCGGGCCGTCATGGAAGTCGAGCGCGGGGAGTTCGTTCCCGGCCAAGGCGCGCTGCCAATCTATATGAACGGCGAACTAATCGGGGCCGTCGGCGGCAGCGGAGGCACTGCCCAGGAGGATGAAGACTGCGCCAGGGCCGGCATCGCCAAGCTGTCCGGGGCCAGCGCCAGCCGTTAGCCCTGCCGATCCCGTCGGCGGAACAATTAGGCCCCGCTGGAATGTGCAGCGGGGCCCTTAGGTATAGTCATCTGCCCGGATGCGGCATGGGCCAGTCGGACGGGTTCTCCTGTGCAGCTAATGAGTGTCCGTCACCTCGAAGTGGCGGACCCAGTACTCTCCTCGGTAGAGCTGCTCCACTTCCCTGGCCATAGACTGCCGGACCTCGCCCATCTCATAGACGCGCATGTTTTCCAGCGAGTCCCAGAGGCTGACCGAGATGCCTTCGTCGGGGTCTTCCATGCTGCGGAGAAGCTGACGCTCCTGCAGGCCATTGATAGAGCCGGATGCGGCCACCAGGTTTTCATGGTAGTGCCTCTCGTACCGGTCCCAGGCGCCGGGAAGCAGCTTCCCCCACACCATCCGCACGAACGTCGTCCCTTGGTCAGTGGCGTTGCCGAACTGGGTCGAAGAGATGGTCTCGAAGTGCTTCACCCAGTACTCACCCCGGGTGTATGCCCACGGGTGATGGAGGTGGTCCGCCTCCTGGAGCAGGTTTTTCCGCGCCTCACTCCGCTCGTAGGCGGTCATGCTTTCCTGGGATTCCCAGAGGCTCAGGGAAACCCCTTCGTCGGTGTTCTCGGTGCTGCGCAAAAGCTGGCGCTGCCGCAGCCCCCGGACTGAGCCGGTCGGGCCGGTGGTCGATGGCGCAACCCGTTCATTGTAATACTTGCGGTACTCGTCCCAGTACCCGGACCGGATGGTGCCCCAAGACATGCGAACATACATGGCAACTCCTCCCAAACACCTCGCCGCAATGCGGACCCTCTACGGCGGCGGTTTCGGTCCCGCCTGAGAACTTCGTCCCTCACGTGCTGACCAGTCCAGCGCCGCACTGGTGTGATTATATTTAGTGTACGAATGTATATGTACAATTGTATCCATTACGAACCCCAATGCGCCAGTGCCTGCACTCTTCTCTCCCTCCTCCACACGGCCAACGCCTGATGGCCAATCGTCAACCTTGACACTCAGTATCGGCAACGGTAGACTTTTCCACTGCGCAAACCCGCTGAGAACACGGCCTCATACCACTGGGGACTTGGTCTGAAACCGCCGTGCCGACTGGCTCGCAGGTAGGGGGCCGGGTTCTCAGTCGTGCCGGACGGGGAGCGGCGGGTAGGATCCGTCCCTGCTGGGGAGGCTTACGTTGTCCACGCAAAATAACTTCCTGACCGAAGAGATGCGGCAACAGGTCATCGGGCTGGAGGGCGAGCCTGTGACCACCGAGATCGAGAAGGGCGCGATCATCAAGTTCGCCGAGGCCATCGAGGACGAGAACCCCTTCTTCAACGACGAAGCGGCGGCCCGCAAGGGTCAGTATCGCGGCCTCGTCGCGCCGCCCACTTTCCTCCGCTCCGTGCGCACCAGCCGCCCGGAGTTCCCCTTCGATGTCCCCTTCAACAACAACCTGGACGGCGGCAGCGATTGGGAATACATGGAGCCGGTCCGCCCCGGAGACCGCATAACCGCCGTCAGCCGCATCGAGAACATGATCGAGCGGGCGGGCCGCATGGGGACCATGATCATTCAGACCACAGTGACCACCTATACCAACCAGTTCGGCCAGGTGGTGGCCACCCAGACCAGCACCGGCATCCGCTACTGACCGGGACTCCTGCGGAAATCCCGTTTGCGCCTATCAGACACAACGGGGCAGCAGAATGGCAATAGATACCGAAGATACTCGCTTGGGGCGGCTGGAAGGCCAGATGGACATCGTCATTCAGGTCTTGCAAGACCTGCGGCTGGAGGTCCGGGCAGTCAACACGCGGATTGACCGGATGTTCATAGCGACATGGGCCATTGGCGGCGGGATAATCGCCGCTCTCATTGGTCTGATAGTAACCCTGATAGTCCAGGGCGGCTAGACGTTAGCAATCTCTACGGCATTGGCATTAAGGGAGTGCAGCATGGCAGAGCAGGTGTATTGGGATGACGTGACCGCGGAGATGGAAATCCCTCCCATGGTCAAGCATCCGACGACACAGCAATTGGTGAAGTACGCCGGGGCCTCCGGAGACTATTACCAGATTCACTACGATACGGAGTTCGCCAAGGGCAACAACTTGCCCGGTGTCATCCTGCACGGGGCGCTGAAAAACGCCTTCCTGGGCCAGTACATGACCGACTGGATGGGGCCTTTGGGCAACCTGAAGCGGCTGGCCTGCCAGTACCGGGGCATGGACGAACCGGGCCGCCCCATCACCGCCAAGGGCACGGTAATCCGAAAGTACGAACAGGACGGCCAGCACCTGGTGGACTGCAACATCTGGCTGGAGAACGACGAGGGCCAGCGGACGACTCCCGGCGAGGCAACGGTAGCGCTGCCGAAGCGGTAGCCGCCGACACTGCAATACTGTTCTATTCGGTACCACACAGCGGCCCGGCGCGACTACGCGAGGGCCGCTGATAGTCTTGACAGTATTTGAGGCTTGCCGACCGGAGCAGCATTACTCCCAACATAGAGAGGGAACAAAGAAATGGGAGCAACACAGGTAACCGTCACGATCAGGAACCCGGCAGAGCCGGACCGGACCTGGGAGGGGCTGTTCCTGGTGGACACCGGGGCTACTGACTGTCTGGTCCCCAGACCCCATCTGGAAGCCATCGGCCTGGAACCCAAGGGGTACAGGACCTACGAGTTGGCCGACGGGAGCGAGATACGGCTGGACACCACCACCGCAGACATCGAGTTCATGGGCGAAGTTACCGCCGGCAGAATCATCTTTGGGGAACCGGGCACAGAACCCCTGATGGGAGTGACCGCCCTGGAGTCCGCCGGCGTCGAGGTGGACCCAACCAACCAGAGGCTGAAGAAGCTGCCGTCAGTAAGGCTCAAGAGATTGAGACCAGGCCACCGTGGGGAAACCAACTCATAACCTGCCCGCAGAGCGGAACGGCTGCTATCCTCAGACCGGGCACTGATTCATGCGGCTGGCCGCGGCATGGCGATGATGGCCGGGGAAGGAGCCAAGGAAGACCTGTCGCAAAAGCCTATCCGGTTTCGGGGAATGGAGGTTTCAGATGGGAGCCGGTTACGTTCTTTTCCTGATGCAACTGGCGGCAAGCGCACTGGAGGAGTCCGTCCTGTCCAAAGTTCCGATCATAGGGGCGGCGGAAGGTGGAGGATACCGGGGCCGGGAGCCGTTGAGTTGGAGTCAGACCTTCTGGGCCGTATTCTGGGCCATCATTGCCGCCTCGGTGGTCATCAGCATTGGCTCCTTGATTCTCTTCTTCATCCTCTTCGGTATACTCGTTGCGGCCCTGGAGGATACGTTCTGAAACAGGCGGCTATACCGGGGCCAACCCGTCCCGAAGGCACTTTCACGTATGAGGCCAGTTTTCCCGCAGCTTTCCCGGGTGGGAGGCGGCGGGCCGTGCGTAATTCAAACCACGTGAGTCAACGGAGAAGAGATGTCCGCGTCCAACTCTCCTGACCTTCCACAACCCACTGACATGATTGATGGGAGCCATCTGAGCCAGGAAATGGTGTTCGGCATACTTCAGGCGGCTTACATGAAGCCTGAAGTTGATGGGGATTTCGTGCACGTCATGGGACGTTTGGGTACTCCGTGCACCATCATCATTGATGTTTATATAAGCCTCTATTCGGCGGCTTTCTTCAGGACAGATTTGGAAAGCCACGAGAAGCTCAGTATAGTCAACAAGATAAACTGCACTGTTCCGATGGCTCGGTGCTCGATGTCCGAAGACGGTTCGTCCGTTGACATGGATTACCTTCTGCCTATCGAAGAAGGCCTGACGCCGTTGCAGCTCCTGAACTGTATAACCAGATTCGACATCCAGGTAAATCATGCTCTTGACGAATTAGAAGACTCACTGGACTTTAGCCTGTAGCACCCAAGGAGGTCTTATGGTAGACACATTGGCTGGCAAGGTTGCCATAGTTACCGGGTCCGGACGCGGCATCGGACGCGGCGTGGCCATGATGATGGCCGAGGAAGGGGCCAAGGTCGTGGTTGTTGACCCAGGCGTGAACGTCGATGGTTCCGGGTTCGACCAGTCCGTGGCCGAGTTGGTGACCAACGAGATCAAGAGCGCCGGTGGGGAAGCCGTGGCCTGCACCGAGTCGGTGGCCACCATGTCCGGCGGCGAGAGAATCGTGCAGACCGCGATGGACAACTTCGGACGGCTGGACATAGTCGTCACCTGTGCGGGAATCCTGCGTGACCGCATGGTGTTCAACATGACCGAGCAGGAATGGGACGACGTAATCGCCGTCCACCTGAAGGGCACCTTTACGGTGGTCAAACACGCCTGCATCCTGTTCCGGCAACAGCGTTCCGGCCGGGTCATCACCTTCAGTTCCCAGTCCGGGTTGGTGGGCAACTCCGGGCAGGCCAACTACGGCGCGGCCAAGTCGGGCATCGCCGGGTTCACCAAGGTGGTGGCCAAGGACATGGGCCGCTACGGGGCTACGGCCAACTCCATCGCTCCCCGGGCCCAGACCCGGATGATCGGCTCTATCCCCGACAGCGCAGCCGAGATACGCGCCCGCAGCGGCGTCGCCTCCCTGGGCGAGGGCGAGCACCTGGAGCCGGACGGCATCGCTCCCTTTGTCTGCTACCTGTCCAGCGATTGGGCCTCCAACGTGAACGGCCAGACCTTCCTGGTGTACGGCAACACCGTGTCGCTGATGTCCCAGCCCAGGCCCAGCAACGCCATCTACAACTCCGGTGGCCACTGGGACATGGACGACCTTGCGCCGCAGGCCAGAGGCCCTCTGACCAGCGGGATCTACAACCCTGCTCCCGCGGCTCAGCCACAATAGGCGGACGGTAATTCCACGCTGCCCACGAGTCGCCAGTCACGGTGACCAACTAACTGTAAATAGAGAAAGGAAGGTCTTGGATGGCCAACCTGTTGGAAGATAAAGTAGCAATCATCACCGGTTCAGGCCGGGGCATCGGCGCTGGCATTGCCAAGCTGATGGCCGAGGAAGGCGCGAAGGTCGTTGTGGTCGATCCCGGCGTCAACGTCGACGGCACTGGCGCGGACTATTCCCTGGCTGAGGCCGTGGTCTCGGAGATAAAGGAGGCCGGTGGGGAAGCCGTGGCCAGCACCGAGTCGGTGGTCACGATGGACGGCGGGGAGAGGATTGTCCAGACCGCAGTAGACAACTTCGGCAAGCTGGACATCGTGGTAACCTGCGCCGGAATCCTCAGAGACCGCATGATATTCAACATGACCGAAGAGGAGTGGGACGACGTCATCGCCGTCCACCTGCGAGGAACGTTCACCGTGGTCAAGAACGCCTGCATCCTCTACCGGCAGCAGCGTTCCGGCCGGGTCATAACCTTCACCTCCACCTCCGGCCTGTACGGGAACTCGGGCCAGGCCAACTACGGCGCGGCCAAGGACGGCATTGCGGGCTTCACCCGCGTGGTGGCCAGGGATATGGGCCGCTACGGAGTCACCGCCAACTCCATTTCTCCCGGCGCGGCCACCCGCATGACCCAGACCGTGCCCGACGAGGCGCGCAACCTGCGTGCGGCACGGGGCATAGGCGGCGCAAGCACCACCGCGCCGCGGCTGCACGGTGAGGGCGAGGACATCGCTCCCTTCGTCACCTGGCTGGCTTCGGACGAGGCCGCACACGTCAACGGCCGGGTATTCCACGTGACCGAGGGGCTGGTGAGCCTGATGAATGAGCCTGAGCCGGTGCGCACGATCCAGAAGGAAGGCAAGTGGACCGTGGAGGAACTGGCCAGCGTGTTCCCGGCGACCATCGGCGTCGAGCTTTTCAACCCTGCACCGGCACAGCCGCCTCGGGAGTAGCTCCATCCGGCCCTTTTCCAGTCCTTCTAGAGAAGAGAGGCTGATATGACCGCTGAGGCTAAGGAGCCTTCCCATCAGCCCCAACATCCAGTGATGGGAGCCAGCGAGTTCTACCGTACTCTGGGTCGGCTGGAAGTGCGGCATGTCCACGTCAGGAAGGAACTTGACCGCCTTGAGCGCAACGCCGGTTATGGGCCGCGGCTGGCAGATTTGGAAGTGGTGCAGGCCGAGTCAGAAGAACAACTTGGCCGACTCATTGAGTACGCGAATCGGTGGTGCCGCAACGATTTTGAGGTGAACTACACCTTGGGGCGCATAGCGGTTGGTCAAAAAAGCGCTGCCGATAGAATCACCCGTCTCAAGAGGAAGATCGGCGGGTGATCCCGGGAATTCTGATTTAGAGGACCAGAGCCATGATTACCAGTTTTTCCGCTTCTTATGCCGGCCATGTGGTCGATGACAATCTTGGGTTCGACGGTGACCTGGCAAACGACCGTTGGTACTCCAACGACCGGTTGGCCGAGGCCTTCGACTGGGCGCTGGACATTGCCCAGCACCTGGACCGGCTGGGGTACGACGAGTTCTGGATGGCGGAGCACCACTTCCAGCCGGAAGGCTACGAGTGCATCCCGAACCTGTTGATGCTGAGCCTCTACCTGGCGACCCAGACGGAGCGGCTCAAGTACGGCTGCGGGTTCAACATCGCTCCCATGTGGCACCCCCTCAGGCTGGCGGAAGACTTTGCAATGGCTGACATCCTGACCAAGGGGCGAGTCATTTTCGGCGTGGGACGCGGCTACCACAGCCGGGAGGTGGAGACCTTCGGTTCTCCGATGCTGGACGGCGACGCCAACCGGGAACTGTTCGAGGAACAGGTGGAGGTCATCCTGAAAGCCTTCACCGAGGAGTCCTTCTCTCACGAGGGAAAGAACTACCAGATTCCGGCGAAGGTGCCCTACCGCGGCTACGACCTGGAGAAGCTGAGCCTGGTGCCCCGACCCAAGACTCAGCCGGTGGAGGTGTGGCAGCCGCTGGTGAGCGGCAACCCCCGGGGCATCGATTTCATGGCCAAAATGGGCATCAAGCCCATCATCGCCAACAACCCGGAGCCTACTCTGGGCGAGCGGATGAAGCTGTACCAGGAGGCGTCAATGCAGCACGGGCGCGACCTGAAACTTGGGGAGGACGTGGCCATCGGCTACCGGTTCTTCATCGCCGAGAGCCAGGAAAAGGCTATGGAACTCTCGCGTCCCTACTTCGAGGAGGCAATGAAGTTCGCGGCGCCGCTGGGCCTGATGCGGATGTCGCCGGAGCAGATCGATGCGGTGGCCAACCCGTCGCGGCGGCGCGGCGTGTCGCTGCCAACCCTGGAAGAAGCCGTCGAGGGCGGGACATGGTTGTGCGGCCCGCCGGAGACCATCATCGAGCACCTGAAGGGTGTCGAGGAGAAGTATCCCGGCGTGGAACGCATCAACCTGGGATCGGTTATGGGTATGCCCCGGGAAGTCTTCAAGGACCAGCTCTCCAAGTTTGCCGAGGGAGTCATGCCCGCGTTCCCCGAGGCCATGACCGGGAAGTAGATGATGTTGGTGGGAATGTGAATCTCAAACCCATCTGAGAATGGGTGTTAAGGAGTGTTTTTGTCCTTATCACAATATCGGACGGGATTGGCTGCGCCCTTTTTAGGTAAGAACCGTTCAGGGACTTTCTTACCGACGTAATCGTTCCAGACATCCTCCGCCCGTTTACCATGGAATTCCCACTTGCCGGCTAATTCCCCTTCTTTGCATTGCTCCCATTTGTCTCTGATCGGGCGATATGCCCCTACTACCATCGCTTTGTATCGCGCCAGGACAAGGTTGAGCCTCTGGGCGCGCTTGATGTCCAACCGCCACCACCGGCGAACCGCATCGTATACGTCCATTCCCTCAGCCTTAAAGAGCACTCCAATGGAAATGAGAAGTAAGGGTTCCCGGACTTCAAACTGCTCTGCCTCGTACTCCCGGATAATCTCTTCCACGTGCCGCGACCCGTAGTCGTGGGAGCCGTGACCATCGACTTTGTTGGTCAGGCCAGGATAAGCGTCGATTAGAGCAGCTTCTATCTCATAAGCCGCTTTCTCGTTATGCAAACCGTGCCGGTGGACCACGTGGCCCACTTCGAGACCGGCAGCTTGGATTTCCTTGATACGCTGTGATTTCAGGTCGAGACTGTCCTCGTCTTTGGTGGCTAAGAGATTGCCTTGGGCGTGTTCGAAGATACGATTGTCCTTCCCCTTGCCAACGTAGAACGTCTCTCCGTTGCGAGGGTCTATCAGACGGTAAACGTACCAGTCCAGTTTTTCCGCTACTCCAGGCGGAAAGCTGTCTCTAGGCATGACGTTTTGTACCTCCAATCAATATCTGGCTGGAGGGGATTGCCCAAGATATGGGCGACCGGTGTTGCCCGGCACCGGTGTGGAACGCCCGTCAGTCCAGGAGGGGAATGGTGCCCCACTTGATGGAGTCCGCGTCGGTGACGCCGCTCTGTCCCTTGGCCAACTCCCTTATCTGCAAAAGGGTGGCGTTGACCTCCGGGGTCAGGAAGACCCAGTCGGGTTCTGGCGGAATCCAGTAGGGGGAGTTGATCCGCACCACCTGGCTTTCGCTGGCGTTCAGGTAGATTCCAAACTTCGATGCCTGCTGCATTGGTTTCCTCCTTATGGTCTTTTTCAAAGCCGGTCCGGTGTTCAGGTTGGCGTTGCCGCTTCTTTGATGGTCTGGGACGGGATTGGCGGTTGCATCGCATACACTCCCCGGTACTCCTCGGGCAGCAGCACGGCGATTCGCTGCATCATCATGTCGGTGAGGCCCTTCAACACCTGGCGGTCCGGGTTGCCGTCCACGATTGGCAGGGAAAAGGGCTGGCCGATGTTCACCCGGATGCGGCAAAGGGGAAAGGGCATCCGCCAACTGGGAAATTTCTCCCCTCCAGTGATTCCCACGGGCAGAATCGTGGCCTGGGTCTTGAGGGCCAGGTAGGCCGCGCCCGGCTGTCCCTGTATTAAGGCATGGTTAGGGCTTCTGCGCCCCTCGGGGAAAATCACCAGCGCCTTGTCTTGGGACAGAAGCTCCAGGGCCAGCTTCACCGCCTCCACTGCGCTGCCGGACCGGTCCAGGGGATGCACCTGGAACGACCGCATCAGGAAACTGGAGAGAGGATACTGAAACAGCTCCCTCTTGCCGATGAAGCTGAGCTTCCGGTCCATTGCCGCGACCAGCACTGGCGGATCGTTGAACGACACATGGTTGGCAATGACAATCAGGGGGGCGTAGGGCGGGACCGATTCCCTGCCCGTCACTTCCAGCCTGCCGAAACCGCCGAAGCAGAACCGGCCAAGCTGCCTTCCGGCGGAGTAGATGAACGTCATCCCGTCCGCCCTTCCGGGGGCGGACCCCACAAGCGTCCGGCCGACTGGCACGGCCGCTGAGGGTTAGCATTGCTATGGGAGAGTTGGCCGACCCGGTCCAATACCATGTCAACCACGTCATCGACGCTCAGGTGGTCAGTACAAATAACCCAGGAATCCGGGGCTTGTACCAGCGGAGAATCCTCCCGTTGGGTGTCCCGGTCGTCTCGGGTCCTGGTCTCCTCAACGACCTGCTCCAGAGTGGAGTTGACACCGCGGGCAACCTGCTCCGCATGGCGGCGGCGCGCCCTTTCTTCGAGAGATGCGGAGATGAAAATCTTGAGATCGGCATTGGGCAACACCACACTGCCGATGTCCCGCCCGGCCATTACTATCCGGCCCTCCGAGGCAATGATGCGTTGCTGCTCCACCAAAGCCTGTCGCACCCGGCTTACCTGGGACACTATGGAGGCAAGGCGGTCGACTTCGGGTCTGCGCAGTTCCGGTCCCACACTGAAGCCCCCGATCATTACCCTGTCGCTGTCATCGCCATCCAAAGTCACGGGGTTCAAGGACGCCAATGCTCCCAGCCATTCCTCGTTATCCATGCTGAGAACGCCGCCCGGGATGTAGTCCATGGCCGACTGGCCGGCCGGAACACGGTGGTTGGCCTCCGCTTCAGCCGAGTCCGCATGTTGCAGCGCCAACCAGGCTACGGCGCGGTACATTATCCCAGTGTCCAGATAGCGGAATCCCAACCGCCGCGCCAGGGCCAGTCCAACGACCGTCTTGCCGGCCGCGACTGGGCCATCAATGGCGATAACGCTGATATTTCCGGGCAAAATCCCCCTCCGGCACGGCTCACACATCCAGGGACGGGTCCTCAACGCACTCATGGACCGGTCTCGCGCTGGTCCATGATCCCTCGATCAGGCATTATAGCACCGAAGATGACTCTGCCGGGCGCATCCGGCAGAGTGGGAGAGGCGCGAAATACGACGCCAGCGCATGTGTGAAATCCTCGATACCGAGTCTAAACGACACAAGCACATCCGGTACTCGCTACCGCTTGTTGGCGGGCTGCTGGTCATCATCCCGCTGTTTGCGCTCGCCCCCATTTACGATACTTTCCCCGGTGACGAGGCGGCGGTGGTCGCGCTCCAGGGTTTACGGACGGGCTGGCTCGACGGCGCGGCTATTGCCATAACCAGGTCGGCAGACCCACCTGTAGCATTTGCCGCGGTCACGGGAGCCGTGGTTGTCTTCCTGTCTTGGAGACGCTGGACCGCCGCAATGATGCTGACATTCACCCTGGTTCCGGTTCTGTGCAACTACTTGCTCAAGGAATTGGCGGCGCGTCCCCGTCCCGAGTATGCCATCATGGGACTGGACCCCGCGAGTTTCAGTTTCCCCAGCGGCCACACCGTCTTCGTCGCATACTTTGGCGGTTGCCTGATTTACCTGGCAGAAGGGCTGGTCGCCAACCCAGGTCCACGCCGGGGCATCCAGACTCTGCTGGGCGTGTGGGCACTAGCGGTCGGGGCCTCGCGGGTCTACCTGGGCGTCCACTGGCCGAGCGATGTTGTGGGCGGGTTAATTCTCAGCGGGCTGGCGCTTCTGATTGCAATCAGCCTGAAACACTACCTGGAAGTCCGGCTGTCCCGCCGGACACCGCATACGCCAAAGGAAAGCCGAAAGGGACTTTGACCGTGATAGACTGGAAGTACTGCGGGCGTTGATACTTCGAGTGAGGGTCTGGGTGAACTGGTTAGATGTCATAGTCCTGATACTTTGGGGCATTATGATCGCGTGGGGCATCAGCGCGGGCATCACCACCATTCTGTTCAACCTCCTGGCAGTGGCAGCCGCAATGGTGGCGGGCAGCCGGTTGGGTCCCATAGTTGGAGAGTTGCTCGTCCCATCCAATGACCTGGGGGGCGTTCAAGCCTTTGTCGGGTTCATATTAGTCTTCGTGGCTGTATTTGCCGCCTTCGTAGTTGCGGCCAATTTGTTTAAGCGTGTGCTGGGATTCCTGCCCTTCTCCGGGTGGTTCGACCGGCTTGGCGGCGCGGCATTGGGTCTGCTGGTCGGCATCCTGCTGAGCCTGGGCGTATTGGTGGGCTTGAAGCAACTGGAACATGACGCTATAGACGAGTCCATTAGCGCCGCGCCGTTCGCCGGTTTCGTGGTTGACAACTTCGGCTTCGTGGTCCGGGCTGCCCGGCTGGTCCCCGAGGACTGGAAGGTGGAGATGGAGGACCGTATCGGCAAGGTGACTGACCCGTGGGACCGGCTCATCTGACTGACAAGGGGTAAAGCAAATGCCCGCGCTATGCTACAATACGGAGAAGCAACGGCGGTGCGGGCCCTGCCTGGGCCGGAACGCCGCCGCGGGTCCCGCTCCATTGGTGAACATCGTCGGAAAGTCCCGGTCGGGGTGTGTGGATACCCTATTCTGTTAGACCAGGTGCTTGCCGCATTGAAGAACAAGACCTGCATTGACGAAACTGACGAATGGGATCCCGACCAACCGGAGGGCGGCTTTGGCCCGGAACTATCGGGAGTATCGCTCCTCCACTCCCCGGTGCTTGTCCTCAACCTCAACTACGTTCCCATAAACGTATGCACCGCGCGCCGCGCCGTGGTGCTGGTGGGCAAGGGGAAGGCGGAGCTGCTGGAGAACCACCGGGGCCGCATCCGCACCGTCTCCCGCGCCTTGGACGTGCCTTCCATCATCCGGCTGGTGTACTTGGTCAGAAAGCCGTTCCTGCCCCGGAAACTCTCCAAGAAGGAGGTGTTTCTGAGGGACAGGTTCACCTGCCAGTATTGCGGGAAGAAGTCTCCCGACCTGACCCTGGACCATGTAGTGCCCCGGCGCCAGCATGGAGCGCATACATGGGAGAACGTGGTAGCCGCCTGCAGCCGATGCAACCTGCGCAAGGCGGGGAGGACCCCGGCTGAGGCCAACATGATACTGGTGAAGCAGCCGAAGGCCCCTGACCCCAACCCCTACCAGATACTCCAGAACCGGACCATTCTCGATGAATGGCGTCCCTACGTACCCTGGTCGGTAATAGCCGACGATTAGCGGCCGACAGCTATTGGCCAACTGCCAGTAGCTGGTACGCGGCGCTCACTGGCGTAAATTGGCTGCTACCCATTGCCCCTCGGCAGGTTGAGCATCAGGACCTCGCAAGCCAGCCTCGCGTTGGCGTTCTGTTCCAGGGCCTTCAGAGTTCTGTCGATGCGCTCCAGGAATGCCACGGCCTGGGCTGTGGTCACCCCGGTGGCGTGCATCCGCAACTCATCGGCCCGGTCGGCGTTGTGCAGATAGCCTTCGGCCCCTTCCTTAATCAACAGCAGGTCGCGCCACCAACGCTGCCACTCGAAGAGCAACTGCTGCGCCGAGTCCCGGTCACGTGAGAACCGGGTTGCAAGCTCGCTGGCGTAGGCGAACCGTTCCTCCAGCCCCGACCGGCAGACCTGGACGAGCCTGTCAAGGTCTTGCTCACGCTCGTCCCACAAGTCCGGCTCCCGGAGGACGGTCTGCGCCCAGCCGTAGCAGCCGCGGGAGAGGCGGGCCAACTCCCCGGCGCGCTCCCGGTCGCATGACTCGCGGAACACCAGGGACTCGAGCATCTGCGCCCTGGGAACGGGCATGAGGGATAGCGGGCGGCAGCGGGAGCGTATAGTGGGGAGGATAGCGTCCTCGTTGGCGGTGAGCAGCAGCAGGGCAACCTGGTCCGGGGGTTCCTCCAGCGTCTTCAGGAGGGCATTGGCGGCCTCGTCACTCAGCGACTCAACACCGTCGAAAATCACGACTATCCGGGAACCTTCAAAGGGTTTCAGGGAGACCTGGCGCAGGACCTCGCGCACTTCCTGGATGCCGATGACGGTCCGGGCGGCTTCTCCCTCGGCCCGGCTGACCTTGCTGACTACCCGGACGTCGGGGTGGTTGCCGGCGGCGATGCGCGTACACTGGGAGCAACTGCCGCATGGAGAGTCCTGCCGGTCGAGGCAGTTGAGGGCCTTGGCAATCTCGATGGCTAGGGTCATCTTGCCCACGTGTTCCGGCCCAACCAGCAGGTAGGCATGGGCAAGCCGGTCCCATTTCAGGCCGAACTCAAGCTGCCGCAGGATATGGTCCTGCCCCACGAGATCCCACATAGTCAACTACAGGAGGAACCAAGCCGCGCCACGAGAACCGTATGGAACCGCATTACTTCCACGTTACCGGCAGACCTGATTACATGGACTGAATTATTGTGCATATATCCTAAGAATTCTCTGAACAAGCCTGCTGAGCTTGCATATTCGATCTTGGAGCCGAGGGGCGGCTACAGGTCTCTGAATGAGCAAGGACCTTCCTGCGGGCTGGCTTCGCTCTCTGGCATTTGATGAATCGTACGTCCTTCGACCTGCCCCATTGATCCTCGGGCTATTCTGATGGCACACGGCCCCACGGTCCGGCTACCGGCATCTTGCCAGTTGGACCTCCGCCGTCAGCAGGTTGCCCAGCCCAAACAGCAGCGCCAGCCGTTGTGTGTTCTTCATCAACCCCCGGTAGCGGACCTTGCCATAGCCGAACAGACCCTTCACCCTCAGGAAGGGATGCTCCACCTTGGCTCTCACCGATGCCTTTGCCTGCTCCGCCAGCGCCTCCTCACTCTCCGGTTCCAGCTTCCGCCGCTTGCCAGGACGCATGGCCACCTGCCACTCCACCTCCAACCCCTGGGTCTCCTCCCTCTTGTGGATCCCTTGGTACCCAGCGTCGCCCCACACTACCGTCTCGCCCCCGTGCAGCAGGTTGTGGGCCTCCGTAATGTCGTGGGCGTTGGCCGCCGTCGTGCTCATGCTGTGCACTATCCCCGTCTCAGAGTCCACCCCAATATGAGCCTTCATCCCGAAGTGCCACTGGTTCCCCTTTTTGGTCTGATGCATCTCCGGGTCCCGCTCCCCGGCCCGGTTCTTGGTGGACGGCGGCGCCTCGATGATGGTGGCGTCCACGATGGTCCCCTCTCTCAGCTTGAGACCCTGGGACTCCAGGTGGGCGTTGATCTCCTCCAAAAGGCCCGGTCCCAGATTGTGCCGCTCCAGCAGATGGCGGAAGTTCAGTATCGTGGTCTCATCGGGCAAAGCCCCAGACAGCCTCAGGCCCACGAACCGCCGGACGGACTCTGCCTCATAGAGCAGGTCTTCCGTACCGGGATCGCTCAGGTTGTAGAAGAGTTGCACGCAGTGGACTCGCAGCATCACTGAGAGCGGGTAGGGACGCCGGCCGTTTCCGGCCTTGGGGTAGAAGGGGCGGATGCGCTCCTCCAGCCTCCCCCAGGGAATCAGGCCGTCCATGCGCTCCAGAAACACCTCCCGGCGTGTCTTGCGCTTCTTGCCCTGGTACTCCAGGTCGGAGAACGTCGGCTGGTCCATCGTGTCTCACCCTTGATCTTTGTCGTGGCTGCCAACCGTACTATGCCGCATCATCAGACACTTGTTCAGAGCATCCCTAATCAATATAGATATGCATGCCACGTAGTCCTATTGCCGCGTGAGTCTTGGGCGGAACCCTCCCCGCATCCGGACCGCAGGGAGCCTGTGCAGTGTCCCGTTGCGGGGGTCTACATCGATGCCGACCGACTCCAGCGCGGTTACTCCCAGCAGGGGTTCGGCGTCCGGCTCGCCGAAAATAATCGTTCCCCAAGTAGTTTCTCCCATGAACTCAATCTGTCCGCCGGCGACGCCCACCCTGATTTCGCTGCTGTCGGCCGGGCTGTATACCCTTTGTCCTTTGGGAACCAGGCCGATGGACTCCAGGTGCTGCCTGGGCACCAGGCAATCGGTTGCGCCGGTGTCTACCAGGAAGAGTCCTTCCCATACCCGGTCGGGTTCGGCGGGATTCCGTATGGAGACGGTTACGTGGATTGCTCCCATTTTTCCCTCCTGCGGGTGGGAGGTCAATGGTTCTCGGCGCTGCCTACACCACGTCCGCGATCATCATGTCCTGGTAACTTTCGCGGCGGCGGATCAGCCGGCTCCGGCCATCCTGCACCAGGACGATGGGCGGCCTTGGGTTCAGGTTATAGTTGCTGGCCATTGAGGGGCAGTATGCGCCTGCGGCGGGAATCGCCAGCACGTCTCCCGCCTCCACCTCAGGGAGCGTGATATCCGACGCCAGCAAGTCACCGGACTCGCAGTATTTCCCGGCTATGGTGACAGTCTCGGACGGGTCCTGCCCGGCCTTGTTGGCCACCACCACCTCGTATACTGCCTGGTACAGGGCCGGGCGGATGTTGTCGCCCATGCCGCCATCGACACTGACGTACTTGCGCACTCCGGGAATGTCCTTGATTGCGCCGATGCGGTAAACGGCCACTCCCGCCGGGCCGATGATGGACCGCCCCGGCTCGATGATCAGCCTGGGGGCGGACAGGCCCAGGGAGTCGCAGTTGGACGTGAGGGCGGAGACGATGGTGTTGGCGTAGTCTCCGATGGCCGGGGGTTCCTGGTCGCGGGTGTAGGCGATGGCGAAGCCGCCGCCGGGGCTGAACTCCTGCATCTCCAGTCCCTCCTCGCGCAGGTCGGCGGCGAAGCGGAGAACAACCTCGGTGGCTACCGCGTAGGGTTCCAACTCGAAGATTGGCGACCCCAGGTGGAAGTGCAGGCCAAGCAGGTTCAGATGTCGGGCCGCCAGCGCCCGGCGCACCGCCTCGGCAGCGTGGCCGGTCTGGATGGCGAACCCGAACTTTGAGTCGAGGATGCCCGTGGTTGTGTGGACATGGGTATGGGGGTCAACGCCGGGGGAGACCCGTATCAGCACGTCCTGCACTTTCCCGGCATCCCCGGCGATGCGGTCCAGCACCTCAAGCTCGTGGAAGCTGTCTATGACGATGCGTCCGATGTTGGCTTCCACGGCCTGGGCCAATTCCTGGGGGGTCTTGTTGTTCCCGTGGAAGAAGACCCGCTCCAGGGGGAAGTCCACCCTCTGGGCGATGGCCAACTCTCCTCCCGACACTACATCCAACCCCAACCCTTCCTCCTCGAAGAGTTTGGCCAGGGCCGGGTTAATGTATGCCTTGGAGGCGTAAACGACCTGGGTATCGCCGTACCTGCTCTGGAACGCCCGGACGAATGAGCGGCAACGGTTGCGCAGGGTCTCTTCGTCCAACACGTAGAGGGACGTGCCGTACTCTTCCGCCAGGTCCATGAGGTTGCAGCCGCCAATTTCCAGCGAGCCATTGTCGTTGATGGTGGCAGTGTCCGGGAACACGTTGTATGGGAACATTCGGTCCATCTCCGGAAAGAGTTTATGGGTCTAACCTGAGTGTGATGCTGTCCAGACTACGAAATGGAAGTACGAATACGATGGCAGGGCTCAGGAAGATTCGCCGGTGTCGTCACCCGGCGGTTGCTCTGGTTTTCCTTCCTGGGCATCAGCATAGCCCTTGCGATAAGCCTCTCTGGCTCCACGGTCCAGTAGATCCCTTGCTTCGCGTTCCCATCTTTCCCTTGCTTCGCGTTCCCACCTCTCCCTTGCCTCGCGTTCCCATCTCTCCTGCCGTCTTGCCGTAGATGCTCTGATCCAGTCGGCTATTGCCATGATTAACTCCTTTATTTGCAGCAACCCCCAAGCGATGAAGCCGGAGGCTACGAAACTTGCTCCAATTCCCAGCAGGACGTTTCGCGCCACCTGGTTCGGCCCGGCACTGCCTGGGCCGTGGGCAAGTTCGAGCTGTGTCAGTATTACTGACCCGGCGATTCCGCCAATCAGGGTCAGCAGTTGGAACCATTGCCGGTCCTTCGGGTCAATTCCCCAGATTGTTTCACGGGGCTCGTCCATGGTGCAGACACGCTCATTGTACCATCCGCGCCGTTGCTGAAACCTGACGCGAGAGGGCCGGTCAAGGCAGTGACGGGGGCTTGAGCACCGACCGCCGACGGCCATTCGCAGAATTGACTCTAGTTATTGGCCCCGTATATACTCCGGTGCGCCAGAGACGATATTTCTCCCGGCCTGTTCATGTCGAAATTGGCCAATTCCAACCTGTTTGGGGGTGTTATGGCGAAGATTCCGATACAAGTGACCGTCAATGGTCAAACCCACCAGGCCGAGGTTGAGCCACGGACGCTTCTGGTCCATTTCCTCCGTGAGGACCTGGGCCTGACCGGGACCAAAATAGGCTGCGACACTAGCCAGTGCGGCGCGTGTGTCGTGATGATGAACGGGTCCACCGTCAAGTCCTGCACCTGCCTCGCCGTCCAGGCCGACGGAGCGGAAGTCACGACCATTGAGGGTGTGGCCGACCAGGGCAACCTGCACCCGATCCAGGAAGCGTTCTGGGACAACCACGGACTGCAATGCGGGTATTGCACCGCGGGCATGATCATGACCTCGGTTGAACTGCTCCAAAGGAATCCCAACCCCACAGCCGAGCAGGTGCGAGCGGGACTGGAAGGCAACCTGTGCCGGTGCACCGGGTACCAGAACATCGTAAAGTCGGTGCTCGACGCCGCCGAGCGGATGGGAGGTTAGGCGATGACTACCAGGATATTCGGGTCCGGCATTCGACGCCGCGAAGACCCGAGGCTGATTACCGGGCAAGCAACCTACACCGACGACGTCAACCTGGCTGGCATGGTCTACGCAGCCATTCTACGCAGCCCCCATGCCCACGCAAGGATCCGCAGCATCAACACCGACGCCGCCAAATCGGCTCCGGGGGTACTGGCAGTCTATACCGGCGCAGACACCCAAGGCGTGCTTAACGACATTCCCTGTGCCTGGGTCGTTCCCGAGTCCGACGTGAAGGCCGTGCCCTACCCGGCCATAGCCACCGACACCGTCCGTTACACCGGGGACGCGGTGGCGGTCGTGGTCGCGGAGAGCCGCTACCAGGCCGAGGACGCCCTTGAACTGATCAACGTTGACTACGAGGGTCTCCCAGCCAACGTCCACGCCGAAGCGGCGATGAACGAAGGGACTCCCCAGCTTCACGAGGACGCCCCTAACAACCAGGCGTTCCACTGGGTGGCGGCCGGCGGAGACACCGACAGCGCGTTCGCCTCAGCAGAAGTCGTCGTCACCGACACCATCGTACAGCAGCGGTTGATTCCCAACGCGATGGAGCCGCGCTCTGCCGTGGCCAGCTACCTGCCCTCAATGGGGGAGTTGACCATCTGGAACACGACCCAGAACCCGCATATCGCCCGGTTCGTCACGTCCCTCGTGACCGGCGTGCCGGAGCACAAGATACGGGTAATCGCCCCGGAGGTGGGCGGTGGGTTCGGCGCGAAGATACCCGTGTACCCGTGGGAAATGATCACCGCCTTCTGCTCCATGCAGTTAGGCCGCCCGGTCAAGTGGACCGAGACCCGGTCAGAGAACTACCAGTCGACCATCCACGGACGGGACCACGTGCAGACAGTGGAGATTGCCGCCACCCGGGAGGGCAAGATAACCGGGCTGCGCTCCGTGGTACACGCCGGCATGGGGGCTTACCTCTCCACCGCCGGGCCTGGCATACCGACCATCCTGCATGGGCTGATGTATTCCGGCCCCTACGACATCCCCAACATCAAGGCGGATGTTTACGGCGTGTTCACGAACACAACCCCGGTGGACGCCTACCGTGGCGCGGGCAGGCCGGAGGCCACCTTCCTGGTGGAGCGGATGGTCGACCTGCTGGCCAACGAATTGAATCTGGACCCGGTGGAAGTCCGCCGCCGCAACCTGATCCCCAAGTTCGAGGACGGGTTCGACATCTCCCTCGGCCTGACTTACGACAGCGGCGACTATCAAGGTGCATTGGACAAGGTGCTGGAGCACGTGAACTACGAAGACCTCCGGCGCCAGCAGGCCCAGTCCAGAGGCCAGGTAGCCGGCAACGGGCACCACGATCATGGTCATGGCCATGACCACGGACACGACCACGGACACGACCACGGACACGACCACGGACACGACCACGGACACGACCACCAGCCATCAGCTACGAAAGAATTGATTGGCATCGGCGTGACCACCTACTGTGAGATATGCGGGATCGGTCCTTCCCAAGTAGCCGGAGCCGTCGGGTTCGGGGGCGGTCTCTGGGAGAGCGCCATCGTCCGCTTCTACGCCACGGGCAAGGTCAACGTATTCGTGGGCACCTCGCCCCACGGCCAGGGCGAGGAGACGACTTTCGCCCAGATCGTCTCCGATGAGCTTGGCGTTCCGGTCGACGACGTAGAGGTTATCCACGGGGACACCGACAACACCCCAATGGGCTGGGGCACCTACGGAAGCCGCACCACGGTAATCAGCGGCGCGGCAGTGGCCCTCAGTTCACGCAAGATCAAGGACAAGGCCATCGGACTGGCCGCCCACCTGCTGGAAGCCGCAGAGGAGGACATCGAGTACGAAGATGGCAAGTTCTTCGTGCGTGGGTCGCCCGACCGGAGCCAGAGCATCCAGGACATAGCCCTGATGGCCAACGTGGCCTGGAACATGCCCGAGGGCATGGAGCCTGGGCTGGAGGCCAGTTCCTTCTACGACACGCCCAACTTCACCTTCCCCTTCGGTGCCCACGTGGCCGTGGTCACCGTGGACGCCGACAACGGCCACATCGTCCTGCAGCGGTACGCCGCAGTGGACGACTGCGGCAACCAGATTAACCCGATGATCGTGGAAGGACAGGTCCACGGCGGCATCGTTCAGGGTGCTGGACAGGCCCTGTGGGAAGGGGCGGTCTACGACGAGGACGGCCAGTTGCTTACTGGCTCGATGCTGGACTACGCACTGCCCAAGGCGCACCTGCTCCCGGAGATCGAGACCCTTTCCACGGTCACGCCGTCCCCCCACAACCCGCTGGGAGTCAAGGGAATCGGCGAGACCGGCACCATCGCGTCGACCATTACCATCTACAACGCGGTTATCGACGCTCTCAAGCCCTTTGGCATCACCCGGCTGGAGATGCCGCTGACCCCGGAGAAAGTCTGGCAAGCCATTCAGCAGTCATCGAGGGACGGATCCTAAGCGCCCGTACCGGCCGGAAAACCGGTATGGGGCGACGTTCCCAGAAAGGGGCATTAGAGAATGTTTGCTCCAGAGTTCGAATACCATAGGGTCAACACGGTGGCCGAGGCCATCGACCTGCTGTCTTCCAATCCGGGGGCCAAGGTCATGGCGGGAGGCCACAGCCTGATACCCCTGCTCAAGCTCCGGCTGGCCCGGCCCACGGTGGTGGTGGACATCGGCGGCGTTGCCGAGATGAAGGGCATCAGCGTCAATGATGGCAACATCAGGATAGGCGCGCTGACCACCCACTGGGAAATCGAGTCGTCGTCCCAGGTCGCCCAGGCCAACTCCCTGCTGGCTGAGGCTGCCGGGGGCATTGGGGACACCCAGGTGCGGAACCGGGGCACCATCGGGGGCAACCTGTCCCACGCCGACCCGGCATCGGACTGGGGAACGGTCCTCACCGCGCTGAACGCCACCCTGGAAATCCGGGGACCCGGAGGCGCGACCCGGATAGTCAGCCCCACCGAATTTATCGTCGGCCCGCTGACCACCACCCTGGGGGAGGCCGAGATCCTGACGGCAATAAACGTCCCCGTTCTGGCTGACAATCAGGTAGGCGAGTACGCCAAGATGGCCCACCCCGCTTCCGGCTACGCGGTGGTGGGCGCGGCCGTGGTGGTGAATGTGGACGGTCACACATGCACTGGCGCAAGTATAGCCGTTGGCGGTGCGGTCCCGGCCCCCGTGCGGCTGACCTCCGTTGAGAACGCGCTGACGGGCAAGGAGCTTACCCACGAAAATATCGCAGCGGCGACCGCGCAGGCTGGCGGTGACCTCGGCGACGAAATTCTGGGAGACTTTTTCGCTTCCGCCGAATACCGCCGTGCAATGGCCGCCGTGGAGACCAGGCACGCCCTGTTCCACGCCACGGGGGTGGCGCACCACTGATATAGCGTCCTCTAGCGTACCGTTCCATCCAAACGTCGGACTCGCTGCGGACTCCTATCATGTGGGCACGGAGAGCATTCACATACAACTGAAGGCGATGGACGTACCCGGATTGGTCTGGGTGAATGCTCTCGGCAAATACCGGGTTATCTATTACCTGGTGTATGTATCATGTGTCGCCCTGCTTGTTTGGCAGCGCTGGGCAGACCTGCTACACGGAGATAACCCTGTCCACCTGATGACAGCCGGGTTCGGCGTGTCGGCAGGTGTGGCCGTCAATATTCGCTATCGCGGTGGAGGCCGTTGGCCGTATCATGTTGCTAATCCCGGCAGCAGTCAGAAAGTTGATAGCGGAGGGTCAGCAAAAGGCTGACGCCGAGTGGGACGCGTGGTTGAAACGGCGCGACGAGGCCCAGACCAACGGCCAACCCTTCGACGAACCTCCCCCTCTCAACGCAGAAATGGCCGGGACTAAACAATTCATTCTCCCGGATGCCAGTCGACTGTCCCGTGCTCCGGCAATTGCGGGAACGGACGCTAGGCACCAGCCTATAGAGAGGTGGTCAACAACCAGGCAGCTTGAAGACATTACTGATTAACGACGACGGAATTCATGCTCCCGGCCTTCTGGCCGCCGCGGGCGCGCTGCAAGCGATAGGCGATGTGGTGGTAGTTGCCCCGGACCGGGAGCAAAGCGGAGTTGGCGGCGCTTTGACCCTGCGGAACCCGGTGCGTGCCCGCGAGGTTTCCTTTGACCCCGGCCCCTCTGACAATGGTGCGGCTGCCGGAATGATCACCGCCTATGCCGTAGAAGGCACCCCGGCGGACTGCTGCATCCTGGCGCTGGAGAAGCTGGCCGGGACCGTGGACATGGTAGTTTCGGGCATCAACTCAGGTTCCAACCTGGGGTGGGACGTGATGGTGTCGGGGACCGTAGGGGGCGCGGTGCAGGCATTCGTCCGTGGCTACCCCACCATCGCCATATCCGTTGGCTCCATCCGCGACCCTATGTTCGGCCCTGCCGCCAGCCTCCTGACGGCGCTGGCAGGTAGGCTAAAGGACTGGCCTCGGGGCCGGGGACTGTTCCTGAACGTCAACGTGCCGAGCATGGCATTGAACAGGATCAAGGGCATAGAAGTCACTCGGCTGGGAGGCCGCTCCTACGGAGAGTCAGTGCGCGAGGAAGGTATTGGCGCACAGAAGCGGTACTGGATCAACCGCGACCGCCCGATGGCCCAGAACCCCGAGACCGGCACCGACACCTGGGCATCCAAGAACGACCATATCTCAATCACCCCACTGCACATCGGGCTAGGCAACCCCGACCAGATTCCCCAAATCAAGGACCTTCTGTCCGGTCTGTCCACCGACTTGCTCGATAGCCAAGCCCCCACCCCCGGCTCCCTGTTGGACCCGGGTTAGAGCCAGCCGCCTACTACTGGCTCACATCAGGGGATACACAGGGGCGCCTAAGCGGAAGCGACCGCCTGCGGGACGAAGGGTTCGGTCACCCCGATCATGCTGTCCCGGTTTACGAGCTTGGCCAGTTCTTCCTCGCTCAACCCTTCCGTGCCGACGGGACGCCTTGGCAGCACGAGGTAGCGCAGGTCGGCGGTGCTATCCATCACCCTGACTTCCATTTCCTCCGGCAACTCTAGGCCGAACTCCGCCATCACCCCGCGCGGGTCGATTACGGCTCGGGAGCGGTAGGCCAGGCTCTTGTACCAGTCGGGAGGGCGACCCAGCAGGTTGCGCGGGTAGCAGGAACAGAGGGTGCAGACCACCAGGTAGTGGACGCCTTCGGTGTTCTCCAGGACCGCCAGTTGGGTGTTGGCGTCTGGCAGTGTGTAGCCCATCTCCTCAACGGCGGAACGGGGGGCGGCCAGCAGCCGCTCCTTGAATCCGGGATCAACCCAGGCGCGGGCAACGACCTTGGCCCCGTCGGCTGGAGAACGGGACTCTACCGTGTTCACTGTCTGCTGCACTTCCTCCGGTGTGCACAGGCCCTTTTCCTCCAACAGCGCCTCGATGGCCTGGGCGCGCCGGGCATGGTAGCTCAACTCGCCGGAGTCTTCCGGGTGTTCGTGGCCTTCATGCGCATCACTCATTGTTGTCTCCTGGGTGAAATGTGTCTTGTGGATGGACTCTATATAGCAAGGAAATCAGGGGCGGACTCTCCTCGGCAATCAATCTTCTCCACGGAGGCGACGCAATTCCTCCTCAAGCCGCCGTGCCCGGGACTGCTCGGCGCGGAGAGCGTCTTGAGTCCGCTGATGTGCTGCCTGTTCCGCTTCAAGGTCCCTGCTGGTCTCCTCGTAGACGGCTCTTTCCTGCTCCCAGTTGGTGAGATAGGAATTGGTATTGGGATCATAGAACATAGGCCAGCCCTGGTCCCAGCACAGGTAGAGGTCAAGCGCCGGGCTGTATCCCTTCAGAGTGCCGTCCGGTTCGGTGGTCAATTCGACGGGCACGTATTCGCCGTTGACCAAGAGATTGCCCGCCAGTGCCTCCCCGTGGTGCCTGCCACCGGTGGGATCGAATCTCCAGTATTCAAGGACGCCTGCCTGGGCGTAGATACCAGGTTTCCGGCCCACATCCTCGCGGCCTGTGCTTTCCGACGCTATTTCCAGCGCCCAATCGGGCGGCTTGCCCACTTCCCAAGGCAGGTAGAGCTTGCGAGGGCGGATTGCTTTCGCGTCAACCCCGAAGGCCAGATATATATCCGGGTAGATGCGGTAGTTCAGGTTGCTAGGGTTGTAGCAGATGTTGGTCTCGCGGTCGAGAAAAACATCGGGCCGCCGGTCGAAGTCGGTGAAGCGGGCGCGGAGCAGGTTATAAATTTCGTTCAGTTCCAGATTTTGTTCCATGGCGTCGGGCGGCATTTCCGCCACGTCCGGATTGAAATCGAGGCTGTCGTAGTCGATATCCGGCCCGCGCTGGTACGGTATCATTTTGATGATGGTTGCGGATTCGGGTGAAGTCATCGCGGACTCTCACTCTCAGGCCGGGTCCAGCCAGTGCTCGTAAATATCGACCAGTACCTTGTCACTCTCCGGCCCAGTGTAATCTTGCCACACTTCGGCCTGCGGAAACTCCACTCGATAAAGGGGCTTGGCGGGAAGTCCTGACCCGCCATGTCCCAGCGACTCCGGGTTCCTGAACACGCCGCAGAGCGCCACGACGCGGCCCGTTTTCCCCTTCACGTAGTCGGGGGTCCGGTAATGTCCGGGCGGGGAGTCCACCCGCACCCGCACAACATCGCCGGCTTGATACTGTACAGAATCGCTCATATCAGGCTCCGTGAATCCTACTGGTCCTGTTGGGCCATCTTGCGGTCGATCTCTTCCGTGGTGAGGATACCCTTCTCCACCAGCAGGATTTCCAGGGCGGCGGTCCAGCGCTCATAGTAGCCGATGGACTCATACTCCTCGGGCGGTAGGCTCTCGATGGCACGCCGCATCTCATCGGTGGACCTGAGACCCTTGCGCCCCAGCACCTGGTGGAGAGCATCGACCCGCAACTCCCAGTCAGCATGGACGTGCTCTGAGCGGTCGATGGATTCGTCGGTAGGCCACCCGCCACGATCATGGACTCTGGGCATGGATGCCTCCTATGGGGTGGTTGATCAAGCGCATGTGACGGTTATGCTAATGCCGGGCCGGGTTGATGGCAAGGGTTACAGCGGTTCCGTGCCTTCGTTCAGAATCTGGATGTAGGCATCATATCCATAGGCGCGGTTGCGTTGGCGGACGGTGAGTTCCCTCGCGATTCCCAGGTCCTGCAACGACGTCATACCTGCGGATGACGCATTGAAGGAAAGTCCTGTACGGTTTCTAACTTCAACGAGGGAGATAACCGGCTACTCCATAATACTACAGTTGCACATTTGATACCGGTTGTGTCAGGCGTCGTTGGTAGTGGCAACGTCTGGCTTGAGCCTGGTGGAGTCTTCTCCATTGAGACCAGGACAGCACGAGTTCAGCGGGGTAATCGTCCGTCCATACCAGGCAGGTGAGCAGCCTTCGCACTTCGGGGACTGTGACACGTAGTCCTTGAGATCATCGCGCACCAAGTCCGCGTCCCACCCGTCACCGGACAACAAGCGCTGCACCCTGTAGGGAATGGCTACCACGCCCTCTCCGCCAGTTGCCATCCGTTCTTGCGTTCCACCGGACTGAGCAGTCCTTTCAGATACTCCATAGCCCGCCGGCGCTGCTCCGGCCGCAGGAACCGCCCCCTATGCACTGTTGAATCCCCTCGATGCCACCGGCCCACTTCCGCCACCTCATCCTTACCAACATCCACCGCCACACGTCTTCACCTGCTGATGTCCTGATTCTACTCCCTTGATGTGCAACCGTAGCACTAATCAGGGCCACCGCCCGCTCCGCCGACCTGGCGGCGCGGCGCGCCAGGAAAGCAACGAGAAAACCCCCGATGCTGGCTGCAAGTCCCGCTACACCGACAAGGCTATCCCAGTTAGCGACCAGATGATCCATTCAAAGTTGCATCAGTTACTCCCCCGACAGGGTGCGGGTGTAATCGCGGTTGGCTGCCACCAAGTCTATGCGGGCCTTCACCGTTGCTTCCAGTTCGCCGCCCTCGGTGTAGTTGGCGGGGGCGGTGCGCTGGACGCGCCCGTCGGCCATGAAGGTCGCGGCCCTGCCCTGCGCCGAGATGCTGTCGGGCTGGTACACGGCTATGGACAGGCCGCCCTCGTCCTTGACCAGCCGGAAGCACGGGACGTCGGTCTCGCCGTCGCCGATGTAGACCATGTTCTCGAATGGTACTGGCCGGTCGCCTTTGGGAACGAACTGGTTGATTCTGCTGTCGTCGCTCAGGTCGTGGGCGCCCTTGTTGATGCGGAATAGGAACTGGGTCTTGGTGGTGAAGTTGATGGCCAGGGCCGGCCACCTAGCGACACCATTCTCGTCGAACATGAACTTGGAAGCGTATATCTCCTTGAACTCATGGGCGATGGGGGAGCCTTCGATGATTTCCATGTTGCCCGATGAGATGAGGTAGTGCTCGATATCCACTCCCCTGGCGCCGCCATATGCGCTGATGCGGCCGAACCACTCGCCAACCCCGTCGAACAACCTGACCCGCTCGCCCCGCTTGCGGAAGTCTTCCTGCCGGACAGGCACACCCTTCGCATGGGCCTTCTCCAGCATCACGTACATGTACATCAGGATGCCGTCGGCCTGGTTCTTCCTAGTAAGCTGCTCCACCTCGTCCCAAAAGTCTGCCGCCTCCATCCCAATGTCAGGGATGAAGGCGTGCTCCTGCATGTTGCCGGGGGCCAGGGTGCCATCGAAATCGTAGACAATGGCCATTGGCGTCAGCATTGGGGGCATAGGTATCTCAGCCTACCGGTGACGGGTGAAAACTCCGAGGCTACCGGCGGTACTCGTCGCCGCAGTCGCCGATGATGCGGTACAGGTCGCGGGACCTAGACTGGACGGCGGCGATGGCTTCGAGGTCGTGTTCATCGAGGCTGAAGTCGAAGACCCGGGCGTTGTCGGCCCGGTTGTCGCTGACGCCCAGGCGCGCGCCCACGATGACGCCCGCCACCGCGGGGCGGTCCAGGATGTAACGGACGGCTACGTTGGCGATGCTGACCCCGTGCTTGTCGGCCACGCCCCGCAGGGTCTGGAGCAACTCCTGGAAAAGCTCCCAGCCTCCCCAGGCGTCCACCATCTGCTTGTACTTACCCAGGCTGGCAGTGTTCAGATCGCGGCGCGGCGGCTCGGGTTGGCCCAGGTAGCGGTCAGTGAGCAGGCCGCCGCAGACCGTTCCATAGGTGAGCAACTGCACCCCGCTTTCCAGGCAGAAGGGGACCATTTCCCGCTCAGGCCGTATGTCCACCAGTGAGTACTGGACTTGGTTGGACACTATGGCCGTGCCGTGGTCGATGATTGTCCGCAGATGCTCCGTGTCGAAGTTGGTCAGGGCCAGATGCTTGATGCGCCCTTCGTCGCGGATGGCCGAGAGGTGGTCAAGGGCATCCAGGTATGCCGGGTTGCTGTAGTCCCACCAGTGGAACTGCATCAGGTCAAGCGACTCGACGTCCATGCGGCGAAGGGATATGGCCACGTTGTTCTCGACAATCTCGCGAGTCATCGGCCCAGGACGGGGAACCCACTTGGTGAATGCCTGGATACGGGCCAGTTCCTCCGGTCCGCCGAAGTTCAGCAGGCGGCGGCGGAACTCGCCAACCAGGTCTTCCGCCGGGCCGTAGTGATCGGCCAGGTCCCAGGTGGAAAACCCGTCGTCCAGATACCCAATCATGGCCTGCACCGCGGCTTCGGCATTGATGGGGCCATGCGCCCCCGAAACCTGCCACATGCCGTTGAGCACCCGGCAGATGCGCAGGTCGGCGGTGAATTGGAGGGTGCTACCCTCGGGCAATGTCACCACAGTGACTCTAACCGGCCAATGCCCGGTTTATCTTGCCGAGAGCGGCAAGGGTGCGGTCCAGAGAGGCGCTCCTGTCGTCGCCGACCAGGATGGGGGAGGCCAGGACCTCGGTCGCGCCGCAATCGAACAGTTCGTTGAGGCGCTGCTCGAAGGCGTCCTCACCACCCCAAATAACCAGGCCGTCGATCATGGCGTCGCTCCAGGCCGCTTCCCGGGCCTCCGGGTAGCCGGCGGCGACGAGCATCCGGCGATAGAAAGGCAGACGGGGGTAGTTGCCGAACTGCTCCCGGAAGGCGGTGCGCACCTCGTCGAAGTTTTCGTGGACGCAGACGGGGGCATGGGCAATCAGCGGCGGCACAGGACGCCCCGCCGCGGCAGCGCCCTTCTGCATGGCGGGCAGAGCAGAGTCGCGGAGATAGGCGCGGGGGCACACCCAACTGATTGCGCCGTCGGCTTCGGCCCCGCAAAGCTCGAAGGACCCACTGCGGAGAGCGGAAGCCATTACCGGGATGTCCAGCGGCCCGGTGATGGAGTCGTGGGCCTGGTAATGGTCGCCGTCGAAGTCCACCGACCCGGCCTGGAGCAATTGCTTGAGGATTCGCAGGTACTCGCGCAGGTGCCCCAGGGGAGAATCCATGCGGATGCCCAGGGCCGCCATGCTGGGGCGGTGGCTGGGGCCGACGCCCACCCGGAGGCGTCCCGGAGCCAACTGGTCCACCACCTGGGCCTGCTGGGCTATCACCAGGGGATGGCGGGGGAAGGTAGGAACGATGGAAGTGCCCATTTTGATATTGCTGGTCTTCTCGGCCACCGAGGCGAAGACAGTGAGGCTATCTATGCGCGCCCCGCCGGTAGTCATCCACGCGCCGCCGACGCCAAGCTCCTCAGCCCTTTGGATGGTGGTGTGGGCGTCCTGCGTCCTTGCGCCGGTCACCGCTACCCCAATCAGTTTGCCGCTCATGTCTTTACCTCACTCAACCAGGGTATGTGTTACGGGACGAGTGTAACACACGGTGACGGCGTAAGGTTTCGCCGGACAGAAGAGACGGCCCATCCCGAAAAGCGGCCCAGGATACCGAGCTTCCGGATGGCCTCAGGGGGTATGTCCGGGTCCTCCAACTACCTCGCAACGTTCCATTTCGGGTGGCCCGGCCGGCAGCGGCCCTGTGGTTCCCACCTCAGTCAAGCCGGGGAATTTCTCGATTTTCCGGTCAATCCCGGTCACTTTGACCCGTTCCGGCACGCATGGTAGTCCGTGGCCGGCTGATGGGCCAAGGTGGGCGTGAGATACACCCTCTCCCCAGAGTTGCTATTATCCCAACTCCCTCCTGGAGAGATACGGTAAGGCAGTGGGTTCGGGACGGGAAGTGGGCAAGCGTCAGTAAGCAAGACCACCTGGAAGTGTCCGCTGCTAAACCCCGTTCTTTCCCTGGCGTGGGCACTGATGAAGAGATTGTAGCTCATGCCAAGCCGCCGGCGGTTGCTGCTGGGCAACCGCCACTTTTAGTCTGACGCAGTGTGTCCAGAATAGCGGAGCTATGAGGGACGCTGGATTATCTCCAGGCTGACCTTGTCCGGGGCCTCAACGAACATCACCTGGCTGCCGGAGGGCATCGTCCAGGGATCGCAGATGATGTTGGCCCCGTTGGCCTTGAACTGCTCGAAGGCGGCCTGAATGTCGTCGGTCTCGAAACCGAAGTGGTCCAGACCGTAGCGAGGGTCGGTGGAACCGGGAACCGGGTCCTCACCCTCGGCCCGACCGGAGACGGTAAGCAGGGTCTCCCCGTTCAGTTCGAGAGTGTGGGATACCGTGGTAGACAGGGGACGCGTGGAGGCTATGACCGCGCCGAAGTTGTCTACGTAGAACTTGGCGGCGTTGTCCGGGTCCTCGCTTCGCAGGTGCAGGTGATTGCAGATGAATTTCACGATGTTTCCTCCAGGCTGAATTGCTTGATTGGGGCGCGTCCAGCTTACAGGCTAGGAGACCTTACGGTACTTGAGGAGCCTCTGGCCCTCCAGGTTCTGGTTCACGTAGATGTCGCCGCGGGAGTCGAGCCAGACCGCGTGGGCGCCCACGCCGCCGGGGCCTTCCCACCGGGCCAACAACTCGCCGTCGATGCTCAGGATGCTCATAAAGGCATCCAACTCGGGGACAAATACTGCCTCGTCCTGGTCGATGTAGATATCGCAGGGGCGGGACAGGCCGGTCCACTGGGTGAGGTATTCACCCTCGGGGCCGAAGATCTGGATGCGGTTGTTCTCCCGGTCGGCTACGAACACCCGCCCGTCGGTGTGGACCCATACCCCGTGGGGAACGTGGAATTCGCCGGCCCCGGTCTTGCCCGGCGCACCCCAGGAGAACTGCAATTCGCCGTCGCCGGAGAACTTGTGGACACGGGCGTTGCCGTAGCCGTCGGAGATGTACAGGTCGCCCCCCGGAGACACGGCCACGTCGCTGGGACGGTGGAAAGGTCCGGCGGCCCGCAGCACGGTGTCGGAGGCGTTGCCGGACCATCCGGTGTCAGAAGGTTGGTCCCACGTTCCCAGGGTCATCAACAGGTTGCCGTCGGAGCTGTACTTGAGCACGACGTGGGAGTTGATAACCGGAAGGTAGATGTTCTCATCGCCGTCGATGAACATGCCGTGCGCAGCGGTCAGGACGCCCTCGCCCCAAGAAGTGAGGTAGTTGCCGTCCCGGTCCAGCACGATCAGGGGATGGTCGCTGCGGTTGAACAGGTAGACCCGGTCCTGGGAGTCGGTGACGATTCCAGTCTGGCCAAGGGTCCAGCCGCCGGGTAACTTCGCCCAGTCCTCGACCAGTTCGTAGGTGTACTTTCCCGAACCAACGGTTGCCATAATCGAGACCTCCTGATTCGCCTTTGGGAAATTTAGCTCGCCTTTTGGCTATGGACAATGTTCACCAATTCCTCGATGTCGGGAAGATAAACGTCCAGGTCTTCCTGTTCAAGCCAATCGTTGTAGAAGTTGCAGTGGCAGGATTGGGCCATAGCAAAGCTAGCGCGCAGGAAGGGATTGCCGAGTTGCTCTGCCAGGTCCATGACGGCCCGGCGCCTGTGGGCGTACCTGCCGTGGGGCAGGTTGTGGCTGGCGCAGTAGGCCCGCAGCGCGTGCTGGGTTGCGCCCCACAGCTTCTCACCTCCCTGTGCCAAGTCACCGGCGGTTATCTCCTGCCGGGCGTCTTCTATCAACTGGCGAGCCAGGCGCGTATGCTTCTCGGCCAGGGACTCGGTTCTCTGCATGATTGTCGTTTTTCCTACTTATGCAGTGCTGCCCACTGTGAGAGTTTTCAGTATCCGTGATCAGGACGGTTATTACTACGTCTACGGCCTTACCGGCGGCAACCTATCCAGTTCATCCTCGCTGTAGACATCGCCGTGGGAATGCCTAGTCTTGGTGGCAAGCCTTCTCAAGCGGCGTTCTTGTTCCGCCGCCTGGGACGGGGAGAGGTGGTCTTGACGGGTTGGCGGCTCTTCGCGCCGCAGTATCGCCATTTCCCGGACAAAGACTTCCGCACCGTCTATGCCGTCCTGCACCTCGATTATCTCTCTCTGATGTTCATAATAGTTGTGGTGCATGGCTTCCAGGGACATGAATAACTGCCGCAGGTCCTGGCGGTTGCGCTCAAGTCCGACGTAGACTGCCGCGTCGCGCAGGTTGTAGTGGGAGTGGTGGTTCCATCCCCGCTCTTGCGCCACAGCCTTGATGGCATGGGCAGTCGCGCCCCAGGCTTTTTCCGACGCCTGGAGAATGTCTCCGTTGTCCAGTTCCTGCCGGGCCTGTTCCAGGAGATGCCTGCTTATTTCTTCGTATCGTTGGGGCGGCGAAGCCCTTAGATGATCAGTCATCCTGACCTGTCCTGGTAAATGAATGCAGTTATGCTTTCGACCCGGTCACACGGTAAGTGCGGACACTATCTGGCTTTCGGCGTCGGAGGCCCGCTGCATTACTCCATCGGACTTGAGGCCGCCCAGGGGGTGCTGGATTACGATGGGCTGGAACCCCTCGCGGCCCAGCATCCGGGCGTGGAGGTGGGCCGAGTCTATGAACGGGCCGGTGCAGACTACCACCGTGGGGATTCCCCGGTTCTCCAGGTTCATTGCGTCGTGCACACTGCACGAGGTGCAAGACCCTCAATCCGCGATGGCGGTCACAACGAAGTCGCACCTTGCGGCCAGGGAGTCGATGATGCTGTCCGAAGCGGGGCGGGAGTAGATGAACTTATCCATCATCACCGCGTCGGCAAGCTCAAACCGCTTGTCAAGCAACTCCCGTATGCTTAACAGCAGGGCGTCGGCGTTGCCCTTGCGGTTACCCAGGAATCCACCCACCTTTCCCTGAAGGCCGGTGAGCCTGTCGGCGGGGCGCCACTTGTGCAGGGCCTCCTCGTCAATGGGCACGAGTATGTCCAACTCGCGCAGCCGCTCCTGGATTCCTGGGGCTGGCATTCTTACCATAGTTTCCTCCCGGTCCCTGTTTGCGTTTGCATGTGCCGTCGCGGTATCGCGCGGCGGACTATTCGGCCTTCTGACCGAGGACGATGTTCACCAGTTCTTCGATGTCGGGCAAATACCTGTCGAGATGCTCCTGTTCCAGCCAGTCGTTGTAGAAATTGCCGTGGCAGGACTCGGCCATAGCGAAGGTGGCACGCACGAAGGGGTTGCCGAGTTGCTCTGCCAGGTCGATGACGGCGCGTCGGCGGTGGGCGTACTTGCCGTGGGGCAGGTCGTGGCTGGCGCAGTAGGCCCGCAGCGCGTGCTGGGTCGCGCCCCACAGCTTTTCGCCGCCCTGGACTGTGTCTCCGGCGGCTATCTCACTCCGGGCGTCCTCCATCAACTGGCGGGCGAGGCGGGTGTGCTTATCAGTCTCGAACTCTGTTCTCTGCATGGACGTGGTTCTCCGAATGGGGGCGGACCTGTATCAGGGGAGTTGGATTTTCCGTATTACCAGGCGGGAACCCCAGCCTGGGATGTAGGCGGAGTGGGGACCGCCGGGGCCGCCGGCTATCATAATGTTGATGTCCTCGGGCCGGCGGACCACCGGAACCCGCTGGGAATCGTCGGATGGGTCGATGAACTTGGGCCAGAGGAAGCCCCGCTGGGAGTCGCCCTGGGGAGGCCCGCCGCGGCGGAGCAGGGACACCGGCTTGCGGGCGTGCTCGAAGAGGAAGGAGCGGATGTCCCGCTTGTTCCACCCGTTCTGTGCCAGCATCCGGGCGTGTTCCGGCCCCAGCACAACCAGGGTGCTGCCCATGACGTACATCTGCACGTTGCCCAGGGTACACATGGAGTCGGCCAGAACGGTGAGGAAGTCCCTCGGTTCGGCGGCGTGGTACATAATGTTATGGGGCGCCTCGCCGGGGAACACCGCAACTGTGCTGTCATCCGGGTCGAACCCGGCCTCGACGTGGAAGGGTTCCCAGGGGTTGGCGTCCTCGAACTCGGCGACGCAGTAAGTGTATCCGCCAGGGTGCCCGAAGGTGGACTTGTTGCTCTCCCCCGGAATCGCTCCGCCGATGTTGACCAGCGCCAGCTTGACGGCCCGGCCGATGGTGGCATTGGCCCGCCAGCCCTGCCCGAAGCAGTTGTAGCCGGAGTTGATCTTCAAATCGCGGGAGAGGGGGCCATTGACGATTACCAGCGGGGTATGGATGCCGGTGGAGCACTGGACGCCGCGCAGGTTGAACCGGTCGTCCAGCATGGCTTCGATGGCGGTGATGATCACCGGCATGTGCTCCGGGAGGCAACCGGCCATGACCGCGTTGGTCGCTATCCGCTCCACGGTGGCCTTGCCGCCCAGGGGAGGCACTTCGCCAATGACTTCTTCCGCGTCTCCGCGAGTGTACTCAACGAACCGGCGCACCAGGTCCGCCGCAGGTGGCACGACGGGCAGACCGTCGGTCCAACCGGACTCGAACATCAACTCGATGGCGTCGGAAACAGACTGTGTAACCATGACCTATCCAAATGAATCAGGCGGGGATGCCCGCCCTTTTGGAGGCGCGACCGTATATAAGGGGGATCAATGGGAGTGTAAGTCCGCCCACTGGGCATGTCAACGCGAGCCTGCTCTGGCGATGCCACAGGGGCGGGTGAACGTGGAGATGCTGCGGTATCCTGGCCGGCTTACCGGCCAGGGAAGCGACTGCCAGTAGCGGGGCGAAAATGCGGCAGGTCAGATGTCATGGCCCTGGATAGTCGTGCTGTTCCGACACCAACCAGGTCTCGACAAAGGTCTTGACCGTCAGCGAATGTTCCGGGTAGCTGCGAGACCGGTCGAGTATATCTCGCACCCTGATTCCTTCCAAGGCAAAGCGGTCCAGCGACGGCGGCAAGTGTCCATCGGGTGTAACAGACTCAGAGCGTTTGAGCCTCCGGAGCGCGAAGCTGATGCCCATTGGAGTCAGCAGGATGTAGCCGAACATGATCAACACCACCAAGGAGAACCCCCCTTGTCGATGGCTCCGGTGTGCAGCAGCAGGAACGCGATTTCCGCCACTCCTTTGGCCATCAGACCGGCGGCTACCGCAAACGGGGCCTCCAGCCGGGTGATGTACGCGCTGAGAAATGACCCAACAAATTTACCTGCCAGGGGCACCAGGGCCAACGCCCAAGGAGAAAACCCCCTTGTCGATGGCTCCGGTGTGCAGGAGCAGGAGCGCGATTTCCGCCACTCCCTTGGCCATAAGACCCGCGGCTATGGCAAAGGGGCTTCGAGGCGGGTGATGTAGGCGCTGAGAAACGATCCGGCAAATTTACCGGCCAGGGGCACCAGGGCCAGTGCCAGGATGGTCTCCGGAGGCAGTGTCAGGAACTCCAGACTCAAGTGCAGACCGGCGGACGCGAAGAACAGGGGAACGAAGAAACCTTCGGCAGCGCCTCGCAGCCCCGGCATAATGTCGCACTGCACCTGGTAGGGCAGCATGGAGAGGGCTGCGCCGAAGATCAACGCTCCGAGGGAGCCGTAAAGCCCGACCTCCTCGGCTCCCACGACCACCAGGAGCAGTCCACCCAACAGCAACCCGAAGGAAAGCTGCGGCACCCGCAGAAAGCGTTGTAACAGGACTATTACCCTGGGAAGCACCTTGGTGGAAACGAACCACGTGATTACGGTAAACCCGACAATTTGCCCGATGAGGGTTACCACACTGAGCCAGTCTTAACCGTGGCTGTTTTCCCCTGAGTAAAAGTGCTCGCTTATGGCAAACCCCACAACGAACAGGGCAATCAGCTCGGCGATGACCACGGCGGTAAATATCTGATCGCCCACGGGTTCTTTGAGGCGTCCCTGATCAATCAGCACTTTGGCGACCACGCCGAGGCTGGACAGGGACAGGACACCGGCCAATCCCAGGGCCTAGGTAAAGTCGAGGCCCAACTGCAAATCGAAGAAGACGTCGGTGGTAACGGCCAGGGACACTAACAGGGATATGGTCACGGACAATACGGAAGCGATGAAGAGTCGGCCGCGGATAGCCGACAGGAAACCCGATATGTCCAATTCCTCCAAGCCGATGAGGAAGATGAAGATGCCGATGCTCAGGACGAGTTCGACATCGGTGCCCGGCTCCACTAGCCCGGTTACGGGGCCGAGGATAACCCGGTAAAGGCGTAGGCGATGATGGAGTTCAGGCCGAACCGCTTGAAAACCCCTTCCAGCAGCTTGGCGACGACGATGAGGATACCAATAGAAAAAGGGGCTGCGTGGATCTCCACTCCGAACGTCTTCCCTGGCGACCTCTACCGTCAGGCGACACTGGCGAAAAACAATGTAAAGACCGGGATAGTCCGCCAAGGTTCGCGGGCGGCCCCAGTTTCTTGAGGTCTGATTGCAATGAGGCCAAGACCGGCAGCGGCAGGTACAACGCAATCATGCCGAGGGTTATTGAAGAGTGTCAATGGATTAGGCTTATGTTAATTTCCAAAGTGACGGGCAAGTACGAGCTCCAAGGGTACTTGCCCACCTGCTTACGGGGAACGGGGTGGATTCTTGTAAGGCTTTGGGGGCGCGTGTAGAATTGACCCAATTCCCCCAGACTCGCCTTCCGGGGACGGATCCTATCCGCCGCTTCCCGGTCGGCACGCGGGTGTATGGTAGTCCGTAGCCGACTGAGGGGCGACGTTTTCAGAGGAGAGGCGCAATGTACGACAAGCCCATGCTCAGTCTGGACCAGGTCCGGCGGGCCATGAACGCCATGCTGGATAAGGCCACCCAGGAGCCGGACCGCCCGGTCGCCATCGCCATCGTGGACGACGCCGGGAACCTGCTCAACTACGCCCGGATGGACGGCTGCCGCACCAACCCCCAGACCTTCGCCATCCGCAAAGCGTACACATCCGCCATGTCGGGGGCTGACTCGGCAGTCTACGCGGAGCGGCTGAAGTCCCAGGGACGCACCGTGGCCGACATGGGCAATCCAAACCTGGTATCAGCCCAGGGCGCGGTGGTAGTGCTGCATCCCTCCACCGGCGCGGTGCTGGGGGCCATCGGCGTCAGCGGGCTGGCGGCCCAGGAAGACGAGGACCTGTCCCGGCTGGGCCTGGAAGCGCTGGGGCTTTAGGAATCGTCTCGCTGCCACACTGTCCCACCGTTGCCAACCCTGGCGACATCAGGGGACAAGTCTCTGATCTTTCCCCTTGTACAACGGGGGACTAAGGGGGATTTTCCGTGCCCAATCCGAGGTCTGACTACTCCAACATATACGAGCGTCCCAGGCTGACCCTGCCCGGCAACGCCCGCATCGCCGTGTGGGTGATCATCAACGTGGAAGAGTGGGACATTAACGAGCCGATGGCCCGCACCATTCTTCCCGTGCCCCAGGGCCGGAGCGTGGTGCCGGACATCCCCAACTATGCCTGGTACGACTACGGGATGCGCGTCGGGTTCTGGCGTCTGAAGCGGGTGCTCGACCGCCACGGCATCCCTGCCACCATCAGCCTCAACGCCGCGGTGTGCCACACCTACCCGCACCTGGTCCAGGAGTGCGTGAAGTCGGGCTGGGAGTTGCTGGGGCACGGGTACCAGCAGCGGGTTCTGAACGCCGAGGCGGACCAGCGGGATGTGATACGCAGGTCGATGGAGACCATCCGGGAGTTCTCCGGCTCGGCCCCCCGGGGCTGGATGGGTCCAGGGCTGGCAGAGACCCTGGACACGCCGGACATCCTGGCCGAGGAGGGCATCGAGTACGTCTGCGACTGGTGCAACGACGACCAGCCCTACCCGATGAAGGTCAAGAGCGGGAGCCTGGTGTCCATCCCCTACACCCTGGAGCTAAACGACATCCCGATATACGCGGTGCAGCACCACCGCTCGCCGGAGATTTTCGAGCGCGCCCGCGACCAGTTCGACACCCTGTACCGGGAGGGCGCCGAGAGCGCTCGGGTCATGGCCATTTCCACCCACCCCTACATCACCGGCGTCCCCCACCGCATCAAGTACTTCGACATGATCTTCGACTACATCAAGCAGTTCGAGGGCGCGGTGTTTATGAAGGGCAGCGAGATTCTGGACTGGTATAACGGGGCAACCGGAAATCAGTAGAGCAGGCGCAATGGACTTCACTACGGGAATCCTCAACACTACGGCCGGGGCAGGCGAACGGAGAGACTTCAGATAGGCGCGAGATGAATCTCCGCCACCGGTTGGCGTATGAGGAGTTTCCCAAAGACCCGCATTGGACTGAGAATAGGCTCGCCCGGTTGGGTAAATTGGGACTGACACCCGAAATCATTATGGAAACGTTGGAGTCCCCGCACTACTCGACCGAGAGCGGATACCGGGGAAAAAATCATGCTTATTACAGGTATTATCCGCCGGAAACACCGGAGGCGGAGAGATCTGACGGGGCCACGGGAGGGGCTTGGTTTCGTGCAGTCCTGAACCGGGAAGGCCGATTGCTAACAGCGTTTCGTGACAGAAAAACGGAGGAAGCTGGAGGCTTGCAATGGTATCCCACACCGACGACGTTGGCGAATTCCCCATTAGAAAAATGATCTACTATTCCAAGGGGGACGTTTTCTTTCTGGCCAACGGGTTGCCTTCCGACTATGAAGAAGAGCTTTATCCAGGATGCTCCGTGTCCTATGAATACGAGACCAGGCGTGTTGCGGACGTGGTGTTCGATTCGGCCAGGGACCAATTGCTTCCCCTTCTGTTGGGAGGTGATGCGCCCCAAATCGACAATGCCAGCAGCAATGCGCCAAATCCGGAGATAACCTATATTCCCGGGGAAGATGTTCTGTGGTTGCGTAACGGGTCTCCCACCGATGACGTGATGGAGCTTTTCCCAGGATGCACGGTGTTCTTTGACGGCCAGACCGGGAATGTTTCGGGAATCCGGTTCGACTCTGCCAAGAAGCTGCTGCTGCCCGTTCTGTTGGGAGAAGAGGCGCGGCAGTCTGATGAAGGATAAGAATAGCGGCGCCCGGCCATTCTGGACTGCCGGACAGGAGCGTACACATGGCATACGAAGCGGGAATCATCACTACCATCGCAGGTACGGGGGAGGCCGGATACGCTGGCGACGGGGGGTTGGCGGCGGCGGCGCTGATGCGCGAGCCTTTTATGTGCGCCTTTGACCCCCAGGGCAACCTGTACGTGGCTGAGGCCACCAATCATTGCGTCCGGCGCATTGACGCGGCTACGGGGCGGATTGCCACCGTGGCCGGGAACGGGAGCCAGGGCTATTCCGGGGACGGCGGCCCGGCGGTGGCGGCCACGATGGACCAGCCCTATTCCCTTCAGGTAGACGGCAACGGCGACATCTACATAGTGGACCGGCTCAACTCGGTTATCAGGAAGGTGGACGCGGCCACGGGCATCATAACCACCGTCGCGGGAACCGGGGAGGCCGGGTACAGCGGCGACGGCAGTCCCGGAACGGAAGCCATGCTCAGGGAACCCAACGACTGCTTCCTCGACGGGCGCGGCGGACTGCTGATTGCGGACATCCAGGACCAGCGCATCCGCCGCCTGGACCTGGCAACGGGCGTCATCACCACCTTCGCTGGCAACGGGGAGAAGGTGCGCGGCGGCGACGGCAGTCCCGCGCTACAAGCCAGCATCCTGGGTGCCAGGGCGGTCTGCATGGACAGCCGGGGCAACACCTACATCGCCGAGCGGGAGGGCAACGGTGTCCGCAAAGTGGACGCCAACGGCATCATGTCCACCTTCGCCGGGACGGGTGAGCGGGGCTATGACGGCGACGGCGGCCCGGCCATCACCGCCACCTGGGGCGCGCCCAAGGCCATCCGCTGCGACAGCCGGGACAACGTGATTGTGGTGGACACGGAGAACCACGCCATCCGCCGCATCGACCCGGCCACGGGCATCGTCACCACCATCGCAGGCGGACACCTCGGCGGCGAGGGTGACAGCGGCCCCGCCACAGACGCGGGCCTGGACCGCCCCCACGGGTGCGACCTGGACCGGGACGGGAACATCTACATCGCCGACAGCAACAACCACCGGGTAAGGGTGGTGGGGGCTTAGCCCTTCGCCGACTCCCAATCGAGTAGAGGAACAGGGGTCAACACTGGGCGGGATGACTTACACGGCAGTTTCCCGCAAGCGCCGACGGGTCTCCTCGGGGACCTGGCGCAGGCGGTCGCGGAAGGCGGTGTTACCCCGGTCGGCCACGCTACGGGCCGCTTCCACCATCAGTTCCACGCCGCCGAAGTAGTCCTCTGCGTGGATGTACTCCGCCTCGATGCGTCCCTCCGGGGCGGCGTTGTGGTAGTTCCCCAAGGGGAAGGCGATGCCGGTGGTCTGGTAGCCGTAAACGGCGAAGGCGCTGGCCTCGCAGACCCCGCCGCTCATCAACTGCCGCTGGGACCTGAACCCTTCGGGCCGGGACTGCAGGACTTCCCTGGCGCGGATGAGGACCGATTCGGCGTCGGCGTTGAATGTGTACCCCGCGTCGCCGACGCGGATCACCGGACCGCTGCCCTGCTCCGCCCCGGGCAGGGTGCGGCTGGACTCGGTGGACACTACCAGGGTGTCGGGGGGCAGAGTGCCCGCCTCGGCCATCAGCCTGGCTCCCATCAGCCCGATTTCCTCGGCGCGGGTGAACACCCCGTAGACATCGCCCCCGTTTTGACGAGATTCTGCTTCCCCGGCAAGCTCGGCCAGGGCGGACAGGATCGACCCGCATCCCGCCAGGTCGTCGGCGGCCCTCATCCTGATGAACTCGCCGTCCAGGGTGAAGTCCTGTAGGTCGAATACCACCGGGCAGGGCAGGGGGACCTCCTGGAGTTCTCCGAGCGAGATGAGCACCTGCCGGTCGGCCTCCTCCCCGTGGCGTCCGGCTGTCATAGCGGACAACCGTTGGCCGCCGGGCAACACCACCTGCACCGGTACGCCAGGGTCGAAGCTGCTGGCAGGGACACCGCCCAAGGCCGTTCCCACCAGGTATTCGTCTTGCCACTCCACCGCCTCAAACCCGGGATGGTCCATGTGGGCAACGATGGCTAGGGAAGTTACACCGGATGACCTGCCCCGGATGTGGGCGACGATGTTGCCGAAGCCGTCAACAGTGTAAGGCAGTCCTATTTCGTCGAGCAGGCCGGTGACGGTGGCCGACACTCCGCCCTCATGATAGGCAACCGCGGGCTTCGCTCCCAGGCTGGCAAGGATGCTGAGGGCGCGGTCTTTGTCAATGCTCACGGCAATCACTCCCCTGACAGATGGCCCCACGGCCGGAGCCGGGCAAGCCTATGGATGAAGTGGCGCGATTATAGCAAGGGCTTGCAGGCCGGGCCAGATGGTGCAGTGGCCAGTGGATTGCCGTTCACCGGCTGCTGATCTTTTATTTTCCCGGACAAATGCGGACATTTCCGGCCATTTTTACCCATTTCCGCTCAAATCCGCTCACCTTTACTAATTCCGGCACGTTAGCGGCTCCACCAAGTGGTCTGCCTTGCAGGTCCGCTCCGGCCCTATCCGGCGAAGATTATGACAGTGCAGTGCGACCGGGCCTGGATAGGGGCAAGTGTCAGTGGGGCAGACCACCTAAATCGGAACGCTGACAGTTGCAGGCTTCCAGCGCATAGAGCCATCGCCTGTGCTATGCTTATGAACATCGAGGCAACAGGAGACTTCCGATGGCCGCAGAATCAGCCATAACGACAGCCCAGACCATTGGCGAGCTAGTCGAGGGGCAGCGTCATCTTAATGCGCGCATGGACCGGCTGGAAAACAAGGTGGACAAGCTACTGTGGCTTGGGTTTGGCCTTTTGGGAACGACCCTGGTAACTGCCGTAGCCGCACTGTTCGCGGTGCTCAGGACCGTGGGGTAAAAATGGTCTGTTCGGGAAGCAGCATGGCATAGGCCCGCCGGATGGCGGTCTCAGCGCGGCGGATAGGGATCGCGCTCGCTGATGTGCGCCTGGGACTCCCGGATGGACAGGCCCCGGCTGGTTTTATCTCCCCACATGCTCTTGACGTACTCCAGCACCGCGATTATCTCATCGTGGGTAAGAGTCTCTCCAAAGGCGGGCATGGCGGTCTTGAAGCCGGGCAATCCGGAGCCTTCCAGCATTCTGCCGCCTCCGCTGACGTAACGGTAGAGGAAGCCGTCCGGGTGGTGCCAGGTATGCCCGTCCCCGTTGAGAGGCGGGGGCGGCAGTGTGCCATCGCCCTTTGGGATGTGCCAGCCGGGTTGTCCCTGGCCTTCGGGGCCGTGGCAGACGGCGCAGTTGGCGGCGAAAACCTCCTGCCCTGATGATCCAGGACTGGAGGAGCAGCCCAGGAGCACACCGAGGACCGGGACCAGCAAGACCCATACGGCCCAGCGCAGCCCGGTCAGCGAAGCAGTAGAGTAGGGGCAACGGATAGCGATTTGGGATCTCCTGGCGATGAAGTTCAATTCGACGCGCGGCGTTTGCGGGCTCGGCGGTGGGAGAAGCGTCCCAGGCCCAGCCGGTATTGGACTATGCCGCCGAGGCTATGGAGGATGTGGCCAATGGCCTGGGACTTGCCCAGCTTGCTTTTGCCTCGCTCCCGGTCGGTGAATGTAATGGGAACTTCCACCACCCGGAGGCCGGACGCCAATGCCAGCAGCATGACCTCCGGCACAAACTCGTAGCCGTTGCCTCGCGCCTGGTCCAGGACTACCAGCGCAGCTCTCCGGGATATGACTCGGAAGTTGGTCGTGGACTCCTTCGGCCCGCCCGTTCCCCAGTGGAAGAGCAGGTTCGCGCCCCGGCTCAACGCCCTGCGGCCCAGGCTCCAGTTGCGTATGCTGCCGCCGGGCATGTAGCGGCTGCCCTGGACCAGGTCGGCCCGCTCCCTGCGCACGGCATCCAGCAGTCTGGGAACGTCCGCCGGGTCGTGGGAAAGGTCTCCGTCCATGGTGAGGATGTACCTGGCCTCACCGCTCAGTGCCGCGGCCATGCCGTCCCGGAGGGCCGAACCCAACCCCAGCTTTGCGGGGCGCTGGATTAAGGTGAGGTTTCCGTACCTGCTGGAAAGCTGGCGGACAACGCGGGCCGTCCCGTCGGGGCTGCTGTCGTCAACGACGATGATCTCCATTGAGGGACGGATCCTATCTGCCGCTCCCCGGCCGGTCCACCGGCATGGGGCAACGTTCTCAGCGTCTTCTCCCAGCCCTTCCAACGCCTCCACCAGAACGGGCAGGTTCTCTGCCTCGTTGTAGACTGCCAGTACGATTGCCAGTTCTGCCATTCGGTCCACCACCGCGGGCGGCGCTTATCCACGAGTCCATTCCAGTATAGACCATCCCTGAGAACACGGCCCCGTGTTGCAGTCCGTGGCCGACCGAATTTCCTTGCCGGACGGGGAGCCGCGGGTAAGGGACCCGCCCCTTGATCGCGGTAGCCCCGCCTCTGGAGCGATGCTATACTCGATTTGATATGCCCGGGCGCGGTTGGTCCCGGCCCGGAGAGATGGAAATCACAGGAGGAGCGCCGTGCTGCCACAGTTCAGGGTCCCTTTGGATGAAGCGACCATAGTCCAGGAAAACGATCTGCGGGGCACAGTGGTGCCTATATTCGAGAAGATGGGGGTCTCCCGCGAGGACGCCGAACTTGCTGCCGACGTTCTGGTGGTGGCCGACCTTCGGGGCGTGGACACCCACGGTGTATCCAACATGCTTCGCAGCTACGTCTCAGGATACCAGAGCGGGCAGATCAACCCCCGCCCCAACTGGAAAATCGTCCGAGAGACGCCCAGCACCGCCAACATCGACTCTGACCGGGGTCTTGGAGTAATCATCGCGCCCAAAGCGATGGAGGTCGCCATCCAGAAGGCCAGGCAGGTCGGCATCGGCATGGTGACCATGGGCAACGGGCGTCACCTTGGCATGGCGTCCTACCATGCCATGATGGCCCTGGAACACGACATGATCGGCACTTGCATGACCTCCTGTCCGCCGTCGGTGCTGCCGACATTCGGCGCGGAGCCGGTGCTGGGCACCAACCCGATTGCGGTCGCGGTTCCCGCCCGCAACGAGCCTCCCTTCGTCTTCGACGCGGCGACCAGCACGGTTGCGGCCAACAAGATGGGCATCGCCCGACGCCTTGGCGTAATGATGGAGGCCGGCTGGATGGCCGACAGCGAGGGGAACCCGGTGATGGAAGAGGTGGACCCGGCCATGCGGGAGGCCGAGGGTTATCAGCTTCTGCCCCTGGGCAGCACCCGGGAGCTGGGTTCACACAAGGGTTACGGCCTCTCCTGCGTGGTGGACATCCTGGCCGGGGTGCTGACCGGGGTCGGCTATGGCGCGGTGCCGGGACGCCCCAACTTCGGCCACTACGTTGCCGCCTACAGCATCGACGCCTTCACCGACGTGGACAGCTTCAAGGACATGATGGACGAGTGGTTGTTGATGATGAAGAACGCCAAGCCTGCGCCGGGCCACGACCGGGTGCTGGTGGCGGGCCAGCCCGAGGCGGAGGTGGAGGCGGTCCGCCGGGCCGAGGGCATCCCCTTCCACCCCGAGGTGGTGGACTGGATGCGGGACACCTGCGGCGAACTGGGCGTGGAGTGCTTGGTTTAGGGCCCGGACGATTTGGGAAGATCCATCGCTCTCATTCGCGAGGTGGCTTATGCTTGAGCGACGCTTCCATGATCTTTCGGATCAACTACAGAGCAAGAAACCTCACTTTCCCCATTTTCTGGCGGGAGTTCACCTTGAGGGAATTCGGGGCATTACGGACTTGCGGGTTGAATTCGACTACCCAGTAAGCGTCATTGCCGGAGGTAATGCAAGTGGAAAATCTACGGTTCTCTTTGCCGCCGCCTGCGCCTACAAAGTACCGGGAGCCGGAGTTAAGGATTTCGTTCCTTCTTCCCTATTTCCCTACTATCGTCCTAAATCGGGCGTCCGTGAAGACGAGCGAGGGGAAATCACCCTAGAGTTCGACTATTCCACGCCTTCCGGGCGGCTTTCAATGCGCTGGCACCGCGGAGACAAGGGGTGGAATCGCAGCTTCCTAGGCAGAAAAGGCGCGAGGCAGCCAGAACGCGAAGTCTATTTGAGAACCCTAAGCAATCTCAGTAATCCTTCAGAAGTGCGGGGCATCCTGAGCATGTCCCGGTCCAGTTCAGAGACCCAGGAGACTCGGCTGACTGCATCTCAGATAGAATTTGCTCATCAAATGCTCCCTTTTCGATACGCTGAAGTAGTGGCACTATCCAGTGGTCGCAGCAAGGACTTGTTGTTTGCGGCACAGGAAAGCGGAGCTGCCTACCCCGAATTGCACATGGCTGCTGGCGAACGTACCATACTGCGCCTGTCTCAGGAAATCGCGCAGATCAACGGGGCTTTGATTCTAATCGACGAAGTGGAGGCGGGGCTGCATCCTTGGGTACAACAATTGTTGATGTTACAGTTGCAGCAGCTTGCTCTACGCAATGACCTACAAATAATCGTGACTTCGCATAGTCCGGTAATTCTTGACTCTGTGCCAGGCAACGGTCGCATTTTTCTAGACCGAGACGAAACCGGGAAAGTAACGGTGCGGCCTGCCTATCAGGATATAGTGCAGAATGCACTGTACGGACGTTCAACAGGTTCACTGAATATCCTATGTGAAGACAACGCCGCCGAAGGCATCCTGAGGGGTGTCTTTGACGTTCTGTACCCACGGCTAGGAATTAGGACTGACTCGGTGCGAATTGGGAGAGACACGGGTGCCAGCGAGTTCCCGGCTCACGCTACCGCCTTCCGAAAATTCGGCCAAATAAGAAACTTTGTGTTTGTTCTGGATGGCGACGAGCGGACAGGGGACATAGACAACAAGATACAGGCCGGCTCTCAAATAGATGTTCCCGTGCTATTCCTACCAGGCAACGGCGCGCCAGAGATATGGATTTGGGAGGTGTTGGGGAGGAACATCGAGAGTGGATCGAAAGACCTTGGCATTGCAGAAGTCGAGCTTTCGGAGCGCATGAACCAAGCGAACTCAGTTTACGATTCAGCTTCCGACACTCCCTCGGAGATCGCCAAGTTCAAACTCCGAATGCTGTCCGACTCCCTTGACCGGGATCCACCGGACATTTGCAGGTTAGTCTCAAGGCTGGAAGCTAACCGCAAAGATAGCGATATCCAGCCCTTGGTGGAAGGGCTGGAATATGCATTGCTGGAATGGCGCGGGCGGTAGGGGCCGCCTAGTCCTTCAGGGCGGGGATTACCTCTTTGCCGAAGAGTTCTATGGAGCGCATGGTGTCTTCGTGGGAGAGCTGGCCGCCCTGGGCCTCCAGCAGTAACGTGCCCACTCCCAACTCGTCCCTGATGTGGCGCAGTTGCCTGGTCACCGAGTCCGGGTTGCCCACCACCAGGTGGTAACGCTCCTGGAGTTCTTCGTAGGAAAGCTCATTTAGCGGCGTCGGGCGGCGAGCCGCAGCGGCAGCCGCGCCGGCGCGGGACGTATACCCCGGCGGCGACCAGTACTCGCGGGGGCCGCGCAGAGGGTAGTTCATCCGCCATAGGAACGCCTTGCCCGCCTCCTGCGCCTTCTCCTCGGTCTCGTTGACGTGGCTGCACACCATGTAGGCGAACTTTTCCGGCCCCGGCTCCCAGCCGTCTTCCGCCGCGTATTCCCTGTACCGCTGGAACAGGTTCTTGGCCACCTCCAGGGGAGTGAGGAAAGCGGCGTAGGTGTAGCGGTTGCGGGCAGCCCACTCCACAGTCTCCGGGCTTCCCGTGCCGGGGACCCACACCGGCGGGTGGGGCTGCTGGATTGGAAGCATCCAAGGGTTGACCGCCCGGTACTGGTAGTGCTTGCCCTCCCAGCGGAAGGGGCCGGGAGTGGTCCACGCCTTGATAATCAGGTCGTGGCACTCCTCGAACCGTTCCCGGTTGTGGATGGGGTTGGTGTTGTTGGCCCAGCTCTCTATGCCGATGCCCCGGACGAAACCGGAGAGGATGCGGCCCCCGGAGATGACGTCCAGCATGGCGATTTCTTCGGCCAGGCGGACGGGGTTGTCCGACGTGGGCAGCATGTTGCCCAGCATGAGAATCTTGGCCCTGTTGGTGATGCGGGCCAGGATGCCCCCGGAGATGTTCACCTCAACGTCCATGCAGGACGGGGTGTTGTGGTGCTCGTTGATCATCAGACCATCGAAGCCCATCTCCTCGGCGTGCTGGTACTCGTCGAGGTACCTCTTGAAGAGGTCGTGGGCCTTGCCGGGGTCGAAGTAGGTGTTGGGGAATGTGAGCCGCATGGAGGGGTATTTCTCCGCCTCCGACTCGGGGAACTCGGCAAAGGGCATTTCGGTGAAGTAGTAGACGTCCGTCATGCCAGAAACTCCAGGGCGATTCTTACGAACTCGTCGGGCTTTTCCACCTGGGGCGAGTGGCCGCACTGGTCGATCACCACCAGGTCAGACTGGGGAATGGCCTGCTGGTAAAGCTCGCCGCATTCCAGGGGCACAAGCCGGTCCTCCCGCCCCCAGACGACGCGGGCTGGGATGTTGACCATTGACAGGATGCCGGGCAGCCTCGGGTCGTACATGTAGGGTTTCCAGCAGAGCCGGACCGCCATTTCGCGGTTGCCCTCGGCGATTTCCGCCTGCTCGGGCGTGGGCGGCTGCCCGTAGAGCTGGCCGTACTCCGGGGACTGCGTGGGGTCATGGAAAATCAGGTCGTTGACCTGGGCCGGGCTGATGATGAAGATGTCGGTGATTTCCCCCTGCTGGGGCTTGATGCCCACCGCGCCGACCAACATCAGCTTGCTGAAGGCGTGGCGGCAGGTGGCCGCGACCTCCGAAGCGATCCAGCCTCCCATCGAGAACCCGATGGCCCTTGCGCCCTCCAGACCCTGCTCTTCCAGGAACCAGGTGTAGAACAATGCCATGTCGGCGATGGTCTCCAGCCACTCGGGTCGTTCCGACTGGTGGTAGCCCGGATGGGAGGGCAGGTAGACGGTGTAATGGTCGGCCAGCGCCTGAACGTAGCGCAGCCAGCCGGTGTTTCCCCCTGCACCGTGGAACAGCACCAGCGGGTCCCCGGAGCCTCCGGTCAGCATGTGGACCTTCTGGCCCCCCACCTCAACAAGTTTTTCGGTGAACTCAGCGGCCATGTCTCTTCCTTTCGCAGGGTGACTACTAACTTGGCGCGGCGTCAGATCAATACAGACGCCGCATATCTCACGTCATTCCCGCTTTCGCGGGAATCCAGTCAGCGTTAGGAGAATGTACGAATGCGCGGATGCTTTCGGATACTTGCTAAGGCGCTTTCTGGAAGGGGTCGGTCAACTCCAACTCCTCGCCTATCTCCCGGAGGGCGGGCAGCACCTCCTGGCCCATCAACTCGAGGCAGCGCATGGAGTCCTCGTGGCTTATGGAGCCGTCGTTGGTCCAGACGGCCAGGATGCCCGGCCGCATCTGGGCCAGGACCTCCCGCAGCTTGCTGACAACGGTGTCGGGGCTGCCGATGATCCAACGGTTGGATGCCAGGATCTCGTCGTAGGCCGCCGTGTCCAGCCCGCCAACGCGGAAGGGGTCGCTGCGTATCTGCTCCCGCAGTCTCAGGAACCGGGGGTCGCGGCTGGCGCTGCCATAGCCTACGGGAGAGGCGTAGTCCCTGGGCAGAGGTATGCGGCCCACGCCGATGTTGCCCTCCATGTAGCCGCGCCCGACCTCCTCGGCCTTCTCGTCGGTATCCTGGACGTGGATGCGCACCAGGTATCCGAAGTGCTCCGGCCCAGGCTCGTAGCCGTGCTGCCGGGCGGTCTCGGCGTAAATCTCCATCATGTCCTGGGTGCCCTGGTGGTCGGTCTCCAGGAAGAGGTAGGGGTAGTGGCGCTCGGCGCACCAGACCAGGGTCTCGGGACTGCCGGTGCCGGGAATCCAGATGGGCGGGTGCGGTTTTTGCAGGGGCGTCTCGAAGGGGTTGACCACCCGGAACTGGTAGTGCTTGCCCTCCCAGCGGAAGGGGCCGGGGGTGGTCCAGGTCTTGATGAGCAGGTCATGGGCCTCCTCGAACCGCTCCCGGTTGAACAGGGGGTTGGTGTTGGTGGCCAGGCTCTCGACGCCCGTCCCCCGGACGAACCCGGAGACCAGCCGGCCCCGGGAGATCATGTCGATCTCGGCCAGTTCCTCGGCCAGGCGGATGGGGTTGTCGAAGATGGGCAGGGGGTTCCCAAGAAGGACGATCTTGGGCTTCTTGGTTATCCGGGCCAGGATCGCGGCCTCCAGGTTCATGGTCGCGCCCAGGCAGGTGGGGGTGTTGTGGTGCTCGTTGAGCATCAGGCCGTCGAAGCCCATCTCCTCCGAGTATTCGTACTCGTCCAGGTACATGTTGTACAGCTCGGCTCCGAGCTGCGGGTCGAAGTGGGAGTTGGAGAAGGTGAGCCGCACCGCCTCGTTGGGACTGTTGAGGACGTCTTCCCGGGTGTAGTTGACGTAGGCCCTTTCGGTGAAGCGCATCAGAAACATGGGCTGCCTCCCTTGCCGGTGGCTAGTGGGTGAGGGTTGGTTGCGGGCGCTAGGCGGCAACCTGTTCGGGCCGCCTTCGCACGTTGGTAGGACTGTAGCGTATTGGCAACCAAACGTCAAAAGGCGAGAGCAGGGCCGACAGATGGTGTGCTATCATCACGAGAGATGTGCAATATCCGGCAATGAGCAGACGTCATGCTTCAACCGACGGACGGTAATCTTCATCTTCCAAGCCTGACAATCAAGGGCTTTCGAGGGATAAAAGATCTCTCGATTTCGAGATTGGGGCGTGTGACGCTGGTTGCGGGGAAGAATGGCAGCGGCAAGACTACTCTGCTTGAGGCAGTACAGGTCTACGCTTCTCGCGGTCGGTATGCGATTCTAAATGGTCTGCTACGCAGCCGGGAAGAATTGCTGGAAGAAACTGATGAAGAAGGGGGCATCAGGGCCAAGACCGACTGGGACGCTCTGTTCCACGGGCGCCATATCCTGACCGGTAATAGCATCAACATAGGCCCTGATGACCCAAATCAGCAGGTAAAGATACAGATTGTTTCTCGACTGACAGACCCACTTAAGTTCTTCGACGAGGATCTGAGGTGGTTTAGAATCGAATTTCGGAGTAGTTGGATCGAGTTTCCTGCGATTCCTCCGAGTCTGCAACGAGAGATGCCCCGTTGGCGGGAACTCGATTTCCCTCCAGCGGTCGACTGCAACACCTTAGGTCCAAGTCTGCCGGACAATTCGGAGGTGTCAAGGTTTTGGGACAGTGTGGCACTCACTGACGATGAGGACTTAGCGGTTTCAGCGTTAAACCAGATCACCGATGAAAGGGTAGAACGCGTCGCAGTGATTGGACAGGGTAGTAGCGGTCCCAGGTCTAATCATGGCAGACGGGTAATGGTGAAAATCGCCGGAGAAATTGCACCTGTTCCACTGAAAAGTCTTGGCGACGGAGCGACGCGATTCTTCGCTACGGCATTGGCCCTCGCCAACAGCAGAAGCGGATTTCTGGTAATCGACGAAGTGGAAAACGGTATCCACCACTCGATGCAACGCGACCTGTGGAAGATGGTGTTGCAGACGGCGCTCGAGAACGACGTGCAGGTCTTCGCGGCCACGCACAGTTGGGACTGTGTTCGTGGCTTTGCTCAGGCAGCGATGGAATTGGAAGACATAGATGGGGCCTTGGTGCGGCTTGAACAACATGGAGACAAGACCCGCGCCATCGAATACTCCGAGGAGGAATTGCAGGTAGTTGCCGAACATGGCATTGAAGTCCGGTAGCCGTGGCCTTTACAACACCGAAGACATGGGAGCGCGTCCTTCTGGTCGAGGGTCAAGACGACCTGCATGTAGTCGGCCATATCTGTGAGCGCCACTCGTCGGATTTCTCATTCGACATTATCCCCAAAGATAACTGGGAAAAACTCCGGGACTCCATTAGCGTGGAAATAAAGGTCCCGGGTCGACAAATTGTCGGCATTCTCGCAGACGCAGATGACGACCCGGCAGGTCGGTGGGACGCGATCAAGGACCGACTCGACAGAGCGGGCATTCAAGTTGAAGGTCCCTCTTTTCCCCAAGGGCTGATAGTTGACCAGGGTCCAAAGGTCGGGGTATGGCTCATGCCGGACAACGAGCATCCCCGCGAACTTGAGGACTTCGTGATCAAGATGATCCACGACGGAGACGCGGTATGGCCGCGGTCCCAGTCATATATTGACGGGATTCCTCCGGAATCCCGTCCGTTCACGGAAGGCAAGCGGCCGCGGGCGCAGTTGTATGCGTGGCTGGCAACCAGAGAGGAACCACACCTGATGGGAGCAGCCATCGGGACCCATGACCTGAACACTGACGGGCCTCTCTGCCAAAGGTTCGTAGGCTGGCTCAAGCAACTGTTCCAATAGGGTCGCCCCTCACTACCGTCCGCCACAGGCCGCCGGATACCAACAGCCCGCTATTACCCCGCTATAATATAAGGAAGAGACCGCAACTGCTCTTGGCAGAAGCGGGACCATATTATCTACAGGGGAACGGAATAACGTTATGTCCAAGATTCTTGTATCAGACCCAATCGCACAGGAAGGGATCGACCTGCTTGGGACCCAAGCGCAAGTCGACGTCAAGCTCGGCATGAAGCCCGAGGAATTGCTGGATGTCATCGGCGGTTATGAGGCGCTGGTGGTGCGTAGCGAGACCAAGGTAACCAAAGAAGTCATCCAGGCGGGCAGCGTTTTGAAAGTCGTTGCCCGCGCCGGCATCGGCGTGGACAACATCGACCTGACCGCGGCCACCGGCGCGGGCATCGCCGTGGTCAACGCCCCGACGGGCAACACGGTGGCCGCGGCGGAGCATACCGTGGCCCTGATGCTGGCCCTGGCCCGGAACATTCCCGACGCCCACCACTCGGTCAAGGGCGGCCAGTGGCGGCGCAGCGCCTTTATGGGCATCGAGGTGCGCAGCAAGACCTTGGGCATCGCCGGACTGGGCCGGGTGGGGTCCGAGGTGGCCCGTCGCGCCCGCAGCTTCGGCATGAGGCTGGTGGGATTCGACCCCTTCGTCTCGCCGGAGTACGCTCGACAGTTGGGCGCGGAGCTTATGACGCTGGACGAGTTGCTCGCTGTTTCGGACTTCATCACATTGCACACTCCACTGACCGAGTCCACCCACAAGCTCATCGGCGCACCACAACTGGACAAGCTCAAGCCTGGCGCAAGGTTGATCAACGTCGCCCGCGGCGAACTGGTGGACGAGGACGCGCTGCTGGAGGCGTTGGACGCCGGGAAACTGGCCGGGGTTGCCCTGGACGTCTTCTCCCAGGAACCTCCCGTAGGCATCAAGCTGGTGGAGCATCCCAAGGTTGTGGCCACGCCTCACCTGGGGGCGTCCACCGAGGAGGCCCAGCGGGAGGTGGCCATCGAGGCCGCGGAGCAGGCGCTGGCCGTGCTCAACGGGGAACCGGCCCGCAATACGGTCAACGCGCCCTTCGTGGCGCCGGAAGTCCATGCCGTCCTGGCACCCTACATGAACGCCGCAGCGGTGACCGGGAGGCTGCTGACCCACCTGGCCGAGGGCCAGTTCATGGGTCTCACCATCCGCTACGAGGGGGAGATAGCCCGGCACGACTCCTCGATGCTCAAGTCGGCGGTGCTGGCAGGGCTGCTCGGTCCGATAACCGGCAACCACGTGAACCTGATCAACGCCCCGGTGGTGGCCAGGGAGCGGGGGTTGAGAATCACCGAGCAGTACAACGAGGTCTCCGAGAATTACGCTGGCATCATTTCGGCCACGCTGGAGACCAGCGACGGCCCCCTGACCCTGGGCTGCACGACCATGCGCGACGAGGCCCACATTGTCAAGGTCAACGACTACTGGGTGGACATCGTAACGTCAGTTCCCTACATGCTGTTCGTGGACAACATAGACCAGCCGGGCAGCATCGGCGCGGTGGGCACCATCGCGGGCCGCCACAACATCAACATCAGCTTCATGGAGGTGGGCCGGCTCCAGCTACGGGGCCACGCCATGATGATCATCGGCCTGGACGACCCGGTCCCGCCGCCGGTCCTGGAGGAGATACGCGCCCTGTCCCACATCCGCAGCGCCCGGCTGGTGACTCTGTAGGAAATGGCTGTCCACAAAGTCGGCGATGCACCCAACTCGTGTCATTCCCGCGAAAGCAGGAATCCGCTCATTGGCGGCCGGGAACGAATGCCCAGAGGAGAAATAAGCATGGCAGGCAGGAAAGTGTCGATTTGGTACGACAAAGAAGGCGACATGCTGGAAATCCTGTGGGCATTCCGGGAAGGATACTTCACTCCCACGGACGACGGGCGTGTTTTCAAACGGCTGAACGATGACGGCGAGGTCATCGGCTTCCTGATTCACGAGATGAGCACGTTCAAGTATTCCAACCCCGTGGAGTTCGAGTTGGTATCAGAGGAACTTGCCGGTGGCGCCTCTGATGTCACCCCAGCATAATCCACGGTCGGGGAGGAATCATGACACTGGACGATTCCTGGGCCGAATACATAGACGCCGCCATAGGAATGGCCACGTATGAGGTATTTGGATGACAACGGCACATACTATGCCGAGATTCCCGGACTCCAAGGGGTCTGGGCCAATGCCGACACTCTCGAAGAATGCCGGGAAGAACTCCGCGAATTAGTGGAAGACTGGATAGCCCCTGGAATCGTACTGGGGCACAACATTCCTGACATTCAGACCATAACGAGGTAGACAGATATGGCGACGCAGGAATTGGGGAGAATCGAGAAAGTGGAACTGCGTGACATCTGGCCTGATGAAGCCCACGACTTCACGCCTTGGCTGGTCGATAATCTTGATTTGCTGGGAGAGGAACTGGAGTTGACTTTGGAATTGGTCGAGCCAGAGTCTGATGTTGGGCGATACCGTCTCGACATCTTAGCTAAGGAAACCTCTGATGAGGAATACGTCGCAATCGAAAATCAACTGGATCGGACCGATCATAAGCATCTCGGCCAACTGCTCACGTATGCGGCGGGACATGCTGCGGGATATGTTGTTTGGGTTGCACCATATTTCACGGCCGAACACCGAGCCACTATCGACTGGCTCAATTCGTTAGCTCCGGATAAGGTCTGGTTTTACGGGGTTGAAGTCCGCGCAATCAGGATAGGCAATTCTCCCCCGGCACCGGATTTCCGAGTGATGGCGGCTCCCAAGGAGTGGTACGTTGACCAGAGGTTGACGATGGACGCCGCGCTGAAGGAAATTTACCAGCGGGATGCCGAGCGGTACCGTGAATTTTTCCAACCGCTTACCAACCGATGGCAAGAGGTGAATTTTACTCTCACCAATAATGCAGATTCGGAAAATCATCCGGAATTCCCCTCCGGGTTTTCGAACATTTCGTACTGTGTCGGCTTTGATGAAAATGGTGGTGAGCAAGGGGCGGCCTGTGTATATCTCTGGCTCACCGGAGGTCGGGATTTTACCAACCGGGTATTCAATGAATTGAAAGCGGACCATGAGATAATCGCCGAGGTTTTATATCCTGCTGAATTGGACTGGCAAAATCATAGAGGCTATACGTTCGCCAGCGTTTCCCTGTACATGGACGGATGGATAGACGACCCGCCTGAGAAGCTCGAAGAAATTCGGGCATGGATGTTGGAATACCTTCCCAAGTTCAGGGATGTTTTCAACCCGCGCTTGGAGAGAATCCTGGCCGAGTTGGAAGGCGAGTAGCATAACGCTAAACAGTTCCCGGTCCGAGTACAAAGTGTTGGACGATGATGGTTCGTACTACGGCGAGATTCCCGGACTCCAAGGGGGCTGGGCCTACGCCGACACACTCGACAAATGCCGGGAAGAGCTCCGCGAAGTGCTGGAAGGTTGGATAGAACTCGGTCTTGAATCAGGGCATCCGATCCCTACAGCCGTCTGTCCTTGAGCCGGTTCTCATCAGTGTCGATTCCCTGTTCAGATCATAGCCAACGTACAACCATACGAGAGAGGCGCAGAACTCAGCCACCTTGATTTCGTCGCCGTTTTCGGCAGTGTAGTATGTCCTGAACCATCCCCATCACTGCCAAACCCAGAAAATCCGGGACTACGGCGATAGGGCTATCAGGACCAGTCCCGATACAATCATAGCGGAACCCAGCAGCCGGCCGCCGCCGAACGGCTCCTTCAGGACGAATACACCCATCAACACTCCGATGACAATCCCCACCTCCCGGGCTGGAGCCACGTAGCTGACACGGGAAAAGGAGAAGGCGGTCAACGCCAGGCCATAGGCAAGGAACACCAGCACCCCCGACGCCACAATAGGCCAGAAGTTCTGTCGCCACTCCCGCTTAACCTGGGTCAGCCCGTGGGTGATCAGGACGTATGGGGGCAGGCCTACGGCAGCCCCGAGGGTTAGCAGGTACATATAGAGGAAAGGCTGGATGTGTTCCACCCCACGCTTGTCCACCAGTGTATACGAGGTGATAATCAACCCGGTGAGGATAGCGTACCCGACACCCGCGTCCCGAAGGATGCCCAGGGGCTGAACGATGATCTCCCGGAAACGTCCCCACCAAGAAACGATGTAGATGCCGAGGATGATGAAGACTATCCCCGCCACCGCCAGCAGCGCGGCGCTCTCTCCGAAGACCGGCACTGCTAACACGGGGACGAGCATGGGGCCGATGCCTCGGGCGATGGGATAGACAAGGGATAGGTCTCCACGAGAGTAGGCGCGTCCCAACGCAATGAAATAGAAGACCTGTAGCACAGCCGACGCCAAGACGAACGGGTATCCCGTAGGGTCAGGCGGGTGGGACCAGAAAAGGGCGGCAGCCAGGGGCGCCAGGGTCACGCTTCCGCTGATGGTGATGCACCAGGCGAACACCTCTTGGTTGACGGCACGTTTCAGGAGCAGGTTCCACGTTGCGTGACAGAGGGCGCCAGACAACACGAGAACCACGGCTAGGGTGGTCATTGCGGGAATATAACACAAGCCCGGTCAACGCCAACTGCCCGACGTTTTCGAATCGGGCCTGGGGCTGTGTTGGCGGCGGCAGGACTGTGGAACTGCGCGATTGTGTTTGAGAACGTGAAACCCATGTTATGTCACATCCACATAGCAATGCCGGGAAAGTCGCGTTAGATAGCCCGGCATCTTGATTTGCGCCAATATCAACCAGACTCCCTCTGCTTGCCAGATTCCGGGGGCTGCAATAGTATTAGCGCCAAAGGCCGCCGCTGATTATCGGGACAATCACCTGAATCAGCGGCATGAATCAGTAGTCGGACAGGAGGCTGGACCGTGAGCGACAAGATTGCGATTATGGGACCCGGCGCGGTGGGCAGCTACGTCGGCGCTTTCCTTGTACGGGAGGGGTACGACATCACCTTCATAGACATGTGGCCGGAGCATGTTGAGACCATGAGGGCCAGGGGCCTGCGGGCCAGCGGCAGCCAGGGCGATTTCACCGTCCCGGTCAACGCCATGCACCTGACCGACGCACAGGGCATCACCGAGATGTTCGACTTCGCCTTCATCACGGTGAAGTCCTACGACACTGAGTGGGCCACCCACTTCATCAAGCGTTATGTGAAGGCCGAGGGCTTCTTCGTCTCGATACAGAACTGCTGGAACGACCCGATCATCGGCGAGATAGTCGGGGCCGACCGGCAGCTTGGCTGCATCGCCTCCAACATCGAGGTAGCCCTCTGGGAGCCTGCCCACGCCAACCGGGGCGGAGAACCGGGCCGCGACCACGGGCACACCGTGTTCCGGGTCGGCGAGCAGAGCGGGCAGATTACCGCCAGGTCGGAGAAGATCGCCGGGATGCTGGACTGCATCGACGCGGCCTACGCCACCGACAATCTGTGGGGCGAGCGTTGGGCCAAGCTGTGCCAGAACTCGATGGGCAACGCCATTTCCGCCATGTCCGACATGGGGTCGCAGGACATGGCCCAGGACTCCCGGTGCCGGGCAATCCGCATCCACCTGGCCAAGGAAGGCGCGCAGGTGGGGCTGGCCCAGGGGTTGAACGTGGTGGACATGCAGGGCAAGCCGGCCAGTCTCTGGGCCGAGGCCGACAAGGGCGACGTGTACGAGGAGCTTGACGACTACATGAGCACCCGGGGCGGCAACACCAACTGGCTGGCGTCGATGGCCCAGGACGTGAAAAAGGGCCGCCACTCCGAGATTGACTACATGAACGGCCTCATCTGCCGCAAGGGCCGGGAAGTGGGAGTTCCCACTCCCTTCAACGACGCCATCGTCGACGCGATGCACGGCATCGACGATGGCTCCCTGAAGCCCGATCCCTCGGTGGTGGACCGCATCATGCGGGCCGTGGGCCGGTAGCGGCATTGTCTCCCGATTCCGGCAATCTCGCATAGGGAGGATGCCCATGATAGACCTTCCGACCCTGCAAGCCATTGCCGCAATGGGCGCGATGCTAATGCTTATCGTTTCCCTGTTCTACTGGATGCTCCACAATACGGAGCGCAACATCCGTGAGGAGTGGAACAACAGCATCCGCAACTTTCGCGCCGACATGCTGGACCAGATGAACTTGCGGATGGACCGGCTAACCGACCAGATGAACGGCCGGACGGACCAGCTAGGCGACCAGATGAACGGCCGGATGGACCGGTTAAGCGACCGCATGGACCACTTAAGTGACCGCATGGACCAGCTAGACGGGCGGATGGACCAGCTAAGTGACCAGATGGACCGCAATCACCGGGAGATTCTGGCCCTGCTGGAAAACCACACTCACGCTGACGGTACGCCCGCCGTGTTTCACCGGGTGACCGGCAGCGCGGACGGCTAACCCGCAAGAATACCTTTATCGCACCCCATCCCATCAAAGGGCGGTGAGCAGATGTACATTAGGTTGGAACCCGCCGATTTCTTCATGTACCGGGTCATCATGGTGTTCGATCTGGAAAACCCCGACACCGAGGATCAGCAGGTACGAGACTACCTGACCGAGCATGAGCTTGAACCCAAGTACCAGCGGGTGGGCGAGTTTGAGGAGCGCCAGTGCGAGCTGATGCAGTTCGGCGGCTGCTACCTGGGCAACCGCCACCTTGACGCTATCGGCAAGATTCAGCGCACCCAGGTTGAGACCGAGCTGGTGATGGAGCAGATCGAGGTCCACCTGTCCGACGAGTCTGCCGGTAACCTGGGACTGACCGAGGAACGGCGCAAGGCCGCTGTGGCCGAGTTGGAGCCGATGTTCCATGAGGACTCGGTCTTCTCCACCGCCGAGAACGGTGAGCTGACGGCGACCCTGGACGGCCCGGCAGTCCGTGAGGCAGCCCGCAAGCTCATCGCAGCCGCAAGGGACTGAGGGCGTGCGGGCCCAGGGCTGCTACACCGTGGGAGCCGATAGACGGCTCGCCAGATTGTCTTTCCCGCGTCCCGCGCGGAGGTCTTGAGAAATGACATTGGATGCCGCCGGCATACAGGCAATCGCTGCCGTGGGCGCGCTGATGCTGGCTATGATCACCCTGACAGGCGGCTGGACGTACTGGCTCGTCCGGGACGCGGAACGCAACCTCCGAACGGAAATGAGCTTCCACCGTGAAGAGCTGCGCCTCTACCGGGAAGAGATGGACCGCCTCCGGGAAGACATGCGGCAAGAGATGGACCGCTTCCGGGGGGATATGCGGGAAGAGATGGGTCGCTTCCGGGAAGATATGCGACAAGATATGGACCACTTCCGGGGGGATATGCGGGAAGAGATGGATCGCTTCCGGGAAGATATGCGACAAGATATGGACCGCATCCGGGAGGATATGCGGGAAGAGACAGCGCGCATACGCGAGGACATGAACCGCAACCACCGGGAAGTCCTCACCCTGATGGAAGGCCATACCCATGACGCCGACGGCAATGCGGCATTCCGCCGCCTGCCGGACGCTGCCGATGGCTAGGGGACTCGGACGCCCCAGCCCGGGTCTGGCGCCTTAACGCACGGCCTCCACGTTCACCGTGACTATGTCCACGCCGTGGTATTTCTGGTGGTGCACCGCCGAGGCGTAGTGACGTAGGAGCCGGAAGGATATTTCCCGACCGTCCTGAATTTCGGGGGTCTCTCCCAGGTAAGCAAGGTGGTCTTCCAGGTTCTCCCCCTCCTCTGCGGCCGACACGAACTCCAACTCCGCGCCGCCGCCTGCGGAGCGGGCGGTCACCACCAGGCGGCGCGCCCCGTTCCCGTTTGCCATTGCGTCATCTCCCGCCGACATGCTCGCCAGCGTTTCCTCCCCCACCAGCACCAGCCGCTCCGTCGAAGAGTCATCCCACCCGTTCCTCGATGCAAACCCGCGGAGGAACTCGCCCAACCGGGGCAGCGCGTTCTCATCGAATCGGACTGACAGACGCCTGCGCCGGGGAGCCGTCAGCTCCAGGAACACCATCATTATGACCGCGACGATGGCCCCCGAAGTCATGCCGTTGCCCAGCAGCACGCTCAGGAACCCCTCTCCCAGCAGGTCCGGGAAAATCCACTGGTTCTGGAATCCTACGCCAATCCAGAAGGACAGTCCGGCAACCACCGCCTTGCGGTGGTCCAGCCCGTCCTGGACGACTATCTTCATGCCCTGCACGAAGAGCAGCCCCAGCAGAACGGTCACGTAGGCCGCCGCCACGGGGCCGGGTATCGCAATCAACACCGCCGCAATCTTGGGGAAGAAAGCCAGCACGACAAAAATCACACCGAGGATGACACCAACGCGCCGGGCGGCGATCCCCGTGACTTCGGCCAGGGAAATGCTGGTCGAGTAGGTGGTGTTGGGGAGCGTCCCCCCAAGGCCGGAGAGCAGATTGCCCATGCCGTCGGCGTTGAGCGCGCCCTGCACCACCCGGAAATCGGTGGCCCGCGGCCTGCGCCGGGACACCCTCTGGATGGCCACCCCGTCGCCCACGGTCTCTATCGCGCCCACCAGGGTAACCACCACGAAGGCTGGCAGGAGCGCCCAGAACTCGTGCCCTGGAGTCACGTCCAGTCCTGGCCATGAGGCTATGGGGACGCCGACCCAGGGCGCGTCCAGAATGTGCTGCACGTCATACAACCCGTAGGGCGCAGCCACCGCGCATCCCACCGCGATGCCGATTACCGGCGACCACAACCGGAGCGACGAGGGGCCGCGCAGCACAAGGCCCGCCACGGTGACCATCGTGGCCAGCGCCGCCGCCGGGGCCGCGCCCGTCGCCGTGCCGTCGGGCACGTCGGTCAGGGTGTCAAATACGATGGGAAACACCGTCGCCGCTATCAGCATGATCACGGTGCCGGAGACGACCGGAGTGAATATCCGCCGCAGCAGCGAAAGCCGGAACGCCAGCGCGAACTGGAACAGGGACGATATGACGATGAGACTGGCCATCGTCGCCGGGCCTGCTTCCACCAGCGCCGCGACGCACACCGCGATGAAGGCCCCCGACGTGCCCATGATGAGCACGTGCCCCGCGCCGATGCGTCCCACCCGCACGGCCTGGAGAATGGTGGTGACTCCGCTGACCAGCAGCGCGGCGAAGACGGCCCATGACATGTAGTCGTTGGGCTGCCCCGCGATCCGCATCACGATGACGACGCTGATTACAACCGGCGCAAGGATGATCGCGGCGGCCTGCGCTCCCGCGCCGATGGCAACCGGAGAGGGGGGATTCTCGTCCGGTTCGTAGCGCACGTTGTCGTTCACGTATGTCGAGGCCAAGATTCACACCTCAATCATGGTCTTGTCCGGGCAACCCGTAATATGTACCTACTGGTGAAACTATACCAACAACCGGGTGGATAGAAAACGCTATGTAAGTGACGAAAAGCGGCATTATTGAGACTGAGACCCGGCCTGTCACGGATGCCCGGCACGGGTGTAAACTGACAGTAGCCAACCGGCAGCGCCGGAGAGCCTGGGGCGGGAGCCTCAAGCCCCGGCCCGGCATTCATCAACGGCCAGGAGGAAGACGATGGTGACGCGCACTCTCACGATCGACTCACAGGTACACGCCTACGAGCGCAACCGGCCCGAGCGTCCCTGGCACGGGTTTCTCCAGGGACCGGACGAGGTGACCGGCGACGACATGGTGGCCGCGATGGACGCGGTGGGAGTTGACGGCGCACTGCTGGTCTCGCCCTTCTCCATGTATCGCTACGACGCCGGCTATGCCCTTGAGGTATACGCCAAACATCCCGCCCGGTTCGGCCTGATCCGGCCCTTCGACCCCGAGTCGGACACCATCGAGGACGATATGGCCGAGTGGACCGGCACAAGGGGCGTGGTCGGGGCGCGCATTATGCTCAACTCCGGCGAATTCGAGGCCGACCACCCCGGCGTCAACCGGATACTCGCCGCTGGCGGACGGGCCGGGGTCCCGGTGAACGTTATGTGCGCGGCGAAGCTGCCCCTGATGCGCGAGCTGGCCCGGCGCAACCCCGACACCCAGGTAGTGGTGGACCACGTGGGACTGGTGCAGCCTTTCGTGCCGCCCGCGCCCCCGGAACCCTTCGCCGACCTGCCCAACGTGCTTGCCCTCGCGGAACTGGACAACGTGGCCATCAAGATTTCCGGGTCCTGCACCCTGTCCCAGCAGCCCTTCCCTTACCCGGACATCTGGGAGCCCCTGGGCCGCATCTTCGACGCCTTTGGCCTGGAACGCTGCCTGTGGGGCACCGACTGGACCCGCGCCGTAGACCTGCTGACCTACGAGCAGGGCGTAGAAGCCTTCCGAGTCACCGACCGCCTTACCGACTCCGACCGCGCCACCCTGATGGGCGGGGCGTTGTCCAGGATTTACAACTGGTCACCGGGGGCGGGCGGGTAGCCACTGGCGGTGCAATGGGGATTCGGTCTCCGCTACCTGGTACTGCTACAGCAGCTTCTTGGATTGGAGGAGGCTGAACCCCAATATCCTAGTTTTGGAATACCGTTGATGCCCAAGAAATTTCGAAAGATGCGGACAGCTTTGTACACTGGGCAAGGATTCCCGACCAACTCTTAAAGTCAAGAGTATTACGAGCGCGGTCGACCTTACGGCTCAGAGTTTTCGCGGCATTGAAAAGGTAGTTCACACACTCGTCTGCTTGGTCCCGAAGCAGTTGCCTTTTGACCTGGTCCTGCTCCGTGACGAGACGATTGAGTCGATTAATTACTATTCACTTTGCGCCTTGCCAGATGCTCCACTCTATGCCTTGCGCGCTACGTACATATTCCCACACCTCCCAATAGTCCACGTGTAACTCCTTGCGGATTTTCTCAATAGTATCTCCGCCCTGAGCCATCTGTACGGCTTTATCTCCCCACTCCGGGGTAGTCATCATACCTCCTGAGTCTCTGCATGCCTGGTTCGACGACAGCCCCAGTAAAAGGGTAGAGGGTGGATTGTGTGGGTCGAACTCTCGACACTTAGTTCACGTATTGCATCACAAATTAACGAATGCTTGCAATCAATACCAAGTAGGGTCCTATTGCTGCCCAAACTCATTGAAGGCTTCAAGCAACTTCATCGTTGCCTCCATGTTGAGCTCTGACCCGTGATACCGACATTCATAGAGTCCTTGCAGGTTAGACGGCAGTTTGACTCCTTCTTCGACCAACAGGACAAATCTGCCGTCGTAAAGTGCCATCGCAGCTCCGATTTCTATTAGAACATTTTCATTGACCAAGTGGACTTCGTTACCTTCTTGGTCAAGCAGAACACGTTCTGTGGAAACGTGAATAACGGCAGCACCGCATGTCTTCATGTCGTCCATCACTTTTTGGGGGACAGGTTTAGCGGCTGTTTCGTGTTCCATCGCAATGACGGGCTCGAATTTTCCGAACGTTACGATCTGCTTCACCTGATCCAGAATCTTCAGATTCTTTCCATGCGTTATAAAGACCCGATTGCTTCGTACCGATGCGCGGACTTCATCAGTATGCCCTGACTTTGGATCGTCTGCGTCTGTATTTTCGCTTTCAATCTCTTCCACGGTTTCTTCAACGGCGGTAGATGCAGGAAGACCCTGACTGGTATCTTCGTTCATTCTGTCGACAAATTCGTGCATGCAACCTGAATCAAATTCAAAACGAGTTGAGGACCCTTTTCGTCCCACCGTAAGGATGCCAAGATCTGCACCTTGTGCAACTTGAAAGAAACACACCGCTTGGTCGTTTAGGATTTTTTCAGAGTCGGAAACCTCGCTCTTGAAGTGTTGGTGCCAATGTGCTGCTGCATCGGTCGATGTAATAGCCTTCTCATGCCTGTATACCGCCCGCTCAACTAGCGCTTGGTATGGTCTTACATGTCGAATCACCTCCTGCAATGCTTGGCTACGATGGGCTCCCTGATCCTTCACTGATTGCCGTCCTAGTTCGGTGATCTTTAACTTGTTCTCTACTTCTTCGACAAGGCCCCAGAATTTCAACGCGTTGAGTTTGCGGTAATCCAGATGCTTTCTATCAACAACTGCCCTTGCTTCAGCGAGCGTTGCTCCTGTAGGCTTGGTAGCCAGATAACCGCATACGACATCGAGGTCATCAATTGTAGCCCGAGTCGGCAAGGCCATAATTCTCCCCTCTCAAATATATGCCGCATATTATAAGCTGCTAATCATTGGGCGTCAATATTCATGGCACCATTTGAGGTTGCTAACCGGTTGGGGATAATTGGTGAGTGAGTCAAAACGCAGTAGCCGCCGACGCGCTGTATTGCGATCTTTCGTCGGTCGCTCGAATTCAGTGAGACGGTCGAGCGACCAACGTAAGCAGAACCTCACAGGGTATGAAACCCCTTCCACCCAGGCAGCACAGCCGCCCGCCGGACCCACTCCGCAAGCTGCTCTTCGTCCAGTTCCCCATCATAAATGTCCACCCAGTACCACCCGTTCACGCCCCGTCTACCCTAACACTCACCCGCCGGCACATGCGCAACCACCCTGCTCAACCTCCCGGCAAGGCGCTCCTCGGCCGTCTCCAGGTCGTACTGGCTTTGCAGTCCCATCCAGAACCCGGCGGAGTTCCCGAAGAAACGTGAGAACAGCAGCGCGGTCTCTGCCGATATACTTCGCTTTCCATTGACGATCGCGTGGATGCGCCGTGCGTCCACCCCTATGGACTTGGCCAGGCGATACTGGGTGATGTTCATGGGTCGCAGGAATTCTTCCTCCAGTATTTCTCCCGGATGGATGGGCGGCAGCTTTTCCAGGCTGCCCGCCGTCTCGCTCGACATGGCTTTCGTCTCCCCTGTCCGCGCCGTTTGCCGCTAATGGTAGTCCACTATCTCCACCTCGTAGGCATCTCCGTCCTCCCACGTGAAACAGACCCGCCACTGGCCGTTGATGCGAATGCTGAACTGTCCGTCCCGGTCTCCAGACAATGCCTCCAGGCGGTTCCCCGGTGGCACTCGCAGATCATTCAAGTCCGAGGCATTGTTGATCATCATCAACTTTCTCTGCGCCTGGCGCTGCAACTGCTCCGGGAATCTTCGAACACGCTGGCGCTCCGCCACCACCTGGGTGTCCCAGGTAGCTTCTGATCATAGTCAACAATAGTGCGTCACGCTATTAGCGTCAAATACTACTATTATCTGCGGACGCGAAAAGGAGCCAGACTGTCCCGAACCGCTGAACTTGTTCTTCGCGTGCTGTAGGGGCCACTCCGCCATGACAATCTCCCGCTGTAAGCTGTAAGATGTGGATGGACTATGTTAAGAGAAAACAGGGAGAACCATGCCCATCAACATCCAATCTCACCTGAACGCGGTAGATCGCTCCGTATCCTCCCAGGAGCGCGATGGACAGCCCGCCCGAGCCGCCACCCTATGCCGCACCTACGCGACTACGGTCGAGAACCTGTGGGACGCTGTGACCGGCCGGGAGCGCATCCCCCGCTGGTTTCTGCCGGTCAGCGGCGACCTCCGCCCCGGCGGCCGCTATCAGTTGGAGGGCCACGCAGGCGGCGTGATCACGGCCTGCGAGCCGCTATCACGCTTCGCGCTCACCTGGGAGTTCGCCGGGGACGTCAGTTGGGTGGAGGTAAGTATCTCTGACGCTGGAGACAGCCAGGCGCGGCTTGCACTCACCCACACCACGCTGCTTTCGGAACACTGGATCGAGTACGGGCCGGGCGCAACCGGCGTCGGCTGGGAGTTGGGCCTGATGGGACTCGCCATCCATATCATGTACCCGGATGAGCCGATGCCAGACGAGACCGCTTTTGCCACCTCGCCGGAGGGCAGGGCTTTCATTGCGGGCAGCAGCGAGGGGTGGGCGCAGGCAGCAGTGGCCGCCGGGGAGGAACCCGGCGCAGCCCGCGCGGCGGCAATGCGCACGACCGCGTTCTACACCGGGGAACCGCCTGAACCCGCCTGACGCGCACCGGCCATGACTGGCGCGGACGAAGTGTTACGGGTGCAGCTCCACCCTCACAACGTATCAAACCCCTTCCACCCGGGCAGCGCAGCCGCCTGCCGGACCCACTCCGCCAGTTGCTCCTCGTCCAGTTGGCCTTCGTAGATGTCCACCCAGCGCGAGTCCTTGTCCTTGCCTGAGCCGGGCGGGACGGGACTCAGCGATGCGCCATTGAGGAACGTCACCTTCACGTAGCGGGTGAAGACGTGGTAGCTCACGAACCATCCTTCACCATCGATGCCGTACCAGGGCGAATTCCACCGCACGGCCTTGCGCACGTTGGGCACAGTGCGCACGATCAGGTTGTCGATACGCCGTCCCAGACCGCTCTTCCAGCCCGGCATGGCCGCAATGTACGCCTGCACCGGCACATCCCCGTCAGCCTTCGCAATCTGGGGGTTGCCGCCTGAAAGCAGCACCACCTCTCCGTTGGCGTTCCCGGACACCGGCTTCTCTGCGGCTTTGGTCAACTTCCTGGACTTCCTGGCAGCCATTTCATTCACTCCAATGCGCGCCTGGCGGCGCAGAATTGGTTGGGAATACGGGAACAAGTCATGGCAGGGACTGGGTGGGAGTAGAAAGCACCGGCCCCGGTCTGATCATGGACGCGCTCTGGTTGCCTGAGATGCAGGCCCGTTAGGAGCGCCGCGGGTATATGCAGAGAACTTTTATTACGGCTGTTAATGAAGCCGTCCGGGCTGTGACGGCCTCAGGACGCAACGGCTGAGTGCACTCTTCCGGCGAATTGTGACATAATGGCCCCGCTATGGAAACTCGTCCCAGCCGCCTCAAGAGGGCCGCCATGACCAGCGAACTGGCCCAACAGGCGAAGGACGCCGGGAAACTCGAAAAGTTCCCCGTCTTCCCGCCCAGGGACGATATGCAAAACTCCCTTCATCTCGACGACCCGGCTCACCAGGCAACCCTTCGCAGGCACTTCGGCAATGACGATACAGTTATCGTTCTGAGCGAAATCCCGGTCCGGCAGTCTCCGGGACAACGGGAGGGCCACCGCAACCCCGACCTGCTTATCGCCTTCGACGTAGAGCGTTCGCTGGCTGTTGAGCAGAATTGATACTCAATCCGCGACCAGGGCAAGCCGCCCGACTTCGTGCTGGAAATAGCCTCTCCCACCACCGGACGGGAAGACTATATCGGAAAACGGAACGACTATGCATCCTTTGGCATTCCCGAATACTGGCGGTTCGACGCCTCGGGCGGCCGCTATCACGGCGCGCCCCTGGGCGGCGACCGGCTGGTTGAGGGAGTGTACCAGCCCGTCGAGATACTGGAGACGGGCCCGGGCCACCTCCACGGACACAGCGGTGTTCTCAACCTGGACCTGTGCTGGGAAAACGGGCGGCTGAGATGGTGGGATCCAGCGACCCAGCGTTACCTGCTGACCTTCGACGAAATGGAAGAAGCCCGCGCCAATGCTGAGGCCCGCATCCGGGAATTGGAAGCGGAACTAGAACGTCGCGGAGGGACCTGAAGACCCCGCCACCAACCAGCAATCGCATTAGAGCTTTACACCTCTCTCGTCCCGATGTTCTCCTACCCGGTTGACTTAGGTTTGTGACATAATGGCCTCGCTATGGAAACTCGTCCCAGCCCCTCCGCGTTCTTGAGCAACCTGCGGGCGCCGATGGCCTTGGGTGGCAAGCTGCGCTCGGTGCTCGGCAACACCTGGACCAAGATAAAGACCCGAAGCAATTGCTGCGGAAACTTCGGAGAGCCGGGGTGTTGAAAGTCCGCCCCTGATGCTCCCGGTGAGAAGCATGAACACAAACACCCCCACTGAGAACGCGAACCCTCCACGGCCATGCCTACCAGGGAGCGGCGGACAGGACCCGTCCCCCGGTCACGGACACGGGATGGGCGGCCCAAACCCCTTCGAGGCGGCCTCCCTTACCCCTGCGCGGATGCGATTGAGGCCGCCGGGTGACTAGCCCCCACTGTCCTTCAGCCCCAGGCCCTCCCACCAGTGGCGTCCCCTCCCCCTGCGCTTGCGCCTGAACCCAATGCCAGTGAGCCGCATCCCGAAAGCCCGCTGCGACAACGGCTCGCGCTCGGTCTCCAGGCACCAGTCAAGGAACTCGTCGTACAGTCCCCTGGCGATGATGCGGGTCCCGGGACCCACGACGCAGCGGTCATCAACGAACCCGCGCACCATTTCCTCTGCGGAGTCCGCCCCGATTCTGCCCTGCTCCACGCCCGCAGTTAGCGGCTTGCCAGCCTCAACCACAGCGGCAACGGCGCGGTCGATAGGTGACGTGTCCTCTGGATGGTCCGGCAGGGAATCAGGGTCCCGCTCCCGCCCCTCCACCGCGGCGGCGCAGAAGTCCAGCAACTTCAGGTATTTTTCCAGCCCGCCGAAGTCGTCCCAGGAAACGGGTTTGCCGTCCAGCCCGGTGGCGTCCAGGACAAAGGAGGCTGGGGTTACCACGAAGCGTTGACGGTACTCGGGGGGACACGTCCACACCGGCACAAGCATCCCGCGCCGGAAGGTGCGGTCCAGAAGGTAGAGGCAGGCGCGGGCGGCGCTGAGGCCGTCATCCGGCTGAGAACATTGCCCCATACCGTCGTGCCGGCCGGAGAAGTGCAACTTACGCGGCGTATGAGACTCGTCCCCCGGTTGGATCAGGGGGTCGCCGGGGCAGACCGACTCCAGGGTGCGGTGGACCTGCATGGCGGAGAAGGCGAAGGCGCAGCGTACCTGGTTGGAGGAGCAGCGGGCCAGTTCTACCTGGTTCATGGGAGGGAGAGGGTTGAACACCTCGGCCACCTGTCCGGCGCTGCTGACCGGCGCCTCCCGCCCGGCGGGAAGCTGGGCCGGGGTTATCTGCCCCTTCTGCACCGCAGTCCAACAGGCGATGGCCAGGGCCAGATTCTCCCTGACCATCCGAATCTCCCACTCCGGCCCGAAGCCTCCCCTCACGTCCATCCCCCAAGCACGCCAAGGTTAATTGTAGGGCTACCGCTGCACTCAACCCGTCATTCCCGCGAAAGCAGGAATCCGCGGCCTCAGATTCAAAAGGCCGCCCCATGCCCGGCAGTCGCGGACCATGAGGCGGCCATATAGCATCAGGGCTTACTTGGTTACGTCCATTACCACCTTGATGATCTCGTCGGTACGCTGCTCGTACATATCATAGGCCGCCTGCACGTCCGACAGCCCCATCCGGTGGGTGATCAGCCCCGCCGGGTCGCACCAGCCCCGGTCGCGGAGGGCGACGATCTCCCGGATATGGGAGATGGGGTCGCCGCTGCGCGCGCCGGTGGTGGGGATCATCCGGGGTTGCTTGTCCATCAGCCAGTGGTACTCCACCGGCACCCAGTCCTCGCTGGCGATGCCAAACACAATGATGGTGCCGAACTGGCGTACCAGCCGGAAGCACATGTTGAAGGTGTCGGGATAGCCCGCGGCCTCCACAACCACGTCCGGGCCGTCGCCGCCGGTGATCTCCAGCACGGCCTCGCCGATCTCCTCGCGGCTGGGGTTGACGGTATGGGTCGCGCCGAACTCCTTGGACTTTTCCAGCCGGTAGTCCAGCAGGTCGGCCCCGATGACGGCCCGCGCGCCCATCCGGGACGTGAGCATGGTGAAGCTCAACCCGATGCTGCCCTGGCCCAGTACCAGGACGGTCTTGCCCAGCAGGTTGGGCATCTGCTGGCAGGAGAAGAGCACGGTGCCCGAGGGCTGGCACATGACCCACTCGTCCAGGGTCCCGTAGTCGGGCAGGGCGGCTATGCGGCCAGGGTCGGAGACTATGTACTCGGCAAGCCCGCCCGTCTCCCCGGCCGGTATGACGATGCAACGCTGTCCCTCATGGAACTGATCGGTCTTGCTGTCGATGATCACCCCGGCAACCTCGTGGCAGGGACGGCCCGGGGCCATCGGGTAGCGGTCCTCGGGCAGAACCGGCCCGTAGCTGCCGCGTATGTCGCTGCCGCAGACCGACGCCCTTTCAATCCTGATCAGGCACTGGCCATCAGCGGCGCTGGGAGTATCAATTTCGATGATCTCAAAGTTCTTCGGGCTGGTAAGTCTGGCTGCTCTCATATAAAGGCAACTCCCTTCGGACAAAAACTGAAGAAAGACCCGGGTCTGTCCGAGTCCCGCTGTATCTTAATATGGCAGCAACTCCACGGCAAGCGAGGCGTCAGTCGTCCCAGCTATCGGGTTCCAGGGCGATGGATACTCCTTCAAGAGCCGCCGTTGCCGTCCGGTCTGCGTCTACGTTGGCCCCGACGACGGCTGGGGTTACGGGCCGGCCGAGAGCTGAGGCCAGCATACCGGCGCGAGCCTTGGCCCGGGTGATGTCGGAGTTTCCGACGGTGATGGAGGTCTCGATCACGATGTACCTATCGGCCCCGGTAGCCCTGTCTCTACCGGAGAGGATGAGGTCCGACCGCCAGAGGGCGTCAACATCCTCGGATGCGACCCTGCCGTCCTCTTCAGCCTGTTCGATACGGTCCTGGAAATCGTGGTCTGTGAGGGCATAGAAATCTCTGAGAATCCTGACCCTGCGCAGGTTGAGGTACTGCCCCGCTATGCTCCTGATGTTCCTTTCGACCTTGACCGCGTACATATTCCCGAATCCCCTGTCCATTCTGCCGTCGATGCGGTTGAACCTGCCGTCCATCCGGTCCAATCTGGCATTGATGCCGGCAACGTCAGCCTTGACCTCAGCCACGTCAGTCTTAATCTCGGCGATATCGGCTGTGTTCCGGGCCACGTCAGTCTCAAGCCGGTCCAGCCGCTGGTGGACTAGGCGGAAGTTCTCGCTGGTCAGCTCCACGAAACTGGCGAACCGTTCCGGCAACTCCAGCAACTCCTGGCCCAGCAGGATGCCTCGGATGGTGTCAGCCCATTCGGGTTGTTCCCGGAGGATTCGAACAAGGTCGGCTATGTCGTTGATGGATGTCATGGCCCGTTCTTCCGTCTCTTCCAGTATACAAGGAAGCGGAGACGGATGGTCAGCAATGGTCAGTCAAACAAGAACACGCACTTCCCCGTCGTCGCCCCGTCAAAGGTCTGGAACGCCTCAATCGCCTGGTCCAGGGTGTATCGGTGGGTGATGTGCCGGGACAGCGGCGCGCCCGTCTGCACGAAGAAGTCGGCAATCTCGATAAGCTCCGACTTGCTGAACGTCCACGACCCGTAGATGGTGATCACCTTGAAAATCACGTCGCGGCTGAAATCTATCTCCGCGGGCGCGCCCACGCCCACGTAGCAGCAGCGTCCGAAGGGGGCCAGGCAGGTCAACACCTGCTGCCGCGCCGCCGGGTTGCCCGAGGTCTCCAGCGACGCCGTAGCCCCCGCGCCGCCGGTCAGGTCGCGGATCGCCTCCACCGGGTCCGTCTCCAGCGGGTTGATCACGTACTCCGCCCCCAGGTCCCGGGCCAGTGCCAGCCGCTCCGGCATCACGTCCACGGCAATGACCCTGGACCCCATGGCCTTGGCCGACAGGGTGCCGCTGAGACCCACCGGACCCTGCCCGAACACCGCCACCGTGTCCTTGCCGGAGATGTCCATCTTGTTCAGCCCGTTCCAGGCCGTGCCCGTGCCGCAGGAGATGGCCGCCCCCTCTTCGAAGGAAAGCTCGTCGGGCAGGTGCACCAGGGACCGCGACGGCACCAGGATAAAGTCGGCGTTGGCCCCGTGGCCCGTGCCGCCGCCGTAGGTGACGCGCCCCTGGGGGCAGAGCTGCTCGTACCCCATCGCGCAGTTCCGGCAAACGCCGCACCCGGCGTAGTGGTGGCACATCACCCGGTCGCCCAGCTTCAACCCTGGAGGCGCTCCCGGCCCCAGCTCCTCGATGACCCCGCAAGGCTCGTGCCCGGTGATCATCACCGTCGGCTCCCCGCCCCGGTAGCGGTGCAGGTCCGAGCCGCAAAGCCCCGACGCCCGCACCCGCAGCACGGCATCCCCCGGCCCGGCGTGGGGGTCCGGAAACTCCTGTATTTCAGCCTCCCGGTTGCCCTTGAACGTAACCCCGCGCATGACGTACCTCCCAGTCTGCATGTATCAAGTTGCTTGGGTACATGATACCCGCTGGAGGCGGGGATTGGGAGTGGAGGAGGGTGGATGGCTACCGGCAGAGCAAGTCGTATGCCTCGGTCATGGCTAGAACATTGTCAATCAGCACGAGATCGCAAGGAGTATGCCCCAAAAGGTCTCTAGCACTAACATCTACGCCGCTGTATAGGAGTATCTTTATAACCGCTGGGGATTCATTCCATCTCGCCGCCCGATGTAGGGGCGTCCCGCCGTAGTTGTCCCTTGCATTAACGTCCGCACCCCGGGCCAGCAGAAGTATGATAACCAACGGCTCGTCATTCAACCCCGCCGCCGCCATATGCAGGGGAGTCTCGCCATTATCGTCCTTTGCATTAGCGTCCGCGCCGCGGTCCAACAGCAACGCGATAATTGGCAGCTCGTCAATAAATTCCACTGCAAATTCCACTGCGTTATGCAGAGGCGTCGAACCGTAGTTGTTCCTTGCATTGACGTCCGCGCCTCGGCTCAGCAACAACTCGATAACCGATGATTCGTAGTTAGTTACCGCCGCCAGATGCAGGGGAGTCTCGCCGTTGCCGTTATAGTCCCTTGCATTGACGTCCGCACCGCTGTCTAGCAATTCCGCAACTACTTCCGGCTCACCGTTAAACGTCGCCGCCACATGCAGAGGCGTATTACCATCATCATCCCTGGCTTCGATGTCCGCGCCCCGGTCCAGCAGCAACTTGATGACCGACGGGTCTTCATTCCATCTCGCCGCATTATGAAGGGGCCTCTCGCCGGAACTGTCCCTTGCATTGATGTCCGCGCCCCGGTCCAGCAGCAAGGCAATAACCGACGTCTCTTCATTGTTTCTCGCCGCCAGATGCAGGGGCGTCCGGCCATAATCGTCAGTCGCGTTGACGTCGGCACCTTGATCCAACATATCCCTAACATCCTCTACTTCAGTATCGAATCGCCAGAAATCCGCTTCTAGCAATCTCCTTTCAGCAGAATCTCTGACTGGCAGCGAAGTCTCCGTTGGTAGCGGCAGGGCCTCTGTTGACGTGGAGGGGAATCCACACGCCAAAGCGGCCGATATGATTAGGGCAACTATTCCCAACGCTAACAGCAAACGCGGACAGTTCAATAATCTGGCCATAGACTCCATCTCCTATCGGGTCACGCCTGTCGGGGGCATAATACCCGCTGGAAGCGGGGATAGGGAGTTGGAGGAGGTTAACGTCAGAGCCAACGCCTGCTAATGCGCGTTTTGACCTCGCCATGCTATATTAACGGCCAGTGACTTGGGTTGTTCGGACAACCAAGGCAGCCACAGCAAGCACGGCCTATCGAACGTTACAGGCGGCGCGACAATGCAGGACTCAACAACTCCCCCGGAATTGGCCGAGGCGAAGGAAAAGCTCGGCAAGGTCACTGAGGACGCCCGTGAGGAAAATCACCAACTTCCATCAGAGTTGGCGTTCCAGAACGCACGGCGGCTACTGCCGGAGATGTATGAAATTTCGCCGAGGTATTTTGACATCTACTCCATGCCCGACGGAGAAATCGCCATCGACGCGCCCGGCGGACATGGCCGGTCTGTCATACTGTTGTGTGAGCCGGACGGCGGGGCGTTGTGCCTTGTGACCCTGGGCGATGAGCATCGCCGCGCCCGCTATTCCACGGCCCGTAATCTGCCCGATGGATTCGTGCGGGAGGCGCTGGCCGAATTGGAAGACATCACTGCTGCATGACTCTGGTCCACTCCAATGGAAATGTGCCAGCCCAGATTGCGCCAACAGAGGAATTGGGCCGGTGCGTGTTTTCGAGGAGCAACTTCCGGCCTGCCAGCCCACAACCCATCCGGTTTCGGGCATTCCTGGAGCGGAGAGGGACCAGGGAAATATCCGTCGACAGGCTTACATACACGCCGCCACAGCAGGCAGTGGAAATCGCAGATGCAATGGCCAGTGGGCGGGGCCTGAGTTTCTACGGATGGGCACTCTTGACCGCCTCATACGCATCCGGCAACGGGCGGCAGGTGATAGCGGACCCCTTGCCCGACGGTACGAACCCTTTTCACGCAAACATTGTTCTCCCCGAAGCCGCAGTGGACGACCTGGACGAGCAAAAGCATCACGCGCAACAACTGGCGGCTGTCTCATATTGGCGAGAGCGCCCATAATGGATGAAACATGAGAACCACCATCGACATAGACAAACGGCTCTACCACGCAGTGATGAAGAGGGCGGAACAGGGCGACAGGACCTTCTCCGAATTGGTCGAGGCTGCCTTGCGGGTGTACCTGAGCGATTCCTTGCCCTTCGACCTGAAGTGGGAAACCACGCGCGGCGAGCTTTTGCCGGGCATAGACATCAACAGCCGGGACTCCCTCTATGGCTTCTCTGACAGAATCCCCGTTAGCGATTGACACCAATGTGCTGGTGTACGCGCAGCGCCAATAAGAGGAACAAACCATGAAATTCACCATAGACATTGACGAACGACTCTACCACGCAGCCATGAAGCGGGCGGAGGATGGCGACAGGTCCTTCTCCGACATGGTTGAATCTGCCCTGCGGGTATACCTGCGCGATTCCTTGCCCTTCGAGCTTTGGTGGATAACCAGGTCCGGCAAGCCTGCACCGGGCATAGACTTCACCAGCAGGGACTCTCTTTATGGCTTCCCAGATAACTCCCCCAATAGCGATTGACACCAATGTGCTGGTGTACGCGCATCGTGATGAAACGGACAAGCACGATGCTGCAAATGCGCTGGTCCAGCGGCTAGTTGCCGGGGATACGCCTTGGGGCATCCCTGTGTTTTGTGTTGGCGAGTTCCTGCGCGTGGTTACTCATCGCGGATCTTACCCCTCACCCACCCCACCGCACGAAGCTCTGGAAATCATTGACTCTCTTCTGCGGAGTCCCAGCGTCCGCCTGTTGCAGCCCGGAGATAAGTATTGGTCAATTTTCAACCGCGTAGCACTCCAGGCCAACGTGTCAGGAAACCTGGTATTCGACGCTCAAATCGTAGCAGTTTGCCTGGAACACGGCTTCCGGGCAATAGTGTCAGACGACAGGGACATGCAACGCTTTGAAGGCATAGACACAGTCCCCATAACCTGAAGCACATCCCCCACATTCTAATCAGGCAACAGCCTGCGGAGGTTTATCATGCCAGACCCTTATGACGTCATAGTAGTAGGCGCGGGCAACGCTGCGCTTTGCGCGGCCATCGCCGCCAGGGAACGCTGCGAGTCCGTGCTGGTGGTCGAGAAAGCCCCCGAGTATTTCCGCGGCGGCAACACCTACTTCACCGGCGGCATCATCCGCTTCGCCTTCGACGGCATCGAGGATATCCAAACCGTAATCCCCGACATGTCCCCCACCGAGGTGGCGTCCATCGAGGTCGGCAGCTACACCCAGGACCAGTTCTACGACGACATGATGCGCGTCACCCAAGGCCTGACCGACCCCGACCTGGCACAGATCCTCGTCAGCCAGTCCCTGCCCACCATGCAGTGGCTCCAGAGCAAGGGCGTCCGCTTCGTCCTCTCCTACGGACGGCAGGCGTTCAAGGACGGCGACAAGTTCCGCTTCTGGGGCGGCTTGCTCGTTGAGGCCGTCGGCGCGGGCAAGGGACTGTCCGACCAGCAGTTCGACGTTGCCGAGGCCGCCGGAATCGACATCCGCTACTCCACCCAGGGAGTCAGCCTCATCCAGGACGATGCCGGCAGGGTCTCCGGCCTGCGGGTGCTGGGGCCTGACGGCTTCGAGGACATCCCCGGGCGGACCGTCGTGTTGGCCGCGGGCGGTTTCGAGGCCAACGCCGAGATGCGCTGCCGCTACCTCGGCCAAGGCTGGGAGCTGGTCAAGGTGCGGGGCATCCCCTACAACACCGGCGACGGCATCAAGATGGCCCTGGACGTCGGCGCCCAGGCCCACGGCCACTGGAGCAGTTGCCACGCCGTGGCCTGGGACATGAACGCGCCCCCATTCGGCGACCGGGTCATCACCGAGCTTTTCCAGAAGCACTCCTACCCCTTCGGCATCATCGTCAACCTGGAGGGCAACCGTTTCCTCGACGAGGGCGCAGACTTCCGCAACTACACCTATGTCACCTACGGTCGGGCGTTGCTGACCCAGCCCCAGGGCCTCGCCTTCCAGATATTCGACGACAAGGTGAAGCACCTGCTCCGCGACGAGTACCACATCCCCCAAGTCACTATGGCCGAGGCCAACACCATCGAGGAACTGGCGCAACGGCTGGACATCGACCCCGAGGGCCTGGCCCAAACGGTCCGGGAATACAACGCCGCGGTGCAGCAGGACGTTCCCTACAACCCCACCGTCAAGGACGGTCGCGGCACCGTGGGCATCACCCCTCCCAAGACCAACTGGGCGCAGCCCATAGACACGCCCCCGTACCTGGGGTACGCGGTCACCTGCGGCATCACCTTCACCTTCGGCGGCGTCAAGATCGACACCCGCGGCCAGGTGGTCACCAACGGCCAGGAACCCATTCCCGGCCTGTACGCCGCGGGCGAAATGGTCGGCGGCCTCTTCTACTACAACTACCCCGGCGGCTCCGGCCTATCCTCCGGCATGGTCTTCGGACGCCTCGCCGGCACCAGCGCAGCCCAGGACGCAATGGCCCTGAAGGACACGTAGGACCGGAGCCAGCATAAAACCGCAGAGGTGAGCGATGAAAACGTACCATGTACGGGTAGTCCTCGAACCTGACGAAGGCGGCTGGTTTGTGTTTGCTCCCGGGATGGAACGCTACGGGGCCGCAACCTGGGGGCGGACCAGGGAAGAAGCGATCAGGTACATCAGGGATGAAGTGCTCCCGATGGTCTTGGAGGAGTTGTTGGAGCGAGGTACGCCCATTCCCGCGGAACCGCAAGGGGCATGTTTGCCCACGGAGGAACGTCTCGCCGTAACTATATGAGCAGAATCGACTACTCTCGGCTCCGGTCGCTGACGACCTGGCAAATCATCAGGGCGTTGCGGAGAGACGGGTTTGTACTTTCAAGGCAGAGCGGCAGTCATCGGCAGTATATCCACGAGGATGATAGGTTGGTAACAATCGCTTACCATCGTCCCGGAGGCACTTATTCGCTCAAGACGTTGCGGGCCATAATCGAGGAACAGGCCCAATGGACGGCGGATGACCTGCGCCGGTTGGGCTTGTTGTAACGTGGATGCATGAGATGAAGACGTTCAAGTACCGGGTAGTAGTCGCGCCGGACGAGGACCGGTGGTTCGCCTATTGCCCAGTGTTGGAAGCCAAGGGCGCAGCCACCTGGGGCTACACTCGCGAAGAGGCCATAAAGAACATCCGGGAAGTGCTGCAAATGACCCTTGACAGCATGGCCCGGCATGGCGAGGCCCTTCCTCCAGAGCCGGAGGAAGGCGCATTAGTGTGGGAGGAGAGCATCGCCGTGGACCTATGCGCGAGATAAATTTCTCGCGGTTGCGCTCTCTGACCGCACGGCAAATCATACGAGCGTTGCGCAGAGACGGGTTTTAATTAGAGACGCAGACGGGCAGTCATCAACTGTACCATCACTCGGACGGTAGAAAAGTCACAGTGACCTACCATCATTCCGGAGACACGTACCCAATCAGAACGCTCCAATCCATGATTCAAAGACAGGCCCAATGGACGGCGGATGACCTGCGCCGGTTGGGCTTGTTGTAACGTGGATGCATGGGATGAAAACTTACGAGTTCCGCGTAGTGATCTAACCGGACGAATACCAGTGGATTGCTTACTGCCCTACGTTGGTGAAACAAGGCGCAGCAACCGACGGTCGCACCCGCGAGGAAGCATCCAGAACATCCGGGAAGTCCTTGAGATGGTCATCGAGGACTTGCTTGAACATGGTATGCCCATTCCAGAGTTGCCGGAAGAAGCGGTCATGCCGCCGGAGGAACAGCTGGCAGTAACCCTATGAGCGAAGCTGCCATTTGTGTCTGCCTCTGTTAGTGGGAGAGTCCTGGGCAAGTGCCGAAGCGATACCGGCCTGGCGAAATCCAAAGAATCCTCATCAGCCAAGGGTCGCAACTTGATCATTACACGGGCAGTCACGCAATTTTCAAGAAACCAGGTCGGGAGACGATTTCCGTACCCATCCACCGGGGTGAGGTTAGGCTGGGTACTCTGGGCAGCATACGGCGTAGCATGGGGTTATCGAGCTCCGAGTTTGACAGAATCGCGGATGAGGTTCTGTAAAAGTGTCCAAGCAGAAATTCACCGCCATTTTGCTCCCTCAGGATGAGGGCGGCTACCAGGTCTTCTTTCCCTACTACCCGGGGTGCATCACTGACGGGGACACCGTGGAGGAAGCCTTGGCCAACGGCAGGGACGCCCTTGAAGGGATTCTTCGCGCAGAGGCCAAAGAACCTGATCCGGACCCGGTGCCGTCATACGTCCTGGCAAGCCATGTCGTGGTCTCGGAAGTGGACATCGAAGTCCCGGAAAATCTGGTGGATCCCACCGCAATCCCCGCCGCCAACAAGCAGACCAAAAACCGGGTATAATCGCCGCAATCCCCCGACCCGCCCATGACGGCCAAAACGACATGAATGCACCCGACGCACAACCGGAAGCCGAAGCCTCCCAGCCCAGACCGGGGGGAATCTTCCACGGCTGGTACATCCTGGCCGCAATCTTCTTCATCTCCGTGGTCAGCAACGGTGCGCGGAACGCCTTCGGCGCGTTCGTGATCCCGATGGAGACCGACTTCGAATGGACCCGGGGCACCATCTCAATGGCCGGGGCCGTCGGCTTCGTCATCGGCGGCCTGTCCCAGCCCTTCATGGGACAGGTCCTTGACATGCTGGGCGGGAGAAAGGTAATCAGCATCAGCCTGGTCGTCCTGGGAATCTCCACCGCCCTGCTCAGCTTCACCTTCCACCTGCTCTTCCTGGTCTTCATGTTTGGCCTGGTGTCCTCCATCGCCCTCAGCGGAGCGTCCACCACCAACACCGGCGCCGTGCTGGCCCGGTGGTTCCGCCGTCGCCGCGCCACGGTCATGGGGCTGAACACCGGCGGCGTTTCCCTGGGCGGACTGATAATGGTCCCCTTCGCCGTCTACCTCATCCAGGCCGCAGACTGGCGCGTTGCCTGGGGCGCGCTGGGGCTGATAATCCTGGTGCTGGCCGCGCCCCTGGCCTGGCTGTCCCTGCGCGACGACCCCGCCCGCATGGGCCTCCAGCCCGACGGCGACCCGGAGCCTCCCGAGCAGAGCGGCGGCAACGCCGAGACCCGCCGCCGGGGGCCGCTGGAAGTGGACAAGTGGTCCGACTCCTTCCGTTCCCTCCCCTTCTGGCAGCTCAGCGGCGCGCTCACCGTCTGCGGCACCACCACCGCCATAATCTCCTTCCACTTCCTCGCCTTCGCCGACGACAAGGGAGTTCCAGGCCCCACCGCGGCCATCATCTTCGGTCTGATGATGTTTATGAACGCCACTGGCAGCATCAGCGTCGGCTTCCTGGCCGACCGGTTCAGCGCCAAGAACCTGTTGGCCCTGACCTACTTCACCCGGGGCATGGCCTACGTCATCCTGCTCACCGTTCCCGGCGAGACCGGGATGTGGATATTCGCCGTCGTCGCCGGGACCTCCTGGATAGCCACCAACCCGCCCACCACTTCGCTGACCGCCGACATCTACGGTGTCCGCGCCCTGGGCACCATCGGCGGCATCTCCTTCCTGTTCCACCAGGTCGGCGGCGCGGCCAGCATCCTCATGGCCGGTGTCCTCTACGACCTCACCGGCTCCTACCGGCTGCCCTTCGCCATCGCCGGGTCTCTCCTCTTTCCAGCTGCCCTGGCGGCGTTCACCATCAAGGAGAAGAAATACTCCATCCGCTACCAGCCCCCCGTCCCGGCGGGCGCGGCCTCCGGCTGACCGGGCACGCCGTGGGCCCATCCTCAAAAACGACATCCCAAGGCGAGCGCCAGCCAGATCCCCTCGCGGATTTCCCCCATACCCTTGCCCATACAACCTGAAGAGAGTAGACTGTCCTAGCGCATCAGGCGTACCCGCTACCCTTGGGCCGGAAGCGGCAGCAGCCTATCCGGGCCGAAGGGGTGATGAATACCAAGACCGGTCACAAATCGGAGGAGGGCCGGTCCCACAAATGGAGGTACGGAGTCACCAGCTATGTTCGATAGAGAATCCTTGGAAGCGCTGCTTGAAGAACTGCGGGACGAATTCGAGCTTGAGCCGGAATGGGAAGACATTCAGCGGGATGCCCACTTGGGCGTAGCCCGCGCCGACGCCGGTGTGGACCTGGAAGGCATTGATTCCCGCGTCGTAGCCCTGATCGAAAAGCACAATCCCGACTAGGCTTCCCGCAACCTCAGGCCGGCAACGACGCCGGCCCACCACGGCGCATTATGGACAAGGGAGGACTGCTTCCCGCCGTCCGTGATAACCGCCGCATGGCTAACAAAAGACCCGCTTGAGGATGGGCGAAAGATAACATCCCCTCAGGCGGGTTTTTGTATTTGGGGAGATTTCCCGAAATTTGGAAAGTCCCCGAGTTTCACTCCCTTACCAGCGCCGCCGCCCCAAGAGCCGTGACAACTCCGGCATCGCCGGATGATTTGCAGACGCGGCGGAGGGCATCTTTTCATATCGCTCCAAGAGTGTGGACTGGGAAAACTGCTGTGGCCAATCAAGGTTGGCTCGCACCTGTGAATAGCCGTCATAAAACTCCACCGCGCCCAAGTTAAGCAGTCCAAACAGGTCTCGCCCTTGCGCCCGGGTCGGATGCTTCAATTTTCGATAGTGAATTTCAGTGCGCCTGACAAAATCACCCGTGTCCATAGAATTGCTATCGAGCAGAGCTTCCAACACTTGCAACTGACGCGCCGCCAAGACTCGCCTTCGTGGACTCTGGAGTTGCCCAAACAAGGACCGCGCAAATTCCCGGAACAGTGACCGTCTATGGTGGTCTAGGATTTCCCCTGCAACGGTATTGCACCGCTCAGTCACCGCAGGCAACGCAAACCAGAGGAACGGAGTCAGGTCGTGTCCACGTTGGCGGGACTCGGAAAGGGCAGCCCGATACTCGTCCTGGTGCTCGTAGTAATAATTGGAAAGGCTGACCATTATCCGGTCGCTGACTCCGGCATTCCTCAGCATAAAGGCTTCCACGGCCCGCGCGGTGCGTCCGTTGCCGTCTCCAAAGGGGTGCATTGCTCCGATGTGGTAATGGACGGCCATCGCCTGAATAATGGCGTCGTGTTCTCTGAACTCCCTGCCGATGGCACCACACAGCGCATCGAAAGCATCCCGGCATTCGTCGCCGCCTTCAACACCCCGGCAGCGTGGCGAGCCGAAGTTGACATTGTCGCCGTGCCTGCGGAGCGCTCCCGGCTCACAGTGGTCGTCATCACAGCCAGTAACAATTCGGCGGTGGACTTCCAACACGAAATCACTATTGACGGGACGCTCTGGCGGTTGGTCACTTATCCACTTGTAGGTAGCTTCGGCGGCGCGCAACTGCCGCTGTGAACGAGTCAAGTCTATACGGGTCTCTGCATCAGGAGCCAAGGCTTCATTCTCTTCTTGGGGAGTGAACTCGGCTCCCTCGATTCGGGAAGTGCCGACAGCCTCCAAGCGCAGTTGCTCCTGGTGTGCCGTTTCAACCCATTGGGGCAAATAGGGAAGCTGCCGCAGCACTCCTGCCGCAGTTTTGGCTTCCACCAACTGCTCCAAAATAGCGGATTTGTCATAGTGAATCCAACTCTGGGGTAGCATGTAACGGCTGATAGTTCCAGTGGCCATTTCGGTCTCATTTCCGTTTCATTTCACGGTTCCACGCCTGAAACTTGGGGCTTCATTTCAATTTCATTTCCGGCTCATTTCACTATTTCGTATCTGAATTATAGCATTTTCAGGCTTTCATTTCAGGTTCATTTCAATTTCAGTTCCCGGTTTCACGTCTGAAATTTGGGGTTTCATTTCAACTTCATTTCCGGCTCATTTCAACTCCATTCCCCAGACATGTATCCGAATTTCGGCCTGTGCTGGGTCCCATTTCCGGGCCGACTGAGGACACGAACCTCCCCCACTGGCACCCGCCCGTTGACTGCCCCCGCAACCACCCTCTGGCATGGTATTGCAGGGACGGACCCGGCTGACAAATCGGCCCGTCCCTTTATTTTTTGGCCAAGGTGACCGCCAATGCGTCGCGGAAGCTGTTACTCCACCAGCTTGCCCGTGCTCAACCGAAAACACCCCAAGGACAACCACATCGTCCGCTGCCGCGACCGCGGCTTCCTCTTCAACCCGCCCGTTGGGTGGCCGTCACAGGCCGTGCCCCCGCAAAACCCGGCTCCGGCCCCGCCTCGGCTACCCCAACCTCGCCATCAGGTTCGACGTCGGCCGCTCCCGCAGCCTCCCCGAAGTCCACTGGGGCCACGGGTGGGTAAAGGCTCCCGATGCTATCCGAAGTGCCGGTGATACAATGACCTGACCGCACCTGGGGAACACTCCACAACAGGCGGCACACAATGTCGGAAACCAGGAAAGTCCGCGACGAAGACTTCCCCACCGAAGTCGCCTTCTGGGAAGCCAACAAAGAGGAACTGCGCAAGCAGTATCTGGGCAAGTACCTGATAATCCGCGGCGAAGAAATCCAGGGAGTCCTGACCACACTCGATGACCTGGCGACCGCAGAGGAACAGGAATTGGCGGACAACCCGGCCCTCGTCCGCTATGTCAGTGATGGCAAGACCGAGTTCAGCCCATTCTCCTGGGCGGTAGATCGTGCCTGAATTCACAGGCCGGATCGAAAACGGAGCAAGGGTCAGGGTCAGGCTTACACCAACGCGCGGAGGAACCATCCCGATAACAGGATTGGGACTTCTTGACACTGGCGCTTCTCACACTCATATCGACCGGGAGACCGCTGAAGGCTATGGCTTCAGACGACTCGACGCAGTAGCAGTGAACACCGCGAGCCAGAGGGCTGTGGAAGTGCCAACATACCATGCGTTGGTCGAAGTCCTGGACCTGCCGGGGCATAGTGAGCAACTTCGGGTCAGAGGATTTACCGGGCCTGCACCGAGGCCGGGACAGCCTCCAACGGAGAGGCTGATAGCCCTCATAGGCTGTGACATCCTGAACCAAGGCCGTTTCATCTACGACGGAGCAGCAGGTTCGTTCACATTAGCGCTGCCGTAACAAGCTTTCTGACTGGAAGCGGAGGAATCCAAAATGCCATACAAAACCGCTGACGTGGTGGTCATCGGAGGCGGCGTCATCGGCACCAGCATCGCCATGCACCTGGCCCGAATGGGGGCCGGCAGGGTGCTGCTCGTCGAAAAGGGATACCTGGCCTCCGGCACCAGCGGCAGGTCGGGAGCGATGGTACGGGAACACTATCTCCACCCCGTTATGGTCAGGATGGCGATGGAGAGCAGCGATATTTTCCACAGCTTCGGAGAGGCGGTGGGCGGCGACGCCCGGTTCATCCAGACTGGCAGGCTGCTACTGTTCGGGCAGCACGATATGGAGGCTGCCCGGGCCAACGTGGCGATGAACCGGGAACTGGGAGTGGACATCGAGACTTTGGCCCCGTCCGATATTGCCCATCTGGTCCCGCCACTGTCCACCGAAGGCGTTGCCATAGGGGTGTATGAACCAAACTCCGGCTATGCAGACCCCCTGGCCACGGCCTATGCCTTCGCTGAACAGGCAGCAAACCAGGGAGCGGAGATCGTGACCAGTTGTGAGGTCACCGGCATAAGGGTCTCCGGAGGGCGCGTTGCTGGCGTGGAAACGGAGCGAGGGACAATCGAGGCTGATGCAGTGGTAGCGGCAACGGGTGCCTGGTCCAGCCAGCTCGCTGCGCCGCTGGGCGAAACCCTTCCGATCACGCCCATACGGGTGCAGATGGTCCACCTCCGGCGTCCCCCGGCCCTGGAGTCGTTGATCACCACCGTGATCGACCGCACCAACGGGGCCTACTTCCGGGCCAACGCCGGGGTCAACACCCTGATGGGCGGCGAGGCGCCGGAAGACCTGACCGAGGTGGTCAACCCTGATGCTTACGGCCTCAATGCCGACCACGACACTATCACCAGGTTCTGGGAACGGGCCCGGATGCGTATCACCGGATTCGCCGCGACCACACCGCTGGGCGGCTACGGGTCGCTGTACGACATGACGCCGGACGGGAACCCGATACTGGACACGTCTGAAGCCGTCGACGGGTTATACTGGGCGACCGGGTTCAGCGGCCACGGCTTCAAGCTGTCGCCGGTGGTGGGACGTATGGTGGCGGAGTTGGTGCTGCACGGCGAAAGCACGAACCATCCTGTCCACGCTTTCCGGGCAAGCCGCTTCCGTGAAGGCGATCTCCTCGAACCCGAGTTCCCATACGCAGAAGCCAGCCACCCCTAGCGTATGGTCGACCGCCGCGACACGAAGGCCACGAATAGCTGCACCGCCAATACCAGCCAGATGAACGCCCCCAGGTACAACACCAGGTCGAAGAGCCACCCCGACTCCCCCAGGAAGCCGAAAATGTCGTTGACCCACGTCCTCCACGCCACCGAGAAAGTGACCACCAGCCCAACGAGCAGCGACACCCGGTGCCCCCGCGAGTTCCTGAAGGACTCGATCAACCTCCGCAGCGGCGACGGCAGCAGGAACTCGATCAGAAATAAAGCCGAAATAGCCATGCACACCAATGCCACCAGCAACGGCAGGTGCTCCAGCCACCCCATAGCCATGCCGGGACCGGCGTTCACGTAGTGAATCATTATGGGGGACGCCAGCAGAAACCACGTCGCGCTCAGCGACGCATCCAGCGCACGGAACCGCACCCCAACCCCTCGCATCATGCCAAAACCTCCCCAATTCGCTGGTATCGTCTCCCCTGAAAGTCGTCTCTCTGTACTGTACCACTGCCCCGCATCCGGTGGAGCGGGCAACAGGAGCTACCGGGGGAATATATCCTTCACGGCGCAGGCAAAGCCTGGCAGTACCTCTTCGCCATCCAGATTGTCCTGCTCCCCAAGCAGCTCTGGAGGGCCGGATGCAGGATGCACTTCCACGGTGCGAGACTCCGGGAACACGGCCCATACTAGCCCAACGCCGAAGCGCAGCCACATCTGCGCCTTGTCGTTCACCGCGGCCAAACTATCGGACGGAGAGGCAATTTCAACCACCAGATCGGGCGCGCTCTCGTAGAACCCGGGGACGTCAACATCCAGAGGCAGCTTCTCCGCGGAGAAGAACGTGATGTCCGGCTCCCGCACTGTGCCGGGTCCCCGCTCCAGCATCATCGCCGCGTCGGAGCCGGCGGTCCGGCCAAGGCCCCGGGGCCTGATGAATGAGACCAGTATAGAACCTAAGAGCATGACAATCTCGCCGTGAAGAAGACTAAACTGGCACTTTCTCTACCAACACCCCCTTTATCAACTCGCCGCCGACGACGCCCTCGGTGGCAAGCCGGAGCAAGTCTTCCGCAGTCAGCAGTTTCGGTCTTGCCTTCGATGCCGTCATAGCCTTGCCGTTCCCTATGTGTCTGAATTGAACAGATACTTCCGGAACCACCCCAGCGTGCGGGCCAGGTACTCTTCCCGCATCTTCGGATGCCCCAGCCGGGTGAAAGAGTGAGCCGAACCGGGGAACCGGACGAACTCCACCTCCTTGCCCAGCCGCTTCAGCAGCGTGTAATACTCCTCGCTCTGGGATATGGGACAGCGGTAGTCCGACTCCCCGTGCAGCAGCAGCACCGGCGCAGTAACATTGGCCGCGTAGGTTATCGGCGAGCGGAAGAGCAGATCCTGCGCGGCGTCGGCCACCGTCCCGCCCCACTGGACCTCCCCAAAACTGGTGCCGATGTCCGATGTGCCGTACATGCTGTAGAGATCGGTGCAGGGAGCGCCGACGACTCCGGCGACGAAACGGTCGGTGTGCCCCAGAGTCCAACTGGTCATGAACCCGCCGTAGCTGTAGCCGTGGACGCCCAGCCGGGCCGCGTCCACGTAGGGACGCCCGGCAACCAGGTCAACCGCGGCCATCAGGTCCAGGTAGTCCTCGCCGCCCCAGTCCTCCAGCACCGCGGTCATAAAGTCATCGCCGTAGGTGGAAGAACCCCGGGGGTTCACTGCCAACACCAGGCAGCCCGCGGTGGCCAGCACCTGCTGCACCGTGGCGAAGGCGTCGTAGAACGCCCCATTGGGGCCGCCGTGGATGTCAATGACCAGCGGGTACTGACGCGACAGGTCGAAGTCCGGCGGGAACCACAACCGTGACTCTATGGCGAACCCGCCCCGCTCGAAGGTGAACTTTTCCATTGTGGCCGGTGGACACTCGGCCAGGTACTCCGCGTTGACATTGGTAAGCTGCCTGCTTGCCCCGGTGTCCAGGTCCAGAAGCAGCAGGTCTCCCGGAGAAGACGGCGACGCCGACAGTTCAGCTGCGCGGCGGGCGTCCCGGTCCAGCGCCAGGCCCGAGGTCTGCCGTGAGCCGCCGTAAAGCTCGTGGACACCTCCATCATCAACGTTGGCCTCGAAGAGGTATGACTCGCCCCGGCGTTCCCCCAGGAACAGGATGCGGCCGTCACTCTGCCAGCGCATCGACGGGCCGGGGTTCATCGGTGGGAAACTGACGAAGGGCTTGATAGAGTCGTCGGTGACCCGCTTCGGGGCGTGTCCAGGCTGGATGACGTACAGCCATGACTGCCATGACACCATGCCCGTGGGAACATCGCTGGCCGCGGCCAGCAGCCTGTCTCCATCGGGCGACCATGCCAACGCTCCCACCCCGTGCAGTCCCTCCGACCATAGCTCCGGTGTTCCGCCCCCCGCACCATCCCCGGATTGAATGGGCGGGCCACTGGCGGACACCACGTAAGCCTCGGTCAGGGCATAGATGTCCCGGTCGTCCCGCCGCCCGGAAATGAAGGCCACCCGCGAGCCGTCGGGAGACCACGCACCAGCGTAGTCGTCCCAGTCCCCGTCCGTAAGCTGCGTGGTCTCTCCATCCGCCACACTCACAATGAACAGGTGGAAGTGGGCGTCGCCGCGCCAGCCCAGGGTGTCGTAGCGGTAGCGGATGCGGTGGATTTCCGTCACTCGCGGGACCGAGCCGGCAAGACCATCGCTCTCTGGAGACTCCTCTGGAACATCCGCGCACACCAGCAGCCTCCCGCCGTCGGGAGACCAGGAGAAATCAGACACGCCGCCCGCAAGGGACGTGAGCCTCCGCGCCTCGCCGCCGCCCGCTCCCATGAGCCACACCTGCCGCTTGTCCTTCTCGCCGGGCCGGAGAAACCCCAAGGTTTGGCCGTCGGGCGAGAACTTGGGGGCGCCGTCCCTGGTACCCTGGGTGAACTCCACAGTCTGCCCGGACTCCAGGTCCATGAGCATGATCCGGGAGCGCCCTTCCATCTTCTCTGCGTCCACCCATGACAGCGTGTAGGCCAAGCGTGACCCGTCGGGAGACAGCGCCGGGTCTCCCACACCCTTCAGCTTGTAGATAACGTCAGGCGCGATTGGGCTGCCCATAACCCCCTCCTACTCCAGCGGGAACGATTACTGACTCAGACAGGACTAGTATATCCACGAGGGCCGCCAAGTTCCACGACGAGGGCGGCATGGCTGCACGAGCTATATATCGTTGAAGGCATATTCTGTCCGGGCTATACTTGCCTTATGCCTTGGGTTGTCCGATTCCATCCAGACTTTGAGTTGGATCTAGACGCGATGCCTACCGCGGCAAGCTGAGCCTGGTCGCGGCATTTTCCGGCCGTCCCCCGGTTGCGCTGAAATGCACCGGCGCCCTCGATGAGGGAGAGTTTAAGCCACGTCCCCATGAAGCCGTCTCGAGCGGCCAGGAAGGAACGGCGGAGAATCCCGGATCACTCAACGCAAAGCAGCAACCGGGACAGGGATCGGAAACGCCGGAATAATCTAAACGATGGGACACCTTATGCCACACATACCTTCCATACAGCATCTCCTCGTCTTCTGCCTGGCCCTGGTCTTGGGGCTGGCGGTCATGGCCTGCGGGGGCAGCGAAGCAGGAGGGGAAGGCAACCCCTTCAGGATCGGCGTGATGGAATCCCTTACAGGTCCGGGGGAGACTTACGGCACCGTCGCCAACCAGTCCAAGCAAATGGCTGCGGATGAAATCAACTCCGCGGGCGGCATCAACGGGCGCAGGCTGGAACTCATAGTCGAGGACTCCAAGTGCAGTGGCCAGGACGCGATTACCGCCTACAGGAAACTGACCGGCGTGGACGGCGTGAAGATAATCCTCGGGCCGTCCTGCAGCGGCGCAATGCTTGGCGCGGCTCCGCTGGCCGAGGCGGACGGCGTCATCCTGTTCTCCGGTCTGGCCAGCAACCCGGACATAGCCAACGCCGGTGACTTCATCTTCCGGACCCAGATTAGCGACATACAGGTAGGCATCAATACCGGGAACCTGCTATGGGCCGACGGGGTGCGCAAACTGGCCACCATCACCGAGGCTACCGACTACGCAGAGGGCGTGAGACGCACCTCGGTGGCCCAGTTCGAGAAACTCGGCGGCACGGTCGTGGCCGCGGAGCGGGTTGCGTCAGACATCACCGACTTCAGGTCCCAGCTGGGCAAGCTGTTCGATGCCAGACCCGATGCCATCCACCTGGCCCCCCAGTCCGAGTTCGTGGCCGGCACGATCATCAAGCAGGCCCGGGAACTGGGCTACCAGGGCCCCATCTACGCCGAAACCGTGTCCGTCGGGACGACCGCCCTTGAAATCGCGGGCGACGCGGCAACGGGCATGAAGGCCATCACCGCCGACCTCGACCCCGACAACGAAAAAGCCCAGGAGGTCCTGGCCAACTTCAGGGAACGCTACAACTATGTCACCCTCCCCTGGCACCTGGGGTCCGCATACGACGATGTCTACATTGCTTCCGAGTGCCTCAAGCGGACCAACGACGACCAGGATGCCAAAGGCTTCCGCGACTGCATGTACGAAATCACCTGGAGCGGCGCAATCGGGGACAACTACAGCTTCGACGCACAGGGCGAAGTCGTGGGGCTTTCCAGGGTGGTGGTTGAAGTTTTGCCAACGGCCGAGCGGACCAAAGACCGCAAATACAAGGTAGTCGGCCCGGCGTCAAGGTAACGGTCAAGCGATACCGTGTGCAACCACCGCCTATTCAGGCCGGACAAGTTCTACGGAGCCGTCGTCAGCTTGAGAGCAATCACGCCGCAGGCCGCTCGGCCCCCGGCCCCGGCGTCCTCTCCGTAGGTGTCTCCTTTTTCGTGGATGATGATGGCAGAGCCGTCCGCGTCCATCACCGAGTTGTCCGGCCCGGCTGCCAGGGTTATGGCATCGTTGAAGGCGTCGGCGCGGGCGGTCCCATCCCCGGCGGCATAGATGCTCGGCATATCCCCGGCGTGGTCGCCGCTGGCGTTCATGTAACCGTGTGCACGGCCTTCCGGCGCGAAGTGGTCTCCGGCCGCGGCAAAGTCCGGCGAGCAACTGCCGGTCTCGTGGATGTGAAAGCCGTGCGGACCCGGCTCCAGCCCGGTAATGTCAGCCGACACCAGCACGCCATTGGGACCCTGTTCCATGACCACCGTTCCCATGGCGTCGCCCTCCGGCGACATCATTTCCGCTACGGCCCTGGCCCCTACGCCGGAAGGCCCGGCTCCCTCGGTCTCGCATCCAACGAAGGCCAGCAGCAACAGGGCAGCGGTAATCGCCGGGAACCGCACCGCGGCAAGGAATGACCGGACATTGGACTGGGCGCTCATGGGTTACCCCCTGGGTCAGAAAATCCGGCCCGGTATGGACAACCACTGCCGGGCCGTAAGACCTGGATATCGGGACAGCCATTGGCATATGCCCCCTAAAGCTGGAAGGTCTTCTTCCAGATGCCGGGAGAGCCGGGCGCATGGGTCATCAGGTCGCGCATCCGGGGATTATCAGGGTTGATGTCCCGCTGCGCCTGCCATGCGTCCGTGTCCGACACCCCCTCGTGCTCGAACTCGTACACCACGGCGTACTTGGGCTGGCCGCGCACCACCCGCCAACGGCGGCCCCGGATGCAGCCGGGCACCTTCTCGTAGTTGGGCACGTAGACGCCGCTGTACCAGCGGTTCCACTCGTCCTCGTTCTCCGGGGAAATGTCCATCCGCCCGATCTGCAGCGCGGGGGCCATGTCCGCACCGGCGATGCTATCGTTCAGGGCGTCCGGATAGATCATCTCGTACACGTTGTTGATGAAGTTCGTCCCGATGATGCTGGGGCTAACCCGCGCCCCCCACTCGGTGCGTGGGCGGTTCTTGAAGGCGTCGGTCTCGATGACCGCCGGGCTTTCAAGCTCATAGCAGGCCAGGTGCTTCGGCCCGCTCCTTACCGCCTCGTACCGGGCGGCGTTCAGGATTCCGGGGACAGAGAGCAGTTCCTGAAGGTGCTCCTCGTTGTACCAGCGGTTGAAGTCCTCCTCCTTCTCCGCCGGAATATCGGCCCAGACCATCATCAGCGCGGTGCCTTTCTTGTTCGCCATCGTTTCCTCCTTAAATATGTAACAGCCTTCGAGTCGCCGGTCTGCCGGATAACCTTGCCTTGAGCAGCTTACCCAACCACCCCGATCATAATATGATTCTGAGCGATGTCCATTCTTTAGGTGCCTTCGGAGTCCTCCCAGGTGCCCTCCCAGGAATAGCGCGCCGGGATGACGAACTTCTTGACCAGCAGCCTTTCTCTGCTTCCCGGATGTTCCCGGTCGCATGGCGACAGGGGCAACTGGACTTCCAGCTTATACTGTGCCAAAGCCTCCAGCCCCCTCATTCCATCATCGGCTATTCCAGATTCCTCCCAAGTGGCGCGGCTGACCCCAATTCAATACCGGCTATAGCGCCGTACATGGCTATCCAATTTCCGATAAATATGTGCATGGGCTAGTTCCCGGCTAGGCCCAATCTCTTCAATCGACTCAAGATTGCACTCTGCTGGCGTTGTAGTTCATCAGCGATTTCGCTCGTTTCCTTGCCTGCTTTGAACGAGAGAACAAGTCTCTCCTCTTCTTCAGAAGTCCATTTTTCATACGCGCGTGGGTGAGATTTACGGATTTCCAACAATCTCTGACTGTAGTCAGATACATCTCCTGCATCTAATTCAAGTGCTTCACTTGCAGCATGAAAAATATCCAGATACGTATACGACTGGTTGAACTGCAATACTTGTTCGTAGGTGTGACCAAGGGCTATGAGTTCGAGGACATATCGCGCACGGTCACTTAGATGCCGTTTGTTCGTGTCCAATTCCCATTCTCCGGCTAGATTCCATTGATGGGTTATTTGTGTGCAAGGCCCTAACGAGTACGCTGACAACCTAACGCAAACTCAGTGCTGGCGGGAGTAGCCCCTGACCACCCCGCCAGCGCCCATTGCCGACGCAACAACTACGCCCGGAACTGGTCTATGCCCACCGTCGCCGGACTTGGCCCGCTGGGATGGACCAGCGACTTGGCCCGGTCCGCGCCCACCACCACTATGTAGTAGCGGTTGGCGTTGTCCAGCACCGGCACGTTGATGCTCAGCCGCTGCTCCTCGGTCAGGCCCTCCAGCCACTTCCAGTTGGCGGCCACCCGCGCCTCGCCCGCCAGGGGCATGTACTGGATCATCTTGCCCAGGCTGGTATTGGCGTGGAAGTGGAGGAACTCCTTGGCCGCCCGCTTCGAGAACCCCTCGGCCCCCACGATGCGCGCCACGTCCGGGGGCATCAGGATCAGCCGCTCCGCCCCGTGGCTCTCGCCCAGGCTGCGGGTGCCGAAGGTCGAGCCGTAGGCGATGGTCTTCAGCAGCCCATCGGCGGTGGTGTTCCCCTGGTCCTGCACGTCCAACTCACCGTCAGTGGTAAACACGCTGACCGCACTGTCCCGGTCGTTGAACCCCTGGTTAACGTGGAACGGCTCCCAGGGACTCATCTCCTCGTTCTCCGCGATGCAGTGGACGAACTTGCGCGGAGTCCCCACCGTGTCCATGTCCATCTGGTTCGGGTACCAGTAGCCGATGTTCCGCAGGCACAGGGAAAACGCCCGGCCTATGGTGATGTTCACCCGGTTGTCCCGCCCCGGACCCAACGCGGCCCTGGGGTTAAGCCCCACCTCTTTGGCAATAGGGCCGTTCACCACCAGCATCGGCGCGTGGGCGCTGGTGGACATGAGCAGCGACTTGCCCCCGTGTCCTCCGACCTGGGAAAGCGCCTTGACCGCCGCGATTATCACCGGCATGTGCTCCGGCTTCGCCCCGGCCATCGCGGCGTTGATGGCGATCTTCTCCACCGTGGCCAGCCCGAATCCCGGGGGCATATCGCAGACCAGGAGGTCGGCGGGCAGGCACGTCCCGGCGATGAGCGCGTCCACCGCCTCCCGCGTCGCCGGAAGCAGCGGGAAGCTGTCGCCCCAGTCGCGGCCGATGAAATCCTCGTTCATCCGCAGCACCGCGTCGAAGCGGTCGTCGCCCTCGAAGCGGAACGCGCCCTCGGTGTCTATACCGTGCTGCCCGACGGCCCCGTCCGTCTCGTCAGTAAGCGCCCGCACCAGGTCATCGAAGGCCAGTTCCGTCTGCCGCACGCACTCGTCGTTGGGCAGATTCCGGTAGATGCGGGGCACAAGCACGAACCGCAGGTCGGGCATGGCAAAGGCGCGGGAACTGGAAATGGCGTCTCCCTCGAACCTGCCCGACACTATTGGCACTGCGGGCTTGCCCATCTTCTCGACTTCAATCATGTCGTGGACCATCCACGAACAGCATGTCCCTCAATCCGCCGTGGCCCCGACGACCACGTCGCACTCCTCAGCGGCCGCCCTGACCAGCGGAGGCGAGATGGGATAGCCGGAACCGGCGTAGAAACGAGTCTCGCAGTTCTCGAACCGCTCTTCCAGCATCTCCCCCACCCGTTTCAAAGCCAGGTCACCCCCGTGAGTGCCGCTCCAAAGCAGCCCCACCGTCAGATTCTCCAGCGTAGCTGGCCTGGGGTTAATGGGCCGCGCCGTCACCACCCCTCGCTGCTCCGCCACTGGGTTCAAAACTTCCAACAGGTGCATCTCTATACCTCCCTAGACATTCCTGGTTATGATTCATAACCCCGGCAACTCGCGCCAATTGTCCCACTCCGGCGAGAAAGCCCGAGCGGCAGACAACCCCGGACCCAAGGTCTCCACGGATGTGGGAACGTCCGGTCACGCCCAAAGCCTAACAGAAACCAGGCTCTCCGGGAAACACTTTCGGTCAAGAACCATCATTCACATCAATGCCTTATAATGGCCTCAAACATCCCCGTTCCAACCGGCACGCGAGGACCGCCATGACCAGCAAGCTGACCCCACAGACGAAGGACGCCGGGAGACTGGAAAAGTTCCCGGTCTTCCCCCCTCGGGACGATATGCAAAACTCCCTTCACCTGGACAAACCGGCCCACCAGGCAGCCCTTTACCGGCACTTCGGCGGCAGCGACACGACCATTGTCCTCAGCGAAATCCCGGTGCGCTGGTCCCCGGGGCAGCAAGAAGGACACCGCATCCCCGACCTGCTAATCGCCTTCGGCGTAGACTTCCCGCTAGGCGTCGAGCAGAGGGGCTACTCCATCCGGGACCAGGGCAAGCCGCCGGACTTCGTGCTGGAAATAGCCTCTCCCACCACCGGCAGGGAAGATTACACTGGAAAACGGAACGACTACGCCGCTTTCGGCATCCCCGAATACTGGCGGTTCGACCCGTCGGGAGGGCGTTACCACGGCGACCCGATGTGCGGCGACCGGCTGGTTGAGGGAGTGTACCAGCCCGTCGAGATACTGGAATCAGGCCCGGACCACCTGTACGGACACAGCAACGTGCTCAACCTGGACCTGTGCTGGGAAAACGGGCGAATGCGATGGTGGGACCCCGCAGCCCGGCGTTACCTGCTCACCTTCGACGAAACGGACGACGCCCGAATCGAAGCCGAAGCTCGCGCCGACCGCGAGCGCCAAACACGTACCGAGGCCGAAGCTCGCATCCGTGAACTTGAAGCGGAATTGGAACGCCGCACCGGAGACTGAAAACCCTGCGGCAACCCCGCAGTCCATATCGGCCCGCATACATGCCCGGAGAGCCGCGAAGAATTAGACCGGCAATTATGGGAAGCTGGTTATTCCTGACCTGAACAATGGCAACATGCCCTACTTTCCCGCCATATCTCCACTCCACCCTCACGGCCACATTATCCACCCCTCCCGGTCCGTCCGCGCCCGGAACAGGTGCCCGCCGCCGGTAGTTACGTACAGCGTCCGCATATCCGCGTCCCCGAAGCAGCAGTTCGTGGGACGGTCCACCCTGAAGGGGTGGGTCTCCAGCACCCGCCCCGTGGGCGAGATCACGTAAATCATCGGGCCGGGGCCGCTCTCCTCCCAACCGGCGCAGGCGATAATGTTCCCGTCCACGTCCAGCGTCATCCCGTCAACGCCCCGGTGTACCCCCCGGGAGTCAATACCGAAAGTATGCAGTGTCGTGTAGCTGCCCAGCGACCCGTCATCATTGATCGGATACGCCCGCAGTTCCCGGGGCTGCGAAGGGTCATAGTCGCTCTGGGCAACGTACAGAGTCCTCTGGTCACGGGAAATCAGGACGCCGTTGGGACGGCTCACGTCGTAGGTCGCCCGGGTCAGTTCCCAGTTGTCGTCCCCTTTCGGGTCCAGCCGGAGCACCGACATGTGGTCCAACTCCTGCTCTCCCGCGGAGCCGTTGAAGGGGTCGGTGAACCAGATGCGCCCCTGCCTGTCCACGGCCAGGTCGTTAGGATTGTTGTGCTGCCGCCCGTCAAGAGTCGAGCTGATGGAAGTTATGCTGATCCCGTTTTTCTCGAACCGCACAATGCGCCGTCTTCCGCTCTGGCAGCCGTAAAGGTTCCCCTCGGCATCGAAGCACAGCCCGTTGGTATTGTGGGTCATGTAGAAATTCTCGGAATTCTCCCCGGTGCGCGGGTTGTAGCGCATGATCCGGCTGGCGGGGATATGGGTATACAGCACCGCCTCCCCGTCCCAGACGGGACCTTCCGTAGTGCCGCCCAAAGGCCCGGCCACCAGCTCAAAGCTCCAACTCATAGAACAACCCTCCAGTCGCGGAATAAGGCGAGCCAAACGGAAAGCTCACAGCCAACTTTGCGCCAGTATATCCGCGAGGCCAGAGAGTGTCACTAAAGGAGTCAGCCGGCGGCGTTCAATCTGCCCTCTCACGAAAGCGGGAACTACGAGAATGCGGGGAAATGGGGATGGGAAAGAAGTTATAGGAACCAGCCCCCAACTCTACCGCCGCCTCCGGAACAGGCTCCACACCGGCGCACTGAAACCCGGTAACAACTCACCACCGTCCAGCACATCATCCTCCCCCAAAGTGACCGGGGCACGTTGGGACGGAACACGGTAATGGCGACCCGCTCCGGGTATTCCACCCACACCTGCTGCGACCCGTAACTGAACCACATCCCCGCTTTGGCCGCCATCTCCGGGTCTGAATTGCTCGGAGACTTCACTTCCACCGCCAGGTCTGGCGCAAGCTCCGGGATTCCCTGAGTACCTTCCGGGATGCGTCCGGGAGCGAACCATGCAACGTCGGGCTCACGCATCGTGTCAGGGTCACGCTCCAGCCGGTAGCCCGGCTCACCAGAGCGGGTGACACCATGGTCGTTGGTGCCGGAGTAGACGTGTATCAAGGAGGCTGTTCGGGTTACGGCCTCGCCATGCGGGTCTCCAGCCGGCATCTTGGCAACCAACACTCCCCGTATAAGTTCGTACCGGTTGCCGCCTCTGGGCATCCGCAGCGACTCCTCGGCAGTCACCAGTTTCTGTTTCGTAGTCATACGACGCTGTACCGGCATGGTTAGTTTAGGGCGAGTATTTCCCTCGTATTAGCACAGGGCCAGAGTGCCGGGTTGTGTCACGATGTCATCAGTAGGGCCGCTATGGTTTCGGCCATATATGGGGAATGAAAATCTGATAAGCCGCTCTGGATACTCATCACGCCACGCCGATGTCCTATAATGGCAACAGCGCTTCCCGCCCCAGCCGGCACGTGAGGGCCACCATGACCAGCAAGCTGACCCGGCAGATCACGGGTGCCGGGAAACTGGAAAAGTTTCCCGTATTCCCGCCCAGAGACGACATGCAGAACTCCCTTCACCTGGACCAGTCGGCCCACCAGGCAGCCATCCTCCGCCACTTCGGAGGTGGTGACACTATTATCGTTCTGAGCGAAATCCCGGTGCGGCAGTCCCCCGGGCAGCGGGAGGGCCACCGCATACCCGACCTGCTCGTCGCCTTCGGCGTGGACCGGGCGCTGGCGGTCGAGCAGAACGGATACTCGATCCGGGACCAAGGCAAACCGCCCGACTTCGTGCTGGAAGTAGCCTCCCCTTCCACAGGACTGGAGGATTACACCGGGAAACGCAGAGACTATGCTGCCTTCGGCATTCCTGAATACTGGCGGTTCGACCCATCCGGCGGCCGCTATCACGGCGCGCCCCTGGGCGGAGACCGGCTGGTTGGCCGGACATACCGGCCCATCGACCTGCTGGAGATTGGCCCGGGCCACATCCACGGACACAGCGACGCTCTCAACCTGGACCTGTGCTGGGAGAACGGGAGTCTGAGATGGTGGGACCCGGCAACCGGGAGTTACCTGCTGACCTTCGATGAAGAGCATGACGCCCGGATCGCAGCCGAAGCACGGATACGCCAACTCGAAGCAGAACTGGAGCGCCTCCAGGGAACCTGATAATCTCCGGCACCGCTCCCCGGTGACTTCTCCTCCTACCCCTAACCCCCGCCAGCTTCCGGTGCGGCTCCAGCAGCAGGCGCACGTCTGTATCCAGTTCCGAGTCCACGAAGAACGGCTCGAAGTCGGCGGCGCGGGTCCAGAGGCGGGCCACCTGGATCAGCGTCGCCCATTTCTCTCCGGCCCGCCAAAGGCCCTGCGCCTGGGCAACTGGGACGAAATCCGCGTCACCTCTTCCTTCAGGTGCGGAATCTCGGCGTCCATGTGCGACTGGTAGTATTCCCAGATTGAGCCGATTTCCCGCTTGATGGTCTCCATGTCATGGATGGTGATGGTCATGTCGTTCTCCTTATATTCCTGGTTGCCAGTGGCCAGTTGGTTGCATCGGGCCGCGCCTCCCTGATGGCGGTCACGATCTGGGCTAGTCCAGGAAACGGCGTCCCGGCCGCCTCAGCCCTGGTGGACGGCGGCCAGCCCGGGACGCCGTTGCTCCGCAGGTGCTCCGCGACTATCGGTGCGGAAAGCTGCGCTTCGTCCAGGGCGCGGCGCAGGGCGCTGGCATTGGCCGGGACGGACACTGCGCTAACTTGCAGAAGTTTCCTGCTCCAGGAAGCGGATGCCCAGGAAGCGCCCGTCATGGAGTCGCGCCGCTCCTCGTAGCGGATGGGCCTGAACCCCACGGACACACCCCGCTGATAGCCGGAGTGGTAGAGTATGGTCACCTCCTGCGCGAATTCGGTAGGTGCCCAGTCCATTTCCGCCAGCAGTGGCCGCGCCCCCTTCCAGATGCGGGACGCGCGTCCGATGAAGGGACGGGCGTAATCGTGTGCCCACAGGAACACGGGATTTCGCGGTATGACTCCAGTCGCCAGCCTTCGACGGCACGCACGTCGCCGTGCCGGTCCACTTCCTCAGTGGAGATGGCGAAGGTCATCCGCCCCACAGTGTCAATGTCCGGGTCGGCGCCTTGGGCCATTCCCGCATCTGAAGCCTGTGCCTCGGTTTGCTTCCGCAACAGGGTCGCGTCGACCGGGCCGCGGTTGTAGGCGTCGAGGGTTTCCAGCAGCCTCTCGCGCTGCCAGGTGATGGTTGTTCCGGTAGTGTTCAATGGTCACCTCCTATTGTGTGCCGGGCAGGTCCCAATAAAAAGGGACGCACCCTTGCTGGGGTGCGTCCCCTCAATGTCATGGAAGGTGCGGGCGGCGTAACCCGTCACACTTGCAATTCCGGTAAAGTCAGGTTACAGAAGCGCTCTCGGGCCTGTCAACGGGCCGGTGTCAATGGGGGAAATTAGGTGCGGGTTTGTGTGGGCTGGTGGAAGGAAGTTGTGGACGTTCTTTGGAAAGGGGGCATATTGTAGGATAGAAAGCTTCAGGCAAGATTGGCGACGCTCTGAGGCAGATAGTAACATTTGCATTGAGGTGAATCGTCTTTCATACAAGGCCGAATATGTGGATGCAGGTACAACAGGGAGGCGATGAGGTGGCGGGAACGATAGGTTGGGGCAGCAAAACTAGCTTGGTGCGGGAACTTGCTCGCAGGAGAAGGCGGGAATCGCCATGCGTTCGCTATCGTGTTCGATGGTTATGGCGCAGAGGCGGCCCTCACCGTCAAGGTCGAGCAAGGTGTCCTCATCCAGGTCCCTCGTCTCGCACACTTCGGATGGGCAAAGTTCGATGTAGAGGGTGTCGGTCTCAAGGAAGTGTATGATTTTCATGGGCGGCCCCATCGTATCAACAGACAGCGTTGTCAGCGGGGGAACTATACCGCCTACGATGGCTAAATGGCTCCGGTATCAGATTCCGAGTTAGCTGTGCGAACCCAAGCGTATCAGGTCCAAGTGTTCGGTGTCCGGCTTGCGGTAGAGGAGAATCAGGTCCGCCCTTATGTGACAGTTGCGCTCTCTCACCCGGTTGCCGCGCATAGGGTGGTCATGGTACCGCTCCGGTATCGTTGAATCATCGACCAATAATTCCAAGACTTGACTCAGTTCCGCATCAAGGGTTCGACGGTATTGCCCCCGTTTTTCCCGTCTGTAGTCGCGCTTGAAGACGTTGGTCCGCCTAATCGTCCTCATTGAGTTCGGCCATCAAGTCGCCCACGCCACCGATGGAGACCAAGTCTCCCTGCCTGGCTTCCGCCATTGCTGCAAGGGTTTCCTCGTTGGGGTCGAAGCATTGGAAGTGCGGCATCCTCCCCTCAACCACGACATAGTCCAACATCTGACGGAATGCTTCCGATGGGGTGATGCCTTCCTTAGCCAGCACTTCGCTTGCTTGGGCCAGGGTGTCAGAGTCGACGCCCGTTGTGAAAATAGTGGTGCCCATATCCATATCTCCCGATCAGGCTATTCAGCCCTTTGGTTGAGTAAGAATATAACGCGCCCCTATGTCCCCTCCTCCAGCGAACGTATCTGGTCGTCGAGGGACTGGACGTTGGAGATGTCGCCGTCGGAGAGGCGGAAGCAGCGGTCAAGGTATAGCTGGGCGAGGGTGGAGCCGCGCTGGGAGGAGTCCTTTGCCACTGCCAGCAGGTTGGGAACGAGGAAGTTATCGGGCAGGTGGCGGGCCAGGACAGTTATTTCCTCTGAGACCTCGGTGACGGTGGGGGCATCGAAGCCCTCCACGGCGAAGCGGAGGCGGCCCAGCAATCGGGCGAGCTCAGCCAGCTTGTCCTTCTCGCTCATCAGGCTGAAGAGGACTTCGTTGACGGCGTAGGCGCGGTCTTCCTCTTGCCCGGCGGTGGCAGGCTCCGGCTGTGCCTCGAGTTCCGGCACTGGAGTGACGGCCTCCAAGCCCATAGACTGGAACCTGCGCTCGCAAAGCTCGGAGTAGGACTGGACGGCCTCGGTGACGGCCTCCATCATGCGGGGGAGGTCGAAGGAGAACATGCTGTCGGCGTAGATCAGGTCATCGTCGCGCATCCGGCAGAGGCGCTCCAACTGGTCGTAGCCCTCCACCGCCTCGGGCAGGGGAGGCATGGCGAAGGCGGAGAAGTTGGCCAGGGGCATGTTCCCAAGGTGGGAGGCCAGGAAGGGCGGAACGTATTTGCCCAGATCAGCCTTGACCGGCAGGGTAATTGCGTAGGTAGCGTACACCTTGTCCGGCTCGGTGTTGACCCGGAAGTAGATGATTGCGTGTCCCTTGGGCTGTTGGGGATCGCCCAACTCGAAAGTGAGGTCCATGATTCTCCTCGGGGGACGGTCCCCAAGCGCACGAGCCGGCCGGCACGGTGGCATGGGGCAACGTTCTCAGTCGGATGCCAGAGGTTGGTTGACACCATTATAGGGCATGGGGTTTGCCCATACTACACAGACCGGATGCCTCGGCGGTATGGAATCCCGGTTTCGCGGGAATTACGGCGTGGGGGACGGGGTTCCATGTTAGAATGGGACTGGATTCTCCAACCTAGACAGGGGTCTGGCCCTTACGCTGGAGGCGGAAGCGGGATGGCGGCAGGATCCAGAAGGAGTTGGGATATGGCCGATCAAGACTTGAAAGAGTTCGTTTATGACCAGGTGGAGATCGGAGAGGAATTGGGTTCCTACGATTATGTGCTGACCCAGGAGATGCTGGACAATTTCCGGGCTTCCATCGACGACCCGGAGGCGTCGTTTCCCACCCTGGCGGTCAAGCACGACGCCACGGCGCTGGCGATGGTCTACGATGACACCACTGGCGGGGTCAACGCCGGAAACGAGGTGGAGTTCTTCAATCCCCCGATTCCAGGGAAGCGGATTTTCGTCACGGGCCGGGTTGCAGACAAGTACCTGCGCCGCGACAAGCCCTACCTGGTGATCGAGGCGACCGCCACAGACGAAGACGGGCGGCTTCTGGAGAAACTGCGCACGTACCAGATGAAGAAACCGGACGAGGTGGGCAAGAAATGGCATCCTCAAGCATAAGAGTAGGCGCACAGATCCCCTCGGTGACCAAGTCCATCACCGAAGACAGTATCCTGCAGTTCGAGTCCTGCGGCATCCTGGACCGGGAGAACATCCACAACAGTCCGGACCTGGCGCAGCGTCGTCTGGGCACGACTTACACTCTCGCCTCCGGGAGGATGTCGGTGGCCTTTGCCTCGGAGTCACTGCGGAGGTTCTTCGGCCCGGAAGTGTTCAACCACAGCGGCGTGGTGAACCTGAAGTTCCTGCGCCCGGTCAAGGACGGCGACACCATCACCGTCAGCGGTTCGGTGGTCCACCAGGAGGAGACGCCGGAGGGGACGCTGGTGAGCGTGGACATCTTCTGCGAGAACCAGGACCGGAACCGCACGGCTGTGGGCATGGGGACGGCGGTGGTGCCCAAGGGCTGAAGTGCAACCTCCGCCGGGACTTGAGGGCTGATGACCACCCCAACAGTTGAAGAACGCATCGCCAATCTGGAAGGCTCTTTCGCACAGATAGCTACCCGGCTCGACCGGGTGGAGATCGACATGCGCGACCTGCGGGCGGAGATGAACGCCCGGTTCGACCAGTTGCAGCAGCAGCTTACTTCTCGCCTTGACCAGTTGCAGCAGGAGACCAATTCCCGCTTCGACCAGACGGAACGGCACTTTAACTCCCGTTTTGACCATATGCAGCAGGAGACCAATTCCCGCTTCGACCAGATTCAGCAGCAGTTGAACCTCATGTCCCAGGAGCACCAAGCCTTTCGCTCCGAGATAATCACGCGGCTTGAGCGGTTGGACCGGAGATACGAGCGGCTGGTCTACTGGATTCTTGCAATGACTGGCGCGATGGCGGCCGCCATTCTTGCGGCCCTGCTGACGTGACCCCACCCGCAGGCTTCGTTTAATCGTGGACCCGCGCCCCGGTTGCAAGCGCCAGCCGGATTCATTACACTTCGCCCAGACTTGATTGTTTCCGAGGAGTGATATGCCAGCGCCTGAATTCGGTAAAGTTGAAGTCGATATCGTCTACTGCGTTCCTTGAGGGTACTACCCTGTCGCCTCGTGGCTGGCGACGGAGTTGTGGTCCTCTCAGAACGCGGGAGACGTGGCCATCAAGATGACCCCCCAGGGGGCAGGCCGACTGGAGGTCTACCTGGACGGCGAGAAAATCTTCGACCGCAAGGAAGACGAGGGCGGCTACCCGAACTGGCCCAAGGTGAACGAGTTGAAGATGATCGTGGCGGAGAAGGTCTATGACTTCGACGCCGCTCTTGCCAGCGATTAACGGCTTTCCCCGACTCGTAGCCCTAAAGCGCCACGGGCGCCGGTGCAGTCCTTCCCGAGAACCGTCGCATGGTACTGCACCTTCATGTGCAAGAACACCACAGAAGACGCGGACTACTCCTGCGCGGCTTGGGATCGTCCAGGCCGTGGAGGTTCCACGTTTCAGATACGGAGCGTTGACAGTGGCAAACCCAGAACACCTATCGTTGGTCACATCCGGCCCGGAGTCATTCATCCGGTGGCGCGAGGAGAACCCGGACACAGCCCTTGACCTGGAGGGGGCGGACCTGTCCAACGCGGACCTGCGCCGTTGCAGGATTCGCGGGGCCAACCTCCGAGGAGCAAACCTCTCCTACGCCAACCTTTTCCGGGCCAGCCTGGCCGGGGCCAATCTCATCGGCGCGGACCTTTCCTCCGCCGACATGGGCCGGGCTACCCTGACCGGGGCCGACCTGAGCGGGGCGAACCTTTCCGGGGCAAACCTCTACTGGGCCGACTTCAAGCGGACGTGCCTCAACGGGGCCAACTTCAGCGGCAGCCGCCCGGTGCGGGCCTGCTTCCTCTTCGCCGACCTCACCGGGGCCAACCTCAGCTCCGCTACCATGCTGGAGGTGGACCTGCGCAACACGAACCTGACCGGCGCGAGTTTCCACGCCGCCAACATGAACGGAGCGGACCTCGACCGGGCCATCATGACCGACGCCGACTTCACCAAGGCCATGATTCGCGACTCCATGTGGACCGGCACCGACATGCGGAGGGCGAATTTCGACCAGGCCAGCCTGCACCGCTCGGACCTGAGCATGGCCAAGTGGGACGACACCACCCGCTTTCCCAAGGGGTTCGACCCTCTGAACACGGGCTTCAAGGACGTTACGGAGTAACCCCGGTGCCTGCCTCGACATCCTTGTTCACCGCTCGCCGGGTGTAGGAGCGTCCGGTGCCAGGGATACAGGTCTCCGGTGACCGCCCCGGCGTGGGCAAGACGAACCTGGCGGCGGCCCTTCTCCTCCGTGCCGCATCCCAGGGACGCGGCCCCGGTTACTACAAGCCGTTCACCACGTCCCATGATGGCGACCCCGACGTTGCCTTTGTGTCGCGCCACCTGCTGCCCGGACAGGCTGACGTGCCGGCCCCGATTCCGCTGCCTGCCTCTTCCGGTCCGGGGCAAGCCGAGGCCCTCTCCGGTCAACTGACGGGAACGTCCGGTCTTGCTGGCGCAGACCCGGTCATCGTCGAAGGGCCAGACCTTGCATCCCCAGCGGGCCAGGCATGGCGGCTCCCCGGCCTGACCGCCGAGGCGCTGGGTTGCCGGATAGTGCTGGTTGTCGGCTTCAACAGCCGCATGTCCGTCCCGGCAATCGTGGCGGACATTGAACACCTGCGGGACAGGCTGGCGGGAGTGGTCGTCAACGGGGTCACGGCTTACCGCGCCAGGGAGACCTCCCAGGGATTCATCGCCGGACTCCAGGCGGCGGGGATTCCAGTGCTGGGGGCAATCCCCGAGGACCGCGCCATGCTCGCGGTGACGGTTGAGCAGGTGGCCGCCCATCTCGGCGGGGACTGGGTGCAGGAACCGGAAAATACAGACTCCCTCATCGAGCGATTCCTGATTGGCGGCAACATCCTCGACTCCGGCGAAACCTACTACGGCCGCTACTCCAACCAGGCCGTGATTGTCCGTGCCGAACGCCCCGACATCCAGCTTGCCAGCCTGATGGAAGACACCGCCTGCCTCGTCTTGACAGGCCGCGGCGACCCCACGGAATACATCAAGGCCGAGGCTATGCAGCGCAGCGTCCCCCTCATCCGCGTCGAGCGGGACACCATCCCCACCGCCGAGGCCCTGGCCGGCCTGCTCGACAAGGCCACGGTCCACAGCGCCACGAAGGTCAGCAGGTTCGCAGAACTGACCCACCAACACCTAGATACAGCCACGCTGGACGCTTTGCTTTAGGACGATTGGCTACGGGTCGGCCATGAGTAACCGATTGCAGGCCCTCATCCCTTTGCCCCGCATAGCGGCGGCCGTGGTTTCGTTCAGGATTTGGGCTATTTCGGGGGCATCACCAGAAAATCGCTTTGCTAGTCAATGCCCGACGATAAAGGTGTTTGGTGATACTTGAAAACCCTCTTCCACTACTCCAAGAGTCCTATCAGTCAACTGTTGCGATACTCCAACGTGCTTGACAATGAACATAAGCCAGGTGGTTTCTGGCTAAGTGATGATGCTGAATCCGGTTGGGGGGACTTTCTTCGCCGTGTCATCGCAGGAGGAGACCCGAACTGGGCAGACGCAAAATCCATGTGGAAGTATGTCACTGAATTCAAGGTAGCAATCGAGCAGATTCTCTGGCTCAAGTCAGACAGTGAACTACGTCAGTTCGCCGGGCTATATGGTGAGGCTGAGGAGCGCGATTGTAGTGATGGATTTGGATTGCATATCGAATGGGGACGTGTCAAAGCAGGTTACAAAGGAATATTGATCAGTCCGTACCAAGAGTGTCTATCGCACAGACTTGGGGACCCGATGTTTCACTGGTACAGGTTCGACTGTGCCAGTGCATGTGTATGGGACAGTTCATGCCTTGTGCGTTGCGGGGATGGCGTGGAGAGCGGTTTGTGATTACCTGAATCGGGTGATGGTCTTCGAGAGTTACTATACCCCGGAAGCAAGCTGCAAGCAGCGTTTGTTCTCCGCTTGACGGGGAAAGTACCCACACCCTAGCATCACCCTACCCCTCCATCGCTGACACACCAACCCACATTTACAGAGAGAGCAATGCAACCCACCCAGACATACCAGGAACGGAGCAGGGAGTATCTGGCCAAGGCATTCCAGGAATTGGAGGCCGGGGATTTGACCCAAGCCGCCGAGAAGGGCTGGGGCGCAGCATCGCAAATGGTCAAAGCTGTGGCTGATCAGAGGGGGGTCGAACACCGCTCCCACCGGGCCATCCTGTTCATGGCGCAGGAGTTGGCTCGGGAGACTGGAGACACTGAGTTGGATACACTGTTCGATGCGGCGTCCATCCTGCACCGGAACTTCTATGAGGACACCCTGGACCGGGAAGGGATCGAAAACCGTCTCCATCGGGTCGAGCAATTCGTAGACAAAGTGGAGCAGCTATTGTCAGTGTAATCCCCAACCCACTGACATTTGCCGCCTTCCCGACCTCGGCTTCACTCCCTTATCATGTCTTGTAGCGTCAGTCTCAGCCCACCGCCCGATCAGGCGTGACCTCGGTGATGGGCAGAAATGATAAAAATGACCGGCTTTGTCCGCAAAATGAAATTTCCCCCGCTAACCCTATGGAAGACAGGCGGGCAGTTCCAGGGCCATGTCCGCGCTTGACGCCGGAGCCTGGATTCTCATAGAATGAGCTTAAGTACCGGCAGCGTTTCGGGCCTTTTGCCCGTGGGAGTCTCTGCCGCAGGAGGACCGGATGGCTATCACGATGGATGGCGTTGAGCTTGGGGTGACGATCAGCGAGAAGGCCGCCGAGAAGGTCAGGTACTTCGCCGCTAAAGAGGGTATCGCGGAGAACGTGGGGCTTCGCGTAGCCGTCAAAGGCGGCGGCTGCTCCGGCCTGACCTACGACCTGAAGATCACCGACGAGGTGCTTGAGACCGACAAGGTGGTCGAGCAGTACGGCATCAAGGTCATGGTGGACAAGAAGAGCTACATCTATCTCGTCGGCACGGAGCTGGAGTTCTCCGACGGGCTGAACGGCAAGGGGTTCGTCTTTTCCAACCCCAACGCCAAGAAGACCTGCGGCTGCGGCACATCCTTCGGCGTATAGCCGCCCTGCGCACCCGCCAGCACGCGCCGCCTTTGCAACGTTGAAGGCGGCGCTTTTTGTATCCCCGATACACCCCTTAACGGAGGCCACGATGACCACGCAACGCTCTGCCCTCTACGATGCCGAGGCAGCCACCGGCGCGACCTTCCGCAACAGCCACGGGTGGGAGACCCCTGCGGTCTTCTCGGACATCGTCGCCGAGTACGCCGCCATCACCAGCGCCACTGCGGTCCATGACGCCTCCTCCGTGGGCCGCCTCAAGGCCACCGGCGAGGACACGCTGGACCTGCTCAACCGCCTCTCCACCAACAAGGTCATCGACCTGGAGCCGGGGCAGGGCGCGCCGACGATCCTGACCACCGACCGGGGCCGCATCCTGGACTTAATTGGCGTGGCCAACCGGGGCGAGGACGTGCTGCTGATCACCAGCCCCGGCGCGCAGGAGCAGGTCATGGAGTTCCTGGACAAGTACACCATCATGGAGGACCTGGAGGTAGAGGACGTGACCTCCGCCACGGCCATGCTGTCGGTTATCGGCCCCGGCAGCGGCGCGGCCCTGGAGGAAGCCGCCAGCGTCTCGTTGGAAGGACTGGCCCCATACCACAACGTCCCGGCGTCCATGGGCGGGGAAGAGGTACGCATCATCTGCCGCCCGATGGGGGAACTTGCCAGTTTTGACGTGCTGGCATCAACGGAGGCCGCGCCGACGGTCTGGGAAGCCCTAGTGAGCCGGGGCATTGTCCCAGCCGGCTCCGACGCCGTTGAGGCCGCCAGGGTCAGGTACGCCGTGCCCGCCCACGGCAGCGAGATGGGCGAGACCTACAACCCCCTGGAGGCCGGGCTTATCGGCTCCATAGACTTCGCCAAGGGCTGCTACATCGGCCAAGAGGTCATCGCAAGGCTGGACACCTACCAGCGGGTACAGAAGTACCTGGTGCGCCTGACCTTCTCCCCCGGCTCGGCCTGCGCGCCGGGGGCCGCACTGCTCAGGGACGGCAAGCAAGCGGGAACGGTGACATCAATCACTCACCTGCCTGGCTCCGATAGACCCATCGGCATGGGTTACGTCAGGAGGGCCAGTGCCGAGCCGGGGGTTAGCCTGGAACTGGAGGCTCCGTCACAGGGTTCAGCGGAGATACAGGACCTGCCCCAACTCTTCGGCCCGGGCGAGGGGTAAGTATTGCGCACTAATTCCGAGAGCACGATTACAGGGAGCGTGTACATAGCCGGGGCGGGCATTGCCCTCCTGCTCGCTGTCCTGTGGCTCTTTGGCAACACGGACCAGACCTACGCCTGCAAGTGCGTAGTGCCCGGCTCCCCGTCCGAGGAAATTGACAAGTTCGACGTCGTATTCGCCGGGAGAGTCCTGTCAGTCCACCACTCCTTCGACCCGAATGCTTTGTCTTACTCACCCGGGGACATTACCACCGTAGGCTTTAGAGTCAGCACCGTCTGGAAAGGCGCGGTAGAGGAGAACATCACGCTCACCACCCCGCCGGCAGGCGGAAGCTGCGGCTTCGCCTTTGTCGAGGGCGAGGAGTACGTGGTCTACGCCTACAGGGCTGCCGAGGATGCGCCCAACCTCAGCGCGAACATCTGCAGCCGCACGGCGCTGCTGCAGGAAGCGCAAGAAGACGTTGACGCCTTTGGCGACGGGAATCCGCCTCAAGGCGGAACGGTCGGAACATCGCCTGGCCAGCCCCAGGAATCCGGGACGGGCATCACACGGACGATCATCCTGGCAATAGTTGCGGCAGCGGCTGTATTAGCCGCCGCCGGCGCAATGTTCACACGCAGGAGAAGTCAGGGGTAGAGGTCTTCCCGAATCGCGCGGCTATGCGTCCTGGGCCACCATGATCTCGCCCTCGGGCGTGGCCACCAGCAGAGAGGAGAAGTTGTAGCCCCGCTCCCGGAGCTTCTCCGAGCCTCCCTCACGCCGGTCCAGGACCGACAGCACCTTCACTACCTCGCAGCCCGCGTCCTCGGCGGCGGCGATGGCCTGAAACAGGGATCCGCCGGTGGAGCAGGTGTCGTCCACGATGGCCACCTTGCTGCCCGGGGTCAGCGGCCCCTCAATGAGCTTTCCGGTCCCGTGGCCCTTGGTCTCTTTGCGCACGATGAAGCCGCTGATGGGTTCCCCGGTCATGTGGCTGGTCATCGCAATGGCGGCCACCATCGGGTCTGCTCCCAGGGTCGGGCCGCCCACGGCAGTTGCGCCTGCCCCGGTGACATAGGGCAGGAGAGACTGGCCGATGATGTACGCTCCCTCCGGCTCCAGGGTCAGCAACCGTCCGTCGAAGTAGAACCTGGACTTACCCCCCCAGGACAGGGTGTAGTCTCCGTAGGTCAGCGCGCCTATCTCAGTCGCCAGTTCCAGAAGTCGGTCAGCATGTCCTGCCACAATCGGTAACCCTCTTGGAGAATGTTAGCAGGGATGATACACCAAATCTCAGCCGTCGCGGAAATGGCGGGCAGCCGACTTACAAGGGGTTTGGGGGAACGCTAACCCGGCAGGTAAAGCCCGTGTTCCCGGATGTACTGCTCGACGCCGCCAGGGACCATGTAGCGGACCGGCTCGGCAGAGGCGAGGCGGCGTCGGATGTCCGTACTGCTGATGCTGGTCAGGCTGCGCCCCATCCACACCACTGCGCCTACGATCTCGGGAAACTGGTGAGTGAGGCGGTAGGACAGGATCAACGAGTCCTCCCCGTCATTCCTGCCGAATATAGCCAGCGTGCAAAGCTCGAACAGGCGGGCTGGGGACCTCCAACGGTCAAGGTTGACCAGAGCATCGGTCCCTATTATGAAGAAGAACTCCGCATCTTCGCCGTACTCATCCTTGAGGGACTCAAGGGTGTCTACCGTGTAGGTGGGTCCGGGCCTGTCAATCTCGACGGCGTTGGCGCTGAAGGCCGGGTTCCCGTCGATGGCCAGCTCCACCATCCTCAGACGGTGATGCGCTTCCGAGATTTTGGCATCGCCCCGCAGCCAGGGGCGGCCCGCCGGCACGAAGAGCACATGATCGAGACCCAGGGCATGCCGGGCGTTCTCGGCAATCAGCAGGTGTCCCACGTGCACCGGGTCGAAGGTGCCGCCCATTATGCCCAGCTTCATCGGGGGAGGTATCCTCGTCGCCGGTCCCCGGCCAGCAAAGCGGTCTGGAGCAGTGTTCTCTGTAATGTTCCCCGTATTGAGGTCACCCTGCCTAGAACCACTCAACTTCCGCTTTCCCGATGCGTATGGTATCCCCCGCCTCAATACCCGCCTGCTCGAGACGGGCGGCAATACCGTCGCGCCCCATCTCGCGCCAGAGTTGCAGCAGGACGCGGCCGTCCCGGGTGTCGGCCAGGGCGACCAGCCTCTCCAACCGCTCGGAATGCACGACGTAAACGCCGTTCTCCACCGTCACCATGCTGCGCCTGTCCATCCGCCGCCTTCCCGTCGGAGCCTCGGCGGTGACGGTGGTCTCGGCAACGTCCCTGGGCAGGGTGTCCAGCATCTGCAACACCGCCGACATCAGGGCGTCCACACCCTCTCCGGTCACGGCAGAGATGAAGAACACCTGCGGGGGCGTACCACCCGGCCTTGGGCGTTCCAGTATGGACGCGCGCAGGGTCTCCCGCTTCTCCCTCACCTCGGTCACGTCGAGCTTGTTGACGGCGACGATCTGGGGCTTCCCCACCAGCTCGGAGCTGAACTGGCGAAGTTCCTCGTTGATCATATCCAGGTCGGCAAGGGGATCGTCGGAGAGACCGTCCAGGAGGTGAATGTACAACCGCGCCCTCTCCGCGTGCCGCAGGAACTGGTGCCCCAACCCGATGCCCTGATGGGCGCCCTCCAGCAGTCCGGGGATTTCCATCAGCACGAAGTCCCTGTCGTGGACGTACACCACGCCCAACACCGGCTCTACGGTGGTAAAAGGGTAGTCCGCCACCCTGGGCCTGGCGCCGGTACTCCGGGATATCAGGGTGGACTTGCCCGCGTTGGGACGGGCGACCAAAGCCACATCCGCCAGCAGCTTCAGCTCCAGGAACAGGGTCACGCGCTCGCCCTCGCCGCCACGCTGGGAGAGGACCGGCTCCTGATTGGTGGCGGAGACGTACCGGGCATTCCCCCAGCCGCCGAGACCGCCCTGCGCGACCATGACGGGGGTCTCGTCGCAGATGTCCGCCAGCAATGTACGGGTGCCGTCCCGCTCCCGCCTCCATACCTGGGTGCCGAGGGGGACTTTCAATGTCTGGTCCTGTCCATTGCGGCCCGTCTGGTTCTTTCCCTTCCCGTGAACGCCGCGGTCGACGTAGATAGTGCTGGTGAATCTCAGGTGCAGCAAAGTGGTATAGGACGCATCACCCTGAAGGAATGCGCTGCCTCCATGTCCGCCATCTCCCCCATCCGGCCCCCCGCGGGCGTGGTACTTTTGCCGGAGGAAGCTGGTGCAGCCGTTGCCCCCGTTACCGGCTTTTATATCTAGCCTAACACTGTCTATCATTTCATTTTCTGCAAGGTAACAATAGTAATAGGGTTGATGGCGTGGACAATCGTAGCTGGGCCTACAGGGAAATGTGGTTGACGCCCAGTATTTTAACATGGTCAACCGGGACAGTGGTGTTGGTGTTGCTGCCGCGCGTGTGGGAGAAATCTATAGGCTGGGCAGCGGTTCCCACACTTGTGTGAGGTCTGTCAATGGCGGGGTCGAGAAGATTAACTATCTGTGGCTTCGTTTTCCCATTCGCCCTCAAGTTATCAAGGATTGGAGAGAAGGTGTCCATGCTTATGGGGCAGTAGTAAAGGTATTTCCCCTGCAAGAGTCATTTGCCCGGAGGTCACCCCTCACCCTCGAGGAAGAGAAAAGCCCTGGGCGGCGATGAACTTCGTTTGCTAGGGTCTGTGGCCGATGCTATTCTGTGGCAACAAAAGGGATGGCGGTAGATTCTGGGACCCGGTCTTTGAAAGCAGGCGAGTCGGCTGGTGACATGACCCTAGCTCTGGAGTCTTGTACAGGGAAGTGGGCATGGGCGGGACTGGTGATGGTCCTGCTGGCTATCGCCTGCGCGACGAACGCAAGAACAGGCGGAGGGATAGACGGCGTGGTAGAGGTGCCGAGGAACGAGGGGTTGGCTGTAGACCGCATTGTATACGTTGACGACGGCGGGGATATTTTCACCATCAATGGCGATGGCACGGGCCAGCTAAGGCTGACGGGGGCGGGAGCGGCGGACCTGGGAAGGGCCGCGGGCCTGCTCTCCCGTCCCGCGCAGCGGGACAATCTGTACACCTGGCCCACGTGGTCGCCGGACGGGACGAAAATCGCGGCGTCCCATGTCGGGGTGGCCGGTGGGCAGGCGGTGGTGACGGTTGAGGTCATCGATGCTGCAACGGGGCAGTCCAGGACGGTCTTCACGAATGATATCCCGGCCCTGGTAGCGCAGGGCGCTCCCCACTACCTGTACTGGTCTCCCGACAGCACGGCCCTGGGAATCCTGGCAGGCGGGCAGGACGGACTGGACTTATGGGTGGTGGATGTGGAGGGTGGGTCTGCCCCGATTCGCGTTACGACGGGCGCGCCTCTGTACTTTCACTGGAGTTCCGGCGGGGAAATGATAGCCATCCACGTGGGCGGGGAGTTGTTGGTCGCGCGGAGGCCATACGATGTGCCCATGCCGGTGCTGGCGTCGGACTTGATAGGGTTCCGGGTGCCCGCGCTGTCTCCGGATAGGCAATTGTTGGCCTATGTGGAGAGCCGGGAAGGGGAGGACTCGCTACGCCTGGCCCGGTCGTGGGATGGCTCGGAGGCCCGTGCGGTGGCGGATGTGGGAAGATCAGCGGCCTTCGCCTGGTCGCCCGCCGGGGGAGAGTTGGCCGTGGTCGATGGGCGAGAGGCTGGGGTCTCCGGGTTTGAGCGGCTGCGTGTGGTGGCCAGCGACGGAAACTCGGTGCGGGATGTTGCCGAGGGAGCGATTGTCTGCTTCTACTGGTCGCCTTCGGGAGACAAGCTGGCATGGCTGGACCTGGACGATTCGGGGGAGCGGGCCAGGTGGTGGGTGGAAACGGGGGCCGGGTCGGAGCCGGTACAGTTGTTCAGTTTCCGTCCATCGCCGGACACGGGCATCATGCTTTGGTTCTTCGACCAGTACGGTTACTCTCACTCCCCCTGGTCTCCCGATGGATCCCGGCTTGTGTTCGCCGGGAGGGAGTCAACAGTGGCGGGCAGCGTCAACGGGCACGGGCCCCGGGGCGACCGCGTCCTCGTGCTGGACGTTGAAAGCGGGGCAGTGAAAGATGTGGCGGCGGGCAAGCTGGCTTTCTGGTCTTGGAACTGACGCCGACTGTTGGGCATTCGAGAAAAGTCCACGTTCCTTCCGGGAGAAGGTTGGAGTGAGGGATTTTCTGCCCGGGAGGCCGTTGCTGTTACGGTTGACTGGTGTGCTGCTGCTGGCTGTGACGCTGTTCGGATGCAGCGGGATACCCACTGCAACGCCAACCGAGCCGCCGCCTTCTCCCACGCCACTGCCGGACCCGGAGGCACTGCTGCGCCGGGCGGCGGACGGGCTGCTGGCCCTTGAGACAGCGGAGTTTTCCCTGGAGCATGAGCTAGGGACCACGGTGCTGTTTCCAGGTCTGGAGATGGACCGGGCGGCGGGCGTGGTGGAATTGCCGGCCAAGTCACAGTTCACGGTCGATGCGGTGGCGGCGTTGCAGGGGGCATTCGTGGAAGTGGAGATCATTACCATCGACGGCGATGCCTACATGACAGACATGGTCTCGGGCCAATGGCGGGCGGTGCCGGCTATGATGGTCCCGATAACGCTGTCCAACCTTGGCGAGACCCTGGTGGAGATTCTCGACGCGATGGACTCGCCGCGCTGGGCGGGCACGATGGACCTGGACGGGGAACCGGCCCATCTGGTCGAGGGCAGCGTAACCTCCGGCGACTTGAAGGGCCTTGCGCCCGCGGCCGGGACGGGGCATCCGGTAGACCTGCGGCTGTGGCTGGACGTGGAATCGGGAATGCTGAAGCAGGCCAGGATTGCCGGGCAGGTGGTGGACACCGACCTGCCGGAGACAGTGCGCATCCTGCGGTTGGGCGGTTTCGACGCCCCTGTGACCATCAGCCGCCCCAAATAAGGTGTGCCGCCAAGTTGTGCGGTTGTTCGTTAAGAGGGGGTAGGGATGGCGCGAATACTGACGGAACTCATTGCTCAAGCTCCCTGGCGGGAAAAGGGATATAATCGCAGTGTATGACGGAGTTCTGGTCAGTCACCTGGGGTGATGTAGCCACGGTACTGGGAATCGTCGTCTCTTTGGGCGGCCTCGGTTGGGCTATCAAGGAGGCCCGTGGTGCCAGATCTGCTTCAGAGGCAGCAAAAACGGCGGCGGGTGAGACCAGAGACCAGATAGCACACCACTTGCAGGCGGTAGATTTGCAACGTGCAATTGCGTTGATCCAGCGTATCAAGACCTTGCACGACGATGACCGGTGGGAGGCTTCCACGGAGCATTACCAGACGTTGAGAGCGATGCTCTCTGACGTCATAGCTCGTTCTCCTGAAGACCAGTCCGATGTCCGCGAGAAACTGGCGACTGCGAGAACAATCGTCCGCGAGATGGAAAACTTCGTTCGCGGTCATGAGAGGGACTCGATCCGCGAACACGACCGGTCCCAATTGAACGAGAGTCTGAATGCGATCCAAAGTGATTTGGAAGAATTGGCGAGTGATGTTGGGTTTGGAGATTCGCAAGGAGAGACGAGATGATCGAGTTGCGGCAAATCCTGGCAGGATTAGTGCTACGAACGTCGGAAGGCAGACTGAAATGGAGGCGTGCAGCTCAAGATGATCGATTCGTCACCTCCGTGGATGCAATCTCAATCATGATTATGGAGATGACACAGCGCGGGGCCACTCGTTACGGGCTGGACATAATAGACGAATCGGGGGAGACTGTGGAATCCCTCCGCTACCAGGATTCGACTGAAGATGAGGACGAACAAATGGCAAGGCTCTATGTGTTGGCCCGCCGTCAAGCCCTCAACATTGACTCTACGTTGGAAAAGCTGGCTAAGGGGCTTGAGTTGTAGTCAAATCCTTCCCATAAGAGTCTATTCCCTCTAAGGGGGTCTTGCAGATCATCGCCTGGTTTGACCCATCCTAACCTCATCCCCATCCTATAAGCAGCTGGCACGATGACGGGCCGCCGGGCAGTTCTTCCTCCATACGTCGCGCTGGCTCTGGTAGGGCTGGGTGCGTTTGTGACCGCGCTGGACCAGACGGTGGTAGTGACGGCCCTGCCCAGCGTGATGCGCGACCTCCGGATCCCCCTCGTGGAGCTTGACCGCGCATCCTGGATCGTTACCGCGTACCTGCTGGGCTACACCGTCGCCATGCCCGTGGTTGCGCGCATCGCCGACGTATACGGCTACTCCCGTACCTACAAGGCGTCCCTCGTGGTCTTCACCGCCGGGACGTGCCTGGTAGCGGTGTCTCCCAACTTCGAGTGGATTGTCGGGGCCAGAGTGGTGCAGGCCGTGGGTGGAGGCGCTACAGTGCCCATCGGGATGGCCATCGCTGCCGGATCACTGCCCCGCCGTCAGCAGGGACTGGCCCTGGGGGTGGTGGGTGCGTCGGCGGAGGCTGGGTCGATGCTGGGTCCGGCCTACGGCGGGGCAATCATCGAGTGGCTGGACTGGAGGTGGATATTCTGGCTCAATGTGCCGCAGGCGGCGGCGCTGTTCCTGGGGTTGATGTGGCTCCCCAACCGCTCCGGCTCAAGCTCCCGGGTGGACTACCTGGGCGGAAGCCTGCTGGTGGCGGCGTTGCTGGCGTTGTCCCTGGCCTTGTCGCGGCAGAGCCTGTTCCAGCTAACGTCTCCCTTCCCCTTTGCGGCCCTGGCGGCTGCGCTGGGGCTGCTGGCGGTACTGGCCCTGCTGGAGTCCCGGTCCCGGCATCCGCTGTTGACTCCCGCAATGTTCCGCTCCCTGGGTTTCGTGTCGGCCAACGCCACGCAGCTCCTGGTTGGGACATCGCTGGTCGTGGCTATGGTGACAGTGCCGTTGCTGGCCAACACGGTGATGGGGAAAGCCCCGCTGACCGGAGCGATGTGGCTGCTGCGGATGACGGCGGCGGTCCCGGCGGGAGCGGTGGTTGGCGGGCTACTGCTGGGCTGGGTGGGAGTGAGGCCGGTGACGCTGGCAGGGCTGGCGATGGTGGCCGCCGGGATGCTGCTGGCCGCCGGCTGGGACCTGGAGGTAGCCGACCCGGAACTGACGCTGCACCTGGCCCTGGCAGGGTTTGGGTTCGGGCTGGTACTCACGCCCATCGTGTCCCACGCCCTGGACTCGGTGGGGCAGGACTACCGGGCCACGGCGGCGTCGCTGGTGGTGGTGTCCCGGATGCTGGGGATGACGTTGGGGTTGGCGGCTTTGAGCGCGTGGGGCATCGGGCACTTCCAGGCGTTGACGGCGGGGCTGGAGTTTCCCATCGCCCGGCTGGATGAGCCTGCGGCAGAGTTCGCGGCGCGTCAGTCTGAGTACAGCGCCCGGCTCACTGGCGCGGGGTTGGCCCTGTTCCACGACTTCTTCCGGGTCTCCGCGGGAGCGGCCTTGCTGGCCATAGTCCCGGCCCTGGCGATGCGAAGCGGGAGCAGGGGAGAGGAGAGAGAAGAGTGAGGGGCGGCCGTTATTCCTGCAAACGGCGCAAATGGTCCCGCAAGGCTGCCAATTCTGCTCCTGCGGCATTGGCCCGGGCGCATTCGTCTGCCAAGGTAGCGAGGGGGCTCCCGTGGACTGGTCGTAAACCACCAGTTCGCCCCGCTCCCACCGGATGTTCATGTCCAAGAGGGGGCAATACCCCTGCAAGCTGCCGCCGGGCAACTCTTCAATCTCAATGGCAATGTATATCTCAATGAATATCTCAGGGTATTAGCATGGAAGATGTACGGCTTTATAACGAGCTGGCCTACCTGTGGCCGGTAATCAGTCCCGTGGAGGACTATGCCGAAGAGGCAGTCCACTGGCTGCGGGCCATTGAGGACAAGCTGGGGACTGGGAGCCACCGGCTGCTGGAGTTGGGGGTTGGCGGCGGGCACAACCTTTCCCACATGACGGGCCTTCACAAGGCCGAGGCGGTGGACATTTCCCCGCGGATGCTGGACCTTTCCCGCCGCCTGAACCCGGACGTCGTCCACCACCTGGGCGATATGAGGACAGTGCGTCTGGGGCGGCAGTTCGACGCGGTGCTGATTCACGACGCCATTTGCTACATGCTGACCAAGGACGACCTGAGGGCGGCCTTTGCGACGGCGCGGGCGCACCTCCGCCAGAGGGGCCTGCTGCTGGTCGCTCCCGACCTGGTGGCCGAGTCATTCCGGGAGGGTATGGTAACCCGGTGGGAAACGTCCCAAGGTCCGGTTTCGGTAGCGACCGAGGAACGGCTGCACGACCCGGACCCGTCGGACACGCAGATAGAGTCGTGGTTCACCTATGAGATTACGGAGAACGGTAATCGGCGGTATGAAAAGGACGTGCATGTCACCGGGTTGTTTCCTCTAAGCACATGGACAGGACTGATGGCGGAAGCGGGCTTCGAGGTGGAAATGCCCCCGCTGCCGGGACAGGACGGGTTCGGGGAGTGGCTGCTTTCCGGGGTGCTGCGGTAAGGGTTGCTCAGGCTGCATCCGATCCCTGGCGGGAGCAGAGCAGGGTTTCTCGATAAGGTGACGGGATCTCCCCTTGGGGACAAAGAGGCCCCGTCACATGTCGTATGTCATGCCTGCCCCGCGCCGGAGGAGTCGATGCACAGCGCGGGGCAGGCATGACATGGGGAGGAGCGTGAAGTCAGGGCAGGACTCCAGTCTCCCGGAGCAAGGTCTGAGTCCCAACCAGGTCGGCGAGGTTAGTCAGCGAAATTTCCGGGGCATTGATCTCCGTGTAGGGTATCAGGACCCTGGGAGTCTTGATTCGCTCCACCAGCGGGTACTCGAAAGTCTGTGAGGCAAAGTACTGTTGCCCCACGGTGGACAGCAGGAAGCTCAGGAACCTTTCAGCGTTGTCCGAGTTCTCTGCGGTATTCAGAACTCCGGCCCCGGCCACCATTATGATCGCCCCCGGTCCGCCGCCTCTTGGGTGATAGTTCCTGGCGGGGAAATTCTCGCCCTCTTCGGCCAGGAAGCGGAACAGGTAATAGTGGTTTACGAAACCGACGTCTATCTCGCCCGCGGCGGCCGCCGCGACCTGGGGCGTGTTCTTGGGATAGACCCTCGGATCGTTGGCCTGGATTCCCTCCAGCCAGGCGCGGGCCCGGTCCTCGCCCCAGAGGGTTCGCATTGCAGTGACCATTGTCTGGAAGGATGCGTTGGTTGGTGCCCAGCCGATGCGCCCCTTCCAACTGGGATCGGTGAACCCCCACATGTCATCGGGCAGGTCCGCCTCAGTCAGCCTCTCGGTGTTGTACACCACGGCCCGGGCACGGCCTGAGATTCCCACCCATCGACCCTGCGAGGAACGCGCCCACTGCGGCGACAGTTGCAGGATTGAGTCGGGCAGGGGAGCCAGCATTGCCTCCACCGACCCCAGGCCGCCGGGGTCCTGGGCAAAGAACACGTCCGCCGGGCTGTTGTCTCCCTCTTCCATCAGGGTCGCCGCCAGTTGGGACGTGTTGGCGTACTTCACGTTGACGTCGATGCCCGTAGCCTCGGCGAACTGTTGAATGATGGGGTCCACCAGCGACTTGCTGCGCCCGGAGTAGACTACCAGCTTGCCGGGAGCAAGGGCGCGCTGGATGGACTGGGCAACTATGGACTCGACCTCCTCCGGGGTCATGCCCGATTGTCTGGACTCGGCCAGGGCCTTCATGACTAGCGGGCCGATTTCATCGGGTTTGAGCCCGTCGGCCATAGCATCCGAGACGGCCTGCTCAACCATCATGGCGATGTCTTCCCGGTTGGGGGTATCGGCCATAGCATCCGAGACGGCAGTCTGCACGATGGGAGCCACTTCCTCGGCGGTCATCGCCTTGGCCACGGCATCATCCACGTCCTTGCGGGTCGCGGCGTCCTTGTTGGCATCGGCCACAGCTTCTTTGACCACCGACCGGATGGCTTCCATATCCATAGGCTCCGTAGCAGGTTGGGCAGGAGCCGACGTGCCGCAGGCAACCAATACAAGCGCCGACATGAAAACGGCCAGAAGTCCCAATATCGGGAGTTGTCCGATCCAACCAAGTCTTGACATCACTTTCCTCCAGTCTCACCATGTACTCTTGGATGTGCAATGTATACCATTAGTCAATATTTATGTATAAACTAATAGCATCGCGCATAGAGTACCCACAGATTATGGATATGTCAACACATTGGCAGATGCAATTTATAGGCGGCAGACGTTTTATTGGACACCAATGGCAAAGTGAATCACGGCAACGGCAGAACTTTTGTGTGTCTTGAGCAAGTGGAGACCGGAGAAGGTTGACACCGCCATAACGGGTCACCGCTATTACCGCGGCGGCGGGCAGAAATTGCCTGGCCCCGCCATTCCACCGTAGATGGCGGGGCCAGGTCTCGACACAGGATAAAGGACTTGGGCGGCCAGCCCTGACCTTCAAGTCTGGATGCGGTACACCCGGGCGGCGGTGTCGTGGAGCATGGCGGCCCGTTCGCCGGGGCTGTAGCTTTGGGACAGGCGCTTGAAGGCGTTGTACATCACGTTGTAGGAGAAGGAGACCTTGTCCGGCGGGAAGTTGCTCTCGAACATGCAACGGTCGGGGCCGAACTGCTCGATGCAGTAATTCATCCAGGGGGCCATCGCCTCGGCCAGCTCCTCTGAACCTATGGGGACTTCCCTGGCGTGCCAGTCGAAGCCCCAGCGCGGCATTCCCATCCCGCCCAGCTTGCAGGTGACATTGGGACAGGCTGCCACGGCGGCGATGCCCTCGCGCCATGCGGGAATGACCTCATCGTCCTTCCCGCTGTAGATGCCGGTGCGGCTCACGCCGCCCATGTGGTTCAGGATAATGGTTAGTTCGGGCACGGCCCGGGCGAACTCGGCCAACTCCTTGAGCTGCGTGAACGCCTGCATGGAATCCAGGGACAGACCCATCCTGGCCAGCGCCTTGGCCCCGGCGCGGAAGGACTCGGTGGAGGCGACTCCCTCAGCGTCCCGGTTGTCCCACGCGGGATCGGGACTCCAGGTGATGTTGTGGCGGATGCCCTTGAAGCGGTTGGGGCTGGCGGCCTGCAACGCCTCCAGCACAGGGGTTACGGCGTCGCCCAGCTTCAGGTCGGCGTGGCCGATTATGCCCGCGGCGGCCCGGCTCTCCCCGTAGATGCCGCTGGCGCTGGCCGCGGCAAGCCCCTGGACGAACTCGACCTCTCCCACCGGCCGCAATTCCTCCGGCCCGGTGGGACGGTACATGGACCGGGCCTCCACGAACACTGTGGACCGGACGTTGTGGCCGCTGTCCAGGTCGCCCATCAGCTCGTGGAGGAGGTAACGCTGGTAGGGGATGCTCCCAAGCCGCCCGTCCCAGAAGTGGTGGTGCGGGTCGCAGAGGGGAATATCCGGTTCCAGTGCAGGCTCGTCGGTCAAGGCCAGCCAGTCATTGTCGCCGAAGGGCATATCGGGGCCTCCACGTATGGATGATTGGGCCAATGATACCACATGACATGACTAACCAAATCGACCGAGGTGTATAATTCCGATGACCTGGATATGCTCGGTAGTAGTTGGAATGCTTACCAGTATCACGGTCCGCAACTTCAAACAATTTGAAGACGTTTCGGTTGAACTGGACGACGTAGTGGTCTTCGTCGGCCCCAATGACTCGGGCAAGACGACCGCATTGCAATCACTTGCTCTTTGGGAACTCGGGCTGAGGCGATGGAGAGACCGTTGGGGTATGGTCCCCGCCGATGAGATGCGGCGGCCGGGAGTTTCCATCAACCGCCTCGACCTGTTCTCGGTGCCGGTTAGTCATGCCAATCTGCTGTGGCGAGGTCTGCGGACCCGAGAGGCGAACAAACTGATTAGCGGGACCAGCAACATCCGAATCGAGGTGATCGTCACAGGAATCTCCAGGGCCGGAACGAAGTGGACCTGCGGACTGGAATTTGATTACGCCAACTCTGAGTCATTCTACTGTCGGCCTTTGCGGTCCGAGTCTGGCGACGGCACTGAGACCAGAATGCCCATACCGGCAGAAGCCTTTGAGGAACAGGTCGCTTTTCTGCCCCCAATGTCGGGCTTGTCTTCGTCTGAAGCCATGCTTCAACCAGGGACCGTCAATGTGCTGCTGGGGCAAGGACGCACGGCAGAGGTCTTGCGCAACCTTTGCTTCCAGGTCTTCATCCAGCACCGGCAGGGGTGGGAAGATGTGCTGGTGCCGCAGATGCTCCGGTTGTTCGGGGCAACCATCTTGGAGCCGCAATACAATGCGGAACGCGGGGAAATCTCTTTGCGTTACAGAGACGGTCACATGGCGAACCTGGAACTGGACCTATCGTCTTCAGGCCGTGGGTTCCAGCAAACTCTGTTACTGACAGCCTATATGCTGTTGCATCCCAACTCGGTGATCATGCTCGACGAGCCGGATGCCCACCTGGAAATCCTGCGTCAGAGACAGACTTATGGCGCAATTACGGAGACAGCATCTCGCCAAGGCAGTCAATTGTTGATTGCAACTCATTCAGAAGTAATTCTGAACGAGGCTGGAGAACGACACACTGTAACGGCTTTCGTGGGCGCCCCCCATCGGATAAGCGGCAGAGGCGCTCAAGTTGTGAAGTCGCTAGCCGAGATTGGGTTTGAGAGTTACCTGCAAGCTGCCCAATCCGGCTGGGTGTTGTATCTTGAAGGTTCCACGGACTTGACGGTCTTGCAAGCCTTCGCGCGGCGGTTGGGGCATGAGGCGGATGGTGTCCTCGAACGTCCCTTCGTCCATTACGTAGGCAACCAGCCGATGCAGGCCCGTCATCACTTTTATGGGTTGCGAGAGGCATGTCCTGACCTGCGGGGATTCGCTTTGTTTGACCGTTTGAATCTGCCTGGCGGAGGAAACGAAGTTTTGGAGGAGCATAGCTGGCGGAAGCGGGAAATCGAAAATTACCTGTGCAGCAGAGAATCGGTGTTGCGTTGGGTCGACGCTGAATTGCCCCTATTTCGTTCAAGTATGGAAGAAGCTATTTACGAAGTGGAAAATGCCCGCCGAGTGTTGGGGCAGTCTTCACCTTGGGATGACGATACCAAGGTTTCTGAAGAATTTCTGTCGCCGCTTTTCCATGCCTTTTTCAGCAAGACCGAAATGTCCGGGGGGATTACCAAGTCCGATTACCATTTCCTGGTGGAGCACGTGGATGTAGAAGAGATTGATCCGGAAGTCGTCTCCGTGCTTGACACCATAGTCAGTGTTGCTGAACAAGCAGTCCCAATCTCGTGACCGCTTAAGCCCGAACACAATCGCTCGCCGTAATAGCCAACATTCCGGTTGCGCAGGCGCAGAGTCACCATTACAATCAACTATAATCATTATGTCAAATCCACTCGTTAGTCTTGATCCAGACCGGGAGGGGCGAGCATGGCAACGATAGTTGAGGGGCAGATACGGGCCGGAACAATTGACGAACTCAAGGACGGCGCCTGCCGGGTTGTGACCGGCGGCGGGCATACCATCGCCGTGGTCTACCACGACGGCAAGGTGTATGCGGTCGACAACCGCTGTCCCCACATGGGCTTTCCCCTCGACCGGGGCAGCGTCAGTGACGGCATCCTCACCTGCCACTGGCACCACGCCCGGTTTGACCTATCCAGCGGCGGCACCTTCAACCCCTTCGCCGACGATGTTCGCAGCTTCCCGGTAAGGGTGGTCGACGGAGAGGTCTGGGTGGACCCTCGCCCGGTGGAGCGCGACGAGGCGGAGCATTGGTCCGGCCGCCTACGGGACGGGTTGGAGCACAGCATCCGCCTGGTGATAGCCAAGTCGGTGCTGGGACTAAACACCGCGGGAGCGGACTACCGGGAACCGCTGCGCATCGGGGCCGAGTTCGGCACAACCTATACGTCGGCGGGATGGGGACCCGCCATGACCATCCTGACGTCGGCGGCCAACATTGCGCCGCTGCTGGCCGGGGAAGACCGCCCGCTGGCCATGTACCAGGGGTTGCTGCACGTGGCCAGGGAGTGCGCGGGCCGGCCGCCCCGCTTTGTGGTGGACCCGCTGCCCACCGGGGAGACCCGCCCCGAGGTGTTCAAGCAGTGGTTCCGGGGATTCATCGACGTGCGAGGCGAGGACGCCGCCGAGCGTTGCCTGCGGACTGCGGTAGAGCTGGGCATCCCGCAGCGCGACATCGCCGACATGGTGTTCGCCGCCGCCACCGACCACATCTACCTGGACGCGGGCCACGTGGTCGATTTCGCCAACAAGGCTTTCGAGCTTCTGGACCACATCGGATGGGAACACGCCAGCCGGGTACTGACCAGCCTGGTCCACGGGATGGCCCGGGCAAGGCGGAGCCAGGAACTGAGTTCCTGGCGTCACCCCATCGACCTGGCCTCTATGGTCTGGCGGGCCAGGGAAGAACTGCCCGGCCTGCTGGAGGCGGCAGCGGGGCGGCGGCGGGATATAGATGAGGCGGGAGCGGACAGGCAGGGCGATTGGGACGGCGCGGACGCGCTGGCACGGGAGATACTGTCCGATTCCCCCGCCGCGATTATCGACGCCATCAAAGAGGCCATCAAGTCCGGGGCCAGCGCCGACGGCCTGGGGTCTGCGGTAGCCTATGCGGCCTTTCTCAGGATGGCTCACTTCCACATATCCAACGAGTTCAACGACTGGGACACGGTCCACAACACCCTGACCGCGGCCAACGCCCTGCACCAGGCCCTGCGGCGCGCCCCTTCGGTGGAACTTATGCGCGGCGTGTTCGATGTGGCGATGAGCATCTACCTGGACCGCTTCCTGAACATGCCGCCCCAGCGCATCCCGGAGACCGGCCCCGGCCCCGTGGATGAAGCGGGGCTGCTGTCCCGGCTTGCCGAACAGATGAACGTCCGGCAGCAGGTGGAGGAGGTGTCGCACCTGGTCTCCGGCTACATCACCGGGTCGGGCAACGACGACGCATTGCTGGCGGCCCTGGGACGGGGGATGCTGGTTGAAGACGCCGGGTTCCACTCTTTCCAGATAGTGGACGCGGGATTCAACCAGTACCAAGCCCGGCGGGGCACCGAGTCAGGACGCCACGTGCTGGTCGGAATGTCCCGGTTCCTGGCCGCCCACTCGCCGACGCCCCGCTCCGTGGGCCAGACCTTCCAGATCGCCCTGCGTCTCCAAAGGGGCGAGGAGATATTCCGGGAGTAGCCTGAGTCTCGTTGGGTTATAATGCGTGTAGCAACACTTGCACATCCCAACGGGGCAATACATCAACCATGAGTATTGAAGACCTTGCCGAGTCCACGTCGGAAAAACACACCCGGCTGGCAAACCAACTGCTGGACGACGCGGAGCGGGAGATAGCCGCCGGAGACCTGGTGCAGGGCGCGGAAAAACTCTGGGGCGCGTCCAGTCAGGCCCTCAAAGCCTACTGCGCCAGCCGCGGCCTGCCCCACAGCAAATACGCGCACCGCCGCCGCGCCGTCCTTGACCTGGCCATTGAACAGGACAACCCTTCCATCCGTGCTATATTCGGCATCGCCCAATCATGCCACGCCAACTTCCACTATGATTGGATGGAGCAGGAAGACTTGGTCATCTATCTTCTCGACATCAAGGAGCTGGTACGCATAATCCTGGACGCCAGGGCGGAATAGGGCGTATGCCCCGCGAGCATTACGACATACGGACGTATCCATACGCAATATTGAACTCGCGTAGTCTATCCCGGCGCGTCGGTTACCTGGCCGCGCAACAGCGGCGAGCGTACAACCAGGCTGTTGATTGGTTGAACCGAGAGCCGGACTTGTCTGACGTCGTGAACTCCACGAGGGGCATAAGGCCCGAGCGGTCGTTATGCGGGCGCATAACCAAGTGGTGGGATGAAGAAAAGAAAGCGCAGGCGCCGCGATGGGTCCTCGACGCTGGGGCGAAACTGGCGTATCGGGCCAACCACCTAATGCGGTCCAAACGGCAAGAACGGCTTGACGAGATAGAGTGCATCGAGGACCTGCGGGCCGACTGGGCTGCTTCTCCCCCTACGGCCAAGCAAGATTGGGACGAGCTTGATAAGGCCGACCGAAAGATGGCCCGGTTGGTGCGTCCCCATAGACGGACATTGCAGTATCGATCGAGGAAGAAGGGAACGCAGACCCTTGAAATCGACAATAACGAGAAGTTTTATGTCCGGGCAGACCGGCTCGCCATTGCGGTGAAGGACCGGCGTTACGGCTTCGTTATTCCCTTGGCAAAGCCGCTTCCTGACACGGTATCTACAGACCGGAAGCCCTCGCCGGCCCATCCTGATGTTGTCCGTTCCCTGCGGCTGGTAGAAGTCCGTGGGAAACGGCGTGGCTTGCGCAATCGGCGCTTGGAGGACATCCGCTACGAAGTCCACATCGCCATTGGCGGCCCGGAAGTTCCCTTGACCCGTCCAGAAGGCGCGGAGCTTGATGACATCATCGGTATAGACGTAGGGGAAAAGAAATCTTGGGCTGCTTCGACGGGAGAGTTCTTTCAGCATGAAACGCCGGTGAAGGATGGAGATAAGGCCGAGTGCGCGAAAGGGTCCAAATGGGGAAAGGACGAGGCTTATGCCCGTCCCAAGGTGATGCAGAAAGCTATTGGCCGGAAGCGCAAGAACTCACGCCGCCGTCGGAAGGCAGAGTATCAGAGGCGGGAATTTCTGCGTAAGAGGACGGCGGACCGGCGGCGGGTGTTCAATTATCATGCCCGCACGATTTTGGATACTCCGGGAATGAAGGCCATTGCAATTGAGGGCTTGCGCGTCCAGGAAATGATGGTGTCGGCCAAAGGCGGAGTGGATGCACCGGGGAAGCAGGTCTCGCAAAAGCGCGGCCTGAATCGGTCTCTTGCCAAAGCCGCCACTTCGGATAACTTGGCCATTCTCAAGAATCAAGCCGTGAAACGGGGCTTTCCCGTTTTGACGGTGGACAGTAGAGGCACTTCGCAGACTTGTTCCCTTTGCGGATACAGGTCGAGGTCAAACCGCAAGAGCCAAGCGGTTTTCATTTGTGGGCAATGCAAATGCCGAGGCAACGCCGACATCAACGCGGCGGCAATAATCCGCAATCGCGGGTATTTCCGGTACGTTGATTCGGAGGTCTTTGTGGATGTAGCGCCTACGGGGTGGCGGAACCAGCCATCGAGGTTCGGGCAGGGTATCCTGTTCCGAGCCGAAGCGCCATCGACCCTGACGGACGCGGCACGAGGGCAGATGCCCGGGGTGCGGGTTCCAAGGGCTAGGGTTGCAAATACCGGCAAGACCGGGGACTGCGACCGCAGGCGCAAAAAAGGGGGCGCGGGTACGCTCGTAGCCCAGTCCACGCCTCAACCGGGGTTTCCAGGGTTTGCTTGATGGGCTATATCAAATAGCAAAGGGGTGGCCCCGCGTGGGTGTGGATGGTTCGCTCCAGCCGCCGTACCCGAAGATTCGGTTCGCGGTGGCCCCGCGTGGGTGTGGATGACTCGACATTGAGCGAGCTAAGCAAATAGCCCGAGGTGTGGCATAGTAATGCCTGAAAAGTTGACAGAATTCGACGCATCTGAATACATCAATACCGAAGAACGGGCGCGGTTGTACCCTGAGGCGTGCGCCGAGGAAGACCCCGGTGATGGCAGCCTGATCCGCGCCGCTTTGAATGATATTGCCCGGGCCCAGAACATGAGCAGTCTGGCGCGTGAGGCGGGGCTGGACAGGTCCGGGCTTTACAAGGCGCTGTCCGAAAACGGCAACCCGTCCTTTACCACTGTGCTCAGAATCATGCGGGCGTTGAAGTTGAGGCTGCGAGTCGAATCCGCACATGCAGCCGAAGAAGGATAGAACGGATGAAGAAGCCGCAACACAGGAGCGGCGGGGCGCGGAGGACACGGGTGTCCCGCGTGGATGTGGATGGTTCCCGTCGCCCTGTAGTACCGCTATAGTTAAGAGAGGAAACTGAAATGTCCGTTGGAATAGTAGTGCCGTTGCCGGCATACACCATTGACCCGGCGTTCATCGCCAAAAAAGCCGAGGAACTGGGGTTCGAGTCCATCTGGTATCACGAGCACCCGATTCTGCCGGTCAGTAGCGCCAGCCCCTTCCCCTCCACCGGCGGGGACATTCCCTGGACCTACCGGCACTTCACCGACCCGTACATCGCCCTGTCCCGGGCGTCGGCCGTCACCAGCGCCATCAAGCTTGGCACCGGCATAACCCTGGTGCCGGAGCGCAACCCGCTGATACTGGCCAAGGAGGTCGCGGTCCTGGACCACTACAGCGGCGGCAGGTTCCTGTTCGGCATCGGCGCGGGCTGGAACCGGGAGGAAACCGAGATGATGGGAGGCGACTTCGATCATCGCTGGACCCAGACCCGGGAGGCGGTGCTGGCCCTGAAGGAGCTGTGGACCAAGGACAAGGCCGAGTTCCACGGGCGTTACTACGATTTCCCGCCGGTCTACTGCTACCCGAAGCCGGCTCAGCAGCCCCACCCGCCGGTGCTCTTGGGCGGCAACGCCCGCAACGTATTGCAGCGCATCGCCCGTTGGGGCGACGGCTGGCTGCCCATCCGGGTCACGCCGGCGCAGATCGACGAGAGCCGCAAGATTCTGGACACCCTGGCCGCCGAGCGGGGCCGGGACCCGGCTTCCGTCACCATCTCGATTTTCGGCCAGCAGCCGGATACCACCCGGCAGCAGGTGGATGACTTCCTGAACGCGGGCGCGGTACGGGTGTCGGTGTGGCCTGAGCACTGCGACACCGAGGCGGCGATGGGCGAGCAGCTAGAAAGAATGGCGGAGGCGCTGGTCCGCTGAGGCGGCGCGGCGGGTTACAGATGCACTACGAGAAGCACAACCTCTACACCGGCGAGTACGAGTTGACCGACCAGGGGGTCTGCGCGCCCCCCGAGGAAAGCGAGTGGACGGTCCTGGCCGTGGTGGGCGAGCACGAAGAGGGCGGCCAGTTCCTGCCCATCGAGGGAGCGGCGGAGTCCATCTGCCTGGTCCTCCAGGACCAGGGGTTCTGGCCGGTCATGAGCTTCATCACCAAGACCGAGGCGAGGCTCCTGGCCCACACTCTGCTGGAGGCAGCGGGGGAAGGGTAGCTAACCTACCAGACCGTTGCCACCTGTGGCGATGCGAGAAGGTCCGGGTCCCGCGTAACTATCGCTGCGCCCAGGGCCATCGCCGCTGCCGCGATGAGACGGTCGTGCATCTCAGGAATCTCCGTCAACAAGGGAAGCAGTTCGAGTTGGTCCTGTCCTAGGACGGACAACTCAAGCCCAATTGTGGGTGCTAATTCAGACAACAGACCGGAAGGCGTCAGAGGTTCACCGAGCTTCGCAGACAGGTAGTAAAGCTCGGCTACGACGATGGCAGGGACTATGAGGGAAGCGTGTTCCTGTTCGGCCAAACGGAAAATGTTGGCTGCCGCGGGGGAGAGACGTTCCCGCGCCATGATATACCACCAGAGGGTGTGAGCATCCACCACGAAACGCGGTGGATTACTCACCACGGCCGTCTCTCACTTCGTCAGGCGTCGGGAATCTCCCCCACATCTTCTTGATTTCCTGGAAGTCCTCCCACGTTGCGTCGGGGAGTTTACCGGCCAGCGACGCTCTGAATTCGCTTAACAGCCTCGTTTTTGGAGGCGGCGGGGCCTTGAGCACGCCGCAGGGTTTCCCGCGGCGGGTGATTATCACCTCGTCGCCGTCCTTGAGGTCTCTCAGTATTTCGTTGGCGCGAGCCTTGAACTCGCTGATGCTGTATGTCGGCATCTTTCTTTCCGCAAAGCGCCGTGTCCCTGACCATCAGAGACACGGCGCTTGCACTTGCCGGATTAAGGCAGTCGGCCCTACACGAAGGCGAACTGCTCGAAGTTGCCGTGGACTATGGGCTGGGGGTCCAGGCCAAGCCACCTGTCCAGTATAGTGGCGTATGTGGAGCGGAAGTCGGTGGTGAAGTGGAGGTCGCCTTCCGAGTGGTCCTCCGGACGGAGGGACGGGAACTCGCCGTAGAAGCCGCCGTTGATTGCGCCGCCGATGGTGAAGGCAACGCCGCCGGAGCCGTGGTCGGTGCCCGCGCCGTTGTCCCGGATGCGGCGTCCGAACTCGGACCAGACCAGTATCAGCGTGTCGTCGGCCAGGCCGTGCTCCTCCAGGTCCTGGTAGAAGTCGGCGACGGCGGTGGAAACGTCGGTCCACAGCTTGGCGTGAGCGTTGCGCTCATTGCTGTGGGTGTCGAAGCTGCCGTGCTGGGCGTAGTAGATGCGGGTGCCCAGGTCGGCGGACATCACCTGCGCGATGTTGCGCAGGGCGTCGGCTATCGGAGTGTCGGCGTACTCGACGCCGGAGGAGTACTTCATCGGGGCGGTGCGCAGCATGTCCGCGCCCCGGAGGGCGTTGGTTCCCGTCTCGCCCATCACCTGGGCCACGGCGTCCTTGGCCTGGGAGGGGCCGTAGATGCGGCTGAAGGACTCCAGTGCCTGCCTCCGCGCCGTCTCATCCTTCATGTTGGGCATCAGCCCGTAGGTCTCCAGATTGCCCACCGAGGCTACGGGAACGCCTTTGGACACCATCGCCCTGGGAAGGGAGCGGCCGAAGTTCACGCCGGTGAGGACGTTTTCGCCGCTGGGGTCAAGGTCACGGACGGTCGCTCCGAGCCAGCCCTCAGCGCCGATCTTGTCGGGTTCGGCAGTGTACCAGACGTCCCTGGAGCGGAAGTGAGAGCGGTTGGGGCTGGGATATCCGATGCCGTTGATGACAGCGATTCTGCCCTGGTCCCACAGGTGCTTCATGGGAGACATGCTGGGGTTGAGGCCGAACTCGCCGTGTACCTGGAGCACCTCTTCCTGGGGAATGCCGACGGCGGGCCGGAAATCGTAGTACAGGCCGTTGTTGTAGGGCACCACGGTGTTCAGGGCATCGTTGCCGCCCTGGAGTTCAATTACCACCAACGACCGGTCTTTTTTCAGGGAAGTCATCTGTCGTTCCTCCTTTGTTGTATCCCGCTACCGTCCCGCTACCGCCTCCTGTGCGCTGGGCTTGAATATCTGGATGCGGTGCCGGTTGCTCTCGGTCACGTACAGGTTGCCGGAAGGGTCCAGCTTGACCGATACCGGCGACCAGAACAGCTTTTCGATGTGGGACGATTCCTCGTGCGGCTCGTCGACGAAGTATTCGATTTCGGGTTCTAGGTTGGCCCGGGAGCGGGCCGCGCCCTCTTCCTCATTGATCTTCAGGAAGTTGGCCGCCCAAGTGGACAGGGTGGACTCACCCCGGATGGACTGGACGAATCCACCCTCGGAGTCGAGTATCTGCACCCGCTCATTGCCCCAGTCGGATACATAGATGTAGCCGTTGGCATCGACCGCCACACCCGAGGGTCGGTGAAACTCACCGTCGCCGCGACCGGGACTGCCGAAGGCGGCCAGGTGTGAGCCATCCGGGGAGAACTTCTGGATGCGGTCGTTGCGCCAGTCGGCAACGTATACCTGTCCATCTGTGTCCACGGTCAGCCCCCAGGGCATGTCGAACTCTCCGGGGCCGTCGCCTCGGGAGCCGAACCCGGACAGGAATCGTCCATCCGCGGTGAACTTTTGAACGCGGTGGTTGTAGGTGTCGGCGACGTAGACGCTGCCGTCCCGGTCCGAGGCCAAGCCGGAGGGGGTGTCCAACTCCCCTTCGGCGGAGCCGTGCTTGCCCCACCGGGTCAGGAACCGGCCCTCGCCGTCGAATACTGAGACCTGGTGGGTGTACTCGTCGCTGACGTAGACGCGGCCTTCGGCGTCGGAGGCGCAGGCCGAGGGCCAGATGAACTGGCCTTCTTCCTCTCCGTAGGAACCGAAGGTGCCGTAGTATTCGCCGTCAACATCGCACATGGTCACGCGGACGCCGCGCACCACTCCGTCCAGGGAGCGGTTGGCGACGTATAAACGTCCGTTAGCGGCGACGGCCGTGTCTGTGGGGTAGTAGAATCCCCGGCCCTCCATCGTGGTCATCCCGACGGAGAGAGAATACTCGAGAAACCGGGTCCCTCTGGTCAATTCTATCGTGCTCATCGCTTTTCCTGAAGATTCTCCCTCTCCAGAATGAGAGGGTTGGTGAGGGGGATTGCGTCTATGCCCGCTGGAACTCGTGGGTCGAGGCCACCATCTGGATTACGTCGGCCACCCGCTGGCGACTGGCATCGTCAAGGCTCCCGGCCCGCATTTCCGGCTTGCCAACGGCAGAAGCGAAGTTGATCAATTCCTGCCGGGTGGCCTCCGATACGGAGATGGCGCCCACCTGGTCCAGGCAGGCATCCACCAGGCTTTCGGACGAATTAGGGGGCTGACCGGCGGCCGCCAGTTGCACTGCGATTCGGTCAATCATAGCCTGTACGCCGGGCCTCTGCACGTCGCCCAACTGCTGGGAGGCGAAGTTGACCCGCTCCACCAGGGAGCCGGTGTCGATCCAGTCCGCACCCTGGTGCCAGCCCTCCACGCTGGGAGGGTTGTTCAGGTACTGGCCCATGAACACGGCCTGCTGGTAGCGGTCCAGTATCTCCTTGCGGGGGCGGTCGAATTCGCCGCTCAGCCGGAGCACGCCGGCCACCAGTTCAACCGGGCTCTTTACCTTGCTGTACCAGGAGTCTCCAGCCTTGAAGAAATCCGAGTTGAAGAGAGCGCGGAGCATGGCGGAGATGTTATATCCGCTGTCGAAGTAGACCTGCGCCAGCATTTCGATGGCCGCCGGGTCCGCCGGCGGAGTGTAGGGCCACTCGGGAACGGGCGGTTCATCGGCCACGAAGAAGCTGTACATGTGGCGGGAGATGAACCGGGCCGTGGCCTCCTGCTGGCAGATAATGTCTACGATGTTCTCCCCGTTGAACCGCCCGCGCTGGCCGAGAAATTCCTTCTCGCCGTCGTCGTGGTCCTCGGTATGGAACTCGAAATGCCAGGAGATGCGGCCGTATGGCCAGTCCGAGTCGCGCATGGAGCGAAGCTCCATGTACTCCCGGTTGCCCAGGGTCCAGCCGGTGAAGGCGCGGGCGCACTCCTTGATGTCCTGCTCCGTGTAGTTGCCGACGCCCATCGAGAAAAGCTCCAGCAGCTCCCGCCCGAAGTTCTCGTTGATGGCGTCTTTGTGGTTGTCCTGGTTGTCCAGCCAGATGATCATCGCCGGGTCTTTGGAAAGTTCCAGCAGAAGGTCCCGGAAGCTGTCCATGCCATAGCGGCGGAACATCCTGATCTGGTCCGACAGGGCCTTGCCGTGAATGACCTTCGGATAGCCCGTGGCGAAAATGCCGTGCCAGAAAAGGCAGACCTTCTCCCGCAGTGGCGTCGTGGTGGTTACCATGCGGTAGAGCCAGTTTTCGCCCGAGGCCTGAGGTCCCATCATGCCGGAAAGTTCCGGGTGGAACCGCCGGATAACGTCGTCGCCCATCCGCTGCTCACCCGCCTGGTCCAGCAACTGTTCGACAGTGGCCTCGTAGCCCCTGGCGGAGAAATCGTCCAGTTGGTCGCGGGTCGCGCCGAACCCGGCGCGGCGCATCAGGTGCGCGATCTGCTCAATTTCGTGATTTCCCATGTCCTGTCCCCTCAACGTTGGCTATTGGACCCTATTCGTCCCTTCCCTCAAGAAACTCCTTGACTTCCGGGGTATCTGGAAGAGCTCGCACACCATTCACTTCTACCCCGAAACGGTCGTAAGCCTCCCTAAGCCGTTTGCGTTGCTCTTCTCGAATTTGTGCTGCCCGCTTCCGTTCGTACATCTTTGCCAGCAATCTCACCACCTCCACGTTGGCGAATACGACGATTGTGACTGCTACAGCCGCGCTTACGCCATACGCGATGTTTATGACTGTCTGTTCCCGGGAATCGGCTGTATTCAAGATTATCTCATACGCGACAACCAGGGCGATCAAACAATCCGCCAGGGCAGTGTACAGGAGAACATACAGAGTTGCTTCTTCCAGTTGCGCTGGCATCTAGAACTTTCATGATGTTCGGCCCTTGGCCCCGGCATTGGCTGACGCCAGGAACGCGGGCTGACTAGCAGGCTGCATCCCTGGTGTTGGCAACAGTCAACCTCACTTCCCCTGGAGTATGAACTCGGACACCCGCTCCCCGATCATCATGGTGGTCACGTTGGTGTTGGCCCGGACGCAGTCAGGCATGATGGAGGCGTCAACGACCCTGATGTTCTCCAATCCGTGGACCTTGCCGTACTGGTCCACCACTGCCATCGGGTCCGATGCCGGTCCCATCTTGCAGGTGCATGAGATGTGCTGGGCGGTTGAGACTTCCCGCATCATCCAATCGTCCAGGGCCTCGTCCGAGGCCAGGTCGGCGGCGGTAGGCTCGACCAGTTCCTCGACGATGTTGCCGAAGTCCGGGTGCTCGGCAAGTTTCACAACCATGCGTACCCCGTCTCGCAGCCGCTTGCGGTCGAAATCCTCCTGGAGGTAGTTGTAGTCCAGGAAGGGCTGCTGGTTGGGGTCGGTGGACTGGAGACGCAGTTCCCCGGCGCCCTTGGCCAGGTAGATGGACACCGACATCCTGATGCCCAGCGGCTTCATGCGGTTGCCGCCCCGGTTGACCCGCTCGGTGGCATAGGATGACATGATGACGATCATATCGTTGCGCAGGTCGGAACCCTCGGCGGTGTAGCGCAGGCATAGCTGGCTCCGGGGGGCCAGCCCGTCAAGGTCAAAACCGGGCTTGGTGCGCCAGGTGACCGGAACGATGGGATGGTCGCGCAGGTTCTGGCCGACACCGGGGGAGTCATGCACCACCGGGATTCCAAGGTTGCGCAGGTGCTCCGCCGGGCCGACGCCCGAGAGCATGAGCAAATGCGGAGAAGCGATGGCCCCACCGCTGAGGATGATCTGGTCCGCTTCGACGGTGAATTTCTCTCCGCCGCTCTCGACATCAACTCCCACCGCCCGGTTGCCCTCGAATATGACGCGGTGGACCGTGCAGTTGGGCCGGATGGTGAGATTCAGCCGGTGCCTGGCCGGGTCCAGGTAACCCAGGGCCGTACTCCACCGGATGCCGTTGGGATTGTTGTACGGCGTGGGGCCGATGCCGCTGGCGTCGGGACTGTTGTGGTCGGGGCTGTCCGGGAATCCGTACTCCTTGCAGGCATTGTAGAAGGCGTGCTGGGCAGGCAGCCATTCATCGGGCTTGAAGCGGCGGGCGATGATCGGCCCGTCAGTGCCGTGGAAATCATCCTGGAAGTCCGTGTCGGTCTCCAGCTTGCGGAAGCACCCGAGAAGGTCCTGGAACCGCCACTCGTCGTTGCCGAAGGAAGCCCAGGTGTCGTAGTCCTCCGGGACGCCCCGGAGGAACATCTGGCCGTTGATGGCGCTGGAACCGCCGGTGACCCTGCCCCTGGGCACCATAATTTCCGGGGCCTTGTCCGTGCCCCTGCCGACGAACTGCCAGTTGTGATCGCTGGTCATGACGTCGGTGGTGGTGGCGTAGCCGTACTTGACCTCATCGGGAAGGTGTTCAAAGTCCGGGTAGTCCGGCCCCGCCTCAAGAAGCAGAACGGAACGGTTGGGGTCTTCGCTCATGCGGGTGGCGACGATGGAACCTGCTGACCCTGCGCCGATAACAATAACGTCGTATTTCAAAGCGGCCTCCCGAAATCAGGTCCCTCCGGCCAGTAGCCGCGGGCCTGGGATTTTTGCCGTTACAGGTAGGCGTAATGATACTGGAACACAGGGAGCAATTCCAGCAACATACGCCATGACGACTTCGGGAATCCCTCTGCTGCCTTGGATAGAGTCAACCCTTTGCGAGGGACATTGGGGTTGCCTGGCAGTCAATGGACAAGCGGACGCGCTTCGGCCCTCGTAGCCCAATGATTTGGCGGCAATTCGCCAACCAGCCGCCCGCCAGCGTTGACAATGGCCTATGCCTGGACTGCGATATAAGTAATCCTCGGAGTGGTCTGAGTACGTCGTTTCCGAGGAGCGGGAGGGGGCGCCGGACATAGCCAGGGGTTCGGTCATTCAAGAAGTCATGGCGATGACTGGACCATAGTTGGGTCTGCGGCTGAGGTAGACAAATTGTACCTCAGTATATACAATTTTCGTTGTCCCCGGAGTGGCTGGAGCACGTCTTTCCCGCGAAGCGGCACGGACGCCGGACATAGCCGGGGGTTATTTATGCAATCGGACTGTGAACAGTAACGGACTGGTTATCCTCCGAAAGTCCGCCGATTGTGGCAGGATGGCCTCCCCAGCTTCCAGCCCGGTTCCGCTCTTGACGAAAGCTGTCAAGCTCCGCTTCGCCACTGTCCGCCATGAGACTTCGCTCTATCAACTCGCAGGTCAGCGCGACGTAAGCCGCCCATTCATCGAAATTCCACGGCTCAAGGTTAAAACCCGGTCGTGTCCGGTCCAGCAGCAGCGCGTGAAATTCGGCGTCGCCAAACGAGAAGAATAAATTGAGAAGGTCTACATATTCCTGGAGGTTATGTCCATTAACCTCAGCGAACTTGTACTCGTGATGCCTGGTGCTCCAGAAGAGGCGGTCCAGTTCAGCCGGAGAGGGAGAACGGTTCTCACGTAACAGGGAACGGCGAAGCTGCCTCCGTTGTTCAGACCTCCCAGCCCTGAAACTGAAATGGAGTTGGTAGAGAATATCGGTCAGTGCCCCAGGGTCATTGATAACCAGCAATCCGATGCCATACACCGGGTTCCTGGTAAGACTGCCGCGCAGTACGCCAGTCTCGTCTATGAAAGCCGGGGCAACGTCCATGCGGGCGCCCCCGCCGCGCCCTAGTGAATACGGTGGAGCAATTCCAGGACTGCCGCGTTGAAGTCCGGTGGATTGTCGCCCTGCACCAGATGGCCGGCGTTGGCGACGGTGACGGTGGTGCAATCGGGGATGACTTCCTGCATCCGTTGCATCGTCTCTTCAGTGAAGAGGTCGCTGCGGTCGCCGCGCACCACCAGGGTCGGGCAGGTGATCTTGCCCACCGCCTCCCAAAGCTGCTCCGATGACCAGGACGAGGGCCGGTGATTGGACGTGCGCATTACCTTGTCGTACTTCCAGGTCCACTTGCCGTCGGGCCGCTCGCGAATGCTGTACTTCAGCGCCCCCAGCACCTGCTCCCTGGTGCGCCCGGTGTATTCCATCACCCTTTGGGCGAACTCCTCGAAAGAGTCCAATTCGTCGGGCAACTCGCGGAAGCGGCGGATGCGGTCGGAACCCCGGCGGGCGGTCTGCGGGCCGGTATCTACGATGACCAGTCCCCGGAGCTTGTGGGAGTTGCGGGACGCCCAGACGTAGGAGTTGCGGCCCCCCATCGAGTGGCCGATCAGGGTGAAGTTGTCCAACCCCATGACATCGACAAAGCCATCAATGTCGCGGACCTGGGCATCCAGTGAATAGTCCCCGTCCGGCGCCCAGTCGGTGTCACCGTGACCCCGCTGGTCCAGGGCGATGACATGGTAGCGCTCGGAGAGGGGCAGGCTGGCGAAGTCCCAGCTATGCCCTTGCTGCGAATTGCCGTGCAGCATCAACACTGTGGGGTTGGCGGCATCGCCCCATTCCAGGTAATGGAAGTTCATTCCGTTTACCTGGACATTCCTGTCGACCGGCTCGTTCTCCTGGGTGAAGACGACACCCATAGCCCGTGCCGCATCGTGAAGCGATAGTCCCAACTGGTGTGACGCCATGTGCCAACCTCCCCGGTCAAGGGACGGGTCCCCCGCCATTGTGCCGGGCCCAGGCCGGGCGCGGGGTCCGCGTTCTGAAATTGGGAATAGGGCAGAAACACCCTCATAATAACCCTACTGTCAAGGTAAGTATCCGGGTGCAGGACACCCCCAAGACCTCGTCCCACTGACACTTGCCCCCTTCCAATGTCCAATAGGGCTTGCCTGTCATGTCTTTTGCCAGGTTGGGTTATGTGTATTACTCGCCAGTTGCCGGAGCCGTAGTGACTGGGTCCTTTCGTTAGTCCCCTCCATCCCTAGTCCCCTCCATCCCTGGGAGTAGAGGAGGAACGCCAATATGGGGAAAGTGACCGGAAATGCCCGCAAATGTCCGGGGGGAAATCCCCGGCCTTCACGTACCCGCCAATCGGCTGAAATGGTGGAAAATGAGCGGAAATGTCCGCAAGAGTGAATTTTCTCCCGGCATCCCCGGCCCCTGGGAGCAAACGTCAAGGGAGCGAACACGGGAATCATTCTCCGCTGTCAGGACCCTGTCGCCAAACGCGGCCCACTGGCCACTATATCCACGCAGTGCTATTATTAGGCGGCTGGGCCAACCGGCACGCCTATGCACGGGCCGCCCAAGCCTTGTCCACCGACGGACGGGTCCTAAGCGCACATGCCGGCGTGGGGCGACGTTCTCGGCAAGGGAGTAACGGCAAACAATGACCACCCAGGCAATTGCCCTGGAGCTTGCTTCCAGGGATGTACTAGGAAAGAAGGTGCGCCAGTTGCGGCGCGCCGGCATCATGCCCGTCCATCTCTACGGTCCCACCGTCGAGTCACGCGCCCTCCAATGCGAGACGCGCACATTGACCGACGCGCTGGCCAAGGCCGGGGCAACCACCCCGATCACCGTCTCTGTTCAGGGCGAAGAAGGCACGCACCTGGCCTTTGCCAGGGAAATCCAGAGGCATCCCCTGCGGGACGATATTCTTCACGTCGACCTGGTGGTCGTGGAAGCGTCCCGCCCGGTAACTGCCCAGGTCCCCGTGGTCCTGGTAGGCGAGTCCCCAGGGGCGCGTGCGGCGGGAGGCACGGTGGTACAGCAACTCCGGGAGGTCAGCATCGAGGCGCTGCCATTGGAGATGCCCAACGAGTTCGAGGTTGACCTGTCCGTGTTGGCCGAGGAAGACTCCGTGTTCCGGGCCGGGGAATTATTGCTTGCGGCGGGCGTCACACTGGTGTCCGACGCTGAGGAAGTCGTAGCGCGCATCGACCTGCCCAGGGCGGTCGAAGAGGAAGCGTTCCCCGTCGAGGAAGAGGGCGCTGCGGAGGACGAGGCCGCTGCCGACCCTGAGAACGCCGCCCAATAACGGGTTGCCGGACGGCATGGCCGCTGAGGATCCGTCCCCAGTGAGGAGAGCGGCTGGAGCCGGAGAAAGGGTTCGATTCTTATCCGGCTTCCGGCCGGGTACGCCCGGCCGGGGTGTTTCATCCAATTATTTCGTCCAGTTGAAGCGCGCCTGGTGGAACAAGGACCCTGACCAAAGGCTTGCCGTAGCCTGTACGGCACTGAGAACGTCGCCCCCATGCCGGCAATGGGCCGGCCTGACCGTATGAGGTCCGTCCCTCGACCGGGAACGTCGCCTCATACACTGGGGAGCAGGCCACTTGCCCTGGCGGAGGGTCGGCAAGGACGCTGGGGGACCCGCGTTTCCAGTGTGCCGGGCCGGCAAGCCCGCTGAGGACCCGCATTGCAGTCGAATTGGAGGCCGTCCCATGTACGTGGTATTCCTGGGTGAATCGGGAAACACCGGCGCCAGTCTGGGAGACCCAAATCAGCCGCACCACGTCCACACGGGACTGGTGTTCCACGAGTCCCAGATGATGTCCGTGTCCGGGGAATTCAACGCCCTCTGCCGCCGCCACTTCGGACGCCCACTGGGAGAACCCGGGACCCCCAGGGAACTGCGTCCTGTTGATCTTTACCAGGGGAGTGGGCCCTTCTCTTCCTGGAAGCCGGACAGGCGGGGCGAGCTGGTCCAGGACTGCCTCAGCATCCTGATACGCCGGGAAGCCCCCCTGCTTGCGGCGTATGTGAACAAGCAGGAATTTGCCGGCGTCAAGGCGCGGGGCGACAGCCCCGATTCCCTGTGGAGCGACCCGTCCGCCATAACCATCGACCGGTTCCTCCTGGCCCTCAACATGTTCGTCGATGAGTTGAACATGGCAAACCTGAACACCGAACAACTGATGCAATCGGCCTGGCCCGTAGCCGACTTTATGATGGTCGTTGCAAGAGACGAAGGGTCGGTAGCCCCAGGCTCCATCACCCAGTTCCTCCAGACGGATGAGGGGCAGGACACCACGGCGGTAATCAACAACCTCTCCTTTGCCGGGCCGGAACACTCCGTGGGAATCCAGCTCTCCAACATGTGCGCCTACTTCACCCGCCGCTGGCTCCAGGACCCTTCCAGGCCCCACCCCTACTTCGAGGCGCTGCGCGACGGCAAGGTGGTCCAGGTAATATACCCGGTCCAGTTCTAGGAGAAACGAACTTGGACAGGAGGGAATTGTACTTCGGCGCAGTTCCCGAAATGCGGACATGGATTCGGGCCGTTGTTGAGGATGACCAACCTCACACAGCTTACCTCGATAGACGTCTGATAAGGCAGTGGGAAGTCCCCCAGTGACAGAAAGACCGGAACACAACCCCAGGACATTAAGACCAGACTCGGAGCTCCGAATCCGGTATTATCAGGACACCGACACCTTGGCGCTCACGCCCGTCGGCCCTGGATCCTATGGCGAGAACGTTGCCAGGGATCTTGTCGCAAAGTCAAATGCCGAGAGAGAGGTGACGGGAATGGTATTGGAGCACGCCGCCAGGCTGCTTCGGCCCTACTTGTTCCCTGAATCGCAGCCGGTCTGATCCGCCCCTATCAGCCCCGCCAGCATTTAGACGCCCTCCATCACTCCCCCGACACCAGCCGCCTCAACCCTGCGCTTGCCAGGTCCACCGCCACTACCAGTATCAGGTACCAGGCGATTATCAGCGCCACGTCGGTATAGTGGAACAGGCTGATGCTCAGCCGGAACTCGCGCCCCAGTCCGCCCGCGGCAACAAATCCTACCACCACCGTGGTGCGGATGATCACCTCCCAACGGTAGAGCAGGTAAGTCAGGAAGGAAGGGAGGGCCTGGGGCAGGACGCTATAGAGCAGCATTTGCAGGCTGCCCGCCCCCGAAGCCCGCAGGGCACGGGCGGGGCCGGGGTCCAGGTTCTCCACCACTTCTGACGACAGCTTGCCCAGCACCCCGTAGTTGTGCAGGGCCAGGGCCACCGCTCCGGGCAGTACCCCCGGCGACAGGAAGAATACGATCACCATCGCCCAGACCAGTTCCGGCACGGCCCTGGTGACGGCGAATGTCAGCCTGACCGCGTAGAACAAGGCGACGCCGGACTTTGATGGCGCGCCGCCCAATTCGCCGCTGCTTACGTTGCGCGCGCCGAAGACGAAGGTGGGGAACGCGGCCAGTCCCGTCATCCCGATGGCAAGCACGCTCATCACCAGGGTGTCGTAGGCCAGCCTGGCCGTCTCCAGCCACCGGTCTGCCTTGGCAAAGGCCGGAACGGCCTCGGATTCCTGCCCCGCAAGCTGCCGGAGAAACCTGCCCGAGTTGCTCCAGCTATCCCCCGACAGCAGATCACCGGCGCCGCTGTCGGTCCATCCGAAGATGTAGCCCCAGGACAGGACAACCAGCGCGAAGAAGCCGTACATGGACCAGCGGGCAAACGTCATCGGCCTGCGCCCGCCCCGGCGGGGTCTTGCCCGCTGTTTGAATGGGACGGGTACTCCGGTCACGATACAAGACTCCGGCGGACGCGGGTGCTCCACAAGTCCACGGCCACCACCATGACGACCATCGCCATCAGCAGGGTCCATACCTGGTCGAACAGGATATCGTGCAGGGATAGCTGTATCTCATACCCCAGGCCCGGGATTCCCACGAACCCGAGGATTGCCGCAGACCGGATGGCGCACTCGAAGCGGTAGAAGGAGTAGCTCAACATGTCAGGGAAGGCCATCGGCAGCCGCCCGAACAGAAACACCTGGAATGGCGACGCCCCGGATGACCTCAGCGCCCGCAGGGGTTCCTCGGGAACGTCGTTCAGCAGGTCGGCGTATATCCGGCCCAGGATGCCGGCGTAGGGCAGGGCCAGCGCCAGCACCGCCGTTGCCGAGGAGAGCCCCAGGGCGTATACGAACAGCACCGCCCAGACCAGCTCGTGAACGGACCGGATCGCGCCCAGCAGGAACCGGGAAGCCACTGCTACAGGCAACCCGGTCCTGGACGACCGAGCCGCGACGCCCGAAGCCAACACCGCCATCGGCACGGCGATAAGGACGGCAACTGTGATGGCCGCCACCGAGTAGGCCAGGGTCTGGAAAGAGGCTGCCAGGGTCAGCTTCAGGAAAGCGGGGGACAGTTCCGGGGGGAACAGGGCCTGGATGAACCGGAGAAGCGACTGCGGGCCGCCCGTGTGCACCATCGGCCCGAGCCAGTCAACCCCGGACAGGCTCCAGGCGAAGGCGCCGAACAGGATCAGGGTCAGCAGACGCCTGCTCTCCAGAAGCCTCATTTAGGGACGGCTCCTAGACCAACGTTCCGTCCGGCATGTGGGTATGGCAGGTATGGGGCGGCGTTCTCAGTTGCCCACTCCCCATAACGCCGGCTCCGGCTGCTCCAGGTCATACAGCCGGTCCGATACCTCATCGGTCATCTCCGGCGCGGGCATGTCGAACTGGAGCGCTCCCTCGCGCAGGCCAATGACCCTGGAGAAGTATTTCCGTATCAGGTAGGGTGAGTGCATACTGGCTACCAGAGTCTTTCCATCGCCTCCATCAGACCCGCGGGCCAGGCCGGTCAGCAGCCCCAGCAGGTCTTCGGCCCGGGCCGGGTCCAGGGAAGACACCGGCTCGTCGGCCAGGATTATCCGGGACGACTGCACCATGAGCCGGGCAATTGCCACCCGCTGCAATTCGCCCCCGGAGAGGTGGGACGTGCGCTCGTTCACCTTGTCGGCAATGCCCATCTGGGCAAGGGCGTATTCCGCCAGTTGCCGGTCGCGAGGCCAGACCAGGGAAATGACCGACCGCAGCAGGCCCCACTGCCCCAACCGGCCCGCCAGGACGTTGTGCAGTACCGACAGGTGGGGCACCAGGTCATATTGCTGGTGGACCAGCCCCACAAGCTGTGACAGTTCCCGGCCCGGCCGCACCGATGTCATCAGCCGCCCGTCGATGGACAGGACACCTTCATCGGGCTGGAGTATACCGGCCAGAAGGTACAGCAGTGTCGTCTTGCCGCTGCCGCTGGGTCCCACCAGGGCGACCTTCTCCCCCGGCAGGATGTTGAAACTCAGCGGCGCGAGCGCCTTTACGCCGGGGTAGCTCTTGCAGATACCCTCGGCCGCCACCATATAGGGACTATTACCGTTCAAGCCCGTCACCGGAACATCCCCAAGCTGCGGGCTACATCCTCCAGTGCCTGGTAATTCCCGTTGTTGGTCACAATGAACTTCTCGGTGCTGAAGAGATCCAGGATCTCCCCGTGCTCTTCCGGGTTCAGATTCAGAAGCGCCTGCTGTACCTTGGCCGTGAATCCCTCCCCGTATGTCTCATCCAGGTCCGGGCGAACAGTCCAGTTGTAGTTGAAATAGGCCGGGGTGGTGTAGAACTCCTGCACCCGGGACTCATCGGCCTTGCCCTCGCGCAAGGCCCGGTCCCACACAACGTCGCTGAGGGCGCCCACGTCGAAGGACCCGTCCTCGACCAGTTTCCAGGTCAGGTCGTGAGAACCGGAAAAGTTGGGGAGACTCCGGAAGTCCTCGTCCGGGTCGATGCCCTCGGTAACCAGGAAGTGCCGGGGCATCAGGTGGCCGGATGTGGAGTTTTCACTGCCGAATGTGATGGTCAAGTCTCCGGCCTGGGCCTTCAGGTCTCCCAGTGAGTTGATGTCGAGGCCGGCGCGGCGCACGAGCTTGGAATGAAAACTCCCGTCGTACTCCCGCTGCACGATGGCCTGTGCCCCGGGGTTCTGCAACCGGGCCTGGATCCCCGTCAAACCGCCGAAGAACGCCAGGTGAATCTCCCCTTGGGTGAATGAGGTGACAACCGCGGCATAGTCGACGCTGGGCACGTACTCCACCGGCACGTCCAGTTCATTCGCCATGTATTCTGCGAACACGGCGTACCGCCGGGCCAGGCGGGCGATGTCCTGATCGGGGATACCGCCGATTTTCAAGGCCGGGGTCTCTTCAGCAGAGGAGCAGGCGGTTACCGGAAGTGCCAGCAGTAGTAGGGCCCCGAGGGCCAACGTGATACGTGCCAGTGGTCGAAACATGTAGAAATTCCCTTCTTACCCTTGGCAGAACGCCGCACGGATTGAGGCGCACACCAGTTATGCTTTGGCATTCCAACGGCATACCTGGGGGCAAGGAGGGGGAGCGGCCGGGGTTTGAGCTACGGACAGCGGAAGATCCGGCGTTAGCCGGAAAAGACGCTCTGGGACCGCCAACCAGTCCAGGCCCCACAGGACTCCGCTCAAGTGAAGCCCGTGTCGGGGATTAGGACTGAAATGTGCAGGTCCGTAAGCACGATGGAGACTTTAATCAGGTTGGGGGGATTTGTCAACGGCGACTGAAATTATCGGTGCTACAGATATTTACCATTGACTCGAAAAACTCAGAGAATCCTCGCCCGGTTCAGAGTAGCCTTAGCGCTTCGCGCGGTGACGCCGATAGGTTCCATGAAGCCGTCGGGGTCCATTTTTCCCAATCGCCGGTGCGCCGCGAGCTCTCCGTTCTCTGTAATATGGGACGGGGCGCTGGCAGTTTCGCCAATAGTGAGCGTGCCGGTTTCCGCGTACCTGCCGGCGAAGCAGTCCCGATTGCCCATGTTCCAATTGTTGGTGGCGTTTCTATCGGGGAATGCCGTAACTATGGAGTTATTGTCCATAGTTGCGACCACCCTCAGTTACGGCCACTCTCCGCATTATCCGGTCTCCCGGAACGAAGCCCAGGTAAATTCGGGTCTGTGTCCCGTCCTGTTCGGTCTTTATACCCCGGATAATACAATGGTCCAGAACGTGTTCCACCATTCCGCGGGTTATCTCCCGATGGTATCTGGCCGGCATGTGCCGGGAAAGGGTCCGCTCCCTATCGTCAGCCGAAATGATTATATGCGGTTACATATCCATTCTAATCTCTACAGTTTAAGGAGGAAGGCCCAACAGTGGTGAGACGATTGACAAGACTTGGAGAGATGCTGTTTTGACGCTAATAGTTGCCGCAAAACTGGACAATCGCAGACCGCAGGAATACAATCGTGATTGGGGAAGGTTCAGCGCCTTGCCCGCCTTTTCCCTTTGTGCTTTGCAGGGCTGGAGGAAGCTGCCATGACTCAACCCGAATACCTGTCCAGAGAAGAGCTTGAAAAGCGGAAGGCGACGCTTGAGCGCCTCCGCACCGAGGGACGCCGCGCCGTCGCGGAGCAGCTTCAGGAGTCCAAGGAGCGTGGAGGCACGGTCAACAACGCCGAGTATGAAGATGCGAAGAACAAAATGGCTGAGACCGAGGGCCAAATCCGGACCTTGGAAAACATGATCAACACTGCCGTCATCATCGACGACAGCCACGACGCCGCCAGCGGAGTTGTGGAGGTCGGCTCCACTGTGACCGTGGAAAACCAGGACGGCAGGTCTCTGCAATACACCATCACCGGAAGTGCGGAAGCCGACCCGTCCCAGGGAAAGATATCCAACGTGTCCCCCATTGGGAAGGGCTTGCTGGGCAGGAAGGTCGGCGACGTTACCGAGGTAAACATACCATCCGGCAAAATACGGCTCCAGATCGTCAGCATCGCCTAACGCGGCTCTGCCACCTCCCTCTCCCTTGAGGGAGATGGCTGGGGTGAGGGGGACCGCAAACAACATGCCCGATAGACAAGACGGCCTGCTGGCCAGCCGCCAGAGCAAGCTCGACCGGCTCCGGGAACAAGGCATAGACCCATACCCTCCCCGTTACCGCCGGACCTGCGATGCCGCCGCCGCCATTGCGGGCTTTGAAGCTACGGAACGTGGCGAGCAGCCCGAGCCCGACGTCTCCAACCTCTCCCTGGCCGGCCGCATCGTGTCCATGCGCGTTATGGGCCGGGCGGCTTTCCTTGACCTCCAGGACTCGTCAGGAACGGTCCAGGCACTGCTGCGCCAGAACAACCTGGGCGACGGGTTCGACCTCGTCAAAGACCTGGACCTGGGCGATCACCTGGGCGTTGCCGGAGAGATGATCCGCACCCGCACAGGGCAGGTCACCATCGACGCCCGCAGTCTCACCGTCACCTGCAAGGGGATGCGTCCGCTGCCGGAGAAGTACCACGGCCTACGGGACGTGGAGATGCGGTACCGCCAGCGTTACCTGGACATGATCGCCAACCCGGAAGTGATCCCGGTGTTCGTCCAGCGCAGCCGCATCGTCAGCAGCATCCGCAGCTTCCTCAACAGCCGGGGGTTCCTGGAGGTGGATACGCCGGTGCTGGTGCCGGTGGCCGGGGGCGCCCACGCCCGCCCATTTCTCACCCACCATAACGCTCTGGACGAGGAGCTTTACCTGCGGATCGCCACTGAGCTTTATCTGAAGCGGTTGATCATCGGCGGCTTCGACAAGGTCTACGAACTGGGCCGTGTCTTCCGCAACGAGGGCATTGACCAGGACCACAACCCGGAATTTACGCTGCTGGAGAGCTACGAGGCCTACGCCGACTACAACGACGTCATGGAGATGGTGGAGGCGATGGTCTCCGGCGTTGCCCTGGACGTGCTGGGCACAACCCGGGTGCCCCACGGGGAGGACATCATCGACTTCGCTCCGCCGTGGGACAGAGTCCAACTGCGGGACGAGTTGTTGAAGCACAGCGGCATCGATATTGACGACTACCCGGATGACGCCTCGCTATCCGGTCAGGCCAGGGAGATAGGGTTGGAGGTCGCCCCCCTGGAGAGCCGGGGACGGCTGATCGACAAGCTGCTGTCCACCTTCGTGGAGCCGCACCTGGTCCAGCCGACGTTCCTGATGGACTACCCGGAGGTTATGTCTCCCCTGGCCAAAGCCAAGCCCGGAGCGCCGGGGTACGTGGAGCGGTTCGAGGCTTTCGCCGCGGGGATGGAGATCGCCAACTCCTACACGGAACTGAACGACCCGGCGGTGCAGCGGGCGCGGTTCGAGGCCCAGGAAGAGGTCCGCGCTCTATATGAGGACGAGGAAGTGGACCGCACCGACGAGGACTTCCTGCTGGCTATGGAATATGGAATGCCACCAACGGGCGGGCTTGGCATGGGAATCGACCGCCTCGTGATGCTGCTTACGTCCCAGCCATCGATCCGGGACGTGGTGCTGTTCCCCCAGATGCGCCGCCTCTCCTGACCGTTCTCCCTCTTCCTTAAGGGAGAGGGCCGGGGTGAGGGGGGACTGCTTTCCTATTCCAATGCCAGCACCCGCTCCACGAAGTCATGCACCCTTGGACGGTCCGCTTCCATCTCGAATTCTTCCATGAAGTCATGGTAAAAGTTGCGGTGAAACTTTTCTGCCAGGCTGAAACCATACCCGATTGAAGGGTCATCATATTCCCTGGCCAGCCGCTGGGCCGAAAAACTCAACGCCCGGTGAGTCGTGCCGGACCAGCCCCGTTCCTGCATTGCGGCCATCAGCGCATGGGCTGCGGCGCCCCATAGCTTCTCCGAGGCTTGCAAGTGGTCTCCGGCATCGAACTCCCGGTCCGAGGCACCCAGGAAGTCCCGCGCCGTCTGGGCATGTTCGTGGGTCAGCATGTTGCTCCTTAATCTCCCAGCCGCACTCGCAACGCTAAAAGGGTTATACTTGACTCTATCACCCTAGCGTTTGATGGGCAAACGACACTGAGAACATCGCCCCGCGCCGACATGCCGGACGGCACGCGGGCTGAGGATCCGAGACTCAAGATGCTTTCGATAGAACTGATTCGCCGCGACCCGGACATGGTGAAAGCCGCTCTCCAGTCCCGGGGCGAGGATGACCCCCTGGATGAAATACTGGAACTGGACGCGCGTCGCCGCCAGGCCGTCACCCAAAGCGACGAGCTTCGTGCCCGCCGCAACCAGGTCAGCCGGGAGGTGGGCCAGGCCCGCGGGGCCGGACAGGAGCCTGCCCCTGAGGTGGTCCGGGAAATGCGGCAGGTGGGGGAGACCATCAGCCGCCTTGAAGAGGAAGCCCACTCCATCGAGGAAGAGCTTAACGCCATCCTGCTGGGACTCCCCAACATCCCCCTGCCTGACGTTCCCAAGGGACTGACCGAAGAGGGCAATCTGATTGTGCGGCAGAGCGGTGACCCCCCGGAACTGGACTTTACGCCAAGGCCCCACTGGGAGACTGGCGAGCAGCTTGGGATCATCGACTTCCAACGGGGGACCAAGCTGGCCGGCAGCCGTTTTTACACCACGGTAGGTCCTGCGGCGAAGCTAGAGCGGGCCCTGATTTCATGGATGCTGGACCTGCACACCAACGAGCACGGCTATACTGAGGTGGCCCTACCGGCAGTGGTGAAACGAGATGTCATGGAGGGGTCGGGCAACCTGCCCAAGTTCGCCGACAACCTGTACCACGACGACGAGGACGATCTGTGGCTCATCCCCACGGCGGAGGTCCCAATAACAAACCTCTACCGGGACGAGATAATCCCGGCGGGTAGCCTGCCTCTGTACTATGTGGCCCAGACGCCGTGCTTCCGCCGGGAGAAGGCGGCCGCCGGGCGGGACACCCGGGGAATCAAGCGGGTACACCAGTTCAACAAGGTGGAGATGTACAAGTTCGTGGAGCCGGACACGTCCCACGACGAACTGGAACGTCTGCTTGCCGATGCCGAGGAAGTCTGCCAACGGCTGGGATTCGTCTACAGGGTCATCCAGCTATGCACCGGCGACATGGGGTTCGCCGCGGCCAAGACCTACGACATTGAAGTCTGGGCTGCTGGCTGCCAGGAGTGGCTGGAGGTAAGCTCCTGCTCCAACTGCACCGACTTCCAGTCCCGCCGTTCCAACATCCGCTACCGTCCCCAAACACCATCCGGGGAACGTGGCCGCCCCCAGTTGCCCCATACCCTGAACGGGTCCGGTCTGGCCCTGCCCAGGGTCATCATAGCCATACTGGAGAACTACCAGCAGCCCGACGGTTCCGTAATCATCCCGGAGGCGCTGCGTCCCTACACCGGCTTCGACATGATCCCGGCGGGTTGACCGGGACAAGTGACCCCGGGAAGCTCACCGGCGCGGCTGCCCAACGCGGAGCAGGCCAGGGTAGCCCCCGAAAAAACACGGGACTATTTGCTGACGTGGGACACCCTGACGACGGTCCTAAAGCGAAATTCTTCCTTGGATTCGGGTTCACTCGCGAAAATTGGCAAACTTTCGCTGACGCGCTACATGGACACGAAGTTACTCACGAGGTCGTTAGCATCAGGGAAACACTCCACGGAACACATTACGTTGTGGATGGTTTTCTTGAAACACCGGACGGCCGCAACCCGCGGGTGTGGACCGTGTGGGAGTTGGCGCCGGATTCCCACGCTCCGAGATTTGTCACTGCTTATCCGAGAGAGAGAAAGGTAGACGAATGCTGAAGGAAATAGACATCGTCGCTCTCACTGAGGACATTACTGTGGATATACCAGGGGGAGAAAAGGAAGAGTTGAAGACCGGAGACGCCGGCACTATCGTCCATGTTCACGGGCAGGGAGAAGCCTATGAAGTGGAGTTTTTGGACCCAGACGGGAATACAGTTGCAGTAAGCATGGTCTTACCGTCTCAGATCCGTCCGGTGGTACTTTATGAAGTCGATCCAGACCGGGAACGTACCAAAGTCGTTTGGCGCGACCCTTCATTCGACGCGACTCGTTTGCGCAGGCGGTAACAAATGCTGAGAGGGCTGATCATCGTGGAAGATAAATTGAAAGCCCTGTTTCAAGATAGCTCCATTCCCAAATCGAATGTTGAATCGGAGGACCTGCTATGGCCGGAATCTGGCCCGGAGACATTCAATGCGTTGCTATGCTGGGATTCGACGTTGATGGCGTCTCTTCCTGGCTGAACCGGGACCCTTCGTACAAAGACCACCCCAGCCTGATGTCGATGGCCGAGTACGGCCCCAGCGTGGCCACGCCGCGCATCCTCGACTTGCTGGACGGCCAGAGGGTCAAGGCCAGTTTCTACATTCCTGGGTACGTGGCGGAGAACCACCGGGACCTGGTGCGGGAGATCGCCGACCGAGGCCACGAGGTGGCCCACCACGGCTACATGCACGAGCCACCATCGACCCTTTCCCGGGAGCGTGAGGACGAAGTGCTGCGCCAGGGGCTGGACATTCTGGGCGGGATTACCGGGGAAAGGCCCTTGGGCTACCGCTCGCCAAGCTGGGAGCTGAGCGAATACTCGCTGGACCTGCTCACGTCCCACGGCTTCGTCTACGACAGTAGCCTGATGGGAGACGATGCGCCGTACATGGAGACTGCGCCAGGTAGCGGCCAGTCCATTGTGGAGATTCCCATCCACTGGCTGCTGGACGATGCGCCGAACTTCGTCTACGCGCCGGTGGCCAACCGGCTCGGCCCCATGCGCAACCCCGACGAGGTCTACGCATCCTGGGCCGCCGAGTTCGAGGGCCTGTACCGCTATGGCCGCGCCTACACCCTGACCATGCACCCCCAATACATAGGCCGCCCCGGCCGCCTGCTGATGCTGGAGAAGCTGATCAGCTACATCAAGACCTTCCCCAACGTGGAATTCATGCGCGCCATAGACGTGGCCCGCATGTGGGCCGGGGAATAGCGACGGGCGTCCCCGCCAAAACCCTTATTAAGAGTCACGCCCTAACTCTGGCTGATGAGTGAATGAATAGGTAAACAATGGAGCGGGCCTGTGGGATAATCGTCCTCATGAATAACTAAACCAATACCAAGGTGGGATGTGCCTTTCGGTGGTCTTGGCAACGACCGAAAGGAATCCACGGTTCCTCATATCACTTCCAGGCCACACCTGGGTAGGCACCGACAGTGCGGTATGGCGATATGTACATTTCACCTTGGCTTTACCCACACCTCCATTATTGACTTTCCTTCTCCCTTACTGATAGGCTCAATTGAATTATTCCGCATAGGGAGAAACCGATGGCTAAGCGCCTTTTTAAGGAACTGGAAAGGGCCTACGGATTCGACGAAGTGGCAATAGTTCCCGGCCAGGTCACCATCAACCCCGACATGACCTCCACCAAGATGACTATCGGCCACCACAACTTAGACATCCCCGTCCTCGCCTCCGCGATGGACGGCGCGGTGTCCCCCAGCTTCGCCACCCTGATGCACCAGATGGGCGGCCTGGGAGTCCTCAACGCTGAGGGCCTCTACACCCGCTACGAAGACCCCTACTCGGTCCTGGAAGAGATCATCTCCATGCCCCAGACCGAGGCCACAGGCTACCTCCAGCAGGTGTACTCCGAGCCTATACAGGAGCATCTCATCGGCGAGCGGGTCCAGGAGATTCGCAGGTCCGGCTCCGTCTGCGCCGTCTCCTTCACCCCCCAGAACACCAAGCGCATGTCCCCCGTCGCTGTTGAGGCCGGGGCCGACATCGTTGTCGTCCAGTCCACCGTCACCACCGCCCGCCACATGTCCCGCAGCTACCGGGGCCTCATCTTCTCCGAGTTGCTCGACACCTTGAAGGTCCCCGTAGTCGTCGGCAACTGCGTCACCTACGAGGTCGCCCAGGAACTCATGGAGACCGGCATCGACGGTATCCTAGTCGGCGTCGGACCCGGCGCGGCCTGCACCACCCGCGAGGTCGTCGGCGTCGGCGTCCCCCAGGTCACCGCAACCCTCGAATGCGCCGCCGCCCGCGAGGACTACTTCCGCCGCACCGGACGCTACGTCAGCGTCATCACCGACGGCGGACTCCGCACCGGCGGCGACATCTGCAAGGCCATCGTCAGCGGGGCCGACGGCGTCATGCTCGGCACCCCCTTCGCCCAGGCCGCCGAAGCCCCCGGCCGCGGCTTCAACTGGGGTATGGCCAACCCCCACCCAGAGCTTCCCAGGGGCACCCGAATCGGCGTCGGCACCAAGGGCACCCTGAGCGAGATCCTCTACGGACCAACCTCCGTCACCGACGGCACCCAGAACTTCATCGGCGCCCTGAAAGTGGCAATGGGGATGTGCGGCGCATACACCATCCGCGACCTGCACAAGGCCGACATGATCATCGCCCCCGCCATCAAGACCGAGGGCAAATACTTTCAGTTCGCCGGGACCTAGTGAATAGTTGCCAGTGGCTGGTGAAGAGTGTCGAGCAACCCCGGCTACTAGCCACTGACCACTAGCCACCGGCTACTGAACACTAGGAGGAAACCATGCCCGACACCATCCAGATTCTCGACCCCTCCGCCGAGGACGTACCCGAGGAGAAGGGCCTGAACGCCAACCTCCCCAGCCTGCGCGGCAAGACTATCGGCCTCCTCGAAAACCGCAAGTACCACGCCGACTCCTTCCTCCATGAACTGAAGGATGTCTTGGTCAACGATTACGGCGCGGACAAGGTCATCTACGCTACCAAGTTCAGCTACAGCGCCCCCTGCGCCGCCGAGACCCTGGAATCCCTGGCCAAGGAGTGCGACGTGGTTATTCACGGCGTGGCGGATTGAGGGTCCTGCACGACGTGGGGTCTCCACGACACAGTTATCACCGAGACCAAGGGAGTGCCTTCCCTCAGCGTAATCACCAGCGCCTTCACCCGAGCCGCCAACGCCAGAGTCACAACCCTCGGAATGCCCGGCGCGCGTATAGTCGTAATCCCCAGCCCCCTCGCCACCCGCTCGGCGGATGAAGTCCAGCAAATGGCCCACGACTTTGCCCCCGAAATAGTCTCCCTCCTCACCGGCTAACCGTAACGTTTGTCTGCAACGGGGGAGTCTCACTTCATCCGAGACTCCCCCATAGTCCCGCCCCCAACCCATCATTCCCGCGAGAGCGGGAATCCATATCCGTCTATCACAAGGAGCGCAACCACTCTAATGCGGCAGGCCCAGACCTACCGGGACGCAGCCAGGAATACCTGAGCAAGGCCCATCAATTAGGTCGTAGGTATAGGATTTAGAACGTACCCTTTACTTCACCGGGGTTTTAGCCAACCTGGCGTCCTGCTGTGCCCACGGCTGGCGCTTTATTGCGTGCCTGCTTGCGTTGGCATTAAACTTGCGTGGCTGAGTAACGATTATGTCGAGGGGCTGAGTATGCTTCCCAAGGTGTTTATTGACGGGCACACTGGTACCACCGGACTCCGCATTCACCAGTGGATGGCGGAAAGGGACGATATTGAACTGCTGACGCTCCCTGAGGAGCTTCGGCGCAATTCTGAAGAACGGCGGGGTCAAATTCAGGAAGCGGATATAGCGGTGCTGTGCCTCCCGGACGATGCGGCGGAAGAGGTGGCCGGTTGGGTGGCCGGGACTGACACCCGCCTGATAGACGCCAGCACGGCCCACCGGGTGGAGGAGGGCTGGACTTACGGACTGCCTGAGATGGAACCGAATCAGAGGGGCGCCATCTGCGAATCAAAGCTGGTTTCTAACCCGGGTTGTTATCCTACCGGGGTTATATTGCTGGTGCGGCCACTGGTCGACGCGGGCTTGCTGCCCGACGATGCGCCGATATCGATTAATGCCTTATCGGGTTATTCCGGCGGCGGAAATTCGCTGATCAGCAAGTGGGAGAACCCGGAAAATGGGTTAAATGGGCTGCCCTATGAGGCTCCATACTCCCTTCACCAGAGACACAAGCATATTCCGGAAATGATGAAGTACGCCAGGTTGAGTATCGAGCCCCAGTTTGTACCGGCCGTGGGACCGTTCCGTTGCGGCATGCGGGTGCAGGTACCTATACATTCTGCCATGCTGAATACGGGCGCCACCGGGGAGGAAGTGTGGGAAACCCTGTATGACCGTTACCAGGGGGAGCAATTTGTGGAAGTAGCCCACTTGCAGGGGCCGGGCGAATTGAACGAGCGCAGTCTCGACCCCGAGGCCTGCAACGAAAGCAACCGGGTCCAATTGCATGTGTCTCTGCATCCATCGGGGCACATCCTGCTGGTTGCCTTGCTGGACAACTTGGGCAAAGGGGCCTGCGGCGCTGCCATCCAAAACCTCAACCTGATGTTGGGCTTGGAGGAAGGGGCGGGGCTTCCTGCCACAGTCTGACCAGTCAAATCATTAGAGACGCAACGAAGCTCTGAACGAATCCCTTCCCCTTTGACCGGGGAAAGTCAGAATGGCGGCGGCGCAGAAGCTGGGACGCAACTGGCTCGGCATCGACATTGTCCACTTGGCCGTCGCCCCGATGAAAAACCGCCTCAAGACCGCCTTTGACCTCTTTTTTGCGGGAAACGGACGGGGTAATAGGCACGGGGGAGTGTGCCCATCACATGCAATTAGGCTAACGCACCAGAACAGGGAAATGACCGGAAATGTCCGCATTTGTCCGCAAAAATGAAATTTCCGCCGCCGGGCTGCCCCACGTTGAACGCCCCATGAGTCTTGTCTATAATTAGCCCAACATTCCGCCAGCCCGCTGGCATAGAGGGGTAAGTCCCGTGGCCAACCAGACCGGCAAACGCTATAGCTGCTCCAAGTGCGGGGCCGAGTTCATCGTCACCAAGGGCGGTGAGGGGACCATCAACTGTTGCAGAGAACCCATGCAGCAGAAGTAAACAGTGGCCAATCCCCGGACCTCATACCTCGTATTCCAAGGAGGCCCCCATATGGCAAACGAGTTGGGCAAACGCTATGTCTGCGAGACCTGCGGCAGCAGCGTTTTATGTACCAAGAGCGGCGAAGGAGTGATCAACTGCTGCGACGCCGAAATGGAGTTGCAGCAACCTCGCAAACTGCCCTCCTCAGACTAGCTCATGTTGACATTCGGCGCATGGCCCCATGCGCGAATGACGGCATCTGAAATGACAACCTGCGGATTGGCCAGATTCCTTCGGAACCACTCCCGGCTTGCTCTCATCGCGTTGGCGGGGGTCGTATCCTTGGGCGTCGTCTTCGCTTGGCCATCCGCCGCTCACGCCGCCGGGGTAGACCCCGAGACCCAGTTCGTTCTCAACACCTTCGCCTTCCTCATCTGGGGCGCGCTGGTGATGTGGATGTGCGCCGGGTTCACCATGCTCGAGGCAGGATCGGTGCGCACCAAGAACGCATCGATGATCTGCCTTAAGAACATCGGCCTCTACGCCATCGCCGGGCTGGCCTTCTTCTTCATCGGCTACAACCTCATGTACGTCGATGTCTGGCACGTCATCGGCGGCTTCAAGCTCCTCTACGGCCCCTCCGCCGACGAGGTTGCTCTCGTCCAGGGGCAGGAAGACGCCCTCCCCGCCGTGGTCGAGAGCGGCAAGGCCGTCATGTCCGATTGGTTCTTCCAGATGGTCTTCGTCGCCACCACCGCCTCCATCGTCTCCGGCACCCTGGCCGAGCGGGTCAACATGTGGTCCTTCTTCATCTTCACACTGCTGTTGACCGCCTTCATCTATCCCGTCGTCGGCGCATGGACCTGGGGAGGCGGCTGGCTGGCCGAAATGGAGTTCACCGACTTCGCCGGCTCCACCATCGTCCACAGCACCGGGGGCTGGGCCGCCCTGGCCGGGGCGATGGTGGTCGGCCCCCGGCTGGGCAAGTTCCGCCGCGACGGCGGCGCACGTCCCACCCCCCCGTCCAACGTTGTGCTGGTCACTCTTGGCGTCTTCATCCTGTGGTTCGGCTGGTTCGGCTTCAACGGCGGCTCCCAGTTGGCCCTGGGCAGCGCCGTCGATGCCGTGTGGATGAGCATCGTCCTGGCCAACACCAACCTGGCGGCGGCAGCCGGAGTGATCGCCGCCCTGGCCCTTTCCCGGCCCCTCTTCGGTCGCATCGACCTGTTCACCTGCCTGAACGGAGCGCTGGCCGGGCTGGTCGCCATCACAGCCGGACCCAACTTCGTTGACCATTACTGGGCCGTCGTCATCGGCGCAATCGGCGGCGCTATCTGTACCGGCGGCCTCAAGTTCCTGGAGATAGTCAAAGTCGACGACGTGGTCGGTGCGGTCCCGGTCCACCTGTTCGCCGGAATCTGGGGGACCCTGGCCGTCTGCATCACCACCGGCGCGGACATCCTGGTCCAGCTTGCCGGAATAGCCTCCGTCGGGGCCTTTGTCTTCGGAATCTCCTGGGTGGCATGGCGCGTCCTGGGATGGACCCTGGGCGCTCGCGTCTCCGAGCAGGTGGAACAGCTGGGGCAGGACGCCGCCGAGCTGGGCATCGAGGCCTACCCCGAATTCGTCCTCATGCCCGACCTCCCCGACGAAGACTAACCGGCCCAGTCCATCCTTCCCGCGAAAAGCCTGCCCTCGACCTGCTCGGGGCGGGAATCCATAGTAGCTGGGCATAGAAACCGCGACCATGCAAAGGCCCTGCCCAGAAAAGGACAAACATAATGCCCAGTCCGGGAAAGACCGCAGGCGGCCATATCAAGATCGCCCAGGAATTCCTCGAACACTCCGACCGGGAATTTGAAGCAGGCGACCCCCTACAAGGTTCTGAAAAGCTGTGGGGAGCCGCATCCCATGCCGTCACGGCTGTCGCCAAGCAGAGGGGTTGGGCATTCAGCAAGTATAACCACCGGCGCAACGCGGTAGACCGTCTCGCTGAAGAATCTAACGACAGGGCATTATCCTCCGAGTTTTCCGTAGCCCAGAAATTTCATGCTAACTTCTACCACGACAGCATGGAAGACGATGAGATTGAAAGGGACCGTCCCATCGTGCGTGGATTCGTCCATCGAATCCTGGACATGGCGAACACGGCCAGCCAGTAAATGTTTCTATACATTTAGATGAACGCCCTTGGCGACATACCAATGCAGTAAGCTGTTAACATTTGCAGCCTTGGCCGGGCAAGAGTCCACGAGAAGGGTTGTATAGTGACGAAGAACCACCCTTCAAGTCCGCAAAGCCCGGAGATTTGGTTCGGGCCTTTTGCCACCCTAAGCGAGACCGGGGACTATATGCACGCCACGCACCGGGTGACGTAGGGCGGGCCGAATGGTGCCTGAGCTAAGAGGACATGCGCCGATTCCGTCCGGTGCCCGCTCCAACCCGTCACTCCCGCGAAAGCGGGAATTCATCTGCCCCGGATTCAGAGCGGCGACATTAGAAACAACGAAATCCAGGCGGGTTGTAATGTATTGGATCCTGGTCAGGAACCCTCACACGCCTTCTTGCCATCTCACAAGAAGACCCCGGTGCGCTCCGGGGCCTTCTTAACACAACAGCTTCGTCCGTCACATCCTACCGGAAGTACGGGATTACGTGGCGGCCCATCAGCTTGATCGAGTCCATGATCCGGGTATGCTCCAGGTTTCCCGGCTGGACGAAGCATAGCACCTGGTCCACCCCCGCCTCCTGGTACTTCTTCATCACCTCGATGATGGTGTCCGGGCTGCCCATAGCGAAGGCCCCCGACGCTAGGTGGTCTTCCGCAGTCTTGTCGGCCCGCTCCGTCTGCACCGCGTCTACCGCAAACCGGTACGAGTCGGGCACCTTCCGGCCCGCCCAAGGCGCGTAGAGGTTCTCGGCCTGCTGCACGAACCAGGCCCCTTCCTGTCCGCCGATGCGCCGCGCTTCCTCATCGTCCTCCCCGCAATGCACGATGCACAGGGCGGCCACCTGGTTGTTGACGAAAGACCCCACCGGCTCGGCGTTCTTCACCGCCTCCTTGTATGCCGCGACCCGTTCCTCCATCTGGGCGTAGCCGCCCAGGTTGAAGCACAGCACCCCCAGGCCCAACTCTCCCGCCTGCCGGAAGGAGTCCGGCTGGCTGCAAGCCACCCACAGAGGCGGATGCGGATTCTGCACCGGCTTGGGGATGACTGACCGCTCCGGGATGTTGAAGAACTCGCCCTGGTGCGAGAAGGGGTCCTCGGTCCACATCTTCGGGATCATCCCGATGGCTTCCCGCCACTGGGCCCTGGTCTGCTCCGGGTCAACCTCGAACCCGTCCATCTCAATCAGGGTCGTTGACCGCCCCGTGCCCAGGTCCATACGCCCATCACTGAGGATGTCCAGCACCGCCGCCCGCTCCGCCACTCTGACGGGATGGTTGTACTGCCCTGGCAGCAGCGCCACGGCGTGGCCGATGCGGATGCGCTTGGTGCGTTGCGAGATGGCCCCGTATAGCACCTCCGGCGCGGAGCAATGGGAGAACTCTCGCAGGAAGTGGTGCTCCACCGTCCAGAAATAATCGAACCCCACCTCGTCCGCCAGGTCCACCTGGGCCAGCACCTGCTTGTACCGCTCCGCCTCAACGCCGGGATAGTGTGGTTCCGGTATCTGAATCTCGTACATCAATCCGAATTTCATACCCTCTATTCCTCGCAGCGTAACTTTGCGGCCATTCTAGCACAGGGTCATCTGCAACGCAGGTTGAAATCAGTGTCATAGGCCAGTTGACACCCAACCATCTCCGACGGGCATAATACGGGACAGCGACACCAGTACCGCCTATACACGCGACCACGGAGATTCTCGCAAAGTCATGCCCGATTTAACTATTGATATCCTCAAGTCAGAAGCCAATGTATTTGCGGAAGCCGAATCACGACATGAAGAGCCCAGCTTGTACGGAGTGACGGACGGCAAAGCCATCGGGACATATTTCGAGCAGAAGTTTCGAGCATATCTCAAGGGACAGTACGATTATGAGGAGGGATCATCAGCCAGGGGCATTGATTTCCCCGGTCTCGCCACTGATATGAAGGTGACGAGTATCCGGCAGCCTCAGTCCTCTTCTCCGTACAGGTCAGCCCGCCAGAAGATATACGGACTCGGGCATTCGCTTCTGGTCTTCGTTTATGCAAAGGCTGACAGTACCGTCAGTGAGACCGGACGGCTAGATAACCTGGTGTGCAAGTTGTAAGAGGGGTTGAAAATCCAGGTCCAACCACTTCTACTGGAGACAGCTAACTCCCAGAAGAGGTGCTTGATGGACCTGGACACCCACATAATAACAGCCTTTTGCCGCATAGATGATGTGTTGAAACGCCTTTTTCAAGAACAACGGCTCCGTCAGAGCGGACCCGAACCCCTGTTGTCTGACGCCGAAGTGTTGACGATGGAGGCCGTGGGAGACTTCCTGGGTCTGAGCCAGGACATCACTCTCTACCGCTACTTCCGCCAGCACTACCGCCACTTCTTTCCGGGAATGGCGCGTGTGTGCCGCACCACCTTCGTGCGCCAGGCGGCCAACCTCTGGCGGGTCAAGGAGCAGGTCTGGCGAATGCTCCTGAGCTCCATCCGTCATGACCCGGGCTTCGCCATCGTGGATAGCTTCCCCCTGCCGGTCTGCCGGTTCGCCCGGGCCTACCGCTGCCGGCGGTTCCGGGGGGAGGCCGCTTTCGGGTGGGATGACGTGGCACGGCAAACTTTCTATGGCTTCAGGGTGCATCTGCGCCTTTGCTGGCCCGGACTGATCACCGGGTTCAGCATCACCCCAGCCAACGTGCATGACCTGGCGGTGGTCCCGGAACTGACTGAAGGCACGCGAGGCGTGCTGCTGGGCGACCGCAACTACTGGTCTCCCTTCCTGACGGAGGAGTTGAGCGGCCAGGATTTGACCTTGCTGGCCCCTTTCAAGTCGAAGAAAAAGGACCCCTGGCCCCGGCGGAGCTACCAAATCAGCCGGCCGCGTTACCGCATCGAAACCGTATTCAGTCAACTGGTGGAACGCTTTCAGGCCAGGCGGGTCCAGGTAAAGGACACCTGGCATCTGCACGCCCGGTTGCTGCGCAAGGCGCTCAGTCATACCTTGGCCTTCGCCCTAAATCAGGAGCAGGGTAATCCACCCCTGCAATTCTCCAAACTGCTCGCCTGGTAAAACTTGCACACCAGGTTAGATATAAGACATGTTGTATTCGTGGAGGCAAACCGGACGGCTGATTACCAAATGACAACAGGGATAACCAACATACTTCAAAACAACGGCAACAAGGACGACCTCATCGCTTTTATGATGGATCGGATGCTTCCGGTAGATGACATCGAAGCGTCAAACCTGGCAGACGAACTGCTGGAGACCCCTCCGGCGATAGGATACCTTACGATTTCCAACGCCCTCCAGTGGCGGCTGCAATTCCGCCGTGTCATAAGCGAGGCTGACACTGTTACTGGAGTAGTCCGCGTCAAGTGAAGCAAATTAAAACACGGCGCAAGGTTGAATTTGGCGATTTTCAGACCCCCTTGCCGCTCGCCATATCAGTCTGTGCCCTCATTGGCAATACTGGTTTTAAGCCGTCGACGATTATCGAACCTACCTGCGGGCAAGGAAACTTCTTGAGGGCAGCGCTTGGGATATTTCCGAATGCCAGGATAGTGGGCTATGAATACAATCCCACGTATACCAGCCTGGCAATTGGCTCTGTGTCACGGTCTCCTCAAGCCACAGTCTACCGCAGCGATTTCTTCCTGACCGATTGGGATTCCGAACTGGAGCAGGTGGAAGAGCCATTACTCGTACTCGGAAATCCGCCGTGGGTCACCAACTCCGTACTCGGTTCTATGGACGGGCGTAACATCCCCCCCAAGTCCAACTTGGATCGACTGCGAGGCATTGACGCCATCACTGGGAAGGCGAATTTCGATATATCTGAGTGGATGATTCGGGAAAATCTGCGATGGTTCGCTCACCGGGAGGGGGCCATTGCGGTGCTCTGCAAGACCAGTGTGGCACGCAGAATACTGTCATACGCATGGTCAACCGGCGCCCCCATCTCATCCGCATCAATTTTCAGGATCAACGCAGACCGGGAGTTTGGTGCTTCGGTAGACGCATGTCTTCTGTATATCCGGCTAAGTCCAGAATCGGAAACCAATTCCTGTGACGTTTACGATGGTCTATCTTCATTGAGCCCGTCGTCACGTTTCGGGATCAAACATTCCACGCTCTTGTCTGGTCTTGACTCTGCCGCTGCCAGTAGAGTGGCAGCTCTTTACTCAAACACGCAAGCCGGTTGGCGGTCAGGCGTAAAGCATGACTGCCGGAAAGTGTTTGAGTTATCGATGAGAAACGGCGAATTGGTCAATGATCTTGGTGAGACAGTCAGGGTGGAGTCCGAGAACATAGTATTTCCACTGTTAAAAGGTTCAGATTTGGCGAACCAACGGTATCCACACAAATATGTTTTGATCCCAAATCGCTCAACTGATGAGTCTCCCTGTGACTTGCGGATCCGTGCGCCTCTGGTGTGGCGATACTTGGAAGCTCACGAATCCTTGCTCAATGCACGCGGTAGTGTTATCTACAAGAATCGGCCAAAGTTTTCTGTTTTCGGCATTGGGCCGTATTCATTCACTCCCTGGAAAGTAGCTATATCCGGGCTTTACAAGAATCTACGGTTCTCAAAGATAGGGCCGGTGGACGGGAAGCCCGTTTTATTGGACGATACATGTTACTTTTTCCCTTGCGACAGCGAAGAAGAATGCGATTTACTTTTCAAAGTCGTAACGTCGCCAGATGCGACCGCGTTTTGGTCATCCTTGGTATTTTGGGATTCAAAACGGCCGATAACTGCGAAATTACTCAACCAGCTTGACCTTGCAAAGTTATCTATACAAATGGGACTACAAATTCCGCTGGCTTGGTCGTTCCAAAGCCGAAAGCGGCCCGCCACACTTGAAACACGGAGACTGTTTTAGGTCAAATCCTCTGTTCCAACCTAGCTGATATGTCCCTGGCGTAACCGGGGCCGTCTGCTTTGGTCCAACAGACTATTATCAATGAACTCACCGGGTTGAAAGTTCTGGACGAGGGGCATCCGGGAACCTCAACAGATTGTCCGGCACAGGCTCGACCTCTTTCAGGAGTTTAAGGCTCGCCTTCCGCACGGCTATCTTCATGCGGCGAATGTCCCAATCCTGCTACCGCCAGCCCATAACTTGAGCGGCCAACGACAAGGCACTATACTGGCCCCGCTATGCAGAGTCGAACAAGCCTCACCCTCAACGCCCGCCGCATCGACATCGAAAACTCCTTCGACGCCATCCAGGACTACTACGCCACCCAGGGCTGGACCGACGGCCTGCCCGTGGTCCCCGCCACCGAGCCGCTGGTGCGCCGGATGCTGGAGGCGTGCCCGGAGTCCCTTAGTGGGCCGCCCGGCCATTCCCTCGGCGTCATGCACCCCCGAAACGCCAGGGTAACCCTGGAAAAGATCGCCATCAACGCCGTCATGTCCGGTTGCCGCCCCGAGTACTTCCCCGTGGTGCTGGCCGCGGTCAAGGCCGTGATGCAGGAAGAATTCAACGTGGCCGGGGTGTCCTCCACCACTGGGGGAGCCGCGCCGGTCATCATCGTCAACGGCCCCGTCGCCTCCCGCCTCAACATCAACGGCGACGCCGGGTGCTTCGGCCCCGGCTACCGCGCCAACGCCTCCATCGGCAGGGCGCTGCGCCTGCTCATCCGCAACGTCGGCGGCCTCATCCCCGGTGAGATGGACAAGGCGACCCTGGCCCTCCCCGGTCGCTACACCTTCTGCTTCTCGGAAAACGAGTCCCGCAGCCCCTGGGAACCCCGTCACGTCGAGTTGGGCCGCGACCCCAATACCAGCATGGTCACCGTGGCCGGCATCAGGGGCGTCTATCCCGTTATGGAGACCACCGTCTCCACCGGACTGGAGGTCTTGGCCACCATTGTCGGCACCATGCGCGGGTCCGCCGTCTCCAACTACTACCAGATAGGCACCGGCGCCCAGATCGTCCTGGTCCTCTGCCCGGAACACGCCGACGACATCGCAGGCTCCGGCCTCTCCAAGGAAGACGTGCGCCAGTACGTCTACCACAACGCCCGGATGCCCATCGGCCAGCTCAAGGGCGTGGCCCACTACGGAAACCGCAACTGGCCCGCCTGGGTCGACGAGGACAACCCCAACACCATGGTCCCCCTGGTCCGCGACCCCGAGGACATCGCCATCGTCGTAGCCGGCGGCGACGGACGCCACTCCGCGTGGCTCGCCGGCTGGGGCGTCACCCGCATGACCACCCAGGACATAGAACTGCCTGAGTAACCCGGCTGCCGTGGCCCCCTAACCGGCATTCCCGGCCCAAAGCCGCTGTTCCCGCTTTCGCGGGAATCCACTTTCCTGCCCTCAGCGTTTATCCAATACCAGGGAAACTTGTCCTGTTTCCGAACATCGTAAGGACTATTGCAAACAGGTCTGGAAACATATTGACGCAGATTGGCCACAAGATGTACTATATTCGTAACCAATAAGAGGAGAGGATACTATGGCACAGGCAGCCTTTGTTCCCGGCGCGGAAGACATTGCCCTCCCGGTGATTTGCCGCCATCACTGGGTTATCCAGCCCGCCAACGGCCCCGAGAGCCAGGGCGAGTGCCAGGTCTGCGGCGAGGTCAAGTCCTTCAAGAACCATGTCGATAACGGCTCCTGGGGCGACATCCGCCTCAACCCGCCCACCGCCATCGACAAGCTCCGGGACCGCCAGAGGTCCATCATGATGGCCGAGCAGGAGGACTTCGAGGACGGGGACTAGCAGGAACCCTGCATTAGCCTCCGCCTTCCTCTCCTGCCCAGGCATCCCAACCCATAGACCACTCCCCCCGTGCGGGCCGTCAGCCCGGCCCCGCACGGGGGTTTTCATACTCCAAAGAAGTCATCCGCCGTCCCTGAGTTCCCCACCCAGACGATTTGTGGTAGCAAATCCCAACCGAATTACCATATCTTGTATCTTATGTCTACTTGCTGCCTTGACAACTACCTATCGGGGTAGGGCTATAATATCCCTCTCCGGAGGTTTAGATGTCGAGTCAGTCCATCGTCAACCCGTTCACCCACCTGCACGTCCACACCGAGTACAGCATGTTGGACGGCATCAGCCGCATCCCGGACCTGGTGACCCAGACCGCCAACCTGGGCATGTCGGCCCTGGCCATGACCGACCACGGCACCCTCTACGGCGTGGTGGACTTCTACTCCGCCTGCATCGAGGCCGGTATAAAGCCCATCATCGGCTGCGAAGTGTACATGGCCAAGAGCAGCCGCCACGACCGCAGCGGACTGGAGCGCAGCCCCAACCACCTGGTCCTGCTGGCCCGCGACAACACCGGCTACCGCAATCTGATGCAACTGGTCACCCGCGCTCACACCGAGGGTTTCTACTACAAACCCCGCATCGACCGGGAGATTCTGGAGCAGTACCGCCACGGCCTCATTGCCCTCTCCGGCTGCCCCTCGGCCGAAGTCCCGGAGTTAATCGCCGCGGGCAACTTCGACGAGGCCAAGCGCGTCGCAGGCTGGTACAGGGACCTGTTCGGCGACGGCTACTTCCTGGAACTGCAACGCCACGAGCACGTGCCCAACCTGTCCGAGATCAACCAGGCCCTGGTCCGCATGTCCCGGGAAATGGACCTGCCCCTGGTGGTCACCAACGACGCCCACTACGTCCACCAGGCTGATTCCCCGCTGCAGGACGTCTACATCTGCATCCAGACCAACACCAACCTCCAGGATGAGAAGCGCCTGCGCATGGAGGACAACTCCTACTACATCAAGAGCCCCGACGAGATGGCCCAACTGTTTCCGGAGTTCCCCGAGGCGATGGCCAACACCGGGCGCATCGCCGAGATGTGCAACGTGGAGTTGAGCTTCGACCAGACCCACCTGCCCCGGTTCCAGACCCCCAACAACATGGACGCGGAGGAATACCTGACCCGACTGTGCTGGGAGGGGTTCAAGCGCCGCTACCCCAACCCGACGCCGCAGGCGGAAGAACGGCTCAAGTACGAGTTGGAGGTAATCAAGTATACCCAGTTCGCCAACTACTTCCTGGTGGTCTGGGACATCATCGACTTCGTCCGCAAGCAGAACATCATGTACGGAGTACGGGGCAGCGCAGCCGCCAGCGTAGCCCTCTACTGCCTGGGCATAACCAACGTTGATCCCCTGGAGTACCGCCTGGTCTTCGAGCGGTTCCTCAACCTGGAACGCAAGGAAATGCCGGACATCGACCTGGATTTCCAGGACGACCGCCGAGACGAGGTCCTGCGCTACGTAATCGAAAAGTACGGCAGCGACCACGTGGCGCAGATAATCACCTTCGGCACCCTCGGCGCAAAGGCTGCCCTGCGCGACGTGGGCCGGGCAATGGGCATGTCCTACGGCGACGTGGACCGGATCGCCCGCATGGTGCCCTTCAAGGCCCGCAACCTTGAGGACGCGCTGCGGGTCAACCCGGAGTTCGAGAACACTTACCAGAACGAGCCCGCGATCCAGAACCTGGTGGAAAACGCCAAGGGACTGGAGGGCATCGTCCACCACGTCAGCACCCACGCAGCCGGCGTCCTCATCGCCGACGAGCCGCTGACCGAGACGGTCCCCCTCCAACGCCCCACCCGCGGCGACGAGTCCAGCCCGGTCCTTATGACCCAGTACTCGATGGACCCAGTTGCCAGGCTCGGCCTGCTCAAGATGGACTTCCTCGGCCTGACCAACCTGACCATCCTCGACCGGGCGGTCAATCTGCTGGAACAGAACCAGGGCATCCGCATCGACTTGGACCGGCTTCCCCTCAATGACCGCGACACCTTCGACCTCCTCTCATCGGGACACACCACCGACCTGTTCCAGTTGGAAAGCGCCGGGATGCGCCGCTACATCAAGGAGTTGAAGCCCTCCAGCCTCAGCGACATCTCGGCCATGATCGCCCTCTACCGCCCCGGCCCGATGGAAAACATCGAAGCCTTCATCGACGCCAAGCACGGCAGGGCACCCATCACCTACCCCCATCCCAGTTTCAAAGAGCTTCTCGACGAGACCTACGGCATCATCGTCTACCAGGACCAGGTGCTGCTGATTCTCCAGCAGTTCGCCGGATATTCCCTAGGCGCAGCAGACATAGTGCGCAAGGCTATGGGCAAGAAGATTGCCGCTCTGATGGCCCAGGAGCGGGAGAATTTCGTCGTCGGCGCACAGTCCAAGGGCTTCGGCGAGGAGATTGCCGTAGAGGTCTTCAACCTCATAGAACCCTTCGCCGGGTACGCCTTCAACAAGGCCCACAGCGTCAGCTATGCCCTGATTTCCTACTGGACGGCCTATTTCAAGGCCCATTATCCCCTGGAGTACATGTGCGCCGTCCTCAACTCCCGGCTCGACAACCCCGACAGGATAGTCGCCTCCATCAACGAGTGCTTCCGCCTTGGCATATCCGTGCATCTGCCGGACATCAACCGCTCCGAGGAGTTCTTCACCATCGACCACAGCGTCGGCGCAACCCCGGGCCTCCGCATCGGGTTGGCCGCCATCAAGACCGTGGGAGAGGGCGCGGTGCGTCCCCTGGTCGAGGAGCGCAAGGAGAATGGGCCATACAAGTCCATCGACGACTTTTGCCGCCGCGCTGACTCCAGGGGCCTCAACCGCCGCACGATGGAGGCCCTCGCCAAGGCAGGCGCCTTCGATACCATCGCATCCCGCGGCGCAGTGGTGGAGTCCGTTGACCAGATCGTGGCCACCTCTCAACTGGAGGCCCGCCGCCGCGACTCCGGCCAGACCAGCTTCTTCGACGGCGCGGCCGAAGGCGAAGGCCCCGACGCTCTCCCCGGCCTCACCCTGCCCGACCGGGACGTTGAAGACGGCACAAAGGCGGCGTGGGAAAAGGAACTGCTCGGTTTCTCCCTCTCCCACAACCCGCTTCTCCAGATCGCAAGCCTAGACGCCGGGGACGCGGTCAACGCCCTGGACCAACTGGATGACGAGATGGAAGGCGAGACCAAGACCTTCCTCGGCCAGATCTCCGGGGTCAGCGAGCGTTACACCCGCGAACAGAAGAAGTTCCTCATCGTCAACCTGGAACTCCTCGGCGGCCTCGTCGAGGTAGTAGTCTGGCCCAACGTCCTGGAGCAGACCGACGGCCTGTGGACCGAGGGGACCGTCGTCAAGGCCACGGGCAAGCTCCGCAACCGCAGCGATCAGTGGTCCCTGGCCTGCAACACTGCCCAGGAGTATTCAACTCCCGTCGCGGCCCCATCCCACACCAACGGCGTCCATGAGCCGGGCCGCAACGGCCACACCACGCCCCAGGCCGAGTCCCAACCCGCAGTCGCTCAGCAACCCGTCGCCGAAACGCCGCCTGCCCAGACCAACGGCAACGGCAGCACAAACGGGGCCGCTCACGCCAACGGCAAGAACGGCAACGCCAATGGGAACGGCCACCGGGATGTAACAAACGGCAACGTCGCCTACCAGCGCACCCTGTCCCTGGGCGTGGTAGAGTCGGACGACGCCTCGGAAGATGCCCACCTCCTCCGCGAGGTCATCGGCGTGCTGCTGGAGTATCCCGGACAGGACCGGGTCAACCTGGAGATCCACACCGGCGGCGCCCGGGTCGTCCTGGAAATACCCGTAGTCAACACGGGCTACTGCGAAGAGCTGGACCAGCGCCTCACTGAACTCCTCGGCGCAGGCTCAGTCCGCTTCCACGACGCCAACGGCTTCTCTTCAAAAGGGATTTAATGATGAAGTTTCAGACGCATTGACTATGTCGGAAATGACGTATAGCGGGCACGTTATATTTTGAGCGTGTGGAGTAGTGGCATGGTTCCATCTCCGAATATCGATTATTATCGCGGGCTAGTCTTACAATTGTGCTCCCTTCCCCATGAGACTGAGTGGGTGGAATTTAAAGAAAACTTCAGACATAACGACGAAATTGGAGAATACATTTCAGCCTTATCTAACGGCGCTGCACTAAATCACAGACCATGCGCATATCTGGTCTGGGGCATTGAGGACCAGACTCACAACATAGTTGGAACAGATTTCAATCCTTCTACATCAAAGCAAGGCAACGAGCCATTGGAAAATTGGCTATTGCGTATGTTGCGTCCTCAGATTGAATTTCATTTCCGCGAATTTGATCTCGACAGGCGTCGTATAGTCATTTTGGAAATCACCGCAGCATCTCACCTCCCCGTAGCCTTTAACAACACTGAATTCATCCGAGTGGGTAGTGTAAAGAAAGAACTCAGATACCATCCAGAAAAGGAGAGGTCCCTTTGGCGTATCTTTGAGCACACAAACTTTGAAGAAATGGCAGCATCTGAGCGTGTGAGTAGTGAAAGAATTATCCAGACACTAAATTGTCCGGCATACTTTGAATTGCTGGATTTGCCATTGCCCGAAGGAACTACAGCGACTTTGGATGCACTGTGCAGAGATGGTCTAATCGTCCCCAGCGATGCCGGTGGTTGGTCGATTACCAACCTCGGTGGAATTTTGCTCGCTAGGAATCTCAGCGACTTCCCTAGTAGTGCGAAATTTTTGTAATGATGGGTAATCAAGCTTGTAGAGCTTACCTTATAAAGCCCGGATGGGGTACGACATCACTCAATGTAACCCATCATTTCTAAGCGGTTGGTCTACTAGACTCAGACGCAAGTCGTTACGGGTCGTGCAACATACTGGCGTTGGACGAATCGAAACCCAACGTGAGCGTGAGTTTACCGAAGGATATGCAATCAGTTTTCAGCGCATCGTTGATTACGTAATGGCGCTTACCCCTGCCAGAGAGGTAATTGAACAGTCTCTGCGGAGGTCGGCACACATGTTCCCAGAGATTGCAGTGCGCGAACTAGTGGCCAATGCCCTGATTCACCAGGATCTACAAGTCACTGGTGCAGGCCCAATAGTGGAGATATTCGACGACCGGGTGGAGATTACGAATCCTGGCAAACCGCTGATTGACCCATACCGGTTCGTAGACTCGATGTCAAACTCACGCAATGAGCGAGTGGCACGGTTGATGCGACGGTTCCGAATCTGCGAGGAACGTGGTAGCGGAATTGATCGAGTAGTTCATTACATAGAGGACTTTCAACTTCCGGCACCACTGTTTCAAGAACACGGCGATTTCACTCGAGCTACCATATTCGGCCCCAAACCATTAGCTGACATGGACAAAACTGAACGAGTACGCGCTTGTTACTTACATGCTTGCTTGCGTTACGTAACGCATCAGCCTACGAACAACACTTCAATTCGGGCCAGATTTGGACTTCCGGATGAACGAGTAGACGCAGCATCACGATTACTCAGAGAAGCAGTGGATTCGGAGCTAATCATCATACAAGATCCCTCGTCTGGGCTTCGGAACCGTGCATACTTGCCATTTTGGGCCAGGTAGCCAAATAACTTAGGACCAGTTTCACTGACCGTCCGGATGTAGCTCAATGGAGCTTTCTTCTAAAGTTTATTTGCAGGTCATTTGCAAAATCAACAGAAAATGAGGCAGTATTTCTACTTGCCTAGCTAGATCTCAACGGTTTTTTCTCCCGAAAATTATTTGCTGGTTGCTTGCAAAAGAGGCGAAGAAAAGGATGCTCTCCGTGAAAGAGTCCGCCTTCCCGTAGTTGCCTTAAGACCCCTCTTCCCTCCCGAAGTGTTCCTCCAGCTTGGCGTTGAACTCCTCCGGCGTAAAGGAATACTCCTGCGTTCCCCGCACCTGCACCGCGTAGTGGGCGCACACCGTCCCCATTTGCACCGCCCGTTGCACCGGCAGGCCCCGCACCAGTCCCGACAGCAGGCCGCCCCGGAACGAGTCTCCCGCCCCCGTCGGGTCCACGGCGTTGTCCGTGGGTATGGCCGGGACTGCCACCATGCCCCGGCGGGTGATGATGTCCGCCCCCCGGTCCCCCTTGGTGGTGATGATCACGTTCACCGAGCGCAGCATCCGCACCACCGAAAGCCCGGTGTTGTTCATGATCATGCTGAGTTCATATTCGTTGGAAATCAGCATCCTGGCCCTGGAGATGGCCCGTGCCAATTCCTCCGCCTCCCAAGCCGGGATCGACTGGCCGGGGTCGAAGACGGCGAAGACCCGCCGCTCCTGGTAGGCCCGCATGAAATCGGCCATATCGGACAGGTTCCCCGGTCCGACGATGGCGATGGCGTTCTCCGGATCCAGTTCGCTCAAATCGCTCCCCGCCTGGTGCATCATCGCGCCGGGGCTGAACCCGGCAATCTGGTTGCCCAGCGTGTCCGTGGTGATGTATGCCGCCGCCGTTGGCTCATCCGGCACCACCCTGATGCCGTTGGTGGGCACTCCGCATCGCTCCAGCCACCGGAAATACTGCTCGTGGTCATGGCCGATGGTCGCCAGGATGCGCGGGTTCTCTCCCAGCAGCGACAGGCAATAGGCGATGTTGCCCGCCGTTCCCCCGAACCTCTCCACCGGCCCGTCCACCATCAGGCTGAGGTTAATCTGGTCCAGCCGGTCGGGGATGATATGGTCAGCGAACCTCCCCGAATACGACATGATGCGGTCGTAGGCCAGCGACCCTGATACCATTACATCCATGAACTTCTATCCTCGCGCCGAGTGTTTCCTTGCAATAACTATTATAAGGATACGCAATAGCTCTGCCCGACACCCCGACCGTCATTCCCGCGAAAGCGGGAATCCATACGTGCCGGGTATGAAGGGACCTAATCTCGCAAAGGTTTTGCGGCTTCAGCAACCATACTCGCCCTCCAACCCTCCGGTGAAGGCCACCGAATCCCCTGGCCCAAACCCGGCATCGGCTGAGGCTCCCGCGTTTATCTCCAGGACGTACCTCGCAGGCGTCTCCGGCCCGTAAGTCGGCAAATCGGCAAGCGTCTGCCCCGGTTCCGGAATCGGTACGTCCCTGGAAATATCCACCACCGTGCAGGAAGCATCGATCCACACCATGTCCAGCGGGAAGTTCATCTCCTTCATCCAGAACGTCAAATGCCTCTCCTTGTCAAAGACGAACAACATCCCCGTGCCCTCGGCCAGCGACTCCCGGCCCGAAAGCCCCTGCCGCTGGCTCGCCGGGGTATCCGCCACTTCCACCAGGAACGACGTATCGCCTATGGTCACCCTGGGCTGAGAATCGCCGGTCTCCGGAGTGGCGGGTGTCGCCGTCGAGGGAGTGTCCGCTGGCACAGGTGTTGGGACTTCCGCGGTGGGTGTTGCAACGGGAGTTGGCGTGTTCATGGGTGGCTCAGGCGTATCCGTAGGAGCCGGCGTCGGCGTCTCAACAGCGGCGGTTGCTGCCGGCGCGGCCTCTGTCTCCGGGGGTATACCCGGCGTGAGCACATCCGGTGTCGCCGTTTCTCCCCCGGCCCCGGTTGCTCTCGAACCGTTGCCTGCCACTTGTTCCGGGGTAGCTCCGCCTCCGCAAGCCACCACCAATGCCAGCATTACGACCACCGGAAGTACCGCGCGGCGCAGCGTCATGCCCATCAGGGACACCCAGGAAAACATCAACAGTCAGCCGCCCGGCAGTTAGCTGCGCCCCGTCGCCCGGTGAATCTCCGCCACCCGGTCCGTCATCGAGCGGAGCAGGATCGAGGGCGGCGGCGGCGCGACGTGAGAGTACCCCACACCCAGTTCCATCAGTTCCTGCGGGCCAAGGGGAAGCGCCGGATGGTTCATGGAAACGGCCAGCTTCGCCTTGCCAATGGCCTTGACCTTATCGGCAAGCTCCTTCAGCTTGGCCCTCAATCTCGGGTCCGAAGGGTCGCGGATTCCCATGTACTCGGAGAAGTCCGTGGGGCCAATGGCCACCAGGTCTATCCCATCCAGAGCCGCTATCTTCTCAATGTCGTTGATTCCCTGTTCGTCCTCGGCCATCACCGACAGCAGGATCTCCTGGTTGGACTGCCGGATGTGGTCCTCCCACGACACCGTGCCGAAACGCGCCGCCCGGCTGCCCCCGGCCGCGCCCCGCTGACCCAGGGGCGGGTAGCGCACAGCGTCCACGGCCCGTTTCGCCCCCTCGATGCCCTCAACGTGGGGGATGATTATGCCCTCCGCGCCCATGTCCAAAAGCCGCAGGATGATGTTGGCGTCGTTGCCGGGGACCCGAACCACCGACGCCACCCCCGCCAGGTCGGCGGCGCGGACCATCTCGCCCACCAGAGGCAGGTCGAAGTTGGTATGCTCCATGTCGATGAAGGCGGCGTCAAACCCGGCCAGCCCGATTATCTCGACTATCTGCGGGTCCGCCAGCGCAACGTAAGTCCCGATGGCCAGCTTGCCCTCGGCCATCACTTCCTTGACCCGGTTCCGGCGCATCTCAACCCTCCTCAGCGTGCAACGTGAGTCCTGTCCCAGCCCCTCAGGACCGGCAACGCAGACTATCTTAGCGTCCGGCGCCTGCCTCGACAAGGAAGAGCATTAGCCCCGGCTGGATAAGAAGGCATATCGTGACTACTATAAACTCAACACGGGAGGCCGCACGATATGTCCGGCAACGCAGATAACATCCACATCCCCGGCCCGGAAGAAGATGCCCTCATCAACGCGGGCATAGCCGAAGACGCTGACACCTTCGAACCGGACGCCCAATGGTCCGAGGAGGCCATGACGCCCAGCGAGGCGATACCCCATATCCTGGGAAGGCTCCGTCGTCCCAGGGGCAAGCAGAAGACTCCTACCAAAAGGCAACTCCACATCAGGCTGGACGCCGACATAGTAGACTGGTTCAAGAATGCCGGGCCGGATGAACGTGGCTATCAGACCCGAATCAACCAGGCATTGCGCGAATACGTTGACCGGCACAGCAACCCGTCAGCCCAATAGAAGCAGTCCGCTCCGGCTCCCCCCGTATTGACGGGATGTTGCCTCTGGGGTAGTCTGAATCCCGGCAAGTCCACACCCAACGGGGGGTTAGAACATGACCCAGGAAACGCAGTCCGCCCTCACCCCGGAAGTACAAGCCATGATCGGCGTCACCGGCGAGGTGGTCGAGGGTTGGGGCATCGTCGATGAGGAATACCTGCGGCGCTTTACCCAGGCCGTGATGGACCCCGACCCCAGGTACTGGGACCACGAGTTCGCCGCCAGCACCAAGTTCGGGGAGATAATCACCCCGCCCATCATGGTCAGCTATATGTCCAGCCGCATCCGTCCCGACCAGGAAGACCCCATAACCAGGGCGTTTGAGGAAAACCCCATGTCCGATGGCATCGGCCGGGTCAGCCGCCCCGGTTCCCTGCCTCCGGTTCCAACCAATCTCGTCCGCGTCCTTAACGCCGGAAACGAGCTGGAGATTTACAAGTACCCCAGCATCGGGGACAAGATTTTCTTCCAGAACAGGTACTCGGACATCCGCGAGAGGGTCGGCAGGGACGGCAGGGCCTTCCTGATCATCACCAGCGAGACCACCTACAAGAACCAGAAAGACGAACTGCTGTGCATCACCAGGGCTTCGTCAATCCGCCGGTAAGGATGTGTTGCCGATGCGCGGCTGCGCCCGACCGGTCATTGCCGCCCTGCACCGTCATTCCGGCGAAGCTCAGTCGGCAACGGACTACCATACGTCCCCGTGAAAACAGGGAGAGGGAATCCACTGCCCGGTATCCATATCAGTGAGGTAGCGCCATGACCATCGAACTGGAAGACCTGCTCCAGATGTCCGCCGAGGAGATCTGGGCCCGCAACGAGCGCCCCTCTGGCGAAGAGTTGCGGAACAAGGATCAGACCTACTTTGACGATGTTTACGAGGGTATGGAACTGCCCAAGTACATCTACAAGCCCACTCCCACCCACCTGTTCCGGTGGAGCGCCGCAATCGAGAACTTCCACCGGATCCATTACGATTTGGACTTCGGCCTGAACCACGATAAGAACCCCAGCATCCTGGTACACGGCTCCTGGAAGCAAAGCGTGGTGCCCCAGTACCTGAAGGACTTCACCCTTCCCGGCGGCTGGCCGTGGAAGGCCAGGTTCGAGCACCGGGCCATGCTGGTGCCCGGTGACGTGCTGATTATGTGGGGCAAGGTCACTGGAAAGGAAGAGAAAGGGGGCATGGGCTTCGTCGACCTGGAAATCGGCATGAAGACCCATGACGGCATCGAGAGTATGCCGGGCACCGCCACCGTGGTCCTTCCGGTCCGCGGGGGCAAGCCAATACCCTATCCTTTCGTGCCCCCGGCGGACTAGCCGCCGGTTGGAGACTGTCACGGACACGCCACCGGCCCGTCGTTCCCGCGAAGCTTGGCCCCACTGAAGGCGCCGCCCCAAACCGGTACGGGGCCGGTACAACCGGCGAGGGTCCGCATTGCAGCGGAACCGGGGAGTGGAAACTCACCGCACCATCTCTGGAGTGGCGCCAGAGGGCACAGATTCAGGCTGGAATTTTCCCGGCCCCGGCGTATGTCGTGGGTCTTGAGAGGTAGACGAATAACATGGCCCGATTCATCGCCATTCACAACGTTCCGGGAATCACCGAAGAGGCTTTCCGGGAGAAACTGGACAACGTCAGCAAGTGGCGTCCCGACCGCCGCACCACCGTCCTGAAGGTCTACGGCGATTTTCAGACCGGCAAGCTCGTCTCGGAATGCGAGGCAGTGGAACAGGCCCACTTCGAGGACTGGATCAACCTGGTGGGCTGGCCAGTGGAATCAGTCCACAGGGTGGACATGATTTGCCAGGTCGGGAACTTCTGGAACCTCTAGCCCCGTCGGGCTGAGACACTCTAACCCACTGGTCCTGCCTGCTCGACCGCGAAAACCCCGCCCCTGGACCGGCTTGGGGCGGGAGTCCATGTGCATCAGTTGGGAACCCCGCACTTTTCAGGAGCGCCGCGGCCACGGGCAAGCAACCGGTTAGATGACCTACTCCCCGCGCGATTGGGTGTGAACCGGTTCCCTATCGGTCGCCTCTGTTGCCCGCGCCTCCCGTTCCAACCTCTCCGCCCAGCTATGGCTATACCCGTCGCCGTGCCCATTGACCCCGCTCCTTGCAGTGCCGTAGCTCTTCCCGGCATCGGCGTGCTTTTCCCGCATCAGTCTTGCCCTCCGCCTCAAGCGAGAGCGGCTGAACTCCGAGGCCACCTCCGCGCCCAGGATCAGGATCATCGACGACAGGTATATCCACGTCAGCAGGACCACTACCGACGCCACCGAGCCGTAGACCTCCGTGTAAAGCGCCACGGTCTCCAGGTACCACGCGAACAGGGCCTTTCCAGCCTCGAACAGCACCGCTGCTACTGCCGCTCCAGTCCAGACGTAACGCCAGTAGGTCTTGCAGTCCGGCGCGAACCGGTACAACAGCAGGAATACCGAAAAACTCGCCAAGAAGGAGGTCAACCGCAGCGCCACCCCTGCCACGTCCCATCCTGGAAAACCCGCTTGACCAAGTACGGACGTGGCCCGGCCCGGGTCCACCAGCACCTCAACTGCCGACGTGGCAAGCGCCGAAGTCAGAAACAGGATGATCACGGCAAAAGCTAACGCCAATTGCCGCGGCTTGGCTATGAAGAAGGGACGCTCCCTGGGGATGTGCCACGCGCGGTTGACCGCCCGGTTGATGGCCGCGAACAGCCCGTTGGTGGCCCACAGCAGCCCGATGACCGCCCCTATGCCCAGTGCCCCCCAGAGCTCGGCCAGTTCCCCAAGGTTGTCCGTGGTGAAGGACTCGGTGCCGGGCAAATTGTCCGACAGATGGGCGAGCAGCCTGGCCTGGACCTCCGGGGAGGACAGGAGAAACCCAGCCACAGACACCATTCCCATCACCAGCGGGAACAGGGAAAAGACCGCATAGTAGGCCACCCCGGCGGCCATGTGGGTGGCGTCATTGGCCCGCATGGTCTGGACCAGCCGCCAGACCAGAAAGACGGGGCGGTTCCGGGCCAGCATCTTGGGATGGGTCCGGCGCCGCGCCTCTGCGACCCATTCGGTCATTCGGGAAGGGTGAAGTGAAGTAATCATTTCAAATCTGCGCAGTCTAAATAGAGGGGACTAATCAGAACAGTACCTGGTCACCGTTGTTGAGTGTCCTACATTTGGCCATGAAATAAAAATTATGTCAAGCAATTTCGCCGTGTATACGTCCCCACGCTCCTGGAGGCCAATACCGGAACCACACCCTTCCCACAATCAGGCTCCGGTCCACAGGACCGAACACCCGGCTGTCCTGGCTGTCCCTCCGGTTGTCTCCCAGCAGCAGGTATTCATCCGGCCCGTTCCACCACTCACCGGAATCGCCCCGGCCTGGGACCGGCGGAATCGTGGCGTACCATTCCTCCAGCAACCTCCCGTCCAAGTACAACTGCCCCGCCGCCATCCGCACCTCCTCGCCAGGCATACCCACAACCCTCTTGACGTACATATCATGGGGAGGCCCCGGCCTCCGGAACACCACTATATCCCCCCTTTCCAGGCTCCCTTCATCCGGCGGTCCTGCCGGAGAAGCGGGTTCAATCAGGACGTAGTCCTTGTCCGCCATATTTGGCAACATGCTGTCGCCCTCCACCCGGAAGCGGTGTGAAACGGTTACATGACTCGCTATACGCACGGCAGACCTGAACGGATGTATTATGTATATCTCAGTCCTCCCGCAAGGCGGCTACGAGAGACCCGTAGCCGCACATAGCCCCGACCCCCGGCAGGCGCAAAATTCCGGCGGAGTGGGACTCTGTATAGCACGGTCGCCTTGCCCCTGGCTAGACGGTCGTTCCCACGCACCCTATAATGGCCCAGTCCCAAGACTCGCCTCAGCCGCCAGACTCAGGAGAGAAATGCTATGCCTGCCGTACCGTCAGATGGAGTAGTGCGCGTCGGACTGATCGGCGCAGGGGCCAACACCCGCCGCAGACACATCCCCGGCCTGCGGGAGCAGCAGGGAGTGGAGATCGTCAGCGTGGCCAACCGCAGCCGCGAGTCCGGCGAGCGCGTTGCCGGGGAGTTCGAGATCCCCAGGGTGTACGACAACTGGCTTGACCTGGTACAGTCCGATGACATCAACGCCGTCTGCATCGGCACCTGGCCTTACATGCACCGTACCCTTACCCTGGCCGCCCTGGAGAACGAGAAGCACGTCCTCTGCGAAGCCCGCATGGCGATGAACGCCAGGGAAGCCCGCGACATGCTGGACGCCTCCCGCCGGAAGCCCCATCTCGTGACCCAGATAGTTCCGGCCCCCGCCACACTCGAAGCGGACGAGACCATCCAGGACCACATCGCCAACGGCTATCTCGGCGAGTTGCTGGCCGTCCGCCTCCGGGTCGCCAACACCGAGGGACGGGCCAGTCCCGGCGATACCTTCGCCGACCTCGATTCCCCCCTCCACTGGCGTCAGGACCGGGACCTGAGCGGGTACAATGCCATGAGCATGGGCATCTGGTACGAACAGCTCATGCGCTACGTCGGCCCCGCCACCAAGGTCATGGCCATGACCAAGGTTTGCGTGCAGCAACGCCTCGATGAGAACGGCCACATGAGGGCCGTCTCGGTCCCCGACCACATCAGCGTTATCTGCGAAATGGCCTGCGGAGCGCAGGCCGACCTTAGCTGGAGTTCCGTGGCCGGTCTGCAAACAGGTTCGGAACTGTGGCTCTTCGGCGCCGACGGCACCCTGCTCCTCAAGGGGCCTCCAATGAACACCCTCATGGGCGGCAGAAGGGACGGCGACGGCCTGGCCGAGATACCCATCCCGCCGGAAAAGCGCGGACGCTGGCGTGTCGAGGAAGAGTTCATCAACGCCATCCGCGGCGAGGAAAAAGTCACGCGCACCCCCTTCGAGGTAGGGGTGCAGTATATGGAGTTCACCGAGGCGGTGGCCCGCAGCGCCCAGACCGGCCAGGCCATCTCCCTCCCCCTCTAAATCCCGGTCGCAAAACCCAAAGGAGGCGTTCCGTTATTAGGTGGTCTGGATTACTGACACTTGCCCCTTTCCAACCCCGGACACAGCGACTTATCATATCTTCAAGGGAGACGGATGGGGTGATTGGCGCTTCGGGGGAGTGTGCCCTTCACGCCCAACTAGACCAACGCGCCGAACCGGGTGAAAGCTCGCCTTCGGTCCCGACCGGTGATGACCGGAAATGTCTGGTTCTGTCCGCAATTGACGGAAATTTGGATTTTCCTTCCGCCAGGCGGTTGTTGTGCCGAGAGGTGGGCGGGATTGAAGTGAGATTAAACGGGATTTACACGCCCGCCCGAGTTTCGCAATTCTCTTGTCATGTATCCTACAATGGGTATTCATTAGTCAGGCAACACCGCAAAAGTCTATGCGCAAAATTAGTACCGGATCAAACCAGCATCTGAACACAGGGGCATGGACTGTGCAGTAGTGGTGGTGGTTGAGTCCCTGTTCGTCCGCGACGGGGACGGGTACCATGCCATCTGGCGCCAGCGCAAGTGCGAGCTCCCGAACACATGGGAAACTAATCGGAAATAGCGGGTATCTAAATGGCGAAAGCCAAATACATTCAGGATATTGAAAATACGATTACGGATGCCCGGAGACGACTGAAGAAACACCGCAATTTGGAGTGGAACGAATATAAGACCAGATACTACTTGCTTGATCCAATCCTACGGTCACTCGGGTGGGACTTAAGCGATCCTGCTCAAGTATTGGTCGAGGATTCAGCCGTTAACGGAGACCGTCCTGACTACAAATTCCTTGGTGCCAACACCAACGCTTCATTGATGGTGGTGGAGGCCAAAAGAATCTTTCGTAGCGACATTGAGTACATCTTCAGCAGTCAAGCCCCGGATGAGGACGCCTATGACTACTGGGTTGAGTACTGCGAAGATGACATTTCCCAACTCCGAAAGTACGTGAGTGACCTCCGGGCTGGCTATGCCGTTCTCAGTGATGGAAATGCCTGGTGCATTTGGGACTTGAGCAAAGGAAACGACTTGGCTCAAGGCTCATGGTCAGCCTATGTATGGGCGTTTTGTGAAGATTTGCCCTACGTGTCAGATACGTTGAAGATCCTCTGCCGCCGTAACCTGCGCTAGTCCAAATGAGAGAATTCCCTCAATTCCTGATTTGATCCAGTACTAGGAGGCAAAATCATGCCCAATGACGAGGTCCGAGTCGGCTTGATCGGCGCTGGCCGCAACACCCGGGACCGCCACATCCCCGGCTTCCACAAAGTCGAAGGCGTCGAAATAGTCAGCGTCGCCAACCGGAGCCGCGAGTCGGGTCAGCGCGTGGCCGACCAGTTCAACATTCCCCAGGTCTACGACAACTGGCGCGACCTGCTGGACGACGACAGCATCAACGCCGTCTGCATCGGCACCTGGCCCAACATGCACCGCACCCTCACCGTGGCGGCCCTAGAAGCCGGTAAGCATGTCCTCTGCGAGGCGCGCATGGCCGCCACAGCCCAGGACGCTCGTGAAATGCTGGCCGCCTCCCGCCGCCGGCCCGACTTGACCACCCAGATCGTCCCTTCGCCCCTCTCCTTCCGGGTGGACAACGTGCTCCAGGAGATGATCAACGACGGCTACCTGGGCGAACTCCTCTCGGTAAACCTCCAGTCCCTGGGGTTGGACTTCGTGGACGCCGACAGCCCCTTGCACTGGCGGCAGAACCGCGACATCAGTGGCTTCAACATCCTCAACATGGGCATCTGGTACGAGGCTATGATCCGCTGGGTCGGCCGCGCCACCCGCGTCATGGCTATGGGCAAGGTCAACGTCCCCTACCGCCGTGACGAGTCCGGCGCTCTCCACGGCGTCAGCATCCCCGACCACGTGGACATCCTATGCGAGCTGGCCAACGGCGCGCAGGCCCACCTCCAGTTCAGCGCCGCCACCGGCCTATCCACCGGCAACGAAGTCTGGCTGCACGGCAGCGAGGGCACCATCCGCCTCGACCACCGCCTCAACATCTACGCCGGCAAGCGCGGCGACCATGCTCTGACCGAAGTGCCCATACCCGAGGAAAAGCAGGGCTTCTGGCGCGTCGAGGAAGAGTTCGTCAACGCCATTCGCGGCAACGAAGAGGTCACCCGCACTCCCTTCGAGGTCGGTGTCCACTACATGGAATGGACCGAGGCCGTCTCCCGCAGCGCCCAGACCGGCCAGGCCGTGCCCCTCCCCTTGTAATCACGCCCCGCCTCTTCCGTGCAATCAGAACCCCGCCATTCCCGTATTCGTAGGAATGGCGGGGTGCCCCCTATTCATGGTAGCTTCAAGGCATGGCTAAAATCCCACCCAGTTCCCAAGGAATCTTCCCGTCCCAATGGTTACGCGAGGCTGTAGAGCGTGGCTTCATATGGGCTGGTGAGTCACGTATACCAGAACAAAGCTTCCAGCCAGCCAGCCTCGATCTGCATCTCGGTCCCACGGCGTACCGTCTGCGTTCCAGCTTCCTTCCTCACGACAAGAGAGTAGAAGCCAAACAGGACGAAGTTATTCTGGACAGCATAGACATCCGGGATGGGGCAATTCTAGAACGAGGGAGACCATACCTTATTCCCTTGATCGAAGAACTCCGGTTGCCACGGGGCATTCACGCTCGGACCAACCCCCGAAGCTCCACTGGAAGACTGGACATATTCACCAGAGTGATAACCGACTACAACGATCAGTTCGATGAAATCAAACCCGGCTACCACGGCAAGCTATACTTGGAAGTAGCGTCTAGGTCTTTCACAATCCATGTCAGAAAGGGCCTGTCTCTAAACCAGTTGCGTCTGATCAGAGGAAGCTACACAGTGTCCCAAGCTAATACCGAAGGGGGACTGAACCAAGCACCAGATTCAGGATGGCGGTCAGGTGATCCCCTCACTCCACAGTCCGGAAACCCAGTGTTCCTGAGTATTGATTTGTCTGGGAATGACGATCGGGTGGTTGGCTACAAGGCACGAAAGAACAGCTTCCTGCTTGACCTATCCCGGACCGACGGGTACGACGTTGAGGACTTCTGGGAACCTGTATTTCGTGAGCGGCAGGAGCGGTTGGTCCTGGAACCGGAAGAGTTCTACCTACTGCTGTCGTCGGAGACGGTTATCGTTCCACCAGAGTTCGCGGCAGAGATGACTGCCTACAATCCCACCAGCGGGGAACTGCGGACTCACTACGCAGGATTCTTCGATCCCGGATTCGGTTACGACCCTCAGGGTCTTTCTCGGGGAAGCAAAGCAGTTCTCGAAGTGCGCGCACACGATGTGCCTTTTATGATCGAGAACGGGCAGAGTGTGTGCCGCTTAGATTTCCAAACAATGGCTGAACCCCCAAATGTACTATATGGGGAGGAGACCGGCTCGTCATACCAATACCAGGAACTGACTCTGAGCAAACACTTCAAGCGAGCAATTCTCTCCCGCCAACTACGCCTGTTCTGAACGGGATTGCATCGCAAAGCGGACTATCAAAGGGTCATGCCAGACTTTCGGCGTCCCCAATGTATTGACCAGTGGCCAGGATCAGGCTTTCGATGAAGTCTGCCGGTTCACAATGTCCATCATAAAAGCAGTCCGAATGCAGATGATGGACTACATTAGTGTAGTGGGACCGGAGCGAGGCCAACACTTCATTCTCTTAACCCAAGGAACGAATCCCCGCAGAGGTTTGCGCCGTCGTTGTCGGAGCGCTGCCCCTTCGAGCCAGAATCAGGGCGCCAGTCGCCCTCTTGGTCGCGCACCATGCCTTCTCCGCAGCGTCCCGGATGTCGCCAGCCTCCAATCGCGCCAGGGCCTCCCCGTGCATGTAACGGGCGTCTGCAAAAACCTCACGCACCCGATCATTCGCTACCATGACGCAACTCCCCAAAGTTTCACACTGTCGTAACAGTCCAAGTGACACACAGATTCTACGCCTATGGTCCCGTCATTGCCATGAAAATGGGCCATTTTCATGTTCACAGATGGCCCTACAGTACCATCTGCCCCATCCTTCCCAGCCGCCCCCCAACCCGTCATTCCCGTGAAAACGGGAATCCGTACCGTGCGCAAACAATAGGCCCACTGCCCCCGCGAGAGTGACGCAGCAGGCCAAACGAGAGCGGGGATGACGAGAGCCGTCATCCCCGCTCGGCCAACCACCCACGCCCCACCTCAACCAGCCATGTCTACTTGGGATCGTTCTTGGGGAACAGGTCCGGCAGCGGGATCCGCGGCAGGGACCGCTCATCGGGGATGGGCAAACGCTCTCGTGACCGGCTACCGAACTCCCGTTCCTCCGGCCACTCGGCCAGCGTCACTGTCACGGCAACTTCATCCCCGTCCCTCAGCACTGTCAACTGCACTTCATCCCCCGGCAGGTGCTTGTTGAGCTCGGTGATAAGGTCCGGCACCGTCGCAACCGGCGCCCCGTCCAGCGAGAGTATGATGTCCCCGCCGCGGGTTGGCATTCCCTCCATGTCTGCGCCCGAGGGTATCAGCTTGGCTTCTTGCGCCGGGCTGCCGCTCATCACCTGGGTAACGTACACGCCGCTCTCCACGGGCAGGTCCAGCGTCTCCACCAGCAGCGGCTCCAGGGTGGCCGCGCCGATGCCCAGCCACGGCGGCTTGATCTCCCCTTTGCTCTTCAGCCGGGGCATCAGGTCGCTCAGGGTGTTGGACGGCACGGCAAACGCGATGCTCCCCTGCCCCAGGGTGCGCGGGACCAACCCCGGCGCGACGTGGATGGCCGTGTTGATGCCCACCACCTGTCCGTCCCGGTTAAGCAGCGGCCCGCCCGAATTGCCGGGGTTGATCAGCGCGTCCGTCTGCACCGCCCCGGATATGAGCCGCGATATGTCGCTGGGGATGGTGCGGTCCACGCCGCTTATCACCCCCACAGTCACCGAGCCGTCCAGCCCGAAGGGGCTGCCGATGGCGATGGCCAGTTGACCGGGCCGCAAGTTGTCCGAATCTCCCAAGGTCAGCGGCGTGATGCCCTTCACCGCCTCCGGGTCCACCTTGATTAGCGCCAGGTCGTTGGCCGGGTTCACCCCCAGCACCTCCGCCTCAACGCTGGTGCGGTCCTGGAACGACACTCGCACCCGGTCCGCGTCCTGGATTACGTGGTTGTTGGTCACTATGTGACCTTCCATGTCAATCAGGAACCCGGACCCGGCCCCCAGACGGTTGAACGACTGGGCCATCTGCAAGTCCACGTTCACGTCCACCACCGCCGGGCTGGCCTCCTCATAGATCCGCTGCACCAGGTTCTCGTCGAACAGCGCCGCCGACGCCGGCGGCGTAACCCTGTCCAGCCCGGGGCCGAACCACGCAAAGGCAACGACGGCTATCACGGCAAAAGAAAGCGCCGTCACCGCAAGAGCAAACGATTTGGAAAGTCTGTTCATCTCGCCCACATCCTCATCTCTGGAGTTCGCCCCGGAAAGCCGGGGCCTTATTCTGGTTGACTAACCGCTCCCATGTCAATACATACTATCATCTCACACGCCCCGCCAGGGCCACCGGCGCAAAGGCATACAAATAGTCTGTATCATCAATACGTGCCTAACGGTCAAACGGTTTCACCAACTTTGAAAAATGAGTGGGCATTCGGAGAACACACTATCGTCATTCCCATGAAAACGGGAATCCACTGGCAACCATCCAGACGCTGCGGGAAAAGCTGCTACCGTGGGCCGGAGCCGTCTCCCCTGCGCCTTGGCCGGAGACCACTTGTGCGCGGCGCATCCCCAGGCCCGGAAACGCCTCCCCTACCCTGGTCCCGATAGTTGGGTGCGGTGATTGGCACGTCGTTGACAACGTTTATGTCCACCAGACGGGCGGCGATACGGGGCCTGGTCTTCTTCAGTTCTTCCATGTCCGAGGCCGTGGTTATCACCGTGGGAAGATTGGCCTCGTGGCGGTGCACGATAATCTGGTACAGCTTCTCCTCGGCCCAGGGAGTGCTGCTCTCAGTCCCAAGGTCGTCCAGCACCAGCACCGGGACGGTGATCAGTTCCTCAAACAACTCGTCGTACCCGATGGCGCTGTCCGGCCTGAACGTGGCGCGCAGGTGGTCCATCAATGTAGGGACGAAGGCGAAGAACACCGGGCGGTCCTGCAGGAGGCTGACCCCCGCAATCGCCACCGACAGGTGCGTCTTCCCGGAACCCCACGGCCCGGTGAACAGCAGCCACCCCTCCGGGTCAGCGGCAAAGCTCCGGGCCGCCCGCAGGGCCTCCGCCAGCGATTCCTGGTCAGTACGGGTCGCCCCCTGTCCGCCGCGCGGGTCGAAATTGTCGAAGGTCATCCGGGACAGCATACTGTCCGGCACAGCGCCGATGTCCAGGTCGGGCCGGTTGTTGAAATAGCCCAGTTGCCACACCCTGGAAAAGCCGTTGAATCCCTCCAGCCGCGTCCGCAGGGCATCGTCCATCCGATGCATCGGCCCGCGTACTGTGATCACCGTGGGAAGCGCATTGTTGTAGCGGTGGTTCACCACCTGGAACAGCTTCTCCTCGGCCCAAGGCGTTGCGCTCGTAGTCCCCAGGTCGTCCAGCACAAGCAGGGGAACGTTCCGCACCTGCTCGAAAAGTTCGTCGTAAGTCATGGGACTCTCCGGGGAGTAGGTGGACCGCAGATGGTCCAGCAGGTCGGCGGCCACGATGAAGAAAGTCGTCTGCTGCCGCTCGATGCAGCGGTTGGCAATGGCGGCTGCCAGATGGGTCTTGCCGCTGCCGCTAGGGCCGCACAGCACCAGCCAGCCTTCGGGGTTCTCGGCGTAATCCGCCGCGAAGGCATACGCATCGGAAAACATCTGGCGGTTAGCCGCGCCCCCCGGTTGCCCATCCGGACGGGTGCCGGCAAAGGTGATTCGCGTCAACGCCCCCAGGTTGCTGTACCGTCGCAATGCCGTGACCCGCGTGGGAACGTTCTGCGTCTCCTGGCACACGCACGGGAACGCCTGACCGAATTCCGGGTGACCGACGTGGACCCGCTTGGACACCCACCCGCTGCCATTGCAGCGGGGGCAAAGGTCAACTTCCTCAGCGAGTTGCGCGGTCCTGTGCCCTGCGCCGTTGGTATGCCTCAAGGTGCTTGCGGCGTTGATCCTCCGCAGGATGTCGCCCAGGCTTTCCATCGTTCCTTCCTGCACCCCTTCCTTCCGACGCCCACCGGCGCAGAATGCCGGAGACGTAGCGCCAACTGCGCTTGTTCTCCCCCACGGCTATGGCGAACGCCTCTCTCACCCACTCCGAAGGGTAACTCTCCTCCGCGTCCTTCAACTCCTCCGCCAGCATCGGGGAGAGCGTACCAATGGTCTCTTCATAGAGGGCGAATATGTTGGGTCTGGAATCAAGATTGTGCGGCACGTCCGGTGTGAGTCCCCCGTCCGGGTCCGGCCCCGGTGCTTCCTGCCCCTGCAGCCTCTCCAGCGCCCGCTGGTCGTGGGGCGTGTTGAGCAGGTAATACTCCCCGCGTCCGTCCGGCGAGCCGGGCGCATAACGCAGAAACACCCCCCGCTCCACCGCCAGCCGCAGCCCCCTCCGTATCTCCGGGACCGCGTTCCGTCCGGGGCCGCCCAGCCCCCGCAGCAACGTCCGGTCGTTGATGAATTCGGTCAGGGGGGTCATCCGGGGCGAGCCCCGCTGCCGGTGGCACAGCCAGATTCCCCGCATTACCACCTTCAACTCGGCCAGGTCGTCAATCTCTTCGAGCAGAGGCCCGAACAGCGGGTTGGGCACCGGCGTATACAGCGTGTCCCGGCTGAAACCGGAAAAGGTCATGGAGAGGAATCCCCCCTTTTTATCCTATAGTCGCTATATTCTCGGGAGAGGGCTTCAGCGTGAAATCGCAGCGTTCTATGCGAATCGCCAGACATTCCCCGTTCTTGCATAACCGCCATCAGTGCGTGCGCAGCGGCGCCCCATAGCTTTTCGGATGCTTGCAGATGCGCTCCTGAGGCAAATTCCCGGTCCGAAGCTTCCAGAAATTCCCACTCTGTCTGAGCGTGTTCTTGGGCCAGCATATCCATATCCGGAATAAAATGAGTCCTCTTTTGCGAACGGGGAATTTTCAATTTCCCGGACATTTCCGCCCTGCACGAATGCGTTGCTTGTCACCCCGGGACTTTGCTTTCCACCACTACATTAAACGGTATTTCATCCACCGGCGGTTCCCCGATTTTCTCCATCAGCGCGTCGCAGACCTCACAGTCTTCCCATTCTGCCCCAATTGGCACCTCGTGCATCCACACCTGCTCGCATCCCGCGTAGCGCCATGTGTGGCCATCAGGGAAGCGAAAGGTGACATCAGAGGCGCACACGTGACTGGTAGTAGTCGCTTTCCCCTTCATTCCTTACCTCGCTTCAAAATCGTCGCGGACACATTTGTCTCTGAAATGCCGGACGTTTCCTCGGTCAATTTCACGCAGGTCTTTTCTGTTGAGGTATGCGCTTTCAATGGTCCCGTCGCCCGATGGCGAAGTAACGACTTGCATTAACTTTCTCGTGCCATTCACCTCTACCCATCCCCAATAAGACAACCCTTCTTTCTTATCTTTGTCCATCGTCGTGCATCGCACCACCCAATTCTCCAACACATCTATTAGGCAGCTCTTGTTAACTTCTGGTCTATCCCTGGCCCTGTCGCGGCGAAAGTGTTCGGAGATTCGCCATTCTTTGCCGTCTGCCATAAATGGCTCCTGAAGCCACCAAGTTGCTGACTCACAATTTGGCATCAATCTCTTATATAGAGCACCTATGCGAACGGGGATTTTCAATTTCCCGGACATTTCCGGTCAATCCCGGACATTTTGCCCTGCACAAAGGAGTTGGTCTGCTAGAAGTCATCCACCTGTGCCAGCGCGTCAAACCGGACCAGGTTGTCCCGGAAGAAGAGTCTCAGGCTGCCCGTCGGCCCGTTGCGGTGCTTGGCGACGATTATCTCCGCGATATTGCGCGGGTACTCGCGGCCGGGGAAGTGCTGCTCCCACTCCTCTTCAGTGTTGTGGAGATCCTCCCGGTGGATGAACATCACCACGTCCGAGTCCTGCTCGATGCTGCCGCTGTCCCGCAGGTCTGAAAGCTGGGGCCGGTGCCCCGGGCGGTTCTCAACCAACCGGCTCAACTGGGAGCAGGTGATGACCGCCACGTCCAGATCGCGGGCCATCGCCTTGATGGACCTGGAAATTTCGCTGATCTCCTGCACCCGGTTCGCCCCGTTGCGGCTACTGCCCTGGATCAGCTGGAGATAGTCGATCACCAGCATGTCCAGCCCGTGCTCCAGCATTAGCCGCCGCGCCTTGCTGCGCATCTCCACCAGGCTCTGGAAGGGTGTGTCGTCGATGAACAGCGGCAACTCCGACAGCCTTCCGATGGAGTCGATGATGCGCTGCTCCTCGGCCTCGGTGTACAGGCCCAGCCGGAGACGGTGAGAGTCAATCTCGGCGTCCGCCGACAGGATACGCAGCGCAAGCTGCTCCCGGCTCATCTCCAGGCTGAACACTCCGACAATTGAACCGGCCTGGGCCGCATTGATGGAGACGTTCAGCGCCAGGGTGCTCTTGCCGGTGGAGGGCCGCGCCCCCAGCACGATCATGTCCGAGCGTTGCAGCCCACCGAGCAGCTCGTCCATCTCGTTGTAGCCAGTCAGCACCGGGGCCTTGGTGTGCAGGTCCGGCTCCACCGCCGCGGCCCGGTCCTCCAGGTACTGGTCGTAGATCATCCGCAGCGGGATGAAGCCCCGGGGCGTCTGCCCGGCGCGCACACCGAACAACACGTCCTCGGCCTGCCGCAGGGTGGCGTCCACGTCGGCGGTGTCGTTGTACCCGATGGCTGAAATCTCGTTGGCCGCGTCGATCAGCCGGCGCATGGTGGCGGTCTTGGATATGACCTCAGCGTAATACTCCGCGTGGGCTGAGGTCGGAGTCACCGCCACCAGGCCGCTGAGGTAGGACATGCCGCCCACTATCTCCAGCTTGTCCGTGCGTTGAAGCTCCCTGGCCAGGGTCACCTGGTCAATGGCTTCGTCTCGCTCGAACAGCGCCTGGCAGGCGGCGAAACACGCCTGGTTTCGCTCCCGGTAGAAGTCGTCGGGCCGCAGCAGCGACGCGACGCGGGAGAAACACTCCCCGTCGATCAGCAGGGACCCGATAACCGCCGCCTCGGCCTCAAGGTCGTGAGGTAGCAGTTTCTCCGCATACATCCGGGCGCTCTCCTGCCTGCTGAGAATGCCGCCCCGTATTGTAGTCCGTGGCCGACTGGACCGCCCTGCCGGCCGGGGAGCGGCGGATAGGGTCCGTCCCTGGTTGGTTACTCTTCCACTTCGGCGGTGATGTTGATGGTCGCCTCGATCTCGGTGGACAGCCGCAGCGTTACCTGGTACTCCCCCGGCTCCCGGATCGGCTCCCCGGCCTCAACCAGCCGCCGGTCGATCTCCCGCCCAACGGTGTTGCTCAACTCGGTGGCGATCATCGCGCCGCTGATGGTCCCGTAGTAGCGGCCCATTGGTGTGACCCGGGCCTCCACCGTGATGTTGGTGCCGTCGAGCAGTTCCGCAAGCTCGGTAAGCTCCGCGGTCTCCCGAATCCGCACCTCGTCGCCGGCGGCCTTGATCTTGTGCAGCCGCTTCAGCACCTCGGGCGTGGCCGCCTCGGCCAGCCCCTTGGGGATCAGGTAGTTGCGGGCGTAGCCGTCCGCCACTCGCTTGATCTCTCCCGCCCGCGCCTGGTTAACAACGTCCTGAATGAATACCACTTCCATAATTGTCATCGTCCTTGGCTGGAGTATCGGCCCAGGCCTGCGGCCCGTTCCATGCAAGACCCATTATAAGCCCGGCGCGTCCGGCCCGGAAACCGGCGGATGTCAGGGTGTTGATAAACGTGGACGCCCAGCCAGGGAGTCCGCAGACGCGGGAAGCAACATCTTAACCCACCCCGCCTATTCCAGTGTCAAGACAAATTCAGGGATTTTCGGGCCAATTCCCACGTCCCGCAACTTCATTGACGCCTGTTCAACCCGCCAACTAGAATCAGACCACCACGAGGTCGAAGACCTCTGCCTGCCCCCATCCAACCACCGGACGCTGTGAAAATGAGCTTTTCCGAAGACATCGAAAAGCGGGCCTTGCCGGTCCGCCAGGCAATCCTCGGACACCCCTTCGTCACCGGCGTGGGCGATGGAACGCTGCCCGTGGAGAAGTTCAAGCATTACGTGATGCAGGACTACGTGTACCTGATCGACTACAGCCGCGTCCTCGCCCTGGCGTCGGCCCGCGCCCCCGACCTGGGAACAATGAGCTGGTTCGCCCGCCTCCTGGACGAGACCCTGAACACGGAGATGGAGCTGCACCGGGGCTACTGCGCCGAATTCGGTATCACCCGGGAAGAACTGGAGGCCACCCGCGCCGCGCCGACCACCGTGGCCTATACCAGCTTCCTGCTCAGCGTGGCCCACCAGGGCAGTTTCGAGGCGCTTGTCGCCTCACTGCTCCCCTGCCAGTGGGGATACTGGGAGGTTGGAGAACGCCTGGCCGTGCAGGGAGAACCCAAACACGCGCCCCTGTACTGCCAGTGGATCCAGATGTACACATCCCCGGAGTTCTCGGAACTGGCCCACACCATCCGGGCAATGGCCGACCGTCTCGCGGAAAGGGCCGGCCCCGACGAGGTGGCAACAATGGGGGAAGCCTATCTGACCAGCCTGCGCTTTGAGCACCGCTTCTGGGAAATGTCCTACACCCTCGAAGACTGGGCAGCGTGAGCGGGTGCTAGTCCGCGTTGCGCTCAAGTCTGGTGTCGCATGGTATAGAATAGACTAACCGCATTGAAGACAGGGATCATCGAGATGGATGACTACGACGCTCTGAATGAAAGGTTCTACAAGGATTTGGAGTTCTACGAGGCCCACTACGAGGAACTTTTGGAGCAGTATCCAGAGCAGTGGATTGCTATCGTGGGCCAGAAAGTGGTCGCGTCATCGCATGACGAATTTGACCTTGTGGGCCAACTCAAGACAGGTGGCCCTCCGCCCGGCGGGGAAGTCGAGTTAATACGTCACATGAACGGTAACCCTGAAATTCTCATAGTGCCGCTTTTGTGATTCGCGGATACTTCTCCACTGACCGTACTATTCGCCGCCCTTTCGTCCGCTGTGAGTTAGAGTTCCCCGGCCACCCCGACATCAGGCCTGCTAGAGTCGAGCTTCTTGTAGACACTGGAGCTGACCGGACGATGCCGTCTCCCGCAATGGCCGATAGGATCGGACTGAACTTCGATTCCCTCGGCACGGGCCGAAGGAGTACAGGAATTGGCGGCAGTGTATAGACCAGGGTAGTGGAATGCCAATTCACGATTCAGGACTACACTACGCGGTTGCCATTGCAAATCCCTGAGATACGGATGCCGATCCCGGCTATCCTGGGCCGCGACATTATGGCTGATTTCGCCCTGTTCATGGAGGAACGCACAGGGCGCGTACTGCTACTCAACCAGAACGATTTAGAAGAGATGGGGTTCTCATCGCTGTTTTGAGCATCTCCCAGACTGCCACAATGGCTGTCGCCCCTACCCCTTCACTGCACGCAGCACCAGGCAGGGCCAGGAGAAGTGAATGTCACCATCCACCGGCCGGACCTGAAACGCCTCTATAACCTCCCCGGACGCGCCGAGAAAGTCCTCCCGCAGCCTGCGCGTTTCCTCCTCGGATGTGCCCGTGCGCTTGACCCAGCTATTGAACTGGAGATGTATCCGCGTAAATTTCTGCTCTGCAATGTTCAACCCGTGACCAGCCAGCATTGCCTCCAGCTCCGAGGGAGGCCGGTTATTGACATGGCTGAAGTCCCGGCGCAGCTCCACGTCGTTCATCCAGTCCGCCACCGCGCTGTCCTCCGGCGAAACGCTGTCCGCCATGACCAACGCCCCTCCCGGCGTTAGCGCCCGCCGCATCTCGTCCAGCGCCAGGTCCAAGTCCTCAAAGTGGTGGGCCGCGGCCCGGCTGGTGATCAGGTCTAATGACCCGTCGGCAAAGGGCAGAAACTCGGCGGCGTTGCGCACCAGCGCCAGGTTCGTCAGGCCCCGGTCGCGGCCTATGCGCCGGGTCTCCTCCAGCATTGGTCCGGTAATGTCGCTGGCCACCACCCGGTTGAACCCCTCGGACATTGCGAAGGCGGTGAACCCCGCGCCCGATCCCAGGTCCATTGCCCAGGCCCGCGACCCCGCCGGCAACTCCCCCGCCATGCGCATCATTATTTCGATGCGGTCGTCGTGCATGTGTACCGGGCTGGCGGCATACGCCGCGGCGTTGAGTCCGAACGTTTCCTGGGCGCGTTGGCCCCGCGGCGCGTTTCCGGCATCTTGAGTCATGGGCTGTTGGCCCCCTCTTCCAGTTTCTTCAAAAACCTGTCGGCATCCCGCGAGCGGCGGACCTCGATGAATCTGAGGTGCGGGTACTCCCCGCTCTCAAATATCTCCCGGTAACGCTTCCGCCGCGGGTAATACGTCGTAAGCACCCATAGCAATATCGAGTCCCTGGTGAGGAACGCTTTTCTCAGCGACTCTTTGTTCCCCGAAAAAAGCTCACGGCCCGTGATGCTCCGGGCAATGGTCCGGGTGAACGCCCGGTACAACACCAGCGGAAAGGAGTAGTTGAGCCATACAACCGCGGTGGCCCGGCCCCAGATAATGTCCTGGGCATAGCTGTAATTCCCATCCGCGACCCAACGCTCCACGGTTGTAGCCTCGTCCACTATCGCCCGGAACTCGTCGTTGGGGCGTTCCACCCAGTCCGGCAGCCAGTGTATGGCGTCCAGTTCGACGAATGCCCCGCCCGTAGCTGCGGCCAGGCGGCTGGCGAAGGTCGTCTTCCCGGCGCAACTGCACCCGATAACCGCCACCCGTCTCAGGTCCGGCAACTCGTCGCCTCCGGCCGTCCCTTGCCGGTCCCGGTTCCCACATGTGCTGAATGCAGTCATAAAATCATTCTAACAGAGCGATTGGGCGTATTGACCCGAATCTCCATAGTCTATAATGAAAGGGAGCCAATCGCTCCAAATCCCCAATCACGATTGGCAAGCAGGAGAGAGAACCATGAGCATGGACCACACTTATAAAATCGTCGAACTGGTAGGCTCGTCCAGCGAGGGATTGCAACAGGCCATCGAGAACGCGGTCGGCCGCGCCGGGCAGACCCTCCGGGGCTTGGACTGGTTCGAGGTCAGGGAAATACGGGGCAACATCCAGGAGGGCAACATCGCCTGGTACCAAGTCAAGGTTGGCATAGGCTTCCGGGTCCTGGACCCCGCCGACCTTCACCGAGAGTAGCGGCACAGCACATCAGGGTCTAACGCTGCCGGGGACTGGATGTTTCTCAGTCCCCGGCAGCGTCGTTTTTGAGCGCCTTTGCCTTTGGACACGCAGACAGGTATACGACCACTCACCGGCGCCGGGTGTTTCCAACCTCAACCTATCCGAGGCTGCACACATGGGAACTGATATGTGCAAGTCCACGTCTATATGGATATACAATCTCTGCTGCCCAAACCAGCCCGATTTTGTGTCCCATATTTTATTCTTTTGGCAGAAGTTACCCGCATGAACTCCCCAATCAATATTGCTCTGATTTTCGCCGCATCCGTCCTGGCCGCGCTGCTATCAGCCGCCTGCCAGGGTGGTCCCGCATCGTCCAATGCCACGCTGGAAGTCCCGTCAGGCCGCAGCCCCAACGCATCGGTAAAAGGCACCGTCACATACCGGGAACGGCTGGCCCTCACCCCGGGCGCAACCCTCGTCGTGGAGCTGCGCGACGTGTCCTTGGCCGACGCTCCCTCCAGGCTCATCGCCAGCCAGACCATCCCTGACCCCGGTCAGGTCCCCATCAGGTTCGAGGTAGAATATAACCGCGACGACATAGACTCCCGTAACAGGTACTCTGTAACCGCGAGGGTCACGGAGTCAGACGGACGCCTGGCCTTCACCAATGACACGGCATACGAGGTCATAACCCGCGGCAATCCCAGCAAGGTGGACATGGTGCTGGTCCTGGTCCAGCCGCCGCCCGAGATGGAAAAGGACGCAGGCCCGGACTGGCGGACATGGGAAGAGGTCCCGGCCCAGGTGGTATCGGCAAACCTGATACCCAACGGACCGGAGCATTTGCTGCGGGTTGCATACTACCAGTCCACCATCGAAGGCTGTGCCCGCCCCGGCAGCGAGGGCCTGGAGGTGAACGGCTTCGACATCATCGCCAGCGTCACCCTCATGCAGCCGCCGCCCACGGCATGGGCCATTCCATGCCACGAGCAGGTTGTGGAGCTTGATACGGTAATACCGGTATTGGAGCCCCTTGAACCGGGACCAACCTACCGGGTGATGGTAAACGGCCGGGACACCACCACATTCACCATACCGAAACCCGGCCTTGGACACACCATCATTGCCGAGTCGCCCATCCAGGGCAGCGAGGTCATCCTGGGAGGCGCACCCCCGGAGTACCAGCTAAACGTCGTCTCCGGTATGCCCAGGGGCAGCGGCTGCTCCCAATTCAACGGCTATGAAATCCAGCGAACAGAATCAGACAGGATAGACGTCCTCATCACCCACCACCAGGTGTCCGACCCGTCTGTGTTCTGCACCGCCGACTTTCCCATCCTGGAGACCCTGGTCCCCCTGGGTTCCGGCTACGAACCCGGCACGGAATACACCGTCACCATTAACTCCGACACCGCCACCACATTCACGGCCCAATAACCACACAGGGAGGGCGCCCTCCAAAATCCCTCCCTGCAATAGAGTCCCATGCACAACCGTCATTTCCGCGAAAATGGGAATCCACATGCACCGGCGATGGACTCCCGCTTTTTATGGTAACGGCAGGGCAGGGACAGACCGCTACGGGAGCAGACCACCCCCATGTGATCTGCCTGTACCACCCCTACTTCAAGTCCTCAACCTTCGGGCCGACTTCCTCCATCAACAGCCGCAGGGAACGCTGCATCAGCGAGTGGTCGTCCGGGTCCTGGGTGATGGCCAGGAGGTGCCCGAACCCGCCCACTTCCTCGTAGCTCTTGCGGATCTTGTCCGCGCACTCCTGCGGGTCACCCACAATCCAGACGTTCTCGATCATGTATTCGACGTCCACCGCCTCGTCGGGCATGTCCGGGTCAACCTTCACGTAGGCCAGGTTGCCCCCGGCCTTGCGGTTGATGTACTGGTGCTCGTTGAACGGTCGCCCCAGCACCACCCGCGCCTCCTCCCGGGCCGAATTGGGGGTCTCCCCCACGTACACCTCCCGGCCCACGCGAAGCTCGCTCCGGTCCGGCGTCCTTCCCGTCGTGGCCGCGCCCTCCTCGACCCGCTGCCACAGCTCCCCGATGTGCTGATCCATCAGGTTCGTCATCGGTATCCAGCCTCTCTCTCCGGCCATCCGCAGCGTCTCCGACGTGGGGGTCGAGGCCGCCACGCCGATGGGCGGGTGCGGCTTCTGGTACGGCTTGTAGTGCAGCCGCCGTTCCAGTACCGGGTCCGTCTCCGGCGCGTGCACCTGGTAATACTTGCCCTCGTATCCGAACTTCCCGTCCTCTGCCTCCCATAACCCCAGCACAATGTCCAGCGCCTCCCTGCCCTGGTCCCGCACATCATCCATCGAGTTGTACTCGATGCCGTACAGGTGCAGGTCGGTGGGCAGCGAGCGCACTCCAATGCCCCAGTAGAACCGGCCCCGCGCCATGTGGTCCAGCATCGCAATCCTGTGCGCCGTGTCCACCGGGTGGTGCAGCGGCAGCATCGTCACGCCCGTGGCCAGCACGATATTCTCCGTCAATGCCAGCGCCTGCGCTATCAGCAGCTCCGGCACCGGGGCGTTCTCCCACATCTCGGTGATGTGCTCCCCGATCCATGCCTCGTGATAGCCCAGCTTGTCCGCCAGGACGATCAGCTCCATGTCCCGGTCGTAGGAGTCGGCATAAGACCGCCGTGGGGGATGCAACGGCATCATAAACAGTCCGAATTCCATAATTCCCGTCTCCTCTGCTGCCGGTCAGCGGCTGCGGGCCTCGGCGTCGGAACCCAGAGCCAGCCCGCCCCGCCCCGGCGAAATTGCGCCAATGATCTCAGTCTATGGATGGATTGCTCTGAATCGATTGTAGGTACGCCCCCCAACCGGGTCAAGCCAACGGAGAGAGCCTCCTGTAGCCGAACTGGAGGCCGCCATTGCCGCGGCTTTCGAGTAACCAGCCTCAGCCTGAACCAAGCCGGTTACAACCCAAACTGTTGCGAAATGCGCTCGTCAATATTATGGTCGAGGCGCAATAAGGCTTCCGTTTCCACAAACAGGCGCGTTGAAAGGAATTATCAACCATGTTTTGCCGGAAACTCAAGGTACTGACCGCCGCGACATTGCTGGCCGGCTTGACCGTTCTGGCCCTGGCCTGCGGGCCAGCTTCGCCTTCCGAGCGGGGAGCGGCAGCCCAGGCGGAGACCCCGGCGTCGGCCGGAACCCCCACGCCGACGATTCAACCCACCAGGACGCCCTATCCCCCCGGCTACGTCAAGCCCACACGATTGCCCACCTGGACGCCCTTCCCCACCCTTGCCCCGGACCCCACGCTAACGCCAACGCCGGAAGGGGTGGTCCCCCTAGGGGACAACTCCGGGGGCAGTGCTCCGGCGCCCACGCCAACCCTGGCGGAGCAGGTGACCGAGTTCGCCCGTGACAGAAGGGAAGAATACGATGCCATTGCCCGCGTCCGGGTCCTGTCCCACCGGAGCGTCACCTTGCCCGAGGGCATCGAGTGGCCTCCATTGCAAAACCCGAGCCTTGGCCGTTGGCCTTGGGATCGGGCTGGCATTCAGGTAGTGGAGGTATATCGCGGGGAACTGCCGGATAACTATGAACTGGCTTCCCCGGGCTTTCGCCCCAATACCAAGCTGGAGATAGACCAGGAATACATCCTGTTCATTCTCAAGGTGTTCGTCGCCAAGGACGAGTACACGTATGACGGTACACATGTGCGATTTCTCTTCAACGAGGAACAGCTCGATGCAGTCGGCGGCAGAGGCGGAACACACTTCGGCGAGCAGGTGTGGCTTGTCGAGGGGGAAACCGCCTGGCGAATCCCCCTCGACCACGTGCTGGATACTACCGGGTCCGGGTCGGACCTGGCGGCAGCCAAAGCAGGCGGAGAAAGCCTGTCTGTAGCCGAACTGAAGGCCGCCATAGCCGCAGCCTTCAAGTAATTGACGGCATATACCAACCGCGTATACTTGATTCCATGCCTTGGGAAATCCTGTTCAATCCCGCCTTTGAGCTTGAGTTCGACGCACTGTCTTCCACAGTCCAGGATCGGATACTAGAGCGAGTGATGGTTTTGGCTGAGTTCGGCCCAAGTCTGGATCGTCCGAACGTAGACACGCTGAATCAGTCGCGGCATTCCAGCATGAAAGAACTCCGTTTCAATGCAGATAACGGGGTATGGTGGGTTGCTTTCGCCTTCGACCCTAACCGTCGGGCTGTTCTGCTGGGGGCCGGAAACAAGGCAGGGGTCAGCGAACGTCTCTTTTATCGGGAACTGGTTGGGAAGGCGGATGACCGGTTCGAGGCGCACTTGGCCCGGATCCGGCAAGAAAGAAGAGAATCAACATGACTACTCTGCAAGAGATGATGGACCGGTTGCCGAAGGAGCGCCGGAAGAACATCGAAGCACGGGCGAAAGTGCTCATAGCCGAAGAGAAGGCGCGGCGGGGCTTGCCACTATCGGCGTCACGCCCTAAAGTAGGCGCACCATCAACCGCAACCAGGGAGGTCAACATGCGACTCGATCCCATCAACCTCTACGACTACGAGGAACGTGCCAGGCTGGTCCTTCCCCACGACGATTGGGACACCATCGACGCCGGGGCTATGGACATGTTCACCACCCGGCGCAACCGGACTGCCTTCGAGGAACTGACCCTCCGCCCCAGGTTCCTCCGGGACACCGGGGAGCGGGACCTGTCCACCACCATGCTGGGCAACGAGATCAGTATGCCCGTCTTCGTCTGCCCCGCGGGTTCCCACCACCGCGCCCACCCCGAGGGAGAGGTGGCCACCGCCCGGGGCGCAAGTATGTCCAATTCCCTGATGATGCTCAGCACCGGCTCCAATTGCAGCATGGAAGAGGTCGCCGAAGAAGCCACCATCCCCCTCTTCTTCCAGCTCTACCACCGGGGATACGACCTCACCGAGATGCTGGTCCGCCGCGCCGAGGAGTCCGGGTTCAAAGCTATCACCCTGACAGTGGACACGCCCACCCCCAGCCCCAAGGAACGCGACCTGCGCAACCGCTACAACCGGAACTTCGAGCAGGGCAACTTCCGCGGCGTCAACAAGCCGGAGAACGTGCTGCGCGGCACCGACGAGTCCGTCGGCTGGAACGTCAACCGGACCGTCCCCCTCACCTGGCAGGAGCTTGAATGGCTCCGCGGCCTCACCGGCCTGCCCCTGGTGCTCAAGGGCATCCGCACCGCCGAGGACGCCCACATTGCCGCCGAGAGCGGTGTCGATGGCGTCCTGGTATCCACCCACGGCGGCCGCCAGCTTGACATGACCATGGGCGCAATCGAGATGGTCCCCGAGGTCGTCGACGCGGTCAAGGGCAACTGCGAAGTCTACGTGGACTCCGGCGTCCGCCGGGGCAGCGACGTAGTGAAGGCGCTGGCCCTGGGAGCCAAAGCCGTCGGCATCGGGCGTCCCCTCTTCTGGGGACTGGCTGTCAACGGCGCCGAGGGCGTCCACGGTGTCCTGGAACTGCTCCGGGAAGAGATCGACCGGGCTATGTCCTACTGTGGCCAGACATCCGTCAACGACCTCGAACCCAATCTGGTCAACGTCCCCCAAGGCTGGGGAGTTCCGCCCCAACCCGACTTTTAAGTGGAGAGTGAACAGTGGTCAGTGGCTGACAACCAGTTGCCACCCGGAGCGGCTTACGCCCGTCAACAACTGGACACCAGCCACTGATCACTAGCCACTGATGAAAGATGGTAGACTTCCGCCCCTTCCGGGCATGGCGGTACAATCCTGCTGTCGTGGGAGACTTGGCGTCCGTCGTGTGCCCGCCCTACGACTTGATAACTCCTGAACTGCAACAATCGCTGCTGCAACTCAGCCCCTACAACGTGGTCCACCTGGAAGCGGGCGAGGGCCTCGACTGGAACGCCCCCGCCGAGGGCCAGTACCGCCAGACCGCAGTGGTGTTCGACGAGTGGCAGTCCCAGGACGTGCTGCGCCGGGAGGACTCTCCCAGCTTCTACCTGCTGCGTCACACCTTCGAGTTCCAAGGTCAACGGCAGACCCGCCTGGGACTGACCGGGTGCGTGGGCTTGGCGCCCTACGGAGGCGGAAGCGGGGTGGCGGCGGGATATAATGAAAGCGGAAGCGGGGTGGCGGCGGGACATGATGACGCGGGGCAGGTCTTCCCCCACGAGTACACCGAAGAACCCGCCGTCATGGACCGGGTCTCCCTCATGCGCCAGTGCAGCGCCAACTTCAGCCCCATCATGTCCCTCTACCGCGACCCGGAAGGCTCCCTGACCCCATTGCTCCAGCAGGTAATGTCAGGCCCGCCGGTGATAGACATCACTGCCGACCAGTCCCAGGGCCTCACCCTGTGGCGCATCTCCGGCAGCGACGCCCTGCGGCAGGTGCAGGACTTCTTCTCCCGCACAGCCGTGTTCCTGGCCGACGGCCACCACCGCTACGAGGCTGCCCTGCGCTTTCAGTCCGAGGCTGGCGGGCGGGTTGCCAACGACCAGACCTCTGGCCACGACTACGTGATGATGACCCTCATAGAGTTCTCCGACCCGGGGTTGATGGTCCTTCCCTACCACCGGGTCGTGGGCGGCCTGTCCGAGCCAACTCTGGGAAAGCTACTAGAACGGCTACGAGAAGTGTTCACTTCCGAACCTATGGATGCGCCAGGGCAGGACGTTGCCGGAGCAATGGCGGCCAGGGTCTCCGCCTGCGGCCTGGACGAGAAGGTAGCCGGGATGCTCGGCCCCGCCGGGAAATCTCCGCAGATACTGACGCTAAGGCAGGAACTGGACTGGCAGGCGTGGGGGCCGTTGGCAGTCTCCGAGGCGTGGATACTGGAAGAGCAGGTGCTGAAACCCGTGCTTGGAGAGTCCCTGCCGCGACACGTCGGCTACATCCACGACCACGACGACGCGGCAAAGCAGGTGGCGTCGGGCGAGAGCCAGATAGCTTTCCTGCTCAAGCCCTTCCCCATGGGCCCCTTCGAGGAAATCGTCCGCCAGGGCCAGAGGCTGCCCCGCAAGTCCACCTTCTTCTACCCCAAGCTGCCCACCGGCCTCGTAATCAACCAGCTCGACGACGCCCTGTAGCCCCGCAAGATTACCTGTCGTCCTTCTTACCGTTTGAATCAGGGTAGGGAATCTCTACATCAGGGGGCAACAAGCCATCCTCTATGAGTTGCCTGGCCCATTCCTCCATTCGTCTCTGACCCTCGGCCAGCCCCTCTTCCCGGCCTTCTTCCTTGCCTTGCCTGTACCGGCGTCTCAGATATCTCTCAGACAGCATCCTCGGCGCCTCCACCAATGCGATTGTCACGGCGGCGATTGTGATGATTACCGGCGCCATGCTTTCGCACCCGGCAACCAGAACGTTTACAAAGTTGTCGGAGGCCCGCCTGCTGGTAGCTTCATTCCAGGTTATCAGCCCCAAGCCTATTATAATCTGGACGTTGAACAGGATGAAGTAAGTTTCCCGCCAATCGGCTGGGACGGTCCAGATTGGCTCCCGTTCTTCATTCATAACGCATACCGGCTCAGACGAAGGTTTCAGACCTCATACGCGGCCACAGGAATACCGGGGCGAACGCTCAACCCTGCGCCGGGGGTTCGCTCTCGTCCGTGGCCCTCTCCAACCGTTCCTCCAACTGCCGCAGCGTCCTCTGGGTCGTGCGCAACTCCCGCAGAATGCTTTCCAGCGATTGGGGCTGCTCCAGCGAGCGGAGCTTTTCCTGCTTGGCCTCGTCCAGGTTGTTGATCACCACCGCAATGAACAGGTTTACCACCACGAACGTCCCGATCACGATGTAGCTGACGAAGTATATCCATGCCAGCGGATACACGCTCATGGCCGTGCCCATCACGTCCGTCCACCCTTCCAGCGTCAGTATGTTGAACAGCGTTAGTATCGACGCTCCCAGTCCACCCCAGTTCTGGGCGTCGTGCTGGTGAAATAGCTGGTATCCGATGATGGCATAGATGTACACGATCAGCCCCATCAGGACCAGGATGTGCATCATGCTCGGTATCGACCGCACCAGCGTGGCCACGATCAAACGCAGTTCCTTGACCGTGGATACAAGACGCAGCAGCCGCAGCAGCCGGGCCAGCCGCGCAATGACCGCAAAGCTGCCCGTGGCGGGTATCAGCGAGAACACGATTATCGAGAAGTCAAAGACGTTCCACGGGTCCCGGAAATACCGGTCCACCCGCGGTGAGACGGCGTACATCTTCAGCAGGGCTTCAACGATGAAAATCCCCAGCGTCACCCAGTGTCCCCACTGCATCCATTCCCAGTAACGGTCGTGAATGCTGGGGAACGTCTCCAGGCCCAGAAGGACGCCGTTGGCGATGATGATCCCGATGATGGCGTATTCGAAAGCAGGCGCAAGGACTATCCGGCTGGCGGACTCTCGCATGATATCGGTCCTGTGTGCGGTGATAACCGGGGTTAACTATAGGGTGTCACCCGGGACCTTCTCCAGCGGCGCGTAGCTCAATAGCAGCCGCTTGATCCCCACGCTGCCCGCGAAATGCACGGTAACTTCGTGGTCCCCGGGTATGGCCAGGCAGTCGATTACCACGCCCTCACCAAATGAACTGTGCCGCACCGTCTCGCCAATTCCGGGTGCAGGCTTGGCCGGGGCCGCGGGTGCGTCGGGAATCTGGAACATGGCCGGACTCTGCCGCGTCGACTTGGCGGCGGTAACATCCGACGGTCTCGACTGCTCGGGAGAAGCCAGCAGGTCTTCGGGAATCTCCCCCAAAAACCTGGAGGCGTTGGTCGGCCCGCTGCTCCCCATGAACCCCCGCCGAAAGGCCCGCAGCAGGTACAGCCGCTGCTGGGCGCGGGTCATGCCCACGTAGCACAGGCGGCGTTCCTCCTCCACCTGCGCGTCCGTCCCCGATTGGGCATCCGTCTCGATGGAGCGGTAATGGGGCAGTATCCCCTCCTCCAGCCCGACGATGAACACCACGGGGAACTCCAACCCCTTGGCCTGGTGCAGGGTTATCAGCGTCAGCGAGTCTTCCGACTCCTCGTAGTTGTCCACCTCGGCCACCAGCGAGATGCGCTCCAGCAGGCTCGCCAACCCGTCCGCCGGGTCTTCGGCGTCGAACTCCCTGGCCGTCTCCCGCAGTTCCATCAGGTTCTCCCACCGTTCCTCGGGGCGTTGCCCGTCTGACCGGTCCGCGGCGCGCCCATCGGCGTTCTGGTAATGCTGCCGGAAACCCGCAAGCTCCAGCGCCTCCCCTATCAACTCCGACGCCGGAAGCTGGACACTGAGATTCGCCATGTCCTCCACCAGGTTGGCGAAATCGGCGATGGAGTTGGCGGCCCTTCGTGGCAGTTTCACGGGGCATGGTTGCCCCTCGCGCCTGGCCCCCAGGATGCGCTGCATGGCCGTGAAGGTGGGTACCCCCTCGTCCCTGGCCCATCCCGTCAGCAGGGACACCGACTTCGCCCCGATGCCTCGGGGCGGAACGTTGATGACTCGCATCAGGCTCACATCGTCCAGTGGGTTGTGGACCAGACGCAGGAACGCCAGCAGGTCCTTGACCTCCTTCCGCTGGTAGAAGCGTACCCCACCCACCAGCCGGTACTTCATCCCCCGGCGCAGGCAGGCTTCCTCCAGGGCGCGGGACTGGGCGTTGACCCGGTACATGATCGCGCAGCCCCCCGCCTTGACCTTCTTCTCCCGCACCAGCCGGTCCGCCTCGCCGATGACGTACCCCGCCTCGTCCTCCTCGTTGTAGGTCTCGTGGACGTAGACCGGAACGCCGTCCCCGTTCTCCGTGAACAGCCCCTTGTCCAGCCGCTGCCTGTTGTTGGAGATGACCGACTGGGCTGCGCCCAGGATGTTGCTGGTGGAGCGGTAGTTCTGCTCCAGGGAGATGGTCTTGCAGCCGGGATAATCCCTCTGGAAACTGAGGATGTTGCGGATGTCCGCGCTGCGCCAGGAGTATATGGACTGGTCCGGGTCGCCAACGACGCAGATGTTCTGGCGGTCTCCCGCCAGCAGCCGGGCCAGCCGGTACTGGGCGACGTTGGTGTCCTGGAACTCGTCCACCATCACGTGGACGTACCGGTCCTGGTAATGCTCCCTCACGAACCGGTACTCTTCCAGCAGTTGCACCGACTTCATCAGCAGGTCGTCGAAGTCCACGGCGTTGTTCCGCACCATGATCTCTTCGTAATGATGGTAGACCCTGGCGGCCGTCTCCTCGAAGTAGTTCTCGGCGCGGCGCGCCAGCCCCCGAGAGTCCGACAGAACGTTCTTGGCCCGGGAGATCACCCCCAGGATTGCCCGTGGGGGATGCCCCTTGGGATCGACTTCCGCCAGCTCCATTGACTGTTTGATGGCGGAGATCTGGTCGTCAGTATCGAAGATGGAGTAGTTGCGGTTCAGCCCCATCGCTTCCCCGTCCCGCCGCAGCAGCCGGGCGCAGAAGGCATGGAAGGTGCCAACGCTGAGGGACTCGGCCCGGGTGCCCACCAGCCGCTGGAGCCGGTCGTCCATCTCCCGGGCCGCCTTGTTCGTGAAGGTGGCGGCCATGATACGGTAGGGATGGACGCCACAATGGTGAACAATGTAGGCGATGCGGTGGGTTATCACACGTGTCTTGCCACTGCCCGGCCCGGCGACGATAAGCAGCGGGCCGTCAACTGTCTCTACGGCCTCGCGTTGGACGGGATTTAGTCCCTGGAGAAGGTCCGGTTGCACAGTCATGGCCCGATTATAGCATGGAGGCCCCGTCGAACTTCGCTATGAACTTCCCCGGAGTAGGTCGCAAAAGCCGGTCCCCGCCGCTGTCGGGCGAACGCTGCGCATGGTCTTGCCCTCCATCCGACTTTGTAAAGCTGTGGGCAGGGTCTTTCGATTCTTGGACTGGGGAATAACGTGAGGAAGTAGAGGAAAGAATTGAGAATTTAGGGTCCAGGCTGGCGCAAGCCTTCGAGCAAGTGCCGGACTCCCGCAACCCTTCGGGAAGACGCCACAGCTTGCCGGTGGTTCTAACCCTGGCGGTCTGCGACATGTTGGCCAACTCCATAGCCTCCACGCCATTTACCAATAGGGCCGGGAGCATGGCGATTTGGCTCCCAGGCTGGGTTTCAATGGGGAGCAAGACCCCAGCGGCATCCATTTTGCATCTGGTATTCAAACGGCTGGACCGGGAGGCTTTCGAGACAGCGCCCCAGGGTGGGCCCGGGAGGAATTGGGCGAGCGGGCCCAGGCGGTGGACATTGAGGGGAAAAGTCTGCGGGGCATTCATGGCAGGGAGCTGCCTGGGGTGCATCTGGTGGTGCTATATGGGCAGCAACTGGGCCTGATCCTGGCTCAAAATGGGGGTAGGGGAGAAGGAGGCGGAGTTGAGCGTGGCTCTGGAACTGTTGGGCCGGGTTGATCCGGCTGGCCAGGTGGTGACTGGGGACGCCCTGTATGCCCAAGGCCAACCAATACGCGCCGGCGCTGCGACACTACAGCTACAAGCCTCTGGAGGCGCTGGCCTTTCTCGGAATTTCTGCTCCTTGAGAATCGAAAGACCCTGGCCGCGCCCCCGGCGAAATGGCGCGGGAATCAGGCCCATGCTATAATTCGTCACCGTTGGCGTAATTGCCTCTTTTCGGCGTGTCCTTGACGAGAAGATGCACGGACAGCCCATACGACAAGGCAGAGGTTCGACGGTGAATATCCCCAGGCAGAACTTGCGCACTCCAGGCCCGACCCCGGTGCCCGATGACATATTCGATGCAATGGGCACGCCCATGATCGACCACCGCGGGCCGGAGTTCTTCGAACTCATCACCCAGGCTACGGCAGGTCTCAAGCAGGTATTTGCGACCCAGAACGACCTGTTCATTCTCACGTCCTCCGGCACCGGGGGTCTGGAGTCGATGATAGTCAACTCCCTCTCTCCCGGAGACCGGGTACTGTCTACCCCCGCCGGTTCCTTCGGCGACCGCTTCTGCGAGATGGCCTCGGCCTACGGCGCGGACGTGCAGCGGCTGGACTTCGAGTGGGGCGAGGCCGTGGACCCCGATGCGGTCCGCACCGCCCTGCACAACGACCCGGGCATCAAGGCGGTCCTGGTGACCCATAACGAGACCTCCACCGGCGTCACCCACCCCCTGCCCGATATCTCCCAGGTGGTCAAGGGCGAGTTCAATAAGTTGCTGCTGGTAGACGCGGTGAGCAGCCTGGGCTGTCTGCCCCTCCCCGTGGACGGCTGGAACTGCGACCTCGTCGCCACCGCTTCTCAGAAGGGCTTCATGGTCCCGCCTGGACTCGCCTTCGTCAGCGTCAGCCCGGCGGCATGGGAAGCCGAGGCGGAGGCCACCATGCCCCGCTTCTACTTCGACCTGCGCGCGGCCCGTGACTATTTGGAGCGCGGCCAGACTCCCTTCACCCCCAACGTGGCCCTGCTCTACGGCCTGCAATCGGCCCTGGACAAGCTGCTGGAAGAGGGCATGGAGAGTGTCTACGAACGCCACGCCGACATAGGCCGCTTCACCCGCGAGGGCGTGAAGGCCCTCGGCCTGGATTTGCTGGTTGAGGACGAGACCTACGCTTCAAACACCGTCACCGCCATCAAGGTTCCCGAGGGCGTGGACAACAGCAGGCTCAGGTCCCTGGCCCACGACGAGGAGAACGTGGTGCTCGCCGGTGGACAGGGCAAGCTCTCCAACAGCATCTTCCGCATCGGACACCTGGGCTACGTCACCCGCGAAGACATCCAGGAAGTCCTGGACGCCCTGGCCCGGGTGCTGCCCAAGGTAGGCTTCAACCCCAGCTAATAAGACCTGGAAAGGGCAGCACAGCGTACAGCCGGCCATTCCCGCGAAAGCGGTAATCCATCGTCACCGTCACGCTCCCGACGCACACCAGGGGAGGCCAACATCATGTCCACATCCCAGTTAGAAAAGGCAATGGCCACCCTGCGCATCAGCCTGGCCGAGATCAGGAACAAAGAAGGCCAGCTTGACACCATGATCTCCCAGTTCCGCACCCAGTTGCGGCGGGTGCCCCGCCAGGCCGTCTACGGCAGGATGGGGCTGGATCTCGCCCTGGCCGCAATGGGCGAAGTCGAGGAGCGGTTGTCCGACGCCGAGAACACGCGCCGCAGGCTGCTGGCCATCAAGAAAACGGCCACCGACGAGTTGGAGGCGCTGCAACTGATCAAGCAGGTGGACGAGGCCAAGAAGTCCCTCTCCGACCTGCGCCGGAAGGTCCGGGAGACGGGCGGCGACGCCGAGACCGTTGCCGAGATTCAGCAGTTGGAGCGTTTCATAGCCGCCCACAGCAAGCGCGCCGAGCAAGCCATCACCGCCAGCTATGAAGAACGCCTGAACCTAGGCTAAACCAAAGGCTAAGGTGGAATGTGCATTTGCCGGACGGCGGGAATCGGGCTGGGAATCTCGCAGGGGCGCCTCGACTCTTGATTGCAGCTCCGTCCGGCAAGCGCCGTTTCACCTCGTCTTGCCGGTTGGCCAGACTGGCGAGGAAATGGCTGACCTTGGCCTGCACTGCGGGCTTGGTCCCCAGGCACAGATTGCCGGTGGCCTCTTCTCTCACCCATCCCCGGATAGCCTCGCCGGCGTTGAAGTCCGGGCGTAGCCCGGCAGATTCACCAAGCGCAGCACCGGATCTGCCGTCCGCAGGTACTCCCGCACCGCTTGGCCCCGGTGGATCGGAGCACTGTCCCAGACCACCTGCAACGGCCCTGAGTGCCGCTGCCTCATAACGCCGGGGCGGCGGATTTCGTCCCCTTACCTATCGGCTGGCGACAATTCATCCCACTATAAGCCTTGTTCAGAGTATCTTTAGAATGGCAGGTCAGTTTCGTCGTCTTCGTACCAGTTCCTTATGCGGCCCCGGCCTTTTCCCATGTGTCCCCTTCTGTCGCCGCAAGTGGGAATCATTGTTTGGCATAGTTATTGCCAGGGGGACGAAATCGTCGAAAGTAATGGCGTTGGACTCAAGCCGCGATTGCTCGAATGCTCGAATGCCTTGTATACCTCGACGTATGTGTCTCCGTTATGACCGGAATAACCGGCTTGTGAGGGAGGTATCAATGCTCCTTTCCATAACCCAATCGCTTGCTTCGCGTCATCGACATCGATAGCGTTCTCATCAAGCCTCAGCTTCCTGCGCACCTGTGATATTGCCCTGACCAGCTCCAGATGGGCCAACTCTTCTTTGTCTCCGAACCATTGGCGGAATCCCTGACTGTTTATCAATCCATACGCATAGCTGTGGAAAGTATTGACCGGGGGCATCTGTCCTTTGGACACACCGGCATCCGACAATTTTTCGACAAACTGGTCCTTCGCCAGATTATTGAACATCAACACCTGAATCGGGCGGGGGCCAATCTGCTTTTCTTCGAGCAGGTGTTTGATGCGGTATGCCATTGTCGTTGTCTTGCCGGAACCGGCAACAGAAAGGACTTTGGCATAAACGCCGTCGGGATGTTTGATTACCTGTAATTGTTCTTCGGTGAGTTCAACCATTGAGTGGAGTCCTAGTGATTGTTTTCGTCAACATAACGCAATGTGGCGTAATTTTCGGCTTTGCACTTTGGGGTGTCAAGCCCGGAACGCTGCCTCCTCCCGCACAGGGATTGCACGGGTCTGGTTGCGTTTGTATCATGGGCGAATCCTGGGGCCGGACTGTAATCGGATTTCCGGACCTTGGTTTCTTATTCAGCATCAGGGAGATTCCCAATGACTACTATGGTCACCGGCGGCGCGGGATTCATTGGTAACCGCATAGTGCGCAAGTTGGTGGAGCGCGGCGAGGAGGTAGTCTGCTTCGACCTGGGCCGTCCCGGTCCGAACCTTGCTCCCTTCCTGGACCGCATCCATGTTTACCGGGGGGATATTACACAGGTCCCGCATCTGCTGGAGGCGGTCAACGTGCATGGGGTGGATCGGATTATCCACATGGCGGCGTTGCTGCCCCCGGATACGGAGGAGCGGCCCCACTTCGGGATGCTGGTAAACATACAGGGGGCGAACAACGTCTTTGAGGTCGCGCGGTGGACCGGGGTGCAGCGGGTGGTGTATGCCAGCTCCATCGCCGTGTACGGGGTGCAGGACACCTTCGGGGACCGTCCCATCAACGAGGATGACCTGGCCGCGCCGGTGAACGTTTACGGAATGACCAAGGCGGCCAACGATTTTGCCGCGGCCAAGTACAACGAACGGTACGGGCTGGACTGCGTGGGGATACGCATCTGCACGGTGTTCGGGCACGGCCGGGTCACGGGCATGACGGGGATGATCGGCGGGTTGATGGTGTCGCTGCCGGCCATCGGGCAGTCCGTCAGTATGCCTTTCCACCAGGACGAACCTTCTCCGATGATCCACGCCGAGGACGCGGCGGAGATATTCGTGCGGGCGGCCCTGAGCGACGGTCTGAACCACCGCATCTACATCAGCGGAGGTCACCTGGCGACGATCAAGGATATGGCTGACCAGGTGCGGAGCTTCATCCCGGACGCCCAGATAACCACCGGAGACCAGGCGGTGCCCCACGTTTACCTGGTGGACAACAGCCGGATGCTGGCGGACATCGGCTATGAGATGGCCCCCCTGGGAACGCGCATCCTGGAGCACATCAACGATGCCCGCGCCGAGGTGGGTATGGGGCCGCTGGAGGGGTCGGGTAGGGCGACGGTATAGCCTGGTGCCACGACATGACTACATATTTGTGGACGAGTCCGGCGATCCAGCCTACACAGTTGACCCGTACTCTGGGCGGCTGTTGAGCAGTCCCTATTACATCAATGCCGCATTGCACCTATGCGACGACTCAATCCGTGGCCTGAACAAACACATGGCTGCCTTCCGATACTACTCAGGTCTGAGTAGGGAACTGAAAATCCCGCCTGAGCGAGAGGAATACGCAAGGCTCATCGACCCGATTCGAGCCTTGGCAGAAGGGGGAGAGAACATCTGGACCTCGGTGATCTACGTTGACAAGCTGAGGTACAACGGAAGTTATCTGAAACCGGGGGGAACGCGCCCACCGGATCCACTTAGATTTCGCAATTACATGCTGCGGCGCTTGCTAGAACACCACTTCCAACAACACCAGCTACAATCGGACCATTACGATCTGGTCATTGACCGGGTAGAGTTGACCTTGGAAGAAACGTTGAATCTAAGAAATTATATTGCGGGCAACAGGAACATCCCAACGCCTACTCACATAACCCACGCTGCGTCAATATATGTCGAAGGGTTGCAGGTGGTACATCATATAGCCAATGGTTATCGAAGCGCCGTTGATGGTCGAGACTCCCCACCCGAACTGGCGTTCGTGAGAGCAAGGGACATTTCTACAAACCAATACATTGTGGACTAAAATATGTGTGGGCTAGGACCGGCCTCCATGTTTCGGGAGGCCCGCTAGCCCACAATTAGCTAATTGAGCGGACTTGGGCTGGATGTCTATGTATATACACCATAGGCATCTACACTCCAAGTGTCAATAGCTTTTGGAAAACGTAACTGTTCAGACTTGATGAGGTGAAATAACTGAAAGTTGACTTCTCCTCAAGAAACGCTGGCGCTGGGGGTGCGATTGTGGCATAAGAGAGCTATGGAAACGGAAGTGGACCTGAACCAAGCGAGCCGGGAAACTTTGCTGGAGATTATCGCGGAACTGAGGCAGCGAGTCGAGAGCCTGGAAGCCCGGCTGTCCGGTGGCGGGCCGGGGGCCAGGATGCCGGGGCATAAACCGGCCGCCAGGGGCAAGAGGCCGGCGGCGGACGAAAAGAAGCCGCGAAAGAAGCGTCAGCACGGCTTCGCCCGGTTGCGGATGGAACCCACCGGGCGGGTGGTCCACGCCCCGGAGTATTGCCCCGAATGCCATACCGCTCTCGCCGGGGGCTGGGTGCAGCGGACCCGGGAAGTCATAGACATTCCGGCAGCCCCGGCGGAAGTCACAGAGCATGTATTCATAGCCCGGACCTGTCCGTTGTGCCGGAAGCGGCGGCTGCCCCAGGACCCTCTGCAAGGTCTGGCCGCGGGCCGCCAACGCCTTGGAACCAATCTGGTGAGCCTGATGGTGACCCTGCGGGAAGAGGGACGGCTGCCCCTGAGGACCATCCAATGGTATCTGCGGGTGTTCCATCAGTTGCAACTGAGCGTTGGGGCCATCGTCCGGGCGGTCCAGCAGGTTGCCCGGCAGGGAGGACCGGAAGTGGGCCAGGTCCTGGAGCGCATCCGTTCCAGCCCGGTGGTTCACGCAGATGAGACGGGTTGGCGGGAGAACGGGAGAAACGGCTACGTCTGGACTTTCAGCACGCCCAAGGAGCGGTTCTTCCTGCGCCGGGGCCGGGGCGGGGAGGTGGTGGATCAGGTCCTGGGCGAGTCCTTCGAAGGGATTCTGGTGAGCGATTTCTACGCGGCCTACCACCACTACCCCGGACTCAAACAGAGATGTTGGGTCCACCTGCTGCGGGACATTCACGCGCTGAAGGTCTGGTACCCGGAAGACGGCGGGCTGGCCCGGTGGGCATCGGGAGTGCAACGGCTTTACGCCAAAGGCCGGGAATGGGCGGCGGCCGGGGGACGCCCACCATCCCAGGGACAGTTGGCGCTGGAGGAGCGGTTGCTGGCGCTGTGCCTGCCTTTTCTGGAAGACCCGCTGGCGGTGCAAGCCAAGCTATGCCGGCGGATAGAACGGCACATCAAAGAACTGTTCGTCTTCGTATCGCATCCGGAGACGCCATCTGACAACAATGCCGCTGAACGGAGCCTGCGCCACCTGGTGATCAGCCGTAAAATCAGCGGCGGGACCCGCTCCCAACAGGGCAGCGACAGCAAAATGGTCCTGGCCTCCCTCTTTGGAACCTGGCGGGCCAAGGGCCTGAATCCCTTCCTGGAATGCCGCCAGTTGCTCATTTCCCCTCAACCCTGAACAGTTACTGGAAAACGGGTCTGTTACCCAAGTATGTAATTCCCTCTGTTGTTCTCCCTGTGGCACCGCACGACATTTCCCTATAAAATGCCGGTAAGGACTTCTAACTACCATCTACCCACCACTATTCGCAAACGATGTAAGGAGCAGCCATGAGCATCGCCATCGGCTACGTACCAGGCGCATTTGGTCAGGGAGGTGGAGACCCTGGGTTTCTCCGCGAGTTGGTCGAGGTCGGGGACCAGTATGGATACGATTCCATCTGGCTCAGCGACCGTATTGTCAGCGACCGTTTCAGCCTGGAGCCGATGATCGCGCTGTCGATGGTGGCTGCCTACTCGGACCGGATGAAGTTCGGCACCAGCGTGCTGGCCATGCCGCTGCGGAACCCGGTGGTGCTGGCCAAGCAGATCGCAACCCTGGACTACCTCTCCCAGGGCCGGTTCTTCCCCGCCGTGGGGTTGGGACAGGAAGAGCCGGAGGAGTACGAAGCTTGCGGCGTTTCCAAGGAGGACCGGGGCCGACGCACTGATGAGGCGATCCGGTTGATGCGCCGCCTGTGGGAGGAGGAGAACGTTACCCACGAGGGAACGTTCTATAGCTGCCACAATGTGACCATCACACCCAAGCCGTTCCTTGAGCCTTCAACTCCCGTCTGGATCGGTGGCCGCAGCGCGGCGGCCGCCCGGCGCGTGGGCCGGGTTGGCGATGGCTGGCTGGTGTCCAGCGCCACACCGGAAGAGGTCGGCGAGGGCCGGGAGATCATGTTCAGCACCGCCGCGGAGCATGGCCGGGAGATTGAAGACGACCACGTTGGGGTGCTGCTGGGGTACTATGTGGCGTCCAGTTCGGAGGAGGCCGAGGCCAAGGCGGAGCGGTACGTTACCCGCGCCCGTCCCGGCGCTCACTTCACCGAGTACAGCGCGTTGGGGTCCTCAGAGCAGATTTGCCAGTCTATATCCCGCTACATCGACGCGGGGGCGCAGAAGTTCGTGGTACGGCCCCTTTGCCCCGCGGAAGAGACGATGGAGCAGCTTGAGGTCATGGGCACGGAGATACTGCCCCAATTCGTGCAGTAAGGTAGTGGCGAGCAGCCAATGGGTCTGACCTGATGGGGGGAAGGTTGGCAACGGTAGTCGCAACCGACGATTCCCGACTCGCGCGGCTGGAAGCGCAGATGGAGCGGGTGCTCACCACGCTCCAGGATATGCGGATCGAGACGCGGGCTGAAATCCGGGCCCTCAACGCCCGGATAGACCGACTCACGTTGGCAGCCCTGGGCATTGGCGGTGGGGTTATCGTCGCGTTGATTTCCCTGGTGGGCGCTCTGGCTGCCGGACTAACCCAAGGTGGTGGGTAGCCCGCACGTATTCTATAGCTGACTTACCGGCGGCCAGTGCCCCGCAGCCTTGGGTCTAGGACGTCGCGCAGGGCGTCTCCGAAGAGGTTGAAGGCCAGCACCACGACCACGATTGCCAGTCCCGGTGCAAGGGACATCCACGGCGCTATCAGGAAGTAGTCGCGGCCTATGCCGGAGAGCATCCTGCCCCATGACGGGTGCGGCGGGGGCACCCCCACTCCCAGGAAGCTCAGGGACGCCTCCTGTAGTATCGCGCCACCCAATGCGGCGGTGGCCACTATGAGGTAGGGCGCGAAGCTGTTGGGCATTACGTGGGAGAAGACTATTCTCTTCCAACTTGCTCCCATTGCCACGGCGGCCAGGATGTAGTCCGTGTTCCTGATGACGATGGCCGAGGAGCGCACGACCCGGGCCGCGGTGGCTATCAGCCCGATGCTGATGGCGATAACGATGTTGTTCAGGCTGGAACCCAGGGAGGCGACGATGACCAAGGCCAGGGCCAGGGTTGGGATGCTTTGCAGCACGTCGATGAATCGCTGGCTTATCAGGTCGTACCTGCCCCCATTGTAGCCGCTGGTCAACCCCCAGACCGCGCCGAGCCCCGTGCCGATAATCACCGAGGCGAAGCCCACGTAGATGGAAATCTTCGCCCCGCCGATGATGTTGCTCAGAACGTCCCGCCCGTACAGGTCCGTTCCCAGGGGATGAGTCCTGCTGGGCGATTCCAGCTTGGCGAAGAAGTCCATATCTATTGGATTGTAGGGAGTGAGGAAGCCACCAAAGGCGGTCAGGAAGAACATGAACAGCACTATAGCTGCGCCCACCGCTCCGAGAGGTTTGTTGACCAGAAAGCGGCGTGTCCAGCGGATGCGCCTGCTCCACTGGCTCTCCTGGGGGAGTACCAGCAGCGGCTCCGTTGCCGGCGTCTCGGGTGTGCTTGGTCCAGCGTTCATTAGTCTCCAGGCTTGCCGCTAATAGTCGGAGTATCGGATTCTGGGGTCGAGGAAGGCGTAGAGCAGGTCCACGCCGAGGTTGACCACGATGTGCACGATGGTTATGAAGAGCACCAGGTTCTGGATTACAGGGTAATCCCGCAGCCGCACCGCGTCCACGGTTGCCAGGCCCAGGCCGGGAAGGTTGAACACCACCTCGGTGACCAGCGAACCGCTTATCAGGCCGCTGAGCTGTCCGCCGGAGATGGTGAGTACGGGAATGGCGGCGTTCTTCAGGGCGTGACGCCACAGGACGGCCTGCGCTCCCAGCCCCTTGGCCCGGGCGGTGCGGATGTAGTCCTCCCGGAGCACTTCGAGCATCGTGGCCCGGGTCATTCTTGTCTGAATGGCGGCCAGGGACGTGCCGAGCACCACTGCCGGAAGCATAAGCTGGGAGAAGTTCTCCGTGGGGGCGCGCCAGGGGGCCTGATAAGTCAGTGCGGGAACCCAGCCGAAGAAGGCGGCAAGGTAGGTGAGCATCAGGATGCCAAGCCAGAAATTGGGAGTGGCAAGCCCAATGATGCTGAGGAATCTTGGTATGTAGTCAAGAGGCGTGTCCTGCTTGACCGCCGATAAGATGCCGACGGGGATGGCGATGATCCATGACAGCAGCAAGGCCATTGCGGACAACTGGAGGGTTAAGGGGAAGCGCCGGACGAGCAGGTCGCTGACAGGCTGGCGGTTCCACAGGGACTCGTCGAGGTCGAAGCGGGCCAGGTCCCACATCCAGTTAAGGAACTGCATGTGCAGGGGAGCTTCCAGACCGAGACGCTCGCGGATTTTGTCCAATGCCTCCTGGTTTATTTCCTCCTCGCCCTCCGCACCGCCGATGGCTATCAGGCTTGCCACGTCGCCGGGGGCAACGCGCATTATTATGAATATGAGCAGGGCGGCCCCGAATATGGTGGGGATGCCCAGGAGCAGTCTGCGAGTTGTGTATTGACGCACTTTTACTCTACCTGAGGTATCCTGAGGACTTCCGACTTGGCCGACAGCGGCTCCCCAACCGGGAACGCTCCCGATGATACGGAAACCGCAAGGTAGTGTCAATTGAAATGGGGTGAGAGAACCCCTGCGCAAGCCATGATTTCGGGGCGGGCATGTACCGTCTTGGCCTCCTAGAAGGGGATTGACACCACATAGGCAATCCATATAATCATCCTAGACTTGCGCCGGGGTTGTGATCAGCCCTTCGGCGGGGGCAAAAGCGACTTAATCGTAAAGCCGTACCGGACTTTTCCATTCGTCGCACTATGGAGGGATGAACCTATGACCGGTAGTTTTCTCAGACTTGAAGTATTGGCCGCGGCGTTGTTGATAGTAATGGCGCTGGGAGTGGCCTGCGGCGGCACTGCCGCAGTGCAACCGGAGGTGCAGACCGCCCAGCAGATGCAGCCCGCCGACCCGGAGAAGCCCCAGGCAGCCCAGGAAGGCGCGGACCCGGACAAGCCCCAAGCCCCGGAGCAGGTGATGATGCCCACTCCCACCAAGGTAGAGGGGTTCAAGATTGGCGCGGTAGTGCAGAGCAAGGCCGAGCCTACAGCAATGCCAGCTCCGGAAGAGACCATCAAGCGCGGCGGGATACTCAACCAGGTCCACCGCCGCAGCCCGCTCCATTTCCGGCTCGACGTCCGGAGCGCCATTGACGAGACCACGTCGAATGCCCCCGTTTTCAACCAGTTGCTGTCCCTGCAACACCCGGATTTCCTTGGAGTAGGGCCGGACATTGCCCACTCGTGGGAAGTGAACGAGGCGTCCACCAAGTACACTTTCTATCTCCACGATAATGTGGTGAACCACAATGGCAACCCGTGGACTTCCGCCGATGCCAAGTTCACTCTGGAACTCATGACCAGGGAAACTGAAAACCGGCCGCCCCACGGGTTCCTCAGCGTCGCCGGAGAAAGCACGGTGGAGAGCATCGAGACTCCGGACGCCACGACGATCATCATCAACCTGAAGCAGCCGGACGGGATCCTGCTGGCCAACCTGGGGCTGCAACAATACTCGATGTACACCGAAGTCGATTACGACGAAATGGAATCCCTGGATACCCCCATTGGCACCGGTCCGTATTACATGGAGAGCCACCAGCCGGGTGAGAAGATCGAGTTCCGCCGGAACGAGAACTACTTCAAGGAGGGTCTGCCGTACCTGGACGGTATTGACCTGTTCATCATCCGGGACGTGGCGGCGAAGCTGGCAGCGTTCGAAGCCCAGAGGTTGGACTACATCATGATGGGCAGCAGCCACGGCATGTTCCCAGAGAACATCGATCCGATGGTTGAGCGTCATCCCGGTCAGATTACCTACTTCCCCGGTCTCCATCCTGTGGGCAGGGGTGTCCTCTGGAACTGGCGGGAGGAAGGGCCGTGGCAGGACAAGCGGGTGCGGCAGGCCATTAACCTGGCAATCAACCGGGACCAGATGTGCGAAGCGATGCCCAACTGTACGATGGGCGACTACTTGGCTTCCACCGTCTACGGCAAGGTGAAGCGGGAAGAGCTGGCCGCCAGGCCTGGCTTTGCACTGCCCGGACCGGCCAAAGACGCAGAATTAGCTCAGGCCAAGCAGCTAATGATTGACGCCGGGTATCCCGACGGGTTCGAGGTGAAGTCGCTGTGCCGGGACATCGCCGACTACCGCGACCACGTTTGCCCCATCATGGAGTTCATCCTCCGGGATACCCTGAACATTCGCCTGATCCTGGATGTTCAGGAGAGTGGGGCATACGTGGAGAAGAGGAACGCGGCGGACTGGCTCTTCCAGACCTCCTCGGCCAGCAGCGCCCGAGTGGACCACCCCTATGACTGGCTAGACCAGGTATCCTTCTGCGGGGAGCCTCCTGTAACTAACATTACAGGATATTGCAACGAGGCGCTGGATGAATTGCTGCAAAAGATGCGGGTCACCTCTGATGTGGAGAAGCTGAAGGTGCTTGCGGACCAGGCATTAGAGATCTACTACGACGACATTCCCTACGCGCCGCTGTTCTGGCCGGTCCGATACCCGACCCACTGGAACTACGTCCAGAACGTGCCGGACGAGCGTTTCTCCGGCCAGTATTCCCAGGCCCGCAGGCTGGAGTACGTTTGGCTGGACAGGTAACTCTGTTTAACGCCTGACTGTAACGCTACAGCTTACGGTCAACTGGAGCACACTAAGGCCCCCTCCTGATATCAGGAAGGGGCCTTAGTGTGCTTGTTGCTGCTGCCCGAGTTGAAGTGGGCTACCTCGTCTCCGTTGGGCTTCCTCCTGCGCAGTAGGAACTGACCCAATCTGCGAAGTCTTCGTAGCAGTTGCAACTGGGTTCGCAAGCCGGGCAGCCGGCGTGGAAATTAAGCTCCAGACGATTCAACCCGTCCTTCCAGGCCCGCCAGATTCGGGAACTTGCTGACCATGCGAAGACGCCAATGCCGACCGGGACCAGTACAGGAGCGGCGGTTGCAAGGGCCGGACCCGCGCCCAGGGCTACGGCCACAGTTGTTCCCGCCGCTATTACACCCCCAGCCGCTCCTGCTGCTGCCAGGTCCTTCCCGGTATCCTTTGCTGCTTCCTTTTTGGATTTCTTGTCCCTAAGAACGGAGATGCCATTTTCGGCAAGGCTTACCGGAAGCTCGAACAGGACGGCGAACGCGGCGCCCTTGCCAGCGCTCTTCCCGGCGGCTCTCCCGGCTATCTTGACGGTGTCAGCCGCGTTTGTTGTCCTGACGCCGACCACTTCCATGCGGGTCATATTCCGAGAGCCGCGTTTGCCGTTAGCCCTGGCTGATTCCCATGCTATGTTCGCCGGGTTTCGGGCTTGGCCGGGTGCGTTGGCTACCGAACGAATATGGCTTGCCTCTTTGCCTTTGGTGAACTGCTTTACCGCGTCTTCCCCCAGATTGCGCACCGGTCCCGGTATGCTGGTCCTGAAAAACGTTCCAGCTTCGGCCTCGGTACGGATTCCGCGACCATTGCCCAGGCCGGCGCGTCTAAACTTCGCCGCGGTTTGACGGCTGAGATCAGGGAAAGACGCAGGCTTTGCCGGCCGGCCCCTGGTCAGGGTGGCGAGAAGCGCGGCAGGCCCAGATTCATTCTCCAGACCGTCGGCGTTCTTGCCATCGTCCCGGATATGGAGGAACTCCTGGAGATATTCTTCGCCTTCAAGAATCGCATGGCCGCAGCCCAGGCAGACCATTTCATGTTTTGCCCGCTCGGAGACCAGTTGGGTGGAGAACTCCTGATAACAAGACCAGGAAGGTGCGGCGTCTGCCGGACTGCACTTCGGGGACTGCAAATGAAAGTGGCGGTAATCTCTCCGAGCGATATTCCTGGGCAGTTGCCGCGGTAAGTCCGATATGCAGGGGTCCCCAGGCGGGATTGGACCACCGCAACTGTCACAGGCTAGTGGCTGGCCGGTAGTTACGTACCACATAGTTTCCTCTTGACCGGATTCAGTGGCATGGATGGGTTTAGGTCATCCAGGTCTAGTCATCCCGCAACCTTCGCAGTTCTTCCCTGGCCTTCCTGATTTCTTCCACCTTCTCGGCAATGGCGTCGAAAAAAGATTGGCGGGACTTGACACCCTCAACTACGAGGTAGTTGGCCGCTTCAGACCGGCTACCAGCCACACCTGCTTCCACCAGGTCGTCCAGGCGGTCCAGAGTGTCTTTGTCCACCCGCACCATCACCACATTGTCCCGGTTCTGCCGGTCGTTGGGTAGTCTGCTCTTGACGGCTTCCTTGGCAGTTTCAACACCGGCCACAGTGGCATCCCGCACACCGCTGCCGACTTCTCGGACGCCTCTGCCAACTTCTTCCACCCCCCGGATAACCCGTTCTCTTGCCCCTGTATCTTTCTCTGACATCGCATTACCTCCATGTTTGTAACTTAACTGCTCAATTACACGTAATTTAGCATACACATTACATATAGTCAATACTCTTTTGGGGCTAATGGTTTCTCCATGCCGAGGGTTTTCCCTGGGCGGTCTGGAAACGGAAGACCGGCGCAGTGTCGATACTGCGCCGGTCTTCCGTTTCCAGCCTGGTGGGGACCGCTGTGCTGTCGCTTGCTATGGCGTCAGCGCGATACCCTGATGTGAGGGGACGTTCCTACTGGGAGGCTTCGGGTTCCTCGGCGGTTATCATCAGCGGGGCGCTCGCGCCGCCCTCCTTGCTGCCCAGGACTACGACGCTGTAGAGTCCGGGCTTGAAGGGGCCGCCTTCCCTTACGTTGCTCCGGGGCCGTATGTCAACCTCAAAGGCGCGGGACTCGTCGGCGACGGCGCCGCCGATGAAGACGCTGTATCCGTCAGGGCCGTATACCTCAACGGTCACGGCTTCGTCGGGCTGCCAGCCAGCCCCCAGAACCTTGATGGTGGGGCGGCCTTCCTCAGCTTGAGAGGGTATCAGGGTGATCGACGTGGGATGGGACGATCCGGGAGACCCTGTCTCGCCCTGTGGACCCTGGGGTCCCATCTCGCCCTGTGGGCCTTGGGGACCCTGTTCTCCCTGGGGACCGGGGTGGCCCGGCACGCCCTGGAGGCCGGGCAGTCCGGGTTTTCCGGGCATTCCGGGATCGCCCGACAGCCCCGGCTTTCCGGGCAGTCCGGGTATTCCCTGAGCGCCCTGCGGCCCCTGGGAGCCGGCGCACGCAGAGAGAATCACCGAGAGCATTCCTATTGTCAGAAGGATTGCGAGGGGTTTGAGAAACCGGTCCATTGGCATGAAGTTACCTCGATCTTATGGGGATATTGGCCGGGAAAAGGCCGAAGGGAAGTATATTTTAGGGGATTCGGGGAGTCAAGCGAGGTTGTGGCCGTCCGTTGGCTACCGGCGGGCAGTCCAGACAGGACAAGCGCACTTTTCACGTCTGGTTATTTGGGGTATCTTGACCGTACTTTGCTTACGGTGTCCGGTGGGTCCCGGTCGCGGTTTCCCGCCATTGGAATCCTGGTTGAGTTGGGCTGAAGTTGGCCAGAGCAAGGGTGTTGTACTGGAAGGAAGTCCCGGTACAGGTGCAGGTACAGGGCGATGCGGGAACGGTGTCCCGGCAACTTGACGGCCGGTTTCAGCAGGGTGTGGACGCCATAGCCATGTTCGATGGTAGCCAAGGGACTGATTCTTACCTTGAAGCCTGGGAGTGGGGAGCTTTCGTGGAGGTTGACGGCGGGGCTGAGGATGCCGCGGACCTGGTCGCGGCGCGGTACAACGAGGGGTTTCCCCGGAACTTTGTTGCCAGGATACGCGGCCTGATCGAGTCGGGCCGGCGCGACCCAAAGCCGGGCGCGGTGGACCATTGGTGTGAAGCATGAGTACGGGGAAGATGTCTTCACTGCTGGACAGAATCGCTGCCGGGGAATTGCTGATTTCCGACGGGGCGACCGGTACTTATCTCCAGGGCCGCGGCCTGGAACCGGGGGCCTGTCCCGAGGAGTTCAACTCCGACCATCCCGACGTGGTCAGGGGCATGGCGGCAGACTACTTCGCCGCCGGTTCCGACATGGTGCTGACCAACTCCTTCGGCGCGAACAGGTTCATGCTGAAGAAGTACGGCCATGAGGACAAGGTAGCGGAGCTCAACCGGCTGGCGGCGCAGCACGCCCGCAGCCAGGCCGGGCCGGAACAATTCGTCGTCGGGTCCGTGGGTCCCACGGGAGAGTTCCTGGAACCGCTGGGGCCGGCGAGCCGGGAGGAGATGCGGGACGCCTTCGTGGAGCAGGTGACGGCGCTGGAGGAGGGCGGCGCGGACGCGGTGGTCATCGAAACCATGTCGGCCGTTGAGGAAGCGGCGCTGGCAGTCGAGGCGGCGAAGAGCCACACGAAGCTGGTGGTGATGGCCACGATGGTGTTCGACCGGGGGCCGCGCGGTTTCTTCACCATGATGGGGGTGACGCCGGAGCGGGCGGTCAGGGAACTGGCCGCGGCAGGGGCCGACGTTACGGGGGCGAACTGCGGCAACGGGATCGACGTCATGGTGGAGCTAGCGCGGGAGATGCGGCAGGCGACGGAGGGGCCGCTGCTGGTCCACTCCAATGCGGGTCTACCGGCCTACCAGGGCGGCGTGATTGTGTACCCGGAGTCGCCGGAGTACATGGCGGAGCGGTTCAAAACCCTGGCGGATATGGGGATCAACATCCTTGGCGGGTGTTGCGGCGCGGGCCCGGACCATGTTCGGGCGCTGGCGGCGGCGGTCAAGCTCAGTGGCCAGTGACCAGCCGCAGACCACCAATTACTGATCCCCGTCGCCGTATGGAGTGAAATTGATTTGGCTGCAAGCCCGGTTATGCGAGTTTCGGAAGTGCTGGAACGGTACGGTACATGCGTAGAGCTGGTGCCTATGGACGCTCATTTCGGGGGCATCAGCGTCGGGCTGTACGCTCGGGACGGAGTGTTCACGGTGTGGAGCTTCAGCCGCAAGCCGGGAGTCCGGGACCGGCTGAGAGCGGTGAGGGACCAGTTGGTGTCCCTGGGCGGGCTGGCTGCCGTAGACGGCACGGACAACCAGGTATTGTTCCCATGCGGGTACGTTCACCAGCGGCTGATCAAGTTCCTGGTGGCCCAGGCCGTGGGGAAAAGCCCTGACTACTCGCCGCCCGAGGGCGAAATGTCCATAAGGGACACCCGCACCAGGCTGACCATTGTTGTGACGGGTGAGGAAGCGGGGGATAGGTACGTCTACAATGTGTCGGCCGAAGGGGATGCTCCGAATGTTCCGGCGCGGCTGCGGATGATCGTGGCGGGGTTCCTGCGCTACGGGGAGATGGAACGCGCAGGCGATACCGCGGTCGTGTTCCCATGCGGCCAGCGCCACGACGGGCTGATACGGCTGCTGATCCCCTACTCCCGGAACGTGAGCAGCGTTGAGAGTATGTTGGAGGCCGAGGCGCTGCGGGGGCAGATGACCACGGGGACGCTGGGGTTTACGCCGACGTAGGTGTTGGAGATGAGAGAGATGAAAATGGCTTTGACACTCACCATAGAAACTGACCGGGAGGAAGACGGTCGGTGGATCGCTGAGGTAGTGGAGATTCCGGGCGCAATTGTCTACGGTACAACGTCTGAAGAGGCAATCGTGAAAGTACAGGCGTTGGCCCTCCGTGTCCTGGCAGAGCGGATAGAGCACGGGGAAAATGTCCCGGAATTGGTTACCTTATCAGCCCAAGCTGTATGACTCGTTGGCCCAGCACACGCGCAAGAAGAGTATTGGCGGCATTGCTACGGTCTGGTTGGAGTGTGAAGAGGCAGTCTGGTTCACACAAGATCCTGTCCAAAGAAGGTTGGCCGGACTACACTTTTTCTTTCCATGACCGTGAGGAAATCGGTCCGAGGATACTCGTATATATTGGCAGACGGACGGGGTTGAGACCGGATGATCTGTAGTGTGTCCGGTTGATGGCCGGATCGTTGAATGGGGGAATAAACCAGTGACCAATCCAGACAGGTACAACGAGTTCTTCCATCCCATCGTGGATACACTTTGGGATAAGCACCGAATTAAGGTCGGGCGTAGAACAAAAGCCTCCAGCGGCAGACATTTTGAGTCTGGCTACGGCAGTCGCATTAGTTACGAGGCCAGACTCGCTCAGGCCAGACTCACTCAAGGGAAAATAGCGAGGGTCGCCCTTCACATCGACAGCAAGAGCCAAGAGTGGAACGCTCATTTGATAGAAGATCTACTTCAACACCGCGAAGAGATCGAATCCGCGCTCGGCCCACTCATCTGGGGGCAAGAGGACACTAAACGCCGCCGAATCGAAATCACCCGGCCCGGCAGCATAGACGACGATGACGACACGCTGGCGGAAATCCGTGAATCGATGGTTGAGAATCTGCTCAGTTTCAAGAGGGTTTTTGACCCCCACCTGAAAGAACTGGTGGGGTAGTAACGGTGAGGAACATGGAAACTGAATCGCCCGTCTTTGACGGGACGCAGGTGCCCGTCAAGGAACTGCACATTTACATGCACGAGGACTGGAACCTGTATGGCTTCCTGCACAAGTTCCCGTCGGTAAGCATGGAGCAGGCGCTGGCCGAGATGGAGCGGGACGCTCGTGAGACAGCGCAGAAAGTCATCCGCGTTGATAAGGACGTTATGGGCGGAACTCCCGTATTCCACAGGACGGATGTGCCGGTAAAGTTTATGTTCGATTACCTGGCCGACGTGCGGAGCCTGAAGGACTTCCATTGGGACTACCCGACGGTGTCCCGTATTGTCACTTGGGATGCCCTGGTAACGGCCGGGCGAATACTCGAGTTGGACGCTTATCGCAGCGTCGAGAATGGTGTCGTCCACAGCGACCGTAAATTCGTCAGCGGGGCACCGGTGTTTGTGGACTCCCGTATGCCGGTAAGAATCGTGTTCGATTACTTGTCGGAAGGGAAAACTCTGAAGGATTTCTATTACCACTACGACACGAATATCAAAGAGCACCTGACCCCGGTCGTCCATCTAGCCCATAAAGCCCTTGAACGGGAGTTTTATGCGGCTACTTCTCGATGAGTCAGTCAACTTCAGGTTGAATCGGCATTTGCCAGGGCACGATATTTCGACTACCAAGCAAATGGGCTGGGACGGTTACCGCAATGGAGACCTCTTGATGCTGGCCAGGGACCATTTCGACGTTTTGATAACGCGGGACCAAAAAATGGAAGACCAGCAAAACCTTTCGCAAGCGGACGTGGCCATTGCGGTCCTGCACGCCAGGTCGAATTCAATGCGGGACCTGGAGCCGATGGCGTCTGACATTCTCGATGCCGTTACTCTTCTGGCTCGTGGCCAGGTTGAGCATATCTACCCGCCTGACTTGTGATGAAGGAGGGGCCGACATGACCTTCACTGAGACTATGACTCCCCGGGAGCGGGTTATGAATGCTTTGGCCATGAAGCCGGTGGACCGTCCTCCGGTGGCCAACCCTACCAACGTGGCCACGGTGGAGCTGATGGACCTGGTGGATGCGCCTTTTCCCCAGGCATGCCGCGACCCGGAGCTGGCGGCGCGGCTGGCGGCCACTGGACATACCGAGCTTGGCTTTGACTCGGTGATGCCCTACTTCACCATCATCCAGGAGTCTTCGGCCCTGGGCTGCGAGATGCAGTGGGAGGACAAGGACAACTGGCCCACGGTGCGGATGCAGAACCCCATCTGGAGCGGGCCGGAGGATGTCCACATCCCGGCCGGGTTCCTAGAGCATCCCGACAATCAGACCATCATCAAGTCCATCGAGATGCTCAAGGCGGAGTTTGGGGACCGGGTGGCGGTCATCGGCAAGACGATGGGGCCTTGGACGCTGGCGTACCACGTATTCGGCGTGGAGCGCTTCCTTATAATGACGGTGGATGACCCCGATATGGTGATGCGGTGCCTCCACAAGCTCAAGGAGATTTCCGTGCTGTTCGGGGAGGCCCAGATTGCGGCTGGAGCCGATGCCCTGACCTTCCCGGACCATGCTACAGGGGACCTGGTCAGCGGCGACTATTACCGGCGGTTCCTGCTGGACATTCACCAGGAAATGGCGGAGCGGCTGGGTGTGCCCCTGATCCTGCACATCTGTGGCAATACGCTGGACCGGATGGACTACATCGCCCAGACGGGGATGGCGTCATTCCATTTCGACTCCAAGAACGACCCGCAGGCGTCGATGGATACGGTTTCGGGCAGGATAGGTCTGGTGGGCAACATCAACAACCCGCAGACGCTGTACGCCCGCGGCCCCGAGGAGGTGCGCGAGGAGGTGTTCCGCTGCCTAGACGCCGGAGTGCAGATGGTGGCCCCGGAGTGCGCTGTGCCTCTGGCCACCAAGCTGGAGAACCTGATGGAGATTCCCCGGGCGGTGAAGGAGTGGAGCGCCAAGAGGCAGGGAGGGGAGTAATCCGATGGCGCCGTTTTCAAGCCGGGGATGGTTGGGCAGTCGTCGCCATTGTTGAGGCGGCTGTGGGGTGGCTGTTAGAATTCCAGCCATGCGCCACCTGTGGCAGCCCTATCAGAGCGGGAGCTACTTTAGTAGAGACTTGGTGAATGTCTGAAGTTAATGAAAGTCTAGAATCCGAACTGACCCTGATCGCCAACCCTTCAGAGAGGGGGCATATCCGGGGGCTGTTCGAGAACGCCGACCCCTTGATGCAACGGATTTCTTACCACCTGATCGTTGGAGACCATAACGAGGTTGACCGGATGACGGTCGCAGCCCTGGAATGCGGGTTCGATGCCAACACCATCCTGGACGATGGCCTAATCGCGGGGATGGCCCTGGTGGGAATCAAGTTCCGGGACAACATCATCTTTGTCCCCGAAGTGCTGGTGGCGGCCCGGGCGATGAAGTCCGGGATGGCCCACATTGAACCCATCCTGTCGGCATCGGGAGTCGAGCCGCTGGGGACGGTGATCATGGGGACGGTGAAGGGGGACCTGCACGACATCGGCAAGAACCTCTGCATCATGATGCTGCGCGGCGCGGGGTTCACCGTGCACGATCTGGGGGTGGACACGAAGCCGGAGGAGTTCATCGACGCGGTGATGGAGCACGACGCCCAACTGCTGGGCATGTCGGCCTTGCTGACCACGACAATGCCCAACATGGGCAAGACCATCGAGGCATTTGAGGAAGTGGGGATGCGGGACCAGGTGAAGATAATGGTGGGCGGCGCTCCTCTGAGCCAGGAGTTCGCCGATGATATGGGTTCGGACGGCTACGGCAAAGACGCGATGGCCTGCGTTGAACTGGCGTCGCGCCTGCTGGAAGAGGCCAAAGAGATGGACCCCGCGCCCACGCCCTGACCGGGAGTTCAACTGACGCTGCGAGTTGTGCTGGCTCATTGGGGGATGGATCCTATCCGCTGCTCTCCGGACGGCAAGCAGGCATGGGGAGACGTTTCAAGTGGACCGGAAGATAGACGTAGAGCGTTACCGCCGGAGCATGGCCCGGCTGGAGGCTATTTTCCGGTCCATCAATGATACCGCCAACGAGGTCTCGACCTGGCGCTGCCCCTATGCCGACGCCAACGACCGTTGCACCGCCAACTTCGGGTGCCGCAACCAGCGGCGGACGGGGGACGCCCGGGAGTTGCCGTTATGCACCGGGGCCACGGATTTGGACTACCGTTCCGCCTGGCAGGTATAGCGGGGTGAGCCGGATGAAGGAGGGCAAACGATATGGTGATGGAAGAAAGGGTCGGCAGGCTGGAAAGCGCATACGAGCAGGTTGACCGCCGTTTGAGCGATCTTCACCAATCGGTACAGTCACTCCGTGAAGAATCGCGGCAGTCCACGGAGCCTCTTCGCCAAGAAATGGTCCAGAATCGAGCGGAAATTAACACCCGGATTAATCTTCTATTCCTAATGGCAGGCGGCATCTGGGCTACTATCGTGGCTGGCCTCATCGCCCTTTTCCTCAAACTGTGAGGGCAGTCCAAATGGTCCCTTTCCAGCGAGATGCCTCTACGTCAGATACTCAAAACTCCCAACATCCGGACATAACCCTCACCCCGGAGGCGGCCAGCCGGATTTGCATGGAGCAGTGCCGTGCGATGTGTTGCCGCGGCCCCATCATACTGCGGCTTGCACCGGGTGAGACTGAAGGGTTCCAGGCCAACGCTGCAAGGCTGGGATTAGAGGCCCGCATCACGGCTAACGCCGATGGGAGCGGGTGGCTGAGGTTCACCGACCATCCGGGGGACCGGTGTCCCATGCTGGACCCTGAGGACTTTTCCTGCCGGAGCTATGCCGACCGTCCCCGGCGTTGCCGGGAGTTTCCGGAGAAGCCGGAGCCGGGCTGCGCCATCTCGGGGTGGCGGGCCGGTGGAGATACTTCGTGCCCTTAGCGGAGACCATCACCTACCTGGAAATGAATTCCCGGGAGGAACTGAGACCCTCTGCATCGGTGGTCAAGGTTTGCCGGAGGTATACGAGGGACGCCGGTTTCAGCCGCTCTCTCTACGCTGACGTTGGCGGAGAGTACAACTGGATAGAGCGCAGCAACTGGACCGGCGACCAGTGGCTGGAACGTCTCGCTTCGCCCAACGTGGAGACGTGGCTGGCGTATGATGAGGGAGAGGTCGCCGGGTTCTTCGAGCTTGAAATGCAGGACGGCGGCAATGTGGAGATAGTCTACTTCGGCCTGCTGCCCCGGTGTGTGGGGAGCGGCTTGGGCGGGGCGATGCTGACCGCCGCCGTGCAACGGGCCTGGGACATGGGGGCGTCCCGGGTCTGGTTGCACACCTCGTCCCTGGACCACCCCCACGCCCTGCCCAACTACCGGGCGCGGGGATTCCGAGCGTACAGGCGGGATCATATCCCCGGCGACTGAACCTGCCCGTCACTACCGGGCAATGTCTTCACTGGGCGGTGCTGCCCCCGTCGATCACCAGCTCGCTTCCGGTCATAAACGACGACTCGCCGGAGGCCAGAAACAGGGCGCCGTAGGCTATGTCGTCCACTGTTCCGACCCGGCCCAGGGGCGTCCGGGCGATGGACTCTTCCCTGGAGTTGTCCTCGCCCTGCCAGACCTGGTGGATCATCTCGGTGTCGATGGGGCCGGGGTGAATGGAGTTGGCGCGGATGTTCTCCCCGGCGTACTGTATGGCGGTGGCCTTGGTGAAGAGCCGGACCGCTCCCTTGGAGGCAGTATAGGCGGTGCTGCGGGGGCCGCCCACCAGCCCGGCAGTGGAGGAGATATTGATGATTGAGCCTCCACCGGCGTTGCGCATCTCCGGGATGGCCGCTTTCGTTCCCAGGAAGACGCCCTTGGAGTTGACGTTCTGGATGGCGTCCCAGTCTTCGACTGTAGTGTCCTCGACCCGGCCCCTGCGCCAGATGCCCGCGTTATTGACCAGCACGTCCAGCTTGCCGTAGCTGGAGACCGCGGCGGCAACGGCGCTCTGCCAGTCCTCCTCGCTGGTGACGTCGAGATGGACGTACATGGCGTCGCCGCCCAACTCGGCAATTTCGGCGGCGACCCGCATCCCCTCCACGTCGAGGAGGTCGCCGATAACCACCTTCGCACCCTCACGGGCGAAGAGCCTGGCTTCTGCCGCGCCCTGACCCCTGGCCCCGCCGCTAATCAGGGCGACCTTTCCGTCCATTCGTCCCATGACCCCCTCCTTACGCTCCGGCGCATGTCCGGGAAAAGTCCAACTTACGGCGCTGTCGTCTCCGGACCGGCCATATTGAACGATACTGTACCGGTTTGTGACTGAAATGGAAACCTTGCGGGCGACCCGGCCCAGTCCTATCCAGGCTGTGGCCTGCCAACCGTCACGAAGCGAGCCTCCGGCTTCCCATGCGCCGTATAATGGGCGGAACGCAGGGCCTAACGGGCATGGGCGGGTTTTGCGCCTTCTCAAGCCCGCACGTTTTAGGAGGCTACAATGACGACCGAGAGACTTGACGGAGGGGAAGCCATACTGGAGGCATTCCGCAACCTGGGGGTGGACTACATCATATCCTCGCCGGGTTCCGAGTGGCCGTCGGTGTGGGAGGCCCTGGCCAGGCAGAAGACCAACGAGATAGATGGCCCCCGCTACATCGACTGCTGGCACGAGACCCTGGCGGTGACCATGGCAATGGGCTACACCAGGGTAACGGGACGCCTTCAGGCCGTGCTGCTGCACGCGGGGGTGGGCCTGCTTCAGGGTTCGCTGGGCATACATGGCGCGTACCTGGGCGAAATACCCATGATCGTCTGCTCCGGGGAGTCCATCACCTACGGCGAAGACCCTGACTTCGACCCCGGCGGCCAGTGGTACCGGAACCTGAGCGTGGTGGGCGGTCCCAACCGGCTGGTGGAGCCATTCGTGAAGTGGAGCAGCCACGTCACCAGTCCCCAGACCCTTTTCGAGACGGTGAGCCGGGCTGGTGAGATGGCCCAGAGGGTGCCCAAGGGGCCAACCTACCTGGACATACCCATCGAGGTGATGCGTCCCCAATGGGCGCCGCCGGCCAGGATGACGAAGCCGCCAGCCGCACCGAAAGTGTACCCGGACGCCTCTGCCGTAGCGCACGTGGCCGGGCTGATCTCCAAGTCCAGCTACCCGGTGATCGTCGCCGAGGGATGCGGCAAGGACGTGGCGGCGTTCCATAACCTTGTGGCGCTGGCGGAACGGTTCGCCATTCCGGTGGTGGAGGTTGCGCCCAACTACGCCAACTTCCCCAAGGACCACCCACTGTACATGGGGTCCGACCTGGGCCGGTTCATGGATGCCTCGGACCTGTTCCTGCTGGTGGGCAGCAGGACGCCCTGGTACCCGGCATCGCAGGCCCCGGCCCAAGGCGACATCGTGGTTATCGACGATAACCCCATCAAGGAGCACCTGGTATACCAATCTTTGAAGGCCGACGTCTACCTGGAGGGGGACGTGGCCGCGACGCTGGAGATGCTGCTGGATGCGGCGGGCAGCAATGGGGACTGGGGCGCGGTCGAAGAGAGGCGTTCATCCTGGAGCGCGGAGCACGGCAAGATGCGGGACGGCGCGGATGCGGTGGTGGAGAGGGTCAGGAACGACCGTCCCATCGACCCGGCGTGGCTGTGCGCGGCGTTGGGCGAGGTGATGCCCGATGACACAGTTTACGTAGAGGAGACCATCACCCATCGGGGGCCGATCTTCAGGCACCTGGACTGGAGCAAGCCCCAGAGCTACTTTCACCCCAACGGAGGGCTGGGTCAGGGACTCGGCATGGCCTTGGGGGTCAAGCTGGCCAAGCCCCGGCAGCCGGTGGTCGCGTTGATGGGCGATGGCTGTTTCCTATACAACCCCGTGACTCAGAGCCTCGGGGTGTCCGCCGCGGAGAACATCCCGATAATGATAGTGGTGTTCAACAACGGCAAGTACGCGGCGATGCAGAACTCGCACCTCCAGTTCTTCCCCGACGGGGTCGCCGCCAGGACCGGCATCCACCACGGGGTGGACATTCCGGGTCCCAACTATGCCGAACTGGTCGCGCCATTCGGAGGCCACGGCGAGCGTGTGGAGGACCCGGCGGAACTGAAGCCCGCGCTTGAACGGGCCCTTGCCGCGGTGAACCGGGGGCAACTCTCGCTGGTGGACGTGGTGCTGTCGCGCTAACCCGCACTGACCACGGCTCCGGTAATGCCCAAGTCGCGGATGGTTGCGGTCTTTTGGCCGCGGCCGGGGATGAAGACTACGCCCGGGCCAACTCTTCAAATGATGGCTCGGGCATACCCTGGGTCCAGGTGGGGTCTCTCAGCTCCAGGCGGTTGCCGCTGGGGTCAAAGAAGTACAATTCGCGGCCGGTGAACACTCCCCGGGCGCGATAGGTCAAATGCTCTATGGTCACGTTTCTCTCGTGGAAGACCCTGCAGGCTAGTTCGAAGGTCTCGGGAGAAACGGTGAAGGAGTGGTGGACTCCGGCATCCTCCTTCAAGGGGCCGTCCACCGGGTTGGGACGCTCGCACAGCAGGATGTTGTGGTCGCCGACGTTGAAGCAGGACATAACGTTGTTGCCCAGCCGTCCCACCGGGGCCAGGCCCAGCAGTTCCCCATAGAAGTCTTCGGCCTCGTTCAGGTCGTTGACCGGTATGGACCAATGGGTTACGCCTTCCACTTTTAAGACTGGCATGATTCCCTCCTGTACCAGGTTGCGCCTGGGTAAGTCCAGCCACTGCCGGGCTGACGCCGGGATACCGGGTCAGGGGTGCGGGGTGTTTGCCCGCATTGCCGCGATCCCTTCAGTGAGGCCCGGTTGAGGTAAGTTTAGCAGGCTCATGGTCCGGGCGCAGTCCAGACCGAGTATGTCGGGGGCTGGCGCGGGCGCGCCATCTGCCCGAATCACCAATCCGGGGTCGAGGTGGAACCCCTCGGCGACTGCCACGGCGAAGTCGTACATGCTGACCCAGTCTTTGCCCGCAACGTGGTGGGTGCCGGGGCAGGCGTTCTCTATGAGTTTCACGATGCCATCCACGAGATGCTCAACGTATACCGGAGTCCGCATTACCGCGGTGGAGCCGAGGTAGGGCTGCCCGCTTTGCAAGGAACCAACCAGCCAGGGGACAAAGTTCCGCCCTCCGGGCCTGGGCCAGCCGTAGACGATGCTGGTGCGGAGGATGCTCCAGGGGAAGTCCGGCTTTGCTATTTCCTGCTCGGCTTGCCACTTGGTCTGGCCGTAGTGAGTGGTGGGGTTGGGAGCGTCGTTTTCCCGGTAGAACCCGTGGGTCCCGTCGAAGACGTACTCGGTTGACACGAAGACCAGCCGGGCGCAGTGCATCTTGCAAAGGCGGGCTATCGCTGCGGTGGCGGTTGTGTTCACAGCCGTAGCCATATCGGGGTTGCGTTCAGCCGTTCCCACGTCGGCCATTGCGGCGAGATGCACCACCACGTCAGGCCGGGACAGACGGAATAGCTGCTCCAGGCTCCCGGCATCGGTCAGTTCGAGCCTGTGCCAGGAGTTGCCGTCGTTTCCGGGAGGACGAGACAGGAAGGTGCAGGTGATCTCATTGCCGGGAGTTTGGCCCAGGCGACGGACCAGGTATTGGCCGATGAAGCCGCTTGCGCCGATGACCAGGATACGCAACGGAGTTTTTCTCCTTCGCCCCGGGCGGGCTGGCTACCGGCTGCCCGCGGACCTGCCGCCGTCCACCATGTAGACGCCGCCGGTGCAGAAACTGCTGTCGTCGCTGGCAAGGAACAGCATCAACCGGGCCACTTCCTCGGGATGTCCGTACCGCTGGAGGGGTATGCGCGACGCGGTGGCCTGTTTCAGATGCTCCACGGTTATGGTGGAATCGTCGAGGGCCGCGGCGCGCATCTCCTCGATGGAGCGCATCATGCGGGTCTCAATAGGGGCAGGGTTGACGGTGTTGACCCGGATGCCATGAGGCGCGCCTTCCATAGCGGCAGTGCGCATGAGGCCAACGACGGCGTGCTTGCTGGTGGTGTAGGCCGACATGTCGGGGCCGCCGCCGACGCCAGCGGTGGAAGAGGTGATGACGACGCTGCCGCCTCCGCGCTGGCGCATGGCGGGGACCGCGTACTTGATGCCCAACCACACTCCGCGCACGTTTACCGCCATGACGCGGTCGAAGACGTCTATGGGATAGTCCGGTATGGGAGAGATGGCGCCCTCGATGCCAGCGTTGGCCAGGTACACATCGATGCCACCCCAGCGGTCCACGGCTGCGTTGACATAGGCCTGGGCCTGTTCGGGCTGGGTCACGTCGGCCACGGTGTAGCTGGCCCTGTCCTCGCCAATCGACCGCACGGTTTCCTGGAGAGCCGTTTCGTCGAGGTCGACCAATGCCAGGCGCGCGCCCTCTTCGGCGAAGAGCCTCGCCGCAGCCTGGCCGATGCCGCCTGTGGCCCCTGTGATCAGGGCCACTTTTCCTTCAAGACGCGCCACGTTCAATCTCCTTTCCTGCAAGGGCTTTTGATCTGCCCCGGTGTTTCTGCCGCCGGCTCTGTCAGCCGGGTGAACACTGGAATCCGCCCGGCTGGCAGAATAGTCCCTGGCGCGGGTCGGTTGCAACCCATGAAACCATGAGGGGCGGCGTTCCGTTTCAGGCGGAGACCAACAATTATAAGATATGATAGGGAATGGCATACGGGTTTGGAAAGGGGAAAGTGTCCGTAGCGTGGTGTCCAATAGGCGGCCTGGGGATGAAACCATCCCCGATGGAGACGGGGGCTGGCCCTGAATTGCGCGCTGCCACTGTGTGGAGAGAGTTGCGAAACTCCAACGGGGAGAGATCGGCTGAGGATGGTATGTCCTTTGACTGAAATCGGACGGCGGGGGAAAATGGAGGAAATTTCAGGATTGACCATCGCCTCGAACCGGAGAAGAAGAGATGGAAATCTACCAACTGGACTACGTGATCCACGAGCCCAATGAAAGCGAGGGCTGGATGTACCTGGCAGAGGCACCGGCCTTCAGGGCTGCATGGCCTGGGGGGATACGCCCGAAGAGACCCTGGAGGAACTTCGGGCGGTGGCCAGGGCCCTGATCCAGTCGCGGAAAGAGCGGGGAATGCCCCTGCCAGAAGAAGTAGTCCCACAGCAGACTGGCAGGGGGATCTTAACGGTGGCAGCATGACCTACCGCGAACTGCGCAAGAAGCTGGAACGGCTTGGCTGTAGATTCGACCGGTAGGCCAGCGGTTCCCATGAGATATGGCTCAACCCAGCAAACGAACTACAGATTCCTGTACCCAGGCACGGCAATCGTGACCTGGCCACGGGAACCCTACACCGGGTCAGAAGAAACCTGGGCATCTCCAGGAGGGATTTTGACCAGGCATAGACACCCCTGCCCAGTCCCTCATGTCAGGCCCGCCGGGCAGACAGGCCGGCGGCGCGCCGGGATAAGGCCATCAACGCAAGCCTCGCCGGATACAATGCGGGGAGCTTCACAATCCTCGAATTATGAAACCGCGTACCTCAGCGGTGTTGTCCGGTGGGATATAATCGGTAGCTGGGCGGAAAGAATTGCTATTTGCATCGGACATCAGTAAGGGCTACTCCGACAGGACCCTGTTCAGTGGCCTCACCTTCAGCGTGACCGCCGGAGACAGGATTGCCCTGATTGGTGCGAACGGTTCCGGGAAGACCACCCTCATGGACATCCTGGCCGGGGAGACGTTTCCGGATACCGGCAGTCTCTCCACGCGACGGAAGGTCTCCATAGGCTATCTCAAGCAGGACCTGGCGGCATTCACGGACAAGCCGCTGCTGCGGGAGGTGCTGGACGCCAACTCGGAGGCGGTTGCCCTGGTGGACAGAATTGCCGCTGCGCGGCAGGCTCTGTCGTCGGAAACGGACTCCGGGAAACAGACTGCCCTGATGGAACGCCTGGGCCAGCTTGACGCAGCGCTGGAAGCAGCGGGGGGAGAGGACCGGGAGCACGAGGCCAGGGCCATTCTGTCGGGCCTGGGATTCAAGGAGGGCGAGTTTCTCCGGCCTATGCGGGAGTTCAGCGGCGGATGGGTGATGCGGGCAGCCCTGGCCAGACTGCTGTTTATGAAGCCCGACCTGCTGCTATTGGACGAGCCGACCAATCACCTAGACCTGGAGGCGAACCTGTGGTTTGAGAAGTACCTGGCCTCTTTCCGGGGCGGGGTGCTTGTTACATCCCATGACCGGGCGTTTCTGAACCAGGTGGCGACGAGGATTCTCGCCATCGAGCCGGACGGGGCGGCGCTCCATCGAGGCAACTATGACGAGTACCTCGCCGCGCGGGAGCGGGCGCTGGAGATCAAGCAGGCGGCCGCGGCCAGGCAGGAACGGGAGATGCAGAGGCAGATGCGCTTTGTGGAGCGTTTTCGATACAAGGCGCGGAAGGCCAGCCAGGTGCAAAGCCGGTTGAAGCAGCTTGAGAAAGTGCAGATCATCGAGCTGCCAAGGGCGACCAGGAAGGTCCGGTACTCGTTCCCGGAACCTCCCCGGGCCGGTTCCAGGGTTATATGGCTGTCCAACGTGAGCAAGTCCTACGGTGATAACCCGGTGTACCGGGGGATGGACTTCGAGCTTTCGCGGGGCGACCGGGTTGCCCTGGTAGGGCCGAACGGCGCGGGCAAGAGCACCATGCTGAAGATGCTGGCGGACGTCCTTCCCATCGACACGGGTGAGAGAAAGACCGGTCACAACGTGGTGATGGCCTACTACGCCCAGCACGTGCTGGAACTGCTGGACCCGGACAACACAATCATCCAGGAACTGCAACAGGCCGCGCCATCGGAATCAGATCAGAACCTGCGCACCACACTGGGTGGGTTTCTGTTCAGCGGAGACGATATCCACAAGCCGGTATCGGTGCTGTCCGGCGGGGAGAAGGCGCGGGTGGCGCTGGCCAAGCTGCTGCTCCAGCCGAGCAATCTGCTCCTGATGGATGAGCCGACCAATCACCTGGATATCACATCACGGGAGATACTGGCAGACGCGCTTGGGGACTATCACGGCACGATTTGCCTGATAACCCATGACCGGACGCTCATCCGGCAGGTTGCCAACAAGATAGTCGAGATTGAGGACGGAAGGCCCAGTGTGTTTCCCGGCGACTACGATACCTACCTTGACCAGAAGCAGGAAGAGAGCCGCAACGGGGCCGCGAAGCCGGAGACCAACGGGGCGTCCGCCGCGCCATCGAGGGACGGGTCCCACGCGCACGGGCGGGCCGGCATGTCGGTCCAGGGCGACGTCCCCAAGAGGCAGGGTCCTGCCAGGAGACGCTCCGGGAGGCCGTTGACGCTTGAAGAGGAACAACGCCGGATGCTTGCCAGGGAGTCCCGTAAGCTGGCAATGCGGATCGAGGAGATAAACGTGTCCCTGTCGGACCGTGAGAGGCGCATTGCGGAGTTGGAGGCCATGTTCTCCAGCCCGGACCAATTTGACAACCCCGATGAGGTGGTCTCCGCAAGCGAGCATTACGCCACGCTCAAGAGTGAGGCGGAGTCTCTTTGGGATGAGTGGGAGCGGCTGTCGCTGGAGGCGGAGAATATCGACAGCCAGTTGGAGGCGTTGAATCCCGGTTAGGCCGGCGGCAGGTGTGGTTAAAGTAATGAAACAACAACAGTGCAGGATGGTCTGACGAGGCCCTCCAGCTTATACCCATGGGGGTAGATTCGCCGCGCCTGAGAACGATTGACAGCCTCTGGGGGTGCCGTTTACAGTTTTATTGCCGGTATAGCCTGAAAACGCACGGAAGCGCCCCAATTTAGCTACGCGGAGAGATGGCTGAGCGGACGAAAGCGCCGGTCTCGAAAACCGGTATACCCTCCGGGTATCGTGGGTTCGAATCCCACTCTCTCCGCCACTTAATCCCATATATGAACGTGAATTAGGGCTTATTGAGACTGTGCGTGGCCATTATATGCCACTTTATATACCAATAATTCTCCGGTGGTTTGGCCACGCGCGTCCGACATTTTCCTTGATGCACCGGCAACTGAAACTCCCGCGCCCTGCGGAGACGATTGATTTGCCGAGTCAGGACACAACACGGCCGATTTTTCGCAGCTCGGCTGGTTTGCTCTGAGCCTGACCCCGCATCTCACAGAGACTTCGCAATTAGCAGCCATCCGGGTTGGCATCCCTTTCTTCGGGTTATCTCGTATCGGTTGCCGCCGCTCACCCAGAGCCCCTCCCATCAGGGGATTGATTCCTCAGAATCTTGTCAGGTCCATCTCTGAACCAAAACCAATGTGAAACTCGCAGAAGCATGGGATAAATCGTGAGGGAACCGAATTGGGTTGTGAAGGAGTCAGAAAGGGCTGATTATGGGCGTGAAGGAGATAGACCGGTTTCTGGAAAAGGTTTCATTGCCAGTCGGCTTCGGTGGTCCTGACCGCGGACCCTGGAGTGGCACCGATTTCCTCACCCGTAAGTGGTGAGACGCGGACCAACCACCAGTCCCACGCCCGTCCATTCGGGTTGTGTCTCCACGCTCCCTGAGAGGGTACGCGGGAGGGTCAGGCACAAGGGGCGCTGTGCCCGGTTGTGATGGCTTCGCAATCTCCTTCCTGCCATCCGATCCCTTCCGGGGCACCGACGGACGGATTGTCCGGGCGCAATGCTCCGGCGCGAAGGGGGAGCGCACAGGGAATCAGCCGATGCGCACGGGCTCCCCGTACATCTTCCAGCAGTCCCAGTTTCCCAGGGCGCCGTGTTCGGCCAGGCGCCCTATCGTGGTGGTGAGCATCGCCAGCTGATTCTCGCGTCCAACTTCCCAGAAGTACTCCTCGGCCCTCTCATTCCATACGACCAGAAACACCGGCCAGTCATCCTGGCGGCGTGGAGAAGAATACCCCTTCAGCTTGCGCTGCGCCCGGTAGCGGCCCCGGGCAGACCGTTCGTACTCCACGTAGTGCCAGCCGGGGCCGTAGGGACTCTGCTCCAGCAGCACCATGCCGTCTGGTGAGATGCCGCCCCCTCTCCCCAGGTGCTCCCAGGAGCGCCAGCCGGCAGCGACCGGAAACCCGGACTTCATGAACTCGGACATCATGGACATCAACCCGTCCTCGTGTGCCTGGGAGGCCCGCTTTTTCATCCATGGGGGCCTGTGCTTGCTCATATCGGATCTGGTGTTGCTCACGCCGTCCCGGCGGGCCAGAATGTGGAATCCGGGAGGCTCTATGAAATGGCGGTTCCCGGTGCCCATGGAGATGGAACCGATTAACCCATGTTTTGCCAGGTCACTGCAGCGCCTTTGCACAGCCTTAAGGTCCGCCTCGCCGGCTGCGAGATGAACCATGCTGGTGGGGAGACCGGGCCACTCGGCAACGGAGTTCAGTGTTCCCAGCACGCGCCCCCGGCCGGCCATGTTGAAGGATGAGGCCCTGACACGGTCCTCCCACCGCCAGCCGCCCAGGTCTCGGGGTTCGATCATCTGGTAGATCCAGCCGCGGCTTTCTCCCGGATGAATGGCCCCGGCGCGGGTGTCATCTGCGATGCACCATACGGCAACCCGGTCCTGGAGCCGGTACTTTCTTGCCGCGCGAAAGACCAGTTGCCCCTGCCACTGGTCAGTAACCACGAAGCAGAGGAGACCCGGCCAGGGGGTTTCGTGAGACACCGAGTAGTCCACGTGGTCTTCCAGGTCCGGCCCCAGCGCCCGTAGCCTGGTCAGGAGATGGCTTTCCGACTCCAGGAGGCCACTCCAGAGAATTGCAGCCCAGCCGCGCTCATACCGGACCGCCGCGTCCAGGCTCATCCCTGACAGCCACCGGAAGTCGATCATTGGGCCCATGCCCTCGACCGAACCGGCGACCCGGTAGAAGGATGCGACGAGTGGCAGGCGTTCCAGCAGCCGGCACCTGGCCCACTCCTCGTGCCAATTGGGGGTGGGCGCTTCCATTGTCTCGAGGGCCTCTTGGGTGAGCCAGAGCCGGTCCGCCGGGTGGCCGGACGAGCCCAGCCGGGCCGAGGCGATGAAGCCCTCCCGGCGCAGCTCCCGGACTGCGGGATAAACCCTGTCAACGTGCCAACCAAGGGCGATGGCAATCTCCCCGGGGCTGGCCAGAGGTTCCAGCCACAACGCGGAAGCCGTCTGCTGCGCACTCGGGGATACGGGAATCCTGGCTGCGGCAGGACCGGACATCGCCATCCTCCTCCTGGCCTCGACGCCGGAGAGTGACCGGGAGGTCTCCGGTGTGAGGGCCGGTTGCTATTTCCATTGTGTCACGAGCCCACAAAGAGATTGTCATTAGCGGTTACGCCGGGGCGTGAGGTTGTCGTGTTGAGCGTATCTGAACCTGTGCAACAATCTTATTCTCGTCCACGGCGAAAACAGGGCAGGCCCGGTATCCTCAGCGAAAATCCGTTCCCGTTCCGGACGGGCGCGTGGCCAAGTTGAGGAGTTTCGTCAGCGTGGGCAGGCGGGCGCCTTTCATCCGAGACGACTGTCCTGTTCCGGTGATGCCGGTGCATAGAGAGCGGCGTCCCAGGCACGCTCTGGCGCTGCGAGTAACCGGTTCACTCAGGGACTGGCGGAGGTAAAGCGGGTCCAGCTTGGACGCCCGCCGCAGCCGTGGCCTGGGCCGCAGGCCTCTGGAGACTTCAGAACCTGTCCCTGCGAAAGCTGGGGTACCGGCGCACCGTGTTCCGGGCAATGCTCGGTTCCCAGGCGATCCCCCGGATAGAACGGCCCGCACCCTTCATTTCGTAGAACTCTTTCACTTGTCCCACCTTCAGCAATGTGTAGCAGGGGCCTCCACGAAAGCTCTGTGAATAATGCCCTGTTCTTCAGGTGGGTCAATCCTTTTTCGGCGTTTTCGCTCATTTTTGCATCGGCGTTAACGCCGGGAGACAGGATAGCACCAACCGCCAGGAGTCGGGCTTTGCGTCAAGTCCTGGGGTCAAACATATGCTCAAAGGGCAGCAGTAGAGCTACAATGACTTCGGGCAGGGTAGGCATATTCGACCTTTTGTGGTGATTAGGTCGAGCTTACCCTGTTCTTGCGATTTGTCTGGATTTTGTACAAAGTCGAGTGCCAGACGCCGACGTTGAAAAAGTGCCCGACAAACTGTACGCCCGCCTCATTGACTCCCTGGCCTACGCCGCTTGAACGTACAAAGTCCAGGTCAAGTCCGTTAGTAACAAGGCCGAGAGACCGACGTGGCGGACTGCCAGTGGCTGCAGCAACTTCAAACCTGCGGTCTGCTGCCGGGGGCGTTCGGGCCGGAGGATGAGATCCGCCGCCTGCGCAGCTACCTGCGGCAGCGGGCCATGCTGGTGGAGTACGCCTCCCAGCACATGCAGAAGGCCCTGACACAGATGTCCCGCGTCAAGCATTTTTGCCGATCTGACGTCAATTAGTTTTGCCGGTCCACCTCCCAAGTCTGACCACGTTGCTGAGCCACATCGGTCCGGTAGCTTGGGACATCGAACTCCATGATTACGGAATGATGCACCACCCGGTCGATGGCCGCAGCGGTAGCCATGGGGTTGGAAAAGACGCGCTCCCACTCTGAGAAGACCAGGTTGGAGGTGATGCCCAGGGACCTCCGCTCGTAGCGTTCAGCGATGAAGGTGAAGAGGACTTCCGACTCTTCAGCTCCCTGGGGCAGGTAGCCCAGGTCGTCCAGGAGCAGGAAGTCGAAGTTGTCCAGCTTCCGCAGCCGCCGGGGCAGGTCCAGGTCCCGCTTGGCGGCCAGCAGTTCCTGCACCAGGCGGTAGGCCGGCACAAAGAGCACCGATCTGCCCGACTCCACGAGCCTGTGGCCCAGGGCGCACAGGGCATGGGTCTTGCCGGTGCCGGGAAGTCCGAAGGCCAGCACGTTGGCTCCCCGATCAATGCGACTTGTCGGTCTCCCGACTAACTGGAGGCGTCACGTTGGAGCGGCCGTGGCCATGAAGTTGCCCCGGCGGTCGGGTATAGGCACCAGTTCATAGCCCAGTTGCGCCGCCCGACGTTTGGCGAAGCGCAGGACTCGCTGCTGATACTGGCGTTCATAGTACTCGGCGCCGGCGTCCACGTATTCCTGACCATACCGAAGCATTGCATAGATGAGCCTGGCCAGCTTGTGCGCCGTCGCGGTTATTGCCTTGGGCGCCCCCAGTTGGGCTTTCTTCCGGCGCAAGAATGCGCCCAGGGCGCTGTCGGAGCGATGCAGAGCGTTGGCTGCCAGACGCAGGGCCGCAGCTGCGCGGTTGGCGCTGGGCTTGGTCCGGGAACTGACCACCTTCCTGCCGGTGATGCGATTATCGGGACTAAGACCCAGCCAGGAAGCGAAATGTTTGGCGCTGGGCCATCTGGTCATGTCTGTGCCAATCTCGCCGACTACCTTCAAGGCGGTGTGGGAATCCACGCCGTCAATCCTTGTCAGGTCGACTCCCGTCATCCGGTAGAGATGTTCCCGGATATCGATGCGGGGAGCGTTTTTCTGGTGGCGGCGACGGCCGGGCCTCCCTTCCGGAAGCTCACCATCGCTACGGTCCTTAAACCGCCTCAGTTGAGCTTCAATCTCCCGGTCGCACTCGGCGATCTTGTTCTGATACACGTGGAACAGTTCCATGGCCTGGCTCAACTCAAAGATGTGCTCCTCCCGCCAGTGCCCCTGCAACGACTTGGCGATGGTGGCTTCGTCGGCCTTGATCCCGGCACGGCGCAATTGGGCCAGCTTTTCAGGGTTGCGCTCGCCGCGTACGATGGCTCCCATGATGTCCATTCCGGTCTTCCCGGTGATGTCGCTGATAACGTGCTGGAGCTTCACGTTCATCTGAGTCAGCGCCTTCTGCATATGCTGGGTATGATGGGACGCGTACTGGACCAGCATGGCCCGCTGCCGCAGGTAACTCCGCAGGCGCCTGATCTCCGCCTCCGGACGAAAAGCTCCCGAGAGCAGCCCGTAGGTGTGCAACTGCTGCAGCCACTGACAGTCCAGCACATCGCTCTTGCGCCCAGGCACGTTCTTGATCCGCCTGGGGTCCACCAGCATCACCGCAAACCCACGCTCTTCCAATACCCCAAACAGCGGTATCCAGTACACTCCGGTGGATTCCATGACTACGGTGTCCACCCCGCACTCGGTCAGCCAATCCGCCAAGCAGTAGAGGTCTGACGTAAAGGCTTCAAACTCTCTTACCGGATCCTCTGCACGGTCTGGCGGCACCGCGGCATAGTGGCTGCTGGCCCCTACGTCCACGCCCGCAGCGTTCAGATTTACCTGGGACAGCGCCGCCGGCAAACTGGCCCGAGATGGTCGGGGCTTGTTCTCAGATTTGGGCATTCCCTTGGTAGTGCTCATCACGCCCTCCACGATCATCTTGCCGGCGTGTTGCGGGAGGGAGCCACTGACAACGCACACTCTCCCGAACGGGATCACCCACTGCGGAGCGTCACCAATGAAGCAATCGCAGGACTCCCGGACCATGCTGTGATACGGACAAAATGTGCCACTGACCTCCCGGCCTTCGTCCCGGCAACACGACCCGAGGCGAGCTTACACTCCCCGCCCTGCGAAGTCAGTTAGTCCCTGTTGCACGGCCCAGAACGGGGCATAGCCTTGCTGTGATCAATCCGGCACGGAGGTGCCGGATGATTTACTTCACCTCGACCGGCAAAAATAGTCGTCTTGACCGGCAGATCTAATTGTCGTTAATCAACAGATGAACGTGAACCTGCAGCATGTCATTAGTACTACAGTTGCAGATCAGGAAAGTGTAGAATTTTAGGCAACCAAGGAGTGTTGAGGTGAGGCGGTGATTGTTGGGATGGACGAGGTGGCGGAGGTGGGCCGGTGGGCCGAGTGCATCGAGCGGGTACACGAGTGCATCGCGGGGAGGTTCCGGCGGCCGGAGCCGCGCCGGCGGGCCCTGGAGTACCTGAAGGGGTTGCTCAGCCCGGTGGAGCGCAAGAACGGCTGGCAACTGGCGGAGCACATTGGCAACGCCACTCCCTACGGTGTGCAGCGCCTGCTGCCGGGTTACGTCTGGGACGCGGACTTGGTCCGGGATGGTCTGAAGCAGTACGTGGCCGGGCATCTGGGCAACGGAGATGCGGTACTGGTGGTGGACGAGACGGGGTTTCTCAAGAAGAGGGACAAGTCCGCTGGGGTGCAGCGCCAGTACAGCGGCACGGCGGGGCGGGTCGAGAACTGCTAGGTTGGGGTATTCCTGGCCTATGCCTCAGCCAATGGCAGGGCACTGCTGGACCGGGAGTTGTATTTGCCCCAGGTCTGGGCCGATGACTTAGGGTTAGTCTGAACAAGGGCGTTAATTGCCCGAATGCGCCGGCCAGTCGGTGAAGGGGGCAGAAATTCTCGCCCCTAGTCAGGCTGTTAACGTTCCACAACAGCCCTTGTTTCGCCCTCTGAAGGCCTTATGACGGTTTAATGCGGGCCTGGGGGCCAGTGGGAATTGCCGCAGGCACACTACACCCCCAGTTGTCCCTCGGCAGTCAACAGGTTTCCCAGCCCGAACAGCAGGGCCAGACGCTGCGTGTTCTTCATCAACCCCCGGTAACGCACCTTGCTGTAGCCGAACCATCGCTTCACCTTCAGGAAAGGATGCTCCACTTTGGCCCTCACCGGCGCCTTCGCCTTTTCCACCTGCGCCGTATCACTCTCAGGGTCCAGTTCCCGCCGCTTGCCAGGACGCATCGCCACCAGCCACTGGACCTCCAACTCCCGGTTCTCTTCCCGCTTGCCCACTCCCTGATACCCGGCGTCGCCCCACACTGCCTTTTCACCACCGTGCAACAACTTGTGGGCCTCAGTAACGTCGTGCACGTTGGCTGCCGTGGTGGTCACGCTATGCACTATGCCCGTCTCAGAGTCCACTCCGATGTGCGCCTTCATCCCGAAGTGCCACTGGCTCCCCTTCTTGGTCTGGTGCATCTCAGGGTCCCGCTCCCCAGACCGGTTCTTGGTGGACGACGGCGCCGCGATGATGGTGGCGTCCACGATGGTCCCCTCCCGCAACTTCAGCCCTTGGGACTCCAGGTGGCCGTTGATCTCCTCCAGCAAACTCTCCCCCAAGCCGTGGCGCTCCAATAGATGACGGAAATGCAGGATGGTGGTTTCATCGGGCAATGGACCAGTGAGCTTCAGTCCCACGAACCGCCGCACCGGATCAGACTCGTAGAGCAGGTCCTCCATACCGGGGCCGCTGAGGTTGTAGAACAACTGCACGCAGTGAATTCGCAGCATGGCCGGCAGAGGGTAAGGATGGCGTCCCCGTCCAGCCTTGGGGTAGTAGGGAGCGATGTGTCCCTCCAGCCTCTGCCAGGGAATCAGGGCGTCAATCCGCTCCAAAAACTGTTCCCGGCGGGTCTTGCGCTTCTTGCCCTGGTACTCCAAGTCGGAAAAGGTCGGTCGGTTCATCACCAATTCACCCCATTCGTCTCTGATCTCCCTGTAACATGATTTTACTCGCCGTTGCCAGACTTGTTCAGAGTATCCCTAGAGGGCCGGTTGACACAGCCGGAGGTTGCGCGCGAGGGTGTCGCCAAAATGGTCGGGGAGCTGTTGATACGCGGATACTCCGCTACCGCAGGAGACGCTCCCCGTGTGCACGCACCGGGCGAGGTCCGCTGTTCCAAGGGGCATGGACAGTACCCATCATGGCATGGTCCTTTCCATCACCGCCGCGCCCCCCTCGCCCGCGGCTGGCCGCAAGGCCGGGATGTCCAAAGACATCAGGTCGCGCCGCGGGGCTTTGCCCCTCTCCGCGGCGCGCCGGGGAGGGGAGGACCATCAGCCGGACCCCGAAGAGACGGGGATCGACCCATGCGTGCCTCCCTCCGGGAGGATAACGAGGCGCAGACCCCGCCAGGAGCGGGGATGGACCGGCCTGCAAGGACAGGAGCATGCTATTCATGCTCACTCACCCCGTAGGAACGGTGACTGACCACATCTGGAGCACACCAAGGTGCGCGTACCACAGGCTGGGAACGCAGCGCCAGACGCGATGCGCGCCACCCCGCCCGCCGGGTTCCGCGGTTCCGGTAACAGATCCGGCCCGTGAATTCAAACCTCACATGTTGGGGATGAACCGATGTCCAGTGGCATGTTCGGCATTGGGATGCCGCAGACCCCGAGTCGTTGGGGATGAACTTACGGGACCGGTGGACCATGTTCGCACACCGTCCGCCGCGGCCAAAGTGTTGTCAGGCAGCCGGCTCAACGCCCTCCGCACCGGGCACGCCGGGAACGGCGGCTGTTTGTCAACAGGTCTGACTGATTGTTGAGCACCCGCCCGACCAAGCCTGGAGGCGGGCGGGACTTGAACCAGCGAAAGATGGAGTCGTCCCACGCCAACGAGACGGCGCCCCACCGCAGGCCGGGACACGCGGCCGCGGAAAAGGAGAATTATCACATGCAGGACCATGACGGCAACCAGGTCTCTCTCGCAGAGCACATCCGCAGCATCGTACCCTACCGGATCCCCAACGGGACCACCCAGAGCGTCTACGAGGCGTTAATCGAGATGGCAGGGCTGGCGGACCTCGGCGCTGGCCCGCGGCAGGTGGAACACCTGCGCCAGGCAGCCCAGTTCCTGGAGCAGGCCCTGGACTCCCTCCGTTGTCCGGAGGACCCCGGCGAGGCCGAAAAGGGGGAGCGCCCTTCTCCCTGTCCCTGCTGTTACGCCGGGGAGGGCGCCGTCGGCTGCTGGGACAGGGCCTACGACGCCGGGTTCGAGAGGGGCTACCGCGAGGCCGCAGAATACCTGCCCCGTTTCCGGGCCAGCGACTGATGAGCGGCGGCGGTCAACCTCAGGCAGGTGCAGTGCACACCTGCCGGGGAGGACCGCCCGGGATCCAGCCTTGGACTCGTCCGGGGTTCGGTGAACTCCATGCTCCCGCCGCACGTCAAGCGCCCATACGACGACCGGAGGCTTGAGCGGACGATGCCAGCTTGCTATTGACATTGCGGACCGGACCGGCTCTGGTTCTAAACCAAATTTGGTAATGAAATTCTGGGAAAGTGGTTCAAAACGGCCTGAGTGGTTCGCGTGTGGTTCTAAATCCCCCAAACGGCCCGGAACGCCTGTGTTGGGTATCCTATTTTCTAAAAATAGATGTGGCGAGTCAGGAGATAGCCAACCGTTACCAGAATTATCGGATCGTTCATTTTCAGAATGGCAAGTCGTCAATATCGTCATCATCTGCAATAGCACGGTCACGTTTGCCAGAAACGATGGCAACTACATTGATGAGCGATTTGGACGCCTCTACACAGAACAAAGCCCGGCGATAGGTTCCGTTACGACCGTGCAATGTTGCATTTACAACATCCCAGGTGTTGTTGGAGAGGTGCCTTGCCAATCTACGATATTGCTCATGGGTTGAGCCTGCCAATTCGGATGAGAAGTACCTTCCCAGCATACGTTTGACATCTGCGTCGCTGGCCTCCACTTCATTCGCGTCCAATTTCGGATGCAAAAGCGGGTTGAATACGGTTTGTGCCAGGGAAATCAACAACTCCCGGCATCGTGACGCCACCGCTTGAAATTCTCTGGCGGTGGTGGCATCTCCTAACTCTTTCTCAATATCCATTAATTCATGGTCTATCTGTTCCCAGCCCGTCGTCGACCAAGGTGTCGAATCATCCAACGCAGCTATGTCAATGCTAAAGACCACGTTATGTATGGCATGTATGGCACCTTCACCATCAGTCCCAACCTCTTGTAACGCATTCAAAATAGCGTCTTTGTCGGATGTGGACAGCTTCCGTAATGCCATGCAGTCGTCTATGGGAGCAGAAATATCCGCAGTAAACAATAGAATCGGGAGGTCGTTAGCAAGGGTATATCCCTCGTCATAATAGACAAGAGTCACCCCTGCATGGGTCAATAAGGACGCCAATTGCACCTTTTCCTGATGCCGGAGTATGGCCCGAACCTTGTCTAACTGCATTGTTACATCCTACGATTCCAAAAAGTGCTGCGGCATCAGGACCCTCTCAATTGCTCCAACTCCTCCCGCAACCTGGCGTTCTCATCCTCAGCGTCCAGGCGAGCCTGCAGCTCCCGGTCGGCTCTTTTGGCTCTGGCCTCGGCTTGGGCATTCGCCAGTCCCGCTATTTCGGACGGACCAGGACGAAGTTCCAACTTTACCTGGCGGCCACGGTGGCCAACCTGACCCTGGTGGCGGGGAAACTCGCACGCTTACGCCGGGCCGGTGGCGGCCCGGCAGGTTGCAGGGCAGTTTCCAATATTGTTGATGGCAATGCTGCCGCCAGTTTCTCCCCACTCCACCTGGGACTACTGTGGCCCGGGACTCTGCTCTGGGCGGCTTTACTGCTCAAATGGCTCTACCCAACCAGGACTTTCCGGCCAGATTTCTAGTGCGTATGATTGCAGATTAGGTCATTGGCGGGATAGTCTGCTCTGGTGTTCTTACAGGAGCTTGTGGGGATGCTGCAAGGCTATGAATGCCGCAAACTCATCTGTTGCCTAATGGTGTCTCGCGCCCGGAGCACAGAGATTTGCAGTTGCTCGAAATCACGGGCCACCGCGTGAATGGACTCCATATCGGTTTGGCTGATAGCCGTGTCCATTTCATCTATTTTTTTGGCCTCTAGTTCCTCGAGCAGAATCAACACTTCCTGGAATGTACTTCCCAGTCGCGACTCCCTGTTGAGGTCATACTCTTCGAAAATCGCCCTCAGCGCCTGCCTTTTTTGTGCGATGAGCAGTTTGCACTGCCCCAGTTCGTTTCGAAGAGCAGAAACTTCGGCAAACGGCATTTCAGGCTGAATCCGGGTGGCAGTCTCGACGATTTTGGCTAGTGCTTGGTCAATGCCTACTCCTTCAAACTGAGCACTGATTTGTTCCAACAGGGGAGTTACAACCTCCTTCGGTAGAGTATTCCTATGTTGCACTTGAAACAGTCTTTCCTGATCCACATGGCCGGCTGCGTGCAACTCTATGGATGCCAACCCTTTCGCGGAGGCCATAAATTCAGTTGTCTCGGTCTGCCCCGGACCCAGGTTGGTCCATTCTGCGTTTCTGTATTCCCTGCCTCTCCAGTTGAGAGCTTGAACTCCCGTTAGTTCCAGTCTCACATTTCTGAACGTAACGTCCGGCCTGCCTTCGCTGGACGGTGCAGTATTGGTTACTCTGACCAGAACCCTGACCAGCCCCTGGTCCCGCTCTTCATCAGTGGCAGGCTGGACGACCGACTCGACGACCAAGTAGGACTCCAATGTGCGCCAGAACCCCAATAGCGCGTAATCCCTGGGGAGCGGGTCATCTTCGCCGTCGAGCGCGGGCGTTGGGTATTCCGGTACGTTCAAGGCTTCTTCCGGGATGCCCGCCCGTTGGTCAAGGCTGTCCTGAAACATCTGGTGAATCTCCAGCGCCTCTCTCCGGCGTAGCGAAATCAAGATTTCCCGCATGGCTTGAACTGAGTGCATTATGTTCGGTACCGTCCATTGGCCATCAAGGACGTGGGCCCACTCGTTCCGCTTTGCGGAAAGGTGACTAAACAACCGCAACGTGTAGTCAATGTTGGTGAACTGGCTGGCAAAGGCGGCGTGGTTTCTTTCCACGATGAGAGCAAAATGGGCAGTGTCTAGCAGTTGCGCCAGATCCTCCGGCGCAACCTTTTGTTGGTCCCGCTCCAGGTTTTCGCGCTGGTTGTCACCCAATGCGGACAAGACGCCGCTTTCCCACCAATCAGAGCCGTAGGCGAATTTCAAACACTCGGCGAAACCTGTGCGAATTCCCTTGATGTACACCCGGTGCGCCCTTGTGAAGATTTCGTAGGCATCCTGTTCCATTGGCCTACCTCGGACCGGTTTGCCAACCATCGGCAAACATTATAACTCGGCGTGCCGGACTTTACTGTTCGACGTAAACCGAGTTTGATCCTACTTCGCAGCTTTTCTTGCGACTGTTCCACCCACCGCTCCCTCGTGGGGCATTTTGCCCCATCTCCAATAGGGCCGTACCCCATCGCCCCCGGAATCGCCATGTTCCAAAATGCCCCATTCCGTAGCTGGCCCTGCCCCATTGCCCTGGAACCAGCCCTTCCCAAAAACTCGTTCGCCAAAACTGGCCCGAAACCCCTGGAATTGCCCGGTTTCAGCTACGAAACCGGCTCCCTGCCCCATCCCGTCCCAAGTCCAAATTCCTGTACACGTCCGCCAAATGTCACCGATCTATCTGCTCACTTGGTCCAATTCACCTCCGCCGATTACACCGTGGCTGCCGGGGAGCCACGCCTGCTCTACGGTCTGGCTCTCGGTGCCCCGGGTGTCGTGGAGAGCGCACGGCAGTTTACGACGGAGTACATCTTGACGCACTGGGCCAAGTCCGGTTAGAAGCATGCCCCAATCAGGGATAGCGTATAATTCCCAAATGAAACCACTGTTATCAAATCACACTTTAGGAGGAAAACATGCCAGACTTAGACCTCGAGTACGAGTTGCTGTCCACGATCGTGGCATCCGACCCGAAAGACGACTTTTCCGCACCACCGATGCGGGAAGAAATGGCCCCTTACATCAGCTTTATGGACTTGGTAGTCGAGGAGTTTATCGAACACATTCCACAGCGTGATCCTCGCGGGTATAGAACAACAGACAAGGCGCGTAGCTTTGTGGCCGCAGTGGAAAAGGGCGGCGGCTGGGATACCGTCAAGGCGGCAGCTATAGCTCGACCCGTAAGGCCGACAATGTACGACATTGCCCGGTGGGTGCTTTCTTGCAGTTGCATCGTTGACGGTGATGGGGACAAGTGGGAGGATGGTTGCTGGACTCACGGAAGGTCGATGCGGACCGGCGGTTGAGCAGGTAGCATTCTCCTCCAGAGGCCCCGGTCACCTGCCTCGCGGTCTAGCGGTGGCCGTCGGATAGGGAGTATACGTTGGGGCTGGAGTATATGTGGGAAATGGCGTGTAGGTTGGGTAGGGCGTTGCAGGCTGGTTGGTGGAAGAACAGGCAACTGACGTGAATAGGACAGCAAACATGGACAGGCAAATCAGCACAGGCCATCGTCCGACGTTTACCAGGAGCGTGGAGTGAAGATGAAATAGTAAGTGCAGCAGAGGTCCCCTTGCGGCCCGGAGGTGCGGTACGTTGTTAACCGGCATGGCCGGTCACCACCATCGAATGCGGTGGTAAATACCTTTGAGAACGAGACACGCGCCTCCAAATATGGCTCCAGCGGGCTTTGCACAGAAAGTCCCTCTTGCACAAAAAGTCGGCGGTCTGCACAAAAAGTCTATGGTCTGTTTACATTCACAGTGGTTTCGTTTGCTAATGGAGTATGGCTTAACGCAGCATCCCGGTAAGATTGCTCCACTGGGCAAGCTAGGCGGTTAAGGATGCGCAAGGAATCCCATACAATCCTCAAGCGGGGTTCGTTACTGGCACAGTTCCCGTTCAACCTCCGACGGCCAAGGGACGAACTCAACCACTTGGCCAGACCATGACGTGAACACCGCCAAGTCTTCCCGCATCAGTACCATTGTCCCCTCGGTGGTCGGATTCCCCCAGCCTGTCGGCGGGTTGCCGTGGCCATCGTCCAGAGGCGGGTTTGCCAGCCACCACCGGCCCTGGTCAAACACTGCCGCCCGGACGCCGCAGTGGGTATTGAGTTCGTAGGCGTACTCCTTCCCCAGTGTGGAAGGGACTGAGTGGTTAGCTTCAGGAGGGCCACAGGACACTAAGGCTACGGATGCCCAAACAGCAGCACCGAGCAGTATCGCAGGCCACCATGCGGACAATACGCTCGACTGGTTTGACATCGTATAGTCCTGTCCCTTTATCGCATGGCCATACCCCACAAGCAAACGGCACCTTCACAGTGGTTCGTATGCCGATTCCCTGCTCTTCCAGAGGAGGATGATCCGGAGGTCATTGGCTTGGCGGTGCCTGTAGCGCAGGATGTCCCTTGGAGAGAATGACTGTCCCTCTAGCTCTAGGTGGTCAAGCGGAAGGTCCCCGCGTTTTGGCTCCCGGTATTCAATCGCCGCTGTGTCGGGAGCCTGGATTATGGCGGTCATGTTCCAAGACGAGAGAGGCGGCGCGCCTCTCTCCGGGGATTCCTGAAATCTGGGCTGATACTCGTGCCCAGCGTCGGACAGCGGCTCGTAGATTCTGAATCGCTTGGGCATTTCCGCCTCCCTTCTTTCGCTATGATAAACCCATGCCATCAGCTCCGGTAGAAGCAGTCCAGTTCCGTACACAGCCTGTTAGCCTCCGCGATGACTATACCACAGAAGCATCTGGGCACTTGGCGCTCAACCGCTGGAGCCGACTCGAAGGATTTTCCGATGCTGTATATCTTCCCCCCGCAGCCAGGGCAGTCCCCGCGCGTCGCGGGGTCGCCGTTACTCAAGGTGATCTCCTGCGGATTCTCCATCTGGCGGTTCGCCTGGCACCTTTGACAGTAGGCATCCATAAGCCCTCCGGTTAGGGATCGTAGGTTCTGGGCGGGGTTATCCGAGGGTAGCCCCGGCGGACTCTCCACCGGGGCTGAAGGACTTTTTGTGCAGAATGGCCAGTTGTACAAAATGTCGGTCTAAATCGGGACTTTATGTGCAAAGCCGGTGAGTATGTCGAGTCTTCTATGGAAGATACTTCTGAGGCGTTTTTGCGCTGTCAAAGGGCCATACAAGGTAAGAATACTTCTAGGGAACCTCTGAATAAAAGGAGGCGGACTAGAAGACTCTCCGACACCTGTTTCTCGACCTACCATCGGTGTGCTCACTCGTCCGGCAAGGACCGGATAAGTCCCTCGTCGCCTAACCGGGTCCTATCCGCAGAATCTTGTCGCCTTCCGGCGGGCACTCGCCCCTGTTGTCGCAGTTGCTCGTCATCATATAGATATGCCCGTCCGGGCCTTCCACGAGGGTGCGCAACCTCCCAAACGCCTCCTTCAGGTAGACCTCGTGGTCCACGACCTGGTACGGGTTGTCCGGGTCGAGGACTACGCGATGCAGGTGTCTCCCGTCCATCCTTCTGCCCGTGAATCTCTCGCTGAGTCCTACAGTCGTGAACAGGAAGCTGTCCGTCCACTCCGGGATAAGATCGCCACGGTAGAAGATTCCTCCGGTGGGCGGGACCGAGTTCTCCCACACCAACACCGGGCTGACGGTTCCCTCTACCAGGCTGATGGCTTGCGTGTCGCATCCCCAGACGATTGGCCAGCCCAGGTTGTCTCCCGCAGTCACCACGTTGAGTTCGTCGAACCCTACGAGGTCGGGCTGGTTCAATTCAAAGCCGGAAGGTCCGTGGTCCACCATCACGATATGCCGGTCGTCGAACCAGTCATAGCCTTGGGTGTTGCGTATCCCAAGGGCGAAGATATAGCTGTCCGGGTCGGGGTTGTCTGCGGGTATCCCGCCCTCTAAGTCCATGCGAAGGAGCTTGCCCGCCAGAGTATCCATGCTCTGTGCTTCGGGCGGATCGTAAGCGCCTACGCCCACGTAGAGCATCTTGTCCGGACCTATGCGCATCCGGCCACCCTGGTGGTGGAGTCCCGCTGGTAGGCCGTCCATGATCAGACGGTCAAGGGTCGCCCCTCGCCCATCTTCCGAGAGCGCGTACCTCTCGATCCGGCCAACTTGTACGCCCTCCGCGTTGTCGGCGTTGTAGAACACGTAGAACAGGCGGTTGGTGGCGAAGTCTGGATGCAAGAGGATGCCCAGCAGACCTCCCTCGGACCCGGCTATTGGATTGCCGAAGAGCGGCGGGAGAATCGACACCCCGAACTCCAGCACCGGGTAGGGGACTACCACGCCATCTTGAATCAGTCGTACCCGACCGGGCCGCTCCGTGACCAGCATATCGCCGGAAGGGAGGATGGCCAGCCCCCACGGAATCTCAAGACCATCGACCACAACTTCCACGTCCAACGGCACGGTGCCTTCCTTGCCCGCCTCGCCTTGGACAAGCTGGCACAGTCCAGATTCAGACGACACCGGAAGCGGCTCGGCTGTGTTAGTGGACGTGGACTCCTGAATCGGAACAGGTGTGGCGGTGGGCGTGGGGGTTGGAGTCGGATCCGGCATTGCAGTCTCATTTGGCTGCGAAGTTGCAACAGGAGCGGGCGTATCCGTGGCCGAGGCGCTTCCCCCATTAAGCAGACGCTCTGTCGGTTCTCCTCCGCAGGCGACAGCGAGCAATAGAGAAGTGGCGGCTATTGCTATGACGCAGGCCTTCTTGAAACCCATTTCATCTCCCTCCCATTGGGGCGGTAGCGGGCTGCTACTTCCGGCGGAAAGGCCAGACGCCACAAATCCAGAGCAGATTTGCCAAGACGATTACCCCAGCAACTCCCCACAGGGCAGTGCCCAAGGTTGGGTTGTACTGGAGTCCCACCCCCAGCCCAAAGTAAAAGACCACGACGGCCAGCAGGAACAGGAACAGGTGAGCCGTTATCCTCAAGGCCCGCCTCATGGTGATTCCGTCCCCGGCGGGCGCCAGTCCTCTTCCTCTCGGAGCATCGGTCCTACCGCCTGACTTTTCCTACACCACGCGGCTCCGGGGGCATTTCTTTCACGGACGGGGAAGCCCCTGGGTCAGCTTGCTGAGTTCGCCCATGAGCGTGCCCGCCTCGGCGAACTCCGACCGGGCCTCGCTTATCCGGGTCGCCAGTTCCGTGGACGCTAGGTCCACTTCCTGGAACTTCTCGCGGAGGTTGGCCGCAGTCTCGCCTATGTGCTCCGAGGCGTCCGCGACCCGCGATACCGACGTGGAAATGTCCTCGGCTGCCGAGCGAAGGGAGGTAGATATCCCGGCAATATTGTCCGAGACCACTTCCACGTCAGCAAGAATGTTGTCGGCGCGGGCCGTGCTGGACTCTATGTTGGTAAGGGACGCGGAAAGCCTTGGGTACAGCATGAGCGCCATAACCAAGATAACGATGGACACTGCAATGACGGCTATGGCCATCGCAATGAGGGCCGTGGTCTTGAAGGTCTCCAATGACATATCTGATCCTCCGCGTGAGTGGAATCCGCATTAGACGGGTAGGAGCGTACTGCGCACGCCAACTGTCAAAGGCCATCTCGCGCAGAGAATTCATGTCATTAAGCCGGTGACGAGCCACCGGCTGGGCGTGGTACCTCCGTGCCCGCGCTGTCCCAGACCGCAGATATCAGAACGGCGAGGACCGCGAACAGGGAGATGCGGCTACCCTGGTGGACCCAAATAACCGGGGCCACCTCAAACATGAGCACCCCAAATGTGCGGGTGATTGTAACATCATAATCAATGCATATCTACTTCTTAGTCATGTGTTTATCATACTCCGTGAATCTCGAATACTGGGAACCTCATGCTTCTCAACCTTGTCAGGATTCGAGAGGTTGGGATCCTTTGGATTGACTCCCGGACCCATGCCGACTTGGCGCTCACGGCTGTTCAGGGGATTGAGGCGGGTTAAGGTACCCTCCCGGCGGTGCGCCAGTATCCCCAGCCAGTAAGAGCACGGCACCGCTCCAACAGTTCGGCTCTTTGAAGATGCGTTTATCACACTCACTATAGGTTCGTTTGCAATCTTGTCGTAACCGCGAATCGGCGGTAATTTGATTGCAGCGTCTCGCGTCCCGTCCCGGCGTGTCTGAGAGTCATCACAGCCGGTAGTGGGTAACGCCCGTGGGTTCAGTGTTGATAGACCAGACAGACGGACTGCTTGAGACCTAGCTACTGCCGTAGGAAACACCGATCAGGATGCCCTGATGAGTGCGAAACCCATTGAGAGGAGAAGGTTCGCGGCGTTCCTGCGGGGGGTCGGGAGAACCGACCCCGAGGAACTGCGGCACGCCGCCCAGGTGTCCCTGTGGGTGCGGTGGCTGGTGCTGGTCTTCTGCCTCCTGGAAGTCAATTACCGGGTGGACTACGGGGCCCTCAGCCACGTGCTGAACAATTTCTACGTCTTCGGGTTCATGGCGGTGAACGGGTACGTACACTACCTGGTGCGCCGCAATAGGAAAGCGAAGCCGGCTTGGTTGCTGGGGTTGAGCGGCATGGATCTGGCCGGGATTTCCTTCAGCACGTCCCTCTCGGGAGGATTCGACAGCCCCTACTTCCCCCTCTACTACTTCGCCGTGGCCATGTTTGCCTGGGTGTTCACCTCCCCGCGCCTGGCCCTGTCCTGGACCACTCTGGTGGTCACTGTTTACTCGGCGCTGAGCATTGTGGTGGGACCGGGGTTGGACCTGGACGGGAAAGAGGAAAGGACCCTGGGCTACCGGTTGGTGGCCCTGTACGCTGTCTCCAGCGCGGTCAGTCTCATCACCGGTTCGAGCGGGAGCGGAGAAGAAAGGGCCTGGGGCGGGAGCGGGAATTGCAGCGCCAGCGCATCGAGCTCTCTCATAGCATCCACGACACCACCGCCCAGTGGGCCTACATGATTGGACTTGGCGTCGAGAGCGCCATCGAGCTGACGGACGATTCCAATGACCGGCTGAAGGAGAAGCTGCGGCAGACGGCGGAGCTGTCCCGGTCGGCCATGTGGGAGCTGAGACAACACATTGACGGGGGGCATATATTCCGGGGAGAGGAGTTGGGCGAGGTCCTGGAGGCCCACGCCGCGACCTTCACCGCCATCGCCTCGATCCCCGCGGAGTTCGTTCTGCGAGGCGCAGAACCTCCTCTGTCGACCATTTCCAAGAGCCTGCTGTTCTCCATAGCGCACAACGCCCTGACCAACGTGATGCGGCACGCCAAGGCCAGCAGGGTGCTAATCGAACTTGACGCCACTGGCGAACAATTGAGGCTGTCCGTGTCCGACGACGGCATTGGGCTGCCGCCGGACTACGAGGGTCAGGGCCACGGATTCAGGAACATGCGTGTCGACGCTCAGAGGATGGGCGGCTGCCTGGAGGTGGAGTCCAGCGGGACGGGCGGCGGGACCACCGTGGCCTGCGTCATTCCAAACCGCGACCTCAAAGGAGGGGAGTAAATGGCCGCGATCTCCCAGACCAGGGTGATGCCGGTCGACGGCCACTCCATCATGCGGGACCTGCTGCGGGACGCCCTGGAGAACACCGGGGAGTTCCGGACGGATGCGCGGCGTTGCTGCGGACGCAGCCGGTCGTGCGCTGCTTCCGAGGCGGCGCGCGCTCCAACGGACCCGGATTCTCCATCCCCTCGGCATCCCGAGGGCGTTGCGGTGAGAAGATGTTTGACTCGCTAAACCGCAGCCGGGGACCACAGTTCCTCAGAACCGTCGCCGGCGTCTTTCGGGTGAGCGACTGGACCCTCAACCGGATCGACCCCGACGGCCTCCGGTACGTGGCGACGGTGTTGGTCTGGATACATTGGGTCGTGGGCACCGCATTTTTCGTTGTGCTGGTCTACCCTCCCTGGTACGGCCCTGGCAGGTACGCCGCCATTGTGTTGCCGTTCCTGGTGATGCTGGTCTGCAACGGCTACGTTCACTACCGGCTGGCGTCGAATCGGAGGCTGACCTGGCGCTGGATATTCGCCATGTGCGCCCTGGACGCGGTCCTGGCAACGGCAGGGGCTGCGCTGGACGGAGGCTTCAGCCACCATTTCTTCCACCTGCTGTATTACCCGGTGCTGGCCGGATTCGCGGTCTTCTTCACCTCCTTCCGGCTGAACATGGCCTTCGCAACGGGCGTAGCCGCCCTCTACCTGGCCATGAGCCTGACTGTGGGCGGGGGAATCGACCTGGAGGCAAGGGATGAAAAGCCCCTGGTCGTCAGGATACTGGTCATGTACGCCGTGGCCGCCACGGTCAACCTGGTGTCGCGTTTCGAGCGTATCCGGTGGCGGGCGGCCGTGGAGCGGGAGCGGGAGTTGCAGCGCCAGCGCATTGAAATCTCCCAGACTATTCACGACACCACGGCTCAGTGGGCCTACATGATCGGACTGGGGGTCGAGGGGGCGTTGGAGCTGGTTGATGAGTCCAACGAGGCGTTGCTGGCCAAGCTGCGGCTGGCGGCGGAGTTGTCCCGGTCGGCCATGTGGGAGCTGAGGCACCCCATCGACGGGGGGCAGATATTCCGGGGCGAGGAGCTGGGCGAGGTCCTGGAGGCCCACGCCGGCACCTTCACCATCATCACGTCGGTCCCGGCGGAGTTCGCGCAGCGGGGATCTGAAACCTCACTGTCAACGATCAGCAGAAGCCTGCTCTTCTCCATCGCCCACAACGCCTTGACCAACGTGATGCGGCACGCCCAGGCCGGCAAGGTTCTCATCGAGCTTGACTGCACTGGAGAACGATTGAGGCTGTCCGTGTCCGACGACGGCATCGGGCTGCCGCCGGACTACGAGAGCAGGGGCCACGGCTTCAGGAACATGCGGGCGGACGCCCGGAGGATGGACGGGGTTCTGAAGGTGAAGTCGGACAAGGCCGGTGGTGGAACGACCGTGACCTGCGTTGTTCCCTATCATGCTGTTACAGGAGGTAAGTAGATGGCTTGCGACACCCGGACCCGGGTAATGCTGGTGGACGACCACCAGATCATGCGGGACCTGCTGCGGGACGCCCTGGAGAACACCGGGGAATACCAGGTGGTGGCCCAGGCGGCCGACGGCGAGGAGGCGATGCGGCTGGTGGAAGAAGCCGCGCCGGAGGTGATCGTCATGGACGTGATCATGCCGGTGATGGACGGCATCGAGGCCTGCCGGGAGATTACGGACCGGCTGCCCGACACGAGGGTGCTGATGCTGACCGCCTCCAACGAGAAGGAGGCCGTGGTCCGGTCCATCGCCGCCGGTGCCACCGGGTATCTCCAGAAGTATTCCGGCAAGGAGCAGCTGCTCGCCACCCTGCGGGAGGTGGTCCAAGGAGAGTTCCGCATCCCGGGGAGCGCGGTCCGGCGGTTGTCCCGGGCGGTGCGCGGCGGCTCGTCAGAAAGCGCCCCGGAGCCGTTGAACGCTCTGACGGAACGGGAGCGGGAGATCCTGAAGCTGTTCGCCGGGGGGTTGAGCTACCAGGAGATCGGGGAGATACGCAGCATCAGCGCCCTGACTGTGCGCAACGCCATGTCCGGGATACAGAGGAAGCTGGGGTTCAGGACCAGGCAGCAACTGGTGGTCTGGGCGGTGCGAATCGGCCTGGTGAATGACGGCCAACCGTAACCGGGGCCCTCGGTGTAGGGGCAGGTATCCTCTAGAACACCGCCTTTTACAGCCTGGCCGTTTCTGGTCGGGGTGGTCTCGATGCTGGCGCGGCGGGGTGTCGCCGTGGGCCTCCTCGGGGAGGCCCACGGGCAGGGGACGGGGCAGTGCCAAATAGAGGCCCCGCCAGGTCCAATGCATCGGGGGTGCCACAAATCCTGACGGGGCTGTGAGGTAGTGACGCCCAGGGTCACGGCACGAGCAACGGTACACCCCACCCACGCTACCTGGGCGTATGTGTTATTATAACGATGATTATGAGAAATGCCAGTCCAAATACAGCGTGTTTATGACACGTCAACTTGGTAATTACACACGAGAATGGCCGATTAGGTTGGCAGAAAGCCACATTGCCACGAGGATAACCACCGTAAATGTGGAATAGACAGCCGGGGATAGGCTGTCTGGGTTTGCCAAGATAGCCGTTTCAAACAGCACTGGGGAGAGGAGGGAGTTAGAAGCCCCTCATAATTAGTATATTGCCCGTAGCGATACCTGAATCAATAGCCTTACCTGGTGTCGGCATCGCCTTGGCTTTCGCGTTGATGGGGCTACCAATTATAGACAGCTTATAGAGAGCCTTTCTCCTATTTCCTCCCCTATCGCCGCCCTCTCGGGCGGCGACGGTGACTAACATACCTTCTCTGGCGTCTCCCTCGGTCTATACTCTGGATCAGGTATCCCGTCCCAAGAGTCGGTCAGGTAGTTCTGGGTTCCGGCCTTGGGGCGTCCGAGTCGGCATGAAACCTATTGGGGGCGACCAGTTCATCGGGTGAGTTAGTGTAGTTCTGCCGTGGTCCGCCAAAGTCATAGGCCCCCTACTTGGATAGGTGTATGGTACGCAAGATAACCAGCCATTGGAAGCCGATTGCATTGCTGGCGGTGCTTGCCCTCAGCGCAGGCACACTCGGGACGATCTTTGTCCTGAGTGCGGAGGGAACCGCCGCCCAGGAAAAGAAAATACGCCACTGGCCCCCGCTCACGATGGTATATGAGACCGATTACCTGATAAAGGGAAGAGGCCACGCCGAGCTAAGGCAATTCACCTACGAGGCTTGGGACCGCTGGGAAGAGCGGGTGATAGAATCCGAGCCGTTCGAGATAATGCAGGGGACGTTCAGCACCCTCGGCAATTCCTACCGGCAGGAGGGCAACCGCCTTATCACTTACAATGCTATGTCGGATAGCGAGAGCGTGGAAATAGATGACGAGGTCGGGGTAATCAACATTCCACGCGCGGGCCTCTACCCCCGCCCAATCTACGGTCTCGAGGAGTTCCTCGGACGGGAACTCGTACCGGTAACTACCAACACCCGGGTCTGCTTCGAGGACCTTTGCACGGACAACGCGCCCGGATGGGAGTTCCGGTACGGGGACGTGTACGTGGTGCTGGCGGACGACGCTCGCGGAATTCCCGTAAGAATAGGCGAGGATTTCCTTAAGTCATGGAGTTGCGGGTACACGCCCCGCAGGAACCCGTGGAACGGGAGTAGCCGAACTCGTGGCGGAGATGGACTATGACACTTGATGAGGCTGCTCACATACTATGGCAGATGTACGACGATGCTCCATACCGTGAACAGGCAACCCGCATCATCTTGTTTGGTGTCGAGTACAACGATGAACTGGACGGGCTGTCCATCCCTGAAATCGTTCGACGTGCGGGAATCTACAAGACGACTGGGTCGAGATCAACGTAGGTCGCAGGCTGGCCCGCTACGTCGTCCTGAAGGACGGAGTGAAGCTCTAGCCCCAAAAGCGAGGAGGTAGATATGTTCCGCGACCTTGACCTTCAATTCCGGGCGATGACCCTGCTGGCGGATTACCCAGACCTCACCCCCCACGTATCCGCTGAACTTCATGGCTAGATCGCAGGACCGCAAGTGGGGCGGGCTATATGACGAGCACGGCGGCACGAACATTCTGATGCACCTCGGCAATCTGGAAGCAGAGGGATTTATTGGGCGTGACAAGTCCGCGCGGAAGTATATCCTAACGACCCAGGGAGACGAGTTCCTGAACATGGTCGCCCATGCGGGAGGTTGGAGCACCGTCAAACAGGCTGCGAAGGAGCGTCCGGTAAGACAGATGATGTGGGAGAGCAGGCGTTGGATTAGCACGGAAGTATATGGGCATCAGGAGGTGAAGACATGACACTCCCCCACCACAACTACTGGTGCACTCCGAGCCTAATGGTGCCTCTCACGTTCAAGCTCCCGGCGATGTGGACCTGGACGCTTATCAAGGCGGTCTTCTGGGTGGCGTTCTGGACAGTCAAGGGCACAATAGCCGGTGTGGAGGTCCTAGCTCCCAGAATAGCGACGGCCATAGAAGAGGTCCAGCGAATGTGCCGAGACCGGGACTGGAAACTTTCAAGGCTCAGGCTCTGGTAGACAGGCTCCAGGTGAAGCGGAATATCGCAATGACCTCCGCCATCGACAGGGCCAGCAAGCAAGAGCAACCAACCACAAAATCTTACTGGCCGATCCTGCACCCCCTATTCCGCCATCGTCGTGACCGCCACCCACAGCCGCACCTCCGTCACCGCCGCCTGCGCCCGCACCCGGCGCACCGGCGCCGCCTCCGCTTCCGCCGTCACGGACCCATATGTCTCTCCCTCTGGGTCTGGATGGACTCCTCGAAACAGCGAGAGAATCCAACAAGCCAATATTCATCCTGATTGGGGCCTGGCTCCTCTGTATCGTGCTGGGATCGTTCCTGCCCTTCTTCGGGGGGGGGCAGCAACATAGTCCTGCTGGTGCTGATTTGCGCCGTCTGCTACAGAGTGAGGCCAGTGCGCGAATGGATTTTCGAGCGCCTAAGCAGGCTTGAGAGGTGACCCGCCCTGTAAACCGCGCAAATACCAGTGCTCCCCGATCATCGCCCAGTCAAAGCCATCACAGAAGCGAGGTGAGCCATGAACGAGCCAACCAGACCGCCTGCACCCATGCCGCCGCCACCGCCCACGCCCACGCCGCCGGCAAAACAGGAGTCGATATGGCCCGGGACACTGGGCTTGATCGGGTTTGGCATGGTCCTTCTGGCGTTAGACCCTCTCGTAGGGGGCGTGTTGGGAATAAGAACTCAAGCCTTCACTAACATGGCCTTCATAGTCTTTGCGTTGGCGACTTGCTTTGTCAGTTTCAAGTTGAGACTGGTCACCAGGTTTATAGTTGCAGGCTTGATGGCGGTCTCGGTCGCCTTTTTCGTATCCAGGTTTTTCCTGGGCGACGTCTTCTATGATGCATTGTTGCAGGTCCTCAATTCCCACACCGACCCCACGCAAAGACTGTTCTTTGCCGACTTTGAGAAGCTGGACCCGGCCTTGAATCCTTGCCACTACTGCCTGAACAACTCCGGGCAAGGCGCCAAAGTCCTGGAAGATTTGGGCGCCTTAATCTTTTTGGGCGGAGTTTTCCTCACCGTTGTCGGTACGGTGTTCAGAATGCTGGGATGGACCAGCGCCCCGGCCCCGGCGTCCGCTGCGCCGCAGCCGTCCGGCAGAAGCAGCGGGATCGGCAGGCTTGACCGGATAGACAGACGGGGTTTTCTCCTGGCGGTAGTCGGGTTGTTGCTGTCCCTGGTCAGCGGCGGTGTGTTCGGCCTCGAGGCAGTAGTCGAGGGGTCAATGGAAATAGGGGCAATAGAACTAGAAGACCTGCAAGCCTGGTATGTACACTGGCCAATAGTGGCGCTTTTCGTTGGCGCGTCCATTGGCGCGCTCTCTGCCGTAGCCTTGTCCTTGTGTGGGGCCGCCCTCCTCATTTACGGAGGCCCCGACTCCCGGCGCCGGAACGTGATTCGGAACGTAATTCGTTTTATTCTTCTTTGGGGCCGAATAATTTTCCCGGTATTTCTAGGGACCGGACTGCTAATAGCCAATTTGGCAACGACCTGTCTATTTTTCCTCCCCAGTACGGTACGGGGACGGGTCCACAATCTGGTGGCGGGCTTGATTCACTATCTGGCAGTCGAATCGGTTGCAGTCGGGGTCTTTATGCACATCTTCTACCTAATTTTGTTCAGCATTTTAATCTACGCGGTCGGTCCAATCGCAGTAGCCGTGACGGGCGAATTCACCCTCCTTGAGTCCTTTGAGCGTTACCAAGACCACCCAGGATGGCTCAAGATGACCTTGGACATCCTGAATTTACGGGAATGGTTTATATGGAGTGGGATTGTCATTTGGGTCATTGGAAGCCCCATTCCACGTGTGATGCTTGGGTGGTTCTTTGGATCTTGGTTTGGCAGTAGCGGCGGTTCCTCCGGGGGCGGGTCCTCCGGCAGCAGTAGCAGCAGCGGCTCAACCCCGCCGCCGCAAGCCCACGCGGGGATGCTCAACGCAATCCGCAACGCAGCCCGAGGCCGGTAACCAGGGCAAGCCGGAGAGCGAACTGCGGGCGGCGGCCCGACGCTTGCGGCCTCACCCTGAAGGAACTGGCGGCCAGGATGGGCGTGAGCTACGGTCACCTGTCCATGGTCGCCACCGGGAGCAAGCCCTGGTCCCCGATGCTGTGAGGAAGGGCTGTGGCGGTCTTGGGATAGGTGCCGCGGCCATTGCCGACTACCGCCCCGCAACCGAGGCCGAGCAGAAGATCAAGAAGTTTGCCGATGACCTGACCATCGAATTGGCCAAGACCACGGACATCCTGGAGGCGGCCCGGGGCAACTTCGTCAAGGTGGGTTCGCCGCCGAGACCCAGGACCTGATCCCCAAGCGCGGGACAAGGTGACGCGCAAGGGACTGGACCTGACCGACCCCCAGGCCGGTTTCGGTGTGGACACCAACAAGGTCATCTTCATCGACGGAGAACTGAACGTCGAGGATCTGCCGGTAATGACCAAGTATGAGGTGAGCCAGCGTACCTGGACCGTATGCACCGGCTATTCCCGGCGTGAATGGCGAGCCACCGATATTGGCGACGGCTGGCTGCTCCCACGGTATGAAAGGGACATCAACACCGCCCCCTGGAAGTCCTGGACTAGCCGGACAAGTAAAGCGTGATCACAGCTATCACCTGTTCCCTGGTAATAGTTTCATCAAAGTAGTCACTTATGGCAGCAATGGCCTCGCTTCTCGAGATCATGCCGTCTCCATCATCGTCATACGGAATCCCCAGGGACAAGCGGGCCGCTACGTTGCTGTTGCCGTCCGCATCTTGCGCCACACCCTCTGCAATATCCACCGCTACCTCGCCGATGGCGTTGGGCGTTACGTCAAAAGTGTAAGCGGCTCCGCTGCCGGCGAAGTTTCCGGCAATGCCGTTAACCACGCTGACGTCCTCCAGCCCAAAGCCGGAGACCGGCTCGCTGAACGTGGCCTCCAGTGATACCGGAGAACCAAGCCTGACCGGAGCGCCCGCCTCGGACACAAACCTTACAACCACCACCGGCCGACCATCCAGCATGTCGCAGAAGGGCAGGCCAAGCTCAACAAGGTCGTGACTCGCTACGCTATGCAGACTCTCGAGGACGCATCCGGTCAAACGGTTGCTGCTGAGGCGCAGTATCTCCAGGTTGGTCAGATTCCCCAGTTCATCCGGTATCCTCCCGCTTAGCTGATTGTCGTTGAGCTCCAAAGCGTACAGGTTGGTCAGGTTGCCCAATTCCTTTGGTATCTCCCCACCTAGCTGGTTGTTGGAGAAGGACAGCCAATATAGATAGGTCAGGCCGCCCAACTCCGCCGGTATCTCCCCGCTCAACTGGTTTCCGCTGAGGTCCAAATCGCCTAGGATGACCAGGCTACCCAGTTGCGCTGGAATCTCTCCGCTTAGCTGGTTCCTGCTTAGGTCCAACTCAGCCACGTGCAGGCCGCCCAGTTCCGCCGGAATCTCTCCGCTCAATTGGTTATCGTGCAGCCGCAATCCCTTGAGGTAGGCCAGGCTGCCCAGTTCCGCCGGAATCTCTCCGCTTAGCTGGTTCCTGCTTAGGTCCAACTCAGCCACGTGCAGGCCGGCCAGTTCCGCCGGAATCTCTCCGGTAAACTGGTTCCCCCACAGGTTCAATTCTTGCAGGTTGGTGAGGTTGCCCAGTTCCGCCGGTATCTCCCCGCTTAACCGGTTGCCGCCGAGTTCCAACCGGCGCAGGTCGGTCAGGCCGCCTAGTTCCCCCGGTATCTCCCCGCTTAACCGGTTGCCACTGAGGTTCAGCCATTCTAAGTTGGTCAGGCTACCCATCTCCGCCGGTATCTCCCCGCTCAACTGGTTTCCGCTGAGCCTCAACTGGGTCAAGTTGGAGAGGTTGCCCAACTGGGAAGGCATCTGACCGGTCAATTTGTTGTCCAAGAGATACAGCTCGGTCAAGTTGGTCAGGTTGCCCAGTTCCCCAGGTATCACCCCGCCCAACTGGTTGTTGTCGAGGTACAGCCATTGCAGCCCAGTCAGGCCGCCCAATTCCCCCGGTATCGCCCCGCTCAACTGGTTGGCGCTGAGGATCAGCCACTCCAGGTTGGTCAGGCTGCCCAGTTCCGGCGGTATCTTTCCGGTAAACTGGTTCCCCCGCAGGTTCAATTCTCGCAGGTTGGTCAGGTTGCCCAGTTCCGGCGGTATGCCCCCGATCAACCGGTTTTCGTTAAGGTACAGGCTTTGCAGGTTGGTCAGACCGCCCAGTTCCGCCGGTATCTTTCCGGTAAACTGGTTCCCCCACAGGCTCAATCCTTGCAGGTTGGCCATGCTGCCCAGTTCCCCCGGTATCGTCCCGTCCAACTGGTTGGCGCCGAGGTCCAATTCTTGCAGGTTCGTCAGGCCGCCCAGTTCCGCCGGTATCTTTCCGGTAAACTGGTTCCCCCACAGGTTCAATTCTTGCAGGTTGGTGAGGTTGCCCAGTTCCGCCGGTATCTCCCTGCTTAACTGGTTGCCACTGAGGTCCAGGTAGCCCAGTCCGGCCAGGCTCCCCAATTCCGGCGGGATCGTGCCGGTTAACCCGTTGCTACGGAGATACAGAGTACCGACCCGGCCATCGGGGTCAACAGTAACACCGTACCATTGGTATAAGGGCGCGTCGGTGAGCCAGCCGGTGTTGTTCGCCCAATTCGCGCCGTCTGTGGCGTTGTAGATGGTCACCAACGCGGTCCTGTCTCTCACAGAGGCACAGAGAGGCAGGCCAAGCTCGGCGATGTCGTGGTAGGCTACATTGTAGGCTACGTTCCACAACCCTGCGGGAACGCACCCGGTCAACTGGTTGCCGCCGAGGTACAGCACGGCCAGCCTGGTCAGGTTCCCCAGCTCCAAAGGTATCTGCCCGGTCAACCGGTTGGAGACAAGGTACAGGAGAATAACCCGCCCGTTGACGTCGGTCTCCACACCGTACCATTGGCCCAGGGGCGCGTCGGTCAGCCAGTTGGTGTTGTTCGTCCAATTCGCGCCATCCGTGGCGTTGTAGAGGTCCACCAGCGCGGCCCTGTCTCCCGTAACGCCGAGGTCTGGGGAGAAAGTGTCCGTGATGGTGATCATCTGGACGTCGCTCTCGCCATTGGCCGTCACCCAGATCTCATCTGTGCCGGAAGGCGTGCCGGTCCAGATCTCAATCTGGAAGTTCGCGCTGTTGCCGCTTACGTTGGGCGAGCCGATGATCTTCTGGGTGACGCCCGCAATGGTGACCGTATCGGCCGGGATAGGGCCGTTTGGCCAGTCTTCGAGGGTAATGTCGACCTCATCGCCGACCGCCGCCGACGTGGGAGAAACCGTCAGCAAGCCCTCGACCTCGAATTCAACCCTGTTGGATACCTGGGGCGGTTGATTCCCGTCCTCGGCATAGAGCCAGTTTCCCTTGCCGGGGACGAAGGGCGGGACGGTCACGGTGAATACGGCCTGGAAGGTATTGTCGGTAGCTACAGGCTCGCTCACCAGTTCCTGGCGAGTGCTGTTGGCATTATCCAGGTAGACGGTGGCCGTGGTGCCTTCCCGGAACCCCCGGCCGATGACCTTCAGCGCCTTGCCGCGGTTGGCGTCATAGTCGTTCAGGGCAATGCCCAGGACGACTGGCACCGTTCCGTACACCAGTTGCTGCTGCTGGCTGGTGTAGACGCCGAGGGGTCCTCTGTTTCCGGCCTCGGTGGCGTTAGTGATCCCGGCGGCAGGGGATATGGCCAGGGTGACCGTGGATCCGGCCGCGATGCCGGGCGCGCCGTCCTCTACGCCGTTCATGTCGGGCACCGGGATGAGGTACTCGATATTGTTCAAGACATTGGAATTGGTGAGTGCCGTGGGGTGGGCTTCACCATGATGCACCGGGTGTGCGGCCGCCAACCGGTCGAGGGTGGCGTCGGTGCTCGGGTTGTAAGCGCCGGTCTGTATGATGTTGGCGCTGTCGCCGGTGGTGGCGTCGGTGGCGTGAGACGCGGATACGGTCACATGGTTCTTCGACAGGTTGGTCCCGTGGCCCCTGAATTCCTTGTCGAAGTGGATGGTAATGGCGTCCTGGTTCGCCACGAGGTCTACAGAAGTCGTGAAGGTGAACCGGAACCCGGACACGTCCCCGGGGCGCTTGACGGTGTTGTCCACCGTGAAGTCCATGACCATCGCAGGCTGGAAGTCCACTGCTTGACCATTATCGTCAATGGACTGGTCAGCGCCCTGGACTCCCAGGGGGGAGATGACGCCAAGGGTAAGCATGGCGGTGAAGGCGCTGATGAATGTCACCAAGGCCAGCCCTGCGGGTATTCTGAACTTGGTGTTCACCTTAACTCTTCCTCCGGAAAAGAGTAGAAGTCACCCAGCGCGGCCCTACTCCCCTGACGTTGCCGTGGGGGTGAGAGGCGAAGCATCCCCAACGGTGAAACGCAGAGCCGCATTCCACAGGTTGACACGTCGTCCCAAGGGGTACGCTTGCCGAAGCCGCCACTGAGGACGCGGTATCCACCACCGTCTCCGAAATGCCTTGGAGTCTTGAACCCACCGCCGAGGCGGACACATCCACCCAGGTTCTGGTAACTGTCCTAGGCCTGGCCGGTGGCGGAGATGGTCTTCTCCTTGATTTTTCCTGGAGCGGTCCGCAGTTTCTTGAGTCCTGAACTTACTCTCTTGCGTTTCATCGCCGCCGCTCCTTCAATCGCGCTGTACTGTGTCCCGTCATACCTTGACTGCTCCGAAAAACAAGACGCGAGTATCCGTCACTCCTTTTCCAAACCCGGTTCGTGTGCGGTCAGGCAGGCTCTGGAAGGTGGAATCTGAATGGGCGCTGCCTTTGCTGTCCGGCGGCCGAGGGGCTCAAAGCTCGTCTCCCGGCGCATCACGCCCACAGTCCAATGCATACGTTATAGGTCCTTTATGCACTGCAGTCGTGGGTGTTGTGCATACAATTACTGTTATAATATCACAATCTTTTGAGGTGCCGTGTTGATTTTGGCGGATTGCCCGTGTTTCCCGGGTAAGAACTTCATCGGCGGTTGATCGTCGCGTTGAATGCCAAAAGGTTCTTTCTAATCGTCCCAACCATCATCGCGGTCATCCTCCACCTGGCGAGGGGATGGCGCAAGCTACCGTCGACCACGACAGAGACGGCGAAAAACTTATCGAAGTGTCCGACCTGGCTTAACTCAATACAATGCGCTGGGACCTGGACGGCAGCGCAAGCAACAACGGCTACGCCGCTGCCTTCCTCAACGCAGCGTTAGGCATCGGCTGCGTGGCCACCTGCGAAGGTCATGATCTGACCGCGAATCTCGGCCTAGACTTCAGCGCGTACCCGTACAGCTCGCCTTCGAGACTGGTCAAATGCTGGGAGGGACGCCTGCGAGCGTTCGACCATGACAGTGTTCGTTGGAAGAAATGAATCGTATGGGTTCCAATAGGGTCCCGCGGCATTCCTAAAATAAATGGGGTTCACGTTCAGATATATTGCTGACCAGGACAACAGGGACAGAGACGGAGGCAGCTTGATAATGAAGGCCATTCTGATCCTGGTAGTCCTGGCCGTGATAGGGTGCACCACTGGAGAAGTCCCAACAGCAACCCCTGCCACAGCACCCATGGCAGCCACTACCCAAGAGCCAATGCCAACCGACCCGCCAAACATTCCGCCAACGTCTACACCTGCTCCAACTCCAACATCCACGGCCTTGCCAACCCCAACTCCTACGCTTGCCCCAACCCCAACAGCGACTCCGGTACCCACGCCGCCTCCCGTCCCGGCGAGTACCGCCGGGGACTCCGAGGATAGGGGTGCTGGGAACAGTGGCGAGACGGCGTGGAGGCCAAAGCTTCCGTTCCAGGATAACTTCTGGGCCAATGCCAGTGTAGCGGAGGCCGAGGCCGCGCTCGGAGCACAACCGGACCTGGGTGCGCCAATCGAAGATCGTGGCATGACTCCGGTCCACATTGTTGCCGCCGTCAATCCCAACCCCGAAGTGATGATGCTTCTCCTTGACCACGGCGCGGACGTCATGGCCCTGAATGAAGACGGCCAGACTCCGTTGCATTTGGCCGCGAGTTTCAACAGCTTGGGGATGGTCAGGCTACTGCTGAACTCGGGGGCTGAGGTCCACATCTTCGACAACCATCGCTTCACGCCTCTGCACCTCGCGGTCCATAACCCGGACTCAATAGAGGTGGTGAGATTTCTCCTGGACAATGGCGCGCAACTTCACGTCGCAGGCCACCTGGGTCAGACGCCACTGGCGTCCGCGATGTTCCCCGGCAGGGGTGAAGTTGTAGAGTTGTTGCTGGACCGGGGGGCGGACATCCGGTGGACAATGGAGGGAGGATGGACACTCCTGCACAACGCCGCTCAGATCGGGGCCGGCGACGTGATCGAGGTGCTGCTGGCGCGTGGACTGAACCTGGATACCGACCCCGACGAGGGCCTCGGCACTCCCCTGTCGCTGGCAATCATGAGCGGTAGCTCCAGGTCAGTGCGCGCGATGCTGGAGCACGGCGCCAACATCTGGACGCGGGACGACCACTACGGGTGGACGCCCCTGCACACAGCGGTGTCCTTCTTCTCCAACGGCTACGCCAGGGGGACCGCGACGGAGATAGCCCGGATGCTCCTGGAGCGGGGCGCGGACACCGAAGCCATGGACCGGGAGAAGCGCACGCCACTCCACTGGGCCGTCAAGTACAGCGAGGACGATGACGCGCACCGCGACTGGCTGGCAGCGTTCGGCGACAACCGCGAGCCGGAGGGCGCGGTGGACATGGTGGCGCTTCTGCTGGAGTGGGGGGCGGACATTGAAGCCCGGAACAGTATGCGCGAGACGCCCCTGATGGAGGCGGTGAAGGGACCCAGCGCGGCTGACGTGGCGAAGCTGCTGATTGCTCACGGCGCGGATGTCCGGGCGAAGGACACATGGGGCAACACGGCGTGCCAAAAGGCCGCCGAATATGGATGGATGGTCCGCACCGTGGTCATGTCGCAACTGTGCGAGTCCAGGAAGTGGCTTACCAATGGCTTCTGGCGCATCGTTACCCCGGATGGTGTGCAAAGCCAGTACGATTTAGGAGAGGACGCAAATGCCCGTGATGAGGCCGGTGAGACGGTGCTGTACAAGGCCGTCTCGTGGAACCGGGACCCCAATGTGATAGCCTTGCTGCTGGACCTTGGCGCCGACGTAAACGCGGCTGAGCCTCAGGGCAGCATGACGCCGCTCCACAGGGCGGTCGAGGACGGCAACCTGTCGTTTGCCTCGCTCCTGCTGGCGCGGCGCGCGCGGATTGAAGCCAGGACCATCCACGGCTCCACGCCGCTCCACATTGCGAGCACGAAGGCCAGCGACGAGGCCGGGCTGGAGATGATGAAGCTGCTATTGGACCACGGCGCGGAAGTGGACGCCAGGGGCGGCCAAGGACAGACTCCCCTATTCCTATCGGTGCGCACGAGTATCGACGGGCAACCGGCGGCGACAGCACTGTTGCTGGAGCGCGGGGCCGACCCGATGGTCCGCGACGTAAGCGATAGCACACCCCTTCACCGGATACATTGGTTTCCAACCGAGATGTTGGTGGAGACCGTGAAGCTGTTGCTGGAGTGGGGAGCCGACGCCACGGCCAGGGATAGCCTGGGCAGGACCCCACTGGACTTGATTCACAGTACCGGGACCGAGGACGTGGTGGACCCGGAGATTGTGCGGATACTGTCGGAACTCCAGTACAATCTCTGACGCCTACACTGTTCGGACGAGGCTCCGACGCGGTGAGATAGACCCGGGAAATCGGACAGGTAGCCAATTGAGAGTCCCGATCCTAAACTAGGGGAGGCTGTAGCTTTCGGAAATGAGTGGGGAATGTAGAAAGCGTCGCAAAGCCGCAGATTCCCGGCGAAAAGTTGGCATTAGGTACGCTCGGATATCAGAATTCCCATAGGAAAAGCCCATGTTCGCAAGGCAGGGCCTGGCAACTTCTTCCTTCGGGTCTAGTCGGAAAGACGGCCGATTACACCGTCACCGGAAACGTAATGAGAAGGGTCCATGACTTTGTCCAGTTTGATAGACTGCAATCAAGATCGGAAAAGCTGAGTAGCCTATTAGGCGTGGAGAGAGTGATGAACGGTTTGCTCAAGATGATTGTCGCGGTTGCTACGATTTCAATAGCGCTGGGCGTGTGGACAGCCTGCAGTCAAGAGGACACGGAGCCGACGCCATTCACGGCGCCAACAACTGTACCGACCGCAGCGACAACCTCTTCGCCGGTCAGCCTCGTTCCGCCTACCGCAACACCCACCGCTGCACCTATTGAGACTGCGCCCGCCCCCCGCACCAAAACATCCCCAGCAATCTCCCTGACAAGCCGGGACCCGCAGGGCGGTTCCCTGAGACTAATAAGAAACTATCTCAAAACGGTAGAGGCAGAAAGGGAGAGGGATAAGCCGGTTCGGTTAGGATGAGGGGGAATCAGGTGAGGCGGTGAATGATGACGGGAAAGAACGAGATTCTGCCTACTATTTGGGAGGTTCCGGACGATCTCTGGGAGCAGATTCACCCGGTCATTCTGGAGATGGACCCTCCCAAGGCTACGGGACGGAAGCGGGTTCATCCCAGGCGAATTCTGGACGGCATCATATTTCGCATGCGCACCGGCTGCCACTGGAACCGCCTGCCCCGGGAACTGGGAGACGACAGCACCATTCACCGCACTTTCCAGCGGTGGGTGGAATTGGGTGTGCTGGAGCGCATCTGGGCGGAGTTGGTAAAGGAGTGCGAGGAACTGGGTGGTGTGGATTGGGAGTGGCAGGCTGCGGATTGCGCCATGGGCAAGGCACGTTTTGGGGGGATTCAACAGGCCGCAATCCCACGGACCGTGGCAAGGCAGGCAGCAAACGGAGCATCCTGGTCGAACGGGATGGAGGGCCGTTGAGCTTGGCAGTGGCCGGAGCCAATGTTCACGACACCAAGCTGCTGGACATGACCTTGAACGGCATAGTGGTGGAGCGTCCCGAAACCGGGACCCAGCATCTGTGCCTGGACAAGGGATACGACAACCCAACGGGCCACGAGGCGGTGGCGACTCACGGGTACCGGGGGCACATCCGGCGTATAGGAGAGGAAAAGCTGGACGCCACAGGAGTGAAACGCCATCCGGCCCGCCGGTGGGTGGTGGAGCGCACCCTGGCTTGGCTGTCCAAGTGCCGGGCGATCCTGGTGAGGTACGACAAGAAGGCATCCAACTACATCGGGCTGATCCAACTGGCCTGCGCACTAATCTGGTACCGGCGGCAATGGCAACTCAGGGTTTTGAGATAGTTCCTAAACTAAAGCCAAGGTGAAATGTACATATCGACAGACAGCACTGTCGGTGGACACTCATTCGGGGCCTAAAGGTGATACCAGGTGCCATGGAGTCCTCTCAGCTGTCTTCAAGATCCCACGAAACGCACATTCCGCCTTGGTATCGGTTTAGGACAATCGACTCTGAGGTAGTTTCTAAACCCAATAAAACGCGGGAGGTACAGCGATATGGTCACCGCATCGGCCCAACTGGAATCGGGAATGACCCGGTACGCCAGTCAGGACGGTACCCAGATCGACGCCTACCTGAGCCAGCCCAGCGTCCCGGGCCAATACCCCGGCGTAATAGTCACTATGGAGGGCATGGGGCTGGAAGACCACATGAAGGAACTCTGTCGGCGTTTCGCCGAGCAAGGCTACATCGCCATCGCTCCCGACCTGTACACCAGGGAGGGAAGGCCGACCCCCGACAGGGTCCTTGAAGTCCTCTTTTCCGTTCCCGACTCCCAGACAATGGGCGACCTAGAAGGGGCGGCCATGCTCCTCAAGGACCATGCCCACGCCAACGGTAGAGTCGGGATCATCGGCTTCTGCTCGGGCGGACGCTACACCCTCATGTTCGCCTGCACCAGCAGCAACGTGAACGCGGCGGTGGACTCCGCCGGCGGCCACATCATTCCCGACGAATTGACCGAAGCCCGGCCCGTTGCCGCTGTGGATATGGTTGCCAACCTCAACTGCCCGCTGCTGGCTTTATTCGGCGAGGAGGACCCCAACCCTTCACCGGAACACGCCGCCCGCCTCAAGCAGGAGCTTGACGCCCACAATAAGGACTACGAGTTCGTAACCTACCCCAATGCGGGCCACGCCTTCTTCGCCGACTACCGTCCCAGCTACCGTGCCGCCTCGGCCCAGGACATGTGGCACCGCGTACTTCTATTCTACGAGAAGCACCTGAAGGGCTAGACCCGGGCTTCATCGCTCGCTCAAAGAAACCAGCAAGACCGGGCCAGTTGCAGGGCTACAGCACTCCAAACGTCTGTGCGAGGTTCCTGAGTTGCCTAGAGTTGTCACTTCAGGAGGCCGCATATGCCAATCAGGTTGGAGACTCTATCGAAAGCCCTCTCTTGCCGACCAGACTTTCAGTTTCGATGGTCTGCCACCCTACCATCACGTCCCGCGCCCTGAGGACTGGCCCATCTCGCCGGTGGCTTATTGCGGGTTCAGTCTCAAGCCGGTGGGATTCTTCGACACTAGCCCAGTGCTCGACGTGCCCCCCAGCGCCCACCACAACGGCGCATGCCATACCTGATCAGCCGTCTACTACATCTGGCAAACTTACCTCTGCTATTCCGGCGGGTCGATGACTATGTCCGGGTGGGTGTCCACCCCGTAGCGGGCGAATAAATCGTCGATCTGCTCCATCTCCGCGCCCGACAGCGCCCACTCCAGGCCGGAGACGTTGTCCTCGACCTCCTGAACGGTGCGCATCCCCACCAGCGCGACGCTTACGGCGGGGTTAGTGAGGACCCATCGCAACGCAAGGTGCGGCATCCCCTTGCCCCTTGCCGCGGCGATTGGCTTGAGTTCCTCCACGACTTGCAGGTTCCGCTGGAAGTGCTCCTCGGCGAACACTCCCACATTCCACCCGGGACGCCCGCCCGTGGAGCGCCAGTCGTTGTTCCCGAACCGGGTTTCCGCAGTGAACGTGCCGGACAGCAGGCCGAAAGCCAACGGTCCATAGACCATCACGCCGGTGCCCTGCTGCTGGCAATAGGGGAAAATCTCCTGCTCCATGCGCCGGTCGAACATGTTAAGGCCGTACTGCACCACGTCCACGCTTCGGAACCCCTCGCACTCCCTGATCTGGTCGAGGGTGAAGTTGGATATGCCAACGGCGCGGACCTTGCCCTGCTGCACCAGGCTGTCCAGCGCGTGCATGGTCTCCTCGAATGGGGTGTTCACGTCGGGCCAGTGAATGAGCAGCACGTCCAGGTAATCCGTCCCCAGGTTGCTCAGACTCTCCTCCACCGATGCGAAGATAGACACCATGCGGCTGTCCCTGCCCTTGGGCCGGTCCGCATAGCCAACCCCGCACTTGGTAACGACGACCACGTCCTTGCGCCTCGATCCCAGCGCCCGGCCCAGCACGCTCTCCGACTCCCCCCTGCCATAGGCGGGGGCAGTGTCGAAACAGTTGACGCCCAGGTCGATGGCGCGGTTGACTGCGGCGGCGATCTCCGACCCGTCAACGTCCCCGTAGGTCCCGCCCATCTCCCAGCACCCGAAACCGAGGGCCGAAACCGTCATATCCGTCGGTCCGAATCTTCGATATTCCATACACTTACCGCTCCTGACGAGTGAAGAATTTGCAGATTGGATTGACCAGTTACGATTCCGCGTCAAGCTACATGCCTGCACGTTGACAATCGCCACCCGCATTGCTAGATTATCCGCATTGCCACGCAGAAACAACTATGCTATTGCGCACACCATTTCCCCGCCGGAAACGCGGATCCTCTGCGAGACGGGGACCGCTTCACTCGCTGAGGATCCGTATCTCAAGAGGAGGTCCGCCGTGCCGGTCCAGAGATTCAGGCCAATGACCAAGGATTTCCCCACCTTCGACTGCGATGCCCACATCGTTGAACCCGCCAGGGTCTGGGAACGGGCCGCGGACAGCCTCACCAGGGACGAACTAGACGCCCTGAAGGCCACCATGTGGTATGAGCCCGAGACGAAGCAGTTGCTGGTGAACGGCAAGGCCGACGTGAACAGCTTCGCCCCGGAGCCAAGGACCGGCCCCGGGGCCATCGACATCGTAAGGCTGGCCGGACCCGGCCTGAAGCACGACATCCAGCGCGCCTTCAACGTCCGTAACCTCAGTCCCGAGACCGCGCTGACCAAAGAGCAGTCGGACTACCTGGCCCACGCCGGGGCCGACGAGCCGGGGCCGCGGCTTAGAGACATGGACGTCCAGGGCATCGACCAGGTGATGATCATTCCCACCAGCATCGACACCTATCCCTGGCTCCAGAACGCCCTCGGCGCGCGGGCCATGTGCAAGGCTTATAACGACTGGGCCTATGAATACACCCAGGAGGACCCGGAGCGGCTATTCTTCGCCGCCCTCATCCCCATGCAGAGTCCCCAGTTCGCCGCAGAAGAGGTCTACCGCGTCGCCGCCAGGGGATGCCGGGTCGCCCTCATCCGGCCAATGGACGCGATGGGCAACTACCCGATCCAGCCCAAGTACGAGACCGTGTGGAACGCGCTGGAGGATACGGGGCTGGTCTATGGAATGCACCCGTTCCCGGCGTCGGGGATTGCCAAGCCCCCCGGCTATTCCGACCAGTACTCGGGCGCGGAGCTTATCAGGAAGACCATTTCCACCTCCGGCCTGCCCCACACCTTCCTTTCCAACGTGCAGAACTTCCAGGCGGAGGCGGCCCTGTGGGTGACGATGGTGCTGATGTCCGGCTTCTTCGAGCGTCATCCCAAGATCAATGCGGCGGTGTTCGAGGCGTCCTCCACCTGGCTCAGCTTCCTGCTGGACGAATGCGACAAGATCTACAGGCTCTATCGCAACGAGCGCCAACTGCCCCCGCTGAAGCAGTTGCCCAGCGAGACATTCTTCCAGCACTGCGTCACCGGCTTTGAGGGGGACGAGGCGCCGCCCTCGCGCCTGCCCGACTTCTACCGGGACATCCTGGCCTGGGCCTCGGATGTCTACCACCACGACGGGGATGATGCCTGGAGGGCCATAGAGACGATGGAGGAATGCGAGTTGCCCATCGAGGACCAGGCCCGGTTCCTGGGGGCAAACGCGCGCAGGCTCTACAATATCGAGCCGCCCAACAGGATAATCCGGGATCGGGTGACCGAAATCCACCGTCCTGACTGGTGGGCCTGAGTGCACGGTAGGTGGAACTATCTTCGAGATGTGGCTGGGGGACCTGTGAGCCTGGCCAAGTCCGCGACCCGGCTCCGGCTATTGTCGTGTTCCGAGAAGGAAGAACGCAAGAGTTTTCGGAGTGGAGACGCTGCTATGATGCGGGGGCCATCCTGGGTATTGTATCAGTTTGAATTTGCGGATTGGGGGGTCTACTTCCTCCCGATGTTTGACCCCTCAACTGCCCGATGTATTAACCACGTCACGAAGACCGCGCCCAAGCCGAAGACCCCCGGCAAGATATAGGCAGTTGCCGCGCTTTCCATTTGGTTGGCCCACAGCTCTATCATAATGTAGACGTGCAGTGCCTCAGCAATCACCGTGAGAATCAGGCCGACGGACAGCACGATAAACCGCCCAAGCAGGCCGCTCTCCCTGGTACGCGCAACGAGGACGATAGAGCCGACAATCGCTATTATGGCTGGCCCTAGCGTGGCGTATATAAACCCTATAAAGGTTTGCTCGCCGTTCACTGGCGGGATGCCCTTTCCACTGGAAAGCCAAGGCCCCGGCTGATAACCGGGGGCTCTGACTTCAAACTGATACAGTACCCCATCCTGGTGTCGCATCCTTCCCCACGATGGTAGAGTATAGCCAGTAGAGGGATGCTTTGAAAGGGGATGTATGAGGGACTCGGAGCCCATGGCGTCTGCGCAACAGAAGAGACCTTTGACGCCTCCGGACCGGCCAAAGGAAGAGACGGCCCGGTTGGGCGAAGAGATATACGAACGGGACATCCGGTCGCAGGTCGAGGCCGACCGACAAGGGGAGGTCGTTGCCATAGACGTGGAGAGCGGCAACTGGGCTATTGGCGACAACGTGATTGCCGCGACGGACCGCCTCTGGGACCAACACCCGGCCGCCCATGACATCTGGTGCGTGCGCGTAGGGTACCGGGCGTTGCACCAAGTTTTCTCGCGCTTCCGCAAAATGGTAGAGGGCAATTTGGCTGCTCCAAACTTGCCCGGTGGTGTAGAATGTCCGTCGTAGGAGAACGTATTAGAAGGGAAGCCAGAGCGCGGCGAGACCAGCCCGGGAGCTTGTCGAAGAACGGGACGGTCAGCCGCCGATTGCCAGGTGCGAGATGACCACGCCCAAGACCAGCGCCAAGACGCCGCCAGCCCCAGGCCAATTCCGCTTGCCGGACCCGCCCCGGCGTGAGCCCGACGAGATGACCCAGTACGACCACCTGTTCAAGACCGGCAACTCCCGCTACTTGGCCATCCACCTGGGGCGCCCGGACACCACCCTGGTAGAGGCTGACCGCTGGATTGTTCCTGACGCCAGCTTCAACAAGTCCCGCGCCCGGCGGCCCGACCTGCTGGTCGCCTTCGGCGTGGACCCGGACGCCTACGAACTCAGCAATGGTTACGTTGTTGCGGAGCAGGGGAAGCCGCCGGACTTCGTGCTGGAAGTGGCGTCGGAGAGCACGGCGGACGTTGACGTGGGAGTCAAGCGGCGGGACTACGCCGCCCTGGGAATCCCGGAATACTGGCGGTTCGACCAGACGGAGACCGGCCGGTATCACGGTGAGAGGCTGGCTGGCGACCGGTTGGCGGAGGACGAATACATCGCCATTGACATTGAAGAGTTGTCGGACGGCAGCTTGCGAGGATACAGCCCGGCGCTGAACCTGTACCTGCACTGGGAGCAGAGCGAGTTGGTCTTCTACGACCCGGCCACGGGCCAGCGCATCGCCACCTTTGAAGATGAACGCTCCCGCGCCGACAGCGCCCAGGCCGAACTCAGTCTGGAGCGAGAGGCCCGTGTCACCGAGCAGGCCCGCGCCGACACTGCTGAGGCCCGCGCCGACGCTGCCCAGGCCGAACTCACCGCCGAGCGCGCCCGGGTTCGGGATCTGGAGGAACAACTGCGCCGCCAGGGTTCCTGACGCCGCAAGGTAGGCCAGTCTCGCAGGGGCAAACCGCCCTGCAAGGCACATATGGGCTGGAGCGCAGCTTACTGGTCCGTATCCGAAAGGGCATCAGCCGTCTCCCCCGCCGCCATCCGGTAGCCCACCCGTGGCTCGGTGATGATGTACCTGGGGACCTGGGCATCGTCCCCCAGCTTGGTGCGATTGGCGAAACTGACCTCAGTGGCGGCGTGGACCGTGGGAAAGGTCTGTCCTGACCACTTTCAGTAACCTGCCGACCAGCCCACTCGCTCACCAATCCCAAGGCAGCCCGCAGTTTGCCGATCAATCATCACCACCTTCCCACCAGGCAATCACTCATTTCAACACCCTGCTAGGCCTGTAAACGGGATGTTGTTGCATTGTGGTATTCGCTCAAGCATCGAATTACCTCCAAGCGTCGGCTTGCGCTAGGCAGGTATCAAAACTGTCAACGGTGCTTTTCAGGGCCTTCGTCTATTATAACCGCCACGAGGAGTTGCTCATCCAGATCGTCGGGGTATTGCTGGTGAATCGTCATATCCCGCAACAGGTCATGAGCACGCTTGTCATGCGTTGAGTTCGTCAATCTACACGTGGGCCGAGTGCCATCCCGCAGAGGGAGACGGCACCTATGGGTCTAGCGGGGCGGACTCAATCTAGTGCCCTCGCTGCCGCTAGTGGGTCGAATGTTATGGGTTTAGCGTGGGTATGCATGCCGGCCCCGATCTACTCCAACTCGGCGTTCGGCTCGCGCCTTTTTCCTAGCTGAAATGCTTTTCTGTCGGAGCCTCCTAGCCCAGGATTGGATTCCGATATCCTTAGACTCCCTTTCACAGGTCCGCACCGCGGCAAGAAGCACTTTATCGTTGAGATTTTCGATGACTTCAAGCCGCTGGCGAACAGGTCCCCGGCTCACCCACTCCGCTGCATCCCACGCCGGGTCAAGTTTGCTCTGGGCCAGTACCGCTTTTCTTGCCTCCTCATCAATGCGGGAACCTATGTCTTTTGGGGTCCCGCCAGATATGAGACACAGTAGCGCAAGGATGATCTCACGATAGATATTGACAATCATCCCGTACTTGTTATCGCCGCCTTCGATACTCACATATCTGTTTACATTGAAGACATCGGCGCTGCCGTATTCCTCGAAATAGTCGATGATATTCATGTAAGGCCGAACGAATGCGATAAGTTGGACGGCACTTTCATAGCATCGCTCAAGTGCGTCGAATGCTACTGTATTGTATTGCTGAACGTCCGACAGCAATTTGTGCAGTTCGTGCCCACGAGAACGCACCTGCCTCTCTGGCATCCCGCCATCGAGTAGAATTGCCTTCAGTCCCTTCTCGATTGCTTCATGAGCATTCCGTGCGTCCGCCCTTGATTTAGCTTTGGAGTACGCTAGGTAAAACGGACTGGTTTGAAAGAGATTGCCGCAGAGTTCTGCTTCGGGTTGTGCGAATAAACCCTGAACACGCATGTCACGTGGCGGGTTCCCCAATTCGTCAAGGGCATACTTCAGGTCCGCCCATACGTCTTCCTTGTCCAAAAACATCTTTACGTCTCGTTTTTAACCTCTGCGGGCAGGTAAGATTATATGCGATCCCACCATTCGTTGGGGGATTCCATCCGATCAACGAGAGGCAATCTATCATGAGCAGCCGTATGACTCCAGCACACTACGATGCTTCCATTGCCGCCACTAAACCGCTCTCTCCCCGCGGCTAGCAGAGTCAATGACGGTGAGTTTGCTAGAGCTTGACCGCTTTCGATGGTGCTGGTTTGAATTGGGCATCAGGCTAGACAAATCAGCGTGAGGGACTATGACCGGCTTCGAGGCGTGGTTAAACGAAACCATCACCATCACGATGACACGCGATATGAAGCTACGTATCGTAGCCGGGCACCTTATAACCATCGCGGTTATAATTTATCTGGTTTCTATGCAGAGGCCGAAAGGCCCAAAGCGACGAAACCGACCGCCCCAACGAGGACCCACAGAATAAGCCAGCCGAATGCGGAATGCCGGGTTGCATATTCCAGAACAGCCGTAGAACCGCCACCTATGACGGCTCCAGCAACAACGGCAGCACCGGTAAGAACGCTTGCTAACATACAACCATCATACACTTACCAAGGGCGTCTAGACAATCGCAGTCGCTGGATGATCCTGCCCGCACCGGTCCAACCGTGCTTGCTTTCAAACCCGTCCGGATTGCGCTCAAGGTAAAAATGCTATCTTTGCTCGGGGCATGGATACAGACCACAAACCGCTTTCTCCCCTGTGGCTAGCAGGGTGTATAGTCTCCGCCGCCGCCGCATCGATGCGCACCCGGTCGACGCTGGACGCCGCCGAGACCCAGCGGTTCCTGCGCATCATCGACAACAAGGGCGAGCACATCCTGGACCTGATTGCCGAGTTGCTGGACGCTGCCCGAATTGACGCCGGCGTCCTGGCGGTCTCCCCGGAACCTTCGGACCTATCGGTGCTGGTGGGCTTAGACGCACAGTGTGAATTTGCAGGAACATTAGAGCCTGTTTACATTCAGATTGGCCGTCACGTTTATAGTTTCGGCTTTGCTGCATCTACTTTCGAGAGCCACTCTTCTGTTCCTTTCTCTAGCAGCCTATCCTTCACGCTGTTTTCCTGCAGCAAGGTCCAGAGCAACCCGTCTTCATAGCTTTTCACTCCGGAGCCACTGGCCTGGATATCTATCCTCTTAGAGTAAACGTAGATGGTAATACCTCCGTACTTCAGAGTAATCACGTGTCCATCTTCATTCTGCATGAATAGCTTGTCGTTCTGTTTTTCCTCCCGCACGATGGCAGCGACCTCTTGCACGAACTGCTCACACCACACCACTTCATCGGCAGACAGATGTTCATTCACCATTTGGGCCTCCTTGGGCACCGGTTCATAATCGGTAGTTGGGATCATGTTGTTGACATTCTACAAAGGTACCATATCTGGTAGCAAACCCAAGCTATGTGGTCAGGGGCAAAGAAACCAAGGAAATACCTGCGAGGTGGCGGGGCGGCCGTCTCAAGGTCACAGCAAGGCCAACCCTGCTCCGTGCTCAAAGCGAAATCAAGCCAAAAGGTGGTGATACGGCCTCAGTAACTCGAACCAAGGAACGGTACCCAGGCCCACGGCGGCCCAGGTCGGAACGCCGTTAGCTGCATGAGAAAGACTGAATGTAGACAGGCTCTAGCTTTCTTCGGATCCCAGTGGAGACTCGCGGAAACCCTCTGAACGCGGACTCGTGGGTGTTCATATCCTACTCCCAAGGGGGTCGCAGCTTGGGTGTAGTACTGGCGGATTGTACCGGCATGAGCGCAGACATTGTTCTGGGAGACGAACGGTCCTACTCTTGGCCCGATGGATATATTCTCCGCTCGCCCGGCTTCGCTACCGGTCCCAACCCCTCCTCCGAGATGTCATACCGATCCTTCTGGCGATCTTGTTGGCAATTGACGATGTACGAGCCGAGTCAGCTGGTTCCCCGGACGAACTCCGCCGCTAATTCTTCGAGAACCGTGACCTCAACCGTTGGAAACAGGTCCCCAAGCTGACGTGTCGTAGCAGAGTGCAGAGAGCCCATCACCTGGCGGGCACGCTTCCCAGCCCTCAATGGATCATCCCCGAGCCTGAGGACCAAGTCCAAAACGTAAGAGTACGAACTCATCGTAACCGGAACGTCGATTCCATAGGACGGTTGGACTTCCAAAGAAAACGCGACGGCAACCCCTTCTTCGAAGTTGTTTGTGTTTCCGGGCATGGGATCGAGAAGGTGAACTGTCTCATGAGCCATCTCGAAGACCACCGTCGGCCAATAACACCGGCCATTCGGACTCAGCTCAACGTATGCTCCATCCAGGCTGGGAGTGTTGCGAATCCGGGGACCGCCAGCGGTGAACTGTGGTTGGTAGATCCTTTTCTCGGAGTCCCGGCGACCCAGCAGAGTCTCAGCCTGCACCATAAGAGCCAACTGGAGTGACCAAAGTCCCTCCGGGTCATTCAGAGGTAGTGTATTCGGCAGTAGCATAACTCAAGCAAGCAGGAAGAAGTTCGGCAGGTAATCTCGACCGGCTGAGCGTTAACAAACAAATGCGGGCGGGACCGGCTATCCGAACTCATTAAATTCCCAGGAAATCGGAAAAGTCATCGGTCCCGTCGGGCTGTATAACGTAGCGGAACCTCACCTCATCATGGGTGTCGCCACGGGTGTTGTCCTTTATAGCCATAACACGAATGGCCGCATAGAAGCCGTTTTGGTTGCGCAACACCACCAGCTGTCCTACCCGGGGCGTCCTGGACCTGGAGGTGTAGTTTAGCGATGCAGCGGTGGTCACCTGACCGAGGTCCGTCCAATCCTTGGGCGCTAGCGCCACACCGTAAATGGACGGCGGGTCGTTGTATATGCTAATGGACCGGTTGGACGCCTTGGACCATTTGGTCTCGAATTCCCGGAACCCGTTGCCGATGACATAGCAACCGTTGAAGTCGCTGTAATCGAAGGTTACTTCCCCCACCAGCGAAGTCATGGCGGGAGGCGGTACATCCGAAGCCTTGCCATCGAAGGGATGGATGCCGAGTTTTTGGGCGATCATGGCGGCCAGTTCCGCCGGCGAATAGGCTTCCGCTTGCAAGTAGACCAAGTCATCAGATAACCCCGGAACCGGCGTGTCATCAAACCGGACCGGCAAAACGTACTCCCCGTGTTCCTGGGCTGCGCGACTTAGGATGGCTTTTCCTTCGAACCGGGGCCAAACATTCTCGACATACTGCTTCGATATGAACATCACCACCAGGCGAGCGCGCTGCTCATAAACGGCTTGCAATTCCTCTGAAAGGTGTTTCCCCCAGAGAGAGACAGTTTCGAAGTGGTCATAGAATATCGGTATGCGGCGGCGTTGCAGGTTTTGAGCAACCTCGTCCACATACGCCCTCTGCTCCCCGGAAAATGAAAGCGCCACTTCGTACATGCTTGTCCATCGCCTCGCTTCGGGCTGCGCCCGGGTGTTGCCATCCGTTTGTACCACCCTTGGCCGGGGTGACAGGGAGTGAAGACCTCGGGCCTGAATGCAAAGTAGATGGAACCGTCTTCGATATAAGCCAGGGGACCCTGTGAGCCTGATCTCTGGTCGCGGCGGCCCCGGGTATCCGCAGTTATTGGCCGGAGGACACAGAACTGCGAGCTTTTCTGTGGGAGGCAAGGTTTCAGGAAACCGTCGTGACTCCCGTACACTTGCCGATTGCCTATGGCCGTCCTCCGGCTACGCCCTGGCCTCTATAACCACACGGCCCCCGCTTTCGACTTCAATGTTCAAGCTGTGCCCGTCGAGCAGAAGCATACCCACTAGCGGAGTGCTGCCCGTCGCGTCGGCCTCGATGTCCCTCGGTTCGCCGTCCCAAAGCACGGTGACGTAGTGAACGTCGAAATCCACCTCGGCGTCATTGGCCAGAAACGCCTGGCCCATGTAAGCAAAGGGCAACCCCATCTCATCAACCAACCCGGGCGGCAGGGTCAGGAATCCGCTGTAGCCGGTGTCCACCACGGCCTCGACATCCCGCGTCCGCCCTTCCGGGTCCTGAAGGGGAAGGGTAACGACAGCTTCGTATGCGGCGTTGACCTCACCCTGGATCACCCGGTCCTCCGCAGAGAGCCGGCCCCGAAGCTGCGGAGCGCCCGGTAGCCCACCCGCTCGCACAAGACGTCCACCGCGTCCGGGCGCCGCTCACGTAGCCGTTCCACCGCAATGCGGGTGGTGTCAGCGACGGCCCAGTCCCCCGTCTCAACGTCGATGGCGACGTACTCGCCGAAGTGGTCGGTTTCGACCTGGGGCAGAATGTCCCGCTGGTATATCTCCTTGCCCAGGCGAACCGCCTCCTTGCGGGGCCTGCGCTGGCGAGCCGGTGTCCCCGTGTCTCCCATTCGTCCTCCGTTTTCAAGCCTACCTTTGAGAGTTTTATCTTACTGGTTTGCGGCGGTTGCCAGCAATAGAACTACCCCACACGACAGCGGACGGGCGCAGGACTAAGATTGCGGAGGCAAGGAGGCCGCAATCCGGCCCTTTTCTTGCGCTGCATCCTCCGTCTCCCCCACGGCTCTATCCGGTACCCCATCGGTGGTTCAGTGACGATGTACCTGGGATCGGCGGCATCGTCCCCCAGCTTGCGGCGCAGCCGCTTCACCACGCTCCGCAGCAGCCAGCCCTGACCCACCCGCTCCGGAATCCACACCCGCCGGAGCAGCACGCCGTGTTCAGCACCCGGCGGGCGTGCACTGCAAGATCGTACAGCAGCGCGAACTCCGTGGCCGTCAGTTCTACCGGCTCGCCATGGACCGCCACCCGGCGCCGGACGTAGTCGATGCTCAGACCTCCCACGGTGCAGGGAACCCCCAACGGTGCCACCAAGCCGGAAGAATCAAGATTCTTCACAATTACCTTCATTTGGTCGCACACAACAACAACGAAAACCTGAGGTGCTTGCGGGCAGTCGTATTGGAAGCAGCCGGGAGGTAAACCGAGTGACAATTGGTGACCGGTTCCATCCTTCCGGGTTGGGGCCGAGGCGTACCGGCTTGCGAACTTTTCGCTGGGAGGTCCGACTGCAGGGACCTATCGTCGACCGTAGAGCAAGCCTTCCCGAGCCTCCGGCCCTTCATGGCTGGAGGCTCGCCGGATTCAGCGAGACGAGCTTGACCCGACGCCTTCGACTGCGCCCACCCACATGAGAAAGGCCCTGCTTCAGTGCTGACCCTCATTGTCACCGCCGAGTCCCTGCCTGGGCGAGCGAAAGTTGCGCCGCAACTCGGAGACATATCGCCTCCCGAGGCCGGACGAGTGGCCCTTGAGCCAGTCGTTGAACCTGGTGGCGCCGGTCGGCAACGCCTCGGACGTGAGCAACCCGGCCATCAACCCGTCTATCTCATCGCGGGTCAGCACCACGTCCCGCAACGCCAAGCCGACCAGCCGGGTCCCGGCAAAGCCCACGGACGGCGGCATATGCACCAGCCGGACTCGGACGCCCGTCGTCGAGGCCAGCAGCCGCAGCAGTTCCTCGAAGGAAAAGGTCTGCGGCCCTGCCGCGTCGGCAATGGCGTTCTCACTCCGAGAACCGTCTGCCACCGCCTGACTCGCCAGGTCTTCGGCGTAGACGGGCTGCACCGGGTAATCGCCATCACCGAAGACGGGAAACACCGGAAACCGCCGCAGCGCCCAGGCCATGTTGTTGAGCAGCAGGTCGCCCTCGCCAAAGACCAGGGTGGGCCGGATGATGGCATAGGGAATCCCGATGCCCTTCAGAATCTCCTCCACTTGCCCCTTGCCCCGGAAGTAGGGCAGCCTCGATGCAGATGAAGCGTTGGTTACCGAGAAGTGGACGATCCTCCCGACGCCGGCCTCGGCAGCCGCCTCGAACAGGGTCCGGGAGTTCTCCACCGCCTGCTCGAAGGTGTTCCGCCCTCTTCCGAACCTAATCCAGTAGGTGTTGTAGAGGACGCCCGCCCCTTCCATGGACCGGCGCAGCCCCGCCGGGTCGGAGAAGTCCAGGGGATGCACCTTCACCCGGCCGGCAAAGGGGGCCTCCCGATTGGGGTTTCGGGTCAGAGTCCTTACCCCGACGCCATCGTCCAGCAGGCGCCGGGCGACGTATCTGCCAGTGTAACCGAAGGCGCCGGTCACGACGGCTTGGTCGGGGTGGGGCAGCCCGTTCAATTCCGTTGTCACTCCACCAATCTGGAAAAATCAAGAACCTTGTTTCCAAGGAAATGAAACACCTGACTACCGCGTCAGGGGCATTGGATTTGATCGCCCACTATAAGGGATCGTCTATTGTGATTCCCATCTTCTTCCCGGCCTCGGTAATTTCAACCCTGAAAGAACGGTCTTGGCCAAAATGGACAGTTGCGGCGAGCGGCCCGGATGTCATTTGCGGCCGCATCCCGGCCCGCCAATTATCGAATGAGGTATGCCCTACCATGTCAACGATTTCAGCATGTATCTTCGCTATATCCGGGATCAAGTCAGACCCGAAAGATACAGGACTCTGTTGTCCTCTTGGGCCAACCATCCAGTATTTTCGGTCTGGGTGACACATCATATCGTCCATACGGCGGAGGAAAGTCTCAGTCGGTCCTGATGTATACCTTTCAACAATCTTGGCGATCCTGGCTTGGCTGTCGCTGCTCAATGATTGGTAGTTCTTTCGAGACTCATGGGTTGTCCTGACTTTTCGTCCTTCGCTTTTCGCCAGTGCCTTCAGTACAAGCTCAATTGCAAGTCCGACGCACACGTGCGCTACGTTGAGTTCGTTGCTGTCGGCTACGGAATCAATTCCTATGGGTCCCCTCTCATTGTTTATTCGGACCGCCGTCCTCATCCAAACTATGCTGTCCCCTAACCATAGGGTTATCGGTGCACGGTCTTCTAGCCTAATTTCCTTCTTGAAGCTGACTGGTATCTCTCTCATTGCGCGATAGCACTCTCCGACGAATGGTATGAGCCAATTTATGGTCAAGCACTGAAATTGCCATCCAGCCTCACTTTTCCCGATACCGTCCTCGGCAATAGCGAGTCCCGCTCCCAGTACGCGGCCTTGTCCGGCCTGTGGGCCGGTTGCCAGGAGAGTGTGGACGTCTCCCCAGCGTGGCAGCTTCAACGTCGGCTTGGATGAGGCGGTCAAGCGGAAGTCCCGATTTTAGCGCCCGTAGGATTCTGAGTTATGTATCCTACGCCGGTCCTCAAGTCGTAAGCCAAGACTAGACCTGTGTTGTATCCATACCTTAGACCTACGTCCTCCCCGTTGAGAAGCACGGGGTCGTATTCCACCCTGTATCCAGAAATCACCGCGGCTACCTTGAAATCATTCGATTGGGGTGCAGCAAAGACGACAGGAGATCCAGAAAAGCCCGGGTTATTGATGGCGTCGATAAGCAGATGCTCTGGGTACATCCCCGATAAGGCCCCTTTTCTGACCAAAGGGATTGGAAAGCCTTGGTTGATGTCAGGGCCAGCTTCCACCGTCAACCCGTATGGGTAGCCGCAAAAGTACACATCCTGTCCCAACACTATGCCGGCGCTGGTCGGCTCAAGCGGATGAGTTGGGGACACTTGAAACTCTGGCGCCAGGATTGCGATGTCTTGCTCCGATGGAGATAGCCAAGCAATTCCTGTTCTTAATGTCTTCCACATTCCCTCGTGGAAAATCTCAATGGAGTCTTCTTGTACGATGCCATCAACCACGTGCCGCGCGGTTACGAGGTACTGCCTATCATCGACGTCGATTGTGAAGCAGGTACCCGTATTTTCGCCGTATTTCAATCGGAATGTTCGCTGTAGGACGTTAGTTGTAATCATTGCTGCCTCCCGATTTCAACTTCCCCGATACCAACTTAGGCAACAGCGCATCCCGATGAGCGGCCAGCGCACAGCGTACTTGCTTGGCTGATTCCATCTTATCGAAGAAGGTGACAACTGTCTTGGAAAAACAGCCCGGCGCCCTGGTAAGGTGGACCTGGAATTTCGTACCTGTTGCCAGCTGAGAGATCTCCCTTGGATGAGGGTAGTGGAGCCGTGAGACTACCCCAAAACGCTCGGTTCATCCAAGCCGTCACTCCCGGTCTATGCCCCGCCACCGGGCCGCTCCATCCGGTAGCCGACTCTGGGTTCGGCGAAGATGTACTTGGGGTTGTCGCCGTCCTCTCCCAGCTTGCGCCGCAGACGCATCAGGTGGGTGCGAAGCGCCCGGGGGGTTTCCGGCTCGGTCTTTCCCCACACCCGTTGCAGCAGGTGCTGGTGGGTCAGCACCCGCCCGGCGTGAATCGACAGCTCCCGCAGCAGGTTGTACTCGACGGCCGTGAGCCGCACCGGATTGCCCGCCACGCTCACCAGCCGCTGAACGTAGTCGATGGTCAGATCGCCCCGCACGTAGGGTTCCGAGGGCGCCATCCGGGCCGGCCCGGTGCGCCGCCGCAGGGCAGCCTGCACCCGCGCCGCCAGCTCCGTGGGGGAGAAGGGCTTGACGATGTAGTCGTCGGCCCCCATCTCGAAGGCCCGGGCAATCACCTGGTCCTGCCCGTAGGCGGAAATGAAGATCACCGGCACGCCGGCGATGCGGAGGATGTCCTGCATCAGCTCGATGCCATCGGTCCCGGGCAGCACCAGGTCCAGGAGCACCAGGTGGGGCTGCTCCCGCTCCACCAGCCCCAGGACCTCCTCCGGGTCGGCGGTGGCGGTTACCAAGTAACCCGCTTCCGTGAGGGCGTCCCGCACGAACCGCAGCGCCTGGGCGTCGCCGACCACCGCCAGTACCCGGACACGCTGCCGTCCTCCCTGCCCGAAAGGCTCGGGAGGGCTGGCGGCTTCCTCGGCCGCCGGCAGGGTGAAGGTGAACACGGCGCCCCGGCCCGGGCCGTCGCTCTCGGCCCGGATGCGGCCCCCGTGGGCTTCCACTATCCCTTTGCAGACCGCCAGCCCCAAGCCCGCTCCCACGCCGTCCCCCGCATCGCCCTCGGCACGGAAGAATCGGCGGAAGAGGTAGGGCAGCCGCTCGGCGGACACTCCCACGCCGTCGTCGGCCACGGAGACTGCCACGTGCACCCCATCCATCGCGGCGCTCACCCGGATGGCGGAAGACTCCGGGGAGTGGCGGGCCGCGTTAGTTAGCAGGTTGGCCAGCACCTGCTCCACCCGCCGCCGGTCCGCCAGCGCCCGGGGCAGGTCCGGCGGCAGGTCGATGCTGATGTTGCTCCGGCCCCCGCCGCCCTGGAAGAGGCCCACGGCCCGGTCCACCAGCACGGCCATATCCGAGGGTTCCGGGGAGACCGGCAGCACCCCGGCGTCAATACGGGCCGCGTCCAGCAGTTCGCCGATCAGGTCCAGGATGCGGTCGGCCTGGCCGTCGATGATGCGCAGGAACTGCTGGGTCTCGGCGGCGTCCAGCTTTGACGGGGTGCGCAGCAGGGCAGCGGCGGACCCCTTGATGGAGGTCAGGGGCGCTCTCAGCTCGTGGCTCACCGTGCCCAGGAACCCGGCCCGCTGCCGCTCCATCTCCTCCAGGGGCGTCAGGTCCTGCATGGTGACCACCACGGTCTCGATTACCCCCTCCTCCGACACGATGGGCGTGGCGTTTATGAGGGTGGTTATGCTGCGCCCGTCCGGGACGCTGATCACGATCTCCTCGGCCCGCACCGTCTCGCCGCTGCCCAGGGCCCGGGCCAGGGGGAACTCGCTGAGGGAGACCTCCCGCCCGTCGGCCCGCCGGAAGCTCACCACGTCCAGCAGCTGCTCCGCCGCCTGGTCCGGGTCCCGCAGGCCGTCCACGATGCGCCGGGCCTCCCGGTTGAAGGACAGGGGCTCGCCGGTGGCGGCGTCGAAGACCACCACCCCCACCGGGGAGGTGTTGACCAGGGTCTCCAGGTCGTTGCGGGCCCGCCGCTCATCCCGGTAGCGGCGGGAGTTGGCGATGACCAGGGCCGCCTGGGCGGCGAACATCACCAGGGTCTCCTCATCCTCCGGGCTGAACTCCCTCCCCGCCACGTCGTGAGCCAGGTAGATGGTGCCCACGCCGGCCCCCTGGTGACGGACCGGCGCAACCAGCAGGGCGGAGGCCGGCACCGGGGGCGAGAAGTCGGGCATGCCCAGCGCACTCAGGTGGCCGGCGATGTCGGAGACCCGCAGGGGCGCTGTTAGCCCGCTGAGATACTCGAAGAAGCCCAACCCCTGGGGCAGTTCCCACAGCCCTTGGTGCTCCTCCCGGGTCAGCCCGGAGACGATGAAGCCGGGATGCTGGCCGGCCTCGCCCAGCACGGTGATCGCCCCGTAGCGGGCGCCGGTCAGGGATCTGGCGCTGTCCACCACGTCCTGGAGCACGGTGTCGAAGTCCAGGCTCTCGTTGATGCGCAGGCTGGCCTGGCTCAGGCGGGAGAGGCGCTCCCGCAGGGCCGCGTTCTCCCTCTGTAGTTCGTCGGTGTTCATCTCGTTATCCTACTTTCTCCTGACCGCAAGCCGCCACCGCCGGATGGTACGGCGGAACCTGGGCTTCACCCGGTAATCGGGACTTGTCGCTGCCCAACTTGGTAAATGTTACCACACCGTTATTTCTCCTCTGTGACGATATTGTTATTAAAATGGTCTTGACAGTCATTATAAAGCAGGATAATTTACTTCACGCAGAGATGGCCGGATCAACGCTCCGTCCTGCTGCTGTTGCTGTCCGGGCAACGCCCGGCGGCGTCTTTTCCAAAACTGGTCCACAACGGCCAATCTCTTTTCGGGGAGAATTGATACTCTGTATCGTCTGTCCCTTAATATTGAGACTACCTATCAACTGGAAGCAGATACCGTACCAGAGCGCAGCTTGCCGCCTGCTGTTCCAGAGGCAGGGATGTCCTGGCCCGGCCCGATGAAGGCGCAACCCGGCGGGCGTCGAACCGCCGCATCTGCCGCCTCTCTCCGGCCGGAGGGTGGTCTTGAACCGGCGCCGCAACGCAGGGACGGGCGCCGCTGGAGATAGTCGGACGGGAATCAAGCCGCCCGCCCCGGCTAGCCCAGACCGGTCAAAAGTGGCACCACAGCGTTACTTATATTTATCGAAAAGGCACGGAGCGAGAGCAAGAGCGACGCAACCGAGGGCAAACATAGCTTGAAGCCGACGCCGGGCCTGCCGAATCCAACCCCGGCGCGGAAGGAGGCGCAAATGCCAATGACCAACAGCTACCCAGGGGATGAACCAGTGTAGAAACGGCCAACGCGCCAACGGCGCGATACCAATGAGACAAAAGGGACAAAAATGTACAGGAGAAACAAAGAAAACAAGATGGATACCATTATCAATGTTCCCAGGCACATCAAACTCGCCGGGGCAATGCTGGCCATAGCCGCCCTGGTCATCACCCTGCTGGCGGTGAACTTCGCCGCCGGCCCGGCCCAGGCCCAGTCCAAGACCTACCCAGACCCCCAGCCCTGCGGCCAGGGACACGCCAAGGTCCCCGGCAACCCAGTGGACCAGATTACCACCGGCGAGATCGCCTTCTTCGACGCCTACTGGCACATCAAGACCAAGACCATCAACAACAACCTTTGCCCCCCTGCGATAACAGAGCAGGACGACGGGCTTGGAAATAAGACAATCACCCGGACCGACGCCAAGATAGACATCGCCAAGTCGGTCATCCACGTCACCGACACCCACAAGGTAACGGTGATTAACAGCAGCGCCGCCGGTTACAACCCCAACGCTGTTTCCGGGCCGACCATTGACCTGGCCGAGTACCGCTTCCTTGCGAAAGGGCTGGGGCTGGGCGCCAACGAGGCCCCCGAGGCCGGTACCCAGGTTTACTGGCTGCGGCTGGACGACCCGGACACCGACGACGAGGACGAGACCTCGGACCTGGTGCTGGGCTTCTCCACCAAGCTGTTCGAAAGCAAGTACTGGGAATCCAGGAGCGGCAACAAGCCCTTCTATTACGAGTTCGAGTCGGAGCGAGACAACATATTCGAGGTCCACGGCCCCCACTTCTTCGCCTTCGCTGCGCCCAGAGCTAATAACGGCGTCCAAAATAAAGCCATCTGGGACAGCTACGATCCCGACACCAACCAGATGCAGATGGAGGCCGGGGTGGAGTTCCAAGGGGTGCAGTGGGTCTTCACCGAGCCCGGCACCCACCACATACAGGTCCACGCCGTCGGCCATGTAAATGAAAACGTGACTGGCGCCAGCGACGACTGGAAGCAGAACCTTCCCGAAGAGAAGACCGTCACCAGCGAGGTGAGGACCTACACTATCCAGTCGGGGCCCCTGTCCTTCAACCAGCAGCCCATGTTCCAGGTGGAGCGGTCGGTGGCGGAGAACTCCCCCGCCGGGGTCAAGGTGGGCGACCCGGTGATGGTGACCGGGGGCGACGACGGCGACACCCTGACCTACGGACTCCGAGGGAAGGGGAGTTCCCACTTCGAAGTGGCCTCCGTTTCCGGCGGCGCCCAGGTCACCGTGGCTAGGGGCGCTCGGTTGGACTACGAGACCCGGCCCACCTACGACCTGGTCCTGGGGGTCAGCGACGGCAAGGACCGCGAAGGGCAGGACGACCCGTCGATAGACAGCACCGTGGCCCTGAAAATCAGCCTGACGGACGTGACCGGCCCTGCCAAGGTCACCATCGAGGTTGACGAGGCGGCGCCGGCGACCGGAGCGACCGTGACCTTAACTTCTACTCTTAGCGGGGATATCCCACCACCCGAATTGGTTGAGTATATCTGGATAGAGCGTGACCTGGAATCCAACATCCCTAATGTCCAGATTAACGGGAACAATGAGTACGGAACCACTTCCGTATCCGTGACCCACAGCACCGAAGGCAAAAGAAGATACCAGGCGCACCTGTACTTCTACTCGCACGATGGACAGTCGCGTTATGACTTGGAGGGCGCGTCATCTAACCTGCTCGACGTGAAGTGGGCAGATAAGCCCTAGCCCGGCTCCAGGCTTACTACGCCGGGGCATCCCGAGGGATGCCCCGGCAAGCGTCACAGGCTTTGCCTGAATTCCTCCCTTGAAGGCTTGCCATGAACTTATTGAAACGAAAACTCTGGGTGCTGCTCCTGGCGATGGCCGTCGCGGCCTGCGGGGCAACGGCCATCGCCCCGCAGGCCGCGACGGCCCAGGAGCCCCCACCCCCTCACGACCTGGCCCTCAGTTACCGGCACGGCCTGACTACCGAAAAAGACCTGATCGGTTGGATATTTGTCCTGACCAACCAGGGCGGACAACACGCCCATAGCGGGCAGGTCAGAATCTCATTCACCCCCTACCGGGGCGGTGCCGTTTCGGCTTCGGTAGCAAGCGGACCATTCCAAAAAGGCCTTGATCCGAAGTTTGGGCGCTTCGACCCGGCGACGGGAATCTGGCACTTCAGAAACCTGCGGCCTGGCCAGACGACGGAATTGGTGCTGTCTACCATTTTGCATGGCAGCACTCCGGGAGTCGAAGGCGAGTTCCTGTTGAAAGGACGTGGGGAGATCATCAGTTCCCTGCCCAGGGAGGAATCTATGTTTCTGTACAACAACGTGACGCGCGAGGCATGGCGGGACAACGGGGGCCGCGAGGCGGCCGAGGGGGATGCTGTTGTGAGCATGCTGGTCGGCGACCGGTTCCCCCAAGTGAACTACACGGTCGACTTCACCGCCAGGTTTAGGAATGAGCCCGCCTATTTCGGCTCTCTTTTTGCGAGTCACGACATGCACGACGTGCGGGTGAAGGTGGGCCTTTCCCCGGGCCTGGACCTGGTGAGCGCCGCCGCTCCGAGCCGCACGTACGATTTCGGTACTTCAGGCACTGGAGATGATGTGCAAATAAGCTCTTCTTTTGACCCGTCCACCGGGCTATGGGATCTCGGTTATGTCCCTCAGAGCGATCTCTCGCTGGATATAGACATGCCCGTATCGGTCCGGTACACCGGGGCCGTCCCCCTGGAAGAGGCGTGCCTGACCGCGGAGTTGATCCACGTCGTGCCCCCGGATATAGATATGGCTACTGGAGTGGATACCCAGCTGGACAACCGGGCCAGGGCTTGCCTGGGCGACGACCCGATGGTGTTGATCCGGGAGGTCGAAGTCCCGCTCTTCACCTTCTATCCCTGCGTCGGGGAAACCGACTACCCCTGCAACGACCAGGATACCCTGGAACTGGTGGCCCTCATCAAACACGAGGACGTGAGCCAGCTTGGCATCGGCATCGACCGGGTCGACGCTTCGAGTGGCGAAAATATTGTTGTTACTGATAGTGTCGCCATTCTCCAGCCTGAGAGCATGGTGCTTCAGGTCGGGGATACTTGACCCCTGTAGTGCGGCAAGAAAACGTGGCGAGCCCGGTGTGGCGCACCGGCAGCGCCTCGACTGGCTCAAGAGCAGCGGGCACTATACCGGGCGTGGTTGCCTCAATTGGCCTGCCTTCGCCGGATTACACGGCCTACACTTTTGCCATTAGCAGCGTGAACACGTTGCCGGGCAGCCTGGAAATACTAAACGCGGCTAACACTGGATTCACCATCTTGGACCCGGTCAGCAAACCGTCGCTGGGTCCAATTAACACACCGGCAACGATGATTCCCGTCCTCGTTGAATTCGGGGCTCTCGGAACCTACGTTGTAGATATAACGTTCGGAGCCACCCACAAAGCCACCAGCACGACCTACAACGACACGGGCCGCTACACCTTCCACGTGGGCCCGGTGGCGGAGCTGGAGGTGAAGGCGGCCTGGAACGCGCCGGGGGTCTTCACCCTGACCGCCGTGAACCACGGCCCGAACGAAGCGCCGGCGGCCCGGGTGACGGTGACGCCGCCCCCGGGGCTGCGTTTCGTGCGGAGCGAGGCCAGCGAGGGCAGCTACGACCCCAACAGCGGCGTGTGGAACATCGGGGCACTGGAGGACCTTGGATATTATCGGGCATTGTCCGGGCGCGAGGGGGCGACCCTGACCATCCATACCGAGCCCAGGCGTGGCGACCCGTCGGTGGTCAACGCCCCGAACCAGCGGATAACCGCCAGCATCGAGAACACCCAGGACTACTGCGTCCGCATCAAGACCGGCGGCACATTCAACGACGACCTGGAATGCGACGGCAGCCCGGTTCCCTCCGGCTACACGCAGCACTCCACCGAGTACTACGACCACCGGCCGGACAACAACAGGGTTGCGCTGCCCGCCGACTGGACCGGCGTCCCGTTTGCGGACACCCGCCTAACCGGCCTGGCCTTCACCTCCGGGGGCAGCTATCAGGCGGGGGATGACATCGAGGCCACGGCCAGCTTCAGCCAGCCCGTGACCGTCGCCGGCCATCCCCAGGTGCGGCTGCGAGTGGGCGCAGCGACCAGGGAGGCCGCCATGCACTCCCACAGCGGCAAGACCATCGTGTTCCGCTACCGGGTGCAGGAGGCCGACAGCCCGGTGGACGGCATCAGCATCCCGCCCAATCCCTTCATCCTGCCCTCGGGCGCGGACATCAGGGGACCCGGCGGCGGCAGGGTGTTGCTGTTATTCGACGGGAGCGCCACGGTGTATCCCGCCGTCGCGGAACCGGTGCCCGGCTCCAGCGCCCCGGCGTGGTCCCCGGCCGCGGCCCTGGACACCGGGGCGGAGGGGGCCCGCTACCAGGACTTCGACGGCATGCGCCACTACTACCGCTATAGCGACCTCACCCGGCGGTGGGAGATAGAGTTCCGCATCGCCGACGCCGGCCTGGAGGACCCGGACGAGGACCTGCTGCAGTGGCTCGTCCTGCGGACCAGCGGCTACTACGTCGCCCGGCCCCACATCTACGGGGCCGCACGGATGGAGATGAAGCCCTACCTGGGCGACTGGGGCCACGACCGGGAGCGCTACCAGCAGCAGATCTGCATAGGTCTGAAGGCGGAGTTCAGCCCGGGCAAGACCCGTGGGCAGCGGCTGGAGGAACTGAGGAACGTAAAGATAGAGTGGCTCGACGCTAGCGACGACGACGGAGTCCGCCAGTCGCAGGGCGTGGAGTCCCTGCTGAGGAGCGCCAGGAGCACGGCCGCCGAGGCGCCCTGCCCGGAGCCGCCCACGGGGGTGGTTACGATCCAGGGGCAGGCGTCCACCGGGGGGACCCTGGGCGCCGTGCTGTCGGACCCCAACGGCGTGAACGAGGACAGCGTCAACTGGCAGTGGAAGCGCTCCCCGGAGGGGACCACTCGACAGAACGTAGGCTACACCGGCTTCAGCGACATCACCGGGGCCACCGGGCCGTCCTACGCTCCGGGGGATGATGACGCGGGCCGGTGGCTGCGGGTGAAGGCGAGCTACAGAGACGGCCAGCGGCAAACCCGGTCGGCCTGGGGCCAGGTCGCAGACCCGGTGCCGGGCGCCGCTGACCAACAGCAGCAACCGCAACCGCCCGCGGCGGTGGCCGACATCGCCCCGCAGACCGTGGCGGCGGACTGGCCGCTGATTCCCGCGGGCGTGGGCCCCGGCGACAGCTTCCGCCTGCTGTTCGTAACCTCCGCCACCACGACTGCGGAGTCCGCCGACATCGCCGGCTACAACGGCTTCGTGCGAGCGGCGGCGGACGGCAACGACAACCTGAAGCCCTTCAAGGACGAGTTCTCCGCCCTGGTGTCCACGGCCGGGGTGAACATAAAGGGCAACAGCGCCACCGTCGGCGCCGGGGCGCCCGTCCACTGGTTGGCCGGCGACAAGGTGGCCAACGACTACGCCGATTTCTACGACCTGAGTTGGGACTCCGTCAGCGGCACGACCGAGACCGGCGGTTCCTACACCGGCCTGGTGTGGACCGGTAGCAACGGCAGGGGCGAGACGTCGCTGCGGAGCTACGCCGGAGCCGCCCAGGTGCGCATGGGCGACCTGGGCGGCGCCCGGCCCCTGTCGTCGCCCACGGCCAGGGCCGCCACGGAATCGTATCCCCTCTACGCCCTCTCGCCGGTGATCACCGTGGCCGGCGGGGCGGACCGCCAGGGAATGGTGTGGCTGGGCACGGAGACGCCGCGGGCCGGTTCCGCGCTGACGGCGGTATTGCTGGACCCGGACGGCGTGACGCCGGGCAGCCTCGCGTGGCAGTGGCAGCGCTCCCCGGAGGGGACCACCGCCCAGAGCGTTGACACCGCCGGCTTCGAGGACATATCCGGGGCCACCGGGGAGACCTACACCCCGGTGGAGGGGGACGCGGGCCGGTGGCTGCGGGTCAGGGCGGCCTACGCCGACGGGCACGGCCCCGGCAAGACGGCCCAGGCCCGTACCGACAATCCGGTGGCGGGCCAGGGCCAGCGGCAGCAGGCGGCGGCCGCCGTCACCGCGCTGGGGATGCACAGCAGCGGCCCCTACGGCGCCGGAGACGCCATCTCCGTGGCCGTGGCCTTCAGCCGGGACGTGACCGTCGCGGGAACGCCGACGCTGAGCATCGAGGTTGGCGGCAGCCCCCGCGCCGCGCTGTACCAGCCGGCCCTCGGCGGCGGCGCCGTCAGGGTATTCAGCTACGCGGTAAGCGGGGGAGACGAGGACGGCGATGGTGTGAGCGTCTATCCGGGCAGCATCACGCTGCCCCAGGGCGCGTCCATCACGGACTCCGGCGGCAACGACGTCCTGCTGGCGCTGGCCGGTCTGCCCCCCCAGCCGGGGCACACCGTGGACGCTCCGCAACAGCAGGCGGCCAACAACGAGCCGGAGTTCACGCTGGACAGCGATGCCCGCAGCGTGGACGAGAACGCCGCCCCCGGTTCGAATGTCGGAAGCCCGGTGACTGCCGACGACGATGACGACGGCGACGCGCTGACCTACGCCCTGAGCGGCTCCGGCGCCTTCGCCATTGACGCAAGCTCCGGACAGTTAACGGTGGCCGGCGCGCTGGACCACGAGACCCAATCCAGCTACTCGCTGACCGTCTCCGTCAGCGACGGCAAGAACGCCGCCGGCGAGGCCGATAGCGGGGTGGACGACACCATCGCCATCACCGTCAACGTGGGCAACGTGGACGAGGCGGGAACGGTGACCCTGGACCCGGAAACCCCGCAGGCGGGCAGCCCGCTGACCGCCAGCCTGAACGACCCCGACGGCGGGGAGAGCGGAGTGGCCTGGAGTTGGGAGAGCTCCGCCGACGGGACCAACTGGACAGCCGTCGACGGCGCCAGCGGGGCATCCTACACGCCGCCGGCTGACGACGTGGGCAAGTACCTGCGCGCCACCGCAAGCTACGCCGACGGGCACGGTTCCGGCAAGGCGGCCCAGGCCCGGACGGCCAGCGCGGTGGCTGCCGCCCAGCAACAGCCGGAACCACCGGCCAGCGACGCGCCGGCCATCACCGCCGGCCCGGTCATCACCAGCAGTCCCGCCAGCGGCGACACCTACGGCAATGGCGAGGCCATCGTGGCCGCCGTGACCTTCAGCGAGGCGGTGACCGTCAGCGGTGAGCCCCGGGTGCGCCTGGACGTGGGCGAGCGCAAGCGCTGGGCCCGGTACGACCGTTCCTCGGAGGACGGCACGGTCCTGGTCTTCGCCTACCTGGTCAGGAAGGTGGATGCCGATGGTGACGGGGTCAGCATCGGGGCGGACCAACTGGGGCTGAACCGGGGCAGCATCGAGGACGCCGACGGCAACGCCGCCGGCCTGGCGCATCCGGCCCTGGCCACGCAATCAGGCCACAAGGTGGACGGCTCCCTGGAGCAACAGCCCGCCCAGCAACAGCAGGCGGCCAACAACGAGCCGCAGTTCGCATTGGATAGCGCCAACCTCAGCGTGAACGAGGACGCGGCGGTGGGTTCAAACGTGGGCAGCCCGGTGACCGCCACCGACGGCGACGGTGACGCGCTGACCTACGCCCTCACCGGCTCCGGCGCTTTCGCCATCGACGCAAGCACCGGGCAGATCACCGTCCAGGGCGCTCTGGACTACGAGACGCAGAGCAGCTACGCGCTGACGGTGAGCGTCAGCGATGGCAAGGATGCCTCCGGTGGGGACAATACCGCCGTGGACGACACCATCGCCATGACCGTCAGCGTGGGCAACGTGGACGAGGCGGGAACGGTGACCCTGGACCCGGAGACCCCGCAGGCGGGCAGCCCGCTGACCGCCAGCCTGAACGACCCCGACGGCGGGGTGAGCGCCTTGACCTGGGCCTGGGAGATTTCCGCCGACGGGACCAACTGGACAGCCATCGGCGGCGCCGGCGGGGCGTCCTACACGCCCTCCGATGACGACGTGCGCAGCTACCTGCGGGCCACCGCCAGCTACGGCGACGGACACGGTTCCGGCAAGAGCGCCCTGGCGGCCACGGCCAGCGCGGTGGAGGCCGCGCCGGCCGCCCAGCAACAGCAGGCCCCGACGGTTCCGGCGGACTCGCCCCTGGTCCCCACGGGCCTGGGCCCCGGCGACAGCTTCCGCCTGCTGTTCGTGACCTCCACGAGCGTGAAGGCGGAGTCTGCCGACATCGCCGACTACAACGGCTTCGCGCAGGCCCGGGCGGCGGCCAACACTAACCTGGCGGACTTCAGCGGCCGGTTCCGCGCCCTGATTTCCACGGCTGGCGTGAACATCAAGGACAACAGCGCCACCACCGGAACGGGCGTCCCCGTCCACTGGCTGGGCGGAGAGAAGGTCGCCGACGACTACGCCGATTTCTACGACCTGAGTTGGGACTCCGTCAGCGGCAAAACCGAGAGCGGCGGTTCCTACACCGGCCTGGTGTGGACCGGTAGCAACGGCAGGGGCGAGACGTCGCAGCGGAGCTACGCCGGGGCCGCCCAGGTGCGCATGGGCGACCTGGGCGACGGCAGGCCCCTGTCGTCGCCCACGGCCAAGGCGTCCAGCGAGTCGTATCCCCTCTACGCCCTCTCGCCGGTCATCACCGTGGCCCAGCCCGAGTAGCCGGAACCGGAGCGACCAATGCCAGGAAAGGGACGGAAAGCAACCCTTTCAAGGAGCCTCCGGGAACCGACCCGGCGGCGGAGGCGGTGGTGCCACCAGCGGGGCGGAGGCCGTCATCGGGGGCGAGAACCCGGGCATGCCCAGCGCGTTCAGATGTCCGGCGATGTCGGAGACTCGCAGGGGATCTCTTAACCCACTGAGATACTCGAAGAAGCCCAACCCCTGGGGCATTTCCCACAGCCCCTGCTGCTCCTCCCGGGTCAGCCCGGAGACGATGAAGTCGGGCCGCTGGCCGGCCTCGCCCAGCGCGGTGATCGCTCCGTAGCGGGCGCCGGTCAGTTCCCTGGCGCTGTCCACCACTTCCTGGAGCACGGTGTCGAAGTCCAGGCTCTCGTTGATGCGCCGGCTGGCCTGGCTCAGGCGGGAGAGACGCTCCCGCAGGGCCGCGTTCTCCCTCTGTAGTTCGTCGGCGTTCATTCCGTTGCCTTGCCTCCCTCCTGACCGCAGGCAGCCACCGCCGGATGGAGCGGCGGAATATGGGTTTCACCCTGCAATCGGGTCCTGTTCGTGCCTGGTTAGGGAAATGTTACCATATCGTTACTTATCTAATGTTACTAAATTGTTATCAAATTATCCTTGACTGTGATGATATTGTTTGGTTAACTTACTGCGGTCGCGAAAGGCCGGCCCGATGGTCGGGATGCTTTCTCATATCCATTTCTCGACCGCTCAACCGGATGAGCCTGCCGTAACAACTATATCTCATGCCGTGATTACCATGCCCTATAGTTGAGGGTTTAGACTATCCGCTTCAAAGACCTGCTTCATCCGCTGGCTTTCCTTGGAAGGGCGTACAAGAGACCTCCGGCACCCGGTTTCGTGACCGCTGCCAGGAGGCAAGATCCCCCTGCGCTTTCCAATGCCTCGGGCCGGTCTCCCGCCTTACATACCCTTGCCCCCCCCCCCCCCGACTTTTTCCCTCTCTTTTCTAATTCCACCCGGTTCTTCCTCTTCAACCACCGCTGGTCGCGTTCCTGCATCGGGGCGGAAGTACCTGCCGCATCTCCGGCGGCTGGAACTCATCTCCGCGCCCTCGGCCACAAGCCGCTTCGCACCTTCCTGCAATCCTGCCGCCCCTCCGTGCCCCGGCGCGACGCTCCCACGGGGAGCGGTTTTGCGTAACCGGGGGCGCTGCCCTGTCACCTTGTCCCGGCGCCGACGCGCCGGAGGATCCAGCCCCACCCGGGGGTTGGCCCCATCCGGTTACCAAGGAGAGGAATGTCCATGCTGAAGACCCTGGCGATCATCCCGCTGCTGATGCTCTTGGCCGCCGTCGCCTGCGCCTCCATGTCCCTGGAGGACTACGCTGAGGAGTGCGGCGAGTGGGCGGACGATTACGGGGACCTGTTCGGAGGTACGTTGTCCGGTTCCCTTTCCATATCGGACCTGGAGGACGCCCTGGATGACTGGAACGCCCTCAGCCCCCCGGGAGAGGTGAAGGCCCTCCACGACATCAGGGCCGACGGGTACCGGATGCTCCTGGAGGCCGCCGAGGAAAACGAGGAGCTGGAGGACAAACTGGACGACCTGCGGGACGAGCTGGACGACGCTCCCAGGAGCCAGCGGGACGACATCAGGGACGAGATGGACGATTTGAGCGACGAACAGGAGGACCTGTTCGAGGACCTGGAGGACCGGATAGACGACCTGGGCGATGATTACCAGGACGAACTGGACGACCTTCCCCGCCGGGTGGAGCGGGAACTGGAAAGAGAGGACTGCATCTAGACCCGGATCGGGGTCTTCGAGAGAGGTATTGCATGGAATTGAAACTTGACTCGGTTCTCATCGGGAGAATCCTGGCGGGAGTGGTGATCCTGCTGGCGCTGGTCTCGGCCATCGTGGGTGCCGCCGGCGCCCGTTCGGGAGGGTTCGACCTGTTCCTGTGGCGGCTGACCACGCCGTTGGGCGTGGGGTTCCTGATCATCGTGGCCACGGAGGTCCTGCGGGTCCTGGACAACGGACCGGATGCCAATGGCAGGGAGGAGCTGCCCGTTGGCGAGTAGCCGGAGCCGCGCCTGGCCACCATTCATGTCGTGGAGGTACCGACCTTGAGGAAGACACCGGCGAAGAGATCACGACGGCTGCCATTCCTGTGCGCCGCACTGGCCATGCTCTTGCTGCTGGCCCTGCTGGCGGCCTGCGCTGTGGAAGAGGAAAACGGGAGTTCAGAGGACCGGGAGGACTCCCGGGAAAGCGCAAGTTCCGACCGGAGCGGCGACGGGGAAGGGAGTTCGGGAGGCGGTTCCATCTTCTCCCGCCGCTCCACCGACACGCCGGAGCCGACGGGTGCGGGACGGAACCAGGGGTCGGGAGGGAGCTCGATGTTCCCCGGTTCTACCGGCGCCGCACCGGAGCCTACGAGAGCCAGGAACCAGCAAGCCGAACCGACGAGGGCCGGCGGCAAGCCGCGAGACAGGCGCGCCTCAGTTAGCGTGGGAAACGGCCACGTCTGTGCTGTGAGGTCGGAAGGCTCCGTCGAGTGCTGGCCGTTTCGTGGGGAAGGGCCGGGCCAGGTCATGGCGCCCAATGAAGAGTTCTCCTCCGTGAGCGTGGGAGGGGAGCTCACCTGCGGCGTGAGGTCGGACGACTCCATCGCCTGCTGGAAGGGTGGTCGATATGATCCCGAAAAAGGGGAGTTCATCTTCGACAGCGCGGGGGACTTTTACATCTGCGGGCCGAGGGTGGTGGACGTGCACGGCGCTGTCGATGTCGGCTGCAGGAGCGATGAGCTATACCGCGATCAGGACCCTCCCGATGGAGAGTTCATCTCTGTCAGCTCGGGGAGGAACCACGCCTGCGGCCTGAGAGTGGACGGCCAAGTCGCCTGCTGGGGCTCGAATAGTCGAGACTCGGCCGCGGCGAACGATCCTCGGTTAGGCCAGGCCACGCCGCCCGAGGGGGAGCTCGACTCCGACTCCGTCACCGTCACCGTGAGGGATGAGCAAACCTGCTGGCATAGCAGCTATGGGGCAGTCTGGGGTGGCGCCTGCTGGGGGCATGACAGTGATGGCCAGGCCACGATGCCCGGTGGAAAGTACGCTTCCCTCAGCGCGGGGTGGGACCACACCTGCGGCGTGAGGCTGGACGGCACCGTCGCCTGCTGGGGAGCTAGTAACGCGGGGATCGCGCCGCCGGGTGGAGAGTTCTCCTCCGTCAGCGCGGGGAGGAACCACACCTGCGGCGTGAGGCTGGACAGCACCGTCGCCTGCTGGGGGAGGAATAGCGAAGGCAAGGCCGCACCTCCCGATGGAGAGTTCGCCTCCGTCAGCTCGGGGACAGGCCACACCTGCGGTGTGGAGTTGGCCGGAACCGTCGTCTGCTGGGGGGAGGATGACTATGACCAGGCCACGCCGCCCGGTGGAGAGTTCGTTGCCGTCAGCGCGGGCAATGACCACACCTGTGGCATAAGGGAGGACGACACCGTCGCCTGCTGGGGGTTTGACGCTTTTGTCGTTTTCACGCCTCTCGATGGGGAGTTCGCCTCCGTCAGCGCGGGGGCCGGCGACATCTGCGGCGTGAGGGCGGACGGCTCCATCGACTGCTGGAAGGGTAGGCACTTTGTCAAGGAGGACGCGACCTGCGAAATACCGGCGGACGGCTCCATTGACTGCGGGGAGGTCGTGCTGCCCGATGGAGAGTTCACCTACATCAGCACGGGGAGTAGGCACACGTGCGGCGTGAAGGTGGACAGCACCGTCGCCTGCTGGGGGAGTGACGAATACGGCCAGGCTACGCCGCCCGAGGGAGATTTCACCTTGGTCAGCACAGGCACTAACCACACCTGCGGCCTGAGAGCGGACAGCACCGTCGCCTGCTGGGGGTTTCAATATGACAATGGCCATTACACGCCGCCCGATGGAAAATTCATCCACGTCAGCTCGGAGGAGAACCAGACCTGCGGTCTTAGGGTTGAGGGCTCCGTCGACTGCTGGCGTGGTGGAACTCGTGGCTACGACGCCGACTCGCCGCCCGGTGGAGAGTTCGTCTCCTTCAGCCTGGGGCTGTACTTCGCCTGCGGCCTGGGGGTGGACGGCGCCGTCGCCTGCTGGGGGAGTGACGAATACGGCCAGGCTACGCCGCCCCGGGGAAGGTTCGCCTCCATCAGCACGGGGGAGCAGCACACCTGTGGCGTGAAGGTGGAGGGCACCGTCGCCTGCTGGGGGGGCAATTACTATGGACAGGCTGCGACGGCGCCCGACGGAGAGTTCGCCTCCATCAGCGGGGCATCCTTCGATGGGGCGAAGACAGGCTACACCTGCGGCGTGAGGGCAGACGGAACCGTCGCTTGCTGGCATTGGTCGTTCACCGAGTAACGGCGCTGTTCAGCTGAAGGAGCAAGCATGGAAGCGTTCGGATCCCGTCCTACCATGGAACTGCCTCCGGTCTTGCCTCGGTTGTTCCGTCGCCACCGTGGCCTGCTGGTGCTATCAGGCAGGGGGCCGACTTGGCGGGACTTTCTGCCCTCGCGCTCTCGCTGATGGCACGTTGAGCGAAATCGAGGATAACCCGTCTGTGTGGACGGCTTCCAGGAGGCGAGACTATGACTGGCCGACTTGGCAACGGCGGCTATCGCAGCGAAATGGAGGACCCGGAGGCCACCGGGGAGTTGGCGAAACCCGAACCCACACGCCGGGGTTCTTTGGCCCCGCCCGCGGGCAGCCAGCCAGCGAGCCGGAAGCCATGGAGGTCCGGACACGGGCGAAGAAGGAAGGGGCAAGTTTGAGTTCGCCTCTGTCAGCGCCGGGTATGACCACACCTGCGGGGTGAGGACCGATGGGTCTGTCGCCTGCTGGGGAACGAAGGCCCGCGGGGTGACACAGGCGGACTTTCCGGCGAAGCCGTGACCGAATATTGACGAAATCGAAGCTAGCCGGGGCGTGGGACGGTTTGCAAGAGGTGCGACTATGAATGACAGGCTTGGCAACGGAGGCCATCGTAGCTTGGCGATTCTCCTGTTGACAGTGTCCCTGCTCCTGGCGTTGCTGCTGGCCGCAGCCTGCGGCGGGGATCCGTCCGGGGGTGGTGTGGGCGAAAACCGGGAGGACCCGGGGGAGACACAGTCCAGAGACACCGCTGAAGAAGCGACGAGACGCCCGGATGGCCCCTTCGGCGGGACCACCTCCGAGCCGGAGGCGACCGGAGAGCCGGAGGAACCCGAACCGACCCGGGATGGGTTCCTGGGCCGCTCCGGCAGCCAGCCCTCCGGCGGGAGACAACATGAAGAAACGGGAGGCGCGCTGTCCCGTCTCCTAGGAGACGGGAAGGCGAAATCGGGGTTCGCCTCGGTCAGCGCGGGGTGGCTCCATACCTGCGGGGTGAGAATCGACGGCTCCGCCCAATGCTGGGGCGATGATGAATACGGCCAGGCCACGCCGCCGGAGGGGGAGTTCGCCTCGGTCAGCGCCGGAGAAGGCCACACCTGCGGCGTGAGGACCGACGGCTCCTTGGCTTGCTGGGGGAATGACGGGGATGGCCAAGCCACGCCGCCGGAGGGGGAGTTCGCCTCGGTCAGCGCCGGGCAGGACCACTCCTGCGGGGTGAAGACCGACGGCTCCGTGGCCTGCTGGGGTTATGATAACGACGGCCAAGCCACGCCGCCGGGCGAGAAGGTCGCCTCCATCGTCGCCGGAGTCGGCCACCTCTGTCTGTATGCGATCAACTACCAAGAATGTCTCGGTGAGCCTTAGTAGCCGTGGGGCCAGCAGCGCCAGCACACACCGGCCGGTGAGGATTGACCAGGTAAAGCGAGGTTGTACATGCAGCTGAAACTGGACACGGTTCTCATAGGCTGGGTCCTGGCCGGGGTGGTGATTGCCTTGGCGTTGGTGTCGGCCATCGTAGGGGCGGCCGGCGCTCGGTCGGACGGGTTCGACCAGTTTTTGACGCGTTTGCTCCCGCCTTTGGGGGTGGGGCTCCTCATAGTCGCGGCCACCGCTGTGTTGAGAGTGGTCCTGGACCGGAGGGGCGCGGTGGTCATTCCCTCCGCCGAAGCCAGAGGCACCAGGGCCATCGGCGTCAGGGCCGGATCCAGAGCGCGAACGGCTCCCGCGAGCCGGGCCGCCTCTCCGGCCCGTTCCGATGCATTGTAGGGACCTGGAATGTTCCGGGTGGCATCGCTGGTAACCGGAATCCTCGGGTCCCTGTTCAACCTCGGGATAGGGTTGTTTCTCATTGTAGTGGCGCTGGCGGTCCGGGACGTGGCCGATGATCTTGGCCTGCTCGCGGACGCAACCGACCTGGACGAAATCGTCCTCTGGGTGCTCGTCGGCATAGGCGTCATTCTCCTGGTCATATCCGGGCTGGGAATCCTGGGGGCGTCGCTGGCCATGAAGAAGCCAGCCACCGCCCTGGTGTTTCTGCTGGTCGTGGCCGGCATCAACGCCTTGATCTTCATCTTGACCCTATTCGGAGGGGAATGGCTTCCCATCGTGCTGTACCTGATAGCAACAGGATTGCTGACGGCCTCGGCGGTATGCGCGTTCAGGGGCCGCGGGGAGATCCAGTAAGGTATCTGGACAGATGGTGCAAGTAGGGGAACCGCAGCCAGTTGGATTGCTGTGACCCCGTTCTGGTCTGGAGTTTGATCACACTTGCATGGTTACGTTCCTGCGGACTGCGGCGGCCCTGGCGCTGGGGACGGCGATTTTCGCCGGACTGCTCTTCCTCCTGGTGGCGGCCGGTTTCGCCCAGCGGCTGGAGAATCTCCGAGTTTACAAAGCTGCCGTCAGCGACACCGGCGCCTACACACGCATCTACGACGAGGTATTGCTGGACCAGGCGTTGATGGAACAGACCGCCAGGCTGCTGGGCGACATTGACGTCGCGGCCCGCGACGAGGCAGCGGCGGTCCTTCGGGAGGTCATGCCGCCGGAATACCTGCGGGAGCAGGCCGAGGCCAACATCGACCGGTTCACCGGCTTCCTGCGGGGCGACCTGGACATCCACGTGGACCTACCACAACAACGGTGTGAACGCCGTGTGGAACATCGGGAAGCTGGATTTCACCGAACACCGGCGGGTCAGGGGCCTGCCGGAGGGCGAGACCCTGACCATCCAAACCGAACCCAGGCGCGGCGACCCGTCGGTGGTCAACGCCCCGAACCAGCAGATAACCGCCCGCATCGAGAACACCCAGGACTACTGCGTCCGCATCAAGACCGGGGGCACCAGCCCCAGCAACGACCTGGAATGCACGGGGAGCCTGCCGGCGGGTTACACCGAGCACTCCGCCAGTTACTACGACTACCGGCAGAGGAACAACCGGGCAACGCTGCCCGCCGACTGGAGCGGCGTCCCCTTCTCGGACACCCGCCTGACCGGCCTGGCCATCACCTCCGGGGGCAGCTACCAGGCAGGCGACGACGTCGAGGCCACGGCCAGCTTCAGCCAGCCCGTCACCGTCGCCGGCCAGCCCCGGCTGCGGCTGCGCGTGGGCGAAGAGACCCGGGAGGCCGCCATGCACTCCCACAGCGGCAGCGCCATGGTGTTCCGCTACCGGGTGCAGGAGGGCGACAGCGCGGCGGACGGCATCAGCATCCCGCCCAGCCCCTTCATCCTGCCCTCGGGCGCGGCAATCACGGGACCCGGCGGCGGCAGGGTATTGCTGTTATTCGCCGGAAGCCCCACGGTGTATCCCGCCGTCGCGGAAACGGTGCCCGGCTCCAGCGCCCCGGCGTGGTCCCCGGCCGCGGCCCTGGACACCGGGGTGGAGGGGGCGCGCTACCAGGACTTCGACGGGATGCGCCACTACTACCGCTGGAATGCGAGCGCCCAGCGGTGGGAGATCGAGTTCCGCATCGCCGACGCCGGCCTGGAGGACCCGGACGAGAACCTGCTCCAGTGGCTCGTCCTGCGGACCAGCGGCTACTACGTGGCCCGGCCCCACATCTACGGTGCCGCCCAGGTGGAGATGAAGCCCTACCTGGGCGACTGGGGCTACGACCCGGAGCGCTACCAGCAGCAGCTCTGCACCGGGCTGAAGGCGGAGTTCAGCCCGGGCAAGACCCGTGGGCAGCGGCTGGAGGAGCTGAGGAACGTAAAGATAGAGTGGCTCGACACCAGTGACGACGGAGTCCGCCAGTCGCAGGGCGTGGAGTCCCTGCTGCGGAGCGCCCGGAGCACCGCCGCCGAGGCGACCTGCCCGGAGCCGCCCACGGGGGTGGTGACAATCCAGGGGCAGGCGTCCACCAGGGGGACCCTGGGCGCCGTGCTGTCGGACCCCAACGGCGTGAACGAGGACAGTGTCAACTGGCAGTGGAAGCGCTCCCCGGAGGGGACCAACGCCCAGAACGTGGGCTACACAGGCTTCAGCGACATCACCGGGGCCACCGGGCCGTCCTACGCTCCGGGGGATGATGACGCGGGCCGGTGGCTGCGGGTCAAGGCGAGCTACAGAGACGGCCGGCGGCAAACCCGGTCGGCCTGGGGCCAGGTCGCAGACCCGGTGCCCGGTGCCGCTGATCAGCAGCAGCAACCGCAGCAACCGCAGCAACCGCAACCGCCGGCGGCGGTGGCTGACATCGCCCCGCAGACCGTGGCGGCGGACTGGCCGCTGATTCCCGACGGCCTTGAATCCGGCGACAGCTTCCGCCTGCTGTTCGTGACCTCCACGAGCATGAAGGCGGAGTCCGCCGACATCGCCGGCTACAACAAGTTCGCGCAGGCCCGGGCGGCGGCCAACACCAACCTGGCGGACTTCAGCAGCCGGTTCCGCGCCCTGGTTTCCACGGCCGGCGTGAACATCAAGGACAACAGCGCCACCACCGGGACGGGCGTCCCAATCCACTGGCTGGGCGGAGAGAAGGTCGCCGACGACTACGCCGATTTCTACGACCTGGGTTGGGACTCCGTCAGCGGCAAAACCGAGACCGGCGGTTCCCACATCGGCCTGGTCTGGACCGGGAGCAACGGCAGGGGCGAGACGTCGCTGCGGAGCTACGCCGGAGCAGCCCAGGTGCGCATGGGCGACCTGGGCGACGCCAAGCCTCTGTCGTCGCCCACGGCCAAAGCGTCCGGCGAGTCCTACCCCCTCTACGCCCTCTCGCCGGTCATCACCGTGGCCGAGCCGGAGTAGCCGGAGAGCCGGGACCGGAGGCGACCAACGTCAGGAAGGGCCCGGACACAGACCCTTTCGGAAAGCGTCCGGGCCACGCTTGCAGGCAGCGACCCGGCGGCGGCGGTGGGGCCACCGGACACGGCTTCGCCGGCACCGGCTGAGAGAACCCGGGCATCCCCAGCGCGTTCAGGTGGCCGACGATGTCGGAGACCCGGAGGGGCGCCGTTAGCCCGCTGAGATACTCGAAGAAGCCCAAGCCCTGGGGCATTTCCCACAGTCCCCGGTGCTCCTCCAGGGTAAGGCCAGAGAGGTAAGGCCAGAGACGATGAAGTCGGGCCGCTGGCCGGCCTCGCCAGGAGCAGTGATCGCCCCGTAGCGGGCGCCGGTCAGTTCCCTGGCGCTGTCCACCACGTCCTGTAGCACCTTGTCGAAGTCCAGACTCTCGTTGATGCGCCGGCTGGCCTGGCTCAGGCGGGAGAGGCGCTCCCGCAGGGCAGCGCTCTCCCTCTGCAGTTCGCCGGAATTCATACTGTTATTTTTGCTCCCTCCTGACCGCAAGCCGCCACCGCCGGACCGAGTGGCTGTCTGCGGGTTCCACTCGGCGCTCCGGGTTCGTTCACGTGCAACCAGGAAATGTTACCACACCGTTATTTCTCTGCGGTTACGATAATGTTATCATAATGGTCTTGACTGTAATGATAAAATGCAGACAATTAACTGCGCTTGTTAACGGACTAACCATTGACTTAGACGCCTGAGTGTACCTTTTCAGCGACGAACAGCCAAACTGGATATGCCTTCAGTCACTCTGGCGTCCCATACCGTGATGGTAATGCCGGAAAGTAGGGGGTGAGACAGTGTTCAGCAGCAGGTTGCCTTCCAGCCAGACCTTCCGGGGAATAACGAAGGTGTTCGCCGCCAAGCAGGCCGGAAACTCCAGCCGGCTTGATTCACCCCCCCTCGACTTTCAGGGGGCGCAACGGTGATGCGGGTCGCGCGGTTGAACCGCTTACCAACCTGGCTGCTGGCGGCCCTGGCCCTGCCGGCCCTGCTGACGGCCTCCGTCGCCGCCGGCTGGCTGCTGCCGGCTGACTCCGCCCAGGCCCAGTCAGGTCAGAGCGTTCCGGCGGACTGGCCGCTGATCCCCAGAGGCATCGAGCCGGGCGACAGCTTCCGGCTGCTGTTCGTAACCTCCGCCACCCGCGACGCTTCTTCCGCCGACATCGCCGACTACAACGCCCACGTACAGGGCGCGGCCAACGGCAACGCCAGCCTCAAGTCCTTCAAGAACAGTTTCACCGCCCTGATTTCCACGGCCAGCGTGAACATCAAGGACAACAGCGCCACCACCGGGACGGGCGTCCCCGTCCACTGGCTTCGCGGCGATAAAGTCGCCGACGACTACGCCGACTTCTACGACCTGAGTTGGGATTCGGTCAGCGGCAAAACCGAGACCGGCGGTTCCTACACCGGCCTGGTCTGGACCGGGGGCAACGGGAGAGGGGAGACGTCGCTGCGGAGCTACGCCGGAGCCGCCCAGGTGCGCATGGCAGACCTGGGCGAAGCCAAGCCTCTGTCGTCGCCCACGACCAAGGCGTCCGGCGAGTCGTACCCCCTCTACGGCCTCTCGCCGGTGCTCACCGTGGCCGAGCCCGAGCCGGAACCCACACCCACACCAACACCGCAGCCGGCCAACAGCCCGCCCCAGTTCGACACCGACACGACCGACCGCAGCGTGGATGAGAACAGCGCGGATGGAACCAACGTGGGCGAACCGGTTACCGCCACCGACGCGGACGGCGACGCCCTGACCTATTCGATCACCGGCTCGGGCGCCTTCGCCATCAGGGAAAGCACCGGACAGATAACGGTGTCCGGCTCCCTGGACTACGAGACGCAGGCGAGCTACACCCTCACCGTAACCGCCACCGACCCGGAGGACGCGGCCGACACCATCGCCGTCACCGTCAACGTGGGCAACGTGGACGAGGCGGGAGCGGTGTCCCTGAGCGCCGACCCGCCCCAGGCGGGGTCGCCCCTGACCGCCACCCTGCTGGACCCGGACGGCGGCGTGAGCGGGGAGACCTGGAGCTGGGCGCGTTCCGCCGACCAGTCCACGTGGGAGACCATCGACGGCGCGACCGGGGCGGCCTACACCCCGTCCGATGACGATGCGGATTACCACCTGCGGGCCACCGCCAGTTACACCGACGGCCACGGTCCCGGCAAGACGGCCCGGGGCTCAACCGCCAACGCGGTGGCCGCCGCCCCGGCCACGCCGGAGCCGGAGCCGCCGGCCATCACCGCCGGACCGGCCATCGTCAGCAGCCCGGCCAGCGGCGACACCTACGGCAAGGACGAGGTCATCGTCGTGGCCGTGACCTTCAGCGAAGCCGTGACGGTTACCGGCCAGCCCCAGGTGCGCCTGACCGTGGGCGAGCGCCAGCGCCGGGCGCGGTACGAGCGCACGGAGCAGGACGGCACGGTGCTGGTCTTCACCTACCAGGTCAAGAAAGTGGATGCCGACCCGGATGGGATCAGTATCGAGGCGAACCAAGTGCTGCTCCGGGGCGGGAGCGTCGCGGACGGCGACGGCAACGCCGCCAGCCTGAACCATGCTGCTCTGCCCGCCCAGTCGGGCCACAAGGTGGACGGCTCCCAGGAAGCAGCCGGAGAACAGCAGCAGTCGCCGCCGCCTTCCAACAGCCCGGCAGCTTTCGCCGGGGAGAACGCCGCCCTCAGCGTGGATGAGGACGCCGCGGTGGGCACCAACGTCGGCGGCGCCATTGTTGCCACCGACGCCGACGGCGACACGTTGACCTACGCCCTCAGCGGCTCCGACGCCTTCGCCATCGGAGAAAGCTCCGGGCAGATTACCGTGCGGGCGGCGCTGGACCACGAGACCCAATCCAGCTACGCGCTGACCGTCACCGTCAGCGACGGCAAGAACACCGCCGGCGAGGCCGACAACACTGTGGACGACACCATCGCCGTCACCGTCAGCGTGGGCAACGCGGACGAGGCGGGGGTAGTGTCGCTGGAAGCGGAGCCGGACCCGCCCGAGACCGGGGGCAGTCTGACCGCCAGCCTGGCAGACCCGGACGGCGGCGTGAGCGGCCTGGCCTGGAGCTGGCAGCGCTCCGCCGACGGGAGCGCCTGGGATACCATCACCGGCGCAACCGGAGCGTCTTACACGCTGACCGCCGTTGACGGCGCCCACTACCTGCGGGCCACGGCCAGCTATGCCGACGCCCAGGGCGCCGGCAAGACGGCCCAGGCCGCGCTCGAGCAGCCGGTGTCAGCAGTTGCCGGGACCCAGGAGACGCAGACGCAGACACAGACACAGGGGCAGGCGCAGACCGGCTCGACGCCGTCCGGAGCCGCGTCCGGAACCACCATCTGGTTCGCCGAACTGACGGTGGACAAGGATGTCGACCTTTATGGCTGCAACAACGATGAGCCGGACCAGGACAACTGCTCAAGCTCCACTGTCTCAGCCATCACGGACGATGACTTCACCTATGCCAACGTCGATTACACGGTCAAATTTATCCATTGGGATTCCTCCGGCAATAAACTCGAGATGGGATTCACTGGCGCAACAACAGTTGCTCAAAACGACGTCATCAAAGAGGCCCTCACCGGGCTGAAGCTGTATGTGGACGGACAGGAGTTCGCCGTCGCAGATACCGTAACCACAGTAGCCGGCTTCAATTGGTTGTTCGACCCGGCCACGGACTGGGCCGACGACCAGACGGTGTCGTTGGAGCTGATCGAGCTTCCCCCCTTACCTCCTCATGACACCATCTGGTCCGCCACGCTGACGGTGGACGAACACACCGTCCCTAACTTCGGTACTTCCTTCGGATGCGACGACCACGAAGATGAACTTAGCGACTGTGGAACCGGACAGGGAGGAAGCGCCCTGACAGAAAACACCTTCACGTACCAAGGCCAAACCTATCGTGTGGACCAATTCTTTTGGAATACCCGCGCCAACGCGCTGTTCATGAAATTCTGGGGGGTTGTAAGCGACGATGATACCGCCGTCATCCAGACCTCGCTCGGTCAGTTGACACTGGTCGTGGACGGCACCCCAATTGCTGTAAGCGGCGGTAAAGTCGAATATTTAGGTCTCAACTGGGACTATGACCCGGCCACGAACTGGACCGACGGGCAAGAGGTTTCAGTGTCATTGGTCGAGTTCCACTCCCTCTGGTCCGCCGTGCTGACGGTGGATAGGGAAAATCAATATCGTGGCTGCGACAATACTGACACTGCCTTCGAAAACTGCTCAGACCCGACTGTCCTCGATGAGCTCAATTACTTCACCCATGCCGGCGTTGAATACACGATCGACAAAATCCTCTATAACTCCAGGAATAACACCCTTGGTATGTCATTCAGAGAACTTACCGGCGCCAAGGCCAGAGACGTCTTCAAATTGCTGACGCTGAATGTGGACGGTCAGCAGTTGGCCTTCAGCCATGACAAGAAGAGATCAAATATCACCTGGGACTTCGAGCCGGCCACGAACTGGAAGGAAGGGCAGAAGGTTGCGCTGTCATTGACTTCGAACGCCGAGCCAGCCTGCGAGACCTCCGAGACCGGGCCCACCCGCTGCTGGGTTCCCTACGACTGGGAGCTGCTTCCCAGTGGCGCCGGCCTGGAAGCGGAAGATAACTTCCGGCTGATGTTCATCACTTCCACAGGCCGCACGGCCACCGAAACGGGGATCGGACCGTACAACACCCATGTGCAGGGTATAGCGAGCTCCCCTTATGCGCGCTATGCGCTGAGGCCTCTCAAGGACCACTTCCGCGCCATGGTCAACACCCAGGAGGCGGCCGGCCGGCTGAGGCCCAACACCTGGACCCGCGCCGAGGATCCGGGCGCCGGGGACCCCATCTACTGGACCAACGGCGACAAGGTCGCCGACAACTACGCCGACCTGTATGACGGGAGCTGGGACCACAACAGCGATGATAGCGCTAATGACAAGTGGGCCTCCAACGAGACCGGCAACGACGTCAGGGGTGGTTCGGATTTTGAGGTCTGGACCGGCTCGAAGCCCGACGGAGGGCATCTCCCGGGCTACGAGATGGGCCAAGACAACGTCGTATGGGGATCCCCGAACGTCACGGGCCGCGAACTGGGCGCAGCCAGCGCGGTGACCACGGGCACGGGCACGACCAAGACCGTGCATCCAAAGGGGCCCGGCTTCCGTTCGCTTTACGCCATTTCGCCGGTGCTGACCGTGGGGGGCGATCCCCTTGCTCCGTCGCGGCCTACCGGACTGGTCGCGTATGCGCGAGACGAAGGGATACGGTTGGAGTGGGATGCGCCGCAGGAGGGATATGGCTACATAGACAGGGCTCAGGTCCAGTACCGGCAGGGCAGTGACAGTTCATGGGGCGACTGGACCGATACGTTGGTTGATGATGAACAGGAGGACGTGACCGATCTAACCAACGGCATCAAGTACGAGTTCCGAGTGCGGCGAGTGGGCAAAAACGGAAGCTACAGCGCGCCGTCGGCGGCGGCGGAAGGTACCCCGCAGGCGACGCCGCCGGCCCCGAGGGATCTGGTCGCTAACTCCGCGGACAGTTCGGTGATCCTGCACTGGTGGCCCCCTGGAAACGAAGATATCGAAAAATACCAGTACCGCTGGAGCTACGGACCCCGGGCTAGCTGGGAGGGAGGATGGAGGAATATCCCGGAGAGCAATGATGAAACCTACGCTTACACGGTGGAGGGCCTGCTCCCTGTAGACTATTCTTTCTCGGTGCGCGCCGTCTCAAAAGATCACGGCGCGGGTGATGCTACCAAGCGGGTTACCGCACGGGTCCAGGCGCCTGCGGCGGCTCCGGATGCAATAGAGGTGGATTACAACTGGGCACTGCTGCCCCGGGACGACCAGGGGGAGTGCCCAATAGAGCCGGGGGACAGCTTCCGCCTGTTGTTCGTCACCAAAGACACGACCAGGGCGGTCTCCACCAACATCAACGATTACAACACGTTCGTTCAGAACCAGGCGGCTCAGAATAGCCACTTCTCTGGCGATACCATCAAGCTTGGGTTCCGCGCGATGATCTCCACCGCAGCGGTACATGCCCGCGACAACACCGCCGTCCCCGCCGGCGTAGAGAACCCGCCGGTGTACTGGGTCGGCGGCACCCAGCTGACCAGGTGCTGTCACGAACTGTACAGAGAGTGGCCGGAAGGCACCCAGCCGCGGACCCAGGACGGGAAGACTACGGATGTCAACAGAGTCTGGACCGGCAGTACCTCGAAGGGATACACGTGGACGGCTTTCTTCCTCCACCGCTACGCCGGCGCAAAACACGTCATCACCGGCAACCCGTCCAGCGCCGACGATCCCATTATCGACTACGATGGCAACCCCCTTCTTGGTACTAAGAAGCTGCCCATCTATGGCATCTCCCCGGTCTTCATCAGGGGGCAAGCGCCGTAGTCGCAGCAGCAGCCCCGGCGCAACGTCCATTTCGCCCCGTGCGTGGAGGCCAAGGACCCGGACGGGGCGATTGCCATCCGCTGCATACCTTCGACTCGAACGACAAAGATTGGCCGGAATGAGGATAGCGGAGGGTTGGGGCAACAGTGCCCAGCCTCAGGGCCTGTGGCGGGTCGCTGCCCCCCGGCCCTTCTGCGAAGCCCTATCCCCGTCGTCCAGGGCACACCCGGTGTCGTTTTCCCCGAAGGCGAACCGGATGCTGGTACACCACGGCGGATACTCCGCCACCCGCCCTCCACTCACGGAAACCTCGTAGCTCCCGTCCTGGTTGCGGGAGACAACGAGGCCAACCGCTTCTACAGCGCCTACAACCGGGAACGGGCGGTCCTGAGGCATGGGGCGGTGGGCAACCAGGGCCAGGACAAGGTGGCTACGCCGTGGCCCTGATGATGGGAGCACGGTAACCGCCGCCGGCGTTTCGGGCACAACCAATCTACCACCTGGCAGGCTCGACGTTGACCCACGAGATGGTGGCCGACGAATACGCCGATTCTAGGACGGCAGTTGGGACAGGCCCCAATACGGACGTGATGAACTAGGCCGCCGGAAGCGCGCCGGCCTCGCCTGGACCGGCTCGGAGCCGGACGGGACCAGAAACGCCGGTATCGACGACGGCCCGTTGAAGAGAGCCGCCGATGAGTCCCCCGGAGGGCCGCGCCGATGCCGAGACAGCGGATTCCCCACAACAGAATAAGGCTGAGCCGGGACTGTCCCGCCGACTTCCCGCAGCGATTGAAGCGGTTCAAGGAGGAGTCGAGGCTGCCGTGGGCCGAGATCGCCCGCCTCCTCGGCGTCTATCCCCATACCGTGTGGCGCTGGCAGAGCGGAGTAGCACGGCCCAACGGGGAGCACATGATGGCCCTGCAAAGACTCGCCGACGACTTCGGGCTGGGCCACCTGTTCACCGACTAGGTGCGCGGGCCGCCGGAGAAGGATCCTGAACGCGAAAAGGGCGGAAGACATGGCGGCAAGAGGGGAGCGCACCTGCTGGTGGTGCGCTCCCCTCCGCGTTTTCTAGGCGGCGTCCGGTTCTGGCTTGTTGAGCATCGCGCCGTAGCCCCGCTCGTCGACTATGTGGTTCACCGACAGCTGTCCGCTGCTATCGTAGCCGCTCGTGTAGGCATACTCGACCTCGGCGCCCCACGGAACGCGCCCGCCGATGCGCACCGTGCCGCCGCCCGGAGTCCTGCCGCTGTGCGGGCCGCCGGCGCCCTTGACCACCATGCCCTTGCGGCCGTCCTTCTTCCAGCCCATTACCTTCAACTCCACCGGCGCCACCAGTTCCGCTTGGGTTGGCGCAAATAGCACCTCGTGCAGCCGCCGCAGCACGTCCCCCGACGGGGTGCGCTGGCCGTTCATGATCAGGGAGAGATGTCCGGTGCTGATGCCGGCCAGCCGGGCGACCTGGTTCTGGGAAAACCCGTGGGCGTCCATCCGGTCCCACAGGGCGCGCGGGTCCACGGTGGGACACCGGGCGGCTTCCACCGTCGCCGGCGCCTCCAGCGCCGCCTCCACCTTGGCCTGGACCCCCGGGCTGAAATGCCGTTTGCCGCGCGACGCCATCGACATGTAGCTGCGGGACACGCCCACCAGGTCGGCCAGCGCCCCCATGCTCAGGCCCACCTCTCGGGCCCGCTCACGGATGCAGGTGCTCTCTCCGGTTACCAGGCCTCCCTGGCGGTAGACCACGCCCTGGCCGGGCACCTCGCCCAGGACCGCCATGGCCCGTTCCCGCAGCATGGGAGTCCAGGGCCTGCTGCCGCTGCTGACCTGGGAGATGTACCCGTAGCTCACGCCCATCAGGTCGGCCAATTCCTTGAGGGTGAGGCCCTTGCGCCTCGCCGCCGCCCGCAGTTCGCTCTCCGGCTTGCCCCGGGCCTGCCCGTTGGCTGCCGCGTCACCCTGTTCCTGCTGGGCATGCTCCGCGACGTTCGCAAGTTGGTCGTTGCTGTTGGTCTTGGTCTTGGTGTCGATGCTGGTATTCGCCTTCATGTCGCTTCCTCCGAAACGCAGAAAGCGGGGGCCGGTTCCCTATCGAAAGGAACCGACCCCCGCTTTGCTGTAAGCTGTGATTTTTCAGTCGTGTGTGGCGGTTGCTATGCCCGCCTGGATGCCGCCGCCTCGCTCACCGGAACGAGGCACTCGGGGCTATCGCTGGTTCACCCCTTGCTCCAACCTTCCGGCGGGAAGGGAGCAACCGGGTCAATGTTCGTGTCGTTCACCTCCTGGTCTTCGTTGTAATGGTCGTTGATCTGCCGCCCGTCGCCGCGGCTGGTGCCGGGAACCCCGTTGCCGCCCCGTATCGGACGCACTCCGCCCAAGGCAGGGATTGCAACGGAGAACGCCGGTTGTGGAATGGCGCAGGGCGCAGGTCGCCCAGGGTCAGGTTGTGGAGCGCGATCCAACGCCCCGGCGCAAGACGCACTGCGCCCAGGGCAGGGCAGCGCAAGGGGAAAGGCCGGATGGGAGTTGGCGAAAGACGCAGTCCGCCCAGGGTGTCATTCCGGGGCTGCTGCTACGCGAGGGAGATGAGAGGCTAACGCGGCCCGGCCGGTGGATACGTCGAAGACTGCTGGCCCAGTGGCAACCGCGCTGCAAAGGCAAGCGTCCGGCCAGCCAGCGATGAATCGCCAGGACCGGAGCGTGTGGAAGCCACGGCTCCGCTGCTGATGTTCAACAGCCTTGCCGCAGCTATGGGGAACGCAGCCGGAGCTTGTTTCCTTCCGCTCCAGCCGCAGGATGAAGATTGCGAAGCAGGTGGACCCGCTCCGCCAGTCGGACCCGATGGGTGAGGGAGTCCGGGATGCCGTGCTGTTTCTCTGAGCCACCTCCTTTGATGCCAGGATCCGCCTTGGAACGGGATACAGGGTGAAGCGCCCCTTGCGCTCCGATTGTTTGTGGTTCCGGCTGGGGCGCCGCGAGGGAAACCCGCAGACGCCTCAGCCTGGGTGAGGACTTAGCGCCGCTAAACGCTCCGTCCTCTCCGCCCGGTGGAGGAGCGATCAACTCCCGGCACCAGACGGGTGTCCAGCCGCCGGAGGGATCAGCCCCGGCCACTGAACGGATGCCCGGTGGCAGAAGGACTTGAACACTCCAGCCGCCGGACTGCCCAACGGGAGAAGGGATTAGCACTCCAACCCGCTGGACCGGACCGGGAACGAAGGACTTTAACACTCCGTCAATCCGGCCCGCGCTGCCTGCGAAGGGCTTATCACTCCGCGTCGGCAGCGTTCCCTCGTGGGCCAACCTCTCGGTTACGCCCGGGCTGAGGGAGGGACCCCCAGGTTTCTATGGCGGGAAACGCTGGAAAAGCCAGACAACGGAACCATTATCACCGCTCAGGACGCGGAAAAAGAGGGCCTGCAGGACCCCCCCGGCAAGTGTTCACAAAATTCACAAGTCCCGTCGTTTCACCAGGCGCCGCCAGAATCCCCACGTGAACACCAATCGGATCCGGCGCAGCAGTTCCAGCTTTCGCAATGCCTTGCGCGTATCGTCCAGCGCCTTGCGCCGCCAGTTGACCTGGGCGCCCCGGTCCAGGCCCCGGAGCGGGTAAGTTTCCGGCGGCAGGGTCAGCCCGTGCTCTTCCAGCAACTCCAGTTCCACTGACATGAACCGCTCCTCCACCAGCAGCCAGTCCAGGCCGCCGCCCCGGTCGGGGTGGGTCTCCTTCAGATTCCGCCACTCCTGAATCAACGCCCAGGCGTCGCCGAAGACCTCCTCGTCGTCATAGGCGGGTTCCAGCGTCGCCAGATCGGGATACTCTCGCCTAAGCGCGGGATTCCCCCTTTGCCGCCGGTGACTGTCTGCCTCCCTTTCACCGCTTTCAGCGTCCCCGCCAACGCCTTCGCCCGCATCCAACCGCGCCAGCCGCCGCATTCCCTGGGCCTGCTGGTTCTTCAGCGCCTCCACCTCTCCCCTCACCTCGATCAGGCCATCGCGCATTTCCGAGCCCAGCGCGTCCATTCCCTTTTCCAGGACCTCCAGCCGCCCGGCCAGCTCGTCGTTGCGCTGCCGCTGCTCCAGGGCCGGAGACCCGCCCCCCGCCAGCAGCGCCTTCTCCAGCGACAACCGCAGCCGCCGGGACAGCTGGCCGCTCTGTAGACCGGCGCTCAGGGTCCGGTGGTCCACGTCCAGCTTCCGCGCTGCCTTTCTCACCCCGTGGTCCCGCACCTGCTCCCGCAACAGGGTCATCAGTTGCAGGTGGTGCAGGTCCTCGATGTCCCGGCTCTCATCGATCCCCGGCTGCTCCGATGCCATGATTCTCCCTCCGGGTACACAAATGTACGTTTCACCTTGGGCTTTTGCACACTGGCCCTGATTTGCCGGGGTACAAAAATGTACGTTTCAGGCACGGGACTTGCACACCCTGACCGGAACCAGCCCGCAAGTCAAAGTGTTCACTGTTCACCTCCTGTAGGGGGCCGGTTTCCCCCGTTTCAAGGCCGTTTCAAAGCTGAAACAGCCCTGAAACGGGCGGGGGTACAAAAATGTACGCAAGTCCAAATCCCTGTACACCCCAATGACATCACGGGGGATGCCCCCGGCGTAAGGCCCTGGAAGCCCCTTCATAAATGAAGGCCCCTACGGGGGCGGTCCTGAAAGACCCTTCATGGATGAAGTGCCCCAACGGGGCGGGCCTGTAAGGGCGTTCACGGCTGAAGGCCCCTACGGGAGGTTATGCGGGGGGACTCGATTGTTCACACTCTGCGGCGGCGCCGGGGAAAGGCCCGAGCGCCGATACCGGACGGAGGTGAACGAGTTGACCCTGAAATCGAATCCCCTGACCCCGAGGCGGCTGGTCTCCCTGACTGCGGCGCTCTTGCTGGCGGCGCTCATCGCAATCCCTGCCAGCGGCGGCGCCCTGGCCCAATCCCCGCCCCCCGACACCGACAATCTCTCCCTGGTCAACCGGGACCGGCAGATGGTGGAGCGCAAGAAGGACGGCGAGTTCGTCGCTCGGCCCATCTTCAGCCGCCAGATCGACTTCCTCCACTACGCCCTGCGCCACCCGGACACCGGCGACTGGGTTACCAACACCTACCGGGTGCAGGGCGGGGAGAAGCAGCTCTCCGAGGGCTGGGAGTACACCTTCGAGTATCCCGTCCTGAAGAGCCAGCCCGAGTTGCACCCCGAGCAAGCATTTCTGATGGTGCTGTCCGTCCCCCGCCAGGGCGGCGGCGACAACCACCTGCTCCACGCTCTGGTCCCCGTCCACCAGCCCAAGGGGCTGTGGGACAAGGTGCTGGGCGCCCTGGACCCGGACCGCTGGGCCCGGGCCGGCGCCAGGTGGGTGATCCAGGGAGTCCACGGCACCCTCTGCGGCGTGGTGGAGAAGATCGCCGGGACCAATCTGGCCGAGTGCGGGGGGTAGCGGTATGGGAGACATTCTCACCGGAACCCCTCCCGGACTCACCTACGACCACGAAATAGTCCGCCAAGCCTGGATGGCGGTGTGGGCCGTGGCGTCGGGGATGCTGGTGATCATCCTGGGCTGGATGGGGCTGAGCTTCGTCGTCCAGGAGCACCTGGGGCACCACCAGTCGGGCTGGCGGGAGATGGTGCCCCGCCTGGTGCTGGGACTCACCGCCGCCGCGTCATCGCTGTGGTGGTGCGCCCTGGTCATCGACGTGGCCCACGCCGTTTCCCAGTTCATCGCCGCGTCCCTGAACGTCACCCCCGGCGACCTGCTGCGCGCTCCCCTGGAGCCGCTGCTCAATGCGGTGATGTCCGCCAGCACCGGGCTGGCGGTGTTCATCGCCCTGCTCTACCTGGTCTTCGGCTTCTTCATCCTCTACCTGCTGGTGCAGATGGTCCTGCGCCTGGCCCTCATCGACATCCTGCTGGCGTTGGCGCCCATCGCCCTGGGGCTGTGGATTCTGCCCCACACGGCGGGATGGGGAAAGCACTGGCTGCGGCTGTTCATGACCGCCGTGTTCCAGCAGGCAATCCAGCTCATCGCCATCGCCCTGGCCTTCGGGTTCCTGGACCGGTTTGCCGACATCACCGGCGGGGAGGCGGCCCAGGACCTGGTGTGGAAGCTGCTGATGGCCATCGCCTTCATGTACCTGGCGGGAAGAGTCCCCTCGATGCTGGGGCACCACGGCACCTTCGATGCCTGGCTGCACACCCTCTACTTCGGCATGTCCATGCCCGGCTCGATGGTCCGCTCGGGCCGGGCCCTGGGACTGCTGGCGGGCGGAGCCGCCGGTGGACCGGCGGGCGCCGCTGCCGCAGCCGCCGCGACAAACGCAGCCACGGGCGCGGTGAATTCGGCGGCCCAGAACTCCACTCCCGCCGGCCAGACCGGCCCCACGCCCCGGAGCCAGGGGCCCTAGCCGGACGGCAACCAGACCGGCCACTACCGGCGCAACCGGAAATTGCGCCGTCGCCGCCTCAGGAGGTGGAGCCATGTGCCAGTAACGGACCGGAACCGACCCGAAATTGATGCAACCGGTGAAAGCAAGAAATCCAACCAACGGGGAGAAAGACCTTATGGACAACCTGACCCAGACCGTATCGAACCTGGTGGGCATCCTGCTGGGCCTCGTCGGCGTGGTAGGAGTGGGTTACTTCATCTACGGAGCCTACCTGTACCTGACCGCCTCGGGCGCGCCCAACCAGATGGAGCGGGGCAAGAGCGCCATGATGACCGCCCTGGCCGGCGTCGTGCTGGCCCTGGTGGCCTACGGCGTGGTGGAGCTGGTGATCAAAGCCGTGGTGGACCCCGGCGTGAAAATCGACGACCTGCCCAACCCCAAGAAGTCCAAGTAGGAGGTGGGGTATGAGAGAGCACGAAGTACCGACCCACGTGCAGGCCGAGGACAAGGTGCTGCTGGGATTCACCTTCCCCCAGATCGTGGCGGTGGTGGCGGTGTGCGCCCTGGCCTACGGCGCTTATAGCTACTTCCCCTTCGGGCCGTCGGAGTTCCGGCTGGGCATCGCCATTCTGCTGGGCGTCGTGGGCATCGCCGCCGTGGCGGTGAAGGTGGGAGGGAGGGGGCTGCCCCTGGTGGCCGCGGACCTGCTGAAGTTCAACCTGGGGGCCAGGCGCTACGCCGGAGTCCCGGCCCAACTGGCCCGCAGGGAGGCCCCGCCGGCGCCGGAAGCGAAGCCCGCCCCCCTGCGGCTGCTGGCGAAGAAAGCGGCCGGTGGAGCGGGGAAGGCAGCCAGAGCCGCCAGGAATAAGGGGCGTGCCCCCTTCCGGCCCCATAGCTGGTTCGGCAAGCGGCGCGGTCCCCGGAACGGCAACGCCGCCAAGCCCAACATCCGGGAGACCCAGGAGAGCAAGTCCTGGTGCAAGCTGCTGGCCGTGGCGAGCTTGCTGGTGCTGACCGTCATCGCCATTCCCGGCTCGGCCCTGGCCGACGACCCCGACGAGGAACCCTACGGAGACGCCTGGCGTCTGGACGAGCTCTACTTCGATCCGCCGGACCCGGTGCCGGGGCGCCGCATATTCATCGAGAGGCTGGCCGTCTCCGGCGACACCGCCCGGGTGTCGCTGCGGGCGGCCCACGACCTGGAGCTGAAGGTGCGGGGCTTTGGCGGCAGGACGGGAAAGACCCTGAAGATGGGCGCCAACGCCGTGGTCCACTCCGGGGAGACCAAGACCTACAACCTGACTCTCAACGGCCCGTCGCCGTCATTCACCTTTTCCTGGACGGACTCCCTGGGCTTCTCCGGGGCGGCGTCGCTGAAGAGCCGCCAGATTCCCTACCCGCTGCCCAAGTACGACGGCGGGCTGTGCGACCTGGAGCTGACCTCCCTGGAATGGACGCCGGGGCAGGTCAGCGGCGTCATCGCCTCGGAGTGCATCACCGAGACCAGGCAGGAGATTGGCCTGCCGGTCTACGGCGGCCACTTCAGCCAGTCGGTGCCCGCCCTGCTGGACGCCGGCGTCACCGGCATCGCCGGAACGGTGAACGTGGAGGCCGGTCCGCACACCACCAGCGCGGGATTCACTCCCAACGGCGAGACCAAGTTTAGGTTGCCGGTTCCCGACCGGAAGGCCACCCACGACCTGGAAATCACGGCGGAGCTTACAGCCACGCTGAACGTTCCCCTGCCGCCCATGCTCCAGACCGTCCACCACCCGGCCCGCACCGACGTGTACACCCGCCGGGTGACCTGCCGCTGCGGGGAGAGCACAACGGTGAAGACGGTGAGCATCTCCGTCCACCACCCGGAGCACGTGCGGGCCGTGGAGAACCAGCGAGCTCCGGTCACCCGCACCCGGCCGGAGACCCTGCCCCTGGCGGCAGAACTGGGCCTCGGCGCCGACAACCCCTTCCAGTACCTCACCGTGCCCCCACCCAAGCTCCCACCGCCGCAGGCGGAGCAGACCGAGGTGGGCGATTCCTCCTGGTGGAGCTGGTGGCCGTGGTAGGGCACGTTACGAGAATCCTGCTGGCATCGGCGGCCGCCCTGGCGTTGGTGGCCGCCGAGACGCCGGAGGAAAAGAGGCAGGCGATGCTGGACGCCATCGACAAGGTACTCAGCGGCATGGCCTACGCCGGGGCGGGCCTGTGTTTCTTCGCCATCGTCTGGGCCGGGTTCGTGCTGATGGCCGAGGGCGCCGAGGGGGATGGACGACGGGGCAAGGCCAGGAACGCCGTGGTGATGGCCGTCATCGGCCTGGTGGTGGTGCTGCTGGCCAAGGCCATCGCCCTGCTGATCAGCGGCGGCCTGAGTCCCATCCTGCCCGGCGCATAAGACAAGAAAAGGAGAGACGAAAGATGAAAGCGACATTGCCAAACGTCAAGAACCTGGCCTTCCTCGCCAGGAGAGGCCGGAACGACGAATCCGCAGACAACATCGGAGACATCACGAATGCGGCGGCCAACGCAGAACCCAAGCCGCCGCCGGACCTGAACCTGTTCTTCATGCTGTCCCACCTGGAACAGGACGGCCCGGTAAGGCTGGACAGTGTGAAGCTGGCGGTGAGCGAGGTGATGGGGCTGGAACTGGACGAGCCCAGGCTGGGTGCCTTCGCCGGTTCCCTGAACGCCCTAGACTTCCCAGTGCAGCTGCTGGTGCGCCAGCACCCGCCCGTGCTGGCCGCTTTGAGAGAGAGGTTGACCGAATCCCAACCCGAGGACCTGCCCCAGCAGACCAGGGACGCCGCCGACAGCCTGGGGCGGCTGCTGGGCAACCTGGAGAACCGGGAGGGGATCCTGGACCGGCGGTTTTACGCCGTGTGCGAGCACAGTCGCATGGACGAGCTCCACGGGCTGCTGGCAAGGGGCGGGCTGGGAGTATTTCCGCTGGTGGGAGAGCCTTTGCGGCTGTTCTGGCTGTCGGCAACCCTGGGCGGCTCGCCGGTGGAGAGAGATGAACAACTGGAAATGGAGGTGGAGGTCAACCGCCGCGACATCCGCATCGGCGAAACGCTGACCCGTTCCCTGCACCTGGGCAAGTGGCCCCGCAGCCTGGCCCCCGGTTTCCTGCAAGGGCTGATGGCCGCCGGAGCGCCCATGGACCTGTCGGTGCATCTGGGAGCAATCCCCGCCGAGCAGGCAGCCCGCACCCTGGAGTGGCAGAAGGTGCGCTTCGAGTCGGCGCAATCGCTGTCCTTCAAGCGGGGCCGTTCCATGTCGCCCGAGGCGGAAATCGCCCTGGAGGACGTGTCGCGGCTCAGGGACGAGGTGCAAAGGGGCCGGGAGCGGCTGTTCCACGCCTCCCTGTCCGTCACGCTCCACGCCGACAACGCCGACACCCTGAAGGACCTGACCCAGAAGGCCCGGGCTCACTTCGCCGCCACCCTGGGCAAGCTGGACAACCTTTCCTTCCGGCAACGGGAGGGGCTGCTGTCCACATTGCCCCTGGGCCTGAACGCCGTGGCGGTGTGGCGCACGCTGGACACGTCATCGCTGGCAAGGCTGTTCCCCTTCTCGCCGCCTGACCTGGACACCAGGAGCGGCACCCTCTACGGCATCGACCTGCGGGCCTGCGCCCCCATCGTCTACGACCCCTTCGACGGAACCCACCTGAACGCCAACACCGCCGTCCTGGCGAGGTCAGGTTCAGGAAAATCCTTCGCCACCAAGCTGGGCGTGCTGCGCGGTGTTTGCCGTGGGGTCCGGGCCTACGTCATCGACCCCGAGGGCGAGTACGCCGACATGGCCCGCGCCGCCGGTGGGCGGGTGCTTTCCCCCGGCGTCCCCGGCCAGGGCATGAACCCCTTCGTCATCGACCGGGGCGATTCCGAGGAACTCTTGCAGCGCATCGGCAGCCTGCGCCGGTTGATCGAGGTGATGGTGGGGGAGAGGCTCAGCGCCGAGCGCCGGTCATCTCTGGACCACGCCCTGGCATCCTATTACGCCCGGAAGCGGGAGCGGACCGGCTTCCGGGATTTCTACGCCTACCTGGAAGGGGAAACACCGGAGATCGCCCACCTGCTCCGGCCCTTCGCCACCGGCAGCCTGCGGGACCTGCTTTCCGACGAGGGCGACGACCTGCTGGCCCACGAAGCCCTGGTGACGGTCTTCGACCTGCATTTGCTGGAACCGGAACTGCGTCCGGCGGCGGCAATGGTCTGCACCGAGACGGTGTGGGCCGCAGCGGCCCAGGACCCCCGGCCGAGACTGCTGGTGGTGGACGAGGTGTGGAGCATCATGCAGCACCCCGAGGGGGCCGCCTTCATGGTCAGCATGGCCAAGCGCGCCCGCAAGCACCGGCTGGGGTTGCAGTTCATCACCCAGGACGTGCAGGACCTGCTCTCCGAGGACAGTTCCCGCACCATCACCGGCCATTCGGGAAGGGCGCTGTTGCAGAACGCCGCCTTCAAGCTGCTGCTCCAACAGGACGCCGCCGCCGTGTCCACCGTGGGCGAAGCCTTCGACCTGCCGGTGGAGCTGCAACGCTGGCTGCTGTCCTGTCCCCGGGGCGACGGGCTGCTGCTGGCCCGGGGCAACCGCTTTCCCATCCGCATCGAGGCCACCCCTGAGGAGACCGAGGTAATCGAGTGGCGGCCCGGACCACGCAACTAGACCAGGGAACCAGACCCCGAAACTCCAATAAAGAAGGAAAGGAAACCGTTATGAATATAAGCGTCAAGAACATCCTCATGGGCAACCGGCAGGCCAAGAAGCCCCCGGCGCTGCTGGCGGTGACGCCGCCGCGCACCGGCGAGCGCACCCTGCTGGGCGTGGAGAACCTGCTCCAGTCCATCGCCGTTCCCGAACCCTTCTCCCTGGAGATCGCCGGGGACATGGACGGCGTGACCCTCATGGTCCGCTGCCGGGACGACCAGGTGGTGCGCAGCCAGGTCGCCGCCCACTACCCCCAGGCCCGCATCCGGGAGGTGCCAGCCGACGAAGACCCGCTGACCGTTAGGGAGGACGAGCAGGCCGGTTCCCTCACCCTGAAAGTAGACGGCCCGGAGTACGTGCCCCTGCGCACCTTCCGGGACGACGACCTGCTGGACCCCGGCTCCGACCCCCTGCTGGCCGTCATCGGAGCCCTGTCCAACCTGCGCGAGGGGGAGCGGGTGGTGGCCCGGCTGCTGCTGCGCTCCCTGGGCCCCGACTGGTCCCAGCGCCACCAGGCCCGCGCCCACAGGCCGGCCGTCCCCGACAACCGCGAACCCTCCTACACCTACCAGACCAAACCCCTGCAACTGGACGGCGTGACCATGGCCGTGCTGGGCGCCGGGGCGCTGGCGGCCCTCAGGGGCTACCTGTGGATACAGGACGGCGAGGTCTGGAAGGCGGCCCTGCTGGGCCTTGGCTCCGCCCTGGGTCTCACCGTGGCAGGCTGGGGCTGGTGGAGGTGGAAGCAGGCCAGGAGCCGGGTCTACGACCCCATGCTGATTCGGGAGAAGGTCTCCCGCGTGGCCTTCGACGCCGAGTTGCAGGTCACCGCCATCGTCCCCAGGACGACCCGGCTGCCCCGGGCCGGTGAGCTGCTGACCCCGGTGGCCGCCGCCTACCGCCATTACGACCACCCCGCCGGGGCGGGGTTCAGGGTGGGGGACGTGCGGGACCCGCTGCCCGCCGTCAACCTGCATCCCGCCGGCCCAGGGCTCTTCGGGAACCGCAGCGTCCTGGGCGTCCGCGAGGTCGCCTGCCTGTGGCACCCGCCGGGAGCCGGAGACGAGACGCCGTTGGTGGAACGCTCCGGCGCCCGTGGCCTGTTGCCCACGGCCCGGGGCGTGAAGGGTGGCGCCCTGGTGGGCGACACCACCGCCGGAGCCAAGCGGGAGGTCCGCTTCCCCGAGGACCTGCTGCGCCGGCACCACCTCTACGTGGCCCGCACCCGCATGGGCAAGTCCACCCTGATGCACCACATTGTCGCCCACAAAATGCGGGAGAAGGCCGAGGGCCGCGACCAGGACGCCATCGTGGTGGTGGACCCCCACGCCGACCTGGTGGCCGCCATCCTGGAGCAGGTGCCGGAGTCGCTGATCGACAAGGTGCGTCTCATCGACCTGGCCGACGAGACCCGCGCCCCCGGCATCAACCTGCTGGACACCCGCGTCTTTTCCGATAGGGACCGCACCGCCGACTCGGTGGTGCGGGTGGCGCGTGGCCTGTGGGACCAGTGGGGGCCGAGGATGCAGTCCATCCTGGAGCACACGGTCAAGACCCTGCACGAGGCCAACGAGCACCCGGACACCGCCGCCGAGGAGCAGCACACCATCCTGGACGGATTGCGGCTCCTGTCCGACGAGCAGTTCCGGGCCGGCGTCCTGGCCCGGGTCTCCGATCCCTACATCCTGGAGTGGTGGGCCAGGGACTTCTCCTCCTGGCACCGGCAGTACCGGGCCGAGGCCCTGGCCCCGGTGCAGACCCGCCTCTCCTACTACGCATCGTCCAAGCGGGCGCGGGCCATCCTGGGCCAGCCCCGCTCCACCATCGACCTGCGGGAGACCATCCGGGAGGGTGGCGTCCTGCTGGTGTCAACCGCCCAGGGAACCGCCGGCCGGGACGTGGCGGCGTTGGTGGGAGCCTCCCTGCTCAACCTGGTGGACGCCGTGATCCGGGAGCAGGGCGGCCTGCCGCCGGAGCAGCGGCGTGGCGCCCTGGTCGTCGTGGACGAGATGCAGTCCATGCCCGGCGTCGATTACGAAAGCATGTTGTCGGAACTGGGCAAGTTCGGGGCCAGCTTCATCCTGGCGACCCAGAGCCTGGCCAAGCTGGACGACCTGTCCCCCACCATGCGGGACACCATCCTGGCCAACGTGGGCTGCCTGGCCGTGTTCCAGGTGTCGGGCGGCGACGCGAGACAACTGGTGTGGGAGCTGGGCAAGGAGCGGGTGACCGAGGACGACATCACGTCCCTGGACGTGCACCACTGCTACGTGCGCGCCACGGTGGGTAAGGAGCGGATGCCCGCCTTCTCCATGATGGTCAGGAAGCCCGATGACGGCGACCCCGCCATTGCCGAGCGCATTCGCGCCGCCGGGGCCGCCTACACGCCTCTCGCCGGGAACACTCCCGGGGAGGCCGAGGGCGAGCGCCGGGTGAGCGCCTACCGGCAGTTGCTGGCCGAGCGGCAGAACGGGAGCGGGAACGGCCAGAAACCGGCCAGCCAACCGGAGCGGCGGCAGCGCAACAGGCGGAACGGCGCTGCCCAGGAGTCCGAATAATGAGGCCCGCAGCCAGCGAGCGGGAACTGCTGCGGGCGCTGGCGGCCATGCCCTTCCTGGACCGGCTGGAACTGGCCGCCGTCGCCGGCCGCTCCCGGGGCGCAGTCTACGAGGCAGTGGCCCGGCTGGAGGACGGCGGGCTGGTTGAATCCGTGCGCCACGGGACGGAGCTGATCCCACCGACCCGCCGCTACTGCCTCAACGCCGAAGGGCTGCGACGTTTGGCCCAGCACGAGAAGGTCGCCGTTGCCGACCTGCTCCGCGACCATCCCGTCTCGGCCCGCTGGCAGCGCAGCCTGCTGGAGCGGCTGGACGCCGTGGCCGTCATCTACCGATTGGCCTTCGCCGTGGCCGACGTTTACTTCCCCATCCGGTTCCGCTGGTACCGGGCGCATCCCCTGGACGCCGGAATCGCCCTGCCCGGCGGGCGCACCATCGGCATCCTCCGGCAGGGACACACCGCCGACCGCACCGGCTTCGCCAAACGGCTGTGGCGGCTGGGACAGGGACCGCTCCCCGGCGTCGTCCTGGTGCTGGCCCCTGATGAAATTCGCCTGCGCCACCTGCGGCAACTGGTGTCCCGTTCCCTCGTGCCGTCATTGCTGGCCCTGGAATCCGACGCGGTAACGGCGGGACCGGGCCAACGCATCTGGCAGGCCCCGGCGGTCAACACCGCCCTGTACCTGACCTCGGCCCTGGAACGGCTGCGACACGGCGGTCAGCTTGCCACGGAGCCGCCCCCGCCCAAACTCGCCCTGCCCGACGACGACACCCGTGCGTTGCCGGTCCTGCTGAAACCGGCGCACAAGCGCGCCCTGGACCTGCTGGCCGACTGGCCCGGCATCCTGCAGCGGGATCTGGCCGGGCTGATGTCCGTCTCCGAGACCCGCGTTTCCCGTCTCATGGAACCGTTGGGGAGCCTGGGCCTGGTCGTTCGAGTCCCCGCCGCCGGAGGCCGACCGGCCCTCACTGACCGGGGCTTGGCGCTGCTGGCCCGCCGGGACCGTACCTCCGTGGGCGTGGCCCGCAGGCGATGGAGCGTGGAACCCATCGACCCCACGGAACCGCCGTCCTGGCGCAACCTCACCGGCCGGCGGGTCCGGCAACTGCTCCGCAACCTGGAGCACACCGCCGCCGTCCATTCCTTTCTCGCCGCGCTGTCGAAACAGTCGCGCAACCTGGACTGGGAGGTCCGCCAGCTTGACCCGCCCCACCGGGCCGCCCGCAGCTTCCGCCACGACGGAGGCTGGCGCTCGGTCAACCCCGACGCCTTCGGGGTCCTGCGGAAGTCCGGGTCAACCCGGCCCTTCTTCCTGGAGTGGGAGCGCCGCGCCGTCCGGCCCGTAACCATGGCCGCCCGTCTCGGCCCCTACCTGCGCTACTACTCCACCCACCAGCCCACCGACGACCACGGCGCCAGCCCCCGGGTCCTGGTGGTCTTCGACGACGACATCGCCGCCGGCCACTTCCTGCGGGTGGCAATACAGGAGATGGAACGCGCCCGCGTGACTGTCCCCCTGCGGGTCTCCCACAACAACGCCATCGCCGCCCTGGGGCCGCTGGGCCGCGCCTGGCTCACTCCGGGTAGTTGGGAACCCGCCCGGCCATTCCCGTAACGAAAAGCAACCAAATCCCATAGGGAGGTGCAACGCCATGTGCCCAAACTTCAAGACACCGGGAGGCCCCTCGGGGCGCGGAGGGCGGACCGTTGTCCGGCTCGACGCGACGGCCTTATGGGACCGGCTGGGCCTGCTCAACCGCTCCCAGAAATGGCTGGCACGAGAGATCGGCGTCAGCCCGGGCTACATATCCATGCTGGTCAACGGGGAGCGGGCGCCGTCGGGACGCATCCGCAGCCGGATGCTCCGGGCCCTCGGTCTGGATGAGTTTCACCAGTTATTCAGATTGGAGGACAAAGATGACGACCCATAACCCCGAGCACCCCTTCCGCGGGTGCCCCCTGTACCACCAGAGCGGCGTGCTCCCCTGGGACTTCGCCGACCGCATCGTCCGGCTCAAGGAGGCCAGCGGCCTCACCTGGAGCGGCATGGCCCGGGCCCTGGGCGTGGACCGCAAGCAGCTGCGCCGCTGGCGCAGGAAGGGCGTGGAGCCCTGCGGCGGCGCCATGCTGGCCCTGGTCCGCTTCGCCCGCCCCATCAAGGGCGGCCTGGACATCCTGCTGGGCGAGGACCGGCAGGCCTATCACAACGATGAGGAAGAGGAGGACTAGACCCCGGTAGACGAACCGCCGGCGCCCGCCCTGTCCGCACGCGCCGGCGGCCCGTCCCCAGACCACTGACGAGAGGCCAGCGGCCCGTGGCCGATAGCCGGATAAGGCCGCTGCGATTATGCCAATGAAAGACAACAAAGGAAAGAAGAAACCGGAGATGCCCGGCAAGGAGAGCGCCGAGGCCGACGCCGACAACCCGGAGGTGTCCTACACCCCGGAGCAGCGGCGGTTGCTGCGCGACGGGCTGCGCATCTGGGCCAGGGTCGCCATCCGTTCCTACCTGCGGGAGCAGGCGGAACGGGAACGAACGGATGGGGATGGTGGCAGGGAGCAGCATCAATAGGCGCACCCTGCAACCCTAACCGTTCCCGGCCCGGGCCGAAGGAGCGAGGTCTTCCATAATGACGCTGACGACGAGGGGGGGACTTCGACCTATATTAGGGCCAAGATAGGAGATGATAGTGTGCATTGACGAGGCGCCAGGAATTAAATGGCGTGCCGGAGTTCCGCCAGTAGGAGTCAATGGGGCTTCTCTTAATCCTGGTCATCCTGTTGGCCGAGGTCCCTTCCGAGCGTCAATAAGAGGACCAGCAGTGGAAGGACGGTGATTGCGGCCAGGGGGAGATTCAAGGCTAGGTGCTGGCCCGTATCTGTCAATATGAACATGGCTTGAATTAACACTGGCTGGAATCCAGCTAAGAGGGTTGCCAGCTTGTTGCGCAGCAAAGTGCAGAATACCGCCACCATAACGGATGACACGATCAGGGTTTGGATGATGTCGTCCTGGTGTTGAATCAGATATTTGAACCACTCCGTGTCAGGGAATATAACCGAGGTCCCTGTTGCGTACGTCAATCTGGCGTACATGAATAAAAGGGCGAGTATGAACGGGGACGTTCCCGCGAACCTTGCTATCGCGGTCCTCGAAACCTTGGGGGCTTTGAATTTCCATTTTATGACCTGAGTCATACGGTTACCCTCGCTTTGGCGCGGCGCATCGGCCGTCCTCTCAGGTTCCAGTCGAATCCTTCTTACTTTCCGGGAAATCGCACTGTGGATGTGCTCATTGAGGACTATGAATGCCACGCCTGCGGCTGCAAGTGTTACGCCGAAACTCCCCCAAGCCAAATAGGAAGCCAACGTCTCGTTGCTGGTTAAGCCGATACTCTCCGATGCGTTTCGGAGAATTGACGAGGTGGTGATAAACAGTAACGGCGGTGCCATCGCCGCCACCAGGATGTTGGAAGACAGGGTGAGACAAGCTCTTGACTGGCATTCGCCCCAACCGAATCCCGCCTGCTCGTGGAATTCCCGCTTGGTTTTCCATGCGCCATACCACCCTCCGAAAACTACCCACACCAAGAGCAATCCCAATACAAACGGTTGGTTCAAACCCCATCCAGGAAGCAACCCGGTAAACAACGCGGTTGTCGCCAATAACCATAGGACGATTAAGCCTATGTACAGAACCGTCAGGATCCGCCCTGCCGACCAGGTCATGGGCCAACCCCCTGCGGCTTCGCTTCTACGGTCGAGATTAACGTCAAAGACATACAAGTATGTTAGCACCGATGCGGAAAGGCCCTCGTTGAAAAACAAGGAGCAATCTACCATTCGGCGGAGCGGAAGCCGGCGCTGGTTGTCAATGCTCGCCGTTCGTTCCCGGCCACGGGTCCCTTGACAGGAAAGGCCGGATGTCCGATGATATATAGTAAGACAAACCCATACACTCACAGCCAAAAAAAGAGACGCCATGCCCCCACGCCGCATTTCCAGGACCATTACCTTCTCTCTCCCTCCCGATATGTTCGAGCAGGTGCAGCGGGTGAAGGATGAAGAGGGCCGCGACATGAGCGAGTTGGTGCGCGAAGCCCTCCGATTGTACATGGAAGATCGGGAGTTGCGCCGACAGCAACGGCTGGAACGGCTGCGCTCCCGGCTGGAAGGGCAGGATGAAACGACAGGAGGAAACACAGATGAGTAACCTATATGACGCCACTCCCGTGGCCCTCTACGCCCGGGTGTCCAGCGACCGCCAGGACGTGGACCTGTCCGTGGCCGCCCAGCTACGGGGGCTCAGGGAACATGCCGCAAAGAACGGCTACACCGTGGTCCGCGAGTTCGTGGACGAGGCCGAGAGTGGCCGCGTCGCCGACCGCCCCGAGTTCCGCAAGATGATCGACGAGGCCAGCAAATCCCAGGCCCCTTTCCGCGAGATTCTCGTATGGAAATTCTCGCGCTTCACCCGCAAGCGGGAGCACGCCGTGGCCTTCAAGTCCATGCTAAGACGCAAGGGAGTCCGCGTCGTCTCCATCACCGAGCACGCCGACGACACCCCCACCGGCAAGCTGATGGAGGCCATCATCGAGTCCGTGGACGAGTTTTACTCGGAAAATTTAGCCACGGAAGTTTTGCGGGGAATGCGCGAGGCCGCCTCCCGGGGCTTCTGGGTCTCCAGCCACGCCCCCTTCGGCTACAACCGGGTCATGGTCCAGGACGGCCCCAAGAAGCGCCCCACCCTGGAGGTCAACCCGGATTCCTCCCGCATCGTGAAGCGCATCTTCGACCTGGCCGAGGCCGCCAAGGGCACCCAGGAGATCACCCGCATACTCAATGGCGAGGGCATAGCCAGCCCCAGGGGGAAGCTCTGGGGCAAGACCACCGTCCACGGCATCCTCACCAACGAGGCTTACACGGGAACCCTTGTCTGGGGTGAAGGCGCCAAGGACAAGGGCGAGCCGGTCAGGGTGGAGAAAGCCTTCCCCGCCATCATCACCAAGACCCAGTTCCGCAAGGTGAACCGGCAGATGCGCTCCCGCGCCCCCAAGGTTAGGAACCCCCGCCGGGTGGGAAGCTCCTACCTGCTCAGCGGCCTGGCCCGGTGCAAAGCCTGCAACTCGCCCCTCACCGGACGCTTCGCCAAGAGCGGCCAGTACGCCTACTACGTCTGCCCCACCAACATCAAGGTCGGCCGGGATGCCTGCCCCACTCCCACCCTCAACGCCCGCCGTTTCGAGGAACTGGTGGTCAACCGGATTCGCTCCAACATCCTCACCGAGGACAGCATCCGCGACCTGGTGAAGGTGGTGGAGTCGGAGATGGGCGGCGTGACCCGGGAGCAGCGCAAGCGGCTGGAGACCATCGACACGGAGCTCAATGACGTGCGCCAGCGGCTGGGCCGGCTCTACAACCTGGTGGAGACCACCGACATGGAGGTGGACGACTTCAGGCCCCGCATCCGGGAACTCAGGGAGCGGCAGGACCGGCTGGAATGCTCGGCGGAGGAGGCCAGGACGGCGCTTAGCCAGCGGCGGAAGGTGCTGGACGACGTGAACGCCGTCGCCGCCTACGCCCGGGAGATGAAGGATTTCCTGGAGGAGAGCGAGCTGACCGAGCGCCGCGCCTTCATCGAGACCTTCGTCAAGGAGATTCTCGTGGTGCCCGGCGACGCCCTGATGCGCTACACCGTGCCCATGCCCAGCGACAGCCTGGCGCCGGGAAAGGCCACCGACAAGGTGGCCCTTCCCGATGCGGTTCTATCTACCGTGCAGGTTGGTGGCCCGACGAGGACGAAATCCGGGAGGCCCTGAAGCCGCAGTCTTCAGTGACTCGACGGTAACCACCGGACGATGTGACATGACGACTCGAAAAGATTTCAAAGTCTTTGACAGCGACTCCCACCTAGTGGAACCCAGGGAGGTGTGGGAGGAATACCTGGAACCCGAGTACCGGGTCCTGGGGAAACATGCCCTGTGGCGGGAAGAGGGCCAGTTTGATTCCTACCTCAAGATCAACGGCCAGGTGTTCCGGGATACTGCCAACCCCAACATCCCCCGGCACGCCATCTGGAGACCGGGGATGACCTGGGACTCCATAGGCGATCTGGACCCGGCTGTCCGCCACCCAATGAGCGAGGGCGCGTCGGACCCACAGGCGAGGCTCCGGGACATGGACGAGATGGGCATCGACCAGTCATTCTTGTACCCCACCTGGTTCGCCGAGGGATTCCATCTTGTGGAGGACCCGGACGTTGCCTACGCGCTGGCGCGGGCCTACAACAACTGGGTCTCGGACTTCTGCCAGGCAGCTCCGGACCGCCTCTACGCCGCCGCGATGGTGCCCCTGGGAAACATGGACTTTGCCCTGGCTGAGCTGCGCCGCGCCGCCGGAATACGGTGTTTCCGGGGGGCGTTCATCCGCCCCATGTTCTTGGAGGGGCGCTACCTCACCCACCCCTATTACGATCCCCTCTGGTCCGAACTGGAGAGACTGGGGCTGACCGCCGCGGTACATCCCGCCGCGGGCCTGTGGAATCCGGAGTGGACGTCTCACGGCCCCTTCTTCGAGAAGATCAAGGGCCGTCTCACCCAGACGGCTGGGCTGGGAGGCGGCGGGGGAGGCCCCAACGCCGGGGGCAGCACCAGCGACCGCAACCGGGTGTCTCCGGCCAGCGGAATGGTCCCCCTCGGGCACCCCCTGGCCCCGATACTTTCCCACTGGCTGGACAACCACATGTTCGTGGCGTCCACGCTGATCGGCTATACCGTGATGGAGCGGTTCCCCGATATGAAGGTCGTGATGGCCCACGGTAAGGCGTCGTGGATGGAGGAAGTGCTGGAGAAAATGGAGGCCTCGACCCGGGTCATCCCCCTTCAGCATTACTACCCGGTGAGCACCGAACCGGAAGAGACGTGGGAGGAGGGTCGCGTCATGCTCGGCTTCGACGCCGAGGAGAGGCTGATACAGGAACTTCCCCACGCATATGAAAAGAAAGTCGTCTGGGGCTCTCGCTATCCGCACCACGACACGTCCTCGGCCTGGGACGCTATCCAAGCGCTGAGCCAGGCGGATATAGAACGGCCTGTCATCGCCAGAATGATGGGCGGAAACGCCAGGGAGCAGTTCGGGCTGGGTTAGTCGCTACCTTTCCTAGCAACAGGGAACTTACGGTCACGCTCTACAACATGCCGCCCGACATGCGCGCAGGCCGTAGAAACGGCCGGTGCAAAAGCAGACTTGGCGTTCATGTTCTTCCTGCCCTCTTTGACGAGGAAGGGCACCAAGACCAGGACTGACACCGGGCCGGCCCACCACCAGGAAAACAGTGCTGGGCACCGGCTGGGCAAGGTATCTGGGAACCGACTAGTAGTCTGCCACTATTGTATTGATGGGTAGAGGGACTTGAGCTTGATTCGGGCGTCCTGAGTGGTGAAGCGCCACTGGGCCTGAATCGCATCGCGGTTTCGCTGGCTCTCCCAAGCCCAAGTCTCCTCTCTCAGTATTTCCTGAGAGGGAATCCGGCGGTCCAGGCACTGCCGGGCCAGCACCGCCAACTCGCTCTCTGCCATGTTCAGCCAGCTTCCATGCTTCGGCGTGTAGTGGATCTCCAGCCTCTCCGCTATGCGCCGCGCCTCCCCAGGCTCAAATGCCTCGTACAGTGACGACGGGTGATGCGTGTTCAGATTGTCCATCACCAGCACTATCCGGTCCTTGTCCGGGTAGTCCACGTCCACCAGTTGCCGCACCACCCGCGCCCAGTCAACCTTGGTGCGCCGGTCCGTGACCTCCACCCGGCGCCACCCCTCCAGGGGCGCGAACAGCATGAACAGGTTGCTCACTCCATTGCGCTGGTATTCGTAATCGTAGCAGGCTGGCGCCCCAGGCCGGTCCAGCCGCGGCCGGCGGGTTTCCTTCACCTGCTGTTTGCTGGTCTCGTCCAGGCACACCAGCACCTCGTTGTCCCCGAACCGGCGGTGATACACTTCCAGCACGTCCTCCATGGCGCAGACGAACCCGGCATCGGCCCTGGGCAGGATGCACCGGCTCTCCTTCAGCCAGGGCTTGAACCGGTTTTTTTCAGACACCGGCGCACCGTCTCCGGGCTGATGCTGTCCACAACCTCCCTTTCCAACAGCCGGTCAGCCAGCAGTTGCAGTGTCCAGCCGGCCCGGCCACCGGGCGGCTGGGAGCAGGCCAGGGCCACCAGGCGGGCCTCGCCCTCACCGTCCAGTCTCCTGGGGCGGCGGTTCAGTTGCTCCTTGCGTCCCAAGGCCCTTTCCAGACCCTCCTCCACGCAGCGGCGGCGCACCCGCTCCACCGTGGCGGCGCCCACCTTCAGGACCCGGGCTATATCCTGGTCCCGCAAGGCCCCGCCGTCCTGGTTCTCATCGCAGAGCAACAGAATGCGGGCGTGAGTCTGCCGGTAAGCCGCCTCTCTGCCCTTGGACACCAGCCCTTTCAGTTCCTCCTGCTCCTGTCCCGTCAGATGCACCCGGTATTTCTTGACCATCGCCTCAACCCCACTTCTCGAACTTCTCAGGCTGCCAACCCATAATACCCTGCTAGCCATCAGTTCAACGGTGGTCATCCACTAGGCTTTCTCGGCCATAGTCGCCGGAGATGCGGTTTCATTCGCCAGATCATAGCCAGACAACGTGCGGAGAACATCGGATATGAGGTCAGGGACTTCAACCGCAGGCATCCAAATCGGGCCCTCACAATCCTGTATCACGTTGGAGAGAGCTTCGTCGACAAGTCACTGGAGAGTGCTGTCAGATGGGTCCATGAGGCCGCTGAGATGGAGGTGCACGCCTGGGCCACGCCATCTCTTTGGGGATTAATCCTGCAAGGTATGGTCCCACAGCCGCCAGGAAACGGCTGGAGAGCGCATAGACCAGTTGAGCTACGGCCTTCGCCACAGAGAAGGGCTTCTCAGGTGCGGCGTTCCGGTGGACGGGGAAGCTGCCCTGAAAGAAATGGAAGAACTATGGAAGCGCCTGAAAAATCACCGAAGATCACTGCGTGGCGACGTGACACCCCTCCAAGGCAGACCAGGGACGAAAGCAGGGCCGGCACGACGGCCCTGGGGAGGGGTTTTGGACCGCCAAAGGTGTCGAAAGCTAGTGCCACTGAATCGTCGATGAACTTGCAAATTCATCCGCGCCTGTGTTTCAACTAAGAGAGCCTTGCGGAACAACCGGCGCAGCGATGACCGAATCTCATAGGTGAAGAAAGGAAGGGAAGGAGGGTTGCCTCGAGTCCAATTTCCGGGTCATACCAGCCTGCGGCTATGGGAATGTCCCGTCGGCCCAACATCCTGCCCTTGCCACCCCCAGCCGTGCCCGGCTATCGCACTGGCAAATTAGTATGGCGCCAGCCGAAGGAGAAATATGAGTTACGACTACATCATCATTGGTGCCGGCTCCGCTGGCAGCATTCTGGCAGCCCGGCTTTCGGAGGATCCCGGGGTATCGGTGCTGCTGCTGGAGGCCGGCCCGGATTATCCTCAGTTCGAGCACCTGCCCGAAGATGTCAAGTTCGGATACAACACCGGCGGGAACGCTCCTCCCCTGCGCACGTTTGGCGGTCACCCTATATCCTTGCTGGAGAGCCGTCACAACTGGCAGTATGTTGCGCGCGCCACTGAAATGTATCCGGACATGCCGGTGCCCCGGGGCAAGGTTACCGGAGGCTCCAGTGCCATCAACTCATCGGCCTTCTATCGCGGAGTCCCCGAAGACTTCGACCACTGGGTTGCGCTGGGCAACGACCGTTGGAGTTTCCGGGAGGTCTTGCCCTACTTCAGGAAGATTGAGACCGATGTAGACCATCACGACGACTTTCACGGCTCCGACGGTCCCATCTTCGTTCACCACTCCCGGAGGGAGGACTGGCATCCGACCCAGCAAGCGTTTTACAACGCCTGCCGGGCGGCTGGGTTTCCCGATTGCCCGGACCACAACAGCCCGGACGCCACCGGGGTCGGACCCGGCATTACCAACAACCATAACCGGGTCCGCTTCAGCACCGCCCTGGCGTATCTGGAACCATCCAGACACCGCCTCAATCTCACCATACGCTCCGACTGCACCGTGCGCCAACTGCTGTTCCAGGGGAAGCGGGCCATCGGCGTTCTGGTGGAAAGCGGCGGCGAGACGTTCACCGTCGAGGGATCCCAGACCATCCTGAGCGCAGGCGCCATCGGTTCACCCCATTTGCTGATGCTGTCGGGGGTCGGGCCTGCGGAGCACCTGGAAGGCGTGGGAATCCCGGTGCTGCTGGACTCGCCGGGGGTCGGCCAAAACCTCAAGGACCATCCCAAATTGTACGTGACATGGCGAATCCGGGACGGTCACTCCAAGGGTGATGCTCCGGCCCGGGGCGGGGCCACCCTGCGTTTCACCGCGCCGGACTCAGAATACCGGAACGACCTGTCCATCGGGATGGGCGCCTTCGTCACGCCGCGGGTCAAGACTCTGAAGGTGCCAAAGGAAGGCGAAGTCGGGGCTTCCGGTCCCGACCTGGCTGAGATGATGGTTGCCCTGCTGCGTCCCGCCAGTCGCGGCGAGTTGAGACTGAGGTCGACGGACCACAACGTTCAGCCATGGCTGGACTACAACTACCTGAGTGAACCCTTCGACCGGCAGCGTTTGCGCCACGGGGTGCATCAGGCCCTGCAACTGGCCCGGCATGAGGGGCTGAGGGAGTTGTTGGGCGACCGTCTGGAACCTGCCGACCCAGACTTTGTCTCGGATGAGGCGCTCGATGCCTGGATGTTGCGGGATGCAGTGACCTTCTCCCACATATCGGGCACCTGCAAGATGGGGCCGTCGTCGGACTCGATGGCTGTGGTGGACCAGTACGGGCGGGTGCAAGGACTGGAGGGCCTGCGGGTGGCGGATGCATCCATAATGCCCGACCTGGTGAGTGCGCCCATCAACCCGGCAGTGCTGATGCTAGGGGAAAGGATTGCCGATTTAGTGCGTCAGGGTCTCTGACGTTACGACATAGATAGCACACTGCCGTGACCTCAGCACACGGCTCTTCGAATCAAGGGAATCGGGCATCGTGTTACAGCGCCAGAGTGAACCTGACAGTGAAGGTTCTTGATTTTATCCAGTTAGGTAGGCTTATTTTGACGGTAGGCAGAACCGTTTTCGAGATGTGGCTGGGGGCACTGTGACCGTTGTACCGAAACCCGTAAAGCTAGTCCGAGCCTATTGGGGCGGTCTTGGTTTGACGGGAGACCATGCCATCTTTGAGGTGGAGTTGGGGCTTTCAATGTATCTGGTGGCCTCTTCAACTAGGATGTGGCATCAACCACAATTATTCCTTCAAAGGTTGCCCATCGTGGCCACACATATCCACCGTTGTACCTACAAGAGGTTCGATGATGCTGCGGAACGTTTCACAGGTTCTCCTTCGTGGTTGTATTGCCTAACGACGATGGAATGTCTAGTCAAAGAACCGATCTCCCGCTGTATTTCCGCTAACCCGGATTGGGATGCTAGTACGAGCCAACCCGCTGCGATTTCTTCGGAGCTAGGCCCGTGGGTCGAATGGCCTAGTAGTCCATCTACCCACCAAACTGTCTCGACCTTGATGGCACCCGCCGAGTCCACCCAGCGAAACATTCCCTCCTTAACCTGGGACCAGCCTAATTTGTGCGCTACTGAAGGGTTCAAGGCAACCCAATTGTTCCCCGGAGAGTGAAACCCAGGTGCTACATACTGTATTACTAGCGGATAAAGATTCGGATACGTAATTAAGGATTCATACTCTTCGACTGTCCGGTTCGAAACCCTGCCGAAAAGCTCTTCCGGATTACGGCATACTGGAAATGAAGAAGAGACTAAGGGTACCATCGCGCTGTATCTAGTCTCGCGCGGAGACTCCCAAGGCCTTCGTTTCGCGATGATCGAATGTTCGGCCAACACCACGAAGTCGTCATCGGGCGTCCAATTGGTATATTGCAGAGCTTCGTCTACAGCATCAGTCCATTTCGACACATTATCCATGAACTCCAAGCCGGAAGTGGGAACAATATTCGCGGGCCGGTGTGACGGTTCCGCCAAAACCATTCCTGGGGTCGTAGGGTCGTAGGTTCGTAAGTACCGTTCTAGCGCGCGAGCGCCTCCCTGAGAAATGTTCCCCGCGTCCTGCAGTTCAGCTACGGCGTAGAACATCGCTCTACGGGCGACTCGAAGCCGTGAGCTTGTTCGCGGAAGACGTAAGCCCGCTGCATCGGTCGATTCATGTCGGCCAAAACCTGGCGGTCTCCCTGGCCTTGCTGGACGCCGGGGCCGATATCGACGCCCGGGATGATTATCAATCGACCCCGCTCCACGCGGCGGCCTTCAACTTCTGGGGCGACATGCCAATCTTTCAGGCTTTACTGGATGCTGGCGCCGACACCGAGGCCAGGAACAGTGATGGGCAGACCCCGATGCACCTTGCCCTACAGTACAACGACAACCTGGCGTCCGTTCAGGCTCTGCTGGACGCCGGCGCCGATCTTGAGGCCCGGGACGTTTTCGGAAAAACACCGCTGCATCAGGCCATCGAGTACAACGACAACCTGGAAGTCATGCAGACCCTGCTGGACGCCGGGGCCGACATCGATGCCAGGAACAATGACGGATGGACTCCGTTGCACACAGCGGCCTGGCATCGCAATGATTCGGCCCTGTCTGCTTTGCTGGAGGCCGGCGCGGATGCCAAAGCCAGAAACAATGATGAGAGCACTCCGTTGAGTCTCGCCAGAGTGATGGGCAACGATTTGGCTGTCACAATGCTGCGGGAGGCCGGAGCCCGTTAGTTGACCTGGACATATCTATTGGGTCTGCCCCGGCCTTGCGCCGCCAGGGTTCCGATTCGGGTGGAACAGGTTGAATCAGGCATGGGCCAACCCACTTGGGTTGCCCCATGTGGTGTTACCCAAGACCACCTGAACCGGAATGCTGCCCTGTCAGCAGTTCTTTTTGCTTGTGGAGTATGGCGCTACCCCATTCAAGCTGAGGTACTACCTGCTATTCCAGCTCGATGGGGTTCCAGCCGGCGGTCAGGGCATTGCCCTGGAATGGGTGGGGCACCGCCATGCGGACCCACAGGAAATCGCCGCTGCCCACTTCCGTGAGGCTGGTCAGGGATGCGAACTCAGGCCGGGGGTCGAAAAGGGCCCAGCTTTGCCCGGCCTCCTCGAAGCGCCAGACCCGCTCCAGCGCCCCGGCGGTGATGAGCTCCTTGAACACCTCCCGGGGAGGCCCGTTCAGGACGGGCGCGAGAATTTCGACCTTCTGAGTCGTGACCACCCCGCCCACCTCAATCTGGAGGGTGCGGCTGCCCGGCTCGACGCGGGGGACTATGAACTCCAGCACAAAGGCCCCGGTCCGGCCGGTGGCGGGATACGAGACGAGAGGCACGGACATGCCCTCTATGGCCAGTGACGTGACCTGCCGGAACGGCGGCAGTCCGTCTCCCCTTACGGTGACGGACTCGCCGGGCAACGCCGAACCGGGCGTGACGGTTATGGCGCCCGCCAGTATCGTGTGAGACGCTTCCGCGGAGATCTGCGTCATGCCGGGCCCGCGGCCCGCCGCGGCGACAGCCGTCACCCTGTGGCTCATCCCTATTTCGGCGGCAGCGGGCGCCGTGAAGGCGAAGCTGAAACGGCCGTTGGAGTCAGCCAGGACAGAGCCGAGGAAGGCACCACCGGCCCCGCCGCCGCCGTAGGTCACCCTCACCGGGGCATGGGCTATGAAACCGCTGCCGGTCCCCGATATCTCCGTTCCCCGCCTGCTCTCCCCCGGTTCAACCGTGATGGCGGCCTCGGGAACCGTCAGCTTGCCCATGCCTATGGAGCCGTCAATCCCTTCCACGCGCACCTCGTTGGGGCCGTCGGGAATAGATTCCGGGACGGTCACGGTCATGGTCACGTACCCGCCGGAGGAGACGTCGAAGACGGAGGGGTCTTCAAGCACGTCCCTGCCGCCAATGGTGACCCTCCCGACGCCCCCGGAGGCCGCCCGGCCGCGGGCGAAGCCCGGACCGGTGACGGTGATTCTCTGTCCCCGCGCCGCCGTATCAGGCGATACCTCCAGCGGCCTGACCTCAACTTCAAGAATTGCGGTGACAACAGGGGCCGGCTCTGGTTCAAGTTCAGCCTCGGCGGCGGTCCACGCCCCGTCCCCATCCGCGTCGGGGCCGCACCGGTCCTTGCCCAGGTCCCTCAGCTGGTTGGGACCGTAGACTGAGACCGTCTGCTCTCCCGCGGGAACGTTCCGGGGCACGGTGACGTCCAGGGTGATCTTCCCATCGCCGCCGGGCATGAGCAGGCCCGTGTATTCCACGCAGCCGGCGTACTGCCGGACTCCGGCGATGTAAGCGGTCCGGCCGGCGATGCGGACGGCGGCAACCCCCTGGCCGCTGGCTTCCCAGTCGGCGATGTCGATCCTCAGTCCGGAGCCGGCACGGGCGGAAGCCGGGCTGAATGACATGGATTCCTTGATCGAAAACTCCAGGGAAGCCACGGCCCCGCTGCTGTCCACGGCATTGACCCGGTAACCGGACTCGCCCGCTCTGCCGCCTGCCGTCAGCGTCACCCTGAATACGCCCTTGTCGGTCCTGGCGGAGGCCAGGGTCTCTCCCGGGTCGATCTCGGCATCGTCACCCCCGAATATGGTGACAGTGCCCCTGGCGTAGCCCTTGCCGGTGAGGGTGAACTCGCTGCCCCGGACACCCTCGGCCGGGTCGGTCTCCGTTGTCCTCTTTATCACCGCGATTATCTCGTCATCAACATCGCCCCCGGCGAATGACGAAACGACAATGGTCCGGTTGCCCGCGGCCAGGGGATTCCTGATTCCGGCGGACTGATTGAAGACTATCAGATACTCGCCCTGGACCAGCTCCGGGCCATCCTTCTCCGGCAGTGTCAGGACCACCTTGTCTCCCTGGACCAGGACTTCAGACGGAGTGAACGTCCGGCCAAGGTATCGCATCTGCACCCTGGATTCGTCGATGCTTTCGGGGACGGTAAAGGAGGACTCTGAATCAGGCCCGGAGAAGTCCACCGTTATATCCTCGTCCCTGTGGATGCCGCTCTCGGCAAAGACGGCAAGCCTCACCCGGACTGTTGCGCCGGGCACTGAGGAGCTCACGGGGTTTCCGACCACGATGATATTCCGGTCACCGGCGGCGACTTCCCTGGCTTCCGAGCCGTCTTGCACATCAATGAATACGATCTCGACCAGGTAGCCCCGGGCATCATCGTCGAACCCCCTGGGAAGCCGCGGGGCCAGGATGCCGGTCTCCTTCCTGATGGTGATGACCAGGTGCTCACCGGGTTCATGGGCGTGGCTCATGTGAAGGTCCGGGAGGACCAGCGTGAGCGTGTCGCCACTGGCAATGACCCCGGCCGGACTTGCCATATTGGCATCCGCGCTGTCGCCGATGATGATCCGGTCAAAGGGCGCGCCGTCATCGCCCGGCTCCCGGAACCGGGCCCTGGACAGGTCGAATCCCGGCAGGGTGATGCGGACCCGGTCTCCATCATTCAGGTAATGCCGGCCGGGTTCGTTGGGAATATATGCCTTCAGCGCCAGGTCCGCGGTCAGGGCTTGGCCAGCATCCACGTGAGTGACTTCGCGGTGCGGGGTGTCATGCCCCAATTCCTCGCAGTTCACTCCGTGAAAGTCGTTGTGGCCGTGTGCCGGCGGGCAGGGATGGGCGCCGGTCTCACGCGGGAAAACGGAGAGCGCCAAGAACAGGGAGGCCATCAGGAGGAAAGCCGGGAGCAGGTGCAGTCCCTTTCGCTCAGCGTTCTTCAAGCTCATGTGTTCCTGATTACACCCGTCACCGCAGCCCAGCGCACACAGCCTGTCCATGCACCCGGCACATGCCGTCTGCTGCGCCTCGCGGCGCTGCCTGGGAAAACCTGCGCTACCCATCTACCGGGCATGGCGAATTGAATAGAGGACTTTCACCTGAGATGCGCCCAATCCTTTCGCCGCGGGCCACCGGAGAGCGTCCCACAGGGCTGCCATTCACCCAGTCCCGGGTATGCAGCACCGGTCCACACCGGCTTCCCGCTGTCGACCCCGTCCTCGGCCCGCTACTGCCGGCCCGACTCGTCGTGGTGCCACCCGGAGCCAAAGACCAGTCCGTCGTGTTCCACCAGCCAGAAGTGCTTGTCCTCCACCTCGCCCGTCGCCGGGTTCACGTCCTCGCCGTCCATCCATGCGCCGTCCCCGGAGGCGGAGAATTCCTCCGCGCCCAGAAGGTCGTTCAGCTTGCGGCCCACCCAGCCCGGGTCGTGGTGCCCGACAATGCTGCCATCCTCGTCGGCGATGAACACGTACCACTGGCCGTCCACGCTCTCGGCGGTGTTGTAGTGGCCCAGGGCGGCGTCGAGGCCGTCGGCGTGGTAGCGGGCTATGGCCTCGTCCACCACGAACCTGGTGTACTCGTCGGCGGTGACGTGCCAGCCCGAGGCGAACAGCAGACCGTCGTGCCGCACCGCCCAGACGTGCTTGTACTCCAGCGCCCCCGTGTGGCCGGGGCCGATGCCGCCGCTCTCCGGGTTCCGGTACACGTAGGACACCCACTTGCCCTCCTCCGTGGCGGAGAGCATGTCCGGCCCAAAGTTGTATCCGTTGGCGTCGGTGCCCACCCATCCCTTCATGTCCAGGCCCAGGCGGTGGGCGTCGGGATGCCCTATAACCATGTCGTTCTCGTCGATGATGAAGACGTACCACTGGCCGTCGACGCTCTCCACGCGGTTGTAGTGGGCGAGGGTGGCGTCGAGGCCCTGGGTCTCGTAGCGGGCGATGGCGCTTTCGACGAAGAAGCGGGTGTAGTCGGCGGGGGCTGATTTGGGGGGTATGGCGGCGACGGCGGCTCTTGCTATCCGCTCAGCCTCCGACTCGGTGAGTCCGGGCTGGGAAACCTGGGAGGTGGCCGCCCTGACTATCTCCTCCACCTCGGCCCGGGTCAGGCCCGGCTCCGGCTGAGGCATATCGGTGATGGCGTCGTTGAGCAACTCTTCCACCTCGGCCTGAGACAGGCCCGGCTCCGGCGGGGGCATCTTCTCGATGGCGTCGTTGACGATCTCCTCCACGTCGGCGGAGTCCATGCCGGGGGAGGATTCGGCCTGAGACTGCGTGGCCATCTCCTCCCGGACTATCTCCTCCACCTCGGCCCGGGTCAGCCCCGCTTCACCGTCTCCGCAGGCGTTCAGGATTAAGATGATCGTCAGAGCCATTGCGGACAAAGTCAATGCGACCAGCTTGCGTTCAACCATGAGCCTCCTCTGATGCAACATTGATGAATCCGGGTTCAACTGCCCCCTGTTCTCTTCACAAGCCCCCGGCGGGCTGAACCGCAACTTCGACCACCGGCGACCACGGCGTAACACCCGCCCGGTACGTGATGCCGCGCAGCTTCACCCGGTACGTGGAGCCTTGGGACACGCCATAGGAATGCACCACCGGACTTACCGAGTATGTCGCTGCCGACGGCACGGCCCACCTGGAATTGGGGCTGTACTGCCACTCGCCGTTGTCTTTCTGGATGGCAGTGTCGTAGCCGACTATGGGGGTGTCGCCGCAGGCAGCCTCCTGGTCCAAATCGGGCTTGACTCTCATGAAGTATTTGGTTTCTGCCTCTGCGTCTTGCCATGCTCTCACTGTGAGTGTCGGGGCAGCCGAAGCAGTGCACTCGGAATTCGTGCCGACTATATTGGCGGCGAAGATGGCAGCAAGGCCGTCGTAGGTGGCATCAGCGCTGCTCACAGTGTGCGTTATGCTGCCGGCTTCCTCGTCACCCCCGGCTCCGGGGTAGGTGAAAACCTGCACAGCCTGCATCACAGACCAGTTGCCCGAAGTGAAAGTTAACGGCCTGTCCGACCCGGTGTTCACCTCTACGGCGGACGAAGAATTGGCTGGCGTGACGGTCACATCCGCGCTGGGCCGGGAGCTCAGCTTGATGAAGTAGTAGAACGATAGTCCTTCCGAGATGGTTTGGCTGCTGGCAATGACATGGCTCCCGCCGCTTCCGTCGCTCCTGCGGCCCTCCAAGACGTAGAACTCCAATGTCCGGACCCTCACCGTCGCGGTGGCGGCGCTGGTCAAAGTCTCGTCGTTGCCGTCGGTGTTGGTGAAGCTGACCCGCACCTTGATGGTCTTGCCCACTTCGGCGGAAGTCAGGGTGTAAGTCGTTGCCGTAGCGCCCCCTATGTCCGTGTCGGCGCTGCCGTCGTTGGTCATCCACTGATAGCCATACTCGACATCTACTTCGGTCAGCCCGTAGGCGTCGGGTATGCCCGTTACGTCCGCGTGCAGTGTCTCGCCCACGTAGAGAACGCAGTCTTTGGCATCGGCGCACTTTATGGTTGGGAGGACCGTTGGCGCAGATGCCTCCACCGCAACCGGCACAGGTGCGTCAACCCCACCCAAGGCCAGGGCGACGGCCAGGAGCGCCGCGGCCGCCTACATGGTGATGGCCGCAAAACGCCGAAGCGGTCCGGACAGAAATCCGGAGTCCCGCAACATCATCACTTTTCCCAGGGCGCCATTCCTCATCTGCTCATGACCTCCTTAGCCGTCGCGTCGCCTCTCGCCTCTGCCGCCTACACGCCACCCACGTCGTGGCGGACCTGGATGTACCCCTGCGCGGTGGCGCCGTTCTGGTCGGTGGCGATGAGGGTGACGGCGTACCGCTCTCCCTGGTTCAGCGATCCCGTGATGGTGCGGGTGGTGGCGTTGAAGGTGATCGAGCTGACCTCGTCCGTCAGCGGGTTCCCCGAGCTGTTCTCGATCAGGCTGTACGTGAGGGTCCCGGTGCCGCCCTGGGCCGCCGGGAGCATGTTGTTCAGCCATCCGCTGCCGGTGAAGGTGACGGTCCTGGCGGCGAAGAACTTCTGCGCCTCCGCCCCGAAGCTCACCGGCGGGTTGACCGTCACGTCGAACATCAGGGAATCGGTGGCGGTCCCGACACTTTCGCGGGGGTCCTCGCCCTCCTGGGGGTCCTCGACCGGGATGTAGAAGGTGACGGTGGCGGTGTAGGTGACGGTGACCGCGCCGCTGGTAGCCTCGGTTGGGACGCCCCGGAGCACGCGGTCCGTGCCCACGGAGAGCCCCGCCGGCAGGTCCGCGAGGGTGTAGGCCACGTCGTACTGCCCCTTGCCCTCGTCGATGCCATAGGTGACGGTGGGCTCCGGCAGCCTGGGCAGCCCCTGGTCCTGATCGCTGGTGTAGGTCTGGTTCACATCCGCGCCGACCGTGTAGGTCTTGTCAGGTATGGTGACGCCGGTATCGAACTCCGCCGTCATGGTGACGGGCTCCGTCAGGCTCAGCGAGACGCCGGTTCCAACCGTCCAGCTCAGGCCGGTGCTGGTCCACGTCAGCCTGTCATTGGGTGAACTCCACTGGCTCAGAGTGGCGTCTTTAAATGCGAGCGTTGTGTCGCCCTCAACCAGCGCCACGCCCGAGGTCTTGAGGCTATTCGGGATGGTTTTGTTGAGTGTGATTATGAGTGTGCCTGAAGTGAGCAAGACCTGCCTGATCGTGTAGCTTGCGCTGCCATACGTGAAATCATTGTCCGTGAGCACACTGGTAGATGAACAGGCAGTACTTCCAATGTGTGTGCACCCTGATGTACCGCTGCCCTGATTCGTCGGGGTGAGCGTGGCGGACCAGAAGGAGGAGGTGGCCGCCTGGGCGGGCTGTGCGCCGGGCGCGAAGAGGACCGCCAGGGCCATCAGCATGGCAGCCAGCAGCAGGAGGGGAGAGCGGCGACCTGCCTTGCCGTCAGGCAGAAGGAAGGAGGTTGCGTCATGTTTGCCCTCCGGCGGTTTCCTGAAAACTCGGGGGGGGGGGGGCTAGAATCGGATATGCCGTATGACGGAATCCCACGCTTTGCATGCCCGGTCGTCTTCATCGCCTACACTCCTCCTATCCGCACGGTGAAATTGACCTCTTCCGACCAGGGGCCTACCCCGCCGGAGTTCCTGGCGGCCACCCGCACTTTATAATCGCCGGCGCTGATGGCGTTGATCCAGACCAGCCCCCGGTCCGGGTCAGGGAGATTCAGCTTGACGTCGGCGGGGGCGGAATCGGCCTTCAGGGCCGGGTAGCTGCCGCCGTCGGCTATCACCTGCACCACGTATTCGGTCGCCCCGGACACGGTTGTCCAGGTCGCCGCGGCGTCCGACCCGTTGGGGTCCGCGCCCGAGGATGTCTGCGCCGCCAGCACCGATGAGGGCGCGGACGCCGGGGCCGAGGGGCCGTTGACGACGGTGACGTTGAAGGTCCGCGTCGCGCTGACGTTGTTGCGGTCGGTGGCGGTGTAGGTCATAGTCGTCGTGCCGGGAACGGTCGGCGTACCGGAGAGGCTCCTGATGCTCTGTCTCCCGTTGAAGACCAGCCCCGCGACCCCGGGCTCCAGCCGGTACCGGATGCCGATCCCCACCCTGGACCCGCCCACCGCCTCGGGCAGGGTGATGGAGGCGTTTTGGCCAGCCGTGAATTCCTGGTCGGCTATCGCCTCCAGGGTCGGGGCCTCCTTCACGGCGATGGAGTTGGAGGCAATGGCCCGGGCCCCGTTCTGGTCCTCGGCCCAGTAGTCCACGCTGTAGAAGGCCTTGGCCGAGGGCGCGTCCATGCCGGTGTCGCTGCTGAGCACCCGGGTGCTGGCATCGAAGGAGAAGCCCGGGGCGTCATCGTTGACGCTCTTCTCTACGCCGCCGGTTATCGTCCGCCCGTCCACCGTCCTCTGCTCCTTCACGACGTAGCTCAGGCCATAGGTCAGGCCGCCGTGGCCGCCCGTAGCCGCGGGCAGCGTCGCCTCTATGGGTTCCGCCTGGCCGATGGTGTACTCGAAGATGGTGTCCTTGAAGGTCTGCCGCTGGTCTGCGTCTAACACCACCGGCGGGGCGACCGTTATGTGGAAGTGGGTGGTAACCGAGCCGCCGATCTGGTCTCTGGCGGTGTAGTCGACTTCAGCCGGGCTCTTGGTGGCGGCCTCGGGCGTGCCCCGGATGAGCCTGTCCTGGGTCAGGTAGAGCCCTGCGGGCAGGCCGGTGGCCGTGTAGGTGTACGGGCCGGGGCAGCAGAATTCCGATGTGGCTTTGGGCAGCCTGAGAGCTTCCACCTCAGCGTCGCTGAGACCCAGGTAGGAGATCTCGTGGCCTGCGGTGTAGGTCCTGTCCGCCACCCTTTGGCTCCCCTCCTCTGCGGTGAAGGTCTTGTCGGGTATCGTGTCGCCGCCGCCGAACGCCGAGGTCATCGTGATGGGGTACTGGCCGTGGACGGAGGGCGCGGACCAAAGGACGAGGCCCACGCCCAACAGCGCGGCGATGATGACCATTCCCGATGTGCCGATGCGCCTGTGTATCGCTTTCATGATTCCCCCCAAGTTCATCCTGGCTGAAGCGAGGCAGCCGTCCCCGGCTACACCCCTCCTATCCGCACGGTAAAGCTGACCTCCTCCGACCAGGGGCCCACGCCGTCCGCGTTCCTGGCGGCAACGCGCACCTTGTAGTCGCCGGCGCTGATGGCGGAAATGACGGCCCAATGCGATGTGCCATCCGTCAGGGTCGTCAGGACGACGCCGTCGGGGGCGGATTTGACCGGCTTGTCCGGATAACTCCCGTCCGCCTCGATGACCTGGACCACGTAGCCGGTCGCGCCCGTCACGGCGTCCCAGGTCGCCGAGGCGCTCAATCCGGCAGGGGACGACGTCTCCTGTGTTGCTTCCAGCGAACCGGGCGCTGCCGACGGGGCCGTGGGGCCGTTAACTACGGTGATGGTGAAAGTTCTGCTGTCGCTAACGTCGTTGGCGTCCGTCACGGTGTAGGTCATCTCGGTGCCGCCCGGGACCAGGGGCGTGCCCGACAAGGTGCGGTCCCCAGCGTCGAACGAGAGGCCGTCGACCCCCGGCGACAGCGTGTAGTCCATGCGGCCCCGTCCCCCCAGCCCGTCGCCCGACGCCCTGGGCAGCGTGATGGTGGCGGCGACGCCCACGGTGAGGCTCCGGCCAGCCACCACCGGCAGCGACGGCGCTTCCCACACGATGATGGTGAACGGGGCGATGGCCCGGGACCCGTTCTGGTCCTCGGCCCAATAGCGCACGCTGTAGTGGGCCGCCGCGGAAGGCGCGCTCCCGCCGGTGTCGCTGGTGAGGACCCGGTTGGCGGAGTCGAAGGAGAAGCCCGGAGCGTCGGCGTTGATGGTCTTCTCCACTGAACCGTTCCCTTCCTGCACTGTGTAGGTCAGGTGATGGGTCAGCGGGCCTTGGCCGCCCATGGCTTCCGGCAGCGTCCGGTTGATCCGTGCCGCCTGGCCGACGGTGTAGTCGATGGTCCTGCCCTTGAAGGGCTGAATCTCGGCCGCGTCGAAGGTCACTGTCCCGACGACCGTCACGTTGAAGGTGAGGGAGGCCGTGCTGCCGAATTCGCCGGTGGCCGTGTAGGTGACGCTGACCGGGGCGGTGGTGACGGCCTGGGGCGTGCCGACGATGGTCCGGTGAACACCCGACAGGGAGAGTCCCGCGGGAAGCCCGGTGGCCGTATAGGTCACCTCGTAATCATCGCTGCCCGACGGGAGCGGGCCGTGCTGCACCTCCGCGCCCTGCGTGAATGTCAGGTCGGGGATGGCGGCGTCTCCGAAGCTGACGGGCGGGTACTGGTACACCTTCAACGTGTAGGTCAGGACGTCTCCGTTCTCCGCGGTCACCTTCACCAGGATGTTGTGCGGCACGGAGGAGTCTGTCTTCGGGGTGATGGTGATGGCGGAGCTGTCCGCGCCGCTGGCCACCGTCTGGGGGGTACCGCCGCTCTCCAGCTGCACCGTGATGCTCGCCAGGTCGCCCGCCGCGGCCGTGGGCCGGACGGTTACACTGGTGACCTCCTGGAGCATCGCGGCCACGAAGACGCGGTCGCCAAAGGGCCACACCGGGCCCGCCGGCGCGTCGCTGCCGGTGGTGGCGTTGGCGATCTCCAGCGCGCTGAGGGTGGCGTCGGCGGATGCCGGCCTCGGAGTGCCGGACGTAACCACCCAACGGCTGGGCAGCGTGTCGGTATCGTCACTCGGATTTACGGTGTACGCGCGGATCCGCAGCTGGTAGGTCGTGCCGTTGGCAACGGTGTGGCCCTGATAGATCCCGGTGAACGTGTAGCTGGTGGCGGTAGCGGCTAGGCCGTTGGAGGCCCTGTTCCAATCCGACGAGTCCGCGGGAGGGGATGCGCCGGCGTACCAGTCCACCTCGTAGCCGCCCGCCGGAAAGTCGCCCCAGGACGCTGGCGCTTCCCACGTCAGCGTCAGGGAGGCGTCGCCCGGCGTAACCGTGACGTTTTGCGGGACGCCGGGTAATGTTCGCTGCGCCCAGGCGGCGTTCGGCGCGTCGTGGAGGAGCAGGAGCGCCGCAGCCGCAAGCACGGCGAGGGCCGTGACGCGCCGGAGGGGTCCGGCCCGGAACCCAAAGCTGCGCAACATCATCACTTTTCCGAGAGTGCCTTTACTCATCTGCTCATGCCCTCCTTGGCGCGCCCGCCTACACTCCTCCTATCCGCACGGTAAAGCTGACCTCTTCCGACCAGGGGCCTACGCCGTCGGCGTTCTTCGCGGCGACGCGCACCTTGTAGTCGCCGCTGCTGATCGCGTTGATCCAGACCAGCCCCCGGTCAGGGTCCGGGAGATTCAGGTTGACGTCGGCGGGGGCGGAATCGGCCTTCAGGGCCGGGTAGGTGCCGCCGTCCGCTATGACCTGGACCACGTAGCCGGTCGCCCCCGACACGGTGTCCCAGACCGCCGCTGCGCCCGATCCGTTGGGGTCCGGGCCTGAGGAGGACTGCGCCGCCTGCACCGAGGAGGGCGCTGAGGCCGGGGCCGAGGAGCCGTTGACGACGGTAACGTCGAAGGTCCGGGTGGCGCTGACGTTGTTGCGGTCGGTGGCGGTGTAGGTCATCGTCGTCGTGCCGGGAACGGTCGGCGTACCGGAGAGGCTCCTGACGTTCTGCCTCCCGTTGAAGACGAGCCCCTGGACCCCGGGCTCCAGCTCGTACCGGATGCCGATTCCCACCGTCGTCCCGCCCTCCGCCTTGGGCAGTGTGATGGATGCGCTCTGACCTACCGTGAAGGTCTGGTCGGCTATCATCCGCACGGTCGGGGCCTCATTCACGGCGATGGAGTTGGACGCAATGACCCGGGCCCCGTTCTCGTCCTCGGCCCAGTAGTCCACGCTGTAGAACGCCTTCGCCGAGGGCGCGCTCGCGCCGGTGTCGCTGGTGAGGACCCGGGTGCTCGCATCGAAGGAGAGGCCCGGGGCGTCATCGTTGATGGATTTTTCCACATGACCGGTAATCTGCCGCCCATCGACCACCCTCTGCTCTTTCACCCAGTAGCTCAGGCCATGGGTCAGCGTGCCGTGGCCGCCCGAAGCCTCCGGCAGCGTCGCGTTTATGGGGTCCGCCTGGCCGACGGTGTACTCGAAGATCGTGTCCTTGAAGGCCTGGCGCTCATCCGCGTCGAACACCACCGGCGGGGCGACCGTGACGTTGAAGGTGAGGGAAGTCGAACCGCCGGTCTCGTCGGTGGCGGTGAAGGTCACGGTGGCCGGGGTGTCGGTCTTGGCCTCGGGCGTGCCGTAGATGAGCCTGCCGTGGCCCAAAGAGAGCCCTTCGGGTAGTCCTGCGGCCGTGTAGGTGACGTTATAGAAGCCTCCGGTGGCCTTGGGCAGCCTGAGAGCGTCCTTCTCCGCCTCGCTGAGGCCCAGGAATGAGATCTCGCCGCCCTCGGTGAAGGTCCTGTCCTCCACGGTGGCGCCGCCGAAGCCCAGCGAGGATTCCTGCAAGTTGAAGCAGTAGTGGTAGAACTTGTCTGTGCCGCCGGTTCGGGTGTGGACGTGAATTGCGGGATATTGAAGGTTCGAGCTTCTTCCCAATTGGTTGCCCGAGACACCGGTCCCTTCAATAATCCTGTGGTTCGCCAGGCTGCAGGCGTTGCTGTCCCTCTCTAACAGGTTCACATTCGCAACCCTGCCGCCGGTCCAGGTGGGAGTGAAGGAGATGCTCTGCAGGTCGGAGGGGACCCGTATCGTGTAGCCCACCATTTTTGACGGTAGGCAGAACCGCCCCGTCCAGGGCCACCTTCTCGGTGGCCCCTCCGGGTATCAGGCTATCCTCCGGCATTGGCACGGTGTAGCGCAGCAGGGCGTCGTCGGGGGTTACGACGATCTCCTTGACGAAGGACTCGATGAAGGCCCGCCGCTCGGTTAGCTCGCTCTCCACCAGGAAGTCCCGCATATCCTGGGCGTAGGCTGCGATGGTTTCCACGTCGTCCAGTACCTCCCTCCGCTCCGCCAGGATGGCCCTGGCCTCCGCCGCCGCTTCCTCCAGACGTTCCTGCCGCTCCCGGTGTTCTTTGATCCGGTCCGAGGCGTCGGCCATCTCAATGTCGCTGTTCTCGATGAAGTGCCAGACGCGGGCCAGCTTGCGCTTGACCTCCTCCAGCTCCGCCTCCACTGTCTCCAGCCGTTGGCGCTGCTCGGCGGCGATCCCGTCCATCTCCTCGTCCACCACCTTGACCAGGTTGGTGATGCTGCTCTCGGTGAGGATGTTGTCCCGGATGCGCTCCACCACCAGTTCCTCGAAGCGGCGGGCGTTCAGCCTGGGAGAATCGCAGGACCCGCTGCCCTGCTTGATCAGGGACTGACAGACGTAGTAAGCGAACTGCCCGCTCTTGGCGTCCTGGCCCGACAGCGCCCGCTTGCACTTGTGGCACTTGACCAGGCCGCTGAGCAGGTAGGTGCTGCCCACCCTGCGGGGGTGAGTCCGCTTGGGCGCCCTGGAGTGCATCAGCTTGTTGACTCGCCGGAACTGGGCCTTGGAGACGATGGAAGGAAAGGCTTTCTCGATGCGCACCGGCTCGGCCTTGTCCTTCCCCTTGGTACCCCAGACCAAAGTCCCCGTGTAGACCTCGTTTCTGAGGATGAAGTGGACGCCGTTCTTGGACCAGAGCTTGCCGGTGGGGCTGGCGATGCCCTCTTCGTTGAGGGTCTGGGTGATCTTCAGCATACCGGTGCCGGTCTCGGCCAGGTCGAAGATGCGCTTGACCACCTGGGCGGCGTCGGGGTCCAGTTCCAGGGTGGGCCGCTTCTTAGCCCCGTCGGGCACCATGACCCGGTTGTAGCCGTAGGGCGTCCGGCTGCCCATCCAGTAGCCCCGGGAGGCAGCCTCCCGCATTCCCCGCTTAACCTCTTCGGCTAAATTTTCCGAGTAGAACTCGTCCACGGACTCGATGATGGCCTCCATCAGCTTGCCGGTGGGGGTGTCGTCGGCGTGCTCGGTGATGGAGACCACGCGGACGCCCTTGCGCCGGAGCATGGACTTGAAAGCCACGGCGTGCTCCCGCTTGCGGGTGAATCTCGAGAATTTCCATACCAAGATTTCCTGGAAAGGGGCATTGGCCTTGCCAGCCTCGTCGATCATCTTGCGGAACTGGGGCCTGTCGGCGATTCTGCCGCTCTCGGCCTCGTCCACGAACTCTCGGACCACCAGGTAGCCGTTCCTGCTGGCGTATTCCCGCAAGGCCCGCATCTGGGCAGCGACGGACAGGTCCACGTCCTGGCGGTCGCTGGACACCCGGGCGTAGAGGGCTGCCGGGGTGGCGTCGTGTTTGTTACTCATCGTCATTTCCTCCTTGTGCTTCGTCCTGGCCCGCCCGCCGGGACCGCAGGCGTTCCAGCCTTTCCTGGCGGCGAAGCTCCCGGTCTTCCATGTACAATCGGAGGGCTTCGCGCACCAGTTCGCTCATGTCGCGGCCCTCTTCCTCCTTGACCCGCTGCACCTCCTCGAACATATCGGGGGGCAGGGAAAAGGTGATGGTCCTGGATTTGCGGCGTGGGGGCATGGTCTCTCTTTTTGCCTGTCAGTGTATGGGTTTGTCTTACTATCTATCATCGGACATCCGGCCTATGCTGTCAAGGGCGTCCTGTCGATATTGGGCTGAACTCCACCACCGAGAACCGCGGTCGGACAAGCGGTGCGGCCCATTCTTTGATGGGCCGCTGGTACTCCGTGGTGTTCCCCACACTTGTTGCCGGATTAGGGCAGGGCATCACTCCTCCTCCTCTACCGGATTGGTCTCGGTTTGGGATTCTCTCGCGCGATTGCGCAGGTAGGAGCGGATGGCGACCCTGGCCCAGATGCCCAGCCCGTTGCGGATGAGCCGCCGCTGCTCCGGCGTGTAGGACACCGCCGCGTCGTCAGTGGTGGCTGCGGCGTTTCGCTTGCCGGGTTTGTCCGGCTTCTTCTTTCCTTTGTTGTCATTCATTGGCATAATCACGGCGGCCTTTCCTGGAGCCGCCGGCCTCTCGTTGGGGGTTGGTGGAAGGGCCGCCGGCGCGGGCGGACAGGGCGAGCGCCGGTTGCCCGTTGATGGTCAGTTCCTGAAGAAGGTCGTCTGGACGCCCTCCCCCAGGAGGATTTCCAGGCCGCCCCGCACTTGGCTGGCGAACTCGTAGAGGGACTGCATAGCTCCCCCGCTGGGTTCGACGCCCTTGCGCCAGCGGTAGATCTGCTTGTGGCTCACGCCCAGGGCCCGGGCCATACCGCTCCAGGTGAGGCCGCTGGCCTCCCGGAGACGTTCGAGACGCTCCGGGAAGTCGTCGGGCAACAGGCTGAAGAAGGGCACGTACCCCCTGTGGCCGCCTGGGCCTTCCGGACTCCCGCCCTGGCGGGGTCCGGCGTCAGGTTGGTTCATCGGTCACCTCCAATCGGAATAGTTGGTGGAAGTCGTCCATGCCGAGGGCTTCCAGCATCCGCCGTCGGATGCGGCCGGAGGGAGCGCGCCCCTCGCTGACCAGCAGCGACATGTACCCCTTGCTGATGCCGACCTCCCCGGCCAGCCAGCCCTGGGAGCGGTTCAGCAGGGCCAGCCGGTCCCAGAGGGCATTCGCGTCGAGCCGGACAACGGTCCGTCCCCCGCCCCTCCGGCGCCCTCTTTGACTATCCTTTCGGTTGTTTCCAGGACGCATCGTGTTCTTCCCTCCTTATTCCGGCGATTGCTCACTGGGGCGGCAAGGCTTGGGGCGAGTCCCACCGGTCAGGAGACCGCCAGGCTTGTCCCAGCGGCCCCATTTGCTCGACGGCCTCCCTGTGGGAGACCCACAGCGTCACGTTGACCCCGCTGGCCTGCATCTCCTCCCTTGCCAGGCGCAGAAAATGGGTCTGGGCGATGTCGTCTTCGAAGACCACCAGGACCGAGGGACGGACGCCGTGGTCGTCGGTTGGGCGGTGGTAGGAGAAGTAGCGCAGGTAGGGGGCCAGGCGGGCCGACATGGTGGAGGGGCGCACGGCGCGGCGCTCCCACTCCAGGAAGAAGGGCCAGGTGGCGGCACCCTTCCGCAGCAGGCCGAAGGCGTCGGGGTTGACCGAGCGCATCCGTTCCTGGTGGCGGAAGTAGCGGGACGCCCGCCTTGGTGGGTCCAGTTGCGACACCTCCCAGCCCAGCAGGCGGGCCTGGCCGGTCAGGGCTGCCAGGAAGGCGTGGACGGCGGCGGTGTGCTCGATGTTGCGCAGCAACTGGCGGCCGTTCCTGCCGGAGACGTTGCGCCAGTGGTAGTCGGCCTGGGCGTCTTCGGCGTCGATGCTCCACCGCTTCTTCGCCACGCCCAGGGAGGTGCGGTCCCGGCGGGCCAGGAGCGCCAGGCCCCGGTCGGTGAGGGCCAGGCGTCCTCCCGCCTCACGGGGGCGGGCCGTCAGGCCGAAACCCTCCAGGGGGTTTACCAGTTGCGATGCCCTGGGAACCGAGACGCCCAGCATTCCGGCAAGCTCCTTCACGGCCAGCCAGGGCCAGTCGGAAACCAGGTCCAGGGCGCGCTTCTCGGCGGATTTGAGCAGCACGGGCAGCAGGTGGTCGGGGACGCTCCAGCCCGGACCTTCCACGGTGAAGTCCTCGGGCAGCGTGGCCCGCTGCGGCTCGGCCTCTACCGGAAGCTCCCCGCCGGGGTCGGACCTTTCCAGGACGTAGCGCAGGTCCAGGGCGGCGTTGACGGCGGGGGGACTCCAGATACGGTCGTTTGCACCGGCCAGTACCGTCCTGTTCTCCACGGCCAGCAGGGCGGGTACGGGAGCGGCGGAAAGCAGCCTGCGGGCGTGCCTCAGCCGCACCTCGTCGGCCATCAGGATGAGCACCGTGCCGGGCGTGGGTCCCTGGCGCAGCCGCCAGAGCCGCTTGGCGAACCCGGTGCGGTCGGCGGTGAGTCCCTGCCTGATTATTCCGACGGTCCTGCCGCCGGGCAGGGTCAGGCCGGCGTCCAGGGGCAGGGAGCGGTACCAGCGAAACCGGATCGGGAAGGCGACGCCGGAGACGGCGCAGGCCAGCCGGTATATTGCGGCCAGGGCGTCCAGTCGTTCCATCAGGCTGCGCCGCCACTGGGCCGACACGGGATACCGGCGCACCAGGTCGTCCGGGGAAACGCCCTCCTGCTCCGCGAGACGTTGCAGCCCGGCGGCGGTGAGGTGGAACCGCCGCGTCGGCGGCAGGGGGTCAACGGCGTGGGACGCCGGGGCGCAGAACCCGCCGGCTTCCAGCCTCTCCACGGCGCCGTAGACCGCGCCCCGGGACCAGCCCGACAGCTCCACCATTTCCAGCCGGTCCAGGAAGGGCATCTCGGCCAGAAGATGCAGCAGTTCGGCCTCGCAGACTCCGGGTCTCATTCTTCGGCCTCCTCATCCCCGGTGTCCGCATCCTTCCCGCACCCGTCCTGTCCCGCTCCGTCGCCGGCCTCATCAGCCGCAGGGTTGGCGGCTGCGCCTTTCCGCCTGCTCCGCTGGTCCTTCCTGCCAGAGCCTTGTTCAGCTTCCGGCTGTTTTTCCCTGCTGCCTTCGTCCTGGTTTTCCATCTCCTCGACGCCCTGCCGGTAGTCCTCCACCTTCCGGTGGCCTTCGGCGTCGGCGTAGTCCGCCTGCCGGACCGGAACGGTGTAGCCCTCGGTCGCGGCGCGGATGCGGTCGGCGATGTTTACGTCGCCGTCCTCCGGCTTGCGCACCATCATCGAGAAAGCTGGCATCCGCTCGGTCCCCACGGTGGCCCGGACGTAGCAGTGGTGCACGTCCAGGGAGGTGACGTCGTCCTCGACGACGCGCTCCTTGCCCAGTTCCCACACCAGTTGACGGGCGTCGTTTCCGGCAACCTGGAACACCGCCAGGCAGCCCACGTTGGCCAGGATGGTGTCGCGCATGGTGGGGGACAGATCGTCCAGCTTGGCCAGGCTCTGGGTGGCCAGGATGAAGCTGGCGCCGAACTTGCCAAGCTCGCTGAGCATCGACTCGTAATCGACGCCGGGCATGGACTGCATCTCGTCCACCACCACCAAGGCGCCCCTTCGTTGCGAGAACGCCAGCCCGCCCTGCTCCCGGATCACCGAGTCCACCAGGTTGAGCAAAGACGCCCCCACCAGGGCGGCCACGTCCCGGCCCACAGTTCCCTGGGCGGTGGACACCAGCAGCACGCCGCCGTCCTGGACGGTGCGGCGAAGGTCGATGGTGGAGCGGCGCTGGCCCAGGATGGCCCGCGCCCGCTTGGAGGATGCGTAATAGGAGAGGCGGGTCTGCACCGGGGCCAACGCTTCGGCCCGGTACTGGTGGTGCCACCGCCCGAAGTCCCTCGCCCACCACTCCAGCAGGTAGGGGTCGGATACCTGCTTCAGCGCGTCCTTGCGGAAGGTCTCGTCCGAAAGCAGCTTCAGCCCGTCCAGGATGGTGTACTGCTCCCCGGCGGCGGTGTCCGGGTGCTCGTTGGCCTCATGGAGGGTTTTGACCGTTTGCTCCAAGATGGACTGCATCCGGGGACCCCACTGCTCCCACAGGCCCCGGGCCACCCTGACCACCGAGTCCGCGGTTCTATCCCTGTCGGCGAAGATGCGGGTGTCCAGCAGGTTGATGCCGGGGGAACGGGTCTCGTCGGCCAGGTCTATCAGGCGCACCTTGTCGACCAGGGACTCCGGCATCTGCTCCAGGATGGCGGCCACCAGGTCGGCGTGGGGGTCCACCACCACGATGGCGTCGTTGTCTCTCGCCTCGGCTTTTTCACGCAGCTTGTGGGTGACGACGTGGTGCATCAGGGTGGACTTGCCCATGCGGGTGCGGGCCACGTAGAGATGGTGCCGACGCAGCAGGTCCTCGGGAAAGCGGATTTCCCGCTTCGCTCCGGCGGTGGTGTCTCCCACCAGGGCGCCGCCCCTCACGCCCCTGGCCGAGGGCAGCAGCGCCCTGGAGCCGGAGCGCTCCATCAGGGGCGTCTCGTCCCCGGCCCCGGGCGGGTGCCACAGGCAGGCCGCTTCGCGGACGCCCAGCACGCTGCGCCTGCCGAGCAGGCCGGGGCTGGTGGGGTGGAGATTGTCCGTGGGCAGGACGGGCCTGACGCCGCTCACCTTGAACCTGGCCCCGGCGGGGTGGTCGTAGTGGCGGTAGGCGGCGGCCACCGGCTCCAGCAGTTCCTTCGCCCGCTGCTGCCCGGTGTCGGCGGGCAGAATTGCCACGACCTGAAGCTCGGCGTCGAAGGCGATGCGGGACACCTTCTCCCGTATCAGCACCGGGTCGTAGACCCGGCTGCGGGCCTGCTTCCAGCGCCACCAGCCCCAGCCCGCCACGGCCAGGCCCAAGGCCGTGCCGGTTCCCAGCGCCGCCGCCTTCCAGATCTCGCCGTCCTGTATCCACAGGTAGCCCCTGAGGGCGGCCAGGGCTCCCGCGCCCAGCACGGCCATGGTCACGCCATCCAGTTGCAACGGCTTGGTCTGGTAGGTGTAGGAGGGTTCCCGGTTCTCGGGAACGGCCGCCTTGTGGGCGCGCACCTGGTGGGCCTGGGACCAGTCCGGGCCCAGGGAGCGCAGCAGCAGCCGCGCAACCACCCGCTCTCCCTGGTAGAGGGCCGACAGTGCCCCCATCAGGGCGATGAGGGGATCGGAGCCGGGGTCCAGCAGGTCGTCGTCCCGGAAGGTGCGCAGGGGGACGTACTCCGGGCCGTCGGCCCGCAGCGTCATCCCCCACGCCTGCTCTCCGTCCTGCAGGCGCAGCGGGTCGTCGCCGGGCGGCACCTCGTGGATGCGGGCCTGGGGGTAGTGGGCGGCGATCTGGCCGCGCACCACCCGGTCGTCCTGGCAGCGGGCCAGCAGGGTCACGCCATTGCTGTCTCCGGCCAGTTCCAGGGAGAAGGGTTCGGGGACGGCGATGGACTGGAGCAGGTTCTCCACGCCCAGCAGGGTCCGCTCCCCGGTGCGCGGCGGCGTCACCGCCAGCAGGACGGGAGGGCGTTGGTTGCGTCCGTCGCCGAACAGGGCTTTCTTGATGTTGATGTTCATAAGCGTTGCCTCTCTATCGGTTGTCATTGACGTTGACGCCGGATGGTCGCGGTTCACCGCAGACCCGGCTCGGAATTCAGTGCCTCGGTCCTGGCCGCCACTCGATGACCTCGGTCTCCTCAGGGGTGGCCTCGATGCGGATGGGGAAGCGGTTGCCCCTCGCCAGCAGCAGCCCGTCGCCCCGGGGACAGGACAGCAGCCAGCGTTGCAGCTCCGCCGGAAGGTCGAAGGCTTCCCCCACGGTGCTCACGGCGGCGGCGTCCTGCTGGAGCAAGAGCTTGAAGGCGGCGTTCTGGAGCAATGCCCTTCCCGAATGGCCGGTGATAGTGCGGGAGGAGTCCTCGCTCAGCAGGTCCTGCACGTCCTGGGTGATGAACTGCAACCCCAGCCGGTGCTTGCGGGCGCGCTTGGCAATGCTGACCATGAAGGCGGCTCCCTCGGGGTGCTGCATGATGCTCCACACCTCGTCCACCACCAGCAGGCGGGGCCTGGGGTCCTGGGCGGCGGCGGCCCACACCGTCTCGGTGCAGACCATCGCGGCGGCGGGTCTGAGTTCCGGCTCCAGCAAATGCAGGTCGAACACCGTCACCAACGCCTCGTGGGTCAGCAGGTCGTCGCCCTCGTCGGAGAGCAGGTCGCGCAGGCTGCCGGTGGCGAAGGGTCTGAGCAGGTGGGCGATCTCCGCCGTTTCCCGTTGCAGGTAGACATAGAAGTCACGGAACCCGGTGCGCTCCCGCCTTTCGGAGTAGTAAGAGGCCAGGGCATGGTCCAGGGAGGAACGGCGCTCGGCGCTGAGCCGTTCCCCCACCATCACCTCGATCAAACGGCGCAGGCTGCCGATGCGCTGCAAGAGTTCCTCGCTGTCGCCCCGGTCGATGACGAAGGGGTTCATGCCCTGCCCTGGAACGCCGGGAGAAAGCACGCGCCCACCGGCGGCGCGGGCCATGTCGGCGTACTCGCCTTCGGGGTCGATGACGTAGGCCCGCACGCCCCGGCACAGCCCTCGCAGCACGCCCAGCTTGGTGGCAAAACTCTTGCCGCTGCCGGACCTTGCGAGGACGGCGGTGTTGGCGTTCAGGTGCGTTCCGTCGAAGGGGTCGTAGACCACCGGGGCGCAGGCCCTGAGATCAATGCCGTAGAGGGTGCCGCTCCTGGTGTCCAGGTCCGGCGGCGAGAAGGGGAACAATCTCGCCAGGCTGGACGTGTCCAACGTGCGCCACACCGCCACGGCGTTGAGCGCCAGCGGCAGCGTGGAAAGCAGTCCCTCCCTTTGCCGGAACGAAAGGTTGTCCAGCTTGCCCAGGGTGGCGGCGAAGTGGGCCCGGGCCTTCTGGGTCAGGTCCTTGAGGGTGTCGGCATTGTCGGCGTGGAGGGTCACCGACAGGGAGGCGTGGAACAGCCGCTCCCGTCCCCGCTGCACCTCGTCGCGCAGGCGGCTCACGTCTTCCAGGGCGATCTCCGCCTCCGGCGACAGGCTGCGGCCCCGCTTGAAGGACAGAGATTGCGCCGACTCGAACCGGACCTTCTGCCACTCCAAGGTGCGGGCAGCCTGTTCCGCCGGTATCGCTCCCAGGTGGACGGAAAGGTCCATGGGCGCCCCCGTGGCCATCAGCCCCTGGAGGAATCCCGGCGCCAGCGAGCGGGGCCACTTGCCCAGGTGCAGCGTGCGGACCAGGCCCTCGCCGATGCGGATGTCGCGCCGGTTGACCTCGACTTCCATTTCCAGTTGTTCATCTCTCTCCACCGGCGAACCGCCCAGGGTTGCCGACAGCCAGAACAGGCGCAAAGGCTCTCCCGCCAGGGGGAATACTCCCAGCCCGCCCCGGGCCAGCAGACCGTGCAACTCGTCCATCCGCCCGTGCTCGCAGACGGCGTAGAAGCGCCGGTCAAGGATGCCCTCGCGGGTTTCCAGGTTGCCGAGCAAACGTCCCAGGGAGTCGGCAGCTTCGCGGGTCTGTTGGGGCAAATCCTCCGGCTGGGCCGATTCCAGCGTGTTCCGCAGCCCTTGCAGCACCGGCGGGTGCTGGCGCACCAAGAGCTGCACCGGGAAGTCCAGGGCGTTCAGGGAACCGGTGAAGGCCCCCAGCTTGGGCTCGTCCAACTCCAGGCCCATCACCTCCGAGACCGCCAGCTTCACGCCGTCCAGCCGTACCGGCCCGTCGGGCTCCAGGTGGGACAGCATGAAGAACAGGTTCAGGTCCGGTGGCGGCTTGGGCGGTTCGGGGACGACTTCCCCTGCGTCGTTCCTTGGTGTCCGGTTGACTATTGCCCTGATGTTCGGCAATGTCGCTTTCATTTCCCTTTCCTCCTTTTCTTGTCTTAAGCGCCGGGCAGGATGGGCGCTATGCGGCCACTGATCAGCAGGGCGATGGCCTTGGCCAGCAGCACCACCACCAAACCGACAACGGCCATGACCACGGCGTTTCTCGCCCGGCCCCGTCGTCCCTCCCCCTCCGCTCCCTCGGCCATCAGCACAAATCCGGCCCAGACGATGGCGAAGAGGCACAGGCCCGCCCCGACGTAGCCCATGCCGGTCAGCACTGCGTCGATGGCCTTGAGCATCTCTTCCCTCTTGTCCTCCGGCGTCTCGGCGGCCACCAACGCCAGGGCCGCCGCCGATGCCAGCAGGATGTTCAACCCGCGCCCTACCACGGCCACCAACTCCACCAGGAGGAATCGCCCACCTCCGTCTGCTCCGCCTGCGGCGGCGGTGGCTTGGGCGGGGACACGGTGAGGTACCGGAAGGGGTTGTCGGCTCCCACGCCCAGCTCATCCGCCAGGGGCAGGGTCTCCGGCCGGGTGCGGGTGAGCGGGGTGCGCTGGTTCTCCACGGCCCGGACGTGCTCCTCGTGGTAGACCCGAATCGTGACCGTCCTGGAAACCGAGCACTCCCCGCAGGAGAGGCTCACGGTGCGCCGGTACACGTCGGTGCGGGCCGGGTGGTGGACGGTCTGCAACATGGGCGGCAACGGCACGTTCAACGTCGCCGCCAAGTCCGCCGTGATTTCCAGGTCGTGGGTCGCCTTTCGGTCGGGAACGGGCAGAGTGAACCTGGTCTCGCCGTTGGGAATGAAGGCCGCGCTGGTGGTGTAGCTACCGGCGGCGACGTTCACCGTTCCCGCGATGCCGGTCACTGTGGCGTCCAGCAGGGCCGGAACCGACTGGCTGAAGTGGCCGCCGTAGACCGGCAGGTCAATTTCCTGCCGGGTCTCGGCGATGCACCCCGAGGCAATGACGCCCTTGATGCTCCCCGGCGTCCATTCCAGGGAGGTCATTTCCAGGTCGCACAGCCCGCCGTCGTAGCTGGGCAGAGGATAGGGAATCTGGCCGCTCTTCAGGGACACCGCCCCGGAAAAGCCCAGAGAGTCGGTCCAGGAGAAGGTGAACGACGGCGACGGGCCGTTCAGGGTCAGGTTGTAGGTCTTGGTCTCCCCGGAGTGGACGATGGCGTTGGCGCCCATCTTCAGGGTTTTGCCGGTCCTGCCGCCGAAGACCCGCACCTTCAGGTCCAGGTCGTGGGCGGCACGCAGATTGACGGTTGCGGTGTTTCCGTTGACGGCCAGCCCCTCGATGAATACGCGGCGCCCCGGCACCGGATCGGGCGGCTCGAAGTAGATCTCGTCCAGCCGCCAGCCCGGGTCGTTGTCGGGGTCGTCGGCCAGGGCCGAGCCGGGAACGGCGATGACGGTCAGCACCAGCAAACCGGCCACCGCCAGCAGCCTGTACCAGGGCTTCCGGCCCTGGGTTTCTCGATTGTTCGGCTTACCTCCGTTGCCGCCGTTGGCGTTCTCGGCTCCCCTGGGTCTCCGCTTGCCGAACCAGCTATGGGGCCGGAAGGGAGGACGCCCCTTGCGCTTGGCCGCTCTCACGGCTTTGCCAATTCCGCCGGCGGCCTTCTTTGCCAGCAGCCGCAGCGGGTCGGGTTTGGCCTCGGGCACCGGCGGGGCCTCGCTGCGGGCCAGTTGGATGGGGGCACCGGCGTAGCGCCTGGCTCCCAGGTTGAACTTCAGCAGGTCGGCGGCCACCAGGGGCAGTCCCCGCCCTCCCACCTTCCCCACGGTCAGGGCGATGCCCGCGATGCCAAAGACGATGGCGATGCCCAGCCGGAACTCGGAGGGGCCGAAGGGAAAGTAACGGAAGGCGCCGTAGGCCAGGGCGCACACCGCCACCACCGCCACGATCTGAGGGAAGGTGAACCACAGCAGCACCTTGTCCTCGGCCTGCACGTGAGTTGGCACTTCGTGTTCTCTCATACCTTCCCTCCTACTCGCCGTCACTGGTGTCGTCGCCATCGGTGGGGTCGGGAATGTCCGGGGTGACGGCCGGGTCCACCACGGCGTTCACCACCAGTTCCACCACACCGTAGGCCACCAGGGCCAGCACGATGCCGGCCAGGGCGGTCATCATGGCGCTCTTGCCCCGTTCCATCTGGTTGGGGGCGCCGGAGGCGGTCAGGTACATGTAGGCGCCGTATATGAAGTAACCAACTCCAACCACCCCCACCAGGCCCAGCAGGATGGCGACGAGGTTCGATATGGTCTGTGTCAGGTTTTCCATAGGGTTTTCTCCTTTTCGGATGGATTTCTGTGTATGCGCCGGTTTGGGACACCTCCTCGACGCTCTAATGGCACATGGCTCCACCTCCTGGGTGGCGGTCGGCGCAGACGCATCCGTGCCGGTAGTTGTCGTTTTGGTCCGCTACGGCCCCTGGCTCCTGGGAGTGGGACCGCTCTGGCCTGCCGGCGTGGAGTTCTGGGCCGCCGAGTTCACTGCATTGCCGGCGGCGCTGGTTGCGGTATTGGTCGCCGCCGCTGCGGCCGCCGCTCCCGCCGGCCCTCCGGCGGCGCCCCCGGCCAGCAACCCCAGTGCGCGCCCCGAGCGGACCATGGAGCCGGGCAGGGACATGCCGAAGTAGAGGGTGTGCAGCCAGGCGTCGAAGGTGCCGTGATGCCCCAGCATCGACGGGACTCTTCCCGCCAGGTACATGAAGGCGATGGCCATCAGCAACATCCACACCAGGTCCTGGGCCGCTTCTCCGCCGGTGATGTCGGCGAACTGGTCCAGGAAGCCGAAGGCCAGGGCGATGGCGATGAGCTGGATTGCCTGCTGGAACACCGTGGTCATGAACAGCCGGAGCCAGTGCTTGCCCCAGCCGGCGGAGTGGGGCAGAATCCACAACCCCAACGCGATGGGCGCCAGGCACAGCAGGATGTCGATGAGGGCCAGGCGCAGGACCATCTGCACCAGCAGGTAGAGGATGAAGAAGCCGAAGATCAGGTAGAGCAAGGCGATGAACACCGCCAGCCCGGTGTTGGCGGCCATCACCGCGTTCAGCAAAGGGTCCAGGGGAGCCCTGAGCAGGTCGCCGGGGGTGACCTCCAGCTCGAAGGCGATGAACTGGGAGACGGCATGGGCCACGTCGATTACCAGGGCGCACCACCACAGCGAAGACGCGGCGGCGGTCAGGCCCAGCACCAGCCGGGGCACCATCTCGCGCCAGCCCGACTGGTGGTGTCCCAGGTGCTCCTGGACGATGAAGCTCAGCCCCATCCAGCCCAGGATGATCACCAGCATTCCCGTGGTGACGGCCCATACCGCCGTCCAGGCGGCCTGGACTATCTCGTGGTCGTAGGTGAGTCCGGGGGGTGTTCCGGTGAGAATGTCTCCCATAAGCTCCTACCCCTCCCCGCACTCGTCGATGTCCGTCTCGGTCGCCCGCTCCACCACACCGCACAAAGTTCCGTGGACGCCCTGGATCACCCACCTGGCTCCGGCCCTGGCCCAGCGGTCCGGGTCGAGAGCGCCCAGCACCCGGTCCCACAACCCCTTGGGCTGGTGTACGGGAACCAATGCGTGAAACAGGTGGTCGTCGCCCCCGCCCCGGCGGGGCACCGACATCACCATCAGGAACGCCTGCTCGGGGTGGAGCTCCGGCTGGGAGTCCAGGACGGGGTACTCGAAGGTGTACTCCCAGCCCTCGGACAGTTCTTTCTCGCCGCCCCGCACCCGGTAGGTGTTGGTGACCCACTCGCCGGTGTCGGGATGGCGCAGGGCGTAGTGGAGGACGTCGATCTTCCGGCTGAAGACGGGACGGGCGATGAATTCGCCGTCCTTCTTCCGCTCCACCATCTGCCGGTCGCGGTTGACCAGGGAGAGGTTGTCGCCGTCCGGTGGCGGGGACTGGGCTAGGGCTATGCCGCTGGCGGGGATGGCGATGAGCGCCGCCAGCAGCAGGGCGGCGGCCAGCGTCGCCAGCCGTCTGCCGCGCCGGATTCTTGGTTTGAAGGTCAATTCCGTCACCTCCCTTGCGTTTTGCGGCGTATCGGGGCTCGCCGCTGCCGCAAGAGAGTGTGAACAGGGGAACGGCGGTCGAAAACTACCTGTAGGGGTTATCAAGAGTGATAACCCTTACGGGTCTCTTGGCAGGCGGCCCCTCCCCTGCTGTACTGGGGGTGTACAGGAGTTTGAGTTTTGTAGCGAAGGTCTCAAGTGCGTCCTGTCAAAGCTGAAACAGGGGGAAATCACTCCCCTACAGGACGTATTCAGTGAACACTTTGAGTTAAGGGCTGGTTCCGGTCTGAAAGCCGAAAACCCGATGGATGTGGGGGTGCGTGACGGGGCGTCAACCGGTCTCTCGGTGGGAAAACTGGCCCAAAATGGCCTGGGATGTGCCAGTGCGTTACGCGGCGGTTGGGGCCGGTCCGGGGCCGAATCCGGCCGGGCGGGCTTCCGGGCGGGCCGGAGAAGGAGAGCGGCCTGAAGAGACTCTGGAGCCGAGACCTGGCGCCCAATCAAGGGAGGAGAGTCTATGAAAACCACGGAACACGGAATCCAGGACAGCAAGGACGTGGCCAACGTCTACCACCTGCGGCTGATGACCCTGTTGCAGGAACTGGTGCGGGACAAGGGCCACCACGGGGCGGCGCGGGTGCTGGAGATCGACCAGCAGACGGTGGCCGAGAGCGCCAGGACCGGACAATTGACCCGCCGGGTGCGACAGGCGTTGGAGCGGGCGTTGCAGGAAGGCGTGGGCTCGGCGGCGGCCCGGCAGCGGGAGCGCAACGACCGGTTGGAGGAACGGCTGCGGGTTCTGGAGCAGGACCACGAGGCCCTGGGCAAGGAGGCAAGGCGGCGGCTCTCGGTTGTCGAGGGTCAGGTCGGCGGCTTTCGGGGAAACGATGCCCAGGGAGCCGGATTGGCCGGGGCCGGGCCTGACGGCGCGGGATCAGCGCAGTCGGCGGCAGGGTCTCCCGGCGGCGGCTCAACGAATCCCTCATCCCGCTCTTCGCAAAGGCGGGAGTACCCCGACCTGGCTACGCTGGAGCCTGCCGCTGACGACGAGGAGGTCTTCGGCGACGCCTGGCCCTTGATAGTTCAGTGGCGGAAGCTGAAAGGCACCCACCCCAACGAGGGTAAAGGTCTTGCGTGGCTGAAAGACGAACAGCGCTTGCTGAAACTGGAGCTGGCCTTGCTGGAGGAGCACGGCATGACCCTGCCGCCCGAGCAGCGGCCGCTGCGGGGCTTTGCCAGGAGCGGCCAGGTCAGCTGGCGGCGGACCGCTCTCGATGACACGCGAAAGGCGCTGAGCAGGCGGGAGTTCCGGCTCAGGATCAGGCGCTGGCTCACCCCGTGGACCTGGCGGAGATAGCGGCGCACCGGGTCGCGGGCGGCTTATGAAAACTTTTGTGGAACTATATATGAACGGGATTGAACACTTTGGGCGCCGGGGCTCCCGAACCCTTTATTTCCGCAGCCGGGCGGGTTGATAATGACTGTGTTGTCTGGCTTTTCCGAGGTTTCCCGCCATAGAAATCTTGGGGGCACGCTCCCTGTTGCCCGGGTTTGACCAAAGGGATTGATTCGCTCTCCCGAAGGTCGCCCACGAGGGAATGCTGCCGCTGCGGATTTGAGATTGCTCTCCGCAGGCAGCGCGGGCCGAACCGGCGGAGTGTTCAAGTCCTCCGTCCTCGGTCCAGTCCTCCGGTCGGGGTTTGACGTTAGTCCCCCGCCCAGCGGACACCCGTCCGGTCAGTTGGAGTTGATCGCTCCGGCTGCTGGGTCCTGGGGCGGAACGCTTGGTGGCGCTTCGCTCCCACCATAGCTGGGGCATGGACGTGGTTGACACTCCCGTCCCGGCCGGAACCCCAATCCAACTGGAGTGCGCGGAGTGCTCCAACTGGAACCCAATCCAAGGCGCATCATCGGTAGTAAAGGAGGTGGCGCACAGAAACAACACGGAATCGCAGCCCACGGCGCATCTTGGCATCATTAGGAGGTGATACACAGAAACAGGACGGCATCCCGGAGTACCTCACCCACCAGGTCTATCTCGCGGAGCGGCCTAACTGCTTCGCGTCCCTCGACATTGCGGTTGGAACTGCCGTCAGGCCCGGCCGCCTCATCGCAACTGCGGAGTAGCTGCTGAAATCCCGCAGCAATGCCGCCGCGCTTCCCACACGCTCCGGTCGTTGAACACGCAACTGGCCGGACGCTTACCGTTGCAACGCAGTTCTCCTTGAGTCAACGGCCCAAAACGTAGCCGGGCTGGCTGGACTGCGTTCCTCTCTCTCCCATCACCCTCTCATTGCAGTCCCCAGGGTTTGCGTTCTCCTGAACGACACCTTGGGCGATCTGCGTCTCGCGCCAACCCCCCATCCGGCTTTTCCCGTTGCGCTGCCCGGCCCTGGGCGCAGTGCGTCTTGTGCCAGGGCGTCGGATTGCGTCACTGAACCTGACCCTGGGCGAACTGCACCCTGCGTCAGCCCCAATCCGGCGTTTCTGTAGCGTTGCCCTACCCAGGGCGTGATGCGTCTTGCATGGGACGGCAATGGGGTTCCCGGCGCAACGGCAGCAACCAGGGCAACGGCAGCAACAAGCGGCAAATCAAATACCTCAACGACGACCAGGAGGCAAAAGTTACGAACATTGACCTGATATCTCCCTCCGTCATCGAAAGGTTGGCGGGAGGGGTGAACCAACGATAGCTCCGGGTGCCTCTCTCCGGTAGGTGAGGCGGTACAAACCACAAGGCGGCCACGGTAGGCCGCCACTGACAACCGAAAATTCACAGCTTACAGCAAAGCGGGGGCCGGTCCCTTTCGATAGGGAACCGGCCCCCGCTTTCTGCGTTTCGGAGGAAGCGACATGAAGGCGAATACCAGCATCGACACCGCAGCAATGGTCAACGGCATCGGCAACCCCGCGAACATTGGGGAAAGCGAACAGGGCAAGGGCAAGCTGGAGAGCGAACTCCGCGCCGCCGCCCGGCGCAAGGGCCTCACCCTCAAGGAACTGGCCGACAAGATGGGCGTAAGCTACGGCTACTTGTCGCAGGTGTCCGCCGGCAGCAGGTCCTGGACTCCCATGCTGCGGGAGAGGGCGCAGGCAGTCCTGGGCGAGGTGCCGGGCCAGGGCGTGGTCTACCGCCAAGGCGGCTTGGTAACCGGAGAGAGCACCTGCATCCGGGAGCGGGCCCGGGAGGTTGGCCTGAGCATGGGAGCGCTGGCCGACCTGGTGGGCGTGTCCCGCAGCTACCTGTCGATGGCGTCGCGGGGAAAACGCCATTTCAGCCCCGGTGTCCAGGCCAAGGTGGAGGCGGTGCTGGAGGCCCCGGCGAAGGTGGAGGCCGCGCAATGCCCCACCGTTGAGCCGCGCGCCCTGTGGGACCGGATGGATGCCCACGGTTTCTCGCAGAACCGGGTGGCCCGGCTGGCGGGCATCAGCACCGGCCATCTCTCCCTGATCATGAACGGCCAGCGCACCCCCTCGGGGGACGTGCTGCGGCGCCTCCACGAGGTGCTATTTGCGCCAACCCAAGCGGAGCTGGTGGCGCCGGTGGAATTAAAGGTAATGGGCTGGAAGAAGGACGACCGCAAGGGCGTGGTGGTCAAGGGCGTCGGTGGGCCTGGGGCTGGCGGCAACAAGCCCGCCGGCGGCACCGTGCGCATCGGCGGGCGGGTGCCCTGGGGAGCGGAGGTCGAATATGCTTACACCAGCGGCTATGACAGGCGGGGCCAGCTGTCGGTGAACCACATCGTCGACGAGCGGGGCTACGGCGTGATGCTCAACAGGCCGGAGACCGCATAGCCGGCTGTGCCACTGGTGAGCATGACCCTGTTAAACAGGAGAGGAGGCCGCGATAGCAGCCCCCTCTCCTCTTCTATCGGTGTATGCCGCCCTTTTCGCGTTCCCGGCTCTTTCCGGCAATCCCCGCGTCCTTAATCGGTGAACAGGTGGCCCAGGCCGTGGTCGTCGGCCAGCTTCAGCAGCGCCATCATGTGCTGCGCGTTGGGCCGTCCCAGGCCTTCCTTCCAGCGCCATACGGTGTGGGGGTAGGTGCCGAGGCAGCGGGCGATCTCGGCCCACGGCAGGTCCGACTCTTCCTTGAACCGCACCAGGCGCTGGGGGAAGTCCTCGGGAAAGGCGTAGGTGTTCCTGATGTAGTTGATCCGCTGTCGCGGCATCTGTGGCTTCCTCTAGCGGAACACCGGGGGACGGGCTCCAGCAGCCTGAATGCCTGTCCCCCGGCTCGTCATGCGCCCGGGATTTCCCGTCCTCCCGCTCCCGCCATCCCGCCCCGTCCCGGACGCCGGGGCGGGCTTAGCCGTTGGCAGCTATTCCCCGACGGTGCAGGTCAGCGTTTCCTCGGCGCTGCTCACGTTGCTCCCGTCGGCAAGCTCGTACACCGTCTTGACGCTGACGCTGGCCTCGGCGCCCGCCTGGTACTCGCCAGGCCGCAGCAGCAGGGTGCCGCCGATGACCCTGCCGGACTCGTTCCTGCCGTCCGGCAGGGTCAGCCGGTAGTCGTAGGCGTACGTATCGCCGCCGGACCACTCCGGGGCGTCCCACAGGAAGGCCACCCGCCCGGTTTCGGCGATGCAGCGCAGGTTCGCCACAACGGACGGCTCCCCGTGGTCAACCTCAGCCTCGGCCTCTACCACCGGAACGTCAAAGGCGTCGCTGACCCGGTTGCCGTCAGCGTCCTCCGCTACGACCGTGATGGTTGCCTCACCCTCGGCCACGCCCTTTACTGTCAGCTTGGATTGGTCCGCAGCCACGGTTACTGTGGCCTTGGCGTCAGCCGAGGATGCGGCGGTGATGGTCAGGCTGTCTCCGTCGGCGTCCCTGAACACGCCTGACAGGGACACCTCCTGAGAGGCATCCACCTCCAGGCCGGAAACGTCGACCAAGGCCGAGGCCACCACCGGCGCGGCCTTCACCCTGACGGTGAAGGTGTCTGAGACTGTTCCGCCGTTGCCGTCGTTGGCGGTGACCGTGACGGTCGCTGTACCGTGGGCCTTGGCGCTCACCGTCAGCGTGGCGTAGTCGGATGCTACCGACACCGTGGCCACGGCCTCGTCATCAGACCCGGCGGTGACGGTCAGGGGGTCGCTGTCGCCGTCGCTGAACACCCCGGCCAAGGAGACTTGCTTCGTCCCGCTTTCGTTGACGATGGTGGCGTCGGCGATGGCGGCGGACACCGTGGGCGCCTGGTTGGGCGTTTCCGGCACCACCGGGTCCGGGGCCTTCACCACCGACACGTCAAAGGAATCGCTGACCGCGTTGCCGTCGGCGTCCTCCGCCGTGACCGTGATGGTCGCCGTGCCTTCCACTACACCCGCCACCGTCAGCTTGGACTGGTCGGCGGCAACGGTCGCGGTGGCTATGGCGTCGCCCGAGGACGTAGCGGTGATGGTAAGGGCGTCGCCGTCGGCGTCGCTGAACAAGCCGGACAAGGACACCTCCTGGGTGGCTCCAGCCTCCAAGCCGGAAACGTCGCTGATGGCCGAGGCCACTACGGGTGCGGCCTTCACCGTTACGGTAAACGTGTCATCCACCGTGCCGCCGTTGCCGTCGGCGGCGGTTACCGTGATCTGCGCTTCTCCCCGGGAGTGGGCGCTGACCGTCAGGCTTGACCCGTCGGAGGCCACGGTTGCGGTGGCAATTGCCTCGCCCGAGGACGTGGCGCTGATGGTCAGGCTGTCGTTGTCGGCGTCGCTGAACACGCCACCGAGGAACACCGTGTACGTGCCGCTCTCGTTGACGATGGTGGCGTCGGCGATGGCGCTGGACACCGTCGGCGCCCGGTTCTCAAGCTCCCGCAGGGCTGCCGCCACCTCCACCCAGCGGTTCCAGCCCCTATCGGCGTAGCCCTGGGCCTCCGCCGCCGTCATGGGGGTCAGCGTGGTATCGGCCACCGTCTTGCCGAAGGCCAAAAGCGCCCGGTCCCAGCGGTCGGTGTGGGCCTTGTCGTCCACGTAGCGCGGGTCGTTGCGCCACTCCTTCATCTTCACGATCAGGTCGGCGTACTTCCCCTGCGGGGTCGGTTCCGCCCCCTGCTGGCCCGACGTGGTGTCGGATACCGCCACCAATACCCCGGACAGCAGGAGGGCGCTGTACCGGGCGTCCTCGCTGCTCAGGCCGTGGCTGACGGCCACGCTCTCGCCGTTGGTATCGCCGTCGGCCACACCGCTGACCGTGAAGGTCAGGGGCGTGTTCCAGCCCGAGGGCGTGAAGGTGTGGGACGCCGGAGACACCGTGGCCGCGCCCACGTCATTGCTGCTGGCGCTGACGGTCACGTCCGCCGTGGGCTGGGAGTCCAGCACCACCGTATAGGTCGCCGTCTCGCCCTCAGCCACCGCCAGCGGGCTGGCGGCGCTCACCGACACCCCGGCGGTGTCGTCGTCCTCGATGGTCACCGTGGCCGTGTCGGTGCCCAAGGGGGCCACACCCCAGCCCGACCTGGAGGGAGCCACGGTCACCAGGAAGCTCTCGTCCAATTCGTCTTGGTCGTCTTCCACGGTAGGCACGGCTATATTCAAGGTTCTGCTGCCTTCGGGCACAGTCACCGGCGAGGCGATGGCGCCCACATCCTCGCTCCCGGCGCTCCCGTAGACGGCGGTTACCGTGAACTCCAGGCCGCCGACCGGGGCCGGCTGGCTCAGGCTCAGGGTCAGATCAGCTTCCTGTCCCTCCGCCACCCGCGTCCGGGGGCTCACCCAGTAGGTCCGGGGCGGCGGGTCTATGGCCAGGAGATAGGTCTTGACCGTGCCGCCAGTGGTGACCTCGATGTCCACCAGGGTTATGGGGGTATGCGCGTTCAGCTCGATGGCGTGGCTCAGCACCCCGCCGGTCACTGCCGTCAGGGTGACGTTCCGGTTGCCGTTGTTGTCGTAGGTCACCTTGCCCGCCTTCAGGGTGCTGTTCGAGTCCACTGCCTCCAGCTTGAGCTTGGCGTGGGTCACCGGCACCACGCCCTTATCCGGGTCTATGCTGGGAAACTCCGAGGGCAGCCACGCCCGGTAGCCGAATCCGGCCACGGTGGCGGGCGCGTGATGGATGAAGCCGTCCACCGGAGGGTCCCCGTCGTAGTGCACTAGGACGCTGCTCAGGGCCAGGGGGTCGGGGCGGTCATCCCCCTGGCGGGGAGGTCCGCCGCCCTGGAGAAAGTTGGCCTTGATCTTCACCTTCAACGAAGACGGATTGCCCGCCGCGATTCCCGAGGGCCAGTCCGAGCGGGCCGTGTCCAGCCGCACCGTGAAGGTCTTGCCGTTGGCCTGGTACCCGATGGGGTATATGTTGAGGATGCCGTCGATTCGCCGGTGTGCGCCGCCGCTGATCCTGATCAGCGTCGGGTGGGTGTAGGCGGTGTAGGTCTGCCCGTTGTGCTCCACGGTCTGGACGTCGCCCGGAACCCCAGCCGGCAGGTCGCTCTGCTCCAGGGTGCCGTACTCCACGACCTGGCCGTTCTCAACGCCCGTGCCCCACAGCAGCTTCACTCTTACGTTCAAGTCCTTCCCGGCCTGCTTGGACAGCGCCGCCCGCAGGCTCACCGAATAGCCCAAGATCCCCGTGCTCTGGGAGGCGGAGAGCTTCACAGTGGGGACCGCCTCGTCGTCCCGAATGGTGATTCCCACCGAGGAGGGGCTGCCCGCCGCCACCGACGACGGCAGGCTCCCCAGGGCCACGGTGAAGGTCTCGTCCTTCTCGTCGGAGTCGTGGTTGGTGGCGATGGTCCCGGAGCCGGTGGTGGCGCCCCCGGCGATGGTGATGCTCGCCAGCGTCCCGCGGTCGGTGGCCTCGGCGGTGACGTCGGCGATGGTCAGGGGGATGGTGACGCTGCCGGACAGGGGCGCTGACAGCGTGGCCCTGATGGTGACGCTCTGGCCCTCGGTTACCGGGTTGGGCGCGGCCGAGAGGGAGACCGTGGGCACCTGGGCCGCCGCCTCCCTGGTGATGGTGACGGTGTAGTCCTTATGGTTGGACAAGTCCGCGGCGTTGACCTGGACGATGATCTCGTTGTCGCCCACGTCCAGGGCGATGGGGTTCGAGTGCGAGCCGCTGGGCACCGAATTCAGCGTGCTGCCGACCTTGCCCAACTGAATGATGGAGCCGGTGACCGCTACCGTGGGCGTCAGCCTGACGTGGGTCACGCCGTTGCCCACAGTGGCCGTGTAGCCGGTGGTGGCGGCGGCGAAGGCCGGGTTCAGGGTGAGCGCGGAGAATGCGCTGCCGTCGGTGCTGCTCTCCGCCGTCAGGGCGCTCAGGTCGACGTTGGAGGACTGGGTTTGCTGGGCACCGCGGACCCGGATGCGCAAGGAATTGGACTGTTCGGATGACCACGTTGTGGTCGAGGTCGGCTCATCCACCTCGACGTTGCGATAGCCGTTCGCTATGCTCCAACCTGCCGCGCCGCCGGCGTCCTCACTATCGGAAGTTGTATAGTTCAGGCTAATGTCGAAGCTGCCGACGGTGTAGAAGACGGCGTAATACGTCGTGCTCGCCGAAAGAACCGTGTTCGAAGGAGCCGCAAAAGACACCGTGCCCGCCGAGATGGGATGGGCCGGCACCGTCAGGTCGGCGACTTTCTCATTGGGCGCGCCGCCCGATGTTGCCGACCACAGTTGTGCCCGGATGGAGGCCCGTTGCGTCGTGGATATCGAGGAGGCATTCACTACGACATCGATGTTGTCCAGCCGGTAGCCGCCGGAGTCGGCTCCCGTCGTGAACGCCTGAGCGACGCTCCAATCGCCCGTAACCAAGTAAGCGCCGGTTGTCTGCGTCATGTTGCCCACCAGGAAGGTGGGTTGTGGGGCCTCCCTGGTGATGGTGACCATGTAGTCCTTGGTGGTCGAGTTCTCCGCCGTCACCCGCACGGTGATAATGTTGCCGGAACCCACGGCGAGTTCAATGGCTCCGCTGGCCGTGCCGTCGGCCACCGCCGTCAGCGTCGCGCCCTGCTCGCCCACCGTCACCGTGGCCTTGCCGGTGTCGTCCACCGTGGGCGTCAGCTTGACGTGGCTGGTGGCGTTGGAAACCGTGGCCGTGTAGGACGTGGTGGCGGCGGCGAAGGTCTCGTTCAGCGTAAGTGTTCCGCCGAAGGTGTTGCCGTCCGTGCTGGTGCTGCCCGTCAGGCCGCTCAGGTCGGCGTTGGAGGACAGGGCCTGCGCCGCCGTGCCCCTGACGCGGATCTTCAAGATCCCGTCGGCTGGTTCGTACTCGTCCCATGCCTGGTCAGCGTCCGGCTGCTCGCGGCTCTGATCATACGATTGGTTCTCTATGGCCCAGCCGGCCTGGCCGCCCGCGTCTTCGTCCCCCGTTTGGATCGAAGCAATTGAGATCTGGGTATTGTCGATGGTGTACGGCACGAGGTAGTAGGTCGTACTCGCCGTCAGCGCGGTATTGGTAGGCGCCTCAAAGGACACCACTCCTAGCGGCATGTCCGATGGGACCGTCAGGTCCGCGACTTTCGCGCCCGGCCCGCCGCCCACGGCGGCCGACCACAGTTCGGCGCGGAACTTCCCGCTGTCGGCGGCGCTGGGGTCGTCAGGAAGATAAACATCGATGTTCGTCAGCGTGTAGCCGCCGGCGCTGCTGCCCGTCGTGAAGCCCTGGGCGTTCACGGCACCGGCGGTGCCGACCGTAGTAGTAGAAGGCTGCCCGATGTTGCTGACCAGCGTGTCGGAGGTGGCCCGCCATACATTGAATCTGTAGCTTTGCGCGTTGAGGTTCGTGTCTTCGACTTCGACGATAAACTCGTTGTCGCCCACGTCCAGGGCGATGGCGGCGCTGGGCGAGCCGCTGGCCACAGTTGTTCGGGTGCCGCCGGACTTGCCCACCCTAACCGAGGAACTGGTGTCGGCCAGCGTGGGGGTCAGCCTGACGTGGGTCACGTCGTTGCCCACCGTGACCCAGTAGCCCCTGGTGTCCGCGTCGAAAGCCGGGTTCAGGGCGAGCGTGCTGAAATTCGTGCCGTCGGTGCTGCTCTCGGCGGTCAGGTCGCTCAGGGCGAGGGGGTTGGCAGCCTGCTGGGCGCAGGAGGCCCCGATGCTCAGGGAGACGGGGACGCCGGCGGTCCAGGCAAGGCCGGTGTTGGACCACGTGATTCCAGAAACACTTAAGCCTGTCAACGCGAATTGGGTCGAGCCGACGCAGAACTTCAGCACATTAAGCTTACTGTTGTGGAAACCTCCTAGAGTAAGAAACAATGTACCGCTTGTAACTCTGACGGCTCCTACGTTATTGGTTACTCCACCAAAGGTAACTTCATCGTTCGTGAGTGTTTCAGAGTCACTGCACTTCTTGGAGGTATCACTATGGCCGTTGTGGCAACCTGGCCCTAACGCGCTTCCCAGGTCCTGCGGATTCAGCGTGGCTGACCAGATCGGGCCGCGCCGCACAGTGACCTTGTAGTCCTGGGTGTTGCTGTTTGTGTCGGTGACCCGGACGACGATCTCGTTGTCGCCATTCTCCAAGGCGATGGGGTCCGAGGGCGAACCGCTGGCCGCCGAGGCCAGGCTGCCCGTCTTGCCCACCTGCACCGAGGAACTGGCGTCGGCCAGCGTGGGCGTCAGCCTAGCGTGAGTGACCTCGTAACCCACAAGGGCCGTGTACTCGGTGGTGTCTGCGTCAAAAGCCGGGTTCAGGGTGAGCGCGGAGAACGCACTGCCGTCGGTGCTGCTCTCCGCCGTCAGGGCGCTCAGGTCGGTGGGGGAGACGGCCTCCGCGGCAGTATTGACGGTCATCTTCATGACTAGAGTCACACCAGTAGTCTGCCATGTGCCTGTGGTCGGGGTCTGCCGTTGTTGGAATCGAGAAGTGTTCCCGATGCTCCAGCCCGTTGCGGCCCCGGAATCCTCGTCGGTTGACGCCGTATTCCGCAATAGCATGTTGAAGCTGCCAGTCGTGTAAGGCACTACCCAGTAGGCGGTGTTGGCCGTGAGCGTAGTGTTGCTGGGCGCTGCGAAGGCAACCGTGCCCGCCGCGATGGGATGGGGAGGCACATCGAGATCGTAGACCTTCGATCCCGGACCGCCGCCGGCGGCCTCCGACCAAAGTTCCACTCGGATCGTGTCTCGCTGGGACTGGCTCGGGCTCCTCCCTATCACAAGCTCGATGCTCCCCAGCACTTGGTCGCTGCTTCCGGTAGTGAACTTCGTGGACCACAAGATGCTGGCGGTGCTCATATGGGTGGTGCGTGCCTGCTTCCCCATGTTGCTCACAAACACGGTCGCCGTCGTGGCCGTCACGTAGTCGGTATAGTCGCTGTCGTCATGGCCGCTTCCCCCGACCGTCAGGACGTGGAACTCGTAGGCCGTTTCGGGGGCCAGCCCGGTAGCCGTGTACGTCCCGCCGTCGGTGGAACTGCCAGTGGTTGCATTGTCAGTATTGATGTGGTTGTCCTGCTCTCTCCATTGGACGTTGTACTGGACACTCGCTGACGGTCCATCCCAGGTCAGCTTCACGCTGGTTGCGCTGAGGACCGTGGCCTCCAGGCTCGTTGGCGTGGGTTGCTTGTGGCTGGCCTGCGCCGGAGGAACGCCGTCGGCGACGGCGAAGACCGCCAGAGCGACCAGGGCGGCGGCCATAATCAGGAGACGGGATAGAGTGAGAAGGCGGAGGTGCCGGGTCATACCGGGCCTCCGGCACTGTTCAGAGGCTGAAAGTCGGGGGGGGGGGGGGCTAACCTGACGGGTGCAGGTTTCGGGCAGAATGGCCCTCAACAGGCGGCCCATTCTAGCATTGCTGTTGCTGGTCTCGGACATGGCTGCGTTGTCTCCTGGTTATCGCCCGACCCTCTTCCCTGCCGGGTCGGCGCGTTGTATTTATCCCCGCCCCGGGAGCGGTTGCGGCCAACTCCCGGCGGCGTGGGGCAACGCCCCGTGGCGGCCCATCAGGACCCCGCGGACGCGTGAAGCCAGCAAAAACGTTACCAGACCACCTCTATCCTCTGCGTATTTTTCACTATCTCTTTTAGGTAATCCGGTGTATCATTCTGCTGATTCCCCTTTGCGAGGCGAGATGTGGCCCCTTCAGACCAGCGGGACCGGGAGAACCAGTTGCTGCGGGAGCGCCTGTCGCTATTGAGCCAGGCCAGCCTGCGCATCAACGAGAGCCTGGACTTCGACCAGGTGCTCCAGGGGGCGCTGGACTCCGCCCGTTCCCTGACCGGCGCCCGCTACGGCCTGATGATCCTGCTGGACGGCGGGGGACCCGGCCAGGACTTCCTGTCCTCGGGACTGACCCCGGAGGAGTCGGAGCGGCTGTGGCTGACGCCGGACGGGCTCCGCATCTTCCAGGCCCTGGCCGACATCTCCGAACCGGTCAGAATCCCAGACCTGGCGCAGCACATGCGCGCCCTGGGCTTCCCGGAGTTCACCATCCCCGTGCCGGTGGAGGTCTTCTCCTTCATGGCGGCGCCCATGTTCCACCGGGGCGTCCGGGTGGGCCTGGTCATCGTGGGCGCCAGGGAGGACGGGGAGGAGTTCAGCCAGGAGGACGAAGAAACCTTGGTGATGTTCGCCGCCCAGGCGGCGCTGGTCATCGCCAACGCCCGTACCCACCGGGAGGAGCGGCGGGCCCGGGCCGACCTGGAGACCCTGGTCAACACCTCGCCGGTGGGGGTGGTGGTCTTCGACGCTCAGACCGGCGGGCTGGAGTCGGTGAACCGGGAGGCGGTGCGCATCGTGGACGGCCTGCGGGACGAGGACCAGCCGCCGGAGTCCCTGCTGGAGGTGCTGACCTGCGTGCGGGGCGACGGCCGGGAATTCTCCCTGCGGGACTTCACCGTGGCGGAATTGCTCAGTTCCGGGGAGACGGTGCGGGCCGAGGAGATTACGCTGCGGGTGCCTGACGGGCGCAGCGTCAATGTTCTCCTGAACGCCACGCCGATTCACTCGGAGGAGGGAGTTCTGACTTCCTTCGTAATCACCCTGCAGGACCTGACGCCCCTGGAGGAGCAGGAGCGGCTACGGGCCGAGTTCCTGGCCATGGTGAGCCACGAGTTGCGTTCCCCCCTGATGTCGGTCAAGGGGTCCGCCGACACCCTGGCGGCGCAATCGGCCCGGCTGGACCCGGCGGAGATGCGCCAGTTCTTCCGCATCATCCAGGAGCAGGCCGAGCACATGCGCGGCCTGATCGGCGACCTTTTGGACGTGGCCCGCATTGAGACCGGCGCCCTGTCCATTGAGCCGGAACCCACGGACATCCAAGCTCTGGTGGAGGAGGCCGCCGCCCGGTTCCGCAGCGGCGAGGCCAGGAACCCCCTGGGCGTGGAACTGGCGGCGGACCTGCCCATGACGCTGGCCGATAGGCGGCGGGTGGCCCAGGTGCTGGACAACCTGCTCACTAACGCCGCCGGGTACTCTCCCGAGGGGTCGCCCATTACGGTGAGCACCGTGCGGGACGGGATTCATGTGGCGGTGTCCGTTTCAGACCGGGGCCGGGGCATACCGGCGGAACTGCTGCCGGAGCTGTTCCGCAAGTTCTCCCGGCCTTCCGGCGCGGCCGCGGCGTCCGGTGCCGACGGGTCGGGCCTGGGGCTGGCCATCTGCAAGGGCATCGTGGAGGCCCACGGGGGCCGCATCCGCGCCGAGAGCGACGGACCCGGCCTGGGGGCCCGGTTCACCTTCACCCTGCCAGTTGCCGAGGGGACGGCTGCCCCCGCGCCCCCTCCGTCATTGCCGGCGCGTTCCGGGCGGGCGGCTAGGGAACGGGTGCGGGTCCTGGCGGTGGACGACGATCCCCAGGACCTGCGCTACGTTAGGGACGTGCTCACCAGGGCGGGCTACGCGCCCATCGCCACCGGCGACCCGGCCGACGTGCCCAGGCTGATGGCGGAACACAAGCCCCACCTGGCCCTGCTGGACCTGGTGCTGCCCGAGGGCGACGGCATCGGGTTGATGCACGACATCCAGGGGACGGCGGACGTGCCGGTGATCTTCCTGTCGGCCTACGGCCAGGACGATACCGTGGCCCGGGCCCTGGACATGGGGGCCGCCGACTACCTGGTCAAGCCCTTCTCGCCCACGGAGCTGGCGTCCCGGATCAGGGCGGCGCTGCGCAAGCGGCTGGAGCCCTTTCCGGGGGAGCCGTCGGGTGGTTCCTTTGAAGTGGCGGGGCTGGGCATCGACTACGCTCAGCGGCGGGTGGCGGTGGATGGTGAGCCGGTGGAGCTGACGGCCACGGAGTACGCGGTGCTCTACGAGCTGGCGGTTCACGCCCCCCGGGTGCTGACCCACGGCGCGCTGCTCCAGCGGGTCTGGGGGCCGGAACGGGTCGGGGAGGCCTGGCTGGTGCGGAACGTGGTGAAGCGGCTGCGCCGCAAGCTGGGGGACGATGCCGCCGATCCCAGGTACGTCTTCACCGAGCCACGGGTGGGGTATAGGATGGCGGCGGGGGAGAGGGGCGGGATGGGACGGTTTCAGCGTCCCCCGGATGAGGGGTAATCGCCTTTCCTTTGATTATTGCCATGAATCCCGCCCTTAGTGCTGCCCCGGCTTGGCCGCCTTTACCGGCAGTGTTGACGGTCACGCCGGAGTCGGCGCGGGCAAGCGGCGGCTTGGCGAGGCATGTGGGCATATAATGGATGGACGATGGGCACCGATGTCCGACACTCGCATACGCCACGTCAGTGGACTTTGGCCGGACGAAGCCGGTGCGGGTGCTTCTGCGGGTTGTGCTACCGACAACGACGGAGTTGACGGCCTGGTGGTCGGGCTGCTTACCGCCGGCCCAATACCGGAGGTGGCAACTGCCGCCGGAACAGGCGTGTAAGTACAAGGACAATAGGAAGGTATAACTATGCACGAAATGGAACGGGAGGAGGACTGTTGCTGCCCTCCTTTCCCGGAAGACTTCGGTGAGCGGCTTGAGCGGCTGATCGAGCTTGCCGGACTGTCGAGGGAGGAGTTCGCCCAGCGCCTTGGCATCGACTATGACCGCGTGACCCAGTGGTTCGAAGGTGCAGAACTAACCGGCGGGGAAGTGTGGCACGTCGCCCGGTTGGCATATTCGATCCCCGACGGCATGGCGATCATAATTCCGGAGACGGCCGAGGGCACAGCGTAGCGGCAGGATTCGCGCGGCCAAGCGGCTACTGTGCCGGAATTAAGCGGCACTGGTGCCTCTGGCCAGTTCAGCGGAGACTTTGCGGTCGGATTCAGCGAATGGATGCCGGGAGGCTAACCTAGCGGCCTGGTTCAGGTCTCCGACTGCCTGGGGATATCGGCCCAACTCGATGCGGGCCGCCCCTCTCTGAAAGTAAGCTTGGTGTCTTCCGGATCAATCTCAACGGCCCGGTCGAAATTCCCAACCGCCTTTTCGTGCCGCTCATGGCGATTCAGGGCTATCCCCGGGTTCAGGTGAGCCGCGACATCGCCGGGCCGGAAGGCGATGGTCCGGTTGAGGTCCCGGACCCTGTCTCATATTCCGGCTGGTTCAGATGGGCAGTGCTCCCGCCCAGCAGGGAGTTGGCGTAGTCAGGGTCTACGATGCCGCTTTGGTCCCACTGCGTCCAAGTTGACTGGCATTCCTCAATGAGCTATGAGACTGTCCCTGATGTGGATCTGATGGAGTAACAGGAAGGATGGATTATCCTAACCAGAATCAGCACCATATTTCTGAAGCCCTCTTGAGGCAGTTTGCTATACCAGGGGAAGGAGGCATGGTATATCGATTTGACAAGAAGACTCGAAAGACCACCAAGCGCTCCGTCAGGTTTTCCGAATCAAGTGGGCGAGACTTTCCATACTGGTCGAGCGAGCACGAATCCTACTTGGAAAAGATCGAAGATAGCGCCATCCCACTGATCAGGAGACTTAGCAGCACGGAAGAACTCTCGTTCGGTCGGTATTCGTGGATGCCAAGCACTTTGACTACCGCTCAGCGGGAAGACTTGATTCTGTTCATCGCCATGCTCGACGTGACAGGCGAAATGGTGAGGAGGTACCGCAGCAAGGATTACGACGGGCGAGAAAGAATCGCCACCGAGCTCGAATCGTGGGGATTACCCGCAGAGCCTTCGGAGATAGAGACTCTATATCACGACATTCCACAATTTGGACGGAGACGTATCGAACAACGCGCAGCATATTTCTCTAGTTTGCAGCTACAGACAATCCGAGTATCCGAAGGCTTAGTTGTACTTCCGGACATTCCCGTATGCGGGCGCTTCGTCATTGCAATGCCTCCTCCCTGGGATCACTTTGTACTACCCATCAGTCCAAACTCCATTCTATTGGGGTGCCATTCAGACATGATCTCATCTTTGACGATGCTGTACTTGGGGAAAGGGCTGCGAGAGACATTATGCGGAGAGCCTTACAGCCGCAATGTGTATTCATCAGTTGAATTGCCTGAAACCTTTAGAGGCAGGTCAATCTGGCCTGGATCAGAGGACTGGGGCGATTATGATGATTCACGTTGGAATCTCCCAATGACCCCGGGGCCAGATAGTAAAGCTGAGTAGTGAACAGGTCACGGGTGGCGTCGGACTCCACGGGAAGGGACTCAGACTACCTGCAAGGAATACGGCATCAGGGGTTGCAGACCACCCAACGACATCTCAAGGACAGTACCACACACCGGGTACCGAGGCTCACCTGAAAGGAATAGAACCGGTCACCTGGTGTCGCCCTGTTTTACCTACCCCGCTGGTTCCAAATCAACTGTCCGTGAGGTTACCTCAGTTCTCCGCTGCCATTGCGTCGCACGCATGGACTTCTGATAGACTCTGACTATTCTGGAGGGACGGCTTAGTAATAATGGAAGAGCGGTTCTTGTTGTCGGCAAAGACAAACATCCCAGGCGATGGTAATGGCGAAGTTCGAAAGTGCGCCGAATGTGGCCGCAAGAAAGGTGGGCACAATGGGCTGACTTGGCAAATGTCCCGCCAAGACATTACGTTTGATGATGTCCAAGAGGTGAAAGATTGGATGGAACGGCGGCAAGGGCAACCCAGCGCGCTGGTGCTGCCGGACGACGGGGGAGCCTTGGCCTACACCTTCGCCCCTTACTGTGACGATTGCTTGGATAAATTCCTCAAGGAGCGCGAGGAACACGACACTCCCGCTGGCAAATCAAACAGAGCTGCCTTTCAAGAAAAAGTTAGAGTGTTCTCTTGCGGTGCTGGCTGGGATACCTATTCCCTTCAACTCCAATATCTAGCGCCTCGGGGATTCCCGAACATGGCTTTGATAAGAGGTGATCAGCTGTTGCTTAGCTCCGTAAGAGGGGAAGTAACCGGTCGCGTCCGAGCATTCCAGCCACCAGCCCACGATTTGGGCCTAAGCCCTGAAGTACCTCAGGATATGCAAGAGGCACTGCTGAGAAACCGGGATGAGGAACAGATGTCGGATAAAATTGCCTTCCTTTACATGGACGAGAAATACCCAGATATCAAAGCCCCACCTTCAATGCAGGTAACATCACTTACTGGAATCCTAATAGCCTCCGACCAGTTCATCCGTTTCCGGGACGAGTTTTTCAGGATCGTCCCAGGATTCGATAATGGGGCCGACAATTTCCCGGTGGAGATTCACGTCAGCAACCTTTTTCCAGGGCGACCTGATGAAGAACATTTTCAGTTCTACGAAGGGCTGATTTCACTGATAAATGGCCACAAATGTAGTGTTTACCGGCGTGGTTTCAATTTTGCACCAGATCATGAACTGTTACGGAAGAAACAGGGGGAGTTGCTCGGCATATGTTTCAGGTCCATGTTGTTAACGGTCGATGATTTCGAGCATTTTGGGCAAATATGGCCAGTCGTGGAATCTGACCGCTCAATGAAGCAAGACGAACACTTTGCTGGATACATGCGTTGGATGGACCAAGCAACTTCTTATCTGAATTGGATTGGAGACGGAGTTGACGAGTTAATTGAGGAAGATTACATGGTCGACAACTCCCGGTTTGGAGACCTGCATTATGTATCCAAAAAATCAATAGGCGGAATCGCAGCGGATTGTTTGGCCTACTTACTTCATTGCAAGTGGCTTGTCGAAAAGGGTTTCCCAACTACAGATTACAAGGCTCGACTTGCGGCCATCGCATCGACCCTACGTCCATCCATCGTTGATGACTACATAGGTTCCTTTCGGCTGGAAAACTGACTTGAGGATTCGAACTCTTCACTGACGGGGGAGTGAATCTAGGGTAACCCCTACCTTGTGATGCATCGGAAGCATGTTCAGTGCATCGCCCGCATATCCATCGGGAGCACTGAGACATGGCCATTTAAGAAGAATGCCGGCCATAAGGGAGGAAACCGCGGCGTCGCTAAAATCTCGCATTGAATAACCGGAAAGACGCCGGGTCTGGACGCGAAGATAAAGCGACCGCAGCGGATTCGGTGGGATAAAATCGGCGGCTAGAGATGCATCCGCTTAGAGTGGGCCATGCCGCAGATTTCGCATCTTAAGGGAGACTTTGGAGACTTGACCGCTTGCCCCGAAGAGAGTCGTCGGCGATTGTCGCGCTGCCTGTCGGTTGACCTGGAAGTCGCCGTACGGGACCGGCGCATCCGGGCTTTCGCTGGAGTCCGTTGGGATAGGGACAAGTCCTTCACCTTTCCGGGAGCCAGAGACAGGTTGCAGCAGTCCCTGGCCAAGCTGGACGATTTTGCTGGCAGCGCCGACTTCCTGTTGGGCCATAACTTGATCGACTTTGACCTGCCGTACCTGCGGGCCGCCAACCCCGAGTTGAAGCTATTGGAGTTGCCTGCGGTCGATACCCTCCGCCTCAACCCCCTGGCCTTTCCCCGCAATCCCTATCACCACCTGGTCAAGCACTATCAGGACGGGCAGCTCAAAAAGGGACGGATCAATGACCCGGAACTGGACGCCAGGCTTGCCTTGGAGGTCTTCGGCAACCAACTGGCTGCCTTTACAGCAACTGCATCGGACCTCCTAACGGCCTGGCATTGGCTCACGTCAGGCGAGGATGGGGCTGGATTCGATTTGGTATTCACAACCGTGCGAGAACAGCCCAGGCCAGCGGAGGCTGAAGCGCGGTTAGCAATTGAGGCGCGTCTGTCGGGCGCCGCCTGCCGTACCTGCGTTCGGCAAGTCGTCCATGACGCCCTCAAACAAGGCTGGGAATTGGCCTACGCGCTGGCGTGGCTGTCGGTAGCGGGCGGGAATTCGGTGATGCCGCCCTGGGTCCGGTATCAGTTCCCTGGGGCTGGCCGATTGGTCCGCCAGTTGCGGGACACCGCCTGCACCGATCCAGGTTGTAACTGGTGCCGGGAACGGCACGATGCGACCAAGGAGTTGACCCGATGGTTCGGCTATGACAGCTTCCGCCCCGAGCCGGCGGATGAAGACGGCCGTCCGATGCAGCAGTCGGTAGTCGAGGCGGCCATGGCCGGGGAGCACGCACTGGCCATCCTGCCCACCGGCACGGGAAAGTCCGTCTGCTACCAGGTGCCCGCCCTCTCCCGCTATGACAAGACCGGCGCTCTCACCGTCGTGATCTCGCCCCTGGTGGCCCTGATGGCCGATCAGGTAGCGGGGCTGGAGGCGAGGGGCATCGGTTCCTGCGTCACGGTGAATGGTCTGCTGTCCATGCCCGAACGGGCCGATGCGTTGGACCGGGTGAGAATGGGAGACGCCTCCATCCTTCTCATATCGCCCGAGCAGTTGCGCAGTGTCTCCCTGCGCCGCGCCCTGGCACAGCGGGAGATCGGCGCCTGGGTGCTGGACGAAGCCCACTGCCTCTCTCGCTGGGGCCACGACTTCCGGCCTGACTACAGGTACGTGGGTCGGTTCATCCGGGAGAAGGCCGGAGAGGAACCGGTCCCGCCGGTGTTGTGCCTGACCGCGACGGCCAAGCCCGAAGTGGTGGACGAGATTGGCGACTTCTTTAGGAAAGAACTCGGAATCGAACTCAAGGTCTTCGACGGCGGCGCCCGGCGCACAAACCTGGAGTTCGTGGTCGTCAAGACCGGGGTAGGCGAAAAACTCGCCCACGTTCACCAAGTCTTGGAGGCGGACCTGCCGGAAGACGAACTTGGCGGCGCCATAGTCTACTGCGCGACGCGAAGTCACACCGAAGAGCTGACGGAGTTCCTGCAAGCCAAGGGAGTGAAGGCCGGCCACTTCCATGCCGGCCTGCCCCCGGAAACCAAGAAGACTGTGCAGGAGAGCTTCATCAACGGGGACCTGCGGGCCATTGTTGCAACCAACGCCTTTGGCATGGGCATCGACAAGCCCGATGTCCGGCTGGTGATTCACGCCGACATCCCTGGGTCCCTGGAGAACTACCTGCAGGAGGCGGGACGGGCCGGACGGGACCAGCAGGCGGCCCGGTGCGTTTTGCTCTACACCCAGGAGGACGTGGAGCGCCAGTTCGGTATGTCTGCTCGTTCCCGCCTTTCGCGTCAGGAAATCCACGGCGTCCTGAAGGCTTTGCGGAACCTGGACCGAAGGAAGCGCACCGAGGGGGAGGTAGTGGCAACCGCCGGGGAGATTCTGGGCGAGGATGAGGACAACGCCTTCGAGCGGGACTCCGCCACCGACGACACCCGTTTGCGTACTGCCGTCGCCTGGTTGGAAGAGGCAGTATTGCTGACCAGGGAGGAGAACCGGGTGCAGGTGTTCCCTTCGTCGCTGCGGGTTGGTTCGGCGGCGGAAGCGCAGGCCAAGCTTCAGCAGAGAATTGTTCCTCTTGAGTATCGCCGACAGTTGCTGAAAATCTGTGAGACGCTGATCGAGGCCGACGCCGACGAAGGCATCAGCACCGACGAACTGATGAGCGCCTCAGGCCTGACCTCGGAGGGAGTGCGAAAGGCGCTGCACGACCTGGAGGAAGTGGGGATCGCCAGCGACGACACCGCGCTCACCGCCTTTGTCCACGCCGGGGTGGACCGGTCGTCCCTCCGTCGCTTCCAGCAGGCTGCCGACCTGGAACAGGCGCTCATCGACCTGCTGCGAGAGGCGGCCCCGGATATGGCGCGGGGCGATTCGTCGACGCTGCACCTGCGCCTCGCCACTCAGCAGCTCAAGGACGCCGGGCACGGGTACGCCTTGCCCGAGCGACTGAGACGCATCGTCCGCAGCATCTCCGCAGACGGGCGCGGCGAGGGCGGCGGCGGTGGCAGCCTCTCGGTGCGAAGCCGCGACGCGGACACGTTGCAAATCACGCTGCAACGGGAGTGGCGGGCATTGGTAAAGACTGCCGAGTTGCGCCGCGCCGCCGCCAAGCGGCTGTTGGACCATCTCCTCTCCACTCTGCCCCGGGGGACTAGGGGCACCGACCTCCTGGCGGAAACGACCCTGGGCAAGCTCCTGACGCCCATCCGGCAGGACCGCACACTGAGCAGCCAGGTAAGGGACCCTGACAAGTTGCGGGACCGGGCTTTGTTGTGGCTGCACGAGCAGGATGTCATCCGGTTGAACAAGGGCCTGGCGGTGTTTCGTCCGGCCATGACCATCCGCCTGAAGCAGGAGAGACGGGGATTTGCCGAGCCTGATTTCAGGCCCCTCAAGCTTCACTACAACGAGCAGGTGCTCCAGATTCACGTGATGGCCGAATACGCTCAACAGGGCCTCGAATCAATGGCCGACGCCCTGCGCCTGGCCATGGACTACTTCAGCCTGGGCCAGGAGGACTTCCTGGACCGCTGGCTGCCGGACCGACAGAGGGAAATCTCCAGGCAGACTACGCCGGAGTCCTGGCAGACTATTGTCGAAAGCCTGAACAACCCCGTCCAGCGCCGGATCGTGGCCGACGACCGGGAGCAGACCAACGTGCTGGTGTTGGCCGGTCCGGGGTCGGGCAAGACCCGGGTGCTCGTGCACCGCATCGCCTACCTGGTGCGGGTCAGGCGTGAGGACCCGCGCTCCATCCTGGCCCTAGCATACAACCGGCACGCCGCGGTGGAGATCCGCCGCCGGTTGGAGGACCTTATCGGCGACGACGCCCGCGGCGTGATCGTGCTCACCTGTCACGGCCTGGCCATGCGCTTGGTCGGCGCCAGTTTCTCCGGGCGGGCCAACCGCATGGACGAGGGCGATTTTCGGGACGTGCTCAAGCAGGCGTCGGCCCTGCTGCGTGGCGAGGGGCTGCTGCCGGAGGAGGCGGACGAGTTTCGAGCCCGGCTGCTGGCGGGCTTTCGCTGGATACTGGTTGACGAGTACCAAGACATCGGTCCCGACCAGTACGATCTCATTTCCGCTCTGGCGGGCAGGACCCTCTCCGACGCCGACGACAAGCTGACCATCTTCGCGGTGGGCGACGATGACCAGAACATCTACTCCTTCAATGGCTCGTCGGTGGAGTTCATCCGGCGTTTCGAGACGGACTACGGCCCCAGACCCTCCTACCTGACCGGCAACTACCGGTCCACCGGCCACATCATCGCCGCCGCCAACGCAATCATCGAGCCGGCGCGGGACCGGATGAAAGCCGGGCATCCCATCCACGTTAACCAGGGCCGCGAGCAGGAACCGCCTGGAGGCGATTGGTCACTACTGGACCCGGTCACTCGCGGCCAAGTGCAGGTTCTTCCTGCCGGAGTAACTCCGATTTCACAGGCTCAGGCCGCCGTTGCCGAGTTGAAACGATTGTCCGCCCTGGACAGGGGCTGGGACTGGTCTTCCTGCGCGGTGATTGCCCGGGAATGGAGCTACCTGGACCCGGTGCGCAGCCTTTGCGAGCTGGAGGGGATTCCGGTCCAGATGGCCAACGAGGACTTTTCGGGTATCTGGCACCTGCGGGAGACTCGTGCGTTGGTCCAATGGGTTCGGAAACTGGAGACCAGGTTGGTCAAGAGTGCCGACCTACGGGGTTGGTTGGGCGAACAACCCTGGAACATTTGGAACGAACTTCTGACGGAAGCCGTAGGTGAGTACGAGCTGGAGACAGGTGGGGCCGAGACTCCGGTGGATCACTTAGTCGAGTGGTTGGCCGAGTGGGGACGAGAGGTCCGCCGGCGCCAGCGCGGTCTATTGCTGCTGACCGCACACCGGGCCAAGGGGCTGGAGTTCGACCACGTCGTAGTGCTGGACGGGAGCTGGGACCGCATCGGCCGTGGTGAGGATATCGACGCCTCGCGGCGGCTTTACTACGTGGCCATGACCCGGGCGCGGAAGACATTGGCGCTCGCTCGCCTCCCAGGGGCACATCCCTTCCAAGACGCCTTGCTGGATGCCCCGTCGGTGCTGGACCGTGACGACCAGGTTGCGTTTCCGACTGCGGCTCTGGAGCTTTACCGTCGCTACCGCAGGCTGAGCTTGAGGGATGTTTTCTTGAGCTACGCTGGATACCGGAAGCCTGGCCACCACGTGCATGGAGCAATTGCTGATTTGTCGCCCGGCGACACGCTCCGAGTGCGTGACGGGGCGACGCGCTGGGAGTTGTTGGACTGCAACGAGAATGTAGTTGGTCAGCTTGCCAGGGATTTTGAGGCAATCCCCGGAATGCAGTGCGCGTTTGCCAGGGTCTTAGCTATTGTAGCTTGGGACAGGGAGAGGTCCGATCCCGAGTACCAAAAAGGGATTCGTTGCGATTCCTGGGAAGTGGTCGTGCCGGAGTTGGTATTCGAACCGGATTCGCAGGACAAATGTGCCAGAACGTGAGCATTCTTGTGTGTGCCCTCCCCTTTCCAATGGCCTGGCAGGACGAGGGCGGGCGAATGATCCGGCCCCGTTTATTGCCATCAAGTACGATGCTTAGGACCAGCCTGTGGGGACGCGGGTCTGGAAGTGACCTACGCGGAACTGCTGTACTGAATACGGTGTCAGGTTGAGGCTGGCAACCCACGGGTGATCATCACTGAACTGATGTCTTGGGCCAAGAATTCGGGAAAGAGGGAGAAACTGTCTCCTTTATCTTTGTCGAGCCGCAGATGGGCAACCAGTTGGCGGAAGTGGAGGAACGGAGACCCGAGGAGAACCGGGTGGTGCTCTATTGGTTGAACTGCTTTGAAATGACGAGTGATTCGACGTTGGCATGATTTTCCGGCAATACTTGGGCGGTGCCTTTCACGTATTAGACTCCAACTACTTCAGTCATCAGTTCAAAGCGGTTGGTCTACCGGTTCGGATTCGGCTCTCATCCCTTATTCTCAGCCGCCGGACTTTGCCGGAGCTTTGGAGGAAAGAATGCCCAAACGCAGACGTGCTACCGTATTGGCAGCCAAGGACGGACTATTCTTGCTGGTTCAAGAGCAAGGACAGAGCCACTACAGCCTTCCTGGCGGTGGTATTGAACGCAATGAGCCTTCCTTACTCGCGGCCGTGAGGGAGGTTCACGAGGAAACCCGGCTGAAAATGAGCTCAATACGGTACGTTGGCGATCTGGATGGTAGGCGGGCCATGCATTTCGTGTTCTATGCCGAAGTCTACGGAAACGTTCGACTTCAGAGAAAGGAGATAGCGGGATATAAATGGTGGGACGGGCACGAACCCATTCCGGTGCAGGGCCACGTGAATGGGGCCTTGGCCTTGCTCCGGAAGAGCCAGAGTCCCAAAGGATAGTTGGCAAAAGTGGGCAACACTCTCAAGGATTTCTTGGCTGACGTCGGCAGCCGGCTCCCTGACACCCTTGCCGTGGTCGTGGCCTATTGGTTGCCGGTGTTCGGCTTTGTTTGGTATTCGGGTCTGGTCGATGATATATACGCCCGGCTATGGATAAGTGCCCTTGTTACGGTAATGCCAGTGGCGAGCCTCTTTTCTAAACCCAAATACGGGCTGCGAATATGGAGGTGGTCGGGACAGGACCTCGGAATCGCCCTGTTCTTGTGGCTCGCAATGGCTCTGGCGGCAGCGAACAGATTCGGCATCGCTGGATTAGGGATGCAACTTTCGCTGATAATCACCATACTTCCGTGGTGTTGGTTTATCTGGCTGCTGCTCCGCCGTAACTGGTGGCTACTGATGGGGCTGGTTTCAGCATTCGTCGTATTCATGATTTATTGGGTGGCAGCCCTGGTCAAGTTTGGCGACCCTTGGGAGCTCCTATTGCTGCCGTTAATAATGGTCGCTTTCGGAGGCCTTGCTTGGGCGCCCTTGGCTTCTCTGGTTCTGAATACGGCCCAGCGGCGGAAGCACCGCAGAATCAGCGGCCCGGCAACGCAGGCGGCCGCCATGACTACGCTGTTTCTTCCCGTGATCCTGGTGGCGGTTGCGGTTCCTGGGATGCTGCAACTTGGCGAAATCTGGTCGGCAGTGTCGCTAACTATTGTGGGAGTTCTTCTGAGCGCCGTGGTTTCTGAACCACTGAGGCGCTTCTTGGTCGAATCAGGAGGCCTTGGGTCGCGCGCCACGATTCGCGAATCTGAGGACCACTTGTGAGAATATTCAGAGCTCCCACAGTTTTGTTCTTGCTCCATTACGGACTTGGAGGCACTTGGCCGAAGTTATGCTCACAACCCGCAGTTATAGGCGTACAGTTGGCTAGAACACATAGCTGGGAGACTATCCTATTACCAAACTCTTTCCTGCGACGTTAACGCCTTCATAAGCCTCGCACAGGTCGAGCTGTGGCAACCGATATGCTCTTAGTCAGCCGATGATTCTTCCGTCACAGTGGTCCATGATATCGCCGCCGTTGACACATCAATAAACTCTTCTCGCCCAAACAGTGCGTCAACTACCTATCTCAAGTTCTCCTTGGCAGGCTCTAAATCTCGCCAGTAGTACCACACAATAGGAAGTGGAGAGAACTGCGAAAGCCTTCAATTCTCCGATTTGGATGGCGGATGTGGCGGAATGGGGAAGAGGTCAATTGGATGGTAGGGTTGTGGGCCAGGAGTGAATGGTGGGTGGAGTTGCAGGGCAATCGTATCTTCACAAAATCAGTCTTGCTAAAGGGCGTTATTCCCGCTTTCGCGAGGGCTCCGTTCGCTTATAGCTCATCTCTCTTCCCCTGGTGGGATGCTTCCTCATTCCAGACACTACAAGCTAACGGAACCCTAATGCTCTTTGATTTACCTAAGGACCTGATGTGTAACTGGACCAACGGGAAATCAGCCATTCAATTGTGTCGAAGGCACATTGCCATGTTAGCTCCATCCAATCGAGTAGACTGTTCTGTGCATCTGACTGTCTCTCATAAAATCGCCTTATCCAAGGATGTGAGACCGGTTTCCCCTTTGCGTCAACGTCCCTGGACAAATACTGTACATATTGGAGCGCTTCATAGTTGACTGGTGGCAGTTTCCTGCCCAAATAAACCCTTGGGCGCAAGGAATCAGAAGCCATGTTGTGTACAAGTGAATTCCTGACATTCCTAAGTGATGCGAATTGACCTGCCTTCAAATTCGCTATAGCGTACGGTAAGCACTTGCTGGAAGGATCAGTTGGACTCGGACCTCCGCCTTTCTGGAATATCTTTCTTCCAGGAGCATCGGGAAAGTGCAGATTAGAAGGAAATTCCGGATTCAAAAAGGGCTCCCGTGTTAGGTAAATGAAGTATTCGTACAACAGATCAAGCGCTGTGTAACACGAGACAACTGCACTTGTGTAAGAATAAGACAGCGCATCTACTTCCGATGAATAAAGTCGACGCTCCCAAGATTCTTCGTTCGATTCCACGGATCTTAGAGATTCTGTAGACACTTCGTTCAGGTTTCGTACCCCTAAATTCAACCTTTGAAAATGATGGCATGCAGCTTGAAGTGCGTGACGCATGTCCTCGGCGATATTGGTTGCGTTGAATATGAAGTAAGCCTCTACGATAGGAATCGAAGTTTTTCTTAACGCATCGATTAAAAGTTCGACATCCGAAAGTCCGGATTTCCCGTATGAGATATTGTCCTCAATGTTGGCAGTTATCTCCCTACCTTTCCTTAACTCGACTTCAGAAATGTTGCTCTGTTGCATGACGCGCAAGCTGATCAAATTTTCTAGACTCAGAAGTCTTCCGAGCAAGGCCTCCCCAAGCCAACCAGCGGAAATTACTTGCTCATCGACCCTAAAGGCACACTCGGTGGACACCTGATCGTTAAAGCCGACCAATTGCACCCCGAGTTTATCCTGCACTTCAATCAAATATCTGACATACACCTCGTTCGGAAAGAGGTCCCATTCATTCAGTTCGGAATCAATGGGAATCGATATGGACGAACCAACACCATCAACAACCCTAGCCTCTACGGTGCTAAAGCTCAGTTCCAACCCGCGTGAGAGCAAATAAGTTCGAAAAGGACCAACTGCCTCAGCCGTGGTAGCCGATGAGGCAGGAATTCGAAGCGCCATATCAATCACCTTAACGGAGCCTCGCCAGAATCAATAATCGACTCAACGGCAATTTGAAAGAGCCAATTAACTAGCCATCGTTGCCGGACAAATGATGACCTCGTTGAACCTTCCTCAAATTCTAACCGCCCAGCTGAAGTCTGGCTAGGTGACCGTCGATATACTGACCTATCAATTGAGAGACTGTCTCGAAACCACCCTGTTACCATCGCGCCGGCCGCTTAACCCTCTGATTCCCGCCTGCACGGGAATGACGGTTTAGGGGCTGTGGCACGGTCACTAAGTGTTCAAGGACACTGGGGCCGACAAGTGGCTGGATAACGCAGTTGAGATAGCCGTCCCTTTTGAACCGTAGAACTCTCTTCACTCAAAAGGGACGTGGCAGGATAGGAGATTGTGCAATTCTCTTCAACATTGACTGCGATCTGCACCGAATCTTGCTTTTCTAAGACTTGGTGGCTGCGGCCTTCGGGCCTAAACCACGGCGTGCAGGCATTGGGCGGTCCGGGTGGGGGGCTAGCTCTCGAAGAGGGTCACGACTTGCTATGCCGGCATATGCATTCTTGATTGCATTGAACATATGCTATAGCATTTGAAGTACCCCATCCCAGGAAGATATTTTGCCTGAAGAGTTGCGGGATCAAGTCAAAGCATTGGTAGTGCGGTATGGGAGCTACGAGGCCCTTGCCCGCGAGTTGGGAGTCTCGTGGGTCACGATACAACGGTGGGTCAGCGGACGAACCAATCCTTCGCGCCTAGCGGTTAGGCGAATCCAGGAAGTGATTGCCAAAGAGAAGAACGAAAACTCTAGCCACGACGTCTGACCGCCGGACTAACAGCGCATCCAGACGGTCCGGAAACTCAACCGAGAGGGACGGGGATGTGTTCTTCACTCATCTCCGGTTCGACTTGTCAGAGTGGCTAGTCAGTTCCCAAGCCTGACTCAGCCTATCGGATGCCTTGTGTACGTGTCCTGGCCCATGCCCACGGAGAGATATTGAGCTGTATTGAGCCCAGTGTCACCCCGCAATCGCTAGGGAGGAACAATGACTGAACAACAGGTTGTTATCGAACCGGAGGAAGTCGAGGGCATCGGGAGTCCTGACGATGAGGCTCTTGGCGAGTATCCACTGGATACGATGCTTATTCGCAGCGAGAGCCGGACTATCCACGATGTCTTGCGCAGAATCGGCCAGGGGCAGTTCATTATGGACCCGGACTTCCAACGGGACTTCATCTGGACTGTCGATAAGCAAAGCAAGCTCATCGAGTCGGTCTTGATGCGGATACCCCTCCCCGTCTTCTACATCGCGGAAAACGAGGACGGAAGGATGGTAGTTGTGGACGGTCTGCAACGTCTCTCCACGTTTCGGAACTTCGTTGATGGGGGCCTACGGCTCCGACTTCCCGATCATCCCGACCTGAACGGTAAGCAATTCACAGACCTTGACTCCAAGTTCAAGAATCGCATCGAAGACTGCAATTTGACCCTGTATGTGATCGACTCCAAAGCGCCGGAGCGAGCGCGATTGGATATCTTCGATCGGGTCAACAGTGGCGTGCCTCTTTCCCGTCAACAGATGAGAAACTGCCTCTACATGGGGCAGGCGACTAGGTTTCTGAAGGAAGAAGCGGAGCGGCCGCTTTTCCAAGAAGTTACGGGCGGCAGTCTGAACCGCGCCCAGATGAGGGACCGGGAATTTATCAATCGTTTCTGCGGCTTTCGACTCCTTTCTCTGGACGAATACCGAGGAGACATGGACTTGTTCCTTTCCGAGACGTTGAAACGAATGAACTCCCTTGAGATAGGAGAACTGGATGCCCTGTCCGACGAACTGCGGACCGGGCTGACCAACAATCTCAACCTCTTCGGCCGGTACGCCTTCCGAAAACACACCCCCGCACAGGAGGGCCGCCGTGGCTTTATCAACGCTTCGCTGTGGGACGTGATGTCGACAGGGCTGGCTGAATACGATGAAGATGCTGTTAAGGATAACGAAACCGCATTACTGGTGGAATTCTATCGCCTCCTTGACGATCCGGACTTCAACGACGCCATTACTTTGGGAACCAACCAGGCGAACAGGGTGAGGCAGCGGTTCGGAATGGTTAATCAGATGTTCCGCGAGGTATTCGGTGATTAGGCGACTTGACCTCAAGACATTCAAATGCTTCGAGCTACTGCGCCTTCCGTTGGCACCTCTCACGCTACTGTCTGGGACCAACGCCTCCGGTAAGTCGTCCATCCTGCAATCTCTGGTTCTGCTTCACCAGACGATGCTGGAAAATGAATGGTCTACTCGAGTGATCCTTAATGGCAGCATAGCCGAACTCGGGACGGTGACCGACGTGGTTGACCAGGAGAATGGCACCAACGGCTTTGAAGTCGGGCTGTCCGACGATGATGCCGACTGCCATTGGCGGTTTGTCGGTGACCGAAGCGACATGTCCTTGAAGGTTGGCAGCGTAGAGATCCACGGAGATGTAACCGAAAGCCCCAACACCCTACAGTACCTATTGCCAACTCATGCGGACGAAGCATCGCAGGCTTTGGCCGGACGAATCAAGAGCCTGACCTACATCACCGCGGAACGAGAGGGACCCCGGGAAGTCTATCCTCTCGAAGATCAATATGCGGTGACCAGGGTGGGACCACGCGGGGAAAACGTGGTTAGCGTGTTGTACCGCAGCAGGGACGATGCGATTTCCACCCCCCTCAGGATTGCCGAAACCGCGCCTACGCTGCGGCATCAAGTGGGTGCACGATTGGGCACTTTCTTTCCGGGCTGTGCCGTGGACGTGCAGCAAGTGCCCAACGCCAATGCTGTAACATTGGGGATCAGAACCTCGGAGGCCACAAGATTTCTTCGGCCCATTCACTGCGGGTTCGGTATAACACAGATTTTGCCCATAGTTGTTGCAGCGCTGTCGGTGCCTGAAGATAGTCTACTTTTGATTGAGAACCCCGAAGTACACTTGCATCCCGCAGGGCAAGCCTTGATGGGCCAATTCGTGGCGGAGGTGGCTAATTCAGGTAGGCAAGTAATCGTCGAAACGCATAGCGACCATGTACTGAACGGGATTCGTAGGTCAGTCAGGTCTGGAGGACTGCCCGCCGAGGACGTGGCGCTCCACTTTTTCAGAGCGCGGACGCCCGGCGTACCCCAGGCATTGAGCCCGACGCTAGACAGCTCCGGGAACGTGGACGCATGGCCCGAGGGATTCTTCGACCAGTTTGATAAAGACATGGACTACCTTGCAGGTTGGGGCCAGTGATGGAACTACTCCTGAACGACTTGTCCCTCCACGGGCAGTTCCCGGATATCCCTGCGTTTCGGACAGCTATTCACGAAGTGATGTCGCTGCGACAGGTGGCAGCTAGTTATGGCCGCGAATTACACTCTCATCGGAACATATCTAATAGCCGAGTCTCTGCGACCGCGTCGCTACACGACGCGCTACAAACGTTCCCACAAAACGAAAAGCGTTCTCTCCTACAATGGCTGACTCGCCTGGGTCCGTTCTGGGAAGACACGTCCGAGCATGGTCCTGACCAGTGGATGGATTGTGGCGACGAAATCGTTACGGAAACGGCCGTGGGGGAGGCGGCCTACTGCCAGTCCATCGGAGTGAGCCGTGGATTGGTAAGCTTCGCTCCCTCCAAGTGGGAGTATGCGCCTGTTTCCGTCAGAATTGTTTCCGAAGTTACGACCGACGTCTACGTGCCAAACTACTGGCGGGCACCGCAATTGGAGACTGCACTAAGGGATGCAGCGCCCCCTATCACGTCCTGGGCTCAGCTGGAGTCTGTATCTCGGTCCACGTTCCAAAGATTGACATTCTCCGGCGACTGCTTCAGCTATCTCAACGGGCAACCGTTCGCTCCCGGCCCTGCCGCCCGCATCTTGATTCGCCTGGGAGTCTTGGACCAATTGATGGCGTCCGTGGACGCGTCAGGGCACCGGACAGCCTACGGCCACCAGTTATACCAAAGCCACTTTACGGGGGACCGGGCTTGGTTTTCAGATTCTTCAGATTCAGAAAAGCGGGAATTTGCCAGGCAACTTACTTTCCCGAACCCTCACCCTGCCGGTGGGTCTCTTTTCTGTACTTGGCACGGTAAAGTCAATCACCCACCCTTTCGCATCCATTTCGCTTGGCCGGAGGGGCCCGGCGCTCAGCTTTACGTGGTTTACGTGGGATTAAAAATTACCCGGCATTGACCGGAGGCGTAATACGAGGATTTTGGGATTAGGCTGTCCCAAATAGGGCGTTAATTCCCTTAGCTTGTCCGCGTGGAACAGAACCATTGACTCCAGTGTTACGGAGGATTTTGGGTGTCCGATATGCTCAACGAGTTCGGCTTTGTTGGATCTGTTGGCCAATCCTCACTTCACCGGTATGCCGGCTTGCTCTCAGCAAGGCCGGTGTCAACCGGATAGTCAATGAAACTCAGTTGGCAGACACTGACCCGGTGGGCGATCAATTGCAGCCCGGCAATACTGCCGGTGCTGGCAACCGTAGCCGTCGCATTGACCGCTGCATATTACGCTGCGGATCAGGCAAGCGGTCAACCAAGCCTAACCGGGTGGGTCAAGTATCTCTCCTGGTCACGGCATTTGCCTGACTGGTTGACCAAGGGACTCCTGATGGTCCTCCTAGCCGGAAGTCTCGCTTTCATTGCGTGCCAGACCGCATTGAAATACCGAGTCGGGGCGAACGTTGCTTCTGTTGCGGGAGTCTCAACTACAACTGCACTCATATGGGTAACGCAGTTGTGCGACCTGACGGGGGGCATAACCGTTGGACTCGCCATTGCTGGCGTGATTCTGGCCGGGGCGGTGGGAGTCAACACGTTAAAGGAGAGGGGACTACGGAAGTCGCTCGAAGATTGGTGGTCAAATTCAGCGCCGAACCAGACGAGTATAGGAACGGTCCAGTTCGCCCAGACAAGCGTGGCGCTTTACATGGGTACAATCGCTCTTATGGCCGTAGCGAACGCGGTTCCGTCAGAGTCTCGCTGGGCCGTGCTGGCCTTCAGCGGAATTGGAATCACTGCGGCGTCAGCTATATCCGAGCAGGGAAGACTGAAGAATTTTCTGGCAGTGGTAGGGTCAGGCATAGCACTGCTGGGGTCGTACGTTGAGATGGACCGTGCCCTCGCCATGGGTAATGGAGATACGACGGCTGTGACGGTGTTGCTGGCCGCCGGCTTGGTGACCTACGTTCCATTCACCGCAATGGCGCTGCGATGGCGCCATTGGGGACGTATCCTAATTGCGCCGATGCTGGTCGCTGGATTGGTATTCTCCGTCACTCTTGTAGCAGCCGGAGTGCCTGCGATCCTAATATCCATGGGGTGTAACGTAAAACCGGGGTACATAGCGGTGCTGATATTAGCGTGTGGTTTGATCTCCGTCGTAGTGGGCGCTGCGGTGCTTTGTATAGCCATAATATTGGAGTTCCGCCGTTGGTGGGAACATAGAAAAGGTTCCGTTCGAAACGTCAAAGAGTAATAGGTCTGGGTCCAGTCTCAGTTTGAAAAGGAGAAATATGACACATGGCGACACAGCGAGATAGTGGCGGGAGTGATGAATAACGCGCCTCCACGGAATTGTTTGCGGTTGCAAGCTGGCCTAGCGGAAAAGTTAACTTCCGTTCCATCGGCGTTGACTACAATGGCGCGACAGCTAAAACGGTCTGTGAGGAGCTGGGGCAGCTTGACAGCGTATGGCATAAGCTGTTCATCCAGTTCGTCGCCGTTCTCATGATACAGGTAGTGGGACTGGAGTTCGGTGAAGGCCAAGACGTGGCCGTCCAAGAAGGCCTCGGCGGATAGGCCTTGATGAATCAGCCGTCGCTGTGGGGCAGATCTAGGACGAAGCAGTGGGCCTTCTGCTCCACCCCGCCAATGACCACCAGGGCCCCGCCGAAGTCGCACTGGGCGTGCCCCGGGGAGTGCGACATGGGAACGAACATCTCCCTGGTCTGGCGGTGGCGCTCACGGACGTAGTCCTTGACGATGGTGTATCCGACATCGAACCCGTGCTCGTCCCGCAGCCGCTGGAAGATCCTCTGGGCGGAGTGGCGCTACTTCCTGGGAACGCTCAGGTCCGACTCCTGTATCCGGTCGATGACGCCGGTGAAGGGCTCCAACTTGGGTCGCCGCGCTGCGGTCTGCCGCCGGTACCCGGGCGGGACCGAATAGGCCAGCGTCTGATACCCTCGCGGAGTAGGCATTGGACACTTCCGCTGAACAATTAACCGGACATTCTCGCTGAACGTCGACAGCCGCGTTTTTCAGTTGGTCAACCCGCGTGCGCGGTCCAATACAACTCCGTCCATTACAGGGTAGGTCAGCCTGAGGAAATGGAGTCTGTGTGACCGCTGGTTCACTATCACCACGTAGGAAGATTGGACCCTATCGCCTCGGCTTTAGGTTCCTTTGCCATTTGAGCGAGTGCCATGGAGCGGTTGGTTTTGTGACTGACTTCATGCCAAGTGGAAAAGTGCGGGAGTGAGAGGCAAATATGGAGATTCCACCTTGGCTTATTTGGGAACCGGCTAGGTCTCTCACGGTGGAGAACCTTGATAATCCTACAAAGATTAACTCACGGAGCGGGATGGCACGCTCGCGGACTGCAAGATGTCATACAGTGAGGCTATGTTCTTCCTATCGCCACGTCCTTCGCAATATGTGAATAACACTCTCTGCTTAGCCCTAGAAAAAGCGACAAAGAATGTCGACCTGCCCTCCTCGGGCTGATTCTTGAAACTCCACCAGGCCGTGTCATCCAAAGCCAAGAATATGACGGTGTGATATTCAAGGCCCTTGCTCTTGTGAATCGTCATAAGGGGTACACAATTCTTGCCTTCCAGGTCGTCGAGGGCTGATTGCCAATCCCCACTAATCTTACACGATTGAAACAGATACTTGATGGTCTTATCTGCGACTTGCGAGTACCAATTTCCTTGGTTGTACTCTGGGTAGGCAACCTTGATCCGATCTTCTCGAAGGAATTGCAAAATTGAATCAACGACCAGGCGAACTTGCGGCTCTGATTCTGGCATTGTGCTCATTTTTTGCCTCAATACCAAGTGGAAGGCTGCCAAGCGTTCCTGAACGGAGATAGCCTCTACGCTGTCTTCGGGATTGTATCCCGTCAAGCGCAACACAATGTGATTGCAGTCCAACCAGTGTTTGCCCGCCCGACTCATCGAGCCGAATCGAAGAAAGGAGATTATGTCGGCAACGAGGCGCTCCGCCAAAGTGTCTTGGATTTCACTTTCGTCCCGAACTTTAACGCCTGATTCTAGAAACGTAGGTCCCAGTTCACTGGCATACTCTGAAGCCTTTTGCTTAACCAGTATGACGATATCTCTTGGATTCAAAGCATCCTTAGAGATAGCCGACCCAATGAACCTAGCAAGATAATCGGCCTCGTCCCCTGAACTAGAAAACTCGACAATAACGCTATCTTCCTCAGGAAAATCAGACGGCCCTTTTGGTTCAGGCTGCTCTGCATTGTCGTCCACTGCCAAGGCAATCTCATATTGAATACGTACCAATGCGGGGGACGACCTGTAGTTATTGACAAGTTGGATACGTTCTGCGTGAAAATCCCGCTCAAACATCATAAAGGGATCATCTAGAGCCATAGCCCAACGCATTATTTGTTGCTTGTGGTCTCCGACCGCCGTCAAGACACTCCGGGAGGCTTGGAAAATCGTTCTCGTCAGGTCGTATTGGACATGGGTTGTATCTTGAAACTCATCGAGGAAGACATGCGAGTAGGTGGCTATTAGCGCCTCGCGTATCTTTGGATTTGTTCTGACCAGGAGCTCAACTAGCCTCCCGATCATGGGGAATGTGAGCTTAGACCGGTCGCCTCTTCTTAAGCAATCTTCCCACCACGTCGCCGCTGCCCAGGTACTCGCATTTAGGACATCAAACCCTTCCGGCGGCAGTGGACGGCCCAATATTGCATTCTTTTCGAAGGAGAGCCTTGGGACTGCTTGGAGTTGCGCCTTACTTGCGATCTCTGAAGGGGGCGCTCCGAGAGAATCCAAAAAATCCGGGAACGTTCTATTTCTTGGTTGGAGAATTTCGTAGTCCGAGGTGGGACGCCAAGTTTCCGTAAGAGCCGGGTAGAATCGGTCAAGCAATCCTTTGGCAAAAGCGTCAAAGGTATAGGAGTCAAACCGCAGGCTATCTTCCGAATCACACCGTTGGCTTACCCTCTCCTTCAAATTCTTGGCCGCATCCCGCTTAAAGCTAATGGCCAAAATCCTTCTCGGATCGGGTGCCAGGCCAGTTTGCAGCAAGTAACAAGCCCGCTGGGCCAAAAGTTCGGTCTTTCCAGCTCCAGGACCGGCAACCACTGTCGTGTTTTTTCGCGACTGGACGACTTCCCATGCTCGTGCTTCCAGGTCTTCGATGCCAACAGGAACCCATTTCCTCGTATCGATCAAAGGCACCATCCATCTTCGATCAAGATTGCAGCGTCTCTTTGCATTGCTTGAGCAACCGCTGCAAGGATGTTGGAGCATTTTTCTTGAGCAGGCTATTCTCCATTCCTGCCAAAGCCATAAGGTGCGTTGAAGGCTTGCTGCGATTCAGAAACAGGTACCTGTACCAAGGGTATAGTTCACTGAACTCACTTTTGTTCATGTACAGGTCGATTATTTCTTCCTTGTTTGCTACGGAAGCTTCGATGGCCCGGCGGTAGTAGGTATCTCGGTCCGGCGAATCTGCATCAGGAATGGTTGGGCCATTCTGGCCCTCAATATTCTGGTACGCATCCGGGAGCGCGCGGAGCATGGACATGTCAAAATCCAACGGCCCCGAGAAATACACGTTGAACTTCTCTAGATGTTCGATCCACGGACAAAAATCTGAGAAGTCCTCAATTTCCTTGGTATGGAGGTTGGATAGATCCTGTTTCGAAATCGCGCAAAGTTGTTCCTTGTATTTGAACTCCAACAGCTCTAGTTCGTCTTTCCCATTTTGCAGCAGCTGATCGCAAACATACTTTATGCGGGCCCATCCTCCACTCTCCCGGCCTATATCTAAGTCTAGAAGCGTGGCATGGGGAATGTCGAGGTCCGTGAGCAGCTTCCAAAAGTGGTTGACGTGTCTTCCTCCTAAGGGAACGACGCTGACGAAAGACTCGTCGATTTCCAAATCTGATGCAGCGGCTATTCTTGGCAGGACCATTTCCTCGGAAGGTCCTTCAGCCAAGATTACAAACTTTCCAAAATATAATTCGGGATAGGCCAGCACTGCTTCCCTGACAAATTTGTTGGCTGTGTCAGACGTGTCGGGCAGGGTGATCTTTTTTACTTGGGTGGCACCGGTGTCCTTGTCTAGCCGAAGATACCTGATGTCCTCAGGGGATACACGCCGCAACACCGAGGGAGAGTGGCTTGAGAACAAGGCTTGCACCTGACCTGTTCCTGTCAGAGTACGCAACAATCCGACGATTCGAGCTAGGTAGTGGGGAGCGAGATGGTTCTCCGGCTCTTCGATGGCGAAAATGGTTAAAGCCGGAGAACTTAACCTATCATATTTGAAGGCCGGGCCTGGCTCTGCTTCACTTCCCGGGCAGTCTGGTTCCTCACTCCCTGATTCGCTTTCCTCGGCTTCTTCGCTTTCGGCGTAGGCGGCTATGGCAGCCTCATGCTTTTCAACAGCTACTCGCCTTTCGATATCAAACACGGCGGCAACGAGTGCCAGGTAAAAGAGAGACAACTGACCTTCGCTCAACCTGGAAATGTCAATTTCATCTGCTTGCACGTCAGTTTGGAATCCCACAGCAAATGCACGGACAATCTCCTCTAGGCCAGCGCCGGCAAAGTCCAAGTGTGCGCTTGGAACTTCCCCGCTATCCCTTAGCTCGTTCCATCTTTCTTGCAGGAAGCCATTGATCAATTGAACGGCCTGCTCACTGTCGATGGCCTCGCCAATCTCGGTTGATGCCTTTCTAACTGTGTCTAGCGTGCTTTCCTGCCAAGATGCGGCCCTAAGCAACCTGCCTATCCGGCTCCTAGCCGCTCCTCTGATTTCGGGAGCAGGGTCTCGGTTGGCAGGAATGTACTGCACTTGGATCTGCCCACGTTCGTGAGGTGAAATCCGGCGCAGTTGGTCCTCGGTCTCACCCTCATCGGCAGTTACAACCCAGTAGAGCTGTTGCTCCACATGACCTTCGCTCGTCCCGTCGTCAGACCATGTGGCATCCAGTCGAATCCGAGCGAAGGGGTCTCCGTTTGGGCTTTCGATAACCATGTGATTGAAAGCCGGAGGAACCGCGTGGCTCGTCCCCTCGGGTCCATTCAGTTCTGGAAAGCTAAGATCGATTCCAATAGAAAGGTGAGCCATTTCGCGTTCGTCAGCACCTAATCCCGGAGGCAAGTGGAAGTCGGATTTCTGGATAGTACGGTTGCTTTGGGTTGTACCGAATAGCCTGGTCAGTGCCGTCAGAACAGCGGTCTTCCCAGCCCCGTTTCCCCCTATTAGCGCAGTAAGGTCCTTTGAGAAGTCGACCGTTACTGGATCACTTCCGAAACACCTAAAGTTGCGCAACGAAACCGACTTTACCTTCATTTGCCGAGGTTCCCCCGTGTTCGCTTTGAATAAGCGCCCGAGCTTCCATCGTCCACGTCAGTCCAAGAAAAGTCAATAGCAACCCGAATTTATCGGCCCTCCGACAACAACGGTGCGCAACGCAGTTTGCGTCTCCTGGTGGTCAGCCGGAAAATCAGTGGCGGCACCCTCCCGGAACAAGGCACCGACTCTAAAATGGCATTGGCCTCCCTCTTCGGAACCTGGCGCGCCTCCGGCCTGAACCCCTTCCTCCAATTCCGTCAGTTCCTCGATTCCCCTTAACTTTGAACTGTTACTCTAAAGGGACTTCGCCAATTCAAAAATGGTACTGCCCTCCGTCAAGTCAGACCCACCACTAGGGGCTTAGACTCACCAAAGGGGTTTTTGTGCCAAGGTCACCGAGATCCCAACCACATCTCGAAGACGGTTCGGCCTACCGTCAAAATAGGCCCACCGTGTTGGGGTCGAACAACGGGTTGGAGATGAGCGGGACCGTAACCGTTTCGCCGCCGCGGGTGACCGTGCCGGAAATCTCCAGTCCGGTGAGGTTGGGGCTCGCGAGGGCCTCTCTCGTGACAGTGACCGTGTAGTCTCTGGTTGTGGAGCCGTCCTCGGCAGTGACCCGTACCGTGAGCGCGTGGGCGTCCTCGTTCAGGGCGATGGCCTCGCTGACCGTGCCGCTGTCCACCGCCGTGCCCTCCACCGTGACCGTCGCATCAGTGTCGGCCGCCACCGGCGTCAGCTTCACGTGGGTGATGTCGTTGCCCACCTCGGCCGTGTAGCTGGTCGTGTCGGGGGTGAAGGTCGAGGGCGTCAGCGTCAGCTTCCCGTCGAAGGTCGAGCCGTCCGTGCTCGTCCTCCCCGACAGGCCGGCCAGGTTGGCGTTGGACTCGACCACCGTGCCCTTGACGCTCATGAGCCAGACGCGGTTTCCGTCTTGATGGGAGCGCCACGTCGAGGAGGTGGCAGGCGGGACATTGGTTGTTTCGCGAAGTCCGTCTCCGATACGCCACCCGTAAGCGCTGGCCTGGTCCGGACTTGCCGTTACGCGCAGGCCATTGTCAATCGTCGTGGAGTAAATCACGACCCAGTACAGGGTATTCGGTGTCAGCGTGGGGCGGTCGGGGGCCGCGAAAGACACCGTGCCCGCGTTTATGGGGTGGGCGGGCACCGTCAGGTCGTGCAGCTTTGAGTCCGGATAGTAGGAGCTGTGGTTGGACCACACCTGTGCCTTGAGGTTATCTCGCGCAGTTTCACCCACGTTGGCGTTGATATGCACCTCGACGCTCGACAGCTTGTAGCCGTGGGAGGCGTTTCCAGTGCGGAACCCCTGCGCGCTGGTGCGGGAGCTCTTCAACTCCGCAAGTCTGCCTGCGCCTCCATGCCAGCCCTCCCCGGTGTTGGTCACCAGGGAGACGGGCGTCGCCGGCAGCGCCACCGCTACCAGTTCCGACGGGTCGCTTGCGGTATGGCCGGAAAGCGCGCCCGACCGGATCTGGAATTTGTAGATGGCGCCGGACATCAGCCCGGAAATCGTCCTGGTAAATTGAGGACCGGGACCATCCGTATAGTTCCTGGTAGTGATGGCTCGGTTTCCCTGATCGATATAGAACGAGACCTCGTACTTCTGGGTTGTGGGCTCCCCGTTCCTTCTCCAGGACACATCCACGCTGGTTGGGCTGGCGACCGTCACCGTCAGGTCCGTTGGCGTTCCCAACTTATGGTCGGCGCCGACGGGAGGCGCGTCCTTGGCGATTAAGAAAATTGCCAGCGCCGCGGCCGCAAACACGGCGAGAACCGCGACGCGCCAAACGGACCCGGCCTGGAACCCAATGCTGCGCATCATCATCATGCTCTTGCTCATCTGCTCATGCCCTCCTTTCGCACCTTGCTAGAGTCCTCCCGCGGGCACGGTGAAGCTCGCATCGTCCGACCAGGGGCCCACGCCGTCCGCGTTCTTCGCGGTAACCCCCACGAGGTAGTCGCCGGGGAGCAGGCCCGTGATCAGGGCGTGGGCCGTCTTGCCGCCGCCCAGGTCCGTCTGGGAGTCGTAGACCGTCAGGCTGGCCTCCCTGGGCAGTACGTTGACGGCCAGGTCCGGGAACTCCGTCCCGTCGTCGGGTATGACCTGGACCACGTAGCCGGTCGCGCGGGCCACGTCCGCCCAGTCAAGGAACACAATCTGTCTCCCGGACTCGGTCGCCGCGTTGAACGCCGAGAGGTCCGGCGCAGACGACGGGGCCGTGGCGCCTGGCAGGATATCGACCTGGACGAGCACGCTGGCGGTGACGCCGTTGCGGTCCGTCGCGGTGTAGGTCAGGTCCAAGTCGCTATTGAGGAGAGGCGTGCCCGAGAGGACCCTGGTCCGTCCGTTGAAGGAGAGGCCGAGGGCTGACAGGTCCGCCCCTCCCAGATCGTACCGGATGCCGATCCCCACCCTGGTCCCACCTTCCGCCTCCGGCAGCGTGACGGAGACGCTCTGGCCTACCGTCATCTCGTAGTAGCCAACCGGCAGGCTCGGCGCCTCGTTCACGGTGATGGAGTTGGACGCTATGACCCGTGCCCCGTTCTGGTCCTCGGCCCAGTAGTCCACGCTGTAGAAAGCCTTGGCCGAGGGCGAACTCGTGCCGGTGTCGCTGCTGAGGACCCGGGTGGTGGCATCGAAGGACAAGCCCCGGGCGTCATCGTTGACGCTCTTTTCCACGTGACCGGTTATCGTCCGACCGTCCACCACCCTTGTCTCTTTCACCCAGTAGCTCAGGCCATACTTCAGCGTGCCGTGGCCGCCATCGGCCGCCGGCAGCGTGGCGTTGATGGGTGTCGCCTGGCCGACGGTGTACTCGAAGATGGTGTCCTTGAAGGCCCGAACCTCGTCTGCATCGTAGAACTCCACGGACGAGGCGACCGAGACATTGAAGGTGAGTTCAACGGATGCGCCGGTTTCGTCGGTGGCGGTGTAGGTGACGGCGGCCGGGGTGTCGGTCTTGGCCGCGGCGGTGCCCTGGAGGAGCCGGCCCTGGCCCAGGTAAAGCCCTTCGGGGAGCCCCGTGGCCGTGTAGGTGACGTTGTAAAAGCCGCCGGTGGCCTTGGGCAGCCTGAGCGCGTCCACCTCCGCCTCGCTGAGGCCCAGGTGCGAGATCTCGTGGCCCGCGGTGTAGGTCCTGGCCTCCACGGTGGCGCCGCCGAAGCCGAACGAGGAACTCTGCAGGTTGAAGTAGTGGACCAGGCCCGTGTCGCCGTCGTTGGTGGTGAGGCTGATTGCGGGATTGCGGGGGCTGGAGCTATTCGTCAGGGCGCTGCCGGCATTATCGGTGATACTGGCGATTTCCGTGGCTCCGGCTATGTTGTGTGTTGTGCTGGTCCTCTCCAACAGTTTCACTCCCGTGACCGAGCTATGGGTCCAGGTGGGAGTGAAGGTGATGCTCTCAAGGTCGGAAGGGACCCGGACGGTGTAGTTGGCCGTATCGGGGTCGAACAGCGGGTTTGAGATAAGTAGAACAGTAACCGACTTGCCGTCCCGCGTGACCGTGCCGGTGATGTCCAGTCCCTCCAGGCGGCCGGCGGAGAACTGGAGGGGCGTTCCGTTCTGCACGTTGACCGTGTAGGTCTTGGTCACGGGAACCCGTTGGCCGTCCTGGCCCATGCTGTGGGCGGGGCTGGTGCCGGACGTAATCTTGACCTTGATGACGTTCTGTCCCTGGTCGAGGGCGGCTGTGCCCGTGTATTTGCGGCCGGAGAGGGATGCGGTGAACTCCGCATCGTTCACGGTCATCGTCACCCCGTTAATGTTGAGGTCCTCAGGCAGCACGGAGACGTCCACCGCCGCCACTGTCTCGGCCACGGAAGCCGAGTAGGTCCCGGTGTCCCGGTCAAAGGCCGGGGACAGGGCGACCTCCGTGGCGGGGTCGCCGTGGCTGACTTCCAGGGAGTAGACCTCGGCGGTCGCTAAGCAGGCCGTGGCCCCGTTGGCGGTCGCCGCGGAGCCAGCCGGGCAGATGTAAATCCTGACCCGGAGCTCATCGTGGTTGTCCTCGGTGTTGGCGTCGCCGTCCGGACCGCCGTCCCCGCTGTCGTCCCACACGTGGTAGTGGATGATCCGGTTGGAGCCCAGGGTGGTGACGTCGTTGCTATCGACACCCGTGGGCGTGCCGGATAGGGTGCGGTTGGCGGCGTTGAAGGTCAGGCCGCCGGGCAGTGCGCGACTCGCGGCCCTCTGGTAGTCCCGCTCCGGACCTCCCAGGGCGTAGGTGTACGGCGCCTGGCCGGTGACCGTGTGAGCCTGGGGAAAGACTACGCTGACGGCCTGGCCGACTTTGAAGTAGAGGGTTATGTTGTCGGATTCAGGAGTGACGCCGATGCCGGCCCGGGATTCGCTGGGGTTGCCCGCCTGGGGCGGAAAGCGGACCGGGTCGTGGATGGTGACGGTGGCCACGTTGCCCTTGGGGCTCCACCCGGCGGCGGTGGTGGTGACGGTGACGAAGAAGTGCTCCGCTCCCTCGTTATGTGTGTCCTTGCGGGCGCGCACCGCCAGGTTTCCGGTGGTAGCGCCCTCCGCTATGGTGAGGGCGCTGGCCACGGACCGCACGTCCGCCGCGACGGCGTTGCCCACGCCGGGGGCAGTATCGGTAGGATAGGCTGTTACCGCCGTGAAGGCTACGCCGCCTGCGGGGGCCGCGCTGGTCAGGGTGACGACGATGTTGGTCGTACCCCCCTCGACTACCGTAACGTCCGACGCGGAGTAGGTGTTGTCGTCCTCCCCCTGGGCCGCGGCCGGTTGGACGGGTAACAGGCACACAAGGGCAGCCAGCGCAACCAGCGCGGCGGTCAGCACAAGGAGCGGGAGGCGTTGGAGGAAGGAGGCCCGCATCATCACGGGCCTCCGGCGCTTTTCAGCGGCTGGAAGTCGGGGGGGGGGGGGGCTTCCTGCCTGCGGCGGCGGGGGTGGCGGGGGTAGCTGCGGTTGCCTCTGACTTCGAACATGGTGCACTATCTCCTGTTGCGCGGCCGCCCCCCTTTCGGGCGGTACCAAGGGGGCACGGCCAGCGCTGCTGCGGCGCTCCTCCGCTGGCTCTCCGGCCGGCGTTCTGCGACCGAATTTGAAGGAATATTATAGGGATTTATGGATAACTTGTGGGTAAATCTCTTGACAGTTAGTGTAACGTTATGGTAACTTTCAGCCTGATTCGTTAAAGTAGGCCCAGAGATGCCCTGACGGGCACTCTGCCAGGAGGTCAGGAAGTTGGAGAATGACGGCCAGCCGGCCCGGGGCGGGGAACTGCCGGGAGAGCGCCTCACCCGCCTGAGCCAGGCCAGCCTGCGCATCAACGAGAGCCTGGACGTGGACACGGCGCTCCAAGCCGTGATGGAGAGCTCCCGCTCCCTGTTGCAGGCGCCCTACGCCGCCATCATCACCCTGGACGCCTCGGGCCAGGTGGAGGACCACCTGGTCCTGGGCTTCGACCCCGGCGACGTGGAGCGGCTGTGGCAGGCCCCCCAGGGACAGGTGTTCTTCGAGTACCTGAACGCCCTGCCGGGTCCGCTCCGGGTGGGGCGCCTGGAGGAGTTCACCGCCTCCATCGGCCTGGGGGAGTTCCGCTCGCCGGTAAAGCTCACCGCCTTCATGGCGGCCCCGGTCCTGCACCAGGGGTCGCGCTCGGGGAACCTGTACGTGGGCAGCGACGAGCCGGGGCGGGAGTTCACCCAGGAAGACCAGGAGACCCTGGTGATGTTCGCCTCCCAGGCGGCACTGGTCATTGCCAATGCCCGGCGCCACCGGGAGGAGCAGCGGGCCCGGGCCGGACTGGAGACGCTGATCGACACCTCGCCGGTGGGCGTGGTGATGCTGGACGCGCATACCGGGGCGCTGCTGTCCTTAAACCGGGAGGCGGCTCGCATCGTGGACGGGCTGCGGGATGAGGGCCAGACGCCCGAGGACCTGCTGGGGCTGATGACCGTGGTCCGGGCCGACGGGCGGGACCTGTCCCTGCGGGACTTCACCCTGGCGGAGCTGCTCAGTGCCGGGGAGACGGTGCGGGCCGAGGAGATCGCGCTCAGGGTGCCCGGCGGGCGCAGCGTCACCACCCTGCTGAACGCCACGCCAGTCCACGGCGAGGACGGGCGGCTGGCCTCCTTCATGGTGACCCTCCAGGACCTGACGCCCCTGGAGGAGCAGGAGCAGCTGCGGGCCGAGTTCCTGGGCATGGTGAGCCACGAGCTGCGGATGCCCCTGAGCTCCATCCTGGGGGCGGCCACCGCCGTGCTGTCGGCGGCGGACCTGGACCCGGCGGAGATGCGCCAGTTCCAGCGCATCATCGTGGACCAGGCCAGCCGGATGCGGGAGCTCATCGGCGACCTGCTGGACGTGGCCCGCCTGGAGACGGGAACGCTGCCGGTGGACCCGGAGCCGGCGGAGGTGACGGCGCTGGTGGACCGGGCGCGCAACGCTTTCACCGGCGCCGGGGGCCGCAACGGCCTGGCCATCGACGTGGCCCCGGAACTGCCCCTGGTGCTGGCCGACCGGCGGCGCATCGTCCAGGTTATCGGCAACCTGCTGACCAACGCGGCCCGCCACTCCCCGGAGTCCTCGGTCATCCGGGTCAGCGCGTCCCTGGCCGGCAGGGAGGTGGAGATCTCGGTGACCGACCAGGGGAGGGGGATACCCGCCGAGGACCTGCCCCGCCTGTTCCGGCGGTTCTCCGGCGGCCAGGGGGGCGGCCCCGGCTCCGGTTCCGGTTCCGGCGGCGACACCGGCCTGGGGCTGGCCATCTGCAAGGGCATCGTGGAGGCCCACGGGGGCCGCATCTGGGCCGAAAGCGACGGGCCGGGCCTGGGGGCCAGGTTCCGGTTCACCCTGCCGGCGGCGGGGGAGGCCCAGCCCGCCCGGGGCGCCCGCAGCCGGCGGGAGGGCGGACCCGCCGGGGGCACGGTGCTGGTGGTGGACGACGACCCCCGGATGTTGCGGTCGGTGCGGGACACCCTCTCCGCAGCCGGGTTCCGGCCGGTGGTGACCGGCGACCCGGAGGAGGCGCCGCTGCTGATGGCCGAGGAGCGCCCCAGCCTGCTGCTGCTGGACCTGGTGCTGCCGGAGTGCGACGGGGTGGAGCTGATGGGGGACCTGCTGGCCGTGTCCCGGGTGCCGGTGGTGTTCCTGTCGGTCTACGGCCGGGACGAGGTGATCGCCCGGGCCCTGGAGGAGGGGGCCACCGACTACATCGTCAAGCCCTTCTCACCCACCGAGCTGGTGGCCCGGGTGCGGGCGGCCCTGCGGCGGTTCGAGGAACCCCGGGGCGGGGCGGCGGCGCCCTTCGTACTGGGGGAGTTGGCCATCGACTACGAGAGGCGGCGGGCGACCCTGGCGGGGGAGCCGGTGGACCTGACGCCCACCGAGTACGACCTGCTGGCGGAACTGGCGGCGGAGGCCGGGCGGGTGGTGCCCCACGACCGGCTGCTGCGGAGGGTGTGGAGCCCGGGTAAGCCGGGCAATATGCGGGTGCTGCGCACCCACCTGATGCGGCTGCGGCGCAAGCTGGGGGAGGACGGCGAGAATCCCAGGTACATCTTCGCCGAGCCCAGGGTGGGGTACTGGATGCCCGAGGGGGAGGGGGAGGAGTCAGAATGCGTCTAGCAGGAATTCTGGCCCTTGGCGTGCTGGCCCTGGCCGTCGCCTGCGCCGGCACGGACCAATCCCTGCCGGATACCTCGTGGACTCTGGTGGCGCTGGGTCCGGTTTCCGCCCCCCAACCCGCCCTGGAGGGCCATGCGGCAACCCTCACATTCTCCGGGGAGGGGCGCCGGATCACGGGTTCCACCGGGTGCAACTCCTACCGGGGCAGTTACAGGGCTGACGGGGAATCGTTCACCGTCACCGAGTTGTCCTGGACCGAAGCCGGCTGCCCGGCCCCCGGGCTGTTCGAGCAGGAGTCGGCTATGACGGACATTCTGGCCGGCGCGCGGCGATATTCCTCCGGCCCTTCGCGGTTGACCATCGAGAGCGCCGACGGGCGGGTGCTCGTGTTCGAGAGATGAGCCCCCGCAATCCGGGAGGGCTGGGCATCGGCTGCCCGCAGCGAAGGGTGGCGGTGGAGTTGACGGCGACGGAGTGCGCGGTGCTGTGCCAGTTGGCGGCCCAGGCCCCCAACGTGCTGACCCACGGCCTGCTGCTCCGGCGGGTGTGGGGGCCGGAGCACGTGGGCGAGGGCTGGCTGCTGCGGAACGTGGTGAAGAAGCTGCGCCGCAAGCTGGGCGACGATGCCGCCGACCCCAGGTACATTATTACCGAGCCGAGGGTGGGGTATAGGATGGCCGGGGGAAACATCGGGGACGAGAGGAAGCGCAACTAAGGCGGCGCTACCCTCCTACCAAGGGCAGAAACCGTTGAAGCTGTGTGTGAGCGATCATCTGGTCCAGTGTGGCCAGTGTGAATACCTTGCCTTCGGTCCTGGTAATCAGACTACGCATGTCCTCTCGGCGCACGCCGAATCCCCGACCGTCGATGCACGCGACTACTTCAAAGCCTGGCTGGCCGTCCCTGCGGCGATCATCGCGCATCCGGGTAAGCCGCTCAATGCGCGCCACCTTGTCACGGGCCGTCCCATCGTCGCCGGAGATCTTGGGATACTCTGAACAAATCGGAGTTATTGTGGCATAGTATGGCTGGGAGCCTCGAAATGGGTCAAGGATGAGACGCGATGGACCAGCCGACCTTTTCCGGCCTGGAGTACCAGAGCAAGAAGCGCAAGACCCGCCGGGAACAGTTCTTGGAGCGGATTGATGCCCTGATTCCCTGGCAGAAGCTGGAGGGCCGCATCGCTCCTCACTACCCCAAGGCAGGACGGGGACGCCATCCTTACCCGCTGCCTGTGATGCTGCGAGTCCACTGCGTGCAGTTGTTCTACAACCTGAGCGATCCCGGTATGGAAGACCTGCTCTACGAGTCTGATCCGGTGCGGCGGTTCGTGGGACTGAAGCTCACTGGCCCGTTGCCCGGCGAGACTACCATCCTGCATTTCCGTCATCTGTTGGAGAAGCACAACCTGGGCCAGGGCCTTTTGGAGGAAATCAACGGACACCTGGAGTCCCAGGGGCTGAAGCTGCGGGAGGGAACCATCGTGGATGCCACCATCATCGCGGCGCCGCCGTCCACCAAGAACCGGTCAGGGGAGCGGGATCCGGAGATGCGCCAGACCAAGAAGGGGAATCAGTGGCACTTCGGGATGAAGGCGCACATCGGGGTGGACTCGGAGACGGGGATAGTCCACAGCATGAGCGCCACGGCGGCCAACGTCCACGACGTCACGGAGGCGCACAACCTGCTGCACGGCGGGGAGATGGTGGTGTGGGGCGACGCCGGGTACCAGGGAGTGGGCAAGCGGGAGGAGAACTTGGGACTGGAGGTGGAATGGCGGGTGGCGATGCGTCCAGGGCGGCGGCGGAAGCTGGAACCTGATAGTGAGGAGGCGCTGGCGGAGAAGGCAAAGGCCTCGGTAAGAGCCAAGGTGGAGCATCCGTTCCTGAGGTTGAAGCTTCTATTCGGGTACACCAAAGTGCGCTACCGGGGGTTGCTGAAGAACTCGGAGCGTCTGGCACTGCTCTTCGGGCTGGGCAACCTGCTGACGGCGGAAGGCCAACTGAGGGGGTAGTGGGCCCGAGCAAGCCCCCCAGGCCCCATCAGGGGGCAACATTCAAGGGGCTGAACGCCAACCAGCAAGCCTGGAAAGGCAGTATTCGCCCCTTCCCGGTCGGGGCAGACTCAATTCAGGCCAAACCGGGCCTTGTTCAGAGTATCCCTAAACCAATACCAAGGTGGGATGTGCATTTCTGGGGCCTTGAAAACGACTGAGAGGACTCCACAGCACCTCATATCACCTTTAAGCTCCAACTGGGTAGCCACCGACAGTGCGGTCTAGCGATATGTACATTTCACCTTGGCTAGCGATATGTACATTTCACCTTGGCTTTAGTTTAGTATAGCGGTTGGCGGCGAATTGTTACGCTCTACCTTCTGCCCAGTGTATTACAGAACGGGTTTCCCCCTACTTCAACTTACCTGCCCTGGAACCAGGGGCGGCGTTTTTCCGCGAAGGCGCGGATTCCGTCGTGGAAGTCTCCGGTAAGGCCGATGTTGCTCATGGATGCGGTCTCCGCGTCCAGTTGGGACTCCAGGTTGGAGTCCCAGGAGCGGTCGAACAGGGCTTTGACCCGTCCGTAGGCAACGGTCGGGCCTTCGGCCAGGCGCATGGCCGTCTCCAGTACGTGCCGGTCCAGGTCTCCAGAAGGACACACCTGGTTAATCAGCCCGATCTCCAGGGCGGACTCGGCGCTCATGGGCTGGCTGGCCATGAACAGCTCCATCGCCTTGCCCGCGCCCACCAGCCGGGGCAGCAGGTAAGTCGAGCCTCCGTCCGCCGTTGCGCCGATGTTGGCGTAGGCCATCAGGAACCGGGCCGCGGCGGAAGCGATGCGCATGTCGCAGGCCAGCATCAGGCTGAACCCGCCCCCTGCGGCAACTCCGTCGATACTGGCGATAACCGGTTTCTGCAATCGGCGTATCTCCAGGACAACGTCACGGTGCAGCGCGCCGGCAAGGTTGTTCAGGTGCTGGGAGAGAGCCTCGGGGCCGCCGCTGTCCAACTGGTCCACGAAGTCCTTGACATCCGCCCCGGAGCAGAACGCTCCGGCCGCCCCGCCGATTATCACGGCCCGAATGTCCTGCCGACGGCACGAGCGCAGGGCCTCTCCCATGTCTTCGACCATTTCAGGCGACATGGCGTTGCGGGCCTCGGGCCGGTTCATGGTGATGCGCGCCACGCTTCCCTGGGTGGTGAACTGAATCTGTTCTGAAGCCATGCTGCACCTCGATATAGTGGTCGGTGGATAGCGGTAGGAAGACTTCCTTGAAATAAGGACGACGGGACGATGACCGACCGGTGGAGGCAGGTCAGCCCACCAGATTTCATCTCGTCTCATTTTTCTTGATGAATTCCTGGTAGTATTCCTCCCACGAATCACATCCGAACACGGACAGCATCATGGAGTCCCAGGAAGTGCTGTCTACGGGTTCATCGGGGACGCTGATTGTTATCTTGACCATATCTTCACCCCATGCAACCTGGAGTGGTCTTGCGGGTGCGGACACCGCACCCGCGAAAGCAGAGCTTTAGCCTGTTACCGCCCCTTCGGACGCTGAAGAAACGAGCTTGGCGTACTTGGCCAGGACGCCAGTGGTGTAGTTGGGGGGCATGGGCTTGAAGTTCGCGCGGCGGTCGGCGAACTCCTCCTCGGTCAGCGCCACGTCCAGGCGGCGGTTGGGGATGTCCAAGGTGATGATGTCGCCCTCGTTGAGCAGACCGATGGGGCCGCCCACGGCCGCCTCGGGCGTCACGTGGCCCACCATCGGGCCGCGGGACGCGCCGGAGAAGCGTCCATCGGTCATCAGAGCAACGTCGTCACCCAACCCCTGGCCAATCAGCGCGCCGGTGACAGCCAGCATCTCCTGCATTCCGGGGCCTCCCTTGGGACCCTCATAGCGAATCACCACGATGTCCCCCGGTCTGATTTCCTGCCGCTGGATGGACTGGAAGGCCGCCTGCTCCTGGTCGAAGACCCGGGCCGGTCCCCGGTACACTTTCTCCTGGTATCCGGCAACCTTGATGACTGCTCCCTCGGGAGCCAGGTTGCCGTAGAGTATGGCCAGTCCGCCGGTGGGGCTGCGGGGCTGGTCCATCTGCATTATCACGGGCTGATCGTCAACCGTATCGATGGCTTCCACGTTCTCGCGGAGGGTCTTGCCCGTAATGGTCATGGCGTCGCCGTGGAGCAGGCCCGCGCCAAGCAGCCGCTTCATTATCAGCGAAACACCGCCGTAGCGGTCCAGGTCTGCCATAACGTACCGGCCTCCAGGCCGCATGTCGGCGATGTAGGGGGTGCTGCGGCTGATGCGGTCGAAGTCGCTCAGCCTGAGGTCCACCTGGGCCTCGTTGGCGATGGCCATGAGGTGCAGCACGGCGTTGGTCGAGCCGCCCATAGCGACCACAGTGGTGATGGCGTTCTCGAAGGCCTGGCGGGTGAGAATGTCCCTGGGGCGGAGGTCCTCCTCCAGCAGCCACATCAGGGTCCGGCCCGCCTGCCGGGCGTGTTCGATCTTGCGGGGATCTGTAGCCGGGATGGAAGCGTCGCCGGGCAGGGCCATGCCCATGACCTCGATGGCGGTGGACATGGTGTTGGCGGTGAACAGTCCCGCGCAGGAACCCTCGCCGGGACAGGCAACGCACTCCAGCGCACGCAGCTCGTCCAGGGTCATACGGCCGCTGGCGTGTGCGCCCACGGCCTCGAACACGTCCTGAATGTTGACGTCGTTCCCGTTGTAGCTGCCCGGCATGATGGTGCCGCCGTATATGTGCAGCGCGGGGACGTTGAGGCGGGCGATGGCCATCATGCAGCCGGGCATGTTCTTGTCGCAGCCCGCGATGGCCACCAGGGCGTCCATGCGCTCGCCGAAGGTCACGACCTCTATGGAGTCGGCGATGACTTCCCGGCTAACCAGCGAAGCCTTCATGCCTTCGGTGCCCATCGAGATACCGTCGCTGACGGTGATGGTGCCGAACTCGAAGGGGACACCGTCGGCCTGACGGACCCCCTCCTTGGCGGCCTGGGCCAGCCGGTCCAAATGAACGTTGCACGGGGTAACGTCGCTGGCCAGGTTGGCCAGGGCCACAAAGGGCTTGTCCATGTCGTCGGGAGTCAGGCCCATAGCCGTGAGCATGGCCCGGGCGGGGGCGCGGTCCGGCCCCTCGGTGATCTCCCGGCTGCGGTGCTTGAGGGAAAGGTTGCGGCTGGTGGTGGCCATAGGTTCTCCTCCTGCGGCACGTTGGGCCGCTATTCCATCATTATCGAATATAGGACAGGGGGATTTCGATTATATCTACGGTGATTATCGGATACAACTTTGGTAGAATCCGGTGCGCATACCGTCGGCGTATACGAGGAAAACCATCTATCGATTACCCAGTGCCAACGCTTTACCTAACCCCAGCCCGTCGCATAGGGGACATCGCATGCTCCGGTTCCTTACCGGTTTCAGCCTGCTGTTCACCGTTGCCATGATGCTGGCCTGCGGCTCCGCGCCTGCGTCGGCGCCGGAACCTGTACTGCCGCCGTCCACTTCCGTTCCGACGGCGACACAGGTTCCCACGGCCACACCAGCACCGCCTACGCCTATCCCCACGGCAACGCCGGAACCCACGGCCACGCTTCCGCCGCCTACAGTCGCTCCTACAGCAACCCCCGCGCCCACGGCAACATTGGCACCCACAAGCCCGGCGACGCCCGACATCAGCAGTATGGGCAACGGACGTTACCCGGCGGCGTTGGGGATGCAGGCGCCCACCTTCACGCTGCCAAGCGGCAACGGGCCAGTTATCGACCTGGCGTCATATACGGGCAAGAAAAACGTCGTCCTGGTCTTTTACCGGACCCACACTTGATCCTTTTGCCGGCAGCAGCTCGTGCAGCTGAACAAGGACTACCCGGAGATGACGGCGCTTGGTGCGGAGACGCTGGCGATCGCAGTCAATGAGTGGGAAGGGGCCTACTACCTGATCAAGGGCTTCGAGCTAGAGTTCCCGGTGCTGTACGACCCTAAGGCCAGGGTCGCCCGCATGTACGGGGTGTACAACCTGCTGGGCGACGGGCTGGCTGCGCCCGCGGTTTTCGTGGTGGACAAAGAAGGAAAGATCCGGTGGCGGTACATCGGGAAGGACCTTACCGACCGCCCGGACAACGCGCTCATCATGGAACAATTGAAGGGGCTGGACTGACGCCGTCAGCTACCTCACAGAGGCTGCGCCGAGCACGCTGCAAAGGTTGCGGAAGGTGGCATTTTCTTGTAATCTGGTTCGGGCATTCAATCTTAGAAAAGAGGTAGCGCAAGTATGTTCAAGTGGTTGAGCGTGCCGAGGGCAAAGGCCCACTGCGACATTCCCTGCGGAATCTACGACCCATTAGTTGCCAAGATGGCAGCCCAGACAGTCCAGAAGATGGTGCTGCGGATGCAGAACCTTGAGCATCCGGCGCCCGGTTCAGAGATGGCAGCGCACCAGGCGTTCGCAAACACCTTCAGCCGCTATGTCCAGGTCAAGGAAGAGCACGCCGAGAAGTGCAAGGAGGAACTGCGGATCCTCTGGGCCGACTACGCTTGGCCAAACACCGACGCAAATGAGATCGCCGCCAAGTTCAACGCCGCACTCAAGCTGGCGGGCCAGTGCAAGCAGACTGTCAGCATGGAGAATGCAGAAAACCTGGTGGCGGCCTGCGACGACATCGCTGCGGCTTTCTGGGCGACGAAGAACGTGGAGTACAGCGACCCAAATGCCGCCGCCCGCTACGGCACCTAGCCGACGCCTGGCACCATAGCTTCGGACATTTACCGGCGCGGGTATCCCTCTCAGCGGGTCCCGCGCCGGAACTTTTTGGCTCTGCCGGAGAAACGGTCCTGAGTGCATGGGAGATGGAACGCAAGACCGGCGCGGGGATGAACCCGCGCCGGTCTTGTTTATCGGGTTGGTCCTGCCGAGTTCCGGCCTGGACGACCGGACCCGGCCTAGCTGCCCTCGGTCCCGGCTTCCTCGACGACCTGGACCGGCAACTGCCTGGCCCGCTTGGCCTCGGCCTTGGGAACGGTTATGGTCAGGACGCCGTGCTCGTAGCGGGGATCAACCCTGTCGGCGTCCGCCGAGTCGGGCAGTCGGAGCGTCCTGTGGAAGGACCCGCTCCGGCGCTCGCGCATCAGGTAGTTGCCGTCGGCTTCCTCGTGCTGCCCCGACGTGCGGCCCTGGATTGTCAGCAGGTTGTCCTCGATGGACACCTGGATGTCCTGGGGCGGGACGCCGGGCATGGACGCTCGGACAATTATATCGTCGCCCAGACGGACCACGTCCAGGGGCACGGCCCAGGCCTCAAAGTCGTGGTTATCGGAATGGCCGTCGAGATTGCCGAACCTGCGCCACATCCGGTCCATTGTGGACTGCATCCTGCGAAGATCGTTGAATGGTTCCCATCGGTTCATCATCGTGTTTCTTCCTCCAATACGCTTGTTGGTTTCCTGTTTTCCCGCTCTTCCGTGAGTCCTGCCCTCGCGGTGTTCCCGGCAGTGGGCCTACCGGAAGGAGTAGTATCGGACGCCAGCGCCGCCAACCTGGTAGTACCACTGGCGGATTTCCGGCTGCTCTTTCTCCCTGGTCAACCCGGCCTCTTCCAGGGCGTTCTCCACGTCCCGCGCAATGCTGGGCGAGAGCTCCTCTACGGCTATGTCCGCCTGTTCGTTCCGCTCGAGAATTTCCATTGCTGCCACGGCATAACCTCCTTACTTATCAAGAACATGATCTGAGTATATACATTGATATGAGTTGTGTCAAGTATCTATATATAACAGATTATAATTTGGATATATGATTGACACTGCCATATACTTGGTATATAAACGGACCAATACGGCAGGCGGCAGGGCACCGGAGAGGGGAATGAGGCAGACTCAAGGCATATACCTGATCAGCGTGGTGGCGAAGAACCTGGACATGCATCCCCAGACACTGCGCAAGTACGAGCGGGCCGGGTTCATCGCGCCGCTGCGCATGGGGAGTTTGCGTACCTACTCCGACGAGGACGTAGCCCGTCTAAGACTGATCAAGCACTTCGTGGAGGATATGGGGCTGAACCTTGCCGGGGTGGAGATGGCCCTAAGGCTCACTAACGAGCTCCTGGAGGTGCGGATGAGGCTGTCGCAGGCTGTCTCCTCGTCCGAACCGGTGGCCCAGTCGGTACGACAGCTAGACGAGATGCTGGCGTCGCTGGGAGTGCGGGTAGTCCCGCGGCGCAGGCAGGAGGAACCGGCTCCGGGACAGGGCTGGTTCAAGGTCAACCCGGGCGAGACAGTGGAGTTCGATTCCCGTTCGTAACAGACCGGTGGTCGGAAGCTGGAAATTCGCTCGCCGCCACAGGACCCCCGGTCAAGTGGGCTTCAGAAAAACTACCCCGGCGGCGGCACAAACGGCGGCATCGGCGGCGGCAGGTCAATCATTGGATCGGTTGAAGCTTCTTCCTCACTGAGGCGGAGCCGGTCGATGGAACGCTGCTGGCCGGGAGTAGGAACGAACTCCGGATTCGGCCCCAGTTCACGCACTTCCAACAGGTGTTCCAACAGACCGGTCACAATATCGAGGTCCTGCCTCAGTTGCCAGTCGTACAAACGGTCATCATAGAAGTTGCCGTGAAACTGGTCCGCGTATTGTTGGAGTGTGGCCAGCGCCGGATTGCCATACTCCGCAGCCATCAAAGCCATGATTTCCCGCCGCAGGTTGTGGGAGCCATGCCGCCATTGCCGGTCCTCGCCGATGGACTTGATGGCGTGGGCTACAGCTCCCGCCGCTTTCTCCGAGGCCTGCACCCGGTCTCCCAGATGGTCCAGCTCGTAGTTGGCCTGTGAAATCATGCGGCGGCTAATTTCAGCGTGGCGGTTGGCCGTTTCGGTAGACATCAGGACTCACCCCAACTCTCGCAGCGCATCCTCCGCCCTCGCTATTGTCTCGTCGATGTCCGCTTCGGTGTGGGCGGTGGACACGAACCCCGCCTCGAACTGGGACGGAGCGATGTAGACACCACGCTCCAGCATCTCGTGGAAGTAGCGGCCATAACGCTCGGCGTCCGACGCTTCCACCTGTTCCAGCATATTCACGGGTCCGGGGTTCATAAACCCGGTGAACATGGACCCCACGCGGTTGATTGTGCCGGGAACCTCCGCCTGCCGGAAGACCTGGGCCAGCCCGTCGGTCAGCCGCCGGGCCAAGCCGTCTATTTTCTCGTAAACGCCGGGGGCCTGAAGCTCAGTCAGGGTGGCGACCCCGGCGCTGACCGCCAGCGGGTTGCCGGAGAGGGTGCCGGCCTGGTACATGTCGCCCAGGGGGGCCACACGCTCCATGATCTCACGTCTGCCACCGTAAGCGCCGACGGGGAGGCCGCCGCCGATGATCTTGCCCATCGCCGTGATGTCCGGCGTGATGCCGAACAGGCCCTGAGCACCTTGGGGGCCTACCCGGAACCCGGTTATCACCTCGTCGAAGATCAGCAGCGCCCCGTCCCTGCTGGTGATATTCCGCAACCCTTCGAGGAAACCCTCAGCGGGCGGGACCACGCCCATGTTCCCGGCCACCGGCTCGACGATGATCCCCGCAATGGCCGAAGGGAAGGACTCGAAGCAGGCTTCCACCGAGGCCAGGTCGTTGAAGTCCGCTACGAGGGTCTCGGTGGCGTAGGACTCGGGCACCCCGGCGCTGGTGGGAATGCCGTGGGTCATGGCGCCGGAACCGGCCCTGACCAGCAGGCCGTCGGCGTGGCCGTGGTAGCAGCCGGCGAACTTGATGATCTTGTCCCGTCCGGTGAAGGCCCGCGCCAGCCGGATGGCGCTCATGCAGGCCTCGGTGCCGGAGTTCACCAGCCGCACCATATCCACCGAGGGGAAGGCGTTGCAGACCAGCCGGGCCAGCTCCACCTCGTTCTCCACTGGAGCGCCGAAGCTGGAACCGCCCTCGGCGGCCCTGCGCAGCGCCTCGACGACCGCGGGATGGGCGTGGCCCAGCACCAGCGGCCCCCATGACCCCAGGTAGTCGATGTATTCGTTACCGTCCACGTCCCAGACGTGGGAACCCTGGCCCCTGGCGATGAAGGGCGGTGTGCCGCCCACGGCCCGGAAGGACCGCACCGGGCTGTTTACGCCGCCCGGAATATACTGCTGCGCCTCGTTAAAGAGTTGCTCTGACCTGGAAAACTGCATCATTTCATCCCTAGCCCAAATGTGGGATACGTTAGCCCCGAGACCCTCGCGGCCGGGGGGTCAACAGCCAAAGCCTCAATAGCTGCGTCTATCCGACGCTTGTATTCGGGTGGCAACCGTCGAAGTTCACGGTTGACCCGTCGGCTGCCAGGCCGAAACTCATAGCTTCCCGGGGAGGCTGCGGACATATTCGTCGAAAGACATTCTCTCTTCCTCGGGAGACTCCTGCGCTTCCTTCACCGCCAGAGTGTCCTCCAGGTCTTCAAATCCTTCTGGGGAAGTCATTAAGCTGCGCCATTCCTCGTAATTCGATATGAGTTCCCATCGGTTGCGGAATCCGCACAGGTGGCCGGTAAGGGGGTTGCCGTACTTCCTCTTTCCGCTGTCCAAGTTCAGGTCGCATGTTTTACTCCCGGAGCCGGAAGCATAGGCATAGAACGCCATTGACGGGAAGACCCAGACCTCTTCTACTTCATCGTAATCATGCCTTATTGTCCCTAATCCCTCAGCCATTGGGCCACTTCCTTGGCGTGGTAGCTGAGGATAATGTCCGCCCCGGCGCGGCTGATAGCGGTTAGCAGTTCCAGAGTCACCACCTTTTCGTCCAGCCAGCCATGGCCTCCGGCGGCCTTGACCATAGAGTACTCGCCGCTGACGTTGTAGGCCGCAAGCGGATGGTCGTAGCGTTCGCTGGCCCGGCGGATTACGTCCAGATAGGCCAGGGCGGGCTTGACCATGACGATGTCCGCGCCCTCGGCGATGTCGCTCTCTATCTCCCGCATGGCCATCCGGGCGTTAGCCGGGTCCATCTGGTAGCTGCGCCGGTCGCCGAACTGGGGGGTGGAGTCCGCGGCGACTCGGAAGGGGCCATAGAAGGCGGAAGCGTACTTGGCGGCGTAGCCCATGATGGGAAGGCCGTCGTAGCCCTCCTCGTTCAGGGCCTCGCGGATAGCCCGCACCTGCCCGTCCATCATGGCTGACGGGGCCACCATGTCGGCGCCGGCCTGGGCCTGGGTCACCGCGGTGCGAGCCAGCAGTTCCAGGGTAGCGTCGTTGTCAACCCGCCCGTTCTCGATTACCCCGCAATGGCCGTGGTCGGTGTACTCGCACATGCAGACGTCGCAAATCACCATCATGCCGGGAACCTCCCGCTTGATGGTGCGCACGGCCTCCTGGATGATGCCCTCGGGGTCATAACCCTCCAGACCGAGGGGGTCCTTCTCCGCAGGCAGCCCGAACAGCAGGACGCCGGGGATGCCCAGTTCGTAGGCTTCGCCCACCTCTTCGGTCAGACGGTCGAGGGAGAAGTGGTAACAGCCGGGCATAGGCTCTATCGGCTCTCGCAACCCCGACCCGTGGGTGACAAACATCGGATAGATGAACTGGGAGACCGACAGCCGGGTCTCCCGGGCCAGGGTGCGTACCGACGGCTGTTCCCGGAGCCTGCGAAGCCTGAGATCTGGGAATCTCTGCATGGCTGTCACCTCTGTGGTTAGTGGATAGTGAATAGTGGCTAACGGGTGCGAACCGCTAATTGCCAGCTACATATTCAACCAGCGCGTCCACCAGTCCCTCTACCGTGTGGACCGGCGCCACAAGATCTACGCGCAACCCCAACTCCGCAGCGGTGGCGGCGCTGGTGGGGCCGATGCAGGCAATCATACTACGTTCCAATGCCGTTTTGTCGCCGTCCAGCATACCCAGCAGGTTGGTCACTGTCGATGAACTGGTAAACGTGACGAAATCGATTCCCGATGCCAGGGCTTCCCGCGCCTTCTCCGCCATGCCCCTGGCCGGGACGGTGCGGTAGGCGGCGATGCGCTCCACCTTCGCGCCGCGCGCAGCCAGGCCTCGCTCAATGGTGTCGCGCCCGATGTCGGCCGCGGGCAGTAGGACGGGAACGCCCGTCCAGTCGTACTGTTCCAACTCGGCAAGCACCACCTCGGAAACGGAACGGCTCGGCACGAAGTCGGCGGCGATTCCCCGGCGGGAGAGAGCATTGCGCGTTGCCGGGCCGATGGCCCCGACGGTGACACCGCCGAAAACGCGGCTGTCCCGTCCCTGCCTATCCAGCCGGTCGAACACCGAGTCCACGGAGTTGACGCTGGCGAAAATGGCCCACCGGAAGTCGCTGAGGCGGGACAGGGCCCCGTCAAGCTCCGAGTAGTCCTCCAGCCCCACGGTCTGGATGGCCGGGACCTCCACGGCCTGCGCGCCCAGTTCCTCCAGTAAAGCCCGGAACTGGGACGCCTGGGTGCGGGAGCGGGTTATCAGCACCTTCTTGCCGAACAGGGGACGCCGGTCGAACCAGGCCAACTCCCGGCGCAGGTCCGCCACCGGACCGATGACCGCCGCGACCGGAGGCCGGAGCCCGGCCTCCTTGCCCAATGTCACGGCGTTTTCCAGAGTGCCTGTGACCGTGGCCTGCCGGGGCCATGTGCCCCACTGCACGAGAGCCACTGGGGTATCGGGAGGCATCCCTTCTTCGACCAGAGTATCGAGGATCGATTGCAGCGGCTGCCAGCCCATGAGCACGACCAGGGTGCCGCCGGTGCGGGCCAGCGCGTCCCACCTGACCGACGAGTTGGCCTTGGACGGGTCTTCGCTGCCGCTGACCACGGTGAATGATGATGCCAGGCCCCGGTGGGTCAGGGGTATGCCAGCGTAGGCCGGGGCGGCCACCGCGGAGGTCACGCCGGGGACGACTTCGTAGGGGATTCCCGCCCTTGCCAAGGCCAGGGCTTCCTCGCCGCCGCGCCCGAACACGAAGGGGTCGCCTCCCTTGAGCCGGACGACCACGTTGCCCGCGCTGCCTTCGTCCACCAGGAACCGGTTTATCTCGGCCTGGCTCATGGCCTGCCGGTCCCGCTCCTTCCCAACGAAGACGCGACGGGCCGACTCCCGGGCCAAGTGCAGCAGCGCCGGGTCGAGCAGACGGTCGTACAGCACCACGTCCGCACGGCGCAGGCACTCTGCGCCCTTGACGGTAATCAGCCCCGGGTCACCAGGACCTGCGCCGACGAGGTAGACTTTACCGGACAATTGGTCCACTCTCCAGACGCATACTTAACGGTTGAACCCGTGGTACTCATCGCCAACAAGCACCGCCACCGGCTGGTTGGTCCTCTCCGCTTCCTGGAAGGCGATGGAGATCCTGTCGGCGTCCTCGTTGCCTTCAACCAGGTAGTACTTAATCCCGAAGGCATTGAGGAACCGCTCGGTGTAGGTGGCGGCGGTGTCCTGGTCTACGCCGTGGCGGGTCCATCCCCGGTAGCCCACCATCAGGACGACCGGAATGTTCATGCCCATTGTCCAGCCGCGAAGTGAATCGCCGGACTCCATCAGGCCGGTATTCTGTATCAGGATGATGGGCTTGGCCCCGCCGACCGCAAGGCCGGCCGCCGTGGAGAAGGCCTGACCCTCCCGGCTGACGGCTATCAAGTCCAGCGTCGGCTCATCCTTCATCAGCAAGTAAAGGAAATTGGTCTCGCTGTCCGGGAGCCAGACCACGTGGGTAACGCCGTTGCGCCGCATGTGGTCCAGCACCACCTCGGGGCTGAACCCGCCTTCTTGTTGAGTCATCTTCTCTCCGCTCCCTTGGCTCGCTCGTCTTTTCCGGGCGCGTGTTCGCTGCGCCTAACGCACTCAGGTTGGCCCTGCGGGACCGGGGCCGGCCCGGTCGGTACGGGTGATTATATCCCGGTTGCCGTGTCCGATAAAGGAGCGGACTGATATGGCCCATCACTCACTGGCCACTGGCGGCCAACCGCGATAGAATCGGCCACAGGCTATTTCCCAGGCTATTTCCATTGAGACTTGGTTTAGGAGTAGAAATATGCCACCACCGGAGCGGTACAACAGCGGCTACAACGTTGGCGTGGGAGGGGCCGTCGTCGATAATGGACGCTTGCTGCTGGTGCGCCGGGCCTCCCGCCGGGGCCGGGGCAACTGGCAGGTCCCCGGAGGCTTCATCGAACCTGACGAGACCATCGAGCAGGCCGTGGTGCGCGAGGTCGAAGAAGAGGCAGGGGTCACCGCCGAGGTGGAGGGCGTCCTGGGCATCAGGAACCGCTACGACGAGGACTCGGCCAACAGCCTCTACGTGGTGCTGCTGCTCAGGTGGACTGGCGGCGAGCCGAAGCCCGACGAACACGAGGTTGACCAGGCCCGTTTTTTCACCCTTGACGAGATTTGCGCCCTGGAGCAGGTGCCCCCCATTAACGTGGAGATCGCCAAACGCGCCCTGGACCCGGGCCGCCGTCTGCTGAACCCCATGACAGTAACCCAGCAAAACCGTACCCCCTACACCCTCTTTGTGGGGTAGGCTGGTGAGCATGCGTACACGCGTCCCACACCCTTTTCCCTATCAGGGCAGCAAGCGAAGCATTGCCCGCCACATCCTGCCTTATATTCCATCAGATACGAAGACGCTGATTGAGCCATTCTGTGGTTCCGCAGCCATTTCCATTGCGGCTGCCGCCCACGGACTCACGGGGAGGTTTCTCATCAACGATATTAACCCAGCGTTGATGACCCTCTGGTCGTGGATATTGGACCGCCCGTCTGACCTCGCAGATGGGTACGAAAGGCTCTGGAATGATCAGAGTCCGGACCGGAAGGAATTTTTCCTCAGGGTACGATACCAGTTCAACACCACCCATGAACCCCATCATCTGCTCTATCTGTTGGCGCGAATCGTAAAAGGCTCCGTCAGATACAGTTCGGAAGGCAAGTTCAATCAAAGCCCTGACAACCGCCGGTCCGGAATGCACCCTCATAAGATGCGGCAGCAAATCATGGCGGTGTCGGGGTTGCTGTCTGGCAGAACTCTTCTGGCGTCATCCGATTTTCGTGATGTCACTGCACTCGCAAGCCCGGCGGACGTTCTCTACATGGACCCACCATACCAGGGGACTTCATTCTCCAGGGACCATCGCTACTACGACGGTCTTTCCATCGGCGAGTTCGTAGAAGCGTTGTCCTGTATGAATGACCAAGGATTGTCATTCATGGTTAGCTATGATGGGAAGACGGGCGAAAAGCAGCATGGCAGGCCGCTGCCTGAACGCTTGCAATTGTCCCACATGTACATTCAGTCTGGCAGGTCAAGCCAAGCCACTCTTCTCGGGGCTAATCATGTGACGACAGAGTCGTTGTACCTGTCGCCTGCTCTCGTAGGTCGTTTGCATGAATCGCCGCCCGGTTTCATGCAAGCCCTGACGTATTCACAGGGTCATGGTGTCGTGTGACAGAGCAGAATCTCCCTGCAGAGTTCCTGGAGTTGCTCCGCAGTGTAACGGCCAGGCGCCCCAGGACTGTAATAGACCACATACTTCAGCATGGGTACGTTAGAACCGAAGAGTTGCGCGACCTCAAAGGAAGTCCTTCTCCGATACCTGCGGAACGTTTGATTGCTGCGCTGCGGCGCATCAAAGGTATCGATGCCCCGTTTGACGGGGTATCGCCGCGCTTGATAAACTCCAGCTTGCCGAGGCGTATCCCTCGGTTGCCTTGCAACTTGTAATTTTTTTCGTGGGGGATTCCTCATGGTTGCTAGTGATTCGACTCCCGAGTTCGTTACCAAAGTATACGAAACGATGCGGCGAAACCTGGAAGTCGTGAGCCGCAGAGTTGGCAAGCCCATGACTCTGGCCGACAAGCTTCTCCTGTCCCACCTGGACGACCCTGAAAATCAGGAACTGATTCCCGGCAGGAGTTACCTCCAGGTGCGTCCCGACCGGGTCATTCTCCAGGACGTGTTGGGGCAGACCGCCGTGCTCCAGTTCATGCAGACCCGCCGCACCAGCACCGCCATACCCACCACCGTCCACTGCGACCACCTGATCCAGGCCCGAGTGGAAGGAGCGCAGGACCTGCGCGAGTCTTTGGCAGAGAACAACGAGGTATACGATTTCCTCCGCTCCGCCAGCGCCAAGTACGGCATCGGGTTCTGGGGGCCCGGAGCGGGCATCATCCACCAGGTGAACCTGGAGCAGTACGCCTTCCCCGGGGCTGTCATCATCGGCACCGACTCCCACACCCCCAACGGCGGCGGGCTTGGCTCCTGCTCCGTGGGCGTGGGCGGCGCCGACGCTGTTGAAGCGATGGCGGGCCTGCCCTGGGAAGTGCTCTACCCCAACCGCATCGGTGTCCACCTTACCGGCGAGATGAACGGCTGGACCGCTCCCAAGGACGTCATCCTGTTCCTGGCCGGGGCGCTGAGCGTGTCCGGCGGCACCAACTCCATCATCGAATACTTCGGGCCGGGGACCAGTTCCATAAGCTGCACCGGCAAGGCCACCATTACCAACATGGGCGCAGAGCTTGGCGCGACCACGTCGGTCTTCCCCTTCGACGAGCGGATGGTCCGCTACCTTGAGGCCACCCGGCGCGGTGAGTTGGCCAGTCTGGCCGAGCAGAACAGGGATATGCTGGCCGCCGACCCCGAGGTCGAGGCCAACCCTGAACAGTACTTCGACCGCATCGTGGAGATCGACCTGTCCAGGCTGGAGCCGCACATCGTCGGCCCCCACTCCCCCGACCGGGCGCGGCCTATTTCCCAGTTCGCCGCTGAGGTGGCGGACCCCGCCAATGGGTTCGTGGACGAAATTTCTACCGCCCTCATCGGAAGCTGCACCAATTCCTCCTACGAGGACATGAGCCGCTCCGCCGACGTGGCCGAGCAGGCCGCTGCCAAGGGGATCAAGGTCTCCGTGCCCTTCATGGTGACCCCGGGTTCCGAGCAGGTCCGCGCTACCATTGAGCGCGACGGCCAGTTGGAGACCCTCCGCGACGCCGGGGCGACTGTCTTAGCCAACGCCTGCGGCCCCTGCATCGGCCAGTGGCGCCGCTCCCGGGAGGCCACCGAGCAGCCCAACTCCATCGTCACCTCCTACAACCGCAATTTCCCGGCCCGCAACGACGGCGCGCCCACGACCATGAATTTCATCGCCAGCCCGGAGATCACAACTGCCTTCGCGTTGGCCGGTCGGCTCTCCTTCAACCCCCTGACCGACACCTTGACCGACGCCGCGGGCAACGAGGTTCTGCTCGACCCGCCCAAGCCAGCGCCGGAAGTCCCGGCCACGGGCTTCGACCCCGGTCAGGCGTCCTACTTCCCGCCACCTGACGACGGCAGCGACATCGAGGTCGCAGTTGACCCCAACAGCCAGCGCCTCCAGGTTATGACCCCGTGGCCCGCATGGGACGGCAATGACTTCACCGACATGCCTATCCTGATGAAGGTGCAGGGCAAGTGCACCACCGACCACATCTCTCCCGCCGGCGTGTGGCTGAACCTGCGCGGCCACTTGGACAAGTTCAGCGACAACCTGCTGATGGGCGCGACCAACGCCTACACCGGCAGCAGCGGCAAGGGCTTGGATTTGTTGACCGGGGAAACGGAAAAGGCCATCGCCGCCATCGCCCGCAACTACAAGGCCAATGACGTGAAGTGGGTGATCATCGGAGACGACAACTACGGTGAGGGCAGCAGCCGCGAGCACGCCGCCCTTTGCCCCAGGCTCCTGGGAGGCTCCGCGGTCATAGCCCGCAGCTTCGCGCGCATTCACGAGACCAACCTGAAGAAGCAGGGTCTCCTGCCCCTGACCTTCCAGTCCACGGACGACTACGATAAGCTGCGCGAGGACGACCGGGTCAGTCTGACGGGCCTGCAGGACCTGGCCCCGGACAAGCCGGTGGCCTGCACCCTGTACCACTCCGACGGCAGCACCGAGTCCCTCAACCTGAACCACTCCTTCGGCGAGTCGCAGATAGTGTGGTTCCGCCTCGGCTCCGCCCTCAACCTGTTCCACCAGTAGCAGCCCACACCGGCCGCAGGGCTGGTGGCACGAGCCAAGAACTGCAAGTCGCAACGCCCGGTCTCCCCGCCGAAAGCTACAAGCTACACGGGGATGGCCGGGCGGCGGCATCTTATACAAACAGCAGAACAGGGATGACATGATAGCGCCGCTGCCACTGGATGGTGATCAGTCTCCGGACGACCACATGGCCATAAGCCGCAGGTTTGTTGCCCAGGCCAGGGATGAATTGGCCAATGGCGAACGCCCGCAGGCGTCGGAAAAGGCTTGGGGTGCAGCCGCCCACGCCCTCAAGTCCGTCGCCGCGCAACGGGGGTGGTATCACGATGACCACCTCCTGATCATGGGAACCGCCATACAGTTGGGCCATGAGTTCGACCTCCGCGACTTCGAGGACAGGATACGCATTGCAGCGACCTTCCACTCCAACTTTTACTCCAACAGGGAAAGTGCGGATAGTATCCGTAATGCAATCGATATGGTTGAAAGGTTTGTTGCCGACCTGGACGCGGTCCGTTCCTTGCCGCCGCGCCCCTTTCAGGTCAGGAACGGCTCTGACAGAACCCGCCTGCAACACCTTCTGGGCAGAAGGGTAGAGGAAAACGAATCATCAGAGGACGGCTTCATCAACCACTCCCGCCTGGAACGGCTGCGCCGCAGGCGGGAGCGTGAGGACTTGCCGGTGGAGGGTGGTTGAATTGTTTGGGGGTATTCCATTTCTTAATTCACGCCCGAACCGGGGTTACCGGATGTGCCTGAATGCCGTCAATACAGGAAATCCTGATCCCGTACCGGAAGGTTTCGATACAGTGCATTACCGGCTCAGGACTGGCAAAGGGATTGCTCCGCTCCTGTTGGCCCTAACCTTCATTATCGCGTGCGGTTCCATGTCGCCCGCCGAGCCGGTCGTAGTTGAGAAGGAAGTAGTCAAGGAAGTCCCAGTCATGGAGGTGACCAGGGAGATCCCAGTAGTGAAAGAGATTATCAGGGAAGTCCCGGTCGAAGTGACCAGGGAAGTTCCAGTAGTGAGAGAAATTGTCAGGGAAGTCCCGGTCGAGGTGACCAGGGAAGTCCCAACAGTTGTTCCCATGATGGCGGCTACGGCCGTTCCAATGACCGCCGAGGCCAGGCGCGGCGGGTTCATCAACATGAGCCAGTACGCTGACGTGCGCCAGCGGATGATCCACCAGTCGTCGGTCCTCAACATGAACATGGCCCCCCTGTTCAACAACCTCATCGAGTACAACCCGGAGACGGCGGACCAGGGGGACCTTCGCTGCGACCTGTGCGAAAGCTGGGAACTGGCCGATGACGGTGTGACCTACACCTTCAAGGTCCACCCCGACGCCAAGTGGTGGGACGGCACCCCCGTCACTGCTAAGGACGTGGTGTTCAGCCTGGAGAGCATGGTGGCCCCGGACCAGTTCCCGGCCATCAAGGGGCGCTCCACCTCCACCCACTGCAACACGGCGCTGTACTATGACTCGGGGCAGTCCCGGGCCATCGACGAGAAGACAGCAGAGGTCGTCATCAAGTTCCCCAGCGGCGGCTTCTTCCCGGCCATCGCCAACCACACCTGCCTGATCATCCCCGAGCACGTGGTGGTGGGCCAGGAGATAGCTATGGCGGGGAGCAACATGGAGGCGCTTGTAGGTTCCGGCCCGTTCACGTTCGTGGACTACGTGAAGGAAGTGTCGGTGGAGTATGACCGGAACGACGACTACTTCAAGGAAGGGCGTCCCTACATCGACGGGATGAAGCACTTCGTGATGACGGACTCGGGGCGGGTCATCGCGGCGTTCAAGACAGGGCAGATCCTGACCAGCAACCAGTCCATCGACAACCTGACGGTTGCCGAGGCCCTGCAACTTGACGAGGATATGGACAACCTGACCATGCACTGGGCCGGTCCCATCAGCATGATGTACATCCAGATGAACACGGCCAAGGCCCCCTTCGACAACCCAGATGTACGGAAAGCGGTGAAACTGGCCGTCAACCCGAAGCCGATCATCGACAACATCAGCGAGGGGATGTACGCCAAGGGCTACCCGCTGCCCAGGGGCTTCTGGTACAGCCTGCCGGATGCCGAGTACGACAATCTTCCCGGCTACCGGGACATAGACGGCCAGAAGCACCCGGATGACTTGGCCGAGGCCCAAAGCCTGATAGCCAATGCGGGGATGGAAAACATTGACATCGTCCTCCATGCCCGGAACTGCTGCGACTACCCGGACGTTGCGGTACTGGTCAAGCAGCAGCTCGAGGAGGCCCTGGGCTGGAACATTACGCTCAGGGTGATGGAGAGCGGCGCGGGCTTCGACGCCTACTGGGCCGGCGACTACCAGTTCGCCGTCCGGGGGGCAGCATCTTCATGAACGATCCCGACGCGATCTTCGTCCGGTACATCCGCGGGACCACCCCCCAGTGGTCCGGTGGCGGGCGCGGCAAGTACTACGCTCCTGAGGGGCTGGAGGCGCTCTTTGAGCAGCAGGTGCGGGAGCCGGACCAGGAGAAGCGGAAGGCCATCGTCCAGGAGATGGGCAGGCTGGCCTACGAGGGTTCGGCCAACCCCTACATCTACTGGGTCGACCGGCACCACGGGGTTGAGCACCGGATCCAGAACTATAACTTCACCTACCAGGGGATGCGCTGGGAGCACGTCTGGTGCGCCCCGGGGTGCTCGTAGAAATCCAATCACTGGAACGCGCCAGGAGACCAGCCCTTTCTAGGACCATCTCACTCTGCCTGTCCGGGCCCAGTCCAGTTGAGGTGGATACGCTGGATGGACCTCCCCGCTAGTCGTTGGTTGAAGCGGCCACTTGCGCCGCTGGTCCGGCTCCAATCCCCATACCCATGCGCAGGTCTCTGACCTCCGGGCTGAATGCGAAGATCGCTCCCGCCACCACTACTATCACCATCGCTCCCGATGCCACGGCCACAGGAGCGCCGAAATGATCGGCCACGATGCCAGCCTGTGAAACACTGAGAGGGGACAGGCTCCACGTTATCCCGTACAGTCCCATCACCCTTCCCCTCAACTGCTCCGGCACCAATTGCTGAATCGTACTGAGGCCGCCCACCAAGTACCAGGAATTGGCGACTCCCACGATGAACAGGAGCGCCATCGACATTCGGTAGAGCTCCTGGCCCGCCGCCAGCGCGAACAGTATCAGGGCGAGTCCGTACAGGACGGCCCCTCCCAGGATCATTTTCCCTTTTGGGAAGCCCTCCCTCAGATTGCCCACCATCCAGGTGCCGAGAATCGCCCCCACACCCGAAGCCCCCAGGAGCCAGCCAATCTTCTCTGCCCCTACATGAAGCACGTCTTCGGCGAAGACCGGCATAAGCCCGATATAGGCCATCCCGAACAGGCTGTTGCAGAAGGTGAGCAGCATCACGTGGAGAAACACCGGGTGATGGCGCACATAGCTGAGGCTCTCGCCAATCTGCCTGATTACCTGGCCGCTGGAGGGCGGGCGTGGCCGCATCCTCAACACCGAGACAACGCACGCGAGGATATAGAAGGTGGCCGCGCTGAAGAACATGGAAGCTTCGATGCTCACCCGTTCGATGATTATCCCCGCCAGAACTGGCCCGGCGACCCGCACGGTGTTCCACACCAGGGAGTCCATCGCCACCGCGTTTACTATGTGCTCAGGACGCACCAGCCTTGGCGAAACGCTGGCCCGGCTGGGCTGGTCCACGGCCTGTCCGGCCCCGATGATCACGGCGGCCAGCAGCAGGTGCCAGCTCTGGACTACCCCGGTCAGGACTGATATGGCCAGGAGGGCGACCACCGTTGCCGAACAACTCTGGGCCGCCGCTACGAGGAATTTGGGTTCCAGCCGGTCTGCCAGCACTCCGCCCAGCAGGTTCAGCGCCAGCGCGGGCACCGCGATCGCCATGCCCAGCAGGGCCAGGTCCATCGGCTCGCCGGTCAGCTTGAACATCTGCCAGTGCATGGTGAATTGCAACAGCATCTGGTGGCCGGTAACGCCGGTCAGCAGGGCAAGCCAGTAGTACCGGAAGTGCCCATAGGTCATGGACACAGGCGCGAAACGTCGCATGACTCTGGCCCCGACCATCACAGCCAGCGCTGCACCCCCTGCATTTTCCGCTAAGAACCGGGCCGCTACGACCTGGCGTTGTACACTGTATGGGGCGTCGCATCCTGGGGGACGGTGCCCAGGTAGAAGCGGCGCAGATGGGGTTCCACCAGCCGGGCAAGCTCCCGGCGTTCCTGCTCCAGCGGCGACAGCGGCCGGTCCAGCGCGGCCTTGATTTCCCGGAACAGGTCTTCCCTATTGACCTTCGTCAGTTGCCCCCCGCGCAGCACCAGCTCACCGTCCACCATCACCGTGTCCACGTCGATGCCCCTGCCCCGGTGGACCAGGGCGTCCACTACCGGAGACTCTGGGTCAAGGAACGGCTCCTCGATGTTCCGCAGGTCCACCAACGCCAGGTCGGCCCGTTTGCCCGGGGCCAGTGTTCCGATGCGGTCGCCGAACCAGCTTGCGTACGCGCCGTTCTCGGTGGCCATCTGCAACACCTGGCAGGCCGTGGGAGGATCGAAATCGATCCCCGGAACCCGGTGTATCTTGAGCGCCAGCCGCATCTCCTGGAAAAGGTCTTTGTCGTCGTTCAACCCCGCCTCGTCGCTGCCCATGGCCACCCGGATGCCCGCCGCCAGAATCTTGCCCATTGGGGCAATCCCGCTCTGCAATCGCAGGTTGGAGCTGGCGTTGTGGCAGATATTGGTCCCCGTCTCGGCCATGATGCGCAGGTCATCATCGGTGGCCCACACGCTATGACCGCAGGTAACCTCCGGTCCGAGGAACCCCAACTCGTGCAGGTGCTGGAGCGGGGTCTTGTCCCATTCCCGGAAGCCGTACAGCTTCTGGTAAACGGTTTCCTGCAGGTGGATGTGAATCCCGGTGCTGTGCCGCCCGGCAAGCTGCTTCAGCGCCACCAGCAGTTCGTCCGAGCAACGGTGGACATTGCTGGGGGCCATCGTCACCTGTACGCGCTCGTACTGGTTGCCGCCGTACTTGGCGCAGATCTCCTCCAGGATGGGAATCACCTCATCCACGGGCCGGTAGCTGGGGGCCATGAAAGCCCGGTAGCGTTCTCCCAGGTCCCCCGGCCCGACTCCTGCAATCGTCGCGGCGAACTCTTCCTCCCCGCCGCCTGCTCCAGCCACCATCGAGTTCTGGTCTGCGACGGACGGGGCATAGGAGACGCGCATCCCCGACGCCTGGTACGCTCCGACGACCTTGTCCGCAATCTCCATGCTCACCGGCCCGACGCCCCGGCCCGGCGAGTGGATGGCCTGCACCGTCGTCGTGCCCGTCTCTATCATCTGGACCGCGCCGTATAGCTGGTCCAGGTAGGGATCAATCTGGCGGACGCCGATGCGGGCCAAGCTCCACATCTCCAGCGGCAGGTCGGGGATGCCCATCTGAAATGGCGTCAGGCCCACGTGAAAATGGTCGTTGACCATGCCGGGCATCACCAGGTAATTTGGCGACCCGATGACCTCCTCCTCCGGGTGCCTGCGACGCATTTCATCGTAGCCGCCGACCTCGACGATCTCCCCGTCCCGCTGTAACAGCGCCCCGTCGGTGATTACCTCAGCCGAGTAAGGCCCCGTGACCCGGCAGACCACATACTTTCCGCGCACAATCGACGATGCCATAACGCCTCCGGGAGCAGGTCTACATAACATACTTGTTCGTTCAGCCGCCAGCATACCACTCCCCATCGGAAACCGGCCACCGGCGTCGATATGCGAGCGTCGTCCCAAACCCGGTGAAGGTTCAGCGCGGACGCCGAAGGTCCGCGTATCCAATGGAACGCCACTGGAATGGCAACCGGCCACGGGCTATACTGGCCCCAGGAACTGGCAACCGGCCACTGACAACTGGAGGAAATATGTCGCGCGTTGAGGGTAAGGTCGCCCTGGTCAGCGGAGGCGCAAGGGGCATGGGAGCCGCCGAGGCCCGGATGCTGGCCCTAGAGGGCGCGAAGGTCGTCATCGGGGACATACTGGAGGACGAGGGACGCCGCACCGAGGCCGAGATCAACGAAGCCGGAGGGGAGTGCGTGTTCGTCCGGCTGGACGTGACCAGCGCCGCCGACTGGCAGAACGCCGTGGCCCTGGCCGTATCCCGGTTCGGCAAACTGGACATACTGGTGAACAACGCGGGCATCGTCGCCCGGGGCGTGCTGGAAGACTCCTCCGAAGAGGAGTGGGACCGCATCATGGCCGTCAACGGCAAGGGCGTTTTCCTGGGCACCCAGGCGGCCATCCCCGAAATGCGCCGGGCCGGGGGCGGCTCCATCATCAACACATCGTCCATATCCGGGATGGTCGGCCAGGACTACGTGCAGGCTGCTTACAATGCCTCCAAGGGCGCGGTGCGCATCTTCACCAAGGCCACCGCCATCCAGTACGCCAGGGAAGGAATCCGGGCCAACTCGGTCCACCCCGGCGCAGTGGACACCCCGATGGCCGGCGCCCGCCTCAACGACCCGGAGTTGCAACGCCAGAGCGAAGAACGCATCCCCCTGGGCCGGACGGGCAAGCCCGAGGACATCGCCTACGGAGTCCTGTACTTGGCATCCGACGAATCGTCCTTCGTCACCGGCAGCGAGCTGGTAATCGATGGGGGAACAACCGCCCAGTGAGGCGGGCAACAACCTGGACACGCGCCGGCTCCATCACAAGAGCATAGGGGCCGTGGAGGCTACAGCGTTAGGGTCTACGAATGCCTTCTAAAGATGACAGATGACGGCAAATTAGAGTTGCCATCGGACCTGATAATCGCTTAGACGAAGAATGAATTCGGAGAGATAGAGTGCCGGAAGTCTCCTACAGCGTTGAAGACCGCGTAGCCGTGCTGCGGCTGGAGGCCGCTGGGCGCGGGAACGCCTTTTCGCCAGACATGCGCCGGGAGTTGAGCCAGGCGTTCAACACGTTCAAGGAGGACGACGACGCCTGGGTCGGTCTCGTCTGCGGTGACGGGCCGGACTTCTGCGCCGGTTCCATCCCGGAACCCAACCCATCTCACCACTCCGGGCGGGAACGGGACCTCCTCTGGGCTGGCGGCCGGGTTGAAACCATGAAGCCAATCATCGCCGCGGTCCAGGGTGTCTGCTCCGGCGAGGGGCTGGCCCTGGCACTGGGCTGCGACCTGCGGGTCGCCCAAGCCGGGCGGGTTGGCGGGTCCCAAGCTGGGTGGGTTGGCGGGTCTAGTGAAAGCGCGTCCTTCCGGGCCGGAATGGACCAAGATGGCGGCGGGCCGGGCATTACCGCGGTCTGGCTGGTCAACCTCCTGGGCCTGTCCGCGGCCCTGGACATCCTCTGGTGCCGGGAATCACTGGACGCCCAGGCTGCCCACCGCATGGGCCTGGTCAACCGTATCGTCCAGCAAGGCGAAGCCCCGGACTCCCCACTTTCTCAAACACTGGATGCCGAGGCACGCCTGCCCATCCGCCCCCTGGCTCCGGCGATAGTCACCCCGGAGGGCACTGCATTCTCCGGCGGGATGGCACTGGCCAGGGAACTGCTCCAGTACGCCCCGGTTACCCGGTCCTTCCAGAAAGAGACCGCCTACCGCTCCATCGGCGTGCCGTTCCACTACGCCCAGACCCTGGAGGTAGGTCCCAACCCCTACGCCAGCGAGGACCGCATCGAGGGCACCCGCGCCTTCGTCGAAAACCGCCGCCCGGTCTGGCACAACCGTTAGAACGGTAGGTAGAAGCGGGGCAGCGGCGGGATATCAGAGGGATAAACACATGCAGGAATCCAACGACGTTCTCCTGCGCCGTCAGGAAGGACAGGTCCTCATTGCAACGATGAACCGCCCGGAGCGCATGAACGCCCTGGGCGGCGGGCTTCCCCAGGCTTTGAACGGCGCCTGGCTGGACTTCCGCGACGATCCCGGCCTGAAGGTGATGATCATCACCGGCGCAGGCGACCGCGCCTTCTGCGCCGGAATGGACCTCCGCCAGAGCGACGAGCGGGCGCGCGACTTGGGCGCGCAGTCGGCCCAGGCCCTCCTGGACGCCGACCGCTCCCGCAGCATCCGTCCCTCCTTCAACGGCAACAACTTCGGCCTGTGGAAACCGGTCATTGCCGCCATCAACGGCTGGTGCCTCGCCGCCGGATGCGAGATGGCCATGGGCTGCGACCTCAGGATAATGGAGGAACACGCCCAGATTGGCCTCCCCGAGGTCAAGCGAGGCATGGGAGCCAAGCAGACCACCCACAAACTCTACTTCCTCGCCAACCTGAACCTGGGGCTGGAGATGGTCTGGACCGGCGACTCCCTCACCGCGCAGCGGGCCTACGATCTGGGGCTGGTCAACGAGGTCGTCCCCACTGGCCGGGGAGTAGCCCGGGCCCTGGAGATCGCGGAGCGCATCTGCCGCTTCCCATCGTCCTACCTCAGCTACCACAAGCTCAGGCTGTTCCAGAGCATTGGTCTGCCCCTGGACTACGCCATGTCCCTGGAGCAGCGGTTCCCTCCCCAGGAAAGCCCCGAGTACCTGCCCGGCCTGGAAAGAACCCTGCGCGACCGCTCCGGGTCCAACCCGCGCTGATCCCCGCCAACACTTCTTGCCGAGGCCCCATCATGTCCGATACCCACAACTCCCCGGTCAACCTCACGCGCCAGGGTCCTGTACTCCTGGTGGAAATGCACCGCCCGGAAGGGGGAAACGCCCTGAGTCGGGAGATGCAGCAGGGACTGGTGGCCGCCTGGGAAGAACTGGAGTCCGAGGACGGTCTGCTCGTTGGCGTGCTCCACGGCTCGGGCGGCGGCTTCTCCGTGGGCCACGACGTGGAAGAGTTGCTGTCCGGCGGGGTTAGCCCCAATCCTCTGGAGGGCCTGTTCCCCTACACCCTCACCAAGCCGGTGGTCGCGGCGGTGGAAGGGTGGTGCTACGGCCTGGGGTTCGAGCTTGCCCTGGCCTGCGACCTCCGCGTTGCCGCCGAGGACGCCAGTTTCGGTTTCCCGGACACCGGCCTCGCGGTCAGCTACCGGCTGGCCTCGGTGCTCCTGCCCCGCATGACCAACCTGGGCGCCGGGCTGGACCTGCTGCTGACCGGCGAAACTATGGACGCCCCGCGCCTGGAGAGGCTGCGCCTCGTCAACCGGACGGCCCCGCCGGGCCAGTCACTCACCCGCGCCATCCGGATGGCCACTGGCATGGCCCAAAGGTTCGGCTCCGCAGGCGCGTTCCGAAAGGAGCAGGTCTGGCAGTTGTCCGGCCTTCCCCTGCCCACGGCTCTCAACCTTGCCCGGATGTTTCCTCATAGTCCCTGAGAGACTATTGTCTCCCCCTTTGGCAAGAGTTGCCCATCCCGTGCAGCAGCGCCAAGCGTTGCGTGTTTTTGCCAGCCCCCGGTGGCGCACGTTAACGTACCGAAGGCCGCTCACGTCAGGGGTCCCGGCGGCGGAGCAACTCTTCCAACTCCTGGACACGGGCTTCAGCGGTATCAGCACGGTTTTCGGCGGCGGTGCGGGCTTCCCGCTCCAGACCGAGTTCGGCCTCAGCGGTGTCGGCACGGGACTCAGCGGCGTCGGCACGGGAGCGCTCATCCTCCAGGGTGGCGATGCGCCGTCCCGTGGACGGGTCGTAAAAGACCAGTTCGCCCTGCTCCCACCGCAGGTTCAGGTCCAGTACGGGGCTATATCCCTGCAAGCTCCCGCCGGGCATCTCTTCAATCCCTATGGCGACGTACACGCCCTCCGCCAAACGCTCCCCGGCCAGCTTCGCCCCGTGATGCTCCCCGGTCCGGTCGAATCGCCAGTATTCCGGTATCCCCAGGGCGGCGTAGTCGTCCCGCTTGCCCCCCGTGTCTTCTCGCCCGGTGCGCCGCGACGCTATTTCCAGCACGAAGTCCGGCGGCTTCCCCTGCTCCGAGATGACGTACCCGTTGCTCTCGGCGTAGGCTTGCGGGTCAACCCCGAAGGCCACCAGCAGGTCCGGGTAGCGGCTGCCCGCCAGGTAGCGGGTGGGCCGCGCCACCGTGTAATGTTCCCCGGCCACTAGGATTTGGTCCTGCTCGCCGGGACGCTGGGCCATCAGGTGCAGGGCCAGGTAACGGACGTTGCCGGTGGCGGCCAGGCGGTCGAAGCTGGTCATCTTGTCTTCCGGGTCTTCCGGCGGGTCGGGCAGCCGGAAGCGGCCCGGGGCCTGGGATGTCCTGGCGAAGGTGTCGGGCGTGGTCATATCGCACCTGGCAGTTTGCGCCAACACCGCCCCGCTCACCATCAGGCCGTTGTTGTCGCGCTTTGGCTTCCCTCGAAGGCGCAGTTCTACGGTCGGTATTCTACACTTCCGGGAGACTTGTGGACAGCAGGGAAGACGGCGACGGTTGTACTGAGGTCACATGAGAACCGGGAGCGTCGCCGCGTTGGCTGTTCTCAAAAGCGGTTCGCCAGTATGCTCTGTACCCTGTCCGGAGATGGCTGGCAACTCCCGAAACGGCAACTGCATTTCGCCTGCACCCGTCTTCCCGGCCCAGAGTTACAGACCAGCCTTGCTCAACTCCTCCTTCAGCGCGGGCAGTCGGCGATAGCGTTCCCGCAGCTCGGCGACGTAGCCGGTCCACGCCGGTTCCTGGGACAGCCGGCGGTACAGGTCCCGCACCCTCACCAGGTGCTCGCACGCCCCCTGGTAGTTCTCCCGGCCCCGGGCTTCGATCAGTCTCTCCGCCTGTTGCCGGTAGATGTCGAGGGCAGATTGGGGGTGCGTCTCCGAGGCGGCCTGGGCCACCCGGACCAACTGCTCCGCCCCACGGAGAAAACCGGGCTTCCTTTGCTTCACCGTCTTCAAGGCCAGGTCTATTTCGCCCTCTTCCAGGTAAACGTCGGTCAGCAGGACATATTCCTTGTCGGCGGACCACTGGGCCAGCAACTGCGGACGCAATTCCCGCCAGACGCCAAGCTGCCGGGACAACTCTCGCACCTCCTGGTACCTGGCCAGATTGGGACGCCGCTCAAGCAGGCGTTGGGCCAGAACCAGGGCGTCAGCCAGCTTTCCCCGTTCTTTGTAGCGTTCCTTGAGCCACTCAACCAGGCGATGGTCCTGACTGCTTTCAATCCTCTCGGCCAGCAAGGATTCCACCCTCTGTCCGCAGCCGTGTTCCCGGAAGATGTCCGCCAGGGTCAGCAGCTCGTAGTCCCCGGCCAGCCCGGCCTCCGCTATCGCTTCTTCCAACCGGCCCAGGGTCAGCAGCCGGTCCACCAATTCGGCCAGGAGGCCGCTCTCACGGCAGATGCTCATAAAGGCTGCATCGTCCAGGTGGGCCATCTCCAGGCGCAACAGGAAGCGGCCATGCACCTGGCGGTGATAGTTGTCGCTCCAGCTATTGCCGCCGGGCATGGCGGCCCGCACCCAACCGGCAACGGTCCTCTTCTCTTCCCCGGTAGCGTGTTCCAGTATAAGGTCCGGCGCGTCTTCCCCCAGGCCAACCCCTCCATAGTCCACATCAAAACAGTATATGTCAAAGAGGGTTTGCAGGGAGCTTTCCCTGGCCGCAGCGTCGTCGCCCCCGCCGGCCAGGCAGCTTCCCAGACCTTCTACACACCGGTCCACCACTTCGGCCAGGAGACCGTCTTCGTCCAGCATCATGTCGTGGTGTTGCAGAATCTCCTGGGCCACCGCTCCGTACACGATGCCGGCGTTGGCGTAGTCAGCCAGGGCTAGAAAACCGTCGCCGGCGCTCACGGTTACGCCGATATCCGCGGCGATTCCCCGGGGCGCCATCCAATCGTCCCCGCCGCGCCTGAAGGCGGACGACACCTGGCGGCGGTAGATTTCCGGGGCGACCGGAACGCCCCGGCGGTCGCCTCCGGGCAAAACGGCTTCCAGCAAGGTTTCCAGGTCGGGCTGAAGTTGCAGCATCTGCTTGATGAGGGCGATGAGCTCTCCTTTGCTGCGCTGCTCCAGGCCGGCGTCCAGTTCCGCCGCCACCCGGAAGGCGCCGGGCTGTTCCAGCCAGGCAAGCAGGAGCGCCCCGACGTGCTTGCAATGCCCGCCGCCGCCCACCGGGCAGGAACAATGGGCCTCCTCGATGCCCTCGGAGCCGAAGGCGACGCGCAACCGGTAGGGCTGGGGCATGGTGCCTTGACAGCAGGCCCTGAGGGCGCTGCCCTGGCGGCGCAGGTCGAAGACGGCGTCGTTCTCCAGGTAGCTGCGCCCAAGTTGGAAACCGCGCCGGCCCACCCAGGCCGATATGGTGCTTTCGCTTACTTCTGGGATAGTGTCTGACATGACCTTCCACCAGCCGGGGCGTTTGATTGGAGTTCTCCGGGGTTGCGCGGCGCTAAAGCAGGCCTAGGCCTTTAGAGACAGTTTAGCATGAGCAGCCCCGGCCGGTTCCACTGGGGAGAGAAGTCCCCGGCACCGAGGGCTTCAGGCCCGATCGCGCAGCAGTTCAGGTAGTAATATGATATATTCTACATAAGAAACCTTAGATAATGCCTATAATATATGGAATCTAATGCAGAGTTTCACCAGGTTTCTGCGCCAATGCCAGCGCGAAACGCCGGGTGCGCGAGCCGGAGGAAGGGCCGCGCCGCCCGTTAACGAGGAGGCAGCACGGTCATGTTCGACACCCGCAGCAACAGCAGCAAGGCAGGCTGCCTGCTCAGCCGTTACCTACGCCTGTCAGCGCCTTTACCGGGAACGTCATCCGGTCGAATGCTTCATCAACAAGATAAAGCAATATCGCCGGATATGCTCCCGGTTTGAGAAACTGGACATCCGATACCCGGGCTTCCTTCATTTCACTGCTGCTCTTATTTGGCTAGGCTGAAATGTCAACACAGCCTAAATTTCAATGACGAGAATTTACAGGGCAGAGTCAGTGGCAATTCTCTTGTTCAAGGCGTACCTCCAGTTACTGCCGGTGGCGAGGGCGTCACTTACTGCTGTGCCAACTGGCCCAATCAATCCCCATTCTTTCCGGCAAATGTTGCAAATGTCGTTGTCAGTTGCTAAAGTCGAACCCCAGTTCATCGCTGGTTTACCCAATCGGTTTGAGGTCAGCCGACGAAAGGAGAGGCACTTGGAAAAGAAGGCGAGATTCGACGGTAACGCTTTCTACGCTGCCCTCGATGGCGAGAGGCAAGCCCGCGAGTGCACTTGGAGACGGGTGGCGCAAGAAAGCGGCGTCAGCGCCTCTACTCTGACCCGCATCGCCCAGGGCAAGCGCCCGGATGTGGACAGTCTTGCAGCGTTATCAGCCTGGTCCGGGTTGAATGTGGACAGGTTCGTTAGAAGCAACACATCCAAGAAGCAGCCGGAGCCATTGGCGATGATTTCGTCCTTTCTTCGCTCCGACCCTCGATTGAACGAGGAGGCCGCGGCCGCTTTGGACCAGATGGTCAAGGCAGCCTATAAAAGCATGATTGGTCCAGGGCGAACAGCATGAATCGAGGAATAAACCAATGAGCGCCCTTAACATCAGCAGCTTTATATGGGGCATCGCCGACGACGTGCTGCGCGACGTCTACGTCCGGGGCAAGTACCGGGACGTCATTTTGCCCATGACGGTCATCCGGCGCCTGGACGCGGTGCTTGAACCCACCAAGGACGCCGTGCTGCGAATGAAGGAACGGTTGGACGTTGCCGGCATAACCAATCAGGACGCCGCCTTGCGCCAGGCTTCCGGCGAGGCTTTCTACAACACGTCCTCTTTCCGGCTCCGCGACCTGGCATCCCGCTCACGTCAACAGCAATTGCGCGCGGATTTCGAGGCTTACCTTGACGGTTTCTCCGCCAACGTGCAGGAGGTCCTGGAGAAGTTCCAGTTCCGCAATCAGATACCGACGCTCATTGAGTCCCACGCCCTGGGATTCCTGCTGGAGAAATTCCTCGATAGCTCCATCAACCTCAGTCCCAAACCCGTCCTGAACGGGGATGGCTCGGTGCAGCTGGAAGGACTGGACAACCACGGCATGGGAACAGTCTTCGAAGAGCTAATCCGGCGGTTCAACGAGGAGAACAACGAAGAAGCCGGGGAGCACTTCACCCCGCGCGACGTGGTACGGCTCATGGCGCGGCTGGTCTTCCTGCCGGTGGCCGATGAAGTCAGGTCCGGCACCTACCTGGTCTATGACGGCGCCTGCGGCACGGGCGGAATGCTCACAGTTGCGGAGGAGACCTTGACCCAACTGGCCCGCGAACAGGGCAAGGAAGTATCCGTGCATCTCTACGGGCAGGAAGTGAACCCGGAGACCTACGCCATCAGCAAGGCCGACCTGATCCTGAAAGGCGAGGGAATCGAAGCCGACAACATGCAATACGGCTCGACATTGGCCGCCGACGCCTTTCCCGGCCGGGAGTTCGACTTCATGCTTTCCAACCCGCCCTACGGCAAGAGCTGGAAGGGCGACATGGACCGGCTGGGAGGGCGCAGCGGCATCAAGGACCATCGGTTCATCACGGAACACGGCGGTGATTCGGATTACTCCCTGATAACCCGCTCCAGCGACGGCCAGATGATGTTCCTGGCCAATATGCTCAGCAAGATGAAGCCCGAACAAGATGATCAGGGGCGTCCTGCGGGCAGCCGCATCGCCGAGGTCCACAACGGCAGTTCTCTGTTCACCGGCGACGCCGGACAGGGCGAGAGCAACATCCGCCGCTGGATCATCGAAAACGACTGGCTGGAGGCCATCGTCGCCCTGCCTCTCAATATGTTCTACAACACCGGCATCGCCACCTACATCTGGGCGCTCAGCAACCGCAAGCCGGAGCACCGCAGGGGCAGAGTGCAACTGATCGACGCCACCCAGTGGCATACGCCGCTGCGACGCAACCTGGGCAGCAAGAACTGCGAACTGTCGGAGGAAGACATCCAACGAATCTGCGAAGCCTTCCTGTCCTTCGAGGAGTCGGAACAGTCCAAGATATTTGCCAATGAAGCCTTCGGCTACTGGAAGGTTACGGTGGAGCGTCCGCTGCGCATTGAGGGTATAGACCCCGAAAGGGTCTATACCGCCAAGCAGATAAAAGCACTCAAAGAGGAAGGAAAGCGCTCGGAATCTGCGCCGCCGGTCATTCGCAAGATTCATAAGCGAGACGCCGAGCCTGACCCGCTGCGTGGACAGGTCGCAGTCTCCATCGGCGGCAAGCCCACTGTAGCCGAATACGAGCCGGACCCGGACCTGCGCGACACCGAACAGGTTCCCCTGTTGCACGAGGGCGGCATAGAATCCTTCCTGAGAGAGGAGGTGCTGCCCTACGCACTGGACGCCTGGTATGTGCCCGGCAACGTCAAGGTGGGCTATGAAATCAGCTTCACCCGCCACTTCTACAAACCCCAGCCCATGCGCCCGCTGGAGGAGATACGGGCTGATATAATGGAATTGGAGCGGGAAACGGAAGGGCTGTTGGGAGAAATTGTGGGGCATCATTCACGTTGGGATAGGCCGGTATAGGCTATGGACAACCATGTTGTTCTATGGCATATTCCTGGCTCAGGATTGGCTATTAGGAGAATTCCATGCCAGCCGAAATACAAGATGTATTAAAAATCAACGTAGTTCTTATTGGCATCGGACTCCTGAACACCCCCGCTGAAGTCGACGCATTCTCCGAGGCGGTTGCCGCTGATGTGCAAATGTCAGCAGCCGGGTTGGTATTCGGCGTACCACCAATCCCGCCAGAACCCGGGCGGAAACTCGCGATTCCGCGAGAAAGGGTTACCTTGGATCTTAGCCCAGTCCGTACGGTCATTGAGCGGGAATATCCAGACGAGGGCGACGTAAGCCGCTTAGCCGATGTCGCAGGCTACGCCGTGCAGCACACTGCTCCGCAGGAAAAGTTGCCTGCGGCTTTTGGGTATAACATTGAGTTGGTCTTCAACCAAACTTCTGGGGCTCCCTCGCTTCGGTATCTTGGGGATAGACTATTTCACCAAAGAAGCTTTGGCGCCGATGAATGGAATCTCATTGGCGGTGCCGGCCGGTTGATTTTCGATTCGGGCGAAGGGCGCTGGACCATTCAAGTCGAGCCGCGATTCAATAGCGAAGAAACACATCAGGTATTTGTAAACCTGAACCTCCATAAGGCAGAACAACGCTTGCCATACACAGACGAGATCAGGCAGTCATTTATGAACGTCTGGAATGGAGTCCACACATTCGTGACTCGCTTCGACGAGATCGTGTCGTGATGATTCAAACTACACTGACGCAAACAACCAACACCCCCTCCAAAGGCAACAATGCCCCGCGTCCTTTTGAAGAGTCGCTCTTTGACTACGTTCAGGGGCACATTGCTTGCTGGGCTACTAATAAGTTTGTGATTCAGTTCCCCGGCAATTACCGCTTCGACGAAAACACCAGCGCACGACTTTCATTGTTTCCTTTGGGATTATCCTCGCGGACAGATGAGCATTGGATTAACGCTGTTTGCTTGTTGGATGATCCGCACGTGACGTTACGGATCCCGTCACCTAGCGGCCATTTCCATTTTGCGTCGCAGAACCCGTCTCAACTCAACCGAGCGATCAACGTATTTGATCCCAGATTGCCGACCACGCCGCATCTCGACCCACTGAACATTGGCCGTCAATTGGAGAGCCTCAAAAAGTTGCAGGACGGTTGGGCCGACGGCATGCAGCCTGCCAACCAATGGGGAGAGGGTTTCGGGAAGGCTCCCAGGGAAGAGGGTCTTGACTGGCTGGCCAGCCAGTTGGACGCGCACTATGTCGTTGACGCCCCCAAACCATATATCTACCCAACACCCGAAGGCGGAGTATCTCTTGAGTGGTCTCTCGGGCCGCATAGGGCCAGCTTGGAGATCGACTTTGACACTTGCCAAGCGGAATGGCATTGCTTGGACTTATCTGCCGATGCCTCCTACGAACGGGACCTGCGGCTTGACATTCCGCAGTCTTGGAAATGGCTGGTCAGCGAGGTACGCCGTCTAGGGGATCCTGCGGCGTGAATAGCGATACCTATCTATTCCGCCAGATACATCCAAATTTCATTGCAGAAGATGGTCAAGTGACCTACTTGGCCTTTAAGCCATTTCCTAAAGACGAAGGCAAACTGTCTGCTTATGATGGAAGCCAGATTACCGCTGAGGCAGCTTGGAACCATTACTGTTATGTATTGAATCTGCCATCCACTGGCGCAATGGCGGTTACTGTTGAAGAGTGTGAGTCACAGCAAACCAAGCCAATTCTTGATGCTCAGCCATATCCTGAACACGTAAGCATCGACTTCACTGGTCTAAGCAATAAGGAAGTGAAAGATGCTGCAAAAAAACTCGCAGAATTCGCAGTGGACAGAGGCTGGCAGTACGGCCCAGTCAGCTAACTCATCGCCAGAGGATACTTCCCCCACCCTCCACCCCTACCCCGTCTACAAACCCTCCGACATACCTTGGCTCGACGACGTGCCGGAGCACTGGGATGTGCGGCGGCTCCGGACTGTTGCGGAAATGCGTGTCAGCAACGTGGATAAGCACTCTAGGGAGGGCGAAATACCAGTCCGGCTTTGCAACTACACCGATGTCTACAAGAATGACCATGTCAAGCAGGGAATCGCGTTCATGGGGGCTACGGCCTCAATGGACGAAATCGAAAAGTTCCGCTTAGAGCGAGGAGACGTACTCATTACCAAAGACTCCGAGACTTGGGACGATATTGGGGTTCCGTCCTTGGTAACAGAATCAGCCGACGACCTCATCTGTGGGTATCATCTAGCCTTGCTGCGGCCATCCGAAGACATTTTGGGGGCATATCTGGCCCGAGCTTTGCAGACCAACGAGGTAGCCTATCAGTTTCATGTGCGTGCCAACGGTGTGACGCGGTACGGCCTCACCCACGAAGGCATCCAATCTGTCCGAATCCCCCTCCCGCCCCTACTTGAGCAAGCCGCCATCGTCCGCTACCTGGACCACGCCGACCGGCGCATCCGCCGCTACGTGAGCGCCAAGCACAAGCTCATCGGACTGCTGGAGGAGGAGAAGCAGGCCGTTGTCAACCGGGCTGTCACCCGTGGCCTGGACCCCAACGCCCTCCTCAAGCCCTCCGGCGTCGAGTGGCTGGGGGATGTGCCGGAGCATTGGGATGTGCGACGCGCAAAGTTCTTCTACGATGAAGTAGATGAGCGTTCCACCACCGGGGCAGAGGAATTGATGTCCGTTTCTCACAAGACCGGAGTAACTCCGCGAAAGCGAAACGTCACAATGTTCCTTGCCGAGTCCAACGTGGGATACAAGCTGTGTCATCCGGGCGACATAGTGATAAACACGATGTGGGCATATATGGCGGCTCTTGGAGTGGCTCGACAGAATGGCCTTGTCAGTCCATCCTATGGTGTCTACCGGCCATATAACCATAAGCAGATGGACCATACCTACATTGATTCTCTGCTCCGAACTGAAGCGTACAGAGCCAACTACACTATCAGGTCGACTGGCATCACCAGTTCCAGACTTCGACTGTACCCCGAATCCTTCCTGGATATGCCCCTTCTCTGTCCGCCAATCGAAGAACAAAATGCCATCGTCGAATACATCGGGAGCGTGGCTGAGGCCACTGACAACGCCATCGCCCGCGCCCGTCACCAGATTGAGTTGCTGGAGGAGTACCGCACCCGTCTGATTGCCGACGTGGTTACGGGCAAGCTGGACGTGCGGGACGCGGCGGCGCAGTTGCCGGAGGAAGCTGGCGGGGAAGAACCCGAAGCATACCCTTGAGCCGGGAACATCGGCTTCACTATACTGTGAATCACAGTTCCTGTGAGGACAGCGCATGAAGAATATCACAGTATCCGTTGACGAGGAGACCCATAGGTTGGCGCGCATCCGTGCGGCGGAGTTGGACACTTCGGTTTCGGCGTTGGTGCGCGACTACCTGAATGCCTTGGTTGGTGAACCTTCGCCACAAGACAGCGCCGGGACCAGTCCGGGGGAGACAGAGGCGGAACGAAGGCGCCGTTTGCTGCGCGAGGTATTCGCCAGCATTGATACGCAGGGCATTCGCTCACACACCTTCGGTGACCTGACGAGGGCTGAGGCGCATAACCGCAAGCGGGCCCGGGCGGAAGCGGCGGTAGAGGCTTGGCTCGCCGAGTACGAGGGCGAGCCGCATCGCGATTGATGCAGGTATCGGGCGGCGATGCCCTTTACAGATACCAACGTGCTGCTGTATGCGTCTATTGATACGCCGGAGAATACTGGCAAGCACAGAATCGCCAGCGAGATTCTGTCCCGGTCAGACCTCTGCCTTTCGGTCCAGGTTCTGCAAGAGTTCTATTACCAGGCAACACGCCCCACACGGCTGGGGCGTTTGACCCACGATGATGCATTGGCTTTTCTCGGGACTCTCCTAAGATTTCCCGTCCAGGATGTCACTCTGGACCTGTTCCGGGAAGCGACAGTAATCAGTCGGCGCTATCATCTGTCATATTGGGACGGCGCGATTCTGGCAGCGGCCCGTGCATTGGGGTGCGAGGCGGCAGCGCAGTTGCCCGAGGAAGCTGGCGAGTATAATGGTGATGGGCCGGTAGAGGAGCCGGCGCACGATATGGAGGGCCGAAAATGATTGACTGGGAGAAGTGTCCGGGAATCGAAAGCGTGCCGGGCAAGCTCGGCGGGGCCTGGGTGTTCACCAATTCCCGGGTGCCGGTATCGGCCCTGTTTGGGAACCTCGAAGCGGGAGCCACCATAGAAGAGTTCATGGACTGGTTCTACGGAGTGGAGGAATGGCAGGTCAAGGCGGTGCTGGAGCACGTAGTTGAGAACCTCAACGCCAAAGTCGCCCATTTGAAGCATGAAAATCCTGTTTGACCAAAATACCCCCAGGGTGTTGCGCCGCCATCCGACGGAACACACCATAGATACCGCCAGAGAAAAGGGCTGGGCCGAACTCAGAAATGGAAGCCTGCTGGACAATGGGAAAGAGAAGGCTACGAGCTGTTGATTACCGCAGACCAGAGTATGCGCTACCAGCAGAACCTCAACCGCAGACAAATGGCAGTCCTGGTCCTGGGCGACAACAGGTGGCCCTACGTCAGGCTGCAAGTGGCGGAAATCCGCACGGTTATCGACAGAATACAACCCGGTGAACTGAGGGAAGTCCCCATTCCGAGCGGGCGGGAAGGATAGCGTGACCACCGACACCAGCGAACATGGCCTTGAAAGCCTCATCTGCGCAGCGCTGACCGGCTTCGCCCATAGTCCCGCGTCCAACGGCGCAATCCAGCAGCGCCCGGCGGACTACGGCCCCGGCTGGCTGCACGGCGACCCGCGGGACTACGACCGGGAGCATTGCGTGGACTTGGCCCAGCTCTCCGCCTTCCTGCGCGAGACCCAGCCCGAGGCCGCCGCCCCTTTGGACCTGGAACAGGACAGTCCGGCCCGTCGCCGGTTCCTGTCCCGGCTGCAAGGGGAAATCACCAAGCGGGGCATCATTGACGTACTGCGGCAGGGAATCAAGCACGGGCCCCATTCCATAGACCTGTTCTACGGCACACCCTCGCCGGGCAATGTAAGGGCCCAAGTCCTGTATAGCCAGAACCATTTTAGCGTTACTCGCCAGCTCCGCTACAGCGCGGACAACGCGCAACTGGCGCTGGACCTGTGCCTGTTCATCAACGGCCTACCCATAGCCACTTTCGAGCTGAAGAACAGCCTCACCAAGCAGACGGTTGACGACGCGGTGGAGCAGTACAAGCGCACCCGCAACCCCAGGGAGAAGCTGTTCGAGTTCGGACGCTGCCTGGCCCACTTTGCCGTCGACGACCACGAGGTCCGGTTCTGCACCCACCTGCGGGGCAAGGAGTCCTGGTTCCTGCCATTCAATAAGGGCTGGGACGATGGCCGCGGCAACCCACCGAATCCCAACGGTCTCAAGACCGACTACCTCTGGAAGGAAGTATTAACCCGGGACAGCCTGACCAACATCATCGAGAACTACGCCCAGATCGTCGAAACGAAGGACGACAAGACCGGGCGCAAGAGACGGACCCAGATATGGCCCCGCTATCACCAGTTGGACGTAGTCCGCAGACTGCTGGCGGAGGTGTCCGATAGAGGGACCGGCGGACGATACCTTGTCCAGCACTCGGCCGGCAGCGGCAAGTCCAACTCCATCGCCTGGCTGGCCCACCAGGTAATCGGGCTGGAAATGAACGGTGCGGCCTTGTTCGATACGGTCATCGTCGTCACCGACCGCAGGGTCCTGGACCGGCAGATTCGGGACACCATCCGGCAGTTTGCCCAGGTCCGCTCGGTGGTGGGCCACGCCGAGACTTCCGGCCACCTCCGTTCCCTGCTGCGGGACGGGAAGAAGATCGTAATCACCACCATCCAGAAGTTCCCGTTCATACTGGACGCCATCGGAGACGAGCACCGGGGGAGACGGTTCGCCATCATCATAGACGAGGCCCACTCCAGCCAGGGCGGGCGCACCTCGGCGTCCGTCTCCGCAGCCTTGGGGGAGACCGGCGCGGCAGAGGATGAAGAGACCACCGAGGACAAGATCAACCAGATGATGGAGTCCCGCAAGCTGCTGGCCAACGCCAGCTACTTCGCCTTCACCGCAACCCCGAAGAACAAGACGCTGGAGATCTTCGGCACGCCGGTGCCGGAGGGAGAGAGGACCAGGCACATTCCCTTCCATTCCTACACCATGAAGCAGGCCATCCAGGAAGGTTTCATCATCGACGTTCTGGAGCACTACACCCCGGTGTCCAGCTATTACCGGCTGGTCAAGACTGTGGAAGGCGACCCGGAGTACGACACCAAGCGGGCCGGCAGGAAGCTGCGCCGCTACGTCGAGAACAACGAGCACGCCATCCGCCTCAAGGCCGAGATCATGGTGGACCACTATCACGAGCAGGTCGATAGCCTTCGCAAGATTGGCGGGCAGGGGCGGGCGATGGTGGTCACTGGCAGCATCGAGCGGGCCATCAGCTACTTCCACGCCATTCGCGCCTACCTGTCCGAGCGCAAGAGTCCCTACCAGGTCATCGTCGCCTTCTCCGGGGAGCATGAGTACGCTGGGGAGAAAGTCACCGAGGCATCCCTCAACGGCTTCTCGTCGAACCTGATCGTAGATAAAATCCAGGAAGACCCGTACCGCTTCCTGGTCTGCGCCGACAAGTTCCAGACCGGCTACGACGAACCGTTGCTGCACACGATGTACGTGGACAAGGTTCTGTCCGGCGTAAAGGCGGTGCAGACGCTTTCCCGCCTGAACCGGGCCCACCCCAAGAAGCACGACGCCTTCGTGCTGGACTTCACCAACGACGCCGGCACGATACAGGAAGCCTTCGCCGACTACTACCGAGCCACGATTCTGGCCGAGGAGACCGACCCGGACAAGCTGCACGACCTCAAAGCAACCATTGACGCCTACCAGGTTTACAACCTCGAACAGATCGACGAATTTGTCGACCGTTATCTCTCCGGGGAGGACCGGGACCGGCTGGACACGATTCTGGACGCCTGCGTCGCGGCTTACCGGGAACAGTTGGATGAGGATGGACAGGTGGACTTCAAGGGCAAGGCCAAAACCTTCCTCCGGACCTACGCCTTCCTCGCGTCGATTGTGCCATACACCAATGCCGAGTGGGAAAAGCTGTCTATCTTCCTGACCTTTCTCGTGCCCAAGCTGCCCGCCCCGGTAGAGGAAGACCTGTCCAAGGGGATTCTCGAATCCATTGATATGGACAGCTACCGCGTGGAAAAGCAGGCGGTGCAGGACATCCAGCTTCCCGACCGGGACGCGGAGATAGAGCCGGTCCCAACGTCCGGCGGAGGTCAGAAGCCCGAAGCGGAAATGGACCGGCTGTCCAACATCATCAGGGACTTCAACGACCGGTTCGGCAACATCGAGTGGAAGGACGGCGACAAGATTGAAACGGTGATTGCCCTAGAACTGCCCGCGAAGGTCGCTGGCGACGTGGCGTACCAGAACGCCATGTCCAACTCAGACCGGCAAAATGCCCGGATCGAGCACGACAGGGCCTTGGAACGCGCCATGACCGACCTCTTGGCCGACCACACCGAACTGTTCAAGCAGTTTAGCGACAATGACTCGTTCCGCAAATGGCTCTCGGAGATGATCTTCTCAGCCACCTATGTGGCGTCAACTACTGACGCTGGCAGTGGCGTTGGCAAAGTGAGCTGACGGATGGAAACCACCACTTCCAGAGCGAACGCCTCATCCCCCGCCGCCGTCGATTTATTCTGCGGCGTCACATTTGGTTTAGAGGGGATTCAATCGATGAAGTTTGCTTCTGACGTCCCGGATGCCGAAGCGCCAGTTGATGCGAGCCTGAGCTTCGTTTCGCTCCAGTTCCAAAGCTCGGATTGCCCGGCAACGGGCAAGGATGTGGAGGCGGCAGGCGATTACAGATTTATTGGGGGTTCTTCGTAGTCCTTTAGCTTGTTATAGATTTGAAGCCGGTGCCGGTAGGACTCCAAGACTATGACCCGGTCGTCGGCGTCAACGTTGACAGCCACCGGTCGCCGGAACCGCCATTCGGGCTCCAGGTCTGTCCGCCGCCTGGCCCTGATGATATCCGGATTGGCGTCGATGTAGGTCTGAGTCCAGGGCGAAGGCTCCTGGGCGTCACCGGCCAGCGCTGTAATATACTGGCCGTCGGCGGCGTAGATCTGGACGCGGTGGTTCCCCCAGTCGGTTACGTAAACATCTCCATCCGAGTCTACGGCTACCCCGGATGGCCCTTTGAGAGACCCCACCCCGGCGCTGGAGCCTTCGAACTTAACGAGCAGCTCTCCATTGGGGGCGAATTTTTGCACCCGGTTATTTCCCCAATCCGCAACGTAGATGTTGTCCTCACGGTCGATGCAGATGCCCCATGGCATCTCCAGGTCTCCGTCACCGCCGCCTTGCTGACCGAACCTGGACTGAAACTCGCCGATCTGGCTGAAACTCTGCACCCGGTGATTCAAGCTGTCCACAACCCAAATGGTCCCGCGGGAATCGAAAGCAATTCCTGAAGGTCCGTTCAACTGCCCGTCTTCGCTGCCGGACCTGCCCCAATGATACCGGTAAGCGCCCTCTTCATCGTATACGGTTATCCGGTTGACATACTCGTCCGAAACGAACACCCGGCCGTGAGGGTCTAAATCGATTGACCGGGGCCAGACGAAGCGCCCGTCTTCCGCGCCGATGGAGCCGAACTGTCCTTGAAACTCGTGGTCAAAGTTGATCTTGCTGACACGCTGACCCAATTGTTCCACGCCGCGGCTCAACACATAAATTCGACCGTTTCGTCCCAGGACGAAATCCTGGGGAGCCCAAAATCCCCGGCCCGACTGGCTGTACATGCCTATGCAGTAGCTGTAGTCATACACCCGGCCGGCGGCGACGGTGGTCAGCATTTCCGCTCTCCCGTGAACGAATTTGGGACCATGAAGCTACACGAAGGACATCTGCTCGAAGTTTCCGCCAACGATGGATACCGGGTCCAGACCCAACCATCTGTCCGCCAAGGTGGAGTAGAAGCCGCGGAAATCGTAGTCGGGCGTCAGGTCTCCTTGAGCAAGATCACCCGGTTTCAACGACGGATAGGTCCCGTACATTCCACCATTTACCCGGTCGCCGATGGCGAACGCCACCCCAGCTGCTCCGTGGTCGGTGCCAGTGCCATTATCGCGCACACGGCGTCCAAACTCGCTGAACAGCATGACGACCACCTCGTCCGACGCGTCGTGATCGCGCAGATCGGCGAAGAAGTCGTGTATGGCGGCGGAAACGTCCATCAAAACCTTGGAATGCGATCCCAACTGGTCATAATGGGTGTCGAAGGGCCCGTAGGACGTGTAAAAGACCTGGGTGCCCAGACCGGCCAGATGCACCTGGGCCACGTCTCTGAGGCGTCTCGCGATGGCGTTATTGGCGTACTCTACATTTGAAGAATAGGTTTCGGGGGCAACGCGGATGATGTCCGCTCCTCTCAACGCATCCCGGCCCGCCTGTCCCAGGTATTCCATTACCGGTCCGGCGCCGATGGCGGGAGCGTACATCCGGGCGAAGCTGTCCAATAACTGGACCCGCTCCTGGTCGGACGCGATTCCCGGATTTGATCTGAGCACGCCGTATGTGGGGAGATGGTTGACCGAAGTCACGGGGACCCCCCGCATGGCTAACGCCCGGGGCAACCCCTGGCCCAGGTTCACTCCCTTCAGCACGTTCTCGCCGCCAGGGTCCAGGTCCCGGATGACCTTGGCGAGCCAGCCGCTAATCCCGATGGAGTCCGGCTCGCAGGTATGCCAGATGTCCATGGCGCGAAAGTGCGAACGGGGTGAATTTTCAAATCCGATTCCGTGGATGATTGCCATGTGCCCTTCATCGTAGATGTCTTTCAATGCCTCCGTGTCAGACCGGAACGCGAGTTCGTCATCTATGGGCAGCAATTGGTCTTCAGCGACATGGACCTTGGGCCGGTTATCCCAATACAGAGGATTGCCATAAGGAACTATCGTATTGAGGTAATCGTTGCCCCCGGTAAGCTCCAATACGACCAGCACGGGGTCTTTATGCGTCGATGTCATTTTCATGTCCTTCTACACCGGTTGTAAACGCCCGCTTAGGCAAGCTGATAGTCCCGCGAGGCGGCGATAAGGGTCAATATCTTGCTCACATTCCGGAATGTAGCTCTGAGCTCTTCTCCGGTGCTGAAGGCCAGATCGCCGCATTTTTCGGCATGGACCATCAATTCAGCGTGAGTCGCCGCACTGACTTCCAGCGGTCCCATCGCATCAAGACAAGCTGCCACTATCGCCTGGGGGGAAGGATTCCCATGCGCATTCACCACCACCCGTTTGATGATGGCCTGCACGCCGGGCAGCGAGATGTCTCCAAATATCCCCGCGGCAAAATTCACCCGGCGCATCAAAACGCCGGGGTCGATCCATTCGGAGCCCGTGTGCCAACCCTCTACGCTGGGAGGATTGAGAAGCTCCTGTCCCTGCCAATTGCACTCCAACGCCAGATTGTTGAATCCCGGCTTGAAGCCGTTGTAGTTGCCCGCCATGCGCACAGTGCCAACGATCAATTCAGCCGGGCTTTTCACCCGGGCGAAGCGGGAATTCTTGAAGAACTCTGAATTGAACAACACTCGTAGAATAGAGCGGATGTCACCACGGGACTCATTGTAGGCATCCACCAACAACCCGATGGCTTCAGGGTCAATGGGTGGTGTAATGCTCCAACTGGACACATGGGGCTCGTCGGCAACGAAGAATCTGTAGAGATGGCGGGCCAGGAACCGGGCCGTAGCCGGATGGTCCGTAATGATGTCCATGATGTCTTCGCCATTGAAGTTCCCGGTATGCCCCAGGAAGGTCTTCTCCCGGTCGTCGTGGTCCTCAGGTTTGTACTGGAACTCCCAGTAGAAACGGCCCAGGGGATTGCGGGGAATCTTGGGCGCGATCGTCCATCCGGTAAAAGCCCTGGCTGCTTCCCTGATATCGTCCTCTGAGTAGTTTCCGGCTCCGAGGGAGAAAAGCTCCAACAACTCCCGGCCCCAGTTCTCATTTATGGCGCCGTCATGATTGCCGTGGTTGTCCAACCAGAAGATCATGGCTGGTGACTTTGCAACCTCTACCAGCAGGTCACGGTAAGCGCCCAGTCCGTATTCACGGAACATGGCAATCTGGCGGGTCATCTCCGGTGGATTGTCCACCTTGGAGTTGCTGGTGGCGAACAACTGATGCCAGAAGAGGGCCATCTTCTCTTCCAGAGGCCGCCTGGTGTTGATCATCCGGAACACCCATTCGGCCTGATTAATTGGCGGCGCCCCGGCCCCCTCATAACCCGGGAAGAACCGGTACAGCAGTTCGTCGTCTATGGCCGGCTGCCGTTCCGGATGCAGAAGCTCCTCGACCACGTCTTCGTAGCCTCTGGAGGCACGCTCCTCCAGTTCCTCGCGGGGGTCGCCGAAGCCCGCGCGTCTCATCAAGTGGGCCATCAATGCAATGTCTTTTTGGCGGGGCATTGCCACCTCTCCATATTATCGATCTCGAAGCGCTGAGCCGGTCGCCCATCCATGACATCTTAGGATTGGCCAAAGCGAGTGTCAACAAAAAGCCTGGCAAGGGCAGGGTCTTTCCATTCCTGGGATATGGTTATATTCCGGGGCATGGGTGCACTGGAAGCAGGTCGAAGTTTGCAAGCGGCTCACCGGGGGTCTGAGCGAATACTTGAAGGAATGCCTGGGGTGGCCGGGGTGCGGCAGGTCTGTGAGGCTCACTGCCGAGCGCGCCCGGGTCCGGGATCTGGAAGAACAATTGCGCCGCCAGGGTTCCTGACGGCGACGGCTTGACGGCGGGCCGTCCGCTGATGCCACCGCCCGCCGCAGTGTTGGGTGAACTCCCGCAACAGGCTCCCGCATGGATGGCATTGATCGCGTTCCAACCCGCCCGCCCATCCGTGTGGGCGGTTTTTGCCGGGAAGGACGGGGACGGTTACCCCTCCGGTGGCCCGGGTCCCTGTCGGGCCGGGCCATGCGGTAACCGGCCCTGGGCTCGGCGAAGACGTACCTGGGGTTGCTGCCGTCCTCGCCCATATTGCGGCGCAGCCGCTTCACCACGTCCCGCACCAGCCAGCCCTCGCCCACCCGCTCCGGACACCCGTTCCGCCTGGAAGCGGCGGCGCGGCCTCTGGGCCAAGTCCGTAGCTGTTCAGGCGTCTTTGTATAAATCATTACACAATATATATCATAAACATGCTTGTATAGCACAGTTAATGGTGTATACTCCTTGGCGGACTTCGCGCCAGTGCCGGCACGAAACACCGGGGCGCGAGCCGGAGGAAGGGCGCGCCGCCTGGAACCAACCCCGCCGGGAAAGCACCGGCGGTCAACGAAGAGGCAGCATAGCCATGTTCGACCACGACAGTAACCGCAGTAGTAAGGCAGGCCGTCTATTGAGGGCGGCCATGCCCATGTCCTCCCCTGACAGGGGTATGTAACGACTGAATTTAGGTATAAATCCTTCTAATTTTCGGGAGTCCAGCACGGGACCCTCTGGTCCTTGAGAGCGCAGCAAAGCCGAGTTTTTAGGTTTGAAAATCATAGACCGAGCACCATCTGAGATGAGGTTCATCAACATGGCCAAAAAATACATACCCCTGTCAGCCCCCCCCCCCCCCGAGTTTCAGCCTCTGCAAACCGTGGGAGGCCGGGCCTAGTGCGAGCTTCCTTCTTCGGCCTATCCCCGCTCCTGCTGTTGGCGGCGGCGCTGCTGAGCGTGGGGCTGGCGGCATGGCTTCTGGGTCCGTCGGGTCCGGCCCAGGCCCAGGACAGCAAGCCGCCCGCCGTTTCGCACCTGCGCTGCCTGGCGAAAACGCAGCAGGTGTCCTTCCTGTGGGGCGCCCGGAAGTGGTCAGGCGGCAAGCTCCACGCCTACGACTATGCGCTGACGCTGCCCGACGGCAGGGAGGAGGGAGGCCGGCTCCACCATAGCGCCAGGTGGCTGAACCGTCCGGGCAGTTACCCGCCGGGGCAGGAAGCTCGCTTCAGGATTACGGTGGTCTATGAAACGGCGGACGGCAGCGAGGCGGCCAGCGACGAGACCACGCTGCCCTGCTACGTCGAGGGAACGCGGCCGCTGGTGATAACCCCGAACCTTCCGACGCGGGAGTACGGCGGAACCGACGACCTGGGCTACGCGGTGAGTGGACTGGTGGACGGCGACGCCGCCGGCGACGTGGTGTCGGGGACGCTGGCCCGGACGCCCGGGGATGACGCGGGCAGCTACACCATCAGCCTGGACGCCCTGACCGTCGCACCGCAATACGCGACCAAGTACCGCCTGCCGGCCACTCCGGCGGTAGCCGCCTACACCATCACGCCCCGGCCGGTTTCCTATACCGGCACGGCGCCCAGCCGGGCCTACGACGGGACCACCACGGTTCGGGGCCCGGTGGACGGCGGTTTCGCCGATGGAGACATTCTGAGCGGCGACACGGTAACGGTCACGGGCGGAAGCTACGCCGCGGCGGACGCCGGGACGGGCATCGCCATCACCGGCGTCTCTGCGGGCGGAGCTGACGCCGGCAACTACGCCGTGACCCTCAGCGTGACCGGAGACATCACGCCCCGGGCGATTACAGCCATCAGCGGGGCGGAGGTGAACTCGCGGGTCGCCGACGGGACCACGGACGCCACCTTTGACACCGGCAGCGCCCAGGGAACCGGGGTACTGCCGGCGAGCGGAGCATTCCCGGCGGCGGCGGCGGGGAGCCACGACGTGAGCGTGACCTACTCCTTGCAGGACCATGGGGTGTTCAAGGCGGGCAACTACACGCTGTCCGCCGGCATAGCCCGCGCCACGCTGCGCGGCGAGGTCCTGGACCAACAGGCCCAGCCCCCGGCGCCGACCCCAACTCCCACGCCGACTCCGACGCCCACGCCCACGCCCACGCCGTCAACTCCCGGGACCTGTCAGGCGAGCGGCGTCCAACCCGTGGCGGTGGCTGTTTCGGAGGTCCCCATCGTGGTGACGTCCACGACCGCCGACTACTTCGTGCTCTACGTGCGACCTGACCTGGACGCTGCTCTCGAGATCCCGGTCTCGGTGACGTTGGGGCAGGATGGCACGACAACGCTGACCGAGCAACTGGCACCGCTTCCCCCAGCGCATTACCGGGTGGAGAAATACCGAGTCGCCAATCCCGCCGACCTGGACGGGGACTGCATGGACGACATCATGGAACTCCAGGACCTGGGAACCAGGAACCCGGTGAATCCCGCCCAGGCCTTCGACATCAGACACGGCGCCGCGGCCATTCCCGACCGCGAGACCTTCGAGAGGCTTTCCTACCAGGGTGATAAGGTCCTTCTCGACGTCCATCTCGCCGACCTGGAGTTCGTCAAGTTCTATATCTTTAATACCGACCCTCCGATGGTCTATTTCATGAACACGGCGACCCACCGGACACACAATAGTTTCTACAACGAACTACTTAAGGACGAAGCCAATCGCGGCCAAATCAATCGGCTTCTGAGATACTCGCTGATGCGGGGCGATATCGTCTATCACCCCAATGCCGTTGCGCCGGACGGTTCGCTGGGCGTTTACCGTTTCGCATTCCAGCCCTCGGATGCTTACTCCTTTGAGAGGATAGCCTATGCAAATGAGGTGCTGGCTGCCAGTATGCCGTTCCTTGAGAACAACCTGGCGTACCATCCACTGTCCCAGGCGCTGCCGCGCTACAACAGCGAGAAGGCGCTATATGACGCCTCCCGGGTCAACGTGCTGTTGGAGGAGGACATCCTTCCCGACGTCGACTTCATCTCCCTCAACCAGGGGGAAGGGTACGGTTACCTGCGGGTCATGGCGCCGGAGGAACGCCCCAACCCCCGGGACATTGTGATCTATGAGACGCTGCCCAACGACCTGCCCCGGGTCGCCGGCATCATCACCACCGTGCCCCAAACCCCGCTGTCCCACGTCAACCTGCGCGCCGTGCAGGACGACATTCCCAACGCCTTCATCCGCGACGCCCTGGACGACTCCGATATCGACGATCTCCTCAACCGCCACGTCCGCTACACGGTGACCCGGAGCGGGTACACCCTCCGCGCCGCCACCAGGGCGGAGGTGGATGCGCACTACGAATCCTCCCGGCCCGCCGCGGCCCAGACGCCGGAGCGGGACCTCTCGGTCACCGAGGTCACCGCCCTCAGCAGCGTTGGGTTCGACGACTGGGACGCCTTCGGCGTCAAGGCGGCCAACGTGGCCGTGCTGGGGACGCTGAACTTCCCGGAGGGGACGGTCCCCGGCGGGTTCGCCGTGCCGTTCTATTTCTACGACGAGTTCATGAAGAATGCCGTCCTGGCGGAGGAGACCCTCTTCGGCAAAAAGAAGTGGGCCGAAGAGGACAAGCTCACGCTACCGGCCGGGACGAAGCTCAGCGCCGTGGTCACGGCGATGCTGGCGCACTCTAAATTCCAGGCGGACTACGAGATTCAGGACGAGATGCTGGACGACCTCCGGGACGCCATCAAGGACGCCGAAAGCCCGCAGTGGATCATCGACGCCCTGACCACAATGCACGCCACGTACCCGGAGGGGCAATCGCTGCGCTACCGGTCCAGCACCAACAACGAGGACCTGCCTGGCTATAGCGGCGCGGGGCTGTATGACTCCAAGACGCAGGACCCGGACGAGACCGAGGAGGACGGCATCGACAAGTCTATCAAGGGGGTGTGGGCGAGCCTGTGGAACTTCCGGGCCTTCGTCGAACGCGACTTCCACCGCATCGACCATACCCGGACCGCGATGGGAGTCCTGGTGCATCCCAACTACTCCGGCGAACTGGCCAACGGCGTCGCCGTCAGCTTCGACCCGTTCAGCGGGCGTGAGGGGGCCTACTACGTCAACACGCAGGTCGGCGAGGACCTGGTCACCAACCCCGAGGCGCACTCGGTACCGGAGGAAATCCTGCTGCTGCCGGACGGCAGTTACGAAGTCCTGGCGTACTCCAATCAGAAGGAGCCCAGGGGACCCCTCATGAGCGACGCGCAAATGAGCCAGTTGCGCCGACACCTCACCGTCATCCATGACCGGTTCAAGGCGTTGTACCAGCCCGCGGCCGACGAGCCGTTCGCCATGGAGATCGAGTTCAAGATCACCAGCGCCAATATACTTGCGATCAAGCAGGCCCGCCCCTGGGTTTTCGCTAGGGGGGTAGTTCCGCTGACGACGCCCTGGTGGCGAGCAAAATATGCCGGCCTCATCGCGAAGATGAAGGAATGGCGCAACGACCCGCAATGGGTCAGCGAAAAGACCCACACCGACCGGTGGGACCGGGCGCTCCTGGCCTTTGGCGAGACGGTGGCGGACACGTCGCTGACTCCGATGACGGCGGATGAGGCCCAGGGGTTTGCCGATAGGGGCAGCGCGTGGAGCCGCTGGGTGGAGGTGGCGGCGGCGCTGCGGGATATCGAGTCCGGCGGGCAGCAACAGCAGCAGGCAACGCCCAACCAGGCACCCACTGTGGCCACCGCCCTCACCAACGTAACCATCGCCAACGAAAGCGGTACGAAGCAGGTTTCCCTGTCCGGCGTGTTCAGCGACGCCGACAGCGACGCGCTGACCGTCACCGCCGCATCCTCTGATGAAGCCAAGGCCACGGTGTCGGTGGCGTCCGGTTACTCTAGCCTGACGGTGAGCGCCCAAGCCTGGGGTACGGCCACCATCACGGTAACGGCGGACGACGGCAACGGCGGCACGGTGGAGGATGCCTTCGCCGTGACGGTCAAGGCCGCGCCGGTGGTGGCCTCGGCCATCGCCGACCTGACCGGCCTGGAAGTGGGCGCCACGCAGGACGTTTCCCTGTCCGGGGTGTTCAGCGATGCTGACAGCGACACGCTGACCATAAGCGCCACATCCTCAGATGAAACCAAGGCAACCGTAACCGTGGCCGCCGATCAGTCCAAGCTGACGGTGGCCGGTGTGACCGAGGGCACGGCGACCATCACGGTCACGGTCCAGGACTCCGATGGCAACCGCGTCAGCGACGCCTTCGACGCACCGGTGGCCCGGAAGTACAACGCGCTCATCGCGCAGATGTACCAGTGGCGCAACGACCCGCAGTGGGTGGGCGAAAAGGCGCACACCGACCGCTGGGACCGGGCGCTGCTGGCCTTCGGCGAAACAGTGGCCGACGCGACCCTGACGGCGATGACAGCGGCGGAGGCCCAGGGGTTCGCGGACCAAGGCTGGGAGCGCTGGGTGGAAGTGGCGGCAGCCCTGCGGGAGATCGAGGGTGGTGGGCAGCAGGAGCAGCCCAACCGGGCCCCCACGGTGTCCAGCGCCATCGCCGACGCCACCATCGTCAACGAGAGCGGAACGAAGCAGGTGTCCCTATCCGGGGTGTTTGACGACCCTGACGGTGACAGTTTGACCGTAAGCGCCACTTCTTCGGACGAGGCCATTGCCACCGTATCCGTGGCATCCGACGGGTCAAGCCTGACGGTGAGCGCCCAGGCCCGGGGCACGGCGACCATCACGGTGACCGCCGCCGACGGCAACGGCGGCGCGGTGGACGACGCCTTCGCCGTAACGGTGAAGGCCGCGCCGGTGGTGGCTTCGGCCATCGCCGACGTGTCCGGCCTGGAGGCGGCAGGGACGCAGGACGTGTCCCTGGCCGGGGTGTTCAGCGACGCCGACGGCGACACGCTGACCATAAGCGCCACATCCTCAGATGAAACCAAGGCCACGGTGTCGGTGGCGTCCGACGGGTCCAGTCTGACGCTGACCGGCGTGGCCGAGGGCACGGCCACCGTCACGGTGACGGCCCAGGACAGCGACGGCAACCGGGTCAGCGACACGTTCGAAGCGCCGGTGGCGAGGAAGTACAACGCGCTCATCGCCCGGATGTACCAGTGGCGCAACGACCCGCAGTGGGTGGGCGAAAAGCCCCACACCGACCGCTGGGACCGGGCCCTGCTGGCCTTCGGGGAGACGGTGTCCGACACGACGCTGACGGCGATGACAGCGGCGGAGGCCCAGGGGTTCGCGGACCAAGGCTGGGAGCGCTGGGTGGAAGTGGCGGCAGCCCTGCGGGAGATCGAGGGTGGTGGGCAGCAGGAGCAGCCCAACCGGGCCCCCACGGTGTCCAGCGCCATCGCCGACGCCACCATCGTCAACGAGAGCGGAACGAAGCAGGTGTCCCTATCCGGGGTGTTTGACGACCCTGACGGTGACAGTTTGACCGTAAGCGCCGCATCGTCCGACGAGGCCAAAGCCACCGTGTCCGTTGCCACGGATTATTCCAGTCTGACGGTCAATGCCCAGGCCCGTGGCACGGCCACCATTACGGTGACCGCCGCCGACGGCAACGGCGGCATGGTGGAGGATGCCTTCACCGTAACGGTCAAAGCAGCGCCGGTGGTGGCTTCGGCCATCACCGACGTGACCGGCCTGGAAGAGGGAGCAACGCAGGAGGTCTCCCTTTCCGGGGTGTTCAGCGACGCCGACGGCGACGCCCTGACCATCACCGCCGCATCCTCGGACGAGACCAAGGCCACGGTGTCCGTTGCATCCGACGGGTCCAAGCTGACGGTGGCCGGGGTGGCCGAGGGCACGGCGACCATCACGGTCACGGCCCAGGACTCCGATGGCAACCGGGTGAGCGATACGTTTGACGTGTCAGTCGTCGCCCCGCCGCCGCAGGTAACTCCCAACCAGGCGCCCACGGTCTCGGCAGCCATCGGCGACGCCATCATCGTCCACGAGAGCGGGACGGAGCAGGTCTCCCTGTCCCGCGTGTTCGACGACGCCGACGGCGACAGCCTGACCGTGGACGCCGCGTCCTCCGACGGAGCCAAAGCCACCGTGTCCGTGGCCGCCGGTTACTCCAGCCTGACGGTTACCGCCCAGGCCCGTGGTACGGCGAACATCACGGTGACGGCCGACGACGGCAACGGCGGCACGGTATCAGACGCCTTCACCGTGACGGTCAAGGCCGCGCCGGTGGTGGCCTCGGCCATCAACGACGTATCCGGCCTGGAGGCGGGAGCCACGCAGGACGTGTCCCTGTCGGGAGTGTTCAGCGACGCCGACGGCGACCCCTTGACCATCACCGCCATATCCTCGGACGAAGCCAAAGCCACCGTAACCGTGGCGGCGGACCATTCCAGTCTGACGGTAGAGGGAGTGGCAGAGGGCACTGTGACCATCACCGTTACGGCCCAGGACAGTGACGGCAACCGGGTCAGCGATGACTTCGAGGTGGCGGTGGAGGCGGAGCCGGAACAGGATCCGCCGCCGGACGAAGAGGCGCCCAACCGGCCCCCCACGGTGGCCCAGCCCCTGCCCGACATCAGCCTGGAAGGGTTACAGTGGCGGCAGTTCTCCCTGCCCGGCGTGTTCCACGACCCTGACGGGGACGAGTTGACCTTCACCAGCGTATCGTCCAACTACGGCGTGGCGTCGACATGGGTGTCCGGATCCACTCTGATGGTGGTGGCAACGGGCACGGGAACGGCCACCATCACGGTTACGGCGGAGGACCCCGACGGCAACGAGGTCAGCGACGAGTTCGAGGTGACGGTGAGGCCGGCCTCGTAGGAGGGGAAAGTGGAGGGATAGTCCGGGTAGGGATCCCGAGACACGGGTTTACTAGCGAGGGCGTCCGGGTGCGGTTGGACGCCCCGCATTCAGCAGCGACAACGAGGCTCAGTTTGATACTCACGTAATACTGGTGGCAGTCTATGGTACTGCTGGTTGGAGGCTGTCTTTAAGCACCTCCGGGAACCGGCCGACGGGGCCCGAACAGAATACACCAGGGCGGCAATAATCGAGCACACCATCGGCAGGACCGGTCCCGATGCAATGGCCGGTGGCGACCGGGAAAGAGGGGACGTGGCGGGGCTGTGCCATGTCATCTTGCGGTAGGAGACCCGGGAGACTGCGCCGGTCACGCAACTGCCGGCGGCCATCACCCTGCCGGGAACCATCAACCAGACACCGCCCGATGAGCAGACCCAGGCACCGATCCGCCCGGCGGTCCGCTCGCCGACGCCGCAATGGCGTCCCTGGCCGGGTTCGACCGGCAGGAGGCGCATCGCCTGATCGACGCGGCTATGGAGGGAGACGAGGAGGGCCTGCGGCAGGCCCCCGATGCGCTGCGGGAGTTCTTCCGAGCCGTCGAGGAACCGCCTCCCTTCGCCTTCGACCAGGAGAAGGCCTCCGTCGGCGCCCGCTTCTTCCACAAGCACTCGGACATCTTCTTCATCGCGATGATGCTCTCGATGGTCACCGGCCTTACCGGGGGTCTGAGCAAGGCTTCTACATCACGGAGCGTACCGCGGGAAAGCGCCGGCGCCTGAGACAGAACGCCAGGCACGTTGCGGAGATCACCCTGCCCGGCGGCTCCGGAGGGCATGCTGCTAGCGGAGGGCCATGACCGGAGCATCCGGGGCCGGTCTTTCAATAGCCTGGTTCTCCGAAATTTCCTCAGCAATTGCTTCGGGTCTTTATCCTGGTCCAGTGTTGCCGAATACTGAGCGAGGTATTCCTCCCAGGGCCATGGGAGACCGCCGGTTGCTCAGGAAGGCGGAGGGGCTGGGACGAGTTTCCATAGCATGGCGAGTATGTCACAATCCACTGAGCCGTACACGAGGCTATCGCCTCATGCCAATGTCACAGCCTGGATAGTCGCCCCCATGTGCATGTACGGGTTGCAAAGATAGAGGCGCAATTTTGAGATTCGCAGCGTTTACCACGGTGGCAGGGTCAGCCGGGGAAGCCGCTAACGCAGCCGACATGATGGACAACCTCAGGCAGCAGACCGTCCTTGCCGAGGAACTGGGGTATGAGGCCATGTGGTTGGGAGAGCACCACTTCGGCCCCTACGGGGTGGGTGACCTCCCAAACCCGATTCTGTTGGGTGCGGACCTGGCGGCGAGGACTTCCAGGATTCGTGTCGGCCAGATGGCCAACATCGCGCCCTGGTGGCACCCAATACGCCTGGCTGAAGACCTGTCAATCCTTGACAACATGACGAGGGGCCGGATCGAAGTTGGGTTCGGACGGGGAATCTGGCCCTACGAGGGGCCGCAGTTTCACCCCAACGCCGACCTGCGCAGGGACCGGGAGAACCGGGAATTGTTCCGGGAGACAGTGGAGATCGTCCGCAAGATTTGGTCCGGCTCACATTTCTCACACACGGGGGCCAATTACAGTTTCCCCGCTGAGGATACGGTGTTCTCCCATCCCTCGTTCCCTTCTGACCCGGCCTGGCAGGACGGGGACCGGGTGACCAGGCTGCGGGTCACACCCCGGCCCTTCCAGAAGCCACACCCTCCCCTGTGGATGACCGTGTCCACGGATAACTCCGTCACGACCGCAGCTGAGATGGGGCTAAAGGCCTGTTACTGGCAGCCCCCACCTGCCAGAATCCGGCAGAGAATGGAACTCTACGCCGAGGTCCGGTCTGGACTGGAGGGACGGCAGTTCAGATTGGGAGAGGACCAAGCCGTGATGCGGTCCACATACATTGCCTCTTCGATGGAGGAAGCGCGGAGAGATGCCGAGGCCGCGATCATGTCGTCGTTCGTGTTCAATGACCCGTTTCGCGGCAGGCAGGTGTTCACCAACCCGGGCGAAGAGCTGGACGATGGCGTGAAGCTGGACTGGGACTTCCTGGAGCCTCGAACGCTGTTGGTCGGGTCTCCGGATAATGTGGTTGAGAAGGTCCAGGAACTTCAGGAGGTGTGCAACCTGGAGTACCTGCTGGTAGAGTTCACCCATACAGGGTTGCCCCTCCGCAAGACCCTCAAGAACCTGGAAGAATTTGCCACCAAGGTGATGCCGTGGTTCGCCTAATGTAATATGGTTCTGCCGGAAACCCAACACAGCCCAACAAGGAGAACACCATGTCTGCCGAATACCTGGACCGCTTGTCCGCATTTGCCGCCGGACTGACCCTTGACCAGTTGGACGACTCCACCATTGACGCTGCGCGGAACGTGGTGCTGGACACCATCGGCGCGATACTGGCGGGGAGCAGGCAGCCGGAAAACGCCAACTTCGCCAAGCTGGCTGGCGCCCTTGGGCCGGGAGGCGCGTCCACCGTCATGGGCCACGGCAGGCAGGTGCAGGCCGGTTACGCCGCGATGGTCAACGCTACCGCCGGAGTCTGCCTGGAGATGGACGAGGGCACTCGGCTGGGCGGCGGGCACCCGTCGATCCACGTGACGCCGGGGGCTATCGCCGTGGCCGAGGAGCGGCGGGCCAGCGGCAGGGCATTGCTGGAGAGTGTCATCGCCGGATACGAGATCACGTCGCGGATTGGCTCCGCCACCAGCGGGAAGGCCGAGGTCCACTCCCACGGCACCTGGGGCGCCATCGGCACGGCGGTGGCCACGGCGCGGCTGCTCGGCTACGACGCGGGGGACATGCGCACGGCCATGAACCTGGCAACATCCATGAGTCCCGCCAATACCTGGGCCCCTTGCACCGAAGGGGCCACGGTGCGCAACCTCTACCCGGGACGCTCCGGGTTCCAGGGGATACTGGCCGCTCAACTGGTCGGGTGCGGGTTCACCGCCCTGGACGACGCGCCGTCGGACGTCTACGGCAGCATCCTCGGCACCGGCTTCGACACGGAAACGGCGGTCGCGGGCCTGTGCGAGGCGGGTTCCTACCGCATCCAGCAGAACTACTTCAAGTTCCACGCCTGCTGCCTCTATAACCACCCGGTGCTGGACGCCGTGCTCGAGATCGTGCAGCGGGAGGAGGTCAAGTCGCCGGAGGTAAGCCGCGTCCGGGTGGAAACGCCGCCGCTGGCTCTGATCATGGCCGATCCCGAGCCGGAGACCATGCTGGCGGCCAAGTTCTCCATCCCCTACGCGGTGGCGGCGTCCATCGAGACCGGTCGCACCGACGTAACCGCGTTCTACCCCGACGCCATAACCAACGATGCCGTGCTATCCCTGGCCCGGCGGGTTGAGGTGTCGGCGGACCCTGAGATGAACTTCAAGCGCTACGACTACCCCTCGGCCCGAGTGTCGGTGGAGCTGCGCGACGGGCGCACTTTCCAGAACCAGGTGACGGCCCAACGCGGCGACGCCCGCAACCCCGCGCCTCACGAGGAGCTGCTGGGCAAGTTCCGCTTCCTGGCATCCCCAACGCTGGGAGAGGAGAAGACTGAACAGGTCATGGAGATGGTGTCGCGGCTGGACGATGTGGAAGATGTGAACGAGCTGACGGGGTTGCTGGGGTAGTTACAGTCCAGTCTCCCCATCGACTACACAGATAGTCCGTGGCTTCGGTTATCACCCAGCGGGACTATTCAGTTGGGATATGGGGGGTTAAACTAGCGTGAGTCAGACGTGGTATGATAGAACATATATTCGCAATAGGTAGTAACCTGTGTCGTTCCGCTGCCCATTGCGTCGGTGAGGCCACATAAGCATGACTACATTGGCCGATGCCAGAGAGGAAGCGCCTTGGCATGACAGGTTGTACGAGCCTGCGTACCAGGTAAGTGATGCTGCTCGGTATGCTGGCGCCAGTCCTCGGGCGGTTGCCTATTGGCATTATGGTAGGGACCCTGTGCTGCCGGACAGGGTCAAGAGGCAACCTCTCTCGTATCTGGAGCTCGTTGAGGTAGCTTTTGTAGCCTATTTCCGTAGGGCGGGCATCCTCCTACAGCGAATTCGTAGAGCTAGAGAGTATATTGCGAGCCAATTCGGTGCTCCATATCCCTTCACTGAGTACAAGTTCAAAACGGAAGGCCACCATATCCTGATGGACTACCATCAGGTCGAGGCTAACTCCGATTTCAGCAAAGTGATAGTTACCGATGCTGCGGGCCAATTGGCTTGGAGTGACCTCGTTGGGCAGAGATTTGCCGAGTTCGATTATGAATTGGACCTGGCCCTGACCTGGCATCCGGGAGGACGGGGCTCACTGGTGAAAATCGACCCAAGGATCTCCTTCGGGAATCCGATTGTTCGCGGGATTCCCACTTGGGTGATCAGCGGTCGTTGGAAGGCTGGTGAGTCAGTGAAGGACCTTAAGGATGATTTCGGGCTTTCCAAGAGAGAGATAGAGGATGCCCTCCATTTCGAGGGGCTGAATCCCGACGGCAATGGTCAGTGCGTCTAGCCCCACGTTATTTTTTGACCGGAGTGTTGGGAAAAGGATCCCCGAGGTCCTGAGAAGGCTACGAGTCCCAATTGGGATTGAATTTCACCAGCGGCATTTTGATGCGAACGCTACAGACGACCTGTGGCTCCCCGATGTGGGTCAGAGAGGCTGGACAGTTATTGGTCAGGACTGGTCGTATCACAAAAACTTGTCTGAAATATCCGCCATTAGACAATATAGGATCGGTGTCTTCTATCTTTGGGGATCGCAGGCGCAGACGTGGGAGCAATTTTGCTGCTTTATGAAGGCTTATGATCGCATCGTGCAAGTAATGGCTCAGGCTCCCCGTCCCTTTATATATCGAATTGGAAAGTCCGGCCGGCTACAACAGGAACCGCTGCCATCGCCGTAGAGTCACCCCCTGACTCCAACCTTAGACGGAGCCTCCCTCACTTCCCCCGCTCATCTGCCCATAGCAGAATATGGAGGCGGGTGGAGAAGCGGAACCCTTCTTTTACGCAGGCGTCGGAAATCCACTGGCTGCGGTCCCGGAGGGTCTCGTATGATCTGCCCTCGGGCATCAGGATTATCCGCTCGGGGGGGATGTTGAACCGGTCCCGCAACTCGCAGACCTCGGCCAGGTCGTCGGGATTGACGACGACGAACTTGAAGAAGGCGTTGGGCATCCGGGCGAACCCCTCCAGGACCTTGGGGACAGTGCGGCGCGCCGACGGGTTGCCGGAGTTGGCCAGCTTGGGGGAGACGTTCCACTGGTCGATGTTCGCCTGCAACTCCGGGTCGGGGAGCATGGTGCCGTTGGTCTCAACTTCGCAGAAGAAGCCCGACTCCTTGAGCGACGCCGCAAGTTGCGAGAGATCCCGCTGCTGCAAAAGGGGCTCGCCGCCGGTAATGACCAGGTGGGGGCAGCCGTAAGCCAGCACCGCGTCCCGCACCTCACCCACGGCCAGGGTCATCACCTCGTCCTCGTAGCGGTAGTTGTCCCAGTCCCAGGTATACTTGGTGTCGCACCAGGAGCAGGCCAGGTTGCACTGGGCCAGCCGCAGGAACACCGTCGCCGCGCCGATATTCGCCCCCTCTCCCTGTAGGGAGTGGAATATCTCCGGCCTGCCGCTTGACTGGCGGCTAATTCGCAGCGCCATCAGTTCCCGCCCAGCCTGGTCAGCGCCGGATCGGGTACCCCGGCCTCCTGAAACCCCTTGGCCCGCAGCAGGCAGCTATCGCAGATTCCGCAGGGGGACTCCCCGCCCTCGTAGCAACTCCACGTGTACTCAAGGGGAGCGCCCAACTCGATTCCCAATTTCACAATTTCCCGTTTTGACATACTAATTATTGGAGTATGCACCGAGAAATGTACGTGGTACTCGGCCCAGAGCTTGCTCCCGTAGGCCAACCCCTCGCCGATCTTCTCGAAGTATTCCGGGCGGCAGTCGGGGTAGCCGCTGTAGTCAATGGCGTTGGGGGCCATGTAGAGCCGGGCCGTCAGCACGGCGGGGTCCAGCCCCTCATGCTCGATGGCGTACAGGACCTGGCTTTCAAGGAATGCGGCGGCCAGGGCAAGGAAGAAGGTGTTGCGCAGCGGGACGTAGGTGATGGGGATGCTGGCTCCCATCTGCTCCGCCGGCTGGTTTCCGGGGATGGGAAACCGACCGGGGTTGGTCAGGGCTGAGTACCATGCGACGCGCCCGAAGAACGATATGTCCATCAGTTCGATGGGGATGCCCAGGACCCCGGCAATCTCGCGGGCGCAGTCCACCTCCTTGCTATGAGCCTGCCCGTAGTGGAACGTGAGGGCCGTGAGGTGGTCGGTTTCAGCCTTGGCCAGGCACGCAACGGTGGTGGAATCCAGGCCGCCGGAGAGCAGGGTTACCCCGTAGCTAACCACCTGGAACGGTCTCCTGTGAGTATTCTGCGTACTGGTCTTCGGACTCCCACACCCTGACCTTGGCAGGCGCGATTCCGCACAACTCGGCCACCGTGTTGAACAGCGTCCGGCAGATGACCTCGCAGGAAGGGTTCTCCCGGTCGAACTGGTAGACCCGGCTCTTGGTCAGTCCGGCCAGGGCGGTGACCATCTCCGTGTCGCGGCTGTTGACCAGGAAGGCGTGGTCCCAGTTGTCGTCGATCCAGCCCTTGACCCGGCGTTTCAGGTCGGTGAAGTCGAACACCAGCCCCTGGGAATCCAGGGAATTCCCACCCAGGAACACCTCTGCCTTGTAGGTGTGACCGTGGGGATAGGCGCACTTGCCGTTGTAGTCCAACAGCCGGTGCCCGCTATCAAAGGTGGTCTCAATCCTTACCAAGTACATCTGTTACACATTTGTTGCAAGGGTACACTTATGTTGAAGCATACACTTTTGCAAGGTACGCATTTACGTTTATAAGTTGCGTTCCAGAGTGGATAACGTGACTGTTTGGCGTTTACAAGCAGTGGCTTGATGCTGATAAGGTACGAATGTAACCCGTGTATTTTAGGGGGCTTTGCGCCAAAAGTCCCTTGGTCAGCGGACCGGCTCCTTGCTGACAACGTTCAGAAGGTAGTAGGCGTATACCGACTCTTCGGGCGGTGGACCGTCTTCCCCCCACGGTTCAATTCGGTGGACTTTGAGAGTCCAGATGTAGCCTTCATCGTAGGAGAACCCTTCTATCGAGTCGTGGAACAGATCGCCGTCCATCACCATGCACTTGCGATTAGGGATCAGCCCGCCGGTGCAATCCCGCAATTCCGGCCCAATTTCCACTTCAAGCACCACCGCCGGTACATCGGCGTCCGAACAAGCCGTCAGTCCAAGAGTGAGCAAGATAATGACAACCACTACCTTCATCTCACTCGTGATTCCTGCTCTCACTTTCTACGCCGGCCGATCAATACGCGCTCTAAACTGACGTTTTTGATCCTCTGACAAGGCTCCAAACCACTCATCCGCAAGTTCCTTCGAGACATTTCCTCCAGACCTTTGACCGGCTCCAGCATTCCTGCCAGCCCTATTTGAGGGATACATATCCGTCATTCGCCGGGATAGTCCACAGAAACGGAGCAGTGAATCCCGCCCCGCACCTTGTAGTCCAGGGTTACTTTCATGCTGCGGGGGTGGCACAAATCCACCAGGTCTTTGAGGATGCGGTTGGCCGCGTGTTCCTGAACGATTCCCACGTCGCGGAAGGACAGTAAGTAATACTTCAGGGACTTGAGTTCGATGCAACTCCGGTGCGGCACGTAGGATATCGTGACCGTGCCCACGTCCGGAAGGCCGGTCCAGGGACACACCGCGGTGAACTCGTCAGTGTCCACGCTGACCACCGCCTGCTGATCGGGATACTCGTACTCGAAGGCCAGCAGGCACTCCGTGTCTATGGCCACCTCGTCCCGGATGGTCAGCCGTTGGTCCAGGCTCTCATACTGTTCTTTCAACTCCGGGATCGTTGTCATCTGCCCCCCTGAAATTTCAGCCGCTGCCATGGGCGCCGTCCGGACCCGCCCGGCCATCATAGCCCATTGTAAGGCTTGTGGACAGCCAGGAAAAGGCCGTGGGACACCCGGCAGCGCGAGTGCCGCCGGGGCTACCAGATGACCTTCGCTTCCTGGAGCGCCCTCACATCTTTGATGGGGATTCCCATCAGGCCGTGGAACACCGCGTCGTTGTCCTCGCCCAGTTCGGGAGTCCAACCGTCGAGGCGGGCCGGGGTGCGTCCGAACCGCCACGGCGGGGCCACGCCCCGCTGGCGCCCACGCTCCGGGTGGGAGACCTCGGGGAATGAGTTGCGGGCCGACAGGTGAGGGTCGGCCATGAGCTGGTCGGCGGACATGGACGGGAAGGCGGCGACTCCCTCGGCCTGAAGCGCCTCTGTGACTTCCCACGGTGTGCGCTGGCTGGTCCATCCCTCCAGGCATTGGTCCAGCTCGGCGCGGTGGAGCCAGCGCTGATAGCCGTCACCGAAGCGTGTTTCTCCGGTCCAGCCCGGGTTGCCGAGGGCGCGGCGGAGACCATGCCATTCACTGTCGGAAACCACTGCGATGCTGACCCACTGGTCATCGCCCTTGCAGCGGTAGACCCCGTAGGGCGATGCTGCCCCGTTGCCGTTGCCCTGGGGCGCCTGCTCGTGCTGGTTCATGGCGTAGTCGAGGAGGGCTGGGCCGATGAAGGCGGTGGCCACGTCCCGTACCGACACGTCGAGGTGGAGGTTGTGGTCGCCGTCTACGGCGGGTGCTGTTCCGGAAGACACGGGGCCGTTTGCCCTGCCGCACAGGGCGGCGACCGCGCACAGGGCTCCCATCACGCCGCCGGTGTGGTCCATGGCGTGGCGAAGCTCCACGGGCGGGCCGTCGGGATAGCCGGTGAGAAAACCCAGCCCTCCGGCGGCAGCGAACATGGGAGCGTAACCGGAATAGCCCCGCTCCGGTCCGGTCTGCCCGTTGGCCGAAATAGACACCATGAGCAGGTCGCGTTTGACCTCCCGGAGACGCTCGAAGCCCAAGCCCAGCCGCTCCAGGACGCCGGGGCGGAAGTTCTCCAACACCATGTCGCTGAGGCGCACCAGTTCCAGGGCAAGCTCGACCGCCCTCGGCTCCTTGAGGTTGAGGGTGATGGACATCTTGTTGGCGTTGACCTGCTCGAAGCCGGAGGGGGGCTTGCCGTACATGGTGTGGGGACGGCGGGTAATGTCCAGCCGCGCCGAGCTTTCGACCTTGATGACCTGCGCCCCAAGCTCCGCCAGCATCAGCCCGGCGAATGGCCCTGCCGCGTGGACGGAAAAGTCGGCGACGCGGACGCCGGACAGCGGCCCCTTGTTATTTCCGGCAGCCTGATGGGTTGAGTCTGCGGCCATATCCGTTAAATCACTCCGGCGCGGGCCAGCGCGACCATATCCTGGGGCGAATACCCAAGCTGGCCGTATACCCGCCGGTTGTGTTCGCCAAGCAACGGCGCGCGCCCCGGGTTCTGGGGCGGTCCAACTGCACGGAAGGGCGGCCCGGCGTAATCGTAGGCGCCAGCGGCGGGATGATCCACCTCGAAGTAGAAGTCGCGCCCCCGCTGCTGTTGGCTGTTAAAGACCTCGCCGGGGGTGTAGTAGGGCGCGATTGGGACCCCGTGGGACTGGGCCTCCCTGTAGAGCCATTCCTTGCTATGGGCGGAAAACCACTCCCGCAGGTGGGAGTTGATCTCGGCCCGCTTCTCGCCGGGGTTCTGGAAACTCTCCATCGTGGCCCAGTCGGGACCGTCCAGCATCCGGGAGAGACCCTGCCACTGGCCCGGCTCCAGAGTCAGCATCTCGACGTAGCCGTCCTGGGCGGGAAGCACGCCGCCGATACGGAAGTAGCGGGCGAACCGGTCCTCGACGATTCCCTCCTCTTCGAGACGCTGGATGGGCACGTATCCGAGGGACAACTGGGCCTCCTGCATGGAGCAGTCCACCTGCTGGCCTGGGGACCCGTTGGCGCGGGCATACACCGCCGCCGCCACTCCAAGGGCGGCGGTCAACCCTCCCTGGTAGGAACCCATCTGGCTCCCGGCGGCTATGGGAGCACGGTCGGGGAAAGTGTCCAGCGCGAGGCCATTGGGGAGCAGCCAGCCCTCGCCTCCGGCGTGGAAGACATTGACATCATGGGCGCGGTAACTGGCGTAAGGCCCCCAGCCGCCGAAGGGAGTGACCGAGGCGACTATCAGGTCGGGGTTGGCGTCGGCCAGAGCATCCGTGTCCAACCCCTCGTGGTCGCGTGCCGGAGGCTGACGGTCGTGGATGAGAGCGTCTGCGTTGGCGGCGAGTTCAGGCAGCATCGCCCGGCCCTGAGGGTCTTCGAGGTTGAGGGTCACGCCCCGCTTGCCGGTGTTCATGTAGAGGAAGAGGCCGCTCCGCTCCGGGTGTGGGACGTCGCCGGGGAACGGCCCCTGGCGTCTTGCCGGGTCGCCGGCCACCGGCGGCTCCACCTTGACCACGTCCGCGCCCAGGGACGCCAGCAGCTTGCCGCAGTAGGGACCGGCAATCATGTCAGCCACCTCCAGCACGCGTAGTCCGGAGAGGGGCAGGAATGGAGGGTTTGGTTGGCTAGGTGTCATCGTCAGCCTTTACGGGGATAAGGGCATGCAAGTAATGTATGAAGCCGGGGGCCAGTTCCACCTGATTCGTTTCTGGGTTGACCATGAACCCGTGGTTCTCCAGGAATTGGAGTCCGGCGACGGGTACAGGAGCGGCAACAACTGTGGCAACGAAACCCATGCCCTGTATCGTTTCCCGTGCGGTGTAGGCGTCCGAGGCGATAGGGCCGTCGGCAGTGCTGAAGGTGATTCTCCGGTTTTGCAAACGGCTCAGTCCAAGTCCTGCTATCTCGTCAGCAGGCAGGCCCAAGTAGGGATGCTTGGGGCCGGCAAGGAAATGAAATTCCTTCGAATGCTCAAGACCGTGAATTGTAGCCAATGCGTATGCTTTGTCTGTGGCCATCAATCGCGGCTACCCCCCCACCTGGTATATGAAGGGGCGGTAGCGCGGCTCCGGGATCGGCTTTGCATTTGCCTCGGCAGCTTCGAGCCAGGCTTCCTTGGCTATCAAGACTTCGGCTAAAGCCTCTTCCTGAGTGTGTCCGAGTGCGGAACAGAACCGCAGGTCGGGAATATCTGCAATATACCCACCGTCCTCTTCGCTGTAGAAAATGTTGATGTTGTAGTCCTTCATGGCGACCCTCTTAGTCCAGATTATACTCTTCGACTATGCGGAGGAATTGCCTGATTTGGTACTCTACGGCTTGTCCGCCCGAGTCTTGGACGTTGACCGACTCAAGTATTCTATCGTGGACATAGATACGGTGACTGCCCCTGATTCTGTCCAATCTGAAACCAAAGCTCTCCACCAACCTGACGAACTCACTGAATCGAACATTGTTCAGGTTCCCTTCTTATAGCCGTTGGAGCAACCTCTGAAGCGTCCGTCTTCGGCGCGTTCCATCATTCTGAAAGTCTCTCAAAGTCTACACCGGCAAGATTGGCGGCGTGTTCTCGTCCTTGGGGGCGTCGCGGAGGGAGCAGCTTGAGCCGTCAGTGAACCAGGGGACCCTGGGGTTGCGGGAAGGCAGCATGACGGTGGCGTAGCCAGGGGCGGTCACTTCCCCGCGCTGGTTCTCGGCCCAGATTTCCAGGTCCACCAGGGGTGTTTCGTTGCTGAGGTACTTGCGGACGACCCTGCCCTTGCACCACTGGGTGTCGCCGTAGACGTTGAAACGGCGGCATTCGACGCGGAGGCGCTTCAGGAAGGCGTCGTCTCCCATCCAGTTGGTGAGCAGGGTGCCCATCCATGACACCCGCTGGGGGCCGTAGTCGTAGGCTCCCGGAACGCCCACGGCCTCGGCAACCGAGTCGCGCAGGTGGCCGATGCCGGTGTATTCCAGCCCGCCCCCGGCCTCGGGGTTGCGGAAGAAGTGGTCCGGGTGGCGCATGGCCTCCCGCAGCAGCACGCCGTGGGCACTGGACCTGCCGGTGCCCACGAGGAAGGCGCTCACGTCCTGAAGGGACAGGGGGCCGCGCACAATGGGTTCCATATCCTCCCCCACCTGGGTGTCCTCCCAGTAGCGGGGTACGCCGCCCCTGGCCTTTTCGTTCAGCACCTGCTGGTCGATGGCTTCCAGTTCCTCCGGCTCGTAGTGGTGACGGCGGGGAACGTCGGCGTACTTGCCCCGCTCCCGGGACGCCCGCCGCTGGTGGCGGGTACACCAGCCGACGACCCGGGCCAGCAGTTCGTCCCTCTGGTTGGTGTATGTCGTCTCGACGTACTGGATGACCAGTGTCGCCGAGTAGCGGCTCTGCTTCTCCTGCACGTCCAGTACCCGCTCGACACAGTTGACTGCGTCGCCGGGGCGCAGAACGCGGAGGAACTCCCAATCGTTGCCGGCGAAGAAGCCGTGGACGCCGGGCAGTCCCCAGCGGGTACGGCCCGACCAGTGGCGCATGTAGGGAGCGCAGGGATGCCCGATGACCGAGCCGTACTTGGAATATGCGGCGTATTCCTGGTCGCGGAACAGGGGATTGGCGTCGCCGATTCCATTGGCGAAGTTAATGAGCGCCCCCAGGGAGGCGTCACGGGTGAACTGCTCGGTCCGGAGGCGCATCCCGATCATGTCCCTGGCCTTCTCGATGGCCTCGCGGGAAATATCCTCTACCTCGGGGAGGGTTTCGACTACTTGTTCCTGTTCGTCAGTAGGCATCGCTTACCTCCACGGTCCTGTCTGTGCATAGGTATTTCTTCAAAGATATCAATGAAGAAAATAATCGCCAAAAACCATACCTGCAAAAACAACTGGGTGAGCGGTCCATCCGCGACATCCTCACCAGTTGCGCTGTCCCCCATCTTCAAGATACTCCTAACTGACGCGAACACTAACACATACTGCGTGAGTACCATTACTCCGCTAATGGCCTTCGCGGCCGTTAACATCATTCTGGTGTCCGTGAGAAGACCAGATGAAGTGGCAGGTGAGACCTCACTACCGAAAAAGTCACTTCCGAAGAATCCAAACCCAACTACTGCTGTGGCGATAGCTAATATGGCTATCGCGGCTTGTTCTTGTCAGCGAGATTGAGGATTCATGCCTCACTGTCTCCGGGACGAGCGGGTTCTTTCTTCGGTCTGCGGCATATCTCGGTTATCAGAAACCCGAAGCTGGTGAACGTCACCGCAACACTCAGAAACAACAGTATCCACAAGGATTGTTTCTCGTCCGGAACCTCCACCATGGCCTGGAGTGCTGCCACGATCATAATTAACCCAACTATCGAGCCCACAACCGCAGCCAAACCGTTCGCAATGCGATAACCTCGATCTCTGGAGACCATCCTGGACCTCCTTAATGCGGCGTAATAACGGCGAACAGTTAGTCCACGACAACCGGGGTCAGTATACTATCTGCCGTTCTTCCAGGTCGGACAATTCAGACTCGCTCAAGCCCAGCATATCACACAGGATTTGCCGGTTGTGCTGGCCCAGGGTTGGGGCGTGGCTGCGGATGGACGGGGGAGTCTTGTCCAGGTTCCACATGAGGTTGAAGATTGGCTCAACGCCCAGGGCCGGGTGCTCGATTTCCTGGTACAGGCCCCGCTCCCGGTTGTGGCGGTCGTACAGCCGCTCCTCGGCGTCCATCACCGGCATGGCGGCCACGCCGCGGGACTGGAGAAGCCCGGTAATCTCCCAGGCGTCGCGGCCGGAGGTCCATTCGGCCATCAGTGTATCCAGTTCGTGGCGGTGCTGGTGCCTCCGGTAGCGGCTGGCGAAACGCTCATCTGCGGCCCAGGCGGGCGACCCCATCGCCTCCACGAGTCCGCGCCACTCGTCGTCGTTGGCGACTGCTATGGACACCCAGCGCTGGTCTTCCGGGGTCTGGCCCTGGCAGGGGTAGTTGCCGTAGGGGGCCATCGTCGGGTCGTAGTTGCCCATTGGCCCCAGGACGCGGCCCGTGGCCTCGTACTCCATCAGCCCCGCTCCCAGGGTGGCGGCGGTGGCCTTGAGCATGGACAGGTCGATGTACTGCCCCAGTCCCGTCCTGCGCCTCCGGTAGAGGGCCGAGACTATGGCGAAGACGGCGTGGAGCGCCCCCGCGATGTCGGCGTAGGCGTGTTTCAGGCCCAGGGGACGCTCCCCCTCGTATCCCAGGGTGCTGTCGAGGCCCGCCATTGCCCCGATGGACGGGGCGTAGGCCCGCAGGTCCCGTAGCGGCCCGGTCTGCCCGTTGGAGGATACGGATACCATGACAATATCATCCCGGACTGCCTTGAGGTCGGTGTAGGACAGACCCAGCCGCTCCATGACGCCGGGAGAGAAGTTCTCGATCACAATGTCGCAGTGGGCCGCCAGCCTGCGGGCCAGGTCCACCGCCTCCGGGTGGTTGGTGTTGAGGGTGACGCTGAGCTTGCCCCGGTTCACGTTGTGGAACATGGGGTGCTGCTCCGGGTCCCGCTCGGTGCCGATGATGGGTCGGCCCTGGCGCATGTAGTCCAGCCGCTGCCGGGTCTCGACCTTGATGACCTCGGCCCCCATGTCGGCAAGGACCATGCCGGGGATGGCCCCGGCCAGCACCCAGCCGAAGTCCAAGACACGGTACCCGGCTAGTGGGCCTTTATGTTGCTGCTGTTCTAGCAATGTGTGTCACCCCTTGGAGTGGGTTGGGCCTCGCCCCGGCGTTGTCTAACGTCTCACTCTTCCTTCAGGAATTATAGCCCTTTTTGCTCACCCGCCTTAACTCGCCTTCTTTTCCCGCGCAAATGGCAGTTGCCGGTGGCAAAAAAGAAAATTGGAATAGGTGTTAAGACCTGTTCCCCGCAGTAGGGCAAAGTGTGATGGATTCCACGCCAGAGGGACCCCCAGGACCGGAGGGGAAATGGACATCTACCACATTAACTACATCCCTCACGAACCAACTGAGGACCACGGCTGGATGTACCGGGCCGAGGTTCCAGCCCTGCAAGGCTGCGTGGCTTGGGGAGATACCCCGGAAGAAACCCTCAAAAGCCTGTTGGCAGTAACGTAGACCATAACCCAGATTTGCAAGGAAGACGGGCAGGCCCTGCCCGCGGAACTAACTCCCTTGCGCAGCCCCGAAGAAACCTTGACCGTTACCGCATGACCTACAGGGAAATGCGCAGAAAACTGGAAAGCCTGGGATGCGGATTCAAACGCCAAGCCGATGGGTCTCACGAACAGTTCTTCGCAAGTCCAACAACCGAACTGGGCAAGCAGGGCCCTAAGAACGCCGGGACTTCCACGGTAAACTACCTAAACCAAAGCCAAGGTGAAATGCGCAGAGGAGTGGGGTAAATTGAGGCCGTAACTGGTTAACTGACCTCAGGAGTTGGGAGGTGTTGCTGATGAGGGTGAGAGAGATAGTGCGGTCGCTGGAACGATGGCAGATGAGAGAGAAGGACCTCAGGCGGCGGATGGTTCTGGCGCCTACGCCCCGGGAGTCGGCCCCCCACACCATCGGACGCTGGGCGCCGGCCTTCGGCGAGGGAGGGCCTGCGGCCCTGCTATTCGATCAGACCGGCGGTTCCCCCCCGCCCTTGACCAAGCGCAGCAGACGGAGTTGAAAGGGGCAGTGCAACTGCCGCCGTCATGGTCAGGCATGGAAATGGCCAACTGGTACTGGAAAGTGGTGCGGCAGTTTGTTGCGGAACGCTTTGGTGTCAGCCTGTGTCGCAGCAGTTGTCTGAACTATCTGCACCGCTTGGGATTCGCTTTCAAGCGTCCCAGGAAGCGGTTGGTCAAAGCGAATAAGTCGAAGCGGCAAGCCTTTGTGGCGGAGTATGCCGCCTTTGGGGACCAGCCGGGACGCGCTGGCGGAAAGGCATTCTTTGCCGGCGGGGCCCACTTCCAGGCTGGTGCCGGGTTGCGGGGCAAGTGGGTGCTGAGGGGAGAGCCGGCATTGGCGGACTCCACCAGCTCCAAGCACGGGGAGAAGGCCAACTGCTACCCGGCGGTGTGCCTGGAAACCGGCGGGCGGAGTGGATGGAAGTGGAGGGCAACAGCACTCCGGGACCCCGGTTGCCTTCCTGGAACGGTTGCGGGGGAGGCACGGCGGGCGTCTGAACGTGATCTGGGACAATGCGCCGGCCCATCGCGGCGAGGCGCTGCGGGCGTACCTGTGGACGCCTGACCTGAACCTGAGGCTGGTAAACCTGCCGGGCTACAGTCCGGACTTCAACGCAGAGGAGGCCACCGGCAATCTGTGCCTGGGGACCAGGGAGGCGGTACGGGCACGGGCCGGCGGCTTCCTGGGCGGGTCCGGCCAACCGGAAGGACGGGGTGAGACGGCGCTGCCGGACAGTGCTGCAATCGAGGGCCGAAGCGCTCCTGCAAGATTCCCAGCCCAATTCCAGCCTTCCGGCAAGTGCACATCCCACCTTGGCTTTGGTTTAGATTATGTTGCGGGACTTGAAAGTCATGGACTCGAAGGAGTGTTTGTAGGGCGATTCGCCTGTCTTCCGAATCCTCGCCTTGCCCAGCTTGAAGCGGTAACGGTTCGTGATGGGGTCGGGCACCCGGTGAATCAGGCTGTTGGACTCGGTGTCCGGCCAGCCAGGCGCATAGAGGAAGTTGGTGAAAAGCAGACCGGGCCGCACGGCGTCAGTGACAATCGCTACGGCCTTGCTGTGTCCCTTGCCACGCCGGATCAGCCCGTTCTCTTCCATCTTACTGAACAGGAACTCATCTCCTTTCACCAGCGTGAACCCCCCGGTCTGCACCAGGATGTCGTCGCTCTCCATGATCACTTCGTCGCCGCTCTCGATGCCCCGGGGCACTGCATCCTCGGGGTGAATTTCCACATAGTTGGCGGGCCAGCGCTGGGTGATGTAGGGCTTCCGGGAATCGTCATAGGCCGACTGCCACAGCTCGTTGATGCGACCGTTGGTCAGCCATAGTTCGTCGCCCGTGGGGGTGATGCGCTCGTAGAAGTCGCTGAACCATTCCCACGGCGACTTGTTCAGGACGGCCTTGCCCGAGTGGGTGCCGAAGTGGGTGAGCCACTTCCTATGCACCGTTGGTCCCTCGGGCGCGCCCAGTTCCAGGGTCGAATCATGCAGCCGCTTGGTGCCGACCAGTTCCCCGTTCACCATGCGCACAGGCGTCTGGATTCCCGTCGTGCCCATGTCCCGCAGCACGTCGTGAGCCCTGCGGCCCTGCGACTGGGCGTAGCGCACCAGGGGGAAGTAGTCCAGCACGCCGCCTCTGCTCGCACGCGCCGCCTCCTCGAAGACCTGGTTGGAGTCCTGCCAGTCGTACCCCTCGAACCCCATCTTCCGGGCGAACCGGGAGATGATCCACCAGTCGGGCCGGGAATCACCGGGGGGATCATTGAACTTGGAATAGAGCCGCAGACGCCGCTCCCCGTTGCACCGGGCAAAGTCGTGCTCGCCCCAGGTGGCGGCGGGCAGCACGATGTCGGCCAGTTCGTCCCCTATGGGGGACTGGAGGTAGATGTCCTGGACGGCCACCACCATCCCGCCGCTGTCGGCCCGCGCTATCAGGGTTGCGGCAGCCTGGTCTACATTAGTCGTGATCAATTGATGCTCGTTCCTCCGGGTCATGCGGTGGAACGTGTCGTGCAGTTCGTGGGAGGCTGCCATAGCGTTGATCCAAGTGGTGCCGATGACCCAGGCGAAGCGCACATTCCCCGACTCGACCCAGCGGTCAAGGTCAATCTCCTGCCGCCGCCGTCCGGGTAGCCGGTTGGGTGACTTGTCGATGGGATAGGATGCCGCGCCGATCCAGCCGCGCTGGTGGCCTCCCAGTCGCGACACGACCCTGCCGGGGCGGTTGCCCGCTCCGCATATCAGGGCCAGGGCGGCAAAGGATGCGGTGTTGCCGTAGTTGTTGGACCAGTAGTTGCCCTTCTCCAGGCCGAAGGAAGCCTTCGGCCGCTCTCCGTCGACCGGCTTGGCCAGCATCTCGGCGGCCTGGACAATCAGGCCGGCGGGGACTCCCGTAATCTCCGCAGCCCGGTCCAGCTCTGCGTGGGGCTGCTGGAACAGCCACTCCCTGTATTCCTCAAATCCGGTGCCCAGCTTGCCCCAGGTGGTGCGCCACTGCCAAGGTGTGTTCCGGGTTCCGCGCCCCATGCCGGCATCGATCTCCCAGGCGTTGGCCACCCATTCCTCGATGAACTCACTGTCCTCCCACCCGTTCTCCAGGATGATTTTGGCAATTGCGAGCTGGAGCACGGTATCGCTGCCGGGTATAAGCTGGAGCAGGAGGCCGCCATTCTTCTCGGCCCAGGCCACTCCCGTGGTCCGGCGGGGCAGCGCGAAGACCAACTTCTTGCCGGTGTTGCCCTTCATCATCCATTCGGTGAAGGCGATGGTCTTGCTCTCGAAGGGGTCGGTGCCGGAGAGAAAGATGACGTCGGCCTCGGACCAGTCCTCATAGGACGCACTGAAAGGGTTGATGCCCGAGTCATCCAACCCGGCCGTGTCCGCACCTGGCCCCGGCTTGTCGTGGGGGGAGTAGGCCGGAGTGCCGATGGAGCGGAAGGCCAGCTTGGAGATAGCGTAGGTGTTCTCGAAATACTGGTATGAAAAGGTCTTCATCGCCCATGCGGCCTCGCCATAGTTGTCGATGACATGGCGGGAGACCTGGGCCATGATGTCCAGCGCGGTGTCCCAGGACACGGGGGTAAGCTCTCCGTTGACCCGGAGGAGGGGGGTCTGGAGGCGGTCTCTGGTAGGGCCGTCGGGGTTGTACACCTTCAGGGCCAGGGTGCCGCCCCGGATGCTGTGGTTGCCCTGGCGGTTGACCACAGTGGCGGTTGGGTCCGGCTGAACGACCACGTGGTGGGGCTTCCCGTCAATCAGGGTCACGTTATGCTGGTTCGGGCTGATCCAACCCTGGAATGTACGGGTCGGCATATCCATGCCCAGGGCGTTCTGGTCCGCGCGGGGGCCGCCCTCCTTACCGACGGGCCAGGTGAACACCCGGTAGCCGCAGCCGACTATGCAATAGTCGCAAGCGGTGGTGCGGATCTCAGCGTCCGGCGGCGGAAGGGGAATCCTGTCTTGTGGTATATAGTCGTTAGGCATGACATCTTCCCGTAGGGTTGCCCTGATAGGACTGTCCCTGGACTGGAGCTACTACTAGACTGGGGCCACCTCGTTGTTGGAGAACCCGTAGATGAGGCCCAGAACGCCGACAGCGTAGATGTCGTCCCCGCGCGTTTCCAGCATCACCTGGGGCAGACCCTCGGTGGCGTGGCCCGCTACGACTATGCCGTGCCTGGTGAGGTCGTAGGTGCTGAGGTGGGACGGACAGGGGCCCATGACCTGATGTTCGCCCTTGAACTGCCCCAGGAGGGGGAACCCCATGTGGGGGCAGATGGCGTTGAAGGCGACTACGTCATTGTCGGGGCCGACGCCGCCGCCTGCCGGAACGCCCAGCTTGATCAGGTAGCTGATGCAGTTGGCGTCGTCCCAGGGGTATCGAAACTCCTGGGGCTGGGCCAACGGAAGATTGCGCAGGGAGCCGATCTTGACCCCTTCATAGGCCGCCACTTCGGCCTGGAACAGTGTGTCGGGGACCAGGTTGGACAGTGTGACGGTGGCTACGGTGGCCGCACCGATGAACAGGAACTGCCTGCGGGACATGCGATGCTCAAGAAGTTCGGAGAGGGCGCCGCACTCGGCGGGATTTTCGGCGCACCCGGTTGAAGCCTTTATATCCCGCCCACCGCCCCGCGCGGCATCCGTTGCGGCCGGCGGATTCTCTTTGCTCATGGCAGGACCTCGTATTCAGGCATGGTTGGGACCTCGATTATAATCTGATCTCCCGTCAGGCTCCCCAGGAACTCCACCAGGTTGTCCATCTCCTGACGGGTCAAGCCGAGGGGCCGCAGCAGGGCATCCTTGGATGGATCATCGCCGCCGCCAAGATTGTAGAACTCGACGACTTCGGCCAGGGTGCTGAACGCGCCGTTGTGCATGTACGGCCCGGTCTGTCCAACATCCCGCAGGGAGGGGGTGCGGAATTTGCCCTTGTCCGAGTCCAATTTGGTGGTATAGAAGAGACCCAGGTCCCGGTCGGCTTCCCGGTACACGGACTCCGGCACACCCCGGGCCCGCTGCTGGTAACGGAGCGAAATCTGGCGCAGTGGGTTGGACTCAAACTCGGTCTGGGAAGGCACGCCGGTGTTGTGAAAGCTCTGGTCGCTGAGCAGAGGCCCGCTGTGGCACTCGATACACCCGGCCTTGCCGGTGAACAGTCCAAGCCCTTGGAGCGCCTCCGGTGACAATGCAGTGTCATCTCCTTCCATGTAGCGGTCGAAGGGCACGTTGCGGGAGACGATGGTCGCCTCGAAGGCCGCTATCGCCCGCAACGCATCGTCGAATGCGGGGGCGTCGGTACCGAACACTTCCCTGAATCGGCGGACATACTCGGGCATCTGGCGGAGCCGCTCCTCGGCCATGGCCGGGTCCAGGTTTCCCGCCAGGTTGCCGGTCATGGCCGACTTGGCCTGGGCTTCAAGGCTCTTGGACTCGCCCGCCCAGAACAACTGGGTGTAGTAGGCGCTGTTTATGATGGTCTGGGAGTTGCGCCAGTGCATGGTGCCGGGGTAGCCCAGCGAAAGAGCGTTGCCGTCGCCCCAGCCCAGGGCCGGGGCATGGCACGTGGCGCAGCTGACCAGGCTATCTCCAGACATACGATTGTCAAAGAAGAGGAGCTTTCCCAGTTCCGCCTTGGCCTCGGACTGGGGGTTGTCCACTGGCATCACAATGGGAGGGAGCGGCCCGAAACCCATCGCCCGCAGGTCCTCCCGAGACGGAATGGTCACGGGAGCCTCAGCAACGGTCTCCTGCTGCAATTGCGGCGTCGTTGCGGGGACTTGGACCTCTTCCGGGGCAGTCATATCATCCCTGGCGCCCTCGGATATGAACAGTGCCGCCATGACCGCGGCGAAGAACACTATCCCGGCCAGGAAGTAGACTATCCCGGGAATGCCGGAGACCCTCATCAGTTCTGCCCCAGCGTCCGAGCTTCGTAGGGAGACCGGTCCGGTATGTCGGTGACTTCTTCGCCACTGCCCATCGACGATAGGAAGGCGACCAGTGAATTTACCTCATCATCCGTCAACTCGAGGGGACTTAGCATCGGGTCGGTGTTTTCGCTCTGGCCGCCGCCGTCGTTGTAGAAACGCACAACATCTTCCAGGGTGGCGAAAACCCCATTGTGCATGTATGGAGCAGTGCGGGCCGCTTCCAGCAGGGAGGGTGTTTTGAACTTGCCCCTGTCGGACTCGTTGAAGGTCAGGGCATACAGGCCGGGGTCGGAGCGCATGGAGACATAGGAGGGTACTCCGAACAGCCGGAAGAAGCGGCGGAAGGTGATGTGGCGCAGCGGCTCGCTGAATATCTCCGGGTTGTCGGGTATGCCAAGGGCGTGCATCTCACCGTCGGAGAGCAGTTCTCCGCCGTGGCACTGCACGCAACCGGCCTTGCCCTCGAATAGCTCCAGCCCGGCCCTGGCGTTCGGGCCGAGGGCGTCGGTCTCTCCATTCACAAAGCGGAGATAGGGGTGGTTCACAGAATTCCGGGAGGAAACGTAGGCGGACAGTGCATTCAGGATTTTCCCATAGGACACGTCGCTGCCGTAATGTTCCCTGAAGGCCGACTCGTAGGCCGGGACCTGCCGCATCCTCTCCACCAGAAGGCGTCCGTCCACGTTCATAAAGTGGGCTTCTGCCAGGTGGTCCCGGACCAGGCTGTCCATGTCTCCCGCGGCGAAACGGCCGTCCCAGTCCAGCAAAGACATCCGCCCGGCATTGATGATCGTGGGCGTGTTGCGGAAATAGAGCGTGCTGCGGTATCCGGAAGACAGGGCCATCCCGTCGGTCCATGCCTGCTCGGGGTCATGGCAGGTGGCGCATGAGATGGAACTGTCCCCGGAGAGCCGGTTGTCAAAGAACAGTAGCTTCCCCAGTTCCTCTACTGAGTCCGGGGCGGCGGACGGCGATTGTAGGGTTACAGAGGGGGTAGACTCAATGGTGAAGGCGTTGGCAGACAGAATTCCAGCCGCCGCCAGCACTGCCAGGACAAGCGGGATTGCGACATAACGTTTTCTGAGCACGGGCACATATTAGCAACTCCAGCGAGTCCCTGCAAACGCGCAAGGCATGGTAGACATGATCTCCGCTCAGGGCATGAGAACGAGAGAACCGTTGTCCCTCCGAGAGTGGAAGTTGCAGTTGCGATGGGCCTTTTGGCCGAGATTCGGCTTAGAACACGACCGCCAATGAGTCCCCCGGAAAACTTCCACGGGCTTTTACATTCCTGGATATTTGAGCGCACCAGGTAGCATCGAATCCGCGGATAAGCCGGCCAAGCCGACCCTGGCCACGACGCTATTCCCTTCGACTTGACGCCGATGAACTGCAAAGAGGTTGTCGTGTGTCAGAACGCACTGGCAAACAAACACCTGTTTGTTTGCCAGTCTCTCTCCACCCGTGTATCCGTAGCTGGGCCGGGTGGCAAGCAACTCCTGGCAAAAACCTCGGACTGGAGAAAACATGTAGGTCGAAGTAATTGCCGGAGAAAGGGTTGATGCGGGCCTAACGGCCCTTTGCCGGAGCGGGCGTGGCCAGGAGCAGCGCCGAGAACAGGAACTTCAGGACTACCCCAGCCCACCAGACGGAGTCGCAGGAGCCTGTCCGGCATAGACGTAGCCGGACAGGGGACGGGCCAATCCTGCCGACGGTCAGGTTGATGGGCGTGACCGCGCCGCGGATGCTCCCTACGTGCCGGCGTCCGAAATAGTCTGCCCTGATGAAGTTCTGGAGGAAGATCGTTCCCCCGATGCCGCGACCAAAGACCGTCATGGACGCGAACATCAGGAGCGGGTCTGCGGCGAAAATGGTCATTGCGCTGGCCATTCCCAGCAGGGCGAAGCCAACTGTGCCCGAGGCTCTCGCGGACACCTGCTTGACCAGCGTCCCGAAGGCGAAAGTTGACAACCTGGCGCTGATTGCGTCCAAGCCGTGAGGAAAAGCGGCTGCTCACGCCCGGACCCGGGACGACAGGCCCTCAAGAACGAGGTCAGACGGCGCCGGGGATGGTGTTGCCGCTCAGGAAGGACGCAATGAGAGACGCCACGGCGTCCGGACGCTCCATGTACATGTTGTGGCCGGTATCGTTGACGGTTGTGAAGTGGAAGTTGGGAGTCGCGGCGGCAATGGGTTGGACGTCGGCGAACCTGGACGCTCGCTGCTGGCTGGCAACGAACAGGGTCGGCAGCCCTGTGGCGCCGAGGATGGGCCTCAAATCGAAACGTTCTCCCTGGCGGTCATCCATGTTGAGGGTGTCGGGCGACCATTTCATGTCGATTCTGCCGTTGGCGAGCTCCATCGTTTCCTGGTCAACGACGTCCAGGATTACGTCCTCCCTCCATCCTCTGGTGGCCGGGTGCTGCTTGAGGTATTCGCGCAACTCATCGCGGGTTGACCAAGTCCTGCGGCGGCGGCTGGTACGCCGGGGCGGGGGGAGTTCTCCGGGCGTCTCCCCAACCACAAGCATCGGCTCCAGGAGGACGAGTCCCCGGAAGAATTCAGGATGCTTGTCTGCAAGCATGGCGAAGACAACCGCGCCGTTGGAGTGCCCCACGGCGGTTGCGTCCCGAATGCCCAGCTCGCGGCAGAAGGCCCCCATATCTTCGACCCTGTGGGAGAACCGGTAGCCCCGCCGGGTCCAATCGCTGTCCCCGTGTCCCCTCGCGTCCAGGGAGATAACGTGATACTCGTCTCGCAGGGCCCGGGCCACCGCGTCCCAACTGCGCGATGTCCGCATCGCCCCGTGCAGCATCAACAGCAGGGGACCCTCGCCGCCCCAGTCGGCGTACCGCATGTTGATATCGCGCACCTTGACGGACCTGCTCCGGGGTTGCAATTTGCACACGCTTCTCAGGGTCCTCCTGATTAGTTTGCCGGCCCTCCGGCCAGGCGAGAATGCTATTCCCTGGTTGCCTCGTTATCCTGCGTCATGCCGCCCCGCTTCAGGTACCGGTAGACGGTCTGCCTGCCCGCCTTCAGGAGCTTGGCGGTCTTAGTTGCGCCCTTGCCATCGTCGTTCCAGTGCCGGGCCAGACCGGCCTTGACCTCCACCTCCACGACCCGGCGGAACTCCAGGGCCTGGTTGGTCAGTACGGGGCTGAAGTTCTCCCTTTCAGTCATGGCCTCCCCCTCCGGTTGCCTTCCCGGGAAGTCTAGCACAAAGCAGCGAAAATTCGCTGGGAGGTGAGAATACCTGGCCTCGCCGATGGCCGGCCGGGGGGTCTCATATAGGCGAGCTCTACGCAACTGACTCTGCGCAGGATTTTGATAGGAGTCTCCAGTCACACGCTGTCGGCCTCTCCGTCTCGGCTCTGTGCTATGAACTTCCGTGCCGAACATATATAGCGTTTTGCGAGTTCCGGGCGCACGAGACAGCTACGGGTTCTGTGCAGGAATTGTGGTAGGGCCCGGAGGAGGGGGTACGGAGGGTCTAGTTCAGGATCAGTGAGCCGGACCAAGTGGAATGAAACGCTGCTTCCGCCAGCGGGTAAGGATGCCAACTCGCTGGGTAAACTGTATCGGCCCAAATCGCTTATCCGGCTACACGATGTAGCGGCCCCCGACCACGTTGAGCCTGTCGCCGGTGATGTAGGCCGACTCGTCGGAGGCGAAGAACAGGCAGGCGTTGGCTATGTCCTCCACGGTTCCCTGGCGGCCCAGGGGAATGCCCCTCGCGCGCTCCGGGGAACCCCTGGGGACGCCCTGCATATCCGGGTACCATTCCGGGTGCATCCGCTCGGTGTCGGTCGATCCCGGGTTCACCAGGTTGGCCCGGACGTTGTAGGGGGCCATCTCCGCGGCTATGGCCCGGATGAGGCCCAGCAGCCCGGTCTTGGCGGTGGTCACCAGCGCGGTGTCCGGCCTGCCCGTTATCGCCGCCTGGCCTCCCAAAGCCACGATGCTCCCTGACCGGCGTTCCATCATCCCCGGCAGCACTGCCCGGCAGAGATAGAAGGCCGAGTGCAGGTTTACACCCATGACAGTGTGCCACTCATCGTCGGTTATCTCCAGGATGGGCCGGTGGGGACGAATGGCGACGTTGCTGACCAGCACGTCAATCTTCCCCAGGGCATCGATGCCCTCTTCGACCATCGCGCTCGCCCTGGCCGAGTCAGCGACGTCTCCCATGACGGTGTGGGTCCTGACGCCGAACTCGCGGCACTGGCCCGCCACACCCTCCAGTTCCTCGGCGCTGCTGCGAGTGTTAAGCACCAGGTCAGCGCCCTCCCTGGCAAACGTCAATGCGATTTCGCGGCCTATGTTCCGGCTCGCGCCCGTTATCATTGCGGTCTTGTTTTCCAGCCTCAACAGGTTACCTCCGGGTGTAATTCTCAAGTCTTGGGCAGACTATCACCCTTGCCGCACGCGGGCAACAGCGGCGATGCGGTGCAAAATGAAGAGGAAGGTGGACTCAGGCATAGGGCCGGGCTATGCGGAAATGCTGTTCAGCCAGACGAGCATGGCCGCGCCCAGCATACCCCCGGCACCCTGTAGTCTGCTGAGTTCAAAGCGGAACTCGCGGTGCCTGCCGCTCATGGCGCGTTCCAGCATCAGGGAGTGGATGCGCGGCATCAGGTCCAACTCCTGGATACCCTCGGAGACGCCGCCGCCGAGCACCAGGACATCCGGGTTGTAGAGGTGGAGGACGTTGGTGAGCCCTACGCCAAGTACGGCCGCCAGACGGTCGATTATGCCAAGTGCCAAGGAATCGCCCTGAGCTGCGGCCCCGAACACGTGCCCGGACGTCACGTCTTCGGGGCGTTCCCTTGCCAGGATGGACGCCGCGCCGCTTGCCTCCGCCAACTTCTCTCGCGCCATTCGCGCTATAGCAGTGCCCGAAGCCAGGGATTCCAGGCATCCCCGGCTGCCGCACTGACAGAGGGGGCCGTCCGGTCCCGATTCTATAGCCATGTGGCCGACCTCGGCGGCCATTCCGCTGGCTCCCAGAAACACCTGCCCCCTGTAGACGACGCCGCCTCCTACGCCCGTGCTTATGGTCAGGTACACCAGGGTCTTGGGAAGGGCTGATGCCTCCCCGCTGGCAGCATTGGGGTCTCCCGGGTTAGTTCGTCCCGCCCCGAAGTAATACTCGCCAAGGGCCGCCAGGTCGGCGTCGTTGCCCACCCATACCGGGAGCCCAAACATTGGTTCCCATAGGGCTTTCAAGGAAACGCCGTCCAGCAGCATCAGATTGGGAGGGCGGTCCATGATTCCCGTTTCCGGGTCTATAGGCCCCGCCATCGCCAGTCCGATACCCCGGATTGTACAAGGCTGGGGGCGGTTGCCGCACCAAGCAAGGGCTTCGCGCATGACCCTTTCGCCGTTGGCCAGCAGTTCTTCAGTGGTCCGGGACAGGCTGTTGGCGACGCGGTTCTCCCAGTGGACCGTGCCGTTCCGGTCCACGACGTTCACCCGGTTCCACGTGCCGCCCCAGTCTACGGCGACGACAAACTCCGGTCCCACCGGGGGATGAACCCTATCCGCCATTCCGTCCGAACCCGCCCGGGCCCGCTCCCTGGGGCCGGCGTGGCGGGATGGGGCGGTGTTTTCAGCAGTCATCTAACCCGACGCCCCTGCAACGTTTTCGGCGAGCAACTCATCGAGGATGGAACGCAGACGGCCCGCGTTCATAGGGCCCACGAACCGCTTGACGACGCGCCCTTCCCCGTCGATGAAGAATTTCTCTGGTATGCCCGTCACCCCGTAGTCTATGGCTATCTGCCCATCGCCGTCTATCCCATTGGGGTAGGGGACATTGTATTCTTCGACATGCGCCAGCACATCGTCCTCCCGGTCCCAAATGGAGATTCCGATGAACTGCACAGGCTTGCCCTCGTATTCGCCGTAGACTTGGGACAGGACCGGCGCTTCGGCGCGGCATGGTGGGCACCACGAGGACCAGAAATCGAGCATTACCACCTTGCCCCGCATTCCTGACAGGGATACAGAGCCACCTTCCAGTGTTTCCAGGGAAAAGTCCCTGGGAGTGTCCAGCAGAACCTCTACCTGGCCCAATTCGGTGTTGACCCCAAAGCCGCCGGGAACGCCACCGGACTTGACCGATGCCCATGTGAGCAGGGCCAGCAGGCCCAGTACGGGGACCGCTGTGCCGAGCAGAATCCAACCGCGCTTGCCCAAGACCGTTCCAGTGCCTATTCCGCGGTTCTGCCGGTGGCGGGTTGGGCTTCGTCGGCGTCGGTAATTCCTCCCGTGTCCAGAAACCGGCCCTTCAGCGTCTGGCGTACGCTTTGATACTCGGATTGGTCCACGTCTCCCCGGCTATAGCTGTCGTCAAGGGCGGCGATTTCGTGGATGAGAGAGTCCTGGTCTGCCGGGGTTGGGGCCGCTGGGTCAGTTGCGGCTCGCCGGCCCGAGGGCCGGAGTCCGCCCCACGCTAGCAGACCGGCAAGGACCACGCCCAGAATGGCAGGGATGGCCCCATGCCAGAGTGCCTCGTTGCGTGCCCACTTCTCCAGTCGTGTCAGTATCCCGGGCTGGGGGAGGCCGGACAGGGTGACCATTATCTCCTCACTGCGGGCCAGGTCTCTCGCCTCCCAAGCGTCATACACGGTGCCGTCGAGGTTGGGAGACGCCACCCGTTCCAGGGGGACAACGTCGAGTCCACGCATTCGGTCCGGGACCAGGACCTGGAAGATGTCCGCGCCCTGGTGGAATGCCTGGCGGTAAGTTACTGAGTCGCCCTGGTAGGGAATCTTGTAGGAAAACTCCAGGTTGTGCTGTCCGGGAGTGACCTGGGATGTGACGGCGAAGCCGGTGCCCACGGATACGATGTCGCCTCCGGGCATGTCCGATTGCAGTCCCAGGGTCTCGGCCAGCGGCGGCAGGGAAAAGCGGAGGAAGCTCATCTGGGCAGGAACGGACAGGTCCGGCTGGAGGGTGCGGTCGCTGCCGTTGACCAGGGTTACGAAGTCTAGGAGGGTGACTTCCCGCTCAGTGGGGTCAACGCCGGCCACCACGCTCAGATGGTGGGTGACTTTGATTACCGTGGCATCGGTGGTGGTCTCGTATATGTTCAGTACAACGTTGCCGGACAGTTCTTCCAGGGAGAAGGCTTGCGTGTACAGTGCGCCGGAGTGGTTGACGGCCAGGGCATAGCGGGCGTCAGGCAGTGCGGGCAGCCCGGCAATCTCGAAGCGGCCTTCATCGTCAGCCTGGGCGAGAGAAGTGCCGAGGACGCCGCCGGCGGCCCCGGTGACCAGCGCGAGCACCTGAACTTCCCTGGGAAGGTCTGCTCCCTCAGTGCCGTTCACGACCGTACCGGCAATCGTCAACGGCTCCTGGGCGGCGATGCTGGCAGTCCCATACAGAACAATGCCCAACGCGAGGGACAGAACCACGAGCAATGCGCGCAGCGGTCTCATTCCTCGCTGACTCCGCTTTGGTGGGTTATGGCGGTGGACCGGGACTGCCCGCACCCAGGACAGGTTTTGCCTTCTCCGGGCAGCGGCGTGCCGCACCCTGCGCAGTCTGGCACGGCTCCGTTGACCCCGTTGGATGACAGGCGGGCCAGGAGCACCTGGCGCTCCAGGTCTTGCTCCGGGTCCAACGTCCGCGACTCGTCGATGCGACGGAGCAGGGACGCCGCCTCCAGCCTGTAGGCCAGCAACTGCTCCCGATAGGCGTCCTCCGGGACATTGCCCACTTGATATTCCAGTTGCAGCGTTTGTATGGAGTCCAGCAGGGACTCCAGTTCAGCGTAGCTAGTCGCGGTATCTGAGTCGGTCGCCCCGGCATCGTCGGAAGACCCACGGCGCAGGAACGGGTGGAGGACGGCGATGACGCAGAGAGAGGCCAGCATCCCGGCCACCACAAGCATGATCGGCTCAACCATCTGAGATACGGATCCTTAGCGAGTGTAGCGGCCCCGGACCGGGTTGAGGGGCCGCGTTTTTGATGTCGTTCCTGCCGTGTCTAATCAGGCCGTTCCCGGCCCAACGGGCTGGGTCCGAGGGCTTGGGACGGTGAGCAGTGATGGCGACCTGACCGGAATCCTAGCTGGTTGCGGCCAGAGGGCGATGAGCGTCCCCAAGACCATCACCGGCCCGGCGATCCACATCCACCAGATAAGAGGGTTGACCAGAATACGCACCCCTACGCTGCCGTCCGCCATGTTCTCGCTGGGCACCACGTACAGGTCTTCCACGGGAGTCGAGTGGATGGCCGCCCGGGTCGAGGCCATGTTGAAGGAAGGATAGAAATGACGGCCCGGTTCCATGAAGTAGGCAAACTCCCCATTCTTGTAGACCTCGAACCGGGACAGGTACTCGGTCCGGTTGCCTTTGAACTCTTCCGTAGTGCCAAGGTAGCGGACCTGGTACTCACGCACTGTCGCGCTCTCCCCCGGCGCGAGGGCCACGTCCCGCTGGATGTTGAAGAAGGACGTGCCGACCACGCCCAAGGCCACCATGACCACGGCGAGATGGACTATGTAGCCGCCGTAGCGCGGGCGGTTGCCCCAAACCAGGTGGACGAAGGCGGCGGCGTGGTTTTCTCCCCGCGCTTTGGCGGTTGAACGTGTGCCCCTTGCCCAGTCCTGTAGGACGCCTGTGGTTACCATAGCGGCCAGGGCGAACCCGGCCAAAGCGTAGGGCTTCCAAATTCCCATTGCCAGGAGGACAATGATCACTGTCGCAGCGGCAATGGACGGGATCAGCAGCGAGCGGCGCATGGCGTTCCATGTGGCCTGACGCCAGGGCAGCATCGGCCCTACGCCCATGAGGAAGATGAGGGCCAGGAAGATGGGGCCGTTCACCTGGTCGTAGAAGGGCCGGGCCAGGGTGATCTCCTCTCCGGTGAAGAGTTGTGATAGCAGCGGATATACCGTGCCCCACAACGTCACGAAGGCGATGGCCAGTAGCAACAGGTTGTTAATCAGGAACGCCGCTTCCCGCGACAGCATTGAGTCCAGGTCCCGGTCACTCTTGAGACGGTTGTAACGCCAGAAGAATACCGCGAATGGCACGATAACGCCCACAGCCAGGAACAGGAGGAATATCCAGCCCAGGGTGGACTCTCCAAATGAATGGACGGAAGGAACGGAGCCTCCCCGGTTCATGAACATCCCGTAGAGGGCCAGTCCGAAGGCCACGTTAATCAGCACGATGTTCCACATGCGAAACATGCCCCGGCGTTTCTGCACCATGACCGAGTGGATGAAGGCGGTGAGACCGAGCCAGGGCATCAGGGCCGCGTTTTCCACCGGGTCCCAGAACCAGTAACCACCCCATCCCAGGATGGTGTAGGCCCACCAGGAGCCGAGGAGCAGGCCACAGGCCAGCAAGGCCCAGGAGATGATCCCCCAGAGCCGAGCCGCGTCGAGCCATTGGTCGCCGGTCTTGCCCCCGATCAGGGACCCCATGACGAAAGCGAGGGGGATGGACGTTGCGACAAGACCTGCCATCAATGCCGGAGGATGGAAGAACATGCCAAAGTGGGTCAGCAGGGGATTTATTCCCTCTCCGTCCAGGGGAATGAATGGCAGTTTGTCGAAGGGGTTGGCCATGAACCCGATGACGGCCAGGAAGAAGGTCAACACCACCATCAATACCCCGGTGGTATAGGGAAGGGTCTCCCGTGTTGCCGCAGGGGCGCGCCAGATGGCAATTGAAGCCATGGTCGACAGCACGAAAGCTATATACAGCAGGGAGCCTTCATTCCCCGCGTAGAACGCTACCCAGGTGAAGTAGTCTTCCATTGCTATATCGCTGTGGGCTGCGACGTAGGCGACCTCGAAGTCCCGGTTGATGAAGAGAGTAACGAGGCTAAGGGTGGCAACGGTCAACGCCAGCACGGTGAGGTGAGACGCCCGTTGCGCGCTGACCACCAGTTCCGGGGAACCCCTTAATTTGCCCAGCACCGAGCCGAAGGCCCCGTATGAGGCCAGGGCCAGGGCGATCCACACGCACATTGCTCCCAGGTCAGCCATTACGTTCCTTTGCCGCGGGAGCGTTTTCGGTCATGCTTGAGGAGTCGTCGATGGACAGACCGCGGTCTACTTCTTCCAAGTACGGATGCAGGTCCTCGTCCTCCTGTTGTGCAGCTTGCGCGGCTGCTGAGGGGCGCTTCATGGAGCGCAGGATTACCAGGCCGATGGCAGTGCCCAGCAGCACCGAGCCTATGGGCAGCACCCAGGCCCAGATGTGCGCACCTCTCTTGGGAGGCGCGGCCAGCACCTTTGGCCCGTACCGTTCCTCGAAGTAGTCTAGGACCTCCTGGCGCGTGTAGCCCTCGGCCAGCAGTTCCCGCACCTTCTGGCGCATCTGGCGGGCCAATTCCACCTGGGCCTGGTCTATGGACTCGGCGGGGCAGACCGGGCACATGAGCATCCGGTCGATACTTTGGGCCTCTTCCTCATCGTAGGAACCTATGGCTGGGCCACTGGCAGGCGGGGTTGCGTCCTGGGCAAGACCGATTGACGGACAAACCGCCAGAGTCAGAAGCGCGATAGCTGTGAACAGGGCGGCTAACGCTACCGGGAATCTCTTGAATGAGCGAGAGTTCAACATCAGGCCGGTACGTTATCGTTCAAACGACAGGTTGCTATTGCCCGTCGGAGGGTTGACGTTTCCACCCACTATTGTACCAGCACCATGAGGCGGGGTTTTTAGCTGGCATTGTACCCGATTCCAATGCGAAAAAGGCCCCGGAGTTGGGGCGAAGAGGGGGAATGCCGGAAAGCGGCTGAGATCGCCGCCCATATCAGGTGCGGCGCCGGATGCGCCGCTAAGGGACCGCATTGTAGTGGAGTTGGAGCACCTAGCACCCTGCAGACTGGTCCTGGCCTTGGAGACAGTCCATCACGTAGCGGGTCACCAGGTCAATCTCGTCCGTAGTCATGAGCTTGCCGAAAGCGGGCATCACCGTCAGACCGGACATCATAAAGGGTTTCATGCCGTCGGCGCCAAGGTCGATAACTGTTGTCGAGGTCAGGTCGGGAGTGACCGCCGTTTCATAGCCATACTCGTTGATCATCAGGTTCAACACCGGGCCGTCGCCACGGCCCTCTGCGCCGTGGCACTGCAAGCAGTTGACTTCATACAGGTGCTTGCCGGTGTTGAAGGATGTCGACTTGGGAGCCGGGACCCAGTCCACAGGAACCGCGCCTTCCACGCCCGGCAGCCTGGGGGGTTCGCCGGATTTGTAGGTCTGCTGGTAATGCATCTCGTAGAAGATGTCCAAGGGGTATGTACCCTGCCCGCAGGCCATGGCGGCCAGCGCCACCAGGACAACGGCTCCGAACAAACGCAATTTACGCCAAGCCCTGGGATTCGGCAGGACCGGACGGGCGCGCTCCGGGGGCTTTGATTCAGGCGTTATTCCATCCATGTGCAACTTTGTTATTTGAGGATTAGCCATTGCTGTCGAAGCCTGAACTCCAGATCTGGGGCTTGGGTTTCCTGCTACCGGTCCCTTACTATGTCGATGGCGCCCGCCTGGGTGAGGATGTTGTACACCCGCTGAAGCTCGTCTTCTTCCACATTGACCAGCACACCGATATATCCTTCGGTGATCCGGGTGTCGTAGAGGCCCTGCTTGGTCTTGGGAAGCCGGGACTCGAAGATGATCCCGATGATAGTGAATACGATGGCCGTCAGCATGGTGCTTTCGTAAGTGACCACTGCCATCGGAGGCAGCGACATAATGGGCTTGCCGCCCTGGACCATCGGGTAGGCCATCTGGGTCATGGAGGTCATCAGGATGCCTATGGTCAGGCCGATCAGCGCGCCCACCAGCGGAAATACGTACAGCCGATGGCGCTCCTCCCGTTCCCCGAAGGCTCCCTCGGGGTAGGGCGCGTCGGTGAGGAAGTCGTAGTTTTCCTCTGAAATGTTGGCTTCCTTGAGCGCGTCACCCGCTTCGGCGGCGTAATTCGCGTCCTCGAATAGTCCCAGTATCGGACGTACTGCCATTCTCGATGTCTCCACTTGAGATGTGGGTCCTCAAGCCGGCGTTGTTTTTATCGACTGAGTCGTCGGCCCTCCGCCAGCTAGAGGATCCACGTTTCAGATAGTCAGCTTCCGGTGGTGGTCTAGTGATGCTCTAGTCTCAAACCGCCGGCTATCGGCCGCTAGTTAGTCCTCTCTGAAGGTGGCCGGGACTGTCCTCCGGCCGATTTGTATTTCGGTCTTAAGTATGTCCCCTTCCTTGATGTCGTACAGTGGTATCAACGGCAACACCCTGGCGAACAGGAGCATCAGCATCGACACCAGGGCGAAGGTAGCCCCGATAATGGTGATCTCCACGGCGCTGGGCGCGTAGGTGTACCAAGTAAAGGTGAACAGTTGCTTCTCCGCCAGCGCGGGAATGATGATCAGGAAACGCTCCAGCCACATGCCTATGTTCACCAGGATGCAGGCGATGGACATGAGCCAGAGGTTGCGCCGCCAACTGCTGGCCAGCCACATGGCCACCGGCAGGAAATAGGTTACGCCTACAAATATGGCAAACCAGATGCTCCAGGGCGGCTTCGTTATCTGGAAGTCGCGGAAGGCGATTTCGTCCGCCTCACGTCCGTAGAACCCGAAGATTACTTCCATCACGAAGAAGTAGAACCAGCCGGTGGCGACCACTATCAGCAAGCGGCCAAGGGCGTCGATGTGCTCGTGGCGGATGTAGTCCTGCCAGCCGTATATCCAGCGCAGGATGATCATCACGAAGGCCACTGCGGACACGCCGGAGTGGACCGCGCCGACCACGAAGTAGGGGGCGAAGATGGTGGAGTGCCAGGGTTTGACCGCGATGGCCATACCGAAGTCCCAGGACACGATGCTGTGGACCGAGACGAACACGGGCAGAATCAGGGCCGAAAGCAGCACGCCGGCGATGATCTGGAGCTTCCATTGCCGCGGATTTCCCTGCCAGCCCATCGCCAGCACGGTGTAAATCTTGTGGCTGATCCCCCGGGGGTTTGAGCTGGTGCGGTCCCGGAGCACTGCCAGATCGGGTATCAGCGCCACCAGAACGAACAGGATGCTGGATGTGAGGTAGGTGTAGACGGCGCTGGGGTCCCACACCAGGGGCGACCTGACGTTGGGCCAGATGCCCCGCGCGAAGTCGTAGGGGATGAATGGTATGGTGTAAATCCAGTAGACCAGCCGCCAGGGCCTGCCAGTGTGAATCAGGGGCATGAGCATGGCCGTCATCAGGGAGAAGACCGTCAGCACCTCTGCGGCGCGGGTGGCAGGTCTGCGCCACTCCGCCTTGGACAGCCGGAGGATGGCGGAAAGCATCACCCCCGCGTGGCTGATACCAATCCAGAACACGAAATTGACGATGAAGAAGCCCCACATCACGGGCCGGTTCAGCCCGGTAACGCCCATTCCCAGGTTGATCATCACCCCTGCGGCCGCGAACCCGGCCAGGACAATCAGGCCAAGGACGGCAACGGCAGACCAGAACCACCGGGGCGAATACAGTATCGACCCCAGAAGGTCCCGGTTAATCTGCCTCGCGGGGAGAACCCTGCCTTCCTGCATCTCTCTCCAGTGGTCCCGTACCCGGGGTTTGGGACCAGTGTTCGGTGTTCAGTATCCGGCGGTTAGTGGTCAGCGACTAGCCACTGGCCGCCGCTTATTCGGGTTTGGCCAGCACAAGGTAGCGGCCGCGGATAAAGGTCTCCATCTTCTGGTAGAGCAGCCCTTCTTTGATTTCCCATAGGGAGATGACCGGTATGACTCGGGTCGCAAGCAGGTATACGAAAGCCGCGCCCCCGATTCCTCCGATGACGATAAGGATGTCACTCAGGCCGGGGTACACCGGCGGCGGCACCTCGGTAAGGAACTCGCCATAGACGTTCCCGGCGTTGAATGAACCGACGAAAATCCGGATGTTGAAGAGGAAAGCGCCAGCCAGCGCGGAAGCCCCGGCAAGGGCCGGACCCCAGTCGGTCTTACGGACCGGGTTCCAGAGCAGCACCAGAAAGGGCATGACGAAACTGAAGAAGAAGTTTCCGGCGAACACCCCTCCGTAGGACCCGAATAGCAGGTACTTCAGGACGTTCTGCTCCAACTCCGTCCTACCGTACCAGTAGGTTATTCCGAAGGCGAACATGTGGTAACACCACAACAGGCTGAAAGCCAACAACAGTTTGCTGGCCGACCAGAAAGGGGAGATGCCAATGTATTCCCGGTATCCCCCGAACCGGCGCAGAATGAACATGATGATGAGGATAAGGCCCAGCGCGGACTGGAACCCGCTCAGGCTGTATACCACCGGGAAGATGGCGTCTTTCCAACCCGGTATCATGCTTTGGCCGTAATCGGAACTGATGATGAAGTGTACGAATAGCAGCAGCATGAAATACCAGGCCCCGAGCAGCGCCAATCCGGCCTTGTGAACGAGCCACTGCCGCTTGGTGCCCGTCCAGAACCCGGCCAGCATCCGGTACAGGCTGCGGCGGAAGCCCGTGGCTTTTTCGTAAGCCTCGGCCATGTCCGGCACAGCGGAGAGCCACAGTAGGGCCAGGGCGTTGACGCCGACGAATATGACGCCGAACAGGTCCCACCAGAGCGGGCTTCCTATAGGTCCTTCGAACCAGATGCTTCGGCGCAGGGCCAACTCGTGGTGACCCACGTCCGGGTTGTTGAGGGATGGCAGCACAATCGCCAGGGGGATGAACAGCAGGATATTGAAGATCCCGAGTATCCCGAAAATCTCCGATACCCGCGACAGAGGACGGCGCCAGTGGCTCTTGGTGATTCGGAATGCCGCAGCCGCCAGCGGTCCGGTGCTGGTGACCATGAACACGAAGGAGAAGGTGGCGGCGTAGTAGCCCCACGGCGAATGGTCATCGAACCCGTACTGGGCCGCCTTCATCACGAAGCCGATGACTCCCAGCACCAGCAGCGCGCCCGTCAATGCCAGCCCCAGAGTAACCGGGCCAGGCCGGGTGAAGGTCTTCCGGGTTACGTATTCAGTGACCTCGGTGGCCCGTGGGAAGACCCACATGTCTTGGGAATGGTGGGCGTTCTCAGCCATGACCGCCGCCGTTCTTTAAGGGATACTTGTCAACCTTCTTCAGGTATATCACGTTGGGCTTGGTGCCCACTTCTTCAAGCAGCCGGTAGGCACGGGGGGCTTTCTCTCCCCCATCATGGTCGTCCAGCGCTTTGAAGTAGCGTTCCACCGGCCCGGTGGCATCGGACTGGTCCGCGAAGGTAAGAGCATTGGTCGGGCAGGCCGAAACGCAAGCAGGCAGGAAATTTCGCTTCTTCATGGTTGGGTAGTCCAGGGTGGCCCGCTCCTGCCGCTCTACGGTCAATTCGGCCCTGCGGATGCGCTGGATGCAGAAAGAGCACTTCTCCATGATGCCGCGGCTGCGGACTGTCACGTCGGAGTTGAGGTGATTCCGCATTCGTTCCGGCCACACCGGCTCCCAATAGTTGAAGAATCGGACCTGGTAGGGGCAGTTGTTGGCGCAGTAGCGGGTGCCGACGCACCGGTTGTACACCTGTACGTTCAGCCCCTCGTCGTTGTGATAGGTGGCATAGACGGGACAGACAGGCTCGCAGGGCGCATTCTCGCAGTGCTGGCACATGATGGGTATGAAGCGGGCCTTCACGTTGGGGAACTCGCCTTCCCAGTACCGCTCGACCCGGATCCACTCGTATGCCCGCCGCTGCAGGAACAGGTCCTTGGTGTTGATCGGGATGTTGTTCTCTGACTGACAAGCAACCACGCAGGCCTGGCACCCGGTACACCGGTCCAGGTCTACTACCATCCCCCACTTGTGATCGAACCGTTGATCTGCCATTCCAGCCCTCAGCCCGTTTCTTGACGCAAAGGCGCAAAGTCTTGATGACGCAATGGTCTCATATTTCTATCTTGGCCAAGCCCCAGATCCGGAGTTCTACGCCGTTGCGTTTATGCCGCTAGTGGTCGTCTTCACCCGGCGTCACCGTCTGAATGATGCGCTCGCCCGGAAGGATGCCTATTTCCACGGCGCGGACGATTCCTTCAAACTTGGATACCTTGATGCTCTCGCCGGTACGGCTGACTCTCACCCGCGTACCGGCCCAGGCCAAGGCCCCGGTGCCATCCACCTGCCTTGGCGAGAGTATGTCCATAACGTTCTGCGACTCGCTGGCCGGCCTGTCCGTGGCGGTGTCCGGGCCGCTGCTGCGGCCATGCCCCATTGGCATCGACAGCACCCTTGGAGGCACAGCCGGTGTGAGGTAGACGGGCACCTGTATCGAACCCTCCGGGGACTCAAGCCTCACGATGTCCCCTTCTACTACGCCCAGACCAGCGGCATCATTATCGTTCATTTCCACCCATGATTGCCATGTGATGGAAGTAAGAGGGTCAGGCGTGGCCTGGAGCCAGGGCAGGTGGGCGTTGCGCCCTTCCAGCAGGGTGTTATGGGCGAAGGGGACCAGGAAGTAATCCCCGTCGCCGGAGAAGTCGGGAGGCGACGCCTTGGCCACTATGCTCTGCAACAGTCCCGCCGGGGGCGCGATGTCCGTGGGGCCGGTGGAGTTTTCGTCCCACCAGCCGCCCTGGGCCAGCAGCTTGTTCCAGAACTCGCTGGCCGAACTTGCGGATATGGAACCTCTCCCCAGTTCGTAGAGTTGTTCGCTGCTCTCCTTGAGCATGTCCTCGAAACGGTTCCAGGGAAGCTGGTCCTGGAGTCCCAGGTCGGAGGCCACGGAGAGAAGGATGTCCGGGAAGCTGCGCGGGTCCAGTTCGCTCAGCGGATTGATCACCGGCTGTTGGAACCCCACGGTCTGGAACCCGGGTCCCGGCTCAGGAATGTCGCTGCCCCAGTCCTCCAGAGATGACCTGTCGGGCAACACCAGGTCCGCGGTGATGGATGTGTCGTCCAGGAAGGGTGAGAAACTGACGATGTAAGCGTTGGTGCGCATCATGGCGTCGCCGAAGTTCAGCGGCCCCGGCAGTCCATGCACCGGATCAACGCCGTGCACCAGAACCAAACCGGTGTCGCCGCCGCTAATCTCCTCTGCTGCCTTGGCCCAGTCGGCCAGGGGAGCCTCTTCGGCTGATGCGGGGATCCCTTCAATAGGGCTGCCGGGGTTGAACCTTATGCCCCCCGTATCTGGAGCATGGCCCGGCCCCCCGACACTGCCCACCAGGTAGTTGAGCGCGTATATGGCCTCGAGGTTGAACAGCCCGTTGTTGTGCGCTCCCGCAGAGCCGCCGCCGATGGCCAGGCCAGGCTTGGCCCCCGCGAAAGCATGAGCCAGTCCCTCAATGAGGTGCGAAGCGTCTTCGCCCATAACCCCCCCGGAAGGGAGTATGGGCGACATCGTATCCGGACTGAATCGGGCCAATGCCTCTGCGCCCTGGCCTCCTGTCAGAGCGTCCACGTCTACGCCGGGGGCCTGCATACCGTCCCGGAGGATGACGTAAGCCATGCTCATGGCCAGGTAGCCTTCCCAGCCGGGCCGGACAGGTATCCACTTGTCGGCGTTGGCTGCGGTCATGGAGAACCTGGAATCGACCTGGTAATGGGTCCCTCGCTTTTTGCCTCCAGGCCCGGAAGCTTGTCCCCGGAACTCGCCGTAGCCCACGTTGTACCGGGTAGGAGACCCCCATGTGGAGAGGAAATCCGCTCCGAAGGACACGAGGACTTCAGCATTGGCAATGCCGAAGTCGGGCATCAGGTCCTGCCCGAATACGTTCCTCAACGCGGCCCGGTAAGTTACATTGTCCACCGCCTCAAAGGCAAGGTGTTTGCCGCTCACGGCCTCGGCGAAGGCGGGGACCAGCATTCCCATGTGACCCCGCATTGGCCCGGTGATAATTTTCACCCGCCCGGCGGAAGACTGGATCCGGGACCGAAGTATGTCCAGCGCCTCATTCCACTCTATGGGTTCGTATTGGCCGGAGCCGCGGGCGCCGCTGCGGAGCATGGGGCCGGTGATGCGCTCGGGGTGGTAGGCGGCCTGTAGAGCTCCCTCGCAGCGGGCGCTCTGTTTTCCCTGGTTGGTGGGGTAGAGAGGGTTCCCCTGGACCTTCTTGGCACGGCCCTCCATCACCCGGACGATTATCCCCTCGCAGGAAGGGCAGGTACGACACAGGCTGGTGTACCAGTTGTCCCTGCCCCTGACCACGTCCTCGGGCAGTTCCGCTGGGCTCTGGAGGTCAAACTCGCCCTCGCGGATGCCAAAACCCTCGCAGGCCACCGCTCCAACGGCGGAGAGGCCCGCCCAGGCCAGAAAGTTGCGCCGCGTCAGTTTCATCTCAGCCGGTGATCTCCACTATTTGCGCCATTACTTATGACAGACCGTGCAGTCGGTGGGCACACTGTTTTCCCGGTGGCAGTCGAGGCATGTGCCCATCTTCAACGACTGACCCTTCATGGGCTGGACTTCTGTCATGCCGGCCACGTCACCGTGGCACTTGGAACACACCTGCGCCACCTCGAGTTGCCGGTCCGGGGTGTCGCCCTGGGTGAAAAAGCGGACGTGGGCCTCGTGGATGAATCTCACGTGGTCCGGCAGCCGATGGACCCGTTCCCAGTTGATTGGTTGGACCCCATCCGGCGTGTCCCTGAACTTGGCTATCTCGGCCTTGGCGGTGTCGGTCCTGCCCGCAACCTGCTCATGGCAGAAAAGGCACTGCTCCACCGCCGGAACGGTGGCCTCTGCGCCCCGTGTGACGCCCCGGTGGCAGAATTCGCACTGGATTCCCATACCACCGTCTTCGGGGGACCCGGCGTGGATGGTATGCGGGAATGCTATCGGCTGCGGCGGGGCATTCCCCAATCCAAAGGGCGGGTTGGAAAACCAGGAGATGAACAGGACCACCAGCACAAACCCTACTACGGCTAGACCCAGCAGGCCGACCAGCCCGAGGGTCACCATTTTGGCGCTTAGCCTCATGCGCGTCCAGCCAGTCTGAAGAGATGGTTGTTGTGACAGTGGTTGTGGGGCAGCATATTAAGGGTCAGCAATTCTGTCGGGCTGAGACTTTCTCGGCTTTTAGTAGAGGAACCGGTCATAAACGTGCTGGACGTTCAGCGCGTTGATGATTACCAGAACCATGAGAATGACGGCTGCCGCCAGGACCAGGAACGCAAACACCGTCAAAGGAATTTGCATTCTTTGGGCGCTGGGCGGCAGGTGCCCGGTAATCACCAGGGAAGGGATGATTGCGTAAGCGGTCAGCATCGTAAGCGCGAATATGATGAGCACGGGGAGGTATATCCAAAACCACCGTAAGAACAGATGGATGTTGTGCCAACTGTTGGCGTCAAGCGCCTTGGGATCGTCAAACATAAAGCGGCAGTCCTGCCCCCACCGCCCCGGTTGAACCAGAACCGGGGCCGCTCAAAACGCAGTGAAAATTATCACAACACCTTGGGAGTGTCAATAGAATAACGGCGCGATCAGGGCCTTTTCAAGGTCGGGGTAAGTGATGGATGACGTGGGATGGAGATGGAGGCATGGATGTGGTTGAGGGATTACCCGGGGAATCCGCCCTGTTGCGGCGGGAGTTGGCCCGGATCTCTGACCGCCGTTTTGCCAGGGGCCGGGTGCATCCGCCGGAAGGGGCGCTGAGCTTGGCGGCGCTGGGCCTGATGCGCGGTCAGGGATCTTTGAGCGCCATCCGCCGCTTTGGCGACACTCGCCCGGAGTTGCTGGCGGCCCTGTCGCGGCTACTGCGGATGGCAAAGCCGGCCGGGGTGCGCCAGCCCATGCCCGGCTTCACGGCGGCGCCGTCAGAGTTGCCGGGCGCCCGGATGACGGTGGCTTCCATAGGACGGCAAGACCATGCGCGGTGTCCGGGAGGACGGAGAGCAACTGCGGTTGTGGCATGGGGCCAGCCGTCAAGGGTCCTGGCTTTGGACCAGGCGCGGATTTCCGGACACCTGGAGGAGCATCGGGCCGCCCGGGAATGGATGGAGCGGGTTTCGGGCAGCATTGGCATGGTGTTGGCACAAGCCCAACCCAGCATGTGCAGGGTCGGCGCTAGCCGCCGCTCCCGGGACCCGGGTCTGCCGGGGCGGGGGCCTCGCCGCCGTCCACGGAAGCGTTGAGGTCCCTTGGGAGAGGACGACGGGGTCCGCGGCGCCTGGGCCGGCCGTTGATGCGGCGGGGAAAGCGCTCTCCCACTGGGGACGCCATTGGAGTCGGCGCGTCCAGGCCAGCCAATTGTACTGTCCGCATCGGGTAGTTGATCACTATCCCTTCCTCACGGAGACGCTCGTGTACCCTCTGCACCACTGTCGACTGGAGCGTGAAGCTGGCCAGCCTGTCCTTCGCCTGGAGAAACAGCCAGAAATTCACATTGGAGTCTCCAAAACTGTCGAACCCGAACCACCCTCCATACTCCTTGACACCGTCCGGCCCCTCCTCCAGCACTTGTTCCATGATCTCCTGGCACACCCTCTCCACCATGAACAGGTTGCTGTCGTAGCTGACCCCGCAGGTGAGGAAAACGTTCACCGGCGGCTGCGGGCGGTTGTAATTGGTGATGATGGTGTCGGCAAACTTGCTGTTGGGAATCACGACAAGGTTGTTGGTCCAGGTGCGGATTCGGGTGCTCCGCCATCCCACGTCCACTACGTATCCCGCCACGCTCCCCTCAAGCTGTATGTAGTCTCCCGGCGACACCACGCCTTCCGTCATCACGTAGGTGCCCGCAAACAGGTTGGACAGGGTTGGCTGGATCGCCAGCGCGACGGCCAACCCTCCGAGACCCAGCCCGGCGATCAGGGGGCTGATGTTGATGGACAGCAGGTCCAGTACCAGCAGGCCGGCCAATCCGTAAATCAAGACAGTCCCGACGCGGCGCAGCAGGGGAGCCAGTCTCTGGTCCAGCACCGGCTCGGTACGGTTGGCTAGCTCCTCCAGGTACCATTGCAGCACCTGGGTCAAGGCCATCGCCATCGCCAGCACTCCCAGGGCCAGCGCGGTCGTCCCTATCCACTTGCCGGCAAGGGACTCGAACCTGGGGTCGATACCTTCGGGAACGGTCACCGCCAGGTATCCGCCGACTACGATGATGCCGAGGTTCAGGGGCCACCGGGTGGCATTGATGATCCGTGAGTCCAGGTTGGAAGGGATCCTCCGCGCAATGCGCAGGGACAGGGGAAAGAAGACTTTATGGGCGATGAAGGCGATCAGGACAGAGGCGAGGAAGATGCTCGACGCGGCGGTCAGTCCGCTCCAATGCCAGCCTAAGAGTTCGATGCGGGTCAAGTCGGGAGGCACTTCAGGTCGTCAGTCCGGTGCGTGTCAAATCGGGATAATTATATCACCGGGTTGGAACGCCACAGCGGGAAGAAAGGTGGCTTCCTTCATAGTGGCTTTCTTCACAATGGAGTAGAGGATCGTACCATTTACATCCCACCCCCGCTCTACTGCCGTATCTCCTGGTACGGGATGTTCCGGTGGGTGAGTAGGAGGGCCGCTGGCGTATTTCCCGGCTGTGCCGCTACGGGCGAGGGAAGGCCCCGGGGCCCAACAGCGGCACGAACCGGCAGGGTCCCAGCATACGCAGCGACAGGCCCTCGCCGGTGCGGTGGCATTCCACCAATTCCTGCCGTTCCAGGGACCCCACGGGGACCACCATACGGCCTCCCGACGCGAGTTGGCCCACAAGGTCGTCGGGCAGGCTGGGCGCAGCGGCGGCAACAACTATGGCATCATATGGGCCGTCCTCCGGGCAGCCGAGGGTTTCCCCTGCCATTTTCACCAAGACGTTGGCGCATCCCAACTCGCGCAAGAGGGACTGGGCGCGGCCAGCCAGAGACGGGATGCGCTCTACGGTTACGACCCGGCCCCGGGGAAGCAGCAGCGACAAGATGGCGGCCTGATAACCGCTGCCCGTACCCACTTCCAGTACCTTCTCGCTGCCTTGCAGGGCCAGGGCGGAGGTCATCATGGCCACTATGTAGGGTTGGGAGATGGTCTGGCCCTCTCCGATGGCAAGGGGGACGTCCTCGTAGGCCATGTGCCGGACCGGAAGCGGCACGAATTCCTCCCTGGGAACACGTTGCATGGCGTCCACTACTGCTTGCGAGCGTATTTTCCGCGATATGTTACGAAATAGTCCGTGTTTGGCCTTTTCCAGTTCCTGTTCCATGCGACGCCTCGGCACCCGATACCTCACTATAACATAAAGAAACGTCTGGCATGTGAGAAACTGTGACAACCCCCTTACACATAAGGATCCAGCAGACTACATGGTCGCGTCTTGGCCTGCATTGACTGATCACAGGACCCCGGCGTTCGCACGCTGGCATCCAGACAATCGGGAGCGCTTTTCGCCATTGACGAGGAATCTGTGCTGTGATAGCCTCTACTGGGCAAGCTAAGGAATTAGAATTCTATAGATTTCTGCATATTTCCAATGGTCAAGCTCCCCATAAACGAAGACCGGTGGCTTTCGCTGGGAGAGGCCTGCCGCCTGCTGGCGGTCAACGAGGCTACGCTCCGGCAGTGGGCCGACAATGGCCATGTTCCGGTGTACCGGACCCCCGGCGGCCATCGCCGTTTCCGCAGCAGCGACGTTATGGCCCTGACCGGCTCTTCGTCCACGAGGCCGCAGCCCGGAGGGGACGGCGCCGGCACCCTGGAGGGTTCGGCCCTGCGGCGCATCCGCCGCCGGCTGCACCAGGATAAGGTAGCCAGCCAACCCTGGTACCAGGGTGTCGAGGAAGAAGGCCGGGGCCGGATGCGCCTGTTCGGGCGCAGGCTGCTCTCCTTGCTGGCCCAGGAACCCCATAACGGCCAGAGTGGACGCCGCCAACGTCAGGACGCCCTAACCGAGTCTAACTCCCTGGGCCGCGAGTACGGCGCTGAGATGGCCGAGCGGGGCGTTCCCCTCAGCGATACCCTGGAAGCGTTCATTTTCTTCAGATCGCTGGTGTTGGACTCTGCCGATGCCGAACACCAAGGGCGCATCCTGGAGTTGGCCGACCGGGTCCTGATCGGCCTCGCCGAGTCCTACCAAAACCGTATGTGAGGCGTTTCCCGCTGGTACGGGACCAATCAAACTGAGAACGTCACCCATGCCCGTATGCCGGTCGGCACGGCCGTCAAGGACCCGATTCTCGATGTTAAGGAGCAGACCAGGACATGGACCTTACCGACAGAAAGTTACTGAATCTTATCCAGAGCCGCTTCCCGATGGTGGACCGCCCCTATGCCGAGTTGGGCGGGGAGCTCGAAATAACCGAGGATGAAGTGCTGGAGCGGCTGACCGAGTTGAAGCGTCAGAATGTTCTCCGGCAGGTAAGCGCCATATTCGATACCCGCCGCCTCGGTTACAAGACCACCCTGGTGGCGATGGCCTTTGAGCCGGAAGACCTGCACCGCAGCGCCCTCTGGATCAACCGCCATCCCGGTGTCAGCCACAACTATGCCCGGGAAGGTTCCTACTACAACCTGTGGTTCACCCTGGCCGTGCCACCGGACCATGACCTTGAGTCCACGGTGAATTTCATGGCCCAGGAAACAGGCGCGCTCAGTTGCCGCATCATGCCCACCATCCGGTTCTTCAAGATAGGCGTGAACTTCGACATGGTGCAGCAGAAAGGCTCGTCCTACAACTATAGCCCCGACGGGTACGATGAGTCCGCCGCCGAGAGTTGGAACCGGGCCGTGGCCGTGACCGACGAGGACAAGGCGGCGATACTGGAGCTTCAGGAAGACCTGGAGCTGGTCCCCAGGCCCTTTGACGCCATGGCGCAGCGCCTGGGCAAGACCACCGGCGAGCTTTACGCAATGGCACAGGAATTCCAGGACCGCCGTATCATGCGCCGCTACAGCGCGGTGCTGCATCATCGCCGCTCCGGGTTCCGGGCCAATGCCATGATCGTCTGGAAGGTGCCGGAAGAGCGCGCCGATGAAGTGGGTATGACCATGGCCGGGCACAAGGCTGTGACCCACTGCTACCAGCGCCCCACTTTCCCCGACTGGCCCTACACCCACTTCACCATGGTCCATGCCACGTCGCCGGAAGGATGCGAGGAAATCGAGCGGGAGATCAGCGAGGCCACGGGAATCACCGAGCGGCTGATGCTCTACAGCACCAGGGAATACAAGAAGACGCGGGTGCGTTACTTCGTCGACGACTACGAGCGTTATCGGGTGAATGTGCAGGCTGCCCCGGTATCCACTTCTTAACCGGCGGGATATATCTGTAACGATGTCTGAATACTATCCGGTCTATCTCAACCTCAAGGACAGGCGGTGTGTCGTCGTCGGGGGAGGCACAATCGCCCAGGACAAGATAATCAAGCTGCTGGAATCCGGCGCAGTTGTCTCCGTAGTCAGCCCCGACGCCACCCCGGTGATCCAGTCCCTCGCCGACGAAGGACGGCTGGAGTGGGCACGCCGTGAGTACTGCCCTGGGGACCTGTGCGGCGCGTTCATGGGCATCGCGGCCACCAACCGGCGGGACGTCAACCGCTGCATCTTCGAGGAGGCCGAGGAACACGGCATCCTTCTGAACGTGGTGGACGACCCCGTGTTGTGTTCATTCATCGCGCCCGCCATCGTGAAGCGGGGCCAGGTGACCCTGGCTGTATCCACGGGAGGGGCCAGTCCAGCCTTGGCTCGCAAGCTCCGGGAGTCCCTCGAAAACTCGCCCGCCCTCCAGTGGTCCGACCTTGCCCCGGTGCTGTCCCGCGTCCGGCGGGAGATCAGGCGTATGGGAGTGAAGATCCACCCCCAGCGGTGGCAGTGCAGCATGACTCCCGAATTGCTGGATTTGGTCCAATCGGGCCGCGAGGAAGAAGCCGTATCCTCCCTCCTGGCAGACCTGACCAGCCCAGACGTCCCCGGCCTCTGCTCGACCGTTGGCCGGTGCGACCCGGACTCACCAGACGGACCATGCGCCGTTCGCCAACACGGGATGCTCCCCGCCGTGACCGGGGGCCGGGGACGCTAGTTTGAACACCCGCAACACTTCCCAACAAGGACGCCGCCCCGTACCCGGTCCGGGGCATGAGCGGCCGCCAAGGTCAGTCCCCAGATGAGAAAGACCTTCAAGGTCGGCACCCGCGGCAGCGGCCTGGCCTTGCGCCAGACTGAGGAAGTCCTGTCCATACTGCGCGGGCTGTACCCGGACCTGGACTTCCAGGTGGAGATCGTGCGCACCCAGGGAGATGCCAACCCCACGGCGCCCTTGGCCGGAATGGGGCTGGGCATATTCGTCAAGGAAATTGAGCGCCAACTGCTGGACGGAACGCTGGACATGGCGGTCCACAGCCTGAAGGACATGCCCACCGAACTGCCCGAGGGTCTGGCCATCGGCGCGACGCCCAAACGCGCCGACCCCAGGGACGTTCTGGTGAACCGCTGGAACTGCCGCCTCTCCGAGCTTCCCCAGGGCGCCCGTATAGGCACCAGCAGCCCCCGCCGCCGGGCGTTGATCCAGACCCTTTGCCCCCAGGCAACGGTGCTGCCTATCCGCGGCAACGTGGACACCCGCTTGAGCAAGGCTGCCGGGGATGACTATGACGGAGCGGTCCTGGCCGCCGCCGGCCTGGCCCGCATGGGCCTCACTGAACATATAGCCGAGTACCTTTCCCCCCAGCGGTTCGTGCCGCCTCCCGGCCAGGGCGCGTTGGCCATCGAAGTCCGGGCTGACGACGCGGAGCTCATGGACCTGCTCCGCCCCGCCGAAGACCCGGAGACCAGGTTCGCCGCCACTGCGGAACGGGCCTTCCTGGAAAAGCTGGGCGGCGGCTGCCAGCTACCCGTGGGCGCTTACGGCCGTGCCCAGGGCGAGGCAATGTTCCTGACCGTGTTCCTAAGCTCCTCTGACGGTCAAAAAGCCTTCCGCGCCAAGGTCGAGGGCCTGACCCACGACCCCCTGCAACTGGCCAGCGACGCCTACCTGGCAGTGCTGGAACGCGGCGGCGGACCCCTCCTCGAGGTGGAGTGGGAGGAATTGGGACAATAGCCTATCCTGACTATGGATACGCCCCAACACAGGCTTGGAATAGCGCTTCGTCTTGTTGATAAAACGCTATCGCCAGATGCTTCCCCGGTCTGATACCCTGTATACGGAAACCTTGGCTCCTTCAATTTCCCCGTTGTCCCATTCGGCTGCGGTGAGATTTCTATACTACCTGGCAACCGGCTACTTTGGAGAGAAAGATGTTCCAGACTGAGGATATGCTCCGGGTCTTCCAGCAATACCGGGGCGACGCGGTGGTCATCCCCGGACGCGGGGGCCGGCACTGGGTGAACATCAGCACCAATGAGACCAGGGACGTTCCCCTGGGCGACCCGGCTATGGGCGGCCACGCATCCTTTGGGCTGGGGCTGGCCCTGGCCCGCCCCAATGAGAAGGTGGTGCTGTTCGACTCGGAGGGCGACGTTCTGATGAACCTGGGCGCTCTGCCCACCATCGCGGAGAAGGCGCCTGGCAACTTCTACCACTTCATGCTGGACAACGAGTGCTACGCCACCACCGGCGGCCAGCCGGTCCCCAACGCGGCCAACGTTCAGTACGACGTCATCGCCCGTGGCTCCGGCTACCCCGCAGCCTACGCTTTCGATAACCTGGAGGACTTCTCCAACAACATCCAGCAAATCCTGGATCAACCCGGCCCGGTGTTCGTGGCCATGAAAGTATACCCGGAGATCGAGAACCTCCCCATCGGGCAGCGCAGAAGGTGGCAGACCCGTTCCCGAGACCAGGTCATTGAAGACCTGAAAACCTCGATGGGGCCGCGAGTTGCCTGACCTCTAATCGATAATCAGCCGGGACATCGGTCCAAACTCCTAAACACCATGACAAATCTACAAGTTGGAGAGAAACATGCCGGCAGCAGCAATTTCGTTGACCACCCTGGAACGCAACTGGGGCATGGTGGACCGCGCCCTGGACGGCTTGGGCGATGAAGCCTGGAACGCCCAACCCAACGATCAGAGCAACTCCATCGCCTGGCTTCTCTGGCACATGACCCGTGTCGTGGACACCTTCGTCAACACCCGGTTTCTCTCCCAGCCCGAGCTTTGGGTGCGTGACGGCTGGCATGAGAAGTGCGGCCTGGCCGCCGACTCGGGCACCGGCCAGGGAATGTCTACAGATGACGTGGCGGCATGGCAGGCCCCGTCCCGGGAAGCCCTGACCGGGTATTACGAGGCTGTCAAGGCTTGTGCCAGGGAGTGGCTCGGTTCGGTCAGCGACGAGACCATGGCCGGGACCATCACCATGCCCAACGGGGACCCGCGCCCGGCGGCCGATATGCTTGGGACACTGGTATACGACAACACCGTCCACGGTGGCCAGATCGCCTACCTGCGCGGCTACTACCGGGGCATGGGCTGGTTTGTGTAGGCCAGAGAAGAATGGACAGTGATCAGTGGTCAGTAGCCAGTTCACGGCTCTCAACTGGCCCACTGCCAGCCGGCCACACGGATGAGATGAAGGGAGCAATGACATGAGCACTTCCGCACAGGGCACGAAACCCTATGTGGTGCATGGGCCGCAGGACGCGAACACCACCGCCCAGACCAGGGGCATGGAGCGTCGTCCGGGGATAACGGCGTTGACCGCCGGAGCGTCGAAAATCTGGCTTGGGCTGGTCACTGCCGCGCCCAACGAGGCCGGGCCGCCCCACCACCACGGAGAAGCCGAGACCGCCGCGTACATCCTCAGCGGCCGGGTCCGGGTCTACTTCGGTGAGGACTTCAAGGAATACGTGGAGGCGGGCCCCGGCGACTTCCTGTTCGTCCCGGCCAACACTCCCCACATAGAGGCCAACCCCTACGACGAACCCCAGACCGCGGTGCTGGCCCGTTCCCCGGACAACATCGTGGTGAACCTGGGCGAGTAGAGCGAGCAGTGGTTGGCATCCAGGGTCCGGTTATGGGTAACTGTCAAAGTCGGGAGAGTCGCCCGATCCTATGATTAACACCGACCACTGAAAGAACTGGAGGCTTTTGCTGATGAAATACGACTACATCGTCATAGGCTCAGGTTCCGCAGGATCAATCGTAGCCACGCGGTTGAGCGAAGACCCTGCCCGCTCGGTGTTGCTCCTGGAGGCCGGGCCGGACTACCCCGACTTCGAGCATCTGCCGGAGGAGGTCAAGTTCGGCTACGCCACCGGCACCGACATAATGACCAGCGACCACAACTGGCAGTTCACCGGCAAGGCCACCGAGCAGGCCGAGCCTATGCTGGTGCCCAGGGGCAAGGTCACCGGCGGCTCCAGCGCCATCAACGGCCAGGTCTTCCTGCGGGGCGTTCCCGAGGACTACGACTCCTGGGCGGCCCTGGGCAACGACCAGTGGCGCTTCCAGGACCTGCTGCAATACTTCCGCATGATCGAGACCGACACCGACTTCGGAACCGACGACTTCCATAACTCGGATGGCCCCATAATCGTGCGCCGGTTCAAGTCCGATGAGATGCTGCCTGACCAGCAGGCTTTCTACGACGCCTGCCGGGCCATCGGCATCCCCGACAGCCCGGACCACAACCTCCCCGATGCATCGGGAGTCGGCCCCTGCCCGGTGAACAACCCCAACGGCATCCGCTGGAGCACGGCCCTGGGCTACCTCAGCATGGCCCGGCACCGCCTGAACCTCACCCTACGGCCCAATTGCACGGTCCACCGCATCGTATTCGAGGGCAAGCGGGCAGTGGGAGTCGAGGTCGAGAGCGGGGGTGAAAAGTTCATCGCCGAGGGCGACGAGATAGTCCTCAGTTCCGGCGCAATCGGCTCGCCTCACATCCTGCTGCTTTCGGGCGTGGGACCGGCATCGCAACTGACCAGTTTCGACATTCCGGTGGTTCATGACCTCCCCGGCGTTGGCCAGGGTATGCGCGATCATCCGACCGTTCCGGTTACCTGGCGGACCAGGCCCGAGCATCCGCTGGACGGGTATGCGCCCCGGATGCAGATGGCCCTGCGAACCACGGCCGAGGGTTCCCAACTGCGCAACGACATCCAGGTGTTGATGCAGTCCTTCGCCACTGAACGGATCAACCGCGGCGGAGACCGCATGGAACCCCTGGGCATACGGATGCTGGTGATCCTGAACCTGGCCGTGGGTTCCGGCGAACTCCGGCTCCAGTCCGCCGACCCGTCAGTACAGCCCTTCCTGGACTACAACTACCTCAAGGAGGAATTCGACCGGAAGCGGCTGCGGGACACGGTGCGCATGTGCGTGAGGCTGGCGGACCATCCGGGGTTCCGCGACATCATCGAGGCTCGCACTGAGCCGACGGACGCGGAGTTGGCCTCGGACGACGCTCTGGACCAGTTCCTGTACCGTGAGGTTTCCACGGGCCAGCACATAACATGCACCTGCAAGATGGGACCGGCGTCAGACCCTATGGCGGTGGTTGACCAGTACGGGAGGGTTCACGGAATGGAGGGCATCCGCGTCGTGGACGCTTCCATCATGCCCGACTGCGTCCGTGCCAACACCAACGTCACCACCATGATGATCGGCGAGCGCATCTCGGACTTCATCCGCCGGGGACAGTAGGGAACTCTGAAACCCCGCTCGTACCTTCAGACTCGTACCTTCAGACTTGAAGTTGGCCGGTGTCCGGAGGTTATCCCTCCACGCCGCCCAACGCCGACATCCGGGCAACGAACTGGTGGACCAGGGGACGCTCGGCTTCTATCTCGTAGGGTTCCAGGCTGTCGTGGTAGAAGTGCCAGTGGAACATTTCCGCTATGCTGAATTCACCGACTATTGAATTGTCGTTGTACTCCCTGGCCAGACGGTAAACGGCGTTCTTCATGGAGCGGTAGCTCTCATACCGCCAATTGCGTTGTTGGGCGATGGCAGTCACAACCTGTACCGCCGCGCCATACAGCTTCTCCGACGCTTGCAAGTGGTCGCCGGACGTGAATTCCTCGTCGGACTGCCGGAGGAACATCATCGCGGTCTGGATGCGTTCCTGGGGACTCATCTCTCTGGTGGTCACTGGCCGTCTCCCTTCGGGTTCCCGGCCCCAACTCAATAATATCCCATGGCTTGGATTCTGAGCCCTCAATGTACTGGCGTCACCGTCGCAATGGTTAGAACACCACCACCGACCTCAGCACCTCGCCCCGCTCCATCCTATGGAACGCCTCCTCCACACCGTCCAGGGGTATGGTCTCGGAGACGAACCTGTCCAGATCAAGCCGTCCCTGTAGATACAGGTCGATGTACATGGGGAAGTCGCGGCTGGGGAGGCAATCGCCGTACCAGGAGGACTTGAGGGAACCGCCGCGCCCAAAGACCTCCAGCAGCGGAAGCTCGATTCTCATGTCCGGGCTGGGCACCCCCACCAAAACCACCGTTCCCGCGTGGTCCCTGGCGTAGAACGCCTGCTCGTAGGTTCGCGGGTTGCCCACTGCCTCGATGGCGACGTTGACGCCGTTGCCTCCGGTCAGCTCGCGGATGGCCTCCACCGGATCGGTGTTCCTCGAGTTTATGGTGTGGGTTGCGCCGAACTCACGCGCCCACTCCAGCTTGCGGTCGTCGATGTCCACGGCAATTATGGTGTGCGCCCCCGCCAACTTGGAACCGGCAATGGCGGCGTCTCCCACACCGCCGCACCCGATGACGGCCACGGAATCGCCGCGGGTCACACCGCCGGTATTGATGGCCGCGCCCAGCCCGGCCATGATGCCGCAGCCAATTAGCCCGGCGGATGATGGGTTCGCCTTTGGGTCAACCTTCACTGCCTGCCCCGCATCCACCAGGGTAAGCTCGGCGAATGCGCCGATGCCCAGGGCCGGGGACAGGACTGTACCGTCGGCCAAAGTCATCTGGTTCTTGGCGTTTCGGCTGGCGAAGCAATACCAGGGCCGCCCGCGCAGGCACGACCGGCACCCGCCGCACGGCGAGCGCCAGGCGATGATCACAAAGTCTCCGGTGGAGATGTTGTCCACCCCGTCCCCGACCGCCTCCACGGTGCCCGATGCCTCATGGCCCAGGAAGAACGGAAAGTCGTCGTTGATGGCCCCCTCCCGGTAATGCAGGTCTGTATGGCAGACCCCGCAGGCCCTGATACGTACCAGCGCCTCGCCGGGGCCCGGGTCTGGGACCAGGATGTCTTTGAGCTCTACGGCAGCGCCCCTTGCGCTGGAGATGACTCCTGTAACCTTGTGCGGCATCAGCTATTGCTCCATCCGTTTCTGGTTTGCTCTTGACGCTCCTGACACCCCCGATGGTTTACCTCCGGCCCAGACTGCTGGTGCCTTCATCTACATATACGGAGTTGCCGACGCGGGACACCCTGATCTGCTGGCGGTATACCCTGTCCCCGGCCAGGCATTGGGTACTGTAGAAGTCCGAGGACCAGTCCACGTCTGATGGATCCGGGCCGCCCACCATCGCCTCTTCCAGGGCACGGCCTTCCATACCCTCGACTGAGGGAAGCCCCAGCAATCTGAGGATGGTTGGCGTCAGGTCGATATTGCCGGAGGGTGCCCCCACCTTCAACCCGTCTTTGAAGCCGGGGCCGCGGGCGAACAGGACGTTGTGGAGTTCTGAACGCCCCATCGACCCGTGCTGTCCCTGTCCCGGCGTTCCACCCGAGGAGAAAATAGTCCCGGCGTATCCCGCATCGTTGGCCTCGGAGCGCCAGCGGAAGGACATGGTTACGTCAGGGGCGCGCTCACCCTCGTTGCCCACCACTGACGCGGGGAGAGTCCCCTGGACGCGGCCCACGTTCTCCGCCACGGTTACGTTCCCACACCAGGGTTGGGCCATCAGCCACCGGGCCAGCCGCACCGCCGTATCCTGGTCCCAGGGGCTGGAATAGAAGAGGACCGCGCCGCCGTTGTTGGCCACGACGACACCTCCCGGCTCTCCACCGGGAGGGAACCCGGCCTCCCGCACCAATGCCTGAACGTTGACTGCCTGGCCAATGGTGGAGTAGCCATGGTCGGAGACCACCATCACGTTAGTCTCACCCGCCCTGCCGGTCTCGTCCAGCCAGCGCAGGATGTTGCCGAACTGGGCGTCCGCCTCGCCGACGGCAGCGTTGGAAAGGTCCGAGCCGACCCCGGCGTCGTGCTGGGACTTGTCCGGTTCCGAGGACCAGATGAGTGCTACCGACGGGTCTCGCTCCGGCAGTATGTACTCGGTCAGAATGCGGACGGCGTGGGCCATGCGGGCCGTGTTGGGCCGGGCCTCATCGGGCCAGGGGCCGAACCGGGCGGTGATGTCCTCGTGCAGGGCGCGGGGGAGGGTGAACTCCGGGTGGATGGTTGCCCCGCCGCAAACTTGGGCCGTGGGGTTGTGCAGGTAGGCGTTGCCGCTGGTACCCACGCCGATGGCCGCGTATTCCTGGCCGTGTTCGGAAAGCGCTTCGGCCAGGGTCGGGGACAGCAGGACCCTCCCAGTCTTTTGGGCCACCCGCTCCAGGTGAGGCTCCATTGCAGGAATGGCCTGGTCAGGATCGAAATCGCGCACGAGCAGAGTGTTGGCCGACAGTCCATGGCCGCCGGGGTTGCGCCCCGTGACCATGCTGGAAGCGTTGGCGCGGGTTACGGTCGGGTATACGGGATGGTGGTTGGCGAAAGTCACTCCGCCTGCGGCGAAAGCGGCCAGGTTGGGCATCAGATCCCCGGTCACCTGCGCTGGCTGAAGTCCGTCGAATACCACGACCAGTACCTTTGTCATGCTACCCCCAAACCGGCTAGACCGGACTTGATTCAGAAAACCCTACCCCTGGTTACTCACGATGAGGCGTTCACTGGAGCAGGTTCAGCACTCGCCGCCGTCTCCAGCGAAATAGTCATACTTGCGCCCGGCCAGGTCCACCACCTCGGCCACGTCTTCCTCCAGCAGGTATCCCTCGGCTACAAGGTCCATCGCGGCCCGGGTCACCTGCTCCAGGTAGTCCTCGCGGCTTGAGTAGCGTTCCTCGATGGAAGCTCGGGGATCGCCGGTGGACTCGCGCTCGGCTTCGGTAACGGGGAGTGGGAGGGTCCAACCAGCAAGTCCGCCGGTGATTCCGATGAACAGGTTGGGGTTCCCGATGCTCTCGTCGCGCAGGTTCCAGCCGGTGTAGGTGGCTACCGGGACCGTCAGGTCCGGCAGGCAGATGCCCCTCCGCTCGTTGAAGGAGTCGTCAAGGTCGGCTACCAGCGCCGGGAACTCCGCTCCCTCATCGGCGGGCAGCCTGGTGGTCCGTCCCAGGTGCGACTCCGGGCCGTAGTCCAGCCTTATTGCCCTGGTTGTCTGGGTCGGCACGCGAACGCCGGGAAGCTGGCCGAACCGTTCCACCAATGTATGGGACTCCACTGCCGTGCCGTCGTTCAGGCTGGGATGACGGCTGGCGGGAGGCTCTTCTCCAGTAGTGACCCAGCGGTCGAGGTTGTCCAACGCGGCCCGCAGCAGGGGTGCGTAGTCCACGCTGTTGAAGGGAAGCTGTCCCTTTATGCCGTCGCTGGCGCGGACTTCCAGCGGGGGGAACTCGCCGGAACCGTGCTGGCACCCGGCGAAGTGGTAGCGGCGGACGTTGGGCGACTCGGCAGCGTCGGTCAGGGTCTCAAGGTCGGTATGAATCAAGGCGGCGTCTCCCCGCCAGTACTCGGCTGATGTGTTGGTGAACATGATCTTGGGCACCTTGCCGCTCTGCTCCATTGCGTCGAGCAGAGAACCCTGGGAGCCGGTCACCGGGTCTGTTTGGGGCGTGTCCGTGAAGGGGAACATCTCCGGAATGATGTAGCAGACGTCCTTGGAAGGCTGGCCGAAGCGCAGGTTGAACTCGCCGCGCATCCCGCCCGCGACGTGGGGGATGATCCCGTCCAGGGCCACCCGGTCCTCTTCATCCTCGTTGATGCCCGTGTGGATGTACTGGCGCAGGAAGCGTCCGCTCTGGGAACGTCCCATAGCGTAGGCGTAGTCGATGGCCCCAGTGCATGGGTTACCCCCGGAGGCGGGAGCGTACTTGAGGAAGGACACCACGTCCCGCATGGCGGCGAACCCCAGTCCCACGATGCGGCTGCCCGTCGTGGTGTAGACCAGTTGGTAAATCTTCCCCGGCTCGAACCCGGAGGGCATGTACACGTGGCTGTGCTGCGGCTCCACGTCCTCGTCCTCGACCCGGACGAAGGACCACTGGCCCCGGTCAACGGGCGTAGCGGGGCTGTTCGGCAGGTCCCGCACCATCAGGGTAGCCTCGGCCTCATCAGGGTCGGCGGCGGGATTGGGCAGGTGCTGCCGGTCGGCCAGCAGGAAAACCTGGGTGGGTTCGTTGCACTGGAACTGGCAGAGAATCTTGCCGGTCAGAGGCCCCTGGGGGCCGATGGCCTCCGGTCCGTGCAGGCCGATAAGCCCGGGCGTGGGTGGAACGTCGGCCTGCCAGCCGCTGAAGACCACGGTGTAACCCCGGCGCATGAGGTAGCCGTTGCCCGCCTCCAGGGGCGCGGTGGGGTCGGTGGCCGCGGGAACGCTGTTCATGCTCAGGGCGGTCTTCCGCCCCCGGTTCACCACGTCGAACAGGATACGGCGGTTGCCCCGGTCGATGTTCACCGGCTGGAGCATGGCGAAGTCCGCCGAGAACTCCACTTTACCGGCAGAGTTGCACGGGGCCAGGTCCAAGTCGGTGATACCCTGGTTCCGGGGGTGGTGCGGGTCCACGGCGTAGTGGGCCGTGCCCTCCAGAAGCTCATACGCTCCCACGTCGCCGAATCTCTCGCCGGATGCGAAGCTGATGCGTTTGGTGATTTCCAATTCTGTAATAGCCAATGTGAAGCTCCTTGTCGATAGGTTATGTGCCTCTATTAGCCGGTCACCATTTACTGGTCGCTAGGATTTTACTACCGGGAGTATATTCAGTCCGCCGGTAGCAAACTTTTTTCCATCCTTAACTTATAGCGGGTCGGCTTGGACAGCTTTTCGATACGATTTTCCTCCACACCCCGTTTCAACCAGTCCTCGACTTGTCCCCGCTTAACTTCTATGGTTTCCGCTATTTCTTTTGACGACAGCGGCTTGTCAGTAGTTGTTCGCTCTATAAACTCCATGAACAAATTGTAGAAGGCAAGACCGTTGGGAATCTCATCAAACTCATCGGCAGTATCGGGAGAAACTGTCAGCGAGTGAGAAATTCCCAATGGCGGCTTCGGTACCTGAAAACCACGTATAGCAGGCTCAGTTTTGGTCTGATTGCCGTCGAGAAGAACCCTCATGTCGGTTAATACTTCCGGCAGCCACTGCCCTCCACGCTCTACTAATTCTCGGTTGCCGGAGTCCGGTTGATGATTTTCCTTCACCCACAGCGGTATCCTCCAGCGGGCTTTCAAGTTTTCGATGGCACCTTTCCACGTTCCACCCTTATTGAGGTCACAATTGATTACTACCGCGGCATTGGCAAGGCAGTATATATAACGGTTGCGGCCCATAGCATTACCGACGTTGAACCCCGCTTCCGGATTGAAGGGCGAAATCAGCGTAAGGTCTCCGGACATTATGTACTTACGGTATTTGGCCGACGAGGCATCTGCCAAAAGTCTGCTGGACAATACCCCGACAACCGTTCCCTCCTTCTCCAGTGCTCCAAGCATGGCGCTTTGGTCAATGCCCCGAGCGCCGCCGGATACTATTGAATAGCCTTGGGTTGATGCCTGGTCGGCGAAATCGTATGTAAATTGGCGGTCCTCTTCCGTGGCGTTTCGGGAGCCAACTATCGCAATCCCGCCGTTATTCAAAAGTGACGTATTGCCGCTGACAAACAGTACGGGAGGCGAATTCGATCTCAGGCGTTCCTTGAACAATGGAGGATACTCGGCGTCCGCCCGTGTAAGGACCCGCAACCCGGCACGCTCCCACTTTTCCAGATGCAGGGCCAATGCGACGCTTCGCCCAAGCAGACTCTCGATGCGGGGCAGGGTTATAGCCCGGTCAGTCCATCCGGAGAGCAAATCACTCCATCCATGTTGCAAAAGGACTTCCGGTTGCAAATCGCAGTCCCTGAGCCATGCGGCGAACTGCGCCCACTCATTTACCGACAGTGGTTTGGACGTGGCATCGTCCGACTTCCCCAGCGATACTGTGAGCAGTAGAATCGCACTGGTACGGCTATCAAGAGGCATCATTTACCCCCTGCTCGGCGCTGTGCTGGCCAGGGCTATGGGATAAACCGGCCCGCTGCCACGACGGAGCAGCAAAGCAGCGGCAACAGCAAGCGTCCACCCGGAATCGACAATATCGTCTACCAAGAGAGCCGGTCCGCTCGGAACATTCCCCTGAATCTCGAAGACTCCATCCAAATTTTGACATTGGTGAAACCGATTCTGCTGCGTCTTTTGCGGACTATTATCCTTGACCTTGACCACAACCGGACGGAAAGGTAAATCCAGCGTTTCGGCCAATCTTCGGGCAAAGTCAGGAACAAGGTTGGGGTTATTGCGTGACGGGATACAAGTGACCCATACTGGGGCTGGTTCCGGGAGCCATCTTTCACGTATCATCTCCGCCGCAGCATCAACCAGTTCGTCCCGGAAATGACCGGAGTACTTGTCTTCTACGACAACTCGCCCCCAGCCAGCGTCTCCCCACTGGGAAAGGACTCGACCCGTCTGTGGCCGAAGTTCAGACCGAAAGTTTCCGCTGAATCCATATTCGGGGAAAGCGTTTCTGGGGACTTGGATAGGGCATCTCAGTTCGACTTCTGAACTGCGCACGAACCTTGAGGCTCTAACAGTTCCCGCCCGGCTAGACGTCCTTTCAATTACAGGTTTCCCAAGGCAGGACGCACATTTCCCGCAATGCCGCGGATCCGGGTCATCCAGCACTCTTGCCAGGAATTCCATCAGGCATCCCGGCTCGTCAATGTAATTTTGGACTTCCTGCCATTCGACTTCCCGTTGTCTGGTCAAGCGACGGATTTTCTCAGTGTCCATACGGTAGACGACGGGCGTTCGCCGCCATTTTGATCCAGTCCTAATCACCGGCGCTGGGTTCTCCACCGATAAAAACTTGACCGCACGGTCTATCTGACCATAACGCAAGTTCAGCTTCGCCTCAACCTCGCGCAAAGTCAGCCCATCACTGTCGCCTAGAACGTCTAGGATGGCTTGTACCTGATGTTCATCCGGGAACGCAGACTCCCGGAAGTATTCCTGAATGTCGTCGTCTTCACTACCTGTCATCAAAACGCCGATGGCATGGTCAATGGCGCGACCGGCCCGGCCAACTTGCTGATAGTAGGACACTATGGAGCCGGGGGCTTGGTAGTGAACGACGAAACCGAGGTCGGGTTTGTCGTAGCCCATTCCAAGAGCGACGGTAGCAACCAAGACTTTAATTTTGTTGTCAAGGAGCAGGTCTTCCAGATATTGCCGATAAGAGTTACTCTCATTGAAACCTTCGGCAGTTACATCACTGTAATATGCTAGTGAGTAAATGCCGTTTTGGTTGAGCCAGGCCGCAACTTGTTCTGCATCCCTCCGGGTCAGAGTATATACGATGCCCGTCCCCGGAAGGTCTTTGATATGCTCTGCCAGCCAAGCCAAGCGTTCGGCAGATGATGGCATTTGCATCGTTTGCAAAGCTAGGGTTTCACGAGTCAGAGGTCCGCGCCGGATGCCAATATTCCCCAGTTGCCCCCGGACGTCGCCGATGACACGGTCATTGGCCGTAGCCGTAGTTGCCAAGATAGGGATGTTCTCCGGCAGACGTTGTAAGAAGTTGACCAAGCGCCGGTAATCTGGACGAAAATCATGCCCCCAGTCTGAGATACAGTGTGCCTCATCGACTACAAGCATCCCGATTGTACCGGCGATAGGCAAAAGCACCTGTTCTATGAACTCGTCATTGGCAAGCCGCTCTGGGGAAATCAGCAGGGCGTCAGCTTCATTACGTTTCAGGCGATCGTTTATGCATGGCCACTCGTTACGGTTAGTGGAGTTGATGGATACTGCGCTGACGCCGATTCTCCGGGCGGCTTCTATCTGGTTCCGCATCAAAGCCAACAGAGGAGATACAATCAACGTCGGCCCGAGACCCCGCTCCCTGAGAATTCGGGTGGCGATAAAATAAACGTTACTCTTACCCCATCCCGTCCGCTGCACTACCAACTCTCGGCCTCGATGGTTTACCAGAGCGTCAATGGCTTCCCACTGGCCGTCCCTGAATTCGGCCCTCTGGTAGCCTACGGAATCTCTGAGCAATTGCAGAGCGTCAGGTCTGTCCGTCATTCTACTTCCATGGGCTGGTATTCAGGTTTAGGTTGTGGGTCTCCGATGGGATTTTAACACTTGCAGACGGGCCGTGGCGGGGGCATTCGTCCATAAGGCATGGCAATCGTGTTTCTACCGGGCGACTGCGATGTGGTCCGACGTGCTATCATGAGTGCTCCTCTACCCCAACTCCGGCCTCAGCAAGGGAGGACCGCCATGACTGCCAGGTTGCCGCCGGGCAGCAGCCCGCCATTTGCCTCCAACATCATCCGTCCTGACCCGGACGCCCCGGACGACCTGGAACCGCTGCCCGATGGTATGTATCAAGAACCTCACTTCACAGAGACGGTGCAGATTGTCAGGACCATCTTCGCAAGTGAACCTGCGGTCTTGGTCAGCGGTGATACTCCCATCTACTATGATGGCGAGGAAGGTCAGCAGCGGATAGTGCGGCCCGACTGCTACGTCGCCTTTGACGTGGACACCGTAGCCATCATGCGCCGCAACGGGTATTTCATTCGGCTGGTGGGCAAGCCGCCGGGCTTTGCCCTGGAAATTGCCTCCGTAAGCACATACGCCGAGGACCTGGGGCGCAAGCGGGACCTCTACGCCCGGCTGGGCATCGGAGAATACTGGCGCTTCGACGCTACCGGACGCGAGTTTTACGGCGAACCCCTGGTGGGCGAGGTCCTGGTGGACGGGGAATACCGTCGACTGGAGATGCGAAGGGACGACGAAGGGCGGACTTGGGGAAGCAGTCCGGCGCTGGGGATGGACCTTTGCTGGGACTCCGGGAGGCTGCGGTTCTTCGACCCGGCCAGGGGAGAATTCCGCCACAACCTGGCAGAAGCGGAAGACGCCCTGCAATCGGAGCGGGCGGCGCGGGAGGATGCCCAGGCCAGGATACGGCAGCTTGAGGAAGAACTGCGCCGGAGGCAGTAGGGCAATCTGTCTGCGCTCCGGTGCTCTTGCCCTGTCGTGGTTGGCCCATTCCGGTTACATCGCCAGATTTCACGCCTGTACTGTGTGCCTGAACTCAATCGACCAGCCGACCAGCCACTTGAAGCGATACCGTATCATCACCGTGCTGCAATGCTATAATCCACCGCAGGCAACCCCGGACTCGTTTGGTAGTCCGTGGCCCACTGAAAGGAGGGAGGATGATATACGACGCTGAGAAACGGGATATATCCATAGCCGTGGGCGGCGACGCCATGATCACCCGGCGGATGCAGCCCTTCCGGGAGGAAGCTTTCCACAAGCTGGTCAAGGTGCTGCGCGACGCCGACGTGAGCGTGGTGAACCTGGAGATGCTTTTCCACGACTACGAGAGCAGTTGGCAGTGGAGCGGCGCGACCTACACCCGATCCGACCCGGCCAACCTGGACGAGCTGAAGTGGATGGGCATCGACGCGGTGACCACAGCCAACAACCATTCCTTCGACTTCTCCGAGGGCGGGTTCCTGACCACGCTCCAGCACTGCCACGACAAGGGCCTGCCCCAGGCCGGAGGCGGGCACAACATCGACGAGGCCAGGGCCCCCGCCTATGTGGACTCGGCGATGGGCCGCGTCGCAGTCATGTCGGCCACCAGCACCTTCAGCGACCAGTCACGCGCCGGGCCGGGCCGCCCCGACTTCCCGGGACGTCCGGGAGTAAACGCCCTGAGACACCAACTGGTCCACCACGTGGAGCGGGACGTCTTCGACGCGCTCAACAAGGCCAACCGGGAGTTGGGCTACGACGAACACAAGGCAGCCTCCAACGCCTTCGGGTTCGGCGGCATAGAGGAGGCCTTGGACTATAACACGGAGCTGGAGTTCCTGGAAAAGAAGTTCGTTCTGTCCGAGGAGTTCGGCATCCACACATCACCCAATAACGACGATCTGTCCGGCATGGCCAAGTGGATACGGGGGTCCCAGAAGCTCTCGGACTTCCAGATTTACGGTGCTCACTGCCACGAGAGCGGCAGATCCGGGGAGTACCACGGCTCGACCCGGACGTCGCCGCCGGAGTTTCTGGAGGACTTCGCCCGCTGGACTATCGACCAGGGCTGCGCTCTGTTCGCGGGCCACGGGCCGCACCTGCTGCGGGGCATCGAGATATACAAGAACCGCCCCATATTCTACAGTCTGGGCAACTTCATCTTCCAGAATGAGAGCGTCCTGTGGCTGCCCGACGAGTCGTACCGCCGCTTCAATCTGACTCACGAACACACCCCCGGCGACTACCTGGACACCCGTTCCGGCGGCGGCACCCGCGCCTTCGCCGGCGACCCGGTGTTCTGGCAGAGCGTGGTTGCGGTGTGCAACTACCAGGGCGGGGACCTGCGGGAGATAGTGCTGCATCCCATAGACATGGGCCACGGCCGCCCCATCCCCCAGCGTGGCCGCCCGGTCATGGCCGAGGGCGAAATAGCCCAGCAGACCCTCCACTGGCTCCAGGAAGTCTCCAAGCCCTACGGCACGGAAATAACCATAGAGGGTGATACGGGGTATATCCGGCTGTAATCAGCGAACCTCATTGCCATCGTAGAACACGCACCGTCCGGCGCAGGGTGACCTGCGCCGGACCTGTTTTCCGGTGGATGAGCACGTCAGTATCAATTGCTACATAGGAAAATGGTACGATCAGTCCGTAGACTTGCGCGGATGAAAACCCACAGAATCCTGTCCCATGGAGGATTCTGGACGGCTTACGTTCGGCAGGAACGTCCGGCGCATCCGAGAGACTTTGAACCTAAGCCAAGAAAGGCTTGGGGCTGACGCCGGTCTGGACCGGTCATACATCGGCGGAATCGAACGTGGAGAGCGCAATCTGTCCTTGTCGGCTATCTTGAGCTTGGCCTCGGCGCTGAGAGTCCCACCAGGCCGGTTGTTTGAAGGCATCGGGCAGGAAACTACTTTACCAGGCTCACCGGGAGGAATAGTGGCCGTCGATACAGAGAACGGCCTAGTCATAAGGTTCAGGTACGACCAGTTCGACGCCGAATATAGCCTGACAGTCGCTACACGATCCCAATTTGACGAAGTTCTTGATGTAATGCGGGCGGGTCTTGCCGAGGCCAATGCAAAATCATACGCGGTGTCCCAGTCCTTCCTTCATGCCGTCCGAGTGTGGCCTGACGCAAACCCGTCTGATTTGTGGACGTTCCTGATCAATCGGGCGTACTGTGACCGGTCGAATCATCCTGCCGCCAACGCCAGGCTCAATCTGGAGCAGAGTTGGAAACGGACCAGCGGTTGGGCTTTGGAGCGGGTCTTGGTAGAGCACTACGGACCGTTCCTCAGCGACCACGGGATAACAGTCAGAACAAGTTCCAAGTCCGAGAAGACTTCTTTCCTGGGAGCTACTGCCGACCCCAGGATAGTTCCGGACAAGGCGGACGTGCTTATTTTTGCTCGTCAAGACGGTTCAGAACGATTGCTCGGTGTTGTCCATGTCAAGGCCAGCCTTGCCGAGAGGCGGACCGATGATGTTCCAATGAGTCAAGCATTGATCGATGCGGGTTATCTTTCGGTGTTCTGGACAATGGATGCCAAGAGTTTTCCTTCTCCGAACCCAGCCAATCGCGGAGAGTTTGGCAATACTGGGGAAGATGACCTTAGCGACAAGCGGCGAGACTTTGAGGAGCACGGCCACTTCTCAGCCTGCTTCTCCTACAACAGGAATACTGTACCAACGCAGGAAGGCACGGATGCGGCAGCCCGTATTTTCGTCTGTGACATTACAAGTCCAGATGACCGCTTTTCGCAGTTTCTGATTGCCGAGGCACGTCGGCGCTCATCTCGTTAAAGTCCATCTTGGGTTCAGCCATGGCTTTTGACAGCCGAAGTTTCGATTCTGCGACTTGATCAGGGTCAATCTCAAACCCGATATAAGTGCAACCGAGTTGCGTTGCTGCTATTCCCGTAGAGCCTGAGCCTGAGAACGGGTCGAGCACCACTACTTGAGGACCACTCTGCCCGTATGCCTCAATGCAGCGCCTCGGTAATTCTATCGGGAACCTTGAGCGATGAGGCAATCCGTCGATAGTCTCGTTCGCAAATGTCCACACGCTTGGCACTGGTGGTTTGCGGCGAAAAGAGTGCTGCTCATCCCGCGCCAGAAGAAAGATAGGCTCATGCTTGCGGTGAGGGCGCCGGCAAATCCCCTCAGGCATCGCGTTCTTCTTGGACCATATCACTTCCCCGCGGTACAAATAGCCGCAGTCCACGAGCGAGATAAGAAGCCGTTGCGGCAGCATTAGGAGATTGCCGTATTTCAGCCATCCTGTAGAGTTGTCAACGAATGCCCGACGCTTGAATCTCGGCTTTGTATAAGCGGAATTTTCAGGGCTAAACCCGTTACCGTCCGGACCCAAAGAACTGTATTTGTAGTCCTTATGTCCCCAATTGACGGGGGTATTGTATGCGTCGCCCAAATTGATCCACACTATGCCGTTGCGCTTCAGCTTGGGGAGTACAACCGCGAACACTGATTGCAGGAACTCGATGTAGCTTCTGGGGTCTTCTTCGGTCCCGTTGCCCAAGGACTGCCGTTGCCCCCAGTAGGGAGGGCTAGTAACCACCACATCGATACTGGCATCTGGGAGATTTGGGATTAACTCCAAACAGTCTCCTTCGTAAACCTCGGACTTACCGATGGGGATTTCCCGGTGCAACGAGTTGGCCATTATCATCCCCCATACAAGCCGGTCCTGGGCAACGATGATGATAACGGAAATCCAGTAGAGGATGTCAACGAGGTGAAGTCAGGAATTACCGCGACAATGCTTGCCGTTGCTATAATGGTGCTTGGAGGCCAGCCCCAATGATCACCAAAATAGGTCTGCGAAACTTCAAGTGCTTTAGAGACCTGGAAATCAGCCCAAAGCTGGTAACGGTGTTGATTGGCCCAAACGGCACGGGCAAGTCCGGCGTCTTGCAAGCTCTGCTGCTGCTCAAGCAGTCACAAGACGCCAGCCAGGCATTGGACTTGCAGGGGGACTTGGTACGAATTGGCGAAGATGACTTTATGCTGCATGGTGTTGACCGTGCATCTGATAGAGTGGGGTTTTCGTTATGGGGCACTTGGCCGGTCAGGTCGATGCATAACACAATTCCGGTCAAGTTTGATGTCCATCTGGACTATTCCCGTGACACAATCCAGCGGGGGGAAAAACGAGGGAGCACCCAGTTCGAGTACTCTGATGTTCCGTTTGACATCCCCGTAGGAAGGTTAATGAACCAAACCGTCAAGAATCCTATAGGTATTGAAATAGGAGTTTTGGCGCTAAACGGACTAAACATTGCCAGTATGATGGTTCTCGATTTCCAACCACCGGATGAACTAAGAGATTGGCCGATCCTGCCTTTTGGAGATTTCCTGAACGAAGCATCCGTTGCTCCTACAAGGGTAATGGAAAATTTGAAGATAGTTCCAGCTATTCGAGGCTTAGTCCGCTTTGACTACTCGTTGGGAGATAGACCGGCAGACGATATATCATCCGTGGCCGGTTTAGATGCTCAAGAAGACCAGATTGTGAGTACATTGGCATACTCTTCTTCTACTCAAGCACGAGTCTCCGTTTGGATGTTGAAAATTACTAGTGTGGGGTTCAAGACCGATCTGGCTCCCGGTCGGAAGATACGACCGCTCTCCACATCCGAGACCGGCAATGTAAACATCACAATGGAAGGGTCTGGAACCAATGCATTGATTCACCTGCTGTTCGAGCTTGCCAGGGCCGAACGCGGGGCCACCGTACTGATCGAGGAACCGGAACTGCACCTCCACCCCAAGGCGCAGGGCGACCTCACCCAGGTCCTGGTAGAAGAAGCCAAGGCCAACGACAAACAGATAATCATGACCACCCATGGCGAGCACATGCTGGGAAGGTTGCTGGTCTTGGTAGCGGAGGGGGTGATCTCAAAAGAGGAGGTAGCAATCTACGCCTTCGATAAAGACGATCAGGGAATCTGTTCCGCCACCGAAATCGAGGTCACTGACAGGGGTCAGACGATGGGGGGACTGCCGGGGTTCTATGATGCAAACCTGGACGAAATGGACCGGCTAGTCGAAGCGTTGCGGGAGAACTCTTGACCCCGCACAGATCCTTTATTCTGGACGAGAACGTCCTGACCTTCGCCCATACCGGAACCGACGAGAACGGTGAACCCGACGACACATGCACCGAACTGGTGACCCGAATCATTAGAATTTGTCATGCTATCGTAATAGATCTGCCGCTTTGGGTGAAATATCTTCAACAGCTAGGCCAAGCCAGACACATGCCTGTCAGTCCAAGAGCGCCAATGTTACGCATATTGCGGGACGCAGCCGGCATCAGTGGCAAGCTCGATGGCTTCGACAGAGGTGATGCTGGACCGTTTGAGGAAGAAAGCCGTATTCCCCAAGGCAGCCAGGACGACACGTTTCTCGTAAGACTGGCAGTGGCTACCGGGGCCACATTGGTAACTGCCGATACTCCTCTGCGCGACGGCCTGAAATCATCGGGCATCCGTGCAAGATATAACCTGGAAGTCGTCACGCCCGAAGAAGCCCTTGCTTCCCTTGCGCCCTCTGGGTAAATCGACCCGCCGTTGACCGTTCCCCCACCCCCTCCGTGTTACACTATAAGTTACACACTTTCACAAGGCGTCGTCCCCACTCAACGACGCGGGGAGGCCACCATGCCGCCGTTGAACATTGGCCCGAACATCCTGTCCTGGCTGCCCGAGGAGCAGATCGAGGACTCCGCTCTTCAGCAGATCAGGAACCTGTCCGAATTGCCTTTCATCTTCAGGCACGTCGCCGTCATGCCTGACTGCCACTTCGGCATGGGCGCGACCGTCGGCTCGTGCATCCCCACCCTCCGGGCCATCATCCCCGCCGCGGTGGGCGTGGACATCGGCTGCGGCATGATCGCCGTCAAGACACCCCTGGTCAAAGACGACCTGCCCGAGGACCTGTCCGACCTGCGCAAGGCCGTTGAGGAGCAGATACCCCTAAGCGCGGGCCGCTACAACCGCAGCGTCAAGAAGACTGCCAGGGAGCGCGTCGAGCAACTGGAGTCCCAGGCCGCGGAGCTGGACCGGCTCGACTTCTACGACAAGGTCGACCGCAACTGGCGGAAGCAGCTTGGCTCGCTGGGTTCCGGCAACCACTTCATCGAGATTGTGCTCGACGAGGAAGACTCGGTCTGGACCTTCCTGCACTCCGGTTCCAGGGGAATCGGGAACCGGCTCGCCATGCTCCACATCAAGACCGCCAAGGCGCTGATGGAGAAGTGGTACATCAACCTGCCCGACGCTGACCTGGCCTACCTGGTCGAGGACACGCCAGAGTTTGACGACTACATGACCGACCTGCTGTGGGCGCAGGACTTCGCCAGGCTCAACCGCGATGAGATGATCGAGCGCGTCCTTAAAATCCTCCAGTACCGCTTCGGCGAGTTCGACGAGGTGGAGCGCATCCAGTGTCACCACAACTTCACCCAGCGCGAGCACCACTTCGGGAAGAACGTGCTGGTTTCCAGGAAGGGGGCCATCGAGGCCCGGGAAGGCCAATTGGGACTGATTCCCGGCTCAATGGGTACTGCCAGCTACGTGGTGCGGGGCAAGGGCAATGCGGCGTCGCTGAATACCGCGCCCCACGGCGCGGGCCGCAGTCTCAGCCGCAACAAGGCCCGCGGTTCCTTCACGATGGAAGATTTCGACCAGTACATGGAGGGCATTGAGGTCAGGCGTTCCGAAGCTTTCCTCGACGAGTTGCCCGGCGCGTACAAGGACATCGACCTGGTGATGGAACAGTCCCGCGACCTGGTGGACGTGGTGCATACCTTCCGCCAGATCGTCAACGTCAAGGGGACGTAGGCCGCGAACCCTTCCAAATGAAAGCCAAACAAGGAGGGACGATGCCGGACACCGACTTGCTTTACGCGCCCGTGTACGAACTCCGGGAGATGCTGGACGCCCGCAGGGTCTCCTCGGTGGAACTGACCGAGCTTTACCTGCGCCGGATTGAGCAGTTAAACCCCATTCTCAATGCCTATCTCACTGTCACGGGAGACGAAGCGCTGACAGCAGCCCGCACTGCCGACGGGATGATAGAGAGCGGGACTCGGGGAATGCCGCTGCTGGGCATCCCCATATCCGTTAAGGACCTGGAAGCCACCAGAGGAATCCGGTCCACGATGGGGTCCTTGGCTTTCCGCGACACGGTCCCGGACATCGACTCGGTGGTGTGGGAGCGGGTTAAGGCGTCAGGCGCGGTGCTTCTGGGCAAGACCAACACGCCGGAGTTCGGGCTGCAGGGCACCACCGAAAACCGGCTTGGGGAGCCGTCCCGCAATCCCTGGAACCCCGAACGAACTGCTGGTGGTTCCAGTGGCGGAGCGGGCGCGGCGGTGGCCGCGGGAATGTGCGCCATCGCTACCGGCACCGACGGAGGCGGATCCATCCGCAACCCCAGCAGCTTTTGCGGCCTGTACGGGATCAAGCCAACCTTGGGCAGGGTCCCCCGCGCCGGGGGGTTGGGCCGCCCCTCCCCCAACCTTACGTCCCAGTCCGGTCCGATGGCCCGCACCGTCAGGGACGCCGCCGTGCTGCTGCAAGCCCTGGCGGGCCACGACTCAAGGGACCCCGCATCCATGCGGGAAACGCCCCCGGACTTCGAGGCGGCGCTGGGTGACGGAGCGTCCGGCCTGCGCATAGCCTGGAGCGCCGACATGGGCTACGCCGTGATCGACCCGGAGGTGGTGGAGGTCACTTCCAGGGCGGCACGGGTGTTCGAGGAATTGGGCTGCATCGTGGACGAACCCGAGTTCGAACTGGACGATCCGGTCCCGGCCTTCCTCAACATCTTCTATATCGGTAATTACGTGAGCTACGGCCACCTGCTTGACGAATGCCCGGAACTTCTCACCGAAAACACCCTCTTCTGCCTGGAGCACGCCCGGAATGTGACCGGGGCAGATTACGCCGGGTCAATCCGCGCCGTGGACCAGATGCGCGCCCGTGTCGACGACCTGATGGAGTCTTACGACCTGCTGCTCACACCCACATTGGCGGTTCCCGCGTTCCCGGTAGGAGAACCACCGTCCCGCATCGGAGGCGTGGACGTTCCGGCTCGCGGCGGGTTCTCGCCTATGACCCGTCCCTTCAACCTGGGCGGGCAGCCCGCAGCCAGTATCCCCTGCGGGTTCTCAGCGGAAGGTCTGCCCATCGGCCTCCAGATAGTAGGCCGACGCGGCGAGGAGGCCACGGTGCTGCGTGCGTCCGCAACCTTCGAGCAGGCAAGGCCGTGGATACAGCACCAGCCGCCGGACTTGGGGTAACATGAACCGCGGGAAACCTCGTGAGGGCTGGGCCGCAAAGTAGAAGCAGTCTTCGGGAGAGACCCCAGGCGGAATCGACAAGGAGCAGCGCAAAGACCAGCGCGGGGAATTGTAGCTTGCCTGCACACATCCCTGCGCTGATTCTATCGAACCCAAGTGATCGAGTCGCTCCGATGGCATGTCCGCCGGGGCATGGGAGCGGCTGTGATGGCGTAACGCCGGGATACGTCCTAGTCCTCCACTTCCACGATCATCTCGATCTCCACTGGCATTCCCCCGGGTAGGGTGGACATGCCCACCGCGGAGCGGGCGTGGCGGCCCTGCTCCCCGTAGAGGCTGATCAGCAGGTCCGACGCTCCGTTGGCCACCCTGGGCGTGTCTCCGAAGTCGGGGGCCGCGTTGATCATGCACAGCAGCTTGACCACCCGATTCAACCTGTCCAGGTCGCCTATCTCCCCCTTCAGGTTGGTCAGCAGGTTCAGCATCGTCTGGCGCGCGCAGTCGTATCCCTGTTCGATGGTGAGGTCAGAACCCAGCTTGCCCACGTGGAGCAGGGTGCCGTCGGGCAGGCCAGGGCCAGTGCCGGACAGGTAGACCAGGTTGCCAGTGCGCACAGCGGGGATGAAGTTCCCCAACTGGGTGCGCCGGGGCGGCGGAAGCTCGTAGCCCAGTTCCTTCAGCTTGTTCTCCACTTCTGGCATGAGAATCTCTCCTTCTTTGACCGTTTGGTTCGGGCGCTATGTTACCATGTAGCCCATGACGACAGTTATCAGCAACGCCACGATTGTCACCGGAGACCCGGGGCGGACAGTGCTGTACGGCGCTGCCATAGCTATAGACGGCAGTCGTATCGCAGCTGTCGGTCCTGCTAATGAAGTCTCCGCTCTCTACCCGGATGCCGAACGGGTGGACGCGACGGGCCAGGCAGTGTTCCCCGGCCTGGTCAACTGCCATACTCACCTGCTGGCCACGGCGGACCGGGGCATCCTGGAGGACTTCGGCTTCCCCACCACCTTGCGGTTCCCCACGGCTGCGCGCTCCCTGCTCTCGGTAGAGGAACAGGAAGTGATGGTCACCCTGGGTGTGCTGGAAGCCATACGCAGCGGCACGACCTGCCTGCTGGAGATATCCGCCGGCGTGGGTGGGTACGCCGAATCCCTGGCGCGCACCGGGCTGCGCCTGGTCTTGGCCGATAACATCAACGACGCGGAAGAGGAGCAGGACCGGGGCGGGAACAAATTTTCCCGGGAGCGTGCCGGCCAGGGGCTCAGCCGGAGCGCTGACCTGATAGAGGGCTGGCACGGCAAAGAAGATGGACGAGTCACTTGCTTCATAGCCCCACATGCGCCGGAGACATGCTCACCGGAGTTGCTGCGGGCCAGCCGGGAGATGGCGGAATCCCACGGCACCGGCTACACGATCCATCTCTCCCAGAGCCAGGACGAAATCGAGGCTGTCATGCGCGTCCGGGGAGTGCCGCCCACCCACTACCTCTTTGCCAACGACTTCCTGGGGCCGCGTTTGGTGGTCGCCCACTGCCGCTATGTGAACCCGTCGGAAACTGCGCTGCTCGGTCAGGCGGGAGTGGGGGTCTCCAACAACGCTGCCATCGCCGCTCGACGCGGGGCAGCCGCGCCGGTGAAAGAGTTACGGGCTGCGGGTTGCCGCATCGGCATGGGGTCGGACAACATGGCCGAGGACATGGTGGAGGTTATGCGCGCCGGTCTGTTCCTGGAGCGCGTGCGCCGCAACGACCAGATGGACCCCCAGCCCGAGGACGTGCTGGAGTGGGCAACCCAGGGCGGAGCGAACATTCTTGGTCTCGGCTCGGATACCGGTTCCCTGGAAGTGGGCAAGAAGGCCGACCTGTTCTTGATCGACGTGATGCGTCCCCACCTGGTCCCAACCCTGCGCATCGTCTCCTCGTTTGTTCACAATGGCCAACCCGCCGACGTAAAGTCCGTGATGGTCGATGGGGAATGGGTCATGCGCGACGGCAATGTGTTGACCATCGACGAGCCTGACATCGTGCGCCGTGCCGAGGAAATCGGCCATTCGGTGTGGAGCAGGGTCGTCAGCCGATACCCCAACGTTCCATTCCCGGTCAAGTTGCCGCGGGAGTAAACGCTGTGGACGCAAGGGGAGCGGATGCAGGAGACAAAGTGGAGGTCCGACCATGAAGATTACCGACGTGGAATGCCTGGTCCTCGACCGGCAATTCCCCTTCGTGCGCGTGTACACCGATGAAGGACTGGTGGGAATCGGAGAGTGCTTCCGCCGCCAGCCGCAGGTGGTCAAGACCCTGGTCGATACTACGCTCAAACCGGTCTTGCTTGGCAAGGACCCGGTGGACACGGAGGTCCGGTGGCGGGAAATGGTCGCAGCAGGGTCGGCGTCGGACATGGGAGGCGCGGTCTACTGTGCCATCGCCGGGCTGGATATAGCCCTCTGGGACCTCAAGGGCAAGGCTCTGGGCGTCCCCATCTACAAACTGCTGGGCGGCAAGGCCCGGGACAAGGTTCGGATGTACGCCAGTTCCATGCGGCGGGACATGACCCCGGCGGAGGAAGCCAAGCGTGCCGCCTCTTTCGTCGATGCCGGTTACTCGGCCTACAAGCTGCACAGCGCGGTGCCCGGGGCCATCGACCACCCGGCGGACCAAACGATAGACACGGTAAGGGAGGTCCGCGCCGCCGTTGGCGACGACATCGAAATCCTGGTTGACGTTAACGGCGCGTTCTCAACGCACCACGCCCTTGAGATTGGGAGGGCGCTGGAAGATCTGGGAGTGTTCCACTTCGAGGAGCCCCGGCCCCACTATGACCTTGAAGGGCTGGCGGCCATCGCGGACACGTTGGACATCCCCATCGCGTCCGGGGAGATGATCTACACCCACTGGGAGTACCGGGATCTGATGCTCCGGGGCAGGATCGACATCGTGCAGCCGGACATCGTGAAGGTACCCGGCTTCACCGAGTTCCAGCGGATTGCCGCGCTGGCTTCTGCCTTTGGCAAACCCATTACCGTCCATAACACCCAGCCGACCATAAGCACGGTAGCCCACCTTCACGCCTGCGCCGCCTATGCCAACATACCCTACGCTCAGGAATACAACATTGAACCCACTTCCATACGCGACGAGTGGCCTATACTAAAGGAACCTCTGCAGGTGAACTACGGATACCTGGACGTGCCAGAGGGGCCGGGTTTGGGGGTGGAGCTTGACGAGGACGTAGTGCAGAAGCTGGCCGAAGCCTGAGGGACAATCATCGGGCCTTTGGAGCAATGGCTGGACCGGCAGATAGACCGCCGTCTGGTGCGCGCCTTTTCCTGGCCCTGATTGCCATAGTGCGCCTGCGCCACTCCCGGTCAGGACTGTTGCTGAGCGAATTGGCGCACATGTCCTCACTCGGGCTCAGACTAGGGCTGGAACCAGGCAGCTCAGCAATCTGCTGCGAAACTGGCGCCATAGAACCGGAAAGCGGTACCGGACGCTGCGGTACCGCTTCCTCGAATCAGGTCAGCTTTGAGCGCCCTTTGGCCCGCCTGCCCCTCTCCTTCTGTACCCACAGTACCCAAAATTCGGGATGACTCATGTCTGTAGTTAACTGACTCTCCCGAATGAAGTCTAGCCTTCGGCGTGTTCCGACTCCAGGGGGTTGAACGTGACGCGGAGCATGGGCTGGTCGCTGTGGTTGCGCCACTGGTGGAAAGTGTTGGGTGGCACCAGGACGGCGTCGCCCGCGGTCACCGGGTGCTCAGTCCCCTCGCAGGCTATTACCGCGCTGCCTTCCAGGATGTATACGACGTGCTCCCAGGGATGCACATGCCCGCCCTCCGCGGCGTGGCTCACGCTGCCTGGAGCCATTGCCCCGTTGTAAAGCATCAAGTAAGTGGGCGCGCCGTCTGCTGACCCGATGATGCGGCTGCCGGTCTGAGCGTTAAGGTCGGCGTGGTTGCGTATCATTGGCGGCTTCCCGCTGCCGACTCCGCCGCCGGCCCTGGCCCCGCCCTGCTGGGCCGCCATCAGCGGATTGATCTCGATGCGCTTGATATTGCCCTGCCCACCGTCGTTCAGGGTATAGTGGTCCACCTCGCCGGGTATGAAGATGGCGTCACCGGCCTTCACCGGGTAGTTGTTGCCGTCGCAGACCAGGGTGCCCGAGCCATCGATGATGTATACCTCGTGCTCCCAGGGGTGGATGTGGTGGGCGCTGGTCTGGCCGGGTTCTATTTCCGAGTAGGTCATGGTGCAGGTGGGTGGGTTGTCGTCCAGGGTGATGAGCCGTCCCGGAGAGCCTCCCGGCGTGAATACGTCCTTCAAGTTGCGGATTATCGGTTCCAACTCGCTTTCCTCCTGATTTCGTTGTTGAGCAGGCTTGCCGTGGTAGACTACCGCCCCTGCCAGCGGGGCTTGCGCTTTTCCGCGAAGGCCCGCGGCCCCTCCTTGGAGTCCTCCGTGGTCAGGAGTTGGTCGTACATGTGGTAGGTCAGAGATGAGATGTCCTGGGTGGACATGTTCAGGCCCCGGTAGGCCAGTTCCTTGAAGTATTGCACCGCCAGCGGGGCGTTGGCCGCTATCTGCCGAGCCATTGCCATTGCCTCGTCCATCAGTTGGTCTGCGGGCGTGACCTTGTTGAGGAAGCCGATGTCGTATGCCCGCTGGGCCGTGATCGGTTCGGCGGTGAACACCAGTTCCAGCACCGCCGATAGGGGGACCTGCTTGGGCAGGATGGTGCCGAAGGGGGGCATGAGGCTCCACTTGGTCTCGGTGATGCCCAGCTTGGCGTCCTCCGAGGCCAGCCGGAGGTCGCACATCTGGGCTATGGACCAGCCGCCGGCCAGGGCGAAGCCGTTGACCGCGGCGATGAGCGGTTTCCACGTCCTGGGCCACATGTATGGGCTTTCCGGCGTCATGCTCGCCGAGGCCCGGGCCTGGATCCCCTCAGCATTGTCCGTTGCCCGCTCCTTCAGGTCCCGGCCTGCGCAGAAGGCCCGGCCCGCGCCGGTGATAATGGCCACGTAGGCGTCGCCATCGCCGTCAAACTGCTCTATGGCTTCTCCCAACTCCCGCCGCAACTGCCGGTTGATCGAGTTGAGGGAATCGGGGCGGTTGAGGGTGATGGTTACGATGTTGTCCTGCTTGTCGTAGAGAATTGTCTCGGCCACTGAAAACCTCGCCCTAAACTTCGGACCGTCCGGCACGTCTGCCGGGGACCCGGTCCTTGGTGGTGTTGTCGATCCTGTCTCTGGTGGTCAGTGGATAGTGATAAGTGACTGGCAGCAACTGGCCACTGACCACTCATCCCTGGCCACTGTCAGGCGTACTCTATAAGGCGCGTGCCGCCGACCACGTGCAGGTGGCCGTGGCTCTGGCTCTGCATCCCGTCACGGCCGAAGTTGGACAGCACCCGGAACCCGTTGGGGCAGAAGTCACAACCCATCTGGACGGCTACATCACCCAGGCGGTTCAGGATGGGGCTGGACCACAACTGCACCTGGCTCAGGTGCTCCTTGGGCATCACCAGCAGCATTACCGGCACCCAGGTAAGCCGGTTGACTATAACGATGATGTCGTCGTCGATGTACCGGAACTTCGCCGGTTCCCGGTAGGCGGCGATTCTACAGAAAACGCAGTCGGCCTGTGAAGTCAAAGGGATTTCGCCTCATCCTGAGAATCCGGCCCCATACCTGCGGGCCAGCCGGGGAGCGGCCCATAGGATCCGTCCCCCAGTGAAAGATGTGGGTAGGAGCTTCCGGCGGCCCGGCTTGGCAGCGCCGGATTTCGCCGTCCTGACCGCCTTGTGAATATAATGGGCGGCTATGGGGTTGTCAATTTTCGGGGAATGAATGTCCTGAACGCATGCAGAGGCGTGGGCGGGCGGTCCGCCCTTCGGCAAAATGAGCGGGCTATGGTATGATTCTGGTCGGAGGTTGCCATGTTCCGGTTAGCCGTTTTGACTGTGAGTACGTCTGGTTCCCAGGGCCAGCGGGAGGACACCAGCGGCCAGGCCATCCAGGAAGTTCTTGCCGCCCCGGATTACGAGGTTGCCCGCTATGAGGTCGTTCCCGACGACCACGATACAATCGCCGGCAAGCTGGCCGAGTGGGCCGATGCGCCGGACGTCGACATCATCGTGTCCACCGGCGGCACCGGGCTGGGACGCTATGACGTTACCCCTGAAGCCTGCCTCTCCATTATCGACAAAGAGGTGCCTGGCCTGGCCGAGACCATGCGCGCGGAAACCCTGAAATTCACCCCGATGGCCATGTTGAGCCGCTCAGTGGCCGGGATCAGGGGAAGCACTCTGATAATCACTCTGCCCGGCAGCCCCAGGGGCGTCCGCGAGTGCTTGGAGGTCGTAACTCCCGTCCTCGGCCACGCCCTGGAGCTGTTGAAGGCCGAGGCCATGAACGAACACCCGCGCTAGGGGACTGAGGCATTGAGCACTAATCCGTCAAATGACAACGCCGTCTATTGGCCCAGGGTAAAGGAGCTTCTGGACGGGGTGATGGATCGCTGGAAGGAACGCTGGGGCAGGGAGCCTTTGCCCGGTATCCACCAGTATTACTGGGACTCGCCCCAGGACCTGGCGGAAAGCGTCCTGTCGGGAGTCAGGGCTATCGAGCCGGGAGTGCCCGGTAGGGAAACCCAGTTGGTGCGGTCCCTGGCCCGCTCCGTGCTGACCTTCGGCCGGATGCCCCTTCACGGCCCCTTCCTGTCCCGGGATGAGGTTAACGAGATAGCGGCCTGGATCGACGCCGGTATGCCCGAAGGCCCGCCGCAAGCGGAGTTGGGAAGCGCGGGGGACACATGACGACCAACAGCGGGGTAGAACATGCGGAATTGAGTCAACATCTCATCCGGCAAGCCGATGAGGAACAGGAAGAAGATGACCTGTTGCAAGCGTCTGAGAAATGATGGAGAGCGGCGGCACACGCCCTGCTGTATGTGATGGCAAGACAGCTTTCTGAGGAATTCCACAGTCCCGAACTATATGTAAGGTTTATGACAGCCAGCGGATTGCACTCCAACTTCTATGGGGATTTCATGGATGAATCCGCTGTACGCCACAGCTTGTCTGTCACAAAGGCCATGTTAAGATAATTGGAGGAAATTTACGCTAACGGACCCACGCCGGATTTATCCCCTCGACCTCTGACCAGCAAGCGCGATTGAGAATACTGACAGGACAAGAGGGACTGAGAGATTCGAGGATGGAGAGGCGGAGAAACCGGAGCGGGAGGTAACTGTCTGCTCCGTGGGCATTACGTCACTGAGGGGACCTTGGAATGGTCCTACCCATGCCCGCACAGTGACTTTGGGGATTTCCACATTGAAGTCAGAATGGCAATCAGGATGGCGCCCGGCGGGGCTTCGAGGCGTGAGCAGGAAGAGAAGGCCAAGTGGCAGGCCATGACGGACCGGATAACCCATGCACTACACCGCGCCGGGTTACAGCCTGATAGTGGGCGCGGCCTATAACACATCGGATAACGGAAAATGGAATCCCAAAAGTAATCGCCGGAGCCTTGAAGCTCCAGCGATTCTGGTTTCCGGGGTTGTGCCAGGAGTGTGAGTTAGACCAGTACCGGCTCGGCGGACTTAGTGTAGACCTGTACCCGCCCGCGGGTGTGGTCCAGGATGGCCACGCGGCCCTGCGAGTCTACCTTGACCGCGCATGGATGGGCCAGTTCCTTTTCGTAGGTCGGGTTGGCGGCCAATGCCAGGGCCCGTTGGCGGATCATGTCCGGGTTGGACAGGAGCTTGTCCCGGCCCCACTGGGACAGGACGTGGTCGCCCTTCAATTCGGTGATGAACCGCCCCTCCGGGCTGAGCACCTGGACACGGTTGTTCAACCAGTCGGCCACGTAGATGTCGCCTTCCGCGTCAACGGCGACGCCGTTGGGACGGTTGAACTGGCCTACGGCGGAGCCGGACTGGCCGAAGCTGGCACGCCACTCGCCGTCGGCGGAGAACTCCTGTATCCGGTCGTTGCGCCAGTCCGCGACGTAGACGTTGCCGTCCTTGTCCAGGCCGATGCCCCAGGGCATGTTCAACTCGCCTTCGCCAGAGCCGAAGCTGCCGAACTGGCCGATGTACGACCCGTCCAGGCTGAACTTCTGTACCCGGTGGTTGCGGCTGTCGGTGATGAAGATAGTGTCGCCGTTGATGGCTAGGCCCGCGGGGCGGTCAAGCTCTCCGTTGCCGGAGCCGGACCTGCCCCAACTGCGCACGAACTCGCCGTCGCCAGTGTAGATGGAGATGCGATTCAGCCATTCGTCGGCCAAGTAAACGTTGCCTCGGTCGTCCAGGGCCACGGCGGTGGGCCAAACGAACTGGCCGGGGTCCTCGCCGTAAGAACCGAACTCGGAGATGTACTCCTCGTCCATCGAGACGACGCTGATGCGGATGCCGTCGGGACGGTTCTCATAGGAGCGGTTGGCGATATAGATGATGTCGTCTTCGCCTATGGCCATGTCCACGGGGTTTCGGAACCCGGTCCCCGCAAACTCGTTGCGGCCGATGGAGTGGCTGTAGGCGAATGTCCGGTCGGTAAGACCGAAGAAGTGAGTGCTCATAAATCTTACCTCGCTGGCATTCCTCTACAGGGCTGCTCCCCACGGCCATCGGGCGGCGTAGGGAACAACCCCATTCTTGCTTTTGGTCAGGCAGGGCAGCGTCCGGCTGTGCGGCCTAGATGAATCCGGTCTTCTCGAAGTTTCCGCCCACGATGGGGGCCGCTTCCAGTCCGAGCCAGTTCTCCACGATGTCGGTGTAGACGGAGCGGAAGTCCAGGTTGAACTTCAGGTTGCCGCCCTCCTCTTGCTGGCTGGGCTCCAGGGACGGGTACTCGCCGTAGACGCCTCCCTTGACGTGCTCGCCGATGGCAAAGGCGACGCCGCCCGCGCCGTGGTCGGTGCCGGAGCCGTTGTCGGCGATGCGGCGGCCGAACTCGGTGAACAGGAACAGGGTCACGTTGTCGCTGGCGTCATGGCTGCGCAGGTCGGCGAAGAAATTCTCCACGGTGTTCGACACGTCGGTCCAGAGACCGGCGTGCAATGCGGCCTGGTTGGCGTGGGTGTCGAACCCGTTGTACGGGGAAGTGGTGTAGAGAATTCGGGTGCCGAACCCTGCCAGGTGGGTCTGGGCAATGTTCTTCATATACTGGCCGACGACGGTATTGGAGTACTCGACATCGGAGCTGTACATCTGGGGAGCGGTGGCCAGGATGTCCGCGCCCTTCAGGGCGTCGGTGCCGGTGCGCTTGATGTAGTCCATGACCGCGCCCCTGCCGATAGCGGGGGAGTACATGCGTCCGAACACGTCCAGGGCCTCGGTGCGCTGGTCCTCGCCGTCAATGCCGGTCAGCAGGCCGTAAGTCTCCAGGTCGCCGACGGATGCCACGGGCACGCCGTCCTTGGCCAGTGCCCGTGGAAGGCCGCGACCAAAGTTCACGCCCATAAGGACGTTCTCACTGTTGGGGTCCATCTCCTTGATGGCCCGGCCCAGCCAGCCCTCGGTTCCCTGGGTGTCGGGCTCGCAGGTGTGCCAGATGTCCATCGAGCGGAAGTGGGAATAGCTGGCGTTGGGATAGCCGATGCCCAGGAAGATGGCCAGCTTGCCCTCGTCCCAGAACTTCTTGAGGGGGGCCATCGTCGGGTGGAAGCCGAGATCGTCGGTGACGGGGATGATCTGGTCCTCGGGAATCGACAGGCTGGGGCGGTAGTCCCGGTACAGCCCGTTGGTCCGGGGGACCACGGTGTTCAGGCCGTCGTTTCCACCGGAGAGGGAAAGTACCGCAAAGACCGAGTCTTTACTGGTGGAGACCATTTTGATTTCCTCCTGAAATTTGTTGTCGGTAATCGGTGGCCAGTGGCCGGTGATTTCTCCAGCAGCCACTGGCGTATGGGTTCCCGGTTCCCGTTGCCGGTTACTCGAACTGGAACTCGGCGGTGGAGGCGATCATCTGGAACATCTCGCCGGTGCGCCGGGTGAAGTCGGCCTGCTCAGTTTCGGTGCCGCGCAGCAACGCCCCTCCCTTGCTGACGTGGTCGATCAACTCTTCGCGGGTAGCGTCATCGACGCTGATGGGACCGATCAGGTCCAGGCAGCCGTCGACGAATCCCTCGGGGTTCTGGGCCTCGTCGCGGGCCATCAGGCGGGCCACCATCGAGCGGACGCCGGGGGTTTCGGTGTTCCCCAGCCACTCGGACGCGAAGTTGATCCGCTCCACCAGGGTGCCGCTGTCGATCCATTCACGGCCGGTATGCCAACCCTCGACGGTGGGGGGATTCATCAGGTCCATGCCCATGTACTTGGGCTCCTGGGAAAGCTCGAACAGGCCGGGCTTGATCTCCTGGTGTTCCTGGACCATCCGCAGGGTGCCGACCACGACTTCCGCCGGGCTCTTGACCTTGGCGTACCGGACGTCCTCGGACTTGAAGGAATCGGAGTTGAACAGTACCCGGAGCATGGCCGTGATGTTGTAGCCGGAATCGAAGTACGCCTTCTCCAGAGCGTCCACAAGGGCAGGATCTCTGGGCGGAGTCAACCGCCAGGCGGGGACCTGCGGCTCATCCGCCAGGAAGAAGTTGCACATGTGTCGGGCGATGAATCGGGCCGTGGCATGCTGTTTGCAGATGATGTCCAGGATATCATCGCCGTTCCAGGGACCGATCTCGCCCAGGAAGGTCTTGTCGGTCTCATCGTGGTCCGCGGGGTCGAAGCGGAATTCCCATGGGCTGCGGCCGTAGGGGAATGGGGGATGGGCCGGCGCGATGTTCCAGCCTGTGAACGCGCGGGCGCAGGCCTTCACGTCGTCCTCGGAGTAGTTGAACTCTTCGTCCTTGCCGACACCCATCGAGAAGAGCTCCAGCAGTTCCCGTCCGTAGTTCTCGTTCAGGGCGACCTTGTGGCTCTCGGAGTTGTCCAGGTAGTAGATCATTCCGGGGCTCGTGGACAGCCTGTAGAGCAGTTCCCTGAAGTTGCCCATCCCGTGATCGCGGAACATCTCGATCATGGCTCCCATCTCGAAGCCGCTGTCGATCTTGCTGTGTCCCGCGCAGAAGATCATGTGCCAGAATAGGGCCATCTTCTCCTGGAGCTGGCGCGGGGTGTTGATCATCTGGTACACCCAGGACTGCACGTTGTTCTCAATCGCGGCAGCCTGGTAATAGGAAGGTTGCAGGCGGAACACCAGGTCCTGCTCGACCTGGGGCTGATCCTGCGGGTTCAACAGTTCTTCAACCGTGGCTTCGTAGCTTTTAGCGGCCCTGGCCTCGATCTCGTCCCGGCTTGCGCCGAACGCTGCGCGCCGCATCAAATGGGCCATAAGTGCGACATCTTGGTCAGCCATCTTCTCCTCCTCGTCTCCTGAATTTAACTATGTTGCGTATCTGGGGATTACGGTTTTCTGACATTACGACAAAACGAGCGTCAGCCACCCATGGATTTGCAACTCCATAGCTTCCGACGCCGTTCCTTCGTAACAACCGTTACAAGGTGATAAGATGATAGCCGCCGAGCCTGGGAGTGTCAACAGAAATGGGGCATACGGCATCGGTTTGGGTATATCTGCAACCCTCGTGTAATCATGCTATACCGGTATTATCCGGACCATGAATGGTACAACCAGAGATGGAGGCAGGAAAATGGGAATCTATCGTATGTACACCGGGGACGACAACGAGACTCACATCGAAGAACTGCCCTTGTCGGCACACCCCGAACTGGGAGAATTGCAGACCGTGAAGGGGATGCAGGTACAGCAGAACCCCGGAGGGCGTTTCCTCGACTTTCACCCGGCGCCCAACCGCCGTTGGATGGTCACCCTGTCCGGAGACCTGGAAATCGGCCTGGGAGACGGCACGGTCCACCGCTTCGGCCCCGGAGACGTGCGCCTGATCGAGGACGTGTCCGGCCACGGCCACACGACCCGCTACGTCACCGACCACACCTCGCTCCTGCTGCCCCTGCCTGATTAGGGTGTTCCTTCCGAGTGCCCGGCACGTTCTCTCGGCGTGCTGGCGTGATGACCGGGATGGGAAATGCAGGCGCCAGGGAGAGAAGGTCCCCGTCGCCTGTGACAAAAGCGTCGGCTTGAGCGAATAACGCCCATTCCAGGAAGGGATGGTCGGCGGGGTCGCGGCACTCTGGGACTTCAGGCGGGTCATCCATGTCAACCGTGGGGTGCGGGTATGGCATCTTTGCCGGGTGGCCGGCAACCGGCGCCTGTCGCCACTGTTTGACAGCACTTGTCCTGCGCCTATAATGAGGCGAATCCCAGACCAATATCAGGTTGCCGCCGGGGCCGCTGTCCCGGTTGAAGCAGACGGAGGAAGTGCGCCATGCCCCGCAAAGAGATCATCACCTGCGACAAGCTCGCTCCGGGACGCGGCCTGCTGTCCCACGCGACCCGCTTCGGGAATATGGTCTACGTCCAGGGATGCACCGGACGCCATCCCACCACCGGGGAGGTGGGAAAGGACATCCGTGAGCAGACCCGCTACACTTTGGAGCGTATCAAGCTGATCCTGGAGGCGGCGGGCACGTCCATGGACAACGTGCTGACCAACACCTGCTACGTCACCAAGGCGGAGGACCTGGAGGGCTTCAACGAGGTCTACGGGGAGTACTTCACGGAAGACCGCCCGGCGCGGACGGCCATCATCGTCCAGTTCGGCGCGGCCGACAACCTGGTGGAAGTGACCTCCACCGCCTGCATACCGGACTAACCCTCAGAGGCCGAGTCGCCGCAGGGCTTGGGCCTGACTGTGAGGGCCGGAACGGCGGGTTGGCGCACCCAGGAGTAGCCCGTGGGCACAAGCGCATACATCCTCATAGAGGTACAGGTGGGCCGGGTTGTTGAGGTGGTCCGGATGCTGAGGCAGCTTGACGGAGTGCGCTCGGCGGACGCCATCACCGGCCCCTTCGATGCCATAGCTCTGATCGAGGCCCCGAATATGGCCGCGGTCGCCGACCTTGTGACAGGACAGGTCCAGAGCATCCGGGGCGTCCTCAAGACCATTACCTGCGTCACCGCCGGCTAGGCCCACACCGCCGCCCCGGCCATCTAGGAACGCCACCGCGAATGCGTGACCCGCGCCTGGCGGCGTTCCATCCTAAGCAACAGGTAGACCGGCAGGGAAAATTTTCGATTTTCCTCTCAAATCCGCTCACTTTTACGAAGTTTGGTAGTCCGTTGCCGACTGACCGTTGTATTGGCCGGGCTGCTCGTGAAAGGCACATACCCCCACAGCGCCCATCAGCCCGTCCGTTTCCCGCAAAGATATGATAGGGCAGCGGGGCCGGGGATGAGACCACCGCCGGTCGAGCCGGGGCAGGATCTGAACTGCAAGGCTACACCGCGCCTTGGTAGTGTCTCAGTTTCAATGGCGATTTGTAGTCAAACTGAGACACTACCCGCGCCTTCGGCAGGTTGACCCGGAGGACGGCAGGGCGTAGAATCTGGCTCTCAGCGACCGGTAGCGGGCCGCTCCTCTCAGCGGCTCCCCTGACTTGTCAGGGCCGGCCGCTCCTTCTTTGCCCGAGGCTTACGCGCCGGGAGCGGGGCCGGTCTGGTAGCTCAGGGCCGACGCGGTGCCTTCGGGCAGGTCCACTTCCAGTGCTTGCAGGGCGTGGGCCAGGGTGTGGTAATAGCCGCTGACCACCAGCACATCCACTACCCCGGCGTCTCCGATCCGGGAGCGCAGCGCCTCGAAGGTGGCATCGGACACCCGGTGCTGGCGCAGCAGTTCCAGCACGAACTGGACCACGGCGGCGTCATCGGGAGCCAGCCCCACCGGGGCGCGGAACTCGTGGATGGCGGCGATCACGTCATCGCCGATGCCCGCTTCGTGGGCCGCCCGCTGGTTGACCGTCCAGACGTAGTGGCCGTGGGCTTCCCTGGCTGCGGCCAGCACCGCCAGCGCCTTCACCCGCGGGTCCAGCGGAGTCTCAAACCTGGCGTACCCTCCCAGGGTTGCGAGGTTGCCCGCGGCGGCGGGGTTGTTCAGCAGCGCGGCGTAGTTGGGGGCAACGCCGCCCCGGCTGGTCTCGATTTCGTCCCAGACCTTCTGCCCCTCGGGCGTCATGCCGTCTCGTGTGGCAAACGGTACTCTGGCCATAGCTCAGTCCCTCCTGACATAAAAGAATCATCAATGTGCCCAGTCATTGTCGGACTCTATTGCCCATGATGCAACGCGAATCCGGGCGCCGTTATCCAACTCATCAGCAACCGGATCAAGGAACTCATCATCGGAAAGGCTCATGGCCGCGCTTGCCAGGAAGCGCTGGCTGCGATTTTCTCGCAGTATTGAATGAAAGCGTCCTCGTCGTCCATGCTTCCGGGAAGACTGACATCGGCGTGCCAGGGATTATCGCCGGTCGGGTCAGGCGTTACCTCCCAGTCGGCTGACCGGACAGTTGCAGCAGTGATGACGTACCAACCGTGAAAAGTTCGAGGCGGGTCGCAGCATGCCGCTTCAGCGTCATGGACACGATTTAACTGTTGGGTATCGGCTTGGAGAAGCAGGTCAACCGACATCAGTCCATCCAGGCAGGAGGTCCTGATGAACCCTGTCCGGGGATTTCTGCGTCCAGCATCGCTTGATGTGAAGCAACACCTTCCCAATGTTTCAAGGTCGTTGACTCTGTTCGTTGCCATTGTGGCGCCGCGTCAGAGGGACCCGTTCAGTACGCAGACCGGACTTCTTGCAGCCCTTCCTCAAGAAAGCCATATAAGGAGTTAATCCCCTCCGTCAACGACACCAGCCAGAATGATTATCTCCGGCTACTCCAATCCTACCAATCCCCAGCCGAGGGGGACCGCAAACAAGACGTGTGAGTCGGTGATCACCTTGTAGATGACTACTCCTCAGTGGGCTTCAGCCTTGATTCAGCCAGCCGTCAATGTCTATCCCGGTAAATTGACATGCGCGAAGCACGATCTCACACGCTGCGCGCGCGTCTTCAACGGCATCGTGATGCCGGAAGACAATGCCCAACTCTCCCGCTATGGTCGCAAGGCTCCACCTGCGCCGGAACCTGTCAGGCCAGGCGCGGCGGGCGATCAGCGAACTGTCCAACCAGCGGGCGCGGACCGGTCTTAACGGTTCCCCCGCACACGCGGGGATAGACCGTTCACCGGAGGCTGAACGAAGTCTCCGTACCGGCACCACCTAAGGCGCATCTTGAAGGTCAGGCTGGTCGTCGTAATAGCGCGACATGAAGAGTAGCCCGTCATAGCGCACGCCCCAGGTATGGGCATACAGGGTTTCCGAGGACCTGATGTTGGGGAAGACGTAGCTGACCCAGGTCCCCTCCGCCGTGGCAGCCGCCATCTCTTGGCCGATGGCCCGTTGGCGCTGGGTGGCAAGGTCCTTCAAGTCGGTGCCTATGAGATGTTTACCAAGAGGAGCGACACGGAGAATGTCGTTCTCGTCGGCCAGGGTCAGGCCCCATTGTCCGTCAAGACTCTCCGGGCTGTTGTACCGGGCGATTGTGGCCTCCAATCCATTGTTCCGGTAGTATTCGATGGCCGACCGCACATAGGCGATGGTCCGGTCCGCAGGGTCTTCAACCCGCAGGTAATAGCCGGAGGCGAAGAGCATTCCGTCGCGGCGTACGGCGTAAGAAACCTTGGGGACTTCCTTCAGCGTTACCGGATGGGGCCACAGGTATTCCACCCAGACTCCCTCCCCGGTGGCCTTGGCCAACTCCTCACCCAGTGCGTAGCCGTCAGAACCTCTCACGTCCTTTATGTCCGTCCCGATAAGCCGCGGCAACAGAGGGTGGACGTGATATATGTCCCTATCGTCGGTGGCGAAGAGATACCATTCCCCCTCGAAGCTGGCAACGCTGTTGTAGTAGTTGAGCATGGACTCCAGTCCATCGCGCTCGTAACGCTCTATGGCCTGGTTCACGTACTGGACCGTGTAATCCCTGGGGTCGGAGTCCCGCCAGGCCGGCGGGCCGGACTCGGGGTCTCCGGCGTAATACCCGGAGGCGAATATCAGTCCGTCGTAACGGACCGCCCAGGTAACCTTTTGCTGCTCCTTCCGGGAAACGGGATGGGGCCACAGGTATTCCACCCACACGCCTTCCCCGGTGGCCTGGGCTATCTCCTTGCCCAGTTCCTGCCCGTCGGAGCCGACCACATCCTTGATGTCGGAGCCGATCAGATGCGGAAAAATGGGATGGGCCAGGTAATTGTCGTCCTCGCCGATGAGGAACAGGTAAAACTGTCCGTCCAGGCTGTCTTGGCCGTTGTAATGAGTGATTACAGCGTCGAGACCGTCGTTTTCGTATTTGGCTATGGCCCTGTCCACGTATTTCTTCACGGAATTCGCTACGTCTTCCACGAGGACGGAATGGCTGGCAGAGAACACCAGGCCGTCGTGCAGGACGACGAGGACCCGCCGAGGTTCTTCCTGCTTGGTGACGGGGTTGATGCCCCGGGTCGTATCCCAGTAACCTTCCCCGGTGGCAACTTCGAGCAACTGCCCGAAGGCGGGGAATGACGAGCCCGGGCCAACGTATTGCCCTTCCAGAGCGGGTATGCTCCGGTACACCAGCAACCTGCCTTCGGCTTTGTCCAAGAGGATCAGCGTCCGGCCGTTTTCGATGCCCGCCTCGGACTTGTAGAACTCCAGGGTGGCCTCCAGCCCATTCTCTCCGTAGTACCCTATGGCACTCGTTACGTAGGCCAGGGTTAGGTCATCGTCGTTTAATGCAACGGGTTTCGACATCGTCTCCGGGGCCGTGCTCATAACGGGTTCTTGAGTGGGTTCCGGCGTTGGAGCGGCCGTGGGGTCCGGGGGTGTAGCGGCAACGGGTTCCGGCACGTTAGTGGCAATGGGCAGCGGCGTTGAGGAAGCGTCGTCGCAGGCAACCGCCAAGGCTGCGAAGGAAGCCACAATTAGCAGCAGAAACAGTGTACTCACTCCGGCTGGTAGCCATCCGTACTTCAATCCTGCCCACCTGTCCTGCGGTTTACCCTGTTGCTTGTATCGCAAAGCGGTTTTCCTCCTCTAACAGATACCGTATATCATACCGTGACTGGTTTGCATTTCGCAAAGACAAATGCTCGTCCAGTACATTCCATACTCACGCCCCCATTGCCAGTGAAAGTAGTAAACACTGTCTCTACCGGTTCTGGGGCACGGTGCCGTAAACAGGACGGTAAGGGCATGCCCATAGGGAGTGATCCGCTCTTTGTAGTATCCTGCCAAGACGCCGGTTAAGGATGGTTCACTCTCACTCCAGGCCTCGCCTCCTTGACCCGTCGCAAGGATGGGAGGGGGAACAGCCGAAGCCTTCACGTTTGGCGTGAGGGATGGCAATGGGGTAACATCCCGCCCCGAACCTGGCAGAACTGGGGAGGGCGGCCAAGCGGGCAGCAGCAGTTACCCGGCGGGCTGTTGCGAGCAGGGGTTTCATCTACATGGTCAGAAAAACCCAGGAGCGACGCATAGTCCAGTACGAACCGGATGAGAAGTGTCCGCCGTTACTGGCGATATCCTCGGCTTTACAGATATTCGTACCCAACACCATCAGCCTCGTCATGCTGGCGGCACTGGTCGTGCGGGCATCCGGCGAGTCGGATGCCTATCTGTCATGGGTGACATTTACCGTGCTGGCAGTCACCGGAGCCAGTATGGTCCTGCAGACCCTCCGGCTGCGTCATATAGGTTCGGGCCGCCTCATCGTCGCAAACTTCAACGTTCCCTTCCTGGCAGTCAGCGCCTTGGCGCTCCATGTCGGCGGACCTGGTTTGCTGGCCAGCTTGATTGTGTTTTCGACCCTGGTCCAGTCTGTTTTGACCCTGCGCCTTGCCTCCCTCCGCCGGATATTTACCCAGACGGTGAGCGGAGTAGTGGTCATGCTGGTGGCGGTTTCGGCCTTGCCCTTTATCATCAGCAGAGCCGTCGTTCCACCGGAAGGCGAATCTATGGCGCTTTTCCTGGCGCCGGGAATGGCTGCCCTTGCCGCGGGCGTCCTGATATCCCTGCAAGACGCGCCGCTCTGGCGTATATGGATTTTGCCCGTCACCGTCGCCGTTGGGCTGATTGTGGCCGTGCCCTTGGGACTTTACGATACCGGCATAATAGTTGACGCTCCATGGCTGTACTTCCCAAATTCCGGATGGCCGGGACTGGACCTATCTTTTGGCGCGGATTTCTGGGCCCTGCTTCCGGTCTTCGTGTTTGTGAATCTCACCGCCTTTATGAAAGCGGTGGGAGACCTGTCGGTAATCTACCGTGCTTCCTATCGAAATCAATCGGCCATCGACTTCCGCACCGTGCAGGGGGGCCTGAATGTCTACGGGGTGGGCACCCTTCTTTCCGGCCTCCTGGGGACCCTGCCCGTCGCCGCGCCGTGGGCGACCACCGTGGTATATATTGGCTTTACCGGCGTTGCCGCCAGGAGTGCCGGGATATGCCTGGGACTGTTGACTGTACTGGTCGCCTCCTTTTCCAAGCTGCTGGCCATATTGGTCGCCATTCCAACTCCAGTGGTCAGCGCGGTGTACGTCATAATCTTCGGTATGCTCTTTGTCGAGGGCGCTAAGACTGTCTTCGCGGGCCAGATTGACCAGAAAAAAGCCACCATCACCGGCGTTTCTATGGTGTTGGGCCTGTGCGCGGCGACTCTCAGCGGACTATTCGAAGGGGTCGCCATTCACCTGGTGGGCAACACCATTGTCATCGGTGGTATGGCGGCCATAGCGATGACCGTATTCACCGAATTGTCGGGGTTTCGCGCCAGGAAACTGAGGGTCGACTTGACTCGGTCCTCCCTGCCTGCCGTTGACGACTTTCTCCGCCAATTTGCCGACGAACACTCCTGGGCTGAGGAAGGGAAAAACCGGCTGTGTCTAGTGGGAGAGGAAGTCATGCTGAGCCTGTTCAATGAAGAGAACGACGGCTCGGTTGAGCAGAAGCGCGGGTTGGTCGCCACTATTCGCTCTGACGGCGGATCAGCCGAGCTTGAAATCGTGGTCGCCCCGGAGGATGCCATCCAGGGGAACATCGAAAATCGCATGGCCTATCTGGGCCAGGACCGGGCGCTGGAAGATGAACAGCAACTGTCCGTCCGCATCCTTCGCCACTACGCCTCATCGGTACACCACCGAAAGTATTACGGCGTAGACATCATCAGTTGCCGGGTGGATAAGTAGCGCAGCAGGGTTTCTTGATTCTCCTTCCTGTTGAGCCGGAGGCACGAGTTGGGACCGTTCAGGGTGACGGCTTCATCAGGCGCACATTGCCAGCATTTCAAGGACGCCGGTCTTGAGCGTTTCAGGCGGAACGAATGGGATCTTATCTTTTGCAAAGCCATACGACTCTGCGAGATATGCACAAACCCAGTCCACCGTCCGCAGGGTGTCAAGCAACTGTCTAAGTACAAACCGGCAAAGATTTAGGGATAGCGCCAATGACCGAGAGTATTCGCCGCGGGCATAGGTTGTAGCGGTCAAAGAAGTCTTGGGCCGCAGACAGCAACGCCTTTACGCTCTCGAACAACTCACAATGGGTCACTTCCCGGCGGAAGTGCCGCCACAGCATCTCGATAGGATTGAGCCAAGGGCTGTAGGTGGGCAGGTACAGCAACACCAAGCGGCCTGCTGCTCCGCGCACCACAGCATCCACCTCTTCATCTTGGTGAGTGTTGGCATTATCCCATGCCACGTAGACCCTCCCGGCAGGATGTTTGTCCACCAATGCTTGCAGCAACTCCGCTATCTCCCGGCGACGCTTGCGCCTCCTGAACAGCACCATGGTCTCTCCCGTATGGTAATTGACCGCCCCAATGCCATAGTGCTTGGCCGGTTGCCCGGGCGCCGGTATCATCACCTGCTGTCCCTTGGGACTCCACAGGGCCCGCAACGTGGGCAGCCAGGAGAGATTGAACTCATCGGCATAGTAAAATACCTCTCCCTCCCTCAGGCCATCCCGGGTGTCTTCAAGCGTCTTTTTTTGACCAGATACTCTGGGTCTGGGCTGCTGACTTTGTGCTGAGGGCGGCTCAACACGATTTCCGCTTTCTTCAGGTGCATCCGGACCGTCTCGGCCTCCACCCGGATACCCGTCTCCTCAGCCAGGTAATCAGCCAACCTGGCCAGGGTCCACAGGGAAAAGGGTAGCCCCAAGCTGCGGGGACGTTGCCGGACCACCTCCACCAATCTCCGGACATACTCAGGGGTCACCTTACGGGGCGCGCCGGGTATGGGGGCATCCGCAAGCCCTTTGATTCCCTCGGCCTGGTATCGCTTGAGCCAGTTCCTTACGGTCTGGTCGCTCTCCCTTACGATCCGGGCAATAGCCGGCGCAGTCATTCCTTCCCCGGCAGCCAAAAGGACCATCTGGGCCCTGGTCCTCAGCCGTACCTTCCTGGTGGTGCGGTATAATTCCTGCAACTCATCGAGTTGCTCCTTACCCAAGGGAGAAAGTCTCAATGGTGGTTTCATCTCATCCTCCTCCCTTATTTTATCTCCAAATTGTTTATCTGTTTGTACTTAGTATTGGGTCAAGTCAGGAATCAATGGGATAGAGACGATGAAGCTTTGTTCTGGCGTCCTGGATACCGAAGCGCCAGTTGATGCGGGCTTGAGCCTGGTTTCGCTCCCGTTCCAGGGCCTGGACCTCCCGGCAGAGGGATTCCCCGCCGGGGAGACGCTGCCCAAGGCAGTTGCGAGAGAATACGCTGAACTCGATCTCCGCCATGTTCAGCCAACTGCCGTGCTTGGGGGCGTAGTGAAACTCCAGCCGCCTGGCAATCCGCCGGGCTTCCTCAGCCGGGAAGGTCTGGTACAGCGATGCCCGGCGATGGGTGTTCAGATTGTCCAGGACCACCCGCACCACCGGGACCTCCGGGTAGGCTTCATCCACCAGCCAGCGCATCTGCCGGGCGAAGTCCTGCATGGTGCGCCGCCGGGTCACCGCCACCTGGCGCCACCCGGCCAGGGGTTCACAGGCCAGGAACAGATTGCGCGTGCCCTCCCGCCGGTACTCGCAGTCCTCCCGTCTGGGACGCCCAAGCTGGGCTGGCAACGGCTCCCTGACCTCGGCCAGCAACTGGGTGGAGGTCTCGTCGAAGCAGACCACCGGCCGCTGGGGGTCATGGGGTTCGGCGTACAAATCCAACACGTCCTCCATGTGGGCTACAAATTCGGCGCCCACCTGGGGGATGCACCACTCCTTCTTCTGCCAGGGCTTGAGCGCGTTTTTTTGAGCCGCTTCCGCACCCCCTCGTGGGACATGGAGGACGCTAAACCCAACTCCACTACCTTCCCAGCCAGCAGACGCAGGGTCCAGCGGTCATGCCCTTCCGGGGCCGGGCTGCAGGCCAGGGCGATCAGGTGGGCTTCACCCCAGCCGTCCAGCTTGCGGGGCCGGTGGACCTGGGGGCGGTCCTTCAGGACCCCAGCCAACCCATCCTCGCTGAAGCGCTGCTTGACCCGGTACACCGTGCTCAGCGCCACATCCACCCCTTCCGCCACCTGGAGCGCCGGTCAGCCGTCGTCGCTCTTGAGCAGAATCCGCGCCCTGGCGGTCACCCGCGCCGGGCTTTTCCCAACCCGGATCAGACGCCGGAGTTCCTCCCGTTGTTCCGGCGCCAGCCGCACCGCGTACTTGTCCCTCACCATCACCGCCACCTCCGCCAGCGACATTTCCTGCCAGACAGCGTAACCCAATTGGCCGACTGATTGAACATATCCTATAACCAAGTTGACTGGGTACTAGTGGTGCATCGCTATTGGATTGATGGGTATAAGGACTTGAGCTTGATTCGGGCGCCGGCGGTGGTGAAGCGCCAGTTCACCCGGATGCCCTCCTCGTTGCGGCGCTGTTGCCATGCCTTCGTTTCTTGCTCCAGGGTCTCCTGATCAGGAATCCTCCGGTCCAGGCACTGGCCAGCCAGCGCTCCCAACTCTATCTCCGCCATGTTCAGCCAACTGCCGTGCTTGGGCGTGTGGTGTATCTCCAGGCGCCGGGCAATGCGCAGCGCTTCCTCCGGCTCGAACGCCTCGTACAGGGAAGCCGGATGGTGGGTGTTCAGGTTGTCCATCACCAGCACTATCCGGTCCTTGTGGGGAAAGTCTTCGTCCACCAGTTGGCGTACCACCTGGGCCCAGTCCTTCCTGGTGTGCCGCTGGGTGACTTCCACCCGCCGCCACCCATCCAGGGGCGCGAACAGCATGAACAGGTTGCTTACCCCCTTACGCCGGTACTCATAATCGTAAGCCTTGGGAGCGCCGGGTCTCGCTGGCCGGGGCTGGCGGGTCTCCCCCGCCAGTTGCTTGCTGGTCTCGTCCAGGCATACCAGCACTTCCTGTTCCCCGTAGTCCCGGTGATACACCTCCAGCACGTCCTCCATGGCGCAGACGAACTGGGCGCTGCCCTGGGGCGGCAGACACCAGCTTTCCTTCAGCCAGGGCTTGAGTTGGTTTTTTTCAATGTCCTGCCCACCGTATCCGCGCTGATGCTCTCCACTACCTTCCGCTCCACCAAGCCCTCAGCCAGCAGTTGCAGCGTCCAACTGACCCGTCCCTCCGGGGGCGGCGAGCAGGCCAGCGCAATCAGGTGGGCCTCCCCAGACCCGTCCAGTTTCTTCGGACGCCGGTTCAACTGCTGGCGCCGCCCCAGGGCCGCCTCCACCCCCTCTTCCACGCACCGGCGGCGTACCCGTTCCACCGTGGCCGTGCCCACCTGCAGAACCCGGGCTATCTCCCGGTCCATCATTGAACCTTCGGCCTGGTTTTCATCACTCAACAGCAGTATCCGGGCATGGGTCTGCTTGCAGGCCGCCGCACGCCCTCGGGACACCAGACCCTTAAGTTCCCCTCGTTCCCCTTCCGTCAGCTCCACCCGGTATTTCTTCACCATCACGTCTCCCCTGCCCAATGTGTTCCCCTGGACTCCTGATCCACTCACTGCTAATCTGCCACATATCCCAACACATCATGTCAATGGCGATAGGATACTAGGGGAGGCCGCAAATCGATTCGCAGAGCATCAATCTCCTCGGGTCGGCTGGAGATGCCCCGACGCCGAAGTGCGGCCAGCATATCCTCCTGCCTCGGCTGACCGAACGCCAGCCGGTAGAGCGCCAGTGATTCCTGCAATTGGGACCACCGGTCCTCGTCGCGGCTCAGAGGGAGGGACAGAATTCTCCGCTGTATCCGGGCATCACCCGGATACATCCAATAGGGCGAAAGACCACCCTCATCGCGACCTGTTTCCGTCGCCGCGGCATTAAAGGCGGCAGCCCAGGGGTCCACCACTCCGGGAGCCAATGCCGCCGACCGGTGAGCAGCCGCGACGTTCTTGCGGATGGCGTGCCCCTTGTAGCGGTCCACCCTGCCTTCACGCTGCTCGAAGTCGACAGGATTCCCCGGGAGATTCCAATGTACTACTGAGTGGCACCACCAATGGAAATCAATTCCTTCCTGCCCGATGGACGTTGTCGCCAGAACAAATGGCCAGAAGGGCGAGTTGAACGCTGCCCTTACTTCTGGAAGCCTGGCCTCTTCGTGGCTGCGCTGCGCGCTGCCGAACCGCAGAGCGTACCGGCTGGGGAATGATATTCCCTGGTCATCGAAGTGATCGATGTCGGTAGCCCGGTACACCGACAGCCTGAGGGCCATGGCCCGCCGCGCCGACATTGCAATGGAGAGGATCCCATCATCGGTCGTCGTGTTGGACCCGGACTCTCCGGCCAGATGGTGGACATACTCGTCAAGAACCGCCTGCAGATCCCCATCGATGCAATACCGGGCCACTTTCCGCCAGTAGGCGCCAGCACCCTCCCGCGCGACGCGCGACCCACCGTAAATGGTGTCCAGCAGCAGTTCCGCATCGGGCCGGACAAACAAGCTGCGCAGACCGGATGCGAGGATGGATGCGGCCCGCCACAGACCAAGCTCTGTTACCTGACTTCCCGGTCTCCGCAGACGGCTCAGCGCTCTCCAGGCGATGTTGCCGGGAGCGCCGAGTCCCAGCAACGCCACCGTCTCCTGCAGGTCTGCCGGACGCTCCGTATCCGGCTCCCAAGCGCCCAGGGCACTCAGCATCATGCTGACATGTTCCTGAAGGGTGCCAGAGGTATCCTCGGTATTATGGTCTTCAGAAATGCCGGCCAACGCATCGACCAGGGTGCTGCGCCGCGCGTTGACCAGTTCCGACGTGAGGGCGCTGTCCCTTTCACAGCGCAACGGCGCAAACCAGTACCATTGTGCGCTGGTTGTCGCCCGTGTGTTTCCGTTCGGGCCGACGAGGTTCTCCACCCGGCCCTGCGCCCACTCGACGACGCGATCGATGCCGGGAGGTTCCGGATCGTCGCGGTGTTCTCGGGCGGCATCCAATGGATCGGTTTGCGAGGCCAGCGTGGGCTGTGGCCAGAACAGCGCGAGTGCTGACATGGAAGATGGGCGAGCGTTCGTCATTCGATAGTCGAGGCGACTGGAAATGGACGCCCGGTCAGCAGCCGTATTGACGGAGTGCCCGCCCTGCGTGAAGATCTGTCTTTCCACCTCGTAGCTGAGAAGTGAGGCGATGGCTGAAGGCGCCGCGACCCAACTGGAAAAGATGAGGCTCTTGGTGATTGTGGTTGGGTCGATCTTCTCATACGGCCCGGCAAGCGCATGGTAAGGAAGGGACGGTGGCATCCAGAGCAGTTTCCACCAACCCCGGTCGAGGGTGTCGGCAGCGAGGGCGCGCATCCGGGCGTTTCCCCATTCAAGCTTCTGGAATTGCTCCACGTCAGTCCTGGAGATACGCTGGGCTCCGCTGAAAAGCGGTGCCAACCGGGCCCTGCGGTCCGGGTCCTTCATGTCTTCGCGCAAATGTTCACCGACTCGATACCCTCTGAGGAAATTGAGGAAGTAGGGGGACGACTTCCAATACTCGACGGTGAACGGAGCATTCACGGCATCGGCGACATTCCGGAGGGCGACGAAGCCGTTGAAATCCTGGGGCCTGACTCTGAGTTGGGTAGTGTCCCCGTGGATAGTGGTTGTGCGGCTGGTATCCGATGGCCGCTCGGTCCGTGCGATCCACTTTCTCAATTGGAACTGCACCCGGTCCCGGACATCAGCCGTCGGCTCGCCGGAGAGAGCCGCCTGCCGCAGTTCATCGAGATCAGTATGCACAGCGTCCACGGCGGCCTCGGAGGCGGCGAGGAATTCCAGCGTCTTCAGAAAGTCCGCATAGTGCCCGCCGTCAGCGCCGGCCTCCTCCGCGTACGTAAATGGCTTGTATGGAGTGGCCGAAAGCAGCAGAACGTGGGCGTCGGAATGACTGAAAAGGTCGTCAGCCAGCTCGGCCGCGTCGCCTCCGGTCCTGACGTCGAGCAGGTCCCGGAAGCGTTGAAACTCGTCAAGAATCACGAGGTCCGGTTCAAGGGACTTTAAAGCTGCTCGCGAAAGCATTATGCGCAGTCCACCGACGATCGTGCGCGCGCTGTCCCGCTGGTAGTCGTTCAATGACCTGCGCCCCGCGACATCATCGATCAAAGAGACGAGGGACTTGCTCTCGGAGCTCTGGTCGAATTCCTCGTAGAATGCCTGCCGGATGCCGTGATCAAAGGATCCTATATCAATATTGGCGACGTCCCGGTCCCGGAATTTCTGCCAGTTACCCACCCCTCCCTGGAAGATTCGCAGCGCCGCCGTGACACGCGCTCCATAGAGTCCCAGGTGATCGCGCAGCAACACGTAGAGCACGGCGCGCTCCTCTTTCCTTCCCATCTGTTGCCCCAGTTGGAAGGAGGTGGACGGCGTGAATGCCACAAAGGTCGTAGGTTTGCTTCCGTCGGATACCGTCGGCTTCAACATCTCGGGCATGGTGATCAGCATGCTCAGCCGGGTGGCGAAACTTGGCCTATCCGGTCCGGCGGTGTCGAGCTTGCGAATGTTCTGAGCGGCGATATCCGCGTTGGAACACACGTATACGATGTCGATGCGGCCCACGAGGTCGGCCTGCTGAAGGTGTTCGACGGCCAGGGAAATGACCTCCCTGGCGACGTGCGTCTTGCCCAGACCGGTCTCATCGGCAACGAGAAATCGTTTCGTTGAATCGGCGTCACGATACAGGCGCCTGAAGGCGTAGTGGGCCGTTGCCCGTTGAAAATCACTCAGCGATGTTGTGTGTCCGTCCTCGCTGCTCCAGGTCATGAATCAGCCTCCAGCATCTCGCGCCGCGCCTCAAGCGCGGGTATCCATACGTCATCCCACCCGGGAGGGAGTATCGCCGTCCCTCTGGCTGACCCACGCACGTGGTCAATTATCGTACCCAGGTGGTCGATGGACTCCGGGTTCTCAGAGAGGGCCCGCGCCAGCAACTCCAGGACACCGGTGCCGACGCCCGCCGACCAGCCTTCCGCCCAGCCGCCAGCTGCGGAATGTACGCCAACGGCGCTTCCGGAACCGAACCCCATCAGCAGGGCCAACAACCTGAGGAACTTTTCCGGGGTGTCGATTTGCCTGGCAAAGATCTCGCTATAGCGATCTGCCGGCTCTCCTTCGAGCCGTGAGCAGATCACCGTTGATCGTTCGATTACCAGGCTCCCATCCGTCCGGCTGGCGGCGAGTTGAAGAAACGGGGTGAGATCCGCAATTTCGCGTGGCGGTAGTTCAATGGCGACAGGTTCGGGGGGATGCAGCACGTAAGTCTCAGCCGGACGATTGTAGGTGGCAATGGTTACAGTCGTGCCCTCAGCCATGTGCGGCAACTCCGAATCCGCCGTAATGTATGAGGTCCAGCCATCAGGTGCTTTAGTGACCGCGGTACGGAACCCCACATCGGCGGCGATGTCCATGAGTAAATCCTCAAGCGCCCGACCGACTGTGCCGGTTTCATCGATCTCAGGCGTCTCGGAGGGCACGTACGGAGTCAGCATGGCGCGCATTGGGGCATCCTCGCCCACAAGAGCTTCAACCCCGTACTTCGATACGGGGCCAATGAGCTCGCATAGAAACTCCACGTTGCCTCCGAACCCTCCTTCGGTCGCGTTCGCCGAGCCGATGTATAGATGCGCCAGACGGGCACGCTCAGCCACGTAAACCTTTGCGTGCAGATTGTTGAGGAAGGTATGACCTGTGTTGCGGTCCACATCATCCACCGAGAGTTGGGCCGCAGAATCCAGTTCGTAAGCGTTCAGACGCTCAAGGGTGTCCGTTCGGAGTGTCGCCAGCTCCTCGCCTCGTGAAACCAGTGCCGCCTTCTGGCCGGGTGTTGCATCAAGAACTCGCTGTATAAACCCGTCCCGGACAAACGGAGAGATAAAGAGCCTTCGGTAGCCGCTGAAATGGTCCTCCACCGGAAAGGAACGAAATCCGCGAATCCCAATTGGGTGGAAGCGTGCCTCGCGCACCCCGTCCGGCAGTTCCCACCTGACCCGCCTCAGTTCCTGTGCCAGTTCCTTGACAGCATCACTCCGCTCTTTGGGCAGGCCACCTGGCACTAGACCGGGCAGTGCCTCGAAAAAGCTGGCGAGCGGGCGATTCGTGGCAATTGGACGCCGGCCCTGGAGATGACCATCAAACCAGAGGATCGTATCCCAACTGCGGTCACCGGTGAGGTTTCGTGAGAGCACGACCAGCCGGAATGCGGGTTCCCCGGATGGCCCCAGGGATCGCAGCGCCCATACCTTGGGATGAAAGATGCGGCCTCGACCGGGACGCCTTACCCCGTGGATGACGTTCTCCAGGAGAGCCACCAGGTCGGATGGCCACCTGGCGGCGTTGATGGCGCCGGCCTGGCAAAAGACGTCCAACCTTTCGCTCATCCGTCGTAGCGCTTCCATGATCTCGATCGGGTCCGGATTCTCGTCGAATCGAAACCCCGCGAATGCGAGGGGCACCATCAGGGCCGTCTCGAGATCCAGCGTGAACGTCGTCGCGACCGCGCGGTCCAGGGAGTGCCCCAGGGATGGTCGCAATGCATCAAGCAGTAGCGCGCGGTTATCGGGAGCCAGCACTCCCATACCCCCTGCCCTCGGCGATGTCATTCAGGATACGGGCGACCACTGGCCAACGGAAATTGAGGCGGCCAGACCCCGATGCCCCTCCCCACTGTCGCATGAGCCTATCGTTGCGGAGCCGCGCCTGGCCTCCCTTCTGGCGGAGTTCCCGCTGACGAATCAATGTCCGCGCATCCGAGTCGTCAGTGAATGCACGGCCATATTTCTCCTGTACCAGCCTGGCCCACTGGGCGACAAATGCGCGGGTGATTGGTGAGACGGGTCTTCCCTGCGCCGCGACCAGGGCCCACAGCCTGTCAAGGTCCCATCTATTCAGGTCACTTCCCTCGATTTCATCGTGCCACTCTTCTAACTGACCGGCAAAGTGTTCCCGCTGTCCCTCATGTTGGGATAGACCGAGTTCCTCTGCGCGCTCGGCGAGGAGAATGTTGTAGAGTAACGCTGCTCCGTGCATCGCAACTGCGAAACGCCGCGCCTGGTCGACGGAATCGTGCACCTGTCCAGGAGCCGTATTGACCTCGGGATCATCCCAGGCGAACCGGGCGAACTCCCAGCGCCGGGTGCCCCTGGCGACCAGGAATTGGAGCAGCGTGTCGGGAGCGGCCTGGCAAATGCGTTCAGCAAGCCAGGTAGACTCGTCCCTGGTAAGGGCAAAATCGCAACTGGTAAGCGCGAAGAAGTCCTTCGGAGGTCCCGGCATTGAGGGGTCCCAGACTGCATCGGAGTGTTCTACAAACTCCGTTGCGTCATTCAACGGACGCGCCAGTTGGCGATGGCTCCCTATCTGCGTTGGACCTCCATCGTCCCTCAGGATAGCGAATCGACGCAGGCTGTTCCAATAAATCGTAGAGGGGAGGTTCTGGATCGCTGCTCCCGCAACGCGCCAATCAATCCTTCGCGGTCGCCGCCGTTGCTCAGAGCATCGATCAAACGCCGCTCGTGCCAGTCGACCCATGATGAAAGCTGCGGACCCTGGCGTCCCCGGCGGGATCCTTCGCGGTAAAGCCATGGAACGAACAGCAAGTACCGCGCACGGGTTAGCAGCACTGAGGTTCCAGGAAACAGCGTGTCACTCAGGGCGTCCCGGATCTGGCCGAGCCCCAGCTCGTCCCGACTTTCGGCCTGGGAGAACATCGCAACGATCTCCCGGGCACGACGCTGGTCAGCCTGAGAGTAATCGAGCCACGCTACAACGGCAGGGGACATACATGGCTCCTTTACGAGCTTGTGTCCGAGGTGGTTCGTCGAAGGTTGGTCCGACACAAAACGAGGCCCAGTGCCCGAATCTTGCCACTTGCGCCACCTGACTGGACTTGGACCTCCAACAGATCCCTGTCTTTCTACCGGTGCTAGTCCTCCCGTTCGGCGGCTTGGGCAGATCCAGTGTCCACGAGTGCCGCAGCTTCTCGTGTCGATTGAGTGCGCGGCAGCGAGCTGAGGTAACTGTGTCCAACCACCGTGAGATCCACCGTCGGGCAATGTCTATTCGCCGTCTGCGCGATCCAGGTTAACGCTTCAAGAGTAGCAGAAAGTTTCATTGCGATTGACCGACCGACATGAAAGTGGGGGATACGCAGTCGCGATTGCTTTGGTCATCGTTGGGAGCGTCGATAAACTTCGACGAGGGCGTCCCACGCACCATCCAGAGATGGGGCCTTGAAACCTCCTGTTTACGCGCTCTCAAACCCACGCTTTCGGTTTGTCAGCCCTGTCCTTTCCCGAGGTAGCCTTGATATAGCGCCGCAGCAACATTCCCTCAGTCTGAAATGCTACTTCGCACACGGCAGTCACCCGGCATTACCGAGGTATTCTGAGGCGGTGGCCTCGGCCTGTGCAGCCAATGTGGGAATATCGGTGAGGCTTCTGGCCACATTGGCGTGGAGGAAGAGGAACATCACCTCGGTCACCGGCATGCCCGTGGCCCTCTGGACCGCCATAGCATATGCGCCTCCTTGGAGCTGGTATCTGGAGAGGGCCTCATCGATGCTGGAGGAGTCCACGGCGTCGGTCTTGTAATCCACCAGGACCAGGCTGCCGTTTTCCTCGAACATCAGGTCGATGAAACCCTCCAGCACTCCATCCCCGACCGGGACTGCCACCGGGGCTTCGCGCCAGAACCGGGACGCCGTCGCCCTGCGCACCACGGGACTCTCCGCCGCAACCCGGACCAGCCGGGCCACCTCTTCCCAACGGCCGGGAATGCCCTCGGCCGCGGCCTGTGCGCGTGCGGTATCGTCGATGCCGCCGCCGGTGACCAGGTCAATAGTCTGGAGTACGGAGTGCACTGCCCGGCCCAGCGCGGTCCCGGCACGCCCCCTCCGCCAGGGTTCCCCGGTCCGGGGTTCCTCCTTGTTCACGCTGGCCAGCCCAGTGGCGCCCACCGAGAAGGGACGCCCCTGCCGGGCCAGCAGTTCCTCCCGCCGGCGCCTCCATTTCCCGCGTTCCTCCAGCGAGTGATCTCCCATGTCCTTGGAATTGCCGGGCTCCGGTGCTGAGGCCGGACTGTGACTGGGGGCCTCCGGCGCAGTCTCCCAGAGCCCGTCCCTGCCTTCAAAAATGGAAGCTATCTGGTCCGCATCGCTCTTGCCTCCTCCCGTGCTGCCCCGGTACATGCTGAGCACCAGGTGGTCTCTCGCCCTGGTGGTGGCCACGTAGAGCAGGCGAACACGCTCGTCGTCTCCCATTTGCCGTTCGACGTCCAGCATTTGCGGGTAGCCGGCGGTCTCGAACCGTGCGTCCTCGGGGCCGACGCTGACCTCTGCGGCGCCGCCGCTCCGGTCAAAGATGACCCTGGGCCTGTCCGTCCTGGGCGGAGAGTTGAGGCCTGTGAGAATGACGACCGGGAATTCCAACCCCTTGGAGGCGTGGACGGTCATTATCCTGACCGCTTCTTCATCGGTTTCCGGAGCGGGGGTCTCGTTCACCCGTGCCCCCTCGGCCGCCTGCCGGTCCACCCACTGGAGGAAGGCCCGGAGGGAGTCGCCCCCGGCCTCGGCAAAAGCGCGGGCCTGATCAACCATAAAGCGGTACCTTCGCCACTGCTCCCGGGTCCTGGGGTGGTCCATCGCCGCCTGCATCAGCATCCGGTCCCTGATAAAGCCGTCGACCAGCCAGGCCAGGGACTTCCACATGCGCTGTTCGTGGAAGCGGCGGAGCGTGTCCAGGGCGCGAGGGACAGGGTTGCCTTCACCGCTGGCCACGGGCTCCGGCACAGCCAGGTAATCGAAGCTGCCCCCGGCCTCGGAGAACCGCAGCAGGTCGACGTCGCTGCAGGCGAATGCCGGGGAACGGAGGGCTGCGACGATGGCAACCTGGTCCGCCGGGTCGTCTATGGCCCTCAGGCAGTTGAGCAGGTCTCGGATCTCCTGGGTGTCGAAGATCAGGGACGCTCCCTCCAGCCGGTAGGGGATGCCGGCCTCCTCGATGGCCAGTTCCAGTGTCCTGAGACCGGTGCGCCGGGTCATCAGGATGCATACGTCGGACAGGGTGGCGGCCCGGTATCTCTCGGCGCCGGACGACTCGGTGGCCTCCCGGTCCAGCACCCGCCACTGCCCGTCAGCTATGGCGGCGAGCAGTCCGGCAATGGACCCGGCCTCCCGCTTCCTGACCTCGGCGATGGCGCCCTCGATTTCTCCTCCCAGACGCCAGACCCGGGGTTTCATCCGGTGGTCCGTGTCGGCCTCCCACCGGGGCGCAAGGGGTACATAGTCCGCCTGCCGGAACCCCTCGGGCATCCAGGTCTCAAAGGCGGCGTTGACCCACTCAAGCACCGGGCGCTGGGACCGGAAGTTCTGCTGCAGGTGGAGTGTCTCGCCGCCCATCCGGTCCCGAAGGGCGTACATTTGGTCCACATCAGCGCGCCGGAAGCGGTAGATGGACTGCTTGGGATCCCCGACCACGAACAGCTTCCCCCGCTTCGGGACCACCTCCCGCCAGTGCATGGGCCGGGTGGTATTTCCGTTGCCGGGGTCGTCCTCGGCGATGAACATGGCAATCTCGGCCTGGATGGGGTCCGTGTCCTGGGCCTCGTCAACCAGGATATGGGAGAAGCGCTGCCGGAAATGGTCCCGCACCCCGATATTGTCCCGGAGCAGGTCCCTGGCCCAGACCAGCAGGTCCTGGAATCCCGCCCTGCCCTGGGCCTTGCGTTCTGTCACGGAGTCCAGGGTGAACCTCTGCAGGGCGCGGAGAATCCCGCTGAAGGCGGAGAGCCGGGCCTGGTCCAGCTCCTCCGACACCGATCCGTGGAGGTCATTGAGACGCTCCTTCAGGTACGCGCAGGCATTGCTCCCGGATACGGGATCGGTGCCCCAATCGCGCTGCGAACCCCGTGTCTGGCGAATTGGGAGGGTACGCTGGAGGGACCTGTAGGCCGAGGATTCGACAGGGTCCCCCTCGCCGAGCCGGTTGATCGATCTGAGCAGTTCCTGGACGTGATCGTAGAGCCGGTCTCCCTCCCCGGTCTTGGAATACGCGCACAGCCTCTCCAGTTCCCCGGAAGCGTCCTTTAGGCGGGAGACCGCAGTTGCGGCTGGCCTATGGACCTCGGGGAACACCGGGGTCTCCAGCAGATCGTAGTCCTGGTGGAAGGCGAGAGCGACCTCCCGCAACTGCCCCAAGGTCAGGCCGAAAGAGAATGCCAACTCCAGGTCGCCGGACAGTTCCGGAGCGTCCAGCGCCCGGTCCACCCACTCGCTCCAGGACTCCTCGAAGAACAGGTCGCTCTCGATGGCGTCCATCGTCTCGAAGGCTGGGGGCAGTCCCGCCTCCATCGGCCGCTCACGCAGCAACGCCAGGGAGAAGCTGTGCACCGTCTGGATGTAGGACCGATCCAGGTCATCCAGGGCACGGTGTACCCGCTCCAGTTCTTCGTCCGGCAGCCCGGCGGCGGGACCCGGCCTCGCCAGCCGCTCCAGCCGCTCCCGGATGCGGTCCCGCAGCTCCGATGCAGCCGCGGTGGTGAAGGTTATGACCGCGGTCCTGTCCAGGGTGGCCGTCCCGGACCGGGCCAGGCTCATCACCCGGTCCACCAGGCTGGTGGTCTTTCCGGTGCCGGCCCCGGCCTCCACGAACAGGGTTTCCTGCAGGGAGTCCCTGATCCGGTCCCGGGCCTTCTGGTCCGTTGGTTGGAAGGTGGCGGTCATGACAGGGCCTCCCCGGACAACTCCAGGTATCGAGTCAGTTCCGGGTGACCCTTCTTCCTCTCCCAGAGGGCGTCCTTTCGCGCCGGGCACATGGGTTTGAAGTCACAGAAACGGCAGTTCTCGAAATCCCCCCATGAAGGCGGCCCCGGATTGGCCGGGAACAGGCCGCCCTTGATGCCCGAGACGATGGTGGAGACGCCGTCCCTGAGCCGGTTCAGGGTGGCCTCGTCGGATATGTCCACCGGATCTGCTGGTGCAATTTCGAACCTGCCCCTGCTCGAGACGAACCAGTAGGCGGCCTGCACCTCCGTGCCCGGCCCCAGGGCATTTCTGGCCGCCAGGGAGTAGACAGCCAGCTGGAGGCGCCTGCCCCGGTCGATGGGGTCGTCCTTCAGCCTGCGGTACGAAGACGGGCTTCCGGTCTTATAGTCCATCACCAGAACATTCCTGTGTTCCGCATCGGAGTCCACCCGGTCGATGTATCCCCGGAACCGGACGGACCCGCCGCTGTCGAGTCCCAGTTCCGGCGCTGGCCAGGAGTCGCCCCCCATGCCGAAGGCGGCTTCTGAGTACGACGGGGACATTCCAAACTGCGCCCGGAGGGCCGTGTCCGCCTCCAGAAAGTCGTGCAGGTCGTCCAGGATGTCTTGCCGTTCCAACTGCCACATCAGCCTCCGCCCGGTCTTGCCCTGGGACTCCGCCTGCCGGAAGGCGTCGCCCGCAATCCTGTCCAGTGTTTCCCGGTGCCGGGCGGTCCATGTGCTCCCGGGCTGGGGCATCGAGTCTTCCCGCCTGACCGCTTCGATGAACTCCTCCAGGACCTGGTGCACCAGAGAACCCCTGTCCATGGCCGAGATGGAGAAGAGGTCCTCCCGGTCCTCCAGGGCGCTGACCCGCAACACGTGGCCGGCGAAGTAGCGGAATGGACAGGCGGCCCACTGCTCCAGGCTGGTGGGGGATAGGGCGGAGTCCTCCAGCCGCCCAACGAACCCGGTTCCCGGCGCCGCAGCCGACACGTTCCCGTCCCACTCGGTCAGGCTCCGGCTGGCGTACCTGCCCCTGCCCATTTCCAGGGACTTCCTGAGAATGCCCGAGGCCGCAAGCGGATGCGCGCTGACGCGGATGCCGGCTTCCTTCCACGCTCTCAGCCGTTCCAGGTCATAGTCGTGCATGTCGGCAGGCACCGCGCCGGCAATTGTGTCCAGGGCCCGCTCCATCGATGGGATGACGGTCAGCCAGTCACGGCCGCTGAGGGAGGACAGGCCGGATGTGTAGACCGGGGCCCCCTCAATGACCGACGCCAGTCCTGTGAACCAGCGAGAGGGGTAGTGGGCTCGCTGGCCCGCAGGGTCGGCACGGGGGTAGGATACGGCGGCCTCGGGGGTGGAGGCCAGGGCGGACAGGAAGGCGTGCCGTTCCTCGGCCAGCCTGTCCCGCTGGAGTGGCAGACCCTCCGCAGGCCCGCCAGCCGCCTCCCGCTCCCGGTCCGGCAGCAGCGGGTCGTCTCCTGAGTGTGAGGGCACGGCGCCCTCGATCATGCCCACGATGTGCACTGTGTCGAAGTTCATGCCGGTGGCGGAACCTATCGGTCCCACGAAGACGCCCTGCCCGGTCTCGCCGGTGTGTCCGACGGGCGACTGGAGGGCCTCCTCCAGGGTATCCCTGAACAGTTCCATCGCCGGTGACGGCTCGACCTCACCGGCGGAAGCGATGCCGTCCAGGATGTCCAGAATCCTCTCCGAAGCGGACTGCTCGTGCTCCGGGAGTTGGCCCGGGCTGGCCAGGTAACGCTCAAACAGGCCTGCTGTCCACCTGGCGTAATCTTCCCAGGAGAGGGTCCCCTCTGCCGGCTTCCCCGGCGGACCGAGGTCCGAGGCCAGGCCATTCACGAACCGCGCCAGACTCCTTGCCGCCCGGGCTTCGGCCAGCATCAGGTCCGCCTGCGCCTCGGAAATTTCACCCTTCCTCTCTCTGGCCCCTGCGGAACGTTCGGTCTCACCCGCGTACCGTTCCAGCCGGTCCTGCCACTGAGAGACGCCGCTGATCACGCCTGCCTTCCTAGAGATCGCGTCCCAGTGGCTCGGGCTGAAGTTCTCTCCGTCCGGGATGCCCGGGACGCGCACCGGGCATCCCGTCAGCCAGGCCATCACATCGTGACGCTTGAACTCGCTTCCGTACAGGTCCAGCAGTCCCCTGAGGACCCTTCCCACTGCGGTCCGGGCCAGGGATGTCCCATCGGGTCCGGCGGTCGGGAACCCGGCAAGCTCCAGTTCCTCCCTGACCAGAGTCTCGTATGGGGTCCGGGCGCCGTAGAGTACCGCCATCCGATGCAAGGGTGCGTCTCCTTCCGCCCGGCGGGCCAACTGGCGTATCGCCCAGCGGACTTCCTCGTGGGGGCCGGGGGCGATGAGAAGCTGCTTGCCCTCCGGGGTCAGGCCGCCGGAGGGTTGCTTGCCCTCGTCCGGGGGACCTTGCCGGTCCGGGCTGCCCAGGTGCCGGGAGAGGTCCTCGGCCAGTTTCTCCGCCGGTGAGTCGGCCTCGGGCTCGGCGGTAAGTCCAAGGAACACGCTGCAGTTGCCCCGTTCTGCCAAGGCCTGCACGAGCTCCCGCTCGCCCGGCGTCACGGAGCGTATCAGGAAGAACACGATGAACCCGAGGTCGGTTAGCCCCGCGGCACCGCCGCTGCGTACCTCCCTGGCGGCGGACTGGGCCAGGTCTTCGGCGTCGTAGTAGTCCACGGTCTGCTGCCGGAAGTCGCGGTACAGAACGGCCACCTCCCGGCGCAGGCCTCCCTGGCTGGCGAGACGGTCCAGCGCCCCGTCGGTGGCATGGCGGATCTGGCGGAAGGTACTGCGGAGGGATCGGACAGTGGAGGGATGGGATCCCAGCGCAGCCAGGGCGCCGGTGGTCCGGCCGACGACAGCGCGTACCGCCGCGCCTTCGACGATGGGAGTCAGGGGCCGGATCCCGCGAGCCGCCAGCGCCGGAGCGCCCAGGTACTCGGACAGGCGCGGGAACACCAGGAACTTGACGTTGGCAAATCCGGTCCTGCCCAGGGACCGGCGGAGGGTGAGGTTGCTGTAGATGGTCGGGCCGACAACCGTCACCGGGGCAAGGGGATCGCCGCCCTTGGCCTGTTCCACCTCGCGGGCCAGGGGCATGATCAGGTCCGCTGAGTACCGGTGCAGGACAAGCCTGGGGGCGCCGTCCGGGCCGGATGGGTGTTGGGTGGTATTGGCCATTGCTCTCACGGAGGACCGGCTGTCAGCAGGGGCGGTGGGTTGCCTTCGCAATACTATAGCGGCGGGCGATGCCGCGGACAACTCCCGCAGACAGTGGCCGGGGTTGGGCGGCCACGGTGGCCGGTGGTCCGTGGAGATGGAGACCAGGGGTTGTCCCTTACCCCACCGCTGAGGCGGTCATGGGCAGCGCCCAGTCCGGCCAGGCGGGACTCCGGGACCTTGCAGGCTCCGTGGGAGCCCGGTTGCAGGTGCCGCCGGGGGAATCCGATGCACTCTCCATGAGTTCACCTGGGCGATTCCCCGCGGTTCGTCCTCATTGGTTCAAGTTGGGTTTGCCCCACGTTTCGCGTGCATGCCGATTGACCCAACCGCGACTTCGCTGTTTACTGGTCATCAAAGACCCGGGTGGCATACGCACCGTTCTGCCGGGACCTGACCTCGGAGAGCCATCATCACTGCAAACCAAAATAACCGCCGTCCCAGTGACTTCGCCGGAACCTTGCGCCAGCACATGGAGGCCTGGCCGGACTTTACCGGTCCGCGTTCCCCCATGTGGCGCGACTGGACGGACGGGATATTTCAGGACTATCGAGATTTGGCCAAAAGAACGGTAAGGGCCGATTCGGTTGGACTGCACCGCTATGCCGGGCACCTCCTCAGTTCCCAGGCGTTTGCCTTCAATCTGTTCCTGCCCTTCCGGGAGGGACAACGGGGGAGCCTGGCCAGGCTTGTCGGCAACCTGGTCGGAGACGAGTTGACCATCGACCGGGTGGTCTTCGAGTGGACGCCTCCGGGCCACGTGCTCTGCGAGATTGACGGTGAATGGCCCGGGCCTCAGGAACCTGCGACGGCCGTCGACGTGGTCATGTGGGGCTGGCTTGCGAATGGCCGGCGCGCGGCGGTCCTGGTGGAGGTGAAGCTGACCGAGGACAAGTTTACCCACTGCAATGGGCGTGACAGCCGGGGAAACCGGAGGAAAGATGTATGCCGTTCCGCCCGGCTCTTTTTCGGCGGTCCCCGGGACTGTTACCTCCGCAGGCCCGTGAGGAAGGAGCGGGACCGCCGGTACTGGGAAATATTCGCCCGGAGCCACGGGACCCTGCGACACGCATTCCCGAATGCCAACATGGACGGAGAGTGCCCTTTCGCCTATGACATGCAGCAGCCTATGCGCAACCTCGCCATAGCCCGCGGGCTTGAACAGGAGGACATGGTGCAGAAGGCATGGTATGTCCTGTGCGCCCATGATCGCAACCCGGACATCGCGGCCCACTGGCGGGATTGGCAAGAGCTCGTTGGAGACGCCGCCCCGGCCCCGTTCCTTCCCGCATCCGAGGTGATTGGCGCCGGCGAAGAGGAGGGCCTGGTTGATTGGGCGAGATACATGCGCGACCGCTACCGGCTCTACCATAGCTCCGGTCACAACGCCTGACGCAGGCCGCCGTGTGTACTGAGGGACCACTCCGGGGACTCCAGAGGATAGTGAGGAACACCCCAATCCACTGCCGGGTTGTCCATCATGAGCTTAACGAGCCGGGGAGTTAAGAACGCCATTATTGCAGCCCCGTCCCACACCTGGTTTCGGTTGACTGAACTCTGCCAGGTCGCCCCCTCATGCATAATCTGATTGCGCAGCACGTAGAGACGGTCAAAGAGTTCGTTCAGGATAGCTGCGGTATTCTGGTCTCCCACAGCTCGGCTGACGCGCTCCATGTTATTGTCGAACAAATGTCCCCAGTCGGGAGGTTGGGCCGACCGGTTGAGCGATGCCCATAACTGATGGAAGACGAACTTGTTCTCCAGTACTCACCCAATCTGGCATTGTCAGTTAGTGCGTGAGTCCTGATTGGATGCTACCTTGGGGATAGACGAAGGGTTGTGGGATGCGAGGTGGTCATGGTACAGGAGAAATACGGAGTCCGGCTGGCGACACAGGAGAGGAGACGGCTCAGGAAGATGGTCCGGGCTGGGAGGAGTTCCGCACAGGCGATTACCCGGGCCCGTATCCTGCTCAAGACAGATGAGGGCTGGTCCGCTCCCCAGGTGGCCAGCGCACTGGATGTGTCGGAGCGGACGGTGTTTCGCACCAAGCGGCGGTATGCCGGGGAAGGACTGGATGATGTGCTGCGGCACCATAACCAGGTCAACCGGCCCAGAAAGGTGGATGAAAGGGTGGAGGCCCACCTGATAGCCTTGGCCTGCAGCCCGGCGCCCGATGGTCATGACCACTGGACCATGCGGGCCTTGGCGGGCAAGGTGGTGGAGTTGGGATTGGTGGAGTCTTTGTCTCCCGAGACGGTCCGCCTGCGGCTGAAAAAAACACACTCAAGCCTTGGCTCAAGAAACAATGGTGCATCCCCAAGGTAGGCGGTGAGTTCGTGGCGGCCATGGAGGACGTGCTGGACCTCTACGCCGAGCCCTACGATCCGCAGCGGCCGGTGGTGGTCTGCTTTGACGAAACATCAACCCAGTTGCTGGCCGATGTCAGGGAACCTCTGCCGGCAAAGCCTGGGAGGCCGAGGCGGGAGGACTACGAATACGCGCGGGCCGGGACGCGCAACCTGTTCCTGACCTGTGATCCCAAGGCTGGCTGGCGTCATGTGGCGATCACCCAGCGGCGCACCATGCAGGACTTCGCTCACCAGATGCGCTGGCTGGTGGACGAAGCCTACCCCTATGTCCCGGTGATTCGGCTGGTTCCCGACAATCTGAACACCCGCCGGATGGCCTCGCTATACGAGACCTTTCCGGCTCCGGAGGCCCGGCGCATCGCCAAGCGGCTGGAGTTCCACTACACGCCCAAACACGGAAGCAGGCTCAATATGTGGGTGGGAGTCATGCGCGGCCGGGCAAAGCCGTGGGGCCGCTTCTTGCGCGGCCCCTTCCGCTCCGGCGCCCCCTTGCCTCTGGCGGCGGGCTTGTGGCCCGGCATCCTGGAGCCTCGGCCGCCGCCTTTAGACAACTGGGCTTCCAAGCCCTCCACCCGCCGGCGCAGTTCGGTGATGATCCCCTGCTGTTCGGCAATGACTGCCAGCAGGGTTTCCCGGCTTGCCTTGGTCAGGTCCAGTCCCGTTTCCATTGTCCTTTTATGCCACAACCAGCCCACCGGCGCCAGTGTCTTTCAGCGGAACCGCCGGCCCGGTAAATTCGCCTCATCAAGTCTGAACAGTTACGGATGGTGCCAAGGGGTGGATGCTTTCTCCACAACCTGTCTATACTGCCTTTTCAACCCCACTTTAACCCTTCCCCTTGAAGGTGAGGGGACTTAGAAACTATCTCAAAACGGTAGAGGCAGAAAGGGAGAGGGATAAGCCGGTTCGGTTAGGATGAGGGGGAATCAGGTGAGGCGGTGAATGATGACGGGAAAGAACGAGATTCTGCCTACTATTTGGGAGGTTCCGGACGATCTCTGGGAGCAGATTCACCCGGTCATTCTGGAGATGGACCCTCCCAAGGCTACGGGACGGAAGCGGGTTCATCCCAGGCGAATTCTGGACGGCATCATATTTCGCATGCGCACCGGCTGCCACTGGAACCGCCTGCCCCGGGAACTGGGAGACGACAGCACCATTCACCGCACTTTCCAGCGGTGGGTGGAATTGGGTGTGCTGGAGCGCATCTGGGCGGAGTTGGTAAAGGAGTGCGAGGAACTGGGTGGTGTGGATTGGGAGTGGCAGGCTGCGGATTGCGCCATGGGCAAGGCACGTTTTGGGGGGATTCAACAGGCCGCAATCCCACGGACCGTGGCAAGGCAGGCAGCAAACGGAGCATCCTGGTCGAACGGGATGGAGGGCCGTTGAGCTTGGCAGTGGCCGGAGCCAATGTTCACGACACCAAGCTGCTGGACATGACCTTGAACGGCATAGTGGTGGAGCGTCCCGAAACCGGGACCCAGCATCTGTGCCTGGACAAGGGATACGACAACCCAACGGGCCACGAGGCGGTGGCGACTCACGGGTACCGGGGGCACATCCGGCGTATAGGAGAGGAAAAGCTGGACGCCACAGGAGTGAAACGCCATCCGGCCCGCCGGTGGGTGGTGGAGCGCACCCTGGCTTGGCTGTCCAAGTGCCGGGCGATCCTGGTGAGGTACGACAAGAAGGCATCCAACTACATCGGGCTGATCCAACTGGCCTGCGCACTAATCTGGTACCGGCGGCAATGGCAACTCAGGGTTTTGAGATAGTTCCTTATGAGATTTTTCCAGGTGAAAATTTCCCGCATCCCTCAAGAGGAGGTACTCGTCATGACCACTTCCTCCCGTCCCACCGGATTGCTGCGCTACCACCCGCCAGCCGCGTACAGGGGGTACACGCTCTTCTCGCCTAATGGCGGGGACGACGCCTACCTGATCGATATGGAGGGGAACTTTGTCCATCGCTGGCACTATCCGGGAGGCATTGCCTACGGGTACCTGCTGGACAGCGGGAACCTTCTCTTCCGGGACCTGGGGGTCAGGCCGCCGGGGGCCGACCACATCCGGGAAATCGACTGGGAGAGCGGGCTGGTCTGGGAGCATTACGATCCGACGCTGCGCCGGCACAACCGCCTTCCCAACGGCAACAACCTGTTCCTGCTACAGCGCGATAGGATATCCGCCGAGTTGACCCGGCGGGTCCGGGGCGGCTTCACCGGGCCTAACGACCCGGAGGAGATGTTCAGCGACCAGGTGGTGGAGGTCGCCCCTGATGGCACCGAGTTGAGCGTGTGGCGGTCTGCGGAACGCCTGGACCCGGAGACGGAGATCATCTGCCCCCTGGAAACCCGTGACGCGTGGGGCGGCGCCAACGATCTTGCGTCGTCACCAGACGGCACCACCTTCCTGATCAGCTTCCGTATCCTCGACACCGTGGCGCTGGTGGACCGGTTGTCTGGAGAAATCACCTGGAAGTGGGGGCAGGGCATCATCTCTCACCAGCACCATCCCACCTACCTTGAGAACGGCAACGTGCTGCTGTTGGACAACGGCTCCCACCGACGGGGGCTCAGCTACTCCCGGGTACTGGAGGTGGACCCATCCACCGGCGAGATCGTCTGGCAGTACGAGGGCCTGCCGCGGGTCTCCTTCTTCACCCACTTTACCGGCGGTGCCCAGCGCCTTCCCAACGGCAATACCCTGATCACCGAGGGTATGACCGGCAGACTGTTCGAAGTCACCCCGGCCAACGAAGTAGTGTGGGAGTTCGTCAGTCCCTTCGTTGCTCCCAGCCAGTTCGGCGTGGCCAACGGTGTCTTCCGGGCCCACCGCTACGGCCCTGACCACCCGGCCCTGCAGGGGAAGGAGCTGGACCCGGAGCGGCTGGGCAATCTCAACCGGCTGTACGGGAGCGGGTGAGCACTGGGATCCGATTTGACCGCCCGAAGCTCGCCCCCTAAGATGCCGCTAAAACCGGCGTGAAAAACCGGGATCTGTAAAAGTCGGAGGCCCCCATGGCAAGGACCGAACTCCCCCTCCACTCTGTGTCCTCCCTCGCCAGACTCATCGAGAGCAGGGAGGTGTCGCCCGTAGAGGTGGTCGAGGTCTACCTGCAGCGGATTGATGACTTGGACTTCAAGTTCAACTCCTTCATCACGGTGCTTCACCAACGCGCCCTCGACGAGGCGAGCCAGGCCGAGCGGGAAATCCAGGCCGGCAAATACCGCGGGCCGATGCACGGCATTCCGGTGGGCGTCAAGGACCAGATATGGACGAAGGGCATCCGGACCACAGGCGGCGCGCGCATCACCGCCGACTTTGTGCCCGACGATGACGCCACGGTAGTCTCCAGGCTCAGGGACTCAGGCGCCATCCTGTTGGGCAAGACCAACCTCAGCGAGTTCGCCATTACCGGCTTCACCCATCGGTTCAGCACCCCGCGGAATCCGTGGAATCTGGACATGTCCGCTGGCGGCTCCAGCGGCGGATCGGGCGCGGCCACGGCAGCCTATCTCTGCGCCACGTCTCTCGGGGAGGACACCGGCGGCTCCATCCGGCGCCCGGCGGCGTGGTGCGGCATCGTCGGGCTGCGGCCCGGCTGGGGACGGGTCAGCCGTTACGGGCTGATGCGAGGCGTTTGGTCAATGGATACCATCGGTCCCATTTCCCGCACTGTGGAGGACGCGGCCATTACCCTCTCGGCAATCGCCGGTTACGATGCCAAGGACCCCACCACCTGGAACACGCCGGTACCCGGCTACCGGCAGGCCCTTAACCAGGACATCAAGGGCCTGCGAGTGGGAATCGTCACCGAGCTGTTGCACAGCGACGTGGTGGAACCCGACGTTGCCGATGCCGTATCGGCGGCTACCAGCACCCTGGCGGAACTGGGCGCGAACGTTGAGGAGGTCTCCATCCCGCTGGCGGCCCACGCGAACGCCATCTCCGGCGCCCTGCTGGCGGTGGAGCCGTCCGTCAACATGAAAGACTGGGTGCGGGAACGGATCCACGATTTCGGCCACGACAACCGCATCGGGCTGCTCACCGGCAGCCTGGTGCCTGCACAGGCCTACTATAAGGCACAGAAGCTCCGTACCCTGCTGCGCAACGAGGTGCTGGCTGCCTTTGAGACCTACGACGTGCTGGTGATGCCCACCTCCGGCAGGCAGGCCGTTCCGCTGATGGAAGACCCGCCGGTGACCAGCAAGGAGACCTCGTCGCGCCTGTCATTCATGCGGACCAACACCTTCAACCTGGCCAGTTCGCCGGCCATTTCCGTGCCCTGCGGCTTCGGCGGGAGAGGACTGCCGGTGGGGCTGCAAATCGCCGGGCCGCCGGGCGGCGAAGAAATGGTGTTCCGGGTGGCCCACGCCTACGAGCAGAACACCGACTGGCATACCATGAGACCCCCAACCGCCGACATCTAGGGAGCAACGCTCAATCCCTTTCACATTGTAAAGTAGAATGAGGAGGGTCAGGGCGGGGATGAAATCTTTCACATCAGCATCTCTGCTCCCCAGTAACAACTTCGCGGAGGCTAACGATATGTGGAACAAGGCCATGCTCAGCCTGGAACAGGCCCAGAACGCCATCACAGCCATGATCGCCGACTGGAACAGGGACCCCAACCGGCGCAAGGTGGATATGGCCGTCGTGGACGACGCCGGTAACCTGCTGGCCTACGCCCGGATGGACCGGTGCCCAAGGCCAACCTTCGCCATTCGCAAGGCCTACACCTCGGCGGTCAGGGGCATCGACACCGCAGCCTTCGCCGAGCAGCTCAGCAGCACTGGGCGCACACTGGAGTCCTTCGGCGACCCGCAACTGATCGCCCTACCGGGCGGAGTCGCCATAGTACACGATGGCGCGGTGGTGGGAGCCATCGGAGTGGGCGGCCTGCCCAGCGGCCTTGACGACGAGGCCATCGCCCGCGCGGGGGTAACAGCGCTCAGCATCTGACCCCTGACCGGTTAGAGGGAACGCCTCTTACGGGGTCCGTGAACCACACCGACCCGTCGGAATGGACGGCTACATCGCTATTGCAGGTGCGGTAGCAACTCCTCGGAGATGAGCTGCAGGTACTCCAGCTTGGCCGGAAATTCCCTGGGGAGGTTCAGGCCGGCCAGTCCTACGTAGTCCAGGCCCTCTTCCTCCCTGCAGCGGTTGAGGATTTCGGCACAGTCCTGCGGGCTGCCGGCAATGGCCCAATCGGCCAACTCCCGCTGTCCGCCAAGACCAAAGTCCACTGTGGTGCTTTCCTGCATGTTGAAGGCGCTGTACATGCCGGCCTTCTTGGCGGCCATCTCCCGTGCCTCGGTGATGGCTGTCTCCCGGTCTTTGGCTATGGCGATGGAGCGATGCACGCCGATCCGTCCTGTGGGGTCCTTGCCCAACTCCTCGAGGGCTTCCTTGTACTGCCGTGTCAGCAGGCCGATGTCCTTCCACCCGGGCTGAGGTCCCAGGAGGACACGGTCGGCTAGGGCTGCCGCACGGCGCACCGCCCCTCTGCTCTGTGCCGCGATCCAGATCGGAGGATGCGGCTTCTGTACTGGGGTAAGGCCCAGCCTGGCCCCATTCACTTGCCAGTGCCTGCCTTCGAAGTTGACCTCTTCACCAGTCCAGAGCAGCTTCATCAGCTCAATAGATTCTTCGAACCGCGCCACCCGGTCCCTCCTGTTGGTCCCGAAGGCAGACAGCTCCGCCACCCGGTAACCGATCCCGGCTCCCAGGATGAACCGCCCATTGCTGATGTTGTCCAGCGTCACCGTCTGTTCGGCCAGGTCCACCGGGTTGTGGTAGGGCAGAAGCAGGACGCCGGTCAGGAGTTTCAGCCCCTCGGCATCGGGGGCCAGCCGGGCCAGTGTCTGCATCGGCTGCATCCAGACCGTTGGATGGGATATGTAGTGCTGGGGCGCGTAGATGACCGAAAAACCCAGCGATTTGGCCCGGCGACAAACCTCCGCCGCTTCTTCCACCTGCTGGTACATGGGACGGTCGGGGTCTTCCATGTAGTCCCGAATGTAGAGCCCTACTTCCATGATGCACCACCGAATTCGATGAATAGGAACGCAACGAGAGTCTATATGAAAGTGGCCGGGTCTGTCCCATCAAGGGGCCGTTGCCGTCCACGCAGGACGATTGCAAAGTCAGGGAGCTTGGCCATAGAGGCGGGCGATGGTCTGCTTTGGGCGGAAGGCGGAGAACTTGGCTCTCAGAGGCATGGACATCCGCAGGGGAAACCAGCCCTCCAGGCGCAGGGCGTTCAACGCAGTATTGACCAGAGTGGCGTATACTTCCCCCAGTCCCGGACGGCGCAGCGTGTGCACGTCCTCGTCCCAACTGCGATCCTTCACATGATGCAGACTGTTTTCAACCCTCCAGTGGTTGCGGAACACTCGTAGCAAGTCCCTTGGTCCCCATTGCCGGGAATCCAGGCTGGTCAGCAGGTACCAGTGCTCCCGGCTCACCTCCCCGGTGGCTATATCCACCGTCTCCTTCTCCACCATGGCCCCCTGCCTCGCACCGGGAAAGCCCAACTCCTCCCGGATATAGTCGCCCAGTGCCTCATCGGTCCAGATTCTCCGCCTCTGTATCACGCCCGCTTTTTTTCTACAGTCTCAGCCCCGGGCTCCCCCAATTCATCCTCGGCGAACCCGTCCGCCAATGCTTCCAGCACCTGGGGCTGGTTCCCCTTGATCCGCACCAGGTAGTCCCGTCCGTGATCCGCTATGGCCTGGCACAGGTCCCGCTCCGCGTACAGGGCATCCAAAGTCAGCAGCCTCAGGCCTGGACAGCGTTCGAACAACCGGCCCAGTTGGTCGCGCAGCACCCCGGGTTCGTATCGTTTCTCCGATGCCGGCCACTGGGCCAGGCACAGCTTCAGGTCGTGGGCCAGCACATTCACCATCACCAGGGGATTACCCTTGGCATCCTCGGACTGCTTGGCCCACTTGCCGTCCACCGAGGCGTGCACCTCCCGGTCCGCCACCACTCGCGCAACCCACCCAGTCAGGGCTCCCTGCAACTCCTCATAAGGGACTCCGGCCAGGGTGCGGGAGATGGTGGTGGCGTGGGGAGGACGGTCCCGTACAAATCCCAAAGGCTCCTTCAGTACCGTCCAATGCAACCTGGCGAAGAGGGCGATATGGGACATGGTAGTCTGGCCGCACACCAAGCCCAGCAAGGTCAACCGCAGGATGGCCTGAAAGGGGTGGCGAACTCCCCTGGCCTTCCGAGGATCCGCCACCTGCTCCAGACATTGAAACAGAGATTCCGCCGCCTCCATATCCACACCCCCAAATCTCACTCCCTACCCTTGTATACCACTCGGGACGACTTTGCAATCGTCCTGGCCGTCCACGCCCCGTATGGCGGCGCGGCTTGCGGCAGGGTACAATTCGGGCCACTCCGAGGTTGCAGGAGGGAAGGCGCCATGACTATGGATTCCGGCCTGTTGTTGGACATGTACCGCAAAATGGTAACCATCCGCACCTTCGACGCCAGGGCTGTAGAGGAGTTCCACGAAGGCAACATCCCCGGCGTGGTGCATGCCTATATCGGCGAGGAAGCGGTCGCCGTGGGCGTGTGCTCCACCCTCCGCACCACCGACCGCATCGCCAGCACCCATCGGGGCCACGGCCACACCATCGCCAAGGGCGCCGACATCAACCTGATGATGGCCGAGCTCTTCGGCCGCAGCAACGGCTATTGCCACGGCAAGGGCGGCTCAATGCACATCGCCGATTTCAGCGTCGGGATGCTGGGGGCCAACGGTATCGTGGGCGCGGGAATGCCTATAGCTACCGGCGCGGCCCTGGCCGCGAAGCTTGAGGGCGGCGACGGCGTCGCGGTGGCTTTCTTCGGCGACGGCGCCTCCAACGAGGGCGCGTTCCACGGCTCGCTGAACCTGGCGTCCATCTGGAACCTGCCGGTCATCTACGTCTGCGAAAACAACCGTTGGGCCTCGGGCAACTCGGCGGCGGACACCCTCTCGGTAGAGGACGTCTCGGTGCGGGCAGCGGGCTACAACATGCCCGGCGTGACGGTGGACGGCACCGATGTCCTGGCTGTATACGAGGTGGCGCAGGCAGCGGTCCGGCGGGCCAGAGAGGGCGGCGGCCCCACCCTGCTGGAATGCAAGACCTTCCGCTGGCGCTCCCACTCCGAGTCCCGCGGAAACCCAGCGGACCCGCGACCGGCCGGCGAGATCGAGTTGAGCCAGTCCCACGACCCGGTCGCGGTGTTCATCGAGCGCCTCGTGGAGCAGGGTGTAGCGACCAGAGAGCAGCTTGAGCAGACCGACGATGACATAGCCGCCGCCGTGGAGTCAGCCATTGACTTCGCAAAGTCCAGCCCCTTGCCGAAGCCCGAAGACGCCCTGACGGAGGTTTTCGCCCCATAATTGTTCTGCGAAGGCAATCTCAGAAACATTTCCAAGTCTCCTCTCCTCCGGGAGAAGGCAAGGGTGGGAGAAGACCATGAGGGAGATAACCTACGGCGAGGCGATAATGGAAGCGTTCCGGGAGGAAATGCGCCGGGACGATAAGGTGTTTCACATAACCGGCAACTTGGGACCGCTGGCGGCGCTGGTATCCGAGTTCGGCATTGAGCGGCTGCGGGCCTCGCCCATCTCTGAGGAAGCCTACGTCGGCGCGGGCATCGGGGCGGCGGGCAGCGGCTTCCGGCCCATCATCAGCCCCGGCATGATGACCTTCGCCTTCACCGCCATGGACCAGATCGTGAACCAGATGGCCAAGATTCACTATATGTTCGGAGGCCAGGCGCCCTTCCCGCTGGTGTTCCGCGCCTCAACCGGAGGCGGGCGCTCCGCGGCGGCGCAGCATTCGCAGAGTCCGCACCCAATGTTCATGAACCTGGCCGGACTGAAGCTGGTCATGCCCTCCAATCCCTACGACGCCAAGGGCCTGATGAAGAGCGCCATCCGCGACAACAACCCGGTGGTGTTTTTCGAAGACCAGATTCTTGCCGCCCTTCCCGACCGGTACCCGGTGCCGGAGGAGGAGTACGTGGTTCCCATTGGGGTGGCCGACGTGAAACGCGAGGGGTCAGACGTGACGGTCGTCGCCATCTCGAAAATGGTGCCGGAGGCGCTGCAGGCCGCGGAGGAGATGGCGGGCGAAGGCATCTCGTTAGAGGTGGTGGACCCGCGCACTCTGGTCCCGATGGACACTCCGGCCATCCGACGCTCGGTGCAAAAGACCGGCCGCGTCGTAATAGTGGACGAGGCCTGCATCACCGGCAGCGCCGCGGCCGAGATCAGCGCCCAGATCACCGAGGATCCGGAGACCTTCCGGACCCTGAAGTCGCCCCCGGTCCGTGTATGCGCCCCCGACGTTCCCATCCCCTACAGCCCCATCATGGAGCAGTACTGCCTGCCCGACAAGGACAATGTCATCGCCGGGGTGCGTAGGGCGTTAGAGTAGCGAAAACGAGAGAGAGAAATGCTCTGCGTCTCCTTCCTTACAATTGCTCAATTGTGAAACGGCCGCTCAGGAAAAGTCTGTGCCAGTCCCCTTGCTCACAAAGGGTTAGCCACGCTGGCGTGAATCTGGAGAAGGGCCGGTACCGTCGAGGGGTCCCGTCTGCCGAAGCTGCATTCCGTTAAGTTGAAGCGGAGAGGGAACGGAGCAGGAATTCGCCCCTGCGGTTGACCGACGGAACAGTTATACTGGAGCATCGAATTACCACGACGGGCGTCTGCCTGCGCTTCAGCCGAGCAGGCGGATTACTAGGAGGATCGTGCGGATGCACTGCGGAGTGATGGTCACCGGTTACAACCAGGGCGACTGGCCCCGTCTTTTGGCGGAAGACTACGATCGCCCGCCGACGGTACCGGACGCCAAGAATATGGATGACACCCTATACATGGGCGAACTGGTCGAGCCGCTGGGGTTCGACTCGATCTGGGCAACCGAACACTACGGTTCTGCCTACTCCATGCAGCCCAACCCGCTGCAATACCTGGCGTTCTGGGCCGGCCGCACCAGACGAGTCGATGTGGGCACGGCGGTGATCGTCGCCCCGTGGTGGAATCCCGTCCGGCTGGCCTCCGAACTCTCCATGCTGGACATCCTGTTGCAGGGCAGGCGCCTTCACTTGGGGATCGGCCGCGGCATCGCTCCCCACGAGTATGCCTCGTTGGGCTACCCGATCGGAGAATCGCACAAGTATTTCTATGATGTGATCAACGCCATCAAGGCCGCCGACGGCGCGGAACGCTTCGAGTTCAGGGGCGAGGTTTACGATATCCCGCCTACCACCATCCGGCCACAGGCCCGACACAAGGGTGAGTTGACCAGGGACATAAAGGTGGCGTTTACAACGGAGGCGTCCGCGAGAATGGCCGCGGAAAATGGCCTTGGGCAGATGTTCGTCGCAGGCGACGACGTAGAAGTGATGACCGACAAGGTGCGGCGGTTCAATGCCATACGGAAAGAACTCGGCCTTCCGCCGGACCAGCCCACCACTTTGCTATGGATGTACTGTGCCGAGACCGCCGACGAGGCTGAGGAGGGGTGGACCTATTTCCACAATCAACTCACCGCAGCGCAGCATCACTACTTCGAATGGAACAACCCGGGCTATGATGGCATCAAGGGCTACGAGGAATACCTCATACGCCAGAATGCCGACATCGGCACTGCGGACGCCGGTTTCGCTGCCAGGCGGGCGACCCAGCCCATAGGCACGCCGGACGAGATCATCGACAAGATCCGGTCCCTCCAGTGGACCGTCAGCCTGGAAAAGGTCGTGGTCCACATGTTCTATGGCGGGATGCCGAGGGATAAAGCCGAAAAGAGCCTGAGGCTGTTCGCTGAAAAAGTGCTTCCGGAAGTGCGGGCAATGCCCACCCCAATCAACCCCAAGTCGCTGGGGTAAGCCCTGGAGCAAAAGGGGTGGACCTGGACGGTGTCCCTCTCGCTCTCTGGATCCCACAGAATCTGATCGGGTATCCCCAGGGCATCTGCACTGATGGGTGTCAGCGGGCTTTCCCCGGGCGGGCGTGAGGACCATGCGACTGTGGTGGATCGCGACTGCCAGACGGTGCCTGGGATCCGACCAGCCCGGCGGCCCGCCGGCGCCATTGTGGCCGAACGAAATCGGTTTGCTCCCCATGGCCCCCATGCCGGGACTGCCGGCGAAGTGGAAGCCCGCGATGGTTCCGTGATGGCGTGTGCCGCTCACCGGATCGTAATCGCTGGGTGGAGGGGTATGTGGAACGTCCGCACACGCTCTTCAGAGAGAAGGCGCAAGCCGTCCAGCTCGTTGCCATTGGTCAGCATTGCATAGAACGGTCCTGGGATGAAACCATCTAAATTGCAATGCTACTCCACCGGGTGTCTCAAGTAGTAAGCGCGGGGGTTTGGGGATAAAATGAGCAGTGGGAGACATGGCTGAGCAGACGAAAACTGCTGTCCAACGTGGTCTACGTCTTGAGCAATGGTCTGGCGCGAGTTACTTCCGGATGAGCATATCCGACCGCCTCGAAACAGCCCCTTACGGCGCTTATGCCGTTGGTCTCACCCAGACCATCGTATTCTGGAATCCCCAGGCCGAGCGAATTCTCGGGTACGAAGTTCACCAGGTCCTTGGCCGAAAATGCTATGAAGTCCTGCAGGGGCTCACCATTGACGGCAACGGCCCGTTCTGCGTCCGTAACTGTCCAGGCATCGTCGCAGCCAGGGGCGGGCGAATCCCTCCCATAGGATACGCCCAAGTGCAATGCGCCTCCGGACAGCGCAAGCAGGTTGCCGTAATTCCGCTCGTCACTGCCGATGAAGCCGACCGGTCCGTGCTTATACACATGTTCCATGAAGCTCCCGCCGGTGCATTGGAGGCCGGCGAGGCCGGACCGCTTCTCCTTACGCCCAGGGAACTCGAAGTGCTCCGCCTGTTGGCGCTGGGACTGCGTCCGGCAGAGGCCGTCGACCGGCTCTCCATCAGCGTTCACACCGTCCGCAAACACATCAGCAACACCAGCGAAAAGCTCCATTCCCACGGCATGATGTCCGCCGTCCTTGCCGCTCAGCGTCGCCGCCTGATATAACTTCCGCCGCCCTCACTCCTCGGTCGCCCTCACTCCTCGGTAGAGAAATACTGCATTTGCGGTATTCCTACCCTAGCCAGTCCCTGGCTTGCCGACCAAGCCGACAGGACCCGGCTGCGCACCGGGTTCTGTTCGCTTTAACGTCTGGGACGCATCAGTCGAAGGGATGCAATGCTATGAACGAGACTGAGACACGGGTAGAACAACTACTGGACTGTCCATTGGGATGCGTGTTCCTCCTGGCGGTGGATGCGTCGAATCTGGCGCCGGAAGCGGCAACCGCGCCGGAGAATTGCCTTCGCCTGGCCGCTGCGTGCGTGGACGTGATTTCACCCTGGATGGACGGACATGCCGAAGCGTTGGTCGAAGCCCTGGAACTGGGCAGTCAATTGAAGGGTCTGGCCCGCTCCATCCTGGAGCATCCGGGCAGTGTGTGGTGGTTCGAGCCGCCGCACCTGGGCCTGAGTGCACGGTAGGTGGAACCGTCTTCGAGATGTGGCTGGGCAGCCTATGAGCCTGCGCCAGCGCGACCACTCGGATAGTGTTCCATGACTCAGCTAGAACCCACCGGCGGTCCCAAGCCGACTAACTCGCACGACCGAAGTGTTGCGGCAGTTAGCCATTCATCCGTTCCTCTATCGCCTGCAAACATGCCTCCCACTCTGAATAGTGCGTAACCGGCATCTTATGCAGCCCGTCAATGGGATCTCTTTTCAAGGTGACAAGTACTCCCTTACCTCTGGGATTTTTCCTATCTGTGATGACAACAACAATTAGGCGGTCTGGGTCCGGCTCCGCAGGCAAGATAGCCTCTGCCATAACCATCACTGCTTCTCTATATGGCGGTTGTTCCCTGGGACCATCCTCCATTGCTATTGCCCTTTCTTGCCACCCCTTCATGATCTCGGCGTATCTAACATTGGCCGATTTGCTCGCGCGTCGCCCGGAATCTTCCGCTAACCCGAAGTCGGAGATATAGGCAGTATCAAGTCTGTCCTCTGATCCGTGGCAATCACATCCATCCGCTAGAGTCTCGCACCACGGATAAGGTCCTCTCGCCAACCTGAATTCGTGCTCTTGCCAACCCGCAGGGAAGGACACATTGACGGAGTCCCAATTGACAATGTCGTTGGCGCACTCCGAAAGTTTGGTTGGTATGCCAAAAGTGGGGTACGGATAAATTGAGTCCCAATCGGGGGAGAGGGTCTTTTCTATGGAGTCCCAGTTGGGATCGAGATTGTGAACTTTGCCACCGAACCGAACAACGAAGTAAGTCAACGCTTGTTCTGGGGATTCGCACGGGGCTTGGATCTTCACCCACATCGTGGGGCTCTGCAACAGGACCTCGTAGAGATGATAATCCACGGTTGGCGTCTCCTTTAATGCCGACTTGTTGACGTGTTATGCATCCTGAAGTTGCTGAGGCTCATTCTTCTCTCCGACAGTCCCTGTAGGTTTTCACCACGAGCTTCCTTAACTGCTAATTCCATGTCCTTCTCAGAAGTGCGCGGTCCCTGGCATATTTCCCTAATAGCCTCTGGGGGGATATCGATCACTCTGATTGGCAGGCCGTATTCATCGGTTTTCCCGGTAGCCCGCGCCTGCTGGAGGTCAACCAATAACCTGGTCTCCTGCTCGTAAGCCCATTCTTTCCCCTTGACGAACAACAACCGTGCCAAAGATGTCAACTCCGAAGAGAACTTGGTAAGTTGGACACTGCAAAGAGTTGGATATCCTGTTACGACCTTGCCTGCTGCTGCCTGTCTCTCTATATTGTCGCGGTCCACGAACGTCACTTCGATCGCATCATCCCTATTTGGATGGTAGGAAGGGGCAACGTCCAGGTAAACAGTTGATCTCAACTCGACGCCCAATTCACTTAGGGCCTCTGTGTCGTAGCCCACAACGACGCCGGTGTTCTTGGCGTAGTGTGCCCACATTGTGGGAACGAGAGCATTTCTACTCAGGGAAACTACTCCTACGCGAGTATCCAAGTGCTCCCGGACAAGACGAGAAAGACCCATTTCTCCGCCCCTAGTAACCCACAATTTTGCGAGTTCTCCGTCCGACATGGTTATCCCGAAACATTCTTCCAGCTTTGCGCCTACGGCAGAACGATAATCACTAGCGCCGGGTACGGCTCCCCCCATAGTCCCAATGCTGCACTCCATGACGTCGTTGAGTGCCGACGGTTGCGTGGCCCGCAGGCTTCTCGGCGCTCCTTGGCCAATGCGCTTGATGGGAATGTATTTGTACAAGACACTGGGAATACCGGTCTTACCCTCCACAAGTTTGGTCGCACATTCCCTGGATTGAGACTGGCTAAGTTGAAACGTAGCAACAGTGTTGATCTGCGAGACCAACGCTCTGCGGTCTTCTTCGTTCAAAGTAAGCATCCGTATCTGGAGGGCGTCGAGGCTGGCCTTCGTCTCAAATTTTGCCTGTTCGCTGTAGGCGTGGCTGTACCCTTCGATCTGACAATGGAACCCAGCCCTGGCAATTGACTCAACAATGTCGGCAGTGTTCATCATGACTGAGTGGGGCTCCTCGATGGGGTCGCATCCGGCAACTACGGGTGTGTACATGGTGGAGAGCACCTTCGACGCCATTGACCTCAACAAGCAAGTCGTCGCCGCCTCGTGGTATGATAGTGTGGCACTACAACAATTATACTAGTAGTGCGAAATTTTTGTAATGATGGGTAATCAAGCTTGTCGAGCTTACCTTTAGGGCTTGGATAGGGTACGACATCACTCAATGTAACCCATCATTTCAAAGCGGTTGGACTACTAGTGGTGCATCGCTATTGGATTGATGGGTATAAGGACTTGAGCTTGATTCGGGCGTCGGCGGTGGTGAAGCGCCAGTTCACCCGGATGCCCTCCTCGTTGCGGCGCTGTTGCCATGCCTTCGTTTCTTGCTCCAGGGTCTCCTGATCAGGAATCCTCCGGTCCAGGCACTGGCCAGCCAGCGCTCCCAACTCTATCTCCGCCATATTCAGCCAACTGCCGTGCTTGGGCGTGTGGTGTATCTCCAGGCGCCGGGCAATGCGCAGCGCTTCCTCCGGCTCGAACGCCTCGTACAGGGAAGCCGGATGGTGGGTGTTCAGGTTGTCCATCACCAGCACTATCCGGTCCTTGTGGGGAAAGTCTTCGTCCACCAGTTGGCGTACCACCTGGGCCCAGTCCTTCCTGGTGTGCCGCTGGGTGACTTCCACCCGCCGCCACCCATCCAGGGGCGCGAACAGCATGAACAGGTTGCTTACCCCCTTACGCCGGTACTCATAATCGTAAGCCTTGGGAGCGCCGGGTCTCGCTGGCCGGGGCTGGCGGGTCTCCCCCGCCAGTTGCTTGCTGGTCTCGTCCAGGCATACCAGCACTTCCTGTTCCCCGTAGTCCCGGTGATACACCTCCAGCACGTCCTCCATGGCGCAGACGAACTGGGCGCTGCCCTGGGGCGGCAGACACCAGCTTTCCTTCAGCCAGGGCTTGAGTTGGTTTTTTTCAATGTCCTGCCCACCGTATCCGCGCTGATGCTCTCCACTACCTTCCGCTCCACCAAGCCCTCAGCCAGCAGTTGCAGCGTCCAACTGACCCGTCCCTCCGGGGGCGGCGAGCAGGCCAGCGCAATCAGGTGGGCCTCCCCAGACCCGTCCAGTTTCTTCGGACGCCGGTTCAACTGCTGGCGCCGCCCCAGGGCCGCCTCCACCCCCTCTTCCACACACCGGCGGCGTACCCGTTCCACCGTGGCCGTGCCCACCTGCAGAACCCGGGCTATCTCCCGGTCCATCATTGAACCTTCGGCCTGGTTTTCATCACTCAACAGCAGTATCCGGGCATGGGTCTGCTTGCAGGCCGCCGCACGCCCTCGGGACACCAGACCCTTAAGTTCCCCTCGTTCCCCTTCCGTCAGCTCCACCCGGTATTTCTTCACCATCACGTCTCCCCTGCCCAATGTGTTCCCCTGGACTCCTGATCCACTCACTGCTAATCTGCCACATATCCCAACACATCATGTCAATGGCGATAGGATACTAGAAGCAGAACCCTCGTCGTAAAGGGCGAACGGGGATCTCAATGAATTAGCGTTGCCAAAAACCTGTTCAATTGCTTGCTCTCGGCTCTGTCGATTTTGTCCGTCGGCTTTGTTCTCTACTACGAGGTAAGGTGAACGGCATTCGTCGTCCTTGAAGACCACGATATCGGCTTGGTCGTTTGGTGTTCTGCGAGGAACGCGAACTTCTGTCCTCATTCGGTTCGCTGGATAACCCTTTTCCATGATCAGGAAGGCAATGGCTCTTGCCCTAACCCATTCTTCGGGATCTGTCCACTGGTAGGACCGTGATTGATTGAGATTGTAGGTGATCCTCCCTCCTTCGATTAGAATCAGACCCCTCGCGATCAATTCTGAAACATGGGGGTCGTTCTCAGCCAATCGTGCGCTGTTACGCGGTCGAGGCATCTCTGGTCATCTCCTTGGAGTAGCCCACGTATTTGCAAAAGCTGGAGTTGCCTAAAAGGTCTCTAAGGTCTCTGCAATTGGGGGCTTTTGCGCGGTTCGGAGGCTTTTTGTGACAACCCATCGACTTTTTGGGCAATGCTCGCTACCCCACTTCCACCACCGTCACGCCCTCGCCGCCGTTGCCTTCACCGCCCTCGTAACCCGAGGCCAGGGGGTGGCGGTCCAGGTACTCCCGGATCGCGCGGCGCAGGGCGCCGGTGCCCTTGCCGTGAATGATGCGGATGTTCTCCACTCCGTCCAGGGAGGCATTGTTCAGCAGGTCGTCCACGCGCCCCAACGCTTCGTCGACGCGGCACCCGCGCAGGTCTATCTCCGTGTTGCTCTGCCTGGGGGCCTGCCGCTGGAAGAACACACCGTGCTGGGCCGCGGCCTGGTGCCCGCCCGCCGGACGCTCCAGTTGGTACAGGGGTACCTTGGCCCGCATCGTGCCCAGCAGCACTTCCACCTGCCCCTCCTCGTCGACCGGCGTGATCACCTCCACCGGACGGGGGATACCCCGGAGAAACACCCGGTCGCCGCTGCCCACCCGCTCCTGCCAGGGGGTGCGCTTCACCTCGATGGGCTGCCATTGGGGCGCGCGCACCTCCCGGGCAACCTCCCTCAGTTGGGCACGCTGCTCCTGGATGACCTGCCGGTGTTCGCCCGGGGACGGGGCGCGGTCCAACGCTCGCTCGGCGCGGCGCAGCCTGTCCAGCAGGTCGCCGATGCTCGCCTGTAGTTCCTGCCGCGCGTCTTCCACCAACTCGGCCTTGCGCGACTCCACATTGGCCAATTGGGACTCGGCTTCGGCCTGCTGCTGGCGCGACTGGGCCAGGTTCGCCTCCGCCTGCTGGCGGAGTTCTTCCACGACCCTGCGTTCTTCCTGTAGCTGGAGCAGCAGGTCCTCCGTGGCCTGTTCCACCGGCGAGATGGCAGAACGGGCCTGCTCGATAACCTGCGGCGGCATCCCCAGGCGGGCGGCGATGGTCAGGGCGTAACTCCGTCCCGGAACGCCCAGGGTAACGCGGTAGGTGGGCCGCAGCGTCTGCGGGTGCAGGTCCACGCTGGCATTGACCATCCCTGGGGTCTCCTGTACGAACCGGGCCACGCCCCGGTGGTGAGTTGTGGCTACGGCCAGGGACCCCAGTTCAAGAAAGTGGCTCAGTATGGCCTGTCCCAACGCCGACCCCTCGTCCGGGTCAGTGCTGGTGCCTAGTTCGTCCACCAGGACCAGCGACTGGGCGGTGGCCTGTCCCATGATGGTCAGCAGGTTCTGGATGTGAGAGCTGAAGGTGGAGAGGGCCTGCTCGATGCTCTGCTGGTCGCCGATGTCCACGAACACGCCGTCGAACAGGGGCAGCACGGCTTCATCGGCGGGAACGTGCAGCCCGGACTGGGCCATGAGTGCCAGGAGTCCCACCGTTTTCAGGGCAACCGTCTTGCCTCCGGCATTGGGGCCGGTAATGAGCATCACCGTCGAGGGACTGATGTTATCCGCCGTTCCCCGGCCGGCCGGGGCGGCGTTCTCGACAGACTCGCCGCCCAATTCGATTGTCACCGGCACCACGTCCGAACCCACCCGGCCCGCCTCCTGGCTGGAGAGCAGCGGGTGGCGCGCTGCCGTCAAACGCAGTCTCCGCTCTTCATCCCGCAGGCCGGCCACCCAGGGAGAAACGGCCCGCAGCGCCGAGGAGTATCGCCCCTTGGCCATATCGAAGTCCAACCGCGAGAGGATGTCCAGGGTCAGCAACAGTTCCTGGCCTACGCGGCTGGTCTGGCTGGAAAGCTGTCGCAGGACCCGTTCCACCTCCCGCTCCTCGGCCAGTCTAGCCTGTCTCCAGCGGTTCCCAAGCTCGATTGCTCCCATCGGCTCGACGAACACGGTGGAACCGCTGTCCGAGACATCGTGGACTATCCCAGGTACGCGGGGTTTCATCTCCGCCTTGATCAGCAGCACCAGCCGCCCGTTGCGCTGGGTAATGATGGGTTCCTGGACAACCTCCATGCGCTGGAACCGGCGCAGGTTCCGCTCCATCGTTTCGTTGAGCCGCTGGTGGACAGCCCGCGATTCCTGCCGCAGTTGGCGCAGGTTCGGGCTGGCGTCGTCCAGCACCTCTCCCGCGGGGCTGATGGCCGAGGCGATCTCGCTCTCGACAGAGCCGAGGTCGGGAATGTTCCCGGCATAGCCGGACAGCAGTGGGAACTCGTCCCGGTCAGCCAGGCGTGACCGGTCGAAGCGTGCGGCCTCCAGGAGTTCCCGGATGTAGTGGAGCTCCTCTCCCCGCAGCAGTCCCCCAAGCAACGCCCGTTGGACCGGCTCCCGGAAGTCGATGCGTGGCCCGAACTCCAGCGTCCCGCCGCCCTCGATGAACTCCCTGGCTTCGGTGGTCTCCTGCAAGTCGGTGGCTATGCCCAGGTGGTCCTGCCCCGGCATCAACGCCAGAGCGGTTTCTTCCCCCATGACGGTGCGGGCGTAGGACGCCAGTTGCTGGCGTACCTGGTCAAATTCCAGGAGCCGGACGGCGTTGGAAAATCTCCGTTGGGCGTCGGTGCCGTCGAGGTTGGTTACGGAGGGCCGCAACGCATCATGCGTCTGGCTGGAAGGCTGCGGGTCTGGGGCAAAGTTCTGCATCGGCGTACTTTAGTCAGTCTGCATTCGCCTCGGCTTGTGCCCGGGGGTGGACTCCTGCATTACCAGCAAAAGCAACTGACCGCGCCTCCTAGAAACAGACCGGGTACAGGCGCGACTCCCGCAGCAGTTCCGGGACTTGCTCCAGAGTATCACGTTTGGGGTCTCGTATGTTGAGCCTGCGCTGCAGCATGACGTCCCGGAACTGCCGGAGGTGCGGGCAGACCTTCAGGAACTCTCCCAGCGTGATCCGGTCGCCGCCCAGGATGACGTATTCCAACTCACGGGCATATGGCGTCAACTGGGCGCGGACAGCCTCGCAGGTCTTGTCGTACATCTTCCGGGCCTGTCCTTCCCGGATGCGCTGGAACCGCCTCTGGGATGTGCCGCCGGCGTGATGCTTCCCTTTCACGTAGCGGGCATCGGTCTTGGCCGAGAGGAGCGAGTCGCCCTGAAACACGCCCACGCTGGAGCGGCCCAACCGCAGCAACACCACGCCGATGGTGTGGTCAGCGTCCATGTTGGCCAGCAGGTGAGACGTATCCCATCCCTCTATGGCCCGCTGCCCGGTCAACGGGAACGGCGGAACAACCACCAGTCCCTCATTGCCTGAACGCAGCGCGGCCAGACCCGTCTCCGACTCCAGCACCTGGCGGTCCAGCCCCGCCAGAGCATCCCGCCATCCCGTTGCAGCCGGGCCGAGGCTTCCAAGCCCATCCAACCCGGAACCCGCCGCCAGGTACAGGGATCTGGCTTCATCGCCTGGCTCCGGCGCAAGCAGTTCGAGGAGTCTCCGCAGGCTGTATCTGCCTATGGGCTGACCGGGCCGGATTTTCAAAGATTGTGTACTCATGTGCAATTGCTGGGACATTGCGGGTAACCAATCAGTTTGATACTACCAGTATACGCCTCCCGAGGGTCTGAGGGGCCGCTGTTGCCATCTGCGTCAGGACAATCGCGGCCAATTGCCGGGCGTGGGGCCATTTGCTACACTAGCGGCGAGTCACATCCGGTCCTGGGGCCGGATAGGCCATCGACAAGCCCTCCATCACAAGCCCGCCATCAGAGGAGTGACCATGATTTACGAAGTACGTACCTACACTCTTCAGCCCGGTTCCGTGGCCCAGTTCGAGGAGAACTTCGCCAAGGCTCTGCCTTCCAGGGAGAAGTATTCCAAGCTGGGCGCTTTCTGGCATACGGAGATCGGCCCGCTGAACCAAGTCATCCACGTTTGGCCCTACGAAAGCGTGGAGGAGCGCAACGAGATCCGCGCCGAGGCCGCCAAGGACCCCGACTGGCCCCCCAAGAACCCGCCCGAGATGTACGTGAGCATGTCTTCGGACATCTACATACCCGCTCCCTTCATGCGGCCCATGGGCGGAGACCAGGCCCTCGGCAACATCTACGAGATGCGCATCTACCACTATAAGACCGGCTCCATGCCGGAGGTCATCAAGCGCTGGGGCGATGCCATCCCCCACCGGGAGGAGTTCTCCCCCTGCGCCGGCGCAATGTACAGCGATTTGGGTTCCCTCAACAAGTGGATGCACATCTGGCCCTACAAGGACATGGAGGACCGCAACCGCATCCGTACCGAGGCCAGCAAGACCGAGCATTGGCCCCCGCCCACCCGCGAGTTCCTGCTGAGCCAGGAAAGCAAGATGCTCGTCCCGTCCTCCTTCTCGCCCATGCACTAGCCTTCCCACCGTCTGACACCCTCCGGCGGCGTCACCAGAGCAGCGCCGCCGGAGCGCCCGGAGCAACCCTTCAGATGACCTCAGACCAGGCGGAAATCGACGCAGTAAAGGCCGCCAACCAGCGGTTCTACGAGGCTTTCGGCGCTTTGGACATCCAGCAGATGGACGAAGTGTGGGCAGACTCGGAGACCGCCATGTGCGTCCATCCCGGTTGGCAGGCCCTGGTCGGCTGGGACAACATACGCGCCAGTTGGGCCGGCATCTTCGACAACACCACCCTCATGCACTTCAACGTCCAGTACCTGAATGTCGTGGTGCATGGCGACGCTGCCTGGGTCACCTGCATCGAGCATATCAGCAGCGTACTCCAGGGCCGGGCCAGCAACTTCGGCATCCTGGCGACCAACATCTTCATCCGCTCCGGCGATGGCTGGCGGATGATCGCCCACCACGCCGCGCCTGGCTGATAGCTGGCGGTCTCGCCTTCCCCGTCTCAGGCCGCGCGCTCGGACTTGAGAATCCGCGCCCATGTACCGGCGCGTAGTACCTATGTCCGGCCAGCGCGGGCCCGTCCCTCCCGGCTGCATGTAACCCGTACCCTCAGTCTGTCTTGTGATGTTCCCCGGACACCATCTCATCACTCAGCCACGCCTTCCGAATGACCAAGAACCAGAAGTTGAGCCAGTCCATCGATCCATCCACGAAAGGAGACAGGGATGGTGCAGGAATCGCAGACCTTGACCCAGACCGACAAGAACCTATGGAGCGCCATCGTCTCCGAGGCGATGGCCAACCTGACCTACAACGCCTATGCCCACAAGGCGCTGGAAGAGGGTATGCCCGAAGTTGCCCAGGTGTTCCAGGAGGTGGCCGGTGCGGAGACCATCCACGGCCTGAACCACCTGCGGGTCGCCGGGGGCGTAGATTCGACGCTGGAGAACCTGCGCACCGTCACCGCCGGGGAAGCCAAGGAGTTCAGCACCATGTATCCCCGCATGATTGCGGAGGCCCGTGACGAGGGCCGGGACGACGTTGCCGAGACCTTCGCCCTGGCCCTGGGCCGGGAAGCGCATCATCTCCAGATGTTCAGCAACGCCCTGGCCGCCCTGGAAGCGAAACTCGATGTCGGCGGCGCGTCGCGCTCCGCCCCCGTTGGCGCTGCCGGGGACCCGCAACCCGAAAGGCAGGTCGTCTTCGAGCCGGGTCTCGACACCTTCGTGAACGCCGCCAGGGAGCTGGACCGGGAGCGTTGGCGGGTCGCGTCCCTGGGTAGGCTGCGGGAGGTGGTGTTCGGGGCACAGGACGGCATTCTCAGCACCGTTGCCCTGGTGACGTCAGTGGCCGTGGCCCTGGAGAGCCAGACTGCGGTGTTGGTGGCGGGACTGGCTGCGGCTGCGGCTGGGACTATCTCCATGGCCACCGGCGCGTTCCTGGGTTCCCGCGCCGAGTTGGACGTGCAGCGGGCGGAGATTGCGAAAGAGGCCCGCGAGCTTCAGGAGAACCCCGGCGAGGAGTACGCCGAACTGGTCGTAGCCTTCCAGCGGGAGGGCAAGACCTACGAGGAAGCCCGGGCGCTGGCCGATGAGATTTCCCAGGACGAGGACCTGTGGCTCCGCACAATGGCGGAGAAGGAGCTGGGCATCAGCTTCGAGGAGACCACCAGCCCCGTCAAGGACGCCGGGGTCATGGGTCTGTCTTTCATCGCCGCCGCCCTGCTGCCAATCATCCCCCACCTGTTCCTGACCGGGTTTCTCGCCATATCCGTGTCCGTCGCCGCCGCGTTGATGGGCCTGTTCGCCCTCGGCGCATTCAAGGGTCGCCTGGTCAGCAAGTCCCCGGTGCTGCAGGGTCTGGAAATCCTGGGCATAGGCGCGGTGTCCGCTGCCATAGGGTATGTGCTAGGCGACTTCATCCCCAGGCTGATAGGCGGGTAGAATTAACACCCGCCGCCTGTTGCACACAGGAGTAGCCATAACTTGCGGAACACCTTGACTTGTGCGGCGGGTGTCAGTTATGCTTTGGTGTCAATAGATACTTGGACTCAATAAGGGCATGATGGCTACTCGCAAACGCATGTCGCCCCTGGCGGAACAGATACTGGAGGCATTGGAAGAACGTGGCTACCGCACCACCGAGCCGCGCCGCTCCGTGGCCCAGGCGGTGGCGAACCAGGACCGTCATTTCACTGCCGAGGAACTGCGCCAGATGCTACCCGGCCTGGGAAGGGCCACCGTGTTCCGCTCCCTGAAGCTGCTGGTGGACGTGGGGGTCCTGTGCCGGGTCTTGCTGGAAGACGGGGCGCTCCATTACCAGATGAGCCACCGGGGGCATCACCACCACCTGCTATGCGTCGAATGCGGTGTGTCACAGGACCTTACCGGTTGCGACATCGAGGACCTGCTTGCCGAGACATCGAACCGCCACGGGTTTGAGCTGAGCGGCCACTGGCTGGAAGTCTACGGACGTTGCCGGAACTGCCGCGCAAAAGAGGCAGTCCCGGCCTAATTTCTTTTCTGACTCCTATTGATACCCAGTACCTGAATTGGGCATAAGTGATACTCCGTACTGTCATTGGCGATAAATGATACCCAGTACCTTTATGGAAATATAATGATACAACATCTTGAAAAATGGCGAAATTGAGTCTGGAGAGCATGGTCTGGCCCCAGAAACCAGGGGCAGCAAGCTGGAGGTGTGAGACACGAAGGTAATCGAGGCTGGGTGGTCCGGGGAGGGTTAAGCCACTCGACGCCGGACTCTCCCTGGGCAGGCAGGAACAGTTTATATGGAGGAGATCTCTGGATGATGTTGAAGAACTTTAGGAATGCCGCGGTCATGTTCGCGGCGCTGGTCGTGGTATTGGCCCTGGCGTGTTCGGGGAATGCGCCTGCCGAGGCTCCCGCTGCTGTCGCGGAAAGCTCGGCCGGACAGGGCGCAAGCGGAGCAACTACACAGGCGGCCACGGGAGCAACGTCCGGCCAGAGCAATGCCGGAGCAGCGACTGGAACAGCTACAGGAGCAACAACGGGCCAAAGCAGCGGCGGAGCGGCGACGGGAACAACCTCAACAGCATCAAGCGCTGCGGCCCCGACGACTGCACCGGCATCCAATGCACAGAGCGGGATGGAGGCGGACAAGCTGAGCGTCGTCACCACCAGCAACATCCTGGCCGACTGGGTGCAGGCCGTCGGGCAGGACCGGGTGGACGTTTTCCCCCTGTTGCCGGCCAATGCCGACCCTCACACCTTTCAGCCGGGCACCCGCGACGTGACTCGGGTCGCCGACGCCGACCTGGTGTTCAGCGTGGGACTGTCCCTGGAAGCAGGATGGCTCGATGAACTGGTGCATAATGCTGCCGGCGACGAGGCCAAAGTCATTGAAGTGGGCGACGTGGTGGACCCCATCGACTTCGTGGAAATCTTCGAGGAACACGCCGAGGAAGAGGCCGAGGAAGTCCTGGGGCGTCTGCTCATCGGTGATGGCGAAACAGGCTCAATGTCGGTCATTGACCTGGAGACCGGCGAGGTCAGCCAGGGTCAATTCGACCTGATGGAGCGGGCCGGGCGCATCTACGCCACCAAAACCGGCCGGTTCGCCGTCGCCGTCTCCTCAGACGCCGACACGGCCCACCTGTTCGACGGCGGCGTCTTCATGCAGCCGCACGGCGACCACTTCGACCTGGTGGAGGCGCCGGCGCAGAAGCTCGGCGTCGATCTGGCGGGCGACCGCCCGGTGCATCTGTACGTCGGCGGAGAATGGGCTACCATCTTCTACGACGGTTCCGGCGACGTGGTGCTGATCAACGAGCATGAACTGGAAGAACAGGGCCATTCCTACGTTCCTGTCAGGTTCAACGTGGGGCCCCAGCACGGGGCGGCTGTCCCCCTGGAGGATGACCTGTTCGCTATCTCCATCAAGGACCCGGATTATCCGGCGAACCCGGATGCCCGGAGACCCATCGGGGCGGAAATCCGTGACCTGGACGGCAGTGTCCTCTACACCGCTGAGGCGGGATGCCCGGACCTGCACGGTGACGCTTCCAACGGCCACCAGGCGGTGTTCGGCTGCACCGGCGGCGCGCTGATGATCGAAGCTCACGATGGAGAATACGGCCATGAGTTCGTCTCAGCTCCGGAGGGTTCTCCGGAGGACTTCCGCCTCACCTCGGTCTGGGGCTATCCCGGTCTGGACCACTTCTTTGCCCTCGGTTCCGCGGTGGGACTGTACGTGGTGGACCCCGAGGAAGGGGAGATGGAGCAGCTAATCCCCGCCAGCGATGAGTTGCGGCCCATCCAGGTCGCCTTGAGCTACGACGGGGAAGCCCTGTTGGTGGTGATGAGCGACGGCGAGTTGCGGATGTACGAGGCCCACGACCTGGACCTGGTGGCCTCCGCGTCGGACTTCCTGGCGGCTCCCGTAGAGACCGGCTTCTGGGCCCGCCCCCACGTGACCACGGCCCCCGGCGCGGTGTTCGTGACCGACTCGGTGGCCGGCATGGTGCATCAGCTTGACGCTCACGACCTGGAGATGGTCGACCATTGGGAGGTTGCCGGCACGCCGACCAAGATCGCCTTCGTGGGCGTGCTGGGCGAGAGTGAAGGACACGAAGAGCACGGCCACGGGGCGATGGAAGGCCATGATCATGGCGAGCTCGACCCCCACTTCTGGTTCGACCCGCTGCGGGTGAAGCAGGCGGTCAACAGCATCGCGGCGCAATTGGCAACCATCGACCCGCAGAACACCCAGTTCTACCGGGACAACGCCGCCGCCTACAGCGCGGAACTGGACTCGCTCCACACCTGGATTCAGGAGCGGGTGGCGACTCTGCCGGAAGAGCGCCGGCTGCTGGTGACGTCCCACGACAGTTTCCAGTACTTCGCCCAGCGGTACGGCTTCGAGGTAGTGGGGGCGATATTCCCGGTCACAACGGAACGGGAACCGACGGCACAGGAACTGGCCGAACTCATCGAGACCATCGAACACGAGGGTGCGATTGCCGTATTTACGGAGAAGTCCCACAGCGCCCGCCTGGCGGAGCGGATCGCCGAAGAGACCGGCGCCAAGCTCGTAGGCGGGCTGTACACCGGGTCGCTGGGAGAACCGGGTGGCGAGGCCGAAACGTACCTGGACCTGATGCGCTATGACGTAGACACAATCGTGGAGGCATTGCAGTAGACATGCAGACTTCCCCACTCGCTCCGGCTCCTCCCCTGGCCGCTGAGGAACTGACTGTGGAGCGCGGCGGGGTCCGGGTCCTGGACCGGGTGTCATTCACCGCCGGACCGGGTTGCCTCATGGGTGTCGTCGGTCCCAACGGGGCGGGCAAGAGCACACTGTTCAATGTGATTGTATCCCTGCTGCCTCCCACCGATGGGCAAGTGCTGGTCCACGGCAAGTCCATCAATGAGATGCGAGGCATGGTGGCCTACGTACCCCAGCACGAGCGGGTCAACTGGCGGTTGCCCATGAGCGCGTGGGACGTGGTGCTGCAGGGGCGTACCCGGCGGGTCGGCTGGTTCCGGCGTCCGAAGAGGGAAGACAGGGACTTGGCCGAGGACGCGCTGAATCAGGTCGGGATGTGGGACCGCCGCGGTTCTCTCATAGGCGAGCTTTCCGGCGGTCAGCGGCAGCGGGTGTTCGTCGCCCGCGCCCTGGCCCAGGAAGCCGACATCCTATTGCTGGACGAGGCTTTCAGCGGGGTAGACATCGCTTCCCAGGAGGAACTGGTCTCGGTATTGACGGAACTTCGAGACGGGGGACACACCATTCTGATGTCATCCCACGATATCAACCACTTGGCCCACTACTGCGACGAATGCCTGTGTCTCAACTGCCACGTCTGCGCCTGCGGCGCGCCCCAGGACGTGCTGACTCCGGAGGTGCTGACCGAGATGTATGGGCCGTTCGGAGCGGTTCCGGGCCACGGGCACGGGCTGTCGGGAGACGATCATGGAAATCATCACTGAACCACTCGTCGGGCCGTTCCAGTACCCATTCATGCTGCGGGCGCTGATTGTGTCCGTCCTGGTGGGCATCATGTGCCCCGCACTCGGGGCCTATGTGGTGGTCCGGGGCCTGGGGTTCATGGGCGACGGCCTGGCCCACGGGGTATTGCCGGGACTGGTATTGGCGGTCATCATCGGCGCAGCGGTCGGGGCCGGGGCAAACGCCAGCGGCATCCAGTTAATGGGTGCGCTGCCCGCGGCCCTGGTGATGGCCATGCTCAGCGGCTACTTGATCCGGCGGGTGGGCGTCAGCGAGGACACCTCTGTGGGCATCCTGTTCGCCGGACTGTTTGCCCTGGGTCTGGTGATGCTGACCGCTGCCAAGGGGCTTCCGGTAAGTCTGGACGATGTACTGCTTGGCAATGTGCTGGGCGTATCACAGGAAGAGATGTTTGTCACGTTGGGGTTGGCCGCCAGCGTCCTGTTGGTGCTGTTCTTCCTGCACAAGGAGCTTGTGTTCGCCAATTTCGACCCGCTGGGTGCGTCGGTGATCGGTCTGCCCACCGAAGGTTTGGAGTACATACTGCTGGGCTTGCTGGCCGTGGTGGTCGTGCTTGCGCTTCAGGCCGTGGGGATCGTGCTGGTGATTTCGATGCTGATCACCCCGGCGGCGACGGCGTCGTTACTTGCGCGGAGCTTCCCGGCGGCCATGATTATAGGGGCGGTGTTCGGGTCCGCCTCCGCGGTAGCCGGGCTGTACATCTCCTACCACTTCAACCTGCCCTCGGGGCCGCTGATGGCCCTGACCGCCACCACGTTCTTCGTTCTGGCCGTGGTGTACAAGAGCCAGATAGCCGGGCGCCTGCGGCGTAGCGTGGCCTGATGGCCGTCTGACGATCGCCTTACTCTACTGGAAACGCCGCCCCATACCACCGCGCCGGGAGGGTATGGGCAATCGGCGCGTGATGCCAATGGCCCCGCCTTGATTGAGGCGCGTCGAAGCGGTTAGGGCTATAGTAGAGGTGTGGAAACGCCTCTGGAATCCACGACCACTGAAAACGCGGCCCCATACCGGCGTGCCGGCCGGGGAACGGTGGATAGCATCTGTCCCTCGGTTGAGAACGCCGCCCCATACCGGCGTGCCGGCCAGCATGGCCGCTGAGGGTCCGTCCCTTGAGGGGGCCCGGCGCACGCCAGGCCGTGGTTGGGCGGTGTTGCTGCTGTTCCGCGCCCACAGTAGCAGCGTAGTTCTGATTTCCTACACCTTCGGCCTGTTCCTCCCGTTCATCCGCGCCGACCTGGACATTTCGCCGGTCCAGGCCGGGTTGCTGCAAGGGGTCTGGTGGGTGACTGCCGCGCTGGTGTCGCTGCCCGCCGGGGCCTGGTTCTCCCGGCTGCGTCCCGTTTCCCTGGTGCTCGCGTCGATGGCGGGGATGCTGCCCTTCCTTGCGATGCAGGCCCTGTCGGGCGGGTTTCTGGCCCTGTTCGCGGCCCGGTTCCTCTTCGTGATGTGCCACGTAGTCACCGCCCCGGCCCGGACATTGCTGTTGCAGCAGTGGGCCGTTCCCCGCCAGTTCGCGCAGGTCAACTCAGTGGGCCTGTCCCAGCATAGCGTCATACTGGCGACTGCGGTCAGCGCCAGCCCGCTGCTGATTACCTGGGTGGGAAGCTGGCGCACGGCCTACTGGTTGATGGCCGGGGTGTTCCTGTTCCAGGTCCTCGCCTGGGCGCTGATTGCCAGGGAAAGCAAAGCGCTGGCCCCGGACCTGGGGGACAGGCTGCGGGAGCAGGCTGGCAGCCCGTGGCGAGCAGTCGCCGCCTACCCCCAGGGATGGCTGCTCGCGGCCATGATGTTCTTCCTGTCCGCGACGTGGACTGCAATGGTCACGTTCCTGCCGAGCCTGTGGCTGGAGGAGCGTGGGCTGGCCCTGACCCTGGGAGGCCCGCTGCTGGGCTTCCTGTATTATGGGCTGATTCCCAGCGCCCTGTTCGGGGGATTGCTGGCGCACAAGATCGGAAACCGCAAGCTGCTGTTGGGGGTCCCGGCGCTGTTGAACATGGTGTTCGGTCTGGCGATTGTGGCGGCATCCCACCCCCTGCTGCTGATGCTGCTCATTACCGGGTTGGGGATGGTGTGGGTCGCCACGCCCGCCATCAACGTGCTGCCCTTCGAGTTTCCGGGGATACAGCCGAGGGAGGTGGCGGTGATTTCATCACTGGTGACCACATTCTCCGGGTTGGGGTTCGCCGCAGGGCCGGTGGTCACGGGGATGGTGGCGCAGCAGACGGGTTCGATGCAGACGGGTCTGCTGGTCCTGTGCCTGCTGACCGGTTTGGGCGCGGTTGTGAGTCTGCTGTATCCCGCACGTCCTGAAAGAAACGCGGCTGGGGAGAGTCCTTCCTAACCTCTCTGCAACGCCCATTAATTGGATATAATGAATCGCGCAATATCTATTGACATGATAATGATAGCCTTATATCATATATACAGATGATTACTCGATGGCAATATCCGGTAACATAATGCACAAGGGACAGGATGCCGGAGCGAGTATGAGTCGGAAAAATAGCACTATCGCGCAGGAGGAGACTTGGTAACCGCAGCCAGACCCACTCATCACGCACCCACCAACGTTGTCCGGGGGCCGGAGAGCGCGCCCGCCGCGGAAGTAGTCCCGGCGCCGTACTTGGGAATAAACGGCGAGGCCATCGACTGGGACAAGGAACTGGCCAATCTGGTCCAGACCCCCGCAGTTGAACAGCCCGCGACCGTCAAGCGCAGTCCGGTGAGCATTGTGGCCCACGCCCTTGAGGGCTTCTGGAACTCCCTCAGCGGCCCGGCCATGAGCCAGCGGGAGAAGACCCGGCAGGCTATCGAGGAGGACAGGGACGTGAAGTACCTGACCGTGACCATGACCGCTACCCGGCTCGTCTAGCAGTCACAGCAGAAAACAGCTATCCAACCGCAACAAAGGCCAGGAACCCTTGCAGGTAGCGTCCCAGGACGCATCTCTAGAAGGGCAGTTCCTGGCCTATTCCTTGCTCGACCGCCTTCCGGTAGACCAACTGGGCGGCGGCTATGTCTTCCAGGGCCACCCCCATCGACTCGAACAGGGTCAGGGACCCGGCGGAGGGACGGCCCTGCACCCGGCCCGCCACCACGTCCTGCAACTCGTGGGCCATGTCCCAGCGGAACGTTCCCCTGGCCTCGGGCCACATCAGGTCGCCGCATTCGATTTTGGCCTGGTCCAGGTCGTCCACCACTATTACGTCAGCCCCCGTTACCGTGGCCTCGTCGATCTCCCGCCGCATCCAGTGATTGCCCCCAGCGGCGTTGACGTGTACCCCTTGCCCCAGCCACTCGGCTTGCAGTACCGGGTCTCTCGCGGATGTAATCACCGCGGCGATGTCCACCCCGGCTACGCAGTCCTGGGCGCTTTCCACCGGCGTTATTTCCAGCTCCAGCCGCTCGCCGCTGCGCCGGGCGAAGTCCTCCCGCCGTTCCTGTCTACGGCTGAAGACCCTTACCTCCCGCAGGTCGCGGACCGCGGCTATCGCTTCCAGTTGGGTGCGGGCCTGGAAGCCGGTCCCGACTAGGCCAAGAGTCGCCGCGTCGGGCCTGGCCATGTAGTCGGTGGCCAGCCCGCTGGCAGCCCCCGTGCGAATCTGGCCCAGTCTGCCCGCCTCCATGCAGGACAGCAGTTGGCCCGTTTCGTAGTCGTAGAGCATGACCATCATCTTGCTGCCGCCCGGCCCGGCGAAGGACGGGTATGCCTTGAAGCCGAAGACCTTGTGTTCCGCGTCGGCGGCGGACATGAAGTGGAAGAACCCGCCGGGCATACGGATGCGGGAACGGGGTTTGACGTCGGTCGCACCCGCTCCGGCGTGGGCGAACGACTCTTCCAGTGCCCCGATGCACTCTTTCATCGGCAGCAGCCCGGCCACCTGTTGCTCGTTAAGGAATAGCGCCATGCGGTCCTCCTGTAGATGTTGGACAGTCACCAGAGTATACCACCGGGCCGCAGCGGGATGGCGGTATGGAAAACGGAGCGGCCCGTCGCTACACTGTCGTTACAATGGCTGCGCTCCCCGACCGTACTCCAGGCCAAATTCCCAGGTGAGGAGGCCATCCCATGACCCGACCTGAAGAAAACGGCCGTCCGCGGGTGTTCGTGACCCGCAGGATTTTCCCCGAGGCCGAGGAATTTATCTCCGCTACGGCGGAAATGGAGGTCTGGCCGGATGAAAGTCCGCCCTCCCCTGAGACGCTGCGGGAGAAAATCACGGATGCGGACGGCGTCCTGACCAACATCATGGACCGGGTGGATACCGGGCTTCTGGAGGCTTCTTCAAGGCTCAGGGTAGTCAGCCAGTTGGGCGTCGGCGTGGACAACGTGGACGTGGCTGAGGCGACCCGGCGTGGCGTCCTCGTGGGCAACACGCCCGGAGTGCTGGCCAAGGCCACCGCGGACATCGGGTTTGCCCTGCTCATGTCGGCGGCGCGGCGGGTCGGCGAGAGCGAACGCTGGCTGCGGGACGGCAACTGGAAGATACAGTACCACCCCATGTTCTGGCTGGGGCAGGACATTCACGGCTCGACCCTCGGCATCATCGGAATGGGACAGATTGGCACGGAAATGGCCAAACGCGCCCGCGGCTTCGACATGCGGGTGCTGTACTATTCCCGCACCCGGAAGCCGGACTTGGAGGCGGAACTGGGCGCGGAATGCACGGGCTTGGACCAGCTCCTGGCCGAGTCGGACTTCGTGTCGCTGCACGTGCCATTGACCCCGGAGACCCGCCACTTCATCGGCGAGCGGGAACTGCGGCAGATGAAGCCGTCGGCGGTTCTGATAAACGTGGCCCGCGGCGCGGTGGTGGACCAGAATGCCCTTTATTCCGCGCTGAGCGAGGGCCGGATACGGTCGGCGGGAATCGACGTTACCGACCCCGAACCCCTCCCGGCCACCGATCCGCTGCTGACCCTGGACAACCTGGTGGTGACGCCGCACATCGGAAGCGCTTCGATGGAGGCCCGGCGGGATACATGCCTGCTGGCCGCGAGAAACCTGATCGCCGGAATAGAGGGGAGGCGGCTGGACGCCTGCGCCAACCCGCAGGTCTACGAGGCGTTGGGGATTTGAGGCGGGAGCGCATGAGCTTCGACCATCACGTGGCGGTGAGCCGCGTGGCGGACAAGGTCCAGGGGCTGGTCGTGAACACCGCGTAACTCACGTTCGTGTTCTCAGCCGCCCAGTCCCGGAAGCTGGAGCGGAACCCGTGGACCACCGCTGCGACCCCAATCCGCCTCAGCATGTAGCTCAGGGCGTTCTCCGAGAGCGGCTTGCTGAGCGTCAGTTCTTTGGGGAGGATGTACGGACTGCCGCCCAGAGGCAACTCCCGGGCCTCCCGCAGGACTGCCATCGCCCCGGTGGACAGGGTCCCCAGTGTTCCCGGCGCTCCTTCATGCGCGCCACCGGGACTGTCCACAGGGCCTTGCCAATGTCAACCTCGTCCCAGATCGCGCCCCGGACTTCTCCGGACCGCGCCGCCGTCAGCGCCACGAACTTGAAGGCCAGCTCTGCGGCGAAGGACCCGCCGCGTCCACCGTCCCGATGGCGGCCCGGGCTTCCTCGTAGGATAAAGCCTTACACTATCGGTGTAGGAAACCGCACTAAGAAACTATCTCAAAACTTGAGTTGCCGTTGGCGGCGGCGCCTGAGCAGGGTGCAGGCCAACTGGATCAGGCCGATATAGTTGGACGCCTCCCTGTCGCAGCGCACCAGGACGGCACGGTGTTCGTGATCATCGAGGACGAGACCGGGGACGTGCAGCTGGTCCTGTGGCACCGTGCATTCCGGGAAAACCGCAGGCAATTGGGGAGCCGGGTGATTCTGGCGAAGGGGACGGTATCCCGCTGGTACGGTACCGTCAGCGTGGCCGTCTCCGGGGTGCAGGGCTACGCCCCGGGTTGCCATGCCCCGGCCCACGACTGGGCGGTAGGCAACTGGGAATTGTCCTTGCCGCGTCCGCCGGGAGACTGATACCCTAATCAGGTCACAATGTCACAACGCGGGAGCGATGCCAACTATAAGAGAGAAACCCGGGACCTACGACAGGATGAAGGAATGGGCACCCCCCTCAAGGACACGCCCAACAGCGTAATAGAGAAACTGCCGGACATTGCCCAGAGCACCTGCACTGTAGAAGCAACAAGGAAAGAGATGAAAAAGGGCAGAAGGCTCGTCCCGATGGACGGGCGGACTCCCGAGTGCCTGCCGCCCGGCACGGTAAGGAGACCCTGCCTCTTCCACTACCAGTGCCCGGCATGCGGCAGGGAACACGAAGCGCCCTACTACATCAGCACGACGGCCAGGACTAGGGCGGAATAGGAGAGGGAAACACGCCATGACCAGGCCAGGCAGAATAGAAGAACTGCTGGAAGAGATGAGACAGGACCCTGACCTCGCCCTGGCCCTCCGGGAGGAGATACTGGGAGAGGACATCAGCAAACTGCCCGCGGCCGTGGCGCAGAACCAGGGACTGATCATCCAGCTCATGGAAACGCAGCTCAAGGTCTCAGGCGCAGTGAACACCGCGCTGGAGGCGACCACGAACGCCATAGAGACCATCGGCACAATGATTGCCGGCGCGATGGAGGAGCAGGCGCGGAGAATAGAAGAAGTCGAAGCCCGGCTGGAAGAATTTACCGGAGAGCAAAGAAGCACCAACCAAAGACAAGAAACGTTCAACGAAGAGCAGCGGGCTTTCAATCAGAGGCAGGAAACGTTCAACGACGAACAGCGGGCCGTCAATCAGAGACAGGAGACGTTCAACGACGAACAGCGGGCCGTCAATCAGAGACAGGAGACGTTCAACGACGAACAGCGGGCCGTCAATCAGAGACAGGAAACGTTCAACGACGAACAGCGGGCCGTCAATCAGAGGCAGGAAACGTTCAACGACGAACAACGGGCCGTCAATCAGAGGCAGGAGACGTTCAACGACGAACAACGGGCCGTCAATCAGAGACAGGAGACGTTCAACGACGAACAACGGGCCGTCAATCAGAGACAGGAGACGTTCAACGAAGAGCAGCGGGATTTCAATCAGAGGCAGGAAACGTTCAACGACGAACAACGGGCCGTCAATCAGAGACAGGAGACGTTCAACCAGAGGCAGGAGACGTTCAACGACGAACAACGGGCCGTCAATCAGAGACAGGAGACGTTCAACCAGAGGCAGGAGACGTTCAACGACGAACAACGGGCCGTCAATCAGAGACAGGAGACGTTCAACGACGAACAGCGGGCCATCAACCAGAGGCAGGAGACGTTCAACGACGAACAGCGGGCTTTCAATCAAAGACAGGAAACGTTCAACGACGAACAGCGGGCCGTCAATCAGAGACAGGAAACGTTCAACGACGAACAGCGGGCTTTCAATCAAAGACAGGAAACGTTCAACGACGAACAACGGGCCGTCAATCAAAGACAGGAAACGTTCAACGACGAACAGCGGGCCTTCAACCAGAGGCAGGAAACGTTCAACGACGAACAGCGGGATTTCAATCAGAGATCGGAGGCCCGCATGGGAAGGATCGAGTCCGACATAGGGGCCACCAAAGGAGGGCACGTCCGCACCAAGCTGGACCGCCTGGCTCCCGACCTGGCCGAGGAGGTCGGCGTCGAAGACCCAAGCACAGTGCCGACGGGAGAAATCGTGGCGATGGCCAGGAAAATAACGGGAGCAACCCGGAACGAACTGAGGAGCTTCAGGCAGGCAGACCTGATACTCAGGGGAACGATGGAAGGGAAAACCGTCTACCTGGCCGTGGAGGCGTCATGGACAGCGGACGGGACAGACGTAGACCGGGCGTCCCGCAACGCCGGGTTCGTGGCCCAAGCCACCGGAAGCGCCGCCATCCCGGTAATAGCCAGCGTGAGAAACACCGACGAAGCCGGAGAGGCGGTCGATGCGGGAGAGGCGTTCTGGTACAGGATAGAAGAGAGGGACACGCAGGCCGAGTGAACCAGTACCGGCGGGTCTGGAGGTCACAGCAGACCCCCGGAGCGGCGGGCCCACAGAGCACATCAAGAGGCGCCGGTCAGACGTTTCCAACCGGGAAAATGTTCCCCAGCCGCGACGCCGCTCCGGGGCCGGACGTAGAGGAGGCGTGTGGTCCCAAGCCGGACTTCGGTGTCCACCTTGAGAGGGGCGAGGGGCGCCGGGAGAAGGGCGCTGGGCTTCACTGTTCGCCGGCCGGTTCCCCAACAGACATCTTGTACCCCACCCGCGGTTCGGTGAGTATGTACCTGGGATCGGCGGCAGGGTCCCCCAGCTTGCGGCGCAGCCGCTTCACCACGTCCCGCACCAGCCAGCCCTGGCCCACCCGCTCCGGCCCCCACACCCGCTGGAGCAGCACAGACTGGCTCAGCACCCGCGGAGCGTGGACCGACAGCTCGTAGAGCACCGCGTACTCCGTGGCCGTGAGCTCCATCGGCTCCCCGTACACCGTCACCCGGCGCTGCGCGTAGTCGATGCTCAGACCTTCTACGGCGTAGGGTGCCGACGGCTCCCCAGGGAAGGGATCCAGCCGCTTCCTGAGCGCCGACCGGATCCTGGCCGCCAGCTCCGTGGGCGAGAAGGGCTTGACCAGGTAGTCGTCCGCCCCCATGTCGAAGGCCCGGGCCACGGTCTCGTCCTGGCCGTACTCCGACAGGAAAATCACCGGCACGTCCGCCATCCTCCGGACGTCGTTCATCAGTTGGATGCCGTCGCTGCCCGGCAGCGCCAGGTCCAGCAGGGCCAGGTGGGGCCTCTCCTCCGCCATCAGTCTGGGCGCATCCTTCGGGTCGCCGGTCACGATTGGCGCGTAGCCCACCCTGGTCAGCACGTCCCGCACGTAGCGCAAAGCCTGGGGGTCGTCGTCCACCGCCAGGACCCGGACCCGTTCTCTTGCCGTCCGCCTCCTCCGCGGGGGAGGCGGCGCGGGCGGCACGGGCGCTGCTTCTTCCGCCATCGGCAGGGTGAAGGTGAACCGCGCCCCCAGGCCCGGGCCGGCGCTCTCGGCCCGGATGCGGCCCCCGTGGGCTTCCACTATCCCCTTGCAGATGGATAGCCCCAGCAGCCCCGGTCCGGCGACGCCGGATGCGGTGCCGGTGGCGGCTGCGCGTGAGAATTTGCGGAACAGCTCCGGCATCAGCTCCGCCGGTATACCCCGGCCCCGGTCGGAAACCGAGAACGCCACGTGTATCCCCTCCCGCACCGCGCTCACCACAATGGGCACGTCCTCCGGGGAGTACCTGGCGGCGTTGGAGAGCAGATTGCCCAGCGCCTGCATTATGCGCCGCCGGTCGGCCAGCACCATCGGCAGGTCCTCCGCCACCTCCACCTCCACCGGATTCCTGTTTTCACCGGCCTGGAACCTGCTCGCCGCCTCATCCACCAGCGCCGCGACCTCCGCCGGCTCGGGACTGAGCGGCAGCTCTCCCGTATCGATCCGGGCCACGTCCAGCAGGTCCCCGATGAGGAAGCGCATCCGGTCCGACTGGTCCCGGATGATGCGGTGGAACTGGTCCGTCTCGGCAGGGTCCAGCTCCCCTGCCGTCTCCATCAGCGTGGTGACTGACCCCTTCACCGCCGCCAGGGGCGTCCGCATCTCGTAGCTGACCATGGCCAGGAACTCGGCCCGCAGCCGCTCCTGCGCCTCCAGCGGCGCCAGGTCCTGGAGCGTCACCACGAAGGACCCCAGTTCCCCCTCCGGAGAGTAAATCGGCGTGGCGTTGACCAGCACCCTGACGCTGCGCCCGTCGGGGACCCGCAGCGCGATCTCCTCGGCCCACACCGTCTCCCCGGCCCGCAGCGCCTCGGCCAGGGGCAGCTCCCGCAGGGACACCTCCCGCCCGTCGTCCCGCACGCAGGTCACCACCTCCAGCAGGTCCTCCACCGGCCGGTCCCCGTCCCGCAGGCCGTCCACGATGCGCGCCGCTTCCCGGTTGAACGACCGGAGTTCTCCGGTAGCAGCGTCGAATACCACCACCCCCACCGGCGAGGTGTTCACCAGGGTCTCCAGGTCCACCCTGGCCCGCCGCTCCTCCCGGTAGGCGCGGGCGTTGGCGATCACCAAGGCCGCCTGGGAGGCGAACATCACCAGGGTCTCCTCGTCGGCCTGGCTGAACTCCTCCCCGTCCTCCCGGTCCCCCACGAACACGTGGCCCACCCGGGCGTCCCGGTGGAACATCGGCGCGGCCAGGAAGCGGAAGACCCCCACCGGCAGGGGGATGGCGAACTCCGCAAAGCCCAGGCCCCGGACGTGCTCCGCCAGGTCGGGCAGCCGTATCGGCCCGGAGATGTCGGTCAGGGCCTGGAAGATCCGCTGCCCCTCCGGCGTCTGCCAGACAAGCTCCGACTCCTGGGCGCTCAGCCCGGAGGACAGGAAGTCCCGCACCTGCCCCCCGTCGCCCAGCAGGGTCATCACCCCGTAGCGCGCGCCGGTCAGGGAGCGGGCCGAGTCCAAAACCCCCTGGAGCACCTGGTCGAACTCCAGGCTCTCGTTGATCCGCAGGCTGGCCTCGCTCAGGCGGGACAGGCGCTCTTGCAGGGCCTCTATCTCCCGGTCCCGCCGGTCCGGTTGTTCCATTTCACCCTCCCATACAGGACCCCGGCTGGAGATGCGCCCGCCGGGGTCCGGTCATGCAGCTGGTCTGGCATAACTGCGCAAATTTTCGCACAACAAGGGGCCGAAACATATTTTTATCACACACTTGATTGGTGTAAGGTTTTCCATGCCGCTTATGTCATGTCCGGTGCGGCAAGCCCGGGTCCACCCGGAAAGGACCGGAATTCCCGGAAAATTCCCCGCGCCAGGGGTTGGGTCCCCCGGCTGCATCCCAAGAATAGTACCACCTAGCGCGTATCCGGGGCTACCGGGACGCCAGGCGGGAGATGAGGAAGTGTGGAGGTGTCCCGTGAGCCATACCGGAATAGCGTTCTTGCCGAGGCCCCGGTCCGTGAGAAAGGCATTCCTGGCCCTCTCCCTTGGCCTGGGCATGGCGGCCCTTTTCCTGTTGTCGGGCATCGGTCCCCTCGGGCCCGCGGCCCATGCCGCCCTGTCGCCGCCGGACGCGCAGCGGGCTGCGCCTGCCGCCAAGTGGGGCAATGGCCCGTACGATGGTCAGCACTGTCATCGCGTGGGGGAGCAGGTGGAGCATCATTCCCATCGCGGTTTTCATTCCGGAATACCCAAGAATTGGTCGAATTTCTGGGATAAGTACAAAGCTTATTTTCCGGATCCTACTGATGCTGCTGATGGATGGAAACGGTCGGATGATCATGATGTATGGGCAGACTCACATAACGATGGAAATAATGACGAATACAAAATTGTCACATTTCGCGAAAGTTGGAGGCCTGACGATGATCCCCATTGGCACAATCACGGCGACGACGACACGCACTGGTGGACGCCCGATGAAGACGACAGCGACAACTGCCTGTTCTCGCCGGAGTTCGTGAATGAACCCTATAAGTTCGACGTAGCTGAAAGCGCCCCCATCAGGGGCACCGTTGGTCACGTGCAGGCCCATGACGAAGACGGACAAGATCCGGCCTACACCCTGGAGGGAACGGACAGTGCTTCCTTCAGCATCGGCAGAGACACAGGCGATTTGACGGTCAAGGCCACTCTGGACTACGAGACCAAGAACAGCTACTCGATGACAGTGCGCGCCACTGACCCGTCCGGGGGGTACGATACCGCCGACGTGACCATCACCGTCGACGACGTAGAGGAGCCAGGCGTAGTGACCCTGTCACCGGCCCAGCCCCGGGTTGGTGCGGCCCTGACCGCTTCGCTGACGGACGGGGACGGGGACGTTACGGACGTGACGTGGCAGTGGGCGCGTTCCGCCACCCAGGGCGGTCCTTATGCCGACATCACCACCAATGGGACGTCCGCCAACTACACTCCCGTCCCCCACGACGATGGCAAATACCTGCGGGCCACGGCGACCTACACCGACCGGCGCGACTCCGGCAAGACCGCGAAGGCGGAGACGACCAATGCGGTGCAGGCCGCGCCGTATTTCGACCCGGCCATGGATACCACCCGGAGTGTTGCCGAGGACGCCTCGGCGGGCACGGACATCGGCGACCCGGTGGAGGTGGCCAACGCCCACGGCAGCTTCACTTACACCCTGGGCGGGACGGATGGAACGTCTTTTGCCATTGACTCAACGTCGGGGCAGTTGCGGACCAAGGCTGCTCTGAATTACGAGGGCAAGAGCAGCTACAGGGTGACGGTGACTGCCAGGGACGCGGCCAGGAAGTCGGCCACGGTTACTGTCACCATCACCGTTACCAACGTAGAGGAGCCAGGCAAAGTAACCCTGTCATCGCAGCAACCCAGGGTTGGCGTGGCCTTGAGAGCTTCGCTGACGGACCTGGACGGGGTTTCCGGGACCCCCACCTGGCAGTGGGCGAGTGCTGACAGTAGTACGCCCACAACATGGAAAGACATCTCTGGGGCCACATCCGCGAGCTACACCCCGAAGGCCGAAGACGTGGACGACTACCTACAGGCCACAGCGTCCTACAACGACGGGGAAGGGAGTGGCAAGAGGGCGTCGAAGGTATCGGTCAATGTGGTGAAGCAGCCGAACCGTGCGCCTGCGTTCCCAGATCAGGACCCAGGCACCGCCGGCGAACAGACCGAGCAAACCAGAGAAGTTGCCGAGAACACCCCGGCGAACCGGAACATCGGCGACCCTGTAGAGGCCAATGACCCGGACAACGACAGGCTGACCTATACCCTGGGCGGGACGAATGCGGGGTCTTTCAATATCGTTGCAGAGTCGGGGCAGTTGCAGACCAAGGCCGCCCTCGACCATGAGACCAAGCCCAGCTACTCTGTGACGGTCACCGCCAGGGACACATCACAATTGTTCGACACGGTTACTGTCACCATCAACGTGACCGACGTGGACGAGCCCGGCGTAGTGGCCCTGTCATCGTCCCAGCCCCGTGTCGGCACTCCGCTGACCGCCACGCTGACAGACCCGGACAGGACCGTTTCTTCCAGAGTGACGTGGCAGTGGGCGCGTTCCGCCACCCGGAGCGGAACTTATGTCGACATCACCGCTAATGGGACGTCCGCCAGATACACTCCCGTTGCCGCCGACGTGGGCAATTACCTGCGGGCCACGGCATCCTACAACGACGGCTACGGGAACAAGACCGCGCAAGCGGTATCGGACAATGCGGTGGGAGCCGCTACCGCCAACAGGCCGCCAGTTTTCGGCTCGAACGCGGCGGCAACCGAGAGCATTGCCGAGAACACCCCGGCGGGCCGAAACGTCGGCAACCCGGTGACGGCCACCGACCAGGACACCGGCGACACCCTCACATACACCTTGGAAGGCACGGATAGAGCGTATTTCGCCATCGGCTCAACGACGGGGCAGTTGCGGACCGGGGCCGTCCTCGATTACGAGAACCCGGCCGATACCGGCGCAGACAATGTATATGACATAACGGTCCGGGTTTCCGATAGTGTCAATACCGTCACGAAGGGAGTGGCCATCACCGTCACCGACGTGGACGAGCCCGGCGTAGTGACCCTGTCTGCGTCCCAACCCCGGATTGGCGAGGCATTGACCGCCACGCTGAGGGACCCGGACGGGACCGTTTCCGGCAAGACGTGGCAATGGGCGCGTTCCGCCACCCGGAACGGCGCTTATGCCGATATCAGTGGGGCCACGTCGGCTTCATACACCCCGGTTGCCGGTGACCTGAACAAATACCTGCGGGCCACGGTCTCCTACACCGACAGGCACGGGAGCGGCAAAAGCGTGAATGCGGTCGCGGCCAACGCGGTGCGCGCGGGCAACAGGGACCCGTCCTTCAGCTCCAGGACTATGAGCCGGAGCATCGCCGAGAACGCGGCGGCCAATGCCAACGTCGGCAGTCCCGTAGCGGCCACGGACCCGGACAACGACCCCCTGACCTACACCCTGGGCGGCACGGATGCCGCGTCCTTCACCATAGTCGCGTCAACCGGGCAGTTGCGGACCAGGGCTGCGCTGGACAGGGCGGCCAAAGCTTCCCACACCGTCACCGTGTCGGTCCGGGACAGCAGGGATTCCAGTGGCAATGCTGACACGGCAATGGACGACACGACCACGGTGACCATCACGGTGACCGATGTAAACGTGCCGCCGGTCTTCCCCGACCAGGACCCCGATACCCAGGGCGACCAGGAGGAAAAAACCCTTGCAGTGGCGGAGAACACGCCCCCCGGCCGGAACATAGGCGGTCCGTCCCCGGCTACGGACGCCGACAGTGACGCGCTGACCTACTCTCTGGGAGGTGCGGATGCCGCGTCCTTTGGCATTGTCGCGTCAACCGGGCAGTTGCTCACCAAGTCCCCGCTGGACTACGAGACCAGGAACCGCTACAGGGTGACGGTTACCGCCGCCGACACATCCAGCGCCTCGGACGCCGTCACGGTGAACATAAACGTCACCAACCTGGACGAGACCGGGACGGTAACGCTGTCGTCTGCCTGGCCCCGTGTCGGCGTTCCGCTGACCGCCGCCCTGAGCGACCCCGACGTTCCTGTCACCGCCAAGTCCTGGCAGTGGCAGAGGTCCAACTCCGGAAACGGCAGCTACAGCAGCATCAGGGGGGCAACGTCAGCTACCTACAGGCCGGTTGCCGGAGATGTGGGCAAGTACCTGCGGGCCACCGTTGCCTACACCGACCGGCATGGTACCGGCAAGAGCGAGTGGAGCGCCCCCGGAAACCCCGTCGCCCGGCCGCGGGCAAACGCCGCCCCGGTTTTCGCCGCGAATACTGCCACGCGAAGCATAGCGGAGAACACGCCGGCGAACCGGAACATAGGCGCGCCGGTTGCGGCCACTGACCCGGACACCGGCACCGGCGACAGGCTGACCTATGCTCTGTCCGGGACTGATGCCGCGTCCTTTGGCATCGTCGCGTCGTCGGGCCAGTTGCGGACCAGGGCCGCGCTGGACTACGAAAGGAAGCGCAGCTACTCGGTGACAGTAACCGTCACCGATACGGCCGGGGCGTCGGATACCATCGCCGTGACCATAGGCGTCACCAACATCGACATCCCGGGGAAGCCCGGCACGCCCGCGGTGGCGGCGGCTTCCGCCTCCGGGCACAGCGCCCTGTCGGTGAGATGGACCGCTCCCGGCGCGGGGGCTGTCATAGGCGGTTACGACGTCCAATACCGGGCCGGGACCAGCGGCAATTGGTACAGTATACGGAGTATAGGCACGTCTACGACGGTCTCCGGCCTGGTTTCCGACACCATGTACCAGGTGCGGGTCAGGGCCTACAACTCCGAGGGCCGCAGCGGCTGGTCGAATACCGGCCAGGGCCGCACGGATGCCGCCCCCATCCAGCAGCAGCGCGTACTGCGTCAGCCCACCCGTACGCCCACAGTCTGTACGCCCGGCATCGGCTTCCGGACCGGGGTTCCCTGGTCATTCACTGCCGCCAGGGGCGGTGAGGACCCGCCGGACGTGTTCTTGGAAGTCTGGAACCGGGACCTCTGCGCTATGGACTTCAGGGTTTCCAGCGGCGCGAAATGGCTTTCCATTTCCCCGGCATCGGGCAGGTCCGAAGGCGCGCACCAGGAGAAGCAGATCAGAATATCGGCCGACATTTCCGGTCTTGATGTTGGCACGCATACGGCGGCCATACGGATTACCGCGCCCAAGGGCGGCAACTCGCCTCAAACCGTCAGCGTGAGCCTGACCATTACGAAGCGGGCCCCCCCGGAGTCCAACTACTGCCAGGAGCGCACGGTGATAGAGTCCTCGGACAGCGCGTTCCGCGTGGTGGTCCCGGCCAACTCGGCTCCCTGCGACACGGGCATCACGGTGGAGAGCCTGGATGCGGACTCCCAGCAGACCCCCGTGGGGGAGGGTGTCAGGGTTGTTGGGAAGGTTGTGCGGGCGGGCCAGGTGTCCGCTGCCTCGGCGGACACCCGCATCAATGCCGCGTTGTGGGCGCTCCTGCCCGGGGACCGGGTTTCCGCGTGCGAAGAGGCTGCGGAGGCGGCCGTGTACCGCGTCGTGGACGGCGATTCCTGGGACCTGCTGACACACCGCTGTGAAATGGACGAACAGGGCCGCGTCTGGATGGTGTTGCCGCTGACCGGTTTCGGCGTCTACGTAGTGACGCTGCCCGCCCCTTTCGTGGAATCCGGCGCAGTGGGTGAAGCCCGGTTGCAGACCCCCGAAGCCGCGGAGTCTGACACCTCGCCGGCTACTCCGTCTCCGGAGACGATGGCCTCCAACGGGCCGGCATCTTCCCTAAATGCCGTGGAGTCCCAACCCACGCCGGCCCCCAAACCGGAAGTTGCCCAGGTGGAGGTCCAACCCACACCGGCCCCCGGACCGGACGTCGTCCATGCCGATGCCTCCCCTGCCGGTCTATGGGCTGATCTTCCCCCGGAGGAACTTGCGCTGCCGGTCATGGAAACCGGGCAGTCTCCGCCGCGGCGTCTCGGCAGCCTGGGCATCCTTCTCTATATACTCGCCCCGATCATTCTGATCATCGCGCTGCTGCTGATCATGTTCGGCGTCAGGAACTTGCGGGGAGCCGAGAGCGCCAGTCCGTGACCAAAGCGGCATTCGGGCCGCGTATTTTCCAAGGGGGTTATAAAGGGGGTTATATATGAAAGTAAACGTCAGGTTGCTTGACAGCCTCACCGGCTGCCTGTAACTTTCATGCACTTGGTATCGTGGGGTAAGTGCGCTATAACGTCGCACTTTTGAGACGGCGGGACCTCCCGCTGTGAATTTGGGAGGAATACGATGCAGGATGCGCCAGCATGGGCCAGGGCAATAGCCGATGGTCTGAGCGACTTGCGCAAGCAGGTTGGCGAGTTGGCTGACCTTCCTGCTGAGGTTGATAGGCTGTCCGGCCTTCCCGCTGAGTTTGACAGGTTGTCCCGGCAGGTTGGTGAGTTGGCTGACCTTCCCGCTGAGGTTGGCGGGTTGTCCGAGAAGGTTGGCGAGTTGGCTGGCCTTCCCACTGAGGTTGATAGGCTGTCCGGGCAGGTTGGTGAGTTGGCTGGCCTTCCTGCCGAGGTTGATAGGCTGTCCGGGCAGGTTGGTGAGTTGGCTGGCCTTCCTGCTGAGGTTGATAGGCTGTCCGGGCAGGTTGGTGAGTTGGCTGGCCTTCCCGCTGAGGTTGACAGGCTGTCCCGGCAGGTTGGTGAGTTGGCTGACCTTCCTGCCGAGGTTGACAGGCTGTCCGGGCAGGTTGGTGAGTTGGCTGGCCTTCCCGCTGAGTTTGACAGGCTGTCCGGGCAGGTTGGTGAGTTGGCTGGCCTTCCTGCTGAGGTTGACAGGCTGTCCGGGCAGGTTGGTGAGTTGGCTGGCCTTCCCGCTGAGTTTGACAGGCTGTCCGGGCAGGTTGGTGAGTTGGCTGGCCTTCCCGCTGAGTTTGACAGGCTGTCCGGGCAGGTTGGTGAGTTGGCTGACCTTCCTGCTGAGGTTGATAGGCTGTCCGGCCTTCCCGCTGAGGTTGACAGGTTGTCCCGGCAGGTTGGTGAGTTGGCTGACCTTCCTGCTGAGGTTGATAGGCTGTCCGGGCAGGTTGGTGAGTTGGCTGACCTTCCTGCTGAGGTTGATAGGCTGTCCGGCCTTCCCGCTGAGGTTGACAGGTTGTCCCGGCAGGTTGGTGAGTTGGCTGACCTTCCTGCTGAGGTTGATAGGCTGTCCGGCCTTCCCGCTGAGGTTGACAGGTTGTCCCGGCAGGTTGGTGAGTTGGCTGGCCTTCCTGCTGAGGTTGATAGGCTGTCCGGCCTTCCCGCTGAGGTTGACAGGTTGTCCCGGCAGGTTGGTGAGTTGGCTGACCTTCCTGCTGAGGTTGATAGGCTGTCCGGCCTTCCCGCTGAGTTTGCCGGGTTGTCCCGGCAGGTTGGTGAGTTGGCTGACCTTCCTGCTGAGGTTGATAGGCTGTCCGGCCTTCCCGCTGAGTTTGCCGGGTTAACTGCCAAGGTTGATGGCATCGGTGGGAAGGTGGATACGTTGGTGGGGCAGGTCGGCCAACTGGTGGGAGCCGAGGTAGAGCGACGTGCCCACGGTAATATCATCAACATAGCAAGTGAACACCTCACACTGCGGTCAGTCCGCATATTGCACAACCAGATTGTTCCTATGTCTGAAGAGTTGCAGGGAAATATCAACCAATCAGCCGTGAACAATGAAGTCACGGAATGGCAAGCCAACGACCTGCGAAAATCCGACATAATCATTAACGGTTTTCATCGGGAGGACCGCGAGCGAGTCTATTACGCCATCGAAGTCTCCAACACCATAGACGCCAGCGATATTAACCGGGCCGTAGAACGGGCATCGATTCTCGAATTGGTTACCGGGCAACCTAGCCGTCCAGCGGTTATGGGGGCTATTACTAACCCACAGTTTGAGGAGTTAGCCCACAACAAGAACGTTGCAGTGTTGCCCATACCGGGAACTAAGAGATAGTGATAGTGGTGGAACCCATTATTAGGACAGGTTCAGGGCTGAGCTAAGTGAGAGTCCCGGCTCTCCTGCCGGTGGTCCGGTTCCCTCTCCCGGTGAACACCTCCTTTCATTATAGTTCCCTTCTACGATACCCTGGTATTAGGGTTCAATATACTGGCATCCACACCAAGGGCAAGAACGTCGCTAGGATGCAAGCAGGTGTCATCAGCGCCAGTGTCAATCAAGAAATCAATGTTTCTTCCCAATCGAGTCCCGCCGCGCAACACAATAAAAGCCCGCACATAAGGTGCGGACGGATACGGGTCTGGTCGGGTGGCGTAATATCCTTGAATCAACAGACCACCCCCGGCAATATCATGGCGCCAGGTTCACTCGCTAGGTACTCCAACGCGGCCAGATGTACAGGCACATCCCTTTCCGTAGCAACACGCAAGGCATCCTCAATAGTCACCCCTCTCGCCACGAGTTCCTCCCCAAACACCATTACCCACTGGTCAGGATACTGCTCAATCCAGTCGAGCCGATGGTCATTTAAGAACATCTGTCCTTCTCAAACTGGGCCAGGTATATCCCGATAGTCGCCCGGTCTTCGGCATTAGCAATCGGGTCCAGCGGTTTTCCAACATATCAGGTCCTCCCTTGTCCTGGAATAACAACGGGGACGCTTGCCCCACATCCCCTTAGCATATAGTTCGCATATAGTATGTTATCGGTCCACTGCGAAGCGGTAGTTATGGAGTTGGGTATGCGCCCAACCCGTTCTTTGATGACTGTACCCCAAGCCTTATCAGATGCGAATAACCCGGATTTTCGGATGCGAAGGCCGGATTGATATTCGTGATTTGACCCACTGCCTGTGCTCATTGAAACGCCGTCGCCGGTCTCGCCGGACCGGGCAATGATCCCGAAAGATGAAGCCGGAATTCGTGCCGGCGGGATTCTGGTACAATCGGGACAATCCTGTTTTCGGGCGGCTGCGCCATTTGCGAAGCGGTGTTCTTGCTCAGCGATGACCTCGCTTGTTGACAGACTGAAGAGCCGGTTGGGCCTGCTGGCCCTGTTGGCAACCGCGCTGGCAGGGCTCGTCCTGCTGCTCAACATCCTGGTATCCCTGGTGGCGGTGGGCCCTGCCGACCTGCTGGCGCCCAACCCCTCTGAAGAACGCACCATCGACATTCCCAGCGGCGTCGGGCTGGTCACACTGGCGGCTATTATCGTCTCCGTCATCCTGGGCATCGTTGCGCTGGCCGCCCCTTCTCATTGGACGTTGCGAAACGGCATTCCCCGGCCGCGGAGGTCCCTGGCCATCGGGGCGGCGATAGCCCTGGTTGTCCTGGGAGCGGGGTTATACCTGGCCTTCTCGGGGATGTTGGGCCAGGACATCCCGTATGAAGAACATCACGTCGAGCGGGACCTGGTAAAGCCCGTAGCCCTGGTGGCGCTGGCCGCGTTCATCCTGTCGGTCGCAGTCGTTGGGATCATCAACCCAAGACTGCTGCTGGCCACCCTGGCCATCTGGCTGCTCGCGGCGATTGTGCTCGGTCTCTTCAGTTCGCCGGGACTGGCCGGGCTGAAGCTGTTCATGCGGCCCTCCGAAATTGAGACCTCGCCGGCCTACGCCGCCGAGGTCGAGAAGCGCCGGACCACGGAAGACCCCGCTCCGGCCAGGGAAGTGTCCATCCCGGACACCAACGCCGAATCCAAGCCGCCGGGCATCACCGAAACCAGGCCGACGGGCCGGACGGAGGAGGCCGGTACCGGCGCGTCTCGCGCGCCGGTGGACGCCTCCACCGCGGAGAATAACGCCGCATTGATCTCCGCAATAGCGCAGCTTTTGGCGGGGACCGACCCGGAGGTGCGAGCGGCCGCGGCCAGAACGCTGGGCAGGCTCGCGGATGAATCGGCCATCCATGCGTTGGTTGACGCCGTGGTCCGCGACACAAGCCCCGAGGTGCAGGCCGCCGCGCTGGAGGCGCTGGCAGGACTGGACATCGAGCAACTGGTACGGATGCTCAGGGAACACGAGGAACCGTGGATGAGAGCGGCGGTCGCGGCGGTATTGGGGGAATTGCAGGACCAACAGGCGGTGGCCCAGGTCATGGAATCCCTGGGTGGCGACCCGGCGCCCGAAGTCCGCGCCGCTGCCGCGGAGACCCTGGGCAAACTGCTGGATGAGGCTGCAGCCGAATTGCTGTCCGAGGCGCTCTTGTCGGATGAATACTCCGGAGTCCGGAAGGCCGCTGCGGACGCCCTGGGCAACCTGGGGTCCCCGGAAGGGCTGGACGCCCTGGCCCAGGCCCGCGACGAGGACGAATCTTTTGACGTGCGGGCGGCATCCGGGGCCGCGCTGGAGCAGTACCCCATTCCCGCCCTGGCGGACGCATTGCGGGAGGAGACCGGTCCCGGCGTCAGGGCCGCCGCGGCGCAACTGCTGGGGGAGTCCGACGCGGCTGAGTCCATACCGCCCCTGGTCGAGGCGTTGGAAGACCCGGACCCGGCGGTCGGCGAGGCGGCGAAGGCGGCGTTGGAAAAACTTGGCAGCGTCGACTGGCTGGAGAACGGCGGCGGTGTCCTGACCCGGGAACCGGGGCCCGGGGATGTGGGCAGCAGCGCGGCGTTCATTCCGGGCAGCACGGAGTCGCAGTCCGGTCCGGTGCCGCGCGTGCCTGTTTTCCAGGTGACCGGAGCAAGCCGCTCCCGGTACCTGCGCACCACCGTCGGGCAGGGGAAGCTCGGTGTCACCGGCCCCGGGCTTGAGCTTCCCCATAACGATACCGACCTGCCGGTCCGGTACGCGGGTCCGCCGGGGGAACGGACAGTCCCTCCCGCCGGGTCCCATGCGGAGCGCATCACCGTTGCTCCGGCGGGCCGGCTGTCGCGTATTCCCGCCGGGGTGGTCCCGGTTTCATACGGGCTGGAGACCATCTCGATTCCCGGCGCTTTCCACCCTCACAAGGGAGTATTCGTCAGTCATGCCCCTGTCGCCGAATACTCCTGGTCTGCGACGGTGCCGGAGTACTCGCGGGCCCAGTTGGACGGCGCGGCTGCATTCAATGCCCCGGCATACATCCTCCAGGTGCGTTCCGGGCGCATCCGCGAACTGGCGCATGAGATTACCGCGGGCCAAACAACGCCCTATTCCAGGGCGAAGGCCATCGAGCGACACCTCAAGACGAATTATGTCTATCGTTTTGCCGACCCGTCGGGCAAGGACCTGCCGCCGCCGGGCCATGACCCGGTGGAGTGGTTCCTGTTCGATCTCAAGGAGGGGACCTGCGGCAATTTCAGCAGCGCCTTCGTCGCGTTGGCGCTGTCCATCGGCCTGCCGGCGCGCACCGTATCCGGCTGGGCCATCACGCCGGCGGCGGATGCCCAGATGGTCTATACCGATCAGGCCCACCAGTGGGCGGAGATAGCCTTCGACGGGCTGGGGTGGGTCGGGTTTGAACCCACTGCGTCAGGGGGCGCGCCGACCCGCGCCGCTCCTGCTGTGGAGACATCCGGCCCAATTACGACGGAGTCCGGCACGGCTCCCGCGCCGGACGGGACCTCCCAGCCCCAACCACCGGGCCAGGGTCCGGGAGACTCGGCGGGCCAGGCGGCCCAACCGTCAAAGCCGGACGCTCCTCCGGAGACCCCTGTTAACGCCAGCCCGCCGGCTGCGGCCATTGCCCCGACGGTCACCGAAATTACGGGATGGCCGGAACGGATGCTGAGAAATGTCGGGTTTCCGGTTGATGGCGCGGTGTTCACGGCATCCGGCCGTCCGGTCAGTGAGATGGAGGTTGAAGTCTTTATCAATGAGACCAAGGAACATGGCGGCACAAGGATCGGCACAGGGGTGGTCCGGAATGGAGTGTTCCGGGCGGAAGTCGAAATTCCGGGGGCAATGGGCCGGGGCGGATACCAACTGATTGCCCATGCCATCGGCAATGACCGGTACGGCGAATCGTGGAGCGACCCGGATATCACGGTCTACTCCGAGAGCGGGCTTGAACTCACCGGCCCGGCAGAGATCGCGGTTGACGTCCAGGCGGTCTTTCGGGGCAAGCTGTCCGAAGACACCGGCGGCGGCATGGCCGGACAACAACTGGCGATTGCCGTTGACGGTCAACAGATGCCCCCGCAGACCACCGGCCCGTCCGGCGACTTCAACTTCGCCGCCGTTTTCTCGGAACCGGGCAGTCACAGGGTCGAGGTCTCATTCGACGACCGGGAGGGAAACGGGGATTTCCTGGTGGGCAGCTCGGCGCGCCTGGACCTGACGGCGGTCATGCCAACCGAGCTGACAGTCGATGTGCCGGTTCATGTGGAGGTGGGGAAGGACTTCGAGGTCTCCGGCCTTCTCCGGGATGTTCGCGGCATCCCCATGCCGGCGGAAACGGTTGAAGTGAGAGTGGGCGACGGCCCGCCCGAGTCAATTGACACCGGACCTGGCGGCGAATTCCGGCTCACGGGTCCGGCCGACTCCGCGGGCGAATTGACCGTCCGCGCCGAGTTCGCCGGTCAGCCGCCCATACTCCCCTCCAGCGGGTCTGCGCGCCTGGTCGCCCGGCACCTGACCCACCTGTCCCTTGCAGGAAGCCGGGAAATAATGCAGGGGGAAAACGCGGAATTCTCGGGCTGGATCTTTTCGGACACGAAGCAGGTGGTTGGACCTGTCCGTCTGGCCTTCGTGGACTCCGGTGGGAACTCCCTGGGCAGTGTGACCACCGGCGATGACGGGGCATTCTCCCACTCTATCCCCCCGGCAGAAGCGACCGGAGCGCACCGGATCACCGCGTCATTCCCCGGCACGGACCTTCTTGCCCCCAGCTCGGCAAGCGCCTCTTTCCTGGTCCTGGCCCCAACAACGCTGACCGTGGAGGGGCCGTTTCTCGTCAGGGCCGGGGACCCGGTGACAGCGACCGGACGGCTGCTCCGCGCCGATGGCCGGCCCGTGTCCCACGCCAGGATAAAGGTGGACGGAGCGGACGACCCTCCGGTGATTACCGGGGAGGACGGGGGCTTTGCCTGGAAGTCTATGCCCGGCCTGGACGGGAGGTTAGACGCTCTCGATGTGGAGACGGACCTGAGCTTTGCCTTCGAGTTCGAGGGCACAGACCACCTTGCCCCGGCCTCGTCGAACCTGGGCGTGACCGTGGGGGTCCCGCGCGTGGTGGTCGAGCCTCTTCAACCGGTCGCCAGGGGAGACGCGGCCACCCTGCGCGGCATCGTTCTGGTAGGCACGCGGGCCGTCCCGGATGCGGAAATCTCCATTGGCCCGGGGGTGCATGGCCCGGGGGTGCGGCTTCGCTCGAACAATGCCGGATCCTTCACGCACCGCTACCAGGTTGCCCCTGACGCGGCTCTTGGGGCCGGTGCCATCCCGGTTGACGCGCCGGGGACCGGTGCGAGCGCAACGGTCCCGGTAGAGGTCAAGTCGGCTTCCAGTCTCATAGTTGCTCCCCTGGACAATGTGCATCCGGGGAAGCTGGTATCCCTGCAAGCCATTCTGTTGGACGACACGGGCGCGGGGATTCCGCAAGCCACCCTGCGGACCAGCCAGGGCAGGGAGGCTGTGACCGACTCCGGCGGCGTGGCCCTGCTTGAACTGGACGTGCCCGAGTCGGGGGACTTCTTCGCCGTCCCCGTGACATTCAGATTCGAGGGAGACGACCGGCACATGCCGCTGGTGTACTTCCTTGGGATACCGATCACCTACCCGAGATTCAACTGGCTGCTTTGGGCCGGGATGCCCGCCTTAATCCTGGTCGTTGCCGCGGCGGTGTTTGCCAGCCGGCGTCTTGCGCTGGCGGACCTCCCGGGGCCTTTCCGCCGGGGAGCCGCTTCGTCAACTGCGGAAGACCCGGGAGCGTCGCCCGCGGCCGGCACGCCGGTCCCGGCTGAGGAGGGGCCGGAGCCCCAGGAGACGCGGCTGGAGATCTCATTCGGGAGACCGGCGCCGGACTTGCCGGACGTATGGGGTGCCGGTGAGCCGGTGCCGGTGCGGATACGGCTTTCGACCGTGGACAACCGGCCTGTCGCCCGGGCCATGATCGAGACCCACGTGCCGGGCATTCTGCCTCCCGGGACCCTGGAGACGGAGGGCCAGGGGATTTGCGCCTTCGTTTGGAATGGGACCGGTCTGGGCGAGTTCCTCGTGTCGGCCAGCTTTGCCGGTACGCCGGAGCGCCTGCCATCCTCTGAGTCCCGGAGTTTCCGCGTGGTGGAGTTCAGGGCGGAAATCGTCCGCCTCTATAACGCTTTCCTGGAATGGGCCCGGGAGAATGTGACTGGCATATCGGACCAGGCGACTCCCCGCGAGGTGGAATCAATCCTGGTTGCCAGTGGCCTTTCCATTGACCACAAGGACCTGGACGAGGTTATATCCCGGTTCGAGGAAGCGGACTACAGCGAGCACCTGATTACCCGGCAGCAGTACGAGGCCATGTACCGCGCCTGGCGGGCGGCAACCGGGGACTGACGGCTTGACTGCTTTTTCCGGCAACATTCGCGTCCTCATCGCCATAGCCGCGTCGGTGGCCATTGTGGCTTCATCACTGCTGCTCCGTTCCGGCGGCCTGGCGTTCCAGCGGACGGGGCTAGATCTCCACTACCTGTCCTGGCCCCTGGCGCTGGGAGGCGCGCTGCTCCTCCTGGGTAATCTGGTCTCCTGTTCCCGGAGGTTTCTCCCTCCGCACCCGGCATGGCCGCTTCCCGGCACGGAAGGGGATGAAACGGAAAAGGATGAGGATGAAGAGGAGGGAGAAGGGTATGCCCGGTGGCGGCAGGCGGCGATGCTGCCCATACTCCAGGGACTGCTGACCGGGTCCGGTTGGACGGCGCTCCTCTATGGGGTCTTGTCGGCAGTGCCGCACTTGCCGGGAACTCTATCGGAACGGCCCGGCGCGGCGGACCTGACTTTTCTTACGCCTTACGCGGCGGTATTCGATTCCCTGGCCATCTGGGCGGTGGCGGTCTGCGCTCCCTTTGTGGCGGTCCGCGCGCTCAGGGAGGTCCTGCCCGTGGTTGGCGAAATGTTCAGGTTTCCCGCCCGCCGCCTGGTCGTGCTGGGCGTCGGTTATGTCATCCTCGGCGACGGGGGGTTCCTGTACGTGGCATTCGGGTTCTCCGGGTCGCGGGCGATGCTGGCGCTGGCGGCAATCGTGGGACTGCCGTACCTGGCGTCGGTCCTGCGCAGGGTGTCTGAAATGCCCCTCCGGCGCCGCTACATGGTCCCCGTGCGCGCGGGCCTTCTGATTGCGGACAGCGGCTGGATTGTGCTGCTGCTGGCCGTGATGGGGACGCTGCCCTGGCTGGCCGGGGTGCTCGCCGACAGAGGGCCGGGCGGGGCGGTTTTCGTCAGGCCCTACCTGTTCGTGCTTGACAGGCTGGCGCCGTGGGCGTTGGCGCTGCTCTCCCCGTTCATCCTGTTGCGGGCTCTTGCTGTCTTCTGGCCCGCGGTCGGGACGGTCTTCGGGTTCCCGCTGCTGCGCATCCTCATGCTGGCGGGCGCGTTCATCCTGTTTTCCGGCCAGGGAATCCTGTCTACCGCCTTCGGGTTCCCCGGCCCGCAGGTCTTGCTGCTGTTGGCCCTGGCTACCGGATTCTCATACCTGGCGTCGGTCCTCCGCAATGTGGGCAGACTCACACTGCCGGGGCGGGCCGGTTCCCTGGCAACGAATGCGCTTCCGTTGGCCGGTTCCCTGGCTGGGGCTGCCGCCCCGGCCCTGGTTGCCTGGGCCGGTCTGAATTTCCTCCCCGCTGTGGGCGCTATCCTGCTCGACCACCGGCTGAGCCACGATATTGGGCAGGCCGCGATGCCCTTCTTCGGGGGGTTCTACGACGTTCGCTACATGGCGGCCGGACTCTGTTCGGCCCTTTGGCTGACCGCCGGGCTTCCCAACCCCCTGTGGTCTCCGGCCCAATTACATCTCAGGCCGACGATAGTGGCAGCCGGTTCCTGGGCTTCGGGATGTCTCGCCTGGGTCGCCGGCACAAGCCTGGCGCCGCTCGGACACGCCTTTCCGCTTCTGGGAGCAATCATGGGGCTGGGCTTGTTCTCCGTGGCCCTGGCGCAACTGGCTGCCTATGCGGCTTCTTCTTCGGACAGCGTGGTGGCGGACACGGCCGGGTGGCTGTCCAGGTCGAAAGTGCGGGCGTTTCTGCTCGGGGCTGCCCTGGCCTCCTATGTGCTCCTGTTGCGCCCGCTGTTCTATGAGGCAATGTGGTTCGCAGTGCTGTATGAATGGATGGTGGTGATGGCGGTGGCGTTGTTGGCCTTCTTCAAAGTAAGGAGATGGCTCAGGGAGGACGCGGCATCTCCGGCGTCCGGCCGTCCGGCCTGGGCTGACTGGTCCCGGCACGAGCCGGACCTGGATGACAGACCCGACCGCCGCCGGGATTTGATGCTCGACCTGGAGCGCCGGTTTGTGGAATTCGGGGAGTGGAGGCGGTTGTGGGTATACGTCATGGGTCTGCTATACCGGAACAGCGCGCCTTTGGAGGCGGTAAACCCGGTATTCCAGCCGCTGCGCCGTGCGGCAGTCTCTTCGTCCGGCGGGGGTTGGCTGTTCGGGGGAGACCGCAAGGGCAGACTCAAACGTCAGGCAGCCCTCCGGGAGTCGTTGCAGAGGTCGGAAGAAGCCCTGCTCGCTTCTCCGCGACCGTGGAGACCGATCAGCGAAGACGAATTCCGGGAAGCCGCCGGTCCCTTCGTGGAAAACGGCTCCGGAGCCGAGGGCCTGGTTGCGCTCCTGATTGCGGCCTACTGGCAGAGCGGGGCCAACCTGGACCGCGCCATAGACCGCTGTTACCCGGTATTCAACCTGGTGGGGGAACCACCGCGATGGTTCCATCCCCCCTGGACACGCGACAGGGCCCGGCGCCGCAGCCGGGAGGCACGCCAGCGGTTGGTCGATGACGTGGTATCCCGCCTGTTCGGGGAATCGGCCACACCCGCACGGCACGGGATGTTGGACAACGACGGTTTCCCGTCTGTCCAGGGGGTTGCCCCATAACAGCCCGGTAACCGTCCGGCGACTTTGAAACGCTCCATGCTGCCGGGCCAAAGTGCGGCAGGAATCCGAGCGAGGTGTCAGATATGGAAGATTCCCGCCTGGTCTGCGAGAGAATCATCGACCGTGTCAACGAGGTCTTCGTCGGAGACCGTCTGCTTCTGAGGAAACTGCTGGCCGCCGCGCTGGCCAACGGCCACGTGCTATTCGAGGACTACCCCGGGCTGGGGAAGACCCTGCTGGCCAAGGTCTTCTCCAAGGCCATCGGCGGCGATACGAAGCGAGTGCAGTTCACTCCCGACCTGCTTCCCTCCGACATTCTTGGCGTCAGCGTGTGGCGGCAGAACGAGGGGAGGTTCGAGATGGTGAAAGGCCCGGTATTCACCAACGTGCTGCTGGCCGATGAGATAAACCGCGCCCCGCCCAAGACCCAGGCCGCTCTCCTCGAAGCAATGGAGGAACGCCAGGTAACCATCGACGGCGATACCATGTCCCTGGGCAGCCCTTTCCTCGTCCTGGCAACCCAGAACCCCATAGAGCAGGAGGGCACCTACCCGCTGCCCGAAGCCCAACTGGACCGCTTCCTGTTCAAGATGGCCACGGGCTACCCGGTAAACCAGGACCTGGAAAACGAAATTCTGCTGCGGCGCATACAGTGGCAGAAGGACGACCCTACCGACGACCTGGAACCGGCCGTGGACGTAAAGGGATTCGTTGAATTGCAGCAGTTCACCGAGACCGGGGTGTACGTGGACCAGGCCATCGTTGATTACATCACCCAGTTGGTGCGGCTCACCCGCGTGCACCCCAGCGTGGCCGTCGGGGTCAGCCCAAGGGGCGGCCTGGCCCTGCTGCGGGTTTCCCGCAGCATCGCCCTGATACATGGGAGGGACTTCGTAGTCCCCGACGACGTGAAGATGGTTGTTTCCGACGCCCTGGCCCACCGCATCATCCTGAACATCGAGGACACCTTGGAGGGAGTCCGCCCGCAGTCGGTCATAGACAACGTTCTGGACCAGGTCCCTGTGCCTACCATGCTGCGCTGGAGGCCGTGACGCCAGTGTTCACCACCGCCTTCCTTAGCTGGATCGGCTTTTCCCTGTTTGTCATGGCCCTGGGCCTGGCATTGGGGAACGTCGTCCTGCTGACCGGAGCGGTTTTCATCATAATCACCGCCCTGATGGCCACGGCCCTGTCTCAACCGGCGGGGATAGCCGTCGAAAGGGAACTGCCGAAACTGACCTGCTGGGCAGGGGACACGCTGGACATCCGCCGCCAGGTCAGGGCTTCTGGCGGCATGGGTCCCGTGTTCGTCCACGACCCCCTGCCCGCGGAAGTCGAGGTGGTCGAGGGCAACAACCTGCGCGTGGTCTGGAAATGGCCCGGCCCGAAGACCGCCGACCTCAGTTACCGGGTCAGGTTTCCGAAGCGCGGACGGTATGTGCTGGATGAAACGAGATGGGACGCGCAGGCCCCCCTTGGAATCAACCGGGGGAGGTCAGGAACGGGAGGGTCGAACTTCGAGGTGTCGGTTGCGCCCAGGATACGCGGCATCACCCGCATGAACGAAGTCCGGGCGATGACCAAGAACCAGCGTTACCAGGATGACCTGACGGTGATCGGCACTTCGGCTGCCGACTTCAGGGAGCTCAGACCATACATGCCGGGGGACCCCATCAAGAGCATCAACTGGAAGGCGACCGCGCGCGGCGCGGGCATCGACAACATCCCGCTGGTCAACGAACTGGAACCGGAGGGGCGCAAGGCTGCCTGGATATTCCTGGACACCGCGGACTACATGAATGTGGGAAGCCCCCTGTCCAACCCGATGGAGAACACGATAGAAGCGGCAGGAAGCCTTGCCCAGTATTTCCTCTCCAAGGGGTCTACTCTCGGCGCATACGCTTACAACAACCTGGGAGGCCCTGGGGAACTGCTTGCGCCGGACTCCGGCCGCAGACAATTCCGCCAGCTAACCCAAATGCTGACGGGCCTGCGGTCCGGTCCTCCAAGGCATGACCTGCTACAAGCGGTAGAGTGGTGCAAGGGCTTCCTCTTCCGGCTACAGCCGGAGGTCTTCACCATAACCCGGCTGGACATCTACTATGCCAGGCCCGAAGGCGGGTCACAGTCCTTCGACCGGTTCACCACCGCCATAAGACGGTTGATGGCCTTTCGTACCAGGTCCGGGAGGGGGGGAAGGGTCAGGATCATCCACGTGGGACCTGGCGGGACGGGTCCCGGGTTGTCCCAAGCCCCGGCAGGTCCCGATCTGTCCCGGTGGGAAGCGAGACCGATGGCGGCAGCCCTGCGCCGGTCGGGAGCGGACGTCATTGAGTGGGAGCCCGACCGGGAGGACTTTATCGCGGCGCTTGTCAGGCACATGAACGCCTACCGGTGACGCGCTCATGGAAGCCGCGGTCCATCTATCATGTCTATCAATCATTCACAGTATCCAGGGGCACGGCGACAGGCTGCCACCACAGTCGAGGCCAAGAGCCTGCATAAGAACCAGGACAGGGTGCCCCAAACGCCTTGAGATAAACTATACGACGATGCGACTCCTGGCGATTGAAATCCTGCTCATTACCGGCCTGTCAGCGCTGGCAGTATACGCGCTATGGGACTTCACATCCCGGAAGGCGTTGCTTGTGTCAGCCTTCGCTCTATGCGTTGGAATATATCTGGTCCTGCAATTCCTCGGCCGCAGCCGGATGGCGTTCAGAGTGGCGGCCATACTGACCGTTTTACCCCACGCGGCCGGTATCTGGGCCCACAACAGCCTGGAATGGTACAGGTTTCTGGGCGTCGAAACATCTTTCGGCACAGGCCGCCCGCAGTTCTGGACCGCGGCAATGTTCATGTTGGCCCTGGCCGGGCTGGTAGCGCTATACCGAGTCATCGGACTCCGGGGCATGGGCCGGGAACTTTCGTCGCGGGGCGTCGACGGCCCGGACCGCAGGGCCGTGGTCCTGAACGAAGGAATTACGCTGGCTGCCCTGATCGGGGCGGGCCTGGTCCTGGCTTTGATCACGGCACAAGCGGGCTCGGTCCTGGGGAGGATCGAGTCCATGCCGGAGATGTTGTCATCCGCCGTTCTGCCAATCGGGGGCGGAGCGGCCATCATCTTCGCCTACTGCGTTACGCTATGGTTCCGTTCCCACGGCGAGACAGGAGATGCGGGAGCTTCATTAAGCGAAGACGGGACCGAAGACGGCAGTGTCGTTGAGCCGGATGCCTGAACCTGGAGGTACGAGAGGGAGAAGGCGTGGCCAACCGGGCTGCTCGAAGCGAGCCGCAATGAGAGGGCAGGTCAGGGGCGCTATCTGTGACAGTGGCAGCCACCTGGCCGTTGACGAAACTGCAAGGTCCTTTTGGCCTTATCCCACCAGGTCGTCCAGAAATTCCGACACCGGCTCAACTCCCGTAACCAGCAGGTGGTCGCGGGCACGGGTGCAGGCCACGTAGAGCAGGTTTCGCTCCGTGTTGTAGACCTCTTCCAGGTCAGCCTCATCGGCGATTGATTCCACTCTGGACTGGAGCGGGATTACCTCGGAGTCGCAGGCCATTACTACGACGGCGCGGTATTCCAGGCCCTTGGCCAGGTGCATGGCGCCGATTGCCAACCGGTCCCCGGTGGCTTCCATTTCGTCATCGAGCGCCGCGTATGGTATGCCCGAATGTTCGACTGCCTGCACCGCACGGCCAACCTGGTCCAATGAGCGGACGAACACGCTGGTCTCGCCGGGTTGCAGGCCCTCGGAGATCCTGGCGGCCAACCACTCTCTCACGACAGCGCACTCGGCATCCTCGCTGTCCAGGACTTTGATGACTGGCGCTGGTCCGTTGAACACGGAGACCGTGCCCCTCCGCTCTTCCAGGTTCCCGTCAACGTCGGAAATCTCCGGGTCCAGGAGGCGGTCGGCGTGGGTCCTGATCTGGTGGGAGGTGCGATAGTTGATGCGCAGGGTCTGCGAGCGGCCGCGAATGTCAACGCCGAGTTCCTTCCAGGAAAAGGGCTGCTGGAAGATGCGCTGGCCCAGGTCGCCGGCGAAGAACAGCCCGTTGGGCCGCCCTCCGGCCATTGCCGCGAGAAACCTCAACTGCGCGACGCTTACGTCCTGGGCCTCGTCGATAACCACGTGGTCAAAGGACGGGTGTTCTTGCCGCGCCACTTCCCAGGTCAACCGCCCCAACATTTCGGCCTTGGTCAACAGATCCCGGTCTCGCAAGCCTGACCTGACGCCCTCGAAGACCGGCCAGAGGGACTTCCGTTGAGCTTCCGACAACCGGCGGTAGCGGCCGATACGGGTTATGTCCCGGTAGGCTTCCCAGGAGTCCAACTGCCAGGCATCCACAACCCGCTCCCATTCCGTCAGAACAAAGACCGGGGAGAAGCTGGTGCCTGTCGCTCCGGCGGCCTCGTTCACAAGGGCCTCAATGGTTTCCCGCGGGGCCAATTTCACGGGACCCAACTTGGCCTCGTACAGGCGCAGGGCCACGGCATCCAGCGAGTCAACCGCAATTCTGCTGTCGGTCTGCGTGGCCTGGGGAACGAGCAGTTGCAGCTTGGTCCTCAACAGGCTCGCCAGCGTGTCGGAGAAGGTGGTGAGCAGGACCCGCGAACCGGGGTTGGACCTGGCCAGGTATGCTGCCCGGTGCAGGGCAACAACGGTCTTGCCGGTGCCCGCGGAACCGGAAACCCGGGCCGTTGTAGTTCCGTTCCACCAGGCCAAGCTGCGCCGGGTGAAGGAAGATGGTCCACTTCTCCCAGGGATACTCCAGCGCCTCGGCCAGCTCTTCCGCGTTGTGCATGACCCGGAAACGGCGCTGGGCATCGGGGTGGCTGAAGGGGTCGGCCCCGGAAGGATATGGGAGGGACGGCTGCGGCGTCTTGCCCACCGCCAGTTCCAGCAGGGCCTCCGCCGCCTCCGACGGCAGGTGGCTGGCCAGGTCCAGCACGCTGTCTTCATCGGCGGCCCTGACCTCTTCCAGCCATTCCGCCGGGACCCCGTACCCGAGCAGTTGGTCGTCCGGCAGGTGGGTGAAAAGCAGCGGCTTGGGCTGCGACTGTACCCCGGTCTCCACGTACACCGGCACCGGAATTTCCTGGACAACTTCGCGCAACTCCACCAGTTGGGCCGCGCCGGTGGTGGGGTGGGTCTCCAGCTTCCTGCGCTCTGCCCACCGGTAGGCGTCATCATGGTGGCCCACGTAGCACAGAACGACGTTTTCCCCGGCCCGGTGCAGGATGATGCGCAGGTCCAGGTTCACCCTCGCCGACCAGAAATCAGGGTCGCTCGCGCCAGTCACACGATGCAGGCTGAGACTGGGGTGCGCGAGGTTGGTCTGAAGGTCAAAGGCAGTGGTCTTTGCCGCCTTCTGCTGCTCGTTGGGCAGGCGGGCCAGGCTGGCGGTGAAGGTGTCGGCTATGCGGAATTGCATCCCTCACCTGGCACATTATCGCCAGTCATCGCCGGGCATGATGCGCAACATGAACTCGTCAAACAAGGGAACTGTAAAGGCAGTGTCTCCATGGCTAGGACTCCACACCATTCCCTTGTTGATCAATTGGCCTCGGGTAGGTGCCAGTGATTGCACCGAACGACCAAGTATTTGTGCTATGTCCCCGGAACGGTGTGGGCCGGCTCCCAGCGCAGCCATCGCTCGAACATACTTTCTCTCCAACGGGGTGAGCCGGTCAAACCTGACCAGGAAGAAGCTTCCGTCAAGAGTAGCTACAGCCTGCTGGGATGCAATTTCAACATCCCTGGGCGTAATTGGCGACCTTTCGGCTACGTCCCAAATATGCTTGCCCCATTCCTGAAGAAAATAAGGGTAACATCTTGTTTGTTGCACTACGAGGTCAAGAGCGGCGTCAACTATCTCCACACCTTCGTCCGCTGCGGGCTTGGCAATAGCCCTTCTTGCGTCTTCGTCGGACAAAGGACCGATTTCCGGGAATTCAAAAAGTCTCTCAGCGTAGGATTTAGCCCTTCCCATACGCCCCCTTACCTGAGGCAATCCAGCACCGAGCATCACCACCGGCAACTGCCTCTGAGATGTTCGGTGCAAGGCAGTAATCAATGCAGCTAGCTCATCTTCTTTCACGTACTGAAGCTCGTCTATGAATATCGCTATGCAGGTCTCATCGGCCTGGGCTGCTTCGCCAACAACCTGAAACAGGTCTTGTAAGTCGATTTCCAAGTCCCCGCTATCGGCCAAACCCGGTTCCGGCTCAAAATCTAAACCGACTTCGATATCCTGGTATTTCATCTTCAATGCGCTGACAAATCCGGCAAGCCCTCTGAGTGCACGCTGCGCCAAGTCTTTTATCTTCGCTCGACTCGAAAGTTTAAGCAAAGCAACACGCAGTTGAGGTACCAAAATAGACGGAAGCGAACGATCCTCAGGAGCTTCCATACGCAATGCACAAATACCGCTGACTTCGGCATCAGCCCGAATGCGGTCCAAGAGCACCGTCTTGCCGACGCCACGCAAGCCAACCATCAAAAGACTCTTGCTGGGGCGTCCGATTCTGGTTCGTTCCAAAGCGATGTAGGCGTTGTTACGAATCTCGTCCCGACCGGCGAGTTCAGGGGGCGGAGTTCCCGCGCCTGGAGCGTATGGGTTGCGTATCGGGTCCATGACGCTATTATATAGCAAAATTAGAGATATTACAAATATCTTATAACATTGCTAATTTCGCCATATTTTTGCTTTCTCGTAGTCTACCCCACCCTAAACACCTTCATAACCTCATCCCCCAAATGGTTGATTACCTTGACGGCAATGCGCCCCGACTCCGGCTTGGGGAAGGGCCGCGACGTGGCTCGGTTCAGGGTTGCCCAGGCGTCCTCGTCGATCTCGGCCTTCAGCGTGGTCTTGAGGGACCTGTAGGGGTCGTTGGCTCCCAGGAAGTAGGCGTGGCGGACGAAGAAGCTCTCCTGGTTGTAGTCGGTGTCGATGAACCAGCAGGCGATGCCCTCCGGCCCGTCGCTGCGCACCTCGCCGGTGTTGGGATGGAAAACGTCCACACCGTGGACAGTTACCTGGGTAAAGTGACTAGTGGTTAGTGGCGAGTGGAGAGTGAGCGCATCAGGGCGTTGAGCATTCTGTTTATCTCGGCGCAGTCGGTCAACAAGCTCTGAGAATCCTTGCCCGATGTCATTCCCAGCCTTTCGGATAAGGTCAGGAAGGTCTCCAGTTCCGCCAGGGAACCCCGCGCAACGCCAAGCGACTGGAGAAACTCCCCCGTCGTGCGCCTGGCCTGCCCTTCCGCGATGTTCGCCGGTATCGAGGACGCCGCCCGCCGCATCTGCGAGGTAATCCCATATCTCTCGTCGGCAGGAAAGCTCCGCGTAAGCGTGTAGACTTTCACCGTCAAGTCCATTGATTTCTGCCAGACTATCAACTCCCGATACGACCTTAAAGATGTCATAAGGCGCAACTCGCCTCCCAAAACTATCCACTAACCACTCTTCACTAGCCACTTCCACGTCCGGTTCTCCGAAGATCACGAACAGGTTGCCGTTGCCCGTGTTCTTCAGCTCCCCGGCCATGTGGAGGTCGGCGTTCATGCGGGCCTTGAGCACCGGGATGCGGCCCAGGCTCTCGAACTCGGTGGTATGGGCGTCGTAGTTGAAGGCGCAGGCTATCAGCACGTCGAACCCGCACTCGGCGGCCTCCCGCGCCGCCTCCACCAGGTCGGGACGCGACACGGTGCCAAACTCCGGCCCAATGAAAATCGCGGCGCGCCGCGCCGCAGTGGATAGTGGAGAGTGATTAGCGGTCAGTTCCCCGCCCTGCTCTTCACTATCCACTATCCACTCTTCACTATACCGCCCCTCGGCGCAGACGAACCGGCCCGGCCAGGGCGTCAGCGACGTGAAGGTTATCCGGTCCTCCCGGTGGGCCTGCTGGACGCCGGAGCGTTTCAGGTTGTCCAGGATGACCTGGCCGAAGTCGTAGCCCGTGCCGTAGCCGTTGCGGGCCTCGGCAACGCCGTCGATGACGTCGCCGTTCTCGTCCACGCCCAGCACCCGGTGGGGCGAGATGCTTTCGACGGTGAAGGGGCCGGCCACCCGCACCTTGCGGCGGTCCTCGTAGGGCTTGTCGTACAGGTACTCGTACTCGGCCCGGGCCGCGATGGAAGCGTCTATCTCCTTCTGCCGTTCGATGCGCAGGTCCCAGAATTCGGTGAGACAGTGGTCAGTGGCCGGTGGCCAGTCGTCGGGACGTTCTCGCGGTATCTCCCATTCCTCCAGTGGCGGGTGGTTGGTGGATAGTGAAGAGTCCCCTTCCCCGGAGTCACTATTCACTCGCCACTCTCCACTATTCACTAACTCTGACAACTGACGCCTGACCGGAGCCAGCCGCTCCTCGTACTTCTCCCAGATGACGTCAATCTCGGCGTTGTTGGCGATGTCCCGCAGGGTGATGTGGGGCACCCGCTGGTAGACGAACCCCTGCCGGACGTTGCCGTAGGTGGGCAATTCCGACGGGGCGCGGCGGGACAACTCGGCCTCCTTGAGCTGCCCCTCCCGGCTGTCGGCCAGCAGGTAGTAGGGATAGCGTGCGCCCATGATGCGGGCGCGGGCCAGGGCCAGGGCGACTCGTGAGGTATCTATGGTAATCCAGCGCCGCCCCCACTGCTCGGCCACGTAGGCAGTGGTGCCGGAGCCGCAGGTGGGGTCCAGTATGAGGTCGCCGGGGTCGGTGGTCATGAGGATGCAGCGAGCAACGAGCCTTGTCGACGTCTGGACAACGTACACCACGCCAGGAGGACTAGCTATGTCAGTCCACACGTTATTTATTTCGTAACTGGGATAGTCACTCAGGCGTCTGACATAACGGATAGATTCCCCGGTCGGGATAACGCGACCGGCGCGATTCAAGCGGGTCATTCCTCTGACGTGGGTCAACCAGCCCTTATTGGACTGAGGCCAATAGCCACGGCCGCGAAACTCGACTTCAAAGTATGACGACCCACCTGAGCCGAACGTCGTGAGAGTCGTCGGCTGTGCTATATGCCACCCTTTGCTTTCATATTCATCTAGTCGGTCAAGAACCTCGTTGAGTGGCTTTCGATCTCCGAAGGGAGAAATGACTTGGTCGTAGCGGGCACCTGACCCGTGACCTTCACCGACTTTTTTGTCATAGAACAACTGCCGGTACTTTGCTCTTTCAATATCTTTCGCGAACCAGACCACGTAGTCACAAGCACCTTTTAGGTACCGCGAAGCTAGTCCGGCCATCTTCTGCACTGTGATGAGACCTACAAAATTTCCCTCTCCAAACACCTCGTCCATCAGCGCCCGCACACGGTGGACGTTCTCGTCGCCAATCTGCACGAAGATGGAGCCGGAATCAGACAGCAGGTCGTGGGCCACGGTGAGGCGGTCGCGCAGGTAGGTCAGGTAGGAGTGGATGCCGTCGCGCCAGGTGTCGCGGAAGGCCTTGACCTGCTCCGGCTCCCGGGTGATGTGCTCCCGGTTGCCGTCGCGCACGTCGCGGCTGGTGGTGGACCACTGGAAGTTGGAGTTGAACCGGATCCCGTAGGGCGGGTCGATGTAGATGCACTGCACCTTGCCCTGCAGGCCCTCCCTCTCCGACAGGGAGGCCATCACCTGGAGGCTGTCGCCCAGGACCATGCGGTTCTGCCAGTAGCCGTCGTGCTGGTAGAACTCGGTGCGGTCGGCCCCTTCTGGCAGCCCGTTGAAGTCGGCGAACAAATCGGCAAAGCCGATTTGAGTGGAGAGTGCAGAGTGGTCAGTGGATAGTTCTTCTCCCTCGCCTCGCTCCCCACTCTTCACTCTCCACTTGCCACTCTGGCGGCGGAGGTCGTCAACCAGCGCCTTGGGATGGACCTTCTCCTGGATGTACAGGGGCGGGACGTTGACCACCAGGTCGGCCAGGTCCTGCTCGTCCTTGCCCCGCCAGACCAGTTGGGGGTCCAGGTCGCGGTTGCGCCGCTGGTAGGCCGCGCGCAGGGGCGCTTCCTGCTCCTCCCGCACCAGCGACTGGTACTCCGCGGTGGGGATGTTGGTGCGGGTGTCCTGCTCGTGGCGCAGGGCTTCAACCTGCTTGGCGGCGCTGCGGTTGCGTCGTGGTCGGGGCATAGTCGTTCCTCTCCTGTATTGTCATCAACGAGGGGCGCGAAATGCCGGCTGGCATTTCAGGCGATTACTTCCATTACTGAGCCATCGGCGAGGAGGTAAGAGTAGTATTCGGAATCAATCGTGAAAAGGCGGCGAAGAGCAAGGGATTCCGCCGCCACAATCAGCGATGCATCGGCCAAGTCCATTGGGAAATTTCTATAGCGGCGCATCAGCAACGCCATGCGGTCGGCCTCCGAATCCGTCGTTGTGTGAATGCTGATAAGCCCGGTGCGGCGCATATCCCACAAGGCATCCTGAAAATGATAGCCGGCGTCGCGGCCAATGAAATACATGGCCTCGGTAAAGCACTGCCAGGTAGTAACCATCGGCTCACCCCGCAGGTCCCGCAGCATTGCAGTACAGTCCGCATGGCGAGAGTCTGCCCGGTTTATGATGGCTGCCAAAGGCCCGGTATCAACCAGCAACGTCATTCCTGGTTCATCTCGGCCAAATCATGCCGGTCGTGCCTGAGGAACAGAAGATAGCGCCTCCGCTGTTCCTTGTCGTGCCGGCCCTCCTCTTTCAAGAACAGGCGAAAGCGCTCCCGGTCCCTTAGCTTTTGTTGCGCTTCGTCCAGGCCGCGCACGAATTCCTTGAAGCGCAGCATCTCGTCTCCCTGGCGCCGGTGCTTCTCTTCCATGGTTTCATTGCACGTCGGGCTAAGGTCCAATTCATCCAGGTGTTCCTCCAGGTAGGCATAATCAACCGGCTCCCGGTCCAGCGGATTGTTTTGCCGGTCTGCCGGGGCTTTGCCTTCTGTGGACATGATGATGTTTCTCCTTCTATGGCCAGGTTCCAACATTACAGAGTACGCCGGGCCGGTAGTTGGGGCATGGCTTTCACCAGTGGTTAGTGATTCACAAATGGGTTCAGTATGGTCAGTTGCTCAATGCGTTGGCCGTGCTGTATATCTTCGCTGTACAGGCGGGCACAGCCGGCCTCAAGGGCCGCGGCGATGATGAGGGAATCGTAGAAGGAGAAGCCGTGGCGACCCTGAAGTGCGATAGCGTCCTGGTAAAGGGCGGGCGAGGGATATACTTGCCACAGGGGGAAAAGCACGTCATCCATCAGGACGCGAAGCTGGCCGGCCGGCGTTCCCAGTCTCCCGATCAACACATTGAGGGTTTCCTGCACGACCTGAAAGCTGATGCAGCCGGTTCCCTCGATTACACTTCGGGAAACCAACTCCATTGCCTTCTGTCGTTTCTCAGGGAATCTATCATCCACCGAGTATACGAGCACGTTGCTGTCCAGGAAGTCATCGGCGCTCATTCATCTCTTCCCGGGTGAACTTTCGTCCGCCAGTGTCTATGACTTCGGCCACGGCATTCAAGGCAGCAATGGCCCTCTCACCTTTGCGCTTTCGCCCCACATAGTCAGTCAGCCATTGCCTGAACTCGGCGTTCAGCGTAGTGCTCTTGGTTGCCGCTATGCGGCGAGCCTCCTCGATCAGCCCCTCATCGGCGCTCAGCGTGATGTTTTTCATGGCAATCGCGAATCCCTTTTCACTATTATCGTGTACACTATTCTAGTGCGCTCCGGTCAAAGAGTACATACCAACCATCTGCGCCAGGCTGGCCTCAATGATGTTGGTGCGGGCGTTCTGCTCGTGGCGCAGGGATTCACGGACTTCCCGACGGCGCGGGTGCGTCGTGGCCGGGGCATGGTCGTTGCTCCTACAGGGGACTCTCGGGGTATGCGACTCCCATCTCTTCAGCAATCCGCTTGAGACGCTGGTCCCTGGTCCATAGGCTGACGCCACTCTGGGAAACAACGGAAGTCAGCAGATGGGCGTCTATGAACCCGATGCCGCGGCCCATCAGGTGGTGCGCGTCAATTTCCTGGAGGACCCTTTCGTGGTCTACTTCCCTAATCATGGGGAGGGATCGCAAATGGGACAAGACCTCCGTCCTGTTGCGAATCGTGCCGCACGCAATCTCGCCGATGACCAACGGATGGGTCAGAATTTCGCCGGCGGCCAACCGACGGAGCAACTCGGTTACCGGGGCGTTGATATGGTCAATCCAAACCGCAGTATCGACTAGAATCATTCCGGGGACTCACTGCGGCGCCTCGGGATGTACTGTGCATCGGGGTCACTGCCTCCTGCCTCCGCCAACCACTTGGCGGCGCTGGCCTGGACCTCCTTCACGCGCCGGTCTATCCACTCCCCGCCCACTTCGACAATCAGGTATGGGGCCGGGCCGTACCGTCCCATCGCCTTCCGGTGGGCTTCCTCGTAGGAGCCGTAGATTCCGGCCAGCTTCCTGTCGTGCAGCACCACCCAATCACCCCTGTGTTGCATTTCCAGGTGTCCCCGTATATGGCCATAAGCGGCTATATTCATTTCCAGCGGGTCCATAACGTCCTCTCTCAAAAATCGATTTCCCGCGGGCATTCCACCGGTCCCTCCAAGTCAACGCCTTCCAGCGGAGCGGCAGCCAGCATTTCCTTGAAGCTGAGCCCTTCGTAACTTCCGGAATCAGGGCCGCTTTTCTGCCGCAAGGTTTCTGCGATGAGCGCCTGCAACCCGGATTCTATGTCATAGACATCGGTAAGCTCGGCGAAGGCCCAGCGCCCGTACTGGCCCAGGGCGTTGACGCCGGGCAGCCAGTAGGCCGTCAACCACCGGGACATTTCGGATGTAGTACAACTCGCCCCAAGTGTCGGCAACCCTTTCCTCTATCGGCAAAATCCTATGGCCATAGCCGCGTGCAACATCTTGTAGCCATTGCTCCAAAGCGGCGCATTGCTGTGGGTCGCCGTTGCGGTTGCGCCGCTGGTAAGCCGTGCGCAGGGGCGCTTCCTGCTCCTCTCGCACCAGCGACTGGTACTCCGCCGTGGGGATGTTGGTGCGGGTGTCCTGCTCGTGGCGCAGGGCTTCAACCTGCTTGGCGGCGGCGCGGGTGCGTCGTGGGCGGGGCATGGCTAGTTCCCTCCCGTTGTAGGTGAAAAGGGATTGAGCAGGTTCACGTCCAACCCCTGAACGTCCTGAACGTTACGAGTCACCAGTGTCAGACTATGCACTTTAGCGGTGGTGGCCAACAGGCCGTCAACTGCCGGAATCGGCCGCAATGCTGACATCTCGCCCCAAGTTTCTGCAATCAGAGAGTCCACATCCAGTACTCTATTGGAGAACTGTTGCTTGACTGTTTGCAACCAGATTTCCAGTGAGTTTGCCTGCGCTGGGTCGCCCCGCCGGCGGACCAACTCGATACCTCGGCGAATCTCGCCCAAGCTGAGGGAACTGATGAAAAGCAATAATTCGTCAACTTCTGAGTACCAGTTGGCTACGTGGATGTCGCAACGGATTCCCTTTCCTACCTCAGAGACAATGTTCGTATCTATGAGGTACATCAAAACTCTATGTCACGAGGAAGATCCAGAGTTCTGGTAAGGTCAACACCCTCCAGAGGGGCGGCAGCCAAAAGTTCCTTGAAGGTAAGGCCATCATAGCTTTCCGGGTAGGCATTTGACCCTTGATTGTTTATTTCGGCGATCAGTGTCTGCAACCCGGATTCTATGTCATAGACATCGGTAAGCTCGGCGAAGGCCCAGCGCCCGTATTGGCCCAGGGCGTTGACGCCGGGCAGCCAGTAGGCTTCCATGGCGTTGTTCTTTTCCCGCACGTCCTCGCCCCGGTAGCCCTTGATTTCGACGATCAGGTTCAGCGGGTCGTCCTGCCCGTCGTCCACCTGCACAATGAAGTCGGGTATGTAGGTGCGCGGGGTCGAGCCGAAGAGGTAGGGGACCTCCAGCCCAAGGTTGTGGTTCTTGACGTAGGCCAACACCTTGGGGTGGGACTCCACGGCCCGGCAGAACTCGGCCTCCCAATCGCTGTCCAGCACCGCCAGGTTGACGTGGCACTTGCGGGAGTCGGTGGCCCAGAGGCCGGTCCTGGAGGTGGTGAAGTTGACGTGCCGCGTTGAGCCGGTGGGATTGTAGGAGTCCAGCAGCGCCTTGATGGTCCTTTCGCCCTTACTGCTTTCGATGGCTGCGGTGATTCTGTTGCAGGCCATGTCCGCCAGCGTCTGGTACATCAGTTGCGCCGGAAATGTCCCGCCCCGGCAGACCAGGCAGGTGTCCAGCCACTGCTTGACCACGTTCCTCAGCTTGCCGAACAGGTGCATCTTCAGGTCTTCGTTGGGGTCCCGCCATTTTGTTTCCAGCAGCCGCCTGGTCAGGTGCAGCACCAGGCTGGAGGTGCGCAGGTCGCCGGTGTGGACCAGGTTCAGGTCAACCCCCTCCCCGATGATTCCCTCGTTCCTGGTCCGCGTCGGGCCAACCAGGTCCGGCGTCAGGTCCAGCTTGGAAGCTTCGGTGAAGCTGGCCACCAGGTCGTCTTTCGGCGGGTCTTCCCGGTAGCCGGAGACCCGGGGGAAGGTAATTTCCAGGTGGTCCCGCTCCGGGCGCATGGCCCTGACGTGGACGGTCTGACGGGGCTTTCCGGGGCCGACCACCACGGGACGGGCGGTGAAGTCGAAGGGTATGCCCAGCACGTCGGCATACTCGACGTTGAACAGGTTTTCTTCGTTCAGGTCGTAGGACTGGCGCCGCAGGGCCCGCCCCACCACCTGCTCGCACAGAAGCTGGGTGCCGAAGGCCCGCACCCCCAGGACGTGGGTGACGGTGTTGGCGTCCCATCCCTCGGTGAGCATGGAGACCGAGACGACGCAGCGGATGGACTCGCCCAGCCGTCCCTCTTTGCCGACGGTGTTCATCACCTCCCGAAGCAGCTCTTCCTCGGTGATCCTGTCCGCCTCTTCCCGGTTGCCGGAGCGTTCCTGCCGTTCCCAGCGGAAGCGTTCGATTTGCGACGCAGCGGCCCGGCGGAAGTCGTCGCTGAGCTTGTCGCCGGACTCAAGCTGTTGGCTGTCTATCAGCAGGGTGCGGGGTATCGGGTAGCGGTTGCCGTACTCGTCGAAGTTGCGGAACAGCTCCAGCCGCCCGTTTTGCAGGCTGGTTGAGCCATCCTCGTTCTCCCGCACAAAACCGGATATGAAGTCATAAACCAGCTTGGACGTGGCGGTGTTATTGCAGACCACGATGAAGCAGGGCGGCACCGTGGCCCCGTCCTCCCGCCACTGCGCGAAGGTATTCCTGTAGTGGCCGTAAAGGGCTTCCAGGGCAGTTTGCAACGTGGCCGGCAAACTCAGCGGGTCCAGGTTCCCGGACCGGCTTCGGCCCGCCCTGGGCATATCGCTCCTGATGTGCTCCCACAGGTTGCGGAACACCGGGACTTGCTCGCCGGGAATGTTGTCGGCCACGGGAACACGGGGCAGCTTGACGATGCCGCACTCGATGGCGTCCATGAGAGAGAAGTCGCTCACCGTCCAGGGGAACAGGGTGCCCTCGGCGTACCCCGAGCCGCGCAGGAAGAAGGGAGTGGCGGACAGGTCCACGACCTTCCGGATGCCCAGTTTGCGCTGCACCATCTCCAGGCCGGAAATCCAGACCCGGGCCTCCTCGTTGTTCCTTTCCGCTTCCCGGCGGTCCTCCCCGGTCAGGCGGCCTTCGTCGTCATCGCCCGGCTTGCGCCGGTAGCAGTGGTGTCCCTCGTCGTTGAGCGCCATTATATTCTTGATGTTCATGAGTTCCGGCATAACCCGCTGGACCATCTGGCCCTCGGTTTCCAGGGTTTCCAGCGGGGTTCCGGGGCCTTGAAGCAGCGCCCGCCCGCCACTGGATATTTCCAGGCGCTCCCGCTGCCGCAGGGCGTGGTAGTTGGTGATGACTATCCTGGCCCGTTGCAGGTCCTCCAGCATATCGCCGGGGACAAGCTCACGGCTGGCGTAGTAGCTGTCCGGGTCGTTGGGCTGGAGCACCCGCAGGCGGTCCCTGATTGTCAGACCCGGAGTAACCACCAGGAATCCCCTGGTGAACCTCCGGCTGTTGGGATGGCGCACTGCGTTGACGGTCTGCCAGGCAATGATCATTGCCATGACGGTGGTCTTGCCCGCTCCGGTGGCCAGCTTGAGAGCGATACGCAGCAACTCGGGGTTGGCTTCCCGGTTCACGTCGGCCAGCCGGTCCAGGGCCCTCCGGTCCGCCGCGCTCAACCGGGGGGCGACCTCGGTGAGCCAGATGAGGGTTTCCACAGCCTCGACCTGGCAGAAGAAAGGGCGATAGTTGCTGAAGTTGTGCTGCCGCCAGTGCAGGAGCAGCCGGGCCGTCTCCGGCGTGACGCCCCAGTTGTTGGGGCCGGGGATGTTCCGCCACTGGTCAACATGCCGCCGGACCTCGTTGACGGCGGCGGTAACATCGTACTGCTGCTCCTGGGTGGACAGGCCCAGTCCTTCGTCAATGACAAACTGCTGCTGTCCGCCTCTGGCCCTTCCCCTCTGCCGGGGTTTGGGGATAGGCGTGACGAACTCTGCCCCGCGCCGGCTGTCGATGACCCGCTGGGTCGGCTGGCCCTCTTCGTCCAACTCCCAGTGTTGGGAGGGATATGCGTAGGGTGAGTTGATAATCGGACGGTCAAAGAACGGATTTTCCATAATTCGCCTCTTTCGGAGTGGTCCCGGAACCACCATTTGCAGGGCCGGGGCTTCCCATCTTTGGATACGTAAAGGACTCCAAGCCGTTCCAGCCTTATGATAAAGCAGAAATAGTAACCGCAAAAAGGTCTCGCAACCCGTAGGGGTCAGGCCAACTGGCAGGCTCAATGTCCCTGGCGGCATCCCGCAAAAGGCTGGAAGGCATCAGGGCGTGTTTGCAAACCCAATGGAGCGGACCATCAACGTCTTGCACAAAAGTAACTAACTAACTATATTCATATAAGGCATCCGTCATCCAGCGTTGAAACGGAGACTTGTTATGACGATGAACCGCGAGCAGAGATTCAGGCAGATGGCAGCCCGCAGCAAGTACCAGCGGCTGTATACCCACCTGTGCGGACTCACCGCCCAGGAGTGGAGAACCTCCTTCAGCGAGATCGAGTCCATCATGGGATTCGAGCTGCCCCCTTCTGCCCGCTTTCACCGGCCCTGGTGGTCCAATCAGGCCGGGGGCAACGGCCACAGCCAGGCTCTGGCCTGGAGCGCCGCCGGATGGGAGACAGCGGAGGTGGACATGGACGCCGAGACGTTGCTGTTCCGGCGCAGGCCAGTAGAAGCCACCCACCGGCCAGCCCTTGACGAGGCGTGGCCCGTCCACCCCACAGCGGTGTGGCCCGAGGGCCTGAGTCTCAGACGAGAGGACCTCTACGATGAGAGGGTCTAGCCTCTCATGTTCATAGACACCAATGTGCTGGTGAAGTCCCGTGTCACCGGTGCGCCGGACCACGCTGCGGCCCGTGCCAGCCTGGAACGCGCCTTTCGGGACCCTGAACCGCTCAGGATCAGCCGCCAGATAATGCGCGAGTACCTGGCAGTGGTCACCCGTCCGCAGACCTGGCCGGTGGCCATTCCCCGCGAGGAAGCCTTGGAAGACGTGAGCAGACTGGTCGGCAGCTTCGAGATACTTGAGGACGGCCCTGTGGTCACTGAGTTGCTGCTCACGCTGTGCCGGGAGATTCCCGCTGGAGGAAGGCAGATTCACGACGCCAACATTGTGGCTACCATGCTGGCCTATGGGGAGCGCAGGCTGTTGACGTTCAACCCGGCAGACTTCCGCCGCTACGGAGACCGAATCGAGTTGGTCGAAGGAAAGGCTTGAGGCCACCGGGAATGATGGCTGGGGATCCAGGATTCGAACCTGGGATACCTGATCCAGAGTCAGGCGTCTTACCGCTAGACTAATCCCCAGCGGAGAGTGAGGAAGCCTGTGGGGGAGACTGCAAACACCGGGCGGCGCTTGCGGTAATATCCTGCTTCAATGTTAGATTCCAGACTCCGCCTGTGTCAAGCGCAGCACATAACCCCATAGGGCCAGTCTACCCCTGCCCCACAGGACCTTCCTGACCAGCGCCGGACGACTCTTCCTCCCGCATGGCAGGGCGCAGCAGCAGGTCGTAGCAGGCCGCGCCCACAGGCCCGCCGGCCAGTGGCCCGACGATGTACGCCCAAAACCCCGACGACGGTCCGGGGATGGCGATTTCTCCCCACCCGGCGAAGAAGGCCACTATGCGCGGGCCGAAGTCCCGGGCCGGGTTCCATCCTCCCATCGTCAGCGGGGCGAACACGCTGATGATTGCCGCCACCGTCCCCCCGATCAACACCGGGGCCAGGAACTTCACCGGCAGGCTGCTGTTGCGCCGGTCCACCAGCGCGAATATCACCAGGACCAGCACGGCAGTCCCCATTCCCTCTATCACTGCCGCCGCCGGGGCGGATACCAGGGCCCGGGCCGCCTCGTCGGTGCCGGCCATCGCCGGGTTGGGGAAATACTCCCCGAACAGCATCCCCGATAGCTGGCTTCCGGGTTCACCCCGGACCAGCCCGTTCTGCGACTCGAAACGCTCGATGAACCGTCCGTAGACCGCCAGTACGGTCAGACCGGCAAGGACGCCCCCGGCAAGCTGGGACACCCAGTAGGGCAAAATCCGGGAGAAAGGAAACTCGTCCCGGCGGAAGATGGCGAAGGCCAGCGACACCGCCGGGTTCAGGTGAGCGCCGGAGATGGCCGCCGTAACGTAGATGGCCAGGGTAACGCCCAGCCACCACACCACCGCCACCTGCCATAGGCCCGCCTGCGCGCCCGACAGCACCGCCGCCGCCACTACCCCCGTACCGATGGTCACCATCAGGTAGACGCCGACCACCTCGGCAAGGCACGACTGGAGCAGCCTCAAGGCGGGGCGGGCAGACTGTTTGGAGTGAAATCCGTCTGGGGAAACGGTTAAATGTGCCTTCGGGGCAGGACTCGGACCCGCCGTTGTCCTTCTGCTGCGTGCAACCCGTTCAGCCACAGTTGCAATTGCTGCCGCACAGGGCCCGGGCCGGCAGCTCGCGGCGCCCGGTTATATCGCTCAACAGGGATTGCAACAAGGAGAACACGGGAGGGTTGATGGAGTAGTAGAGCCAGCGGGCGTCGTGGAACCCCCGGCGCACCTGTATCAGCCCCGACTCCCGCAGCTTGCGCAGATGGTGGGCCAGCAGGCTGGGGGAAAGCCCCATCTGCTCCTCCAGGTCGCAGACGCATAGCTCGCTTTCCAGCAGCAGCCGGAATATCCGCAGCCGGTTGGGCTGTCCCAGCACGGCCAGGTATCCGGCAATCACGTCATCGTCCGCGCCGGTATCGACGCGCGGCGTCAGGGGGGACTCGATGACGGCCAGCGGTATGACGGCGCTCAATGTTCTTTCGCAGGTGCAAGGTTAGATAATTCAACCTACGTTGAAATAATATCGTGCGCTGGCCGCAAAATCAAACGTTCCGAGAGGGAAGTGCATTTGTTATTCCAGGTTTCGTGATAGGGAGTATGGAGGTTTACCAGGAATGGCAGGGGGTGGACATGGTTAATGGTCTCGGAGTTGGTAGTGTTCGGATGAAGTTTTCGATGAAGTTTTCTCAGTTAGGCTCTTCATGTCCCAAGATAGTTCTATGTATTGGTGGTGATAAATAATATCACCATCGGCGGATCCCCTGCCGGCAAGCGGTCTCCAAACTTGACAATAACGGCCATTCTGTACCAGAATCGGCCTTGCATCAAAGCATTTCATAGGGGTCTCATGCACGGCGGTTCGCGTCCAACATGGGGCCATGCCACGAGTAACGAAAAGACTGAAATGGGGTGGGTTGTATGACGACATCAGCAGCCGGCATAGAGACCAGGGTCAACATTAGCGGTGCGGAGGTGCAAATGTTTTCCGGTGGCCAGAAACCCGTGCTCCTCTATCTCCACGGTGCGGGCGGCAACCCCGGATGGCAGGACTTCCACGGGGCCCTGACCGGGAAATACACGGTGTACGCTCCGTCCCTTCCGGGATTCAACGGCACGCCGCGTCCCGAGTGGATTTCCACCATCACCGACATGGCCCACTTCACTCTTCAGATGATTGAGACCCTCGGTTTCTCCGACTACGTGCTCATGGGCTCCTCGATGGGCGGCTGGCTGGCCGCGGAAATCGCGGCAATGGACCACCACAACATCAAGGGCCTGGTGCTGATCGACGCCGCGGGCATCCGCCCCCGGAAGGGGGAGATTGCCGAGATATTCATGGTCTCAGGCCAGACCCGTGCGGGACTGCGGTTCCATGACCCGTCCCAGGTGCCCAACTACGACCAGTTGAGCCGGGACATGACCCCCGAAGAGGCCGCGGTCGACCACGCCAACCGCGAGATGGCCTCCCGCCTGTGCTGGAAGCCCTACCTGCACAACCCCAGCCTTCCCCACTACCTGGGCAGGGTCAAGACGCCAACCCTGGTCGTCTGGGGCAGGCAGGACGCCATCATCCCGGTGGAATGCGCCGACCTTTACGCCGACGCGCTGCCCAACGCCACGGTCAAGATCATCGACAACTGCGGCCACTCGCCCCAGTTGGAGAAACCCGCCGAGTTCTCCGCCGCAGTGGACGAGTTCCTGGCCGGGCTGGGCTAATCCCCAAACCGGCTTCTTTCCAAGCCATAAAGTTGGCCGCTCCTCTGTAGGAGCGGCCAGTCCTTTCTCCAAGCCGGGGCTGCCGTCATCTGACGCTGGAGACTACACCAGTATCCCCGCCTCCTTCCAGCGTTTGATGTCCTCGCTGGGGAAGCCCAGCCCGGCCAGTATCTCCGAGGAGTGCTGCCCCAGCGCCGGGGAGGGAGTGGATGCGTCCATCGGGGTCTCGCCGAACTTGGCCACCGCCCCGATCATCTTCACCGCACCCGCTTCCTTGTGCTGCACCTCGGTCACCAGCCCGTTGGCCTTGATCTGCGGGTCCTCGAACAGCTCCTCCACGAAGCGCACCGGCCCCGCCGGGATGCCCCGCTCCTCCAGGACCGTCAGCCACTCCTCCGACGGTTTCTGCCGGAACAGCTTCTCGGCCTCGGCCTCCAGGTTGCGGGAGTACTCGATGGACTCGGGCTTGTTGGCGTCCCAGCCAGGCTCCAGGGCCTGGTCTGTCAGCCCCAGCACGTCCAGCAGGCGCCGGCGGAGCGGATCGCTCAGGCAGCCCACGCTGATGGGGAGGTCGCTGGTGAGGTAGACGCGGTAGTAGATGTTGGCATGGTGCCGCTGCCTGCGGCTGGACGGCGATGCCGCCAGCATCTCATCGTAAGGCGCAGACTGGGACCGCTTCTCCTGGATGTCATCCAGCGCCCTGATGCGGGTGTCCCTGTCCAGGTACTCCACCTGCAGGAACCGTGTCCCCAGCAGGGCCAGGGACGATCCCAGCAGGCTGGTCTCCACCTTCTGCCCCTTCCCCGTGCGCTCCCGGGCGTAGAGCGCGCCGCACACGCACCACGCCAGGCAGAACCCGGTGGTGGTGTCGATAAGAGGGCTGGCCCAGATCTGCTGCGGGACGCCGTTCTCAACCTTGGTCTCGCACGCCATCAGGCCCGACATGGCCTGCAGGATCATGTCGTAGCCGGGGCGGTGGGAGTCGGGACCCTCCCGTCCGTAGGCTGTGATCTCGCAGTATACGAGGCGCGGGTTTATTCCTTTCAGGGTGTCATAGTCAACGCCGAGCTTGGCCGCAACGTCCGGCCGGAAGTTGACCAGTACAACATCGGTCTCCGGGATGAGGCGGCGGACAATCTCCTGGGCTTCGGGCTTGGTCAGGTCCAGGGGCAGACTGCGCTTGCCCCGGTTGTACTCCATGAACCCGCGGCTCTCGGTGGGCGTGAAACGCTGCTGCGTCCTCCAGGGTTCGCCCCAGGGAGGCTCGATCTTGATCACGTCGGCTCCCATGTCGGCCAGGAGTCTTCCCGCCAAGGGGCCGGCGATAATCTCGGTGAAGTCCACCACCTTTACATCCTGCAACGGTCCACCCATAGGAGTCCTCCCTCGTTAAAATGGGGTTGGTGGCTGTGTGCCGGCCGGGGCTGGGTCGACTGCGCCGTCCCGTCCCGGAGCAGCGATTGCTCGACATTATGCCCACGCCAGGCAGCGTAGGCAAGTTGGGAGGACCGATGGACCACCCTGGCAGGCAAGGCATCGTCCGCAAAGGTAAATCCCGCCGGAGCGCCTGTCCGTAATGTATACTGGGCTGACATCGCAAGTTGCGTTTCCGTGAGCGCAAGCTGCGCATTGACGTGCCGGAAGACTCTATTCTGCCAGGGAGGTTGGATACGTTGGTCAGGAGGGATGGAAGGCGGCTGGACGAGGCGAGACCAACCACCATTACGCCGGGGTTCCAGGAATACGCGGAAGGCTCGGCCCTGATCGAGGTGGGCAACACCCGCGTGTTGTGCGCGGCTTCCCTGGAGGAGCGGGTGCCGGGCTTCCTTCGCGGCCAGGGCAAGGGCTGGGTCACCGCGGAGTATTCCATGCTGCCCCGGTCCACCAACACCCGAACGCCCAGGGACCGGGACGCCGGACGCATCAGCGGACGCTCCCAGGAAATCCAGCGTCTCATCGGGCGTTCCCTCCGCGCCGTCACCGACCTGGAATCTCTGGGTGAGCGGACGGTCTACCTCGACTGCGATGTGCTCCAGGCCGACGGGGGCACCCGCACCGCCTCCATCACCGGCGCATACGTCGCCCTGCACCAGGCCCTCAAGATGCTGGTCACCCACCGGGTGCTCCCCCGGATTCCCCTGCGGGACATGGTGGCCGCGGTCAGCGTTGGCATCCTCGACGGCGAACTGTTGCTGGACCTGTGCTATGAAGAGGACTTCCGCGCCCAGGTTGACTTCAACCTGGTGCTGACCAGGGGCGGCGCGTTGGTGGAGATGCAGGGAGCGACGGAGGGCGAACCCTTTTCCCGGGACCTGGTATCCGACGTGGTGGAGTTGGCCTACCGGGGGATGCAGCCCATGTTCCAGTCCCAGCAGGAAGCCATACGCCAGTTGTGAGCAACCCGGTCCGACATTTCAGAAAGTCGCGCCGGGCAGACCCTAAAGGAGAAATGCCGGCATTCCCGGCCGCGCTCCGGCTGGCCTTGGCCGGGCTGGCGGTCCTGTCCGCTGCCCTCGCCTGCAACTCGGTCAGTCCCAATGGCGGTGAGGCATCAACGGAAGCGCCGACTTCTGCTCCAACCCGCACACCCACGCCGGTCTCGCCGACCGCTACTGTCATACCCACCCCGCCTGATCCCACGGCGACGCCAACGGTTCCGCCGCAGCCAACTGATGCGCTGGCGGCCCGACCGACGGTTGCCCCGGAGCCGCCCACACCGGCGCCTGCCAGTACCGCAACGCCTACTCCGCCACCCTCTGCGACTCCGCCTCCAGACCTGCATATCCCCAACGTGGCCGACGTGGTGGAACGGGTCCGCCCCGCGGTGGTGGCGCTGGTCGTCAAGGTCATGGTACGGGACTTCTTCGGAGCGCCGCGGACTTCCTTCGGCAGCGGAACAGGCGTGATTATCTCCCCGGAGGGTTACGTGATTACCAACAACCACGTAATTGAAGATGCTGTGGAGATACTGGTGACCCTTGACGACGGTGAACAGGTGGAGGCCGAGTTGGTAGGCGCGGATGCCCTCTCCGACCTGGCCGTGTTGCGGATACCCGGCTCAGACCATCCCTCCCTCCCCCTGAGCGAGGACGTACCCATGCGCGTGGGCGAGTGGGTGATCGCCATCGGCAATGCCCTGGGACTGCCGGGCGGTCCGACGGTGACGGTGGGGGTCGTGTCCGCCCTTGGCCGTACCATCGACGGCGAAGGCGGTTACGAGCTGTACGACCTTATCCAGACGGACACGGTAATCAACTCCGGGAACAGCGGCGGGCCATTGATCAATGTCTACGGAGACCTGATCGGGATCAACACTGTCGTGCTGCGCGGCGGGAGAGCCAGCGGCGGGGCTCCGGTCGAGGGCATCGGTTTCGCCATCAACATGGAGACCGCCCGGTGGGTGGCCGGCCAGCTAATCGAGGACGGCCGCGTGAAATGGGCGTGGATGGGAGTGCTCCTGGCCGACCTTACTCCGGAGATGTCCGCCCAGTTCAGCCTGCCCATCCGGGAGGGCGCAATCATTCAGAGCGTAGTTGAAGCTTCACCGGCCCACCGGGCGGGGATACTACCCGGCGACATAGTCGTCTCCATGGACGGCGAGAAGGTTTCCAACGTATCGGAACTACTTCGCCTGCTCCGCACCGAAATCCGCGTCGGCCAGGAGGTCGAGGTCGAGATATTCAGCGGCGGAGGCACGAGGACCGTCCGCATGGTCCTGGGGGACCGGCCTTCCCGCTGAGGATCGGCCCATGCCGACATGCCGGCGGGGGAGCGGCGCAAAGGATCCGTCCTAAGGATCAGTTCTTCGGTAGTCCGCCGCCCCTACTCTATGCGCTCTCCCGACGGGTCCAGCAATACCAGGGGCAGGTCAAGTGCCCGCAACCCCGGCTCCACCGCTTGACGGTCTCCCACCACCAGCAGTTGCAGCCCCCCGGGATTGATCCACTCGGCGCTGACCCGCTGGGCATCCTCCAGGGTGACTGCCTCCACCGAGGGTTTCACACTCTGGAAATAGTCGTCCGGCAGGCCGAACACCAGCAGTTGCACCAGGTGGTTCAGCACCATGCCGGAACGCTCGAAGCTGCCAGGGTAGCCCCGCAGCATTCCCTCCTTGGCGAACTGTAGCTCATCCGCCGTGATGGGCCGGGAACCGTGGATATCCGCAAACTCGGTCAGAGTTTCCTGCACCGATTCTCTGGTCACCGCCGTCTGAACGCTTCCGCCCGCCCACAGCATCGAAGGACCGCGGTACCAGTGGACGGCGGAGTGGTATCCGTAGCTGTAGCCCTTGTCCTGCCGCAGGTTCTGGTTCAGTCGCGCTGCGAACTGCCCGCCAAAGGCGTGGTTGACCAGGCTCATTCCGAAGTAGTCGGGGTGGCTCCGCGACAGGGTGGGCTGCACGGCCCGAATCACCGATTGGGCCGCACCGGGCCTGTCCACCAGGTAGATTGCCGCCTCATTGGAAATGGCTGGGGAATGGGCCCGGGAGAGCGCCGCCCCATTGTCTTCCGCTGCGCTTACTCCCGCGGCCCGCTGTTCCCATCTGCCCAGCCGGGACTCGGCCTGCGACACCACTTCGTCCAGAGACACGTCGCCCACCACCACCAGAGTTGCGTTCCGTGGCCCGTAGTTGTCCCGGAAATGGCGTGACACATCGCCGCGGGTCAGGGACTCGGTAGCCGGTTCAACCCCCAGGATGTAATGGCCGTAACCGGAGTCCTTCCTGAACACCAGGCCGGAGATTAGCTGCTCGGCTATGGCGTTTCCGTCGTCCTTGCTGCGGCGCAGGTCGGTCAGATGTTCCCGGCGCACCCGCTCCATCTCATGCTCCGGGAAGTCAGGCCGCGTCACCAGGTCGGCGATCAGCTCCAGGGCGGTGGGCCAGTGGCGCGACATGACCTCGGTCGACACCATCGTGGACTCTCGCCGGGCGTCGGCGGATACCCTGGCCCCCAGGAACTCGAAGGCCGCGGCGATCTCCTGGTTAGTCTTGCCCCCGGCGCCCTCGGTCAGCATCTGCGCCGTAAAGCTGGCCAGTCCGGGCAGCCCCGAAGGGTCCCGGGTCGCGCCGCCATCCAGCAACAGCCCCATGGACACCAGCGGCAGGTTCCGCCGCTCCACCACCATGATTCCCAGACCGTTGCTCAACCTGTGCCGCTGTGGGACCGGCGGTGTAAAGGCGGGTTCCGTCGCTGCCGGTGGCATCACGTTCCGGTCAACGGTCACGGTGGCTGGCTTCAGCGCCTGCTCCGGGAACACCCGGAGACGTACTTGCCGGTCGTCCAGGACAGCCTCATTGGCCTCGATAATTTCATCTCTCTGGACTGCCAGGTAGCGTTCCAGGTCGGTGTTGATCAAGTTGGGGTCGCCGCACAGTACGTTGTAATGGTTCAACTGGTCGGCGCGCCCCCCGAACCCGCCGATGCGGGTCAGTTGGCGGTAGTAACCGGACTCGATGCGGTTCTTGACGCGGGTTATCTCCTCCTCGGTAGGAGGCTCGCTCCGCAGCCGCTCCAGTTCCTCGTCTACCGCCGCCTCCACCTCTTCGATGTCGTGGCCCGCAGCGGCGGTGACCATAACCATGAACTGCCCGGCGATTTCCCCGGAGTGGTAGCGGACTCCCGCGCTCTGGGCAATCTGCTTTTCGTACACAAGGCTGCGGTGCAAGCGGGAGGTCAGTCCCTCGCCCACCACACCCTGGAGTATGTCCAGCGGGGCATCGTACCTGTCCATGTCCGGTGGCGTGGGCCACGATATGTAGAGCCGGGGCAGGGAGACTTTGTCCTGCATCTCCAGCGATACCCGGCCCGGCAGCGACGAGTCCCAGCGCCCCATCCGGGGCAGGGGGGGGCCGGGTGTCAGATCGGCAAAATAGCGGTTGATCATATCCAGCGCCTCGTCGCGCTGGAAGTCCCCGGCAACGGCCAGGCTGGCGTTGGACGGCCCATAGAAGCGCCGGAAGAAATTCTGCACGTCCTCCAGAGAGGCGGCGTCCAGGTCCTCCTGTGAGCCGATGGTCATCCAGTGGTATGGGTGCGGCGCCGGGTACAGCGCTTCCTGTATGTGCCACGACGCCATGCCGTATGGGCGGTTCTCGTAGCTCTGCCGGCGCTCGTTCTTCACCACGTCCCTCTGGATGTCAAACCGCTGCTGGTCCAGCGCGTCGAGCAGGAAGCCCATGCGGTCGGCTTCCAGCCACAGGGCCAGCTCCAGGTAATTTGAGGGATGTCCTCCCAGTAGTTGGTCCGGTCTGGCGTGGTGGAGCCGTTGAGGTTCGCCCCTGCCTTCTGGAGCGGGTCGAAGTGGCTGTGGTTGTGATGCCCCGACCCCTCGAACATCATGTGCTCGAACAGGTGGGCAAACCCGGTCCGCCCCACCTCCTCATCCTTGGAACCCACGTGGTACCAGACGTTGACCGCCACCAGGGGGATGGAGTGGTCTTCGTGGAAGATAACGTCCATGCCGTTGGACAGGGTGAGTTTTTCAAACGGTACGGCGACCATAAGTGAATCCCTTCAGTTCGGATGGGAGTTGGGTCAGTGCAATGCAAGCAATCACGGGATTTATGCTCAGGCAAGAAACCTACAGGTACAACTCTTCCTCCGGAATCAGCCGTTCTTCCCCAGGGTCTACTACGAGCGGCAATTCCTGGAGGGTCACAGCGCCCAGAAAGTACTGGCCATCAGGCCCGAAGATTATCCGGCTGGGCGCGGATAGTCCCTCCACCAGAAAGTCTGCTGCCCCCGTTGGATAATTGACGGTATCGCCCGTTGCGACGCGAAATCTCACCGTCCGGTCGGCATCTATGCCCAGCCTGTGCAACAAAGACGCAGGCGCCATTGAATATCTGGCCCCGGTGTCTACCAGCGCATCCACCGTTTCCGCTTGCTGCGTCACCCAGTTCCGAATTTCCATAGGTATACGGAATGTTCCCATGTCCCTCCCAGTTAGGTCCCGTTCACATGTCCCATTCAGATGAGGGGATTGTCCCCGGGGATAAGGCGGCGGCGCTTGGGGTCTACAGCCAGAGCCAGGTCCTCCAGAGTAGTCGCGCCCAGAATATACTGGTCTTCAGGACCGAAGACGACTCTGGCGAATCCGGTGCAACCTGCGGCAGAAAACCCCGCCCACGCCGTCGCATATTCGACTGACTCCCCGCTGGCGACATCAAAGGCCATCACACGGTCAGGCTGTATGCCGAGCCTGTGAAGCAACGATGCCGGCGCGACAGAATAAGTGGCTCCAGTGTCAACAAGAGCTTCAACTGTCTCGGTGCGATGGTTGGCCGGGTTCCGGATTTCCAGGGGTACCTGGAACGTGCCCATATCGTCCCCTCCTACACACCACCCATGTGCTTGTAGTAGTTCTCGTCGGTGCGGTCGGGTAACGGCGACGTTTCCTGGTTCTTGGCAATCTCGCCGGAGTCCCACAGCTTGGAAAACTTCAGCGCCCGGGGGCAATGCCCGTAGGCTTCTTCTACCTCGATGAGCATCCCCTGGAGGTGCTTGGAATTGTCGTCCAACTCGTACAGGGAAAGCTCCACGTTCTGCCGGTCAAGGTCGCCTTTGGTCACGATGGTTGCCTTGCCGTTGACACGCACCGTGTCGTTGATCCCGGGGATGAAGAAGATCAGGCCCACGTGCGGGTTCTCCAGCACGTTCCTGTAGGACTGGAACAGGCGGTTGCCCGCCACGTCGGGGAACAGCAGGTGGGTCTCGTCGATAACCCGGACGAAACCGGGCTTGCCCCCCTTGGGCGAAGCGTCGCAATGCCCATCCGAGTCCGTGGTCGCCATCACCGCGAAGGGCGCACTGCGGACGAACTCCTGCACCCACGGGGTCAGGTGCCCCTTCAACTTGGCGACTGCCCGCTCCGATGGTTCCCCGAACTGGTCGTTAAACTTGGTCCTGTCAACCTCGCTGATAGCCATCTCGCCTCCTTTGCATCCCGCCGCGTGGGGCCGGTTTCAGCCCATTCTAAACCCCGTCCTATGGTACAGCAAGCGCACATCAACCCGCCGACAACTCCACCATCGCATCCGCCAACCGCTGGCAGTCGGGCAGGGGACGTATGCCTATGCGGATACAGGACGGCAGTCCGAAGGAAGCGCAGTCCCGTACGAACAGCCCGCGGCGCATCAGCCTCTCCCGCCACTGCGCGCCATCCCCAACGTCCACCAGAAGGTAGTTCGCGCTGGAGGGGTAGACCGTGAAACCCTGTTCTCCCAGCCGGTGGGCCAGCAAGTCCTTGGCCCTCTCCACCTCTGCACGGGAGCGTTCCAAGTATCCGGCGTCTGCCAGAGCCGCCAGCCCTGCGGCTTGGGCCAACCCGTTAACGCTCCAGTCCGGTTGCAGGGCTGCGAGCGTGGCAATCACGTCCTCGGATGCGACGGCATAACCCAACCGCAGTGCTGTCAGGGCGTAGTCCTTGGTCATGGAGCGGAGCAGCACGACGTTCCCGCCGTCAACCACCCTCAGACTGTCCCAAGGGTTCGCCACGAAGGAGAGGTACGCTTCGTCCAGGGCCAGCAGCCCTCCGTAACCGGCAACGGCCCCGGCCAACATCTGCACATCTTCGGCGTCCAGATAGACCCCGGTGGGATTGTTGGGGTTGCATAGGAAAACCAAGCAGGGACGCTCGTCCTCAATCCGACGTACCGCTTTCGTCAGGTCCCATCGGAATGGGGGTGAGTTATCGGCATCAAAGTTAAAAACTGGCACACCGGCCAGCCGGCAGGCCCCCAGGTATTCGCCGTAGGTAGGAGTAAACAGCAGGGCACAGTTGGCCGCGCCGGGACGGGGAGGGGACAGGTAAGCGCGGGTCAGCAGATGAATCAACTCAGTGGACCCGTTTCCCACCAGTATCCGCTCGACTGGGACTGCCATGCTTGCGCCGCCCGTACCTGACAGGTAACGGGACAACGCCTCCCGCAGTTCCAGGCATTCCGGGTCCGGGTAGGCGGTGAGGTCCACCCCGGCCATCGCTTCCCAGGTCCCTTCGGGCGGACCGATGGGGCTGATGCTGGCGCTGAAGTCCAGGACGTCCTCCGGCCTCAACCCCAGGGCGCGCAGGTCGGCAGGCCGTACCCCTCCATGCACTGGCCGCAAGGCCGTGCCGGGAACATTCCCGGGCGCGGGGTAGGAATCGCTATGGGTTTGGCTGCTCATGTCACCGTTCTCATGTCACCATTCTAAGGTAAATGTAGCGGGCGACGTTCAAAAGACTAAGACCCGCACTGCCGCCAGGGCGAGGGCCAGCACCAGTCCCAATGCCGCCACCAGGTGCATCGACTGCACCGCGCGGGTGATGTCCGCGGGTTCCATCGGTCTGTCCGGGTCGCCAAGCCGGTAGTGGCCCACTTTCTCCAGTTCAACACCAAGGGCTCCCGCCATGCTGCTCATGCTCCAACCCGCGTTAGGGCTTTCTGTGCGTCCGTGGTCCCGCAGCATGATGCGCCACGCTCCCCCGGCGGTCTGCCCCGGAAGGACCGCGCCGGCCAGGACCAGCAACGTGCCCGTAATCCGGGAGGGTACCAGGTTCACCAGGTCGTCCAGCCGGGCCGGGACTTTCCCCAGGTACTCGTAAACGCCATGATAGCCCAGCATACTGTCCAGCGTGTTGATGGCCCGGTATGCGAATGCCCCCGGCAGACCGAAGAGGGCGAAGGCCAGCCACGGCCCGATGAAGCTGTCGGACATGTTCTCCGATACCGACTCCACGGTGGCCGCAGTCGCCTGTTCCCGTGTCAGTTGCGACGGATCCCGGCTGACCAGCGACCCCATCATCCCTCGCACCTGCGCCATGTCTCCCTCCGTCAGCGCGTCCCGCACCTGCTCCGCCACCTGCCGCAGCATCTTCACCGAGAAGGTGGTCTTGAGCAGCGCGGCGCTGACGATGATGTACACGGCATCCTGCACCTGCCACAGCCCAAACCCGGCCCAGTAGCCCGCCAGCCCGCCGATGTTCTGCAGTCCCAGGACTGAAACGTATGCCGCCGCGGCCCACAAGGCCGGCACAGCCAAGGCCGCGACCCCTCCGGCAATGGTCCCCGCCACCCGCGACCGGGGCGAGAGCCGGTCGGCCAGCCCGACGGTGTGTCCGATCCATACCGTCGGGTGAATCCGGTAGTGCGGCTCGCCAAGGGCCAGGTCGAGCAGCACAGCCACCGCCAGCACAGCCAGGTCTTCATAACCGGGCCACATATCAGGCGTACACTACCACTGGTGCGGACAACCTGTCCTTGCTGCTCATCACACTAAGAACAGCGGTGGCCGCAGCCAGCCGTAGACGGCGAGAGCGGCTGCCGCAGCCAACGCCGCAGATTCCGAGATTTCGTTGATTGCGCCGTAGCCGTCCCCCGTCAGCCCTCCAAGTGCCCTGGCCATTGCCCAGCCCAGGGCCAAGGCCAACAACGTCACCCCTGCCAAGAGCGCGACCCCGAAGGGGCCTCCAAGGAGGAAGCTCGCGGCAAGTGCCGTCACCGCAGCAAAGGCGGTGGCCAACTTCGCGCCCCCTTGATGAAAGGGCGACCCAAGCCCGCTGCTCCTGGCATACGGGAATGCCCCGAGAGCGACCACCATTGCCCAACGGGAGAGCGCGGGAAAGAGGAGAAGCGCCCAGGCCGCCGAGGGCAATTCCAGATGGACGGCTTTTAGCAATGCGGTGGCCCCCATTGCGGTGGTTGGGGCCAGTCGCGGGTCCAGCAAGGACACCAGCGCCCCGTATTTCAGCAATAGGATAGTGAATCCGCCCGCGACACCGAACGCTCCGACGCGGGGGTCTTTCATGATCTCCAGACGCCGCTCCGGCGAGCCGCCGCCGAAGACGCCATCGCAGACGTCCATCAGTCCGTCCAGGTGCAGGGCACGGGTAATCATGGTGGTAACGGCCAGCAGGATTGCAGCCGTTAGAGGAACGGGAAATACCCTGGAACATCCCAATTCCACGCCCGCCAGCGCCAGGCCGATGAGTACGCCCACCGCCGGATACCAGGCGCGGGAGTTGCTGATGGCCCTCTGCCCTGGCACACCGCCATTCCCCTTTAACGTGGGCGCGGGACATACGGTCAGGAAGCTGAGGGCCAGCAGGAAGGAAGTCAGGGCTAGGTCCCGCCGCCGACTTCATCGTCGATCCGCTCCGATACCCCAGCGTCGGCGAAGGTGGCCATCTCGGACAGGCACCGTGCGGCCGCCTCGATTATGGGCATGGCCAGCACCGCTCCGGTGCCCTCTCCCAGCCTCATTCCCATGTCCAGCAGCGGCGACAGCCCCATGTGCCCGAGGGCCAGCCTGTGCCCGGGCTCCACCGACTGGTGAGAAGCAATCATGTAATGCGTGGCGGCGGGGGACAGGGACCATGCGATCAGCGCGGCGGCCCCGGATATGAACCCGTCCACCACGACGGGGCGGCGTCCGGCGGCAGTGGCCAACATCGCCCCCGCCAGCACGCCGATCTCGAACCCGCCCACCTTCGTAAGAACATCCATGCCGTCGGCGGCATCCGGGCGGTTGATTTCGATAGCCGTGCGGACCACCTGGGCCTTGCGCTCCAGCCCCGGATCGTCCAGCCCGGTGCCGCGCCCGGTGGTGACCGACGGGTCCGCCCCGGTGAACACGGAGGTTATCGCGCTCGACGGGGTGGTGTTACCGATACCCATATCGCCGAATGCGATGAGATCCGCGCCCTCGGCAATCTGCTCACCTGCGGCCTCGATGCCTGTTTCCAGGCACTGGATCGCCTGCTCACGGGTCATCGCCGGTCCCCTGGCCATGTTGGCCGTACCGTAGCCCACCTTGACGGAGCGCAGCGCCGGGTTTGGTGGCAGGTCTTCCGCAACCCCGGCGTCCAGGATCACGATCTCCGCTCCCACGTGACGGGCAAGAACGTTGATCGCCGCGCCTCCATTGAGGAAGTTAAACACCATCTGGGGGGTCACGGCCTGGGGGTAGGCGCTGACCCCCTCCTCGACGACCCCGTGATCTCCGGCGGCCAGGATGGTTGCCTTGCGCCCGATGCTGGGCGTAACCTCGCCGAATATCCCCGCCAGCAGAATGGATATGTCCTCCAGCCGCCCCAGGCTGCCCAGTGGCTTGGTCAGCGTGTCCTGGCGGGCACGCGCCGCCGCCATCGCCCCCTCGTTCAGGGGGCCGATGCGGGCCAGTGTCTCGTCAATCAGCGTCGAAATAGGCATGTCTCTCCTTCATTTCTCCGGCAGCAGGCCCAGGAATACCCGGATGCTATTGTTCCTCACGATAGTCTTCGCATCCGGCAGTAATTCTTCATCAACCCTCTCGGACAGCGACTCAAGGGCATCAATCGATTCACCTGCCCCAGTGGGCGCAACTCTCAACCGTATCAACCCGTAGTGTCTGCCAATCGCAAAGTCCCGGCCACTGGCAAAAGTCTTGTCGAAGGTGATTACCAGGTAGCCGTTAGCCCGCGCCCATTCAAAAACCTCGGATCCCGGTCGATGTTCAAGCCCGGCATCGTATAGGTGGAACACGTCTCACAGGGGTTTGCGTTCCTGGAGCCAATCCCGGAGCCGTACTTGGACATTCTCATCTAGCAGAACTCTGATTGGCACTGGCAGCAAGCTCGCTCCAGTCCCGGAAGATAATGTCATCCTCATCCAACAGGTCCATGACGAATTCGAGGGACGCGACTATATTCTCCCTGGTTATGCGCGGGTAGCTCTTCAGGATGTCGTCCATCGTGGCTCCCCCGGCGAATTGGCCGAGGATGTTCCACACCATGATGCGGGTGCCTTGTATGGTCGGTTTGCCGCCGCAGATTTCCCGGTCTGCGACGATACGATGCGGTTCTCTCATATCGGTATCGCCGCTTCCTAAAACTCTATACCCGGTTGCGCCTTGATGCCCTCCTGGTAGGGGTGCTTGACCACGTTCATCTCGGTCACCAGGTCGGCGAACTCAACCAGGGCCTCTGGAGCGTGGCGGCCCGTGATGATCACGTGCTGCATTTCCGGCCGGTTCTCCAGGACTTCTATAACGTCCTCCACCGGGATCCACCCGTAGTGCATCGGGTAGGTGAACTCGTCCAGGACGACCACATCGTACTCTCCCGAAGCGATGATGTCCTTGCAGTCCTCCCAGTGGGCGCGGGCCAGGTCGGCGGTCTGATCCAGGTCACGGGAGCGCCATGTGAACCCATCGCCCATAGCCCGCATCTCCACGCCGATCTTCTTGGCGGCCCGCTGCTCGCCGAAGTTGGCCGTGGAGTGCTTGATGAACTGGAGCATGATTACCCGGAAGTCCCGGCCCCAGGCACGGAACAACACGCCCATAGCCGCGGTGGTCTTGCCCTTGCCGTTGCCCGTGTTGACGATGACCAGGCCCTTGTTGATGCGAGGACCCTTCACCGACTGCGGCTCTTCCCGCGTGCCGGGGTTGGCTGTATCAGAGTTGGTTGCGCTTGCATCCGTGCTCATGGCCGGTAGACCTCCGGAGAGATTGACTGGCATCCATCTCAGGACGCGCCTGTCCCAAATGTATCACGTATAGCGGATGGACGGCTAAGTCCGGCTTTCTTCCACCATCCCCGAATGCGACGCGCAAGCGTCGACGAACCGTTGCGCCAGCGACGGGTCACTGCCCAGGTGGATGTGGATGTACGACGCCCATACGCTGCCAGACTGGAATCCGTCGGGCCGGTTGCCCTGGTCCACCACCCGGTAGACTGACTGCTGAGGGGCTGGTTCCCGCTCCAGCGTTGACCAGTGAAACTCGTGGCCCCGCACCCGCTGTCCCTCCCGGAGCAGCGGGCCATCCGTCCGCGCCTCGACCTCCCGGTATCCGAGGGTCAAACGGGCGTTGGACATTCCCGACGCCGCCGGGATGAGTCCGATCATTGGATGGTTGACCCCGTCCTGGTCGGCCAGACTGTCGCCCAGGTACATCAGCCCGCCGCACTCGGCGTACACCGGAACGCCCCGGTCCACAGCGTTTCGTATGGCGGTGTGCATTGGCTTGTTTTCGGAAAGCTCCCTGGCGAACAACTCCGGGAACCCGCCTCCCAGGTAGAGACCTCCCACCCCCGGCGGCAGGCCCTCGTCCTCGATAGGACTGAAGGGCACGATCTCCGCGCCCCAGGCTTCCAGCAGGTCCAACGAGTCCTGGTAGTAGAAGCTGAACGCCCTGTCCTGGGCCACCCCGATGCGGGCGCGTTTTGGCACATGCTCCGCCGGGTACACCACCGGGGGGGCTGGCGGCGAGTTGGCCCCGGCAGCCAAGCTCTGGATGGCGTCCAGGTCGATGGTCTCCTCAACCTGTTCGATGAGTGTATCGTACCACTGCCGGGCCACCGTTCCCTCGACGGTGGGTATCAACCCCAGATGACGCTCCGGCTGCACCAATTCGGGACGGCGCGGCATGTACCCCAGCACCGGCAACCCGGTGGTGGCTTCGACTTGCGGCTGGCAGAACTCCAGGTGCCGCGGCCCGCCCACGCCGTTCAGGATCACCCCCGCGATTCGCAGGTCGGGGTCGAACTGCTGGTATCCCAGCACCTCCGCGGCCACGCTGCGGGCGACCTTGGACGCATCGGCAATCAGCACCACCGGCGCGTCAATCAGCTTGGCCAGTTCGGCAGTGGAGCCGTCCTCGGACAGGCTGGAATGACCGTCGAACACTCCCATCACGCCCTCGACCACGCAAACGTCGCTCCGGGACCCGGCCCGCTGGTAAAGCTCCAGCACCGTGGGGTGGGACAGCAGCCAGGTGTCCAGGTTCCGGGAGGGGACGCCGCAGGCCAGTTGATGGTACGACGGGTCGATATAGTCCGGCCCGGCCTTGAAGGGCTGCACCCGGTTCCCCCGGCGTGTCAGCGCACCCATAATCCCGGTGGCGATGGTGGTCTTGCCCACCCCGCTGCGAACGCCAGCGATGACTAACGTCGGCGTCAAGACAACCTCTCCCGGAGCGTGTGACGCTCTCCCATTTTCAACTCGCAGTTACTGTTGCAGTTTCGCGTTGCTTGTCCGCCTGCTTCCTCTTGATGTAAGCCGCTATTCCCCTGCTGACCGCTTCGTGGGCCGTGGCAGCGACCAGCCAGCCCGCCAGCGTCGGGGAGCCGGCGTAATCGAAGCGGACGCCCTGACCTGAGTGCCCCACCACGGTAACGTCGGTGGAGGTGCCCGTCGCCACGCTGCCGTTGCGGGTTATCACCCCGGCTTCAACCAATGCCAGGGTCTTGGCCTCGGTGACCATCGTCGAAGCCCGCACCAGCGCGCCGGGTGAGAGATCTGCGTCGATCAACGTCACGAGGTTTATGGTGCCTGGCGTGACCGAGACTACCGTTCCCGCCGATGTCCCATCGGCAGACGGCGGCGGTATCGGGGCGGCGGCGGGATGTAACGGAATGTCCCGTTGCCTTGGGCTGGAAGCGTTGGAGACCCCGGCGGTGGCCAGCGTGGCCACGGTCACACCGCCCTCGGACCGCACGCATAGCTGGAGGTCCCAGTGCCGGACGGCGGTCAGAAGCCCGATGAACGGCTCGTCAGGCGGTACACCGAAGCCTTCGGCTCGATCCAACAGGTATTCTTGGGGGCAGGAAATGTCGGCATCGGGGGTTACCTCCAGGCTCAATACCCATCGGCTCTCCAGGAAACCTTCGCCCAAGGGCGCGGAGGAAAGTAACGAGTAGGGGTCGGCCAGCCGCAGGACATAATGATGTCCGCCGCGACACAGGCTCGCGCCGCGAATGCCCAGGGGTTGGATCAGTCGGCTATGGACTACCATACTGTGCCTGGCCGTTGTTGATGCAGTCCGCCTTTCGGTGCGTTTGGGCATCTCCGGTGGATGGGGCGTCCCGGTTATGCCACCTTCATACTCTCACCGTACTTCTCGATGAGGGACATGAACAGGTTGTGGCGCGGCGGGTTGGTCTCTTCGATGTCGGACTTGCGGAGATAGACACGCAGCATCGGCTCATCGTTCTCGTCGATGAACCACACCGAATAGCTGGGGAGTCCCTGCGCGTTGGTGGTGTGGATGAACCTCATCTCACGCACGTCGTCCATCTGCATGTGCAGGTGGGTGCCGTCGGCGGCCAGGAAGGTGACAATCTTCCCGTCGTCGGCGAATTGCAGGTCTTCAAACATGGTATACACCTCGGCGGTCGCGCTGGCATTGGCCAGCATCAGCACCACCTCGGCAAATCCGGGTTGACAGTCGTCGAGAACCTGGCGTACTACGCTACTACCTTGGACCACGTTACCCTCCAAAGTGGATGCAGTCGGTGAAACAAAAAGGCCCGGCTTCACGGCCGGGCGGCCGCCCACGGAGGCAAATTCAGGGCGGCGGCGGGATATAACAAAAGACTCATACCCTTTGTCCGCGAAGTGTATCAAGTCGGGCCTGGAGGCAGGTGTCCTGGCTTCCGGACCCGGAATTCCACCCGCTGCCAACCTCTCGAACAGGGACTGTAGGGCAATGGGCGTTTCCCGTACCGGTTACAGTGGCGGGACCGCGCCGGACTCCCACCGGCTTCCCTTTCAAGCCCCTTCTCCGGGGCCACCACCAGGCTGAATTAACTGTTGTTAAAGGGCCCACCGGGGACTATGCTACAGGTAGGAAAGCCCCGTTGGGGTAGGGTGCCATTGTATGCCAGCCCATACCCTCAGTCAATGGCAGCCCGGCGGCGCGGAGTAGAGGTTATCCCCGTTGCTGACGGCGGAGTTGCTCCCGCAGTCGGTGCACCTCCGCCTCTGCTTCGGCGGCGCGAAGTTCGGCCTCGGCACGGGCGGCAGCTTCGGCCCGCCAGTTCTCCAGGTAACGCCCGGTGGCCGGATCGTAGAGCCGGGGCCAGCCTTCGTCCCAACTCAGGCTCAGGCCCAGGGCCGGGCTGTACCCCTTGAGAATGCCGTCGGGTCCCGTGGTCAACTCCACAGCCCGGTACTCGCCACCGGCCAGGATGCCGCCGTACAGGGCTGCGCCGTGGTTTCGGCCTCCACTGGGGTCGAACCTCCAGTATTCGGGGACACCGATACGGGCGTAGATTCCCGGTTTCCGGCTAACGTCCACCCTTACCGTGGTTGGCGACGCGATCTCCAAGACCCAGTCCGGCGGCTTGCCCGCTTCCCAGGGCAAGTAGAGCCTGCGTTCGCGGATGGCCTGCGCATCGACACCGAAGGCGATGTAGATGTCGGGAGAGACGCGGACGTTCAGGTCGTTGGGATCGTAGCAGATGTTGGTCTCACGATTGAGGAATACGTCCGGTCTGCTGCCGAACCCGGTGAAGCGAGCACGGAGGATGCCGATGATTTCGTCCATCTCATCGTTCTGGTCCATAGCATCTTCCGGGTGCTCCGACACAAAGGGGTCGAAGTCGAGGCTGTCGTAGCCGATCTCGCCCCCCCGCTGGTAGGGCAGCATGGCAGTTGCGGGCGTGGTCATAGCGGAACTCCCCATCGGGGCAGGGGGCTTCGGTGTTCCCCCGGTTGAAGCGGATTATAGCCGGGTGAGTCGGCATGGAGAAGAGTGGCGGCGGCCCGCAGCCTTCCTCACCGCCGCCACTCGGCTATGTTCCACATCTCGCTGTCCCAGCCGTTGATCTCGACACCTTTCAGGGTGTTCAGGTGGGCGGAGACCAGACCCCGGTTCACCAGGGGAATATGGTAATGGTTCTGGACCAGCATGTCGTTTAGCTGCTTGACCAGCCTCTCCCGCTCGGGGCCGGTCTCCGTCTGTGACAATTCGGCGTATAACGCATCGTACTCAGGGTTGCAGGCACGGGATATGTTTCTACCGCCCCAGTGATTGTCCTTGGTCGGGACCTGGCCGCAGAGCCGGCCCGACAGGTATTCCTGGGGGTCAATGCCGGTAAGGTCGGTGTACATCTGAACATCGGCGAAGAACCTGCGGAGCGAAGCCTCCGCGTTGACTTCATGTTCGCCGCCGAAGAAGAGGCTGGCGTCATGGTGCACCAGTTCCGTCTCTATGCCTATCTGACGCCACCAGCTGCGTATCAGATCCTGGGTCTCCTGCCGGATGGAGTTGGTCGAGGTCTGGTAAGTGATCCGAAGCGGAATGCCGTTGTGCTCCCGTATGCCGTCACCGTCGGTATCGACGACGTTGTTATCGTCCAGCAATCGCTTTGCGCCTTCTATGTCCTGGTCCAGGCACCCATTGTTGGCGGCCGAGGCGTAATGCGGCGGCCCCGCGATCAGGTTGCAGGTGGGTTTCCCGGCGAACCCGTAAAGCTCCCCGGCAATGTATCCCCGGTCAATGGCCATCGACATGGCCTGGGGAATGGCAGTGAAGGTCAGGAAGGGGTGCGGGTTCTGGCCGTCCAGGTATTCGGAGCGGTGCTCGCCCAGCTCCGGGTCAGGGCTGGTCTGGTTAACGATGATCTGTTCCACCAGACCAGCGAAGGCCGAGACAACCTTCCCCTTTCCGGCGGCTTCCATCCTGCCCAGGACCTTGGGATCAACCTGTAGATTCCAGGCGTAGTCGGCTTCCCCGTCCTCCAGTACCGCGCGGGCCGCCGAGATTGCGTCGCCGCCGCCTTTCATCACCACGCGGTCGAAGTAGGGTTCCGGTCCCCGGTAGAAAGGATTGCGCTCGTAGACTGCCTCATCGTTGGTCTTGAAGCCGGTGACCCTGTAAGGTCCGGTGCCCAGGGGAGCTATGTTCTGCTCATGGCATGGCTCGGACTCGGCAGCCTCACCAACGCAGTCGGCAAACTGCGCCTGGCTGATGATGGGAGTACCGTGTCCCACGAAGGCAATGTAAGGATAGGGAGTAGGCGCATCGAAACTGATCCAGACAGTGGTGTCATCGAAGGCCCTCACATCGGATATGCCGGTGAACGCTGCGCTGGCCGTGCATCCGGTGTCCTCATCGGTGCAGTAGCGCCAGGTGAATACCACGTCCTGGGCGGTCATGTCGCTGCCGTCCGACCACTTCAGGCCATCCTTCAGCTTCCAGGTGATCGAAGTCAGACCCTCGTTGACGCCGCCGTTCTCGACAGTCGGTATCTCCGCGGCCAGCGCCGGTACCAGGTTGCCGTCCGGGTCATACTTGGCCAACGGCTCAAGAGTAATCGCGCCTGCGTCCTCGTCCTTGTTCCCCTGCGACAGGTACGGCCCGGGCAGTGTCGGCGCCTGCCAGTACAGGATAGTCAGCACTTTCTCATCATTCGGGGCTGTCGCCAGAGGCGTTTCGGGAGGGGTTGTTGCGGTTGGGGCAGGGGTGGACGTGGGGACGGCAGCGGGCGTTTCGGGCGGAGCCAGAGCGGCGGGTGTCTCCGTGGCCGGGTTGGTGCAAGCGAGGATGACAACCAGGGCGGCCAGGAAGATGGCGCATTTAAGGAAAGCGTGCATAGCGTGGTGTCCAGGCATACTCAGGTTAGTGTGAGGCCGAAGTGATTTCTAAGCGCCACCAGGAGCGGGTCCCAAGCGGTCGTGCCGGCCGGCATGTCGTCATGGGGCAGCGTTCCCAGAGCGCCACAGGCGGCACCCGGCGACGCCCATCACGATGGGCATCATGGTGTCTATGACGATCCACAGTTGGCCATCGGGAACGTTGTCCGGGTCCAGGTTGCTGAACCAGTTCCAGAAGAACACGATGAAGATGGCCACAGCACCGTAGAATACCGTGTTGGTCTCCAGGTACCGCTTCAGGTCGGCGTCGGGGTCCCCGTCCGTGCGCCGCTTCTCCACGTAAGCGGCAATCACGGTGATTATCATTCCCACTGCCATGAACCAGTTGAGGACCTCCCAGGCCGGGAACGGGGCGTCCCCTCCCGGGTGGTACAGGGGCGTGATGATGAAATGCACCGCAACTGCCACCGCCACCAGCACCAAGTAGGCTGCGATCAAACGCATCAATATGGCCATAACGCCTCCCCGGGCCGGAGTGAGAAGCCGAAGCGTATCCAATATATCACCGCCGGTCCCTCCTTTGGAACCTGGCGCGCCTCCAGTCTGAACCCCTTCCTCCAATGCCGTCAGTTCCTCGCTTCCCCCCAACTCTGAACTGTTACTTGGCAATCTTTTCCCATACGGCATCCAAGCTAGGAACAGACACGGGCGTCAGCACCATGCGACCCTTCTCCTCAGTTGCGTCGAAAGTACTCCGTGCCTTCAAACGCGGAGACCACCACCTTGGGCAGGATAACCTGGTTATTGGCTTCCAGTCTTGCACGCATTGGCCATTTCCTTGGGCAGAGTCATCAGGCTATTGGACGTGTGTTTTGCAAGTATAGACCGATTCTCCTTTAGTCAAGAGTGATGGATAATCGACGTAAAGTATAATCCCCTATCTGCCACTTACCAAACGATTGTCAGGTCAGCAGAGGGAGGCCGCGCAATGCAGATCAGCCCGCACATCTACAGCACCCACATCATTGAAGACCAGCGCACCTTCGGGGCAATGCACCCCGGAGGAACGCAGATTTACTTCGTCGGCGACCCCAACGACCACATGGTCATGGTTGATACCGGGGAACCCTACCGCGCCTGGACCCGGCAGATTATGGACTACTACGAGGAGTTGGGCCGGCCGCGCATCTCCTCGATACTCATAACCCACGGCCACGGCGACCATATCGGCGGGCTGGACCGGCTCCAGGATGTGTTGTCCTGCCCGGTGCGCTGCCATCCCAAGCTGGAACCGGCGTTGACCCACCGCCTGGGCGAGGGCTGCGTCGTTCCCTTGAAGTCGCGGGAGGTGGTCCAGACCGGCGGAGGCATGGGCCTGCGCGCCCTGTTCACTCCCGGCCACGAGGACGACCACGTCTGTTACTTCATGCGCGGGGAGAAGACGCTGTTCAGCGGGGACACCATCCTGGGCAATTCATCATCCAGCGTCCGCAACCTCAAGCAATACATGACGTCTCTGGAACTGCTGGCCAGGCAGCGTCCAGACATGATCTGCCCCGGCCACGGCAATCTGGTCCATAATGGAACTGCGCGGATTGAGTGGTACATCAAGCACCGGCAGGAGCGGGAAGACCAGGTTGTCGCCGCGCTGGAGGCGGGGGCGAGGACCGTGGACGACATCGTCCGGCGGGTCTACCCCGGCAACCTGCGGAAGAACCTGCGGAACGCCGCAGCCCGCAACACCCGCACCCACCTGGAAAAGCTGCGGGAAGAGGGCCGGATCAGCGAGGACGCGGCCGCCTACCGGCTGGAGAACGGCGGTTAACGGCCACCTCAAAACTGGTCCAGGAGCCTAACCCGTCATTCCCGCGAAATCGGGGGCGCTTCTGGAACGGGGTCCATCTCCGCACCTGCGGGGAGAGTTGTATTGCTCATGATAAGACGTGCAGTAAGGGAGTAGGGTGTGCGTGTAACCGCTGACTTGGTCAACGGATATTAGGGTCCAATGGCATTGGGCCTTTGTATGGCAGGGGTAATCCAGGCTGGCATTGAGAAGGCAACGTGGCGTCGGCGGGTTCTCTCCGGACTTCTTGGAATTCTCTGAACAAGCCTGCTGAGCTTGCATATTCGATCTTGGAGCCGAGGGGCGGCTACAGGTCTCTGAATGAGCAAGGACCTTCCTGCGGGCTGGCTTCGCTCTCTGGCATTTGATGAATCGTACGTCCTTCGACCTGCCCCATTGATCCTCGGGCTATTCTGATGGCACACGGCCCCACGGTCCGGCTACCGGCATCTTGCCAGTTGGACCTCCGCCGTCAGCAGGTTGCCCAGCCCAAACAGCAGCGCCAGCCGTTGTGTGTTCTTCATCAACCCCCGGTAGCGGACCTTGCCATAGCCGAACAGACCCTTCACCCTCAGGAAGGGATGCTCCACCTTGGCTCTCACCGATGCCTTTGCCTGCTCCGCCAGCGCCTCCTCACTCTCCGGTTCCAGCTTCCGCCGCTTGCCAGGACGCATGGCCACCTGCCACTCCACCTCCAACCCCTGGGTCTCCTCCCTCTTGTGGATCCCTTGGTACCCAGCGTCGCCCCACACTACCGTCTCGCCCCCGTGCAGCAGGTTGTGGGCCTCCGTAATGTCGTGGGCGTTGGCCGCCGTCGTGCTCATGCTGTGCACTATCCCCGTCTCAGAGTCCACCCCAATATGAGCCTTCATCCCGAAGTGCCACTGGTTCCCCTTTTTGGTCTGATGCATCTCCGGGTCCCGCTCCCCGGCCCGGTTCTTGGTGGACGGCGGCGCCTCGATGATGGTGGCGTCCACGATGGTCCCCTCTCTCAGCTTGAGACCCTGGGACTCCAGGTGGGCGTTGATCTCCTCCAAAAGGCCCGGTCCCAGATTGTGCCGCTCCAGCAGATGGCGGAAGTTCAGTATCGTGGTCTCATCGGGCAAAGCCCCAGACAGCCTCAGGCCCACGAACCGCCGGACGGACTCTGCCTCATAGAGCAGGTCTTCCGTACCGGGATCGCTCAGGTTGTAGAAGAGTTGCACGCAGTGGACTCGCAGCATCACTGAGAGCGGGTAGGGACGCCGGCCGTTTCCGGCCTTGGGGTAGAAGGGGCGGATGCGCTCCTCCAGCCTCCCCCAGGGAATCAGGCCGTCCATGCGCTCCAGAAACACCTCCCGGCGTGTCTTGCGCTTCTTGCCCTGGTACTCCAGGTCGGAGAACGTCGGCTGGTCCATCGTGTCTCACCCTTGATCTTTGTCGTGGCTGCCAACCGTACTATGCCACATCATCAGACACTTGTTCAGAGCATCCCTTGGATCCCTGGGGAGGCTCACTGGGTCCTACAGCCCGCCTTGGCCTGGAGGAGGCGTTGGAGTTGGCGCAGGCGCTGTTCGATAGCCGGCCGCGCCGGCTGTGGACTCTCCCTGCGAGCCGCCCACTACAACCCCGCCAGCCTGATAACCAGCGGCACCGCAACCGCTGCCAACCCAACAATTACCCCCAGCGCCACGATCATCGCCACCGAAACCCTCCACTCTTTTTCATCTGGTGCTGCCATCACACCTCCCGCGTAACCGTAAGAATGTTGCCAACCCCTCTTCGAGGCCAAGATAACCTGACCCGGACTATCCACAAATTTACTTCATGCTTCCGCACATTTCACCTTGGCTTCGGTTTAGCCACGCCGGGCAGAACAGGCTTGATGCAGGCATCGCCCCATGATACATTCCCCAACCGGGGACGGCGGGCCGACGGTCAGGCCCCGTCCCCAGGGAACGTTTCACAGCCACCAACACAGGTTGCTGAGACCTGGGAAAGGAAATCATTTCATGCCCGGCCCTCTGCCAGAATCGGCCTCAGCCCGGCTGAACGCGCTCCTCTCCGGCTTCGAGGAAATGACCAAGAGCCAGGTCGGCTATCCCGTCAACCAGGACTTCGACTACTCAGACCTCTGGCCCTTCCTCCGGTACTCTGCCAACAACGTGGGCGACCCGTTCCAGGGCAGCAACTTCCGCATTAACACCCACGAGATCGAGCGCGAGGTCATCGCCACCTTCGCGGATCTCATGCGCCTGCAACAGGAACAGGCGTGGGGCTACGTCACCTCCGGCGGCACCGAGGGAAACATGTACGGCCTGTACATGGGCCGGGAACTCTTCCCCACCGGCACCGTCTACTTCTCCCAGGACACCCACTACAGCGTCGTCAAGCTGCTCCGGGTCCTGAATATGAGAAACATCATGCTCAAGAGCCAGGACAACGGGGAAATGGACTACGATGACCTCCGCGAGACCATCCGGGTCAACCGGGACACCCCCGCCATCATCGTCGCCAACATCGGCACCACCATGAAAGGCGCGGTGGACGACCTCGACAGGATCAGGGAAATCCTGGATGACCTGGATGTACGGGACTCCTACATCCACGCCGACGCCGCCCTCAGCGGGATGATACTTCCCTTCGTCCCGGACCCGCAGCCCCACGGGTTCGACGCCGGGGTGGACAGCCTGGCCGTCAGCGGCCACAAGCTGATCGGCTCTCCCCTCCCCTGCGGCGTCGTGCTGACCAGGAAGGACTACGTGGCCCGCATCGCCCGCTCCATTGAGTACGTTGGCGCGCTGGATACCACCATCCCCGGCTCCCGGAGCGCCCTTGCGCCCCTGATCATCTGGCACGCCTTCCAGGAGCGCGGACATGAGGGTTTCCGGGAAACGGTGGCCGGGATGCTGGAAGTAGCCGAGTACGGGGTACGCCGGTTCAACGATTCCGGCGTGCGCGCCTGGAGGAACCGGAACTCCGTCACCGTGGTCTTCCCCCGGCCCAAGCCGGAAGTCTTTCAGAAGTGGCAGATAGCCCCATTCGAGGACATCGCCCACGTGATCACGATGCCTCACGTGACACGGGAGATGATGGACGAAGTCGTGGACGACTGCCTGAGATAGAGAGGAGCGCCGCAAATGGAAAGGATCGTCATCATGGCGAGGAACGAGGTCGGGGTGATAGCGGACGTCGCAACGGCCCTGGCGGACGCGGGCATCAACATCGAGTCCATCAACACCGAGAGGGCCGGGGAGCAGGGCATAGTGACCCTGACCACCGACGACACGGACCGGGCGCTTCACGCCCTGAACGACGCCGGGTTCAAGGCCGCCACCGACGACTCCCTGATATTCCGGCTGCCCGACGAGCCCGGCGCGTTGGCCAGGGTGGCGGAACGGTTCAAGGAAGCCGGTGTGAACATCCAGAGCCTGCACATCCTGGACCGCCGCTCGGGCTACGCCACAGTGGCCCTCACGACGGACGACCGCCACCGGGCCGAGGCGCTGGTTGACCCTGATTCCCTGGTGTGAGTCGGCCTTGGAATGGGATACTCTTTTTCAATGGGAATTATATGCCAAAGTAAACGCGGAGCTTAACTCCCCCCGTGTTGTAAGGTGCAGGAGAGGCAATTCCAAGTGAACGCGAAAGACTGGTTTGCCCCCTCCCTCCTGGCCGTCTTCATATCTCTGGTGCTGCTTGTCACCGTTTTCTTCTGGAACGACGTAAGGGCAGATGTTAACGACGTACGGTCGGACCTCAGCCGCCTGGAGGCCAACGTAGCTGACCTTCAAGTCGATGTGGCTGTCCTGAAATCAGACATGGCCTACGTCAAGAACGACATCGCCGAAATCAAGGCCATCCTCCAGGGACAACAGCAAGCGGCCAACCGCTGACCGGGCCAACACGCCGTCCCTATTCCCACCGGGAGTCAGGACCCTCATCACCCCCAGCCGTCACTTCCGCGAGGCCTGTCCTAGTAGTCCAACAGCTTTGAAATGATAGATAATAGGCTGTAATCTTGCCGGTGTAGAGCAAAGGCGAGGTGAAGTTGGGAGGATGGAGATGCCAGCCAAGAAGTACCGGGTCAGGCTGAGTGCGGAGGAGCAACAGGAACTGAAGGGGTTGGTGTCCCGGGGACGGGCGGCAGCATATAAGCAGACCCACGCCCGCATCCTGCTGCTCAGCGATGAAGCCCAAGAGGGCGGGGCAATGAAGGACGAGGAAATAGCCCGGGTGCTGAAGGTGGGCAACGCCACGGTGGAACGGGTGCGCCGCCGCTGTGTCGAGGAGGGTCTGGAGAGGGCCTTGGGACGCAAGGAGCAGGTCAACCGCCGCCCGAAGAAGCTGGACGGTCAGGGAGAAGCGCACCTGATAGCCTTGGCCTGCTCCCAACCGCCGGAGGGCCGGGCTGGCTGGACGCTGCATCTGCTGGCTGATCAGTTGGTGGAGAGGGAGATAGTGGACAGCATCAGCACCGAGACGGTGCGCCAGACACTGAAAAAACGAACTCAAGCCTTGGCTGAAGGAATGCTGGTGCATCCCGCCCAAGGCCAATGCCGGGTTCGTCTGCGCCATGGAGGACGTGCTGGAGGTCTACCGTCGCCAGTTTGCCGGCAACGAGGTTCTGGTGTGTTTGGACGAGACCAGCAAACAGCAGGTAAAGGAGACCCGCTTGCCGCGTCCGGCCCGCCCCGGGGCGCCGGCCTGCTACGATTACGAATACGAGCGCAATGGAGTGAGCAGCCTGTTCATGCTGTTCGCACCTTTGGAAGGGTGGCGCCGGGTGGAGGTAACGGACCGGCGCACCAAGGCCGACTGGGCCCGGGTGGTGCAGCAACTGGTGGATGTGGATTATCCTGACAAGGAACGAGTCGTGCTGGTGATGGACAATCTGAACACCCACCATCCGTCGTCGCTGTACGAGGCATTTGAGCCTGCGGAGGCGAGGCGCATTGCGGAGAGGCTGGAAATCCACTATACGCCGAAGCATGGAAGTTGGCTGAATATGGCCGAGATAGAGCTTGGGGTGCTGGCTAGGCAGTGCTTGGACCGCCGGATTCCCTGCCGGGAAATGCTGGAACAGGAGACCCAGGTTTGGCAGAACCAACGAAACCGTGACGCAATACGGGTGGACTGGCGCTTCACCACGGAGGACGCCCGCATCAAACTCAAGTCCCTCTATCCCTCAATCCAACACTGATGGACTACTAGTGAAAACGGTGAGGAGAGCGGGAATCCGCCCTCTCAGATCCCCAACGTCTCGTAGACCTGCGGGTTGGCGCAGGCGTCCAGCCGCCTTCACTCTATTCCGGCGATCAGGTTTCTCGCGGCCAGCAGGCATGTATCCCGCCGGGCCTCTATCGACGCGCTTCCGATGTGCGGCGTTACCACCAGGTTGTCCAGGGTCAGCAGCGGGTCGTTGGGCGGGAGGGGTTCCGGGTCGGTAACGTCGACTCCCGCCGCCCTTATCCGGCCCTCGCTTAGCGCGGAATAAAGGGCTTTCTGGTCCACCACCGCGCCGCGGGCCACGTTTATCAGGACCGCCGACGGCTTCATCTGCCGCAACTCCGGCTCCCCGATGAAGTGGCGCGTTTCCGGGGTCAAGGGCACGTGCAGCGACACGAAGTCCGACTCGGCCAGCAGCCGGTCCAACCCAACAAACTCCGCGCCCAGTTCCGCTGCCCGATGAAACCACCATCCTGCATTTCCGTCATCTATTGGAGCGCCACGGCTTGGGGGAGAGTTTGCTGGAGGAGATCAACGGGCACCTGGAGTCCCAAGGGCTGGAGTTGCGGGAGGATCCATCGTGGACGCCGCCATCATCGCGGCGCCGCCGTCCGCCAAGAACCGGTCTGGGGAGCGGGACCCTGAGATGCACCAGACCAGGAAGGGGAACCAGTGGCGCTTCGGGATGAAGGCGCACATCGGGGTGGACTCTGAGACGGGCATAGTGCATAGCGTGAGCACCACGGCAGCCAACGCCCATGACATTACGGAGACCCGCCATCTGCTGCACGGCGGGGAGACGGTAGTGTGGGGAGATACCGGGTATCAGGGGGGTCACAAATTTCGGGCCAATCCCCGAGGAACCGGTGTTCGTCATCTGGCAATAGGGATGGCCGCCGTTAATTTCCTGCTGCCGCCGCTCCCGGCGCTGTCAGCCGTTCACTCAATTTCCAGAGGTCTGAGGCCAGCTCTACGTCGTAGCTCAGAGGGGATGACGGCACGGCGCGGCAGTCCACAAAGAACTTGCCTGTGGTCCCCTCAACTCCCGGCGAGGCAGCCAGGTAATTCAACGTCTCCGCTCCCCTTGTGGCATCGACGCCGCGGACGCCGATGAAGAAGTTGACCACGAGGCCCAGAAGTCCGTTGTCCCGCGCTATGCTGGTGCGGACCAGCCCAGGATGCAGGGCGTTTACCGCGACGCCCGAACCTTCCAGCCGTCGCGCCAGTTCGTAGGTGAACAGGATGTTGCACAGCTTGGAGCGTCCGTATGCCCGGTAACCTCCATTGCTTCCAGGCTTGGGCAGGTCCTCCAGGCGGAAGTTGCGGGCCGAAAAGTGCGAGCTGGAGGAGACGTTGACGATCCGGGCCGGCGTCGAGTCTTTCAGGAGGTCCAGCAGCAGTGTGGTCAACAGGAAATAGCCCAGGTGATTCAGGGCGAAAGTCATTTCAATACCGTCAACGCTGCGGCGATTGGAAAGAAATATAGCGCCGGCATTGTTCACCAGAACGTCCAGCCTCGGCACTTGTTGCTTCACCTGGTCGGCGAGGCTGCATACATCCGCTTGGGACGACAGGTCGGCCAGCATGTAACGCACTTCGCGGTTGCCTGTCTCCCCGATGATGCGCTCCGCGGCCGCTGAGGTTTTCGCTTTGTTCCGGCCGACTATCACCACAGATGCACCCATACGGGCCAGTTCCCGTGCGGCCGCATAGCCGATACCGTCACTGGCGCCGGTTATCAGACAGGTCTTCCCCTCCATGATCCGGGATTCTATCGCAGGTTTGTCGACGGCGCCAGAAGTGCGGCTATTTCCCCTCTTCACTCGTTGGCGGGACATGGTTTCATTCCATGGTCCTGCCCCATTTCCTGTACCAGCCATTATGCTGGTATTGCGGGTCAGTCAGGCACAATGGCCAACGCGGCGAACTTCTGTAGGGATGGGTTTCCCAAAGCATCGTGAGGTCTCTCGACATGGTAGTGACTACGCGGGGTCTCAACTATCCACTGGATATCCTCCACAGGATAGGATCAAGATTTCGTTTCGGCGTTCTCGCGGCATTTCACGTTGAATGATACGCTGGAGGCGTTGCCAGGACGTCTGCATACACTATCCAGGTCGTTCTGAAGGGCCGTCCCCAGGGCGCACGACACTCTGGAGCAAGCATGATGTCCAGTTCCACTTCCTGCAACAGATGCCCCGCCACACCGGCTACCCCGTGGACTGCGTGATCCGTCTCAGGGGCGGCGTGGTCATCAATCCGGTGCTCTATTGGGCACGGGGACATCGTGATCCCTGGTATCTGGCCGACCCGCATCAGGTGGCGCGGATGTATCGGAAACGGATGCAGCCGGAACGGTACTTCAAGGATGGTAAGCAACACTTCGGGTTGAACCGGAGCACCGTAACCACCACCGGCCGGCTGCAACGATTGCTGGCGGGATGCTGCTGGCCTGCTGATATTGGCGGGGATGCGGGCGTCGCCAGCCTTCCGACGCCAAGTATGCTCCCGAGGGAAGCTGGGCATCCTGCACCTGGGTTACGAATACTACGTCGCCACACCCGACCTGCCTGACAACCTCTTCGCCATTCAACGCCACCAAACCGGGTACGCGTGAGGATTTCGGCGTCATTGACCGTGAGTGTGGCTTGTGTTAGGCTCACAGGCACACTCAGGATTGGCTTTCTACGTCTGGACAATCAACAAGGAGCGTTACAAAAATGCAGGTAACCGATCTGGCTATCGAAAAGCTCAGGGACGTTCTGGAAGAGCAGGGAGAGACCGATAGCTCTCTCCGGGTCATCGCCATGCCCGCAGACGGCGGCGTCCAGTACATGCTCACGATGGAAAAGGAGACCCAGCCCGATGACACGGTGCTCAACATGGACGGCGTCAAGTTCCTGATGGACTCGGACAGCGCGCCCTTCCTGGAAGAGGCAACCATCGACTACGTGGAGAATTTCGGCGGCCAGGTGGGTTTCGTGATTAACAACCCGATGTTCGGCGGCGGATGTGGTAGTGGTAGTTGCGGCTGTGGGGGCGGCGGATGTGGTTGCGGCGGCGGCGGATGCGGCGGTCACTAAACCGACGCGCTCCATCAAGCGAGAGTTTCGCAGAGGCCCCGAGTACCGGGGCCTCTTCTGATTTTCCGGGGGTTGCGCCCGTTCTTGACGGCCCCGAGGCGCGTACCGATAATTCCAGCACTCAGCAGCCGGGAGAGACAGGCCGTGGTAAGAGTTTCAGTCAAGAACTTCGGGCCGATTGCAGAAGGGTCGGTGGACCTGAAGCCGCTGACCATATTCATAGGCCCGAGCAACACGGGAAAGTCGTTTATGGCCACGGCGGTTTATGCGGTGATGAAAGCGGTTGAAGGGGGTGAATTCAGGCGCTACTTGGAGTCTACTGGTGCTTTCCCTTGGATGAATCGTCGGAGGATGCCTATCGGCGTGACCTTGGCTCCGGAGGCAGCTACCAGAGTGATCGAGGTTATGCGGACATGGATAAGCATGCACGGACATGGAGTGTCGGAGCTTCAAGATCTCGTCGTGGCGGATCTGCCCCATGAGATACGGTCTGAGTTGGATTCGATCACTCTGCCCGCGTTGGAATATCATCGTAACGAAGTAATTCTAGAGTTGCGCAAGATATATGGGAGCGATTCCGCGTTTGTGAGCCAGCGAAGCACCAGCGAGGATTTCCAGTTAATTGTACATCGGGACGCCCCGCTGCTACACATGGATATTCGGTCGATAGAAGCTGACAATCTGCGGCCGGAGATCGACATATCTGGGGCTTCGATACCACCGCTTCAGGATGTCCTCCAGTCACCGCCCCCACAATCGCTTGAAGGAGCGTGGGCGTTTCCAAATGTCCAGTTCATTCGCAATCTCCAAGAATCAATAGAGGAGAAAATACTCCAAGGTCTGCCAGTTCAGACCTTTTACATGCCGGCGGCACGGTCGGGGATTGCCCAAGGACACAAGGTATTAGCCGCCGCTTTGGTCGGTCAGACTCGGCGAATAGGCATCGAACCCATGTTCTTTCCTGCTTTGCCGGGGATTACCACAGAGTTCTTGAGCAACCTGATTGGTCTGGACCGTCGGATGACCAACCTGCCGGATCAAGATGCGCTCGCCAATGCAATCGACTTCATCGAGTACCAGGTCTTGCACGGGAATATCGACCTGGACGATTCCGGCGGGATGCCTTATCCAGATATAGCTTATGAACAGGATGGAGCGGGGAAGTTCAGGCTGGACCAAACGTCCTCAATGGTGTCGGAACTTGCGCCCCTGGTGCTGTTCCTAAAGTATTTGGTGCGGCCGGGCGACTTACTGATACTGGAGGAACCAGAGTCTCACCTGCACCCGGCGGCCCAGTTGCAGATGGCAAGGGGCATCGCGCGACTGGTGAACGCGGGTGTGAAGGTACTGATTACCACCCACAGCGGAGACATTATCGGGCAGATAGACAATCTCATTAGCATGAGCAATGCAAGTGAGGAAACGGCCAGGTCTCTGGGGCTGGAGCAGGTAGAATGCCTCCAACCCGAGCAGGTAAGCGCTTACGGTTTCCACATTGACCCAGACCTGGGGGGGGCCGTTACTTATCCGTTGCCCGTTGGGTCGGATGTTGGCATTGAAGATGAAGAGTTCTTACCTGTCTCTGAGTTGCTATACGAGCAGGCCATCACTCTCCAAAGGAACCGGCTCATATGACCCTGGCGGCGGTTGTAGCACGTGTACGCAGCGAGCATGACAACTGTTGTATTACCGATTCGTATGTGGACGAAGGTTGTCGACTGGATATCAGAGGATTTCCGGGTCCGTCGCTTACAGCAATTGATGGTACCAGATATCAGGGTACACATAAGTGGGAATGCAGACTTTGTGACCGAATTATCATCAGCCAATCTGACGGGAATTTTGTCTGTGCTGCTGAATTGAAGGGCGGCAACGGTATCCACATGTCGGGGGCAATCGATCAGATACAGCGTGGTTTGGACCTCGCCGGGTCCCTATTGCAGACTCGGTCGCCAGGCAATTGGTATCCACTGCTTGTCTACAGCGGAAGTATGTCAGGTAGGGAAAGAGACTTGTTGCGAAACAAAAGGGTTACGTATAGGGGCAGAAAATCCCGTGTAGACCGCATTGACTGCGGCTCCAGACTACATGATTACATTAACAGGCAATTGTGATTGCATAGTCTCACGCCAATAGGAGCTTGGAGGCAACATGACAAACACACCCCACGGAATCAAGTATGAGTCGAACCGCCCCGTCGTTATGGGGCGGAACGGGATGGTTTCTTCGGGCCATCCGCTGGCTTCGCAGGCCGGGATTCACATGCTCCAGCAGGGGGGTAACGCGGTGGATGCGGCCATTGCCACCGCCGCTGCGCTCAACGTGGTGGAACCGCTGATGTCGGGAATCGGCGGAGACGGATTCATTATGGTGTACCGGAAACACGACGACCGGCTGGAAGTCTGCAACGGCACCGGCGCAGCCCCATACGCCGCCACCCGCGACCGTTACCTGCCCGATGGCATCCCGGCCAAGGGCATCCTCTCCGTGTCCGTGCCGGGTTTGCTGGATAGCTGGCTCTCCGCGCATGAGAAGTACGGCGTGCTGTCACTTGACCAGGTGCTGTCCCCAGCCATTGACCTTGCGGACAACGGCTTTCCCGCCAGCCACGTCCTGTCCCATGCCATTGCGTCGGACCCGCTGCTCTGCTCCTTTCCGACGTCCAAGGCCGTGTTCACCAGGAATGGACGACCCCTGCGCCCCGGCGAAATCCTGTACCAGAAGGACTTGGCCCGCACATTCCGGATGATTGCCGAGGGCGGGGCCGACGTCTTCTACCGGGGAGAGATTGCCCGCGCGATAGTGAAGTTCAGCGAGGAGCAGGGGGGCATCTTGACCATGCGCGACCTGGCCGAGTGCCGCAGCCGTTGGCAGGAACCCATCTCCACCGACTACCGGGGTTTCCGCGTCTACGAAGCCCCGCCCAACTCCAGCGGGCATATTTTGCTCCAGGAATTGAACATGGTGGAGCAGTTCGACCTGAAGTCCCTGGGCTGCAACACAACCGAGGCCATCCACGTCATGGTGGAGGCCAAGAAGCTGGCCTTCGCCGACCGGGAAGCCTACGTGGCCGACCCGGACTACATCGACGTTCCGGTACAGGGGCTTATCAGCAAGGACTATGCCCGGGAGCGGGCGCGCATGATCGACCCGGGGCGCGCCGCTACGGATGTGCCGCCCGGAGACCCCTGGCTCTACCAAGGTGGGGAAGTCCGGCGTCCCGCGGCCGCCGGGTCCGGCATTGCCAGCGAGGAAGAGGATACCACCTGCTTCGCCGTGGTGGACCGTTGGGGCAACGCAGTGTGCCAGCTCCAGAGCCTCCAGAGCGGGTGGGGGTCGAGCATCATCGCCGGGAATACGGGCGTCCTGCTCAACAACCGCATGACCTACTGGCACCTGGAGGCGGACCATGTGGACTGCCTGCAACCGGGCAAGCGGGTGCGCCACACCATGAACCCGGTGATGGTGTTCAGTGGAGGACCCGACCGGATTCTGACGCTAGTGTGCGGCACTCCTGGCGCCGATACCCAGGTGCAGACCAACATGCAGGTGATTACCCACGTGCTGGACTTCGGGATGACGGTGGCCGAGGCCGTGGAGGCGCCGCGCTGGCGGAATACTCACAGCCCCACCGAGTCCAACTACCCTCACGTATGTGAAAACGAGTTGCACTTGGAAAACCGATTTTCCGAAGAAGTCCGGGCCGGATTGGAGCGCAGGGGCCACTCCCTCAATGTCATGACTCCCTGGGGCGCGGCTGGCAGCGAGGTAATAATCCAGGTGGACCCGGACAACGGCGGGCTGCACGGCGCGGCTGACCCACGCCGGGACGGGTATGCCGTGGGGTATTAGACGCATCATCTCTCTATGTGGATGTGGGGTTCCAACGGTCGGTGTCCTGGCAGCCCCTTGTGTGTGGGTGTACCATTAGGCTTACACACCAGTACGGCGGGAAATGAGCGACGAGAAGTGATGAGTCCTGTGGGGAGGGCTGAACCATGCAGATACCGGGTCACAAACGGAGCCAGCAGCCCGACGAATGCGGCAACCGGGCCGGAATCTTTGCCGAAGCAGTCCGGGACTCCGAGATGGAACTTGCATGGTCCATGCTCTCTAAGGAAACTCGCGGGATGCGCATGGGAGTCTGGGCTACCCGAAACGACATCGATATGCAGATAGCCTACCGCGCCGCCTACGACTCAGGACACCCCAGCCGCCTGGCATTGCTGGAAGACTTCCGCACCACGGTACTCCGTCTCTGGCCCCTGGAAGACCTTACTGACCTGGGAGTCGCCCCCACCAACTACGTTGACGATGAACATGCTTTCGTGTTCCTGCCCTTCGGAGTAACCAACGACGTTGCCCGGGTTGCCCGGCGCCGTCTCATGTCGGGCCTGATCATCCCCATGCTGCTGGAGGAAGGGGAGTGGCGGGTGGACCTTCCCGGCTGGCGCTACCTGAACGTGCCGAACTGAGGTGAGGGCGCGATGCCCAGGAAACACGCCCGCCGCGGCGATGCTCAATTCCCCGGCGGTCCGCCGCTGTCCTGCGAGCTATGCCTGCGCGAGGTGGAAAGCTACACCGTCCACCACCTTGTCCCCCGGGCCGAGGGCGGGCGGTTCGGCCCGACTGCCCGACTGTGCGCCACCTGTCACCGGCAACTCCACGCGATGTTCACCGAGTCCACTCTGGCCAGGGAACTGAACTCGCTGGACGCCATACTCGGCAACCCGGAGATGCGCAAGTACCTGAAGTGGGTGCGCAAGCAGAAAGACGGAGCCTCCTTCAGAGTCCGCCGTGCCACGGCACGGCGGTAGGGCTTACGAGGTTTCCCTTCCTGCCCAAGACGCTGACATACCGGATATGACAGTTGAACCCGCCCGCTGTAAAATGTTTGCAGGTGGTCCGGAATGACGACGATAAACGACATCGGAGATTTGGTCAGGATTCTCCGGGAGCAGCCGGAATGGGCGGAAGCTCTCCGGGGCGTCCTGCTGAGCCGGGAGCTGCTGGAACTGCCGGAAGAGTTTGCCAATTTCGTTAAGCTGACCAATGCTAACTTCGAGACTATCTACGGCAGGCTGGACAACATCGATGGCAGGCTGGACACTATGGACGGCAAGTTTGACGCCATCGATGGCAGGTTTGACGCCATCGACGGCAGGTTGGACAACGGGTTCGGGATAAACTATGAAATGAAGGTCGAGAGGAACATTCGCAGCTACGCGGGGCAGCAGCTTGGTCTTCGGAACACCAGAGTGTTGAGGGGGTCCCTGTCCGGGCAGAATTCTGAACTGGAAGGGATCACTGAGCAAGCAGTCGAAAACGGTGTCATCACCTGGGAGCAGAACGACGACCTTTGGTTGAGCGACCTGATATTCACAGGGCGAAACCGGACGGACGGTTCTGTGCATTACTTCACGGCAGAGGTGAGCATAACGGCGGGCGACCATGACGTAGTACGGGCGGCGGAACGGGCAAGGACCTTCAGCCTCATTGTCGGGCAACCCGTGACCCCGGCGGTGGTTTCGGCCAATGTCGATGAGGACAGGGCCAAGCTGGCCACGGAGAATAACGTCATCGTAATGCTGGTGCCGGAATAGGCAAGCACTGGCCCGAAGCACGCATGAAGACGCCGCCCCGTTAGGCGGCGTCTTCATTTTGGCGGGGCTATCGTGTTATCGCGCTGGCTTGCGGGCTACATGGGCGGGCGGCGGTCGAACCAACGGGCGTGCTGCTCGTAGGTGTAGGCGGCGCGTATGACGCCCGGTTCGTCGAAGGGCTTGCCCGCAAGCTGCATCCCGACGGGCAGCCCGGCCTCGGTGAAGCCGCAGGGGATGGAGATGGCCGGCAGTCCGGTCAAGTTGTAGGGCGCGGTGAAGCTGGGGCCACGCACCGTGCTTGCGGAGTCGTAGCCCTCGAAGGCAGCCGCCGGTTGGGTCATGGTCGGGGATACCAGCAGGTCCACCTGCTCCAGCGTCTGGGCGACTTCCCGCTTGACCAGCTTGCGGGTCCGCTGGGCCTGAACATAGTCGCTGGCGCTGAGCATCCCTCCGATGCGGAACCGCGCCCGCACCATCTCGCCGAATTCATGGGGGCGGGACTTCAGGTTCGGTTCGTGATAGGCGTATGCCTCGGTGAGCATGATGACCACGTTGGCGGGGCGGACGTACTCCAGGCTGGGGATGGTGACCTCCACCAGTTCCGCACCCAACTCCTCCAGAACGCCCAATTGCCGGTCTACGATGGACACAACCTCTTGGTTGACGCCCGGCTCGTTGCTGAAGAAGAAATGGCGGGGCACGCCTATTTTCACGCCGCGGATGTCCTCCCGCAGGGACAGGGAGTAGTCGGGCACCGGCGCACGGCTGGTGGTCGGGTCCTTGGGGTCGTAGCCCGCGATGGCCTGGAGCATATACGCCGTGTCTTCCACCGTCCAGGTCATGGGGCCGCAGTGGTCCTGGGACCAGCTAAGGGTGACGACCCCGGCGCGGCTGACCCGTCCGTAGGTGGCCTTTAACCCCACGATGCCGCACAGGGAGGCGGGGCCGCGAATGGAGCCGCCAGTGCAGGATCCCAGCGCGCCCATGCACTGGCCCGCGGCCACGGCGGAACCCGAGCCGCTGCTGGAGCCGCCGGTAACGTGTGCGGTGTTCCAGGGATTGCGGGCCGGCTCGAAGGGCGTGGTGAAGTCCGGGCCGCCCAGGGCGAATTCGTGCATCGCCAGCTTGCCCAGCAGGATGCCGCCGGCGGCTTTCAGACGTGCGGTGGTTGTGGCGTCCTCGGAGGGGACCCGGTCAATGTCCACCCTGGAGCCGGAGGTTGTGCGCACCCCCGCCGTGTCGTAAAGGTCCTTCAGGGCGAATGGGATGCCGTGCATCGGGCCTTTGTACTCGCCCCGCTGGATCTCGGCCTCTGCGACCCTGGCGTCGGCGAGGGCCTGGTCCTCCAGCACCAGCAGGTATGAGTGGAGCCGGTCGTCGGTGGCCTTGATGCGGTCCAGAAAGGCCCGGACCAATTCCACGGGCGAAAGCTGCTGGGTGTGCAAAAGCTCGGACGCCTGTCCGATGGTCAGATGGTAAAGGTTGGAACTGGTGGCAGTCATTTCTCTCTACCTTTCCGTGCGATGCGTGGTCGAAGTTCGGTTTCGGTGGCTCGATTAGCATGGAGTGATGCCCGGCGTTACTCCGACGGCGGCCATTCGGGATGGAACGTCATGGCGATTTCTTCGGGGCCGAAGTCGATGGAATGCAGCGTTTTTACGTACTCGGCGTGAATGTCGTAAAGGGGCTTCAGTTCGTCGATCTCTTCCTGGCTCATGCCCAACCCGGCCAACTCCGCCAGTATCCTGAAGGTCTCCATAGAAACCTGTCCTTCACCCGCAGTAGACATAGCGTTTTGACCCTCCTGAAATGGATGGTTCTCCAGATTATAAATCATGGGGATTATACACGCTGGAGGCGTGGGGGTGGCTGCGAAAGGACGAAGTTGGATATTGAGGTTGGTATAAGCTGATATAATCGGGAAAGGAGATGTGAAATGGCCCATAGAATTGCTTTGTTTAATCATAAAGGAGGCGTGAGCAAGACTACAACCACTTTCCATTTGGGATGGATGTTGGCATCCAAGGGGAAAACAGTAATCCTGGTTGACGCTGATCCACAGTGCAATCTGACGGGATTAGTGCTAGGGGATGGTGAGGAAACTGGGTTAGAGAATTGGTATGAAAGTGAGAAGGAGCGTAACCTCAAGTCCGGTCTAGCGCCAGCTTTCGAGTCTATGCCCAGGCTCATAGAGCCGGTAGAGTGTTATCCTGTTCTCCAGAGAGAGAGTTTATTCTTGCTCCCTGGCCATATCGGCTTGTCCGAGTATGAAGTCACTCTTGGCATCGCCCAGGAGCTATCCGCTTCGATACAGACTTTCCAGAACCTTCCCGGATCGCTTTCTTACTTGTTGGAGAAGACTGCTGCGAAATATAGCGCGAACTACGTGCTAATTGACATGAACCCGAGTCTGAGTTCGCTTAACCAAAATCTGCTCATGACCAGCCATTTCTTTATTGTTCCGACGACACCTGATTACTTCTCAGTAATGGCCGTAGACTCCCTCGCCAACGTTGTACCGAAGTGGCTCACATGGTCCAAGAGGGCAAGCTCGCTTCCCATACTCCGGGATGCTGTATACCCGTTCCCTGATACCACTCCCAAGTTCTTGGGGACCGTGGTCCAGAACTACCGCCCGCGTAGAGACGGTTCTGCAAAGGGGTTCCAAGAATGGATAGACAAGATTAACATAGCAGTTCACGACAAGCTGGTCCCCGAATTCACCAAGGTTGACATGATGTTGCCCCAAGACCTCTATAACGATCTGCAAGTCGAGAATCATTGCCTGGTAACCATCCCAGACTTCAACACGCTTGTTGCCAAGGCACACACCTTTCAAACACCCGTGTTTCAATTGAGTGAGGAGCAGATCGGTCAGGGTGGGGCAGTGCTGCAACGGACTATTGAGTCCCGTGACCGGTTCAAGGAGCTCTTTTCTCAGCTTGCGGACAAAGTGATAGGACTGACCACATGATGGGGCCGGCCACTCATGCAACAGGCGATTGAACAGTTTCGCCGAAATGTTCAGCGTGTCCGTGACCTTGGCTCCCTGTACCAAGCCCTTAGCTCGCAGACTACCCAAGCATTGGACTTATCCGACCTGCTGCGCTCCCAGTGGGTCATGTCAGTCAGCGCCCTTGACCACTACATCCATGAACTGGTCCGGTTAGGAATGCTGGAGGCGTTCCGTGGGAACCGTGCCCGAACTGACGCATTCCTGAGATTTCAAGTCTCTCTCGAAAGTGCATTGACCGTGGCTGCCGCGTTAGGGAATGATCAATGGCTCGAAGAACAGATAAGGAATCGTAACGGGTATAGAAGTTTCCAGCACCCGGACCACATTGCGGATGCCATCAGACTTATCTCAGACGAACCACTGTGGAACTCTGTCGCTGCACATTTGCAAACTACGCCCAATGATGTGAGGGACCGACTCAGGGTAATCGTAGACCGCCGCAATAAAATCGCTCATGAAGCTGATATGTACCCCTCTCACGGAGGAGTTGAGGTCTTGTGGCCCATTGACGTTGTTCAGGCAGATGAAGCGGTAGCATTCGTCGAAGGTCTGGTCGAGGCCATACACATTGTCGTCGTATAAGGTCTGGACCTCGCGGTGTGTCGTTGTCTACATCGGCTCCTATGGTATACTCCCGCAATGTCTGGTGAGGCTAATCAGGATACGCCGGGCGCGTCGCGGCACGTTTCCGGCAGGGAGCATCCACCGGAGGCACGAGTCTCGTGCGTGGTGCTTGCCGGGGGGCAGAGCCGGCGGCTGGGACGGGACAAAGCCGTGGAACCCGTCGGTGGTCAGCCCCTCATCTCGCGTGTGGTGCAGCGGATAAGCCCACTCTGCGATGAAGTCCTGGTGGTGGTGGCGGACCAGGCGCGGGGAGCTGCCCTGCCTTTGGGTCGCGGTTGCCGTATCGTGGCGGACCGTTATCCCGGCGCCGGTTCCCTGGGCGGAATCTTCTCCGGGCTGGACGCCGCGGACACTTCATGGGCGCTGGCTGTGGCCTGCGACATGCCCTTCCTCAACCTGGACTTGCTCCGGCGTATGTTGTCCCTCCGTGAAGGTTTCGACGCCGTAGTCCCTGTGATTAAGGGACGGCCCGAACCGACTCACTCCCTCTACTCCAAGGATTGCCTTCCTTTCATCGAACCCCGGCTGGTGTCCCGCGATCTGAAGATTTCCGGGTTCTACAACCATGTGCGGGTAAAGTACCTGCCAGAGGAAGAAGTGCGCTCCCTTGACCCGGAGTGTCTCAGCTTTTTCAACGTGAACACCCCCCAAGACCTGGAAAAGGCTCTGGCCCTGGTTGCCGGAGGTCCGTAGTAGCCCGCCATGCCGGACGCGGCCGCCAATTGCATATTCCCGTTGAACTGTTCGGGACGTTGCGTTTTCGTTCCGGGATATCCTCCGTGACGCTGGAACTGTGCCGCAGAAAACACGCGGCGAGTTGGTGCGGACCCTGGCCCGAACTGGAAGACGCCATTTCGAGGACACGATAGGACATAACCATTCCTGTGCTGAGGTAGACGCACGCCGATGGACGCATTTGAGCTATCCGAAGTGATTGCGGCGCACCGGGAGGCGGGGCGGCTGTACCATGAATTCTTTGCCGTCCCCAGCATGAGCCTCGGGTTGTATGTGCTGCCCGCCGGAGAGCCGGACCCGCAATCTCCTCATACTGAGGACGAGGTGTATTACGTAGTCAGCGGCAACGGCATGGTGCATGTGGACGGCGAGGACAGTTCCCTGTCCGCCGGGTCTATCGTCTTCGTGGGAGAGACCGTGTCCCACCACTTCCACAGCATCACTGAGGACCTGACCTTGCTGGTGGTGTTTGCACCCCGGCGCGGGTCGCAGGCTGGTAGCGGTTAGGTGAACTTGTAAGGGTATCCAATGGCCGATATGCACCCTGTCCAAGAATTAGAGCGCTGCGTTATCAAATTATAAATGACGCTCCCGGCCTACCGCAGGCTTACTGGAAGACCCGTCAGGGCAATCGCGTCTTAATGGTAGAGTAGCTGTACCAGGATGTTAGAGACCTGTTCGAGTCCGGGGATGGACCGGGCTGGACGGCCTGCCTCCGCGATTACGCCGCCGCCCTGAACAGGGGACACGGACGCATCGAACGGCGGGAGTGCCGGGCGGCAAACGGGACCGGTTGCCTGGAATACCTGAGCACTGCCGGGGCCCGGGCTGCGCCCGGTGGTGAAGGTGGAGCGCCGCCGGGAGACGGAGGTTGGCGCTGCGGTGCAGGCCGGATACTGCATCAGCAGCCTGGAGGCGCCGGCACAGCGTCAGCTTGCGGCAGCGCGACTGCGCCGGAACACCGGGAACTCGTTGCACTGGAGCTTGGACGTGACCTTCCGGGAGGACCGGGGCCGGGCGCGCAAAGATCACGGCCCACGGAACATGGCCGCTCTGAGGCAGAACTCCCGCAACCTGCTGAAACGGGAGACGAGCCTCAAGACAGGTGTACGGGTAAACGGCTCCAGGCCGGCTGGAGGGAGGACTGCCTCCTGAAAGTCCTGCCCGGCTGAGACGCGATTGCCCCTGGGCAGCGTTTCCTCTCAGATTGCTTAGGCTTGTTGGGTGGGGTAACATGGTGCCCATTGCCGGAACGGAGTTGACCGGTTGCTGGGGGTTTGTCATGGCCGAGGTTAAGGAATTGAACCTGCTCTGCATGTCGGGGCAGGGATCGGTGCAGGCTGGAGAAGCGCTGGCCAAGCTGCATGCAGACCAGGGAGCGTTCGTGTCGGTGAACGTATACCCTGGAACACGCGCCCGCAGCGCGCCCGTCATCAACTACATCAAGGTTTCCGACGCTCCCGGACTGGCCAGTTGCGCCAATTACCACCCAACCGAGGTCGTTGTATTCCAGGAGGAATTGCTCCTCACGGCCAAGGAAAACACCCACGAACTGGTGGCCGACGCAATCGGACGCCTGCGGCAGGGCGTCCTGCTGGTTAATTCCCCCAAGCCACCGGAAGAGATTGACCTGCCCTATGCCCTGGACGGAGTGGTGGCCACCGTTGACGCCACCGGCATTGCCCAACGTCTGCTGGGCCGCAACCCGCCTCCGGTCGGGTTGACCCTGCTGGGCGCATATTGTCGCGTGACCGCCGGCTCCAATGAAACGTGGGGCCTCGAGGAATTAGCAGAAGTCATCCGGGAGCAATTCCCCGGGAACGTGGGCGAGCGGAACGTGCAGGCCGCCAGGGAAGCCTACGAGCAGGTGCAGGTGACCGGAGTGCGGTTCGAGTCGGACCACCGCCCGACCCACCTCCAAAGGGCCACCGTCGAGTCCCTGCCCCAGTATTACCAGTTCGACCGTTACGACGAACTGCCCGGCTACCGCAGGGGCAGCCCCTGGGTGTGGCGGGACAAGATACCCGTCTGCGAGGACGCCAGTTGCATTTGCGTCGGGTCCTGCATCAGCGAGATTGTCTGCCCCGACGGCACCGGCTTCATCGTGCGCCAGGACCTGCCCCACCAGGGATACCGCATCGACCTGGACTACTGCCGGGGCTGTGGACTGTGTGCCCAGGTTTGCGTCGGGTCGGCCCTGACAATGGTTGACGAAGACCAGGTGCGCAAGACCAACCCCCAGTACCAGCAGATTACGGTGGAACCCCACATCCGGGAATTGGCCAACCGCCCCAGGTTCAGGCAGGCGTCAGAGTCTGCGGAGACATCCCAGGGCTGAACCAGCGGGGAAATATGGCCATGGAACTGCCCGATGCGGGTAAACAGACATCCAACGATCACATGCAGATAAGCAGGCGATTCATCGAACAAACCAGGATTGAGCTGGCGGACGGAGACCGGCTGCAAGCCGCAGAAAAGGTCTGGGGCGCCGCGGCCCATGCACTCAAAGCCATCGCCATAGACCGGGGATGGCAGCACAGCCGTCAAGAACAACTCACGCAAATCGCCATACAGTTGGGCAATGAGTTCGACCGTCCGGACATTGGCGACAATGCGCTGTTGGCGGAGAATCTCCACACCAACTTTTACTCCTATAGACACGAGGCAGACACAATCAACCGGGCCATCGACCGGGTTGAGCAGTTTGCCGCCGACCTTACGGCGGTCCGCGCCTCGCCGCCGCGCCCCTTTCAAGTCAGGACGAACTCGGACAGGAACCGCCTGCAACGCATTCTGGGAAGAAGCATTGGGGAAAATGAGTCGTCCGAAGATGGCTTCGTTAACCACGACTACCTAGAACGGCTGAGGCAGCGCAGAGAACGCTGATTCAGTGGCCAATGCACTGAATGCTGGCCGCTGACCACTGGAAACCAGCCACCGGAACAGGAGTATTTGCTTTGACTTCCAGGCCCACGCAGAGACGCGAGGCTCTCACAGGCAACAAGGCAGCGGCACGGGCGCTGATGCTGGCCCGCATCCAGGTGCTTTGCTACTTTCCCATCGGCCCGTCAGATGAGGTGGGAGAGGAGCTTTCCCGCTCCATCCAAAGAGGCGCGCTCAATGCCAAGCTCATCGAGCTGGAGCACGAGCGCAGCGTGATGAACGCCCAAATCACCGCCACCCAGTCCGGGGTTCGCTGCTCCTTTGCCACCAACTCCGAGGGGCTGCTCATCGCAGCCCAGCAGTTGATCTTCGCGTCCTATGCCAGGATTCCCATCGTGGTAGTGGTGGCCCACCGTGCCCTCGAGCCCCCGGCGGTGGTGCGCACCGACGACCAGGACACCATCATGTACCGGGACATTCACTGGCTCCACTACCATTGCGAGAACGCCCAGGACGTAATGGACACCGTCATCCAGGCGTACAAGGTCAGTGAAGACCCATCGGTGCTGCTCCCCGCCTTCGTCACCTACGACGGCTGGGAAGTCTCCCACAACAGTTACCCGATGGAGATACCGTCCCAGGAGGCCATCGACGGGTTCCTGCCCCCGCTGGAACTGCCCCCGGAAGTGGACTTTATCAAGAACCTGGACTTCTCCGCCTATTACTCCGGCAACAGGATGAGCGGCTACGGGTACATCGACGTTGACCGGGAGTACATGGAGCGGCGCTACCAGTTGGACCACGCCCTGAACGTCACCGCCAAGGACATCATCAAGGGCGTACACGAGGAATACGTAAGCGCGGTGGGACGGGGCTACGGCGGGTTGATCGAACAATACCGGATGGAAGACGCTGAGGTTGCCGTCATTGCGATGGGTTCCCTGGCCGCCACCTCCCGGTTCGCCGTGGACCGGCTCCGGGACCAGGGGAAACCCGTCGGCCTGGTCAAGGTCCACACCTTCCGCCCCTTCCCAAGCGAGGACCTGATTGATGCCCTGAAGAACGTGAAAGCAGCCGTAACGCTTGACCGGAACACCGTCGGGGCGGTGTACAACGACCTGCGCAGCAGCCTGTTCGGGGAAAGCAACCCTCCCCTGGTGTTGGGGCGTGTCGTGGGACTGGGCGGCCGCGACGTTACCTACTATGACGTCATGTACATGGCCGAGGAAGCAATGCGGGCCGCCAGCCAGGGCCGCGCCGGGGAGCAGTACCGTTGGCACTTCGACGTAATCGAAGACCAGAACATGCTCGACACGATGCTGCGGGAGCGGTCTTAAGACACAAATCACCTGACCTTAACAGCGAGCGGCACGGCCCGGGTAGAGTTGGAGGATAGAGACGGTCTGAGTCGGCAGGACGATAGGGAATCAATCTGGAGTGTAGACCGGCGGACCAAGACACTTTACTTCGCTCTGTTCATAGTCCAGTCCATCATCGGCATAGGAGCGCTGGCCTGGCACACAATTCTTCAGGGCAAAGGCCCACTGGAAACGGCGGTTGCCGTATGGCAAGGGTCCGCGCTGATTATCGCTGCGTCCGCCGGGACGTCCGTAATCATAGCCGAGTCGTGGAGGTCTCTGATGGTATTGGCGAGAAGCCTGGAAGAATGGCTTGAGAGGCGGCGAGAGAAACAGCGCGAGAAACGTGATGCCGAAATTCGTGCTGAGGCGAACGCGAAATGGGTAGCATGGAATAACCGTCGCATCGCCGCGGAAGAGAACAACAAACCCTTCGACGAGCCACCACCCGACTCAGAGTAACAAGGCCGCGGGGGTTAGCCCTCTGTCGGTCAACCAGAATTCCTAGCCAGCACACGCCGAGCGTTAGCAGGAGAGAATCATGCCGATAAAGATGGTGATGGAGTCCACAGACCAGCGGGTGCACATGAACATCACCGCGAACCAGTGCCCCGGATGCCCGGAAAACCTGGCAACCCGGCTGGTGATGCAGACCGTGTTCGACCATCTCAAGGACGAAGACCCCATAATCTTCGGGCAGGGCTGTGGCATCGGCCGTGACTTCCTGCAACGCAGCGGTCTCGGCACCCACGACAGCGGCATCGTCGGCATGTTGACGGCGATGGAGATACGGGGCATCGACCGGCCCATCGTGGTGATCGACGGCGACGGGCAAATCGACCTGGGGCTGGAAGACCTGGCAACCGCGTTCCAGCAGGGTTACAAGTACCTCCACGTGGTCTGCGACAACCAGGCCCATGCCGCCAGCGGCAGCCACGCCACCGGCTCCACCCAGCCGATGGCCCGCACCGGCGTGCGACCCTCGGGCAAGCTGCGACACCCCAAGCACTTCCCGCTCATGCTCATGTACAGCGGCGCGGAATACGTGGCCACGGCGTCCACGTCCCACCCCCAAGACCTGGACCGCAAGATCAGGTCGGCGTTGACCCGGTTGCCGGCATTCATCCAGATTCTCACCCCCTGCAACCCCTCCTGGGGGTATGACGACGACCAGGGAATTGAAGTCTCCCGGCTGGCGGTCAACAGTGGAATGTGGCCCCTTTACGAGTGGAAGGACGGCGATTTCCGCCGCCAGCGTATTCCCCGGAAGGCCACCGTCCGCGAGTATGTAGGCTCCCAGAGGCGCTACGCTCACATGACTGACGACGATATAGAGCTGCTTGAGGGTTACGTCGCTGACCTGGACAAAATGCTGGCCGGGCTGGAGTGAGGGTCCGCCGCCTAGCACTGGGAACGTCACTCCATGCTGCCATGCCGGCCGACTCGCGCGTATGGGGTCCGTCCCTCGATGGAGCCGGAGGAGCGAATAGATGGGGAAAAACTGGCTGGACCACTACCCCAAAGGCGTTCGACCTGAGGCAACCTACCCCCGGATTCCCCTGTACAAGTTCCTCCAGGACTCGGCCGCGCGGCGTCCTGAACACCCTGCAATAGTCCACTACGACGGCGAGGCGGAGCGGGAACTCTCCCGCATGACCTACGGGGAACTGGACTCGGTATCGGGCCGGATGGCCGCCGGGTTGACCTCGTTGGGCATTGGCAAAGGCGACCGTGTGGCCTACTTCCTCCAGAACCGACCGGAGCTGGTGGTTGGCTTCTACGGAATCCTCAAGGCCGGGGCGGTGGCCGTCCCCTGCAATCCCATGTACCAAGCCCACGAACTGGCCCACCAGCTATCCGACTCCGGCGCAAAGGCCGTCATCTGCGAGCCGGAACTGCACCCCAGGGTCAAGGAAGTCCTTGCGGAGACCGCAGTCAGGAACATAATCGTCACTGGCAGCAAAAAAATCCCCGGAACACACGCCTTCTCCGCGCTGCTGGCGCAATCAACGGCTTTCACCACCCAGCCGCCGGTTGACGTGGACCGGGACCTGGCCCTGCTCCCCTACACCGGCGGCACCACCGGCGTCCCCAAGGCGGCCATGCTGACCCACCGGAACCTGGTGACCAACACCCTGCAATTCCGGGACTGGTTCTCCTACCGGGACGATGAAACATTCATAACCGTGCTGCCCCTCTTCCACATCGGCGGCATAGCGGGCGCGATGAACGTCCCCATCGCCGCCGGCGGGACGATGGTCCTGTTCCGCCGGTTCCATCCCCGGGGCGTCCTCCGGGCCATCCAGGATTACCGGGCCACCCGATTCCTGGGCGTCCCCACCATGTACATCGCCATTATGGACCACCCTGAGGCCGGGGACTTCGACCTGTCCTCCCTGCGCCCCAGCCGCACCAGCGCCGCGCCCCTTCCCGCCGCGGTGAAGGAGGCATTCGACCGGCTGGTGGGCCACGAGACCCTCATCGAGGGCTACGGCCTGACCGAGACCTCTCCCCTGACCCACGCCAACCCCATCCACCGGGCCAGGGCCGGCTCCATCGGCGTGCCCCTGCCGGACACCGACGCCCGCATCGTGGACGCCGACGACGGCACAACCGAGTTGCCCGCCGGGGAGGTTGGGGAGTTGCTGGTCAAAGGCCCCCAGGTCATGCAGGGGTACTGGGGCCGCCCCGAGGAGACGGACAACGTCCTGAGCGACGGCTGGCTCTACACCGGAGACCTGGCCCAGATGGACGAAGAGGGATACTTCTACATCGTTGACCGCAAGAAGGACGTGATCAACGCCGCCGGGTTCAAGGTATGGCCCCGTGAGGTGGAGGAGACCCTCTACCGGCACCCGCTGATCAGCAGCGCGGCGGTCACCGGGGTTGCCGACAGCTACCGCGGCGAGACGGTCATGGCCGTTGTGGTCCTGAAAGACGGCCACGGCTTCGGTTCAGACGATGCAGCCCAGGCCGACATTACCGCCTTCTGCCGCCGCAACCTCGCCGCCTATAAAGTCCCGCGCATCATGGAGTTCCGCGACCAGCTCCCGGTCAGCGCCGCGGGCAAGGTCCTCCGCCGCCTGATCCGCGACGAACCCGGGGGCTAAGGTCTCTCTATGCGGTTGAGGTTGGAGGGCAACAAAATATGCCCCTGAGTCAACAGGAATATGACGCCATCATTGCTGACGAAACGAAAATCATCGCCGAAAACATCGTGTGGGAAAGCAGTCCCAACTCCCCTACACGGCGGTTTAGGGCCGAGGTCGATTCCGATGAAGGATACCCTATATTCGTGGATGGCTGGTACAATCCATCATCCACCGGAGCGTCGGCAGAATATATGGCCTCGATTTGGGGGCCGACCACCAAAACCCAGACCGCAGGACTGTGGGAGAGAAGCACAAGAATTACTGGGTGCCGGGGAGTCGGGCGAACTGGGCCTATATGCCTGAGGACATTACTGAAACATGGGACCGGCCTCTGGAAGTGTGGCGTCAGTTCTGTGCTGAAGCGAAATTGACACATTCGGGCACTATGTCCCAACCGGCGGTGCAAGGAAGTCTACCGCTATGACCTCCTCTGAGCTTTGCGCATCGCTCGCCGGTACGCTGCCTCCTCTGTTCGTATGCTCGCCAGCCCCGCATGAGGGAGTGCGGGTACGTACGCCGTTGCTGTACCCGGACGGCGGAGTGGTGGATGTGTTCGTTCTTCAGCGCGGCAATGGTTACACTATCACAGACTATGGCGACGCGCTGGGCTGGCTTGGGATGCAGTCAATAAGCCTGCGCCTTTCACCAAAGCAGCAATTTCTTGCCCAAGATATGTGCCAAACCCTCGGGATCCAGTTGTTCAATGGCCAGTTGGTGCTTCGGTCAGTAACAAACGACGTGCTGGGGGAATCAGTGCTTCGCGTTGCCCAGGCAGCCGTGCGGGTCTCTGACTTGTGGTTCACGCTACGAAGCCAATCATTCCAGAATACAGCAGACGAAGTGGACGAATGGCTACGCGAGAAACAAATCCCCTTTGAGCGCCAAGTAAGGAAGCAAGGACGGTCGATGCAAAACTGGACAGTTGATTTTGAGACACAAACAGAAAACCGGACATCGTTGGTCTTTCTCCTGAGCACCGGGTCCCGCGGCACCGTCCGAAGGCTGGCTGAACATGTTCTGGCCGGATGTGTCGACCTGAACCACCTCAAGGACAACCAGTCCAGCCTGGTTTTCGTGTCTCTGTTCGATGATACAGAAGACGTCTGGCGTCCAGAGGACTTCAGTTTGGTAGACGGGCATTCCGAAATTGCCCGGTGGTCTAACCCTGATGAGTTTGAGAGCCTTTTGAGGGCTTCATAACCCACTGTATCGAGAACTACTGGCATACGGGTCAGGCCCCACCACTTCCAACCCTTGACGCCCGCGCAAATTAGCTTCAAGCTGTAGACATAATGCCAAATCTGGAGGTGTCTCGTGTATACCACTGATCAGTACGAAGGAATGCTGGCCGAGACCATCACCGTTCAGGGGCACAACGGCGACGTTGTCAACGCCTACCTGGCCAAACCCCTGGGCGCGGGGCCCTTTCCCGGCATGGTGCTCATCCACCACGCCCCCGGCTGGGACGAGTTCTACCGGGAGACCGCTCGCCGGTTTGCCCACCACGGCTACATAACCATCTCCCCCAACCTCTACCAGCGCAACGGCCACGGCGACCCGGTGGAGATCGCCGGCAAGGTCCGCGAGTCGGGCGGCATCTCAGACGACCAGGCCCTGGGGGACGTGGAAGCCTCTATGCAGTACCTGCGCTCGCTGCCCAACCTCAACGGCAAGGTCGGCGTGTTCGGGACCTGCTCCGGCGGACGCCTGACCTTCCTCACCGCTTGCCGCGTCAAGGGCTTTGACGCCGCCATCGACTGCTGGGGCGGTCGCGTAGTTGCCTCGGGTGACGAGCTTACTCCCAACCAGCCCGTCGCACCCATTGACTACACCGCCGACCTGACCTGCCCGCTGCTGGGGCTATTCGGCAATGAGGATGCCAGCCCGACCGCGGAACAGGTCAACCAGCACGAGGAGGAGTTAAAACGCCACGGCAAGAACTACGAGTTCCACCGCTACGACGGCGCAGGCCACGGGTTCTTCTATTACGACCGGGCCATGTACCGGCAGGAGCAGGCCGTTGACGGCTGGAACAAGGTCTACGACTTCCTGGAAAGGACCTTGTCCTAGCAACGGGTTGCGCCGGAACCAGCACGGCGTCACGACATTGACCGGAACACAGAAGCTCCCGGACCGTCCGGGGGCTTCGCCCTGTCTCAGGTAGGCCGTGAGGGAAGGGGTGTCGCGTCTAAGGCTGTGTGCAGGTGTCCAGCGGCACTTCCTCCTTGACCACCCGGTGCGTCTCGCCTAGCTGCCGGGCCGAGACGATCAGGGTCAGGTCGTCCGAGCCAACATCATACTTGTCGGTGAAGATGGTTTTGCTGCCGGTCTCGCCGATGTTAACAGTCAGTTCGGAACCGGTGCCGCCGGGACGGTACATGGTTCCCGTGCTGTTCATGACCCGGAAGGTCGTCCAGGCCTGCTTCTTGGAATTGTTCACTACGGAGAAGGTCAGGTTCAGCCCCACGGGGCCTCCCGCCTCGGCAGGCTCCCAGGTGCAACTGTCGATAACAGCAGACACCACTTCCCCGGCCTTGGCCTTCTCCAGCACCTGTCCCACCCCGCCGGTCTCGGACCGCGCCTCGGGGCTGCCCCCGGATGTGGCTTCGGCAGCCGGGGCCTGGGTCGCTTCTGCCGCCGGCTCGGCCGCAGGCGCAGTCCCGCCACAGGCTGCTGCCAGCAGGACGACCAGAATCCAGACCACACTGAAAGCGGTTGCGGCCTTCATTCTTTCACCTCCCGGTAATTGCGGCACGCATATCGTCGCATGTTTTGGAGGATGCAACGCCTTGAGGTCAATCGACACCGCCGTTTGCAGTATTCTATTGACCTCACACACTGGTGACAAGGGTGTGTAGAATTACTGACAATGCACATTCTGACGACGGGAGGACCATCCATGCTCGCCCGTAAAGGCATAATCCAGACCGTCCTGGGGAACGGTGAAGAAGGCTGGTACGGGGATGACGGCCCCGCCCTGGATGCCGCCTGCCAGCTGCCCTACGCCTGCGAGTTTGACTCCCAGGGCAACATGATCGTCGCCATGGGACGCCAGCACCGGATTCGCCGGATGGATGCCCGGACCGGCATCATCACCCTGGCGGCCGGCACCGGCGAAGGGGGCTACTCCGGGGATGGCGGCCCCGCCCTGGACGCCGAAATCAACCAACCCTATGGTCTCGCCGTTGACGTGAACGGCGACATCTACATCGCCCAGCGCTTTGACCCGGCGGTCAGGAAGATAGACGGTCGCACCGGCATAATTTCCACCGTCGCCGGCACCGGGGAGTTCGGCTACAGCGGAGACGGCGGACCCGGTAACCAGGCAATGCTCCGGGAACCCAACGACCTGTATCTCGACGGCCGGGGCGGGCTGCTCATTGCCGACATCCAGGACCAACGCATCCGCCGGGTTGACTTGGCAACCGGGATAATCACCACCTTCGCCGGGACGGGTGAGAAGTCCCGCGCCGGGGACGGCGGCCCGGCAACCGAAGCCAGCCTCATGGGTCCAAGGGCTGTCTGCATGGACCGCATGGGGAACGTATATGTCGCCGAAAGGGAGGGAAACGGGGTCCGCAGGATTTCTGCCGACGGAATCCTGAGTACCGTAGCCGGAGCCGATTCCGTCCGTGGCTACATGGGCGACGGCGGTCCTGCCCTGGCCGCGGCGTGGGGCGCGCCCAAGGCCATCCGGTGCGACCTCGACAACAATGTGATTGTCGTTGACACCGAAAATTACGCAGTCCGGCGAATTGACCCCCGCACCGGCATCGTGACCACCATCGCCGGAGGACGGGAGGGCGGCGGCGGCGACGGCGGCCCGGCCGTTGACGCCGGGTTGTCCCGCGCTCATGGGTGCGGCATCAATGCTGATGGCAACCTGTTCATCGCCGACACACACAACCACCGGGTCCGCGTCGTCGGGATTTAGACGCGATTCCCTTGTGACACCTGCCCCTTCCTGGGCGAGCGAGCCTGCCCCGACTCGCCGAAAACTGGGAATCCGCCGGCCATCGTCAGATGGCTACACTACCCAAGCTTGCCCCCGTGAAAGCGGGAACGGAACGCTGCCTTAAGTAGCGTCCCTGGAAGGAATGGGCCACCCTGTAGTATCCTGACCACAGTCTCAAAGGGCATCAAATCAGAACGTAGGGAGGCAAGCTCATGGGCGCTACCGAGAAGATCGCAAGCTGGATAGTCAACACCGACTACGAGGATATCCCACCCGACGCCATCCGCGTGGCCAACGAGTCATGCTTCGACCTGCTGGGCGTCATCCTCGCCGGGTCCACCGAGCCGGTTGCCGACATCATCCAGCAGTACGTAGCGGACCAGGGAGGCGTGGACGAGGCCACTGTGCTGGCGTCCGGCCAGCGCAGCACCTCGTCCCAGGCGGCCCTTGCCAACGGCACCATGGGCCACGCCCTGGACTACGACGACTTCGGCGGCTTCGGCCATCCCACCGTGGCCATTTTCCCTGCCCTCATGGCCTTGGGCGAGAAGACCGGCGCAACGGGCCGGGACCTGCTGGAGGCTTACGTCGTCGGCTGCGAGGTCGGCCTGGCGTTGCAGCACTACACCAAGTACAACCAGATGGAAAAGGGCTTCCACGCTACCGCGGTCATAGGACACATCGCCTGCACCGCCGCCTGCGCCAAGCTGCTCGGCTTGGACGAGCGCCAGACCACGATGGCCCTTGGCATGGCCGGGTCAATGGCCGGCGGTTTGATCCACAACTTCGGCACCATGACCAAACCCCTCCACGCCGGGCTGGTCTGCCGCGACGGCATCACCGCCGCCCAGCTGGCCCAGCGAGGCCTGACTTCGGGCGAGAACATCATTGAGCATCCCCTGGGGTTTGCCCGCACCGTCCTTGGCCCCGGCATCTACGACCTGGAAGACATGAGCGACAACCTGGGCAAGCCCTTCCGCGTCCAGGACGCCCTGATGATCAAGAAGTACCCCTGCTGCGGCGGCAACCACTCCATGCTCGACAGCCTCTTCAGCCTCATGCGCGAGCACGACTTCACCTACGATGACGTGGTCAGCGCCGAGGTCGCCCAGCCCTACCTGTCCATCGTGATGATGTACGGCGAACCGGACACGGGTCTTCAGGGCAAGTTCAGCTCCCAGTACGCCGTGGCCGCGGCCCTGGTGGATGGCGACATGGGCATCGACACCTATACCGACGAAAAGGTCCAGGAGCCGGTCATCAAGGAAGCCATGCAGAAGGTCAACCAGCGGGTGGTCGCCAAGGCCGAGGAGCTGTCGGTGGACTTCGACCAGGGCATCCCGGTCAAGATCACTCTCAAGGACGGCCGGGTCCTGGAACACTCCACAACCCGCCAGAACATCCTGGGCAGCCAGCACAACCCCTGGGGCTTCGACAACATCAAGGCCAAGTTCGAGGTCAACGCCGCCCTGGCCCTGGGCCGGGAGCGCATTGCCGAGACGGTAGACACCTGGTCCGACATAACCCAGGTACAGGACATCTCCGAGGCCATCCAGCGAACCCTGGTGTCGTAGCGGAATTCAGTCAGCGCCATCTGGCCCACAGCAAAAGCAACCGCTCCGCCGAGAGGAAACCCGGCAGAGCGGTTGTTAGCTTACCAGCGTTGCAGAATATCGTTTGCAATTCGAACCGCAACAGGAGCTCCTACTGGATTGCCAGCACCGAAGAACAGATCGAACATCGGGGAGCCCTTGGAGTTGCGGAAGGTTCGTCTGGTCGGAGCAACACCATGGAACACCAATTCCAGCCTCTGCCGGTATCGGTCTGCGATTTGCGCGCTACCCCGTGACCGCTCTTGACTGAGTGGGTCTCCGAAGAGGGAAGGTTGGAGCGAGTCATAGTAGAAAGTTCCCCAGTGATCCCGTGCCCCGAAAATCCTGTCCAGATGCTCCGCCCAGGCGTCTGAAGGTTGGCTTTCTGTCGGCATTAAGCGGGCTATCGCGCTCACAGGAAATAATATCCAGCAGTCAATCTTTTGAGTCCTTGCTATCGCTTCGACCGTAGCCCAAGAGACCGAAGTAGCGAACGGGTCAAGGAAGACCACGGCTCGGTCGAAATTCTCCATGCCCCTGCAGAATTGCGCCAGAACTTCATTAGCATCCCAGTTGCGAGTCTGAATATCACGGTCGGGATGTTCCCGGCTCAATTGTTGTAGTGATTGGAATCGCCGAGAGTCTTTCTCAATGAACCAAAGCTGGTCGAAAGGCTTGTCATCAATACCTAGTGCAATCCTTGCAGACCCTTCGAGAAGAGTAGTGAAGTCTTCGTAATCTTCAGCATGATAGTCAGAGTTTGGCCTCCAGAAGCCCTCTCCAGCGAACGCATCCACATATATGAGCCTGAACGGTTGATCTTTTAGTGCAGTCGTGTACGCATCGAGGTAACGCCGGAGTATCTCCAGCTTTTGGCGGGTCCAATCACCTCCGAATGATGTATTGACCATCTCACATTACCGGCTGTCTGGCATCTCACGCCATTGACGCCCGTCCAGGATTGCCGCATCGCCGCCGCGTTTGTTGCGTACCCCGCCAAGCTGCTTGAGAAAGAAAGCGACACCAGCATTGCAGGCCTGATCCCGTAGCTCTCGTACCCAGTCGAGGTCCATTGGTCTGGCTCCGGGTCCACTCTCTCCACCCACGATTACCTACTGCAACACGCCCCGTTCCAGCCACGGGGTAAGATCTACTCGTTCCAGTAGGGGTTCGGCAGACACGAATCGAATAGGTGCTTGTATCCGTTCCAAGACCGTAAGCCTGGGCGCATACTTGGCGTTCTCTACAGAGGTGCCCATCCAGACTTTTGGTGGCCATCCGTCGGTGAATCCGTCGCCATATCGATCCCACCAGGCGACAGCCCGCCCGGGCCGCTTGGTAAGAATCTGGAATATATGGCCGCGTTCCGACGACGCTTCCTGCATCACGTCGAAGACATCAGTCACAAAGTCGAATGGCACTTTGGGATGAAAGAGGTCCGCCATGCTGTTGACGAACACTCGCCGTGGCTTCTTCCACGATAGTGGGATTTCCAACCGCTCCCGAAGCAGGCGGATAGTGTCTGGAGTTGCATCGTATCCAGGGACCCCCATTGCACTTAGCCGTGGGTACAGCGCATACATATAGCAATGGTCACACCCAGGCGATACCCGAGTGCATCCGGTGACTGGATTCCAAGTCTCGTCAGTCCATTCGATGGTAGATGGCATAACGTAGCCCACTCCCGATTTGGGCTATTGAAGTGCCTTAGGCTAAAGGTTTGCGCAGATGCAGTCCACAGGCAAATGTCAGTGGCCAAGGATTTTCGCGTTTAGCCGAGAGTCTCATGGCCATCCATAACCAGAAATTACAACGAGTCAGCCCTGTCAATCACCCTGTGGACCATCGAGGCTGCCTTCCAAACATGAGACGGGGCTTCCATCAAACGGGGCTTCCTGATTGATGGAAGCCCCGGTACTGTCCTTATCAGCGCGGGAAACCATCCAACCTTCTAGGGCTGGATATAGTGCAGCATCAGGCTGGTTGGTTCCTGAATTGCACTACGGCTCGATGCGGATGCTGTCCCCCACCTTGATTGCGCCGCCGTTGAGGACCACCGCCAGTTGGCCCCGGCGATGGTTCAGTTCCTCGCGCAGGCCCTGGCGGATGGCGTCCATCTTGCCGCACGGCTCGCACTCGCCCACCGCCTCCAGGGTTACGTCGCCGATGAAGAACACCTGGCCCGGTTGAACCTGGGAGAGGTCCAGTCCTGTGGTGGTGATGTTCTCCTTGATCTGGCCCGGGGCCAGCCCAAACCCGTCCAGGGTCTCCTTGTCCATCACCAGCACCTGCCGCATGTTGTTCTCATTGCAGCTGCGGTCCCCCTCCAGTCCCTTGCCGGAAAGGGCGTTTGCCTCCGATACCGGGTCCGAGGGCGTGCCCTTGACCCTAGCAATGTGCAGATTGACGATAGTCCCTGATTGCATGTCCGAATCCCTCCCGTCCTGTGCGCGTTCTTGCACCTGTGCCGTTCCGTTACTTACCTTCCACTCGTAGTCCAGATATAATGCTGCAATTATACATACCGGGCATAACTCCCAACAGCCCCAATCATCGGCTTGGCTCATAGCCGGGTGGAACGGGGTTCCGGGGTCTGTGACGGGACACCTGCGAGGAGAGCGATGGAGTACGAATTCATCAAGACCGAGACCCGCGACAACGTTCTTATTGTGACCATGCACGATCCCCCGACCCGGAACGCGCTGGGAGCGGACATGTCCCGCGAGATGAATGACGCCCTGGACAAATTCGAGGCCGATCCGGACCAGCGGGTGCTGCTGCTGACCGGCACCGAGCCATCCTTCTGCTCCGGGGCCAATGTCCGCGGTTTCAACCGTCGCATCGAGGAACGGGACCAGCAGGCCCAGGCGCAGGGAGAACCGGAGCCGCTTCCCTGGGGCAAGATGGAGACCCGTTTCGCAAAGCACCGGACGTCGGAGGAGGGGGTGGCGTTCCTGCCCCTCCGCCTTCACGAGTTGCAGAAGCCTTCAATCGCCGCCGTCAACGGCCACGCTTATGGCGTGGGCATGGGTGTTGCGCTCGCCTGCGACATTCGCATTGCCGCCGAAAAGGCCCGGTTCTCCGAGGCTTTTGTGCGCATGGGCCTGATTCCCGGCGATGGCAGTTGCTGGCAGTTGCCCCGCCTCATCGGACTTAGCAACACCCTGATGCTCCAGTATACCGGGGACAGCGTTGACGGTACCGAAGCTTACCGGATGGGCCTGGTCAGCAAGGTGGTGCCCGATGACGACATTATGGAAGCCGGGCTGGAACTGGCCACGCGGCTGGCCCAAGGGCCGACCCAGTCGCTGTCGCTCATCAAGTACCTGGTCCACAAGAGCCTGGAAGGCGGATTGAAGGAAAGCCTGGAGATAGCCCACGTCGCCCAGGAACAGGCACGGAAGACCGAGGACCACCGGGAGGCGGTAACGGCGTTCCTCGAAAAGCGGAGGCCGGAGTTCAAAGGGCGGTAGGAAAGGTCCTTAAGTCCCCCTTGGAAACCGTGCTATCCAGGAGCAGGGATGCCAAACTGTCAGCAGATGCGTCTAGCCGTATAGTCCGGGATTTCCCGGTGGCGTGCTATTGCCGCCCTCCGGTTCAAGGCAGGGTTTTCCCAGATAGAATGCCCTCCACCTTCACGAACTAACCTGCATCCGTGCTCTTGCAAGTGTCCGAGAAGGCCGCGCCTCCTCAACTGACAACACCTTGAGGAACATGCGCAACCCTGGAAGCCGCCTGTAACAACAGGTAGATCGGCTCTTCCAAGTCGGCCTCGGGGTCGGTGCGACCGGGATCGGGCAGTGGCAGAGGTTCGCCCCGTTCCAAGTGGACCTCGGCCAAGTCTACCAATGCGCTGGCCAGCATAAGCCGCGCCTCCGCCAGGTCGGAGCCCCAGCTGATGGCACCCGGAAAGTCCAGCGTCTCCGCGTGAACCCCTTCATCCAGGTACTTGAACATCGCCTTGTAGACTAACATGCCCACCTCCCCGACTCTATTCTCAAATTATACACTGACCGTGTTCATGCTCTGAACAAGCCCGCTGGAAAGGATGGTGGTGCAGGACGATGCCTTATATGAGCGCAGCGGAAAGATACGCCGCATACCTTGACGGTGTGCAGGAGCAAAAGGCCCGTTTGTTCGGCGCCCGGTCCCAGGGAGATATCTGGAGCGGGGACCTGGCCCGCCTGTTCCGTCTCGACCCGCACCGTCAACTGACGGCGAACCTGGAAGCGGTCGCCGAATACGTGCAACCCCAGGACGTATTCGTGGAAGCAGGGGGCGGCGCGGGCAGGGTGGGGTTGCCGATGGCCCTGCGTTGCCGCCAGGTGATAAACGTAGACCGGTCTCCCGGAATGGGAACCGAGTTCACCGCTTCGGCAGCGGAAGCAGGCATCGGAAACGCCGAATTGGTCCTGGAGGACTGGCTGGAGGTCCAAGGGATCAAGGGCGACGTGGTGTTCAGCGCCGACGTCACGTATTTCGTTCGAGACATCGTGCAGTTCGTGAGAAGAATGGAGTCCGCGGCCAGGCGCAGGGTCATCATGACTGTATGGAGCGTGCCTCCTCCGCACCGCAATGCCGCTATATTCAGACTGGTATATGGAGAAGACCAGGCCCTGGCGCCTGGCCACGCCGACCTGATGGCGGCGTTGTGGGAAATGGACATTTTGCCGGACGTCCGCGTCCTCCCCGACCCACCCTGGTGGGATGGCGTGTTTCCCCGCACCAGGGAAGCGGCGGTGCAGGTGGCCGTGGAAGAGGTAAACCCTTCGGACCACCCGCGCGCTGCCGGAATCATTGAGAGTCACTTCGACGAATTGTTCCGTACAGGACCCGACGGCTACATCCCGCTTTGGCGGGAGCCAATAAAGGAAATGCTGATAACGTGGGAGCCGGGGGGCCAGGACTGAAGATTAACAAGACGATTGGGACCGGCAACCGGATTTCCACCAAAACCGGGAATATCGGATTTAACCCCTTGACTCCCCATGCGAGGCTGGATATAATCGCAGTCCGCAAGGAGCAACCAAGTCTGAGATATGACGCGAACATCGTGACATAGACGTTACTGGCAGGGACGACCTGGACGGCGGTTCGGGGGAAAGCCCCGCCGCCGTTTCTTCTTGCAGCACCTTAAAAAAAGAATAGGAAGTCGGAAAGTCCTGCAAACGTGCGTCGCAGCCGAGTTGGCGATTACGCCGTCAATGAGGTAAATGCAGGCGCGCGAGAAAACACACGCGAAGAAGTTTGAAGTTCCTAGCGTGGGTCAAGTAGGTAAGGGCTTACGGTGGATGCCTTGGGACCAAGGGCCGAAGAAGGGCGCGGCAAGGCTGCGTTAAGCCTCGATGAGCCGTCTAGCAGGCATAGTCGGGGATACCCGAATGGGGAAACCTTTACCGGTGTTGAGCCGGTAAACCCGCTCCGGCGGGGGGTAAGTGGGGGAACTGAAACATCTAAGTACCCCGAGGAAAAGAAATCAACCGAGATTCCCTAAGTAGTGGCGAACGAACGGGGATCAGCCCAAACCGGTGCGACTCAGTGGCACGAGGGCCTATGTCGTACCGGCGTTGTAGGGGTCGCCTTGGGTCGCCTCGTCAGACCTAAGGGAGTTACAAATCTCGTCTCTAGCTGAAGGAACCTGGGATGGACCGCCATAGAGGGTGAAAGCCCCGTAGGCGAAAGGGACGGGACTCCTGGCGAATACCCTGAGTACCACGGGGCACGGGAAACCTTGTGGGAAGCTGGGGGGACCACCCTCCAAGGCTAAATACCCTTGGTCACCGATAGCGTACCAGTACCGTGAGGGAAAGGTGAAAAGAACCCCTAGCGGGGAGTGAAATAGATCTGAAACCGTAAGCTTACAGAATGTCGTAGTCCCGATTTATCGGGATGGCGGCGTGCCTATTGAAGAATGATCCGGGGACTTACTCTGTGGAGCAAGGTTAAGGGACTGGAGTCCCGGAGCCGCAGCGAAAGCGAGTCTGAATAGGGCGTTCAGTTCCACACAGTAGACTCGAAACCGGGTGAGCTACCCATGGCCAGGTTGAAGGTTCGCTAACACGAACTGGAGGACCGAACTCGTGGCTGGTACAAAAGCTTGGGATGAGCTGTGGGTAGAGGTGAAATGCCAACCGAACCCGGAAATAGCTAGTTCTCCCCGAAATGCATTTAGGTGCAGCCTCGGGCACAGGTGGACGGAGGTAGGGCACTGAATGGGCTAGGGGGCGTGAGCTTACCAAACCCAATCAAACCACCAATGCCGTTTATCCGATACCCGGGAGTGAGACTGGCACAGATAAGTGCGTCAGTCAAAAGGGAAACAGCCCAGACCACCGGCTAAGGCCCCCAAGCGCAGGCTAAGTGGGAAAGGAAGTGAGGTTCCCCAGACAACCAGGAGGTTGGCTTAGAAGCAGCCACCCTTTAAAGAGTGCGTAACAGCTCACTGGTCGAGGGGTCTTGCGCTGAAAATGTAACGGGGCTCAAGCCTGCCGCCGAAGCCGTGGATGTTCAGGTACAGAGGGAAAAGTTCTGATTCCAATGGCGGAGCCAACCGGTGCGTCGCTTCGGCGACAAGCCGCACGGCAAAGCCGGAGGGAAAAGGGCCGGAACCTCTGGTTACTGCCTGGGTATGGTAGGGGAGCGTTCCTCGGGCGACGAAGCCCCGATGTGAGTCGGAGTGGAGCGCGGGGAAGTGAGAATCCCGGAATGAGTAGCGTAAATTAGGGTGAAAATCCCTGACGCCGCAAGCCCAAGGTTTCCTACGCAACGTTTATCGGCGTAGGGTTAGTCGGTCCTAAGCCGTAGGCAGGCGCCGAAGGCGATGGACAGCAGGTTAATATTCCTGCACCGCCTATGTTTTGTTGATACTCGGAGGGGTGCGGAAGGGTAGGTAGAGCGTGCCTATTGGACATGGTGCGTCCTCCTCCGTAGGCTATGCCGGGGCAGGCAAATCCACCCCGGCGCTCAAAGCTGAGGGTTGAGGAGATCGATCCCAAGGGATACGAAATTCTACTGACCCCATGCCGACTAGAAAAGCTTCGTTTGGAGAAGCATGGGCGACCGTACCGCAAACCGCCACTGGTGGGCTGGGATAAAAGTCCCAAGGCGTTCGAGCTAACCTCCGTTAAGGAACTAGACAAAAGAGCCCTGTAACTTTGGGAGAAAGGGCCCCCCGGGGGGTGAAGTCACTAGCTGATGGAGCTTTCTGGGGGCGCAGAGAAGAAGGCCGGGCGACTGTTTAACAAAAACACAGGTCTGTGCTAAGGGGAAACCCTACGTATACAGGCTGACGCCTGCCCAGTGCCGGAAGGTTAAGGGGAGTGGTGCAAGCTGCGAACTGAAGCCCCGGTGAACGGCGGCCGTAACTCTAACGGTCCTAAGGTAGCGAAGTCCCTTGTCGGGTAAGTTCCGACCCGCATGAATGGTTGAACGACTTGGCCATTGTCTCGACGGAGGGCTCGGTGAAATTGCGGTGCCCGTGAAGACGCGGGCGACCCGCGGCAGGACAAAAAGACCCCGTGGAGCTTTACTGTAACCTGGTATTGGGCTGGGAGCTGTCATGTGTAGGATAGGTGGGAGGCTGTGAGACCCCGACGCCAGTCGGGGAGGAGCCGTCGTTGAAATACCACCCTTGGCTGTTTTTGGTTCTAACCTCAGCAAAACTGGGGAACAGTGCCTGGTGGGCAGTTTAACTGGGGCGGTTGCCTCCTAAAAGGTAACGGAGGCGCCCAAAGGTCCCCTCAGGACGGATGGAAATCGTCCACAGAACGCATTGGCATAAGGGGGCTTGACTGCAAGACCCACAAGTCGAGCAGGGACGAAAGTCGGGCAAAGTGATCCTACGGCACCGTGTGGAAGGGCCGTGGCTTATCGGATAAAAGCTACCCCGGGGATAACAGGCTTATCTCGCCCAAGAGTTCACATCGACGGCGAGGTTTGGCACCTCGATGTCGGCTCGTCCCATCCTGGGGCTGAAGGCGGTCCCAAGGGTCCGGCTGTTCGCCGGTTAAAGGGGTACGTGAGTTGGGTTCAGAACGTCGTGAGACAGTTCGGTCTCTATCCGCCGTGGGCGCAGGAGGCTTGAGGGAACCTCTCCCTAGTACGAGAGGACCGGGAGGGACAGACCTATGGTGTTCCAGTTGTTCCGCCAGGAGCAGCGCTGGGTAGCCACGTCTGGCAGTGATAAGCGCTGAAGGCATCTAAGCGCGAAGCATCCCCCAAGATGAGGCCTCCCTCCCCGATTCAGTTCGGGGGTAAGACCGCAGAGAGACTATCTGCTTGATAGGCCGGATGTGTAAGGATGGCAACATCTTCAGCATACCGGTACTAACCGGTCGAGTGACTTGACCCACGCCAGGAGCTTCAAACTTGTATTGCTTTCCGATTCCTGTTCTTTGGCCTGGGTCTTCCTGCCGCTAGGCGTGGAGACACAGGCAACTACGGCGCGGGGTGGAGCAGTGGCAGCTCGTCGGGCTCATAACCCGAAGGTCGTTGGTTCGAGTCCAACCCCCGCTACCAACATTTGATACTCAAAAAGGCCCCCGGAAACGCTCCGGGGGCTTTATATATTATTGGCTGGCGTGAGGACACGAACTGACCAGCTACCTGGTGTTCAAAACACGAGTGATACAATGAGCGCCAGTACTCGCGACAGCGGAGGAATGTGCAATGTCAATGTCTATCGAACTGCCCCCCGAAGTTGAAGAACGGCTTGCTTCTTTGGCCCAGCGGACCGGACTCAGCAAAGAGGATTTTCTGCTGGACATCATCGAAAGGGTAATGGAGGATATCGAGGACTGCTACCTGGGAATGGAAGTCTTGGACCGCGTCAAAAGCGGGGAGGAACGAGTCTACTCGGCGGCAGAGGTGAGGAAGAGGCTTGGACGATTGAGTACTAAAATATAGCCGAGGATCAACTTCGCAGACTTGACAGACAGGTTACCCGGCGTATTGAAGCATATATGCAGAGCCAAGTTGCGGTTCTGGAAAACCCAAGGTCGAGAGGATGGGGCCTCAGCAGACTACTGGCAGGACTGTGGCGTTACCGGGTAGAAGACCATCGTGTAATTTGCGATATTCAGGATGAAGTGCTGCGTGTACTGGTGGTAACGGTTGGACACCGGAGCCAAGTTTACCATTAGCAAACTACTCCCAGGAATGACCAATGACATTAGCCGCAATAGTGCCGGGAATCCAGATAGACACAACCGGGCTTTCTATTCACTGAGGGAAAGATTTGGCCGAGAGCATCTATCATATCAATGAGCAGGGGCGGATTGATCCAATGTCCGAAGAACCCTTTGCTCTGGAGGATGCGCTCCAGGAACTGGTGGCCAACCACCCGGAACTGCTTTCGGGGGAACAGATTGACCCCGCCGACCCGCGCCGCTGGATTCTGATAAAGCGGGAGCAAGGCATTGCGGATACCGAGGGCGGCAGCTACCGATGGGCGTTGGACCACCTGCTCATCGACCAGGACGCAATCCCAACCCTGGTCGAGGTCAAGCGTTCGTCCAACTCACAGATACGTCGTGAGATCGTGGGGCAGATGCTCGACTACGCGGCCCACGCCCGGAATACCTGGAATGCAGGCGACATCCGGCGGGACTTTGAGGAATCTGCAGAAGCTGCCGGACACGACCCGGATACCGTCCTGTCTAAATTGCTATTGTTAGAGCCCGAGGACGAGCCGGACGCCGAAGAGTTCTGGCAGCGTGTTGAGACCAACCTGCGCGCCGCCCGCCTGCGCCTGCTCTTCGTCTCCGACGGCATCCCCGATGAGCTGACCCGCGTGGTGGAGTTTCTGAACGAACAGATGCCCAACATTGAGGTCTTGGCTGTAGAGATAAAGCAATTCCGCGGCGAGACTGGTCGAACCCTGGTGCCGCGCGTTATTGGGCGGACCGCTGTCGCTCCACCCGCGAGGGCTTCGGCTGCCGGCAGCCGAATGGCCCTTGATGAATTTCTGGACCAAATGCCGGGGCAGCAAGTCCGGGAGGCAGCCCAACGTCTAATGAATGTGGCCCAAAATAACGGAGCCTTCGTTCAATTTGGAAGTAGTGGAATCAGCATACGTTGCCGTTGTCCGGCATGGCCCGATCCGCCTTTCAGTCTTGCTTGGATTTACCCTGGTCCAGGCCGTATCGGCTGGAATCGGACTCGGGACTTTACTTTTGGAATGACCACATGGGGAATGGATATTAAGCCACCAGCACTCGTTGAAGTTCTCGAAAGTTGGACTGCTCAGTTTGAAGATGATGTCTTCACGTCCAATGCTTCCAGCAGAGAAGTCACTGGTTGGACTATATCCCACGCAGACGCCGCCGCGAACATCGACGTGCTGGCGGAGCGGCTAGAGAATGTCCTGCGCAGTTTGCAGCAGTTGGAGGTAGCGGAAGGGTAAGCCGGTGATACAATGAGCGCCAGCGGTCACGACATCGGAGGAACGCTCTATGTCAATGTCTATCGAGTTGCCGTCCGAAGTTGAGCACCGGCTGGCGTCCCTGGACCGACGGCAAGGAACCGGCGGCAGTGACTAACGGCAGGGGGCAGCTTCTCTGCCCTGTTGTTATGACAGCCCGCACAACAGCCAATGGAGGTTACCTGAAATGACATCCGGCCCAGTAAACATCTACGAGTATGAAGCCATCGCCCAGATTCGCATCGGCAAGGGTGAGTACGACTTCATCGCGGGCGGCGCTACCGACGAAATAACCCTGCGCCGCACCCGCGCCGTCCTCGACTCCATCATGCTCAAGCCGCGCATGATGGTTGACATCAGCAACAGGGACATGAGCACCACCGTGCTGGGGCAGGAAATCAGCTTCCCGGTAATGCTCGACCCGGCGGGCAACCACAGCGCGGCCCATCCCGACGCCGAGATCGCCACGGTGCGGGCCGCAGGGAAGGCTGGCACCATCATGGTCCTCAGCGCCCAGTCCTCCCGGACACTGGAGGACGTAGCCCAAGCGTCCTCGGGACCCATCTGGTTCCAACAGTATTTCTTCCGAGACCGGGGCCTCACCCTGGAGATGGCGGCGCGTGCCGAAGAGGCGGGTTACTCCGCCCTCTGCCTTACCCTCGACGCCAAGGTCAGCCCCAAGCGGGAGCGGAACATTCGCAACAACTATCGCGGGGGCGGCGGTTCCCCCAACTTTGCCCACCTCAACCTGACCGACCCCTCCGAGAGCTTCGCCCTGGACGGCCCCTCCGGAGTGCGGGACATCCGCGACCCGGCCTCTACCTGGCCCGACCTGGACTGGCTGGCGGCCAACACCCGGCTGCCCCTGGTGGTCAAGGGAATCATGCACGCCGAGGACGGCAGGCAGAGCGCCGAGCACGGAGCGAAAGGAATCATCGTGTCCAACCACGGCGCGAGATACCTGGACACGACATTTGCCTCGGTAGAAGTGCTGCCCGAGGTGGTGGACGCAGTACAGGGCAACGCCGAGGTCTACCTGGACGGCGGAATCCGGAGAGGTTCGGACATCTTCAAGGCTATCGCGTTGGGCGCGCGCGCCGTCCTTATTGGCCGTGCCCTGTTCTGGGGTCTGGCTGTCGACGGCGAAGAGGGCCTCAGCGCCGTCCTGGAAATCCTGCGCGACGAACTGGACCGTACTATGGGCATGTGCGGCCGCAGCACCACAGACAGCATCGACCGCGAGACCATAGGAACCGTCTCCCCCCTGCTGTCCCTGTTCCCCCAGGCTGAGAGCTTCCGGTAGCCCACGGACATACCGAACCGAAGCCTCTGGCGGAGAACCAAAGGGAACTACTGGCTGCCCTCATTTGATGTGGGGTAATTATGTATTCGTGTACTAAATCCTGGATGGTTATGAACGGCGGCCCTTTATCCTGACCGACCCGGCAACGCCTGGCGCTTCCACACGAAAGACGTCAAAGTCCCTGATGTTGTTCTGTCTCATGCCAATCTGGTATTCGATACCGCCTCGGTGTTGCGGACTTAGGTAGTTGTTAGGAATTCTCTGAACAAGCCTGCTGAGCTTGCATATTCGATCTTGGAGCCGAGGGGCGGCTACAGGTCTCTGAATGAGCAAGGACCTTCCTGCGGGCTGGCTTCGCTCTCTGGCATTTGATGAATCGTACGTCCTTCGACCTGCCCCATTGATCCTCGGGCTATTCTGATGGCACACGGCCCCACGGTCCGGCTACCGGCATCTTGCCAGTTGGACCTCCGCCGTCAGCAGGTTGCCCAGCCCAAACAGCAGCGCCAGCCGTTGTGTGTTCTTCATCAACCCCCGGTAGCGGACCTTGCCATAGCCGAACAGACCCTTCACCCTCAGGAAGGGATGCTCCACCTTGGCTCTCACCGATGCCTTTGCCTGCTCCGCCAGCGCCTCCTCACTCTCCGGTTCCAGCTTCCGCCGCTTGCCAGGACGCATGGCCACCTGCCACTCCACCTCCAACCCCTGGGTCTCCTCCCTCTTGTGGATCCCTTGGTACCCAGCGTCGCCCCACACTACCGTCTCGCCCCCGTGCAGCAGGTTGTGGGCCTCCGTAATGTCGTGGGCGTTGGCCGCCGTCGTGCTCATGCTGTGCACTATCCCCGTCTCAGAGTCCACCCCAATATGAGCCTTCATCCCGAAGTGCCACTGGTTCCCCTTTTTGGTCTGATGCATCTCCGGGTCCCGCTCCCCGGCCCGGTTCTTGGTGGACGGCGGCGCCTCGATGATGGTGGCGTCCACGATGGTCCCCTCTCTCAGCTTGAGACCCTGGGACTCCAGGTGGGCGTTGATCTCCTCCAAAAGGCCCGGTCCCAGATTGTGCCGCTCCAGCAGATGGCGGAAGTTCAGTATCGTGGTCTCATCGGGCAAAGCCCCAGACAGCCTCAGGCCCACGAACCGCCGGACGGACTCTGCCTCATAGAGCAGGTCTTCCGTACCGGGATCGCTCAGGTTGTAGAAGAGTTGCACGCAGTGGACTCGCAGCATCACTGAGAGCGGGTAGGGACGCCGGCCGTTTCCGGCCTTGGGGTAGAAGGGGCGGATGCGCTCCTCCAGCCTCCCCCAGGGAATCAGGCCGTCCATGCGCTCCAGAAACACCTCCCGGCGTGTCTTGCGCTTCTTGCCCTGGTACTCCAGGTCGGAGAACGTCGGCTGGTCCATCGTGTCTCACCTTTGATCTTTGTCGTGGCTGCCAACCGTACTATGCCACATCATCAGACACTTGTTCAGAGCATCCTTAGACCTCACCTCATCACTTGACATGACCCAGTAAACAATCCTGTCAACCCATACGCCGATAAAGATGAAAACGTCGCAGATGTCCAACTTCAACTGCTGGTAATTCATCCAAAATGGCGAATCGCTTTCCCATGTGAGTGCTCTGCTCACCAGTGAACCGGTCAAATTCGCACTGTAAGCCCTGGAAGACTTCACCTCGACGCGAATACCTTCAATCCAAAGGTCGTACTCACCATCATAGTTTGGGTCCAGCACTCTGTCCGGTTTTTGGAACGCTGAGTCCAAGTCCATTAAATGTCTTTCTCCCCAAGTTTGACCGAAAGACCTGGGTGAAAGCTCGAACAACTCCAAATATCTGTTGCTCGAAACGTAGTTTGTACGCAGAGCATCATATTCGATGAATGAAATCACCCCCCTGTCCACCAGAAAAGTTATAATGTACTCGTATTCATTGAAAGGGAATACCGATACCAGCCCCTTAAGACGCGCCTGAAGTAGCTCCCTGTCTTCATCTTCCATGGATGTGAGCAATTGTTCCAGATAGTCACGCAGTTGCTCTTGATTCACCGCTATTATGCCTTCCCGTTGTCCTGACATAATTCAGGAAATGGGCTCCGCCACTTCCAACCCGTTTCCCCGGTTTCTCTGTATCGCTCCAGCCGCCTGATAGCGATCTCAGCAAATACAGGATCAATGTCGCAAGTGAAGGCTGTCCGACCTAGCTGCTCGGCGGCGATCAGGGACGTACCGGAATGCGCGAACCCGTCAACAACAACACAGTTTGTATTGCTGCTAGTCTCTATGAGCCGTCGTATCGCCGCAAGCGGCTTCTGAGCGTAGCAACCAGGGACGTTCTCTTCCATTCGATAGAACACCTGTTGAACGTCAACCCAAACGTTGCCTGGACGAATCGTATCCGACTTGCTTCGTTCCAGATTCTCGGTCACCCGCCCGTTTACTCTCTTGTAGTAGCCCCGAAGAATCTTCGGTATGTCCGTGTAAACGACCCGAAATTCCGGTCGCCCAATCGTGTAGTGAAGCAACTCTTGTCTCACCCACATCCAATTATCCTGAGTGCCATAGCCTCGCTGGTTCCGAACCGTGATGAAATTCCTGGGAATGAGAGTAGGGAAGTCGCGCATCATCAGCATCAAATCCGGCAAAGGCTGGAAATGGTCCCGATAGTCAGCCCCTGTCCAGCAGTAGAAGTGGGCGTCCGCGGCCATCACGTCCAGCATGGCGGCCACCCACCTCCTCGAAAAGTCCAAGTAGGATGGCAGATCGGTCTTGGATAGGGTGCGAGTGTTCGAGCTTCCAGCTGTAATATTGTATGGCGGGTCGTTGATAGCCAGGTTAGCTTTGAAATTTCCCATAAGCGCTTGCAAATCGTCCGGGACCGTAGCGTCCAATACGCCCACACGATGGCCGCGCACAGGGTCTTCCCATACTTCCCCCCACCCAAGACGACATAAGGGAAGCAGGCTCTCGCGTATTTGCGGATTGCTGTCCAGCCTCGGCAACTGCTCCGACGTAGAACCTCTGCCTCTCTGGATGCGGCTATTGTCCTTCGACTTAGGCAGAAGCGCGGGTTGGCGACCTTCTCGCAACATTACCTGTCTCCCGTTCTCATTATTCCGCCTGTCGGAACGGGGTTGGTCCAGACCAGACTCCTCCGGCGCATCGTCTAATGGGAGGGGAAGATTCACGCTCATAGCGCGTCCCCCTCCCAATCATTTGCCTTGGAGACCAAGGTAAGACTCCTAACCCTCGGCAGACCGCTTTGCTTCCAGGGCCTCCAGGATCGAGCCGGGGGTCAGGGGGAGCTTGTGAATCCGCACACCCACCGCGTGGTAGATGGCGTTGGAGAGGGCGGCCAACGGCGGCACTATGGGCACCTCGCCAACGCCGCGCAGGCCGAAGGGATGGCGCGGGTTGGGCACTTCCACGATCACGCAGTCGATCATCGGTACGTCCAGGCTGGTGGGCATCCGGTAATCGAGGAAGCTGGAGTTGAGCATAGTGCCGTCCTCGGCGTAGAAGTACTCCTCGTTCAGCGCCCAGCCGATGCCCTGGACGGTGCCGCCCTGCAACTGCCCTTCCACGTAGCTGGGATGCACCGACGTGCCGGAGTCCATGAACGCCGTGAACCGCAGGATGTCCACCTTGCCCGTATCCGGGTCAACTTCCACGTCCACGATGTTGCCGGCGATGATGGGGCCGACGCCGGTGGAGTTGGCCGAGGCCGAGGCGGTGATTGGCCCGCCGGTGCGCATCTGCTGGGCAGCCAGCTCCTTGAAGGTCAGCCGATCCTCGGGGTTCCGGGTGAAGATGAACGTCCCGTCCCGGAACTCCACGTCCTCGGGCTGAGCCTCCCAGATAAGGGCGGCCCGTGCGCTCATGACCTTGATGACCTCCTCGGCGGCGGCGATGGCGGCCAACCCCGTGTCAAAGGCGGTGCGGCTGCCGCCGGTGGTGGCGGTGTAGCCGATGGTGTCGGTGTCGGCCACCGACGGGTTCACGTCTTCCGCCGAAATCCCAAGAACCTCAGCCGCCTGCATCGCAACCGCGGTGCGCGTCCCACCGATGTCCACCGAACCTTCGATCAGGTTGATGGTGCCGTCGGTGTTGACGTTGATGGTGGCTGAAGACGACTGACCGCCCTGCCAGCGGAACCCCACGGCGATGCCCCTGCCCTGGTTCGGTCCTTCCAACGGAGCGGAGTAGTGGGGATGGGACTTCATGGCCTCTTCCATCTCAACGCAGCCAAAGACGGCGTGGGGGACGCCGTTAGGCATCCGGTCGCCTTCCGTAGCGGCGTTCTTCAGCCGCAGGTCCATCGGGTCCATGCCAAGAGTCTCGGCAAGCTCGTCTATGACCGGCTCCACCGCGAAGGCGGCCTGGGGTTGCCCCGGAGCGCGGTATGCCTGGACCTTCTGCTTGTTACAGACCACATCGTAGCCGTCAACCAGCATGTTCTCGATGTTGTAGGGGCCGAACCCCGTCAACGTGCCTCCGCCTACGGGAGAGCCGGGATAGGCCCCGGCCTCGTATACCATGTACAGCTCGCCCGCCGTAATCTTCCCGTCCTTGGTCGCGCCAATCTTGCAGCGCATGTGGGTGCCGGAGGTAGGACCTGTACCCTCGAAGACCTCCTTGCGGTCCATGACAATCTTGACCGGGCGGCCTGTCTTGCGGGAAAGCACCGCGGCCACAGGTTCCAGGTAAGTGGTGATCTTCGCGCCGAACCCGCCCCCGATCTCGGTGGGGATGACTTTGACCACCGACTCGGACAGCCCCATGATGGCGGCGGTCGAGGAGCGGATCGCGAAAGCCCCCTGGGTGCAGGTCCAGACGGTGAGCCGGCCTTCCGGGTGCCAGACCGCGGTCGAGGCGTGGGGTTCGATGTAGCCCTGGTGCACGGTCTCGGTATCGAATTCCCGCTCGACGATTACATCGGCTTCCTTGAAGCCCTTTTCCACATCACCCAGCTTGTGCTGGATGTGGCCCGCGACGTTGCTCTGGACACCCAGGTCCTCGCCCCGTCCGAACCGGTCCACCTTGAAGTGGGTGGAGAGGGTGTCGTGGAGCAGCGGTGCGCCCTCCTTCATGGCGTCCCAGTGGGTCAGCACCGTTGGCAGGACCTCGTACTCCACATCTATCAGGTCGATAGCCTGCTCCGCGATGTGGCGGCTGGTTGCAGCAACGGCGGCAACGGCGTGGCCCTTGTACAGCGCCTTCCTGTTGGCCATCACGTGCTCGGCCATGAGCCGGACGTTTCCCTGAGTCTCGGCCAGGTCGATTACCTGGTCATCGATTATCGGGAAGTCCGCGGACGACGCCACGGCCATCACGCCGGGCAACGCCTCGGCCTTGCTGGTGTCGATGGACTTGATGATGGCGTGGGCGTGGGGGCTGCGCAGGATCTTGCCGTGGAGCATACCGGACAGTTGTATGTCCGCACCGTACTTGGCCGCGCCGGTCACTTTCTCCAGACCGTCGTGGCGTATGGGCCGGGTGCCCACCACCCGGTAGTTGGAAGAACTCTCCGATGGTCTGTCAACTGTAGTAGTCATAGGGTTGTCCTCACATTCAGACCCCCGTTTTCACGAGGGCGGGTTTTGGGAAACGTTTGATCACGAGGCCAATGCCCCAGCAAGGGCAACAGGAGCAATACCCGAAATCTATGCCCCGAGCCGCAACGTGTCAAGTGGCCCGTAGCCGTCGGCAGTGTCCGCTCTGGATAGTCCCGCCAACCGGCAACAGTCCGGTTGGGGCCCCACTTTCTGCTTCGAGATACCATACTTAGAAATTGGAAGTCCGGAACACAGGATGGGATAATGACTCAAGCGCGGGATGAGAGAGGTCATTACCGATGAAATACGTGTGGAGCAGCTCGGGAGTCTGCCATGCCTAACGCACTCTACTACGGCGATAACCTCCAGGTCCTGCGGGAGCACGTCCCCGCCGAGTCGGTGGACCTGGTCTACCTCGACCCGCCCTTCAACTCCAACGCCTCCTACAACGTGCTGTTCCGGGAACGGACGGGGGAAGAATCGCCGGCCCAGATCAGGGCTTTCACCGACACCTGGGATTGGACGGAAGAAACGGAAATCACCTACGCCGCAGACATCATTCAGAACCCGGAAGTACCGTCGGCGGTAAAGGACATGATTTCCGGATTCCTCCAGTTCATCGGCCGCAACGCCATGATGGCCTACCTGGTGATGATGGCCCCCCGTCTGGTGGAGCTGCACCGGGTCCTGAAGCCCACGGGCAGCCTGTACCTGCACTGTGATCCGACGGCGAGCCACTATTTGAAGATTTTGCTTGATGCTGCTTTCGGGAAGGAAAATTTCAGGAACGAGGTAGTCTGGCGGCGTACAGGTTCCCACAACCAGAACAGGCGGTTTGGTCCGATACACGAAACCATATTCTTCTATACAAAGGGCCAGCAGTACGTTTTCAACACCGTCTTTCGTCCGGTGACTCAAGGCCATGTCGAAAGCTATTTTCGGAGGCATGACGAGCGTGGGCGATACTGGACCAACTCGCTGACCGGGGCCGGGACTCGCGCTGGAGCATCGGGGCAGCCGTGGCGAGGATATGATCCAACCTCCCGGGGCCGCCACTGGGCTGTTCCAGGATCGTTAGTTCGGGAACTCGGCATATCCGAAGACCTGGCGATTGCGGAAAAATTGGATGCTTTGGCACAAGCCGGATACATTGATTTTCCTGAACCGGACAGCGGCGCTCTGCCAACTTTCCGTCAGTATCTTCAAGACTCTCCCGGCATCCCCATTCAGGATATTTGGGCCTATCAACCATATACTCGCGGCTTGTTGCATGGCACAGAGGACGCAATCGACGAGGATGTTCGTTGGATTCCAAGGCAAGGCGGAAGGGAGCGTCTGGGATTTCAGACCCAGAAACCCGAGGGTCTTCTTGAACGCATCATCCAGGCATCCTCCAACGACGGCGACGTGGTGCTTGACCCCTTCTGCGGCTGCGGGACCGCCGTGGCCGCGGCGCAAAAACTGGGGCGGCAGTGGATAGGCATAGACATTACCCACCTGGCCGTGGCGTTGATAAAGAACCGGGTCAAGACCGCCTTCGAGCTGGAGCCGGGCCGGGACTACGAGGTTTTCGGCGAGCCGCAGGACGAAGGCAGCGCCCGCGCCCTGTGGGAACAGGACCCATACCAGTTCCAGTTCTGGGCCGTGTCCTTGCTGGAGGCCCAACCCCGGGCAGAGCAGAAGCGCGGCGCAGACCAGGGCATTGACGGCCTGTTGTATTTCATTGACGGGCCGCGGCGCACGCCCCACCGGGCGGTAATTCAGGTAAAGGGCGGCAGCGTGTCGGTGCAGCAAGTCCGAGACCTGCGGGGCGTGGTGGAGAGGGAAAACGCCGCGCTGGGCTTGTTCATCTCCCTGGAGCCGCCAACCCAGCCCATGCGGCGGGAAGCAGCCTCCGGCGGCGTTTTCCACTCCGACCTGTGGGGCCGGGACTTCCCCAGGATACAGATTCGCACCATAGGCGAGATGCTGTCGGGACAGGGGTTTGACCTGCCGCCGCGTCCGGCAGACTACCAGGCCGCGCCGCGCGTCCACCGCTCCGAAGGGTGGCAAGCTCAGATGGACGGGTTTGAGGCGGCGTAGCTTAGCTTCGTCCAAGTGATAGAATGGCGTGGTCGAAGTCCCGTCTCACGGAGCGTGAGGGGAGAATATAAGGAGAAAAGCGTTACATGGTTAGAATGACTGGAGGCCAAGCGCTGGCCAGGTCCCTGTACCTGGAAGGGGTGCGGGTAATCTTCGGGCTGCCGGGGGTGCAGCTCTATCACGCCCTGGACGGGCTGAGCCAGGAGCCGGGCATCCGGTTCATCACCACCCGCCACGAGCAGGCCACCGCCTACATGGCCGACGGCTATTCCCGCGCCGGGGGCGAGGGGGTGGGCGTGGCGCTCATGGTCCCCGGCCCCGGACTGCTCAACGCCTCCGCCGCCATCGGCACCGCCTACGCCGCCTCATCACCCATCCTGGTGGTATCGGGCCAGATCGAGCGCGACCTGATTGGCGTCAACCGGGGTATGCTCCACGAGGTTGACGACCAACTGGACTCCATCCGCCCCGTGACCAAGTGGGCCGAGCGGATTATGGACCCGGCAGAGGTTCCCAACAGAGTGCATGAAGCCTTCCATCAGCTCAAGTCGGGACGCCCGCGCCCGGTGGAGATAGAGGTCCCGCCCGAGACCCTGGCCGAGGTTGCCGACGTTGACCTCTACGAGCCGGAGGAGCCGCCGCGCAAGGCCGCTGACCCCGGACTGATTGCCCAGGCCGCCCAGACCCTGGCCGATGCAAACAACCCTCTGATATGGGTCGGCGGCGGGGTCATATCCTCCGGCGCGTCACAGGCGCTGGTCAAGGTGGCGGAACACCTGCAGGCCCCGGTAATCATGACCGCCGAGGGCCGGGGTGCAGTCTCCGACCGGCATCCGCTGTCCCTGGGGGCGCTCCGTCTCCGCAACGATCCCATAGCCCAGCCCCAGTACGGCCACGACGTGATACTGGCCGTGGGTACCAGAATGGCCAACCCCCAATGGCTCGACGGCCAGCGCTTGGTCCAGGTTGACGTAGACCCCGAGGAACTGGGCCGCAACTACTCCGACACCCTGGGCATCCACGCCGATGCCCGGCTGGCCCTGGAAGACCTGCACACCGCACTGGCGGCGCGGACCCCCGCCCGCGCCGACCGGAGCGCGGAGGTGGCAGCGGTCCGCACCCAGAGGTCGGATACGGTGATCAGGGTAGAACCCCAGGAATCGCTGCTGGCCGCGGTCCGTTCCGCGGTGCCGGAGGACGGGATACTCATTTCCGGCATGACCCAGTTGGGCTACTACGCCCGCGCCCACTTCCCGGTCTATGAGCCGAAGACCTTTATGACCTCGTCCTACTTCGGGAACCTGGGCTACGCCTACCCCACGGCCCTGGGAGCGAAGGTAGCCCAGCCCGACAAGGCAGTGGTGGCCCTGTCCGGCGACGGCGGGTTCCTGTTCAACTCCCAGGAGCTTGCCACCGCGGTCCAGTATGGCATCAACGCCGTGGTGGTGGTCTTCAACGACAATGCCTACGGCAACGTCATGCGCGACCAGGTGAACCGATTTGACGGCCGCATCTACGGAGCGGAGTTGCACAACCCCGATTTCGTTCGCCTTGCCGAAGCATACGGCGCAAGGGGCGTCCGCGCCGAAGGCCCAGAGGCCCTGGAGCAGGCCATCACCGAAGGCATCGCCGCCAACGGCCCAACCCTGATCGAGGTCCCTGTCAGCATGATGCCTTCGCCGTTTGAGTAGGAGGGCATTTTCAACTCTGGCTGCCTTTCCGTCCCCCGTCTCAGCACGGGGGACACTTGTTCTTCCCCAGCCTCTGAGCGACTCTCCGGGAGGACCGAATGCCCCATTACGACAGGATCATCCACGGGGGCCGGGTGCTGGACCCGGCCAACAGCCTCGACGCGGAGATGGACGTCGGGATTAGCCGCGGCCACATCGCCGCCGTCGAGCCGGAGCTTGCACCTTCGGACACCAACGACTGGGTTGACGTTTCCGGCCTGTGGGTCCTCCCCGGCTTCATCGACTCCCACGTACACGTCGCCGTGGGCGGGGAGGCCGGCGACCGCGCTCTCGGCTACCGTCAGATGGCCGAGGCGGGTGTCACCACTGCGATTGATTTTGGCGGCACCATGCAGGGCATCATAGACGGCGTGCGACGCCGCGGAGCCGGACTGAACATCGGCGGCCTCTACGTCCTGTACCCCGACATCACCGTGCCTGGGGACGACCCCGGCGCCGATCAGTTACGGGACATTCTGCACCAGGCCCTGCGCCAGGGTTCCCTAGGCTTCAAGTGCATGGGCGGCCACAGTCCCCTCACTCCCGACGCTACCGCCCGGGCAATCGAGGTATGCAACCAGGCCACAGCCTACGTCGCCCTCCACTGCGGCACCAAGGCCACATCCAGCCACCTGGCCGGGCTGCGCGAGGTCCCGGAACTGGTGGGCAACGGCAGGCTCCACGTGGCCCACGTCAACGCCTATTGCCGGGGCATGGTCCTCGACCCGATGGACGAGTGCCGCGAGGCCATCGGCCTGCTCGCCCGCATGGGAGACCAATTGGTGTCGGAGGTGCACCTTGCCAAGCCCAACGGCACCAGCGGCCACTGCGAGGGTGACGAGGTAGCCGACCGGGTGACCCGCAACTGTCTGCTGATGCGCGGCTACCCTCTGACCCGCACCGGCCTGCGTCAGGCGATGGAGGAGGGCTACGCATCGGTGGTCGCTGAGCGGGGAGGCCGGGCCGTACTGCTGGGGGGCGACGATGCCATAGCCGAGTGGGAGGCTTCCGGGACCAACGCCGCGGTCAGCTTCCCGGTGGGCCTGACCGACATAGCATTCAACTTGTCGGTGGCCAAAGACCAGTCCGGTGGGTTCGTGGTCGACGCCGTGGCCACCGACGGAGGCTACTTCCCGCGCAACATCGCCGTGCCCCGCACCTGGGCGATGGTTGCCCTCGGCGCGATAACGCCCCTGGAAATGGCCACCAAGCTCTGCTGGAACCCGTCCCGAATGTTCGGTCTGCCGGACAAGGGCCACCTCTCCCCCGGGGCCGACGCCGACATAACCATCGTGGACCCCACTACCGGCACTCCCCGGATGAGCTTCGTAGCCGGAGAGTTTGCCATGCTGGAAGGCCGCTCCGTGGCCACCGGCGGCACGCTGCTTGTAACACCCGCGGGGGAGACCGCCGCCCGCAACTCCGGCCTCGGCTACCAACTGGTAGACCTGGAACGGAGCAAGCTGTACGCGGGGTGGGCGTGAACGAGATGGGTGTTCCGTTCGAGGTGGGCGGGGCAGTCACCGCGACTTCGTCCACCCCAATGTTCGTGACACAATCACCATCTACGGCAGTCCGGGCGCTGACGCGAGGGGTTGCCAAGTCCGGTTGGTGCGAGACGCGATAGAGGAGTCGCGGAAGTGAAGGAAAGCACGAGGTACTTCAAGGCTGTCGAGTGGTCAGAGGAAGACCGGTGTTACATCGGAAGGGCACCCGGTCTTGTGTACGGCGGATGCCACGGCATGGATGAAAAAGCGGTGTTCGAGGAGCTCTGCCAAATCGTCGAAGAAGTGATTGAACTCTGCCACCAAGATGGCGAACAATTGCCCCCGCCAACTATAGGAACGATGGATTTTGGGTTGAAAGTCACCAGCAGATATATGAGCGGCAAGGCACATCAGGCTTAGCCGACGCTCCCACCGTCTAAAGCACCTGAAAGTGCGCTTCCGTCGGTACGCAATCAACGCCGTTGATGGGGACTATGTCCTGGGGGCAGGCGGAAAAGGCCACCACGCAGTCCATCTCGGCCCGCAGCAGCACGTAATCGCCAGGGCTTGAGACGGGCGGCTCGAAACTGAGGCCGCCGTCCGGCCCTACCGGGATGTTCATAAACAGGTTCCACGGGCTGGGAGTTTCGGGCGGCGTCAGCCCAAGCTCGGCCAAGGCCGCCGCCAGGTTGTCGGTGCAATTGTCGTGGTACTCCGTGCAGCCCAGAAGCTCATAGCGGTAGCGGTCGCACGCCGCCAGCAGCGTATCGTGAATCCCACCCGACGTATCCTCAACCAGCGTCAGAATCGGCCGTCTGTGATTGGTGGCCATTGACTGCCCCAGGCTGGGTATGACCCGGCCAATCGCCGTCCGCGAATGCTCCATAGACATGAACTCGTCCAGGTCGTCGCGCCGGAAGGCCCAGGTGTCCACCACTTGTTGGCCGTGGGTATTGACCACCCTCACCCGTTGTCCCGCAGATACTATAGCCGCCTTGCCCCTCCGGGCCGGGATGGTAATCAGGGACGTACCGGTCATATCAGCCCCCGCTTTCTTCTGGAAAGAATGAGCAACCGTATCAGCCGGTGAACCCGGCCCACACCTCCGGCAGCTTGGCCATTGCTTCCTGTGGCAACGGCCCCTTTGCGGCGTACTCCATGGCCTGCTCCAGGTGTTCCAGGCTGGAGTACCCCACCAGCACACTGCTGACTCCGGCATTCCCCAGGGCAAACCGCAGGGAAGCCTCCACCAGGTTGTCCACGTAGCCGTCCCGTTGCAGGAACCGAAAGCCGTCTGCCCTGGCCTGGTCCTGGTCGTAGTCCCGGCCAGAGCCGATAGGCGCGACGGTGGGCACCGCCACAGGATGCCGCACAGGTTCGCCGCTCAACGCGCCCGCCGCCAGGACCCGGATTACCAGCACGCCCATCCCGTTGTCTGCAGCACGCCCGATCAGGTTCTCGTAGCCCGGCATGTCGAACCCCGGCGGCACGGCGTTCCCTGCGCTGGGGTTGACCAGGTTGTATACCGATTGGGCCGTGTTGAGTGTCCCGGAGTCGATGACCCGGTGGAGGGCCGCAGTCTCCCCCACCGCCGTCATCCCCCAGAACCTGATCTTACCCTGATCGCGCAACTCCCGCAGCGCGTCCACCACTTCGCCCAGCGCCTCCTCCGGGGAGACCGACCCACCCTCAGCCGTTGACGTGACGTGGTTGTGCATCTGCATCAGGTCCACCTGCTCCCGCTGCATCCGCGTCAGGCTATCCTCCACCGAGGCGATGACATTGCCCTTGATACGGCCCGGCTCGTGGGTGGTGACCCGGAACTTGGTGCCGACATATACGTCCGCCGACAACTCCTTCAGCACCCGACCCAGGTTGGTCTCCGAGTGGCCTTCCCCGTAGGACGGCGCGGTGTCGAAGTAGTTGATGCCCAGCTCCATCGCCCGCGCCACGGCCTTCACTTGGTCGCCATGCTCACCCCGGATCATCAGCCCGCCGACATTGCCGCAGCCGAACCCGATTTCCGACACGTTTAGTCCAGTGTTGCCCAAGGGTCGATAGTCCATCACGTTCACCCGCTCAATCTGGTGTTCTCCAATGATATTCCCAATGCAGGCTGCGGACAATCGGCGGCATGCGCTCCCATATTGGGCGCAGTCCGGGGTACAGGCCGTTGACGGGCCGTTTGGGGGCGCATACACTTCCGCGTTATGGTTAGTCTATCAATTCAGTACTGTGTCGGCATTCGGCAGGAAACAGCCCCTGTCCGGTCATGGGCCTATGACTGATCCCTCCGAGCAGCCATTACCGTACCGGTGGGTGGTGATGGGCATCTGGCTGACTGCCAGCGTGTCCGGTTTCATGGTCATGTCAACCATCGGGATCCTGCTGCCCGAAATCAGCGAGGAACTGCAAATCTCGCCCTTCCAGCAGGGGATGTTGGGGTCTTCCGCCTACTGGGGCAACCTGGTCCTGGCCATACCCCTGGGCTGGTGGGCCTCCAGGTTCCGGCCCAAGCCACTGACTTCCATAACGATGGCGCTGGGGACGCTGGCGCTTTTCGCCCAGGTCGTCGCGCCGGGGTTCGTTGTGCTTCTCCTCGGGCGCATGGCCTTCGGTATCAGCGTGATCGCCCGCCAGCCGGCCCGGGCCTTCCTGACCCAGCAATGGTTCCCGGCCCGCCAGATCGTGCTGGTCAACAGCATCTCCAACGCGATGTTCGGGGCCGTGGTTGGCGGCGGCGTGGCCGCGTCTCCCTTCATCCTGATCGCATTCGGGGATAGCTGGCGATACACCATACTGTCCTTCGTGGGCCTGTTCGCCATTATGACCGTATTGTGGATCGTCTTCGGCAAGGAGAGGATCACCACCGAATACCAGCAGCGGCTCGGCTCCCAGGACTCCAACGTTCTCTGGTCAACGCTGCGGTACCGGGACCTTTGGATCGGGGGCATCGGGTTCGTGGGCGCGACCATGTCCTGGTCCGGCTTCCTGAGCTTCTACCCTACCTTTATGCTCGACAGCTACGACGTATCCCTCATCTGGTCCGGGGGCATCCTGGCCCTGGGCATCTTCATGGGCGGCATCTGCGGCCTGGGCTTCGGCTGGCTGGTGATGGTCTCGGACCAGGGCAGGACGATCCTTCTGGCCACCGGGGCCGGCATGGCCGCCACTTTTGCCGCGATGACAATGACCGGCAACATCCCCATCCTGATGGCGCTGACCTTCCTCAACGGCGTGGCGTGGGGATTCTGGCCGGTCCTCTATTCGGTCCCCTTCCACCTGCCGGGGATACGGCCCAGGGAGGTTGCCGTGGGCCTGGCCTTCATCCAGATGATGAGCTCCGCGGGCATCGCGCTGGGGCCGCTGGCCACCGGGCTGATGCAGGAGTTCACCGGCGACCTCCGGCTGTCCCTTGCTGCAATCAGCTTCGCCTCCCTCTCCCTCTGCATGGCGGGACTGGTGATGAGGAGTGGCCTCTCACGCGCCGGCACTTCAGCCGACAGTCCGTCCCGGGGCACCGCCACCCAGTCCACGGGAGACTGACTCGCCCTCAACTCCGGGAGTCACGATTATTCCCCGGTGAAGACTGGCGGACGCCGCTCCCGGAAGGAGGCTGCCGACTCCGCCACATCGTGGGGGGCGCGCCGGGCGAATACGATGCTGTGGGTCTCGTATTCCAACTGGTCTTCCAGGTCTGTCTCCATGCCGCGCTGGATGGCCCGCTTGGACATCTGCATCGCCACTGGGGGCCAGAAGGCGATCTGCCGGGCAAGCTCCAGGGCCTCGTCCATCAGGCTGTCCGCGGTGGTCAGCCGGTCCAGCAGGCCGATGCGGTAAGCCTCGTCAGCGTTCACGTTGCGGCTGGTGAACACCAGATCGAAGGCGCGGCTTATGCCCACGATCCTGGGCAGGAAGTATGACAGGCCGGAGTCGGGGCTGAGGCTGCGCTCGATGAACACGGTCTTAAATCGGGTGTTTTCGCTGCCGACGCGCATATCGCAGGCCAATGCCAAGCCCATCCCGGCTCCCGCGGCCACACCGTTGACGGCGGCGATAGTGGGTTTGTCCAAGCCCCGGTAGACCATCATGGCCTGACGGCCCACCCAGTTGTATTCATCCAGCCTCTCGGCGCGGCTGGGATGTTCATCCTTCTCGCGCCCGCTGGTGATGTCCGCGCCGGAGCAGAAACCGCGTCCTTTTCCTGTAAAGATAACCGCACGGACGCCGTCGTCGTCTCGAAGCTCGCGGCAGGCTTCCATCATTTCAAGGTGAAGCTCGCGGTTGATGGCGTTGAGCTTCTCCGGGCGGCCCAATGTGACGATACCAATCTGACCGTCCCTGTCGACAGCAAGGTTCTTGTAGGGCATCTCAATCCTCCGTGCAGGCGCTTCCGTTTGCCGTCAGGTCTATGGAGTGGCGTCCTCAGACCGGGATTATACATCACGCTGTCCGACCCGTTGGTGTCCGACAATCTGTCTGCATTCGGGCCGGGACTCAGCGTTGGGCCTTGATCTCGTCGATCATGGCCAGCAACCTTCGCGCCTCGAAACCGCCCCGGACGGCTCGGGTGAAGTCGCTTTGGGCTTCGTCGTCGTTGCCCATGAGGGTGTAGGCCATCGCCCGGCCCGCGTAGGCGAGGGCGACCTGCCTGTCTGCGGGGTCAACCTCGATGGCGCGGGTGAAGTCGGGGACGGCCTTCTCCGGCTGGCCGATGGTGAAGTAGGCTTGGCCCCGGTTGTAGAGGGCTTGGGCGGAATTGGGGTCCAGCCGTATGGCCTCGGTGTACGAGGCGATGGCTTCCTCGACCCGGCCCGCTTCGAAGTGCTTGACCCCGGCGCGGTTGTGGTCCGCCGCGCTGGAGGGCCCGCAGGCCACAGCCACGGCCAGGAGGACTACAATCCCAATGTTGTGGCCAGTCATTCGACCAACGAGACCCCTTCTGCGATGGATCCCCGGCGTAAAGGGCCGTCCAACGTAGCAAGGGACGCGCCGCGCCTCAAGGCCAGTTCCACATACATCGCGTCGTAGAAGGACAATTCATGCGAACGTGCCAGCGCCAACGCAGCATCCAGGTCATGTTCAGAATCTGTGATGATGGGCATCGACTTCAAGAAGTCCAGACCCAAATCCGCCGCCTGTCTTGTGATGCGCCGCCGCCGTTCCGCCATAATCAAAGTGTTGTGGATTTCAAGGTGCCAATGCTGCGGAACAAGACATCCATTCCGTTCAACCTCGGCCTGCACGGACTCGGCGCGAGGATCAGACTCGTCTTCCAAGACCCAGCTGGCGACGATGGACGCATCAATTACCAGCCTCGTCAATACCGGTGACCCTCATGGCGGAGAGCCAGGATCTCCTCCTGGGTCAGTCCCGTGGGTTCCCGTTCCGCCCGCCACCGCCAATAGCGCTCTGACGCCTCCATCCGTTCCGCCCGGCCCTTCACGCGGATTGGAACAAGCATGGCCACCGTCTCGCCGTCACGGGTGATAACGACGGTTTCGCCATGTTCCGCCAGGGTCAAAAGTTCTGCCGTGAAGTCATCGGCCTCGGTTGCATCTACCTCGATCATTTCTCTCCCCTACCCGATAGTCTGTAGTGTGCCGATGTTGCCACATCACCCTCGCACTCCAGACTGCCCCGCCTACTTCACCGCCAGCATGTCGTAGGCGAGGCCGAGCATGATCTTGGTGCCGCTTACCAGGCTCTTGATGCCCACAGACTCATTGGTGCCGTGGGTGAAGTTTAGCATCGGGTCGTCGTCGGGATGGGAGCCGGAGAAGCCGTAGGTAACGGTGCCCAGGGGACGGGTGAAGCGGGAGTCGGTGAAGCCGTTGCTTATGGCCGGGACCCACTGGATGTTGCCGCGGCCAATGGCCCGCTCGGTGACGGAGCGGATGTGGGTGGCGAGGTCGGACTCGAAGGGAGAGGAGTTGGGCCGGGCCATGTAGTCGATCTCGTAGGAGACGCCGGGGATGCCGGACAGCACCTCGTCAAGCTGGTCGCGGACGTACTGCTCGTCCTGGTGAGGAAGGGTGCGCACGTCGCAGGTGAGGCGGATGGCTTCTGGGACGCTGTTGGACTTGACGCCGCCCCGGATCATCGTGGGAGTGAGAGTCATTCGGGAGAGGGCGCGGAGCATGGAGGCGAACCGGGGGTTGTCCGGCTCGATCTCGGCGATGATGTCGTCGACGTTCTCCGGAGAGGCCTTGTGCTCGACGGCGAAGGTTGAGAGGTGGTCGAACAGGCCGGTGGAGGTGTCGCGGTCAGGGTCGTAGTCCTCGATGGCGCTGAGGGCGCGGTTGAGCCGGTACAGGGCGTTGGTGCCCTGCCACGGCACAGAAGCGTGGGAGCTGACACCCTTGACGTCGATCTCGACCTGGAGACGTCCCTTCTCACCGACGCCGAGGACGTAGGTGAGGGCGCCGGCGGCCTGGATGGGAGTGCCGCCGCCTTCGTTGACGGCGTATGGAGCGGCCAGTTTCTCGGGGTAGTTGTCGGCCAGCCAGCCGAAGCCATACCTGCCGCCGTGCTCCTCGTCGGCGCCGGCGGCCAGAATCAGCCCGTCCTGAAGCTCGATACCGTTGCGCAATAGGATGCGCACAGCCATAAGCTGGGCGGTGAGCAGTCCCTTGCAGTCGGACGCGCCCCTGCCGAAGATGCGGCCGTCGGCGATGGCGGCGCTGAAGGGATCGAACCGCCACTTGGCGTCGTCCTCGACCGGCACCACGTCGGTGTGGGACATGAACATGAGGCCAGCCTTGCCGGAGCGGCCCTCTATCCTGACGATGAGGTTGCCCCGGTTGGGCGCGGACTCCAGTATCTCTGAGGTTATACCATCGTGGCCCATCCAGTCGCGGGCGTACTCGCAAACGGGCGTCTCGTCTCCGGTGGGCATGAACCCGGTGTTCACCGAGGGTATGCGCACCAGGGCCTGCTCCAGCGCGATGATGTCGTCCTGGGCGGCGTCGACCTGCGAGAACAACTCTTCCAGGGTTGGCATCGGCTCTGTCCTCCCTGCTTGGTTTTCGGGAGTGTAAACAGGCCGCGGTGCAGTGTCAACGCGGGGGAAACCTCCCTTGGTCTCCCTTTTGGTGTGAAAGAGGAATTTTATTTTCCTGGACATTTCCGGTCAATTCCGGACATTGCTGAGGGTGAGCGTCAAAGTTTTGGGGAGGCCGGGGATGGGAGTAAAGTAGGGATAGAGACTTGGAAGACAACTGGAGAGGGAGTGAGTGGTATGGAGCCGGAGGAATTGGGGTCTGGATGGCAAGAGTTGAGCGAGGAAGTAATTTCTGGGATGAAGGAGTGGCGGTTGGATAATCCGAAGGCCACCTTTGCCGAAATTGAAACGGAACTGGACCTGAGGCTGGCGAAGTTGCGGGGCCGGATGCTCCAGGATACGGCTTTGGCCAGTGCCTCTGCCGGTTGGAGCGGCAATCAGCCGGGAGAAAGGCCGGAGTGTCCGGGTTGCGGCCGGGAACTGGTGTGTTGGGGCAAGAGGCGGAGGCGTTTGCAAACTCTGGGGAGACAAGAGGTGACGCTGGAACGGGAGTACGGGGTCTGTCCTGCTTGCGGCGGGAAACTTTTCCCCCCTGGATGAAGAACTGGAATTATTGCCGGGCAGCCTGACTCCGGGGTTGGAAGAGGTTCTGGTAAGGCTGGGGAGTTGGATGCCCTTCGCCCAGGCACAGCAGTTGCTGTTGGACTGGATGAAGCTGGGTTCCCTTAGCGAAGCCACCGTGAGGCGGCATACCGAAGGGGCTGGGGCAGCTTACGTAGCTATCCAAGAGGAAGAAGCCGGGATGTTGGAACAGGGTGGGGAACTGCCTCGGGATTTGCCTGGTTCAGTCTCAGACCGGTTGGTGGTGGAGGTGGACGGGGCGATGGCGCCATTGGTGGGAGGAGAATGGTCCGAGGTAAAGACGGTGGTGGTCGGGGAGGTGGCTGAGGCGGCAGATGGAGAAGAATCCGGGGTCTTGAGGAAAGTGTCATCCTTTTCCCGGATGACCGGCGCGGCCAGTTTTACCCGGTGGGCTCTGGCGGAGACTCACCGGCGTGGGGTGGATGAATGGGGTCAGGTAGCCTTGGTGTCCGACGGCGCCGAATGGATTCAAGGGTTCGGAGACTTTCATTGTCCCGGAAGCGCCAGGATACTGGACTATCCCCATGCTGTGGGGTATGTGGCTGAGATAGGCCGGGGTGTATTCGGGGAAGGTTCTTCGATGGCCGATGAATGGCAAAGGGAGCAGGCCCACCGTCTCAAACATGAGGGGGCCGGTGCGGTGTTGCCGGCCCTGAGGGCGTTGGTTCAGAGCCAGGAAACCGGCCTGAGCAAACCCCTGGCCTATCTGGAAAAGAGGGAATCCCAGATGCGCTACCGGCACTTTCAAGCCCAGGGCTGGCCCATCGGGAGCGGTGCGGTGGAGAGCGCCAATAAACTGGTGGTGGAAGCCAGGTTGAAGGGAGGGGGAATGCACTGGGCGCGGCCTCACGTGGACCCGATGCTGGGCTTGCGCAATGTGGTTTGCAGCGGTCGCTGGGCTGAGGAATGGCCCCGGATAGCCCGGCGGATCAGACTGGGGGTTCGCTGCGTGGGGGTTCGCTGCGGCGGAAGGCAGGCGCTTCAGGACACCGGGACACCCGGAGAGACCAGTGGAGCGGCGAATACAGGAGAATCCAAGGGCAAACCCAGAGCGGTGGATGAACCGGAGGCCCCAGTGAAAAGCCCCGCCGGTGTTGCACTATCCGGCGAACTGGAATCCTCAAAACCCCCTCGCCGGCCTGCCGCCAATCACCCTTGGCGACGGTCTCCCATCGGCCACCACAAGTAACACCCAAATTTATGACGCACACCCCATTGCTGAGTTCTGGGGCCGGAGGAATTTTGTTCTTCCGCTCATATTCACCCATTTCCACCCACTAGCGGGTCTGGGTGAGGGTCCAGGGCGGCGTTTCCGGCATGGGACATCCTCGGTAAGCATTGGCGGGTCGAGATTTCAGGTCCTATCCGGCCTGACTCTACTTAATATTCAGTAAGGGCTCCGCCTCAATTCCTCTTCTGCAAAAGAGCGAGGTACGGGGCCAAAATAAAGCCTCTGCCCAGTACAAATGTGCCTCCGCCCTCCTGAGGTGTAAAGTACGTGCAAGAATGATGCTCTGCAGAATGACTCGGGGAGACGAGAGCACCGAGCGAGTCCCTGGCATCTTCCCTCAACTGGTTGATTAGGAGGCCGTCCGCTTGCTCCGATGGATATCGATTCGTCCGCTTTCATGCTCATGGGGGTCTGGCACGACCCTGTATAGATATTTCTTCCCAATGAGATGGTAATAGTTCATATGGAGACCATCTCCGGTCAAGTCTCCGTGCTCGGCTGTCAAGTGACCGAGAACCCCTTGTACCCACTCCGGTACGTCTTGTAGTACGTCTTGCAGGTTGGGTCTTCGGTGATTTCCTCCTTTGACCCATCCGAGTAGACTTTCTATAGCGTATCGTAAGGACGACGGAGCGCGGGCCGACGGAGCGCGGTGGCACCACCCGATTCGCTCCCAATAGCGAGCCGTGTCCTTTAACTCCCCCTCCCTAGTGTCTCCGCCATACCACACACCCTTATAGGTTTTTTTGCTCCGATAGACACTAACTGCATAATGCCCCTGTTCGACGAGGAACGGTACGACCCTGTACCGGTAAGTGTTTCCGACTAACTCATAGTAGTAATCTCATATGCGTCTCCCAACAAACTATCTTCCCTCTCCATTCGTGAGACGACCACTCGAACCCACTTGGGTACACCGTCCATATCAGATTCCTTAAATGCGAAGGAATATCCGCCACCACTCCCACCAGTCCATTGCCATCCGTTCCAAGACGTCTTAGGTGTTAGTTTACGTCGAGTTTCTGGGGTTGGCATAGGTTTTCTCACAGTACACAGATTGAGTCCTGAACCAAAGCCGCGGTGGGCTCTACATATCTGCGGTGACGAAAATTACTCTCCGGTGCTTGCTGGGCGGCATTGTGTGCCGACCAGACCTGCGCGATAGGCTCATCTCACCTGGGTCCAGCTTAACTGCGCCGGATGACGCCGCAGGCCAGTCGCGCGCCGGTATCGGACTCTTCCTCGGCGTAGGTGCCTGGCTTTTCGTGAATGATTATGGCGGAACCGTTGGCGTCGAAAACTGAATGGTCCGCTCCGGCGCCAAGGGAGATGGCATCGGTAAAGAAATCAGCGCGGGCAGTGCCGTCGGCCGCTGCGTAGATATTGGGAAGGTCGCCTCCGTGGGCTCCCACAGACCGGCCCGGCTTCCAGTTGGGATGGATGAGGCCGCGCCGGGCGTCACCGGGATTGAAATGATCGCCCGCGGCAGCGAAGTCAGGAGTACATGCACCGATTTCGTGAATGGTAAAGGCATGGCCTCCCGGAGGCAGTCCTTTCGCATCGGCAGCCACCAGAACGCCGGCATCCAACTGCGTAAACATTACGACCCCCAAGGTCTCCCCATCCGGCGAGGCCAGCATGGCAGCAGCCGTCGCCCCGACTTCCGGAGTATACCCCTGGACAGAGCGCCAGCCCAGCAACAGGAACCCGGCGACCAGAACAATCCCCGGGACGATGAGTATGACCAGAACAATCGGGTTCAATCTCTGAAGCACCGGGACACCTCCCTTGATACATCGTATCATCACGTCGCGGGTGCGCAAGAATCGATTGCATGTTCCAATTAGATTCTGCAAATTCCAGACGGGTTGTCAACCCTGTCAGGCGCACCGTCTTCGCATTTCAAACCGCTGCCGGGAGTGAGTACGCCTACAGGTCGAACAGCACTCCCGGATTCATTACGCCGCTGGGGTCTACCGTGCGCTTCACCGCCTTCAGCGCCTCCCCGAAGGGGCCGGGACGCTGTTCCTCGTACCAGGGCTTGTGCAGCCGTCCCACAGCGTGGTGGTGGGTTATCGTACCCCCGGCGGCGATGATGGCGTCGGACGCCGCCTGCTTTATCTCCTCGTACATCTCAAGCTCCGCGCCAACCCGGCCCAGGCCAGAGAAGGTGAAGTAGGGGGCGGGGCCATCAGGGTAGACGTGGGTGAAGCGGCAAGTTACCGTGCCGCCGCGACAGATGCGGTCCAGGGCGCTTTGCAGGGCTTCGCGCACCGCACCGTCCAACCGGAGCCAGCGGTCCCAGGTGATGGCCGTCTCCACCGTTTCCTCCACCACTCCCATGCCGCTGGTCACGTTCTTCTGGTAGGGCGCTCTCAGGAAGGAATCACGCCAAGCCCCCACCGCACCGCGGCGTCCGGTGCGGGTCCCGGAGTCATCAGATACCAGTATGTCATCGTCGCTGATGGCGCCTCCCGCATCACGCGCCAGCCTGACCGCCTGCCGTATCGTCTCATCCTGGGGCACGTCCCCAGACTCGAACCCGATGACCAGCAGCGCATGAGCGCCGTCCAGTCCCGCCGCCGCCTGGGCCTCGCCGGGGTCCAGCAGGCGGCAGTTGGCGGGCCACAGCTTGGACTGGACGATGTGCCGCACTCCCTCTGCCCCTGCCTCGAAAGACGGATACGTGACGCCGGCCGAGGCGCGGTAACGCGGCCTGGCCTGTACGCGCATCCATGCCTCGGTGATGATGCCCAGGGTCCCCTCGCTGCCCATGACCAGCCGGTCGGGGCTGGGGCCTGCGCCGCTTCCCGGCAGCCGCCGGGACTCCCAGACTCCCGACGGGGTAATCATGCGCGCGGACTCAACGAAGTCGTCGATGTGGGTGTGGTTGGTGGCGTAGTGTCCACCGGACCGGGTGGCGATCCAGCCGCCCAGGGTGGAGTACTGGAAGCTCTGGGGAAAGTGCCGCAGGGTGAAACCGTGGAGGCGCAACTGGTCTTCCAACGCGGGGCCGTATGCCCCGGCTTGAATGCGGGCCGCCCTGGAGACATCGTCCACTTCCAACACCCGGTCCAACGCGGCCATGTCGATGGTCACGATGCCGTCGCTGTCCGCGGGCGGCTCGAAACCGCCCACGGTGGAGCTCCCCCCACCGTAGGGGATGGCCGCGTAGCCGCGGGCCGAGCACCATTCCAAGAGCTGCTCAATTTCCTGCTCGTTCCTTGGGCGTGCCACCACATCGGGAGGGTTGGGGAAGTACAGGTTGAAGGCACGCACCCGGTCTCGGAAGCTGCGTCCGTAGCTATGCACGGCGCGGTCGTGGGTGTCAATGGAGCAGAAGGATTCCAGCGCCGCCGGGAGCGTAATCCGGGGAGGGCGCAGTTGCAAGTCTGTTTCCGCTGGCGCAGGGGGCGCGACCAGGTCCACCCCATAGCGGCGGGAAAGCCCCGCTGCCGCGTCCTGACGCTCCTGGAACGTCGGCTCCTCAGACTCCAGGCCCCAGGCCCAAAAGCTCCTTCTCGGCATTTCCGGCCTCCCCACTGCTCAGGATACTATAGTGATTATAGCAACCGAGCCGGATGTTTGACGGCGCTTGTGAGTCTGGTGGAACTGGATCAAGCCGCTAACCCCCTGTGCGCCCCTCCTCTCGGCGATGTGCTCGAGCGCAGCGTGGGTCAGGAAACTTGAGCGCGACTCACCGGCCTTCGCTGCCGCCTCGTCGATGAGGGCAAGCACAGGAGCGGGGATTGTGACACTTACGCGGACGGACCTGTGGGGAATGGCCGTCAGAAGTCCACGTCCACGAATCCCCAGAGGCCATCACGGTAGTCATCGTTGGACTGGTGTACGTCGAGCGGCAGGACTTTGGGGATGGGCCGTCAGGGTGTTGCCCGGTCAGCGGGTTGTTAGTGTAAAATCGATGGCACGGCCCGTTCAACCATAAGACCCGGCAGGGAGCGAGAAGAATGGCTGAGGAAAGCTGGAGTCTCAAGGGCGAATACTTCGAGAATTGCAACTGCGAGATTCTCTGCCCCTGCATTGTCCTGGGCGGCCCGGCAGTTCCCACCGAGGGACATTGCGACGTGGGGTTCGCCTTTCACATCACTGAGGGCGAGTTCAACGGCGTGTCGCTGGACGGCCTCAACTTCGTGGTCGCCGCGTACACTCCCGGCATCATGGGGGAGGGCAACTGGACCACCGCGGCCTACATCGACGAGCGGGCCAACCAGGACCAGCGCCAGGCCCTGGCCCGCATCCTTTCGGGAGAAGTCGGCGGCCCGGCGGAGCGCTGGATGCGGCTGACCTCCGATTTCAGGGGGACCAGCTACTGCCCCATCACCTACGAGTCCAACGGCAGGACAAAGCGGGTTGTCATCCCCGACGTAATGGACTTCGCCGTCGAGGGAATCAGCGCGGGCCGCAATAGGGAGGTGATGCGGCTGGAGAACACGGGCCATCCCGTGAACAGCTCCCTGGCCCTGGCCAGGGGCGCTGCCAGTACCTACACCGACCACGGCATGACCTGGGACAATACCGGCAAGAACGGACACTACTCCCGGTTCGAGTGGAGTTGGCCTTAGAAAGCCTGCCCCACTCGGAGAGTCTCCCGTATCGTCTCATCGATGACAGACGACATCAACGAAAGGCAGCATATCCATGACCTCGCAGAAGGTTGAGAAACCCGGCAGCGCTCTTGCCCGCGAGACTCCCAGGTATCTCTGGCGTTCCGGGGAGCTTGTGGAGTGGGACAAGGCCACGGTCCACGTCTCCATGCTGGGCTGGACTGCCATTTCAGCGGTGTTCGAGGGGATTCGCGCCTACTGGGACCCGCAGACCGAAGACCTTTATATCTTTCACCTTGATGCCCACCTGAAGCGGCTGTTCCAGTCGATGAAGATCATGCGCATGACCTCGCCATTCGACAGGGACCAACTCCAGGACGCCATTGCCGGCCTGCTGCGGGCCAACGAGTATGCCGGGGACGTTTACATCCAGCCCATGGCCTACTTCGGCGGGGGCATCCCCGGCTACCTGGCGGTGCTGGAGAGGCCGGGAGAGGTGGTAATCACCGCTCGACCGTCGCCGTCGGACCTGGGCAATGGCAAAGTGGCCAGTTGCAACGTGAGCAGTTGGAACCGCATATCGGATAACGTGATGCCCCCCAGGGCCAAGGCGATCACCAACTACCAGAACAGCCGCTACGTCTCCACCGAGTCCCAGGCCAACGGCTATGACTTCGGGATCATCCTCAACCAGCAGGGCAAGGTATCCGAGGCCAGCTACGCCTGCATCTACATCGTGCGCGACGGCGTGGCCATCACGCCCCCGGTAAGCTCCGGCATCCTGGAGAGCGTCACCCGGCAGGTGGTGAAGGAACTTCTTGAGAATGGTCTGGGCGTGCCGGTGGTTGAGCGTGAGGTCGAGCGCACGGAACTGTACATCGCTGACGAGGTGTTCATTTGCGGCACCGCGGTTGAGATACAGGCCGTGGGCAGCGTGGACAAATACCGGGTGGGCGACGGCGGCGTGGGACCGGTGGTCTCCCGCCTCACGGACCTGTTCGAGCGAGTCGTCCGAAACCGGGAACCTTGCTACAATGAGTGGCGCACTCCCGTTTATAATAGGCCGGATACATAGTACGCAGGATTTGATGTTCTGGCGTACTGTATCTACGGAGATAGGGAAGACGGCAGGGCAGTCATTCATAAAGACGATTGCGAGCGGTACACCGGTCTCAAGAACGCAGCAACTCCAGGCGCCCAGTGCCATGAGGGATACGAGAATGTGGATACGGCCACCCGAAGGGCCCAGAGGACAGGGTGCCGTTAGGTGGGGGAATGTGCTTACTGCCCGCAGTAGGCGTCGGCTGGGAAGCCGCCCATGAGCCAGCTGGTATTTATCCACGGACCCGGTGCGGGCGGCTGCCGCGAGGGTTACGCATACCAGCTTGAGCATTTTCCCGGCAGTCTTGCCCCCAACCTGCCGGGACACCTCCACGGGACGGCCTGCGCCGACGTGGCCCGCTACACCGAGTGGCTGCGTGGCTGGCTGTGGGCACAGGACTGCCGCCAAGACCTGGTGCTGGTGGGTTTCACTCTGGGAGCCTGCATCGCCCTGCAATACGCCCTGGACTACCCGGACGAAGTTGCGGGACTGGCGCTGATGACCGTGGCCATGCGTCGCAAGGAGCGTGCTCCCGGCGGCCTGGAGATGCGGCTGCGGGCCGCAGAAGATCCGAAGGAGCACGAGTCCTGGCTGGGGGCGATGGAACATGCCATGATGTGGGTCGAGCCGGAACTGCGGGAGAAGTTGCTGGAGTGTCACCGCCAGGTGGGTCCCATCTCTCAGCACGACGACCTTGTGGTGATAGACAACTTCGACGTGACGGACCGCATCCACACCCTGAAGGCCCCGCTGGTGCTGGTCCGGGGAGTGGACGACCCAGGCCAGCCGCCGGAGTACGAACTGGAACTTCACCAGGCCGTCCCGGGGTCCCGCTACATCAAGCTGGACCGCGCCGGGCACTTCCCCATGGCCGAGCGCCCCGCCGACGTAAACCGGGCCATAGAGGAGTTGCTGGCCACCCTCCCTTGACCGTTCAGAAGCCACCCCTACTAATTCCCTCCGGCAAACCGGGGCATCACCTCCCGGGCGAAGAGACGCAGGTGTTCCACCGATACCGGGTCGGGGAATATCAGGAAGAAGTAGGTAATTCCCGCATCTACGTACTTTTGTATCTGCTCGGCGCACTGGTCGGGGGTGCCGGCGATGGCCTTGGACAATGACTCCCGGTAAGCGGACGGGGACATGTTGGACTGGGCCGCTCCCCGCGCAACAATCGCGTCGAACTCCGCAGGAGTCTCCGCGATCAACGTGCGGGCGTTGTGGCTGACCTCTATCTCAACAGGGTCCCGCCCCAAGTCGCGGCAATGGGCTTCCAGCGCAGACAGCTTCTGCCGGTGTTCCTCAAGGCTCATCTCCGAGCCGATGTTGCAGATGTCGGCGTGGCCCGCGGTAGCCCGCAGCAAGTGACGCTCCCCGTGGCCCCCGATAAGGATGGGCGGGCGCGGCTGCTGCACCGGACGGGGTTCCTGCCGCGCCCTTTCCAGTTGATAGTAGCGGCCCTGGAAGTCGGACAACTCTCCCGACCACAGCCCCTTGATGACCACCATCGCCTCCTCCAGCATCCGCACCCGCTCCGCCGTCGAGGGGAAACTGTAACCCGCCCCACGGTGGTCCGAGCCACCGCCACCGGCCCCAATGCCCAACTCCAGCCTGCCCCCGCTGATAACGTCCAGCGTCGATGCCATCTTGGCCATCAATGCCGGGGGCCGGTAGGTGTTGGCCAGTACCATCGGAATGAACCGCAGGTTCTCCGTCACCGGCGCCAGGGCCGACAGGGTAGTCCAGCATTCCAGCGTCGGGATGTTCAGCAGGTCGTAAAGGCTCGCCGAGTGGTAGCCGAGCCTGTCCGCCTCGGTCCACACCTCCCGCAGTTGCTCGAACCCGTAACCGTGCTGGTGCATCCGGACGCAGAACTTCACCTTGCGCGTCATGGTGTCCTTTCCTTGTTAGGCTTGGTCAGGCTTGCGCCAGTGGAGATTACCAGTATAATCGCCCCCATCCTTGTCTGTATCCCGACGCGCAGACTTTTATCACCGCGTTAAAGCATACATCCGGAGGTGGGCCATGAAGGCTGCCGTATTGAGAGAAGTCAACACGCCGTTGGAAGTTGAAGAGGTTGCCATAGCCGACCCCGGCCCTCGTGAGGTGGTGGTGCGCACCGGCGCCAGCGGGGTCTGCCACAGCGACCTTCACTTCGTCGAGGGACTGTACGCCACCCGGTTCCCGGTGATACTGGGCCACGAGGCCGCCGGGACCATCGAGGCTGTGGGGGAACTGGTGGACTACGTGAGACCCGGCGACCGCGTCATCTGCTGCCTGTCAGTGTTCTGCGGCCACTGTGAACGCTGCACCGAGGGACGCACGGTGCTGTGCTCCCGGACCGGCCTGACCCGCGGGCCGGACGAAACGCCCCGGCTGAGCAGCGACGGTGAAGCCGTGACCCAGTTTGCTAACCTCGGTTCCTTCGCCGAGTACATGCTGGTACACGAGAACTCTGTGGTGAAAATCGACCGGGACATTCCCTTCGAGCAGCTTGCCCTCATCGGATGCGGCGCGACCACCGGCCTTGGCGCGGCGCTGAACACCGCGGCGGTGCGTCCGGGTAGCGCGGTGGCGGTCATCGGTTGCGGCGGCGTGGGCTTGAACGCCATCCAGGGCGCGGCCCTGGCCGGGGCGTTGCGCATCATAGCCATCGACGCCGTGGAGACCAAGCTGACCCTGGCCCGCGAGTTCGGGGCCACCGACGTGATCGACGCCTCCAGTGGCGACGTGGCCTCCCGTGTCCGCGACCTGACCGGCGGCGGGGTCGATTACTCCTTTGAGGCCATCGGCAAGAAGGAGACGGCGGAGCAGGCGTTCGACATGCTTCGTGCCGGCGGAACGGCCACCGTTATCGGCATGATCCCCCAGGGCACGAAGATCGAGCTGGACGGGCCGTCATTCCTGCGGGAGAAGCGCATCCAGGGCAGCAGCATGGGGTCCAACCACTTCCGCACCGACATGCCCCGCTACGTGGAGTTCTACCTGCAGGGCCGCCTCAAGCTGGACGAGCTTGTAACCCAGCGCATCCAGCTGGACCAGGTGAACAAGGCATTCGAGGACATGAAGGAGGGAAGCGTGGCCCGGAGCGTGATTGTGTTTTAGGGGGTGGGATGCCAAAACCTGACCGCCTAAAAGGGGGAGATTATGTCCCCCCTTTAGGTTACACTAGGGTTTCCCGAATTTTGGCTGTTGGCGCGAGTCTAATCCCATACCTACCAACTGAATTGTAGGATACTAATGGCAGAGGGTAAGTCAGCAAAAATAGAACGGTTTGCATCTCGCTATCCCAGGCTGTATCACATGGCAGAAGCTGATAGCTGGCCTTCTATTCAAAGGCGCGGACTTCTCAGCACTAAGGCGCTTCTTGATTTGTTTGAATACAATGGGCAGTCGCGCCACGAGATTGAGTCTATGCACCGTCCACGCAGCGTTGTAATCAAGAATTGTGAGCATAGCCAAGCCATTATTCGAGATCAGAAACCGATGAAACCTGATCATCTCCAGAAAGTTCTGGTTGGAATGACTGTCCAACAATGGTACGAACTCCTTAACAACAAATGCTTCTTTTGGGTGAAGAAAGACCGTTTGATGCGGTTCCTGAAAGCGTATCAAGACCGTCCGCGCATTGTAATCACTGTAGATGCCCGCGCATTGTTAGAGAGTCATTGGGACAACGTCACGTTTTCTTGGATTAACTCTGGTGCAATTATGCCCGCCTGGGCTAAACGCGGCTTGAACACATTCAAAGATATAGGTACATACACCCGAGGCGGTAAAGCTATAGTGGAGTTAGCTGTAGAAAACAGCGTCCCGGACGTCGCCGAGTTAGCAATCTGTGTATCCAAGTGGAAATGTGAAAAGCATTTATGCACCATTTGGAAACGCTGATAGTAGCCCGTCTTTTCTTTTTCTATGGCACGTCTCTGGCGTCATCTTCCCCGGAATCTGCACTTTCACCATTGCGGTGTGTCTGGCTGAATCCGACCGGAGAAGATGTGCCGATTGACGGTGTGGCGCCGCGGCGCACCCCTAACAGCGCACCCAGTCGACCGCGGTCATCATCGTCTGCGACCGTGAAAGGCCGGGGCGGAGAGTTTCTGATTCCATCAAGCTCGTCAACGAGCTTCTCAACGTCGCGCAGGGCAATGCGAATGGCACTGGAGCGGCGGACGTTCTCGTAGAAATTCTTGTGCATGGCGTCGGCGCTGTTCAAGTATTTCCCGAACTCGTCCTCCCGGCCAAACTCCCGGGCAAGCTGTTCGCCAACGTCCAGCACTGTGGAATGTTGGTAGTGGAGCCAGCCCCGTTGCTTGGCAATGGCTTTCAGCGCGTGGGCGGCGGCTCCCCAGACTTTTTCCGACGCCTGGACCCGGTCGCCCTTTGCCAACTCAAGGTATGCGTGTTCTAGGAACCGGCGGCTCATCTGTACGTGGTCGTCGACGCTGGAATCGCCTGGCTCCGGCAACTCGGTTGTCATCGTAGTTTAACCTCGTGAAATTTTGAGTCAGGCAGGTTCCTTTGAGACGGTTAGGCTGGAACGCTTCACTCCCTTGGCCACCGCACAAACGTAACCTTGTCACTGTAATTCTGCCCCTACCCCAATGCCTCCCTAAACCGCCGGATCGCCTCTATATGCTCTTCCGCTGTGGTCAGGCCGCCGCGGCGGGTCTCTATAGAGATGTGGGTGGCTCCCATTTCCTCCCAGGCTTTCACCTCGTCCAGCCACTCTTCGGGTTGCTTGCCCGCGGCGCGGATGCGCCCGTCGAGACCCAGGGTTGACGGGTCGCGGCCCGCTTCCCTGGCGAAGCCGTGGACCTTCTCCACCGTGGCCCGGCCCGCGTCGTCGGTGGTGATGTTGGGGCACCAGCCGTCGGCTATGGCGGCTATGCGGCGCAGGACCACCTCGGACAGCCTGGCGTCGGCGCTGCTGCCGCCGCCGATCCAGACGGGAATGGGACGCTGCACCGGCAGGGGGTTGATCCCGGCGTGGGTGATGTCGTGCCAGCGCCCGTGGTAATCGACCACCTCCTGGGTCCACAGGGCGCGCATCACCTCTATCTGCTCCGCGCTGCGGCGTCCCCGGTTGTGAAAGTCCTCGTTCAGGGCCTCGAACTCCACCGCGTTCCAGCCCACGCCGATGCCCAGCCGCAGCCTTCCCCCGCTCAGAACGTCGATCTCCGCCGCCTGCTTTGCCACCAAAGCCGTTTGCCTCTGGGGCAGGATCAGGATGCCGGTGGTCAGTCCCACCCGTTGGGTGACCGCGGACAGGAACCCCATCAGGACCAGCGATTCGTGAACGACGCTCCTGTGGTTGTAGGTGCCAAGGGACGGGTGCTGGTGATACGAGGGGTCTGCGCCGAGGACGTGGTCGGCGATGAAGATGTGGTCGTACCCAAGGTCTTCGGCAGCCTGGGCAAAATCGCGGATTGCCCCGGGGTCGGCCTCGATTTCGGTCTGCGGGAAGATTACGCCTATTTCCATGACTGGTCTCCTTTGGGACGGTCAGCGGTCATTCGCCGAGACCATCAGCGTTGTGCAGCATGAAGTTTCAGGATTTCAACCACCGTTACATTACTATGAATTCGGGGCATTTTCACCTTGTGTTGGACCGGGGATGCGCGTTGGACCGGGGATGCGGAGAGAGCGCACGATTTGACACCAGCGGCCTCCGGGGTAGATTATTACCCCTGTTATTGATACCAAGACCGCCGGACACTACAACATTAGGAGACATTGCATTGAAAGCCGCCGTTTGCTATGAAGCCGGTCAGCCACTGGTAGTCGAAGACGTGGAACTGGAAGACCCCAAAGCGGGGGAAGTCCTGGTGAAAATCGGAGCCGCGGGCATCTGCCGCAGCGACCGCCACTTCATGCACGGCGACGCGGTGATCAACCTGCCCGCGGTGCTGGGACATGAGGGCGCGGGCACCGTTGCCGCCGTGGGCCCCGGCGTGACCTCAGTCAGGCCCGGCGAGCAGGTGATACTCTCCTTCGTCCCGGCCTGCGGACTGTGCAGGTCCTGCCTGGAAGGACGCTCCAACCTGTGCGACAAGCACATGGCCACCGGCCCTTTCATGTACGACGGGACCACCCGGCTCCACAAGGGCGACCGGCGGATACACCACATGGGCAAGGTGGCCTGCTTCGCCGAGTACGCCGTGGTGCCCGAGACCGGCTGCGTCCCGGTCCCGGCGCCCATCCCGATGGACAAGGCGGCAATGATCGGCTGCTGCGTTCCCACCGGCGTGGGCGCGGCCCTCTACAGCGCCAAGGTGCAGCCGGGCAGCACTGTCGCCGTGGTGGGCTGCGGCGGTGTGGGCCTGAACGTGATCATGGGAGCCGCGTTGGTCAACGCGGCCAAGATCATCGCCGTGGACATCCGCGAGAGCCAGCTTGAATTCGCCATGAAGTTCGGCGCGACCCACTCGGTCAACGCCTCCGACCGTGACCCGGTGGCCCAGGTGAAGGACCTGACCGACGGCAGGGGCGCGGACTACACCTTTGAGGTCTTCGGCTCCGGCGACACCATCAAGGCGGCCTACGACATGGCGGCCAAGAGCGGCACCGTCACCGTGGTTGGCATCGCCCCCATGGGCGACGAGGCCCCGTTGAACGCGGTGGAGATGGTCCGCTTCGAGAAGACCGTCCGGGGCACCTACTACGGTTCGGCCCACTCCCTCAGCGATATGCCCTCCCTGGTGGAGATGTACCGCAGCGGCAAGCTGAACCTGGACGACCTGGTGGTGCGCCATTACTCCCTGGACCAGATTAACGAAGCCTACGGCGACATGGATAAGGGCGAAGTGGGCCGGGGCGCAATAGTCTTCGATTAGACGGGTTGGTAGACGGGCCGGTCAGATGCAGGAAGTCCTGGTCAAACGGGTCGAGACCGAGGCGGAGATGGAAGGGGCCGTAGGGGTCCGCTTCCGGGTCTTCGTCTCGGAGCAGGCCGTCCCACCGGAAGAGGAGTTGGACGAGGCCGACGCCACGGCCACCCACGCCATCGCCCTCTCTGGGGACACAATCATAGGGACGGGACGGTTGCTCCAGCAGGATGAGACGACCGCCATCATAGGCCGCATGGCGGTGGACAGGGAATGGCGCCGCCGGGGAGTAGGCGGCCAGATACTGCTGTTCCTGGAAGAAGAAGCCCGCGCCCAGGGCTACCGGCAGTCAGTCCTCCATGCCCAGGAATACGTAAAGAGCTTCTACGCCTCCCACCGCTACGTGGAGCACGGGGACGTGTTCCTGGAGGTGGGGATTCCACACATAGAAATGCGCAAGCGCCTGTAAGTCGGGGGGCAGGCCCGGCTTACGGCCATGCCATCCATGACGCGCACCTCCATCTTGGCTATGTGGCTGGACGTTCTATATCCGTAGATGTGCTGATATAGTACTAGGGGACCCTTATGATTTTGGCGCGGTGCAGGAAAGAGAGTGCATAGCAGACTATGGTTGAGGCAAGGCAGAAACTGAAAGAAGCTCAATTACCAATGGACGGATTGATTTTCCCCCTCGTCACGAGCATGGGCTTGAGGACGATCACACCTTTCCCGAGGAATTTGTCAACACACTCTCCCGGCAGGAAGTGTTCAACAAGCACTTGTTTCGTCCGAATACCTACCTGCACAAGTGGTGGGCGCGACGGTGCGGCTCTACTTTTCGGGCGATTCTCAAACAATTCGCCAGCGTAGAACGCCGTGATTACTACGCCCCGGGCGGGCTTGAGGACAAAGTTGTGCTTGACCCGATGATGGGCGGCGGTACGACCCTTCACGAAGCAATCCGCCTGGGAGCCAACGTTATAGGAGCGGACATCGACACCATTCCCATTGCACAGGCCCGCGCCTCGCTTACCCAAGTACCATTAAGTGATTTAAGAAACGCCTTCAATCTATTCTTCTCCAACCTGCGCGGCACGTTGACGCCATATTTCCAAACCGAGTGTCCAATCTGTCAAAAGACGGCAGATATCCAATACACGTTATACGGAATGAGCAAAATATGCGCTTGCGGAAGTGTGGTACAGGTTGACGGGTACGATTTGCGCCACGAGTCCGATAGGAAAATCAGTATTTGCCCGGAAAGTTGGGAAAAATTGGTGGCAGCCGGACCGCAACACCCAAGCTGGTCACCAAAACCGAGAAAAAGTGTCTATCTTGCGGGCAGGATTACAAAGAACTGCTCGATTTGCCGTTTTACGCGCGTTATGTTCCGGTCGCCATGTTCGTCGCATGCGACGAACATGGCAGCTTGTTCCGCACTCCCGGCGAGTCCGATTTAGGGATACTCTGAACAAGGCCCGGTTTGGCCTGAATTGAGTCTGCCCCGACCGGGAAGGGGCGAATACTGCCTTTCCAGGCTTGCTGGTTGGCGTTCAGCCCCTTGAATGTTGCCCCCTGATGGGGCCTGGGGGGCTTGCTCGGGCCCACTACCCCCTCAGTTGGCCTTCCGCCGTCAGCAGGTTGCCCAGCCCGAAGAGCAGTGCCAGACGCTCCGAGTTCTTCAGCAACCCCCGGTAGCGCACTTTGGTGTACCCGAATAGAAGCTTCAACCTCAGGAACGGATGCTCCACCTTGGCTCTTACCGAGGCCTTTGCCTTCTCCGCCAGCGCCTCCTCACTATCAGGTTCCAGCTTCCGCCGCCGCCCTGGACGCATCGCCACCCGCCATTCCACCTCCAGTCCCAAGTTCTCCTCCCGCTTGCCCACTCCCTGGTACCCGGCGTCGCCCCACACCACCATCTCCCCGCCGTGCAGCAGGTTGTGCGCCTCCGTGACGTCGTGGACGTTGGCCGCCGTGGCGCTCATGCTGTGGACTATCCCCGTCTCCGAGTCCACCCCGATGTGCGCCTTCATCCCGAAGTGCCACTGATTCCCCTTCTTGGTCTGGCGCATCTCCGGATCCCGCTCCCCTGACCGGTTCTTGGTGGACGGCGGCGCCGCGATGATGGTGGCATCCACGATGGTTCCCTCCCGCAGCTTCAGCCCCTGGGACTCCAGGTGTCCGTTGATTTCCTCCAAAAGGCCCTGGCCCAGGTTGTGCTTCTCCAACAGATGACGGAAATGCAGGATGGTAGTCTCGCCGGGCAACGGGCCAGTGAGCTTCAGTCCCACGAACCGCCGCACCGGATCAGACTCGTAGAGCAGGTCTTCCATACCGGGATCGCTCAGGTTGTAGAACAACTGCACGCAGTGGACTCGCAGCATCACAGGCAGCGGGTAAGGATGGCGTCCCCGTCCTGCCTTGGGGTAGTGAGGAGCGATGCGGCCCTCCAGCTTCTGCCAGGGAATCAGGGCATCAATCCGCTCCAAGAACTGTTCCCGGCGGGTCTTGCGCTTCTTGCTCTGGTACTCCAGGCCGGAAAAGGTCGGCTGGTCCATCGCGTCTCATCCTTGACCCATTTCGAGGCTCCCAGCCATACTATGCCACAATAACTCCGATTTGTTCAGAGTATCCTTAGTTCTGATTGAACTGGCTGACAGTCAAAGAAGCAACTTGGATTTCGAGGCCGTCGAAGACTTCAAAGTAAAAAGTGGCCCGAAGTCCGGCGACCTGTTAAAACGCAATGTTCGTTCCTACCTGGACCTCTTTTCGTCCCGACAATTGATGTACCTTCACCAGTCTATCCAGCAGTTACGCGATTATACGGGAGGGTGCAAACTCAACTTGGGAATGCTCGTATCCACGTCCTTGGAGTTCAACTCGATGCTATGCGGTTACAAGGGGTGGTATAAGCGAAGGCCGGGAGCAATTCGGCACACTTTTGCTTTGCATGCATATTCGTTTCAATACACGGCCTTGGAGAACAACCCGGTCAACCCGTGCAAATCCTCGGGGAATTTGCAACTACTCTTTCACGACCGCATCGAAAGGGGGCGCAAGTGGGCATCGCTGCCGGTTGAACGGATGGTTAATGAAAATGGCAAAACCTCGCGGGTCAAGATACCCGGCGAAGTGGACGGAGGAGTTGAGATCTTTAATGCAGCGGACTTTGCGCAGGGACGGAACAGGTTTTGGCTTATTCACGGCGATTCCCGGACCCTGCCTATTGATGACTGCTCCGTTGATTTAGTGGTGACCGACCCGCCGTATTACGACAATGTGCAGTACAGCGACCTTGCGGCTTTCTTTCGCGTATGGCTGTCCAGACTACTTCCCGACGAAGAGGTATGGACTTACGACGAGGCGGCCAGTGCCGTCGCCGTAAGAGGGACGGACTGGACCGGAAGTTTCTTAACAGCGCTCACGGGCATCTTCGCCGAATGCGGGCGTGTACTGAAGCCCGTCACAGGACGCTTGGCATTTACATTTCACCATTGGGATTCCGGTGCTTGGGCAGATGTAACAATAGCCCTCAAGAACGCCGGATTCAGGTTGATGAATGCCCACGTAGTATATTCCGAGCATCCCATATCAGTCCACATCCGCGGCATAAACTCTATCAGGCACGACAGCATTCTGGTTTTGGCGAAGGGTGACAGTTTAGAAACCCAACTATGGGAGCCTGTCAAAGTCATCAGCTCCGATGACAGCGAGACCTTTTGCCGACAGTGCGGCGCAGCCATAGGCTGGCTGTTGGAAAGCGATTTTTCCCCGGACGAAATTCGCGCCGTTTGGAAAAACATCATTCGAGAGAGTTCCAAATGACGAGTAGTCCCGGGAATCGTCCCGCAGAGATTTTCGGCTATCCCGTCGCTAACCGGGGAACCGCTGCACAAGAAGTCCGCGGACGGCACTGGTGCCCTTTCATGCAAAATACCTGTGGCAAGAAAAACCGCTTGCTTAGCTTTCCCTTCGGAGTCTGCTCGGTGGAGCATGGCGGCGGAATCCGGGCAGTTTGCCCTCATCGCTTTGATGAGCGCGGAACTCTTGATGGCGTACCAATGGTTTTGGAAAACATTGCTACGCACTATTTCGGTGACACCAACAATACGGTTATATTTTCCGAATTGACCCTCCCTAGCGTGGGCAGAATTGACTACGTCATCGTCCGTCACAAGCCTATGACACGCGAAGTAGCCGACTTTACGACCGTGGAGATGCAATCTGACTCTACCACTAGCACCGGTAAACTGGTTGATGGGATGCGTGATTTTCAACAAGAGGGCGATTTGTTTGGAAAGTCCTATGGATTCAATATGAACACATACGACTCTATCAAACGGGCGATCACCCAATTGATGAACAAAGGAGTAGTCTATGAACACTGGGATACAAAGTGCTATTGGGTGATGCAAGAGTACATCTACGAGAATCTGATCAACCGGTACGGATTTAAGCTCAGTGGGTTCACGCAGGAAGACGCCTCGATATTCGCGCTGCACGACATCGTTCCCGACGGAGACCGCCTGAGGTTAACGCCCACCCGATTTGTATCAACCAGCGTCGAAGAAGTGTATCAAGCGATGCGCCACAACCGGGCTATGCCCAAAAGGATGAATTCGTCCGCAAACTGAATGCCGAACTACGGCTTAAGCTGAACGAGCCATCCGGTTGAGCTAACTTCCCCTCAGTACTACAGCAGCACATCCATGTAAGTTGACCTTTCCGGATTTCATGTGCAACTGAAGTATTAGGGCGTATCGACCTCAGCCTCCTATCTCCACCAATCCAACCGGGTAGCTAGCTCAGGCCGTCACGCCTTCTATTACCCGCACCTCCATCTTGGCTATGTGGCTGGTGGGGATGTCGGCCAAGGCCTTGCGCTCGTCCGATGCGAAGTAGGCCGCCTCCTTCTCCGGTATCTCCTCCGCGCTGTTGAAGCGGCGCACCCAGATGAACTCGGTGCGGTCGGCGTTGACCCAGGAGCACTCCACGGGGATGCCCAACTTGTCGTGCAGCGGCCGGATATGCTCGTTGAACAGCTTGACCCAAGAGTCCATCATGCCGCGGTTGATGGTGTAAATCCGTAGCTGTGAGACCATTACAGCACCTCCTGATTTCGTTGGTAAGAGAGTTGTACCTACGCCACCTGGTACTGGGCTACTGCGTCCTGGCTGAAAGTGAGGCCCAGGCCGGGCTTGTCGGGGACTACCAGTTCGCCGTCTACTATGTCGGGGGTCTCGTCGAACAGGCGCAGGCTCCAGGGCATGTACTCCACCGTGAGGCCGTTGGGTACGGCCGCCATTAGCTGGACGTGCATCTCGGGGATCAGGTGGCTGACCACCGGGATGTTGAACGCCTCGGCCATTCCCGCCACCTTGCGCCAGGGGGTGATGCCGCCGACCCGGAGCAGGTCGATCATCACGATGTCGATGGACCGGGCCTCCAGCATGTGACGGAAAGGAGTGATGCCATAGACGTACTCGCCGGCGCAGATGGGCGTGGTCAGGGCGTCGGCCACCCGGGCCAGGCCGTGGACGTCGTCGTGGGCCACCACGTCCTCAAGCCAGAAGAGGTGCAGGTCTTCAACGCGGCTGCCTATCTCGATGGCCTGGTTCACGTTCCATAGCTGGTTGATGTCGCACATCAGGTCGATGTCGGGGCCGACGCCCTCGCGCAGCACCCGCATCCGGGCAACCTCCCGCTCGGCGGTGGGTTCGGCGCCCATCTGGGTCTTCATCTGCCTGAAACCCATGTCCACCAGGCGAGGTCCGGCTTCGGCCAGGTATTCGATGCTCATGGGGCGCATCAGCGCGCCGCTGGCGTAGGTTGGGACCCGGTCCCGGTATCCGCCCAGCAGGGAGCAGACCGACTGGTCCAGCGCCTTGCCCTTGATGTCCCAGAGGGCCTGGTCCACCGCGGACAGGGCTAGGGAGAATATTCCCCCCGGACCCGCGCCGCCTGCCGCCTGGCGCAGGTCTGCCGTCACGGACTCCACGGGCATGGGGTCACGCCCTATGATCAATTCGCACAAGGCATCGACAGCTTCCTTCAGTGACCTGGTCAGGGGGCCGCCGAAGAAGGTCAGACCTATGCCCTGGATGCCCTCGTCGGTGTTCAACTCCAGGGTCACGAACTCGCGGGTGGCGTTGCCCTGGTCAACACCTACTATGAGCGGATTGTCGGCGGGGGTGCGGAGTATCCGGGTGGTGTGGCTGGTCACTCTCATGCTTTCGGTCCTTCTGATTGTTGATTAGGCCGCAGACAACCATACCCGCCACTGGATTCCCGCCTTCGCGGGAATGACGGACGTGGCAAGGAATGGATGTAGTGTGGCGGAAGCCGACTACGGGGTAGCTCCGAACTCTTCCATCAGGTCGGCGAAGGCATTGCGGGGCCGACCGCCCCGGCTGGCCGCCCGTTCTTCGGGGAGGCGGATGTCGGGGATGGTCTTGACCCACACCAGCACCGGCCCTTCCTGGTTCAAGACCTCCTCGGCCTGGGTGGCGAAGTCCTCAAGGTCGCTGAACTCGTAGACGTGGCGGTATCCGGAGGCACGGGCCATGTCTGCGTAGTCGGTGACGCCCGCCCCGGGGACGTCCTGCCCGCCGGTGGTGGCGTAGACACCATTGTCCATGACGAAGTGGTACATGTTGCCGGGAGCCTTGTTGCCGATTGTTACTAAAGCGCCCAGATTCATCACCAGGCTGCCGTCGCCGTCGTATATGATGACCTTGGTGTCCGGCTGGGCCAGGCAGATGCCCAGAGCGAAGGACGACGTTTTACCCATCGCCCCTCCGGTGGGGATGTCCCGCTTCTCGTTCCTGGAGACCTGCGCCCATGCTCCGTTGGCGCGCATGGTCGGCACGACCACGGCGTCCTCCCGAAACCGGTCGATCACCTTCATCAGCTCAACCTGGTCTATCATGCGCCCCTCCGTAATTTGCGCCTTGTTTCCGGATGGTGCATTTTAGCATACGGGAGGGTCCGGCTAACCGAACAATCAACTGTTGCAAAATACGAGGACGGGTAACGGAATCAGGAGTGGCATTGTATACTTGATACGGACCTCATCCGACTTCACGCAATGAGGAGGACGGCCTTGGCTACTCAATCAGAGGAAATCAAGCGGTTGGTACGGGACAGGTATGGCGCCCGCGCCAAGAACGTGATCGAACTGACGACAGTGCAACAGCCGTCGGACGGAGAGGCGGCCTGTTGCAGCCCTGCGGACATGGACCGGGCGCTGCGGCTTTATAACGAGGGCCAGCTTGCTGGACTGCCCGCGGAGTCCATCGCGGCGTCGGCAGGCTGTGGAAATCCCACAGCCCTGGCCGACTTAAAGGAAGGGGAGCGGGTGTTGGACCTGGGATCGGGTGGGGGCATCGACTGCTTCCTGGCCGCCAGCCAGGTGGGGGAGTCGGGCCACGTCATCGGGCTTGACATGACGCCCGACATGCTGGAACTGGCGCGGAAGAACCAGGCCAACCTGGGCCTGACCAATGTGGAGTTCGTCCAGGGCGAGATGGAGGACATGCCCCTGCCCGACGCCTCGCTGGACGTGGTCATCTCCAACTGCGTGGTCTGCCTGTCACCCGACAAGGACGCGGTGTTCCGGGAGACTTTCCGGGTGCTTGCCCCCGGCGGCCGGGTGCACATTTCGGACATGATGTCAGCCTCCGACGAGGGTCCTGCCCGCACCGACCCCGAAGCCTGGGCGTCCTGCATTGCCGGAGCGGAGCAACGAGGCGTGTACCTAGACCGGCTGCACCGGGCGGGATTCGTGGACATCACCATCACCGAGGAGAGCGTCCGATTTGACCAAGAGGGCGTTCCCATGAACGTCTCCAGCGTCAAGGTAGTGGCCCACAAGCCGGAGTAGTGGCGCCGATGACTACCCCAGGCGGATTACTTTGAAGGCTTCGGCGTACTGAAAGCCCACCTTCCGGGCGGTCTCGATGCGGCCCAAGGGAAACCACTCGTTGGCCTCCTCGTCGGAGACCTGGGAGCGGTGGGCTTTCAGGGCCTCCAATGCCCTATCCATGTGGTCGGTGACGTCGATGAACATGTCCGAACCTTCCTCGCCGCCGCCGATCCAGACCTCCTTGACTTTGTGGGGTTCCAGCCCCTCTTCCAGCAGTTCGGGGAAGGTCAGATGGTCGCGGGCGGTGGGGAAGACAGCGGCCATCGCCGCTTCCCCGGCGGCCAGGTGGTCAGGATGGGCCAGGTAGAAGCGGTCGGTGAGGTTGCGGACCGGGCTTTCCGTTATCAGAATCTCAGGACGGTGACGCCGGATTTCGCGGGCCAGCTCTTGGCGCAGTTCCAGAGTCGGTTCCAGGTAGGCGTCAGGGTGCCCCAGGAATACGACCTCCTCAACCCCCAGGACCCGCGCAGCCTCCCGTTGCTCCGCTTCCCGAAGCTTCACCAATTCTTCGCCGGTTATGTCCGGGTCGGAGCTTCCCTTGCTGCCGTCGGTGCAGAGAACGTACACTACGCGCCAGCCCTCAGCGCACCATTTGGCCACCGTCCCGGCGCACATCCATTCGGCGTCGTCGGGATGGGCGACGACCACCATCGCCCGCCGGGTAGAATCGGGGCGGGCCTGTTCAGTCTCGGTCACAATAGTCCTCCTGTACCGTTTATTCATGTGATAATCATGATGAATCTGTGAATCAGCGGTCGATGGCAGGGAGCATAGGACATGCCTGACCTCTGGGCAATGACCACCACCTATGAATCGGTGTCCGTGGGCGACCGGCTGCCGGTGCTGGTAAAGTTCGAGAGCAAGGAGACCATCGCCCGGCTCAATGCCCTGGCCGCCGGGCCTGGAGCGGGCAAGTCCGGGACTGACTCAGACATGATTCCCGATGACGGAATTGCTCTATCCGAAGCAGCCCTGTGCGCCTATGTATTCGAGTTGCTGGAGAAGGGGTTTCCTATAAGTGACCGCCAAGCCCCGGGCCACCGCCTGGACATTGAGTTTACCAAGCCCGTCGGCGAGGGGGACATCATCAGCCTCACGGGAGAGGTCATTTCCAAGCGCGAGGAGGGCGGTCTGCGCCTGGTGGAGTGCCGGTTGACCGTCGAAGACGACCACGGCGAGCCGGTAGGCCAGGGTACGGCCACCGTTTCGCTGTAGACCTGGGCCATTGCATCCCGCAGCTATCTTCTGCCCCGGGCCCGGGCACGTCCGCGACGGCGCTGCCGGGTGCGCCGTCTAGCCGGTTCCTGGGCCGCAGAATCCTCCACCGGCGGAGTAGCCGGCCTTTGTTCATTGCCGCCATTCGTGTACCCGGACTTATGCCTGGACCAGTGGACCTGGGTAATCACGGTGATGACGAGACCGGGGGCGGCCAGGGCTGCCACCTTGAAAATATCGGCGTCCGGCTCCCGGAACTTGACTACCATCATCACTCCTCCCGCCAGCAGCATGGCCCAGGACAATGTGCCGGTGATGAACCCGGTATGCCAGGGGGAACGGATAATCAGCACGGCCCACAATGGCCACAATGACGGATACGGCAGCGGCAACGCAGGCCACCCAAGGATGAAGGCGGGTATCAGAAACCAGGGCTTGTAGTACCAGGGACTGTTTTCCGGGGCGGGGGACCACCGGCGTCGGAAAAGGCTGGGAGCCATGAGCAGGGAAGGGTCAGTTCCGCGCCAGCAGGACGTGGAACTCCAGAATGTCGATGGGGCGCTGTTCCCGGATGGACGCTGCGGCGTACTCGATGCACATCCTGGCGAACCCGGAGTATTCGTAGATGTTCGATCCCATCACCACCAGTGGCACCTCTCGCACCAACTCTAACTGTAGCTGGTCCTCGTCCTCATGGTCCACGTGGACCTCTACGGCGCAACCCGCCATCCGCTCGATTTTCTCCTGTATGCGCCGGACAAATACGTCGTCGTCCACGATGTGCGTCTCCGGGTTGGGTTCAGGGGCCGCGCCTTCCAATGCAACCGGCGTATTTTAGCACATGCCGCACGCACATTAAGGGACAAGTGTCAGTAATCCAAACCATCTAAACCGGAACTCTACGGCTAGTTGGCTATCCCTTGACACTTGTATGGGCGGTGACCATAATTTACGAACCTTCCATATGTGTACTTTCCATACAGTAGCGAGTCCCAGATTGCGATTCCGCTACAACTGCGGGGGCTGACTTGGCGGGGCCGGGCATAGCTCCACAACAGGGCCGGTTAGGCTCAATGTACCACTATGCCTGGGTTGTAGTTGCCATTGCCGTCATACTCCAGGTCACCACCAACGCCATCAGCCAGGCGTTCTCCGTTCTGATTCCGGTAATCCTCGAGGAATTTGAATGGAGTCTCACGGCGATCTCCCTGGCCTACGTCTTCCGCAGCATTGTCGGCGCGGTACTGTCTCCGGCAGCAGGCTGGGTTGGGGACCGCTACGGAGCGCGCCGTTCCCTCGTTGTCGCCACGGGCTGCTACATCATCGGGTTGCTGCTGTTAAGCACCATTACCGAGGTGTGGCAGCTATACCTCTACTACAGCGTGGTACTGGGCGTCTCCCAGGCCCTGTTCCGGGTCAACATTCCCACCACGGTCGCTGCCTGGTTCCGACGGAAGCTGGGCGTCGCCGTGGGGGTGCAGCAGGCCGCGGGCGGCATGGGCGCGTCGGTGATGGCGCCGGGACTGGCCCTGTTGCTGTCGCACTTCGACTGGCAGATGTCCTTCTGGATGCTCACCGCCATCGGCGGGGTGATCGTGGCAGCGCTGGTGATGCTTTTCCCCGGTGAACCCGCCGACAAGGGCAAGAGACCCTATGGGGCTACCGGAGACGATCCAACACCCACCTCTACTCCCGACGCCGCGGTGACCAAGCTGCGCTCCAAGGTGTTCCTGCAACACGCCCGGCGCACCAGGGCCTTCTGGAACCTGATCGCCATCCACCACCTGGGATGCGTGGGACACTCCATCGTAATGGTCTGGGCGGTGACCTACGCCGTCAGCCAGGGGGTGTCGCTGGCGTCGGCGTCCTGGATCGTCAGCCTCTACTCCTTTGCCAGCATCGCCAGCCGCCTGGCTGTCCCCATCCTGGCCGACAGATTGGGAGCGAAATGGGTCATGGCCCTGGCCTATGCCATTCAGGGCGTCACCGTGGCCATGCTGTTCTGGACCCAGGCATCGTGGGAGTTCTACCTGTTCTCAGTGCTGTTCGGAATCGGGCTTGGGGGGGAGATGTCCGCATTCCTGGTGATCAACCGGCAGTATTACGGAATGGGGCCGGTGAGAACCATTTTCGGGTTCCAGAGCATGGGATCGGGACTGGGTATGGCCCTGGGCGGGCTGCTGGGGGGCGTGGTCTTCGACATGTTCGGTTCCTATGACGTGGCCTGGTACATTTCCATATTCACCAGCCTGGGAGGCGCGGCCTGCATCCTGTTCCTGGAACCCACGTCACGGGTGCTGATACCAGACTGGGAACAGTCCCTTCCCGAGGAGGCCCGAACCCCGGCTCCTGCGCCGTCCCGATAACATCCACACCGGCAACGCCGAGGGGGTCGCCCCCGGCCAGCCCACATGCGGAGGTAGACCTGCGATGGCAGAGCATCTTACGGAAGAAGCCCTTGACTCGCTGCTGCAAGGCGATACCCAGTTCGCGCTGATCGACGTGCGGGAAGCGGGGGAATACAACAGTTCCCACATTCCCGGCTCCAGCTCCGTCCCGCGCCGTGTGCTGGAGTCCCAGATTGCACTGGCCGTCCCGTTCAAGGGTTCCCATATCGTGGTCTGCGATGACGACGGCCGCAGGGCCAAGCTGGCCGCCGCAACCCTGGAGCACGCCGGGTACGAAAGGGTATCGGTGCTGGAGGCCGGGACCAACCGTTGGGCTGCCCGCGGCTTCCCGACCGAGTGGGGCAGCAACGTTCCCAGCAAGGACTTCGGCGAGAAGGTGGAAGTGGTGAACCACGTTCCCGAAATCGACGCGGAAGACCTGTACCAGCGTATGGAGCGTGGGGACAAGATGGTGATCCTGGACACCAGGACGCCGGAGGAGTACCAGCGGTTCTGCATTCCGGGAGGGCGGAGCGTTCCCGGCGGGGAACTGGCCTACCGGATAACGGACATCAAGAAGGACCTGGACCCTGATACTACAGTAATCATCAACTGCGCCGGACGGACCCGGAGCATCATCGGCGCGCGCGTCCTCCAGCGCATGGGGTTGAGCAATGTCTATGGCCTGCGCAACGGGACATCCGGTTGGGTACTGGCGGGATATGAGCTTGAGTCCGGAGGCGACCGGCTCGACATGCCTGACCCGTCGCCCGAGGGTCTAGCCGCGGCCGAAGCCTACGCCGATGCGCTCGCCAGTGAGGACGGAGTACGCCACCTGGACCCCGAAGCGTTGCAGGAAGTGATGGCCCGCCGGGAACAAGAGAGCCTCTACCTCATTGACGTGCGCACAGAAGAGGAATACCGGGCGGGGCACATTCCCGGCTTCCGGTGGTTCCCCGGAGGACAGGCAGTGCAGCGTTCCGACGACGTTGGGGTGGTCAAGAACGCGGCCATCGTATTCGCCTGCGATGGCAAGGTAAGGTCTACGGTCACAGCGTCCTGGTACAGGCAGCTAGGGTTTGAAGAAGTCTATGTTGTTGCGGGCGGGACCACGGCATGGACCGCCGCCGGGCAGAAACTCGAGCAAGGGATGGTCGAGGAGACAACGCCGGGTCTGGCCCAGGCCGAAGCCAAAGTACGTGTAGTGGCAGCCGGTGACATCAACCGGACGCCCGCCGGAGTAACGATTTTCGTGGATACCAGCCATGACTTCGCCAGGGGCCACGTTCCTGGCGCTCGCTGGGCGCCGAGGGGCTGGCTGGAGTTCCAGATAGGGGGTTTCGCGCCGGACAAGACCGCATCCGTGGCCGTTACCGCCAGCGATACCGCAAACGCAGTGCTGGCCGCCGCGACTCTTCAGGACCTGGGATACAGTAACGTGTCGGCCCTGGAGGGCGGGATGGCAGCGTGGAGACAGGCAGGACTGCCGGTGGAAACGGGCCTGACGGGGGTTATGAGCGCCCCCAATGACCTGGTAGCGTCTGGCCCCGACCGCAACTACGCCGACATGATGAACTACCTGCGTTGGGAGACTGCCCTGGGGGAGAAGTACGAGAGTCATACGTAGAAACCGCCCCGATACCAGACCGCCCCAAGTTGTCCTATGCCCCGAGAGGTTCAACAATGGGGCACCGAATAAGCAGAGAACCGGAAATGGCTTCAGAATTGCCACAAACACGCATTCCCAGGCGTCAGCCGCTTCAGGACGAACTGGCGGACCGCAGTGTGTTGAGCAGGTGGTTCATGGAAAGCGCCAAGGCGGAGATGGAGAAGGGAGACCGTCTCCAGGCATCGGAGAAAGCATGGGGGGCACTGGCCCAGCAGCTCAAGGCAATCGGCGCTGCCAGGGGTTGGTTTCACGCAAGCCACGCCCACGTCCGGGAGATAGGCGTACAGATTGGGCGGGAGCATAACGACTCCAACATAGTAGACTTGACCCACAGGGGCTTGGAGTTGCATGTCAATTTCTACGAGAACAATGTATCGCCGAGCAGGGTTGCCGCAGTAATTAGCGCCATCGAAAGCCTGCTGAATGAACTGGAAGCCCTGCGCACCGCCCCGCCTCGTCCTTATACGGTTGATTCCCAAGAAGCTGCCCGCCGCATTCAGCTATTGACTGGCCAACCTGTCAACATAGGAGATTCCAGCCCAACGGGGTTCGTTATAAGGAATCCAGCAGTGGGGCCGGACGGTGAGGTATAAGAAACCATCGGTCAGCAGCCACTAAACAACCGGCTGCAAAACTTCAAGTTACGGAGGATTCGTAGATGGCAACCAGGCAAGAGGAAGGGGCAGTCCCCGACTTTCTGCGTATGGACGGCCCCGGAGGGCCACAGTCCACAAATCCCCACTCCCAGGGCCGGTGGTACGGTTGGCCCAGTTCCACCATGAATCCGGTGAACCTGCTGGATGATGACGGCCGGGTGCAGCGGGTACGCACTCCAGTGATGGACCTCCAAGGCCTGATTACACCCACCGAACTCCATTATGTCGTGCAGCATTTTGCAGTGCCGGAAGTGGTATCTACCGACAATTGGTCTCTAAGCGTTGAAGGGGAGGTCAAGCGGCCCCTTACCCTGGACTACGAGCAATTACGCCAGTTCCCCGGACGCACAGTCCGCACCGTCATGGAGTGCTCCGGCAGCGACGCCACCTACTTCGAGTACTTCAAGGGCGAGGGGTCAAAGCCCTCCCGGAACCAGGAGCGCATGATCCTCAGCGCCAGCGAGTGGACGGGCGTTCCCCTGGCCGCTGTGCTAAACGAGGCCGGGTTGACGGGCAGGGCGACCCACGTCCGGGCCGAGGGCTGGGACAAGGGCGTGCCCGCCAGCGCCGCAGAGGGCACGGAGCCTTTCTATTACGACAAGGGGCTGCCCCTGGAGAAGGCCCTGCACCCTGACACGATTCTGGCGGTGGCCCAGAACGGCCAAATGCTGGAGCACCTGCACGGCGCGCCGGTGCGGCTGTTGGTCCCCGGATGGTCGGGCAACTGGTCGGTCAAGTGGCTCTGGAAGCTGGAGGTGTTGGACCATGAGCCGGACTGCTGGTATCACTACAACTTCTACTATTACGGGGACTCGCCCGACGACCCCAACAAGGAGCTGATCACCACCATCGGGGTCAAGTCGATGGTGACCCATCCCAACGACGACACCAACACCCTGCTAACCGGCACTCACGTTGTCCGGGGCTATGCCTGGAGCGGCGGCGGGACCATCACCCAGGTCGAGGTATCGGTGGATGGCGGAGATACCTGGCACTCGGCCCGGCTGGAGGAACCCATCGACCGCTGGATGTGGGTCCGCTGGTCTTACGTCTGGGACGTCGAAAAGCCCGGCAACTATAAGGTTATGTCAAGAGCGACCGACGCCGCCGGAAGGGTCCAGTCCCACGAGCCGCGCTATAATAATATGCGCAAGAACTTCAGTGCCATCGTGGGTTACGACATCACCATCGAGTAGCAACCGGCCACGACGCCTCTTCCATTCGCAGAACGGGGAGGTAAAGCCGGAGACAGGATACGGGGGATTTCTCCATGCCGATCATCGAAAACAGTGCGGTGCCCATGTCGCCAATGGTAGACTACGCCCGTGAGCGGACCCTGGTCTCCAGCGAACAGGGCGCCCTGTCCCTGACCATCAAGGAAGTCGAGCTTCACCCCGGATGGGAGGGTCAGCTCCATACGCACACCACGGACACTGCCGTGATGGTAATGTCCGGTGCAGTACAGATAATTTTGGAGGACGAGTTGACCACCGTCCGGGCCGGGGTAACCCTGGCGATTCCACCGGGAGTCCCCCACAAGCTGGCCAACAAGCTCTGGATACCGGTCCGGCTGCTGGTCATCTACCCAACCATAGACCTGGAAACGAGTTACATCGAGTAGCGGACGACAACCGGCACTGGCCGACCCAAGACACTGAACGGTTCCAGCTTGCCGAGGACCGCAGGTTTGCATACATTCCTCAGGAGAAGTCTATGACAATCCAACAGACCCGGACCGAAATCACGCCCCAGATAATTCCGACCAACGCGGGTTATCGCACCTTCGCCGCGCCGCCCCAGGCGTTGCAGGAGAATATCGTCCCGAACGACTTGTTCTACATCCGCAACCACTGGCGCGAGGTCCCAAAGATAGACACCGACACCTTCCGGCTGGTGGTTGACGGCGAGGTCGAGAACCCCCTGAGCCTGAGCTACCAGGACCTGCTGGACATGCCCAAGAAGATATTCCAGGTCACTTTCGAGTGCTGCGGCAACAGCCCGGTGCCCGATTACTGGGCCAGGACGACGCGGACCAGCTCGGTGATGGAGCAGATCAAGGGCCACGGCATCATGGGCAACGCGGAGTGGGCCGGGGTATCCCTGGCCGACGTACTGGCCAGAGCCGGAGTGAAGCCTTCCGCCGTCGAGGTGATGTTCGAGGGCGCAGACCACGGTCCCGACGAGACCGTCGGAGACCCGCCGGAAGTTACCTACGAGCGCAGCCTGCCCCTGGCCAAGGCCACCCATCCGGATACCCTGCTCGCCTACGAAATGAACGGCGAAGCCCTGCCGCCGCCCCACGGCTACCCGCTGCGGCTGCTGGTGCCGGGCTGGTACGGCATGACCTCCATCAAGTGGCTGGTGGGCATCCACGTCCTGGACCACGAGTTCAAAGGCTTCTACATGACCGATCGGTACATGACGGTCAACGGTCCCGACGCTGACAGCTACTACACCTACCTTACCAGGATGAAGGTCAAGTCCATCATCACCAACCCGCTGCCGGGAGAGGTAGTCCCCGCCAGCGGCTACCAGCTTGCCGGGGCCGCCTGGTCGGGCGAAGACCAGGTTACCGGGGTGGAGATTAGCACCGACGGCGGCGCGTCCTGGTCGCCGGTGGACGTGCTTCACCCCCGCAGCGGCTATTCCTGGTACCGGTGGGAGCACTACTGGAAGCCGCCCGGCCCGGGCAGCTACACCCTGATGAGCCGGGCCACCAACGATAGGGGAGAGACCCAGCCGATGGAGTTCCCCAACAAGTGGGACGGCCGCGGCTATGGTAACAATATGGTCTTCCCCTTCGAGGTGCAGGTAGGCTAGGAGTATCCCACAGCCTGCCGCCATACCCATTCTTGACCATTGGGGCGCCGGTGCGAATTAACATCCGCTCCGGCGCCCAACGGAGAACGGAGGATCTCTGCAGGAGGTAATCCGTCATGCAGCCCCAGCAACTGAAAAAGGTAAGCGCACCCCTATCGTTCATCGTCGCAATCGTGGCAACGGCGGCGTTGCTGATCTTCTTCGGAGCATGGGCCGTGTCGGCCGACTCCGCCAGCCGGGAACGCGCGCTGTCCCTGGCCTTGCCCGGCGGCGTGTCCGGTTATGCCGCGCCGCAGACGCAGGCGCCGCAAACGGAAACGCAAAAGTTCCTCCAGTCCTTCGACCAGGCCCAGGCCGGCGATACCGCAGCCGACAAATGGTGGGGCAAGGCGCTGCTGAGCGCCTGCCCGTTGCATTAGCACCGTTAGAGCCGCCATGATCAACAGGCCGCCGCCATACAACCCTTCCGCAAGACGCTTCACGCCGCCGCGGACCTCGTACGACCCCGGCGACGGCAAATTCCCTGTGTTCTCCACCAGGGGCGATATGCAACCCCCCTCTATCTCTACGGACCCGGTCACTTGTCAGCCCTGTGCCGGCATTTCGGCGGACGGGGAATTGCCGTCGTTATGGGAGAGGTGCCGGTGGGCCGGAATTTGCGTCAACGCCAGGGTCTGCGAGTCCCGGACCTGCTCATCGCATTCGGGGTAGACCAGGCTACCATCAAAGATGACAGGGGATACTCCATCGAGAAGTTGGGCAAACCCCCGGACTTCGTGCTGGAGGTCGCGTCGGAAACCACCGGACAGCGGGACATCACGGAGAAGCGCGGCGACTACGCTGCCTGGGGCATACCCGAGTACTGGCGGTACGACCCATCGGGCGGCCTGTACCACGGCGTCCCCTTGGCCGGGGACCGGCTAACAGGAGACGTCTACCAACCGGTCCCCATCGTTGAGGTGGACGCGGCCCACCACCGGGGTCACAGCGATGTTCTGGGACTGGACCTCTGCTGGGAGGAAGATTTGCTCCGTTTCTACGACCCTGCGGCGGGACGCTATCTGCGGACATTCCATGACGCCGATAATGACCGCATCGCCGCCGAGCGTGAGCGGGACGTGGAACGCCAGGCCCGGCTAGCTGCCGAGGAGCGGCTGCGGGAACTGGAAGCCGAGATTCGCCGCCTGCGGGGCTAATTCGTGTGTCATACCGGCAGTTGATATACCTCCTTTTTCGTCCCCAAAGGTTCATCCCCAAAGGAAAAACGATTGGCTGAAACAGGACGCCGCTTGACCGGCATAATCCCCTCCCGGTTGCCGTGGGGCATTCACTACGCTTGGGCCATCGTTGCCATTCTGGCCGCGGTGCAGATAATCGCAAGCTCAATCGGCATGGCCGCGGGCATAATGATTCCCCCGCTAACCGACCCCGACGGCGAGTTTGGTTGGAAGGTCGGCATCATCGGGATGGGGATGGCTGCCTTTTACCTCGTGGGAGCCATCTGCTCCCCCGTAAGTGGCTGGCTCGGCGACCGGTACGGCCCGCAAAAGATGATGGCCGTGGGCGGCGCGCTTTACCTCATCAGCATGGTCCTCCTGGGTTCGGTGACCGAACTCTGGCAGTTCCTTCTCGTATTCGGCGGTCTGCTGGCCATCACCCAGTCAATCTCGATGGTGCCGCTCATGGCCTCCATCAGCGGGTGGTTCCGGCGCAGGCTGGGACTGGGCACAGGGATACTCTGGGCTGCCGGAGGGGTGGGCACCGCGGCCTTGGCCCCTATGCTGGGGTACCTGCTGGAGTCTGTGGGGTGGAACCTGACGTTCTGGACTATCGGTGTCGCCGGAGGGGGCATCATCCTGCTGTTGACGCCGTTTCTCAGGAACCGGCCCGCTGATATCGGAATTCCGCCCTACGGCGCTTCGGCGAACGAGCCGCCCCCGGCGGTTCGCAGCAGCGCGATGGAGAAGATGCGGCTCAAGGCGTTCAACCAGCACATGAGGAAGACACGGGCCTTCTGGAACCTCCCCATCATCCATGCCCTTGGCTGCGCCGGTCACGGCATTGTTCTTATTTTTTCCATCCCGATAGCAGTTGAGCAGGGTCTCAGCCTCGCGGCGGCGGCGGGGATCCTGACCATCATATCTCTGGTCAGCATCGTCAGCCGCCTCATGACTCCCGTGCTGGCTGAGAACTATGGCTCCCGGAAGGTGATGGCAACCTGCCTGTTCATCCAGGGAGTAACCGTATTCATCCTGATATGGGCGCAGGACCTGTGGGCCTTCTACCTGTTTGCCGCCACCTTCGGGATCGGTTTCGGCGGCGAGTGGACAGGATACCTGGTAATCAACCGTCAGTACTTCGGCAACGGGCCGATGGGTTCCTGCTACGGCTGGCAAATGACCGGAGCGCTCATGGGGCACGCCATAACCACCGCTATGGCCGGCATGGTCATTTACCTCACCGGCTCATACACCGCCATACTCGCCCTTTCCATCCTCTTCAGCCTGGGCGGCGTAGTGGTGATAATGACTCTGGAACCGACATCGCGCATACTCATACCCGACTGGGAAAACTCGCTGCCGCCGGAAGCCAGGACAACACCTCAGCCGGACAGGCCGCTTCCGGGAACGGCGGCGGCCCCTGGACCAGCGGCAGGGGACGACTGAACGCCCGGCGTCACGGAAGGAGCCAAAGATGGCCCGTCTCATCGACCTGACCTTAACCCTGGGCAGTGACCGGGTGACGCCAGTGCCGGGGTTGATCGGAGTCTGCATGTCGCCGTTGCAGACCCACGAGACCCACGCCCGCTCCAACACTAAACTGACGCTGGCCACGCACATCGGGACCCACGTGGATGCTCCCTACCACTTCCATCCCGACGGGACCACCGTGGAAGACATGGCGCTGGACAGGTACATGGGACCGGCCATACTGCTGGACCTGCGTGAGCTTGCCCGGAGCCGGACGCCCATCTCAGTTTCCGACCTGCAACAGGCCGGGGGCGCGCCCGATGCCGTCGTGGGCAAGATAACCGTTCTCTTCACGGGATGGACGGCCAGCGAATCGGGCAACGCCCGCTACTACTCGGAAGGCCCATATCTGAGCACGGAAGGAGCGGCGTACCTGGCCGATAACGGCGTAAACGCGGTGGCGGTGGACTTCCCCATCGACAAGCACCCGCCGACGCCCCGGTCAACCATCAACGACTTCCCGGTACACCGGCTGTTGCTGGGCAGGGGTATCCCACTGATCGAAAATCTGATCAACCTGGACCAGGTGACCGGCCTCGACTTCGAGCTATGGGCGCTGCCCCTGAAGCTCATGGGCGGCGATGGCGCAGCAACCCGGGCCGTGGCCCGGGTCCTCTAGCGTCTGTACGGCGCGACGATGGCCACGACTCCAGCCGGTCCCGTCACCACCCCAATCCTCCTCGCCACCGGCAACCGGGCCAAGCAGGAGACGCTGCGCTGGCTGTTGGAGGGTCTGCCGTTACTTCCGGTGACGCCTCAAGAAGCCGGTGTGTCAGCCGACCCTGACGAGGATGAGGACACCCACGAGGCCATTGCCCGTGCCAAGGCCGCCGAGTGGTCGAAGGCCGCGTCCATGCTGTCCATCGCCTCCGATGGGGGGCTGATTGTGCCAGCTTTGGGAAACAGGTGGGAGAGCCGCTACACTCACCGCTTCGCAGGTCCAGCGGCCGACGATCAGGAGCGGGCCGCCAGGCTGCTGGAGTTGATGCGTCCCTACCACGGGGCGGAACGACAGGCGTCGTGGGCCGAAGCTCTGGCCATCGCCGACAAGGGCAAGGTGCTGGCATCGTGGGAGCTGCGAGGCGCTACGGGACGCATCACCGACCGCCCCGGCCAGGATTCGGATACGCCGGGGTTCTGGGTCTTTCCCCTGTGGTACTTCCCTGAGCACGGGCGCTACTACAACGAGCTGACCCCGGAGCAGCGCGAGTCCCTGGACGACCACTGGACGCGGCTGCGGGGGCTGGTGCGAGAGTTTTTCAAGCGGCCGCCATCATCGTAAGGGAGTGTTGCTTAACTTTCTCCGCGATTCGCTTGACTTCGGTCAGAATATCTTCCGGCTTGCCTCCCAGGTCCAAGGAGTCCACCTCGATAACCTTGTCGGCTTTCCTGATGCGGTAAACACCCGGCTCTGACTCTCCGGCAGCGTAGACCAGCAACCCGGACGGCAAATCCGCAGCCGTGCAGTAGGCCAGCATCTGGTAAATGTCGGCGTGTTGGAACCCTGTAGGCGTGATGCGCTTGTACTTGGCGTCGCCCACAAAACGGCAGCGGCCGCCGTCCCACCATGAAAGGTCGGGTTCCAGCCTAATTTTGCCGTCGACGTCCAGTGTGAGACGCTCGCCGCTCCGCCACACCCTTCCCGGCAGCCCCAACGCCTCCCGCAATGCGACGAACAGGAACCGCTCGAACACTTTGTTCATGTCCAGCAGGAAGGACGCCCCGGCAACCTCGCCGTGGAACAGTTCCAGGCTGGAGTTGTCGATAATCAGGCGGGCCAGCTCTACAGCAGGGCGGTAGTGGCTGTTGAGCCGGGTGTATTGGACCTCTGGCGCGCCTCGGCGGTAGTCGCCAAGCCCGACCGTGTTGAACGCCGGGCGGAGGCCATTGACGTCCCGACGAGACCGTTCCGACCCGACCGGGAGACGGGACAGCCGGTGCAATGCCGTCTTGAGCAGGCGATTCTCCTTGATGTCTTCGGTGAACTCGTCGTAGGCCACCTCGACGAGCAGCGGGATGCCGAAGCGCCGGTTTATCTGGTCGCTGAAACGGATACGGCCCCGGACGGTGTGCAGCGCCTCCTCTTCGGTACGGTATCCTTGCAACAAGCCGCGCCGGATGGCCTGATGGGTGTGGTGAACGAATGCCGGGATGATGCTTTCCAAGACATCGCTGTTTGGGTATAGATTGAAATAGTTCTTCCAGTCCTTGGGGTCGAGGGCGTAGGCAACCAGGAACATCACCCGGTTGATGGGAATCTTGGGCCGCACAACGATGGAGAGATCTCCCAAGCGGACCGTGCCAATGTAGGATGAGGGGTGAAGGTCCCAAATTGCCCCATCAACCGTCGGCGCAGTTACGTCGATATGTGCGGCTTTCAGCCCGGCCAGTTGTCTCGAATCCAGTTGGAAGTAGACGGGGCGGGACTCGTACTCACACAGGGTTAGAGTCTGCATCGCCAGCCTGCTGTTTCGTGACCCCGTCGTCAGACCCATCACCCGTCTGCGCTGCGCCTCTAACCTGTCCCTTTAGACGGTCGAAATCGAACTCAGCCAGCCTGGCGTCGTCCCCGAAACACTGCTCTTCAACGTAGGGAATAACCGCCCGCTCCCAGATACGGCGGACGCGGTTTTGGTCCAAAGGCCGGTCGGGGTCCATGAAATAGCTGGGACCAATACCGGTGTCCCGGTCCAGCTTTTCGTTGGCCTTATCCACCAGGTCCGCAACCCAGGCATTGTCCGGGTCGTTCTCAGAGAGCCACTGGCGCAGCAGCCCCTTAACCGGCGGTTCGTCGGGGAAAAATGGAGCGAAGTAGAAGCGCCGCCGCAGGGCAGCGTCCATCAATGCGATGGAGCGGTCGGCGGTGTTCATTGTGCAGATGAACCAGAGGTTAGGGGGCAGGCTGAACCCTTGGCCTTCGCCGCTGTACTGGAGGCGCACTTCCTCGTCCCGGTATTCCAGGAGGAAATACAGTTCTCCGAAGACCTTGGCTACGTTGCCCCGGTTCAGTTCGTCGATAACAAGGATGAAGGTGGTGTCCGGGTTGGCTCTCGCCTGTTCAGAAATACGGAGCAGTGGGCCGTCAACGAGGTCAAACCCAGGCTGCCCATTGTGCAGCTTGGGCCGAAAACCCTGTACGAAATCCTCGTAGGAATATGACGGGTGGAACTGGACGATTTCAAACCCGCCGCCGCAGTCCTGGGCATGTTTGGCGATGCGCTTTGCAACGTAGGTCTTTCCTGTGCCGGGCGGGCCGTGGAAAATCACCTGGCGCTTCTCTTGCAGGTCGTCGATGATTTCCTGTAGCTGGTCGGGTTCCCACAGGAGTTCGGCAGCCAAGGACTCTATATTGGTGGAGGACCAGGGATCGGGAGGGATTGGAGGGGGAACCTCAGTCAGCTCTCCCGCTCTGTACGCGATGAGTTGGTCCTTTAGTTCTTCCGGCCAATCGTCCGGCATGTTCTCCTTGCCGTAATGGGTTACGCACCAGACTAAGCCTTGAGCATCAAGCCGGTCCCGAATTTTCAGGCCGCGCATAGACGCCTGACCAATGAACTCATCATAGAAACCGAGCGAGTGCTCATACCTTTCCCAGGCATCGGGAGAATTATTCGGATCGGAGGAGTACCCTGTCAGTCGATACGCATCCTTCAGCGATGTATACCGGTACATTGGGTACTGTGTAGGCCCATCCCCCATCAAGAGGATCGAGGCCATAAGCGCCGGTGTCCCGAACGGTCCAAGTTCCTGGAAAACCCGTACTCGCTCTTCCAAGCCCGAGGGCCTTATGAAAGTTGGGCCGTCCAATCCCCAGATACGACGCAACGCTTCTTCAAGCCGAGGAGGGTCCAAGCTCAAGAGCAAGTTGTTGGTACGCCAATCTCTCAAGTAACTGTCAGGGGCGGCAAATGTTTTTCTTAGCATGTCTTCCCAATCAACGTTGCCGTCCCGGAGAGCTTGCTTGACAGCAGCCAATCTCTCCCCCACAAGGAGCTTGTAGTCACGTTCGTACTCGTTGAAATCCTCCCTTTCGTAAAACAGCCTGGCCCAATGTATGAAAGCGTCCCACTGAGGGTTCTTTTCTCCGACTATTGCTCGGAGCCGCATTTCTACATCGACATTCTCACCTAAGTATGGGCGGAAGACCGTCATCGGTGTCTCTAGTGGTCCAACAAAGGGACCCCTGGGAACCTCCTCGTTAATCCACCTAACCGATCTCGTGTGTGAAGCAGGGGGAGAGTACTCATACCTTCCCGTTACTTCTCGGGTGTCCGTCAGAATTTTGGATAGGGAGAGGATGGAGGGGTAAAATGGCGGCAAAGGACTGGAGAGAGGATGGGTGTGTCTTATGGAAATGAAGGATTGGGGATTGACTTGGCGGGAGTTGAGCGAAGAAGCAATCACCGGGATGAAAGAGTGGCGGTTGCAGAATCCTAAAGCCACTTTTAGTGAGATTGAAAAGGAACTGGACCTGCGGCTGGCGAAGTTGCGGGGCCGGATGCTCCAGGATACGGCTCTGGCCAGTTCCGCCAGGGACTGGAGCGGAAGTCAGCCTGGAGAAAGGCCGGTATGCCCTGATTGCGGCCATGAACTGGCCTCTTCGGGCAAGCGGGAGCGGCGGTTGCAGACCCTGGGGGGGCAGGAGGTCACGCTGGAACGGGAGTACGGGGTCTGCCCCGCTTGCGGCGGGAAACTTTTCCCCCCTGGATGAAGAGCTGGAATTGCTGCCGGGCTGTCTGACTCCGGGGCTGGAAGAGGTTCTGGTGCGGCTGGGGAGTTGGATGCCCTTCGAGAAGGCGCAACGGCTCCTGGTGGACTGGATGAAGCTGAATTCCCTCAGTGAAGCCACGGTAAGACGGCATACCGAAGCAGCGGGGGCGGCTTATGTGGTCATTCAGGAGGAGGAGGCCGGGGCGTTGGAACAGGGCCGGGAAGTGGACTGGGAAGTGGCCGGTTCCGGCTCAGCCCGGCTGGTGGTGGAAGTGGACGGGGCGATGGCGCCCTTGGCGGGAGGAGAATGGGCTGAGGTCAAGACGATGGTGATTGGGGAGGTGGATGAGACGGGTGCGGAGCCTGGAACCCTGAAGGAGATGTCCTATTTTTCCCGGTTGAGCGATGCGGCGGGCTTCACCCGGCAGGCATTGGCGGAGACCTGCCGGCGGGGGGTGGGGGAAAAGGGCCAAGTGGCCCTGGTGTCCGATGGGGCCGAATGGATTCAGGGATTCGGGGACTTTCATTGTCCCGGTGCGGTGCGGATTCTGGACTTTCCCCATGCTGCGGGGTACATGGGGGAGATCGGCCGGGGCCTGTTTGGGGAAGCGTCTTCGATGGCTGATGAATGGCAACGGGAACAGACGCAGCGTCTCAAACATGAGGGCGCCGGTCCGGTATTGGAGGACATCAGGGTCTTGGTCCAAGGCCGGGAAACTGACCTGGGCAAACCCCTGGCCTACCTGGAAAAGCGGGAAGCCCAGATGCGCTATCCGGTCTTGCGGGCCCAGGGCTGGCCCATAGGAAGCGGTGCGGTGGAGAGCGGCAACAAGCTGGTGGTGGAAGCGAGGTTGAAGGGGGGAGGAATGCACTGGGCGCGGCCCCATGTAAATCCCATGCTGGGCTTGCGCAACATTGTATGCAGCGGCCGCTGGGCCGGGGAATGGCCGCGTATAGCCCGGCGGCTCAGAAAGCGGGGCTCCCGGAGTTCCGGCACACCCGGAGAGAAAGCAGGCCCCCGGCGGCGGCTGGCGGCAGCCGGAGAACCGGGGGCCAAACTCAGCCCGGCGGATAGACCGGAGGTCCCGGTGAAAAGCCCCGCCGGGGTTGCACTATCCGGTGGAAGGGAGGGGTCAAAACTCCCTCACCGGCCTGCGGCCAGTCACCCCTGGCGCCGGGCTCCCGTTGGGCGCCCCAGATAATCCCCAAAATTCTGACGGACACCCCTACTTCTCCTACGGCCATAATGGATGGCCCCTTCCGTGGCACAATAATCAAGTCACCAATTTGCATCTCCCCTTTGAACGCCCAAATCTGACCCGCAAAATTGGCAACTCTCGCCTGTGGTGCACCCTCGTGTGCCCACTGAACCAGATTCTTCACATCATCAAATTCCGATGCATCCGTCAGATCCACATTCATGTCGAATCCGATTCGGATCACACACTTTTCTGGTGCATCTTCTTCATATTCACCGTCCAATCCGCCGCGTACAACCCATACTGCCATACTGATCTCCCTGCCAGGAATCACCGCTCACTGCTGCCGCCTGCGCTCAAGCTCGGCTTCCAGTTCCCTTATCCGGGCCTCCGCGGAGTCTCGGGCAGTTTCCGCGGCGATGCGTGCGGTTTGTTCCTCGTTGTAGGTTTTCAGGTACTGTCCGCTGGCGGGGTCGTGCCAGCGGAGTTGCCCGTGCTCCCAGCACAGGTATAACCCCAGCTTCTCGCTGTACCCCCACAACACTTCCTCCGAAATGGCCCGGATGGGGATGGGGTGGTAGCTTCCGTCCTCTCCGAGCAGGTCCCCGGCCAGCGGCCGCTCGTAGTATTGGCCTCCCGAGGGGTCGAACCGCCAGTATTCGGGTATGCCGAACCCTGCGTAGCTGGTCCGTTTGCCCCTCTCGTCGTTCATCGCCGTGTTATAGGATGCTACTTCCAATACGAAGTCGGGCGGTTTCCCCTGTTCGTTGATTGAATAGCCCATTTGCTCCACGACCTGGGCGCGGTTGATGTTGAATGCTACTATCAGGTCCGGGATACGGATACCGGAGCGTTCCGTGCGTGCGTTCCATCCCACCGGCACTTCGCCCAATACAAGGGTGCTTTCGAGATTGCCGAAATGGTTCTTCAGGGCGGGTACGTGGCCCTGGTCGTGAAGGTATAAAAGGTTTTGCATGTCCGGCCTTGGAGGAAACTCCAGAAATCGTTCAAGCGCCGCTCCGGACATCCTGGCGCGTCCTGTTGTCATAGCCGTTTGCCTCGGGGAGAGATTCGGGATTTGCGGGCTCCTTTTCCGGTCAATGGCGGGTGCCGGTCACTCCTCGGCGGCGTCCGTCAGCCGGTGGAACGCTGGCAGGTCATCCGGGCCGTGAGTATGGTTCTGGAGAAGGGTCAGGATATCGGTATGATTTCCGTCCACCTTACGCTCCACGCGGTCAATCCTGTCCCCAAGATTCTGCCCAAAGTGGTCAATCCTGTCTATGAGGTTTTGTTCCATGCGGTCAATCCTGTACATGAGGTTGCGTTCAAGATTCCGCACCAGCCAAAACATCAATCCTATGATGAGGCCGATCATGGCAACCATCATTCCGCCAATGGCAGCAATGGCTTGCACCTCGGCAGCATCCATAACTAATTCCCCCGACCCGTAATGGTTTCCCCCAGCGACATTGCCGTTACTGAGCTTGCGGCCACTGTAGCAAAGCCATACCCGGCAAGCAAACGTAACGCCCTCCGGTGGTAGCCCCCAACCCGGTGCGCTACAATAGGACTCGCCTCAATTCTTGACACTGCGGGGAGCCGTTGCTTGTTGCGGACCCCGGTGGATGGAGTACCCGTTGACTGCCACTAACAGCGCGTTTTCGACGATTCCTGAGTCCATTGACGAGGTGCAGCAGATTCTCCGGGAGCAGTCGTATATCAGCGACCGGGGGCTGGCCGTGCCTATTTTCCTGGCCCTGAAGCTGCAACGGCCCCTTCTGCTGGAGGGGGAGGCCGGTGTCGGCAAGACCGAGATTGCCCGCGCCCTGTCCGCCGCTTTGGACACGGAGTTGATCCGCCTCCAGTGCTATGAGGGCTTGGACGTCAACCATGCCGTCTACGAGTGGAACCACAGCCGGCAGATACTGGAGATACGCCTGATGGAGGCCGGAGGCAGCGTGGACCGGGAGGAGGTCGCCGGCGACCTCTTCAGTGAGCGTTTCCTGATCAAGCGTCCGCTGCTCCGGGCCATTGACGAGAGCCGGGAGAAAGCTCCGGTGCTGCTCATCGACGAGCTGGACCGGGCCGACGAAGAGTTCGAGGGGTTCCTGCTGGAGCTATTGGGCGACTACCAGATAACCATCCCGGAGCTTGGCACATATCAGGCAGTCCACCCGCCCATAGTGATAATCACGTCCAACCGCACCCGGGAGATCCACGACGCGCTGAAGCGGCGCTGCCTCTACTACTGGATTGACTACCCCGACTTCCAGAAGGAGATGCAGATTGTATCCAACAAGGTGCCCGGTGCGCCCCGCAGGCTGGCGGAGCAGGTGACGGGGTTCATCCAGGAGCTCCGGGAAACCGAGCTTTACAAGATTCCCGGCGTGTCGGAGACGCTGGACTGGACCGCCGCCCTGATGGCCCTGAACCAGAACGAGCTTGACCCGCAGGTCATCGACGACACGATAGGTATTATGCTCAAGTACCAGGACGATATCGAGATGGTGCGCGGCGAGCCGGTCCGCGCCATGCTGGAGCGGTCCAGGAATCGCGGCCCCCGCCGGGGCAGGCGCGGCGGTTAGAAATGGGGAAGAACATGGAACTGGACCCGCTGCTGGCAGAACACCGGGAGGAAATCATCCGAATCGCAGCCAAACACGGCGCGAAGAATGTTCGGGTGTTTGAATCGTTCACCGGGGACCCCAATGTTCCCAAAGAGGATATAGACTTTCTCGTGGACATAGGCTCGGTCAAGGACCTTACGCCGTGGTTCCCGGGCGGTCTTATGGTAGACCTTGCGGACTTGCTAGGTAAGGAAGTATTCGTCACAACTACGGGGGAACTGCATCCTCTGCTTAGAGACCACGTATTGAATGAAGCCATGCCGCTGTAATGAGAGACGGATTCTACTTGGCATATATCCCAGAGCGCATTAACCGGATAGAGTCATACGTTGCCGACGGACGGGGAGCGTTCCTTGGGTCTATCCTTGTCCAGGATGCTGTCCTCAGGAATTTGCACATACTGTGCGAATCGGCGCTCCGTCTCTCTGATTCAGCGAAGGCCGCTTGCCCGAATACTAACTGGCAGCGACTTCACGGGTTTCGGATAAGGCTGGTTCACAGATTTCTAGACATCAACCTGGATACGGTTTGGGGCATCATCACCGACCACCTCCCGGTACTGAAAAGCGAAATCCTGGCCCTGATGCCCGAGGACAGGACCACTCCATGACCACACCACCCGACGCAACATCAACCAACGGCCAAGGGCACATCCTCAACAGCCTGCTCCTGTTCGGGGAAGTGCTGCGCAAGGCTGGCCTGGACGTTGGCTCCGGCAACATGCTGGACATGGTGCGGGCGATGGACCATGTGCCCTTCGGACGCAAGCAGGACTTCCGGCAGGCCGCCCGCTGCATCCTGGTCCATCGCAAGCAGGACCTTCCCCTGTTCGATGAGGCGTTTGAGGTGTTCTGGCGGACGCCCGCCACGAGGCAGATTACGCGGGATATAAAATCCCTGGGAGAGGAGCGACGCTACCGGAAGCCGGAGGTGGGGCCTCCACCCGCGGGTTCGGAACTTGGCTCGACTGACAAGGGCGAAGGAGACGCGCAGCCCGGGGACAGCATCGATCTGACCCAGACGTACAGCGCCCGGGAGGTGCTGCGGGCCAAGGACTTCGCCGATTTCAGTCCCTCGGAGATCACCGATGCCAGGCGGATGATGGCCGAACTTTACTGGGACCTGGGAACCAGGCGCACCCGGCGATTGGTCCCCGGCGGCAGCGCATCCCTGGACCTGCGCCGGACCCTCCGCCGCAACGTGAAGTACGGCGGGGAGCTTGTGGAGTTGACGGGGCAAAGCCGCAAAAACAAACCCAAGCCCCTGGTACTAATCTGCGACGTCAGCGGCTCGATGGAGCGTTACACCCGGATGTTGCTGCACTTCATCCACAGCATCGCCCGGAACTCCGCCGGAGGGATGAATAGGAGTGGGGCCCGAGGGGCGGGGAACGCGCAGCAGATCGAGGCGTTCCTGTTCGCAACACGCTTGACCCGGATCACCCGCTTCCTGGGCCACCGGAGCATCGACCAGGCGGTTACCGAGGTGTCTAAAGCGGTTCCCGACTGGGCCGGGGGCACCCGCATCGGCCAGGCAATCAAGACCTTTAACTTCCAGTGGTTGCGCCGGGTAGGGACCGGCAGTCCGGTCGTGTTGGTCATCTCCGACGGGTGGGACCGGGGCGAACCGGAGATGCTGGGGCGGGAGATGTCGCGGCTGCAACGGAGCTGCCACCGCCTCATCTGGCTGAACCCGCTGCTGGGGTCGCCGGACTATGAACCATTGACCCGGGGCATTCAGGCCGCCCTGCCCTATGTGGACGACTTCCTTCCCGTCCACAACTTGAACAGCCTGGAGGACCTCGCCGATCACCTGAATAACCTGGCTCCGGAACGGCAGCCGGCACGGGCCTACCGCGCCCCTGTATCCGACGGCCCCGCTCCGGAACCGCCGCCGGTGGAGTACCGGGAGATCGACTCCGCCACTGCGCCGACATTCCGTCATCCCATGTGGGGAAGACGCCGGTAGGCAGGTCTACCGTACCGCTCGGTATGTGTTGGCAGCCGTACTCGGGATGGCCAACGCACGTTGAAAACGCTGGTCAGAATAAATGGTTGCCGGAACATTGGGATTAGTCCTAGAATCAGCTAATCTATTGTTTTCAGGATGCCAAACATGGCAGTGGTAAATGTTTACCAAGCGAAGCCCCACCTGTCACAGAGACCCATTTCGACCTGTATGGCATCCGGCGCATCTGGTAACGTCGCTCCTATCTCTCCAAGGGAGGCCCGACATGCAAGCCCTGGAAGGTATCAAGGTCGTTGAGGTTGCCCAGGTCTGGGCGGCCCCGGGGGCTGGCATGTACCTTGCCGACCAGGGCGCTGATGTAATTAAAATTGAACCGCCCTGGGGCGACGACGCGCGCCGAGTGTTCACCCAGCCGCCACTGCCCAATGGAGAAAGCCGTTCCTTTCTCCCCCTCAACCGCAACAAGCGGGGTGTGGCCGTGGACATCTCCCGCCCGGAGGGGCAGGATATCGTCTACCGGCTGGTAGACCAAGCCGACGTCTTCATCCACAACTTCCGGCCCGGCGTCGAGGACAAACTGGGCTATGACTACGGTTCCCTGAGCCAGCGCAACCCCGGACTGATATACGCCGCGGTGTCGGCCTTCGGGACGGAAGGCCCTTACGCTAACCGGCGCGGTTACGACCTGCTTTTCCAGTCCCTCTCAGGCATTCTCAGCAAGAGACGCGACGAGGAAGGAATCCCTATATCCAGCGGAGTATGGGTCGCGGACTCTTCCGCGCCCATTGCCCTGGCCTACGGGATCGCTCTGGCCCTTCTGTCCCGTCACCGGACCGGGCGCGGCCAGAAGGTCGAAACCTCCCTGCTGCACATGGCGCTGGCGATGCAGACTGTGGACCTGGTCCGCACCGGGGCCGAAACTGAGCAGCGGGGCCAGCCGGACTTCTCCCGGCAGGCCCTCTACTCCCCCTACCGTTGCCAGGACGGGGGATTCGTCATCATGGTGGTGCTGAGCGACCAGCAATTTGCCGGGTTGTGCCGCGCACTGGACCTGGAGCACCTGCTATCTGACCCTGACTATTCCGACAACCTGAAGCGGGCGCAGAAGAGCGCGGAACTTCACGGTCTGATCTCCGGCATCCTGTCCACCCGGCCCAGGGACCACTGGCTGCGGGCGCTTGAAGAGGCGGACGTTCCGGCGGCTCCCGTACTGGAGCGGGACGAGATTTTCAACCATCCCCAGATCGCAGCCAACCGGATGCTTGCTGTGCAGGACCATTCAGAGGCGGGAGCGGTGGACATGGTGAACATCCCTGTTCGGCTGTCGGACACTCCCGGCGGCTTGAGGTCGCCCGCTCCGGTCCTCGGCCAGCACACCGGGGAAGTGCTACGGGAACTGGGCTTCTGCGACGAGACAATTGCCCGGCTCAGGGCTGACAAGGTGATAGGCTGACCGGCGGAGCGTCCCATGGAAACCCGCCCCGACAGTAAAATGACCACCTGCGCCGATTGCGGCGCACCTTTGGATGAGTACTCCAGGTACTGCGGCTCCTGCGGCGCGCCATCATCTGTTCGTGTGGCCCGCCAGGTATGGCCGGGGAACTCATCCTACCGGATTTCGACCCGCCGTATTATCCTGATGGCGTTCCTCTCCCAGGGGATGTACCTGTTCTACTGGATATACTTCACCCGGAAGCAATACCTGGAGCACATTTACGCCGATGGAGACCCGGAATCGCGGGCCTTCAGCTTCTCCACTCTTTACACCCACATACGGTCCCTCAGGGATATGCTGGAGTCCGCCGGGATGGTCATGTCCATAAATGTGGGCACGACCTACCTGCTCATATTCACCTACCTGATATTGATTGTGATAGGGTCGCTGATGAACGGCGATCTACCCGGCTGGGACCCGATAGCCGACTGGGCGCCCCCGGCGTCAATGAGTATCAAATTCCTCTCGGTCGTTCTTTTGTCAGCGGCGTTGATAAAAATACAGGGCAGCCTGAACCGTTTCTGGGATATAGTGAACTGGGGGCAAAGCGCCCCTGCCAGGGCCAGCCTGGTGGAGATAGGGCTTGCCATTTGGGGAAGCATCGCCTGGTCAAGCGACATTGCAACCATGATAGAGTATCTATAGGCCCGCCAACCGGCTCCCCGTTCTTACGGGGACAGGGACGCTTCTTCCGGCAGCGCCAATCAACCTGATACGGACAGCTTGTGGAAACTCGCCCCAACACTGACTCGACCCCATGTAATAACTGCGGCACTGTCAACGAGCCGTCAGCCCGCTTCTGCGGCAACTGCGGCGTTGGACTCGTGGCTCCCATAGCCCGCGATGAGACCCCTCGCCCGGTGATGGCCCTGGACCGGGACTCATCCTACTATATACCGGGGCAACGCATCGTCGTTATGATGGCCCTGTCCTCGGGTCTGTACCTCTTCTACTGGCTCTATATAACCTGGAAGCAGTACCAGGAGTACACCGGGGACGAGGTGTATCCTGTATGGCACGCCCTCACCCGGCTTGTTCCGGTCTACGGTCTGTTTCGCATCTATGCCCACATGCAGACCTTCCGGAACCTTATGGATTCCGCCAATGTTCCCTCTTCAATTCTCCCCGGACCCATAGTGATCATCGTGCTCATGTCGGACCTCACCAACGTGATGGCATTGATATTGAACGGCACATTCTCAGGGGAACCGGCCTCCCAGGCAATGTCCAACTTCGCCCTCGCCGTCAACATTCTTTCCCTGGCCTTTCAGTCCGGCATACTGTTAATCGTCCAGCGGAACCTGAACAGTTACTGGGTGCATGTGAACGGGGGGCCGCTGCCTCCGGCCAGATATGGGACCGGAGAAATAGTGCTCGCCGCCATCGGGACAGCCGGGTGGATGCTTACCGCCGCCCTGCTGCTCGGGTATATCGACCCCGCGCCTGCGGGTCAGGTCCCGTAAACCACGAGGCCAACCTGCAATACACCGTTGGGGCCGGACTCCTCAGTTGATGGCAACAACATTGACTCCCTTCCGCCCGTAAAGGTATCCTAGCTGCGGCAGTGACATCGCTGACCAGTCCGGCGAACGATGCCCGGCGGCGACCGGCCAACCCCATCCAACCGCGCCGGTGGAGGGCAAATTGGCTTCCCAGACGGCGGCTTCTCCTCACCCGCCAAATGTAGTCCGCGAACGCAACGTCATGGTCCCCATGCGCGACGGGGTGCGTTTGGCGTGCGACGTGGTCCGCCCCGATGCTCCGGGACGGTATCCGGTGCTGGTCACCCGAGGCCCCTACGGCAAGGACGGCTATGTGGGCAACCCGGACCATTCTATGTGGTACTTCTCCGGCCGGGGCTACGTGGTGGTCAGCCAGGACTGCCGCGCCCGCTTCGAGTCGGAAGGCGGGGACTACAACCCACTGTTCCAGGAAGTCCAGGACGGCTACGACACCGTGGAATGGGCCGCCCGCCAGCCCTGGTCCAACGGGAGGGTTGGCACCACCGGACAGTCATACCTCGGCGCAACCCAGTACACCCTGGCCGTCAACAACCCCCTGCCGCCGCATCTCCAGACGATGGCCCCGGTCTCGGCCTCCTCCGACTTCCACCAGAGCTGGGTCTACCACACCGGCGGAGCAATGGAATGGGGCTGGATGGTGCCCTACGCCATCCACAAGGGGCGCAATACCCTGGAGCGTCTGGGCCGGACCGACCTGTTGGAGAAGGTCGATGAATACCTGCTGCCCGCGGACAACTTCGCCCAACCGCTGACCGATGAATGGTTCCGCCACCTGCCCCTGAGCGACTGGACAGCCCTGCTGAAAGAAACGGCCCCCTACTTTCAGGAGTACCTGGCCAACGAGCAGGACGGTCCCTACTGGTGGCGAATCAACCTCAACCGTCACCTGTCGGGCATCACCATACCGATGTTCCACGTCAGTTCCTGGTACGACATCTTCCTGGAAGGCGCGCTGAACGCCTACACGGGCATCCGGGAGAGCGGCGGCAGCCAACTGGCTCGGGACAACCAGAAGCTGCTGGTCGGCCCCTGGGCGCACATCCGCCCCTACACCGGGCCGACTTCCGGCGACACCGGGGACATAGACTTCGGCGAAGACGCCCGTATAGAGCTTCACGAATACCTGCTGCGCTGGTTCGACTGGTGGCTGAAAGACCGGGATACGGGCATCATGGACGACCCGCCGGTCTACCTGTTCGTCATGGGGGAGAACCGCTGGCGCTACGAAAACGAGTGGCCGCTGGCCCGGACTCATTACACCCGGTACTACCTCCACTCAGACGGCCCGGCCAACACCCGCCACGGTTCAGGGACCCTTTCCACCATGCCCCCAGGCGAAGAGTCCCCGGACTCCTACGTCTACGACCCCCATGACCCTGTCCCAACGCAACGGGGCAACACCCTGATCATTCCCCACGGCGTCGCGGACCAGCGGGACGTGGAAGACCGCCAGGACGTGCTGGTCTACACCTCCGGGCCGCTGGACCGGGACATGGAGATTACCGGCCCCATCAGCGTCCGTCTGTTCGCCGCGTCCAGCACGGTGGACACCGACTTCACGGCCAAGCTGGTTGACGTAAGGCCCGACGGTTACGCCCAAAATTTACAGGACGGCATAGTCCGCGCCCGCTACCGGACATCGGCGTCGCAGCCCTCGCCCATCACTCCGGGCCGGGTCCACGACTACACCATCGATCTGTGGGCCACCAGCCACGTCGTCCGGGCGGGCCACCGGCTGCGGGTGGAAATCTCCAGCAGCAACTTTCCCCGCTTCGACCGCAATCCCAACACCGGCGCACCCATTGGCCAGGACGCGCATCTCGAGACTGCCCGGCAGGAAGTCCACCACTCGGCGGCTTACCCGTCCCATATCATTCTGCCGGTGATACCCAGATAACCCGTCAGGGTTTGTGTCCCTCACGGGCCAGGCAACCGGCGAATAACACTGTCAGACGAGAGACGGAGGTATAGACCAACATGCCCGCAATCGACCGCGTTCTGACCGATGATCAGATGGCGCTGCTCACCACAGTCGTGGACCGCATCATCCCGCAGAGCGAGGAGATGCCCAGCGCGTCCGAGATGAGTTTGACGGATTTCATCGAGGGTGTTCTGGTGGCCCAGACGCCACTGCGGAGGCTGTTCATCGAGGGGCTGGCCCAGATTGAAATCTCGGCTGCCCGGAATGGCGGGAGTTTTGGCGACCTCTCCGGGGAGAGCCAGGACGCGGCCCTGCGGGAAGTGGAAGCCTCCAACGCCGCATTCTTCGATGAGTTGGTGCGCCAGACCTATAATGGCTACTACACCAACCCGGAGGTATTCCGGAAATTGGGCATCCCGGATAGTTCCGACCCAGGCTCGGGCAGGCAGCCGGAGCTGCTCGACGTCTCCCTTCTGGAGAAACAACGACAGCGCGCTCCCTTCTGGAGGCCCGTCTAGCCACGGGCGTATCAACCCGGGGACCCAGAGGCCGCATACGGGTTACATAGGCGGTGGCCCGACAGTCCTGAATTGAGGGGAACATCAGTTGGCCACGGCAGATTTCGACCAGCAACTGAACGGCCTGGAACGGGAAACCGGCATATTGGCCGAAATCGTTGAACGCGCTGTCCAAAGAGCAATCGACGCACTCAAAAGCCGGGACCTGGACGCATCGCAGCGGGTGGTCCACGAGGACGACTTCATCGACCAGAAGCGACTGGAGATTGAGGACAGGTGCGTTGATCTGATCGCCACCCAGCAGCCTATGGGCATAGACCTCCGCGTCATCATTTCCCTGCTCCACATAGTCAACGAACTGGAGCGCATGGGGGACTACGCCGAGGGCATAGCCAAGATCAGCCTGATGATGGGCGATGAACCTACCCTCAAGCCCCTGATCGACATTCCCCGCATGACCGAACTGGCCACCAGGATGCTCCGCGACTCCATCGACTCCTTGGAGACCCGGGACGTTGACAAAGCCAACCGGGACCGGGGGGACGACGATGCGGTTGACCAGCTCTACGGCCAGGTGTACCGGGAACTGCTCCTGTACATGATCGAAGACCCCGGACCATCCAGCGCGCCACATACCTGCTCTGGGTAGCCCATGACCCGGAGCGCATCGCGGACCGGGCGACGAACATTGCCGAGCGGGTCACATTCCTGGTCACCGGAAGAATGGTGGAAGGCAAAGTCTGGACCTTCTAGCCCGCCTTCCATCACCCCCGGGGGGACGCACCCCTCCGCTGGAAGAGACGCCCAGAGGGTTGTTCTGCCACGCTGGTCACACGCTGAACGCCAGTTGCAACTGGCGTTGCGGCTGGGGCATTTCCTTTACGGGAACTCTGGCGGATAGTCCCCAACTGAGCCGGGCGTCTTCCACGATCTTCATCACCTGGGATGTGTAGTCCTTGGGAGCGTAAGTTTTGCGATACAGCTTCGCATAGGCCGGGGACAGGTGAGGGTATGCTTCCCGCAACAAGGGCATAAACCACTCCTTTGAACCCGGCTTCAGGAACAGAACGTTGGCCCCCATGAATTGGGCCTTGTGCTGCGCCGCCGTCGCGGCCACCTCGTTAATGCTCTCGGAACTGTCGGAGATTCCCGGAATCAGCGGGGCCATCATCACCCCTGCGGGGACCCCGTGCTCCACCAGGTATTGCATCGCCTCCATGCGGGCCATCGGGCTGGGAGTACCCGGCTCGGTCGTCTTCCAAACCTCTTCGTCAACGCTGCCGATGCTGAAGTTGACCCGGACATCGGCGACCCGGCGCAGCTCCCGCAGCACATCCACGTCCCTCTTGGCCAGCACTCCCTTGGTGGTGATGGACGCCGGGTTCTCGAACTCGCACAGTACTTCAATGATCCTGCGGGTCAGGCGGTACTCGGCCTCGGCAGGCTCGTATGGGTCGGACGCGGTGCCGATGGCTATGCTTTCACCCCGCCAGCTTGGCCGCTTCAACTCCTTTCGCAGCACCTCCGGAGCGTTGACCTTGGCAAAGACCCTCTGCTCGAACTCCCTGCCGGCGTCCAGCCCCCAGTACTCGTGGGTGGGCCGGGCATAGCAGTAGCGGCAGGCGTGGCGGCATCCCCGGTAGGGGTTGAGCGTCCAGCGGAACGGAAAGTTCGGGACGTCCAGCTTGTTTAGCAAGGACTTGCATTGGATTTCCTGTACATCTGCGCCTGCCATCTCGCGCCTCCTTGGGTATGGCCTGTTGGATCGTATGTTCTAATGGTAGATGGGATACACAGGCATCATCAATGGGCAAATGTCAGTAGCGCCAAGAATTCCTGGTAGAATTTGAGGGCAACGAGGAAGGAAAATGCAGGGACAGGAATCTTTAACGGAGAAACGCACCCGGCTTGCCCGCAAGCTCCTGGAGAACGCGGAGCAGGAGATAGCCGCGGGCGACCTGGTCCAGGGGAGCGAAATGCTATGGGGTGCGACCAGCCAGGCCCTCAAAGCCTATTGCGCCAGCCACGGCCTGCCTCACGGCAGATATGCGCAACGGCGACAAGCCGTTTTTGACCTGGCCACCCGGCAAAACGACCCGGCTGTCCGGCTGGCCTCTTTTACAGCCCAGGCATACCACGCCAATTTCTACAACGACTGGATGGAGCAGGAAGACCTGGACAGTTACCTGCCCGACATCCAGCATCTTGTCGAAACAATCCTCAAGGCGAAGTCAGAATAACCCACAGCCTGCCCAGAGGCGTGCAAGCATCCAGAGAAGGAAGGAATGAAGGAAGCGCGAGACTAGCGGTAGAGGGGCTTGAAGAAGCTATGAAGGTAGTTGCGCTGGTGCGCCCAGGAGTGGGCGCGCTTGACTACTGCATCGGGGATGGCTTCGGCTCGGCGGTGGGTGATGCGCATAGTCTCGTAGCGGCTGAGTTCCGGAGGCGCGTCGGCAGTGAAAATCACCTCGCACTCCTGCGCTTCCAGGAAAATCTTCAGCCCGGTGTAACCCTTGGGCCGCGTGTTGGGTGTCTGGTAGATGTAAAGCTCGGTGCAGCCCAGCAGTTCTTCGACGTGGTCCACACCGGTACCGCGTCCGCCGCCCTGGCGTCGCTGCCGCCGGTTCACCCCGAAATTTCCAAGGCTCATGTCTTACGGCCTGCCTTTGGTTTCCGCCGGGCTTCCCGTGTCAAGCCTGGGTTGCACACGGGCAGTCATCCAATGCCTGACCGGCCAGCTATGGAGTGGAGACTCCCCGATTGTAGCAGAGGGGCCTTTTTCGGACAATTCACCTCGACCGTTCGCCTTAGTTTCACGGCCCGCTGGGTGATATAATCGGCGCGTTTCGGGGAACTGTGCCTTCCAACCGAACGTAAATGCCCCTTTGCTAATACCCAAGCGTGGAGTGTTGAGGGCGGCAACCCTGCCAACATCTATGGACCGAGTACTCCGAGAGTTGCTGGAAGCAATCGTCCTTGCGGCGATCATCTTCCTGCTGATTCATTCCAGCGTCCGCAACTTCAAGGTGGAAGGCTCCAGCATGGACCCGACACTGGAGTCGGGCCAGCATCTCATCGTCAACAAGCTCGTGTATTTCCAATTGGATATGGACCGTCTCTCCCGAATCATACCCTTCTGGCAGTCCGACACCGCCGACGTCCGGTACGCTATCCATCCCCCCGAGCGGGGGGACGTAATCGTCTTCCACTTCCCCAGAGACACCAGCAAGGACTTCGTGAAGCGGGTTATCGGACTGCCGGGGGAACTGGTGGAAATCCGCCACGGAGAAGTCTACATCGACGGCCGGCTACTGCAAGAACCCTACCTCAGCCACATCGACTCCTCGCGCGTCTCCCCAACTCTCCTTGATGAAAAGGAGTACTTCGTCCTCGGCGACAATCGGCGAACCAGTAACGACTCCCGGGTCTGGGGCCCGGTGCCAGAGTCCCACGTACTGGGTAAGGTATGGCTGGTCTACTGGCCTTTCTCCGATATGCGCCTGGTCAGCGACATAGGGGAACTCGTTCCCCCCATACCCCACTAAACATCCCCTGGCTGGTGGCTTTGTGCCGTCCGGCCGGGTCCGGTCTACGCTCTACTCATTGGCCGGGCCGACCAGCACGTCATCGCCTTCAATACTGACCCGGTAGGTCTTCAGGTTTTCGTCCGCGGGAGGGGTCAGCACCTCGCCGGTGGTAACGTTGAAAGCCGCTCCGTGCAGAGGACACTCGATTTCCTCGCCGCTCAGGTCGCCCTCCGACAGGCTGGCCAATGCGTGGGTGCAGGTATCGTCGCAGGCGTAGATCGTCCCATCGACGTTCACCAGCAGAACCGGCTCCGCTCCTACTTCGACCGCCTTCATATCCCCAGGGCCCAATTCCCCCACATCGGCAACCTTCACAAAGCCTTCTTCGGCCATAATCTCCTCCTTGCTGACTCATATCAGGGGCACGCTCAGTCCCAGGAGCCAAGACCCCAAATCAAGCGGGGTACATTATATGGCACGGTTCCCGGCAATGAAAAGCGCGGGGATGCCCGGGGCACGGGTAAACCCCGGTGGACACTGCAAACGGGCAATGCCTATAATGGAAAGCGGCGGTCTACAGGACTATGGTCTGACCGGCAGCGTCCACAATGCCGGGGGCGTGACCAGTCCACCCACAGACCGGCCGCAGCGGAGAGGTGCCGGAGTGGACGAACGGGCGCGACTGGAAATCGCGTAGGGGCCTTGCTTCTCGCGGGTTCGAATCCCGCCCTCTCCGCCAGAACTACCCCAAATCCTCTGATTGCCGTCTCAACACTCCCGTAAGCACGCCTATTCGAGTATCAATGGATGATATTGCCCGGACTACCCTGCATCGTGTGGCGGAGAGGATATATCCAGAATAGCGACGGCACTCAGACGCTCCGACACGATGTGTCGGATAATCCCAATCCCGCGATGGTTGATGCAAAGGCTGAGTTGCTATTAGACCCAGGGGCCGACGCTCACGCCAAGGATGTCAATGGCAATACACCGTGTAAACTGGCCAGGGAGGGGGAGGGGTTCTTCTTTCGACACTCAGTTCGTCAACCGCTTGTGCCCCACTTAGCACTCTATTTATCTGAATCTTTGCTGGCCGAGCTTCATGTACAGCCAAAGGACCAGGGAGAAGTCATACGGGCCGGAGAAGAAACAACGACGCTATGGGACATTGGACAGGTTAACATACGCATTGTGGATGCTCCACAGGTCTGGGCTTGTCCAGTTTATTTCTGCCCCGTGGAAGGATATCTGTTGGGCGCTACTACGCTGGAGATATTCGGGCTCATGGTGGACCCCGGAGGGGACGGTTTAGTCAAAAGGGTGATTGGGGCCAGACCTATATAGATGAGACTGCTGGCATCGAGATAGACCAGGCCGGAAGGAGGAAGGGTCACCGGTCCCACGACGCCCGCTCTTCCACGATGTAGTCATCAACTTCCTTTGCAGTCTTGAAGAGGCGTTGCACTGGCCCCGCAGAGATAATCTGCCAAGCCGAACGAGCCGATGGCATCGGAGTCGGCGATATTACCACATCCACCGTCCGGCCCGCCTCCGACTCCGGGTTGACAATCTCCACCTTGCCGCCCGGCAATACCGTTGTTCTTACGTGCAGCGCTTTCTGCATATTTTCGCCTTCCATACTGCAGGAGTTACGCCCTTTGCGATAGTCTTGTCCCTGGCCTCTTGGTCACTTGATATTTTGCTATGGAATGTAGTGTGGCGCCTCGCTTTGTCGTGAGGATATACTTACCGTACTACTACCGAGAGAGGCGCCTGAATGGGACTCGTATATGTCGACATCCAGGTAGGCAATGAGGGCGGAGGGGATATGGTGAACGTGCCCGATGTGCTTGTCGATACCGGTTCCGCCCATACTGTTTTACCTGCATCTTTGCTGGCCGAGCTTCATGTACAGCCAAAGGACCAGGGAGAGGTCATACGGGCCGGAGAAGAAACAACCACGCTATGGGACATTGGACAGGTTAACATACGCATTGTGGATGCTCCACAGGTCTGGGTAACTGTTCAGACTTGATGAGGCGAATTTACCGGGCCGGCGGTTCTACGATTCCGCTGAAAGACACTGGCGCCGGTGGGCTGGCTGTGGCATAAAAGGACAATGGAAACAGGACTGGACCTGACCAAGGCAAGCCGGGAAACCCTGCTGGCAGTCATTGCCGAACAACAGGGGATCATCACCGAACTGAGCCAGCGGGTGGAGGGCTTGGAAGCCCGGTTGTCCGGTGGCGGGCCGGGGGCCAGGATGCCGGGGCATAAGCCTGCTGCCAGGCGCAAGAAGCCGGCGGCGGACGAAAAGAAGCCGCGAAAGAAGCGGCCCCACGGCTTCGCCCGGTTGCGGATGGAACCCACCGGGCGGGTGGTCCACGCCCCGGAGTATTGCCCCGAATGCCATACCGCTCTCGCCGGGGGCTGGGTGCAGCGGACCCGGGAAGTCATAGACATTCCGGCAGCCCCGGCGGAAGTCACAGAGCATGTATTCATAGCCCGGACCTGTCCGTTGTGCCGGAAGCGGCGGCTGCCCCAGGACCCTCTGCAAGGTCTGGCCGCGGGCCGCCAACGCCTTGGAACCAATCTGGTGAGCCTGATGGTGACCCTGCGGGAAGAGGGACGGCTGCCCCTGAGGACCATCCAATGGTATCTGCGGGTGTTCCATCAGTTGCAACTGAGCGTTGGGGCCATCGTCCGGGCGGTCCAGCAGGTTGCCCGGCAGGGAGGACCGGAAGTGGGCCAGGTCCTGGAGCGCATCCGTTCCAGCCCGGTGGTTCACGCCGATGAGACGGGTTGGCGGGAGAACGGGAAAAACGGCTACGTCTGGACTTTCAGCACGCCCAAGGAGCGGTTCTTCCTGCGCCGGGGCCGGGGCGGGGAGGTGGTGGACGAGGTCCTGGGCGAGTCCTTCGAAGGGATTCTGGTGAGTGACTTCTACGCAGCTTACCACCACCACCCCGGACTCAAACAGAGATGTTGGGTCCACCTGCTGCGGGACATTCACACGCTGAAGGAATTGCACCCGGAAGACGGCGGGCTGGCCCGGTGGGCAAAGGGGGTAAAGAAGCTCTACGCCAAGGCCCGGGCGTGGGCTGCTGCGGGAAGGCGGCCACCGTCACGCGGGCAGTTGGTCTTGGAGCAGCGGCTGCTGGCGCTGTGCCTGCCTTTTCTGGAAGACCCGCTGGCGGTGCAAGCCAAGCTATGCCGGCGGATAGAACGGCACATCAAAGAACTGTTCGTCTTCGTATCGCATCCGGAGACGCCATCTGACAACAATGCCGCTGAACGGAGCCTGCGCCACCTGGTGATCAGCCGTAAAATCAGCGGCGGGACCCGCTCCCAACAGGGCAGCGACAGCAAAATGGTCCTGGCCTCCCTCTTTGGAACCTGGCGGGCCAAGGGCCTGAATCCCTTCCTCGAATGCCGCCAGTTGCTCATTTCCCCTCAACCCTGAACAGTTACAGGTCTGGGCTTGTCCGGTTTATTTCTGCCCCGTGGAAGAATATCTGTTGGGCGCTACTACGCTGGAGATATTCGGGCTCATGGTGGACCCCGGAGGGGACGGTTTAGTCAAAAGGGTGATTAGGGCCAGACCTATATAGATGAGACCGCTGGCATCGAGATAGACCAGGCCGGAAGGAGGGAGGGTCAGCGGTCCCATGACGCTTTCTCTTCCGCCAGGTACGCCTTCACCCCCTCGGCTGTCTGGAGCAGGCGGCGTTCTGGCCCGCCTCCAACTCCGGGTTGACAATCTCCACCTTGCCGCCTGGCAGTACCGTTGTTCTTGCGCGTAGCGCTTTCTGCATATTTTCACCTTCCATTTACAACCGCCGGTTGGACACCACCGGCTCCGTGGCCAATAAAGTCCGGAGCGTCCCCAGGTCCGGAAGGCCCAGGATTCGGGAGATGCCGTCGTCCAGGGAGCGGCGGGACGGGCAGCCGGCCATGCCGGGCAGCCGCTCGAACTCCGCATCCGCCATATCATCGAACAGGTCCGACATTGCCTGAAGCTGCGCCGGTGACAGTTGGCGTACATCAAGCACTGGCAACTCTTCCAGATCCGCCTTCTTCATGGCGACCCAACCTCCCTCAGTGCTGGTCCGCTGGGCCAGAATGGTCAACAGCCCCAAGCTGGAGTTCAACCAGACCGCGACTGCTTTTTCTATTGCCGGGTCCTCCACTCTGACAGGCCACCATACGTTTGACAGGACTCTCGTATCGGAGCGCATAGCGACAACCCGAGCAGTATCGAGCCTCAGCCTTTCCGAAACCAGGAGACAGCTTGACTGCTGCCATAGGTGGTCGCCATAACCGGGCCGTTGTCCACCTCTTGGACTTGTCAAAGGCGACAAGTAGGAATCGGGAGAACAAGTCAGGCTCTTACGCTGCTCGGTATCGTGTCCTTCAACCATCGGATAGGCCGTAACAGAATTGGTCCGGTCAAACCCATCAACGAGCCTGCGCCGGTCAGGACCAACCTGACCGATTTGGTCCAATCTACACAGCGGAACATTGGCGGTCTCTCCCCGTCCGGGAACCCACAACTCCCCATCATCCAGCAACCGGACCGCGCTGCGAATCAGGTCGGCCCGCGCGAACTGCACTCCGGGCCACTTCTTACCGGCAAAGGCCGCTTCCGGGACCGCCAACACTTCGCCCACGTGGCGGCCGTCAACTTCCAGCAATGCCGTGCCGCTGCCCTCAAAGTCGGCCGGTGTAGCGGCGTTAATGGCCTGCGCCACCCGGTGAGCGTCCAACACTCCGTCCGGGTTCTGCCAGAGATTGACGAAGGTGGTGCGGTGTTCCGTGGATCCCGCACCGTCCGGGCGGCGCGTGGCCACCAGCAGGGCCTCCGAAAGGTCGGTGCTGTCCGAGAAGTTCCAGCGCAGCGGGTCGTGGGACGAAACCACCATATCAAGGGTGAAGTCCCGCTCAATGAGGGAGCGTGTCTGACTCCAGGCCGGGCCGGTGCATACCGTGGCGGGAAGCACCAGGGCAAGACGGCCTTCCCCAGGCCGCAGCTTGGGCGCTGCCGCCGCGACGAAGGCTGCGCCAAGTCCGGCGGTGGCCGACGCCTGCCGCGACTTCAGGCGGCGCGACAGTTCGGACTGAAGTTTCCGCCGCTCCGCCGCGGGCAGGCTGCCGAACAGCAGGTTGCCGCCCACGGAACGGGTGAAGGGCGGGTTCATAATCGCCAGGTCCAGGTCCGGCAGGGTGGCGGTGACGCCCTCTTCCGCGCCCCTGGAACCCCCGCCGGACACCCTGGCGGCGTCCCTGGTCGCCACTCCCGTGTTGTCGGCGGACAGGGCAAATTGGACCGCCGCCTCGCTCTCCCCAAGAAAATCCAGGGAGCCGAGGGAAATGTTGGAGCCCTCCGACCCCAGGGGCATTACGTACAGGTTCATGCGGTCGAACTGGATGTCCGGGTTGAGCATGGCCAGGCTGGTGGCGGCGAAGTGTACGGCGGACAACTGCACATCGTAGCCGTGTAATGCCTGTTCCACCATCGCCTTGTGCAAACTGGGCGAGTCCTGCCCCCCTGCGTCGGCGTGAAGGCGTTCCGCTTCGGCTGCCACCGCCATCAGCAGCGTTCCGGTGCCGCAGGCCAGGTCCGCCACGTTCAGGGATGCCGGAAATTCATGGTCGCTCCAGTCCACGCCCGGCGGCCAGTCGTGAAACACCAGCCGGGACAGGAGCGTAGCCGCGGGCACCGAGGTGTAGTAGGCGCCGGTGAACTTGGCGTCGGTCAACAGGGTGTGGAACAGCCGCCCGGACAGGTCGTGCCCTTCCAACCGGCGAGTGTCTTCCATCGCCTTGACGAGATGACCGATGACCGGTCCCTGGACTTCCCCCGGCCCATCGCCAAGAACGCCCAGGATGTCCGCGGCCAGCTCGAACACCGGCACATAGTCGATATTGTCACAGATGTCCCGCCATGCCTGGCGAAGTTCCGAAATGCCCTGTCCCAAGGTTTCGCTCACGGTCGGAACGTCCTCGTTGGCTGCCGCCAGCCGGTCCTGGAAAGCGAGGGCATTGAAGAGCACCAGGCACCCGATGCGGAGGGCGGCGGCGCGGTCCTTTTCCTGGTCGGTGCTGGCGATGATGTCCGCGATGCGGCGGGATAATCGGGCGTGCTTTGCAACCTGGGTTGCCGCCTGTTCCAGGGCATACCCGACGGCGCCGGCCGCGGCGGCCACCCGGTCAACGCCTTCCAGTTCCAACGGGAGGGTCCGCAGATTGTCGGCAAGCTCGGCCACCGACCCTGTCCGAACGCGAGCCGCCGGGACCGGACTGCCGCGTGAGCCATGTACCCACCAGCGGAGGTCGGTCGCGGCCTCCAGTCCGGCTTGCGTATCATCCTCCTGCCGGAGCCTGGCAGGGTAGAGAACGCCCGCCACGGCAAGAGCACCCGGAAAAGCGGCCAGGCGTTCATCAAGCTGGCTTTCGAGGAGGCCGACCGATTCCTCCCACTTGCATTCCAGGATGACCAGGTCGCCGCTTCTCAAGTCGGCGCGCACGTCCGGTATTCCCTCCCGGCTGCGCCGCTCGGCCCTAGCCGAGATTCCCCGGTTGCGGAGCAACTGGGCCAGGTGGACGTTGACGCCCTCTTCGCGGATTGTCTCAGATGCGTTCTGCCGAGTCGTCATAGCAATTCATTCGCGCATCGGTAACGGCCTAGATAATCCCCGTCTGGTACAGGGCCACAAGTTGCTCGTGGGTGAAGCCCAGTTCGCCGGTGTAGACCTCTTCGTTGTGCTGGCCGAGGAGTGGAGCGGGAGCGGTGGCGGCGGATGGCGCGCCGGGCAGGGTGTAGGGCGCGCTGGGGTAGGAGAGGGCGCGGGCGCCGGGACGCTCGATTTCCTCGAACCAGCCGGCCAGGCCCGGGTCGTTGCGCACCTCGTCGAAGCCGCGGACAGGCCCCAGGGGAATCCTGTGTTCCATCGCCATTTCCAGAAGCTCGGCCTTGGTGTGCTGCAACAGCCACTCTTCCATGTAGCCGTCTATCTCGTCGGCGTACTCGTTGTTCATCACCGTGCGGTTGGTGAACCGAGGGTCGCGGGACCACTCCGGGGAACCCATCAGCTCCAGGAGCCTGCGCCACTGGCGGCCCTCGGGGGAACCGGCGAAGACGTAGCCGTCCTTGCAACGCAGGATGCAGTTGGGGTATGGGAAGTCCAGGGAGTGATGCCCGGTGCGGCGGGTCATACGCCACTCGTACACGGCCATCAACGCCTCGGGGCCATTGTAGACCCCGGACATGGTCTCGACCTCGGAGATGTCGATGTGCTGGCCGCCCACCGGCGCGCCGCTATCTCCGGTAGTTTCCCTGGCCAGCAGGGCCATGACGATGGACGATGCGGCAGCCATCCCGGCAAAGTAGCCTACTTCCGCCGTTCCGAAGGTCAGCGGCTCCCGCTCCGCCTCGCCAAGTCCCTGCGAGATTCCCCCGGCGGCGGAGAGGTTGATGTCGTGCGCCTTGTAATACTTGTACGGGCCGGTGAGTCCGAAGGGGGTAATGGAGGCCATCACCAGTGCGGGGTTTCTCTCCGCCAACGGCTCGTAGGACAGGTGGACCCGTTCCATCTCCCGTGGGTGCAGGTTGTGGACCAGCACGTCGGAGCGGGCTGCAAGGTCCCGGAGGATGCCCATGCCGGTGGGCGTGGCAACGTCGAGGGTGAGGCCCCGCTTGCCGGTGTTCAGGTACAGGAACATCCCGCTGCGTTCCTGGTGGGGGTCGTCATCGATGAACGGGCCGTAGCTCCGGTGGGTGTCCCCGGTGACTGGGGTCTCGATCTTGGCAACCTGCGCCCCCATGCCGGCCAGCAGCTTGCCGCAGTAGGCCGCGGAGATGCCATTGCCCAGTTCCAGCACCCGGACGTCTTCCAACAATGTGTATGTCATGCGTGTCCGTCCATTCTTCCGTCTATCCCACGCTAACCGTTTTGGACAATCAGCACCACCAGGGCCACGATGATGCCGAGCATGGCGGCCATCATCCCGCCCCCGACCGCTATGATCGCCAGCAGCATCAGATTGTCGACCCGGTCATTTACCCGGGCGTTGACCTGATCGATTCGGGTAGTGAGCTGGGTGTTGAACTGATTTATCCGGTCGTTGATCCGATCCCCGTTGTCTACTGTGGTCATTTGGCATACTCCCTATGTGCTTGATGAGGAACGAAAGTGGGCGCTGCTACTCCAGCAGCGCGTCCCGGAGTCGCTGCACGGTATCCGGAGCGACACCGTGGGCCAGGACGAATCCCTCGGGTCCGCCCCAGCCGTTGTTGATGTCGGACAGGGCGCGTTCCATCGCCCTGGGCTGGGCCTCGAACAGGTAGAGGGGCCGGCCCTCATTGCCGGGGCGCTGCCGCAGCCGCTCCCCGAGGACGCCGATGACCTGGTTGGTCAGGGAGTAATCGGCCATGATCTGCTCGTCGTCCACGCCCAGCAGCCCGAGGACTATGGCCGACAGGACGCCCGTCCGGTCCTTGCCCGCGGTGCAATGGACAACTGCGGGCAGAGTCTCGCTCTCGGCCAGGAGGTTGAGGGCTCGGGCCACCCGCTCCCCGGCGTTGGCGATAATCCAGGTGTATATCTCCGTGAGCCGCACCACCGGGTCCACGCCTTCGACGGGGTGGGAGATGTCCCGGTCTTCCAGGAATGGGATGCTCCGGTAGCTCACGGATGAGCCGTCGCCCGGCCAGCGTCCGGCGGCGTCGGCCTCGTCAGGGTTGCGCAGGTCGATGACGGTGGAAAGCTCCAATGAGGTTTGCACGAAGGCCATGTCTTCCGGCGTCATAAAGTGAAGGGCGTCCGCCCGGAACAGCACGCCGGACCTGACCGTGCGCCCCTCCCGCGTCCGGTAGCCGCCCAGATCGCGGAAGTTAAAGCAGCCCTGCAAGGGTATGAAGTGGCCGGTGTTGCCTGTTGACATGCTACATTGACTCCGTTCGCGATTGTCAAATTCATGGTCTTGAGGGAATGATATACCTGTCCAGTCGCGTATGAGTTGATGCGTTGTTGGCTACCGAGTGTCGGCCAGTTAAGGGGACTGCGGAGGGACATTCACTATCATGTGGCTCGGCGGTCGCAGGGTGAACGTTCCTTGTGAGGCATTGGCCTGAATATCGCACAAGTTCAGGAAGTACCGGCCCAGCAAGGATGGCGTATACATCGCGGATTCCCCAGGTGAAATTGTCCATATATCACTGATGTGAATGGTGGCTCGCCAGATTGTCAACGTGGGAAGATTACCCATGACCAGGGTGGAAGTGTGGGTCAAATAGCTTTGTCCTCCTCCGATGCCGATGGCGGTTAGTTGAGTATTGAAGTCGAGTATCGACTGTGGAACCTTCAACAGCCGGAGGTCTCGGGGGTGCAGGGTTGTTGCATCCGCCCCGGTGTCGATGAGAAAGTCAACCATTTCCCCTGTTGACATGCCTTCCAGTAATACGAATGCCCGCACATAAGGTGCGGGCGGACGGCCATGACCGAAGTTCCTATAGGACCCTCGTATCAATCAGGATATCCCGGGAAGAATCATCTTGACGGGTTCGCTCGGCAGATAATCGACGGCAAGCCGATGACAGGGAAGGCCCTTCTCTTCGGCCATTTGGATTGCTTCCTCAAGGGTGCTTGCACAGCCGACCAGTCGTTCCTCATAAACAACGGCCCATTGGTCCGGGTGTTGGCCCGTCCAGATTTGCCGATGGTCGTCCAAAAAGCGAGTGTCCTTTTCGAACTGGGTCAAGTAGGTTCCTATCAGGCTCAGTTCATCTTTTGACAGCGTGAGTCTTTCTGTTCCCTCCTGCATAGTGTCTCCCTCTTCGATCCGTGTCCCCGTTCTCGGTTGGTACACGGTTTGTTTGCTAAGTTTGCAGCCTGACTTGGTGGGACAAGTTCATGAAGGGTCTGTCGATTCTCATTTTACCTTAGTTGTCACCCCTGCATAAGACCCGACCTGCAAGCCGGTTGGCTGACCACCCTATGTCTGCCACCGAGAGTGTGAAGTCCCCGGTCTCGCCGGGCCATGCCTCGCTCAGCGAGTTGCAGGACGGGCACGGCCCAGGCTCAGGGCGGGAATATCTCCTCCACCCGGAAGCTGAAGCCTTCCAGTGTAGGTGAAGTCACGGTGTCGCCTTCCCGGTAAACGCCTGCTTCCACGTAGTCGCCGTCGCGCAGCAGCAGGACCGTCACCGTCCGGGTATCGGGGTTAATGGGCCAATACTCCTTCACGCCGTGCCTGGCGTATAGCTCCCGCTTGGCCGTCAGGTCGCGCTGGGCCGTGGCCGGGGAGTGAATCTCCACCACCAGATCCGGCGCACCCTGGACATTGAGCTGGGTGACAATGCCCATGCGTTCCCTGGATATGAACAGCAAGTCCGGCTCCACGGTGTCCGTGTCCGACAGCACAACGTCCGTGGGCGCGGCGAAAACCTCTCCCAGGTTTCTGTCCTCCACAAATGGGAACATGCGAGAGAACAGCCGTCCCGAAGTCCTCTGGTGCGCGATATTAGGCGATGGCATCCTGAACAACTCCCCGTCAATCAACTCCCACCGCTCGTCGTCAGGGGTCTTGGCGTAGTCCTCGTAGGTGAGCTTGGGTTTTGGTTTCGGGCTGACCATCTTCGCCCTCCCGCGGCGCAGGTATTCGGGGCCAATTATCCCACAATACTGGCCCGGTTGCCGGTTCTGGTGTTCTCCTATGTGGTGTTCTCCCATGTAAGGAAGGGCCATATCGTCCAGGGCGGGATATGGTACAATCCAGCCATACCGAAACTGACACTACTTCCCTTATAAAGAGGTAACTGCAATGGTCCAGAATGTTGTTCTGTCAAACACCGACTATAAGGTCGTGGGCACCCGCCCGATCCGGCACGACGGCACTGACAAGGTGACCGGCCGGGCCAAGTACGGCGCGGACTTCGAATCATCCGGGATGCTCTACGCCAAGGTGCTGCGAAGCCCCCACGCCCACGCCAGGATCAAGTCCATCGACGCCTCCAAGGCGCTGGCGCTGTCCGGCGTGCGGGCCGTGATTACCGCCGAGGACATGCCGGTGGACAACGCGGCCAGCCGCAAGGTGCTGGCCCGGGACAAGGCCCTCTACAAGGGCCATCCGGTGGCCGCAGTTGCCGCCACCAGCGCACATGTCGCGGAGAGCGCGCTGGCCCTCATCGACGTCGACTACGAAGTGCTGACCGCGGCCACGGAAGTCCGCGACGCCATGCGCGACGACGCTCCTCTGATCCAGGAAGAGCAGACCACCGATGAGCTGGGCGAAAAGACCGACAAGCACAGCAACATCGCCACCCACTTCCGCTATGAGCAGGGCGACCTGGACAAGGGCTTTGCCGCCGCCGACGTAATCGTGGAGCGGGAGTTTTCCACCGCCACCGTCCATCAGGGCTACATCGAGCCCCAGAACGGCGCGGCTATGTGGAACGCCGACGGCAACCTCACCATCTGGACCAGCACCCAGGGAGCGTTCGTCGCCAGGGACGCCCTCGCGGGCGTGCTGGATGTTCCCGTTTCCAGGATCAAGGTTGTCCCCATGGAAATCGGCGGCGGGTTCGGCGGGAAGATTCCCATATACCTTGAGCCCATAACCGCCCTGCTGTCGAAGAAGACCGGCGCCAGCGTGAAGAGCGCCATGACCCGGGCCGAGGTCTTCGAGGCCACCGGCCCCACTTCCGGCTCCTACATGAAGGTGAAGATGGGGGCCGACAACTCCGGCAAGATCGTTGCCGCCGAAGCCTACCTGGCCTTCGACGCCGGCGCGTTCCCCGGCTCCCCGGTGACGGCGGGCGCACAGTGCGCCTTCGCCTGCTACGACATCGAGAACGCCAAGGTGGACGGCTACGACGTGGTGGTGAACAAGCCCGCCGTTGCGGCCTACCGCGCTCCCGGCGCGCCCATCGCCGCCTTCGCCTGCGAGACCGTGGTCGACGAACTGGCCGGGAAGCTGGGCATCGACCCCATCGAGTTCCGGGCGCGCAACGCCTCCAAGGAGGGCACCCGGCGCGTTGATGGTCCGGTGTTCCCCCGCATCGGCAACGTGGAGTGCCTGGAAGCCGCCAGGGACAGCGACCACTACAAGTCCAAGCTGGAAGGGCCCAACCGGGGCCGGGGCGTCGCCTCCGGGTTCTGGTTCAACATCGGGCTGGCCTCCAGCGCCTCCATCGGCGTCAACGCCGACGGCACCATCACCCTGGTCGAGGGTTCCACCGACATCGGCGGCACCCGCGCCTCCATCGCCATGCAGGCCGCGGAAGTCCTGGGCATCGCCGCCGAGGACGTTCATCCCAGCGTCGGCGACACCGACTCGGTGGGCTACACCTTCCTCACCGGCGGCAGCCGCACCACCTTCGCCACCGGCTGGGCCGCCTACGAGTGCGCCCAGGACATCAAGAACAAGATGATTGACCGGGCCGCCACGATCTGGGAGGTGGACAAGGACGACGTGGACCTGGTTGACGGCGTGTTCCAGCACCAATCCGACCCGGACCTGAAGATGACCTTCAAGGAGCTGGCCGGGCGACTCGCCGGAAGCGGCGGTCCCATCTCCAGCCAGGTCAGCGTTGACCCCCGGGGCGCGGGCGGGGCCTTCGCCACCCACATCGTGGACGTGGAAGTGGACCCGGAAACGGGCAAGGTCGATATCCTCAACTACACCGCCGTCCAGGACGCGGGCAAGGCCATCCACCCCAGCTACGTTGAGGGGCAGATACAGGGCGGCGTCGTGCAGGGCATCGGCTGGGCGCTCAACGAAGAGTACTACATGGACAAGGAAGGCCGAATGGCCAACTCCAGCTTCCTTGACTACCGGATGCCCACCAGCCTGGACCTGCCCATGATCGGCACCGTAATCGTCGAAGTGGCCAACCCCGGCCATCCCTACGGAGTAAGGGGCGTGGGCGAGGTCCCCATAGTCCCGCCGATGGCCGCCATAGCCAACGCCATCCACGACGCCGTCGGCGTGCGCATGGACCGGCTGCCCATGAGCCCCGGCGCAGTGCTGGACGCGGTGCTGGAGAAGAACGGCAGCTAACCCAACGGTAAGCCCAAGGCATCAGAAGGCCAGGCCGCGGCAATCGCAGCCTGGCTTTTTTCGTGGGGATAATTTTGGCAACTATCCTCTAAAGTCACGTAGATTACTTTTCCGCAAAAAACCTCCTTCTAATGCCTCCTTCCATCGAAAGCATCTAAACCAATACCAAGGTGGGATGTGCATTTCGGTGGTCTTGACAACGACCGAAAGGAATCCACGGTTCCTCATATCACTTCCAGGCCACACCGGGGTAGGCACCGGCAGTGCGGTATGGCGATATGTACATTTCACCTTGGCTTTGGTTTAGAGAGTTGACGCGGAAGCCTGCGAGGCTCCAGGACGGGACTCCGAATCCTAACCGGACATAGCCCAGGCGGCAAAACCCCGCTATAACCGCCCAAAATTCCAAATGTGTATAATGATGGCATCACACATCAGCCAGGAGGACACATGGCTATAAGGAACTGGGACACCACGACATCCCGCGTCGTTTACCGCCGCTTGGAAGCTGGGGAATCACTTATTGAAGGCCTCGAATCCTTAGCTCTTGCAGAAGGCATCCGTGAAGCCGCCGTAATCTCCTGCATAGGAAGCTTAAGCCAACTAAAGCGTCGCAATCTTTGCAACCGCGAAAGAGAGCATACGAGGGAGACAATCGACGAAATTCTTGAGTTGGTAAGTGCTGAAGGTTACATTCAACCTGTGGCGGAGGGTGGCATATACGTTCATATACACATAGCCGCTGCACGGCCTTCAGGCGAAATTGTCGGCGGCCACTGTGAAGACGCTACCTGCTTTACCGGCGCATACGCATATCTCCAAGTCATAGAAGATACAAGGAGCTGAAACGCTCCGCCTGAATCTCCAAAATACTTGTCACGGTCAAAGCCCGATATGCCCGCTGTTGCTGTGCAAGGGTTCATTCTTGGTTCGAGGTTGCCGTGGAGGGAAAACACTTCCCACGGGAAGGGCTTGTCCAGCGACTCAGGCGATGCCGTCGCTACCATATTCCCCGTCCGCGATACCTTCGGCGCCCAACAAGGGCAGCGAGCCTTTGTTCGGCGCCAACTCCGAATGCCGTGATTGTTGCCAGGACTCCAGCCGGGATCGGGCTCCGGGCGGGCCATGTGTCAATGGCGGCAGGAAAACCGGGGTTACACCGAACCACCTTCAACCAGGACGGCCAGCTCCGCCTTGGATAGTCCCAACTCCCCGCACAGGACATCTTCGTTGTGCTCCCCGATGAGAGGCGCACGCCGGGATATCCTCCAGGGTGAGCCGTTGAAGATGGCCCCTGGGCCTGGGTGTCGAAATGTCTCGCCAAGTTCCGGGTATTCTACATCTGTCCAGAACCTCCGGTCCTCCAGGTGAGGGTCCTGCATGACCTCGTCCGGGGAACGGATCGCCCCCGTGTTGGAGCCACGCTTCTGCAAGCCGTGGTAGGCTTCGTCCCGAGGGATGTTGGCGAGGAAGTTTACAAAAATTTCGCGAATATGCGACTGGCTCCCGGCGATGACCGCCGGGTCCCGGTACTTTTCATCCAGCAGGTCGCCCGCCAGGCCGTGCTCATCCATCCACGGCGCAAGCATCAACACCCGCTCCGGGGTAACCTGACCGACATTCACGTATTTTCCGTCCTTACAGAGGACCTGGGCGTTGGGCCCGGTGGCGGTGTTGCCACCTCCTGTTCTACGAGGAATCACACTTCCTTTGTAAATATACTGGTTCACATGGCCCTCGGTCGTGAGCGCGCAGGCATCATGCACCGAGGCATCTATGTACTGCCCCCGGGCCGTCACAGACCGGTGGACCAGCGCCGCGGTAATGGCGATGTAGGCGTAGTGACTTCCGATGTGCCAAGCCTGCCCTCCTCCGGGAGCGATAGGCGGTGCATCCGGCGCCACGCCGTCGTCATAGCCACACCTGGCCATCTGTCCGCCCGCCGCCAGATGCAGCAGATCGCTGGTCTGGAAGTCCCGCCACGGCCCGGTCTGCCCAAAGGGGGTCAGTGAGCACATAATCAGCCCAGGGTTGCTCTTTGCCAGGTCTTCGTACCCCAGCCCCAGGGAGGCCAGATAGCCGGGCCTGAAGGTCTCCAGTATCACATCCGCCTTCTCCGCCATTTGCCGGAACAGCCGGCGCCCGTCCTCCATCTCCAGGTCCAGGGTAACCCCCCGCTTGGAGGTGTTGTAATGCCAGAAGTAAAGGCTCCGCTCCCGGTCCGGTATGTCCTGGTAGAAGGGCCCCACGGTCCGGGCTGCCTCGCCACCGGGCGGCTCTATCTTGATGACGTCTGCTCCCATGTCAGCCATCTGCTTGCCACACCACTGCCCCTTCTCATCGGCGAGCTCCAGCACCCGCAGCCCTCCCAAGGCCCCCGCAGAGTTCCGATCCGGCGTACGCGCGGGCGCGGGCGCGGGATTCGCTACCGGCTCATTCCCGCTCCACTGTACGGGCGAGGCATCCTCCATCATCTCCTTGAAGTAGGGATAATCTTCCATACTGAGGTCCTTTGGCCAGAAGGCGCCGTCGGCGAAGCCGCTCACCAGCATCTCGTGACTGATGCCCAACAACCCCTGAAACACCTCTTTGTTGTGCCCGCCGATCAGGGGACCTGACCGGCTGTTGATTGCAGGCGTCTCCGACATCTTGAAGGGAGCGTTCTGAAGGGGCCAGGTCCCCAGCGCGGGATGCTTCACGTCCCGGAACATCTCTCGATGCCTGAGCTGGGGATCGTTGTCCACCCGGTCCTGGCTGTTTTGAACGGGCATGGCGGGCACTCCCGCCGCCTGGCACCGCTCCATGATCTCGTACTTGCCCAGGGTCCTGGTCCACGCCTCTATCCCCTGGTCCATCTCTTCCTGGTGCTCCAGGCGGCCTTCAAGGGTGGCAAACTTCTCGCCGGTGGCCCAACCGGGAGAGCCCATTACCTCCACTAACTTCCGCCACTCATAGTCGGAGAAGCAGGCCAGGGCGCACCAGTCGTTGTACTCCGCCGGACTGGTCTTGTAAGCGTTGTGCGGCGCCCCGGTCCGCCCCCGGTAGTTGTCCACCAGGGGCGTGCCGGGCCAGTGAGCTCGGTTGCCCGGCGGGTAACCCTCTCGCATGGTGGAACGGCCGTTGGCCTGGATGTCCAGAAAAGCGGAACCATTAAGGGGGACGCCGAGGATCCACTGGGAACTGTCGACATGCTGTCCCTGACCGGTCATGTTGCGATGGTAAATCGCGCTCAGAGCATACATGGCCCCGTACAAGCCACCGGTGTCGTCCAGGTAGGACCAGCCCCAACCGGCGGGTGGCTTGTCCGGCAAGCCCGATGTGTAGGTCAAACCGGACAGGGCTTGGGCGATGGCTCCCATGGTTTGATAGTCTCTGTCCCGGCCCGTGTGGCCGAAGCCGGACATGGAGAGGTAAATGATGTCAGGCCGGAGCTTCTTCATATCCTCGTAGCCCAGACCCCACCGCTCCAGTACACCGTAGGCGAAGTTCTCGATGACGATGTCGGACATTGCCACCAAGCGCCGGGTAAGGTCAATGCCTTGGGCTGTGCGAGTGTTCAGGGTGACGCTCAGCTTGTTGGCGTTGGTGTCGCTGAAATGGCCGTTGGTGTTGAGATTGGCGGGCAGGCCCTCGGGGGCGCCCGCTCCCGTCGCAATGTTGTCGCCCCGAGTATTGGGTCTCTGGGGCCATTCAACCTTGATAACCTCGGCTCCCAGCGCCCCCAACCATCGGGTGCACCAGGGACCCGCCCGGACCCAGGTGAAGTCCAACACTCGGATTCCTGACAAAGCTCCCGGTGTGGTTGGGGCTTCTGCTCCGGCCTGCACCATTGAATCACCTCCCGGCTATGGCTGTCTTAAGGTTAACTCACCTTATTCTAACCCAATGTGGGCGATGAAGATTCCCGAAAAAAGGGAAGGCCAATTACCGGAACTTTTCGAACCGGACAGGAAGGGAGGGAGGGTTTCCCAGAGACCTTTGCCGGGTTAGAAGAATTGTCGCCGGAATTGTAGGCGGGCTCCAGTATGGTCAATGCAAGCGTCAACAACTACGTACTATCCCGCAGTGGCCTGACCTTCGATGGCATTCAAGGAACAGGCCATAGAAGCGAACGGGCTCTTTATGCCCCCGGAACCGCTGCTGGTGCGGACGTTGGAGAACAGGTGGAGGTTCGGTACTTCCAGGGTACTTCCAGGACCCCCAGGGCCGTCTGCCCCTGAGTCCGGTGGATACCGATGCCCGTTGGCGAAGCAGCAGACTGGGCAAGCCCACGGGGTTGCATTACAAGGAGAATGTCATCGTGGACGATGGCGGTTTCATCCTGTGCAGGCCGGTCACCCACGCGTCCGAAGGGGAATGGAAAGCGGCGCCGGCGCTGCCGGAGAAACTGCCGGTTAGGACGGTGTCGCTGGCAGCGGACACCGCCTGCAGCGTCGGCCAGCTCAGAGAACTCCTGAGGAAAAGGGCATCACGCCCTACATTCCCATCCATCCGAACCAGGAGACCAACATGGTGTCCAAGGGCGATTTCATCTACCGGGGCGACCATTTGATCTGTCCCCAGGGCAAGCTGCTCCGCCGCAGCGCCTTCATGCGACGGGACCGTGCCGCCAGTACGTGGCACATCAGGAAGACTGCCAATTCTGTCCTGTCAAAACCCGGTGCTGCCACCCAACCAGAAACGAAGGTATGTGGCCCTCAGCGTGTACCACCCATTGCTGCTCAGGGTCCGGGAGCGCAACCAGACCGCAGAATACCGCCGGGAGAGAAAACGGCGGAAAACCATCGCTGAAGGGACATTCGCCTCGTTGGACCGGCTGGGCTGGGCCAGGTCCCGGCTGCGAGGGCTGCGGAAAGTGGACTGCGAGGGATACATGGCGGGCCTGGCTCACAACGTACTAAAGGCAGTGTGCCGGTTGCGCGATGACGCTGGACCAACAGGTCCATTGGAACCCAGGGCAGTGGACCCTGTTCCACCGGCAGGCCCGAAGGCAAGTCCGAAGGAATCCCGGATGCCAGCTAACCCGGCCCAACTGCATGGCATCTCGACAACCGGCGGACCCCACATGAAAGTGGTCTCCACCCTCTGACTCACCGACCACCCTGCCCACGGTCTCCTCCTCCCCATCGACTCTTTCAACAGGCCCTTTTCGCCGCCCTTGACAATCCTGAGCGGGCCGGGCCGTCGCAACGAATTGATGAGACTGGCCCGGCCCCATAATGATACAGGGTTTGAAAATACGCGGTCCGAAAGCCGCTTTGGTCACGGACTGGCGCTCTCGGCTCCCCGCAGGTTCCTGACGCCGAACATGATCAGCAGCAGCGCGATGATCAGAATGATCGGGGCGAGTATATAGAGAAGAATGCCCAGGCTGCCGAGCCGCCGCGGCGGAGACTGCCCGGTTTCCATGACCGGCAGCGCAAGTTCCTCCGGGGGAAGATCGGCCCACAGACCGGCAGGGGAGTCATCCGCATGGACGACGTCCGGGCCGGGAGCAGGCGTGGGTTGGACCTCCACCTGGACAACCTCCGGTTTGGGGGCCGGCGTGGGTTGGGACTCCGCGGCATTGATGGAAGATGCCGGCCCGTTGGAGGCCATCGTCTCCGGAGACGGAGTAGCCGGCGAGGTGTCAGCCTCCGCGGCTTCGGGGGTCTGCAACTGGACTTCACCCACTGCGCCGGATTCCACGGAAGGCGCGGGCAGCGTCACTACGTAGACGCCGAAACCGGGCAGCGGCGACACTGTCCACGCGCGGCCCTGTTCGTCCATTTCGCAGCGGTGTGTCAGAGAGTCCCAGGAATCGCCGTCCACACGGTACACGGCTGCCACCACCGCTGCCTCTTCGCACGCGGAAACCCTGTCCCCGGGCAGGAGCGCCCACAACGCGGCATTGATGCGGGTGTCCGCCGAGGCAGCGGACACCTGGCCCGCCCGAACAACCTTCCCAACAACCCTGACACCCTCCCCCACGGGGGTCTGCTGGGAGTCCGCATCCAGGCTCTCCACCGTGATGCCCGTGTCGCAGGGCGCTGAGTTGGGAGGGATTACCACGCGGAGTGCGCCGTCGGAGGATTCAATAACTGTGTGTTCCTGGCAGTGGCTGGACTCTGGGAGAGCCGGCTCCGTAATGGTCAGACTCACGCTGACGGTCTGCGGCGAGTTGCTGCTCCCCGGTGCGGTAATCCTGATGGCCGCGGTATGCGTGCCGGTATCAAGGCCGGAAATGTCGGCCGATACTCTGATCAGCGTCTGGTCGTGCGCGCCTTCGGACCTGCCCGATGCCGGGGAAATGGAAAGCCATTTCGCGCCGCTGGAAACCCTGAAGTTCATGCCGCAGAGGTCCCGGTTCCAGACTTCCAACAACAGGCCCGGCGGGTCCTCGCCGCCCCTGGCGGCGGTGAATGACCAAGGAATTCCGGTCCGGAAGCCGATGCTGGGCGTACAGGCTGGAGACATCACACCGCCGCCAGCGGCACTGCGGAGAATGTTACGTTGCTGCCGGGCGGCGGTGCTGCCCTGTCCGGGGTCCGACCAGGGGCCGGAGCCCTCGGAGTTGTAGGCCCGGACCTGCACCTGGTATGTGGCGCCGGGGACCAGGCCGGAGACCGTCGCAGCTGTGCCGGACACACTCCCCGGGATACTGGTCCAGGACCCGCCGGTCCCGGCCCGGTATTGCACGTTGTAACCGCCTATGGCAGTCCCGGCGCCGGCGGGAGCGGCCCATGTCACCGACAGGTTGTTGTGGCCGCCGACGGAAGCCGCCGCCACCGCGGGCGTGCCGGGCTTCCCGGGGGGCTCGACGTTGGTGACGGTGATGTTCACGATGATCGTATCCCGGGCGTCGAACTGGTCGGTGGCGGTGACCGTCACCGTGTAGCTGTTCCTGGTCTCGTAGTCCAGGGCGGCCCTGGTCCGCAACTGGCCGGAGGTTGCCACGATGGCAAAGGACGCAGCATCCGTGCCGCCCAGGGTGTAGGTCAGGCTGTCTCCGGTGTCCGGGTCGGAGGCCGTCACCGGGACCCCGATGCTGCGGCCCGCCGGGGTGTTCTCGGGAATGCTCCGGGCAGCCGGACCCGGTCCGAAATTCGGTGCGGCGTTCACCCGCGCCTGGATGACCGGGTTGTCCGATACCGTCTGCGCCCTTTTGCCGGAACCATGTCTGTCGGTGTAGGCAACGGTGGTCCGCAGGTGCTTGCCCACGTCTCCGGCGACCGGGGTGTAGGCGGCTGACGTGGCCCCGCTGATATTGTTGTAGCTGCTGTTTCTGGAGTTGGACCAGGCCCACTGCCAGGACATGGCGGTAACGGGAGCGTCGGGGTCGCTCAGGCTGGCGGTCAGCGCCGCGCCAGCCCGCGGCCAGGCGGAGGACAGGGTGACGGTCCCGGCCTCGTCCACGTCAGCAACCTGGATGGTTACCGTTGTGGAGTCCGAGGCATTGGACAGGTCGGTGACGGTTACCGTCACCCCGTAGCTGTTCCTGGTCTCGTAGTCCAGCGCGGCCCTGGTCTGCAACTGGCCCGAGGTTGCCACGATGGCGAAGAACCCGGCGTCCGTGCCGCCAAGGGTGTAAGTCAGGCTGTCGCCGGCGCTGGTATCCGGGTCGGTGGCCGCAACCGGTGTGCCTATGTTCCGGCCTGCGGGAGTATTCTCCGCCACTGTTCTTGTCTTCGGCTCCCCGCCGCCACTGCCGGGGAAAGCGGGCGGCCTGTTGGACATCCTCACCGCACCGGTCGGAGCGGAATACGCGGTCTTCCCGCTCCCGTGTCCGTCGGTGTAGGACACTTTGGCCCGCAGGTGCTTGCCCAAGTCCCCGGCGACAGGGGTGTAGGATGCTGACGTGGCCCCGCTGATACTATTCCAGGAGCTCTTGCCGGAAGAAATCTCCCACGACCAGGTGAAGCTTGTAAGACTGCCGTCGGGGTCGGCCAGCGTGGCGGTCAGTTGGGTGCCAACCAATGCTTGAGTTGGCGACAGCGTTACCGTCCCGGTTTCCTCGACGTTGGTGACCTTGACAGCCACGTGGGTTGAGTCGCTGCCGCCGTTGCCGTCATTCGCATTGACCGTTACCCGGTACTCGTTGTTTTTGTTGGAGTCCGCTGGTGATTCATAGTCCGGCGCCGACCTGAAAGTCAGGTCCCCTGCGCTGCTGATGGAAAAGTCGCCGCTATCGGTCCCCGACAACAGCCAGGTAACGGAGTCGTTCTCCGGGTCGTGGTAGGAATGCTTGGCCACAGTTTCCCGGCTATTCTCCGGGTAAGTGATGGGCGTGTCGGAGGCGCTCCTGGGACCACCTGATATCACCGGCGGTCCGTTTGCCCCGGCAACAGTGATGGTCACCGTGATTGTGTCGTCCGTTGCCGTGTCGGCATTGCCACTGGAGTCCTTGCTGTCCATGACTGACACGGTGACGGTATAAGTGTCCTTGGTCTCCTCGTCCAGCGCGGCCCTGGTCTGCAACTGGCCGGACGTTGCCACGATGGCAAAGGAGGCGGCATCCGTCCCGCCAAGCGAATAAGTCAAAGTGTCGCGCTCCGGGTCCGTGGCCGCAACCGGAGCGCCGATGTTCTGGCCCGCCGCTGCGGCTTCGGAGACTCTGCGGGCAGCCTGGTCCCCGTCATCGAACTCCGGCGGTTCGTTCACGTCGGTTACGGTGACTGTCACGTTCAAGGTCCCCTTTGCTGTCCCATCCGAGGCTTCAACCGTTACCAGGTAGACGTTGTTGGTGTCCTTGTCCGTCGCGGCCTCGTAGTTTGGCGCAGGGTCAAAGGTCAGCGTACCTCCGGTGATGGAGAAGTCCCCTGCATCGTCGCCGGACAGCGTCCAGGTGAAGGACGTGGTCCCGTCCTGGTCGGTGGCGGTGTAGGTTTCCACCGTCCTGCCGTCGTTCTCCGGGTGGTTGACGCTGGTATCTCCCGACACCACCGGCGCATCATTCGCGTCGGTGACGGTGATGGTCACAGTGATGGTGTCGTCCGTTGCCGTGTCAGCAACGCCACTGGAGTCCTTGCTGTCCCTGACCGACACGGTGACGGTATAAGTATCCTCGGTCTCCTTGTCCAGAGCGGCCCTGGTCTGCAACTGGCCGGACGTTGCATCAATGGCAAAGGACGCGGCATCCGTCCCGCCAAGCGAATAAGTCAAAGTGTCGCGCTCCGGGTCCGTGGCCGCAACTAGAGCGCCGATGTTCTGGCCCGCCGCTGCGGCTTCGGAGACTCTGCGGGCAGTCTGGTCCCCGTCATCGAACTCCGGCGGTTCGTTCACGTCGGTTACGGTTATGGTCACAGTGATGGTATCGGAATCGAGCGATGGGTCGGCAGCTTTTACCGTTACCGTGTAAGAATTCTTGACCTCATAATCCAGATCAGCTTTTGTCTGCAACTGGCCCGACGCTGTCACGATGGCAAAGGAGGCGGCATCCGTACCGCCCAGGGTGTAGGTCAGCGTGTCGGTATCGCTGTCAGTAGCCGTGACGGGCTGGCCTATGTTCTGGCCTGTCCCCGTGTTCTCGGCGATGCTTCGCTGGGCCGTGTCAGTGGAGAATTCGGGACCCTCGTTGCTCGTTGGCTCTTCCTCCACCATGTTCGTAGTCGTCGCTGTGGCGGTCTTGCCGGAGCCGTGTCCATCGGTGTAAGTGGCCGTAACCCGCAGGTATTTGCCCACGTCGTCGTCAAGGGGCACATAGGTCCCCGTCGTAGCCTCGCTGATACTATTCCAGGAGTTCTTGTCGGAAGAAATCTCCCATTGCCAACTCTGAATCGACACGACAATGTCGTCGTCGGTCAACGTGGCTACCAGCCCGGTGCCCACCTGGGGCTGTATGGAGGAGAAGGTAATCTCCCCATCCTCATCCACGTCGGTGACGGTGACAGTCACGTCCCGGGTTCCCTTTGCTGTCCCGTCGGAAGCTTCAACCGTTACCAGGTAGACGTTGTTGGTGTCCTTGTCCGCCGCGTCCTCGTAGTTTGGCGCAGGGTCAAAGGTCAGCGCACCTCCGGTGATGGAGAAGTCCCCTGCATCGTCGCCGGACAGCGTCCAGGTGAAGGACGTGGTCCCGTCCTGGTCGGTGGCGGTGTAGGTTGTCACCGTACCGCTGTCGTTCTCCGGGTGGTTGACGGTGGTATCTCCCGACACCACCGGCGCGTCATTCGCGTCGGTGACGGTGATGGTCACAGTGATGGTGTCGTCCGTTGCCGTGTCAGCAACGCCACTGGAGTCCTTGCTGTCCCTGACTGCCACGGTGACGGTATAAGTGTCCTCGGTCTCCTTGTCCAGAACGGCCTTGGTCTGCAACTGGCCGGACGTTGCAACAATGTCAAAGGACGCGGCATCCGTCCCGCCGAGCGTGTAAGTTAGAGTCGCGCCGGCATCCGGGTCCGTGGCCGCAACCGGAGCGCCGATGTCCTGGCCCGCCGCTGCGGCTTCGGAGACTCTGCGGGTAGTCGGGTCCCCGTCATCGAACTCCGGCGGTTCGTTAACATCGGCCACGGTGATGGTCACAGTGATTGTGTCGTCCGTTGCCGTGTCGGCATTGCCACTGGAGTCCTTGCTGTCCCTGACTGACACGGTGACGGTATAAGTGTCCTTGGTCTCCTTGTCCAGCGCGGCCTTGGTCTTCAACTGCCCTGTGGACGTGTCGATGTCGAAAGAGTTGGCGTCGGCCCCTCCCAGCGCATAGACCAGGGTATCCCCGGTGTCCGGGTCTGTGGCCGCAACCGGAGCGCCGATGTTCTGGCCTGCCGCGGTATTCTCGGCGATGCTGCGGGTGGCGTCCTCCCCTTCGTCGAAAGCCGGCGGTTCGTTTACGTTGGTGAGGTTGATGGTCACCGGCTTGGTGGCGGTGCCGCCGTTGCTGTCATCGACCTTGACCGTAACCGAGTAGCTGGACTTGGCCTCGTAGTTATAGGTCACGTCTGCCTTAGTTTGTATCTGGCCGGTGCCAGTAACAATCTTGAAGGAATCCTTGTCTGTCCCCTCCAGGGTGTAAGTCAATCTAGCGCCAGTGTCAGTATCCGTGGCCGTGACCGGGCTGCCGATGTCGGTATCGGCCGGTGAGTTTTCTGGGACGCTAAAGGTCAGCGTCCCGGCAGCGAAAGTCGGCGCGTCATTCGCGTCTGTCACGGTGATGGTGACGGTGATGGTAGCGTCGGCGTCTTCATTCGCGTCAGCAGTACCGTCATCGGCCCTGCCGTCCTTAACCGAAACAGTAACCTCATAGCTGTCCTTGGTCTCCTTGTCCAGCGCGGCCTTGGTCTTCAATTGACCGGTTGACGTGTCGATGTCAAAGACCAATGCCCCGGCGGTATCCAAGGAATAGGTCAGAGTATCGCCATTGTCCTGGTCGGTGGCCTCAACAAGGGCGCCAAAATCAGTATTGGTCGCGGTGTTCTCCGAAACCTCACGGGTAGCGGTCTCGGCGTCGAAAGCCGGCTTGTCATTCGCGTCTGTCACGGTGATTGTGACGTCGATGGTGCCGGTGCCGCCTTTCTTGTCGTCCGCCTTCACCGTTACCGAGTAGCTGGTCTTGGTTCCCTCGTAATCATAGGTAACACCGGACTTTGTCTGTATCTGGCCGCTGGTGGAAACGATCTGGAAGGAGTCCTTATCCGTGCCTTCGAGGGTGTAGGTCAGGGTGTCGCTGTCAGCATCAGAGGCCGTGACCGGGCTGCCGATGTTCACACCCCCACCCGTGTTCTCTGCAACTTGACGGTCCGCATTGGTTGCACCGAAGTCGGGCGCTCGGTTAGTTCCTGACCGGACCGCCTGGGTCGTTGTGGCCTGGGCGGTCTTGCCCGGACCTTGAGGGTCGGTGTATGTCACGGTGGCCCGCAGGGAATACCCCATTTCCGCATCGGAGGGGGAGTAGGAGTCGGAGTCAGTCCCGATGTTGGTCCAGGTGGCGCCGTCATTTGACTTGGCCCACTGCCAAGCCTTCCCGGTAGCGCTGCCGTCCGGATCGGTCAAGGTGGCGGTGATTTGGGCGCGGGCCGGGGGCTGGTTGGTGGAGAGGGTGACAGTCCCCGGCTCGTCCACATTGGTTAAGGTGATGGTCACCGGCTTGGTGGCGGTGCCTCCGTTGCTGTCATCGGCCTTGACCGTAACCGAGTAGCTGGACTTGGCCTCGTAGTCATAAGTCTGCCCGGCCTTGGTCTTGATCTGGCCACTGGAACTGTCGATGTCAAAGGAATCTTTGTCTGTGCCCTCCAGGGAGTAAGTCAAAGTGTCATCGTCCGGGTCGTCGGCCGTAACCACATCACCGATATCTTGGCCCGCCTCCGTGTTTTCCGGGAAGCTGCGGGTCTCTGACTCAGTAGAGAACGTAGGCGGGTCGTTGGCATCGGTAACGGTGATGGTGACGGTGATGGTAGCGTCGGCGTCTTCATTCGCGTCAGCAGTACCGTCATCGGCCTTGCCGTCCTTAACCGAAACAGTAACCTCATAGCTGGACTTGGTCTCCTTGTCCAGCGCGGACTTGGTCTTCAACTGCCCCGTGGATGTGTCTATGCCGAAATCGGATGCGTCTGTCCCCCCAAGCGTGTAGGTCAACGTGGCTCCGGCGTCCGGGTCCGTGGCCGCAACCGGAGGGCCGATGTTGGTATTGGCCGCGGTATTCTCGGCGATGGACCGTGTTGCGGTGTTGGAGCCGAAAGCCGGCGGTTCGTTTACGTTGGTGAGGTTGATGGTCACCGGCTTGGTGGCGGTGCCGCCGTTGCTGTCATCGGCCTTGACCGTAACCGAGTAGCTGGACTTGGCCTCGTAGTTATAGGTCACGCCTGCCTTAGTTTGTATCTGGCCGGTGCCAGTAACAATCTTGAAGGAATCCTTGTCTGTCCCCTCCAGGGTGTAAGTCAATCTAGCGCCAGTGTCAGTATCCGTGGCCGTGACCGGGCTGCCGATGTCGGTATCGGCCGGTGAGTTTTCTGGGACGCTAAAGGTCAGCGTCCCGGCAGCGAAAGTCGGCGCGTCATTCGCGTCTGTCACGGTGATGGTGACGTCGATGGTATCGGTGCCGCCGTTCTTGTCGTCCGCCTTCACCGTTACCGAGTAGCTCGGGTCGGTCTCATAGTCATAGGTCGCGCCAGTCTTTGTTTGTATCTGGCCGCTGGTGGAAACTATCTCGAATGAACCCGCGTCCGTTCCTTCAAGGGTATAGGTCAGGGTGTGGTTGTCGTCATCCGTGGCCGTAACTGGAGCGCCGACGCTGTGACCTACAGGCGCATCTTCAGCGAACTCACGGGTGGTAGTAGCCCCGCCGAACTCCGGCGCGCGGTTCGACCCTGCGCCGACCGCCTGCGTTGTTGTGGCCTGAGCGGTCTTGTTCGAGCCGTGGCCATCGGTGTATGTCGCCGTGGCCCGCAGGGAATACCCTATGTCTCCGTCCACCGGGGTGTAGGAGCCTGAGTCCGTCCCCACATCGTGCCAGGTGTTCCCGTCATTGGACCTCTGCCACTGCCAGGTGGTGCCGGAGATGCTGCCGTCGGGGTCGGCCAGGGTGGCGGTGATTTGGGCGCGGGCCTTGGGCTGGCTGGGCGAAAGAGTGACTGTCCCCGCCTCGTCCAGGTTGGTCAAGGAGATGGTTACGTTTTGGGTGGCATCTACCACCGCGTCCACATTACCGTCGGCGTCTTTGCTATCGCGGACCGACACAGTTACTGAGTAACTGGACTTGACCTCGTAGTCATAAGTCTGCCCCGTCTTGGTCTGGATCTGGCCGCTGGCACCGACAATGGTGAAGGAACCTGCATCCGTCCCGCCAAGGCTATAGGTCAGGGTGTCGCCGGTGTCCGCGTCAGTGGCGGACACCGGGATGCCGACGTTGTGGACTCCGGTGGTGTTCTCAGGGAAGGAACGTGCCCCGGTCTCGGTGGACGGGAACTCGGGCTCGCTGTTGATAGGACCTTCGATGTTGATGGTTACCGTGATCCTGTCATCCACATCATCGATGTCGTAGTCGCCGTTGTCGTCCTTGCCGTCGGCGACCAATACCGTCACCGTGTAGCTGGACCTGTTCGTGTCCAGCGCCCCGCTGACAGACAACTGTCCAGTGTACTCGCTGATGGCGAATGGCAGGGTGGCGGCGTCCGGCAGGCTGTAGGTCAGAGAGGCGTCTTGATCCGGGTCGGTGGCTGTAACCGGGCCGCCGACTGGGTCGTTCAGTTCGGCGTCGTGCTCGACCTTGCGGGTAGCCGTCCCCCCCTCATCGAACTCCGGCGGTTCGTTCACGTCCGTGACCGTGACCCTGACGAACTCCGTTTTCGAGTCGTCCGCGGTATCGGCGCTGATGGTCAACAGGTAGGCGTTTTCCCCGGCGGTGTCCGCCGGGTTCTCGTAGTCCGGCGGACTTTTGAAGGTCAATACCCCGCTGGAACTGAGGCTGAATTCACCGGCGTCTCTGCCTGACAGGTGCCAGGTGTGCGACGCGGTCGTGCCCTTCAGGGTGTAGGCAGCCACGGCATCTGTGCTGTTCTCCGGGTATCTGACTGAGGTTGGACCTTCAATCTCCAGTGGTTCAACCGTTGAGTCCTCAACGATAACGGTAACAGTGAAGAAGGTTTGGCCGGACCTTCCCCTATTGGGGGGATTGGTGTCATAGGCATGTAGATGGAAAGAGTACCTATTGTCCTCGTCCTCGTCGGCCGGGTTCTCGTAGTCCGGGGGTTGCGTGAATGTAAGGTTGCCATCGTCGTCGATGTCGAAGAAGTCCCCGTCGCCGCCGCCGGGCTCAACGCCGATTATCCACCCGATATCCTGATTAACAGCACGTCCGTTGATGCTGGCGGAGTAGGTGGCCAGAGCCCAGGTGCCGTTTTCGGTGTACCTGATGAAATCGGGACCCTTCACAACGGGAGTATCGTCCGAGCCGGAGGGCGTTAAAGTAACAGTAATGCTGTCGGAGCCATCCGAAGGGTCCTTGGCAGTTATAGTGATGGAGTAGCTGCCCTTGTCATTAAAGGCATGGGCCTTGGTGGTGAACAGCGTGCCGCTCACCGGGTCGATACGGAACAGCTCTTTATCCGTACCACCCAGGGAATAGCGTATCTCGTCACCGTCAGGGTCGGTAGCTCTTACCGGATAATATACGTCCTCGCCGGCCGGGGTGTTCCTGGGGATGTGCCGGCAGACCTTATCCGTCGGCACCGGATTGCCCGGGCAGTTGTATCCGGTCCCGGAAGACACATTGCGGAACGCTGGCGCCTGGTTATTTCCCGGCGCCGCCCGCGCTTGGCTGGCAGATACCGCATTCGCGCTCTTGCCGGACCCCTTCCCGTCGTCGTAGGACGCCGTGACCTTCAGGTAATTGCCCACATCGCCTGCAGCGGGGGTGTATGTGGCCGTGTTCGCTCCATTCCCGCTGAGGCTGGCGTAGTTGCCGTGTTGTGAACTGGAAGAGGCCCATTGCCAGGTCGTGCCGGAAATGCTGCCGTCTGGGTCGGTCAGAGTGGCGGTTATAGCTGTACCTGCCTGGGGCCGGGTCCACGACATGGACACGCTCCCCGCCTCCTCCACGTTGTTGACGTTGATGGTAACGGTGATGGTGTCCGTTGCGCCTTCCGGGTCGGTGACAATTACTTTGACCGTGTAGGAGCTCTTGGCCTCGTAGTCCAAGGGTTGGCCCACCCGCAACTGGCCGGTGGCCCTGACGACGGTGAACGGTGAGGTTTGCGCATTCTCTATGGTGTAGACCAGCCTGTCGCCGTTGGCGTCGGTGGCCGTCACGGGAGCGCCGATGTTGTCAAACGAGGACGTGTTCTCGTCCACGCTACGGGTGGTGCTCTCCCCGTCGGTGAACACCGGCGCGTTGTTCGCCTGGGCGGAAACGGGGAGGATCGCGTAAAGGGCAATAGAGACGATGACGGATAGAACGGCAACCGCCGCGAAGAACATTCCACGACTCATGGGACACCACCTCACTGCCACCCCACGTCAAGGTCCCAGATGAATCAGTTAACCGACAGGCACTTCATCGCGGCGACGACGCCGGGGCCGGTCCCGGCCATGCCAGGTCAGACCTCCCCCTGCACACCTGAACTGATAGCCCGGATTCACGTCAAGGCGCCCTGGCAGGCTGCCTTGGGGCCAAGCCCGCGCCACCTCCAGCCAGAGTAATCCAGAAGTTACAAGGGTAATTTTGACGTTATAGCATAAGATGATACAGATTCAACTATTACGTAAAGGTAATTGGAGCAATTTAACAATGCCCCTCTTGGGTTTGCGGGGACGCCCGAGTCCCTGATACTCCCCACTGGTCCAAGCTGGCTCCAGCGGCCAGACCGTGAAGCCCGCCGGAACGTCCGGGACGTAACGTTTCCCCAAGGCCGAAAGCCCCTCCCGGAAGGACGGAAATACCCCGAAGGCGGCATCCCCGGCAACCCATCCGGCCTTCAGATGGCCGCGCTCCAAGGCCTGCTTCAGCATCGCCAAGGTCAATTCTGTCTTGGACCGGTAGTCACGAGTCTCATCAGGCACTCCTGCCGCCGCACACCGCTCCGGGTCCGAGGTCCAACTCTCCGGTAGATAGAGCCACCTGTCCACCAGCGCCCGGCCCAAGGGACTGACGTAGGCCAGAAACATCCCGGCCTGGCAGTTGGCCACCTTGCCCAGCCCGCCGCAGTACTGGCAGGCCACCCCCGCCGATTTCCTCCCCTGCTTGGGGAAGTCGCTGCCGTCCAAAACCCACACCGCCTCGGGTTCACTAGCCTGGGAGCCAGGTATTCCTGCAACCTACCGATGACCGTGTCATCGGACCAACGGGCCTCGGTGAGAAATCGCTGCATTGACCGGGCCCGGATGCCCACCGATTCCGGGAGATTCTCGGCGTTGCGCCGTTCCTGGGTCTGCACCAAGAGAGCCTGGAGATAGTTCCGGCTGTGCTCCCGCCATTGCTTGCGGCCGAAAGAGGCAGCAAAGAAGGCGTGAAATTTCTGAAAGCTGTCGTAGACCCGCTCGAAGCTCGCCGCATCCATCACCCATACCGCCACCATCATCTGACCAGCTATTCCATCTACAACCCGTCGTTGTAGTCCTAAACCAAAGCCAAGGTGAAATGCGCAGAGTAGTGGGGCAAATTGAGGCCGTAACTGGTTAGCTGACCTCAGGAGTTGGGAGGTGTTGCTGATGGGTGCGAGAGAGAAGGACCTCAGGCGGCGGATGATTCTGGCGCCTGCGCCCCGGGAGCGGGAGCGTTGGTACGCCATGTTGCTCTTGGCCCAGGGTTGGACGGCGGCGGCCACGGCGGAAGCGCTGGAGCGGGACCCCCACACCATCGGACGCTGGGCGCCGGCCTTCGGCGAGGGAGGGCCTGCGGCCCTGCTGTTCGATCAGACCGGCGGTTCCCCCAGCCCTTGACCAAGCGCAGCAGACGGAGTTGAAAGGGGCAGTGCAACTGCCGCCGTCATGGTCAGGCATGGAAATGGCCAACTGGTACTGGAAAGTGGCGCGGCAGTTTGTTGCGGAACGCTTTGGTATCAGCCTGTGTCGCAGCAGTTGTCTGAACTATCTGCACCGCTTGGGATTCGCTTTCAAGCGTCCCAGGAAGCGGTTGGTCAAAGCGAATGAGTCTAAGCGGCAAGCCTTTGTGGCGGAGTATGCCGCCTTTGGGGACCAGTCGGGGCGCGCTGGCGGAAAGGCATTCTTTGCCGGTGGGGCCCACTTCCGGGCCGGCGCCGGGTTGCGGGGCAAGTGGGTGTTGAGGGAAGAGCCGGCATTGGCGGACTCCACCAGCTCCAAGCACAGGGAGAAGGCCGGCTGCTACCCGGTGGTGTGCCTGGAAACCGGCGGGGCGGAGTGGATGGAAGTGGAGGGCAACAGCACTCCGGGACCCCGGTTGCCTTCCTGGAACGGTTGCGGGGGAGGCACGGCGGGCGTCTGAACGTGATCTGGGACAATGCGCCGGCCCATCGCGGCGAGGCGCTGCGGGCGTACCTGTGGACGCCTGACCTGAACCTGGGGCTGGTAAACCTGCCGGGCTACAGTCCGGACTTCAACGCAGAGGAGGCCACCGGCAATCTGTGCCTGGGGACCAGGGAGGCGGTACGGGCACGGGCCGGCGGCTTCCTGGGCGGGTCCGGCTAACCGGAAGGACGGGGTGAGACGGCGCTGCCGGACAGTGCTGCAATCGAGGGCTGAGGCGCTCCTGCAAGATTCCCAGCCCAATTCCAGCCTTCCGGCAAATGCACATCCCACCTTGGCTTTGGTTTAGGTCCACTCAAGAGAGAATCTCGCTACCAAACCCCAGATACAAGACCCTCCCCCATCAGGATGGCACGGTCCTCAATTTCCCGCCTTGATGAAGTCGGCGACGCGCTCGGCAATCATCATCGTGGTGACGTTGGTGTTGGCGCGGACCACGTCGGGCATTATGGAGGCGTCGGCGACCCGGAGGTTGGAGACGCCCCGGACTCGCAACTGCTGGTCGACCACGGCCATGGGGTCGCTGCCGGGCCCCATCTTGCAGGTGCCGGAGATGTGATAGGAGGTGCTGATGTTGCGGCGCAACCAGGCGTCCAGCGCTTCGTCGGCATCAAGGTCTGCTGGCGTGGGAGCGATTATCTCCTCGATGATGCCATCGTATGAGCTGTGCTGCAGCAGGGACACGCAGAGGCGGACGCTCTCCCGCAGCCGTTCCCGGTCCCAGTCCTCTTCCAGGTAGCGGTAGTCCATGCTGGGCGGAACGTGGGGGTCGGCGGACACCAGCCGCAGTTCGCCCTTGCCCGCTGCCAGATAAAGGCCGCAGTTGACAGTGTGGGCCGGGTTGTCGTCTCGCACCACCGTATTCAGCGACGCCGGCGACAGTATCATATCGTTGGGCGTGTCTGAACCGGTGGCAGTGTAACGGAGCCGCAGGGCCCTCATGCCATTGGCGTCCTGGGGGACATCGTCCTTGACCGTGAAACGCACTGACACGTTGGGATGGTCACGCATGTTCTGGCCAACGCCCGGCAGGTCCACCGCCACGGGAATCCCCTGGGCGTTCAACTGGCCGGGCGGGCCGATGCCCGAGAGCAGCAGCAGTTGCGGGGAAGCCACCGCACCGGCGCAGAGGATGATCTCGCCCCCTTCAACCACGAAGGTCTCGTCGCCGCTCTCTACTTCTATTCCGACGGCCCGCTTGCCTCCCGGTTCGTCTTCCAGCACCAGGCGGTTGGCCTGGACGTTGGGGCGGATGGTGAGGTTCAACCTGTGGCGCACCGGGGAAATGTAGGTCAGGGCCATGCTCATCCGCACGCCGTCGATGTTGTTCTCGGCCCGCAGGCTGACGCCGGTGGACTCGGGATGGTTCACGTCGGGATGGAAGGGGTACCCGGCGGCGGCGGCGGCCTGAAAGAATGCCTCCTGCGAGGCCGGCCAGGTCTCCCGTTGATGATGGCGTACCGGGACCGGGCCGTCAGTGCCGTGGAAATCGTCGTGAAAGTCGGCGTCGTTCTCCAGCTTGCGGAAATAGGGCAGGCAGTCCAGGTAGGCCCAGCCGTCGTTGCCCCAGGACGCCCAGGTGTCGTAGTCCTCGGGTGCGCCGCGGATGAATGTCTGGCCGTTGATGGCGCTGGAGCCGCCCAGTACCTTGCCGCGCGGCACGGGCATCGGCCCCTGGTCCGGCGTGGCCGTGCCGGTGAAGGACCAGTTGTAGGGTGAACCGGCGGCGCGGGCCTCCAGGTTCACCGTCCCCCAGCCCAGCTTGAGCATATCGGGCAATTGAGTGAAGTCTGGGAAGTCGGGACCGGCCTCCAGCAGGAGCACCGAGCGCTCGGGGTCCTCGGACAGACGGGCAGCCACGATGCAACCGGCCGTGCCACCGCCAACAACTATGTGGTCGTATTTCATTGAAATGACTCCCTCCGTAGATTTGGGCCATTGTACATTGTTTTTTCCTACGCCCGGTCTTTCCCGGCTACGGGGGAAGCCCCATACGAATGCGACTGTCACAAATCAAGACTGGTCTGGCATCCGGTATTGTGTTACCCAATTATTTCAATGGTTTCACCCGCAGACATCCGATTTTCGGTGATCCCCCAACCTTCACCGGTCTCGTTCAAACCTGCCGTATGCCGGTTTTTCCAGAATCCGGGCAATTACCGAGTCTCTCTCATCCCTGTCCACAGTTCGCTTCTGGTCCGAAGGCTCGTACAGGTAAAGCGGATCGGGAATCCATCTGGGACTGGCTGCCATTTCGACGATCGGGACCATGAAGGCCCAATCGTTGGCGAGGTCGATCCACTGGCCGTCAATCTTCAGGTCTTCCACGTCGATTGCGTCGAACAGGTACTTCCTGAAGGTCCTCAGGTGTTGCCACACATTGCTCCGCCAGGACCGCGGCCTATTGAAGTCGGCGGGGTAGGACGCTTCTTTGTCCAGTCTGAGCATGGACCCTACCGTGGCATCGGCTCCGGCTTCGTATTCGGCTCGGACCCGGTCGAGGACATGCCTGCCCAGCAGGGCGTCATCGGCGTCAAGGGTGACTATCACCGTGTCCGGGTCGTCGCAGAACCTGGTGACGGCGTTCCAGGTGTTGAAGAGGGCGCCCCGGCGGGTGGAGTTCCGAATAATGGTGACCCTGTCTGCGTGGTCCCTGAACAGCACTTCGGCATAGTCCCCGAACCCGTTGGTCGAAGCGTCGTCCACCACGACCGCGCCCCAGTCCCGGCAGTCCTGAACAGCGAGCGACTCGAAGCAGCGCCGGAACCTGCCCGGGTCAACGTTGCGCCCGCAAATCACGAAGACGAAGGTTTCGCTCCGCTTGGGACCGGCCCAGTCCACCGCGGAGCCGGCCAGTTCCACCCTGTCGAGCTGGACCGGCGCAACGTAACCCCGTTCTACGCTGTCCATGATGTCCGCTATGCCATCGTCATCGGATTTCCGGTCGTTGGGAACATGGATGAAGGCGGTTGCCGGGTCCCCGCCGCGGTACGAGCGGTGTTCGCCGGACGCGATGAAGCGGTCGAACGCCCGGTGCCAGGGCATCGCAAACCGGCCGCCCTCAAGCTCGTTGGCGACGGGCAGCGCCGACTGGAGCTTCCGCCTGTCGAAGAGGCATCCCCTGACCTCGACGCGCCAGTCCCCTCGCGGCCCCTCGCAGGTGTAGGGTTGGGGGCCGGAGCGGCAGATGCTGAGGGAAACGAAGAGGGCCCTGGGGTCATTGCGGAGGACATCCGCCATCTCGTCAAGGTAGTTGTGCTGCCGGTCCGCCCTGGCGATGATGAGATCGCTGTCCACTTGGAGGACGTAGTCGCCGGTGCACGCATCGAACCCGTACAGGGTGGCGAATAGCTGCTGTCCGTTGGCCGAGTGAGTTTCTTCCGACTCCACCCCGAACCACCTTGCAAAGGTGCTGCGAATGGTCTCGGGGTCCTCAGGGGCGTAGACCACCCGGTCCACCAAGCCGTCCCCGACCAGACGTTCCATGGCGGCGTGGTGCGCCGCGGGATCGGGAGAGTCGTACTGGCGGGCGAAGGGTCCCATGAACGGGTCGACCACGATCACCCGCTCCGCGAACCTGACCGGTCCCTCGAGTTGCCCGACCTGGTGGCGGACCAGCCTCTCGATGGAGCGCCACTCCATCAGGCAAGTCTTTATAAGCAAGGACACCTTCGGCCTCGGGTCGCCCGGGGGCAAGGCAGTTGAGGGTTTGAGCTTGAACACGAGGTGCTCGGACGCCGGGCGCAAGTGACGCGAATCGGTCCCGTCCAGTTCCACGACTTTGTCGACGTGGAGCCCCGCACTCTCGAAGGCTCGCAGGTAGGTCGCGAAGCTCCTGTGGACCTCCACCCGCCGGTTGCCGTTCATGCTGAGTGTCTTGGTGTACTGGAACGTGTGCTCGTACTCATGATCACGGGGCAGATGCTTTTCCGCCAACTCGGTCGATACGACCGGCAGGTAGAACGGGTTGCACACCGCCACGAACACCGTCCCGTCCCCGGCGGCCAGCCGGCGCAAATCCTGGAGGATGGCTTCGAACTCCTCTGAACCGGGAATGGTGCACAGGACCCGGCTGCACACCACGGCCTGGAAACCAGTCGACCTCGACCTGAGTTCGTCGAGCAACTCCCGGCCGCCGTACCTGGCTGCGCTGACGTGGCCGAGGCACCTCGCGACCATGGCGGGGTCCGGGTCGTATCCTGTTGCCTGGATCCCGCATTCGGACAACCGCTCCGCCAGCCGGCCGTCTCCGCAGCCGTAGTCGAGGACGGTTTCGGGACGTTCCGCGAGGACCAGGTCCGCCATCGGGCGTTGGAACAGTTCGTCCCAGCCCCTCGGGTCGAGCGCGTTCAGGAACTGCCCGAATCCGGCCAGTTCCGGCAGGTCCGGGTCGGTCAGGGATCTCGTCATCAACCGCTTGAGGTCGGACCGGAAGTGAAAACGGTAGGTCAGAAACGCCCGCCGGCACATCTGCTCGAACTCCCGGTCGTTTGCCGGGACTATGTCCGACCCGTAGTCGATGAGCTTCAGCCCGGATGAGGTCACCAGAAGGTTGTCGGGATGGATATTCCGGCACGCGATTCCCGCCTCCCGGCACTCCCGGAGCAGGGTCAGTATCTCCCCGAGGCGCCCACCCGAGTACTTCGTACCGGCCTCATACGGGTGCACGGTCACCACCTGCCGGCCCCGGCTCCGGACTTCCCGGATGTCCAGCAGTGTGCTGTATCCTCCCAGTTTCCCGGCAAGGGACCGGAGGAACGCCACCTGGCGCTCCATGCTGCGGGGCTTCCAGGAATGGAAGTACTTGTACGCCAACTGCCCGTCGGTCAGCACGGCGCCCTCCTCACCCACTCCCAGGCAGGTGAGAGGGCCGGTCCCGAACTCCTCCCGGACGAAGGTCTCGGCGGTCCTGGCGAGGGCTTCTGCGGGCAGCCTGACGTTGGCCCGGTACTGCTCCACGGTCTGGCGTAACTTCCTGAAGTAGTCCCTGATTGGAGCGGCATCCTCTTCCGACAGCCGGTTGACGAACTCCTCAATCCGCCCCTCGCTGTAGACCGATGCCAGGGTCTCCGTGAAATGCTTGAGTGCTGCGACCGGTGCTTCGTACCGCAGAGACGCCAGCCACCAGGGAATCGGCTCCCCGAATGAGTCCCGCTCGTAGAACCGTCTGAGGGCGCGGATGAGTCCGGTGACCCTGATGGCGTTGAGCTCAAAGTCCCGCAATCGCTCGCGGAGGTGGTCCTGATACAACGCGGCCGCCTCGCCGATTTCATAGTCGTCAAAGTCGAGCAGGCTACGGCCGTGGGGTTCCCTGCCCTGTGCCTGTCGCCGCTGCGCCTTTCTCAGGAGCATGTCATGCAGGGCGGAGTAGAGGGCGTGTCCCCGGATGTCCTGCGCCAGTGTGCCGAAGCCGGGGTCTGAGCCTGGACTCGCCGACCTGTCCTGCCGGACCGGGAGCGGGGCCTGGACCACCCTGCGCCCCCCGATGTGCCTGTTCAGGAGGCACCAGACCATGTCGCTGCGCCGGGTGTCGGCTCCCTCGATTTCAGCGGCGGCGTTGGGGAACTCCCGCAGGGCGTCCACGTCGAACACCAGTGTGTTCGGTCCCCTTCTCACCGACGGCACGAGTCCGGCGGCAACATCGGCTCCCCCTGGCTGCACGAGAGGCCGGAATACCTGCCTGCCCGCCAGGATTTCAGGCAGGCGTGACACCATCTCCTTTAACACGTCCGCTGCTCGCAGCCCTGTCCGGCCTGCCTCGTACCAGAAGGGCGACTCCAGGTGGCCGGTCTCCGACCGGGAGAGGTCGTAGTAATAGTCGCGCATGTCCAACCGTGCGAGCCTGTTTTCGCCGCTTCGGTCAGGATAGGGTGTGTCCGGTCCGAGTCCGGTCAACTGCTGTAGGTTGTGGTGGAGGTCGACAAGCTGGGTGCGTATGCAGCCCGGGGCTGGCAGGGGAGGGTCGCCCGTGACCTCCCCTATGACAACCTCGTTGCCGGTATCCTTCAGCTTCATGATTGCGGGCACGTAGTCGACTTCACTGGGCTGGATATGGCCGTCCCCCCCGTAGACCAGGCTGTCCAGACGTACATCGTCATCGAGAATCCACACCACCGCCCCGGGCCGCGGCTTGGCCTCGAGATAGAGGTAGTGCTGGAGCATGGTCCGGCTTGCGGCGATGCTCTTGCGCCCGGATAGCTGGTCCGGGGTGGCGGACAGCATTCCTGCCTCGACATCTGAAGCCTGGTCTTCCAGCGTCTTCGCGGTCACGTCGAGCCCTCGTCCCAGGGCATCGCCGACAGCCTCCCTGAGGGCCTTCCTGGAGGGACCGCCCGGCCCTCCGTTTTCGAGCAGGACCACCTTCAGGGTGACGTCGTCTCGCCAAGCGATCCTGGTGACCAAGTCATCCATGAGCCGGGAGATTCCGGCGACTTCAGGCGATGTGATTGCTCCGACGACCAGATCCAAGCTCTCGCCGGGCACAGGATTGTCCCTGGCCGGCCCGGAAACCGGAGGGATGTCCATGGCTGCGTCGGCGTCACAGCCGAACATCTCCCGGCTCCTCCTGAGGAACGCGGCGCGTTGTTCCCCGGACATGCGCCCGTTGTACTTGCGAAAGAAGCGCGTGAGCCCCAGGCATTTCGCTTCGCTGCCGGGCGTGGATAGCCGCAGGCGGTCCTCCTCGGCGTAGTGGTGTACCAGGTGTTCCGGGAGGGAGCCGAACCTCACCGAGCGGAGGTCGGCGAGCCGGATGCAGACGTCCCGGTCCGTGGTGCTGGCAAGCCCCTCGTCGAACCCTCCGGCTTCGAGCAGTATTTGGAGCCTCACGAACAGGTTGGAGCCCTGTATGTGGGGGTTTCTTATAAGAAGTTCGTCCACGTCGAGGCGGTCCGGTATATCGAGGTATCCTCCACTGTCGTCGAAGCTGCTGTGGTAAACGATCCCGGCGGCGACCATGTCCAGCCCTTGCCGCACCACCGCTTCTTCACACCGCTCCAGATAGACCGGTTCCCACATGTCGTCGTCATCCAGAGAAGCCACGAAGACCTCCGGCTCGACGGACTGCAGCCAGGAGAGTGCGGAGTTGCATGCGCCGGAGAGTCCCGGTGTCCGGCGGTTTTCCAGGTAGACCGTGGTCACCCCGCCGGCGCCGAAGCCGGCAATAACCTCCTTGTTGGCGAACCGCATCTGCGAACCGGAATCGTCCACGACCAACAGGTAGTCGGGAGGCCGCGTCTGGACTTCGACAGAAGCCAGCGCCCGGTTGGCCAGAAGCCCGGGCCTGCTGTGTGTGGCGATCACCGCGGCTATCTTAATCATCACGCATCGGAGCCGTCAGCATAGAATTTCCGCCCCAGCCTCGGGACGGCGGTACTTACCGGAGCAAGTATAGCGCGGAACGGATAGTGGGTTACCAGGGAAATATGATGGTCATCATGGAATTCGGGAGTAGTATTCCATCCCGGCATTGGCTTGTCCGGGTCCCAGGGCATCCTCCTTTGCTACTCCGGCCATGTATGTGCACTGGATGCACCAGTTCTTGAAGTTGCTGCGACACGGGGAGCAGGCGGAAATTCCAGGGCCCTGACGCAGCGCGACTTGGAGGACGTCAGTCATGGGTTCGGAGGTCCTCTCGAAGGGCGACGCTCCACTGTCCCAACGGCCAGTTGCCAGCAACCCGCACAGGCGCTCCAAAGCGCAGCCCGACAGGACACACGGCGTTCAGTCGGGTTGGCACAGATACGGGATCCCCGTATGTTTCGGACCACAAGGCCAGCCCGATATTGTGGGACGTGTGGTGGTCAGCACCTGCACTTGCTCTCGACCTCACAGTCTAACCCGGGGTTTCCCCTGGCTGCGTTGGCGGTTCGACTTATGGGTCGCAGATGCCCGTCCCAACCGGTCTCCCGGGCTGACCTGCCGGTGAAACTCCCGGGCATCCTCTTCACCCAGCGTCCGGAAGTACGTCTCAGGTATCTTCTTCCATCCGCCGACTATCTTCAGGACCTGCTCCGGCATCCCAGCCCGCAGGGCATTGATCGCGTAGGAATGGCGGGACCTGTGGGGATGCATGGCCTCGATGCTGGCCCGCTTCGCTAGGCGCTTCAGTATCTGGCAAATCCCATTGGGCAGTAGAGATTCCCCCTGCTCGGACACCCACAATGCCTTTGCGTGGGACATCAGGGTTTCTCGCTCCTGCATGTAGTCCAACAGCACGGACCTGGCCGAGTCGCCAATCGGCATCCTCCTTTCTTTCCGGCCCTTGCCCATGACCAGCAGAGTGCCACTGGTCAGGTCCACGTCCTCAAGTCGCAACCCGGCTATCTCGGCCAGCCGTCCCGGCGTGTCCCAAAACGAGTACAGGATCGCCCGGTCACGAACCAAGCGGAAACGGTGAGCCGGCGTTCTGGCGAGGACGGGGTCAGCAAGGGTCAACAGGTCCCGCATCTGGCTTTCGGTGATCACGGGGACCGTTTTCTCCTCCAACCTGGGAGCGCTGATGGAGAGCATGGGATTTTGGTCGTTGAGCCTGCGTTCCACCAGCCAATTGAAAAACCGGTTCAGGCGGCGGTACTGGGCGTTGATGTGCCCCTTGGACAGCTTCCTGGGTTCGGCGTAGGTCCGTTCCCCGAACCAGCTCACGCGGTCCTGGAGGTACGAGAGGTATTCCTCCAGGTGTTCGGTGGTGATCTCCTGAACGCCGGGCCACCCATGCTCCTCGGCGTACAGGGCGGCCATAGCCACAGTGGTTTCGAGGCTGGCGAGGTATCCGTCGGAGTACCGGTTGGAAGCCTTCAGGCTGCTGAGAAACCGTTTGCCGTAAGCGCGAAGACTGTGGTCAAAAACCTGCTTGACGACCATTCATCTGGTGGCACCTGAGAGAGAAAGCCGTCATTTTGTATCTGATTTTACCAGAAGCTGTGGGGAAAGTGGGCCGAAGTGTACCATATTGCGAACTTTTCGGTGGGAGGTCCAGCTTTAAGCGGTCCTGTTTGGTGGACAAGAAAGCACCGCCGATTTAATTCTGGCAAATTTTGACATACGCTTCCACTTGCAGCATACTGATGCACCATGCAGCATTGCTAAGACATTGGCTGGCATTCAATAGAGGACATATGCCAAATAGTAGTCGGATTTCCATAAGCCTCTCCGATACTGAACACGCCCAACTACGGGAACTATCAGCCAAGCACCGAGTGTCAGTGTCTTGGCTTGGGCGGCAAGCAATCGTCGAATTCCTAGAAAACTATGGACACAGGGATATTCGCTCTCCCTTATCTGAGGCAAGCATGAGACAAACTGCCCGCGACCAGTGATGTACCAAATTGTCAGCACCAAGAAGCCCCCGATGCCATCTTCGGCAAGCACGGGTATTCTCGTCCCACGACTACATTGGCGGCAACCTTGGGCGAACGCTTCATGGTTACCAAAGGTTACGAACTGTTGCAACTCAATGAGCCTTGTGCGGCACTCACACGTCGGACTCGGCGCGATCAAGGAAGCAGGCGTCTGGAGTTAAGCCTCCTAAACGGCGCCAAATGAAAGTCCCACAAGAGAACCAACAGAACCTGGAGGCACCCCAGTGACTAACAAGTTGCTTATTTTGAACTGCTCAGAAGCTAAAAGGGAAACCGAGAAGCCGCTGCCTGCCCTCGAAGTGTACGATGGCCCTTACTATAGAGTGCTGAGAAAATACCTGCGAGAGTATCAATGGCCCGAGAACGTATCCATAAGCACTCTGTCCGCCAAACATGGGCTTATCGGCGTAATCACTGATATCCGAACATATAACATGCGGATGAACCGTAAGCAAGCTGAGGCTAAGGCACAAGACTGCAGCAGAGTCCTACACAAGTGGGCCAGTGACCACAGCAGTGCCCACGTAGCAGTGGGCAACGAATACGCACCGGCTATCGCACCGGCGCTTCAATGCTCAGGACTTGACACTGAACACTTCCGCGGTGCCATAGGGCTCAAACAAAGTCAAGTTAAGGCGTTTCTCCATGGGCAACCCGCCAAACGCAGGGAACGAGCAGTCCCCGAGCGCAGACCCGGACCCCTGCGCTACTTTTTGCCGGACTGGGATGACCTGCTGGACCCGGGGTTTGATTTTGAAAACGACGAGTTTTCCGGCTCAGACCGGACGATGCGCGGAGACCTGCATTGCAATTCCCTGATGCAGCCAGCACCGATGTGCGACGGAATACTGGTCAGCCTGGCGCAGCACCAGACCTCCAAGGGTCCATTGCGCAAACTCGAAGGTACTGAAAGTGCATCTCTTGCCCCGATTAGATTGAGGGAGTTTTACGGCCTCCGGGGCGGCCAAATGTTGTTCGGAGATTGCGGTGCCTTCAGCTACGTCAACGAAGAAACTCCATCAATTTCCACAGACCAAGCCATCGCACTTTACGACCTTTACAACTTCGACATGGGAGCCTCCGTGGACCACATTCCATTCGCCGTCTTCTCCGAGGAAGAAAGGCAGCGGCGAGTGGAGATCAGTTGCCAGAACGCCGAGGAATTCATCAACGCGTGGGCCAGTCGCGGAAAGCCTTTCACTCCAGTCGGTTCTATTCAAGGAGTCAGCGCGGAACAATATGCGGAGAACGTGCAAAAGTACTACGAAATGGGATACCGCCATTTGGCAATCGGAGGGATGGTGCCGCTTAAAGACCAAGCGGTGTTGGAGATAGTTCGGGCGATAAGTGAGACTGCCAACCGGTTGCCTCAGCAGCCTTGGATCCACTTATTCGGCATATATCGCCCCAAACTGCAACCTGAGTTCCGGGCTTTGGGAGTAGACAGCTTTGATAGCGCATCGTACTTCCGGAAGGCGTGGCTCCGTTCGGACCAGAACTACTACAGCGCAGATGGTCAATGGTACGCTGCCATCAGGGTGCCAATGACCAAGGACCCTCGAACCCGAAAGAAATTGACGCAGACCATGGCAGACACAACTGGCTTGGAGGACCAGGAAAAGTCGGTACTACGCCTGCTAAACCAATACGGCAAGGGTACGGTCGGCGTCGACGATGTACTAGACGCGGTGCTTGCCTACGACGAGCGTTTACATCGCTCCAGCGAGATCTCGTCTATGAGGGACAAGTACCGAAGGACACTGGAGGACAAACCTTGGTTAAAATGTCGATGCACGTTTTGCAGCGAACTGGGCATCCATATCCTAATCTTTCGCGGGGGAAACCGTAACAAGCGTCGAGGCGCTCACAATACGGCTATGTTGTACGGGGGCCTAGCGGTCAGCTAACTGTGGTCAAAGAGGGCAAATGTTAATCACACTACCAGAACTGATAGCGGGCATCGAAGCCAAGAATGGCTTTGCCCTCGACCAGGCTCAAAAAGACGCGATTGGGTACGGTCAGGGTCCGTTGCTGATAGCAGCGGGTCCCGGGACCGGCAAGACTGAGGTCTTGGTAGCCCGTTGCCTGAAGTTTATCTGCTGTGACGGTGTGGACCCCGGGTCTATCATCTTGACTACGTTCACAGAGAAAGCTGCCACGAACCTTGAAGACCGCCTGGCGGAAGCTTTGCTTTCCCTGTCACAGCAATACCCTCAAATAACTGCCATTGACCCTTCAGGACTGAGGATAGGAACCCTCCACGGGTTATGCAACAGAATCTTGCAGGAGTACCGTTACACGGAGTATCAGAATCTTCGCTTGCTGGACGAGATGGAGACTGCGTTGCTGATCCATCGATTGGTGGAACGCAATGTTGATGGCGGAGTCAAGGCAGACATTGAAAACCAGTTTGGCTACATTTTCGGTAGAAATCCCAACCGGAGCAAGAGTAGATGGGATTGGTCCTTGGCCTTGATGACGTTATTTAACCGGCTGATTGAGGACCAGGTTGACTTGGGCAGGCTACAGGCGGCGGGAGGACCGTGGGATGCCCTGCATCAAGCGTATCAGATTTACGACCAAGAACTAGATGGAGCTTATTCGTGTGACTTCGCGCATCTCCTGCGGCACTTTCTTGAGTTCCTCGGAACGGGGCAGGGCAATACGTTTTTGGAGGGGAGCGGAGACGTTCGCCCGCCACTGACACATGTCTTGGTCGACGAATATCAGGATACGAACCCTATCCAGGAGTCCATCTATTTCCGGCTTTGTGATGCCCTCCCACATAATATCACCGTGGTAGGGGATGACGACCAGGCACTGTACCGGTTCCGTGGGGGTACGGTCGAGTGTATGGTCGGGTTTTCTTCGCTCTGCCAGACGCGGTGGAACATAAACCCTAAAGTGGTTTACTTGTCAGATAACCATCGCTCCGACGAGGATATTGTAAAGTGGTGCAACGATTACATAGGATCGTTTCCCCAGATGGCACTACCTAACGTCCGTATTTCTCACAAACCTCCTCTTAGTTCATCTTTGGGACGGACTGGTACACACCCAGCCGTGGGATTGATCAGGAAAGGAACCGTCGGTGCTTGCGCTGCGGAAGTAGCCAACCTAACTAGGGATTTGCTAGCCAACGGCGTCATTCAAGACTACTCCCAATGCGTACTGTTACTGCGCAGCGCGCAGAACTCGGCTCATTATGCGGGACCATACCAAGCCGCGTTGGAAGCTCAGAATATCCCCGTGTATAACCCGCGGTCCAAGGACTACCTGGAACAAGCCGAAGTCGCTCAGTGCCTGGGGGCCTTCGTCCGTATAATAGATCCCCAATTGAACCACCTACAGGCGGTTCTGGGGCGTTCCGCGTCGTTAGTTCAGAATTGGGTTGACGAATACGATGCCCTCGCTCCGAATAGCATCGAATTGGCCAATTATGTCTCCAATGGTGCGGGCGCAGTAAGGGCAAAAGGCACCGGCGAGCTTATAACTGCTGATACTCCCACCATCCTGTACAGAATTCTGTCCCATCAGCCGTTCGTTGGCTATCAGGCCAATCCCGAAAGGGATTTGCGTCTCAGTAAGCTGACAAGGCTTTTCGAAGCATTTTGCGCTCAGTATGGACGCCAACTGCGAACGGATGACATTGTTGCGGGCGAATTGCCGGGTTGGTGGTACGGCAATTTCTACTATGGACTCTGCGGGTATTTGGCCCAGGAGCGGTTGAACGACGATGAAGATGAGGATGTGGTATGCCCGACAGGCTATTTCCCCATAATGACCGTCCACCAAGCCAAGGGTCTGGAGTTTGAGTTCGTGTTCGTAGGCAACTTAGGGATCAGCGTCTGGGACAGTAGCGCCCACCATCTGGAGCAGGACTTGAGGCCGTTTCGACACAACCCGCCAGCAGTCGTTCATCCCATCGCTGACGCTCAATGGCACGATGACATTCGGCAACACTTCGTTGCTTACTCGCGCGCAAAGTTCGCTCTAGTCCTGGTCGCGAGCAATAGTCAGATTCGCAAGGGAGCGAACGAGACCGCCTCGTTCGGGGGACAGGGTGGCGGCTGGGTGCGCCAAAACGCGCTGACGCTTTAGGTGAATTGCTATGTACCAACATTTCCAATCTCTGAATCTTCAGAACTCTGCACCTGTACCAGCCAGACGGCGGTATAGCGTGACTTCTGACATCTTGGCATACCAACAGTGTTCGATCCAATACGGCGCCTTCGCAGTGCGACGATATGAGCCAGCCCTTGTAGTCCAGTTGTTCTATGGGACCATAATCCATCAGGTCTTGGACCGCGCACACGCTCACTTCAGAGGGGAACTGGGTGTTCCGCCAGGAACGTTGCCAACCGACTCCGACATTGAGCGATATTTTACCGAGGTTGAGAATGCTTTGAAGGCGCGCCGGATAAGGGCGGTTGGGAATGTCCGAGAGCAAGCCTTACGGGTACTTACGCGGTTTAACTCACTGGAAGGTCCTGCCCTATACCCCCGGATAATTGATACCGAGTGCCTCCTACAAGCAGATCAACAAGACTACATACTACACGGCAACGTGGACGTTCTCGCTCAGTCAGATGCGCCAAATAGCGGCCAAGTCGAAATCTGGGATTACAAAGGGTCTAAGCGTCCTTCAATGGGGGACCCTGAGTATCAGCGGTACGTTTTCCAATTGCAGGTCTATGCCGACCTGTACCGGCGCAAGACTGGTGCAGCGCCCACCAGAGCAATCCTTTATTTCCTAAATGAACTCGCCCCTGACCCTGCCCCGGCCGTACGCCCGATAAATGCGTTGCTGGAAGTGAACTTGGACCCATCAGCCGTACAACAAGCGCTGCAATCCTTTGGTCAGACAGTTAATCAGATCGAATCCTGTAGGTCATCCAGGAATTGGCCTGACCCGATAGAGGATCCAGGCGAAGCTACCTGCGACGCCTGCGACTTAAGATGGAATTGTTCGGCTGCATCTAACCTTGGAAGAAACTACTCACTCATATATCCTTGAATTTCAAGAACGATTAGTTCGTGTTTCAGGTGCCGTTCCTGCCCTACGACATTAGGCATGTCCTACGGGCCACCCATGCCAGTCAGACCCATCTACGCTCTTAGATTATCGCCACATTCAGCGACCTGTCGTCGTAGGTCACTAGGAAACCCTGGGCCAGCATCAGGTCGTAGCACTTGTCCCCTCAAAAGCCAGCGAGCAACTAATGCCTCCAATGTTGCCCGTCAGCGGGCATCCATTGGTAGATTGAAATCATTGAACAGCATGATTAGTGCCGCTAACTGACCCTGCCAACCCAGAGCGAAAAGGAGCTAGTCCCAGAATGCCTGAATACGTCGTAACACTGCTGTCGGGCGGACTCGACTCCACGACCGTGACAGCATATGCCAAAGGCCATGTCGAGCATATTTCCGCAATCACCTTCTACTACGGGCAGACTCATTCCAAGGAGGTCGAATGCGCGGCCCAAGTAGCCGGCATCATGGGTATTCAGCACGAAATGCTCGACATCTCATTTCTGTCGAGAATAGCCTGGTACTCAGCGCTGACCAATCCCGATCGCTTTCCAGTGCCATTGGACCGATCCGTGGGGGCGATAGGTTATGGGGTCCCGATTACTTACGTTCCCATGCGCAACACCATATTCTTATCATTGGCCACGGCTTACCTCGAGAGCCTAGTGCTGCACTCCATCGAGATGGAGGGAATTGAAGCCTCCAGCATCGCCGCGTCAGTGTACTTGGCTCCGAACGCCCTCGACTACAGCGGATACCCAGACTGCCGCCCGGAGTACTACGAGGCGATGAAGAGAGCGTTGGACCTCGGAAGCAAACTTTGGACTGAATACGAGGTCCCCATCAACATAGAAACGCCAATCATTGACCTGTCAAAGGCGGAGATAGTAGCTCTCGGGATGAAGCTGGGAGCCCCGTTGGAATACACCTGGAGTTGCTATGAGGGTGGAGAGATTCCCTGCGGGTCGTGCGACAGTTGCGTTCTGCGGGCCAAAGGGTTCGCTGAAGCCGGAATCCCAGATCCTTTACTAGAACGCCTCCGCTAAAGGTTGATTTCAAGTAGAGTATAGCTGACCTCTCCGCAAAATCTCACTGGCCTTGATACACTGCTCACACAAATAGCACGAAGAACTGTTTCCGTGACCGGCAGCCCGTTGGCGTACCGCCCAAGGGTTTGCTGGGTTTGGGATTGGCAGCGGCCATTTCTTATGTTTCTGAAATAATATGTCAGCCACCTTCACTCAGTTATACGGAGCCAAACAATGAGCAAACTAGCGCGCGCAGAATTCGACAAGGCCCGCATTCTACAGACGACGCAGAATGACGCTGGCCGCATCCGCCGAGGGGTCGCGGCAGCGAAACAGCGGTTGGTCCGAGCCGGAGTCCGATGGCCTTTCGAACTTATGCAGAACGCTCACGACGCAGGGCCGCGTGACGACAACCAGCGGGTTGAAGTCGCTTTCGTCCTGGGCGATGACCAGCTTGTAGTTTCCCATACTGGAAAACCTTTTGTGGCTCAGGAACTTGCCGCCCTGCTGTCTGGTGGATCAAGCAAAGAGTTTGACAGTGAAGAGACCACTGGGCGCTTTGGCACTGGATTCCTTGTGACACACGCTCTGTCAACGCGAGTTGATGTTGATGGTGTGCTAAACACAGAGGAAGGCCCTGAAGTTTTCCACATCGAACTTGAACGCGACGGAGACGAGGATTCCATAGCAAGAAATATAGAGCAAGCCAACCAAGCTCTGGAACGCGCCCAATCTGTTTCAGCAGCCGCCATTGCTGACAAACCTACCGCATCGCTCGTTTATCACCTTGTTAATGGCGAGGTAGCCAAGCGTGGATTGAGCCGCTTGGAACAATCGCTACCGTACCTCTATGCAACCTGCAGCAAACTCGGCTGTGTCCGTATCGAGCTATTTGAGGATGTATTCCTCTTTGAGCCGGTAGCATCGTGCGAGACCGTGGTCGGCGACTTCATTATCAGTGAAGCTCATATCGCGATTTCATCATCTGATGCAACGAAGAACCTCGTAGCAGTGCGCGTAGGATATAAGGGCGGTCAATCGGCCCTCCTTGCGGTGTTGGAACGTAGGGGCTTGGACAAGTATCAAGTTTTGCTTCCCAGAGAAGATTTCTCCCGGATATTCGTGACTTTTCCAATAGCGGAGACCGACTTCTTGCCTTTCAACATTATCTTGGATGGCAAATTTGCACCCGACCAGGAGCGCGATGGCATTGCCATGCACGATGCTGATAAAGCATTGGTTGATGAAGCTCTTTCGGCGTTTCCAACCCTCGTTCAACACGCCGTGGAATCAGGTTGGCTTGACGCCCATAACCTAGCGCACCTAGCGGTTCCAGATAGACCCTTGAGCGGCGAAAGCGAAAGCGGCGAAATGGAATGGTGGCAAGAGGCACTTCTACGCGTAGCGGAACAAACCGCTGCCATGTCCATCGTTAAAACTGAATCGGGTTTGCTTCCTGCTTTGAACAATCGGGACGGGCTGTCAGTATCTTTTCTCGTTCCGGCGATTGATGCGGATGCACCCGAGTGTGTGGATTACGATACCGTCCACAAGATCGCTAGTGACATTGAGGCTCTCCACATTCCCAGCGAAGAAGTTGCCCAGTCATGGGGGGCAATAGCCCGCCAATGGGCTCGCATTGGAGCACCGATTGAACGATTGGGGTTGGATGAACTGGCAACTTGGCTCAAAGATAAGGCCGGTTCTGTTGACGACCTACCCGTTCAAGGGGACCACTTTGCGTGGCTGGCAAACCTGTTTCTGCTGGCGGCAGATATGAATGACCAAAACGTTCGTGATGTGGTCAACGGTCTCTTGCCTGACCAATACGGAAAATTCCGGAACACCGAGGAAGAATACCTTTACGCGGATGGCGGGATTTCCGAGGAAATCAAGGACATATCCTCTGAGTTGGGTGAGGATATGCGCACCAAACTTCTGCACGATGACATGGCAAGGGCTTTAGCGGCTCCGGGTTTTGAGAATGCGAACACGTTGATTCGAGGGCTACTCGACAAAATGGACGACGGTGAATACACCGAATCCAAGGCAATCGATAGATTGCTTGACAGCCTTGCAACTCGCCTGCCACATGACAGCGAGTTCGATGACGATACTGGTTTGTCCGCATTGCGTGCCTCGGCCCGGTTAGTAGCGTACCTCGTGGGAAGCGGAGATGATGCCAGGGTCAGGAGATGCCCCTTACTGACTGCTGCCGATAATGTGGTTCACCTTACCGGAAATCAACAGATCCTAGCCCCGAAACTGCATTGGCCGGAATCGGAACAGCCCTACGCAGGTCTCTACACGTCAAGGCGCCTGCTCTCTGATCGTTACTGTGATGATGCCAACTTAACTCAAGCCTTAGACGAGCTTATCGCGGTTCATCTGGTTATCGCCGCACCTCTGTTTTACGGGAGGCGCGCCGAGATTGAGGATGTCAATTTGCTACGGGAAATGTCGCGCGGTGTGCAGGAAACAGCCGGAGTGACCGTCAGAGATACTTCGTTTGGGCAGATCGCGTTCCTGGCGACGGACTTGGTAAACCGTTGTGCCCAAGACATTGACCTGGCCAAGCTACTGCTGGATTTCGTTCTCAACGTGGCGGCGCCCGAGGATCAAAACTGGCGCAAAACAGAGAGCGTGTTGGGCAATCGTTTGAGTGAAAGGGTCAACTTGTCCCTCTCGGGAGCGACCTGGCCGGCGGAGCTAAAAGTTCGGGCATGGATACCAGTCCGTTCCGCCGATGATGAGGGGAATGAGCGAATAACGCCAATGCCAGCGAATGAATCTCACTTGCGAGAGATCCTTGACCCGGCATGGCTGAAAGGCAACCGTGATGCGGTGGACTTGCTGCACCAGGCTTTCGGTTTCAGAGAGCTAACGCTGATGCTGGATAGTTTGGATAGTGAGATTGAGAACGATTTGGTTGAATTACTGCAAGACCCTGAACTAGTTAGAGTGGCTGCGAACCAACCCGAAGCTGTAAGGTTTGCGTCGGAACTGGAATCAGCAGACGTCACGCTGGACTCAGTACGCGAGTTTGTACGCGAAATACGAGAGCAAAAGCGTAAAACTCAAGACATTCAGGAACTTGGGTTTGGAGTTGAGACTTTGGTGAAGGAGAGCTTGGAGTTGGCTGGCTTCTCCGTGCGTCGCACCGGTATCGGCTCTGATTTCGAGATCGCTATGGAACTCGGCGACGTAGCTAACTTGCAACTGACTAAGGGCGAGCAAAGCTGGTTGGTGGAAGTAAAGGCCACCCGTGAGCAAAAGGTGGTCCGTATGTCAGATACCCAAGCCAAGACAGCCGCAAAGGAGAAGGAACGATACTTGCTTTGCGTCGTGCCGGTAGAACATGAAACTGGCGCTCTAGATCTAGATGATGTTCTGGCTAGTATGAGGTTTGTGGCCGATGTAGGTGGCCGCGTGATTCCACTGTGCGACAATTTGGGCGATTTCGAGGAACTGCGAGACGACATTACGGCGGGCACATCGTCAGGTGTCCAGCTGGAAATCTCTCCTGGTCCCGCGCGGATTCGTGTTAACCGTTCCGTTTGGGAAAACGACGGTTTTCCACTTGATGATCTGGCTGAGCACTTATCGCCACGATAAACCTACATCGCGATAAAGATCATCCAGCAACTCCTTGCGGTTGGCGGCACTCTCCGCCGTTGGGTGGCTGACCGTAGCGGGGAAGGGCAACAGTGCCAAAAGCCTGCCCTCCTTCAGAGGACCGCGACAGTCTCGGGGGAACTCGCATATCCTCAGTGCTACGTGCTGGAAACTGGAAATAGGACCATGGGTTAGCCGCCACGGAGCAATAGGCGTAGGCATTCTTTCTCCATCGGCGTCTGGATCCCACCGATTACGGCAACGCCCGCATCGCGCATTGAACAAGCGAGATCATAGGTCTTGAGGATGAGGTCTCAAAGGCAGTGGGACGAACAAAAGAAGCCGGTAAGAGGCCCTTCCAATAGTTGAGGGTCGCCCTTCGTTTTGAATGGCGGGGGTTGTTCCATATCCGACTATCCACCGCCGGTTCAATTGCTAAGCGAAAGGTAACAAACCTTTTGTCCATTCGATAATCTTGATTGCAGAAGCAATAACAGGGAGGGCCTTTGCAGCCTGCCAGGCTGTACCCAGCCGTCTCCTGATACCCGTTGGCTGGCCCGGTATCGGAATGGCGTCGAATTCTCTCCCGAGGATTTCGACTGACATTCGTGCCACGGTTTCCGCATCATTGATTCCCCGGTCCAGGGAGAACAACCCGACCCTGTTCGTCACATCCTGATGCGTGTTGGGGAAGAAACGCCTGGGGGCAGACACCATTTCGCGGTGCAAAGCAACTGCTCCGTCACCATCGTCAGTAGCGGAGCCGAGTCGCAGGTCGAGGGGGAACACTGGCTTTCCATGGCTAATCATATCCACCCCGGCGGAGTACGTGCCCTTGCCACCACCGATGGCGAGCATTGCATCGGCCTTTTCGATCATGGCCTTCCGGTACTCGCCGCCAGTAAACACCTCTCGCCGTATGGGACAAATTTCCACGACGTTCCTCTGCTGAAGATTCCTGAGCAGGCGTAGATTGGCATCGTCAATCTTGGACTCCGGCGCTGCGTCGGACATAACCACCTTGGCGTATGGCCGAGGAGCTTCGGTAGTGGTCTCGGCATAGGTCTCGATCTCACGCAGCGCCAGCCAGTCGAAAACGTGGGGTGCGCCGCGTTCGTCCTTGGTAGACTCTTCATCTCCAGCGAGGACCACAAGTCCGCCGCCTTGTCTCAATATGTCGCCGGTGAAGCTTCGGACAAACTCGAAAGCGATGTCCAACTTGTCAGCGGGACACTGGAGTCTGGCGCTGCCGGAAAGCATTATGAATTTGCCGTTCATCGGTGAATGCTGGCCTCAGTTCCCCTCGCAGAACATCCTGTTGAAATCTGCCTTGGAGTTGCAGGAGTTTAACTTGCCCCGCATCTGACCAAAGTGGGTTGAGGCCCGTCTGCGTGCTCTGGAGTCTGCCGGTCCCAGATATTCGTCCACGTATCTTGATTGCCCTGAGCGGTCTGTGATTGGCCTCATCACGGCAGTCATGGAGTGGGTTAGCAAGTGATGAAGCATAGACTTCGGGTCCTGGGAGCCTTGATAGTTCCCAAATGCGTCAATCGCTAGAGACTCCATGTGGTACCCACTAATCTTCCAATCCTGGCGGGTAATGAAGCAATCCGCCATAGCCTTAGCGAGTTTGATCACAGGCACGACTCTACCGTCCCTGGCCGAATTGACTCTGGCGAGCTTATTGGCAAAGTCATCAGGTCGAGCCACGTTGCTCCATTGTGTGCTCCCCGGATTGGCAATGCGAACACCGCCTGAATTGGTTCGTATGGCGGGCAGTATCTGTATTTCGGTCCCGTCGGCGTATTTGACCGTGACCGCCAGGTTGCCCGCCCGTACGGTGTTCTGAGGTAGCCGCCGCCTGATAGTATCCCGCACGTACTCTATCGCCCTTGCCGGTTGCTGATTGACCAGCGATGACTCGTTCACAATCAGAAGGACATCCACGTCGCTGAGGCCGTTGACGAACGTATGCCTGCGGACGGAGCCCCCGAACATGCTCTGCACCACGTGGTTCCCTTCCTGCCTGAGGAAGTCGCACAGGCTTTGGAGATGCCTCGTCACGGCCTGCTGATTCCTGCGGGTGTACCTGGCTAGCAGTTCCTCGCAGTACTGGTTGAAGTTGTCGTTTTGCAATGGTGAAACACTACCTATGGTTAACGAAGTTCTGTCAATCTTGCAGGTGTGAGGAACCCTCTTGAGAATCCTTGGAAAAGGCGGTCAACATGTAACCGTCATCGTAGCACCTCTTGAGCAACACGATTGTTTTCTTGGATTGAACAGCTAAGGGCTTAATGTATTTGATCACTCCGAGTTCTTGTGTGTAGTGCCTGGTTCCCATGCTTCGCCATCTACCGATACGCTTCGCGGCATCATCCAGGGAAACTGGAGCATTGGGAGGCGCAGGATACCTTGGATACGATTCGTGTGGCCATACCAAGCTCCCCAGAATCAATATGCCCGCAAGCACGGATTGCATATCAAAGAATCGGTCCAACCCTTGGCTGATGTCGTTGGCATTTACGGTGATTTTGCCCCCCCGTTCTTTCAGCCAATCCCACACCTGTTCCTGTCCGTACTTGGCGAAGAGGTCCTTTTCCGTTTGCCTTGCCAACCTTAGCAACAGTTTTGATTCTTCTCCGCTCAACTTCCTGCCACCCGGTCGTCCCTGACCCTGCTCAAGCAATTGCCGATAGATAGACTCCACAAAACCTCCGTCGGTCCGCGAAGGTTCCACTACAAACGGTTCTCTTGTGAATCGGTCAATAGGACCTTCCATACTCAAGGTTTGCTGCAGTTTCTTGTTTAACTGCGCCAACCCATCCAACATCTTCTTTACGCCCTCTGGCGGAAACTGTAACAAGGCATCGAAAAACTGTTCCGCAGCCTCTCTTTGTTGCTTTGACAGGTTCTTGTTCCTCGGGGAAGAAGTAAGGTTAAGCATATCTCCCAAATGCGTCCTTACGTCATACTCCTGCTGGTTTGCGTAGTAAGGAGAGAGCAGTTCGTTGGCATACTGAATGCCATCCGACTCTGTGATAATCGTGTCCAAGAGAAGAAAGAACAAGTATGGATAGTTATGAGAATGCTCCCGAAGGTCGTCATGGGAGACTCCCGCAGCCCTTGCTATGCCCTTCGTTGCATCTTCCATGCATTGCTGCGTGTGATACAGCGCTTGCTTTGAAAGGCGGGGCTTTTTTGAAAGGTCCACAGCCGCGTCGGCGTGCTCTGAGGCAACGGCGACCCATTCACCCGCAGACTTGAACCTCTCTTCGATAGTTTCAAGTTTACCTTGGTTCTTCTTGGCAATGCCTACCATTTAAGTTCCCTCGCGCCCCATGCGGTACTTGATGTCGTAGTTGATGATGAAGTCCAACTCCTCCTCGGTGAAGCCGTAGTGTTCGGCCAGTACTCGGTCAATCTTGTCCACGATGGGTTTGGAAGGCTTTTGGTCAAACTCGTCGTAGATGACCTTTCCCGTGGCTTGGTAGCGGGCCTCCTTTCGTTGGCTGTGATGCTTGAAGTTCTCCATGAGTTCATTGGTCAACCGGGCCAATTGCAGCTTCGTGGACCTTCCCATCTGTTCTAGCCCAATAGGGAAGTTCTCTATCTCTCGCAGATTCAGGTGTCTGCAATCGGACAGGAGCAGGAACCACCAGTAAAAGGCCGAGCTGTTCAAGGCGGCGACCGCTACTTGGGCATCAGTCTTGGTCCTGAGTTTCAGCAGCTTGACTTGGGTCGAGATTTGCTCGCCGTCGCGCTCGTTCCAGAAGTAAGGCGCAAAGTCCATAGCCCGCACCCAATACTGGGGCGCGTTGTGGAAATAGACTGGGCTTTTCCCTGAAGGCGCGAGACTGTTGCGGATAGGACGCTGTAACGCAATCCGATCCAGTATCGCCGAGGCAGGCAGCGGCCCTGTTTTCGGTATAGTGCCTCCGGGTATGGCCGAAGTATTCAGCAGTGAGTCGAAAGTCACAGTGTCTAACAGTTGTGGCCGAGCCTCCGTGTACCACCTGTTGTAAGCCGTTGAGTAAACATCGGCGACGCCATCGGAATGTTTTACCGAAAGCGCTATTGTCGCGCGGATATGCTCTAGGCCGTCAAAGAGCCTGGCAGGGCGGTCATCAAAGTGAGATAGCCAAAGAGCGCTGCTTTGTGACAGACAAAGCCTCTGAACCGGCTGCATCCTGTCGGTACAGGAGTAAGAGAGCTGCACAATCATTCCAAATCGCCCGCTTTGTCGCAGGCATGAATCAGACTGCTCAATAAACATCGCGTAGAGGTTCCCACACCTTTCAGTCTTGAATCCTCGTACCGTATAGTCACCCTTGACCTTGCTGTACTCCACATACGGCGGGTTGCCAACCACAACGTCAAAGCCGCCGTTGTGCATGATGGCGTGGAACTCGACGAACCAGTGGAAGGGCTGGTGGCCGGCCTGCCACTTTTGGAACGGCGCGGATTTGTTGGCGTCAACCCCGTACTCTCTGGCCAGCAGTACATCCAGTTCGCCCCGCAGTTCGTTCAGCCTGGACTGCAAGTTCAGTTTGGAGTCGGCAAGCTCGGCGTAGCCCATTCCGTATTCTGTCTGGACGTACTGGAACTGCTGGTACTGGCGGGCGATGGACGCGGCCTTGTTCTCGATGCTACGCAGGGCGTCCTCTTCCTCCGGGACTATCATTCGCCGCTGGCCCTTGAGGTCCACCTCCATAGCCCGGCGGACAGCAGCGGCGGAGGTGAATCCGACAAGGCTGTTGCCGGCCTGGATATTGAAGTCGATGTCGGGCAGGGGTTCAATCTGGTCGTAGGTTTCGAGTTGGGCGGCCAACTTGAGGAACAGGCGCAGGCGGCAGATTTCGACCGCCTCCTCCATGATGTCCACGCCGTAGAGGTTGTTGACGATGATGGACTTGAGTATGTAGTAGCGCTCGTTGCGGTGCTGTCCGGCGGCGTCCAGGATTTCCCGGAAGTCGAGCAGGGCCTTGGACGGCCGTGGACGCTGGCTGGTTTCCAGATCGGCCAGGAAGCCTCGCATGGCCTGCAACGTGGCGGAGTACAGCGGTTCCAGGATGTTGAGGGCGGCGAACAGGAAGGCGCCGGAGCCGCAAGCCGGGTCGAGGACGGATATTCGGGTCAGGGCGTTCCAGACGGCCCGCACCAGTTCCGGTCCTTCGCTGTTGACGATGACGTCCCGGGCGAAACGCTCGCTGTCCAGGTTGAGGGTGATGAGGTCGTTGACGCTCAGCACTTCGCCGGCTGCCAGCTTGCCGCGGACTTCCTCGTAGCGGTGGCGGCGGGCTATCAACTCGCGCCAGGTCTCGGTGGGTAGAGCATAGTGCTCCGGGGCGGGCCGGTTCCACTCGCCGCGCTTGGCAGTGTCTTCCAGGCCACCGGCGATGTTGTCCGGCAACTCCAGTGGATGCTCCAACCGGGTGATGCTGTCGGGGGAATAGTCCCAGGCGACGCCGTGTCCGACGGACGGGTAGATGTAATTGTCGGGGTCGTCCTGGAGCAGCCGCCACACGCCGCCTTCGGGAGCGAAGGCAGTCAGGCATTCCGCCTGGGCCATTTCCAGCAGGCGGGGAATCACCGTGTTGCGGGCGATGTAGCCGGTGATGTCCTCCTTGGTGTAGTAGGCGCCCATCTGCTTCTGGTTGACGTATTTCTCGAAGATGTAGCCCAGCACGTCGGGATTGATTTCGTTGTCGTTGCCGCTGGGCCGGTCGTCCAGGTGCCACTGGTACTGATCGAAGAAGTCGAACACCTGCTGAAAGGCGGCATCGGGTATGTTGACGTCGGGATTGTCTCGTTCGAGGGTGTGAGGGTCGAAGATTCCGCCGTTGAGGTAGGGGACTTTGCCCAGGAGGGCGGTAAGTTCCGCCGGTCGGTCTGCCTCGGGCTTCCCCAGCCCCTCGTGGAACAGCCGCAGCAGGAATTCCCGGTAGAATCGCTGGAAACGGTCGGGGCCCTCCATTTCTTGGATTTTCTCAAGGCGGGTGCGGAGATAGTGTTCGTCACCATCCAGAAAGCCTTGCTTCTGGATGAAGTAGACGAACATCAGACGATTTAGCATTAGGGAGGAATACCAGTCGCGGTCGCCCTGCGCGATGAACCCTTCGATGAACCTCTGAAAGTCAGACAATTCCTTCTGGAAGCGGTCATAGAAGCGCTTGGTTACCCGCTCGACGTCCAGGGATTGGCGAAATCGGCTAAAGACGTCGGTGATTCCGAGGCTGCCTTCTTCCTCCAGTGTGAAGGCGATGCCGCGCAACCTTTGCAGCAGGGCCGTTCCTGTTTGGCCTCTTTCGTAGCGCAGTTCCCGGACCGCGGGCGGCTTGCCTGATTCCCGCTTGACCCACTGCCAGACCTGCCGGGTCTCGGCAACATCCGCGAAGATAATCAGGTGCTCGTAGTTTATTTTCGCAATCTGGGTTTCGATCTGGCGCCGGACGCTCTGGGGAGGTACGGCTCCATCGGCATTGGGACCGCATCGGTATACGGCAAAGCCAGCTTTCTGAGCTATGGGACTCAGTTGAAAATCCTCACTGCCCGCAGTCACTGCGATGGGCCCTGCCCGGTAATGGTCCCAGCCCAACTCTTCAACCATCAATCCGGTGAGGTCGAAGTTCTGGAGGTAGGGACGGAGTTCGTCAACTTGTACTTGCATCAGCAACTTCCGTTAGGAGGCAATATCAGGGATGCCTACGATTGCAATGTCTCGGAACGGTGCAAAGTCGTGTCCGTTCTGCGTAAGCAGCGTAGAGATGCTGTGTACGGACATTGTGGCGACTATGTTGGCGTCGTGCAGACGCTTGCCGCTCAGATTATGAGTAGTAGCCAGTTGGCGCAACCGCCTGGATACTTCTTGGGTTTCGTCATATAGATTAAGGTGGCGAAGAAACTCGGTCACATTTGCTTCCGCGTCTGAAACGCTTAAGCCGAGTCCGTTGTTTTCAATGGGACGGGTGGCAACCACCAAGTATTCTCGAATCACTTGACCATTGGCAGCCAGGCGCTTGTTCCGATTGGTAATGCCAGACAGGAGGTTCAGTGCCTCCGAGTGCAGCAGACGCGATTCGTCTGTCGCGGTCAGCAGCACGTTCGTATCGACAAAAAGAGAATCATCGACCATCGTCATTATAGATTTCGTCCCTGCTCCATGTGCCTTCATATCCTGTTGAGACCGTCACTATCCCAAGAGAGAGATTGTTCGGATCCGGCAGAGTATGACCATTCTCGAATAGCCCTAGCGAGCAGATGATTCGCGGTTCCTGGGACTCGGCTTCGTGGTCTTCGGTCAGGCACAGCCGGTCTTCGTCCCGCAGTGCGGTCACCAACTCGGCCAGCACGGCGTCGTCAACACCGCTGCGAAGTTGCCGGTTCAGGGTGTCCACCGCCGTCTGCCGAAGAGGATAGCGATATATGTCGTCCAGAGCCTGATGCAAGGCCGGAACGTCGAATAGCTGTCCCTTTATGGAATCGGCGTAATCCTTGAGCCGGGTATAGGTGCGGAAACGGGCGCCGGAAGGTCGCCCGAGTTGGCCTCCAACTCGCTGCTCTTCCCTGGCGATATGTTTTACCCCTTGCTCGACAAGGCCATGATGGAATTCGTGATGCGGTTGAGCCAAGGAATCCGGCCTGGACTCTGCTGCCGCCAGGATTTCCAACTGGGACTCCGTGATGCTCTTGCCTTCCTTGTCGACGTAAGCCAGAGCGTCGTTTCCGTCGGGAGTGCGGACGAAAACCAACACGCCCTCCGGTCTCTGGGCAATTGGGGTGTGCTGGCGAGACGAGAAAACCACGTCCGGCAGGCTGGTCACGGCTCGTTCCAGCCTGGGGTCGGCGCTGATTGCGTTCTTCCAGATCTGGTAGGCGTGGGACGCCAGATCAACCTCTCCATCCGGGTCGCCATCCAAGATGCCGGCCCGCTCGTGGTACAGGTTCAGAATGGTCTGTTCGTCGGCCTCATCCTCGAAGAAGGTTTCGTCGGCTCCTACCACCTCGGCATTCTCCTCCAGACGGCGCCGGACCCGCCCGCGCAGGTCGATGATCCGTTCAACCCCTTCGGCGGGCAGGAATGAATGGCACAGTATCTCCTCTGAGGTCTGGCCGATCCGGTCGACGCGTCCAGCCCGCTGGATTAGGCGGATGATGGCCCAGGGAAGGTCGTAGTTCACCACGATGGCGCAGTCCTGAAGGTTTTGTCCTTCACTCAAAACGTCGGTCGCAACCAGGACCCGCAACTCGCGCTCCGGTGAAACAGTGTCCCGCACCTGGTTGCTGACCGGGCTGAACCGCCGGGCAAAGGCGGTCGGTTCCTCCGAGTTGCCGGTAACACCGGCCATACCCTTCACGTCCTTTCCCTTGAGTTGCCCCTCCAGGTAGCGCACGGTGTCCGCGAACTGTGAAAAGACCAGTACCTTGGCATCAGAATGGGTCTCTGTAAGTAGCGAGTAGAGCGCGTCCAGCTTGGCGTCGTGTTCCGGACGCCAAGTACCATGAGTTTGAAGCAAGCCCAGCAAGGCATTGGCGTCTGCCTGTAGGTCAGATTCCAGGGACTTTCTGAAAAGGTCGGAGCGCAGCCACCGGAATCGCTTATGGTATAGGCGCTGGTAGTCTCCATATATTGCCGCGGCGCGGCTTTCGCAATGATCAATTGTCCAAACGCTGCCTCCAGCTATCTCGGCTTCCTCTACCTCTTCGTCCAGTTCGTCCTCTTCCTCAGAATCCAGGAAATCCATCGCGGCCTGTTGCTCGTCTTCATCTGTGAACCGGGAATCGAGCATCTCGGCGTCCTGCGTACCTATAGGAAGGGGCAGGCCGTTGCGGATGGCGTGAAGGAACACATAGTTTCGTAGCAGATGACGCTCGACCGAAAGCAGGAAAGCCTCGCCGCTGCTCTCCAATCGTTTGAACAGGTTAGTCCGGCAGAAGCCCATTAACCGCTTGCCCGCGCGAGACAGGTTCTGAATCTGCCTGTCTTCAGTCTGAGAAGGTGGAACTGGCGGTGTGTCGAGAATGTAGTTGCCGAGGCCATACCTGGGCAACCCCAGCTTGTTGATGGTTTCCACGACTCCGGGGGAGTAGAGACGGGCGTACTGGTCGTTGGGATTGGTCTCGTCAATAGTGAACTTGACCGTTCTTGGGACGCGGGTGGGGAAGTAAGACCTGTCACCGTCTTCGTAGGTGAGAAATTTACGGCCTGTATCCGGGTCCGTTTCCGCGTAGTTGTCCTGGATGAAGCTGCGGGTACGGCGCACCAGGTATAGTCGCATCAAATCGCGCCAGTCGTCGGCATACCCGCTCAGGTCGAATGCCGACATCGTGCGCGGTGACGCTTGGTGCCGTCTGCTGAATTCCACCTCGCCCAGTTCACGGAGCAGTCTTTCCGGCCGTATGCCCAGGTCCTGGTCATCCTCCACGAATACGCGCAGTTGGCTGGACAGGTCCAGGTAGGTCTTGTTGTAAGGGGTGGCCGACAGAAGGATGCACTTGCTCTCGTTTTCGCGGACGTACTCCTGGATGGCACGATAGCGCTTGCCATCTCGATTGCGCAGGTTGTGACTCTCGTCTATGACGACCAGGCGATAACGCCGGAGAGTAGGCAACTGCCCGATTACCTGGCTGATGGAGATCACCCTGCCCCGCAACCCGTACTCGTGGGCATAGTCCTCCCACATGGAAACCAAGTTCTTCGGACAGATGATCAGCGTCTCCAGTCCAAAGTCATCCTCAAATATTCGGGCCACAGCGGTCGCCATCAGAGTCTTGCCCAGACCTACCACGTCACCGATGAGCACCCCGTTTCGCTTGTTCAGATGGTGGGCCGCAATCTTCACCGCCGCCGCCTGAAAGTCGAACAAGCGGTTGCCGAATATACTCGGAATTCTGTACTCGGCTAGGCCGGCACGGGCTTCGTGGGAGAGATGGTAGGCCATCTTCAAGTAAACGTGATAGGGCGGAACCAGTGCCTCCCTCGCCCAGCTCTCCTCAATGATCTGAATCAACTCCTCGGTGATGTCAACGCAGAAACGATCCTTCCACCGGTCCTCGAACCATTGCTTGAGCTTGAGGGTGGCGTCGTGGTCCAAAACGTCCACGTTCAGTTCGCCCTGCCCCGAGAGGCCGGCGAAGGTCAGGTTGCTGCTGCCCAGGTAGCCCACGATAGGGTTGATGGGATCGTCCCGATAGAGGAGATAGAGCTTGGCGTGAAGGGGATGGCGGAGGAACAGCTTGACCGCGACTTTGCCAGCCCGCAGTTGCGCCGCCAACCGACGCAGGGTTTGTTCATCATCATTGTTGGGAGCTCCGATGGTCAGCTGTTGGCGCAACTGCTCCGCCAACTGGAGGCGCAACCGATGGGCGGTGCGATTGTCCATGCCCGGAGACCGGTCCGCCAGACTGAGGGCGTCCCTGAGTTCCTCGTGGGGCAGGCGCTGCATTCCGATGAGAACGCGGCATGGACCATCATCCGGCCCCCAATTGTCCACGCACGACGCCAACCCTCCCCATCCGCGCAGGTTGAAATAGCCGACGCAAAAGTCCACTCGCGAGGAAAGCCCCATGGTCTCGTGCAACGCAGGCAGGAGGCTAGATCCCGCTGTAAGGTTGTCAAAGATACGCGGCATAATTGCTCTACCCGTCACTCTTGTCCAACGTCGGTGTCGTTCTACCAGTTGAATGCGTGATAGGAGCACTCCCGCCCCCTGATTTCACCCATTCGTCCACTTCCGAGAGCCGGAAACGCAGAAGCCGCCCCACCCTGTGAGCGGGAAAGTCCTTGGAGTCAACCCAACGGTAGATGGAGTCTTTGGCTACGCTCAAGTGGGTAGCCACATCTGCAATGCCGACCCAACCCTCTTCAGACGCCATGTCTACCAACTCCTCATTAGAAAAGCCTACAATATACAACAAAAGTATAAAAATGTAGGCGATTATCGTCAATCCTGCACACTCTCTCATAAACGCGAAGAAAGCGACTCCAGATTCAGACGAAGAGAAAGCTTGCACAAGCGGAGCACGTGGTGGCGTCTGAAACGCAAAATCCCCAACGCACAGGCAAGATCGAGGAAGCATCCAGAATGCAGACAACTGGCTTAGCCATGCTTTGCGGCAGCGCCCGGGAGGACCGCGACCCCTTCCCTTTTGTTGCTGAACGCCCACTGGAATAGGGACGCGGTTGGGGGCTTGGATACCTGTCCTTTACCAGACGGGTATCTCTGGCCAAAGTCTGCACAAGCGAAACCGAGTGACCCGACCCAAACCAACGGCGTCCGTAGCCCTTGTTGCGCCCAGGCACTGACATTTGGGGCCGAGTGCGGCGGTTTCAGGCTACCCTTCATCAGCGCGGGCCTGACCCACCTGAGCCTGAGCCGCGACCCGGCCCACAAGGTGGACTGGTTGCGATAGCCACACCCACCCCGGGGAACCATTTGGCTATGCGGCGCCTGAACTAAAAAAGGCCTGGTACATGGCGAGTGTTGCAAACAAGGAGACGGGCCAGGTGAGACGCACGCGGTCCCCCATGCATTTCATCCTGAATGCCGTCGCCGTGTGGGAACTGCTAGAGCAACTGGGCATCTCCAGAACCCACTGGCGCGGCTGGTCGGTATTTCTCCCATCTGCCTGTCCTATCTGATGAACCGCGAGCGCAACCCTTCGCCCTGGGTCAGGCGGCGGTTGAGCGGGCCCTGGAAGTGGACGACTTTCAACAGTTGCTTCTCATCGTGCCGGTGGATGATGACGACGGAGTGGAAAGGGCCGCCGGGCCTTAAACGCAAAAAAGGCCCCATATATGCGCTGCCGGGGAGGGACGCCGATTGAGCGTCCCTCCCCTTTATCGTTCGTCCAGGGTAAGCGGGGTTCCTTAGAACAGCCGCAGGGTCTCGGCCTGGGGCTGTTCCGGCTCAGCCGCCTCAGCTTCGGCGGGCGCGGTCGCCGCTTGCTGACGCTGGTTACGGTTCCGCTGCTTGGGCGGAGGAGCGGGCCGGTCGTAGGCGGGGTGCATGGGTTCCTCCTCCCACCTGGCCCGGGCCCGCGCCACCACCGCCGGGAACTGGTCGGCCAGCCCGAACAGATCGGCGTCGTCGAAGGCTTCGATGTGGGGGTCCGCCGAGGGCCGCTGCACGCCGATGACGGCCCGGCCCGCCCGGATGGACAGCACCACCTTCAACTCCTCCAAAGGTTCCGGCTTGGCTGGGGCGGGTTCGTCCTCGGCGTCGGCGTTGGCAGTATCGGGTTCCTCAGCGGAGTCCGTCTCAACGTCCGATTCACCGGCGGTCTCCAGGTCTCCCGCGTCGTCGGTTGCTTCTTCGGCGGGATGTTCCCCTGAAACTTCGTCAGGGTTATCCTCGGCAGTGGCATCAGCCGCCGCTGCGCCGAAGAGGAACTCCTCGACGTTCACCGCGTCCCGCGAGTGGTTTTCCGTTCCGGTTTCGCCGGTCATGGTTTCTCCTTCAACTGCTTCGTCGCCGTGCGGCGAGCCATTCCGGGACCCGTTCTTGATCTCGCCCAGGGTCATGGGCTGCCAGTAAAGGTCGCGTTCCACGGCGGGAACGCCGCCCAGCACGGTGGTCTCGGCCAACTCGTCAAGGTCGAAGTACCCCAGCTCCGTCTCCAGGCCCTCCACCAGGCCGAAGCACTGGCCGGTCTCCCGGTCCATTTCGGTGATGAACCACGTCCAGTTCGAGTAGGGGCTGAACAGCTTGGCCCGGGCCAGCACGCCATCGTAGGCGCGGGCGTTGTCCGTGGCTCCGATGGCGGGGATGGTGTCGGCCAGCTTCTCCGTCATCAGTTGGTGGCCCCGCTTCCCGCTGTGGCGGTCCTGCCACGTCGTCGTGGTCGTGGCGTTGTCCTTTTTCTCAGGCATGGTTTCATTCTCCTTTTATAGGTTCGGTTTGTAGAGGTTGACTTGCGCCGTTCATCCGGCGTGGGTGCGGCCCACCAGCCGGGCCACCGCCTCCGGCGTGACGTAGGACGGCGTAACCGTGCCCAGGTCCATGTCCAGGTAGAGGCCCAGGAAGGGGCAGGTACCCGCCACCATGCGCCGGACCACCTGCAACACCAAGGACGCCATCATCTGGTTGATGGTGGGGTCCTGGTCGGTGAGGTCCAACGCCGCCGCGCAGTCCACGTCCGGCGGCCTGGTGGACACGGCGGTCAGCAGGTCGGGGCGTTGCAGTGTGGGCGCCGGGGCCAGGTGGCAGGTGTCGCCGGTGAAGGGCGGTTCATCCAGTTCCACCCGGTGGGCGATGTTTCCGATGAGGACTTGTCCCCAGTTGGTATCGTTGCCGGCGTCGATGAGCCAGCGGCAGGGGTCTCCCGGCAGGCACTCGGCCATCGCCATCCTGGCGGCGGCGTTGTCCGCGCAGCCGATGACCAGGCCGTCGTGAGGGGAGAGGCCGGGGTAGCGGGGTTCCTCGTCCCGGAAGGGATAGACCGAGTAGCCCACGGGCCGGTTGTAGGCTTTCGCCAAGCGGTCGGCCAGGGCCTTGCTCTTGAACTCGCCCACGTCGGCGGGATAGAAATTCTGGCGGAGCAGGTTGTGGGGTTCCACCCGGTCGTGGTCCACCAGAACGATGGTGGCGTCGCGGCCCTGGAAGAGGCGGCAGAGGCCCTCGGCGACGAAGCCGCCGGTGCCCCCGCAGCCGACCACGGTGATCCAGGGGTGGTCCAGCAGGAACTGGTTGTCCAAGTAGTAGGGCATGGTCGCTTTACCTCCTTATATATGCAGGTTGTCTGGCCTCGGTTCCGGTTCTTGGTTCACCAGCCGCAGGCCCGGCGGCGGGCTGTCGAAGACCTGTTGCCAGTCCAGCGGGGCGAAGTGGCCGTAGATGCCGAGGCGCAGGGTCAACTCCGGTTGTGCCGTGTCCAAGCGTCCCACCACGCCGTAGATGCGAAACCCCTGCTCGTCCCGGTCGTCGGTGGCGGAGAAGAAGGCCCGGTGGCGTCCGTGGGAGTGAAACTCGGCGATGACGCCGGAGGGAGGCCGATAGGTGAGAGAAGCCCCCGTTCCGGCCTGGGGCGGGACCACCAGGCGGTAAGAGTTGCCGTCCCAGCCCACGGCGAAGAACCTCTCGGTGTCCGGCGCTTGCCGGAACCAGCTCAGCCCCAACTCGAAGATGGAGGCCGGTATGGTTCCGTGGGCCAGTTCCAGTTTCTCGGAGACGGGCGCCAGGCCTCGCACGTTGGCGGGGGCGACGGCAATCCGCGCCGTCAGGCTTGCGCTCTCGGACTGGACGTAAAGGCCGCCCGCGCCGAGCACGTAGTCGTAGCCGATCCCCTGGCTTCCGGCGAGACCGGCGGGGTGGTTCACCAGGTAGCCCACCGGCGCAACGCCGGGGTTAGGGGTAGTAGCCCCGCCGTCCTTCGGAGGCCGCCATGACGTGGGCCACGGAGCATTGGGGAACCAGGTCCTCAACCGGGTACTCAGCCTTTCCATCCAGTTCCTCCCATAAGGCTTGCAGGTTGTCCGGGTGCTGCTTCGACCGTTCCCTGGTATCTCCGGTAAGGGAGAAGAAGGACTGGAAGAAGGATTCGGGTATCAGTGCCACGTCTTCGGGGAAGCGGTGGCTGCCGGGGCAGACCCTTCCGTCGCGGAAGACGTTGAAGGCCGGGGCGCGGTAGAGCTGCTGCTCGGGTGCGGTGGGCCGTTCCAGGGCGGCATAGACCCAGGGCGCGCGGCCCGGCGAGCAGACGAAGACCAGCCCCGGCATGGGCAGCCGGAGCCGGGCGGGAGGCTGGAACGCCTCCCGTTGCAGGGCGATGGCCCACACCTGAGGCGGGCGCCACAGGGCCACCAACTGGCCCGTTTCCCCCTGGCTCCACCAGAGGGCGTCCCGGGGCAGCAGGCCCGAGGAGAAGCCCAGGTGCCGGATGAACACGTTGGCGATCTCGTCGGCCGAGACGGTCCTGACCCAGGTGGAATCGCCCTGGAAGCCCCGCAGCAGGACGGTCTCGGCGTACACCTCCAGTTGGACCTGGAGTTGGTCCCGGGGCAGGTCGTCCTGGCCGGGCAGGGACCAGTTCGTCGCGTTTGCGTCAACAGTCGTCATGGTTGTCCTCCTGTTCTTGGTCTTGTTCCAGGTGTTGCGGTTCGGGCAATCGGGGCAGGATGAAGTCCAGCATTTGGGCGAACCGGGCCGGCAGGTCTTCCTCCAGCCAGTCGGCCAGCCTGATCACCGCGTCCGTGAGGGCGCTGGCCTTGCGCCATTCCTCCGTGCCCTCGGCGATGATTTCCTCCTCCCAGGGGTCGCAGAAGCCGTCGTAACTTCCGTCCTCATAGCTTTCGTCGAGGAAGAAGTTGCCGGTTTCGGCCCGTATCCAAGACACGGCATGGGCCGCGCCCCGGTATTCCGTTTCCTTTACCGCCTCGGTGAGAAGGTCCAGGGGAATACCGCCCCGGGGAATCCGCTCCAGCGTCTCTTGCGGGATGCGCTGGGCGGCGGACTCCAGCCAGGCGGTGCGCAGCCCGTCGGGTTCGTCGTAGTAGTAGCCGGGGGCTTCGGCCAACAGCGCCAGGGCCGAAAGCCCCTCGCGGTAGCCGTCCCACATCTCGTGGAGGCCGTCGTACCCGATGCCCATGAGCTGGAAGGGAATGCCCCGCCTTAGCCAGGTGAAGGGCGGGTCCTCGCCTTCGTCGGCGAAGAACTCGATAAAAGGGGCATAGAGGGGGAAGTGGCGTTCCTCGAAGAGCCGGGCGAAGCCCTCCAGTCTCCCACCGGCGTCGGGGACCGCCAGCACGGTTTCCGCTTCCTGGGGAAAGAGTTGGCCCACCAGCCCGGCGAACCAGGCGTAGTCCTCGGCGTAGCCCAGCCGGACGATCAGCTCCTGCAGCGACGGCGGACGCCGCAGGAGCAGTCCGGCCAGGTGGCTCAGTACCGGCGGGGCCGCAGTTGCCATCGCATTGCCTCCAGGAGCCGCTTGGTGGTGGCGGCGTAGTCCTGGGCCTGGGCGCAGGCCAGTTCAACCTCCGGCTGCCGGGCCGCCGCCGCGTCCAGGTCCAGGCCGCCGTCGGGCCGGGTGAGCTCCGCCGTGAGCTCGATGATTTTCAGGTCCGCCGGCGGCGTTGCCGCCAGCAGACCCGCGAAGGTCAGGTTGTCCATTGCGTTACCCCCTAGCTGTGGGTGGTGGCGAAGGCGCCCTTGGTGCCCACCCGCCGCTGGAACTCGATGATGGTGTCGTCGCCCCGGGCGGTCTCCTTGACCGAGGCGTTGGCGATTTCGCCGTAGAAATCGCTGAGGGTCTGCTTGACCTGTTCCACGGTCATTTCCGGGTCCGGGTCGGGAAACTCGCGGTCGTCGTAGACAAAGATGCGTGCCATCGTTTCAACTCCTTTGACTTGGTTGGTGTTGCGATTTGGGTAAAGTTGCGAAATGCGGGGAGGCCACCGTCAATTGCGACGGCGGCCTCCCCGTGTGCCTTGTGGTCTAGCGGCCCGCGCCCACCGGCTCTTTCTCACGTTCCTGTTCCTTGTCCAGCGCCCACTGGAACAGGGAGGCGGCAGCGGGTTTGGACTTGCCGTTCCGTCCTTTGGGCCGGGCCGGTTCCTCGGCCAGGAACTCGGCCCAGGAGAAGAGGGACTGCTGCCCTTCGGCGGGTTCCGCGTGGTGGCCGTTGGCGTCGCCGTTGCCGTTGGCCGGTACGGGAATGCGGCCGTTGGCCTCGTGTCCGGTAGAAGGCAGGCTGTGGTGGCCGTTGCCGTTGGCGTGCTGGCCGTCGCCGTTCACCACCAGCTCGACGGTGAGGCCGATGTCCTCGGCGTCGTGGTGTCCGTGGCCATTCCCGTTGACCGAGATGGCCTCCGGTTCCACTGCCGCCGCCTGCCAGCCGTCGTCCACCAGCAACTCCTCGGCGGCGGCCTCGGCGTCCCGGGCCTGGGCGAAGACCTGCTCCACGGTCTCGGCGTCCGCCTGGGCGTCGCCGCCGACAATCTGCCGGGCCAGGGCCATCATCAGGTCGTCTCCGTCGTCCCCGTAGGCGGCCAGCCCGTCCTCGGGCAGTTCCCCCTCCACTGCCAGCGACGATTGCAGCTTCTTGGCCACCAGCTTGAGGGCGTCGGCCTGGAGCGTCCCCCGGTAGGCCATGTAGATGACCTTCACCGGGCGGTTCTGCCCGATGCGCCAGGAGCGCCGCGACGCCTGCCGCATGGTGTAAACCGAATAGTCTGTTTCAAACCAAACCAGGGTTGGGAAGTCGATGAGGTCCAACCCCGTCTGCACCAGCCGGGGGTGGCAGATGATCACGTCCACCCCCGCCTGGACCCTATCGGCGACCCAGGCTTCCCGCCGGTCCGGGGCCACGGCGTCGGCCTTCATCACCGCCACCTTGAACCCGTGCCGGGTCAGGATGTCGTCCATCCTGCCGGTGATGTCCCGGGTGCCGGTATGGGTGGCGTAGACCAGCACCCGCCGGCCCGCCAGCCGTTCCGCCGCCACCAGGTCCACTAGGGCCTGCTCCTTGGGGTAGATCTTCTCCTCGGACAGGGGCGGCACCTGGACGATGAGCTTGCCGCTGGCTGGGTCGAAGACCGTCTCCCCGTGGGTGCAGCCGTCGGGGTAGGCCAGGAGCGTCTGCAGGTAGGTGGCGAGCAATCGCTTGGAACCCTTCTTCAGCGCCTTGACCAGTGCCTCGTGCAGTTCCTCGAAGACGTGGTTGTAGGCGCTGCGCTGGGAGAAGCCGGTCAGGTCCGCGTCGGAGTCCATCCCCGACAGGAGCACCTGCTCCTCGTAGGGTGGCAGGGCGGAGGCCACGTCCGCCAGCTTGAGAAATACCGAGTTGCCGATGATGTGGAAGAGGGCCGCCGGCACCAGTCCGGGCTTTTCCCGCACCGTCTTGCGGAAGCCCTTGCGCCGGCTGGTGCGCCCGTCCTCGTAGGCGTCGTCCTCCGGGTAGCTGCGGGTCTCTTCCAGGAAGCCGTAGCGTTCGATCCAGCGGCCCTCCTCGGAATGGGCGAAGTCGTTGCGCAGTTCCGGCGAGAACCGATAGAGGAGGTGGAACAGGGTGGAGGAGTAGCCGCCCATCAGCGTTCCCGACAGGCTGAGGGACTTGCCGATGACGTCGGCCAGCACTCCGGCGGCGATGCCCTGGGCGGAACCGCGACCTTTATACTCATGGACCTCATCACCCAATAGCAGGTCGAAGAAGCCCCGCATCCGGTTTTTCACGTAGTCGGCCAGGGGGTAGCGCCGGGGGCCGGAGCCGTCGGCCTGCCACAGGGGGCTGCCGCAGCGGGCGCAGTTGCGCTTGCGGCGGCGCAGCTCGGCGTCGGTCAGGGGGACGCCGTCCTTGTCCGTCACCTGGCCGTAGCAGGTGGGGCAGCAGGGGACTTTGAAGGGTTCGCCGGTCTCCTCGTCCTGCACCAGCCGGGCGCCTTCCGTCGCCCACCTTTGGATGACGGCGGGCTGCCAGCGGTAGGACAGCTTGGCCCGCTCCCGGCTCATCACCGCGAACAGGGGGCCGGACCCGGCGGAGAGGCGCAGCCGCTCCAGGTCAGTGATGGAGGCGACGATGGCGGTGCGGGCCAGGGGGACCGTCCGCTCCACCTCCCGCTTCCATTTTTTGGTCAGGTGAGGCGGGCAGAGGATCAAAACCCGCCGGAAGCCGGCGGCGTGGGCGGCGGCCGCGCCGATGAAGGACTTGCCGGTGCCCATTTCCCCGACCACGGTGGTGCCCCGGTGGGCTTGCAGGGAGAGGGCCGCCCCCCGGATGGCGTCGGCCTGCGCGCCCAGGGGGTTGCGCAGCAGGTGGGGCAGCTTTTCGTTGTTTTCCGAGGGCCGGTACAGCGGAGGGTAGGACTCCACCACCCTTCGGGAGATGGCGTCCTTGAAGGTGTCGATGAACTCTCCGAGGTTCATGGGAATTCTCCTTGTGTTGGGAATGCGCTGGTGACGAAGCGAGGCCCCGCCGGTTCCCGGTAGGGAAGGGCGGGGCCTCGTGATTGCGGCCCGGATTGGGCCGTCTATGGTGTTCGGCGGACTTGCTACTCGTCGTCAGCGTCGCCGGGGCAGCCGCCCTTGAGGTGGTAGGACTTCACCGGCGAAGCCACCACCCGGCCGTCGATGATGTCCACCGCGGCGGTCTGCATGACGGGTTCGCCGGGGCGGATGGTCTGCCCGCACCGGGCGCAGGCGTCCAGGGTCAGGGTCATCTGCATGGCTAACTTCCTTCTATATGGGTAGGGTTCAGCGGGCTGGGTCAGGCGGAGATGTCGGTGATGTCGCCGCTGTCCAGGTCCAGGGCTACCACGGTGGTCTTGAGCTTTTCCCGGTACACCTCGGTGTGCTCCGTCTCCTCGGCCAGCACCTTCTCCTTGCCGGTGCGTCCCTTGACCAGCACCCGCCGCCCGTCGGACTCCAGCGCCAGGTTGTCCAGGAAGCCCGCCGCCACCAGCATGGCCAGGTGGCCCCGGCGCAGCGGCATCAGGGGGCGGGCGCGGTGGTCTCCCACCGGCCAGAGGGTGTCGGTGATGTCCGGGCTGGCCCACAGTCCCGACTTCCGGGCCTCGGCCACCGCCGCCAGGGGGTCCACGGTGCGGGTGGCGAAGAGGATGTCTCCGGCGACGGCGCCCGGCGGGTCATAGACCCGGTAGCCGCCGTCGTACAGTTCCTCCGGCTCCCCCTCGGCCCAGGCCCGCACCTGCCCTTCAGCACGAGGGTCGGGGCTGGGTTCGGCCTTGCGGTAGCCCAGCAATACCACCTGGTCGAAGGCTTCCCGCTCCGGGTAGGGAAAGGCCCAGCAGCGCAGGTCCCGGTAGTGGGACGCCAGGTAGCGGGCCGACACGGAGAGCCGCTGCTTGGGCACGATGAACACTAGCAGCCCGCCGTCGGCGAGATACCGGGTGCAGTGGGTGAGGAAGGCGTGCTCCGTGCGCTTGTCTTCCGAATCGTAGTCATAGGGCGGATTCAAGAGCAGCACGCCGAAGACGCCGTTGGCGATGGAGGTGGTGAAGAGGTCGCAGGCCAGGGCGCGGTCCAGCAGTTCCCCGGCCTCCTCGGCCCGGTCCCGGTGCAGTTCCACCCCGTAGGTCTCCACGGGCAGGGTTTTGGTGCGGCGCAGGCCGTCGGCCAGTTGCGCCAGGGCGTCGCCGCCCCCGCAGCAGGGGTCCAGGACGCGCAGCGTCTGTCCCGGCAGGCCGTAGGCTGCGGGGCTGTCAATCAGTTGGGCGAGCAGGTCCACCACCCGCAGCGGAGTGGGGTAGTACCCGCCTTTCGCCTGTGCAGCGAGTCTCATGGTTCATCTCCTTTCGGTCGTGGTTGTCGTTGGGGTCTATTGGCCGCAGGACTTCAGTCCCACCACCTCGCCCTTGGCCAGGGTGCGCTGGAAGCAGAGCACCTGGCTGGTGTCCTTGTCCTTGGCGCACTGGACGCAGAAGGCGGTGAGCAGTTCGGCGCGGTTGGCGACGACGATGCGCTTGACCAGCACCGAATCGCCGCCCTCCAGGTCGTGGCGGTAGAGCTTCTCGAAGGGGTCCCGCCGCTCCGCTTCGGTGGCGGGCCGGTAGAAGTGGGGCTGCCGTGAGGAAGTCAGGTGGTCGGCGGCCCCGTGGGAACAGAACCGGCACTTGTCGCCGTCCGGGGAGAAGAGCTGCCAGGCTTTCCAGTTGCGGGCGCGGCGGCGCTTGTTGCCCCGCTTGACCGGATTGAGCGTCCTATCCATAGCTGACCGCCTCCTTCTCGCCCAGGCTCAGTTCCCCCAGGGGCAAGGTTCCCAGGGCCACCGCGTCGGAAAGGTCGTCGCGGAGCTTCTCGGCGTCCGGGGCGCACCAGTAGGCGACGACGCCCACCGACTGCAAAGGCGTGATGGTCCCGTCCCGCAGGCCCCGCCGCCAGAGCCAGTTGGCCCAGGAGTGGTGCAGGGGCAGGGGGCTGCGCTTGTCCAGGAAGCGGTGGTACAGGGCCGGGGCCTCCGCCTCGCTGGGGGCCAGCAGCAGGAAGGAATCCCGCTCGAAGGCGAACTCGGCCATGCGGGTGAAGACCAAAGCGTGCCAGCCGCCGGAGGCGGGCAGGCGGGCGATCTTGGTGGTCCAGGTGCCCACGGTCTGGGGCGGGACGACGCAGCGGCGGTAGCCGCCGGAGAAGGCCATGCCGTCGGTGCCCTGGATCAGGAAGGCCGGGTCCGGGGGCTGCTTGAGCAGGGAGGCCCAGATCGCCTTCAGCGCCGTCTGGGGTCCCACCATGGAGAGGAACCAGAGGCCCTCGGTGTCCGGGTCCCGGGCGAAGGCGTCGGCGGTGGCCGAGTAGCCCCCCGCCGTGACCGTGAACAGGTCGTCGGGGTTGATGGTGGCTTGGGTTGCCAGCATGGATGGTCTCCTTTAGATGGAAGGTTGGGGTTGACGCAGGGCGCGGGAAGGGATTTCCCGCGTGGAGCCGGAGGGCGCCGGGCCCTCCGGTCAGGGGCGTCAGTCAGTCCATCAGCTTCCTTTCCTTGAGGCTGACGAACTTGCTCCCGGCGATGACCACGTGGTCCAGCAGGTCGATGCCCAGCAGCTTGGCCGACGCCGCCAGGTCGCGGGTAATGGACACGTCCTCCGGGCTGGGGGTGGGGTCGCCGGAGGGGTGGTTGTGGCTGACGATGATGCTGGGCGCGTTGTCGATGACGGCGGCGCGCAGCACCTCGGCGGGGCGCACCACCGACGAATTGACGTTTCCCTGGTAGATCACCCGCTGGGCCGTTACCTGGTTGCGGGTGTTCAGCAGCAGCACCCGCAACTGTTCCTGGGCCAGGGCCGACATTTCCGGCCCCAGCAGGCTGTGAACGTCCTGGGGGCAGTTGATGGTGGGCATCTGGGCGGGGCACTCCGGCTGGTAGGCCACCTCGTAGTGCATGGCCAGTTCTCCCAGCAGCTTCATGTTGGAGCGCAGGGTCTCCAGCACGGCCTGGCCCTCCAGGGTGATGGGCGGGGTGTCGGCGGTCTTGGTCTGCTTCTTTCGGGGCATGGTTAACTTCCTTGCGGACAGAATTGGGAGACGAAAGCGGGGCCGCTCTCTATTGGCAGGGAGCGGCCCCGGGTTGCGTCCGCCGGTGACGGGCGTCGCTATGTTGACCAGCGGTTAGAAGGGCAGGTCGTCGTCCTGGACGTTGGCGCCGGCGTTGGCGTAGTTGCCGTTGCCGTTGCGGGAGGAGTCCAGGAACACCACGTCCTGGGCGTGGACCTCGGTGCGGTAGCGCCGCTGCCCGTCGTCGCCCTCCCACGAGGACTGGACCAGCCGCCCCGCCACGTAGAGCCGCTGGCCCTTCTCCACGTACTGGGCCACCGCTTCGGCCAGCTTGTCCCACACCACCACGGTGTGCCAGTCGGTGGCCTCCTCGCCGTTCTTCCGCCCCCGGTCCGTGGCCAGGCGCAGCTGGGTGACGGGGGTGCCGCTGTTGGTGTAGCGCATCTCGGGATCGGCGCCCACGCGGCCCAACAGTTCAACCTTGTTGATGGTCTTCGCCATGATGTTTCCTCCAATGAGTTGTCAGTTTGGGTTGCTGTGGCGGAGCCGTCCCTTCCTTTAGAAGAGAAAGGGAACGGCCCCGTGTCGCGCTCCGTTGGCCGGAGCGTCAGGGTTCCGATGTCGCCCGGGACTAGCTGACCCGCAGGTAGCGGGAGACGTTCTCGGTGACGATCTCGGCACGGGTCTCCGGGTCCAGCAGCGCGTTCAGCCGCTTGTGGTCCACGTTGTAGCGGGTGGATTTCACCATCCCCACGGTGCGGGTCTTCTTCCCGCCCTCCAGCTTGGCCTTGTCCTCGCCCCGCTGGTTGAGCCAGGCCCGCAGCAACCCCTGCGCCCACGCCTTGTCTTCCTCTATGGCCTTCAGCATCTCCTGGGCGTTCTCGTACTCCAGGAGCGCCGCCCGCGCGTCTTCGTCGCTGACCGGCTCCATGTCCCCGGCGGGTTCATCCTCCGGTTCGTCAGCCGCTGCCGTACCCGGCAGGCAGGCGTTGAGGAAGGGGCAGCGCTTGCACTGCCAGTCCTCAGCGGTGAAGTCCCGCTCGGGCAGCACGTCCGGGTCAGGCCCGTTGATGACGTGGTGGGCCGCCAACTCGCCCAGCCGGGCGCAGGCTTGCTCGAAGGCCCGCTCCACCCGCACCGCCGGTATCACCTCGTAGTCCCAGGTGCGGTCGCCCGTGTTCAGGGTGGCGATCACCACGTCCCGGGCTTGGTCGAAGGTCCCGTAGGTGTAGAAGGCGGCCTGCCACACCGATTCCGGGTGGCTCCGCTCGGCGCCCAGGGTCCGCCACTTCTTGTAGGCTTCCGGTCCCCGGGTCTTGACCTCGACGATGCTGGGTTCGCCCCCGAAGATGGGCACGATGCCGGCGGCGTCCACGTGGCCGCTGACCAACATCGTGGGGCCGAGGCGCAGGGAGACCCGCCGAGGGTTGTCCCGGTCGGTGGGGGTGATGTCCCAACCGGCCCGCCGCATGGCCCGCAGCACCACCGGCTCCAAAGCGTTGCCCGCCTCCAGCATGGTCACGGAGTCGTCGCTGCGGGGGTTGGTGGCCTCCCAGCCGGTGGCCTCGTACCACAGGGCGCGGCGGCAGTTGCCCACCGCCGAGGCCCAGATCTCCAGGATGCCGTCCGCGTCGAAGCGGGCGTTGGGGCGGGAGTACACGTCGGTCGGGTTGTCGATGGTGTCAATGGTGATAGTCATGGTGGTCGTCCCTCCGTCAGGTTGTGTGTCCGTTAGAAGAGAAGCGGGGCCGCCCCGCATCGGAGACGGCCCCGTGTCGCGCATCGCTGCGTCGTGTCCTTGCGGTTCAGTCGGCGGCGACGGGCAGTTCCGCCGGTTCCGGTTCCGCTTCGGCCTGCGTATCCAGGTGGTCCCGCAGGACCAGGGCGATGGCGTCGCCCAGGCCCCGCACGTAAACCGTCCTGCCGTCCTCCATCCGGTTGGGCCAGGGCTGCATCTCGCTGATGCCTTGGCACTGGTGGACGATTTCCTCCAGCGGCGTCCCCCGCCGCAGGTGCAGGGACACCAACCGGCAGGCCAGTTCGGTCATCCCGTGTTGCAGGCTGCCCGCTTTTCCGAGGCTTCCGAAGACCTCGAAGGGCTGGCCGTCCTCGTCCAGGCCGACAGTGATGTAGAGGCCGCCGAGTTCCGTTGACAACTTGGTGGTGACGCTGGGCAGGCTGCGGGGCCGGGGCCGCGTCGCGGTGGCGGAGTTCATGGCCGTCCTCCCTTTTCCCGCAGGAAGGGCAGCGCCGGAGCGTAGCGGTCGAAGTGGCCCGCGATCTTGAGCGCCAGCTCCAGGTCCCTGGCGTCGCCGGTGCCCAGCAGAGTCCGGGCGATGGGTTCCTCGCAGTCCTCTTCCGCGAAGGTCGGGTTGAGGAAGGCGTCCCGCACCACGTCGGGCAGTTCCTCCCACCGTTCCCGGCTCAGCTTCAGCCCGCCGTGGCCGGCGGTTTCGACCCGCCAGATGCCCTCGGCCAGTTCCTCGATGTCCTGGGGCCAGCCCCAGGGGGTGTGCATGGTGGTTGCCGTCATTTCCGTTTCCTCCCTGTTCCTGTAAATGAGAAGCGGGGCCGCCCCATCGTGGAGACGGCCCCGTGGGTGGTGATGTTGGCCCAGGGGCCTACCCGTTGCCGTTGGCTCCTTCCTTCCCCTCGTTGACCTTGCGGGCCGCGCCTTCCACCAGGGGCTTGAGGTCCCTGGCGGGCAACTCGTCCAGGTCCCTGCCCGTCTGCTTCCTGACCGCCTCCCGCACCTGGTCCTCGCCGAAGCCCTGCTCGGCGCCCAGGGCGATGAGCCGCCCCCGCAACTGCTGGAGGTAGGAACCGTCCCGCCGGCCATTGCCGTTGCCGCCCGTCTGCTGGCCCGAGTTGCCGTTGCCGTTGTTGGCGGCGGAACGCTGGCGTTGCTCTGGCGAGTTGGGCCTGGCGTTGCCCCGGTTGGATGCAGGCTGGTCTCCGTAGAGGCCATTCCCGAAACGGTCCCCGAAGCTGCGCAGCGCCCGCTTCAGCCCGTCGGTGACCGCCCCTTTGCAGGCGGTGTCGTGGCCCTCAGGCGTATCCTCGGCCACGATGTGGAAGCCGATGTCGGTGCGGGAGGGCGCGCCGTTGACGGAGACCCGCACCGGGGCGCTGTAGGCGAAGGTCACCCGGAGTTCCCCGGTGCTGACATCCACCTTCTCGATGCGGCGCAGGGACACGTCGCCGACCAGTTCGTAGCCCCAGCCCCCGTAGCCGAAAATCTTGTTGGCCTGGTCGATGACGGTGTGGCCCTCGATGTAGTCGTAGCTGCGGTTGGCGCGGCCCTGGCGCTGGGAGACCAGGGCCGGGTCCAGGGGCTGCTCCAGGGCGTTGACAACGGACGGAGGCAGCCCGTCCCACAGGAGGTCGTGGCCGGTGATGTCGGCGGCGCCGTTGCCGTTGAGGTTGACGGCCCCGTTGGGATGGTGGCCGTTGCCGTTCTGGTTGTTTCCGTTACCCATGAGTTCGCTCCTTTGTGAGGTGATGTTGGGGTTGCCGTTGAGTTGCAGCGGCATTCGCCTGGCGAAGCCGTGAGCGGGGTGAGGGTTGCCCCGTCGTGCGGTTGGGTGTTGTGGAAAAGAGAAGGCCCGCCGTGGCAGGCGGGCCGGTAGAGAGGAAGTTGATGGGGGGAGTTGACTAGCGGGCGTTGTGCGCCGCCCGTCGCAGCAGCCTGCGGAAGAGGCGTTGGCCGTTGGGCAGCGTTGCCAGCTCGCCCACATCATCGATGCCCTGGGGCAGGTTGACCACGGCGGCGCGGTTGCCCAGCAGTTGACCGAGGTCCGCCGCCGCCGTGCGGCCCGCTTCGTCGTTGTCGAAGGCCAGGAATACCCGGGGGCAGCCCCGCAGCGCATCGGCAACCTTGTCCATCCCCTGGGTGCCCAGGGCGGCCACGGCGGGATAGCCCCAGGAGGCCAGCGTGAGGTAGTCGAAGACCCCTTCGGCGACAATCGCCACCGAAGGCGCGGGGCTGAGCCTTCCCTGGCCCAGCGCCGGCTTCTGGCCGGGCAATGCTTGGAAGCGAGGCTTGGCCTGAGCGTCAACCGCCCGTCCCACTAACCAGCGCACCAGGCCGCCGGAGACTTCGGGGACCACCACCATCCCGGCAAACCGTTCCGCGCCCCGTTCCAGGAACAGGCCCGAGGGCCGTTGCCGGTCGGGTTTGAAACCTGCGGAACTGAGGTAGTCGCGCAGTCCGTTGCCGCTGGCATAGCCCAGGCCCAGCCGGATGGCGGCTTCCACGCCGATGCCGCGGGAGGCCAGGTATTGCGTTGCAACCGGGCTGCGCCGCAGTTGCCCCACGTAGAACCTCGCCGCCGCCGTCAGCAGGGCAGGATCGCGGGGCGGAACCGCCGAGGCGGCGGGTTGTCCGGTTGCCGCGTTGCGAACCGCAGGGGACGCCACCGGCGGTGTCGAGCCGTCGTCCAAGCGCCGGATGGCCTCCGGCAAGGTCAGCCCCTCCATCCGGCCCACGAAGTCCAGCACGTCGCCGCCCGCCCCGCAACCGAAGCACCAGAACCTCTGGGAGTCTTCGTACACCGTGAAACTTCCCTCGGCTTCCTGGTGGAAGGGACACACTCCCTGCCGCACCCGCCCCTTGCCGTGCAGGACGATCCCGGCGGCCTCCACCGCGTCGCCCAGGGGGTTGCGGGCCTTGAGTTCCGTGATGTCCACCTTGTCCGAAATCGCTACGACCATGACGCGCCTCCCTGCTTGCGCAGCGGTTTCAGCCCCCGCAGGCTGCGCCGGGAGACCGGCTTGCCCACCGGCCAGCGCATCCCCAGGACGGCGGCGACTTCCAGGCTGCCGTCCCCCCGTTCCAGCAACGCCGCCGCCTTCCCCGTGGCCGGGCTGTAGAGCATGGCGTCGGTGTCAGCGAACCGGCGCCGGGCGATGTCCAGCCACTCGGCGTAGAGCCACCGCAGCTGGCTATCAGCAGCGTCAACGGTGTCCATCCCGTGGAACGCCGCCAACGCCCCGTCCAGGTCGCCCGACTGCCGCAGCCGCCGGGCCTCGTGGACCGTCCTGGCCAGGCTGACCGCCGCCGTATCCGCCAGCGCGTCATTGCCCAGCAGGGCCGCCAGCAGCCGGTCCACCAGTTCCTCCAGCGTGGGACGGCCTGCCGCCGCCGTGGTTTCCAGTGTGATCGTGGTCATGGTGTGCCTCCCTGTTGTTGAGTTGACTGACTCCGCTGCCGCTGGCAGTTGCACCGGCAATGGGCCTGCCGGCCCCTGCCGCCCTGGACGATCCGCCGCACCACCAGGGCGGCGATGCCCAGACCGACGAGGTTGAGGAAGAAGACCCCGCCGCCGCTGCCCGTGAGTAGCGGAGCGACTATGAGCAGGGCCACCACCGCCGCCAGGGTCAGCCGCTTGTGCCGCCAGCAGAACCGGCCCGCCTTCATTGCCGCCGAGATTGTCCGCATCACGCTTGTCATGTTCGCCTCCTTTTTTGTCTCGGTGATTGACGTTTGCCGAATTGACCCACGCGGCATCCGGGGAGCGCGGGCCGTGTGCCTTGAAATGGGGAATCGGGAATTGAGAAATGAGTGGAAACCGGACAGACTCCGCCCCGGGCCGGATGCCAGGCGCGGGAAACGGAGCGGTCAAGTGGGAGAGAAAAGAAGACGCAGCCGGGCCCGGGCGTTTTATCAACGTCCAGTGGGCTGCGTGTTGAGAACGCCGCCGGGGGGCCGAGGCGGAACCGTCGCCGTGGTCAACCGGGGCGCTGGGAAGCTGCGGCGTGCGTTTACAATCGGCCTTGCCGCAGGCGTGAGGAAGCGGCCGAGGCGGGATTACCGCATCAACCGCAGGTGTGAGTAGAGGGGCCGGGGTCCCTGGCCTGGTTCCTGGTTCTGTCTGCCACCTCCTGGGCAAGGGTGAGCGTGAAAATAACCTGGTGCACCGCATCGAACCGGTCGCCGGAGGAGCAGAGCTCGACCCCGGTTCCGCATCACGCAGCGGGCGGGCGCTTATCCCCTGATGGAACGTCCCAGGGAGAGCAGGGCTCGATCCCTGAACAACGGTCCGGGTCGGGGATGGACCCTCCAGTTTTCTGGGCTGGAAACACTGGAAAAAGCCAGACAACGCATTCAATTATTCACGCCCGGCCCCGCCCTGGGAACCCCGAAACCCGCCTTTTCACCCCGTCCCGCCCCAAGTGCTTACTGCTAGACAACCGCTAACCAACTCCAAAGACACTGCCATCGGGCCGCCACGCCAACCACCAGGCCGGCGCCCTAATTCCGCCACAAACCGAAGGTGAAAAATCGGCGCAGCTTGAGCCGGCCCCGCGCCACCCGCAGGTCGTCCAGGTACCCAGTGCGCCGCCGCACCTCCTGGCGCCGGTCGCCCCGATCCCAGGGATAGGTCGCCGGGGGCAGGGTCAACTCATGCTGCTCGATGAGCGCGACCTCCAGCTCCAACACCCGCTCCCGGGCGTTCAGCCGGTCCAGGGCGTCCTTGCACTGTCCCACGGCGTCCCGCGCCTCCCGCCACTTCACGATCACCGCCGTGGCCGCGTCGCCGTACACCAGCTCCTCGCCGGGTTCAGCATCCGCCGTCACCAAGTCGTAGTAGTCCCGCCGGGGCCTGCCGACCACGGGCTTTCCCGGCTGCGTCGGTTTGCTCACCGGCCCGTTCCCCGCTGCCACTGAACCCACGCCCGGCGCCGCCTTCTCCAGCGCCTCAACCCGTTCCTGCAATTGCGCCAGTTCCTTGGTCTGCCGGGCATCCGCCACCTGAGCCTCCTTGCGCAGGGCCGCCAGTCCCTCCCGCAGCATCCGCTCCGACTCCTTCAGCCCGTCCTCCAGCATCCCCAGCCGGTGCCGCTGGGTGGCCGCCGCCGACCCGCCCCCCTCCAATAGGTGCCTTTCCAGCGCCCCGGCCAGCGTCGGCGTCAGCCGCCGCGACTCCTCGAACCGGGTCAGCGTGCGCGGGCTGACCCCCAGGGTCTCCGCCGCCCGGGTCTTGCCCTGCTCGTCAATCAGGTCCCCCAGGAGCGCCACCAGCCGCATCTCCCGCAGGCCGTCCAGGCTCCGGGTAGTCTCCGGGTACTGCTCGCTCTCTGCCGTCGCATTCATCGCATGGCCCTCCTCGCTGGACAACTGTCCGATTTCCAACGTGCCACTGTCCAATATCTCCCGCCCGGGCCGGTGGACAACTGTCCGATTTCGTACCTGGCGCTGTCCAGGGACCGTGGAAGCTGCCCTGGAACCCAGGTGCTTACCCAAACTGTCCGATAGGGGGCGATTTCCCCCGATTTCAGGTTCAACCGAACAGGATTGGACACCTATCCACCAACCTCCAATCCCTGTACACGGGTATGACACCACACCGGCCTGTCCAAATCCCATGCCCTGTAAGGGCGGACGCCGGCGTCCGCCCTTATGAGGAATTACGCCCGGCCCGCCCCGTCGCCAGACTTGGTTGTCGCGCACCCGGTCTCGAACCGGACGACAGGAGGCAACCATGTTCCGGCGTTTCATTCCCCAATCCGGCGGGGCCAGACGGCTGGTCCTGCTCGCTGCGGCGCTGCTGCTTGCGGCCGTCGCCGCCATCCCCGCCAGCGGCCTGGCCCTGGCCCAGTCCCCTCCCGCCGACGACATCAGCCTGGTCAACCAGGACCGGAAGCTGGTGGAGCGCAAGAAGCACGGCGACTTCGTGGCCCGCCCCATCTTCAGCCGCCAGGTCAGCGTTCTCTACTACGCCATCCGCCACCCGGACACCGGCGACTGGCTGACCAACACCTACCGGGTCCAGGGCGGCGAGAAGCACCTGGCCGAGGGCTGGGAGTACACCTTCGAGTACCCGGCCCTGGACGAGCAGCCCGAATTGCACCCGGAGGAAGCCTTCCTGCTGATGCTGGCCGTGCCCCGCCAGGGCGGCGGCGACCATCACGTCTTCTACGCGTTGATACCCGTCCACCAGCCCAAGGGGTTGTGGGACAAGGTGCTGGGCGCCCTGGACCCGGACCGCTGGGCGCGGGCCGCCGCCAGGTGGGTGATCCAGGGCGTTCACGGGACTTTGTGCGGCGTGCTGGAGGGAGTGTTCCAGACCGACGTCGCCGGGTGCGAGGGAGGGTAGCGAGCATGGGAGACATCCTCACCGGAACCCCTCCGCACCTGACCTACGCCCACGACTTCGTGGTGCAGGCGTGGTGGGCGGTGTGGGCCGTTACCACCGCCGCCCTCACCGTGATCCTGGGCTGGATGGGGCTCAGCTTCATCGTCCAGGAACATCTCGGCAGGCATCAATCGGGCTGGCGGGAGATGGTCCCCCGCCTGGTGCTGGGCCTGGTGGCCGCCGCGTCGTCCCTGTGGTGGTGCGCCCTGGTCATCGACGTGGCCCACGCCACGTCCCAGTTCATCGCGGCCACGCTGAACGTCACCCCCGGCGACCTCTTGCGGGCGCCCCTGTTCGCGCTTTTGGCCGCCGTGGAGACCGGCAGCGTGGGCCTGGCCCTGTTCATCGCCCTGCTCTACCTGGTCTTCGGCTTCTTCCTGCTCTACTTGCTGGTGCAGATGATCCTGCGCCTGGCCCTCATCGACATCCTGCTGGCGTTGGCCCCCATCGCGTTGGGGCTGTGGATTCTGCCCCACACGGCCAATTGGGGCCGCCACTGGCTGCGCCTCTTCATGACCACCGTGTTTCAGCAGGCGGTGCAGCTCATCGCCGTGGCGCTGGGCTTCGCCTTCCTGGGGGAGTTCGCGGAAATAGCCGAGTTCGAGCCGGTGCAGGACCTGGTTTGGAAGCTGCTGATGGCCATCGCCTTCATGTACCTGGCCGGCCGGGTCCCCTCGATGCTGGGCAATCACGGCACCTTCGACGCCTGGCTGCACACCCTCTACTTCGGGATGTCCCTGCCCGGCGGGATGATGCGCTCGGCCCGCGCCCTGGGCCTGATTGCCGGGGGAGCCGCCGGCGGACCGGCGGGTGCGGCTGTGGGGGCGGCAGCGGCCACCGGCGCCGCCTCGACCGCCGGGGGAGCCGTCAACTCGGCGGCCCAGAACGCCACCGCCCCAGCCCAGGGCGGCCCGTCGCCGAGAAGCCAGGGACCGTAGCCGCGTGGTGATGACCACCAACGGAGCGGACCGGTTCCGCTCCGTCCAATCCCCAAAGGAGGTGAGCCATGTGCCGGTAGTGAAGGGAACCGACCCGAAGCGATTGCAAGCAGACCAGTCAGAAGAAAGGAGAACGACTCTATGGGAGACCTGACACAGACCATATCGAACCTGGTGGGCATCCTGCTGGGACTCGTCGGCGTCGTTGGCGTGGGCTATTTCATCTATGGCGCCTACCTCTACCTCACCGCCTCGGGCGCGCCCAACCAGATGGAACGGGGCAAGAGCGCCATGATGACCGCCCTGGCCGGCATCGTGCTGGCGCTGGTGGCCTACGGCGTGGTGGAGCTGGTGATGAACGCCGTCGTCGGCAACCCGGTGGACCCCAACGTGCCCGACCCCAAGAAGATCAAGACCAACTAGGAGGGAAGGCATGAGAGAGCATGAAGTACCCACCCACGTGCAGGCCGAGGACAAGGCCCTATTGTGGTTTACCTTCCCCCAGATCGTGGCGGTGGTGGCGACCTGCGCCGTGGCCTACGGCGTCTATCGCTACTTCCCCTTCGGCCCCTCGGGGCTGAAGCTGGGCCTGGCAATTCTGCTGGGCGTGGTGGGCATCGCCATGACCGTGGGCAAGGTGGGCGGACGGGGACTGCCCCTGGTATGCGCCGACCTGCTCAAGTTCAACCTGGGCGCCCGGCGGTACGCCGGTTCCCCGGCGGAGCTGACGGTCGGCGAACCGCCCCCGCAACCCGAGGCCAGGCCTGACCCCCTGCGCCTGTTGGCGAAGAAGGCCGTATCCGGCGTGGGCAAGGCGGTCAAGGCGGCCCGGCGCAATGGGCGCCGTCCCTTCCGCCCCCACAGCTGGTTCGGCAAGGGCCGGCGCCGGAAGGACCCGGGCAACCAACAACCACGACCGCAGGAGAGCAACCACAGAAAGCCGTGGGGCCGTTTCCTGGCGGTGGCGGCCCTGGGGCTGCTGGCGGCGGTGATGCTGCCGGGCAGCGTCCTGGCCGACGACCCCGACGAGGGTTACGGCGACGCCTGGCGGCTGGACGAAATCTACTTCCAGCCGCCGGACCCGGTGCCGGGCCGCCGCGTCTATATCGAGCGGCTGGCCGTCTCCGGCGACACCGCCAGCGTCACCCTGCGGGCCGCCCACGACCTGGACCTGAAGGGCCGGGTCTTCGGCGGCAGGACGGGCCGGACCCTGAAGATGGGCGTGAACTCAACGTTCACGAAGGGGCAGGCCAGGACCTACAACCTGACCCTGGACGGCCCGTCGCCCTCCTTCACCTTTTCGTGGCAGGACGCCCTGGGCCGCTCCGGGGCGGCGTCCCTCAAGAGCCGCCAGATCCCCTACCCCCTGCCCCAAACCGACGGGGAGGTGTGCGACCTGGAGGTTACGTCTATCGAGTGGACGCCGGGGAAAATCACCGGCGTCATCGCCTCGGAGTGCATCACCGAGACCCGCCACGAGGAGGACCTGCCGGTCTACGCCGGCCATTTCAGCCAGAACGTACCGGCCCTGCTGGACGCCACCGTAACCGGCATTGCCGGAACGGTCACCGTCGGGTGGGGCGGCCATTCGACCACGGCGCCCTTCGTCGCCAACGGCAATACCGCCTTCACCCTGCCCGTGGCCGACCGGAGAGCGACCAACGACCTGGAGATCACGGCGGAGCTGACGGCCACGCTGAACGTCCCCCGGCCGCCCATGCTCCAGACCGTCCACCACCCGGCCCGCACTGACGTGCACACCCGCCGGGTGCGGTGCAGTTGCGGCGAAAGCAGCTATACCAAGACGGTGCGCGTCTACGTCCACCACCCGGAGCACGTGCGGGCGACCGAGCACCAGCGCGCCCCGGTCACCCGCACCCGGACCGAGAGCATACCGCTGGTTTCGGTAACGAGAACGGCCAAGGCCGCCGGCGTGGGCGCCGACGCCCCCTACCAGGCCCTGTACGTGCCCCCGCCCAAGCCCCCGCCGCCGAAGGCGGAGCAGACGCCGGTGGGCGGTTCCAGTTGGTGGAGCTGGCTATGGCGCCGCGACTGACCGCGATCCTGCTGTCCTCGCTGGCGGCGCTGGCGTCGGTGGCCGCCGCGCCGAGGCAGGACGAGATGGACAACCTGACCGCCGCCTTCGACCACGTTCTCACCGGCATGGCCTACCTGGGCGCGGGCCTCTGCTTCTTCGCCATCGTCTGGGCCGGGTTCCTGCTGATGGCCGAGGGCGCGGAGGGAGAAAACCGGGGCCGGGCCAGGAACGCCGTGTTCATGGCCGTGGTCGGCCTGGTGGTGGTGCTCCTGGCCAAGGGGATCGCCGCCGGCATCATCGGCAGGATCATCGAGGTCCTGCCCGAAATCTAGGAAAACAAAGGAGTTCCGAATGGTGAAACTGACGTTACCCAACCCCAGGGACCTGGCCCGGCGCTGGCCGCCGGGCCGGTCCCAATCGCAAACCGTTGACGGCGTGGCGGAACCGGCCGCCGAACCCAAGCCCCCGCCGCCCCTGTCCCTGTTCTTCATGCTGTCCCACCTGGAGGACGACGGCCCGGTGCGCCTGGACGGGGTGAAGCTGGCGGTCCTGGAGGTGATGGGGCTGGAGCTGGACGAACCCAAGCTGGGCGCCTTCGCCGGCTCCCTGAACGCGGTGGACTTCCCGGTGCAACTGCTGGTGCGCCAGCACCCGCCGGTGTTGCAGGGCTTGAGAGACAGCCTGCAACAGTCCCAGCCCGACGATTTGCCCCGGCAGACCCGGGACGCCGCCGACAGCCTGGGGCGGCTGCTGACCACCCTGGAAAACCGGGAGGGCATCCTGGACCGGCGGTTCTACGCCGTGTGCGAACAGGCCCGCGCCGACGAGCTGCGGGCGCTGCTGGTGCGGGCCGGTCTCGACGTGTTCCCCCTGGCGGGCAACTCGCTCAGGCTGCTGCTTTTGGCCTGCGCCCTGGGCGGTTCGCCCAACCAGCGAGACGAGGACGCCGAGCTTGACGTGGAGGTCAACCGCCGGGACATCCGCATCGGCGGCCACCTCACCCGCTCCCTGCACCTTGGCAAGTGGCCCCGCTCCCTTGCCCCCGGCTTTTTGCAAGGGCTGATGGCCGCCGGCGCGCCCATGGACCTGTCGGTCCACCTGGGCGCCATCCCCACCGAGCAGGCCGCCCGCACCCTGGAGTGGCAGAAGGTGCGCTTTGAATCGGCGCAGAGCCTTTCCTTCAAGCGGGGCCGCACCATGTCCCCGGAGGCGGAGATCGCCCTGGAGGACGTGTCACGGCTCAGGGACGAGGTACAGCGGGGACGGGAAAGGCTGTTCCACGCCTCCCTGTCCGTCACGCTGCACGCCGACAATGCCGACACCCTCAAGGACCTGACGCAAAAGGCCCGGGCCCACTTCGCCGCCACCCTGGGCAAGCTGGACAACCTTTCCTTCCGCCAGCGGGAGGGGATGCTGTCCACGCTGCCGTTGGGCCTGAACGCCGTAGCGACGTGGCGGACGCTGGATACGTCGTCGTTGGCAAGGTTGTTCCCCTTCTCGCCGCCGGACCTGGACACCAGGAGCGGCACCCTCTACGGCATCGACCTGCGGGCCTGCGCCCCCATCGTCTATGACCCCTTCGACGGCACCCACCTCAACGCCAACACGGCCGTATTGGCAAGGTCCGGCAGCGGCAAGAGTTTCGCCACCAAGCTGGGAGTGCTGAGGGGGTTGTGTCGCGGCGTGCGGGCCTACGTCATCGACCCGGAGGGCGAGTACGCCGACATGGCTAGAGCCGCCGGCGGCAGGGTCCTTTCCCCCGGTGTGCCCGGCCAGGGCATGAACCCCTTTGTCATCGACCGGGGCGATTCGGAAGAACTGCTCCAGCGCATCGGCAGCCTGCGGCGGTTGATCGAGGTGATGGTGGGTGAACGGCTCAGCGCCGAACGCCGGTCCAGCCTGGACCACGCCCTGGCCTCCTACTACGCCGAGAGGCGGGAGCGCACCGGCTTCCGCGATTTCTACGCCTACCTGGAAGGGGAAACGCCGGAGATCGCCCACCTGCTGCGCCCCTTCGCCACCGGCAGCCTGAGGGACCTGCTCTCCGACGAGGGCGACGACCTGCTGGCCCATGAGGCCCTGGTCACCGTCTTCGACCTGCACCTGCTGGAACCGGAACTCAGACCGGCGGCGGCGATGGTCTGCACCGAGACGGTGTGGGCCGCCGCCGCTCAGGACCCCCGGCCCCGCCTGCTGGTGGTGGACGAGGTGTGGAGCATCATGCAGCACCCCGAGGGCGCCGCCTTCATGGTCAGCATGGCGAAGCGGGCCAGAAAGCACCGGCTGGGGTTGCAGTTCATCACCCAGGACGTGCAGGACCTCCTCTCCGAGGACTCCTCCCGCACCATCACCGGCCACAGCGGAAGGGCGCTGTTGCAGAACGCCGCCTTCAAGCTGCTGTTGCAGCAGGACGCCGCCGCCGTTTCCACCGTGGGCGAAGCCTTCGACCTGCCGGTGGAACTGCAACGCTGGCTGCTGTCCTGTCCCCGGGGCGACGGGCTGCTATTGGCCCGGGGCAACCGCTTTCCCGTCCGCATCGAAGCCACCCCGGAGGAGACCGAGGTGATCGAGTGGAGGCCCGGACCGCGCCATTAGGGGCAAGCGAGACCGATACCAAAAACCAACCCGATAGGAGTTGAAAGGAAGGAAGATATGAATTTGAACCTGAACCCAAAACGGATACTTCTGGGCAACCGCAAAACCAGCGCCCCGGTGCTGCTGGCGGTGACGCCGCCCCGCACCGGCGAGCGCACCATGTTGGGCGTGGAGAACCTGCTCCAGTCCATCGCCGTCCCCGAACCCTTCGCCCTGGAACTGGCCGGCACCGCCGACGGCGTTACCCTGCTGGCCCGCTGCCTGGACCGGGAGGTGGTGCGCGGCCAACTGGCCGCCCACTACCCCCAGGCCCGCATCCAGGAGGTTGACCCCGAGGACGACCCCATCTTCGTCCACCGGGGCGAGGAGGCGTGGGGCATGACGCTCAGAGCGGGAGGTCCCGAGTACGTGCCGCTCCGCACCTTCCGGGACGACGACCTGCTGGACCCCGGTTCCGACCCCCTCATCGCCATCATCGGCGCCCTGTCCAACCTGAAGGACGGCGAGCGGGTATTGGCCCGCCTGCTGCTGCGCTCCCTGGGTCCCGACTGGTCCCAGGCCCACCAGCAGAAGGCATTCAGGAACCCGGGCCTCCAGCGCCCCGATCCTTCCTACACCTACCAGACCCGGCCCCTGCAACTGGACGGCGTGACCATGGCCGTCCTGGGCGTGGGGGCGCTGGCGGCGCTGCGGGGCTACCTGTGGGTGCAGGACGGCGAAATCTGGAAGGCAGCGCTCCTGGGAGCCGGCTCCGCCCTGGGCCTCACCGTGGCCGGCTGGGGCTGGTGGCGCTGGAAGCAGGCCCGCAACCGCGTGTACGACCCCCTGATAATCAAGGAGAAGGTGGCCCGCATCGCCTTCGACGGCGAGCTGGAGATCATCGCCGTGCTGCCCGAGGCCGGCGACCCCGGGACGGGGCTGAAGCGGGCCAAAGAGGTGCTGGAGCCGGTGGCCGCCGCCTACCGCCACTACGACCACCCCGCCGGGGCTCGGTTCAAGGTGGGCAAGGTCAGGCCCATCGTTCCCGTGATGAACCTCCATCCCGCCGGGCCGGGGCTGTTCGGCAAGCGCAGCGTCCTGGGCGTCCGCGAAGCCGCCGCCCTGTGGCACCCGCCGGGAGCCAGGGACGAGACGCCCCTGCTGGAACGCTCCGGCTCAAGGGCGCTGCTGCCCTCGGCAAGAGGGGTCAGGGGCGGCGCCCTGGTGGGCGACACCACGGCGGGCCGGACCAGGGAGATACGCTTTCCCGAGGACCTGCTGCGCCGCCACCACCTCTACGTGGCCCGCACCCGCATGGGCAAGTCCACCCTGATGCACCATATCGTCACCCACAAGCTCCGGGAGAAGGCCGAAGGCCGGGACCACGACGCCATCGTGGTCATCGACCCCCACGCCGACCTGGTGGCGGCGCTGCTGGAACAGGTGCCGGAATCCATCGCCGACCGGGTGAAGCTCATCGACCTGGCCGATCCCCGGGGCTTCCCCGGCATCAACCTGCTGGACACCCGCATCTTCGCCGACCGCGACCGCACCGCCGACTCGGTGGTGCGCGTGGCCCACGGCCTGTGGGAGCAGTGGGGTCCCCGGATGCAGTCCATCCTGGAGCACACCGTGAAGAGCCTCCACGAGGCCAACCGCCACCCGGCCACCGCCGCCGACGAGCAGTTCACCCTGCTGGACGGCCTGCCCCTTTTGGCCGACGAACAGTACCGCGCAGGCGTCCTCACCCGGGTCTCCGACCAGTTCATCCTGGAGTGGTGGGGCCGGGACTTCTCCCGCTGGAGCCGGGACTACCAGGGCGACGCCCTGGCCCCGGTGCAGACCCGTCTCTCCTACTACGCCTCCTCGGAGACGGCAAGGGCCATCATCGGACAGCCCCGTTCCACCATCGACCTGCGCCGGACCATCCGCGAGGGCGGCATCCTGCTGGTGTCCACTGCCCAGGGCGCGGCGGGCCGGGACGTGGCCGCCCTGGTGGGCGCGTCCTTGCTCAACCTGGTGGACGCCGTGATCCGGGAGCAGGGCGCCCTGCCGCCCGAGCAAAGGCGCGGCGCTCTCGTTGTCGTGGACGAGATGCAGTCCATGCCCGGCGTGGACTACGAAAGCATGTTGTCCGAGCTGGGCAAGTTCGGCGCGTCCTTCATCCTGGCCACCCAGAGCCTGGCCAAGCTGGACGACCTGTCCCGCACCATGCGCGACACCATCCTGGCCAACGTGGGCTGCCTGGCCGCCTTCCAGATGGCGGGCAGCGACGCCCGGCAACTGGTGTGGGAACTGGGCAAGGACCAGGTGTCCGAGGACGACATCGTTTCCCTGGACGTGCACCACTGCTACGTCCGCGCCACCGTGGGCACGGAGCGGATGCCGCCCTTCTCCATGATGGTCAGGAAGCCCGAGCCGGGCAGCCTGGCCGTGGCCCGGCGCATCCGCGACGGCGCGTTGACGTACATCACCCCGCAGACGGAGATCGCCGCCCAGCAGGCGCAGGGCCGGCGCCGGGTGGAGGAATTCCGCAAGGAGGTGGAGCGCATCCGCCAGAGCCAGAACCCGCCGGACCAGGAGCAGCAACCGCCCGCGCCCAAGGACCTGGGCCGGGACGGGCCGCGCAGCAAGCACTTCCAGCCGCCCACCGGAGGGCCGAAGCCGGAGGAAGCGGACGACGAGCAGTCGGGCGCGGATGGTGAGGCGGAGAGCGGCGGCGAGAATCTCAGCGAGTACCGTCAAATGCTGTTTGAGCGCCAGCAGGACAACACGGAAGGGGAGGACGGCGAATGACGCCCAACCGTTGCCAGGCCGACGCCCTGCGGCGTCTGACCGATATGCCCTTCCTGGACCGGCTGGAACTGGCCGCCCTCTCCGGCTGGTCCCGGGGCGCCATGTACAAGACGGTTTCCAGGCTGGAACGTGAGGGGATGGTGGAGGCCATCCCCCACGCCTCGCCCCTGGTTGCTCCCACCCGCCGTCACGCCCTCACCGCCGCCGGTGTCAACCGCCTGGCCGAGCTGGAAGGGGTGTCCGTCGAGGAACTGCTGTTCACCCGGCCCGTGTCCCGCCAGTGGCGGCGGGGCCTGCTGGAACGCCTGGACGCCGTGGCCGTCATCTACCGTCTGGCCTGCGCCGTCGCCCAGGTGTTTAACCCCCTGGCTTTCCGCTGGTATCGGGCCATGCCCCTGGACGCCGCCATCGCCCTGCCCGGCGGCAGGACGCTGGCCGTGGTCCGCCAGGGCAGCGCCGCCGACCGCACCGCCTTCGCCAAGCGTCTCTGGCGGCTGGGGCAGGGAGAGCGGACCAGCGCCGTCCTGATGCTGCTGCCCGACGAGGTGCGGCTGCGCCAGGCCCGGCGATGGGCGGCGGCGTTGCCCGGCCCGGTCTTCCTGGCCCTGGAGAGCGAAGCCGCATCCGCCGGGGCCGGGGCCGCCGTCTGGCGCACTCCCTCCGGTCCGGCGCCCCTGGACCTGCAAACGGCGTTGGCCCACACCGGGCCGACCCGGTCCTGGCCTCTGCGGAGGCCGCCCCAGCGGACCGCGCTGCCCGACGCCCTGGACCAGGAAGCCGACTGCCTTCTCCCCTCATTGCTCAAGCCGGTCGAGAAGCGGGCCGTGGACCTGCTTTCCGATTGGCCCTGGCTGTCGCCCCGGCACCTGGGCGCACTGCTGGGCGTCAAGCGGTCGCGCTTGTCCCAGGTGACGCAGCGGTTGTCGGAGTTGGGCCTGCTGGTTGACGTTCCCGTTGACGGCCAGCGCCGCCTGGCCCTGTCCGATAGGGGGCTGGTGATGCTGGCCCGCCGCGACCGCACGTCACCGGGCGACGCGAAGCGGAGATGGAGTGCCCGGCCCATCGACCCCGAGGCTCCCCTGGACTGGCGAGGCGTCGCCGGAACCCGGACCCGCCAGTTGCTCCGCAACGTCGAGCACACCGCCGCTGTTCACGCCTTCGTCGCCGCCCTGTGCCGCCAGGCACGTTCCCGCTCCCGGGAGATCGTGCAGCTGGACCCGCCCCGCCGGGCCTCCCGCTATTTCCGGCACCAGGGAAAGCTGCGCTCGGTCCATCCCGACGCCTTCGGCGTGCTGCGCCGAGGCGAAGGCACCTGGCCCTTCTTCCTGGAGTGGGAGCGCCGGGCCGTGAGGCCGGCCACCATGGCCGCCCGTATCGCACCCTACCTGCGCTACTACGCCACCCACCGGTCCACCGACGACCACGGCGCTCAGCCCCTGGTCCTGGTGGTCTTCGACGACGACATCGCCCTTACCCACTTCCTGGAAGTCGCCGCCCGCGAGATGGAGCGCGACCGCGTCCGGGTGCCCCTGCTGGCCTCCCACCGTGAACTGGTGATGACCGCCGGACCCTTGGGCCGGGCCTGGATTGCCAGTGGCGGAGATGTGCCGGACTACGCCTTTCAACCGTAATGAACCGTCATCCCCAACCAGCAAGGAGGAACCCATGAGAATCTATTACGTGATGGAGGCCCAGGGCCGCCGCTGCCACGTCCGCACCGCCCTGGGCGTGGACGCCCGGGCCTGGAACCAGCTAGACCGCCGGGTTCGTGAATGGCGCCGCCAAGTGGAACAACGCTACGCCGTCCTCGCCGACGCTGGCCTCCGCCCCGGGGACCCGATAGAGCCCGTCGCTACCTGCCCTTGCGGTTGCCACGCGCAACCGGCGTTGCCGCGAGGGGCCGAGGGGGTGGCCCAGGGGCTGAGGGTCGTCGAGGACTTTGCCGTGGAGAACGGCGGCGTCCAGGTCATCAACGTCTGCCTGGACGCGGACGACGTGCCGCATTGCCGCCAGGTTGCCCTGGACCGGCTTTTCAACCGTGTCAACGCCACCGCCGCCCAGGAGCGCGGCTACGCCTTCGTCATCTTCGGGCAAGAACCCGAGGACATGGTGGTCCGTACCTGCGAGCGGCTGCGCAACTACAATCCGGTGCCCGTGCGCACCGGCGCCTGCGGCGACGGCTGGCAAACCCGCAACATTCCCATTGACCGGGTGATCGGCGGCCCCGTCTTCCGCAGTCCCGACGCGGACTGCCTGCTCCAGGTCGCCGGCCTGATTGCCCACGCTTTGTTGTGGCGCGAAGAGCCGCCCTCCGCCGGTAGGGACGGCGACGGTGCGGCCCAGGTTTTCCCCATCCTGGACCGCGCCCTGAACCGCCGGGCTTCCAGGATAGACCCGCAAGGCGTGGTACGGAGATAGTTGCGGGCGATGAGTTGACCGCACGACCATCGCAGAATGCGAAGGGTCGGGATGGTCTGCGCCATCCCGACCCTTCGTTTTGTCGCCCCCGTCGACCCAGACACTGCCTGACCCTGTTTCCCTTCATGCTACCCGCTCGTGCGGAGAGTCACATCGACCTATTCCTGCGAGGCGATTTCTCTACTCGGATTTCTCTACTCGGAATTGGCTGAGGCTGGGATAGATTATGTCCCAACGATACGCACTTTCCGTAACCGAATAGCCTTTCATCCTTGCCTGTGTCACTTATTTAGCTGGGATGCCAGTTCCCTGATCTCAGTTTGGTTGGGACAATACCTGTAGTATAGAAGCCCTATTAGCCATCCTGCGAGAAACGCTGTGGTCCGCGCAGCCCCAGGCGAGAAAGATTGCGGTGTGCCAAAGACTAGGGGCAGCCAGTCTACGAACTCGTCACTGCTCGTGAGCAACCAAACTTGCACAGTTACGAGGATAGCCGCCACTGTAGCCTGCGGTAGGTCTTGATTGTTTGCCAACCTCCTAACGTCTGGGCAACCCTCGTTTACGCCTAATCTGCTGGCGATTTTCCGCCGCACCAGGTCCCGGTACGCTGTCCTTCTCGTGGCCTGTACCATTGCAAGCCATAGTACGATGCTGATTATCATCGTTAGGATAGCTGCTTCCAGTATTGATTCTGGGAGGAGTGAACTGGCGTAGGATGCCGCTAGCGTACACGCGAAGATACACCACGACTCCGCGTGGGGGCGTAAGTCGATTTTTCCCGTGGTGTCCAACATTGAGGCAAGAATGAGCCCGATCTGAGGTACCAATAACAGCGGAAATGGCATCAAGTATAAGCTCTGGGTGTCCCAATCTGCGTCTGGCATGAGGATGAATACCACTGCTGTCCATCCCACTCCAATTGCGATTACTGCGTACAGAAACAGATGCGGTAGGAGCCGCTCCAGCCTAGATTTCATTGATTTCACCAGTTTGGCTGTGGCCGTTCGTAGCTTTGTTGTCGATATCGTCCAGCAGGGTGAGCCCTGTCTTTGTCCGGTGGTGATTACCCGCCACCCGTCGAGTGTATAATTGTAGTGCATTTGGGGAGAGCCGCCGAGTGTCCCGGTAGGGGCAGTCGCCCTGAACTGCTCGCCCTTCTGGTAAGCGGCTTAGGACCCTCGCTCCCGATGATCCATGAAGAATGCGAAACTACCGCCATAGCAGGCGGCTCTAGCGAACGGAGCTTTGAAAATCGCCCAAACTGCCGCAGTCAGCGAAGGGAGTCAACGCCATGACCGCAGATCATGCAGCCCTGACCCACATTTCGGACCTGGTGCGCGTGGAACTCGCCGGATACCTGTCCGAGGCGTTCGTCATCGCGGAGGTAACCTCGGAATCCCTGCCCGGTCCCGACGGCGACGACTACATTAGGACCACTGTAATCTTCGAGGACGAGCATCCCGAACTCGACGCCCGAGCGCTCAACAAATTTTCGTTGCGCCTTGACCCGTTGTGCGCAGAGCGAGGCTTCGACCGGCCGACCATCGCCTACGCGGACCGGAGCGAGATTCCAGCATGACCACCGGGGCCGTCCAGCCGTCCTTTCAGCCCCCGGCGCCGATTAACTGGGCGGAACTCATCGCCGCTGGGCGGACAGCCCTCATCCCGCAAATGCCGGCCGCTCAGCCTGCGCCTGGGGCTATACGGCGGGCCATCAGCACCGCCTACTATGCGGCGTTCCACGCCCTGGCCGCCAGCAACGCCGATGCGCTAATCGGTGCTGCACATGACCAACTGACCGCCGAGGCTTGGATTCGCGTCTACCGGGGCCTGAACCACAACTACGCGAAATATCAGCTGCAAGAGAACCGCGCCCATCTGTCAGCCGACGCCCAGGTCTTCGCTGACCTGTTCCGCGACCTCCAGAACGAACGCCACAACGCTGACTACAATCCGCGAGCAAGTTTCACCGCTCGGACCGCGACCACCTGGCTGAACAAAGCCGATGCCGCCATCGTGGACTTCCTTCAGACCAGCCAAAGCGAACGCGCCGCGATTGCTATACTCACCCTGACCAGGACTCGGTAAATACTCGGAAGGCCACGACACCCCGTCCTCCGTTGCCCAAGCGTCACCCTTGGGCAGTGTGGCCGACCTTTTTCATGGCGAGTGCCTCGGCCAACACGCGAAAAGGCCGGACGGAATGGACCGTCCGGCCCTGTGATGCGTCGGTTGCGTGAAGTTTGCGTCAATTACTCCGGCGGGTCGCCGCGCTCTCCGGCTCTCCCAACTCCGGCAACAGCAGGTGCAGCAGCCCCATTCCGGCGGCCAGGCTGAACAGGGAAACCAGGTGGCCGGAGCCAGGGGCGGCCCCGGCCTTCCAGCGGCGCACGGTGCGGGAGTTGACCTTGAGCTGGCGGGAGAGGCCCCGCCAGCTCAACCCGGCGGCCTGCCGGAAGGCGTCCAGCCTTTGGGGAAAGTCCGCCGGAAACGCCTCCGGCTCGATGTGATAGACCCACTGCTGGCGGCGGCCCACGGCCCTACTCCCGCACCGGCCAGGCTTGGGCGGCGTCCAGCAGCAGCACGGCCACGCCGCCGGGCACGGTGCAGGCGAAGCGGACGATGGCCCGCAGTTCCTCCTCGCCGGGAGGCCGCCCGACGCGCCACAGCCGGGCGTGGTTGACGGGCAGGCCGGCGGCCAGCGCCACCTCCTCCAGGGACGTCCCCGACCGGTCCTCCAGCCGCCCCAGCAGGACGTGCAGGTCCCGGGGCAAGGACGGCGGCGGGTAGCCGTTGCCCGGACCGGACCTGCCATCGTTCCGGTCCCTAATCATGGGCCGCAGCGTCCTGATCCGCCGGTCCGTCGGCGTCGGCATCGCCGTCCCCATCTTCGCCGGCCATCAGGTCGCAGCCTCCGGGCAGGTCCCGGGCCAGGGCCATGATCGCCAGGTAACTGGTCCGGGAGGGCCGCCGGTTGCCCCGGCGCCACTGCAACACCTCCCGGTCGGTCACCCCCAGCCTGGCGGCGAACTCCTTCCAGCGCAGGCGAGTCTGCCTCTTCAGGCCCTCCAGCCGCTTCCCGAAGTCCTCGGGCCAGGGCGGGGGCCGGTAGTCCTCGTTCAGGTTGAATCCTTCCGTTGTCATGGTTCTGCCTCCTTGTCCTAATTTCGCGGTGTGAAGATTACGGTCACGTCCTCGTCGATCAGCAGCGCCAACCCGCCCGGCACACGGACCGCCACACGCACCAGGGCCAGCATGGCGCCGCCGTTGGGTTCGCCGCCCTCCTTGCGCCAGCGCCAGAGTTGGCGGCTGTCCACGCCCATGGCCGAGGCCATCCCCTCCCAGGAGAGGCCGGTCATTTCCTTGATGGCCTTCAGCGTGTCGGCGAAGTCATCGGGCATCAGGGCGGTGCCCGGCGGGATGAAGAGCAGGGCGGATGCGTTGGCGTTCCTAATCACCGTTCTCCTCCATGTAGAACAGGTCCTCGAAGCGGGATACCTGGAGGACCTCCATCAGGCGCTTGCGGGTCTCCGGCGACGGGCAGCGCTCCCCGTTGAACATCAGGGAGACGTAGCCCGAAGAGCGCCCGATGCGCCGGGCCAGCTCGTTCTGGCTCATGTTGAGCGCGTTCAATCTGGCCCAAGCCTTGCGCTGGTCCAGCCGGACCCGGAAGGCGGGCTTGCGGCGTTTCATTCCGCAACCTCTTGCCCGGACTCCTCACGGCCATCCCTGCCGTCAACTGGCTGGGCATACAGGTCGGGGTGTTCCAGGTAATGGTGGGCAATGATGCGGGCCAGGACGCGCAGCCCTTCTATGCGCTGGCGTTCCTGTTCCCTGGTGATCCTGCGTTTCTTGCTCAAGGCGATAATCTCGGGCCGTTACCCGGACTGACCCCTGGGGGTTGGCCGGGAGACCGGCGGTGGTGTATACTCGGCCAGATCGATTAGAAATTCCGTTCTGACTATCAGAGTGTAGCAATGAGATTTCGAGACAGGCAATAGGTCGCACGCCACTAACAAGGGTTTCTTGACCAAGTGCTTTCTCTGATGTAACAATTAGCGAACAATTATGTAACAAGTATCCCACCGGCAACACCGCCGCAATCGGAGAGGGAGGGGAACATCGTGGACGACATTGACCAACAGCCAAGCGGCCCGCCGGAACCGGCTGATGAGCGGGCCGGCGTGGAGGACATCGGCCCCCTGCTCAAGCGACTGCGGGGCCGGGTGAGCCTGCGGGAGGTGACCCGGCGCACCGGGGTGTCCAGTTCCTACCTGTCCCAGATCGAAAGGGGAGAGAAACAGCCCGGCGCCAACCTGCTGCGCAAGTTGGCCGACCTGTACCGCGTGGACCCCGAGGCACTGATCCGGCGGGCCGGCCACGGTTCGCAGCCCGACCCCTTCAGCGACGAGGCCCAGGACGTGGAGCGGGCCTACCGCTTCGTGCTGGACGACCCGGCCTTTAGAGTGGGCACCCGGCCCGACGGTCCCCTGACCGTCAACGCCAAGCGGTTCATCGTGGAAATGTACGAGAAGTTCACCGGCAAGAGGCTTTTGGAATGAGCGAGACCGTGGGCGGCTTCTGCCGCGACCTGCGGGAAGAACTGGAACAGGGCAGACCGCTGGACCCGGAGGCCGTCGCCGGCCAATTCGTGGCCCGCTTCGGCGTTTCGGTCCGCCCCACCCTGGCCGAGTTGACCGACCTGGCGCACCGGGCCGGGTTCGGCACGGTGCAGGACGGGAAGATGGAGGGGCTGCGGGGCGCCCACATCGGCCAGCCCGGGGGCGAGTACCACATCTATCACCGGCACGACCTGTGGGAGGGTTCCAAGGCCCAGACGGTGGCCCACGAAATGTACGAGATCATCCTGGAGCACCTGGGCATTCGGAAATCCGGCGGGCCGCTGGACCCGGTGGTGTGCCTGCAAGCGGAACGCTTCGCGGCGGCGGCGCTGATGCGGCCGGACCTGTTCGCCGACCACGCCCAGGCCAGCGGGCTGGACGTGGTGGCCCTCCACGACCAGTTCGGCTGCTCCTACGCATCGGCGGCATTGCGGATGGCCGAGGTGGTGCGGGTCCCGCCCCTGATGGTGGTCCTGTACGAGCACACGGAGCGGGGAGACCCGGCGGGCTGGGTCGAGCCGCCGACGCTGCGGGCCAAGGTGGTCCGGCGAACGGCGGGCTTCCGGGCGCTCCGCTCCCGGCTGACGGGCGGCTGGCGGGGCGGGATGCCCCAAAAGGGCCGGGCCATCGCGCCCGGGTCCCTGGCGGAACGGTCGGCCCGCAACGTCAGGGTGGAGTACGCCGAGGCGGACGGCATCGCCGGGTTGGCCGCGCCCGTGGTCTGGAAGGGCAGGCTGGCCAAGGTGGTGTTGGTCGCCGTGCCCTGGGAATACCGCCGCGTCCTGGAGCCGCAACTTGGCAAGCTGGGCCGGCCGGGGTGGCGGCCCCATCCCCGTCACAACCCCAGGGCGGCCCTGGCCGCGCCTTGACCGATGGGGCGGGATGGCGGATAATAATAGTAAGACAACTCATTACCACAGCAGGCAAAAAGAGAGACCATGCCGCCACGCCGGAAATCCAGGACCATCACCTTCTCCCTGCCCCCGGAGATGTTCGACCAGGTGCAGCGGGTGAAGGACGAGGAGGGCCGTGACATGAGCGAACTGGTGCGCGAGGCGCTCCGCCTGTACATGGAAGATAGGGAACTGCGCCGAGAGGCCCGCCTGGAGCGGCTGCGCTCCCGCCAGATTGAAAGTGAGGATGACCAAGGAGGACACAGCAATGAGTAAGAACACCGACCTGGCCCCCGTGGCTTTGTACGCCCGGGTGTCCAGCGACCGCCAGGACGTGGACCTCTCCGTGGCCGCACAACTGCGGGCCTTGCGGGATTACGCCGACAAGAACGGCTACCTGGTGGTCCGCGAGTTTGTCGATGAGGCCGAGAGCGGGCGCATCGCCGACCGGCCCCAGTTCCGCAAGATGCTGGACGAGGCCGGCAAGCCGGAAGCGCCTTTCCGTGAGATTCTGGTCTGGAAATTTTCGAGGTTCACCCGCAAGCGGGAGCACGCCGTCGCCTTCAAGTCCATGCTGCGGCGCAAGGGCATCCGCGTCGTCTCCATCACCGAGCACGCCGACGACACCCCCACCGGCAAGCTCATGGAGGCCATCATCGAGTCCGTTGATGAATTCTATAGCGAAAATTTAGCTCAAGAGGTGACGCGGGGTATGCGCGAGGCCGCCTCCCGGGGCTTCTGGATGAACGCCAGCGCCCCCTATGGTTACCGCAGGGTCTATGTCCAGGACGGGATCAAGAAGCGGCCCCGGCTGGAACTAAACCCGCCCCACGACGCAGTGGTCCGCCGCATCTTCGACCTCACCCTCCAGGGCCGGACTTCCCTGGACATCCTCAAGACCCTCAACTCCGAGGGCATCCCTTCCCCCAAGGGCAGGCAGTGGCGCAAGACCACCATCCACAAGGTCCTCACCAACGAAGCCTACACCGGCACTTTGGTATGGGGTCAGAAGGCGAGAGACGGGCAGGAGCCGGTGCGGGTGGCGGACGCCTTCCCCGCCATAGTGTCAACGGATGAGTTCGACCGGGCCAGAAGGCTGATGGAGGCGCGGGCGCCCAAGGTGACCCACCCCCGCCGCGCCGCCAGCCCCTACCTGCTCAGCGGTTTGGCCAAGTGCGAGACCTGCAACAAGGCCCTCACCGCCGCCGAAGCCAAGAGCGGTAAGTACACCTACTACGTGTGCCAGTCCCTGCTCAAGCAGGGCAGCGGCACCTGCGACACCCCCAGGCTCAACGCCAAGAACTTCGAGGACATCATCGTCTCCAACCTCCGCGAGAACATCCTCACCGAGTCCAACGTCCGCGACCTGGTGCGGCTGGTGGACGAGGAGATGGACGGGGTGGCCAGGGAGCAGCGGCAGAACCTGGAAACCATCGAGGCCGAGCTGGAAGAGGTGAAGCGGAAGCTGGACCGCATCTGGCACTTTGTCGAGAGTACCGACCTGGACATGGCCGACGCCTCAGAGCGCATCCTGGAACACCGCCACCGCCGGGAGCAACTGGAAGCCGCCGCCGAGGAAGCGCGGGCCGTGCTGGCCCAGAGGCGGGAACTGCTGGACAGCGCCGACGTAATCGCCGCCTTCGCCCGGGACATGAGCGAGTTTCTGAAAACCAGCGAACTTACCGAGACTAAAGCCTTCGTGCGGTCCTTCGTGAAGGAGGTGCTGGTGCGGCCCGGCGGGGCGACGATTATCTATACGATCCCCACGCCGGAGGATAGTCCCATAGGGGGCAAGGATGCCGCTGAAATCGCCTTGAACGGCGGAGTTCGCAGTATCGGATACGGTGGTGGGCCTGGATGGACTCGAACCATCGACCTCGGTCTTATCAGGACAAGGGTCAGTTAGTGAGGGCCGACGGTGCCACGTCCTGGGGTGCTCTCAGGCCCTGTTCGAGATGCTTCCATGTCTACCGGAAACCAGAAATTCCTCCCAGCCCTCCATCAACCCACGGCGCTTCTCGAAAAAGTCGGTCCTGGCGTAGGCCGTTTGCGTCGAATTTCCCAGCTTGTGGGCCAGGGCGGCTTCCCCCAGCTCCCGGGGCACGCCGGTCTGCTCGATGCACCAGTCCCTGAAGCTGCTGCGGAACCCGTGGGGCACTGCGGGTATTCCCGGACGGCGCAAGAGAACGACGCAGCCCATGATGGACAGTGGCTTGCCGGAAGACGATGGGAACACCAGATTGTTGTCCTCTCCGTACAGGGCTTGTGCTTCCGAGAGGATCTACATGGCGCGGCCTGCCAGAGGCACGCGGTGCTCCCGCCTTGCTTTCATCCGGGGCGCCGGGATGGTCCAGGTCTCGGACTTCAGGTCAATCTCGCACCACTCGGCCAATCGCACCTCGCCGGAACGAGACGCCGTTAACACCAAGAACTCGAAAGAGAGCTTCGTGACCGGGTCGGCGGTGGACCCCCGCACCTGCTCCAGCGCCGCCGGAACTTCGGCGTAGGGCAGGGCCGGATGGTGGGTCTTCACCTTCGGCAGCTTGGGAAGGACCTTAAGGAGAGACCTGCCTGCGAGGTTGTCCTGCCCCCACCCCTGGGCGACGGCCCAGTCGAAGACCGGATCCATGTGCTGACGGACCTGGCTGGCGGTCTCGTTCTTGACTGTCCAAATTGAGATCAGGACGGCGAGCACGTCGCCGCTGTCAACCTCGTCTACACTCCTGGAGCCAATGATGGGATTGGCGTAGGTGGCCAGGGTGTTCCTCCACTGGTCTGAGTGCTTGGCGTTGCTCCAGGTGGGGCGGCGCAGCTCGATCACGTGGGAACATGCCTCGGAAAATTTGGGAATGGATGGAGTCTGCTTGCGGGTGGCCTCACGCGCGACCCGCTTCTCCAATACCGGGTCGCGGCCCTCGGCAACTGCGGTACGGTTGTCATGGGCTATGGACCTGGCGTGGGCCAAGCTCACGCCCGGGTATGCTACGAGCCCTATGTCCCGGCGGCCGTCAACTACGATCCGTTGCACCCAGGACTTGGCGCCTGAACGTGAGATATACAGATAGAGACCCTCGCCGTCGCCATGTCTGCCGGGTCGGCTGAGAGACTTGGCCGAAAGTGCGGTGAGGTTGCCCATGTGCGTCCTCTCCAGTTCCCACATTTATTCCCACACAAAGAGCGGGACATGGTGGTATTCTAGAGGACTTTGGCTGGACGAGTTCAAGGCCCTGGTCTCAATAGCTAGGCGTGACTGGGAGCCTTATGAGACTTATCTGGACCTTATGGGACAATAGAGTGGCGGAGGGAGTGGGATTCGAACCCACGTCTCACGAAAGCGAGAAACGGTTTTCAAGACCGTCGCCTTAAACCGCTCGGCCATCCCTCCGGGTAGCTGGCGTCAGGGATTTTCGTCCGGGGACGGACCCGCCGCTCCCTTGTCAGTATGGCAGTGTGAGAGGCGTTCCGTATACATAATACCAGACTATGGCTCTTGGCCGATCCTCCATTCCCCTGCTCCCGCATCCCATGGATATCTCTACCCATTCCTGTTATTCCCCCAGAGGCAGAGACCCAAACCCCAGCGGGCTTTGCGGACAATCCTCACAATCCCCGCTGATGACGACTACCGATGCCGGACATCCGCTTGCCGCATCTCAAAGGCGACCGTTTACACGGAGTTTACCAAAAGTTAGCCGGATGGTTACAACTCCGTAATCCCGACGCAAAACACCGCCGCTACGCTCGTATCAACTTGAACGGGATGGGTTGTGCTATCCAATGCAATGCGGCGCGGCAAACCACTGGGAACGCGGACCTTCTACGCTGCCAGGGGCCGGAACAGCCCCAGAGGGTCAAGCTTGATGGGAACCCCAACTCACTGCCCCTACTGCGCGTTCCAGTGCGGAATGAAGCTCAGTGATGATGGGCACGGGCCGTCGGTTTCCGCCAATCCCGATTTTCCCGTCAACAAAGGCGCGCTCTGCATCAAGGGATGGACCGCGACAGACACGCTCCGCCACCCGGACCGGCTGCTCACTCCGCTTGTCCGCAATTCCGCCGGGGAACTGGCGCCCGCCACCTGGGACGAGGCGGTTGCCGCCATAACCGGCGCGATTGAGGCCACTCAAGCCAGGTATGGCAAGGACGCCGTGGGCATCTTCGGCGGCGGCTCCCTGACCAACGAAAAGTCCTATTTGCTGGGCAAATTCGCACGGGTGGCCCTGGGCACGTCCAACATTGATTATAACGGCCGCTTCTGCATGTCCTCCGCGGCGGCGGCGGGAACCAGGGCGTTGGGCGTGGACCGGGGGCTTCCCTTTCCCCTGGAGGACATCGCCAACGCGGAAACCATTCTGCTGGTGGGCAGCAACCCGGCGGTTACCATGCCGCCGATAATGCAATACTTCGAGGCCCAGCGGGCAAACGGCGGCAACCTCATAGTTGCCGACCCCAGGCTCACCGCCACTGCCGAGACCGCGACTCTTCACCTGCGCCTCGCGCCCGGCTCCGACGCCGCTCTCGCCAACGGGCTGCTGCACATCCTGATCGGACAGGGACTCATCGACTCAGACTATATCGCAGCCCGAACCGAGGGGTTCGAGCAAGTCCGGGGCATCGCCGCCACATACTGGCCGGAACGGGTGGAGCGCATCACAGGCATTCCCGAGGCACAGTTGTTGCAGACAGCCCACATGCTGGGACGTTCACTGAGCCAAACTCCAGATCCAGGGGTTTGGCCCCATACCAGCGTGCCGTCCGGGGAGCGGCGGATAGGCCCCGTCCCTCGGGGATCAGCCATGATATTGACCGGACGCGGCCCCGAACAGCAGTCCCAAGGCGTGAACAATGCCCTGTCGTTCATAAACCTGGCGCTGGCGCTGGGACTGGTGGGCAAGCGAAACTCCGGCTGGGGGTGCCTCACCGGCCAGGGCAACGGACAGGGAGGCCGCGAACACGGACAGAAGGCCGACCAGTTGCCCGGTTATCGCTTGATCAACGACCCCGCCGCCCGCAAGCACGTCGCCTCGGTCTGGGGCATTGATGAGTCCGAACTCCCCGGCCCTGGCAGGTCTGCCTTCGAGATGCTGGACTCCCTCGGCCAGGAAGATGGTGTTCGCTGCCTGATTGTGATGGGCTCCAACGTCGTGGTTTCCGCCCCTGACTCCCTGTCGGTCGAGCAGCGGCTGAAGGGACTGGACTTCCTGGCGGTGGCCGACTATTTCCTGTCCGAGACAGCCCAAGTCGCGGATGTTGTCCTTCCCTCTGCCCAGTGGGCCGAGGAGCAGGGCACAATGACCAACCTGGAGGGCAGGGTGATCCTGCGGCAACCCGCCTTTGAGCCTCCCGGGGATGCCCGAACCGACCTGGAAATCATACGAGCCCTCGCCGCCCGGCTGGGCAAGGAACGGTTCTTTGCCTTCCAGGGTACCGGAAAGAGCTTGGCTGAATCCGTGTTCGAAGAGCTCGGGCGTGCCAGCGCAGGTGGTCCCGCCGACTACTCAGCGATGAGTTACGGGAAGATTGTCGCCAACCAGGGCTTGTTCTGGCCCTGCTCAGATGAGAGGCCCGAGGGCACTCCCCGGATGTTCCAAGCCCCGGATCTGGAGTTTGGCGGCTTTCCCACCGCCAGCGGGAATGCGAAGTTCCATGCAGTGCGGCACCAGTCCCCTGACGAGGAGCCGGACGAGGAATTCCCGCTCTATCTCACCACCGGACGGGTGTTGGCCCAGTACCAGTCGGGGTCCCAGACCCGCCGCATCGACCAACTCAACGAGCTTGAACCGTCTCCCCAGGCAGAGGTTAACCCCGTGACTGCGGAACGGTACGGCCTGTCCAACGGCGACCCGGTACGGCTGGAGACACGCCGCGGCGCAGCCACCCTGACCGTAAAGGTCTCGCCTGGCATCCGTCCCGACACTGTCTTTGCTCCCTTCCACTGGGCGGGAGAGCAGTCCGCCAACCGGCTGACCAACCCGGCTCTCGACCCGGTAAGCCGGATGCCGGAGTTCAAGGTCTGCGCGGTGCGGATTATGCCTGTGCCGTTATATCCCGCCCACCGCCCCACATAGCATCCGTCCCAATCCGCCAATCAGGAATGAGAGGCCCTCTATGTCCGAAATGAGAACGTCGCCCCATACCGGCATGCCGTCCGGGGAGCCGCGGATAGGATCAGTCCCTCGAAAGCAACGCCTGGTAATCATCGGCAACGGCATGGCCGGAGGCCGATTCGTTGAAGAGGTCATTGCCCGGGGCGGAGCCGAGCAATTTGAGATCGTCATGTTCGGAGAGGAAGGCCACGGCAACTACAACCGGGTGCTACTATCCAGCGTCCTGGCCGGGACCCACACCCCCGGCGACATCTTCATCAATTCGGTGGAATGGTACGAGCAGAACGGCATCAAGCTCTACTCGGGAATGCGGGCCGGCTGGATCGACCGCGTCAGCAAGTCGGTCTACGCCCCCGGAGGCATCGCCGAACCGTACGACAAGCTGGTCATCGCCACCGGAAGCGGAGCCTACGTCCCTCCGATGGCCAACCTCTACAACGAAGACGGGGGTTTCATTGAGGGAATCTTCGTCTTCCGCACCCTGGAAGACTGCCAGCAGATGACTGCTTATGCCGCCCGGCTTTCCGGGCACGGGTCCAAGGTCGCCGTTATCGGCGGCGGACTGCTGGGCCTGGAGGCTGCCCGTGGTCTTATGGGCAAGGGCCTGGAAGTCCACGTCGTCCATCTGAACTCCCACCTTATGGACACCCAGCTCGATGCAGAGGCCGGACGGATGCTCAAGCAGCAGATGGAAGACCTGGGCGTCAACATCCACCTGGACAAGATGACCACCGCCATTTCTACTGAGCCAAGCTCCAGATCTGAGGGCTTGGCCCCATACGGCCATGCCGGACCGGGAGCGGCGGATAGTATCCGTCCCTCGACCGGGGGACGGGTAACCGGCCTCAGCTTTCGGGACGGCGAGGAACTGGACTGCGACATGGTAGTGCTCGCCGCCGGAATCCGCCCCAACGTCGATCTGGCCAAGCAGGCCGGGCTACAGGTGCAGCAGGGCATCGTGGTCAACAACGACCTGTCCTGCCGGAACGACCAGGACGTGTATGCCATCGGCGAGTGCGCCCAGCACAGGGGACGCCTCTACGGGACCATCACCCCCGTCTGGGAGCAGGCCGTCATCCTGGCCGACCGCCTCACGGGGCACAACCCCGATGCCAGCTACCAGGGATCCCGGGTATCTACCAAGCTCAAAGTGATGGATGTGGAACTGGCGGTGATGGGAGACAAGGCCCCCCTTTCCGACGCCGACGAGTTGGTGAACTACAGCGAGCCGGGCCGCGGCGTCTACAAGAAGCTGATCATCCGCGAGGGGCGGCTGGCCGGGGCAATCCTCCTGGGAGATGGCCTCACCTCCGCCGAGGTCATCCAGGCCTACGACCGGAACAGCGAACTCCCTGCCAACCGGTCCGAGCTTATTTTCCCCAGCACTGCCGGCAAGACCCTGGACGTGGCCGAGCTTCCGGTAAACGCCCAGATATGCAACTGCAACGGCGTATCCAAGGGACGGATTGCCGAAGCCGTACAGGACGGGATGATCACCCTCCAGGAGGTCTGCTCCGCCACCCGCGCCGGCACCGGCTGCGGCACCTGCAAGACCCAGGTACAGGCCGTGCTGGACTTCGCCATCAGCAGCAGTGCGGGAGGGTCGCCGCAACAGGCCGAACCCGCCGGGCGGGAGTTGGCCCTGGCGGGCGCCCATTAGCGGCCTGTTCCTTCAACCAACAGATTTATGCCGAAGCCCCCGGAGCTGGGGATAGCGGAGTGGAGACACCGAATGAACAAGATTGAAGAATACAAAGCGGAAAAGGACGGCCTCCAGGTCATGGAAGACCTGCCCTACTACGCAGAAAAGGGCTGGGAGGCCATCACCGATGGCGACAAGGAGCGTCTCAAGTGGCTGGGTGTCTTCTTCCGGCGGCAGACTCCGGGCAAGTTCATGATGAGGGTCCGCATCCCCAACGGAATGACCGACTCGCGGCAACTTCGGGTGATCGCCGAACTGGGCCGGGACTGCGGGAAGGGGTTCGTGGACATCACCACCCGCCAGCAGATCCAACTGCGCTGGTTCCAAATCGATCAGGTACAGCAGATTTGGGACCGGTTGGAGAGCGTAGGGTTGGTCTCTCTGCAAACCGGCATGGACAACATCCGCAACGTCGTCGGATGTCCGATGTCCGGCCTGGCTGCCAACGAGTTGCTGGATGCCTCGCCGGTGGTGAGGGAGTACAACGACATGTTCGTTGGGAACCCGGAGTATACCAACCTTCCCCGCAAGTTCAACGTGACCATCACCGGTTGCATGGACAACTGCACCCATGGTCCCACTCAGGACATATCCCTCACTCCAGGGTTGAGGTCTACTGAGAAGCGGGTCCTCAGCGGCCATGCCGGCCCCCAGCCAGGTATAGGGCAGCGTTTTCAGTGTGAGGGTGAACCTATTCTAGGCTTCAACGTGTCCGTCGGCGGCAAGCAGGGGTCTGGTGGATTCAGGCCGGCGACGCCCCTGGACGTCTTCGTGACGCCGGAAATAGCCGCCGAGGTCTGCAACCAGATAACCCTCATCTTCCGCGACCACGGACCGCGGGAAGCCCGCAACAAGTGCCGCCTGGCTTTCCTGGTGGACCAGTGGGGACCGGAGCGGCTCCGGGCAGAGTTGGAGCGGCGGATGGGCCGCGTCCTCCCGCCCGCGGGGCGGGACATGGTGCGCCAAGACCCAGGTCTGAGGCCGGGCGGCACTGACCACATGGGTATCTTCTCCCAGAAGCAACCGGGGCTGAACGCTGTGGGCCTGGCGGTCCCCGTCGGACGCATCACCTGCGAACAACTGCTGGAGGTTGCCCGATTGGCGGAGACCTATGGCGACGGGCAGGTGCGGTTGACCCCAGGGCAGAATCTCATCATCCCCAACGTCCCCGATTCACTGCTGGAGAACCTCAAGGCTGAACCGCTGCTTGCCGAGCTGCGCCACGACGCCTCGGAGATTGTGAAGGGGCTCGTGAGCTGCACCGGCATCGACTACTGCCACTTCGCACTCATCGAGACCAAAGAACGGGCCGTGGAAACCGCCGCGAAGCTGCAAGAGTCGCTGGGGGACTTCGGCCCGATGACCATGCACTGGTCGGGTTGCCCCAACGCCTGCGGCAACCACACCGTCGCGGATATTGGCGTTCTGGGGAAGCGAACGCGGCTGGATGGAAGGGTCATCGATGCCGTCGATGTCTCCCTGGGGAAACGGTTCGCCGACCGGGCGGGCGCCGAGTCACTGACCAATATCCCGTGCGAGAAGCTGCCGGATGTCTTGACCCGGGTCCTGGCCTGCACCCGGGAAGCCGTAGCTTAATACTCAGGCAGCAAAAAATACCGGAGGAGCCGTGGATACCAAGACCGGACCGTTAACCGTCGGCAAGGCAACGCGCATCAACCTGTTCAGTCTCCGGAAGCCTCACATGCGGACCTTCCACATGACCTGGTTCGCATTTTTCCTGGCTTTCTTCGGCTGGTTTGGCATAGCCCCGATGATGGCGCTGGTGCGGGACGACCTGGGTCTGACCAAGACCGAGATCGGCAACACCATTATCGCGTCGGTGGCGATCACCATCCTGGCGCGGCTGGCTATCGGCTGGCTGTGCGACCGCATCGGGCCGCGGCTGGCCTACAGCGGCTTGCTGATAATCGGTTCCATACCAGTCATGTGCATCGGCCTGGCCAACAGCTACGAGTCCTTCCTGCTGTTCCGCCTGGCCATCGGGGTCATCGGAGCGTCCTTCGTCATCACCCAGTACCACACCTCGATGATGTTCGCGCCCAACGTGGTGGGCACGGCCAACGCCACCACCGCCGGATGGGGCAACATGGGAGGCGGGGTGACGCAGATGGTTATGCCCCTGGTGCTGGCGGCGGTACTGATGTTCGGCGTGGGCGAGACCCTGGGCTGGCGGGTGGCGATGGCCGTTCCCGGCGTGGCCCTGCTGCTGACCGGCTTCGCCTACTACTTCATCACCCAGGACTCGCCGGAGGGCAACTACCGGCAACTGCGGAAGGCAGGCAGGATGGCCCCGGCGGCCTCGGTGAACGGCTCCTTCCTGGCCGCGGCCAGGGACCACCGGGTCTGGGCGTTGTTCGTCATCTACGGGGCCTGCTTCGGGATCGAGCTGACCATCAACAACGTGGCCGCTCTCTACTACCATGACCGTTTCGGCCTCAGCGTCTGGGCCGCCGGGCTGATCGCGGGGATGTTCGGGTTGATGAACATCTTTGCCCGGACCCTGGGCGGGGCCTTCGGCGACAGGTTCGGCATCAGGTTTGGACTCAGGGGCCGGGTGATGTTCATGGGGAGCGTGCTGGCCCTGGAGGGACTGGCCCTGATCATGTTCTCCCAGATGGACGCGCTGCTCTTGGCGGTTGGTGCTATGATTGTATTCAGCCTGTTCGTGCAGATGTCCGAGGGCGCGACCTACTCGGTGGTCCCATTCGTCAACCGCAAGGCCCTGGGTTCGGTGGCGGGGATAGTCGGCGCAGGCGGGAACGCCGGAGCGGTGGCCGCGGGGTTCCTGTTCCGGGTGGAAAGCCTCGGCACCGAGCAGGCGCTGCTCATCCTGGGCATCGGGGTGCTGCTGGTAGCGCCGCTGGCCTTCCTGGTGCGGTTCTCGGCCCGCACCGAGGCGGAGGAGAAGAACGTCATAGAGCGGGCGCTGCGGGACAGAGCGCTGGGCGAAGGAGCGCTGGCGCCTGTCGCCGGAGACTAGGCGAGGAAGACGATGCTTGATTTCAGACAGTTCGAATGGGTCAGCTTTGACTGTTACGGGACGCTGGTTGATTGGGAGACGGGCATCTCCAACGCGGTCGCCGGGGTGCTGGGGTCACACGGGTTGCATAAGACCAAGGCCGAAACCCTGGCGCTGTTTGCGGACGCGGAGCCGCGGGTGCAGAACTCTGGGGCCTACCTGGACTACCGGCGGGTGCTGCGTGGGGTGATGGAGATGATCGGGGCGGAGACCGGCGTTGGCCTCAGCGAGTCCGAGTTGGGCTGCCTGGCGGACACCCTGCCGGACTGGCCCGTGTTCCCGGATGTGCTGGACGCGCTGAGGATATTGAAGGCGCGATACAAGCTGGCGATTATCTCCAACGTGGACGACGACCTGTTTGCCAGGACGGCGGAGGGGTTTGGCGTGGACTTCGATGCTGTCGTCACCTCCCAGCAGTCCCGAAGCTACAAGCCCGACCTGCGCAACTTCAACCTGGCCCTGGAGCGAATGGGGGCCGGGAAGGAGAATTGGCTGCACGTCGGGGAGAGCCTGTACCATGACATCGGGCCGGCCAACCGGCTTGGCATCACGTCGGTATGGGTGAACCGCGCGGACCGGGGAGGCGGGACCCGCCACACCGACGCCGTTCCCGACCTGGTTGTCCCCGACCTGGCTGCGCTGGCGGAGATGGTGGGCACGGCGTGACCTTCAGCCGTGTCCGGGGCCGGGATGGGCCGGGCAGCGGTCCGGTGGGTTCTCGCCCTGGTCAAGCCGGGGGGAATTTGTTTTTGCGGAAATGTCCGGATTTGACCGGACATTTCCGCTCACTTTTGCGAATTCCGACACACTGCCCGGGTTGCGCGCGAGACACATTCCTCCTAGAGTTGCCGCCCTCCAACCCTCTCCGGGAATGAGATGGTAGTGCAGCGCGACTGGAGCTGGCAATGGGCAAGTGTCAGTGGGGTGTCCGTCAGAATTTTGGGGATTATCTGGGGCGCCCAACGGGAGCCCGGCGCCAGGGGTGACTGGCCGCAGGCCGGTGAGGGAGTTTTGACCCCTCCCTTCCACCGGATAGTGCAACCCCGGCGGGGCTTTTCACCGGGACCTCCGGTCTATCCGCCGGGCTGAGTTTGGCCCCCGGTTCTCCGGCTGCCGCCAGCCGCCGCCGGGGGCCTGCTTTCTCTCCGGGTGTGCCGGAACTCCGGGAGCCCCGCTTTCTGAGCCGCCGGGCTATACGCGGCCATTCCCCGGCCCAGCGGCCGCTGCATACAATGTTGCGCAAGCCCAGCATGGGATTTACATGGGGCCGCGCCCAGTGCATTCCTCCCCCCTTCAACCTCGCTTCCACCACCAGCTTGTTGCCGCTCTCCACCGCACCGCTTCCTATGGGCCAGCCCTGGGCCCGCAAGACCGGATAGCGCATCTGGGCTTCCCGCTTTTCCAGGTAGGCCAGGGGTTTGCCCAGGTCAGTTTCCCGGCCTTGGACCAAGACCCTGATGTCCTCCAATACCGGACCGGCGCCCTCATGTTTGAGACGCTGCGTCTGTTCCCGTTGCCATTCATCAGCCATCGAAGACGCTTCCCCAAACAGGCCCCGGCCGATCTCCCCCATGTACCCCGCAGCATGGGGAAAGTCCAGAATCCGCACCGCACCGGGACAATGAAAGTCCCCGAATCCCTGAATCCATTCGGCCCCATCGGACACCAGGGCCACTTGGCCCTTTTCCCCCACCCCCCGCCGGCAGGTCTCCGCCAATGCCTGCCGGGTGAAGCCCGCCGCATCGCTCAACCGGGAAAAATAGGACATCTCCTTCAGGGTTCCAGGCTCCGCACCCGTCTCATCCACCTCCCCAATCACCATCGTCTTGACCTCAGCCCATTCTCCTCCCGCCAAGGGCGCCATCGCCCCGTCCACTTCCACCACCAGCCGGGCTGAGCCGGAACCGGCCACTTCCCAGTCCACTTCCCGGCCCTGTTCCAACGCCCCGGCCTCCTCCTCCTGAATGACCACATAAGCCGCCCCCGCTGCTTCGGTATGCCGTCTTACCGTGGCTTCACTGAGGGAATTCAGCTTCATCCAGTCCACCAGGAGCCGTTGCGCCTTCTCGAAGGGCATCCAACTCCCCAGCCGCACCAGAACCTCTTCCAGCCCCGGAGTCAGACAGCCCGGCAGCAATTCCAGCTCTTCATCCAGGGGGGAAAAGTTTCCCGCCGCAAGCGGGGCAGACCCCGTACTCCCGTTCCAGCGTGACCTCCTGCCCCCCCAGGGTCTGCAACCGCCGCTCCCGCTTGCCCGAAGAGGCCAGTTCATGGCCGCAATCAGGGCATACCGGCCTTTCTCCAGGCTGACTTCCGCTCCAGTCCCTGGCGGAACTGGCCAGAGCCGTATCCTGGAGCATCCGGCCCCGCAACTTCGCCAGCCGCAGGTCCAGTTCCTTTTCAATCTCACTAAAAGTGGCTTTAGGATTCTGCAACCGCCACTCTTTCATCCCGGTGATTGCTTCTTCGCTCAACTCCCGCCAAGTCAATCCCCAATCCTTCATTTCCATAAGACACACCCATCCTCTCTCCAGTCCTTTGCCGCCATTTTACCCCTCCATCCTCTCCCTATCCAAAATTCTGACGGACACCCGTGTCAGTGGAGGCGGCGTTCCAGTTACTGTACCTAGTTACATTAGTGGTTGGAGTGTCTTGAGTCAGCCGAGTCGCGTGTGCCATCTCGGGGTTCTCATCAGCTTCCAAGAACTCGGCTGGTATACTTTACGATAGGGAGATGCTTGGGTGGCCATGTCGGTTCAAGTTTATCCCGAGGCGAAATCTACCGCTACTTCCCATAACCGCAAAGGAAAGGACGCTTAGATAGTCAAGATGGCAGGCGAATCGGGCAACGGAAATTTCGACTCTCCCAGAGATGAAGTCATCTCTGTCCCTGACGTCATCACGAATTTGGTAGCTGATACGGCTATCTCAGGCATCCCTGGTCCAGTCAGGCGGAACTTTTTCAAGGCTTTAGGACAATTGTGTTCCGCAACAATAGATATTCCCGTTGCATATCTCACTGGAATAGCAGATGAACGGCGTGCGGAAACAGAAGCGCGCATCAAGTTGATTAACACGTCCGCCGAGCAGATTGCTCAACAGATGCAGACTGACCCTGAGTATGCACGCCTAGCGGTCCAGAAGTTCGGGCAACGGGTGATTCGCGAGCAGGTGAACTTAGATTTAATTAGCCAGAAAGCTGCGACCGAATTACGGGATGCCAGTGACTCCATTGATCAATCAGGGTCGGACGAGTCAGGCGAAACAATCAGCGATGATTGGCTGAACTCTTTTGAGACGGAAGCCAGACAAAAAAACACCGAAGAAATGCAGACTTTCTTCGCTAAGATATTAGCTGGGGAAATCAGAAAACCAGGTTCCTACTCGACTAAGACTATCAAAATACTAGGCAGTCTTGATCAGAATATTGCTAACCATTTCGTGAAATTGTGCTCACTCTCCATCTCAATCCACTCTCAAGATATGAGGGTGCCCTCATTGGGTGGCAATGCTGGTAGCAATGCACTTCAGGAATATGGACTGAACTTTGATACGCTTAATCTATTGAATGAACATGGCCTTGTAATATCTGATTACAATTCATGGCGGGAACATATGCCTTGTGTAGCGCTCCCCGGCGGTGGGCAGCAAGCAGTATTTTTTCCTTTTGGTTACCGAGGTAGGCATTGGATTTTGATGCCGATGTCCAACGACAGGATTGGTCAGATGTTCAGAATAGAAGGGGTCGCTCTTACTCAATCAGGGAGAGAGTTGTCCAGAATTGTGAATATCGAACCGATGGATCAGTATTCGACAGAATTAGCCCAGTATTTTGAACGGAATGGTTTTCGGATGATCGAAGTTAGCGATGGGCAACCATGTCTATCAGGGGTCAATACTGTTACAGAGAATGAGTCGCAGTGAACATCGACCGTGTTCTATGGCACCCGAGGCTTCAGGTCATGGGATAGCTCTTTTCAGTTAAGGGTAGTCCGTTTCCTCCCGCTCCCTAACCCTCCGGCTTTACCTCTGGTATATAATCCATCCGCCCACTAATCGGCCCGGATATTACCTGCCTCACGCCGAATTCGCTACTGGCAAATGTCACTAATTTTGAGGGAGAACAATGATGCGGAAACCCGGCGCAGCCAACACCGGCATCGTCAATTCAACGTCGGCGCCGGTCCGTGACGGCGGTTATGACATTGGGGAACAGTTGTCCGGTCAGGTTGGCAAACTCCCTTCGCCGGAAATGGTGGAGGAACTCTGCTCTACGCTGCGCGTTTCCGACCTCCGCCAACTGACTGCCGAGATATTGAATGCCAGCATCGCGTACATCAGGGATGATTCGGGCAGGCTGGAATACGTGACGCTTCTCAATAGTTGGATAGCCACGGCTGAGGAAACGGTGGCCGCTGGCAGGAACGTCAACCGGATTGCTGCCAGGCGGAGAAGCAAGGACTGATAAGCCCGTTCATTACCCGTGACCAATCAGGAAAGCCAATTCGTTCCTCCTTATGCGGTGAGTGTCCATCGCACTGTCAGGAGGTTCTTGAGGACACACCCTGACCTGAACAGCAGATGGGAAGCGATTGTGGCCCAAATCCAACAAAGTCCTCGTCAAGGAGCGCACATCGACCATTTGAAGGGTGTATGGGACTGTAGTTACAGATGTGATGAGGGGTCTTACCGGATCAAGTACGAGGTTGACGACGACAGCGCAGAGCTATATTTCTATGACGCCAACAATCGAGGCGACGTTTACAAGGGTCGGCGCGGCGCAGCCCAGCGCAGGTGATTGAGGAACGGACCTTGTTACTGCCCACTCCCTACACCCCTGGCTTTACCTCCCCCCGAACCGTTCCATCTGGGATATGAACTCGGACTCGTCGCGAGCGCGGGGTTCGAGGACCAGGTAGGTGAGTCCCGCATTTTGATAGGCGTGGGCATCTTCGGTTACCTGGGCCGGGGAGCCGCGCATGGGGAGGCGGTTCCGGGGTGGGGGGAGTTATGGATGATGCGGGTATCGAGGGCTACAGCGAGTCTAACGTGTTGTAAAACACGTCGAGGTTAATACCGTGAGCCTCCAACTGCCGCTCAACATCACCCAAAGTCGGAGTTTGGCTGACGTCCAGGAAGATGGGGCGGGCCGGCGAACCGTTGCTGTAGAATCGCAGGCCATCGCGTTCCTCCAGGAGGACATACCCCATGTTCCTCATCACGGCTTCAATCTCAGCCAGCGAGATGCGCGGGTCAAGCAAAGGACAGGACTTCCTCTCGCCTATACCTGCGCACAGGCGGAGCGGTTGACGGGGTGGTCACACTGTGCTGCACGCCATGAGCATCCAGATAAGCACGGAAGTCCTCAAGGGTGTGATGCTTCTGAAATGTACCGGCGATGAACGTGAGCATCTGGTCAGCCCGGTCTATCGCCGCCTTTTCAGAGTCGCCGTACACCGTAATGCCCAGTTGCTCGATCAAGCCTATCCAGTGGTCATCCCGCTCTTCTACCACTAAATCGACGGTAACGTTTACGGTTGAGTCAATAGAGGCCATGATGCCCCTTTCCGGCAGACGCCGTGATGGTCTGCGCTGTAAATACGATTGGAAATTCGTAGTATTGAATCTATCAGCCGGGGGGGTTAGCGTCAATTTAACCCGCGTCAGGGTCGGGCAGGACCGTCCCTCCTATGCTGGTTTGGCCCCCTACACCCCCGGCTTTACCTCCCCCGCGAACCTTTCCATCTGGGATATGAACTCGGACTCGTCGCGGGCGCGGGGTTCGAGGACCAGGTAGGTTAGGCCGGCATCGCGGTAGGCGCGGGCGTCTTCGGTTACCTGGGCCGGGGAGCCGCGCATGGGGAGGCGGTTCTGGGGCAGGGGGGAGTTGGTCAGGTCCATGCCGGTGCGCAGGGACACGTCGAAATTTATGCCTTCCCGTCCCGTCGCGGCCAGCAATTCCTCTAGCCGCTGCCCGATTTCGGTTATCTCGTCCGGGGCCAGGCGCACGCCGTGCCAGCCGTCGCTCAGGTGGGCGGCCCGGCGCAGGGCGCGTGGGGTGATGCCCCCGGTCCAGATGGGCGGGTAGGGATTCTGGGACGGCTTGGGGTACATGGTCATGCCGGAGAAGCGGTAGTAGTTTCCGGCGAAGTCCGGCTCGTCGCGCCGCCAGAGGGACTGGAGCAGCCGGATGTGCTCGTCGGTGACCTGCCCCCGGTTCTCGTAGTCCGAGTCCAGCACGTCGAACTCCTCCTTCATCCAGCCCACGCCAACCCCGACGATGAGCCTGCCGCCGGAGTAGACGTCGAGGGTGGAGAGCATCTTGGCGTTGAGCACGGCGTGGCGGTAGGGGAGCACCAGGACGCTGAAGCCGAGGCTGATGCGGGAGGTGACCGCGGAGAGGTAGGCGAGGGTAGTCACCGGCTCCAGGATTTTCTCGTCGGGCCGCAGGGGAAATGCGCCGTCGGAGCGGTAGGGGTAACGGGAACCGGGGGTTGTGGGGAGGGCCAGGTGGTCGCTGACGAATGCGCCGTCGAACCCCAGTTCCTCGGCGCGGAGAGTGATCCGGGTGAGGGTTGGAGGGTCGGCCAGACCTCCGAGATTGGGCAGTATGACTCCGAATTTCATGGGCTTTCCTGTCTTCCGGGGAGGGCGGTCATGCCCCTCCCCCAGCCTTGGGTTAGCTTGACACTATTATGGGCGAATGCTAGAATCGCCACGCTCTTCAAAGACTTTCCCAGCTTCAATTTTTGTTGTGCGCATGGCCATATTTCGACGGCGGTCTTGAGAGTTTGTACCGGGTTTCACGCTGCTAAAGCACTGGGAATCATCGGCCGAGCACCCCAAAGGAGGAAGGTTCATGGCTCCTGAAATCATGAAGGGGCTGAAGGATGTATACCTGGACACTACCGAGTCCAGCTTCATCGACGGCCAGGAAGGAAAGCTGCTGTACCGTGGATATAATATCCACGACTTGGCGGAAAAGTCCACATTTGAGGAAGTGATTTACCTCCTTCTCCACGGCAGTCTTCCGAGCAAGGAACAGCTTGCGGAGTTCGACGACCACCTGCGGGCCAACCGGCGGATACCCGACGAGGTAATCCAGGTGCTGGAGTTGGTGAAGAACAGCCACCCGATGGACGCGCTGCGCACGGGCATCTCGGCTCTGTCGGCGTTTGACTCCGAGGTGACGGACAATTCGGTGGAGGCGACCATCCGGAAGGGCATCCGGCTGACGGCGATGGGGCCGACCATCGTGGCGGCGCACCACCGCCTGAGGCAGGGGCTGGAGCCTGTTGCGCCGAACCCGGACCTGAACCACGCCGGGAATTTCCTCTACATGCTCTTCGGCGAAGTCCCGGACCAGGAGACTACCAACCTCCTCGACGTGGATTTCATCCTTCACGCCGAGCACGGCGCGAATGCCTCGGCCTTCGGGGCGCGGGTCGCCGCATCGACGATTTCCGACCTTCACTCGGCAGTTGTTACCGGCGTGGGCGTCCTGAAAGGCCCGGCCCACGGCGGCGCGGCGGAAGAAGTGATGAAGATGGCTCTGGAGATCGGCCAGCCGGAGAATGCGGAGGAGTATTGCCGCAACATCCTGGATAACGGCGGCCGGATCATGGGTTTCGGACACCGGGTGTACAAGGCGGAGGACCCGCGGGCGCGGCACCTGCGTGAACGTTCACGGGCCTTGGGCGAGAAGCTGGGGGAGCCCCGCTGGTTCCAGATCCTCAACTACGTGGAAGAAGAGGTGATGGTGCGCTACCGGTCCCGGGGCATCTTCGTCAACGTGGACTTCTTCGCGGGTTCGATCTACTACCTGCTGGACATTCCCGATGACCTGTTCATCTCCATCTTCGCCTTGGGCCGCATCCCCGGATGGACCCTCCAGTGCGCGGAGCAGTACGAGGACAATATACTCATCCGTCCATTGCTGGAGTACTCCGGAGATATGGACCTGGAGTACGTGCCAATCGAACAGCGGTAGCCGGCGATGGACTTCAAAGGCCGAACGAAGAAGGGGCCGCGTGGCGCGGCCCCTTTAACTTTTTGTGGGTCAGCAGTTTATGTGACCGACTCGAATCATAGAGCGAAGTATCACATTTCCGAAACTTCTTGCGATTATTGGGCGTACATTTGAGGTAGCGGTACGTGAGTTTTGTATAGACGACACATGGATCATTGTTATCAGGCTTGCTCGAGTTAAGATGCCAGATACGCCCAAGGGCAGATCTGGGTTAAGTGATTCCGTGGACTTGGTAAGGGCGCGCAGCAGGCCGTATTTGCCGAAGTCCCCGACCAGATGTCTCGCATAACAGCGCCCTCTCTAGTTTCTCCGGTCCAGGCTACCCTTGCCCCTGCTGCCGGAGTTGTTCCCGCAGCCGCTGCACTTCCGCCTCCGCTTCGGCGGCGCGGGACTCGGCCCGGGCGGCACGGTCAATGGCCCCGCGCCAGTTTTCCAGGTAGCGTCCGGTGGCCGGGTCATAAAACCGGGGCCAGCCTTCGTCCCAGGCGAGGCTCAGCCGGAGGACCGGGCTGTACCCCTTCAGGATGCCGTCGGGTTCCGTGATCAGTTCCACGGGTTGGTACGCTCCCTCGGTAAGGATGCCGCCGTACAGAGGCTCCCCGTGGTAACGGCCTCCCGATGGGTCGAACCGCCAGTACTCTGTGACGCCTATGCTGGCGTATATGCCGGGTTTGTGGTTGACGTCCTCCCGTCCCGTGGTCAGCGACGCCACCTCCAGCACCCAGTCGGGCGGCTTGCCCACTCGCCAGGGCAGGTAGAGCCTGTCGGGACGGATGGCCCGGGCATCCACTCCAAAGGCCAAGTATACGTCCGGCGAGACGCGGACGTTGAGATTGCTCCGGTCATAGCAGATGAACGAGTCATAGTCGAGAAATACGTCAGGGCGCTGATCAAAATCGGTGAACCAGGAACTGAGGAGATTCATTACCTCGCGCTGTTGCGGATGCTGTTCCATTGCGTCCGGTTTTTCCGCCCGCGCTTCGTCAGGATCGAATTCCAGGCTGGCGTAGTCGATTTCGCCATCCCGGTTGTAGGGCAGTATTTTGACTGCGCGTATGGTCATGGCGAGCCTCTTTCATTGGACGATAGGGCCGGTTGCAGTAGATTATAGCGGAGCGTCGATCTGAGAATAAGATGCTTGGGTGTGTCGTGGGTTGGGAGAATCCTGGAACTGGATATACGCCGCTATCCGATAACGTATAATCATCCCATGTCCGCGGAAGAGGAGATACGCCGCCGCATCGCCGAGAAAGGTCCTATTACCTTCGGAGAGTTTATGGAGGTGGCGCTCTACTGGCCCCAAGGCGGGTACTACGCTTCCTCCAGGAACGCGGATTCTCTACGTGGCGGAGGGCCGGAGCAGCCGCGAAGGATCCAGGTTTCAGCGGAGCGGGTCGGAGCGTCGGGGGACTACTTCACCAGCCCGCTGGCCCACCCGGCATTCGGGGCGCTGGTTGCGGTGCAGCTTTACCAGATGTGGCGGGTCCTGGACCGGCCCGGCGTATTCACCGTCCTGGAACCGGGTGCCGGCGACGGCTTACTGTGCCGGGATGTGCTGGACTACGCCGGGGAGCTTTCACTCGATTTCAGGAACAGCTTGCGCTACATCTGCATCGACAGGAGCGCCGGAGCGGGATACGAGCGCGGGCTGGATGGGGCCCACAGGATTGTTTCCGGCACCCTGCCCCTTCGAGGTGTGGTGGGCTGCATACTGTCCAACGAGCTTCTCGACGCATTTCCCGTGCGGCAGGTGGTCATGGAGCCGGAGGGTCTTCGGGAAGTGTACATCGACCAGGTGGGGGGCTTGCTGATCGCGTGTACCGGCTACACCTTCGATGTTGGGCCGGTTAGCCGGTTGATGGACCTCGACTTCGTACCGGCCGAAGGGCAGACTCTTGAAATCAACGTGGACCTGGCGTCGTGGGCATACGGGGCGTCCAGGGCGTTGGAACGGGGGTTTGTCCTGACCATAGACTACGGCCGGAGCGCCAGGGAGCTATATTTGGCTGAGGAGCGTTTCCGGGGAACCCTGACCACCTTCTACCGGCACGTGCAGACCGACAGCCCGCTGGAACGCATCGGGCGGCAGGACATCACCTCACAGGTGGACTTCACATCGGTAATCAGGCTGGGAGAACGCGCAGGGCTGGACTTCCTGGACATCACGGACCAGCGTTCATTCCTGAGTAACCTGGGCGTGGGGGATATGCTGGAACGCTTGCAGTCTGCGGTCCCGGACCGGATGGAGTACGCGGCCAACCGCAGGGGCATGGAGGAGCTTGTCACCCCCGACGGCCTGGGAAACTTCAAGGTGCTGGCCCAGGGCAAGAACGTGGGCAACCCTACCTTGTGGGGTTTCGAGCCTTCCGAAGAGGCCAGGAAGTTGGTCGCCGGACTGACGCCACCCGTACTCAGGGAGCGGCACTTAAACTTGCGGCAGGGGCTTAACCCCGGCTGGCAGGGTTAGACATAAGGGGTGTGGAACAGGAATAGTGGAGGCTGACGGACAGGTTGCGCCATCAGCCTCCAGCCACTGACCAATTCGTCGTCTTCTAACCCGTCAGGTCTATCTGCACGGCTACCGGCTTCATGCTTTCCACCACGAAGGCTATGTGCTCGTCCAGGTCTATGCCCAGCTCTTCAGCGCCGCGCACCAGGTCGTCCCGGTTTACGTCCTTGGCAAAGCCCTTGTCGCGCATCTTGCGGCGCACCGACCGGGGCGTCACGTCGTCCAGGCTCTTGGAGGGGCGCACCAGGGCGACGGCGCGGACGAACCCGGAAAGCTCGTCCACCGCGAACAGGGTATGCTCCATCAGCGACTCCCTTGGGATGCCCGTGTGGTCGCCGTGGGTCAGCACCGCGCGGATGATGTCGTCGGGGTAGCCGTGGTCGCGGAGGATTTGCGCGCCGTAGTTGGGGTGGTCTTCCGGCGTCGGGCAGATTTCCCAGTCGAAATCATGGAGCAGGCCCGCGATGCCCCAGCGGTCTTCGTCCTCGCCAAACTTCCGGGCGTAGCCGCGCATGGACGCCTCGACGCTGTAGAGGTGCTTCATAAGCATCTCCGTCCTGACGTGGTTGCGCAGGAATTCTATGGTCTGGTCTCTATCCATCACGTCCATTGGTGTCCTCCTCTTCGCCGCCGTCAGTCATGGTTTCATCCCCGGAGGCTCCGGGAACGGGGCGCGTCCGGCGTGGCTCGCACCGGACCGCCGTGGTCAGGAAACCGCTGTGGGCCACCATGCGGTGGGCCGGCCGCACGCTCCGGTCGGTTACGTGCCAGGGCCGGAGCAGGGTTTCCACAGTCTCGATCATCTGGAACCGGGCGTCTTCCTCCAGTGCCAGGGTCAGCCGGTGGACCTGGAGAATGGTGGGCAGGAAGCTCAGGACGATGCCGCCCATCACCAGGGCGTCGCCAACCGTGCCGGCCGTCTCCCACGGTTCCGGCACGTCCAGGACCACCCGGTCAACGTCGCGCTCGGATATGCCCTCGTAGATGTTGCCCACCTTGATGGTGAGCCGTGAGGTGTCGCCAACAACTTTCTCTATGTTGGCAGTGGCCCGGGGAATCACCGACTCCTCGATTTCGTAGGTGATAACCCTTCCTTCGTGGCCGACGGCCCGCAGCAGGGCGGCGGTCAGGGAGCCGGAGCCGAGTCCGCCCTCGATGACCGTCGCGCCGGGGAAGACGTCGGCCAGGGTGACGATGTTGCCCAGGTCCTTGGGGTAGACGATCTGTGGGCCGCGAGGCATCTCCCGAACGTAGTCGCCCAGGGTGGGACGCACGGCCAGAAGGGTGTGGCCCCTGTCGGTGCGATACCAGCCGCCGACGGTGTGGCCGATCAGGTCGGCGTGGAGCAGGCGCCCCTGGTGGCTGTGGAACGTCTGGCCCTCGGACAGGGTCAAAAGGTGGCGCCGGCCCTTGCGGTCCTGCAACAGGGCCAGGTCGCCTTCACTGAACAGGTTCTTGTCCGGGGCCAATTGCCGTTCCTTTGCCGCAGTTGTTTTGCCGCGGTTGTATGGGATTGATCCCTGGGCGGGAATCATGGGCTATTGTACGCCATTTTCCCGAGGTATGCTGGGCTTTGCGCGTGCGGGGCTGTTGCGCTAAAGTGGCAGCACATGAGACGCCGTCTGTTCACCCTGGAAGAAGCCAACGCGGAATTGCCCTGGTTGACCGAGACCCTCGCTGGTCTGATGCCGGTGCGGGACGAGTTGGCCGTGCGGCAGCAGGACCTTCTCGCGTTGCTGCGGGAGCGCCGGGGCAACGGCGCAAGCAGCCGGGAGACGGAGCGGCGCGACCTCCAGCGCGCGGTTGACCGCTTGACCCAGGAACTCCAGGGGAAGCTCAGGGAGATTGGGGAGAGGGGGATCATCGTCAGGGACCTGTCCAGTTGGCTGGTGGATTTCCCATCGGAGCGGGAAGGGCGGGAGATTTATCTATGCTGGATTCGCGGCGAGGAGACCATCGGGTTCTGGCACGAGACCAACGCGGGGTACAGTTCCCGCCAGCCGTTGTAGGCGGCTGGTCCGGGCATCTCAGCCGCCAATTCGGCGGGAAAGTGTCATTTGCGGCATAGGCGGGCTATCGTTATTGGGCCACAAAGCAACAATGAAGGCGGCCTCAACGTTGAGGCCGCCCATGACGTTACCCTTCTCTGGTAGCTCTTGAGATGACGGCTTAGGCGTCGGGCCAGCCCTCGGCTTCCTTGCCCTCGGCCAGGGCGGCCTTGATCTTGGCCGCGGCATCCTCGGATACCCAGCCGGACCAGATGTCCTCGTTGTTCTTGAGCCATTCGGTCGCAGCCTCAGCCGGGGTAGAGTCCTCGTTTGCATCGATCCACTGGAATATGCCCTTGTAGATGTCGATAGTGAACTCCCACTCCTGCAGGAACGCGATTACATCGGGAGCGCGGGGAAGCAGGTCTTTGTGAACGGCTACCAGGACCAATGAGTTGTCAAAAGCGCACGCTTTGTCTGCGTCCCAGCACTCCTTGGTGTAGGGAGGTTCTTCCAGCCGGACCAAGTCCAGCTTGAGGGCCGGGTCTCCCGTACCCCACATGTAACCGAGCCACGGCTCTTCCTTCTCGAAGGCGCCGTAAATCTCAGAAAACATGGCGTCCTGAGAACCAGGCTTGATAACGTGGAGGCTGTCACTCAGGCCATACGCCTCGATTTGGGCGTCATTTACCAGCTCGCAAGACCAGCCGGGTACACAAGCTACCAGCCTGGCTTTGCCGCGGCTGTCGGTGGTGGAGAACAGTTCCTGGTACTCGGGCTTTATCAGGTCCTGGGGGGTCTTGAGGTCGGGGTTCGCATCGGCGACGTAAGCGGGAATCACGAAGGTGCTCTGCCAGTCGCCAACCAAGCTCTTACCCACGGAGACTACCTCACCAAGTTCGACGGCTTCCGTCCAGCCGATGGACTGGTTGGGCAGCCATATCTCCATCGTAACGTGGGTATCGCCGGCCTTCAGACCCTGGAATAGGGGCAACGTGCCACCGAACACCAGGTCGGTAGGATAGCCGTAGCCATGTTCTACGATGTACTGGGCGATGCGGTTCTGCACCTGGGCGCTGGTCCAGTTCAGGTCTGAGAAGACGATGGTGTCCTTTGGACCCTCAGGGGGGGCAACCTCCACCATGACCTCTTTGGTGACTACGACCTCTTTGACGACTTCCTTGGGGACCTCCTTGATGATCTCTTTTTCGACTATAACCTCTTTGGGAACTTCCTTGACTACTTCTTGGGTAACGATGACCTCTTTGGGAACTTCCTTGATGGTCTCAACCGGGACTTCCTTGATGACCTCTTTGACGACTTCCTTCTCAACGGGGACTTCCTTGATTACCTCAACTGTCTGGATCTCCGTCGCTGGCGCGCCGCACGCGCCGATGACGGCGAAGATAGCCAGTGACAGACAGAGGAACACCCCCAGCTTGATGAGTCTGCTGCCAGTTGTCACGTCTTAAACCTCCGGGACCAAAATCTAGGATTCGCTGGGACGCTGCCCCATACCGGCATTCCGGCCGCCACATGCTTATAGGGTCCGTCCCAAAATGAAAGCTACCCCATGCATTTGTTCCTCCTCTCCTCCAGGGCAGGGGGATCTGAGCATGAGTAGTTTGCAAGGTAGTAGCCTATACTACGGCAAGCCACCCGTCAACATTTGCACACGCGTAAAAGCACACACCCAGTTGAGTGCTACGTGCTGGTTTCCATAACGTTGCGACCGCTTTCCGTCGCGAGCACCCAGGCGCCGGCTCCACGTATTGCAACAGGCGACAGCGAGCTATACAGGGGTTACGTCCTGCTAATTGTCCGAGAGGATTTCCTGGCGGCGCCGGGCGGCAGCCTGGGTCAAACGGTCGATGACGATTGCAATCAGCACAATGGACATGCCGGCGATGACGCTGTTGCCCGGGTCCTGTTGCTGCAACGCCCGGAACACGTCCTCACCAAGGCCGCTGGCCCCAACCAACGAGGCGATGACGACCATCGAAAGGGCGAGCATGGTGGTCTGATTGATGCCGGCCATGATAGTTGGCATCGCCATAGGCATCTGGACCTTGGTCAGCAACTGTACCGGAGACGTGCCGAAGGAACGGGCAGCCTCCACGGTCTCGGCGGATACTTGACGGATTCCCAGGTTGGTCAGCCTGATGGCCGGGGGAACAGCATAAATGACGGTGGCGATCACCGCCGGGGTGTAGCCCAGCCCGAAGAAGAGGATTCCTGGCACAAGGTATACGTAGCTGGGCATGGTCTGCATTCCATCAAGGACCGGGCGCATGAACGCATCGAACCTGTTTGACTTGGCCCCGATGATCCCCAGGGGCAGAGCGATAAGTATGGAAACGGAGACCGAGAACAGGATGATAGCGATGGTCTCGACCGCGCTATCCCAGCGGTTCATAATTCCGATGAACACCAGGCTGACCAACGAAAACAGCGCCAACCGCCATGACCCCAAAATTAAGGACAACGCTCCTACAGCTACAAATGTTGCCGGCCAGGGTATCCACCGGAGCCCATCTTCTATCCATACCATCGCGTAGGTAATCAGGTAATCGATGCCGTCGAACATCCCGCCCCAGTTGCGTACCAACCACGTGGTAGCGCCCTTGATCTCACTGGCAATCAGTCGGCCAATTTCGACCTGCTTTGCGCTGCCATCATCCTGCTGCAGGCTTACTTCGCTCGGGAAGTCCATATTGGGTTCCCAGGCGATTACGCATACGAGCAGCACCACGAGGGTCGCGGCCAGGGCGATTGCCCAACGGTAAATGACCGGCAAATTCCGCCGGTGGACCTGCCGTTGCTGGGGGGTAGTTTCGGTATCAGTCTGAGAGGAAGAAGTCTGTGGGTCCGGCTGATCGCTGGTTATAGCTGCCACCTGTGCCTCCAGTAACAATACCGGTTGGTGGGTGTAACTGAGTGACGGAATTGACCGACTATCCGAGGTTGCCCAGTCAACCGGGATGTCTGTTCAGGATTTGTCGGCGGACTGGGCCGCGTTTTCGGCGGCGTTGGCTTCGTAGTCCGGGGCAACGCTTGATGCGCTGGCCAGGGCCTCAGCCACATCGGCGCGATGCACCTCTCCAACCAGCAGCCGGTCATCGTCCACTACCGGAAGCGCGTGGTCCACGCCCATCGCCACGGGGATAATCTCGTCGAAGTTGGTGGCCGGGGTCAGGACGGGGTATTCCTGGTCCAGGCATTCCTCGGCCTGGTCCAGCCGGGCGGCCCCGGCTTTCGATGCGCGTTCTGCGTCGGCGTGGGACAGCGCGCCGATGTACCGGCCCACTTCATCCACCACCCAGCCCAGGAATCGGTGGTTGGCTCGCCCGAAGGCGTCCAGGGCCGCGCGAGGGTTCAGGTGGGCGGGGAAGGTCACGGCAGGCGGGACCATCACCTTGCGGGCCGTCAGGATGCTCTCGATGCGCACGTCCTGGGTGAAGTCTCCCACGTAGGAGTCTTCGGGCCGCAGCACGATGTCTTCCGGGGAGCCGATCTGGGCCACCTTTCCGTCGTGCATGATGGCGATGCGGTCGCCCAGCTTCAGGGCTTCGTTCAGGTCGTGGGTGATGAACACAATCGTCTTGTGCAGCTCGTCCTGCAGCCGGACCAATTCGTCCTGCATCTGGCGGCGGATCAGCGGGTCAAGCCCGCTGAACGGTTCGTCCATGAGCAGGACGCCGGTATCGACCGCCAGGGCCCGGGCCAAGCCCACCCGCTGCTGCATACCGCCGGACAACTGGCGGGGGTAGGCGTCTTCCCAGCCGGTGAGGCCCACCAGGTCGAGGATCTCGCGGGTCCGCTGGTAGCGGGCGGCCTGGTCTACCCCCTGGACCTCCAGGCCCCAGGAAGCGTTGTCGATGACACTGCGATGGGGCATCAGGCCGTAGTGCTGGAAGACCATCGCAATTTTGTTGCGGCGGAACTCAATGAGGTCTTTGTCGGACATCGCGGTGATGTCGTCGCCGTCGATTACGATGGACCCGGACGTGGGCTCGATGAGCCGGATGAGGCAGCGGACCATGGTGGACTTGCCGCTGCCGGAAAGGCCCATAATAACGAATGTCTCCCCCTGCTCAACGCTGAAGGAGACATCCTGGAGGCCGATTACGTTGCCGAGGTTGCTTTGGATGGTGCCCTTGTCCATCCCGGCGTACCGGGGTTCCAGCACCCGCTCCGGGTTCTTGCCGAAGACCTTCCATACCGAATCAACGCTGATAAACGGAGAATGGGCCCCGTTGCTTGTTCCAGTGACTGCGCCTCCGGTCGGGGCCAAGCTTTCAATAGCCATAGCGTCACCTGAATGTAGGCAGCCTGTAAAGCCGCAGGGGTGGTTGTACGGTTCAGAGCGTGTGAAAACCCGCTGAAAATGGTCGATTATCGTTGCATACGGGGTAGCCACACGGCCCGTTTACCCTATGACGGTGCGGTAGGTTTGTCAACCCTGGCCGGAAGAAGGGACGGGATGGGGCAGAAAGCTCCATCCCCCAAGACCAGACTGGCAGTGTTCCACAGGAGCGGGTCAGGCCGGATACGCCGCCTCCAACCGGCGGATGTGCTCCGGGGAGAGACGCCACCCCGAGGCGGCACAGTTTTCCTCGGTGCGGGCCACGCTGTTGGTCTTCGGGATGGTGATCACCCCGTCCCGGCACGTGACCCAGTTCAGGGCCACCTGGGCCGGTGTCTTGCCGGCCTCCCGGGCCACCTGCTCCAGCTCCCGGAACCGGCGGTCGGGGCGCAGGCGCGGCTTCGCAGCCAGCGAACCGTCGGCCAGGGGCGTGTAGGCGATGATCGTGACGTCGTTCTCCTGGCAGTAGGGCAGCAACTCCGCCTCGATGTCCCGGTCCTTCAGGCTGTATAAGACCTGGTTGGACACTATCGGGTGCCGGGTCATGGCCCGCTGGGCGTCTTGCAGCTCGGCCCTGGAGAAGTTGCTGACGCCGATGTAGCGCACCACTCCCCGGTCTACCAGATCCGCCATCGCCCTCATGGTCTCGGCGATGGGGAAGCGGCTGTTGGGCCAGTGGACCTGATAGAGGTCGATAACGTCAACGTTCAGCTTGCGCAGGCTGTCCTCGGCGGCCCGCAGCACCTGGTCATAACGCAGGTGGCTGCCCAGGACCTTGGTGGCAAGGAACACCTGCTCCCGCACCGGGGCGACGGCCCGCCCGACCTCAACCTCGTTGCGGTACATCTCGGCAGTGTCAACGAGAGTCGCGCCCAGGGCAATGCCGCGGCGCAGCGGCCCCGGCCCGCCCCGGTATTTCCAGGTGCCCAGGCCGATTTCGGGGACCATGACGCCGGTAGCGCCCAGGGGTTTGAGGTTCATTTGCCAAGTCCTTTCTTCAAATGCGGCCAGCGGTTCCGACAAGCTGTGGCAAGACGATGGGCAATTATAGTGTCATATGGCACTCGCGCGGTGGCGGGCCGAAGGTTATGATGTTGGGGTGGTTGGCGGTATGTGTTGAGACCATTGTGAAATATCCTAAATCGGGATAACATGTTTGATGAAACTTCCAGGTGAGCAGTTGCAGTTGGTCCCTCCCCAATTTCACCCAACGACCAAGCGAAAACAAGGTGGAGACCCCTCCACCAACGTTGTAATGTCGGCGTTCGTAGGGGGCAATGCTGACATTTTCCCGCAAATCCTGTCTCTGCACATTCCAGAAGGCGCAAGAATCGCTGACGTAACTTATGGGAGCGGGGTCTTTTGGAAAAAAGTGGACACCTCCAAATATGAACTGGTGGCGTCTGATATTGCTACGGGGATTGATTGCCGCGCACTCCCATACAGGGATGGGACTTTTGATGCCATCATTCTGGACCCGCCATACATGGAAGGACTGTTAAGGACTCAGCGTCGGCATAAGGCAGGGAGTGGTTCTTACACCGCTTTCAGGGAATACTATTCCAATGGAGACGAGGAGAGTACCGGGCCCAAGTGGCACGGTGCAGTGACGGACCTGTATTTCCGTGCCGGTGGGGAGGCGTTGCGTGTCCTGAAGGACAGCGGTGTTGCAATCGTCAAGTGCCAGGATGAAGTTTCGGCGAACCGGCAATGGCTGACCCATGTGGAGATTATCGCCCACTACGAATCTCTCGGTTTCTACACTAAGGACCTGTTTGTCGTGGTGCGTCCGAACAAAGCCGGGGTAAGCCGCCTCAAGAGACAGGTCCATGCGAGGAAGAACCACAGCTACTTTCTGGTGTTTGTTAAACCGCCGAAGGGTAAGTCTCGGCTTTCAATTCGCTCCAAATCCAAGTAGCTAACCTGGTGTGCAAGTTGTAAGAGGGGTTGAAAATCCAGGTCCAACCACTTCTACTGGAGACAGCTAACTCCCAGAAGAGGTGCTTGATGGACCTGGACACCCACATAATAACAGCCTTTTGCCGCATAGATGATGTGTTGAAACGCCTTTTTCAAGAACAACGGCTCCGTCAGAGCGGACCCGAACCCCTGTTGTCTGACGCCGAAGTGTTGACGATGGAGGCCGTGGGAGACTTCCTGGGTCTGAGCCAGGACATCACTCTCTACCGCTACTTCCGCCAGCACTACCGCCACTTCTTTCCGGGAATGGCGCGTGTGTGCCGCACCACCTTCGTGCGCCAGGCGGCCAACCTCTGGCGGGTCAAGGAGCAGGTCTGGCGAATGCTCCTGAGCTCCATCCGTCATGACCCGGGCTTCGCCATCGTGGATAGCTTCCCCCTGCCGGTCTGCCGGTTCGCCCGGGCCTACCGCTGCCGGCGGTTCCGGGGGGAGGCCGCTTTCGGGTGGGATGACGTGGCACGGCAAACTTTCTATGGCTTCAGGGTGCATCTGCGCCTTTGCTGGCCCGGACTGATCACCGGGTTCAGCATCACCCCAGCCAACGTGCATGACCTGGCGGTGGTCCCGGAACTGACTGAAGGCACGCGAGGCGTGCTGCTGGGCGACCGCAACTACTGGTCTCCCTTCCTGACGGAGGAGTTGAGCGGCCAGGATTTGACCTTGCTGGCCCCTTTCAAGTCGAAGAAAAAGGACCCCTGGCCCCGGCGGAGCTACCAAATCAGCCGGCCGCGTTACCGCATCGAAACCGTATTCAGTCAACTGGTGGAACGCTTTCAGGCCAGGCGGGTCCAGGTAAAGGACACCTGGCATCTGCACGCCCGGTTGCTGCGCAAGGCGCTCAGTCATACCTTGGCCTTCGCCCTAAATCAGGAGCAGGGTAATCCACCCCTGCAATTCTCCAAACTGCTCGCCTGGTAAAACTTGCACACCAGGTTAGCTAGGGTGTGCCTGTCGCAAGCCGTTCCAACAGTGGAATCGGGTCTTCATGGAAGGGGGGCTGCAAAGGCCAGTTAACTGTAATCAACGTCGGCAATAGGTGCTGGCGTTGATATTCTGTATATCTCCTGTAGACATTCGCCGGCAGTTCCGAATTCAGCGCAAAGGCGAACCTCCAATGACCACCATATACAAAGCAATTGACTGCCAGAATATCAAACTGGTCCCTCAGCAAACAGGTTGTTGCCAGTGTGCTCCCATCAGGAAAAGTGACTTCCCGACGGTCACTGGCGTCAACCTGGGCTTTGCCAGTCCACTGATCATTTCCCAAGTTTCTAACCGAATTGGTCTGGATGATCTTCACTTCAACGATGAAGGAGTGACCCTTGTACGTAATTCTACGGTCTCCCCTTCGGGTCCGGTCATGGTCGTCGTCTTTAGCGATCTCTGTGACATCTGGGAGGCCAAGCAACATGTCCTGTAGTTTCTTCTCGGCTACATAGCCGATCAGGATACCCCGCAAGCTGGGGTTGCCGGCAACAATGTCCGTAAGGCCGGACTCAGTAATCTCCCAGCGTTTCAGGATAGACTCGGGTTCGGTGCTCTCGTTATTGACCCTGTTGAGAATTGTCCCCGGCGCAATGGAAAGGGCTTGGCAGACTTCCAAAAATTCAACTACGTCGAGACGCCTTTCCCCAGTCTCGTACTTGGAAACGAAAGACTGGGGCCTCCCCAAGAGTTCCGCGACCCGCGACTGAGTAAGACCGCGAGTCCTCCTCGCCTCAATCAGCGCTTCCCGGAGAGAATCGCGCCTCTCTCGCCGTTGCATGGCCGCATTGTCTATCCGGCGCCTGGTTATCCCAAATCAGGATAATTGTGGCTTCAAGCGATTCAACAATGGCCGTGGCTTACATACCGGGTCAACTGGAACGATTGTTTCAGCTCTGGTCTGCGTAAGACATCGTGGCCGGGTCGCTGAATTGTTAAAAGGGCATGGGCATCCGTGCTCTGACGGGAACGTGCTGGCCGGGCTAAGAATCTTGCAGCCGTCTCAGTTGGGCTTCCAGTTCCTGGACACGGGCTTCGGCGGCGATGCGGTCTTCGGCTTCCTGGTCGTGAGTGCGGAGGTAGCGCCGGGCCGCCGGGTCGTACCAGCGGAGATGCCCGTATTCCCAGCACAGGTACAGGCCCAGGACCTCGCTATAACCCCAATAGCGGGCGTGGTTAACTTCCTCCACGGCGATGGGGATATAAACTCCGTCAACCAGGCGGTCTCCGGCCAGCCCTTCCGGGTAATACCGGCCGCCGCTGGGGTCGAATCGCCAGTATTCGGGCACGCCGTAATTGGCGTAGCCTTCCCGCTTGGATGTATAGTCGTTGCGCCCGGTGGTCTTGGAGGCGACTTCCAGCACGAAGTCCGGGGGCTTGCCCCGTTCCTCGATGGAGTAGCCCTCCTGCGCGATGACGCCGCCGCGGTCTATATTGAAGGCGATGAGCAGGTCGGGTTTCAGCAACCCCGCGCCCTGGTTGTGTCGCCAGCCCAACGGAATTTCGCCCAAGACTATGGTGGTGTCCGGTGAACCCAGGTGCCGGCGCAGGGCCGGTGGGTGGCCAGGGTCGTACAGGTGGATGGGATTCTGCATATCGTCCCTGGGAGGCAATTCCGGGAAAGTATTGTCCGAAGGGTCACCGGGAGGCAGAGGACGGTATTTTTCGCCCGTGGTGGTCATGGCGGGCCTCGCGTGCTGAGATAGGCTTGTCGGCATTATAAAGCACATCGCCCTGCCGTTACTCCGTCAAGACCAACCTAGCATCAGACAAACTCACCAGGTCGCCGCGCTGGTTAATGCCCCGGACGCGGCACTCCACGATCTTGCGGCTTTCCTCGACCTTCTTCGCGGTTACCTCCGGCTCAAAGGTGACAGTATCCCCGGCGCGGAAGGGTTCGATGGCCCGCATCAGCAGGGTGCCCCCGTTGTAGAAGGCAGACAGGGGGAAGGACTGCTCCAAAGTTTGGTCCACGTAGGACATGGTGGCCGGGCCGCTGTTGACAGTTCCACCGAAAAGTCCCTGCCGGGCGAACTCCGGGTCGGTGTGGATGTTGCTTTCGCTGGGCGGGCCGAACATGCGGAAGTCGTTCTTGCGGTTGATGATCTCCTGGCTCTCGGTGATGGACAGGGTGGTGAGCTTGTCCCCCACTTCCAGGTCGTCGAAGGACGGGTAGACAGGATTGACCTGTGCCGGGGTCGGGCGGGCCTGCTCCGGCGGTGGGGCCGTGGCAACGCTGCGGTCCTGGGGCGCTTCTCGCTGACCCTGGGCGTAGTCGAAGATGCAGGTGTAATCGTAGCGCGCCACAGTCCGGCCGTGTTGGTTGGCCGCTTCCACCCGGAAGGTCACGAACCTGCTGCCCCGGCGCTCGTACTTTTCCAGGACGCGGCGGGTGCCGGTGAGGGTGTCCCCGGCCTGGACCGGCTCCCACCACTGGGCCTCGCACTTGGCGAATGGGGTCTGGCGGCGGTCGGTCGTTGACCTTTCCAGGGCGGTGAAGCCGTTGGCGTCGGCGATTTCCTCCCGCATCAGGGGCGCGTAGGTCAGCACCATCGTAGGCATGGGGCGGCTCGAGGCCGGGTTGGCATGTGGCAGTTGGTAGCGGGGGTCGAGGTTCAGCGACACCTCGGCATACCGGGCTATGTCCTCGGGGGTCAGGGTTACGACGCTGGGCCGGCCTTCCTGCCCTGCCTCAACGACATCGTATACCCACAGCTTTTCCTTTTCTTGTACCATCTCAAGTCCACCTTTCGGGATTGGATATCCGGCCCAAACCCCAGGTCTGGAGTTTTGCCGGTGCTGGTCTTGCCTATGTTACTTCAAGATACGGCTGCGCTCAAAACCGGGAGCGCATCGGACACAGTCCCGCCGCTTGCGGCAGGGGTGCGGCTACTCGATAATGGCGGTCAATCTGGTCCCTGAATGGGGAACCTGCGGAGGATGAAATGAAGGTAGGATTCATCGGCCTGGGCACTATGGGTAGCAGCATGGCCTACAACGCGCTGCGGGGCGGCAACGAAATGGTGGTCCACGACATCCGGCGCGAGGCCGCCACGCGCCACCTGGAAGCGGGAGCGGAATGGGCCGACACGCCCAGGGAGGTGGCTGAGGCCAGCGAGATAGTATTCACGTCCCTTCCCGGCCCCGTTGAGGTGGAGGCCGTGGCTCTGGGTGAGGACGGAACATTCCAGGGCCTGAGCGAGGGCAAGGTGTACTTCGACCTGAGCACCAGCACCCCCAACCTGATCCGCCGCATCCACGAGGAGGGCGCGGCCCGGGGCATCCACGTTCTTGACGCCCCTGTCAGCGGAGGGCCGGAAGGGGCGCGCACGCGGAACCTGGCCATCTGGGTCGGTGGCGACAAGGAGGTTTTCGACCGCTGTAAGCGTGTACTGGACTCCATCGGCGACAAGGCATATTACGTCGGTCCCATCGGCTGCGGCGCGGTGGCCAAGCTGGTGCACAACTGCGCCGGGTACATGATCCAGTGTGCGTTGGCCGAGGTATTCACCATGGGCGTCAAGGCCGGGGTGGAGCCGATGGCATTGTGGCAGGCCGTCCGAAAGGGCGCTTCGGGACGCCGGGGGCCTTTCGAGGGTCTTGCCCAGCACCTGCTGCCGGGCAAGTTCGACCCACCCGACTTCGCCCTGCGCCTGGCCCGCAAGGACGTTGACCTCGCCGTGGGCGTCGGCCGGGAGTACGACGTACCCATGAAGATAGCAACCATCGCCTTGCAGGAGCTTACCGAGGCCCTGAACCGGGGCTGGGGCGAGCGCGACTCCAGGGTCGCCATGCTCCTCCAGGAAGAACGCGCCGGCATAGAGGTCCGCGTCGATGACGACGAGTTGCGGCGCGTCCTGGAAGAGGAACGCGCCCAGGGCTGATTGGGTCAGAGGCCCAGGTTGAAAGCGGTCAGCAGTCCGGCGGCGATGATGGCAACGCCCAGCGGACTGCTCAACCGCCGACCCCAGGGCAGGTTCTTCTCCACGGCCATTACTGCGCCCAGGGCCAGCATCCACCCGATGCTGCCCGACCCCACGGCAAACATGAGCAGCATCAGCGACCAGCAGCAGCCCAGGCAGTAGAGGCCGTGACTCAGGCCAAGCCGGAACGCCTGCTGTGAAGCCGCCGTGCCATGCCAATGCTCCGCGATGAAGCTCATGGGTGAACGGCACTTGTCCAGGCAGTGGCGCTTCAGTGGCGTGAACTGGTACACCCCGGCAAGAACCAGTATGGCCGCGCCGATGGCCCGGGCGCTGGAGTCAAGGACCGGTACTCGGTATATCCCATGGTGGAGCGCCAAGTCTGCCAGGTGGACCAGCACTCCGAACGCCACCCAGATGGTGATGTAGCCCCCGATCAGCAGGAACACCAGCCAAAGCCGTTCCGCCCTGTCCCGTACCATGCGATGGAAGATGGTGATCAGGGGCAGGCTGGTGGGCAGCATCATGGCAAACACCATCAACGTCCACCCGGCAAGGAAGAAGCCCAGAAACGCCGCATCTTCCCGGGAAACGCTGGCAAGGGCGTTGTGTTCCAGGAAGCGGGCGTAGGGAGACTTGCCCCAGGCCCACAGGCTGAACCACGCCAGCCCCACAACTGCAACCAGCAGCGCAAGGAGGAGCCGGTCGTTTCGTGCCTGTGGCCGCATTAACTTTCAGAAACAGTTAATCTGAACAGCCGGGGATACTGGCAATAGGCGAGGAGCATCTCTACCAGGGGGCGCGTACTCTGGGAATTAGACGCCGATTTGAACCAGCTTGAACGTGGCCAGCTTGTTGCTACTGGCGCTGCCACCGCAGGTCGGGCTGGCGGGCGGCGCGGGCCTCGTCGAGGCGGGAGACTGGCGTGGTGTGGGGCGCGTTGCGCACCAAGTCCGGGTCCTCGTCGGCCTCGCTGTCGATGTCCCGCATGGCCTGGATGAAGGCGTCCAGCGTTTCCTTGGTCTCCGACTCGGTAGGTTCCACCATCAATGCCTCGTGGACAATGAGGGGGAAGTACATAGTCGGGGCGTGGAACCCGTAGTCCAGCAGCCGCTTGGCGATTTCCAACCCGCTGACGCCCCGGCCCCGCTGCCAGTCCGCGGAGAAGACTACCTCGTGCATACAGGTGCGGTCATAGGGGATGAGATACTTGTCGCGCAGCGACTCCATAATGTAGTTGGCGTTGAGGACGGCGTTGGCGCTGATGGCCTCGATTCCCTCCTTGCCCAGGGTTCGGATGTAGGTGTAAGCGCGGACCAGCACCCCGAAGTTGCCGTGGAAGCTGCTCATCTTCCCGATGGAGTTCTCCGGTGTTGAGAGGGTATATTCTCCATTTGTATTCCCGCCACCGCCCCACTGTTCCTCCTCCTTTCCATTCCCGCCGCCGTTACGCGACACCACCGGTGAGGGCAGGTAGGACGCAAGCTCTTCTGAGACGCACACCGGCCCGGCGCCCGGACCGCCGCCGCCGTGGGGAGTGCTGAAGGTCTTGTGCAGGTTCAGGTGAATGACGTCGAAACCCAGCGCGCCGAGCTTGACCCTCCCCAGCAGGGCGTTCATGTTGGCCCCGTCGCCGTAGACCAGGCCCCCGGCCTCATGGACGATGCGGCACACCTCCAGGATGCCAGTGTCGAACAGGCCAAGAGTGCTCGGGAGGGTGATCATTATCCCGGCCAAGTCCGGCCCTGCGAGGTCGTGGAGGGCTTCCAGGTCCACGTTGCCCTGGTCGTCCGAGGCCACGGTCACCACCTCGAATCCGGCCATCGCCGCCGAGGCTGGGTTGGTGCCGTGGGCGCTGTCGGGAATGGCCACCTTCAACCGGGCCGTGTCTCCCCGGGCGTGGTGGTATGCCCGCATCATCAGCATCCCGGCAAGCTCGCCGTGCGCCCCTGCCAGGGTTGACAGGGACACACCGGGCAGTCCAGTTATCTCCCCAAGATAACCCTGGAGTTGGTGGAGCATCTCCAGCGCACCCTGGGACTGCTCACCCGGTTGTAGAGGATGGATTGCGGCGAAGCCGGGCTGGAATGCCGCCTCGTCGTTAATCTTGGGGTTGTACTTCATCGTACAACTGCCCAGGGGATAGAAGTGGGTATCAATGGAGAAGTTCAACTGGCTCAGGGCTGTGAAGTACTGGACCACCTCCGGCTCCGACACCTCCGGCAGTTCCAAGTCCCTGCGGAGCAGGGAATCGTCGGGCATGGCCTGTGGAGGAACGTCTGACTCTGGCAACACCGCGCCCACCCTTCCGGGAACGCTGCGCTCCATGAGCAGCTTGCTGGTATCCCTGGTGCCTCCGCCACGGGCCATTAGTTGTACTCCCCAAGAGCGGTTACCAGCGCGTCAATATCGGCGCGGGTGTTCATCTCGGTCACACAGAGGAGCATCCCGTCGGGAATCCCCTCCCCCCCGCTTTCTCCGTCAGGACTCACGTCCAAGCCGCCCAGGATATTTCTCTCCAGCAGGTGGCGGTTGATGTCGGCCGGTGGACCGGGACACTGGATCACGAACTCCTGGAAAAATGTGCCCTGTAGCGGCCCAGCCCCCAGATCCGGCATTTGGTAGCCGGGCAATTTGGCGATCTCTCCGGCGGCGTAGTGGGCCTTCTGGTAGCAGAGCTCTGCTACCTGGCGCAGTCCTTGTTTGCCCAGCGCCGCCAGGTAGATGGTCGATGCCAGGGCGTAAAGGGCCTCGTTGGTGCAGATGTTGCTGGTGGCCCGCTCCCGGCGTATGTGCTGCTCCCTGGTCTGGAGGGTCAGTACGTACCCCGTCCGGCCCTGGCTGTCCACGGTGCGGCCGGAAAGGCGGCTCGGCATCTGCCGGATGTACTGCTGCTTGGTCGAGAACAGCCCCACGTATGGCCCGCCGAAGCTCGCCGGAATGCCCAGGGGCTGTCCCTCGCCGGTAACGATGTCCGCGCCGTAGTGTCCCGGCGGGTTGAACATTCCCATGGCTATCGGGTCTGCTGAGACCACGATCAACGCGCCGCTGTCGTGGGCCTGTTTGGTCAAGCTCTCAAGGTCTTCCAGGTAGCCGTAGAAGTTGGGGTACTGGACCACCAAGCAGGAAGTAGCGTCGTCAATGCCGGGAGAGGCGGGGGACACGGCGTTCAGCTCGATGCCCTGGGACTGGCAGTACGTCCGTACCACTTGGAAGTAGGCGGGAGAGACGGTGTTGGCAACGGCTACCTTGCTGCGGCGCGTCACGCGGCACGCCATCAGGACGGCCTCGGCCAGGCTGGTTGCCCCGTCATACATCCCGGCGTTGGCCACCTCCATGCCGTACAGGCTGCTGATGAGTGTCTGGAACTCGTAGATCACCTGGAGAGTCCCTTGGCTGGCCTCGGCCTGGTAGGGAGTGTATGCCGTCAGGAACTCGCCCCGGGTCATCAACGCTTTGACTATGGAGGGGATGAAGTGGTTGTACGCACCCGCGCCGAGGAATGACGGCCCGCTGCCCAGGGGCCGGTTGCGGGACGCCAGTTCCGCCAGTTCCCGCTGTACGTCCAACTCCGACATCGGAGCCGGAAGGTCCAGGGACGGGTTGCGGAACGCCTCCGGGATGTCCCGGAACAGGTCGTTGATGGAGTCCACGCCCACGGCGGCAAGCATCTCCGCCTGCTCTTCCGGGGTGTTGGGGATGTAGTGGGACTGGAGGGTCATCAGGAAGTCTCCGGATTTCCGCGAAAGCGGGAACGGCGGTAAGGGGCGATTAGGATTAGTGAAGTCCGGCGGTGTAGGTCTCGTACTCCGCGGCAGACATCAGGCTTTCCAGTTCCGCCGGGTCACTCAGGGACACGCGCAGCAGCCAGCCCTCGCCGAATGGGTCTTCATTGGCAAGCTCCGGTTCGTTGGCCAGCCGCTCGTTGACCTCGACGACGCTGCCGCTGGCCGGGGCGAACAGGTCCGAGACGGCCTTGACCGACTCGACTTCACCCATCTTCTCCAGTTGCTTCAGGAGGTCGCCCACCTGGGGAAGCTCGAAGTATACGATGTCCCCCAACTGGTCCTGGGCGTATACGGTAATTCCGGCCAGGGCGCGCTCGGTGTCGCCATCCTCGACCTTGATCCATTCGTGCTCGCTGGTGTACTTGCGGTCGTCGGGGTTCAATTGGTTCGTGGCCTCCTGCCGCTGAGAGTTAGGACCTCTTTGGATGTCCCGGGCCCCTCTGTGCCGAGGGTCCGCCTTCTGTAGCTCTTAGGTGGCTGTCCTGGGCCGGGTGTAGAAGGGCATCCCAACCACCTGGGCGGTGGCGATGCGTCCCCTAATGTCCACTTCCAGCGTGACTCCGGCCTCTGCAAAAGCCGACTCAACGTAGCCCATAGCAATGCTGGTGTCAAGGGTAGGGGAATAGCTGCCACTGGTCACCCGACCCACGGCCCGGCCCTGGGCCAGGATTGGGTATTCGGCCCTGGGGGCGCTCCGGCCCGGCAGGGAAAGCCCGATGAGCTTCCGTTCGGTCCCATTGGCGTGCTGTGCTTGCAGAGTCTCGCAGCCGACATACTCCTTGTCGAACCGGACGAAGCGTTCCAGGCCCGCTTCAATGGGGGTAGTAGACTCGTCGATCTCATGACCATGCAGGGGCAGGGCGGCTTCCAGGCGCAGCACGTCCCGCGCGCCCAGCCCGCACGGGACGGCCCCCATGCCCTGAAGGGTCTGCCACAGTTCCACGGCCCGGTCCGCTGCGACCACGATCTCGAAACCGGTCTCGCCGGTGTACCCGGTGCGTCCCACGTATGCGGGGTGACCCTGGAAGGTGGTCTCCATCGCGGCGAAGGGCCGCAGCGAGGATGGATTGCTCTCGAAGATGCCGTCAATGAGGCCGGGGGTGTCCGGTCCCTGGAAGGCGACTAGAGCTGTTGCGGTGGTCAGGTCGTCAATCTGGCAGCCGCCTGGGAACTTTTCATCGGCCCAGCGGTGGAGCCACGCCACCGCCGCGGAGCGGTTGCCCGCGTTGGGGATGAGCAGGTATCGGTCCTCGGCAAGGCGGTAGAAGATGGTGTCGTCGATGATGCCGCCCGTCTCGTTGCACATCAGGCAATAGCGGGCGCGTCCCTCCCGCAGGCCCGCCACGTTGCCGGTTAGGACCCATTCCAGCAGGTCGGTTGCCTGCTCGCCCGAGATGTAAATCCGGCCCATGTGGGACACGTCGAAAATGCCGGATGCGGTGCGCACGGCCTTCACCTCGGCCAGCGTCCCGGAATACTGCACTGGCATGTCCCAGCCGCCGAAGGGCACTATGCGCGCGCCAAGGGCAACGTGAGTGTCGTAAAGGGTTGTCCGTGAGTTGGGTGAGGACAAGTGAGCGAGGTGTCCTTCCGTTAGAGTCTGACGGTATGCGTACTGTCGTGACTGGTGTTACACCACAAATGATATATGGAGTGACGGAGTTGCGCAACGGCGCGTTTACCCGCCGCCCAGGCGTTGAATCAGGTGCTGCCCTCGACCTGGACTGTGACGATGTCCACGCCGTGGAACTTCTGGTGGCGTACAGCAGAGGCGTGGTGTCGCAACAGCCTGAGAGAAAGATCATCGACTGTTGGTATGGAGGCTTCGTCGGTCAGGTACGCCAACTGGTCCTCGACGTTCTCCTGTCGCGTTGTGGATACGAACTCCATCTCCACCATTCCCGCCTGGGGCCGTGCGTTGATGATCAGGCGCGGAGGCATCGAGTTGTCAGTATCGTCTCCCTGCGTCTGCAGACTGGCGAGCGTTTCTTCTCCGGCAGCCCGCAGCCGCAGCGTGGAGGTCTCGTTCCATGACAGCCTGGTTGCCAGTTGGGTAAGAAACGCATCGATCGCGGGTAGCGAGGCCATGTCCAGCGTGACCTGGAGTCGGGCGCGGCGCGAACTGCTCGCTTCGAGCAGGAGTGTCATGCCGATCGCAACTACGGCGCCGATCGTGACTCCATTACCGAGCAGTGCGCCCAACTCATCGCCAAGGAGGTTCCGCATGACGGGGTGGTCCTGGAGACCCAGGCCCAACGCGCTGGCGAGCGCGACAACCAGCACGCGCCTGGGGTCCAGGCCATCCCGTAGGATCGTCTGCCATCCGTTGACGAAGTACATTCCCATGGCGAGCATCAGGTAAGCGCCCAACACGGGTCCGGGGATCGTTAGCAGGAGGGCGGCAAGTTTTGAGAAGAACGCCAGCGCTACCAGGACGATCGCCGCGCTGACGCCGACTCGACGGGCGGCGACGCCGGTGAGGTTGATCAGCGATAGACTGAATGAGGAAAAGGACATCGGGGGCAGAGTGTGTGTGATGCCGGCCAACAACATGCCGATGCCGTTGACGCTTACCATGCCCTGGATCTGGCGGAAATCAATCGCCCGCGGCCTTCGTCTGGACCCCTGCTGGATCGCAACGCCGTCGCTGATCGTCTTGATTCCGAGCACCAGGGTGAGAATCGCAAAGGAGGGCAGGAGCGCCCAGAACTCCTTGCCAGGCTTGAGATCGAAACCCAACGCCGGCAGCTCGGGGATGCCGAACCAGGGAGAGCTGATAATTCGGTCCGCGTCGATCAGGCCGAATGCAGCGGCGACTACGCATCCGGCCAGGATACTGATGAACGGCCCGACGAGACGCCAGAGTCCGCTGGCGCGCAGCGTCACGATCACCAGGACCAACAGCGTCGTTCCGGCGATCACCGGGCCGGCGACCGCCGGCGCGCCGGCGGGCAGGTCCTGAACGCTATCGAACGAGATGGGCAAAACGCTGACGGCGATCAGCATCATCACCGTCCCCGTGACGACCGGCGTGAAGATTCGGCGTAGTATTGGCAGCCACCAGGCGAGCGCTAGTTGTACCACGCAGCAGACGGCCAGCAGGCTTGCGAGCGTCGATGGTCCGGCCGCTGAGACAGTTGCCACCATGACCCCGATGAACAGCGCCGCAGGAGAGGTGAGCACAATATGGCCTGCGCCGAATCGGCCGGCCTGGATCGCTTGCAGCGCAGTGATCACTGCGCTGACCAGCAGTGCGGCGAAGATGCCCCAGGTCAGATAGCTATCATCGAGCCCGGAAGAGCGAATCGCGACCACCACGTTCAGCACCGTCGGCGCGAGCACGAGCACAGCGCCCTGGAGTCCGGTCACCAATGCGACCGGCAGAGAACAGGCCTCCTCGGGCTCGAATCGTATGGGCTGTCCGGCGCTCCTGGCAGTCAATTGGTTGGCCAATCTCCCGGTCTCGTGGCTGAGACCCCGGAAATTTTAGCACACGGGTATAACCTGGCCGTCGCTCTCTTGGTCGGCTTTCTTTGGTGTTACGCCAAAAATGATGCATGGATTGGAAGGGTGGCGGGTGCGCTTGCCCGGTGTTTGGCGTTCAGATCAGGCCGCCGGGGTTGGCGGGGGACTCTGAGAGAATCCGACTGGGGACGTGTCGCCGATTTGCAGGGTCTTGATTCCTGTGATCTGCCTCAATCGGTCTCTCTCGTATCTTTGACGAATGGTGAAAGGGCGGGGCGCGGCCGACCGGATGCGCTCAAGTTCCGGCAGCATGGCATCAACTATGTCTATCGTCCTGCTGATTACTTCAACATTGTCGTTGTTTTCGTAGAAATTCTCGTGCAGGCTGTTCGCTCGGTGAGTTGCATCCGATATGGCCGGAATGTTGAACTCATCGGCGATCTGGGATCCTATGTCCAGAATGTAGTGGTGGCCCCGGTGCCGCCAGCCCCGCTCCTGGGCGATGGCCTTGAGGGCATGGGCCATCGCGCCCCACGTCTTTTCTGAAGCCTGGAGACGGCTGTCTCGCGCCAGTTCCTCCTTGGCGTGTTGCAGGAATTGGCGGCTTATCTCCGTATGGTCGTCGGGGCTTGCCGCTCCGGGCGGCGGCAGCTTCGTCGTCATTTGGCGGTCCCCTATGGGGTTGATCAAGTACAGGGCAATTGTACCATCGCCGTACTCTCTCCTCTTGATCGGAGGCAGGGCAATCGCGTCTTGAATCAGCTTGCCGAAATAGCAGCGTTCCACTCCAGGTGGTGTAGCTCAGTGACACTTGCCCCTTTTCAGGCTCGGATGCACCGTACAATCATATCTTCCCTGGAGATGGATAGAGGCATGGGGACTCCATCTGAGAACTCCGCCCCATGCCGGTCGGCAAGCTCGCCAGGGTCCGTCCCCGGCGAAGTGTCCCTCGTGTGGAGTCCGGCCAATGCGGAGGAATCCGTAAAAGTGAGTGGAAATGAGAGGAAAAGTAAAATTTCTCAGGCGCACACCGGAATAGAGCAAAAATGTCCGCAAATATCCAGTTTTGTTCGGGAAAACAAAAATCAGCGATCAGCCCTATGCTATAATCCGCCACACGGCTGCCCCCGTCAGGGGCAGTGGAACCTGAAGGGTTCAGTTGAGGGATCTTGGCAGGTAGGCTGGAAGGCAGGGTGGCAATCGTTACCGGCGGCGCGTCGGGCATTGGACGCGCTGTCTGCCTGCGCTTTTTGCAGGAAGGCGCGAAGGTGGTCATCGCCGACCGGAACGTGGCCGGAGCCGAGGAAACCTTGGCCCTGATGGAAGGGTCGAGCGAAGACTCGATGGTCGCCTCCCTGGACGTTTCCAACGCCTCCCAGGTCGAGAGCGTAGTGAACGAGACCGTCTCCCGGTTCGGCGGGTTGCACATCCTGGTGAACGGAGCGGCGATCCTCATCCGCACTCCGCCGCTGGTGGAAGTGGACGACGTGGTCTGGGACCTGACGATGGACACCAACCTCAAGGGGCTGTTCTACTGCTGCAAGTACGCCATTCCCGAGATGGTGCGGACCGGCGGCGGCTCCATCGTAAACATCGCCTCCATGTCGGGGGTGCGCGGCATTGCTTACTCCGTGCCCTATGCCGTGAGCAAGGCCGGGGTAATTCATCTGAGCAAGGTTGCCGCTGCCCAGTACACTTCCCAGGGCGTGCGGGTCAACTGCATCGCTCCCGGCGGAGTGGATACGCCTCAGATGCGGGGAAGCACCGCCAGCTCCGAGACCTTCCGTGAGCGAAACGAAGGCCATCCCCTGGGTCGGGTGGGCCAGCCCGAGGAGATCGCCAACCTCATCACTTGGCTGTCATCCGACGAGGCTTCCTACGTCAGCGGCAGCACCTACATCATTGACGGTGGGGCGTGGGCCTCTGCCGAGTAATCGGGGCCATTGCCAACGGACGAGATGGACAAGCTGATTGACATTGCCGGGCGCGCGGTGGCCGACTATGGTTTCCGGCAGGCCGTCCTGTACGGTGCGGACGAAGTGGCCCGCCGCTGGGAGCTTTCGGACCAGGAACACGACGTGCTGGAGAGCACCGTGCTGGAGAGGCTGGCGAGCCTGCCAATCCCGGTTGAGCCAGCGGACGTACCGGCGGAGCAGCAGCGGCTGGCCGATGCCATCCGCGCCGCCGCCGGGTAGCCTGTACCGCAAGCGGGTGCGCCCTTTGGTGTTACCGGCTAAGGATTAGGCTGGCCCGTGGGTGCCGGCTGCGTCGCTGGTACGCCGGGAGCGTAGCCCACCATCTCCACGAACCCCTTTCCCGTTATGGGTGCCTCCCCCTTGGTCCCCCGCGCCGCGACCGCCCCTTCCCAGTATATGATGGGAATGAATGCCATTGAGTCGAACTCGGCATCCTCCATCACCGGCGCCAGTTCCAGGTCAAGGCCCAGCGGCTCGACCCTCAGCTTCCAGCCTATTGGGTAGACCACGCCCGTCGTTTCGCTGGTCCAGCTTCCTGTGGGGTCCAGGGATATGTCCTCGCCGGGCAGATGCACCGGGCTTGCCCCCGGCTCCGACCTGGGGATGGAGTCCGGCGGAACGTAGGTGCCATAGGTGGTGATTGACTTGTGCCCATCCTGTTCCCATACCACCGACACCATCAAGTCCGAACCGTCGTCTAGGTTCAGGCTCAGCCAGTCCCAGCCAATCGCCTGCGTGGTGAAGTCGCCCCACTGGTGGTCCATCCATGTCATGCCTGAAACGGAGTGCGCCTTGCCGGAGACCGAAACTACGCCGGAAGTCTCCAACCGGGTACGCGAGTAGTAGTAGGTCTTGCCAGCCACGCCCAAGTCCACCAACCCCGTGCCGTCGTGGAGGGTTGCCGGTTTCCGGGACACTGCCTGAAGCTCAACGTCGTACTCCCCCGCCTGGAACGACAGAACGTAGTCTTCACCATCACCGCTCATGTTCCAGCCCCCTATGGGCAGGTCGAAGTTCCCTGATGTGGCTTCAATAGAGGGTAATTCGGCCTGTTCCCCAGTCAGGTAAATGCCCTTGGCGTGGTCGGCCCAGCTCAACTGGGCCAGCCGGGGCGTCAGTCCCGAGGGCAGCGCCGACTGGAAGGTGACGAAGTGGTAGCTGAACTCCGCCCCGCTGTCCGTCGCCAGATGCCCGTTGAAGTACCACCACTCCACCGGCGACAGGTGCGCTCCCTCGTCGCCGGGCAGCATCACCTCGCTGCTGGTGTCCGGCAGTGCCGTCGGAGCGACGGGTTGCTCTGTAGCCCGAAGCGGCACGGTGGTTGGAGCGGGTGTGTCGGTGGGCGCCTGTATCGGAGAGAGTGTCGGCGCAACGGTCGATGTTGGCGTCAATGTGGGTGCGGCGGGTATCGGTGTGGGTGTGGGTATCGGTGTCCGTGTGTCGGCTGGGGTTGGTCCGGCTGTTGCAGTTGGGCCCGGTTTAGGCGTGGTGTCGTTCCCGCCAGCACATGCAGCCAGACCTATTATGGCCAGGAGCGTAAGCAGGGATGAAATAACGGTTGCCGAGCGTAGAGATGCCAACTGAATGTTGCCTTTGAGTAAGTTTCACTTTAGATTATGCCACAGTTGCACCCGTTCAGCGTCGTGCAGAGCACGGCTGACCGTCGGACAGGAGGAAGTATGGCAGAGCTTGGACAGCAGGAGATCGAGGCGTATCTTGGGGAGCCGCACGTGGCTAACCTGACAACGGTGCGGCCCGGCGGCAGGCCCCACGTGGCCCCGGTGTGGTTCCTGTGGGAGGCTGGCCGGGTGTATATGATTGCCGGGAACACGGCGGTGAAGGTGCGGAACATCCGGGCCAATCCCGCGGTGGCCCTGTCGGTGGCCGCTGATGCCCGCCCCTACCAGTACGTGATCATGGAGGGACAAGCCCAAGTGCGGGAAGACGGTCTGGAAGACATGGTCAACCGCATCTGTATCCGCTACGACGGCCCGGATCGCGGCGCGGAGTTCGCCCAAGAGTTGTTGTCTTCCGGCGGGACGGTCCTGCTGGAAGTAGACGTGACCAAGACCCTATCGTGGCAGGAAGACGACTAGGGAGTTCCACTCTCGCGCTGTGATTTGGCGTCCCATGACTCCCGATATTTGCCGCAATAAATACCGCAACTGAGCAACTCCATATTCTCGGTTCGAGGAAATGGCAAGGCGGCGTCCCTGATAGACTATGTAATGGTGGTTACCGTCGGGGAACGGGCCATCGAAACCTAGCCTTCTCGCGCTCCGGATGAAATCTCTGCGGCTACAAGGATTCCAGCAGTTCAAGCACAGGGTCCCGGTTCAGGTCAATCCCGTCGATTACGGGAAGTTCATGGCTGAGTTTGAAGCCAAGCAGGATCCAGCCCTCCAGAACAGACCTAAGTTCGTGCTCGCATTCGCTCAAGGTTGGGGCAAATGCGAGAACCCCAAGACATGGGGGTATGGTCCCGGCAAAGGTGCCGTCTTCCTCCAGTTTCTCGTAGACGGCATAGGACATCGCGCGCTCTATGTAATCGGTAAGGATGTATTCGCCATTCACTGCTGCGCCCGCTTCTTCCTGAGTATTACCATGAGCGACGGTTAGATGCTTACTCGCCGGGTTTCTAGGGGAGGCAGTACAGACTCCAGCCACGGAACGAGGTCCTGGAGCACCTCGACGCTTATCTCGTGGCCCATGTTGTATTCGTGGAACTCGGGGGAGTACCCTGCTTCTTCCAGGAAGTCACGGGCCGCGTATGCCCTGTCCGCCGTTACCATCGGGTCGGACAGTCCGTGGGCGACGAAAATTGGTTGGGTGCGTTCCTGTGGCAGCCGGGGACCAAGCTCGCCGGTGTCGGGCAGCGTGGCGCTGAGGGCGGCAAGGCCAGCGAACCGGTCCGGGCTGGTGAGGCCGCAGCGGTAGGTCATGCCGCCGCCTTGGGAGAATCCCATTAGGACTGCCCGCCCCGGCGTTACATTGAACTGCTCGAACACCTCGTCGAAGAACCCGCCCAGCAGTGTCTCGGCCTGCTTCGCCTCGTCGGGCGTGCCCATGCCCCGGGGCGTCATCCAGCCGTAACCCATGTGGCCGCCGCCCAGGTCGAAGGGGATGGGAGCATTGGGGCAGGCGTAGACGTAGCCGGTCCGGTTGATGGCCGGGGTAAGCCCTGCCAGGTCCTGCATGTTCGCGCCGAACCCGTGCAGCAACACCACCAAGGGGTAGCTGCGGGACGGTTCGTAGTCGTCCGGCAAAATCGTCAGATAGGTGAGGCCCTTGCCTTGATGTTGTTCCGCCTGCATTTCGCGCCGCTCCAGAAATTTCCGGTCCGGCGCACGTCTGTTGAAAGAGTGGCCGCTGCCGGTGTCTTGGGGTCTCGCACATCCTACCATCACAGACCACTGATTCACACCGTAGATTCACATGATAATCATGATGAATCCCTGAATCATCGGCGCCCTGGGGGGTGTGCGTGGGCGGACCGCGGCGTAGCCTTCGAGGGCATGGGTGCTAGAATAACTGGGCGCGGCGGACAGCTCTCACAGAAACTTGGTCTGCCCGCAGGGGTATGTTATGGCCTACATCTACCATCTGGTTCCTAAGTCGGATTGGGAAGCTGTCAGTGGCGAGTCTGAGTACAGCGCCGCCAGCCTGGCCTCGGAAGGGTTCATCCACTGCTCGAAGGACCATGAGCAGTTATTCGCAGTGGCCCGCAGGTTGTACCGGGACCGCACCGACATGCTGGCGCTGGAACTCGATACCGGGGCATTGAGTTCTCCCATAAAAGAAGAGCCGAGCCGGTCGGGGGAGATTTACCCTCACATCTACGGGCAGATCAACAAGACGGCAGTGGTGAGAGTGCTGGCCCTTGAGTCAGACGGCGCAGAGGGCTACACCTTGGAAGAAACCTGAACTGTGCTCCCCCCGCTACCGGACCCGATTCCGGTAAAAGCCGGGTTGAGAATGGACCTTCGGGACCTGCTACTGGAATCTATTGGGGTCGGAGTGGACCCGGCCGTTGGGCGACTCTTCCGACCTGGCGGTCTTGATCAGAAACCACATCAACCCGCCGCCCACCACGAATATGGCAATGAACAGGACGCCTACGGCGGCCCACAGCCCTGTTTCCTCCCCGACCATGCGGCCGTGGGCGGCAATTGCCCTCAACAGGCCCGCCAGGCTAAAAGTAGACCACTCCATACAGTATCGGCCAGACCAGCACTACGAAGTACCAGAAGATTGACGCGGCCTCCATGCCGGCGGACCGGCGTGGGAACTGCTTGGTCAACAGGCCCACGGTTACCACGGCCAGACACAGCACGGCGGTCAGGACGTGAATGGCATGGAACCCGATCAGCACGTAGAAAATCGAACCATAGGAACTGGACGTTACCGTCAGGCCGTATCCGATGAGCCTGACCCACTCGATGCCCTGTAGCCCAACGAACAGACCGCCCAGGGCCAGGGTAACCACCAGCAGCAGGGTCAGGGTGTGATTAGAGGCGTCCGGCTTCCGGTACCGCCACATGAACAGAAGCATAGTCACGCCGCTGGCCAGCAGCACCGCCGTGTTGATGGCCGTGGCCACCACGGGGTACCGGGGCTGGTCCAGGGGTGGCCAGAAGTCCAGCGATGTCCGGATTGAGAGGAAGGCGCTTATCAGCCCGGCGAAGGTCATGGCCTCTACCACGATCACCAGCACCATGCCGAACCGGGCTACGGCGATTCCGTTGATCTGAGGACGGTCGTCAGGTTGCCAGCCATGTCCCCCGTTGACCATGCCCGTGGGAGGGACGGTTATGTCAGACGGAGTGTGCCGGGCGTCGCCGTTGCGAGCGCCGGAAGTATAGGTTGCCCTGGAGGACTGCCCACCCTGATCGGGGTCAGGGGGCTTCGGCTGGCTCATTGCTTCTGGGTAGCCGTAAGGTCGAAGAAGGTGCCGGCGAGGAAGAAGCCGACGAAGAACAGGGCGATCAGGCCAAGCACCCAGAGATATTTGGCCTCAAACTTGAGGTGCATGAAGTAGGACACCACCAGGGCTGCCTTGATCACACCCAGGATGAACAGGAACGCCAGCAGCAGCATATCCAGGAAGTGCCGGGTCTGCCCTTCCGCAGGGGCGAAATTGACCACGAGCAGGGTGGCAACGATGCTGGTGCCGGTGAGCAGCAGCAATATGAACCAGACCAGCAGGTAGTTGGGCCAGTGATGTTGTTCCGCGTGTTCCGATGCCATCGGGCATTCGCTCCTACGACAGATAGAAGAGGGGCCACAGGAACAGCCACACTATATCGACGAAGTGCCAGTACAGCGCGGTAGCTTCCAGGGTGAAGTTGGGTCTCCACTTACCCATGTAGAGTATGAGGATGACCGTGAACGCGATCAGGCCGATGAGGACGTGGACTGCGTGCAACCCGGTGGCGGTGTAGTAAAGCTGCCAGAAGGGGCTGGTGTGGATGGTGTAACCGTGGGCGATCTCGTAAGGCCACTCCAGGACCCACTTCAGCGCGAGAAACAGTATCCCGAAGGCGAGACACCCAAGGAGACACAACTTGGACAGTCCGTGATTCCCCGTGGCGCTCATCTTGTGGGCCAGCGCCACCAGCATACTGCTGGTCAGCAGGTTGAAGGTGTTGACCGACCCGATGATGGGATTGGTGTGCTCCGATGCTTCCTTCCATCCGGGGAAGGAGATGCGGAACAGGACGATGGTCATTATCACCCCACCGAAGAGAACCACCTCCCCGGAAAGGAACAGCCACATCCCCAGTTTTGGGGCGCCGATGTTCGTCGGTTCTACGTGTTCCAGAGAATGTGCCTGGGCATGGGCCATGTTGCTTAATCCTCCCCCCGTTCGTGGCCGGGGGCTAAAGGTTAGTCCCGTGCAGTCAAGGTCATCAGCCGTCCCTGCGGCTCGTAGTCTGCTCCGTTTTCGGGCACTTCCGGCGCGTACTCATACGGGTCCCGTTCCACCACTGGGACGGTGTCGCCCCAGTTGAGGTGCGGCGGCGGCGACGGGGCCGACCATTCCAATGTGGTGGCTTCCCACGGGTTCGCCGTCGCCCGCTTGCCGGCGATCATGCTGTAGAAGAAGTTGAACACGAACAGGAACTGCACCAGTATCAGCAGTACCCCGGCTATCGACACGAAGTCGTTCAGCCAGGCATACCCCTGGAGCAAGGGGATGTGGTCGTAGCTGGCATACCTCCTGGTGTACCCGGCGAAACCCAGAATGAACATGGGCGTGAAGACTATGTTGAACAATAGGAACGTGCTGATGGCGTGGGTCTTGGCTATGCCCTCGTGCATCAGCCTCCCGAACATCTTGGGGAACCACCACTGCACCGCCGCGAAGGTGGCCAGTATCACCGAGGCGAATATCACGTAGTGGAAGTGGGCCACCACGAAATAGGTCTCGTGCAACTGGATGTCTGCCACTGTTGCCCCCAGTTGCAGCCCGGTTAGGCCACCCACGATGAATATCACGTAGGCGAAGAAGGCGTACAGGAAAGCCGCATTGAACCTGAGCGACCCTCCCCACAGGGTCAGCCCCATCGCCACCACGATTACCAGGAAAGGCACCGAGATGATGATGGTGGTTATGCTGAACCCGACCGCGGCCAGCGGGTTGAGCCCGGCAATGAACATGTGGTGTGCCCAGACCATGAAGCTGAGTATCCCGGCGAATATGGTCCAGAAGATGATGTGCTTGTAACCGTGCAGGGGCTTCCGGGCCGCCGCTGGGAATATCTCCGAGATGACGCCCAGGCCGGGAATGAGGATGACGTACACTTCCGGGTGGCCGAAGAACCAGAACAGGTGCTGCCACAGCAACGGGTCGCCCACCTTGTCCGCGCTTACGAGGTAGAAGTGGGTGCCGACGTTCTTGTCGAAGAGGAGCATGAACGTCCCGGCAATCAGCGGCCCGACGGACATCATGAAGAGCAGGGACGCAATCACGACCATCCAGACGATTATCGGCAACCGCATCAGGCTCATGCCCCGCGCCCGAAGTACGAAGGGAGTCACGATGAAATTGATTCCGCCCATCAGCACGGCGGTGAATTCCAGGGCCAGCCCCACCGCCCAGAGGTTGATGCCCCAGTTGACCCCGGTCAGTTCCGAGTTGGCGCTCAGGGGAGCGTAGGCCGTCCAGCCCCCGGCGAAGGGGCCGCCCGGCACGAAGAAGGAGGCCATGATGACCACGCTGGAAATGAAGAAGGTCCAGTAGGACATCATGTTCAGCAGCGGGAACGCCATGTCCCGCGCGCCGATCATCAGAGGGATGGTCAGGTTGCCGAAGAATCCCAGCAGTATGGGCATGGCCACCCAGAAGATCATCAGGGTGCCGTGCATGGTCACGTAGGCGTTGTACCGGGCCGGGTTCAGCAGTTCCTGCTCCGGCATGGCCAGGTGGGAGCGGAAAACCAGGGCGATGATCCCGCCGAACAGAGCAAAGAACAACCCGTTCAGAAGGTACTGTTTGGCGATCATCTTGTGATCGGTTGAGAAGATGTAAGTCCGTATCCACCCCATCTCGGCGTGGTGGACCGCCGCCGCGTGTGCCGCCATTACGGAACTCCTAAGGTAACCGTTCTTGAATCGAGCCAGCTATCGAAGTCGTCAGGATCGAGCACCCTCACGTTGGATAGCATCTTGTAGTGGCCCAGTCCGCAGAGCTCGGTGCAGAGGACCGGGTATTCCCCGGCCTCCTTGGGCACGAACCATACCCGCGTAGTGCGTCCGGGGATCACGTCGTACTTCACCCGCAGGTGCGGCACGAAGAAGGAATGGATGGTGTCTCCGGAGGTCATGTTCAAAACAACCAGCCGGTCCTTCTCAACCACCAAGTCGTTGCCCAGGGTGAAATCATCGGCGGTCCCGAATGCCTTGTCCTCGCCGGCGTAGTCGAAGGCCCAGAAGAACTGGCGGCCTGTCACGTTGACTGTCAGGGCCTCGCCGTGCTTGGCCTCCAGGCTCTCCTCGCTCTTCAGGATGGTCTCGGCCCATCCCCAGGTGGAGAACACTGCGATAATGATGTCGAAGATGATCATCGCAATGTCCAGAATTACGAGGCGTGTGATCCACCCGCTCATGTGGCGCGTGGGCGTGGGGTTCTTGCTCGCCCTGAAGTTGATCAGGGCGAGAATGATGAGGGTGAATGACAGAATGGCCACCAGCAGGGTGACCATGGAGATAATTAGGAGGCTCCAGTCGAGCCACCAGCCGTGGGTGGAAATGTCTGGCATTATTGGCATGGACTACTTCCTGCTAAAACGTGGCTCCTTAGCCTCCGTTCCGGCTCTCCACCGGCTATGGGGCCAAGCCCCCAGATCTGGAGTTTGGCTCTTAATGCGGCGGGGCCGGTGTTTCTTCAACCTGGACCGGCCTCTCTTGTAGCTTGACCTTTCCCTCTATCCCCAGTTGTTTCACGTAGAGGACGTAGGCGATGAGGTCCCAGGTATCCTCGTCTGATATGTTGTTGGCCAGCATCGGCGTGCCCTTCACGCCCAGACGGATGGTCTTGAACATGTCCTCGATGGCCGGTCTGCGGATCGGGTCGTGGGCATAGTCCCTGGGAACGATGGGCCTCAGTTCACCGTGATATACCCAGTCTGTAACCTGGTTCGCAAGGGGAGGTCCGCCGTTTTCGACGTCGCCGTGGCAGGCCTGGCAACCCCGGCTTACGAACAATTCCCGTCCTGTCTCCACGCTCTCCGGGGAGTCGAAGTCAACAGGCATCTCCGGCACGATGATGCCGGGGCCGGAGGGATGATTGAACTTCCAGGCAGAGTAGCCGAAGGTCTTGATGAATTCGATGACCGCGTCCGTTTCCTCGTTGCTGAAGTCGGAAAACCCGGGCATGGGCGTACCGGGAAGACCCTCCCTGATGGTCTTTCTCAGGTCCTCGTCCAGCGCCAGCATATCCGGGCGGTCCGAGGTGTTGAACTTGAACACCACAGAGCGTGACCTGTGGGACTTGCCGGTGAAGTCCCGGGGGAACACACTCAGGCCCTCTGGAGTTATCTGTTCCCCGTCGCCGTAAGCGCCGTGGCAGGTGGAGCAATTTTGCTGGTAGACCTCCCATCCCGCCTCAACCTTCGCCATGTCCGGTTCCCAGCGGACGCGCAGCCGCAGGTCGATGTGGTCGGCCAGGCGGTATATGGCGGTTTGCATGGAGGGGGCGTTTATAGCGCGCAGGGCGTTCACGCTCTCATCCACCAGGCGGTTGTTCTCCTCCCGCTCGGTGATCTGGCCCAGCTTGGCAAGATTGGCCCGGACCGTGCTCAGGACTGGCCGTACCGCAGCCTGCTCCTCCCTGGGAGCGTTCGCCATCAACAGGGTAATGCCGCCGCTGATCAGTTCCTCGGCGGACCGCACCGTCTCGGTGCGATAGGCCAACTCTTCCTGATTCGCATCCTCCTGGGAGAAGACACGCGGGTTGTCTTCCGGGGCCTGGAAAGCGAAGGTCAACGCCACCCCGCCCACCAGCAGGAACAATGTGATAAGTGCAGCGATGAGTACCTGTTTCACGCTATCTGCTCAACCCCCGTGCTGGTATGGACTGGGGGCATTTCCAACGCAAAGTGTGGCCTTTGTTCAAACGGAAGGAAAGTATCACAAGGCTCATAAATCTGTCAACGAATATGGACTGCCCGCCAAAGCCCCAGACCTGGAGTTTTCCGGTGGAGGCCGGTGATGGTGGTTGAGAGTGAGGTTTCGCTTTCACCAGGCGACCACGCTGTCCACCATCATCGCAGCGAATAGCAACCCCAGGTAAAGCAGGGAGTAAAGATAGACATGGCGGGCGTGGCGGGCCCACTTTTTATTGGGGCCCGTCTTTTTGCTCATTTGGGTAAGCCGCCACGCGAAGACGATGAACATTGCTCCCAATGGGATGGCGGCCCCCAGGTATATCCAGTCCACCGCATCGGTCAGCGCGAATCCCAGGCTGGCGCCCACCAGAACCAGGGAGTAGACGAAGATGTTGGTGGCCGTGTATTCCCGGGATGAGACCACCGGCAGCATGGGTACGCCGGCCTGTTCGTAGTCCTTCTGTATCAACAGAGCCAGCGCCCAGAAGTGGGGTGGAGTCCATAGGAAGATGATAGCGAAGAGGCAGAAGGCCGGGATGCTCCCAACCAAAAGCTCCAGATCTGGGGTTCCAAACGGGAAAAGACTGCCGGTGACGGCCACCCAGCCCACCATTGGCGGTATGGACCCGGCTGCGCCGCCGATGACGATGTTCTGGGGTGTGGACCTCTTGAGCCACATGGTATAGACGAACACGTAGAACAGCGTCGCGGTCAAAGTCAGGGCCGCGGCCAGCAGGTTCACTCCCGCCCACAGGAGCGCGAAGGCGGCAACGTTCAGCAGAATGCCGAAGGTCAGTGCGTTGCCAGGCGCGATTCGATGGGCAGGCAGGGGACGTTGGCACGTCCGGCCCATCTTCAGGTCGATGTCCCGGTCCCAATAGTGGTTGAGGGCGTTTGCGCCGCCGGCCCCCAAGGCTCCCCCGGCGCATACCAGCAACGCCAGTCCCAGCGGGGGAACACCCTGCGCTGCCAGGAACATTCCTCCCAACGCCGTGAGCAGGAGAAGCATGATAATCGGGGGCTTGGTCAAGGTGACGTAGTCGTTTACCACCCCCGCTGCTTTCTTCAGGTGTGCAGGCACTCGCGCGACCTCAGGCGCAGCCGTGCCCTGTCTTTCAAGCATGGGCAGGCTCCTGGTTCTTGAACCGGGTTCCCGCAAATGCCACCGCAGTCAACGCAACCACCGCGGCCCACAGCAGAGTTGCCAGGGCAAGATGCAGCGCCCGCAACTCTACCGGGAAACGGAACCACACTGTAAATGCGCCCGCCAGCACCTGCGCGGCGAAGACGACGGCGGCGATTATGGACAAGTACCGCAACTCTTTCGGTCCCTGCTCCTGTCTGAAACCCAGGTGCAGCGCGTAGAGCAGCAGGACTCCGATCAACACTGCGGCAAGACGGTGGAGCATGTGGATGAACTGGGGCGCAGTTGCCGGGACCAGGTTGCCGTTGCACGTGGGCCATTGGGTGCAGGCGGCAGTTGACCCGGACACCGTCACGAAAGAACCTGACATGATAAGAACATACACGCCCAACCCGGCGGCTGCAACTATGGGCAGGTAGTGTCCGGTCCCGCCGGTGGAGGGAATGCCGTTTCTCCGGCTCCCTACGAACAGTATAATCATGCAGGCCAGCAGGGCTTCCGCCATCGCCAGGTGCGCCGCCACCAGGGAGCCATGCAACTCGGTCAGGACCGTGATACCGCCCAATATGGCCTGGACCAAGACCAGCGCGACGGCGAAGGTTGCTCCCCAGACGGGACCCTTGCTTCTCAGCCGGAGAAGCGGGCCCTTCATGGTTTTGCTGGCCCCTCGCCGTGCAGAGGGGCCGCGTTTCCAGTGGACGACCCAGGCGACGCAACAGGTGGCGAAGACCAGGGGACCTACCAGGACAGATGCTACCAGCCGGTGGCTGTATTCGATAATTGCGTCTGCACGCAGCGGGGGGATAATCTTACCGTAACACAGGGGCCAGTCGGGGCAACCCAGCCCGGACTCGGTGACCCTAACCACGCCTCCCAGCACAATGAGGGCAAATATTGCTACCACGGACGCCAGGCAGAGACATTGGAACCACTGCCCGGCCCTGCCGGATTGGTAAGGGGAGATGCCCGACTCCACTACTGCCATCAGACCGCACAGCAAAGTATCATAGCGGCATGGGGTTGTCAATTGACATAGCCGCCCGTTGGGTCAATGCCCGACGCCATAGTGGAGGACAAGCGCCAGTCCGGGTTATCATGGGAGCGCGAACAAACAGCAATCAGGAGGCAAATCAGGATATGGCCGAGTACATACCGTCAACCAGTGATTGGGTGCGGGAGCAGGTGGAGGTCTACGAGGGGAGCGGGGGCACCGAAGGGACTACGTTGCGCGATACCGGACTGCCCGTCATCATAGTCACCAACCGGGGGAACAAGACCGGGGCAATCCGCAAGACACCGTTGATGCGGGTGAAGGACGGAAACAACTACGTCCTGGTGGGGTCCCGCGGCGGCGCGCCCAAGAACCCGGTGTGGGTGTACAACCTGCGAGCGGACGGCAATGTGGAGATACGGGACGAGACCGAGGTCTACACCATGCGGGTCCGCGAGGTCCGGGATGAGGCGGAACGGGCCCGGCTGTGGGCGCTGTCAGTGGAGGCTTTCCCGCCCTACGAAGAGTACCAGGGCCGGACGTCCCGTAGGATTCCGGTGTTCGTCGCCGAACCGGCGTAACAGGGGTTGCGTTCTCCATCTGCATGTAGGGCCTTTTCAAAGCTATATCAAGAGGTAAGGACGATGCCCAAGTATCTCTTTCAGGCGAATTACACTGCTCAGGGTCTCCAGGGTCTGCTAAAGGAGGGAGGCACTGCACGCCGGCGGGTTTTCGAAGAAATGGCAAGGGAGCAAGGGGGAACCCTGGAGTCTTTCTACTACGCCTTTGGAGGCTCCGACCTGTATATCACCTTCGATCTCCCGGATGCGGCAACCGCCGCGGCCGTATCCTTGAACATCGGCGCAGGCGGCGCCCTCGAGATCAGCACCGTTCAGTTGATTACCGCCGAGGAGGTCGACGAGGCTTGCGGCAAAACGGTAACTTACCGCCCGCCGGGAGCATAGACTGCCCCTTCGTCTCTGCCGAGGCCGTAAGCGTGGTGCCGCGGTAATTTGGGGTCTTACCGGGGGAGTAATTTGTTGCGGGGTGATCCAAGGCAGGGTCTTTGAAAGCGCCCTGTTCGCGGTTGCCCGTTCCTTGACAGTCCAAGTGGCCGGGGTTAACATTGATCTCCCCTGCCGAGGTAGCTCAGGTGGTAGAGCACGGCACTGAAAATGCCGGTGTCGACAGTTCGACTCTGTCCCTCGGCACCACTACCAGACGGTACTGCGCGGGTTGATCGCGCTTTCCGGCAAGACTGAACGCCCCCAATTTCGGGGGCATTATCGTTTCTGCTCCCTATGCCACGGCAGGACGCAAGTACGGCGAGGGGCGATCTCCACTGGAGCGGAGCAGAAGTACCGGGCTTCCAGAGTTGCGCACCACCCGGTCAGCCACGCTGCCCATGACCCAGCGGCCCACGCCGGAACGCCCGTGGGTGGTCATGGCCACCAGCCGGTCCGGCGTCTCGCTGGCCGCATCTATTATTGAGGCTGCCGGGTCTCCCCGGGACAGGCGTGTCTCCACCGTGCCGATGCCCTCCTGCTGCAACCGTCCCTTCAGTTGTTCCAGGTATCGGTTGGCATCCTCTTCGACCTGTGCTGCCATCGACTCGGCCATGCTCTCGAAGGTGGGATTGTAAAACTCCGGCGCAGCGGCCCGCCGTAGGTACTCGTCCCAGGTCGGCATCACTCGCACGATTTCCACTGGCAGGTCCAACTCTCTGGCCACCGGGACCATGTAGGGGATTATCTCCTCGCCCAGGGCCGAACCGTCCACCGGCAGCACGACCCTGTTGAACCGCCTTTCATGGCCCGTAACATCACCTGAAATGTTGTCCTCGCCCGAACGCACGATCAGCAGGGGGCTTGTGGTCAGGTGCAGCACGCGGTCGGCCACGCTGCCCAGCCACCACCGGGCCACTCCCGCCCGCCCGTGGCCGGACATGGCGATGAGGGTCCCAGTGACCCGCTCGGCCTCGGCGACGATTTCCTGGGCCGGGGCTCCCGACGGCGTGACCGTAGAGACCTCCAACCGCCCCTCCCGGAGTCCTGACACCACCCCGGTCAGGTATGACACAGCATGGTCCTCCAGGTGCGTCTCCGACTCATACTCGTAGACTTCCGGGTTGAGGCTGCGGCCAATGGTCGGAGTGACCGGCTCCACCGCGGTTATCAGCGTCACCGGCACTGCCAGCCCAAAGGCCAACTGCCGCACGTAGGGCAGCACCTGCTCACTCAAGGACGACCCGTCCAGCGGCGTCAATATCCGGGAATACATGCACAAAACTCCTGGAAACTACTATTTGCCATCTATCCTGCTTTGGACAGGTCTGCGATCAGGCTGGTGGCGCGATGCACCGACTCGCCGGGGTTGGGTCCCGCGCCCATCGGCGACAGCAGTACCTCGCTGGCCCCGAAGGAGAACATCTCCTCTATCCGCTCCTTCACCCTTGCCTCGTCCCCCCAGAAGACTACCGAGTCTATCATAGCGTCGCTCCATGCCCCCCCGGCGGCCTCGGGGAAACCGGCGTCAATGAGCATCCGCTGGTAGAAGGGCAGCCTGGGATTGGTGATCTGCTGCCGCACCAACTCCCGCACCTCGCCGGCGTTTTCGTGAACGCACACCGGCGCATGGGCGATCAGGGGCGGAGTCTCCCTTCCGGCTTCCTCCGCGCCCTTGCGCATGGCCGGCAGGGCAACGTCACGGAGATAGACGCCGGGGCAGATCCAGCTAATTGCGCCGTCGGACTCGGCCCCGCAAAGCTCGAAGGAACCCCGCTGCAACGCCGATGCCATCACCGGCACGTCCACCGGCGCGGAGATGCGGTCGTGGGCGTGGTAATACTCCCCGTCGAAGTCCACCTCGCCCTGTTGGAGCAGTGATTTCAGTATTCGCAGGTACTCCCGCAGCCGTGACAGGGGACGGCTCATCTGCACTCCCATTGCCCGCATCATGGGCCGGTGGCTGGGACCCACCCCCAGCCGGAACCTGCCGGGGGCAAGCTGGGCGATTACCTGCACCTGCTGGACCATGACCAGCGGGTGCCTGGGAAATGTGGGCACGATGGACGTGCCAAACTTGATGCTCTGCGTCTGCACCGCGGCCGCCGCGAAGGTGGTGAGACTGTCGGGCCGCGCGCCGCCGGTGGTCAGCCACACCGCGGGAATCCCCGCTTGCTCGCAGCGTCCGATCCGGCCCAACACCTCGGGAGTATCCGCGCCGCTTACGGCCACCCCAATCAGTTTGTCGCTCATCTCACCCTCCTGCCGGTGGACTTGATACTGGAATCAAACACTCTTGTCAGTCCCGTACATTCTGACTGATGGCTTTGAATGCGCGCTCTAGGCAGGCTCCAGCCAGTCTTCTCCAATCAGCACCACATCCTCGTTGGCCAGTTCCACGTAATACGATGGGGATTTCTCCGCGTATTCCGACCCCGCAGCCTCAAGCCAGTCAGCGGTACACTGGGGAGCGACGGTGCCAATCGATCCCTTGGCGTCGCGGGGAGGCTCCTTGTAGGTGCCTCCGGCCGTCTTGATGCGCACCTGCTGCCCGATGCCGAATTTCCGGTCCATTGGCTCTCCTCGCCCCGACCTCCGGCCCGTTTCATCAAGACCATCGCGCCTTTCCCGTGCGCTTGGGGGGGACGGTTGAAGTATACCATTAAACCCGGCCAGACCACCGTGTGCCGGCCGTCTTGTACAGGGCGATCGCGTCTTGATTCGCAACCCGCGATTGACTGAAATCTGGCCTGCCCGCCATGTCCGGCGCAGCCAAATGCGGGCGTCCAACCTCAGCCGGACGCCCGCGCGAATAAGTCTGTGCCCCGGGAGCTATCCCCGGGCTGCCCCTTCCCTTCCCCTACGAAGCCGGCGTCACCGACACCTCGAACTCATCGCTGACCCGGTTCCCGCCGGGGTCCTCCGCCGTAACCGTGATGGTGGCCGTTCCCGTGCCCGTTGCCACCACCATCAGAGTGGATCCGGACACCCATGTCGACGCCACGCCGTAGTCAGACGATACGCTGGTGAAGGTCAACTCGTCTCCGTCAGGGTCGTGGAACACGCCGGGCAGGGAGAACTGCCGCCACTGTAACCCTTCCAGGCTGATGTCGGGCAGGGGCTGGGCCACCGTGGGGGGCCGGTTGGGCGTTTCCTCGTCCGGCGGCGGATCCTGTTCCGGCTCCGGCTCCACCGCCACGCTGAACTGGTCGCTGACCCGGTTGCCGTCGCTGTCCTGGGCCGTAACGGTGATAGTCACAGTGCCTTCTGCCACTCCCTTCACCGTCAGACTGGAATGGTCGGCCGCCACGGTTACGGTGGCTTTGGCTTCGTCCGAGGATACGGCGGTGATGGTCAAGGCGTCGCCGTCGGCGTCGCTGAACACCCCGGACAGGGACACGTCCTGCGTGGCTCCCGCCTCCAGGCCGGACACGTCGTTGATGGCCGAGGCCACCACCGGCGCGGCCTTGACCGTCACGGTGAAGGCGTCTGATACCGTGCCGCCGTTGCCGTCGTCGGCCGTCACCGTGATGTTCGCCGTACCTCGGGCCTGGGCGGTAACCGTCAGGCTGGAGTAACCGGCGGCCACGGACACGGTGGCTTTGGCCCCGTCGGAGGACGCGGCGTCGACGGTAAGGTTGTCGCCGTCGGCGTCGTCGAACACGCCGGACAGGGAGACCTGCTTCGTCCCGCTCTCGTGGACGATGATGGCGTCGCCGATGGCTGCCGAGACCGTGGGCGCCTGGTTGGGAGCTACCTGCGGCGGCGGGGAGACGACTGACGCGTCGAAGACGTCGGTGACCCGGTTGCCGTCGCTGTCCTGAGCCGTGACCGTGATCGTCGCCGTGCCTTCGCCCACGCCAGTCAGCGTCAGCGCAGACCCGTCAGACGCCACCGACACCGTGGCCCTGGTCTCGTCCGAGGACGCGGCGCTGATGGTCAGGGCGTCGCCGTCGGCGTCGCTGAACACGCCGGCCAGCGACACGTCCTGCGTCGTTCCCGCTTCCAGGCCGGACACACCGGTGATGGCCGAAGCCACCACCGGCGCTGCTTTGACCGTTACGGTGAAGGTGTCCTCCACCGTGCCGCCGTTGCCGTCGGCGGCGGTGACCGTGATGGTGGCCGTGCCCCTGGCCTGGGCGGAAACGGTCAGCGTGGAGTAGTCAGGCGCCACGGAGACGGTAGCCACGGCCTCGTCCGATGAGGCGGCGGTGACGGTCAGGGCGTCGCTGTCGGCGTCGCTGAACACACCGGACAGTGATGCCTGGTGCGTGCCGCTCTCGTTGACGATGGTTGCGTCGGCCAGGGCGCTGGACACAGTGGGCGCCTGGTTGGGCGTTCCCTGCTGTTGCTGCGCCTGCCCAGCGGCCTCGATCTCCCGCAGGGCTGCGGCCACCTCCACCCAGCGCTCCCAGCCCCTATCGGCGAACTCCTGTGCCTCCGACGCCGTCATGGGTGTAAGCGTCGTATCGGCCACCGTCTCGCCGAAGGCCAGCAACGCCCGGTCCCAGCGGTCGGTGTGAGGCTTTTCTCTCACCCACTGAGGGTCGTTGCGCCATTCGTACATCTGCGCGATGAGCGCGTTGTATTTCCGGGCCACCGGCGCGTCGAAGGCGTCGCTGACCCGGTTGCCGTCGGAGTCCTGGGCCGTTACCGTGATGGTCGCCGTTCCCTCGGCCACACCGGCCACCGTCAGCTTGGACTGATCGGCGGCCACGGTTACGGTTGCCTTGGACTCGTCCGAGGATGCAGCGGTGATGGTCAGGGCGTCGCCGTCGGCGTCGCTGAACACGCCGGAAAGGGAGACCTCCTGCGTTGCTCCCTCCTCCAAGCCGGTCACGTCGGTGATGGCCGAAGCCACTTCCGGCGCGGCCTTCACTCTAACGGTGAACGCATCTTGAACCGTGCCGCCCCTGCCGTCGTTGGCCGTGACCGTGATTACAGCCGTACCCCGGGCCTGGGCGCTCACCGTCAGCGTAGAGTAGTCGGAGGCCACCGACACCGTGGCCTTGGCCTCGTCCGAAGATAGGGCGGTGACGCTTAGGGCGTCGTTGTCGGCGTCGTCGAACACGCCGGACAGGGATGCCTGGTGGGTCCCGCTCTCGTTGACGATGGTGGCGTCGGCGAGGGCGACGCCCACCGTGGGGGCCTGGTTGGGCGTTCCCTGCTGTTGCTGTTGGTTTTGCTGTCCACCGGCCTCGATTTCCTTCAGGGCCTTGGCCACCTCTACCCAGCGGGTCCAGGCGCTGCCCCGGTCGGCCAACTCCTGTGCCGCCGCCGCCGTCATGGGCGTAAGTGTCGCGTCGGCCACCGTCTCCCCGAAGGCCAGCAGCGCCCGGTCCCAGCGGTCGGTGTGGGCCTTTTCGCTCACCCACTGCGGGTCGTTGCGCCACTGGTACATCTGCGCGATGAGCGCGTTGTACTTCCGGGCCACCGGTGCGTCGAAGGCGTCGCTGACGCGGTTGCCATCGGAGTCCTGGGCCGTGACCGTGATGGTCGCCGTGCCCTCGCCCACCCCTGCCACGGTCAGCTTGGACCCGTCGGATGCAACGGACACCGCGGCCTTGGTTTCATCTGAAGATGTGGCGCTTATGGTCAGCATGTCGCTGTCAGCGTCGCTGAAGACCCCGGACAGGGAGACGTCCTGCGTGTCTCCCACCTCCAGGCCGGAGACATCGGCCAGTGCCGAGGCCATCGTCGGCGCGGCTTTGACCGTTACGGTGAAGGTATCTTGAACTGTACCGCCGTTGCCGTCGTCGGCAGTTACGGTGATGGTCGCCATTCCCCGTGAGAGGGCGACAACGGTCAGCGTGGAGTAGTCGGTCGCCACGTCGACGACGGCCTTGAGGTCGTCCGAAGATATGGCGGTTATGGTCAGGCTGTCGTTGTCGGCGTCGCTGAACACGCCGGACAGCGATGCCTGGTGAGTGCCGCTCTCGTTAACGATGGTGGCGTCCCCGATAGCACTGGACACCGTGGGCGCACTGTTGGCCTGCTGTGGTGCCTTGGTTACCGCAACGTCAAACGTGTCGTTGACCCGGTTACCGTCGCTGTCCTCAGCGGTTGCCGTGATGGTCGCCGTGCCCTCGGCCACCCCCGCCACCGTCAGCTTGGACTGATCGGCGGCCACGGTGACGGTTGCCTTGGTCTCGTCCGAGGATGCGGCGGTGATGGTCAGGGTGTCGCCATCACCGTCGAAGAACACCAAGGACAGGGATACGTCCTGCGTCGTTCCCTCTACCAGGCCGGTCACGTCGGCCAGGGCCCTGAACACGTCTGGTGCATCCTTCACCTTTACGGTGAACGTGTCCTCCGCCGTGCCACCGTTGCCGTCGTCGGCCGTTACCGTGATGATCGCCGACCCCCAGTCCTGAGCCGTCACCGTCAGCGTGGAATAGTCGGCGGCGACGGACACTGTGGCTACGGCTTCGTCGGAGGAACGGGCGGTGATGGTCAGACCGGACAGGGGGTCGCCGTCAGCGTCGCTGAACACCCCGGAAAGGGACACTTCCCGCGTGCCGCTCCCGTGGACAATGGTGAAGCCCTCGAGCCCGTCCGCCACCGCCACTGCAGGAATAACAGGCATCAGCGCGCGCTGCTCTGCGACGCTGATGCCGCCGTACTTCAGCACCGGATACTCACTCGAGGTACCGAAGTCCCAGGGGTTATCGACGCTGTTGTCCCCGTCCAGGTCCACGTTCCAACTGGCGTAGATGTCGGTGTAGCCGGTAGGACTCTGCAACTCTGTGGTGGTCTTGCCCACGCCGCCAGTGCCGCCCGCCCTGGACAAGACCGTGTTCCAGTAGCTGGCTATGACCGTGCCGGCGTGGTGGCCCACCAACCCGCCGATGTTCTGGCCGCTGCCTGACACTTCGCCGACGGCGTAACTGGCGATGATGACGCCTGTGGGATGGCTGTAACCAACCAGCCCGCCCACGTTGTTGGCCTCGCCTGCCGACACTGCGCCCGTGGCGTAAGAGCCCCGGATGGCGCCCTCGTTGGAACCGACCAGGCCGCCCATACTCTGACCGCCGATGGTCGCATGCCCTCTATCAACTCTGACGGTCGAGTAGCTGCCGACGATGATGCTGGACGACCCGGCCAACCCAACCAACCCACCAACTGAGGTAGAACCGGACACCGACCCCGACACACTGCTGCCACTGATCGTACCGTGGTTAGTTCCTACCAGCCCGCCGGCTTCCACGTAGCCATTAACGTCCAAGGATTCCAGCCTGACGTTGCGAATCACGCCGTGCCGATGCAGAGACTCGAACAGTCCCGCGCCCTTGGAATCTTCAACGAGCAGGTTGCGGATGGTATAGCCGTTGCCGTCAAAAACAGCGTCGAAGTTTCTTCTTATGGGCTCCCATCTGCCGCCGTTCCAGTCCCGGGAGTCGCGCCAGCCGTTGCCGTTGGTGTCGAAGTCCAGGTCCGTCGCCAACTCGTAGCCCTTGCATAGCCGCCCAAAATAGCTGTTTCCTCGAACGGCGCAGCCCATGAAGTCGGCAGCGTTGGGATACGCCTCACGATACTTGGAGCCGTCGTAGAAGCTGATGCCGTCGCCGCTGGTGTTCCAGCGGATGGCGTTGAGCTGTGCTACGTTGGACACCTCAATCAGGCCGTCATCGTCTGTGTCGTAATCGACCTTGTTGTCCGGTATGGTAGCGGGGAGATTTGGACAGAGAGGCCCCCTCGGGTTTGGGGTAGGGTAGTCGCTGGCGGTACCAAAGCACCATGGATCGTCCAGGAGTTCGTCGCCGTTTACGTCAACTTTCCAGTCGGCGTAGATTCCCGCATAGCCGGTGGGTTCTTGCAACTCGGCGGAGGTCTTGCCTACGCCTCCGGCGCTGCTGGTGTGGCCCGATGTCACTGTGTCAAAATAACTGTCAGAGACAAGGTTGGACTCACCGCGGCCCACCAGCCCGCCGATGTTGGCGGCGCTGCCGGATACCCGACCAATGGCGTAACTGGTAGAGATTCTGCCGTTGTTGTGGCCCACCAAGCCGCCGGCATTGTCTCGGCTGCCAGTGACACTCGCCGTAGCCACGTTGGCGGTGATACGGCTGGTATCGGTAGCCGCTCCGACCAGCCCCCCGACGGCACTTGTGCCAGATACGGTACCGGAGACGCTGACGCCCAAAATTGTTCCGCTGTTCTCCCCAACCAGGCCGCCGACCTCCGCGTCTCCGTCAATGTCCACGGATTTCAGTCTAACGTCGTGGATGACCCCGTTTCGGCTAAGCGTGCTGAACAGCCCCGCCTCCGAGTTGGGCGTGTCGATGAAAAGGTTGCTAATAGAGTGACCTTGGCCGTCGAAGACACCGCGGAATGCGAAAGGCGTCCAACCCTGGCCTCCGTTCCAGAAGGCGTCACCGGCGTCGGCCCTGCCGTTGGCGTTGGTGTCGAAGTCAAGGTTGGCGGTCAGTTCGTAGCCCTTGCAAGTGCCCCAAGGGCAGCCCATTCCGCCAGTTGCGTTGGGGTATGCGGCACGGTATCCGCTTGAATGGACGTTATGACCGCTGGCGTAGGTGTCATAACGGATAGCGTTGAACTGGGCCAGGTTACACACGTCAATAAGGCGGTTGTTGTTGCTGTCATAGTCGCTCGTTGTAAGTGGGTTGCACTGGGGCGTGATCACGAGTGCCCCGTCATCGTTGTCCATGATGGTGAGGGTAAGATCTGCGGCGGCTGGAGAGGACGAGCTGTCCGTGGCGCTCAGAATGATTGTCTCGCCGTCGTCGTCAAGCGCGTCGTCGGTGACGGTGATGGTCGCCAGGCCGGCCGTCGACCCAGGTGCGATGTTGATGACATTGGCCGACAGGGCGTAGTCATCCCCGGTGGCAGTTCCGCCGGCCGTAAGCGTCACACTCACGCCCTCGGGCCCCGCCGCGTTTCTCAGCCCGGCAACGACGGTGACCGGTTCGCCGCCCTCGGCCGGAACCCCATCGGCGAACAGCATCACATTGGCCGGCTCGGTTCCGGCGTTGCCCTCCTGGGCCGCCGCCGGTTCTGCCATCAGCCAGGCCAGAAAGACCAGCGCCGCAGCGACAGCCAGCGCCGGAACCCAATAAGACAATCGGAAAGCGACAGAAGCGGACCGGATTCGAGGACTCATATTGCATCTCCAGGATCAAGAGATAATGGGACACCGCCCAAACAAGAATTTGCCCAGAGGGATTTGCACGGGTTCGCTTATCCGGGAACTCAAGCCCTGCTCCGTCAGCGTGTCGAGCCGGGCGTGGTGGACGAAAGAGACCGCTGGCGCAACGAGCGCAGCGGCGAGCAGGAGGAGCGCGGAGAGTCGTCGGAGCGCTAGATGAGCAAGCCAAAGCCGGGAAAAGTCGGGGGGGGGGGGGGCAGAACGGGCATAACCGCCCTCAACAGGAGGTCCCTTTTCCTGCTATTGTTGCTGTCATCGAACATGACGTAGTGACCTCTTTCTGAACAGCGCCCCGCATTTCTGGCCGACCCCAAAGAGCTCGGCTTTCGGCGGCGTAGGCGCGACACGGGAAACCAGAACAACCCTACACCATAATCCGTGGAATAGTCCGTATCTTTAAGGCCTTTTTATGTAACAGTTGTTGTATCATTATGCTTGACCAGCTTTGCAATCGAATCCGGCACCGCGCCGCAGCGGTCGCCGGGGTCCGGGCCGGGAGGAAGAAATGGACCAGCCGGAACAGCTTTACCGGGAGATCGAGACCCTGCGGGAGCGCCTGTCCCGCCTCAGCGAGGCCAGTCTCCGCATCAACGAGAGCCTGGACTTCGACCAGGTGCTCCAGGGGGCGCTGGACTCCGCCCGTTCCCTGACCGGCGCCCGCTACGGCGTGATGACCCTGCTGGACGATGCTGGCCCGGTCTCTCCACGCCCCAGGTTCATCAACCACAACGCGATTGCCCTGCCGTCTTGTACACCGGGGAATTCGTCCCCTGGCATCTGGTGATATACTCTCCGGGCAGTACGTCGACTGTGCGGCAAACTCCAGTCAATGTACTGCCAGAGCGTCAAAACTTGTCCCCGTGGAAACGGGGGTCTGAACAGGGGCGGGCAATGGATACAGGACTCAAGGACAAGGTCGTTATGATCACCGGGGCCACGCGCAACCATGGCAGGGCCAGCGCGTTGGGCTTTGCCAAAGAGGGGGCCAATCTGCTGCTGTGTACCCGCCAGAGCATGGACCTGCTGGAGGAGACCGCAACGATGGCCGCCGAGTCCGGCGTGCGGGTCGTCACCGGCCAGTGCGACGTCAGCAGCGAGGCCGACGTAGCCTCTTTTGTGGAGATGGGCATGGCTGAGTTCGGCCGCATCGACGTGCTGGTCAACAATGCCGTCTGGCGGGTGCGCGAGAGCCTGATGGACCTGACTGCCGACAAGTGGGAGGGTGCGCTGGCCGTCAACGTGGATGCCTTGTTCCTTACCTGCAAGGCCGTGCTGCCCAGCATGGTGGAAAACCAGTGGGGCCGCATTATCAACTATTCCGGTATCGCCCCCTTCCGAGGCGTATCCGGTCAGGGTACATTGAAGATGGCCGTCGAGGGGTTCACACGGGCCTTGGCCAACGAGTACGGGAAACACAACATCACCGCCAACTGTGTCGGCCCCGGCAGCATCCAGGTGGTACGCACTCCCGGACAGGAATCGTCGCCCCACGAGCGGACCATGGACATGCCTATCCCCATCCCCCGCCAGGGTACGGTGGAGGAATGTTCGGCCCTGGCCGTGTTCCTGGCCAGCGAACAGGCGTCTTACATCACCGGCCAGGCTTACCTGGTCAACGGCGGGGCGTACTTCCTGTAGAGACGCTTATCTCTCAAAACCCCGGGCCGTCATTCCCGCGACAACGGGAGTCCATTGCAACCCATTCCCCTTAACGGAGGCATCGCACCTTGCAGACAGGACTGGCAGGCAAGACCGTACTGATAACCGAGGCCACCCGCAACCTCGGCAGGGCCACCGCCTTGGCTTTTGCCGCCGAGGGCGCGAACCTGGCGCTGGCAAGCATGGAGGGCGGGGAAGCGCTGGAGCAGATCGCCCGTGAGGCAGCCCAATCGGGCGTGAAGGCCCTCACCGCGGTTTGCGACACCGGCGACGAGGAACAGGTCCGGGGGCTGGCGCAGAAGGCGTTGGACGAGTTTGGGGGCGTGGACGTTCTGGTCAACAACGCCCTATTGCCCCTGGAGTCGGCGCCCTTGGCGGAAATAACCTTCGAGACCTGGAAACGCAAGATCAACGTGGAGTTGCGCGGCGCGATGGTCGTCTGCCAGGCCGTCATCCCCTCGATGGTGGAACGCAATTGGGGCCGCGTGATCAACTTTGCCGGTCTCTCCGCCTTCCAGGGACAGGATGCTATCAGCAGCACCGCAGAGCTTGGCATCGTGGGTCTTACCAGGGGGCTGGCCCGCGAGTTCGGGCCATACAACATCACTGCCAACTGCATCTGCCCCGGCGGAGTTGACCCATCCGCGGGCGCGGAACCCCTGGCCTATCCTCCTGGGGAAGCAGACCCCATTCCCCGCTGGGGAAAGGGCGAGGAGGTGGGATTCCTGGCCGTCAGCCTGGCCAGCGAGGATGCGGGCTACCTCACCGGCCAGTGCCTCCTGCCCAACGGCGGCAAATTCTTCCTGTAAGGCAAACGTTGCGAACTCCCGCGGTCCCAGGCGGAGACGTCACGCGGCGGGAGTCAGATGGACAGGTTATAATCCATCGCAACCGGCGTCGCGCCACCCGCAGCGAGGTCTGCCATGACCATACACTCCATCAAGATGCTGCCCTACAACCGCGAGGGCGAAATCGACTACGACAGCCTTGAATTCGACCCCGACAAGGCGGCCGCGGAAAAACCCGACGCAATGGAACAACGCGATGAACAGTCAGAAGTGTACGGGCTCCTTAGGGCCAGTTTTGCGGATTTTCAACAGCGTCCCGATATCTTCCTGGACTTCGATACTTACATCTGCTACGACCGTAGCGACCTCAACGTCCGCATCTGCCCGGACGTATGCCTGGTCTTCGGGGTTGACGCGCAGGCCATCCGCCCCCGCAGGCTCTACCTTCCCTGGGAGGCGGGCAAACCGCCCGACTGGGTTCTGGAAATCGCGTCCCCGACCACGGCGAGAGGGGACGTAACCCGGAAGCCGGCCATCTACGCCAGCATCGGCGTTGCCGAATACTGGCGGTTCGACCCCAGCGGTGGCCGTTACCACGGCGAGCCTCTTTACGGTGGCATTCTGACCGGCGGGGAGTTTCAACCTGTTGAGTTGACCACTGGACCCGACGGCATTCTGAAGGGCTACAGCCCGCTCCTGGGCCTGAGTTTGGCCTGGGACGAAGGCTGGCCCCGCTTCTACGACCCGTCCACCGGGCGCTACATGGACAACTGGCAGGCTGAGCGTGCCGCCCGCGCCCAGGCCGAAGCCCGCGCCGCGGAAGCCGAGGAAGAGGCGAGGCGTTTGCGGGAGATGCTCCGGCGTCAGCAGCCGGAGTAAGCCGTCCAACCGTCATTGCCGCGAAAGCGGGGACCCGGAAGTTCCAGGGCCTGGGAAGTCCACCGGCGTACAACCGCGCCAAGAGAACAGGAGGCCCGGCTATGCCCGACCTGACCTACGAACCGTACCCTGAAAAGCACTACGCCATATTCAGGATGACCCGCCCCGACCGGCTGAACGCCCAGGGCGCCCAGATGCGGCAGGACCTGGACGAGGCCATCATGGAGTTCACCCAGGACCCGGACATGCGCGTCGGCATCGTCACCGGCGAGGGCCGGGCCTTCTCCGCCGGAGCGGACTTGCGTGAAATGGCCGAGCGGAACGCCGCCGCCGCGCCCACCAGTCCCGCTGAGGGCCGGCCCATACCGCCGCCCCAGGTCAGCGTCGATCTGAGGGCGGGGCAGCCCTTCTCCCGGAACCCCAAGCCCTTCATCGCCGCGGTCAACGGCCTGGCCATCGCTGCCGGGATGGAACGCGCCGCCGACTGCGATATCCGCATCGCTTCCACCGAGGCCTACTTCGGCCTGTTCGAGGTCAAGCGCGGCATACTGGCCAACCACGCCATCCACCACCTGGCGCGGATCATGCCCTACGGCGAGGCCATGTACCTGCTGCTCACCGGCGACACCCTCAGTGTCGAGGAGGCCCACCGCCTCGGGTTCGTCCACGAAGTCGTCGAGCCGGAGCAGTTGATGCCCCGGGCCGTGGAGATTGCCGAGACCATCGGCTCCAACGCTCCCCTTGCCGTCCAGGGAACCAAGGCCGTGGCCCAGCACTGGCGGCTCTACGGTCTGGACCAGTCGCTGCAACTGAACGCCTGGGTCAACTTCCGGGTCAACAACTCCGAGGACGCCAAGGAAGGCCCCCGCGCCTTCGCAGAAAAACGCCCCCCGGTCTGGAAGGGCCGCTGACCTCGGCCAGACTCTCTTCGTCCGAAGGTTGGCATGTCCACTCAAGTGTGGAAAATTATTCTCCCACGGTGCTGAAATCTACATGGCACAATTCATCTGTCGGAGTGCCTATGGACTTCGTCCTACATAACTTACGGTTAAGGGAATTGATTGCGATAGTCCGGGAAAACCAGCGTTTCTATCAGGACTTCGTAAGTTTTCTAGAGCAGGAAGGGTATGGTTCGATCTTGGACTTCGTTCAGGAACAATCGGACGAGCGCGCGGCAAGTACAATAGACCGCTACCTCAACCAGCAGAGCGACGTAAAGCTGTATGATGGCCTACTTCGACCTTACTCCAATTCCAGGGCCAAATGGTTCTTTCTTGCCTGGCTTCTTCGCGATGCGGCGACCCAGCGTCTCCAACCGCTCCTTCGGTCCGTGCCGGGGAATACGGTTATCGAACGTCAGACTTATCTGATAAATGAGATAAGGAAGTTTGTTGCTCCGCTGTTCCCAGAGGCCGAGAACTGGGAGTGGCCAGCCATCTCCGAAGTTATGCTTTCAAGGCTTGAAGGCAGCAGGCGGGCCTTGAGGGGTACACTTTTCGAAGGGATCGTCAGGCGGAATTTGGAGACACTGATCCGGGGTCATGAACTGCCCCTAGTGGTAAGCAATACTCAGGTAAGAATTGCTGACGAGACCTACGACGTGCAAGTCACAGGCCCGGGCCGTACGCTTCTTCTTCCTGTTAAGACTCGTGAAACGATGGGTGGGGGGCATGCACTGTTGTTCACCAGAGACATCTACAAATCGATTCTGGTCGCCACCGAGCAGGGCCATACATGCGTCCCGATAGTGATAGCCGAATCGTGGACCGGGGACTTGGACGAGCTTTCGTCCTCACTCTATATATACATTCAGGCCAATCCGAACCAAATCACCTTGATTGAGCCGTTATTAGCGAAAAAACTGGAGGAAGAACTGTTGCCTTTGCTCAGGGACATCAGCGACCCTTAGACCAACAATCCCTGTGTGAGGCGGCTTGCGGCTAGTTGACAATACTCTGCGTTGATGTCGATACCCACGTAGTTTCTTCCCAGACGTTGAGCTACTACAGCAGTGGTGCCACTTCCAAGAAATGGGTCTAGAACCACACCGCCTAGTGGGCATCCCGCCGAAATGCAGAGTTCTACCAGCTTTTCAGGGAAGACCGCAAAATGGACCCCACGGAATTTTGAAAGCGGGATTTCCCATACGGTTCGGCGGTTCCTGCCCTTTGGATGAAAGGCTTGGTCCCAACGCGAGTCATGTAGGTTCGCATTGCCTTCATTCTTACCGTTCTCCGGGGTTCCGTTTCTCTGGCCGAAGTGATTTCGGCCCCCCTTCATGCGACTCTTGGAAGTAAAAGTCACATGGGGTTCTCTCGTCGCGTCAATATCATAGTAGTAATCTGGATTTTTCACTAAGAAGAATATGTACTCATGGTCCGTGGTGGGTCTATTTTTGACGGAGGATGGCATAGCATTGGGCTTATGCCAAATAATATCCGAGCGGAGAATCCAACCGTCGTCCTTCAGTGCCAACGCGATTCGCCAAGGAAGTCCGAGCAGTTCACCAGCATTGTATTTGTCGCCTAGATTTAGCCACAGTGTTCCATTCTGTGCCAGAACACGATAGCACTCTGAAAATACCTCTTGGAGTTTCTCAACATATTCTGCCGGAGATCCCTCATTACCTATCTGCCCAGATCTGCCGTAGTTGCGTTGGGAGTAGTACGGCGGGCTGGTAACGATGCAATCGATTGACTCGCTCGGCAACGTCCGGATAACACTCGTGGCGTCGCCAGCATGGATGGCGTTCAGCCAAGGACGAACTTCCCTATTCACCTTGCATACTCCTCGCAACCAAAGGTAAAAGCGTCACCAGGGAACGGCCTGGCGCAGTTGTCAGCACGTCCGCGTGCTGGCCCAGATGGGCCGGGAAGGTCTGGGTGTTCTCCGAGAGCACCCTGCTGCCGGGCATCATGGCGCGGAGCAGGTCGCCCGGGACGTTATTGGCGTTGGGTTCGGTCTGGTTCGGCACGGCCCGCTCTGCAAGGGAGGATTGGTACCCCGAGTATAGCAAACCGGGTAAGAAATGGTCCCTGCGTCACTGACACTCGCCTCTTTCCAACCCCGTTTCCACTCCTCTATCGAGGCTTGTACCGGCCAGGCTCAACCCGACGCTGTTGCCATGACCGGGGTCCAACCCGGCCCAGGGTCGCGTGATGTCCAGCGCCGGAAAACACCTGTACCAGAGCCCTGACCCGTCCAACGGGCCGGAATGTCCGTATACGTCCGCTCAGTCGGCCACGGACTACCATACTTGACCGGGAAACCGGAATTTTTCTCCGGCAGTCCGCGACCCGGCCAATGCGCCGGTCAGCCGGCCACGGACTACCATCCACATCCGGGGGAAAATCCCCGGCTGCCGGGGAGGAATTGCCGTGACCTGTAACCTTGGTTGCGAAATCAGCCCCACCCCGTTACCATAGATAGCAGTCTGGTACGGTGTATCAGCCGCGCCTTATACACGGGACAGGGCAACGCTCCCGGGAGGAGATCACAATTGGCAGACCAGCCCAGTGAAAAAGCCATCCAGAGAATGCGGGTCTTTGTCGAGCGCTACCTCGAGAAGTCCGGCACCTACGCCCATCCGGGCGAGGGTGTCACCGAGGCGGTTGTGCTCGGGCTCGCCCAGAACGTGGACGAAATCGGCCGTCCCCTTTGCCCCTGCCGCTTCTACCCCGACAAGAAGGAAGAGGTCCAGCACCGCACCTGGGTCTGCGCCTGCGACGACATGCAGATCTACAAGTATTGCCACTGCCTGCTGTTCGTGGACAAGGACGGAATGCCCATCACCGAGTACCTGCCCGAGGACCACGAGGGCCGGGCAATCTACGGCCTGGTGAAGGACCCCCACCCGGACAAGGGCCGCCCCCTGCGCGACAAGGCCGAGGAACGCGAGCAAGAGCGGAAGGACCGTCCCTCATAACCCATGCCAAAAGGGCCATCCAAACCCTGGATGGCCCATCATTACCCCTCACCGGCCCGCCTCTACCGACCCGCGTCATCCCCGCTAGAGCGGGGATCCACAGTCCACGCTGGCAACGGATAGACCTGTGGACCCTCCCTGCCCTAATGCATTGGGGAAAAGGCGGCTGGCACCAGTATCTTGTTCTCCTGGGCGACCCTTCCCGGAGCCCCCGATGGCCAATGGGGTGACTTGCTGGCTTCACGGCGCACCTCCTCCCGGTGGTTCAGGTCGTCATAGGGCCAGACGTGCATCCACTTGTTCAGGTTCCCGGTCTCGGTGTACATGCCCGCGGCCAGCGGCGAGAACTCCTCCCGGTAGGGCAGGGCCTCGGTCCACCGCCGGACCAGCTCAGGGATGGACCCCGGCTGGTAGGTGTAGACACGCATCTCATAGATGTTGCCCAGGGCCTGGTCCCCGCCCATCGGCCGCATGAACGGCGCGGGAATCCATATCTCCGAGCTCATCTGCAGGATGGCCCCGTTGCTGGGCGGTGGCCAGTTCGGGTCCTTGGCCGACTCGGTCCTGACCCGCGCCCGCTCGTCCATGTTCTCGTAGGGCCACACGTGGATGACCTGGTTCAGCGGCCCGATCTCCGTGTGCCAGAACGCCGCCAGCTTCGAGTACTGCTCCCGGTGCTTCAGGGCATTGCCGAAGCTTTCCTCGTACTGACCCACCGTGCCCGGCTTGAGATCGTAGGTGCGCACTTCGTATATCATGGCTGCTCCTGTATTGAAAATATCGTGGCCTATATGGTGGAGTCTTCCGGCGGTTTACTCCTGGCTGGTCGGGCCAAGTCGAGACGGTAGTTGTGCCCCCATGCGAAGCCGGAGTTCCGCATCAACCCGCCAAGAAGAAGCGGAAATGTCCCAAACAGGAAGGGCGCTAATTCCAGATCGGGCTTCACAATTCCCAGGTCAGGCGCCGGCCAGCCCTTCCGCGTCTCGGATATAGTCCGCCGTGCCCAGGATGTCCATCGCCAGCACATCCTCCGGCTCGCAGTTCGCGTCATAGAAGCATTCCCCGCGCAGGACGTTGGCCGCGTGCTGATAGCGCAACTCCAGTTGGTGGAACGCCTCGCTGCCCCGGCGCAAAGTGCGTATCCCGCGATGGGTCTGGCCCGCGGTGCGGGGTTCCCGTCCTGTCCGGGCCAGGATCAGGGCGCCGGTGGCCCGCTTCGTCGCACCCCACGCCTTTTCCGCGGCGTTGCGGGGCTTCCCCCGGTCCAGTTCTTCAATGGCATCGCCGTACAACGCCCAGGCATCCGAAAACAGGAACCTCGTCCGGTCAATTTCCTGCATTGGCCCTCCCGACTCCAACCGTGGTCGAAATTCTACCATGTTATGCGATATGCTTGGGCCTGAAGCGGCGCGCACTCCCAAAACATCAACCACTGAGAAGCGGGTCCTCGACCAGTGGAGGGGCCGCATTGCGGAGAGACTCACATGCCAGACCTGATCATCAAGAACGGCCTCATCATCGACGGCAGCGGCAGCCCCGGCTTCTACGCCGCCGTGGTGGTGGATGGAGATACGGTAACGATTCACCGGGGCGACGTTTCCTACATCGAAGCGGCGCGGACCATAGACGCCACCGGCTACGTGGTCTGTCCGGGGTTCGTGGACCTCCACTCCCACGCCGGGCTGACCATCCTGGGCGAACCCCATCACGACCCCAAGGTGCGCCAGGGCGTCACCACTGAACTGGTGGGCATCGACGGCATCTCCCACGCCCCCTTCAAGACCCGCGAGGAGCTGGAGCGGTACATCTGGCTGGACTCGGGCCTCAACGGCTACCCGCCCCTGCCCGCGGACTGGCTCACCGTGGCCGACCTGCTGGGCAAGTACGACAACTCGGTGGCCGTCAACATCGCCTACATCCTGGGCAACTCCCCGGCCCGCATCTGGAGCGTCGGCTGGAACGACCGTCCGGCTACGGACGCCGAAATGGAGGACATGAAGGCCGTGGTGCGGGAGGCGATGGAAGAGGGCGCGTGGGGCCTCTCCACCGGGCTGGACTATCCCCCCGGCTCCTACGCCGGCACCGAAGAGCTTATCGCCATTTCCGAAGTGGCCGCATCCCTGGGCGGCATCTACCACACCCACACCAGGGCCAGCCTCCGCGCCCAGGGACTCCTGGCCCCCTGGGAAGAGGCGGTGGAGATTGGACGCCGCAGCGGAATCCCGGTGCACCTGACCCACTACCGCCAGAGCGCCCAGGGGGTGGGCAGCCACCTGGACTACCTCGGCCTGGTGGAGAACTCCAGGGAAGAGGGGCTGGACGTTACCTTCGACTGCTACACCTACCCCTACTCCGGCACTACCGTCACCATCGGCCTGCCCCACTGGGCCAAGGACGGCGGGCCGGAGCGGTTGATGGCCGCCCTCCAGGACGCCGACGAGCGCGCCCGGATGAAGCGGGAGCTGTCTCCCGACCGTCTGCACAATAACTGGCTGACCAACTTCACCCGCCCGGAGAATGCCGGGTACGACGGCAGGCTTATAACCGACATCGCCGAGATGCGGGGGCAGGACCCGGCGGACGCCCTGTTCGACCTGCTGGTGTCGGAGAACCTGGGCATATCGACGGTGGGCCTGGGCACCAACCCGCAGACCCTGCCCGACTTCGTTTCCCACCCGATGGGTATGATTGCCAGCGACGCCATCCTGTTCGGCGAGTACCCCAACCCCCGGACCTACGGCTGCTTCCCCATTGTGCTGGCCGAGTTCGTCCGCGCTGAGAAGCACCTTCGCCTCCCGGAAGCCATCCGCAAGATGACGTCCTTCCCGGCCCAGCGCCTGGGCATCCCCGACCGGGGGCTGCTCCGGGACGGCTTCAAGGCCGACATAGCGCTCTTCAACCCGGACACGGTGAAGACTCATGCGAGCAAGGAGGACCCCAAGCAATACCCCGTAGGCATCGACTACGTGATAGTCAATGGGCAGGTGGTGATCGAGAACGGCGAGAACACCGGGGCGCTGCCGGGCCGCGGGTTGAGGCGGGGCCGCGCCGCCACGTGACCCGGGCGGGCCACCAAGCACTGGAAGTTGACCGATGGAATTAGCCGCAGAGTTCAAGGCGCACGCCAGACATGCCATGTCGGTGCTGTTCGCACCCGGCGGGGAGGAACTTGTTACCTGCGGCATGGACGCCCTGGTCCATGTCTGGTCCGTTCCGTCATTCGAGAGGGTCAGGACCTTTGAGGGGCATGAGAAGAGCGTCAACGGGATGTGCCTGACGCCCGATTCGGGAACGCTGGTCACGGCGTCCACCGACAGGACTCTGCGGTTGTGGGAGTACCAGACGGGCGAACTGCTCAAGACCCTGACCGGACATACCAACACGGTGATGACGCCGCGCCTGTCTCCCGACGGACGGTGGATAGCATCCCCGTCCTACGACCGGACGGTGCGGTTGTGGCCTGTCCCGGCAGGGCCGCAACAGGACACCCCGCCCATAGTTCTGCGGGGACACCCGAAGAACGTGACCTCGGTGGCCTTCACGCCGGACTTGAAGGTCCTGGCGGCCTCGGGAGTTTTCGATGACATCCACCTGTGGAGCGTCCCGGACTGCGAGCGGCTACGTACCCTGTCCGGCCATACCACCGCCGTGGGCGCCCTTGAGACCGCGCCGGACGGCGGGCTGCTCTGGTCGCTGGGCTACGATGGGAAGCTCATCGCCTGGTCCCCGTCCCGGACAGGCGGGGACTGGTCCGTGGCCCGTTCCGCAGACCTGTCCGACCGGAGGCCGTTCTCGTTTGCCCTGTCGTCGGACGGGTCCATCATCGGCATGACCTTCGACCACGGCGCGGGCGTACTGTCCGCCGAGTCCCTGGAGCTTCTGGCCTTCGAGAAGACGCCGGTCAAAGGGATGTACGGCGTTGCCATCTCCCCCGACGGACGCCTGATGGCAACTGCCGCCGCTGACGGGCGTTGCCGGATGTGGGCGCTGGAATAGCTCAGAAGCCCTGGAACCACTCGGTGAAGTTGGCTGCCAGGTCCATTGGTCCCTCAACCGAAAGGCGTCCGGCGGCGGTGGCCTGCTCCACGTCGAGGCGGCCGAAAATCAGCAGGATGTAGTTGCCGGTGTCGCAGCGGAAGGTAACGTCAGCAGGGATTGTGCCGCCGGTTTCGACCTCGAAACCGTCGCGGGTCACCACGTAGTCCTCATGGACCGCCACCGGCTCCGAGACCTCGAACCTGTAGCGGACGGGGGCGGGCAGGTCCAGGCCGGGGCGGAAGGCGTTGCTCACCCAGCGGGGCACCCTTCCCACCATGACCTCCAGGGCGTCGGGCCACATCTCCGCCGTGTGGTCCGCTCCCCAGCGTATGTCCCAGCCGTGGACCGTCAACTCCTGGAGGCGCACCTCCACGTATGCGCCGATGGGCATCGGCCCCCGGCGGTGGAAGCACAGCTTGTCCCAGTCATCGGCCTTCAGCCCGGCCAACGTGCCGGCAAGACGGCTGTAGCCGGTCTTGAACCGCTCCAGTAATTCCGTCCCCTGCTGCCGGTACGCGGACCTGGCGGCCTGGGCGGTGACGTCCGATGCCCGGTCTCCGGGGGTGAGAAACACCTGTCCCGCGGGCGGGTTGGAGTCACCGTTAACTCCCCTGCCGATGGAGTTGACCCAGGAGTCCGCGCCCCCGGCCAGGTGGCCCACCACGTCGCCGATGACCCAGCCCTCGCAATAGCTGTCCTTTGACCAGTCCCCGGCGTCCAGCCCAGAGAGGAACTCTCCCAGACGGTCCGCCTCGGCGTTCACCAGCCTGATAACCTCGTTCATGTCGTTGCCCGGCATCTTCGACTCCTTAAGGATGCGGGGGGAATTTCATTTGGGGACAAATGCGGACACCCCCAACCCCGGCCGGGGGCGAGCTTTTGCCTATTCCCCCGGATTGGACGGGTTGCGCGTGATGGGCACACCTCCCCTCGCAGCGCCCATTACGCTGTCCGTCTTCCCTGAGAACATGATAGGGCAGTGTGTCCGGGGTTGGGAAGGGGCAAATGCCGGTGGGTCAGCGTTCCGTTTCAGGCGGTCCAGTCATCTAACGACCGCCGGCGGATTCCTGCGCTGGAGGGGACGGACCCTATCCACTATCCACTAATCACTTTCCGCTCATGCCGACCCCGCCCAGGCGGGCGGAAGGACGAACTTTCGAGTTTTCCTTCCATCTGCCGGGCACAGCCAAGAGCAAAAGGACCAGCCCCAAAGCAACCGGCGCCAGTGAGAGTGCGGCGCCAAAGACCCGGAAAAACCAGGCAACCAGGGCCGGCAGTCCGCCACAAAGGACGCACGAAGGCCTTGGTCCCGGTGAGTTCGCTGGTCTCGATAAATTCACTCATGTCCTGGGCGAAGACGGTGGGCGTAGCCTGTGGACCCGGCCTGCAGGGCCGCGTCAACGTCCAGGCTCTCGTTGATGCGCAGGCTGGCCTGGCTCAGGCGGGACAGGCGTTCCTGCAGGGCCTCGAAGTCCCGGTGGAGCTGTTCCGGCGGTTCCATGCCTTCCTCCCGGCCGGACCGTCGCTGTCCCACGTCAACCGCATTATGGGTCCGGGTCTTGGCTGCAAAGCTGATCAGGCACAAAGTATACACTAACGAATACAAAAGAGGATCTTAAAAATATGGATAAAGACACGGATTATGGTGTAGGTTTTTCCTGGATTTTCGTGCCCGGACCGGAACCGGCCGGCGCGAGGAGCCGCAGCAAGCAGCAACGCCCTGCCGCCGGGTCCCGTGGGACCGGCCGGAAGGGCGGAGCAGCGTTTAGCAAGGAGGCCGCAGGGTCATGTTCGACGAAAGCAGCAACGGCAGCCGGGTGCGCCGCCTGATTGGGGCGGCCAGGCCCGTTCTAATCTCAGCCCCCCCCCCCCCCGACTTTCAGCCTCTGAAAATCACGGGAGGCCCATAATGAGACGGGCCTCTCTCCTCCGTCTCTCCCCGGTCCTTGCGTTGGCCGCCGCCCCGTTTGCCTTGGCGGCCGGCATCCTCCGTCCACCTCTCCCGATGCACCGTCTCTACGCTGGGTTGTTGAACCAGCGCAATCGTACCCTGGGTGTCATGGCGGCGCTGCTGTGCGCCGTGCTGGCGGTGTTGTTGCTGTGGCCGTCGGGGTCGGCCCAGGCTCAGAGCTCTGACCCCCCACCTGAGGGCGCCCAGCTAATACTCGGTGCCTTCAATATGCCGGTGGAGGGTGGCGGCGGCGCCGACCTGGTGGTTGCGCTGGACGAACCGGCGGGCCCGGACGGCGTCACCGTGAACTTTACCATCTCCGGAGGCACAGCTACCCGGGGAACCGATTACACAATGCAGCTTACCGCCGTCGAGATTGCGCCAGGGGCGTCGGCCGGGGCAAACGTCATTACCTCCATTGATGATGCGGCAGATGAAGGCGACGAAACCATCATCCTGGTTGCCAAAGTCCCTTCACTTTCACTGACGTCAAATACTCTCACTCTGACCATCAGCGATAACGATGGGCGGTCCTCGGACGCGACGCTGAGCGGTCTGGCGCTGCTGGACTGGGACGGCAGGGAACTGCCCCTGAGTTCTGCCTTCGACCCCCAGACCGCCGAGTACGGCGGCGCCGTGCCGCTGCTCAGCAGAGGCTGGGTGCGGCTGAGGCCCACCGCCAACCACGCCGGCGCCTCCATCACGGTGGACGGCAAGCGGGTGGCAAGCGGATCGAGGAGCGAGAGCTTCTTCCTGGAGGAGTTCAACAAGCCGAAGCGGATCGTGGTGGCGGTGACCGCCGAGGACGGCCAGACCCGCCGGGAGTACGCGGTTACGGCAACCTGGGACCCCCGGGCGGAGCTGCGCGGGCTGTCCGTCTCGCCGGGGAGGCTGCACCCCTTCGTGTTCAGAGGGCTGCACACCGAGTACCGGGCGTGGGTCGGTCACGGGGATGCGGAGGTGAAGGTCACGCCGACCAACCGCTACGACAAGGGGACCATCACGGTGAACGGCCACACGGTGGCCAGCGGCCAGGCCAGTCCGGCGATAGCGCTGGCCGAGGGCGCGAACGTGATCACGGTGACCATCACCGGGCCGGACAATTACACCAGCCGGACCTACACGCTGACGATAACGCGGGCCACGGCGACGGCTTCCGCCGACGCGACGCTGGCGGGTCTGGCGATCCACACCGCGACCAGCAGACAGCCGGACGCGGGCAACGAGGTGCCCTACGAGGGGGCGGCCTACCCGCTGACCCCGGCGCTGGCCAGCGGGGTGTACGACTACCGGGTGGTGGTGCCCGAGGCGGTGGCGCGGAGGGCGCGGGAGTCGGAGGAGTCGGGCTACGTGTACGTGACGGCGGTGGCCACCACCACTGCGCCGGGGGCCAAGTCCATCGTGGTAGAGGGGCGAAAGAGCCATGAGGAGGCCCGGCATCCGAAGCGGGACGTGGTGACCGGGGAGGCCAGCGGGCCGTGGTACGCCTTCATCGGGTACAGCCCGGTCTCCATCAAGGTGACCTCCCTGGACGGCAAGAATACCCAGACCTACCGGGTGGTGGTGGAGCACGGGAAGGTGGACGGCCTCCAGGGGGTGGCGCTGACGCCGGGAGACGGTCAGCTGACGCTGAGCTGGGGAGCGGCCACGGGGAGCCATCCGCCGAACCTGTACTGGGCGCGGTGGCGGGAGGCGGGGACGACCACCTGGCTGAACAGAGCCACCCTGGCCGACTGGAAGACGGGCTACGGTGACGGGGCGCCCAAGGCGACGGTGGCCGACGGGCAGCGGGTGACCGGGACCAGTTACGTCATCACCGGGCTGACCAACGGCACGGAGTACGAGGTGGAGTTGCGGGGCACCCGGGCCGGGGACACCAGCTACCAGGTGACCAACTGGCTGAAGAGCCCGTGGGTGACGGTGAAAGGGACGCCGGGCCAGACGGCGGCGGCGCGGACGCTGACGATCACGCCCAGTGCGCCCAGCCGGGAGTACGGCGGAACGGACGACCTGAGCTACGCGGTGAGCGGTCTGGACGCTGGGGACGCCGCCACGGACGTGGTGACGGGAACGCTGGCCCGGGCGGCGGGCAACGACGCGGGAAGCTACGCCTTCGACCTGAGCGGTCTGTCCATCGCGACGGCCTACGCGCAGAAGTACGCGCTGCCGGCCAGCCCGGCCGTCGCGTCCTACACCATCACGCCCCGGGCCATCACGGCCATCAGCGGGGTGACGGTGAACAGCCGTCCGGCCGACGGGAGCGTGGCGGCGACCTTTGACACGTCCGCCGCCAACGGAACAGGAGTGCTGGCGGCGGAGCTGGCCGACTTCCGGTCCGGCGGGCTGGCGGTGAGCGGGTTCTTCCCGGCTGCCACGCCGGGAACCCACAGCCTCAGCGTGACCTACTCCCTGGGGGACAGCGGATCCTTCAAGGCGGCCAACTACAACCTGTCCGCCGCCACCGATACGCTGCAGGGGGAACTGACCGAGGCGCAGGCCTGCGCTGTGCCCGCCGGCGGAGACTATGACGCCGACGCTGACGGCCTCATCGAAGTGTCCTGCCTGGCCCAGCTCAGCGCCATCCGCTGGGACCCGCTCGGCAACGGCAACGCCACCCATATCGACGAATACGCGGCCGCTTTCCCCGACGCCATGACCGGCCTGGGCTGCCCGTCCTCGGGTTGCAAGGGCTACGAACTGACCACCGGCCTGGACTTCGACACCAACAGCAACGGCCGGGCCGACCAGGGCGATGCCTACTGGAATGACGGCGCGGGCTGGGAGCCGATAAGCTCCAGTTGGTCATGGGCGTCATTCAGCAGAGTTATGAACACTGGGATCTGGTCCAGCGACGAGTTCAAGGCAATCTTCGAGGGCAACGGTCACACCATCCACAACCTCTACATGGGAGAGAGCCCCTACCATAAAGTCCAAGGGTTGTTCAGCAGTATCAGCTCCGGCGCGGTTATTCGCAACCTCAACCTCGAGGCCGTGAACATCCACGACAGCGTCTACGGAAGGGCCACCGGCGGGCTGGTTGGCGTCAACAAGGGCGACATCATCAACAGCCATGTCTCAGGTGTGATTACCGGTAGCCAGAACGTCGGCGGACTGGCCGGAGGATCGACAAGCGGAGCCAGCATCGTCGCCAGCTCCGCCGCCGTCCGCGTGACCGGCGAGGAGGGCAGTCACGGAGGTCTGGTTGGCCACAACCGGGGATTCATCTACGCCAGCTATTCCAGCGGAGACGTCGCCGGAAAGGACAACAATGTTGGCGGGCTGGTTGGATACCATAGCAATTCCACCATCTACGCCAGTTACGCCGTGGGACGGGTGAGCAACGGCAGCAGCAGCAGCGACGGTGTCGGCGGACTGATTGGCAAGAAGGTCGGCGGCACCGTCGCCGACAGCTACTGGGACACCCGGACCTCTGGGCAAAGCGCCAGCGACGGCGGGATCGGCAAGACCACCGCGGAGTTGCAGACGCCCACGGGGTACGGGGGTATATACGCCAATTGGAACATGGACCTGAGCTATTACAGCCACCCGGCTGACCCGTGGGACTTTGGAACATCCAGCCAGTACCCGGCGCTGAAGCACGCCGGCCCCAGCGCGGCCGGGCAGCGCGCGCGGATGCCGGCCACTGCCGCCCCTCCGCTGGAGTCCAACATCGATTACGACGTTGACGGCGACGGGCTGATCGAGGTGTCCAGCAGGCGCCAGCTCAACGCCATCCGCTGGGACTTGGACGGCGACGGCTCGTCCGGCGACTCCGGCTACGCGACGGCCTTCCCCAACGCCGCGTCCGGGATGGGATGCCCGTCCTCGGGCTGCATCGGCTACGAGCTGGCCTCTCATATCTACTTCGACGCCAACACCAGCGGCCAAGCCGACGCCCATGATGCCTACTGGAACGGCGGCCGGGGCTGGAATCCCATCGGACGCGGCGCGGGCGCTTTCGCCGCCGTCTTCGAGGGCAACAGGTATAACGTGTACAACCTCTACATCAACTCCAACGATGATGAAGCGGGCCTGTTCAGCCAGCTTGCCGCAGGCAGCGAGATCCGCGACCTGAGCCTGTCGCTGGTCGACGTGACCGCCCGGGGGCGGGTCGGCAGCCTGGTTGGCCGGAACGCCGGCACCGTCAGCGGAGCCTGGGTGAGTGGTGAGATAGCGGGCCGGAACGCCGTCGGCGGTCTGGTCGGGGAATCGTCCGGCTCGATCATCCGCAGCGATTCTGCGGCCGACGTCACCGGTTCCCACGCGCGTAGCGAAGGCGGCCGGGATGTCGGCGGACTGGTCGGCCACAACGAGGGCGCGGTGCTGCGGAGCAGCCACGGTGCGCTCGACACTGTGTCCGGAAAGGCCGACAACACGGGCGGCCTGGTGGGATTCAACAGTGGTTCCATCATCGCCAGCCACAACCTCTGGGAAGTAACCGGCAGCGGCCGGTACATCGGCGGTCTGGTGGGCTACCACTCCTCGGGGACGATCACGGCCAGCTACTCCGCCAGCCGCACGACGGGCGGCACGGACGTGGGCGGCCTGGTGGGCTACCACGGCGGCACGGTCATCGACAGCTACTGGGATTCGGACCAAACGCAGGCCACCGGAACCGGCGGGGAGGGCAAGACCACCGCCGAGCTCAAGACTCCCACTGGCTACACCGGCATCTACGCCGACTGGAACGTGGACCTGGACGGCGACGGCAGCCCGGATGATCCCTGGGACTTCGGCACGTCCAGCAATTACCCCAGGACATGGAAGCGGTCCAGCGGGTCCGAACAGGGCACGCAGACGCCCGCCAGCCAGTCGCCCACGGTGTCCGCCGCTCTGGGCGACGTGTCCGGCCTGGAGGTGGGAGCGACTCGGGACGTGTCCCTGTCTGGCACGTTCACAGACGCCGACAGTGACGCGCTGACCATCACCGTTGCGTCTGACGACGAGGCCATTGCCACGGTGTCCGTGGCCGCCGACGGGTCCACGCTGACCCTGAGCGGAGTGTCTGAAGGCAGTGCGACTGTCACGGTGACGGCGGAGGACAGCGACGGCAACCAGGCCGGCGACGCCTTTGACGTTGCGGTGGTGAAGAAGTACGCGGCGCTGATTGCGCAGATGTACCAGTGGCGCAACGACCCGGAGTGGGTGAGCGAAAAGGCTCACACCGACCGCTGGGACCGGGCGCTGCTGGCCTTCGGCGAAACAGTGGCCGACACGACGTTGACGCCGATGACGGCGGACGAGGCCCAGGAGTTCGCCGACCGGGGCTGGGAGCGCTGGGTGGAGGTGGCGGCAGCCCTGCGGGAGATCGAAGCCGCCGGGCAGCAGCAGCAACAGCAGGGAACGCCCAACCGGGCGCCCACGGTGGCCAGTGCCCTGTCCGACGCCACCATCGTCAACGAGAGCGGAGCCCGGACGGTCTCCCTTACCGGGGTGTTCAGCGACGCCGACAGCGATGCGCTGACCGTCACCGCCGCATCCTCTGATGAAGCCAAGGCCACGGTGTCGGTGGCGTCCGGTTACTCCAGCCTGACGGTGAGCGCCCAAGCCTGGGGTACGGCGACCATCACGGTAACGGCGGACGACGGCAACGGCGGCACGGTGGAGGATGCCTTCACGGTCACAGTCAAGGCCGCGCCGGTGGTGGCCTCAGCCATCGCCGACGTGTCCGGCCTGGAAGTGGGCACCACGCAGGACGTGTTCCTGGGCCGAGTCTTCAGCGACGCCGACGGCGACGCCCTGACCGTCACCGCCGCGTCCTCGGATGAAACCAAGGCCACGGTGTCGGTGGCGTCCGACGGGTCCAGTCTGACGCTGACTGGCGTGGCCCAGGGCACGGCCACCGTCACGGTGACGGCCCAGGACACAGACGGGAACCGGGTCAGCGACACGTTCGATGCGCCGGTGGCGAGGAAGTACAACGCGCTCATCGCCCGGATGTACCAGTGGCGCAACGACCCGCAGTGGGTCAGCGATAAGGCGCACACCGACCGCTGGGACCGGGCCCTGCTGGCCTTCGGGGAGACGGTGGCCGACGCGACCCTGACGGCCATGACAGCGGCGGAGGCCCAGGGCTACGCCGACACGGACTGGGGTGAGCGCTGGGTGCCGGTGGCCAAGGCCCTGCGGGAGATCGAGGCCGCCGGACAGCAACAGCAGGGAACGCCCAACCAGGCCCCCACGGTGTCCAGCGCCCTGGCCGACGTAATCATCGTCAACGAGAGCGGGACGCGGACGGTATCCCTGTCCGGGGTCTTCAGCGACGCTGACAGCGACGTGCTGACCGTCACCGCCGCATCTTCGGCTGAATCCGTGGCCACGGTGTCGGTGGCGCCCGACTACTCCACGCTGACCGTTTCTGCCCGGGCCAGGGGCACGGCGACCATCACGGTCACCGCAGACGACGGCAACGGCGGGACAGTCTCAGATACATTCACCGTCAGGGTGAAGGCCGCGCCGGTGGTGGCTTCGGCCATCACCGACGTGACCGGCCTGGAGGAGGGAGCGACGCAGGAGGTCTCCCTTTCCGGGGTGTTCAGCGACGCCGACGGCGACGCGCTGACCATCAGCGCCGCGTCCTCGGACGAGACCAGGGCCACGGTGTCGGTGGCCTCCGGCGGGTCCACGCTGACCCTGAGCGGGGTGGCCCAAGGCACGGCGACCGTCACGGTGACGGCCCAGGACTCCGATGGCAACCGGGTGAGCGACGCCTTCGACGTGTCAGTCGTCTCCCCGCCGCCGCAGGTAACTCCCAACCAGGCGCCCACGGTCTCGGCAGCCATCGGCGACGCCACCATCGCCCACGAGAGCGGGACCCGCCAGGTCTCCCTGGTCGGCGTGTTCGACGACGCCGACGGCGACGGCCTGACGGTCACCGCCGCGTCCTCCGACGGAGCCAAAGCCACCGTGTCCGTGGCCACCGGTTACTCCAGCCTGACGGTTACTGCCCAGGCCCGTGGTACGGCGAACATCACGGTTACGGCCGACGACGGCAACGGCGGCACGGTATCAGACGCCTTCACCGTGACGGTCAAGGCCGCGCCGGTGGTGAACTCGGCCATCAGCGACATATCCGGGCTGTTAGCCCAGGATACGCAGGATGTCTCCCTGTCGGGGGTGTTCAGCGACGCCGACGGCGACGTCCTGACCATCACCGCCGTATCCTCGGACGAAGCCAAAGCCACCGTAACCGTGGCGGCGGACCATTCCAGTCTGACGGTGAAGGGAGTGGCAGAAGGCACTGTGACTATCACCGTTACGGCCCAGGACAGTGACGGCAACCGGGTCAGCGACACCTTCGACGTGGCGGTGGAGCCGGAGCCGGAACAGGATCCGCCGCCGGACGAAGAAGCGCCCAACCGGCCCCCCACGGTGGCCCAGCCCCTGCCCGACATCAGCCTGGAAGGGTTACAGTGGCGGCAGTTCTCCCTGCCCGGCGTGTTCCACGACCCTGACGGAGACGAGTTGACTTTCACCAGCGTATCGTCTAACTACGGCGTGGCGTCGACATGGGTGTCCGGCTCCACCCTGACGGTGGTGGCAACGGGCACAGGAACGGCCACCATCACGGTTACGGCGGAGGACCCCGGCGGCAACGAGGTCAGCGACGAGTTCGAGGTGACGGTGAGTCCGTCCATACAGGAGCAGTAGGGGGCAGCCTGTCGCTGGCGCCCATTCCAATCCGGCCCCGCTTTCATGGCAATGACGATGTGGGAGCCAGGGAATGAGAGGGCGAGGGAAAATCACATCCCCCCACTGTGCGAGCGGGGGGATGTGATGAAAGCGGATTTGGGACCCATCTTAAATGGCGTCGTACTCTCCCAAGAACAAGTCCGGGTTAACGCCTTCGTACTCCAATTGTCTGATCACATCATCAAGGGGAAGACTATTCCGATTCCTGAAACTAAACTGTAGCGACCATACCGGAGCGGCCGGGTCTCTGTATTGTACTATTCCGTCTTCCTCGGCTACGAGACTATATCCCATCCGCGTAAGGACGTGATGCAATTGTTCCCTGGTAATCACGCAAACACCGGAATCTCGTAACGCTGTTCGAGAAGAGTGGCATGACCCTGTGGCGGAGCTTGTCCGGCTTCTTGCCGGACCTCATACGGCACATTGTGGTAGTCGAAGTACTCTTTTAGCCACTCTTCATGGTAGACTCCGTTCTCATCAAGCGGATGATGCTTGAAGAAGAAGTCAACCATCAAATGCACTTCGTTGATGGTGTCTCCCGGAGTTTCCCCGTAAACAGTCGTTCCCAACTGTTCGATGTAACCGGCCCAATAATCTCCTCGATTTTCAAGCACGGTGGTAATGTCAACCGTTACCATGTTCGCCGGTCCCATACAATCCTCCTTGTATAGGGTAAGTGCAAAGTTACGTTATGGTAGAAATGGTGTCAATCCCAATGAGCAGCATGATGGTGGCTACTTACAAGGTCCGGAAGATTTTTGCCGACGCTCGCTCCCTTTACGCAAGTGCGCTGGAGCGGTTGGAAGCTGGAGACATCCGGGATGCCGCGGAGAAGGCCTGGTGTGCTGCCAGGCGGGCAACCGAGGGTCTGGTCGTTGCGAGACGTCCTTCCGCACCGGTGAATACAAGCATCCAGGTCTCAGCCGAATTAAGGGGGCTGGCGTTGCGAGATGAGATGTTCAGGACATTCCCGGCGCGACTGGCGGAACGGGCGCGCTACCTGCACAACGATTGCTTCTACAATAATCAATGCGAGCCGGTGGAGTCCACCGAAAACATCATCCGGGAAACGATTCAATACATCGAAGACGCTGAGAACTTAGCCGAAACCCCCTGACGGTCCACTTTCCGGAACGTTCCGTTCTGCCAGGAACGGACGGTGGGGCTTCGCCATTGGATGTCCTCCCCCCTCCCGCCGGGAGAGGGGAGAATCGAAGAATCCCGGCTAGAACAGGGCTATGGGGTTGACGGGGGAGCCGGTGCCGCCGACGACGCGGAGGGGGTTCACCGTCAACATGAACTCCCAGCGATTTTCCTCGGCGCAGACCTGGGCCACAGGCTCCAGCAGGGCGTTGTCGAGCAGGCCGATGCCGTAGGCGAAGATGGAGCCGTGGACCGACCAGGGGAGGTCGTAGCCGTTGGGCTGGTAGTCCATCATGTCCCAGACCAGGAGGCAGCAGTCGGACTCGCGCAGGAACTTGAGGCATGAAGCGTGCAGCCCGGCGCGGTGGCCCTCGGGGTGCGAGCCCCAGAGGGGGTTGACCCGGTTCCAAGCCTCGCGGCCACCGTAGACGCAGATGGCGTCGCCGGGGGAGAGGGTGATGCCCTCGGCCCTGGCAATGTCTTCCAACTCCCAGCCGTGGATGGGTTCCTCGTGGGTCACGAAGTCCGTGCCGCGGTGCCTGGGCACGTCGAGGAGGACGCCGCGGGTGATGATGCCCTCCTTCCAGTGCTCGATGGAACCCCACTCCGCGCCGTCGAAGCTGATAACGTCGTCGGGGTTGCGGCCGTTCCACATGCCGTTGCCGTCCCAGACGTGGCAGAGGGCGTCGAGGTGGGTGGTGGCCTGGCCGTGGTAGGAGATGCCGTAGAAGTCGGTGGCGGAGCCGCCGTTGTTGGGGCGGACGCCGCGGCGCATGTAGTGGAGGGCGGGAGTCGGGTTGTTGGCCGCGGGAGTCTTGGGGAATTCCCTGCTGAGAGACACGGCCCGGCCCTTCACGACCAGCTTTGCCGACGCGGCCCGCTTCTCGTCGGTGACCATGTTGACCGCGCCGACCTGGTCGTCGCTGCCCCAACGCCCCCAGTTGTTGTCTTCCTTGAGGTATGCGAGGACTTCTTCCTTGGTGGGGATTCTTCGTTCCATGCTGATCCTCCTTGATGGTCTCAGATCGAGAGAGGCTACCTTAGTTACTCATTCTCGTATCAGTAATTCAGCGAGTTTGGAGTCGAATGTTCTCTTGAACTTAGGAAGGGTCGATATCATCCATGACCGTATATCATCTAATTCCCTCTGGCCGTCACGGATGGAACCCTTGCGGAACGCAGATATGCGGCAAGCCCTCCGGTGGTCCAATCGTTCCCAGTTGAATTCTTCTCCAATCGCAGATTCAATCTCTTCTCTGTTATCCGCCAATTGGTTGAAGCGTTCTTTATTTGTCTCCTGTTCACCACAGTCAATGTAGAGTTCTATTCGAGCTCGGCCACCGTCCGACGAAGCAAATGAGGCTCCATATCCGAAACCACTGTAACCCGTCTTGAAACTCTGCCAGCTTTTCCCCGTCACTTTGTATGGGCTGGGGATATCGGGGCCATCTCCCAATTTGTCAACAAGGCTCTGGAAGAAGTCACGGTACCGTTTACTTTGTTCTGTCTCACCGGGAGGACGCACCTGCCTTTGCTGCTTTCCCCACTGATTGGGTGCGGATACTACTCGGAAATGTGGTGCAGGCGGAGAATCGCCTATCCTCCACAGTTCCATCACCACTCCATAGAACTCGCTGTCATCATCGGTGCGATGGTTGAGCATGTCTAGGGCTTCTCTGTGTTCGTCCCTGAATTTCCCTGCGATCCAAATGGCTACTTTCGCGTCGTGACCGGCTGTGTAAGTGAGCAGTTGGCCCAGGTGGTTGTGGTCCGTCTCTCCCAACTGATTTTCAATGGCCACTGGCACTTCACGGTCGGCGTCGCGCGCTAGGACGTCCAGCCTGTAGCTGCCTACCGCCGCCTCTGTTGAAGTTTCGTCAAGGTTCAAACCTAGCGCATCGCCTAGTAAAGATATGTGCTCCGCCAGCCATGGTGTGAAGTTCTGTGCCTCGTCTGGCCAGACTTTGCGTATATTGACGCTCTTGATTGTAGCCAGGTGTTGAGTTGCCATAAGACCCCTCTACGTCATAGGGTAGACACTCGAGTAGTTCGCTTAGCCAGCCTGGAATGCATGAGACACCCCGGCCTGAACGCCGGTTATGCGGCCTTTTCCCTGAGGCAAGTGAACAACTGGTCCATCATCATCTTGGCGACGCTGCCCATGAGGCGCTGGCCGACGCGGGCGACGGTGCCGCCGACCTGGGCGTCGCTGTCAACTTCCACCGTGGTCCGGTCTCCCTGATCGACGAGTTTGATGGTGGCCTCGCCGCTGGCGAACCCGGTGGGGCCGTTGCCCTCGACCACCAGACGGTAGGACTCGGGGGGGACCATGTCCAGGATGGACACCCTGGCGTTGTAGTTACCCCTGACGGGGCCTACGCCTACCGCCAGTGATGCCTGGTACTGGTTTTCGCCCACGGCTTCCAGCCCCGAGCAGCCGGGGATGCAACTTGCCAGTACCGAGGGGTCGGTGAGGGCATCCCAGACTTGCTGGGCGGACAGGTCGAAGGTGTAGCTGCCGGAGACCTTCATGGTCGTGCTCCCTGTGGTTGCCGCTACCGGCGGTCGGCCAGAAGCAGCAGGTTCATCAGGACCTGCGCGCCGTTTGCGCAGTCCTGGGGGGTTGAGTACTCCTCGGGAGAGTGGCTGATGCCGTCGACGCTGGGGACGAATATCATGGCCATGTCGGTGATCGCGGCTATGGCCTGGGCGTCGTGACCGGCCCCGGAGGGCACGCGCTGGGCGGGGAAGCCGGATATGCGCGCCGCTTCTTCCACCATCGCCTGCATTCCCGGGGCGACTGGTACGCCCTGGGTGTGGCGCTGGCGGTGGATCTCCACGGATATTCCGTCGTTGGCGGCGATGGCATTGGCAGCGCGGCGCAACTCGGATTCGGCGTCGTCCAGGGCCGAAATCTCCAGGTCTCGGAACTCCACGCCGACGCGGACGTGGCCGGGGATGACGTTGACGGCGTTGGGGTGGGCGTGGATGGCCCCGGCGGTGGCGACGCGGCAGACCTCGGAGTCGGCGGCGATGCGCTGGACCTCCAGCACGAGGCGGGAGGCGCTGACGAGGGCGTCGCGGCGGGCGGGCATGGGCGTGGTGCCGGCGTGGTTGGACATGCCCTTGAACTCCACCTCGAACATGCCCCTGCCGGTGATGCCGGTGACGACGCCGATGGGGACGCCGGACTGGTATAGCTCGGGACCTTGCTCGATGTGCAGCTCGAAGTAGGCGGCAAGCTCGCCCGGAGAGCGAGCGGCCTCCGCCACGCGGGATAGGTCGCCGCCGATGTCGGCCATGCGGGTGGCCAGGGTTACGCCCTCATCATCGACTGCGGACAGGTCCTCTTCCATCAACTGGCCTGCCATCGCGCGGCTGCCGATGAGCCAGCGGTGAAACCGGGTGCCTTCCTCGTTGGTGAACACCACTATTTCCAGGGGATGGCGGAGGGATTGACCGGTGTCGGCAAGGGACTGGGCACATTCCACGCCGGCCAGGACGCCCAGTGCGCCGTCGTACTTGCCGCCGCTGGGGACGGTGTCGGTGTGGGAGCCGAGGGCAATGGCCGGGAGCCCGGGGACTGAGCCTTCCCGGCGTCCGATGATGTTGCCCGCCGGGTCGATGCGGGTCTCAAGCCCGGCGTTGCGCATCAGGTTGATGGTGTACTCGCGCCCGGCGATGTCCTCGGGGGAGAAGGCGATGCGCTGCATTCCCAGGGGCGAATCGCCGATTTGTCCCAGTTCCTGGAGGGTGCGGTTGAGGCGGTCGGCGTTGATGTCCGGTTGCGTCACGGCGGCATGTCCTGTAGCGGGATTGGGTGTCGTTTGAGCGTCAACATGATACCACGGACGGGCCGCGATGGCGGACGGTTGGCGGAGGAGCGACGGGATGGGGAGGGGTCGCGGACGTGGTGGGCCTGCGGTATCAGTCCCGCACCAGGGCGTAGAGGAGTTCGTCGACGATGTGGCCGTCCTTGACGGCGCTCCTGCGCATCCGGGCCTCAAGGGTGAACCCGGTTTTCTCCAGGACGCGGGCCGACGCGGGGTTCCAATCGAAGACGATGGCGAAGAGACGGATGATGTCGAAGTTGTCGAAGGCGTACCGGGAAAATGCCCGCACGGCCCTGGTGCCGATGCCCTGCCCCCAGAAGGGCTCGCCCAGCCAGTAGCCCAACTCAGCAGACCGGAAGTGGACGTCGTCCTGGGGAATCAACCCGATGCTGCCGATGGCCTCGTCTGCGGATGCAATCGCCAGGAATGTTGCCGGGGAGCCGGCGTTGGATGACTTGACCCAATCTGCGGCGTCCTTTGCCGTGTAGGGATGGGGGAACCTGTCGCCCAGGTTTCTCCAGATGGCCCGGTTGTTGCCGTACTTGACCAGCGCGGCCTCATCCCCCGGCTGCCAGGGGCGCAGCTTCCAGGCGCCTATGGGGATTTCTACGAGTGGAGTGTTCATTGGACTAAACTACCATGCCAAAGGAGCGCCGATCCTATTTTTGCCCGAGAGTGTCTACTAACCAGGCCAGGGTATTCCGAGATCACGACATATCTTTCTGACGAGCAGGTCGTGGATTTCAGTGTGCCTCGGTACGGCCGTGCGACGGCGGTTTGCCGGGTTTTCCCACCAAGAATGTCTGCGTCCTTCGCGGATAAACACACATCCTTGAGAACCAAGATATGCCAATAGCCTGCGTCGCCTCACACTTGCAGGATGACCTCTTCATAGTCGCCAGCGGCCGAACGCAGGGCATCCGCACGGTTCATTTCCAGCGCTTCGGTGAGGGCCGATTTCAAATCTTCCAGCAACTCTTCCCTAGTGGCAGCCTGGGAGTTTACCCCTGGTATTTCCTGCACCCAACCTATCCACCAACCCGCATCCTTTTTGATCAACGCCGTGTACGTCGAGTTCATGTCGTTATGCTCCCCATCAATCGGCTACAAGCTTAACCGGGGACTGGCGAGCATGGCAAATCGATGGATGGCGGCTTGCGCTTGTGCTGGGGGCCACCGGGGAATATACTCGGCCTTGTTATGGCAACGAGTGATGACATGTCTGACGATGGCCTTTTGAGACTTCCACTTTTTCCGCTTAACGTGGTCCTGTTCCCGGGGATGCCCATGCCTCTCCACATCTTCGAGGAGCGGTACAAGGCGATGATCGGGGACTGCCTGGAGCGCGACGCGCCCTTCGGGATTGTGCTCATCAAGGAGGGGCAGGAAGTCGGCAGCCCGGCGGAGCCGGTCAGGACCGGCACCACGGCCCGGATAGTCCAGTCGGAGCGGCTGGAAGAGGGCCGAATGAACATAATGACCCGTGGGGAGCGCAGGTTCGAGGTAGTGGACATTTACCAGATGGTTCCTCACGTGGCCGCCGAGATACGGTACATCGAGGAGGAGGCAGGGGACGACGCTTCAGGGGTGATTTCCGAGATCAGTCCTGAGTACGCCGAGTTCCTGAGGATGTTGACCGCCCTTTCCGGCGGCTGGACTGCCGCCCCCGACTTCCCGGATGAGCCTGTGGCCCTGTCCTACGCGGTGGCCTCGGCCCTGGTGACCAGCATTCCGCTGCCGACCGACATCAAGCAGCAGCTTCTGGAGACTGGCACGGCCAAGGAGCGGCTGGAGCGGCTGCTTCCCCTGGTAAAGCGCGGCAACGAAGCGCTGCGGGAAGAGGTGGCCAAGCGCAACCCGTTCCGGGGGCCGCGGCTGAACTAGGCCGGGTTGCCGGTCCCGGCTTTCTCTTCCAGGCGTGTTTGACCCGGCAGTCCCCCCTCACCCCGCCCTCTCCCTCCAGGGAGAGAGCGAATACAAAGACCCTGAGCTGCTCCGGGGCAGGCGATGTTGCTTATGCCTTGACCAGGGAGCCGTACATCCTGGCCGCTCCCGACTCCGGGACCATACCCGAGAACAGTTCGGGGTGAATCATCTCCGCCATGATCTCCAGCCCGGTGACGAGGCGAGGCCCGGAGCGGCTGGTGTAGGCGCTGGCGTCGATGACGTAGACCCGCTGGTCCCGCACCGCGGGGAGGGAGTCCCAACCCTCGCGGGCGGCCAGTATGGGAACGTCCTGCAGGGCCCGCTTCACGTCGAAGCCGCAGGGCATGAAGATAATCACCTCGGGCTGGCTCTCCACCACCGCGTCCCATTCCATCTGGAATGAGCCGGTTTCCTTGTCGCCGAAGCAGTTTTCCCCGCCTGCAATTTCCACCATTTCAGGCACCCAGTGGCCGCCGCAGAATATGGGATCGACCCATTCCACGTGCAGCACCCTGGGCCGGGTGTCGGACAGCGCGGCCCGGTTGGCGACTGAATCGATGCGTTGCTGCATCCGGGCCGTGATCTCGTCGGCTTTATCGTCGGCCCCTGTGGCATGGCCCACGCCGCGGATGTCCGCCAGAACGTCGCTCAGGTACTGGGGGTCGAGGGAGAGGACCTGGGGTTCCCTGGGGAGGTTGACGCTGGCCTCGGCGACCTGCCGAGTGGAGATAGCTCAAACCTCGCAAATTGCCTGGGTCAGGAGCAGGTCCGGCTCGGCGGCGTTCATTACCTCCTGGTCGATGTCGTAGATGCCCAGCCCTTGCTGCAAACGCTCGGAGATTACGCGGTTGATTTCGGCGCTGGTGGGTTCCATGCCGTCGAACACGCTGCGGACGACGTGGGGCTTCAGCTTGGCCTGGGGCGGGTAGTCGCATTCATGGGTAACGCCAAAGAGCTGGTCTTGCAGACCAAGCTCGTAGACTATTTCGGTCGCGCTGGGAAGGAAGGAGCAGATGCGCATTCCGGGCCTCCTCTACCGTTGGGTCATTCTATTATAACCGGGGCCGGGGATGGCGGACGCACCAATTCCGGCCGGAGGTTAACCATCATCACCGTCTCTGGCCGTCCCCTGGTCAAGAATCCGGGTGTACTCGTCGTCCAGGTGGTCGTCCTCGTACACGTACTTGTCGTCATCCGAGAACCGGGGGCTTGGCTGGTCTCCGGAGGGGAAATCCTCCTCGTGTTCATCCAGGCCGAGGAAAGTATGCATGAACTCAGGTTCCAGCACCCGGTGAAGTCGAAAAGCAACGATGGCCAACACTATGATTGCCGTCACCGCGATGGCGATGGCCAACGGCGGGAGCAGACCTCCTATGGAAGCCAATTGAGAAATGAGCGGGAAACTCCAGATGACGCACACAATCAGGAGAGGGGCGGCCAGAGGGATGGTCATAGTGTCCAGCAGAATTCCCTGGATGTTCCGTCCGTGCAGGAACTCCGATGACCAGAGCCCCTCCGGCAGGAGAAACTGGATGATGGCGTCGCTCAGGCTTCGCAGGGACCTCCAGACCTGGAACGCCGGAGGAATGGTCAAAGCCAGGACCATGCCTGCGATGACCAGCGCCACCACGCTTTCCTGGGTATTGAACATTTGGGACAATTGCGGCGTGAAGTGCAGGCCCCCTGTGCCGATGGCGATGAGCAGGCTGACTATGCCCATGTTGAGGATCACCATGCGGCTGCTGTGCCGGATTCTCTGGGCCCGGGGACCTCTGAAGCGGAACGCGCTGTACATCGCCGACATGGCGAGGACTAACCCGCCGCCGTATGCCTTGAGAATGCGCGGAGTCCTCCGGTCCAGGAACCCGGCAACGGCATTGGTGGAGCGAAACAGGAAGGGATAGACCAGTGCAGTGATTACCGTCGCTCCGGTCAAGACCGGGTACATGAATGCGCCAACGGCCCCATGCTCAACTCCGACTCTGACCATAGCGAGCGAAAATTCCCCGACCTGGGGCATTCCAAGACCGACGTCCAGAGACTCCCTGCCACTGTGGCCCGAGAGCACTGTCCCGACGGTGTCAGCCACAACTTTCCCGGCAATGAATACGCCGGCAACGGCCAGGGTGGGAAGTATGAAGTGGACCGCGACCGAAAGGTCCATAAGCATCCCGATGGAGACGAAGAAGATGGCGGCGAACATATCCCGCACGGGACCCATGGTCCGGTCCATGTCCTCGGCGTGGCGGGTGTCGCCGAGCACGGCTCCAATGAGGAACGCCCCGGCCGCAGCGGACAGGCCCAGTTGTTCAGCAACCAGGGCCAGTCCGAAACACAGAGCCAAGCCGGTGACCAGCATGGCCTCCTGGGACTGGAACCCGTTGATGAAGGCGGTGACACGAGGCGCTACCAACCCGCCGAGACCCAGCACGGCGACTCCGAAAGTTGCCAGCTTGGCGGCCAATAAGCCGACGGCTCCGGGTTCGGTTGCGCCTTCGGCGGCGACTCCGCTCAAGACTGTGAGCAGGATTACGGCGGCGATGTCCTCGATTACCAGGATGCCGACTATCAGCTGTCCCCGCGTTTGCTGGAGTTCGCCCGACTCCCGCAGCATGGTCATCAGGATTGCGGAACTGCTTATGGCCAGGGCTGCTCCCAGGAACACTCCTTCAGTTTGAGTCCAACCAAGAAGGGTGGCCAATGCAATGCCGAGGGCGAACATGATCGTCATCTCCACGATTCCGATGATGATCACTCGCAATCCGACACCGCGGATCCGCTGCCACCCAACACCGAGGCCAACGCCGAAGAGGAGAAGGACCAATCCGAGGTCGGCCAGCACACGTATGGTGTCCAGGTTCTCCACCAGCTTAAAGGTGAAGGGACCGATGAGGACGCCCGCGGCCAGGTAGCCCAGCACGGAAGGCATACGGATGAGACGGAAGACGACCAGGGCAACCCCCGCGACAGCCATGATGATGGCCAGGTCGCGGATCAGCCCGTTATCTCCGCTGCCAACTGCAAGAACTGGAATGAAGCCTGAAGGGTCTATGGGACTAGAAGCCTCCGGGAATGGTGCATACCAGTATTGGCGGTATCCATGAAGCGTTGTGAGCAGTTTACCATTAGAGCACCCAACACATAATACACATGATGCGGTATATGCCTAGTGCCTGGTAGTATACCGGCGCCTAATCCCCCATTACTCTTTAAAAGTACGTGGAACGGGTATCTGTGGATGTTTGTTCCTGTAATTTCCCTCCGGGACTCTTACCTCATGAGTCCCGGAGGGAAATACTACCGAGCACCTCTTGCCGAGACACGGATGCTGGATTGAACTATGTATGAATGGGGTCGCGGAATGAATAACCCGCCGGATACGTCCGGCGGGTTATCGTCCATTGAACGGAGTCAGGCAACGCTGCGGCTGCCGGCGCCAGGACGGTTAGCGGTGCGGCTCGGTGTGGGAAACCAGGTCTACGGTGGTATCAGGGGTCGCCACGGCGACCGAACCGTAGAGGGGTCAACGCCGCTTCCAGGTCTCCACCAGCTCGTTGGCCTGCTCGGCGGCAACTCCCCACATCTCGAAGTTGACCCGTATGGCATCGTACAGGGAGATGTCCCCCGGCTCCTTTTCCGGGTCGCGGTAGGACTCCACACCGACGTCCATCCACTCCAGGGGTATCTCCTCGTCGTGGGCGATCCGCTCGACCATGTTGACGGCGCAGGCCGCGATGCCGGACAGGAACAACTCTCCTGCGCCAACTTCGTCGCCGTTTGTGCCGTCGGCGACCCAGTGATGGGTGCGCGCGTTACAGATGGCCCGGCCAAGAGTCCCGGTGCTGTAGCTCCTCACTTGGTAGGCCAGGGACAGTTCAGCCATGACATCCCTCCTCAAGTTGATTTGCCGTTACATCCCCAGTTTACAGTGATTCCCGGTGTTGTGCGAGTGGGGACAGGCGAGGTCATAACGCAATAGGGACGACGTTTGATGTCCTCAGAACACTATCGCGTGTCAATAGGCGCACTCCGTGAACGATACTGTTAGCGGCAATGATTTCGTCAGCAGGGTCGCCTCTGAAGTCAGGGCGTGTTGATGCGAGAGCGACGGCCAGGTCAATTGGCCACACGTGCAAGGACTCCAGTAAAAGGCGCACATCCTCATCGTCAAAGTCCAACTCGATTCTTCCCAATTGGACAAGTTTTGCCAACTCCCAGAACACGGCCGCCGATATTGACCACGTTTCCTCGCTAAGTAACGCTTTCTCCTCTGCGCTTAGTTCCCCTTTGATGATGTAAATTACTATGTGAGTATCAAGATTGAGCATCCCACTGAATGCCCGTATTGAATATACCGCCTTTAATCTTGATTTTGTCCCGCAGGCTGCCGTTCAGAACCGCCAACCGCCGTTCGGCGCCCTCATGATCATATGGAATGACCCTGGCAACGGGCTTTCCGTCTTTGGTAATGACCAACCCGTGGTCATCCAGCTTGTCCAATAATTCCATGCACTGCTCTTTGAAGTCTGCTACGCCCACCGTTTTCATAATGGAATGCTCCGCGGTTCTTGGATGATGTGATACGACAATAGCCTATGGAAGTCAGTCGCGCACCCGGTAGGCGATGCACTCCACGATCTCGATGGCCAGAGGGCTTTGCGCCAGCCCGGTGGTGCCGATTACGGCGCGGCAGGGCGGGTTGGGCACAAACTCACGGTAGATTTCGTTGAGCATGGACCAGTTGTCCATGTTGGTGAGGAATATCACGAGGCTGACCACGCGGCTGAAGCTGGTGCCGGCGGCCTCGAGGTGGGTCTGCACGTGGCGGAAGCAAGCCCGGTACTGCTCCCCGTCTGACTCCCCCACCATCACGCCGTCAAACCCGGATGAGGTGGTGCCCCGGCAGTGGACTTTAATCGCGCCCACCTTGTGCATCCGCAGCAAGTCCTCCTCAAAATAGTCGCAATAGAGGCCCACGCGGTATGAGTCCAGGTCAGTTGACTGGTGGCGTCCTGCTGCGATTATCAGATCCAGGAGCTGGTCGCGGTCGGCGAAGGGCAGGTCCTGGGCCTGCTCCAGCGACATTTCATCCAAGTCTGCAAGGGTGTAGGGCATTAGAATCCGCTCTCGTCTTTGGTTTAACCGGCGTGTCTCGTGGCGGTTGAATCCGCGAGTGGTGAGGCCGGGTTTGAGTATTGAGATACTACCCTCATTTGCCAATTGAAGCAAACGGCGCTCCGCCTGCCGGGTCTTTCACCTTCGGGAGCCGCAATGCCGGATGCCGTGCCACGTTTACACCTCACACGCGAGCGTAGGTTTACCTGCGCTATTGGGTATACAATTGCCACATGTTTAACATGCTTGCCAATGGGGACGTTTGGGGGCGGGAATTCCCCCAACCCCCTTTCCCAAGGGGGCTGAAGGGTGAACGATTGGATGCCGTACCGAATCTGGAGACAAGCTGATAGTGGCCAAATCACCTGGTAGAAAGCGGGCCGACCTGCTCCTAGTGGAGAAGGGATTGGCCGAGAGCCGGGAGCAGGCGCAGACCCTGATCGCCGAAGGGTTGGTCTTCTCCAGGGCGGGCCGGGTGTTGAAGTCCAGCACATTGCTGGCCGGTGACGCTGATATGGATGTGCGGGGGTATCTCCCGTACGTCAGCCGCGGCGGACTGAAACTGGTCCACGCGCTGGACGCCTTCGGTATTGCCGTCGATGGGCTGACCGCCCTTGACTTGGGCGCCTCCACCGGCGGGTTCACGGACTGCCTGTTGCAGCGAGGGGCGCGACTGGTTTACGCGGTGGACGTTGGCTACGGTCAGATGAGCTACAAGCTTAGACAAGACCCGCGTGTTGTGGTGATGGAGCGGGTCAATGCCCGCTACCCCTTCGAGTTGCCGGAACTTGTGGATCTGATAACGTTAGACGTGTCTTTCATTTCGCTAAGGCTGGTTATTCCCGCCGCGCTGGAGCATCTGAAGAAAGGTTGCAGCATCGTTGCGCTGGTGAAGCCCCAGTTCGAGGCGGAGAAGGGAGAGGTCGGCAGAGGCGGGGTGATTAAAGACCCTGGCCTTCACTCCGCCATCCTGGGTAGGGTCATCGTCTGGGCTGTGGACCAGGGGCTGCGGGTGCGGAACCTGTGCCCATCGCCGGTCCCCGGACGGGCCGGCAACCGGGAGTTCCTGATGCTGCTACAGAAGCCGGGGTAAGGCGTGAGAGTCAACCTGGTACTGCTGCTGGGGTTTGTGGCGGTAATATGGGTGGTGGAGTTCGTGAACTTGTTCACGGGACATGCACTTGACCAGTACGGCACGCTTCCCAGGACCGTTCAGGGGTTGCGGGGAATCGTTCTGGGGCCATTCATCCACGGGAGCATAGGGCACGTCCTTGCCAACACGCCGCCCCTTCTGATACTGGGAGGGCTGTCGTCAGTCCGTAGCCGGGGGGCATTCCCCTGGGTGTCCCTGTTCATCATTCTGATGGGCGGCACAGGAGTTTGGGCTGTTGGACGGAGCGCTCTCCACATCGGGGCGAGCGGCCTGGTCTTCGGGTATTTTGGCTACCTGGTTGGAAGGGGCTGGTACGATAAGAGCATCCTGTCCATCCTGGTGGCCGTGGCGGTCATCGTGGTGTTTGGTTGGGGAATGCTGATGGGAATACTGCCCACAGGCGGCATAGTATCCTGGGAAGGCCACCTGTGCGGACTGCTGGCCGGTGTGCTGGCGGCCGCCTTGACCCGGAGGCAAGTCAACAGAAGTTAAGGAGGATTTTCCAATGGAAGTTACGGAGTTGGCGGAGATTCTTACTTCCCAAGGGAAGACGGTCTCAGTGGCAGAGGCATGTACCTGCGGCCTCATCGGGTATATGCTGGGCACCGTTCCGGGGAGCTCCCGGTACTTTCCGGGAGGAGTTGTCGCCTATACCGGGGGGTTGAAGGAGAAGATATTGGGAGTGCCCGATGAGTACTACGCTACCTACGGCAGCGTAAGCAGGGAGATGGCCATTGCGATGGCCCACGGGGTGCGGGAGTTGACCGGCACCGACTTTGCCGTGTCCACTACCGGGGTCACGGGACCGGCCGGGGGCCGTTCCGGTCTGCCCATCGGGACGTTCTGGGTTGGTCTGTCGGTGAAGGATGGGGAGGACTCGGCCATTGAGATTCACGTGGACGGAGACCGGGACGCCACCAAGCACGGCGCGGCCAGGGCGGCGATAGACTTGCTTGGGAGACACTTGAAGGGGGAGTAGAGAGTAGCGGCGAGACCTTTAGGCCAAACAAATATTCCGCCGTCATTCCCGCACTACGAGAATGACGGCGGAATATGTCAAGGGTTATGTTCCCGGCTATTTGCGAGGGTTTGACTCACCTACGCCGGTTCCAGCTTCTGGTGGGTCTGGCTCTCGGACTTGATGGTATCCCAGTCGTAGGTCATGGGGATTAGCTCGACATTGCGCCACGTCTCCGATTGGTCGTGGTAGTGGGGACTGCCGGGATGTCCGGAACTTCCCAGGGGCACACACCAGAGGGAATTGGCCCAGTTGTCCGAGGTGTCGAAGACGTAGCGGACGACGGACAGGCCAGTTACCGTTGCCGGGTCTGATACGGAGTAGGAACCTGCCAACGGCGTATCTCCGTCACCGCTCGTGGGGATTGGCGGGGGATCCAGCAGACCGTTCAGCCCAGGGAATGCCCCGGACAGGGTGTGCTTGGGGCGAGCCTGGTGGACTTTCTCCCAGCGCCATTCGTCCAAATTGCCGCCCAGCCGCGATTCCAATTCCCTAACGCCCTTGCTGAGCGCGCGGGACATCATGCCGGGCCAGTCCTCACCGGGGGGTAGCAGGCTGCGGTCGTCCTCAGCGACCATGCCGATTAGTCTGGACCTGAGCCGGGCCATGAACTGTCCAAGGCCGCGACCCTCGGGGTTCCAGGCGACGGCGGCAAGCTCTTCGCCCAGGTTGTGCTCCAGCAGGTCCTTGAGCAGGGCGTCGCGGAAGGCGCTGTAGATGGCCGGTTCGACCTTCCCGGCCTCCATGTGGCCCGACCATGCGGTCAGCTTCTCCCTGGCCAGGGTGGCCAGTTCGTCTTTGGGTTCCACTGATTCCAGGAAACCGGCATAGGCGCGGGCGGGTATGGACAGCCTTTCACCATGGACTTTGGCCATGTCCTTCGCCTTCGGATTTTCCAGAGGGAGCAGTGCGTCGGTCACCCTCTGGGCACGGAAGCCGGGAGTAAAGTCAACGGAAATGTAGTACGGGTAGTCGTCCCCCACCGGCTTGTTGTTGGCGGTGACGATGTAACCCTGCTCCGGGTTTACCGAGACGGGTAACTCCTCGAAGGGTATGTCTCCCTGCCATTCGTGCTCGCCGGTCCAGCCAGGGACGGGCAGCCAGGCATTGGCCACAGAACGGACGGGGATACGGCCCCGGCTCAGGTAGCCGATGTTGCCGTGCACGTCGGCAATGACGAAGTTGTTGCAGGGATCGACCCACTGCCGCATGGACTCGATCAACTGGTTGGAGTCCTGGGCCAGCAGCATCTTCCATAGCGAGTCGGGCCAGTCGGAAGGACCCTCAGTGGCGGTGTACTTGAAGGCGACGCCGGAACCCTGCTCGGGGCTGCCGGAGATGACGGGGCCGTGGCGGGTGACCGGCACGGTGATGGCAACGTCGTCTTCCCCTCTGACCTTGATGGTCTCGCGGTGAGTTTCCACCCTGAGCCACTGGCCCCTGTATAGATAGTATTCCGGGTCGTCGGACTTAAACCGCTCGATGTAGAGGTCCTGGTAGTCCGCGCCAAGGTGGGTGACGCACCAGGAGACCCAGGCATTGTGTCCGAAGTGGGGGAAGCCAGGAACGCCGGGGAAGGACAGTCCCACCACGTCGAAATCGGGGCAGGTGACGTGGTTCTGGTAGTAGACGTTGGGGGTGTCCAGGGCGCGGTGGGAGTCCCCGGCCAGAATGGGCTTGCCGGAGGCGGTGCGGCTGCCGGATAATACCCAGCTATTGCTGCCTCCGGTGGTCATGTAACTGAGTGCCGCCGCACCGTCCCGCAACTCTTCCAGGCAGTTGCCCAAGGGCCCGTCGTAATCCTCGCCGGGCGGGAGGATTACCAGTTGGCCGGGCTCATAACCGGGGATTAGGCTGGCAGCCTTCTCCGGCCCCAGCTTCTGCACAGCCTGGGCGCGCCAGATCTTCGACTCAAAGACGCCCATAAGGATGTGGCGGACCTTGTAGGCCACCAAGCCGTCCCAGGGCTGCCAGGGTTCGGGAGAGATACCGGCGATGCGGTACTCTGCTGGGAGGGATTCGGTCGTTGCGATAAAGGCATTGACTCCCTCAGCGTAGGCGTCGAACATCTTGCGCGTGCGTTCGCTGACGGCCCCATAGTCGGCCCGGGCGCTGGCCTCCAACCGGAAACGGCGCATCAGCTTGTCCTGCTCCAGGGCCTGCGGCCCCACAACCTCGGCCCAACGCCCCATGCCCCTGCGGCGGTCGTATTCCATGTGCCAAAGCCGGTCCTGGGCGGTGACGAACCCCTGGGCGAAGAAGGCGTCGCGTTCCGTTGCGGCCTTGATATGGGGAATGCCGTAGCCATCGCGGTACACCTCAACGGAGGCTCCCAGCCCCTTGAGGTTGACTTTGCCGGTGACGTTGGGGAGGGCTTGCTTCAGGTCTTCGGTGGTTATCATGGCTTTCTCCGGTGGAGGGTGGTTGATTGAGCGCATCATATCATAAGACCCTCCGATTGCACGGGTACACTCAACTATGTTGACAAGCTACAACGGGAATTCTAGGGTTGTGTCCCATCAGTGGGTCCACCCGTTTGGAGCCAGGGGTTGGCGATGCGAATATACAGTGACCGGCTCTTCCTGACAGTCCAGAACCTGATTACGCAGCACCACACCATATATCCGCATATATCCGCGTATCCCGCCCCAGGGCATCTACTTCGAGGCTCTGGCAGAGCGGGCTTTTCATTTGTCGGGTGTGCCATCCGCCCATATCGCACAGACCATGAGAAACACGCCGGGGCATGACATTATTGTCGGTGACGTGCGCATATCCTTGAAGACGGAAACTGGAAGAGGGACGAAGCCCGAGCGAATCTCCATCACGAAACTCTGCACTACCGAGAGAGAACCGTGGGAAGCGGGAGTATTGATCGACCGTACCATCGAACACCTGTCGAGGTACGACAGGATGCTAATGCTGCGAGCAATCTGGGCCGATAACGTTGTGCAATACCAACTGGTCGATATACTTCTTGCATTGCTCAGGCTTATACAACAAGTCGAGCTTTCCCACGTAGGGAGAAGACAGGGTAGACGCAGCCTGGGAGGAGACGTCTCGATAGGTGATGAGGCTGCGTTTCACGTTCATTACGATGGAGCAGACGGGAAATGCCAAATCAGGAACCTGCCATTAGACCAGTGCAATGTGCTGCGAGCATGGGACCAGCGGATATGAAAAAGGGAATGGTTACTCGCACCGGTCCGACTTGCGGAACACCAGCCAGTAACAGTGCTGTTTCCTAGCGTGGTGGGCGACCTTCCACCGGGAGTCTATTATCGGCCCTTTTCGCACCTTGATTATGCAATCACAGGCGCAAAAGCCCGCCGCAGTCGCGGCTAGGATAAAGTCTATGTGCGCCCACTGAAACCGGTGTCCGTGAATGTAGTCTGTTATCTTGCAGAACAGTATCCCTTCATGCTTGAGGACCCGATAAGCTTCACAAACGAATGGCGGGAATGTGTGGGAGAAGTTATAGCCAGTCTTTGCCGACGACTTCGCACCCAATCCGAATCTGATCTGGAAATCCTTCAGACGGTCCTTGCCCTGGTTCGGGATGTGGGGAGGATCGTAGACGACGACATCAAATGTCTCCGCCCGGAACGGCATATTCGGGCCGGAGCCAAGGATATCCGGGCGGTGCCTCGCGTCAATGTCCATCCCAAGCACCGGACGTGTGGACCCCTGCCAGAACCTTCCCTTGTTCACCGTGGCGTCCAGAATCCGCTCGGGTGGATGCTTCGGATAGAATTGGAGCATTCGCTCCAACAACTCGCCGTCTGCCCCTTCCCACACGGACGGGAGGGGTTCGTATTTTTCAACACCGAAGAGTTTGGATTGCACGTTTATCTCCCCAAGTGACACCCTAAACTATACACCGGGGAGATAAGTCGGCTGTCAAGGGGATTAAGGGGGATTAAGTCAGTTGCCAGCGGGTAATGCTTGGCGGCTGCGAACAGCGTCGCCAGACCTCCAGTCAAAGGCCAGTCGTCAGTCACTCCCTGAACGCCGGGATTACGTGCTTGCCGAACATCTCGATGGACTTCATCACGTCCTCGTGACCCACGGTCTCGGTGGCCATGAGGAACTGTAGCTGGTCAACCCCGGTGGCTTCGTGGACCTTTACCGCCTCGATGCAGTGCTCCGGGTCGCCGGCCACTATGACGCCGCGGTTGGCCAGGGTCTCGGCGTCGAACTCCTCCCATATCTTCTGGGCAAGGGCGGTGCCGCCGGAGAGGTCAATCTGCCCCCCGTTGGCGCTGACGCCTGCAACATCTACATCCACGTAGCGGGAGAAGTTCTGGGCCAGGTGATCGGGGACGCCTCCCCACTGCTCTACCAAGCGGGCGTAGACATCCTTCTGGTCCTGGACGTAGGGACGGCCCGGCCCGAAGAAGGTCTTGAGGGACTGGGCGCACAACTCCTGGGTGCGGGCGTTGTCCTCGCCGCACAGGCCGAAGCAGGAGCTGAGCCAGCGGTTGTTGACGAAGTTGCCCACCGGGTCGGCGTCTTTGACTGCCTCCCGGTACGCCTTGATGTGGGGTTCCAGCACCGACGGGGCATTGACCCCCAGGGCCATGACACCGATGCCCTTCCGGGCCGCAAGTTCGTAGGTGGCAGGCTGGAGAGCGGCAACCCAGATGGGCGGGTGGGGCTTCTGGTAAGGCTTGGGAAGCACCTGGCGGGGCGGGACGTTCCAGAACTTGCCCTCCCACTCGAAGGTGTCGGACTCCCAAATCTTGGGGATCATGGTCAGGGACTCGTCCCACATTTCGCGGGTGTTCCGGGGGTCGATGCCCATGCCGGTCTGCTCGTAGGGCGCAGACCGGCCGGTGCCGAAGTCGACCCGCCCGTGGGAGAGGTGGTCCACCATCGCTACCCGTTCAGCCACCCGGACAGGGTGATGGTAGGGGAGGATGACCACGCCGAAGCCGAGGCGGATGCGGCTGGTCAGGCGGCTCAAGGCCCCGAAAATGACCTCGGGGCAGGGCGAGGCGGAGAAGGTGGTCAGGAAGTGGTGTTCAACGAACCAGACGGCGTCGAAACCCATCTCGTCGGCCAGGACGCACTGCTCGATGGTCTCTTCGATGACCGCGTGGTCGTCCAGGGTCGGACGCTGCATTTCGTAAGCGAGAGAGAATTCCATAGCTACCCCCAAACCGTATGGAGTATACGCTGCGCTGCCGTTTGCGCCATTCTATAAGCAATCTCCGAGCCGGGCAACCGAACAGGCGCGGTCGTAGGAGTGGTCCGCAGACAGGCATCGCTCGACCATCGCGTGTCCCGCGCTACCAATCCTTTGAGCTATGTGCTATTCTTTGAGCCTGAAATTTTGACAGGACTTTGGGCAGTTGACCTATGGAAGCAGCGCAGCTCGTCAAGACCGATCCAAACCCGAATATACCCAGATTCGGGCCGGGAGACACGGTGCGGGTCAATTTCCGCATCCGGGAAGGCGACCGTGAGCGGGTGCAGGCGTTTCAGGGCGTGGTCATCCGGTTGCAAAACGGCAAGGGGCCAGAGGCAAACTTCACCGTGCGGAGGATTTCCGCCGGGATCGGCATCGAGCGCATCTTTCCGCTGCACTCTCCTTTGATCGATTCCCTGGAGGTTACCCGGAGGGGCTCGGTGCGACGGGCCAAGCTCTACTACCTGCGAGGTTTGCAGGGCAGGGCCGCCAGAATCAAGGAGAAGACCGTACCGAGGCGGCCGCGAGGCCAGGGTGCAGGCGGGTCCTAGAGACCACTCCCCGTGACGTTGCCGGGCAACGGCCGTGGGTATGGCTTCGGCGCACACGTCCGGCGGGCTGGCTGCCAGGGAATATGCCCTCAAGGTATGGCCGCTCGGTCTAATCCGCCCAGCTAAAGCCTCTTACCCGTTCCGCTGGCAGGGCCGAGGGCATGAGGTACGCTGAAATAGCAGTCGATGCCCCTGTCGGCCACTCCCGGACCTTCTCCTACAGCATTCCCTCCCACCTTTCTCCTGTGCCCGGCCAGCTAGTTTGGGTCCCGTTTGGCCGCCGCATCGGGCAGGGCGTGGTCATGGAGTTGACGCCGGCCTCCCGGGTTGCGGAAGAGCTGACCAAGGACATTCTGCAACCCGTTGAGCCTGCGCCCCTGATCGGCGAGACGCAGCTTTCTCTCGCCCGGTGGATCAGCGGCTACTACCTCTGCTCCATGTTCAGCGCCGTTGCCCTGTTCCTGCCCCCGGGATTCGAGAGCCAGGTACGATCAAGACTCTTCAGGTCGCCAGGCTCCATATCAAAAAGCAACCTCCCGGCTGAGTCCAGCCAGACTGATTTCAATGGGTCCGATGCCAATAGGCCTGAGGTTGTTGCGTGCCTGGACCAACTCGCCGAATCGCCGGGGATGATGCAGGCCGAGTTTGTCAAACTGCTTGGCCGTGGTGGAGAGAGAATTCTGCGAAGGCTCCTCGAAAAGGGCGAGGTACGACGTGAAGCGGACTTGCCATTCCCGAGACTCAAGCCTCAATACACCCGTTTCCTGGTGCCGGGGGCGTCCCAAGAAATGGACCGGGACGGTGAGCGTCCGTCTTTGTCTGACAAGCAATCGAGTCTGCTGGCCACAGTGCGCGAGGCGCGCGAACCGTACCCAGCGACCCTAGCCAACAAGGAGTTCGGCGGAGGCGTGGCCAATGCGCTGGTACAGAAGGGATTGTTGGGACAGGAGTGGGTGCGTGCGGAACCTGCTCCAGTCTCCCAGATACAGAGTCCAGGAATCAACTCGCCGCCCCAGTTGACCCCGGACCAATCGGGTGTCCTGTGCCGCATCGGTGATGCGCTTGATGACAAGACCGTGACGCCGCGCAGTTTTCTGCTGCACGGGGTTACGGGCAGCGGGAAGACGGAGGTCTACCTGCGGGCCATCGAGAAAACCATTGCCGCCGGGCGGCAGGCAGTGTACCTGGTGCCGGAGATTTCGCTGACCCCTCAGACTGTGGAACAGGTCAGCGGGAGATTTCCGGGACGGGTCGCGGTGCTGCACAGCCGGTTGACCCCCCGGCAGCAATTCGATGAGTGGTGGAAGGCGCGGGACGGCGGCTACGACGTGGTGGTCGGGCCGCGCAGCGCCCTGTTCGCCCCGTTGCGCCGTCTGGGTCTGATCGTGATTGACGAGGAACACGAGTGGACGTACAAGCAGGAAGAGGCTGACCCTCTGTACCATGCCCGTACGGTCGCCCTGGAATACGCACGGCGCACCGGGGCGGTGGTGCTCATGGGCAGCGCGACGCCGGATGTGGAGACCTACTACCGAGCGCAGAGGGGGCAGCACCGGTTGCTTGAACTTCCGCACCGTATCGGTCCGCACCCGGGGCGGGATGGCGCCGATCCCCCGGAGAGCAGCACTGGGCCGGTGCGGCGCACTCAACCACTGGACGCGCCGCTGGCGCGAGTGGAAGTGTGCGATATGCGGCGGGAGCTTCGGGAGGGCAACCGCGGGATCTTCAGCCGTGCCCTGTCTCGCGCTCTTTGCGACTGTGTCCGCAGCGGAAGGCAGGCGGTACTGTTCCTCAATCGCCGGGGCAGCGCGTCCATCGTCCAGTGCCGGGGTTGTGGCTACGTGGTCTCGTGCCGCCGGTGTTCCGCGCCGATGGCCTACCATTCGGTTGACGGGAGGCTGCGTTGCCACCGCTGCAACCGCAGCAGGCGCCCCCCCGAGGCTTGCCGGGAGTGCGGCAGCAGACAAATCCGGCGTCTCGGCGTGGGCACGCAGCGGGTGGCGTCTGAGGTGGAAACGCTGCTTCCGGGAGTCCGCGTTGAGCGGTGGGACTCTGACGCCACCCGCTCGGGAGCCGATCACGAGGAGACGATGGCCCGCTTCGCCTCGGGAGAGACCCAGGTGCTGGTAGGCACCCAGATGGTGGCCAAGGGGCTGGATGTTCCCAACGTCGGGATTGCCGGGGTTGTGTTGGCGGACATAGGCCTGCACGTGCCCGACTTTCGCTCGTCGGAGCGCACGTTTGGGTTGCTGTGCCAACTGGCGGGCCGGGCCGGACGCGGCGGCCTGCCGGGAGAGGTCTACATCCAGACCTACGCACCGGAGCATTACGCCATCGCAGCGGCGGCCCGTCAGGACTATGCGGCCCTTTACGAGCGGGAGATACGGTCGAGGCGGGAGTTGGGAAACCCGCCGTTCAACGAAATGGTCCACATGGTCTTCCTGGACTCCAATGCGACGGCCTGCCAGAGGAAAGCCACGGACATGGCGCGGATGTTTCGAAACAAGGCGTATTCGGAGGGTCTGACCGGCGTGGAGTTGATCGGGCCTGCCCCGGGCCTGCCGGCTCGTTTGCGGGGACGTTACCGATGGCACCTGGCGCTGCGAGGCCGCAATTTGCACAGATTCCTGGAGGGGGCGACTTCCCCCCAGGGCAGCGTTGTGGACATTGACCCGGCCCATGTCGTGTAGGTGGGCAAGATTCACCTCCCTTGTGGAACGGGAACGGTCGGCATCCCCGCCTCCGTGATTGCTTCAATGCTCGCCGGTGTCCGGCATTCGCTCTTTGCATGACGGAAACCGCTTGGATATAATTTTTCGGGCATGATCAACGGATGGGCGTTGGTGAGAGGGTCCCTACAATGACGGGAGGCAGATATCGTGGCGAGACTTGGGATGCGGCACGTACCGGACCCGATACTGAGACGGCGGACGCGCAAAGTGGGCAAGATTCCGCCGAAGATGAAGCAGTTCACCGACGACATGATTGAAACGATGCACGCCGAGTTGGGCGTGGGTCTGGCGGCCAACCAGGTAGGATCGCTGCAACGAGTGGCGGTAATCCAGCTTCCCGACTGGGAAGAAGCCCTGGTGTTGATCAACCCTGAAATCATCCGCAGGGAAGGTGAGAGGGAGGTCGAGGAAGGTTGCTTGAGCATTCCGGGCTACCGGGGCGTGGTGAAACGCTCGGTCAGCGTAAGGGCCCGGGCCATTGGACTGGATGGCAAGGTAATCCGCATCAAGGCGGACGGGCTATTGGCCCAGGCGCTGGAGCATGAGACCGGCCATCTGAACGGCAGCCTGTACATCGACCACCTGGTCTCGCCGGACAGCTTCTACAAGATTGGCGCGCCCCCCGCAGAAGACGCCTACGACGGAGATGTAACTGAAGCGGACAGCGATAGCGCACAGGACTTGGAGGAGACCGGCCCGGAAGAACACCCAGAGTAGGCTTTCCGAAAGAGGCAATACGTTAATTCTCTGATGGAGCGGGAGTCTACGGCCGAGACGGATAGATTCCCGCTCTCTCGGGGATTGGCGGGTTTCGGGCACAGGAGTCCAGTGGGGTTTTGTTATCGTGGGGTTCCGTTATCGCAATGAGGGGTTGACTGGCAGGTATGGCGAGGCCATCGGACATATTCCCAGAGACGGACATGATTCGCCCTGACGATATTCACACCGACATAGACTCTCTGCTGGCCCGTCTTGCCGGGTTTTTCTCGTCTCGCCAGGTGGACGCCTACCTGGTGGGTGGCTGGGTACGCGACGCCCTGATGAGACGGCCTACCGGCCGGGACATAGACCTGGCAGTACAGGGTGATGCCCTGCAACTGGGCAGCGCGTTGGCGGACTCTTTGGGAGGCGGGTATGCGGTTATCGGGCGGGAGCATGGCGTTGCCAGGGTTGTAATCCCGCGCCATGACGGGACGGAACGTGCGGATAGTCCCGGCAGCGAGGAAGGCCCCGGCCTGCCGGAGGCGGCAAGCGAAGGCTGGACCATTGACCTGTCCCCCTTCACCGGGCCGATAGAGGACGATCTGGCGCGGCGAGACTTCACCATTGACGCTATGGCTGTTCCGCTGGCGAGGTGGGACTCAGACCCTCTTGATGACGCGGTGATAGACCCGCTGAACGGACGGCATGACCTGGCAGCCAGGCTGGTGAAGGCGGTGGGTCCGGAGGTGTTCCGGGAGGACCCGGGCCGTCTGCTGCGGGCGGTGCGGCTGGCGGGCCAGTTGCGGTCCCGGTTGACCCCGGAGACTGCGCGAATGGTGGCGGACAACGCCCACTTGGTGGGCCAGGTCTCCGGGGAACGGCTGAGGGACGAGTTCCTTGCCATCCTGGCCCTGGACGGGGCGAGCCCCTTCCTGGAAGTGCTGGACCGGCTGGACCTGCTCTGCCGGGTCATCCCCGAACTGGAGGCAACCAAGGGCGTGGACCAGCCCCGGATGCACTACTGGGACGTCTGGGGGCATCTGATTCACACCGTGGAGTACGCCGAGGGGGTCACCAACGGGCACCAGCACTCGCCGGTGTATTCCCTTACGCCCTGGGACCCCCAGACCAAGGCCCACTTCGACCAGGTTTTGGCTGGCGGACATGTCCGCCGGACGTATCTCAAGCTGGCGGGCCTGCTCCATGACATCGCCAAGCCCCAGACCAAGAGCGTCGATGAGACCGGTCGGACCCGATTCCTGGGCCACTCGGAGTTGGGGGCCGACATGGTGCGCGAGCGTCTATCGCAGCTCAGGCTCCCCAACAGGGCAGTTGACTCCGTGGCGACGATGGTGAACTATCACCTGCGGCCCGACGCCATGTGGCAGGGCTTAGACCATCCCACCCCAAGGGCCGTGTACCGGTACTTCCGGGACCTTGGGGATGCGGCCATCGACACGCTGTACCTGTCCCTGGCCGACTATCTGGCGGCCAAGGGGCCGGAGTATTCGCTCGAAGACTGGGGCGTCCATGCTAGAATGGTTGCGTATTTGTTGGATGCCGGCAACAAGCCTCGCGTTGCCGACCGCAAGGAGAGGCTGGTTACCGGACGTGATTTAATAGAACAGTTCCAACTTGAACCTGGTCCCATCTTCGGGGAAATCCTGGACCGGATCGACGAAGCGCGGGGAGCGGGTGAGATTTCCTCCAGGGATGAAGGGTTGGATTTGGCGGCCCGGCTGCTGGGGGATTTCCGCTCTGAAAACGCGGGTCCTCTACGGGGTGGTCGACCGTAGCCGTCTTTCGAGAAGGGGTCAGCAACCGGCACTGACCGGGAGGCTGCATGGGGTTGGCTTGCTGTCTAAGGATCCACGATTCAGGCTGAGAAATCACTTTTACGGGGTGGCAGATGCGGGCGCGCAGTATCCGTTTAACACTGATAGTCCTGGTCATCCTGGGGCTGGCTCTGGCCTCACTGGCATTCCAAAATATCAACATCAACATCCCCGTCATCCCGCAGTTTGAGCGGGGCGGCCCTGGTCCGCTGGGCCTCAAACTGGGCCTGGACCTCCAGGGCGGCGGTCATCTGGTCTACCAGGCAGATACGGGCACTCACCTGGATCTGGTTTTCGACCAAGCTACCCGTGCGGATGACATAGACTCAGCCCTGGAGGGGTTGGGCATCGCCGCTTCCACCGAGTCCAGAAGCTCCACGAGCTTCCGCGTCCGCGCGCCGCTGCTGACCGTCGACCAGCGGGAACAGGCGCGGCAAGCTATCGAGGATAATGTTGGGACGCTGGACAGCTTCCGGGTCACGGACATCAGCGACCCGACCCCCGACCAGATGGAAGGGGTGCTGGATACCATAAACCGCCGGATCAACCTCTTCGGCACCGAGGAACCCATCATCCAGCGGTTCGGGGACGACCGGATAATCGTCCAGCTTCCCGGCGCCAGTGGCACCATAACCGAACTTGTCTTCACCGAGCCGGTGGAAGGCCCCGAAGTGTGGGCAGTCCTGAGCCAGATGGAGTTTCTAGACCTGTCATATGAACAGTTGGATGACCGGTCCTTCAAGGTGACATCGGACACCCTCGGGTCGGACCGTCAGGACGGCCTCATAGAAACATTGGAGTCCAAATTCGGCGCGCTGGCGTCCTACAGCTTCGCCAGCGGTATCGACGAGGCCAAGAAGCTGATAGGGCAGACGGCGCGGCTGGAGTTCAAGCGGCGCACCTGCGCCGACCAATTCTGCAACGTGTTCGAGGACTCGGACATCGGGTTGACCGGAGATCAACTGGAGAGCGCCTTCGCCACCCAGGACCAGGTGGGCACCGGATGGGTAATCAACATCCAGTTCGACGATGAAGGGAGCGAACTGTTCTCGGACTTGACCAGAGCCATTGTCGGTGTGGAGTCGGAACGGATCGCCGTTTTCATGGACGGCGAGGAACTCCTTGCCCCTGTGGCCCGGGCCTGGATTCGGGACGGGCGCAGCGAGATTAGCGGCAGTTCCCTTGACCCCTTCACCCGTGAGGAGGCGCGGACGCTGGCCATCCAGCTTGAGTCGGGCCGGTTGCAAGTGCCGTTGAAGCTCATCCAGGAGAGGGACGTTCAGGCCCTGTTGGGGAAGGAGTCGCTGCAAGCGAGCCTACTGGCCGGGTTTGTTGGCCTGGGGCTGGTTATCGTGTTCATGCTGGTCTACTACCGCATGGCCGGGGTGGTTGCGGCGGCGGCCCTGGTCTTTTACTCCCTGATACTGCTGGCCGTGTTCAAGCTGGTGCCCATTACCCTGACCCTCTCCCATATCGGCGGGTTCATCCTCTCCATAGGCATGGCGGTGGACGCGAACATCCTGATATTCGAGCGGATGAAGGAGGAGGTCCGCATCGGGCGGACTCTGGCATCGTCAATGGAGGTGGGGTTCAACCGGGCGTGGCCGGCCATCCGCGACGGAAATTTCTCGACTCTCATAACCTGCGGGGTGCTCATCTGGTTCGGAGACCGGCTGGGCGGCGGACTCATCACCGGGTTCGCCATCAGCCTTGGCATCGGGGTGCTCATCAGCATGTTCACCGCGGTAGTAGTGAGCCGGAACCTGCTGCAACTGTTGGCATGGGCCGGGTTCAGCCGCCGCGTGAACCTGTTCACTCCCGGACCGGCGTCCCGTTCTCTCCAGCAGAGTGCAACTCACAACGTGGGGGGTGGCAGTTAAGCGATGTTGGATATTGTTGGAAAACGGGGCTGGTACTTCCTGATTTCGGCCTTGCTCATTCTACCAGGGCTGGTGTCGATGATTGCGCCGCCCGGTGGTTGGGCCAACGGAGGCTCTGGGTTGAGGCCGGGAATCGACTTCACCAGCGGCGCGGCGTTGCAGGTATCTTTTGACCGGCCTGTTTCCGAGGCCCAGGTGCAGGACCGGCTGGACCGGTTGGGACACGATGAGGCGTTGATCCAGAGAATGGGGACCCGCAACTTCCTGATCCGTACCAGGGTGCTGGAAGAAGCCTCCGGCGACCGGGAGTCGGAGCGGGAGCGCATCGTGAAGGACCTGGAGGAATACCTTGGTCTGGAGCGGGACAAGGTGCAGTTCGACTCGGTCTCGCCGATTGTTGCCGGCGAGACAGTGCGCACCGCCTTCTACGCGGTGTTGGTGGCCTCGGTGGGCATCCTGCTATATATCTGGTATGCCTTCCGCCGTGTGCCCAAGGCTTACCGGTATGGCGTAAGCGCGATTTTCGCCCTGGTCCATGACGTGTTGTTCGTGCTGGGGGTGTTCTCCATCCTGGGCCGCTTCCTGAACATGGAGGTCAACTCCATGTTCATCGTCGGGGTGCTGATAGTCGCGGGCTACAGCGTCAACGACACCATAGTCGTATTCGACAGGATACGCGAGAACCTGCTTCGGTTCCCGGACCGCCCACTCACCGCTACGGTGAACCAGAGCATCATGGACACGGTGGGGCGCTCCCTGAACACCAGCTTTACCACCCTATTCGTGCTGCTGGCCCTGCTCCTGATGGGCGGGCCGAGCATCCGGGAGCTGCTGCTGGTGGTCGCGGTGGGGGCCATCATAGGGACCTACAGCTCCATCTTCGTGGCCAGCCAGTTCCTGGTCATCTGGGAACGCGGGGAGATTGGCCGCGCGTTGCGGCTAAGGCGGCGGACAGCGGCGGCTACGGCCTCGTCCCTGATGTCGATTATAGGCCGGGGGTAAGGGCCCACCGCCCCAGGACACTCCGGCTGGACAAAGCCACTGCCGCTTCAGCTGCTTCTTCCAGAGGCAGGACGCGGCTGACAATTGGCGTCATCCGTCCCGCAGCGACCATTTCCGCCACCTGCCGGACGGCGTTACGGTTCACGCCCGATGAACCCATCAAGCGGGCGTCGCGGAAGATGATTTCCGCCAGACCAAGCTCCACCGGGTGCCCAGCCACCTCGCCCAGCAGGACGAGCCTCCCGTACTGGGCCAGGCTGCGCAGGGTAGACGAGAACAGGGCCGAACCCACGTTGTCAATGATTACATCCGCCCCTTCGTCTTCGGTGAGGGCCAGCACCAGTTCGCTGAAGTCCAGTTCCTCGGTGTGGAGAATCTCTTCCGCGCCCAGGGCAGCGAACTCACCCAGTTTCTCCGGGGAAGTGGTTACGGCCAGGACACGGCCTCCCAGGGCAACTGCGGCCTGAATGGCGTGGATGCCCAGCCCACCGCCCGCGCCGGTGACCACGACAGTTTCACCCGGCTGAACGGCGGCCACGTTCTGTACGGCTTCTAAAGCGACGCCCATTGGGCAGGCGTAGAGGGCGGCTCCGTTTGGGTCCGCGTCTGGCGGGATGGACACAACGCTGGTCTCGCTGATGACCACATACTCGGCGAACCCGCCGTTGCGCCCGTGGCCGATGCCTTCCCCTTGCAGGCAGCGGTGTTCCCTCCCGTGTCGGCAGCGTTGGCACTCGCCGCAGGCATTGGCAAGGAGGGAGACCACGTTATCGCCGGGTGTGACGGTCTCCACGCCCGGCCCGACGTCGGCTACCGTCCCCGATATTTCATGTCCCAGAATCACGCCGGGAGCGATGCCGCGGCGGAGCACTCCGGTCATCACCAGCAGGTCGTGGTAGCAGAAGCCGCAGGACGCGACCCTGACCAACACCTCGCGCACACCGGGAGTTGGAATGGGGACATCGCGCACCGCCAGCCTTGGCGGGTGTCCCGTCTGTTCCAGCATCAAAGCGCGCATGATTGGTGGGAATTATAGCGGTGGAGGGTGAGAGCACCAAGTATAATGGCAATGCGCCCTTGTCAGCGGCGTACAGGGGAGAACACGATGACAGACAGGGCGAAAATGACCGTAGAGGAGCACGTCCAAACTGCGCGTGACTTCTTGGAAGCGTCGGACCATGAGTTCAGCAATGGGGACGACTTGCAGGGTTCAGAGAAGCTATGGGGCGCTGCCGCCCACGCCCTGATGGCGGTGATTCAACGGCGGGGATTGGAAAGCGCTTCCCACAGGGCATTGCGGTTTCAAGCCGAGGCCCTAGCCAGAGAATACGATGACTATCGCATCAGGGCGGGGTTCATAGCAGCAGACATGTTCCACCGCAACTTCTATTACTATTTCATGGATGAACACGACATTGAAGACAACCGCCCGATAGTACGGGAATTCGTGGAAAGAATCCTTACGCTATAGCGATTGAGGGAGGGTTGAAGTGAGAATCGGCGCGCATGTATCCACATCCGGGGGAATAAGCAAGGCGATTGGTCGGGGGGTTGAAATAGGCTGCGAGACGGTGCAGATATTCGGATCCGCTCCCCAGGCCTGGGCATTCAAGCCGGTTCCAGACTCGGAGGTTGAGGCGTTCCGGAATGAGGCCGGTGACGCAGGAATGGAGCAGGTCTATCTTCACGCCATCTACCTGATCAATCTGGGTGCGCCGGACGCGACCCGGTTGGAGAAGGGTATACAGTCCCTGACCAACTACATGACTCTGGCCGCGGCCATAGGCGCGGAAGGGGTGATCTTCCACCCCGGCAGCCACAAGGGGGCCGGGTTCGAGGCCATCCTGCCGCAGGTGGTGGACTCCATCTCCAAGGTGCTGGAGAATTCCCCGGAAGGGCCGTACCTGGCGGTGGAGAACATGGCCGGCATGGGGCAGCACATCGGGGCCAAGCTGGACGAGCTTGGGCAGATAATCCGCGGCGTGGACAGCCCCCGGTTGAGAGTGTGCCTGGACACCCAGCATACCTTCGCTGCCGGTTACGACCTGACCACCGGGCAGGGCATCGAGAACATGATTGCCGAGTTCGACGACACCATCGGCCTTTCAAGGCTTGCGGCAGTGCACGCCAACGACTCCAAGCGTCCCTGTGGCTCCGGCGTCGACCGCCACGATAATATCGGCGAAGGGTTCATCGGGGAAGACGGGTTCGCCACCATCATGGGGCATCCCGCCTTTGCCGGCGTCCCCTTTTTCCTGGAAGTGCCGGGGTTCGAGGGCAACGGCCCCGACCGCCAGAACGTGGAGATATTGAAGGCAATCCGAAGCCGGGTGGGTCTGGAAGCCTGATGCACATCTCCCGCCGGGAGTTTACCCGCCTGGTCCGGGCAGCATACCGTCAGCTCCCCCCGGCGATGCGAGACGCGCTGGAAAACGTTGCCGTTGTCGTCGAAGAGTGGCCCAGCCCCGAAGACCTGGAACTGACGGGCGGGGAGGGCACACTGTTCGGGCTCTACACCGGCGTCCCGTTGCCGGAGCGTGAGGGAGGCTGGCCCGCGCTCCCCGACCGCATCGCCATCTTCCGCCAACCCATTATGCGCAGTTGCAAGACCCGCGCCGAGGCCCAACGGGAGATACGCATCACTCTTTGGCACGAGGTTGGCCACTACCTTGGCATGACCGAGGAAGACCTGCACCGCGCCGGGTATGGGTAGTACAACCGCCGCTGGGGGTACGAGCGAGCCGCCCCCGTGATAGACACCTTGATTGAACGGATCAGGCGTGACCCCCTGCGATCGCTTGCATGGGTCATCGCCACCGGGTTCGGGACGGGCCTGTCGCCCGTTGCGCCAGGGACTGTCGGGAGCCTGGCGGCGGCGGTGTTGTACTACCTTTCTCCCCTTGACGCGGGTTCGCTCACGTATCTGGATGATCCGGCCTTGCTGGTCTTCTGCACGGTTGTTGGCGTCAGCTTTTTCGTGGGGATATGGGCGGCAAACGCGGTGTCGTCACCGGACAGCCCAGACCCCCATCACGTTGTATGGGACGAGTTCGTGGGCATGTGGGTTACATGCCTGTTCTTGCCTAAAGACCTCGCCTGGCTGGCTGTGGCTTTCGTAGTGTTCCGCCTGCTCGACGTGATCAAGCCTTTCCCCATACGCCGATTGGAGCGCCTCCACGGCGGGTTGGGAATTATGGCGGACGACCTGCTGGCGGGGGTCTACGGGGCTGTATTGTGCAACGCGCTCCTCGCGTTCCTTTGGTACACTGCCTTTTACCCCTTCATACTTTTTGAGAGTTGAATCCGGCAGGAGGAGAATACCTACGGGCGCCAGGGTGTCCGTCAGAATTTTGGATAGGGAGAGGATGGAGGGGTAAAATGGCGGCAAAGGACTGGAGAGAGGATGGGTGTGTCTTATGGAAATGAAGGATTGGGGATTGACTTGGCGGGAGTTGAGCGAAGAAGCAATCACCGGGATGAAAGAGTGGCGGTTGCAGAATCCTAAAGCCACTTTTAGTGAGATTGAAAAGGAACTGGACCTGCGGCTGGCGAAGTTGCGGGGCCGGATGCTCCAGGATACGGCTCTGGCCAGTTCCGCCAGGGACTGGAGCGGAAGTCAGCCTGGAGAAAGGCCGGTATGCCCTGATTGCGGCCATGAACTGGCCTCTTCGGGCAAGCGGGAGCGGCGGTTGCAGACCCTGGGGGGGCAGGAGGTCACGCTGGAACGGGAGTACGGGGTCTGCCCCGCTTGCGGCGGGAAACTTTTCCCCCCTGGATGAAGAGCTGGAATTGCTGCCGGGCTGTCTGACTCCGGGGCTGGAAGAGGTTCTGGTGCGGCTGGGGAGTTGGATGCCCTTCGAGAAGGCGCAACGGCTCCTGGTGGACTGGATGAAGCTGAATTCCCTCAGTGAAGCCACGGTAAGACGGCATACCGAAGCAGCGGGGGCGGCTTATGTGGTCATTCAGGAGGAGGAGGCCGGGGCGTTGGAACAGGGCCGGGAAGTGGACTGGGAAGTGGCCGGTTCCGGCTCAGCCCGGCTGGTGGTGGAAGTGGACGGGGCGATGGCGCCCTTGGCGGGAGGAGAATGGGCTGAGGTCAAGACGATGGTGATTGGGGAGGTGGATGAGACGGGTGCGGAGCCTGGAACCCTGAAGGAGATGTCCTATTTTTCCCGGTTGAGCGATGCGGCGGGCTTCACCCGGCAGGCATTGGCGGAGACCTGCCGGCGGGGGGTGGGGGAAAAGGGCCAAGTGGCCCTGGTGTCCGATGGGGCCGAATGGATTCAGGGATTCGGGGACTTTCATTGTCCCGGTGCGGTGCGGATTCTGGACTTTCCCCATGCTGCGGGGTACATGGGGGAGATCGGCCGGGGCCTGTTTGGGGAAGCGTCTTCGATGGCTGATGAATGGCAACGGGAACAGACGCAGCGTCTCAAACATGAGGGCGCCGGTCCGGTATTGGAGGACATCAGGGTCTTGGTCCAAGGCCGGGAAACTGACCTGGGCAAACCCCTGGCCTACCTGGAAAAGCGGGAAGCCCAGATGCGCTATCCGGTCTTGCGGGCCCAGGGCTGGCCCATAGGAAGCGGTGCGGTGGAGAGCGGCAACAAGCTGGTGGTGGAAGCGAGGTTGAAGGGGGGAGGAATGCACTGGGCGCGGCCCCATGTAAATCCCATGCTGGGCTTGCGCAACATTGTATGCAGCGGCCGCTGGGCCGGGGAATGGCCGCGTATAGCCCGGCGGCTCAGAAAGCGGGGCTCCCGGAGTTCCGGCACACCCGGAGAGAAAGCAGGCCCCCGGCGGCGGCTGGCGGCAGCCGGAGAACCGGGGGCCAAACTCAGCCCGGCGGATAGACCGGAGGTCCCGGTGAAAAGCCCCGCCGGGGTTGCACTATCCGGTGGAAGGGAGGGGTCAAAACTCCCTCACCGGCCTGCGGCCAGTCACCCCTGGCGCCGGGCTCCCGTTGGGCGCCCCAGATAATCCCCAAAATTCTGACGGACACCCCGGGCGCCATTCCAGATTGCTCGTAAATTGGGCCTATGGTATACTCGCCGCTAAGTGCATTTTGGGACACTGGCCCAACCTTCTGTCTGGAAGGGCGGGCAACAGTGAGAGGAAGGATAGAAAGGCGATATATATGGTACAGGCCGTAGAAACCCCTCCAGCAGCCCCACCGGCAGAACGACCGGCGCCTCCGCCGAGAGAGCCGCTGACGATGAAATCCCTGCTGGAGGCCGGTGTCCACTTCGGGCATCAGACCCGGCGGTGGAACCCCCAGATGAAGCGGTACATCTTCACCCAGCGCAACGGCATTCACATCATCGACCTCCAGCAGACCTTGGGCCTGATCAATGAGGCTTACCGGGCGATGACGCAGCTTGTGGCCGATGGCGGCAAGGTGCTGTTCGTCGGGACCAAGCGGCAGGCGCAGGAGGTCATGCAGAGCGAAGCAGAGCGCTGCGGGATGTGGTACGTCAACCAGCGCTGGCTGGGCGGGACGTTGACCAACTTCCAGACCATCCGCGGCCGCATCAACTACATGCTGGAGTTGCAGCAGAAGCGGGACCAGGGCTACTTCCGGCTATTGCCGAAGAAGGAAGGGGTCAAGCTGCGGGATACTCTGGCCAGGCTGGAAAAGTACTTCATCGGCATGAGGGACATGTCCGACCTCCCCCAGGCGCTGTTCGTGGTGGACATTGGCAAGGAAGACATCTGCATTGCCGAGGCCATCCGGGCCGGGGTGCAGGTATTTGCCATCGTGGACACCGACTGTGACCCGGGCAAGGTGACTCACGCTATCCCCGGCAACGACGACGCGGTGCGCTCCATCCGCCTGATAGCGGGCAGGATGGCCAATGCCATCCTGGAAGGACAGGCCCAGCGGGAGGCAATGCTGTTGGCTCAGCAGGAGGCGGAAGCCGAGGCTGAGCGTGAAGCGCTGGCGCTTGAGGAACAGGACGAGGAAGAACGCGAGTTGACCCTGGACGAACAGATCCAGCGGGACATGGAGTTCCTGGTCCAGGATGCTCCCATCACGGAGGCGGACTTCCTTGCTGCTGCTCCCGCACCGGCCGAGCAGGAGCCTGCTGCCGACCCACCCATTTCCGGCGGATAGGCAGCTTTTCCAAGGTCCGATGGTCCGGCGGCTCCCCGATTCTATAGCATCGGGTATGCCTGCCGGACGCAACTATCTTTCCCCTCACCGCGGATTCACCAGATTATCACATGAACCAGCGGTCAACAGGAGGAATATCTTTGGCCGTCACCGCCCAGCAAATTCGAGATCTCCGGAACCAGACAGGCGCCGGTGTGATGGACTGCAAGGAGGCCCTGGAAGCCAGTGGGGGCGACCCGGAAAAGGCCGCTGAGGCCCTCCGGGCCAAAGGACTTGCCCAGGCCGCCAGGCGCGCCGACCGGGATACCAATCAGGGGCTGATCGAGTCTTACGTCCACACCGGGGGGCGGGTTGGCGCCCTGGTCGAATTGGGTTGCGAAAGCGACTTCGTGGCGCGGACCCCCGAGTTCAAAGCACTGGCCCACGACATCGCCATGCAGGTCGCCGCAATGTCCCCAGCCTATCTGGACGAGGACGACATAGAGGAGGGAGACGACCGCTCTCCTGCGCAGGTCAGCCTGCTCCGCCAGCCCTTCATCAAGGACAACTCCAGTTCCGTGGGAGAGGTGGTCCAGGAACTGGCCGCCAGGATGGGTGAGAATGTCAGGGTTCTCCGCTTCTCCAGGCTGGCCCTGGGAGAGTAGCCGCCACCACCTTAAACGCGGGCCCTCCGTCCATTTCAATACGGGGCACGGGGCCGAAATGGCCATGGAGGATCCACTATGCGGAACGAGACGGGGAGGACCCACGACCCAAGATGTCTATGAACGGCCGCAAGCCCCGATACCGGCGGGTTGTCCTCAAGGTCAGCGGCGAGTCTCTGAAAGGCTCCCAGGAGTATGGTATTGAGCCGTCGGCGGTCAATTATCTCTCCCAGCAGATAATTGAGGCCCACGTCCTGGGCGTGGAGGTGGCCGTGGTGGTGGGCGGGGGGAACATTATGCGCGGCGCATCCGCCGAATCCCAGGGCATGGACCGGGCCACCGCAGACTATTCCGGTATGCTGGCGACCGTCATCAATGCCCTGGCCCTCCAGGACAGCCTGGAGCAACGAGGCATCACCACCCGCACTCAGAGCGCACTGCAAATGCAGGCCGTGGCCGAACCCTACATCCGCAGACGGGCTATCCGGCACCTGGAAAAGGGTAGGGTGGTGCTCTTCGCCGCCGGAACGGGAAACCCCTATGTGACCACCGACACTGCTTCAGCCCTGCGCGCCCTGGAGATAAACGCCGAAGTGCTGCTGATGGCCAAGAACAATGTGGACGGCGTCTACGATTCCGACCCCAACGAGAACCCGGACGCCCGTCGCTTCGGAAACCTTGACTACATGGACGCTCTGAACCGGCGTCTCGGCGTCATGGACGCCACGGCGGTTTCCCTGTGCATGGACAACGAGTTGCCCATCATCGTGTTTGATATTTTCCGGCCGGGAAGCATGGGCCGGATACTGTGCGGTGAGTCCGTAGGCACCACAATCACCGGGAGGGATTGACCGTGGCTACAAAGAAAGATGATATGCAGACCCCCGAAGACGTTCTGGCGGAAACCGAGCGGAAGATGGCCCGGTCCATCGACGCCCTCCGGCGCGACCTGAACACTCTGCGCACCGGCAGGGCGACGCCGTCCCTGATTGAGGACGTCTCCATCGACTATTACGGCTCACCCACCCCGCTGAAGCAGATCGCTTCCATATCCGCCCCCGACGCGCGGGCGATACTGGTCCAGCCGTGGGACAAGCAATCGCTGCGGGACATCGAAAGGGGCCTGCTCAAGTCGGAGATGGGATTCAACCCGTCCAACGACGGCAACAACATCACCGTCCCCATTCCTCCATTGACCCAGGAGCGGCGGCAGGAACTGGTCCGGTTGCTCAAGCGCAAACTGGAGGACGGAAAGGTCTCCGTGCGCAACGTGCGCCGCGACGGGCAGGACACCCTGCGCAAGATGGAGCGGGACAAGGTAATTTCCCAGGACCAGAACCGCCGGGCGCAGGACCAGTTGCAAAAGGCTACCGACAACCACACCAAGCTCATTGACCAGGTGGGAAGCGAAAAAGAAGCGGAAATCATGCAGGTTTAAGCCGATGCTACCCCTGAACCCCCGTGCAGGCACCACGCATCGGCCGGAATCTCCGCTGGGGGTATGTCCCTAGATGAACGGGGCCTCCGGACCCACGGGCGATCAGGAACGGGGTCAGAAATGCAAGCCGGACATCCCCGGCCACGTGGCCATCATCATGGACGGCAACGGCAGGTGGGCCAGGCAGCGGGGGCTTCCCCGGCTGGAGGGACACCGGGTGGGCGTGGAGCGCATCCGGAATGTGTTGGAAACTCTTGCCCATCGCAAGGTCCGCTACGTTACCCTATACGCATTCTCTACCGAGAACTGGCACCGCCCCAGGGCCGAGGTGGAAGGTATCCTGGGAATCCTGCACCACGCCCTGCGGGAACAGACCCATTCCCTGCACGCCAACAACGTGCGTATCGTTCATGTGGGCAAGCTGGACCGGCTTGACCCGGGCCTGCAGGAAGAGGTTGCCTGGGCGCAACGGCTGACTAAGGACAACACGGGCATCACCCTGAATGTTGCCTTTGACTACGGCGGGCGGGAGGAGATACTGGAAGCGGTGCGCCGGATAATCCACGACGGCGTGCCGGAGGAGGCCGTGGACGAGGCATTGTTCCGCAGCTACCTGTTCACCCGCGACTCTCCCGACCCTGACTTGATAGTCCGCACTGGCGGGGAGTTGCGCATCAGCAACTTCCTGCTGTGGCAGTCGGCATACAGCGAGTATTACCACACTCCCACCCTCTGGCCCGACCTGGACTCGGCTGAAGTTGAGCGGGTCCTGGATGAGTTCAGCCGCCGGCAGCGGCGTTTCGGCAGAGTCGCGCCCGAACCCGGGAACGGGTCCTAGCCGCCGCTCCGGGTCCCCGTTTTCACGAGGAGGCATGACGGAATGGGACGACGTTCTCATAGGACTGATCGCCGGAAACGCGGGTCCCCAGCGTGGCATGGGGCCGACGCGGTCTTGGAGGATCCACGATTCAGGTGCACCCTCGGGTCCTGACTGCCCTGGTCGGTCTTCCGGTTCTGGCCGCCGCCATCTGGTATGGAAGCCCCTGGCTCACCCTGCTGGTTCTGGCAGCCGCGGCCCTGGGGGTGCGGGAATTCTACCGGTTGACACCGCCCGGAGCCGGCCCCCTTTCCGCCGGTATTGGCGTCCTGTGGGTCGCCGCCCTGGTGCTCGGCGCGCAGGCCGCCGATGGCACGGCTGGTTTCCTGATCGTCTCCGCCATTGTCTGGACCGCCGGGGCATTCGTGGCCCTGCTCTGGATGATTGCCCTCTACCCAGGGGGCCGTTACCCGGTTGCAGGCGTGTTGTTGCTGGCAGGGCCGCTCTACGTAGGGTTCCTGCTGTCCCACGCCCTGCTGCTGCGGGAGGTGGGCGGCGTATGGGATGCGGGGCGTCTGTGGCTCATGCTTGCGGTGCTGGTCACCTTTGCCACCGACACCGGAGCGTTCCTGGTGGGCCGGACCGTGGGCCGGAGGCGCATGGCCCGAAGGATCAGCCCGGCCAAGACATGGGAGGGGGCCATTGGAGGGTTCGTTGCGGCGATGGCGGCGTCGGTTGCGCTGGGGCTGCTATTCGGCCTGGACGTCCTCTGGTGGCAGGCGGCAGTAATCGGTGCTACAGTTGGCATAGCCGCCCAATGCGGAGACCTGCTCGAATCCGCCCTGAAGCGAATGTCGAATGTGAAGGATGCCGGTAGTATAATCCCCGGGCATGGTGGGATTCTTGACCGGCTGGACAGCATCGTATTCTCCCTACCCGCAGTATATTACCTGGTCGTTATAGTATTTGGAGCATGAAGAACATCGTAATCCTCGGCTCCACTGGTTCCATCGGCAGGCAGACTCTGGACGTCGTGCGCGCCTTCCCGGACGAGTTCCGGGTATTGGGGCTTGCCGCCGGCAACAACACGGTCCTTCTGTCTGATCAGGTGCGGGAGTTCCGCCCCCGTTACGCCTGGTCCATCTCCCCGCCCCCGGACCTGCCCGCCGGTGTTTCCCTGATGGATATGGCCGAAATGGTCTGCCTGGAAGAGACAGACATGGTGATGATGGCCACCATCGGCAGCGTGGGTCTAATCCCCACCCTCCGCGCCCTGGAAAGGGGGAAGACTGTGGCCCTGTGCAACAAGGAACCCATCGTGATGGCCGGGCAGATCATCAAGGACTACGAAAGCCGTTACGGCGGGACGGTGCTGCCGGTGGACAGCGAACCCAGCGCCATCTGGCAGTGCATTCAGGGGGAAGACGGGAGTATCCGCCGCTTGATGATCACCGCTTCGGGGGGACCGTTCCGGGAAACACCCCTTGAGGAACTGCCAGGCGTAACCCCGGAGCGGGCGCTCCAGCATCCCACGTGGCGCATGGGCCGCAAGATTACCATCGACTCGGCCACCCTGATGAACAAAGCATTCGAGGTGATCGAGTCCCACTGGCTGTTCGGAGTCCCCTGGGAGAACATCGAGGTAGTGGTCCACCCCCAGAGCATGGTCCATTCGATGGTGGAGTTCGCCGACGGCTCGGTCAAGGCGCAGTTGGGACCGCCAGACATGCGGCTGCCCATCCAATATGCGCTGTTCTTTCCCCGCCGTCTGCCCAACGATATGATCCCCCGGCTGGACACGGGCATCCCCCACTCCCTTACCTTCCAACCCCTGGAGCCGGAGCGGTTCCCCTGCTTCGGCTTGGCTGTGGAGGCAGCCCGGCGCGGCGGCACCTTCCCGGCGGTATTGAGCGCCGCTGACGAGGTGGCGGTCAACGCCTTCCTGGACAGACGCATCGGCTTCACCGGGATATACGATGTGGTGGAAAAAGCCCTGTCTGCCCACGAATCGCATTCATCGCCGAGCGCCGACGATGTGGTCCGTGCCGACCGTTGGGCCACCGAGTATGCCAACAACATCACCGGCAAGGCCGGGAAGTAAAATGCGGGCAGCAATTCTGGTACAAAAACAACTGTGACTGAGCAGGGGCCGACTGATAACGTCGCCCCATCACTACGAACCGGCCGGTATGGTCTTGGAGGATTCGATACTCAGATGGAATCGTTTTTGATAGCTGTCGGGGCGCTGGTCCCCATGTTGCTGGTCCTGGTCGTAGTCCACGAGCTGGGGCACTTCTACACGGCAAGGAAGCTGGGTATCAAAGTTCTGGAGTTCGGGGTTGGGTTCCCGCCCCGGGCTTTCGGGATATACACGGGACGCACACCGTTAATCATTCACCCGGATGCCGCGTTCATAAACCTGGACGGACCCGAGTCCTTGCGCCGGGGCCAGTTGGTCAAGATTGCATCCACCGAAGATCCGGAGGGCAATCTGGTAGCCTGCATCGTCGAGGCGCCCAGGACCGACATCAACTTCAAGGACCGGATGCTGGGACGGGCCACCATGAGCGACCAGTATGGCCCCGCCCACTGGCTGCGACATGAAGGCAAGGTGCGCTCCGTAGGCGACGGTTCCTTTGTCGTTGCAGACATGCTGTACTCGGTCAACTGGACGCCTCTGGGCGGTTTCGTCCGCCTGGCCGGGGAGAACAACCCCGAAGTGCCCCGCAGCATGGCATCCAAGGGCGTAGGTTCCCGGTTCCTGGTCCTGGTGGCCGGTCCCCTGATGAACGCAATTCTGCCCATAGCCCTGTTTACCATTATGCTGATGCTCCCCCAGGACGTGGAGGTGGGCCGGGTTGTGGTAACTGGCGTCTCGGATGGTTCCCCTGCCCAAGTTGCGGGGCTGCGCCAGGGAGACATCGTAACCCACGCCGGAGGCGAGAAGATTGAAAACATCCGCGACCTGGACCGGGCTGTAAACCTCAACGGCAGTTCCGTCATGCAGTGGCGCATCGACCGGGGCGGACGGGAACAGGTGGTGCAGGTCCAACCCGCTTTCTCCCGGCTCGAAGGAAGGTGGGTAGCCGGGGTGGGGATCAGGAATGCGGAAGGCCGGGTGCTGGTCACCGGCGTCAGGAGTGGTTCTCCCGCCGCCCTCGCCGGGATCGAGGCCGGAGACGCGGTGTCCAGCGTCGGCGGTCAGTCCATCAGTTCCGTTGAGCAACTGACCGCCGCAATTCAGACTGGCGGCGGCGCTGGTGAAATCTGGGGCGTGGTCAGAGGCGGAATAGACCGGGAATTCCTGGTTGCTCCCGAGTACCGGCAACCCGAAGGCGAGATGTGGCTGACCGGGATTTCAACCGACGTTATCGACAGCCGCATCGAGAAACGGTCCAGTCCTCCGTGGGTGGCTCTGGGCAACAGCTTCGTCAACACCTGGGAGGTGCTGGTGCTTCTGAAGCAGGCTATAACCGGGGCCTTTTCCCAGGGTTCGGCCCCCCAGCTTTCCGGTCCGGTGGGCATAGCGCAGATGACGGGAGAGGTCACGCGGGAGGGAGGATTCCAGGGCTGGATGGCCATCACCATCCTACTCAGCATCAACCTGGCCATCCTGAACATACTCCCCATACCCATGCTGGACGGCGGACGCCTGGTGTTCGTGATAATCGAGTGGGTGCGGCGTGGCAAGCGCATTCCCCCGGAAAAGGAAGGAGTAGTCCACCTGATAGGCTTCGTGGCGCTCCTCGGCCTGATAATCCTGATAAGCGCCAACGACATCATGCGCCTGGTTCAGGGCCACAGCTTCCTGGGCGGGTAGGGAAGGTCTTTAACGGGGTTAGCAGCCTATACCTGATGATATTGTTTCATGGGGAGGATGCACCCTCAATCTCAGGTCTGTGGAGACGCCATCTATGAAAAAACGCAGAGTTACCAAGCCGGTTACCGTCGGCGGGGTGCAGGTCGGCGGGGGCGCGGACATTACCGTCCAGTCCATGACCAAGACCGACACCCGAGATATTGACGCTACCGTGCGCCAGATTCACGGCCTTGAAGAAGTCGGCTGCGAGATCATCCGCTGCGCCGTGCCCGACATGCAGGCGGCCCAGGCGATGGCCGAAATCAAGAAGCGGATACGCATTCCCCTGGTCGCCGACATTCACTTCCACTACCAGTTGGCCCTGGAATGCGCCGAGGGCGGCGTGGACTGCCTACGGCTCAACCCCGGCAACCTGCGCGACGAAGGGCAGGTCAAACAGGTGGTGCAGGCTGCGAGGGAGCGTGACATCCCCATACGCATCGGCGTCAACTTCGGCAGCCTGCCCCCGGTGGGCGGCATCGGGCGGACGCGGGGCTTTTCCAGGCACATGGACCTGGTCAACAGGTTGCCCAAGGCCGGTGAAGAGCAGGAGGGCGAGTACAGCGTGGTGGACCACATGCTGGCCACCGCCCTCTGGGAGATAAGCCTGCTGGAAGCCCAGGACTTCGACAAGATCAAGATTTCCATGAAGGCTTTCGATGTTCCGACGACGGTAGAGGCTTACCGCCGCCTCAGCGAGATGGTCCCATACCCGTTGCACCTGGGTATTACGGAGGCCGGGACGGTGCAGTCCGGCTCGATACGGACCGCCGTCGGCCTGGGACTCCTGCTTTACGAAGGTATCGGCGACACCATCCGGGTGTCCCTCAGCGGAGACTCCCGGGACGAAGTCATCGCAGGTTACGAGATTCTCAAGTCCCTGAACCTGCGGCGGAAGGGCGCTGTCCTGGTGGCCTGCCCGAGCTGCGGCCGTGCCGACGTGGACGTAATCAAGCTGGCCAACGAGGTTGACGGCCTCCTCCGGGCCAGCGACAAGGAAGTCAAGGTCGCCGTCATGGGCTGTGAGGTCAACGGGCCGGGAGAGGCCAAGGACGCCGACGTTGGGATAGCCGCCGGCGCCGGGCGCGCCGTCATCTTCCGCAAGGGCGAGAAGGTCCGGGTCGTGTCCGCAGAGGAGATGCTGTCGGCGCTCATGGAAGAGGTCGAGAAGACCCCGGTCAGCCAGGAGTAGAAGATATGACTATGGTTTCACCGGAAGAACGCATCTCCGGACCGATGGGTAATCTTCACAAAAATCCAGGCGCTAAACACATTCTTCCACCAAGAACAAATCCCTTGAAGCAGTGAGGGGCGGACCATGAGACTTTCCCGGCTAGTAACCAAGAGCCTGCGCGACGACCCTCCGGAGGCCGAATCGGTCAGCCACCGGCTGATGCTGAAGGCCGGCCTGATATACCAGGTGGCGTCGGGGGTCTACTCCGCACTCCCATTGGCCTGGCGGTCCCTCCGGAAGATAGAGAACATTATCCGCGAGGAGATGGACGCCGCGGGCGGCCAGGAATTGTCGATGCCCGCCCTTCAGCCGATGGAGTTGTGGGAGCAGAGCGGGCGCAGGTCGGCCTTCGGCCAAAACCTCTTTTCCCTGCAGGACCGGCGGGGCCGGGAAATGGCCCTTGCGCCAACCCATGAAGAGGTCGTGACCAGTATTGTACGGGCCAACGTACAGAGCTACCGCGACCTTCCGGTGATTCTGTACCAGATACAGACCAAATTCCGCGACGAACCCCGTCCCCGCGCCGGCCTGATACGGGTGCGCGAGTTCGCCATGAAGGACGCTTACAGCTTCAACGCCGACGACGACAGCCTTGACGACAGCTACCAGGCAATGGCCCAGGCATACCGCAACATCTACCGGCGGTGCGGCCTGCCCGTGCTGATGGCCGAGGCCGACAGCGGCGCCATTGGCGGCAAGGACTCCCATGAGTTCCTGCTCATCACTCCCACCGGCGAGGACACGGTAATCCACTGCTCCTCATGCCAGTACACGGCCAACGCGGAGAAGGCCGAGGCCATCTATCCCGAGCTTTCCCCCGAGGCTGAGCAACCCCTGGAGGAAATCGCTACCCCGGGCCTGAAAACCATCGCGGGTCTGGCCGACTTCCTGGACATCCCTGCGGAGAAGACCCTGAAGGCCGTGTTCTACATGGTAGACGGCGCCCCCGTGTTCGTGACCATCCGCGGCGACCTGGAGGTCAACGAGGTCAAGCTGAAGAATGCCCTCCATGCCGACGACCTGCGCATGGCCTCCGATGCGGAGGCGGCAGAGGCCGGACTCGTCGCCGGGTCGGCGTCAGCCATAGGACTGGAGGGGATAACGAGCATCGGAGATCTCTCCATCTCCAGCGGCAGCAACTTCGTGGTGGGGGCCAACAAGCCCGACTTCCATCTGCGCGGGGCCAATTACCCCCGGGACTTCAGGGTGGACATTCTTACCGACATCGCCTTGGCCCAGCCAGGCTATCTATGCCCCAACTGCCGGGACCCCCTGGACGCGGTGCGCGGCATCGAGGTGGGCCACATCTTCAAGCTGGGCACCGGATACGCCGAGTCCTTCGGGGCCAATTACCTGGACAGCGAAGGACAGCAGCGGACCATCACGATGGGGTGCTACGGCATCGGCGTTGGCCGTCTCCTGGCCGCGGCCATCGAGCAGAACCACGATGACAACGGCATCGTGTTCCCAGCTCCCATCGCTCCCTACCAGGTACACCTGGTGGGTCTGAACCTCACCGACGAGAACGTGGCCGGGGAAGCGGAGAAGCTCTACGAAAGCCTGGAATCCGATGGTGTGGAAGTACTCTACGACGACCGCCCGGACAGGACTGCCGGGGTCAAGTTCAACGATGCCGACCTGCTGGGCCTCCCCATACGTTTGGTTGTCAGCCCCAGGAACCTGCGCAACGGCATGATTGAGATGAAGGAACGGAAGGGCGATGAAGCCGTCATGGTGCCGCTGGGTGAAGTCGCCGTCAAAGTCCGTGAGTCGCTGAAGACCCAGTTCTCTGAAGTCCTGTCCAAAACCGCTGTCTCTAACCCCGCAAGCGCCTGATCTCCTCTTCCAACTCCCGCACTCTCTCCTCGGCTGCTACGCGGTCTTCATCCGCTTCATCAAACGTCCGCAGGTAACGCCGCGCCGCCGGGTCGTACCAGCGCAGAAGTTCCTCCTCCCAGCAGAGGTCCAGCCCCAGGACCTGGCTGCGTCCCCAATGATGGGTGTGGTCCACCTGCACAATGTCAATGGACTGGTAGACGCCGCCCGCCAGCCTGTCCCCGGCCAGGGGTACGCCGTGATACAGGCCGCCCGATGGATCAAACCGCCAGTACTCGGGGATGCCGAAGGCCGCGTAGTTCTCCCGCTTCTCCCTGATGTCCCGCTGCCCGGTGTTTTCCGAGGCTACTTCCAGCACAAAGTCCGGGGGCTTGCCCTGGTCTTCTATGGAGTAGCCACGGTCGCTTATGATCCTCCTCCGGCCAACCCCGAAGGCGATAGTCAAATCAGGGACCCGCAGGCCCAACCGCTGCCGCAGGTCACGGCCCACCGGGATTTCGCCCATGACTGCTATCGTCTCAGGGGAGCCGCCGAAGTGACGGGCCAGGGACGCCAGGTAGCCGGGCCGTAGAGATAGAGAGAGTTCTGCATATCTCCCCTGGGCGGAAACACAGGGAACTTGCCGTCCCCCGGGTCATAGGGGACTCGCGGCGGTGGTGTAAACCGGGCGGCGGAAGGAGCGTGTGGCTTCGGTCTGCTGGCCATGGATATTCTCACGGGGCCGGGGCAGCTTCCCTGACCTCTGCCGGTCAACCGCTGGAGCCGGGACGCTGTTCCAGGATGGAGAACAGGTAGCGCAGATTCTCCCGCAGCTCTGGCGCGAGCTGGTCCTGGTGGCTGGAGGCCAGCAGAGACAGCAGCCGGAACTGGGCCGCCAGGTCCGCGGCCAGGGCCCGCTTCGCCTCTGCCATGGTCTCCCCTTCCACTGGCACCCGGATGCCGTTCAGGGGCAGTTGGGTCCGCGACTCTCCCGCCCAGTACTTGTCCAGGCTGTCCATAATGATGATGGGAACGTCCCTGGAAATCGCCATCTGGCCGTCTTCCGGGGAATCGGAAGGATGCAGAACGTCAACTATCACCTGGTTGACGTCGCTGTGGTTGAGGTGGTAGGTGGCCTTGTTGGGCAGGCTGGTGCCTATCAGCCGCCAGTCCCAGTCTGCGGGCGTGGCGTGGTCGACTCCCGGCTGCACCACCACCGGGCAGGCCAGGTCCTCGGCCAGTGGGCGGTCCTCGGGGTCACCGCTGGCGGGCTGCATGGCTTAGACCTCCGGCTCGATTTCCCAGGCAGCATAGACCTGCTCTGGAAGTGTGATGGGGCCTACCGCCTCCTCATACTCCCGCACGTGCTTGCTAGAAAGCAAGGCGATGGCCTTCAACATCTGGGGGCTTACTTTGATCCGCGCTCGCAGTATCGGCTCCCGCTCTTCCATCTGCTCGCCGAAGAACAGCACGGCCGAGTAAAGGCTGCTAAAGATGTGCATCGAATCGCAGTAGAATGTGATCGGCTCTCCCGAGAACCCGTCGGCAGCCTGGGTATCGCCGGGATTCATGTAGGTGTCTTCCTGGGGGACCTGGTCTTCAGGGGGAACATAGGGACGCTGGACTATTGGCATGGCAACTCCCATCGCGGGACATTAGACAGGCCGCATCCGCGTCCTTTTATAATTCCCGCAGGTCGGCTGGTGAACGCGCCCCCATTATACACCGCTGTGCGCGGCACTTGCGCTGCCACTTGCATCGCGGAGTCCATGTATCTCTGGAAAGGACTCCCCCGCCCGTGGGGAGAGGGGTTGGAGGTGAGGAACGTCTTTCCCTTGCAGGCTTGTTTGACGGGAACGTCACCCTCATCCCAGTCCTCTCCTTTGAGGGAGAGGGCGAATCGAAAAACCCTGACCGGCCTCAATTCTGCCTTGACCCTCTGGAACGCTAATCCTATAATGGGCTGACCTGCCCCGACGAATTACGCCCATACCGTGGGCCTGAGGCCGACTGCGCTTGCCCGAATCGATCGCCCAATCAATCGAAACCCTGGTCCATGACGCACTGGCCGAATTGGGGGAGCTCAATGACTCTCAGACCCTCGACCAGTGGCGTGTGTCCTACTTGGGGCGTCGGGGCCGCCTGACAACCATCCTTCGCGGCCTGTCCCAGCTTGACCTTGAGGAACGCCGTACTGCAGGCGCGCTGGGAAACGAGGCCAAGCGCAACCTGGAAGAGCAGCTTGAGCAGCGCGCGGCCCGGATCAACCAAGCCCGGCTGAACCGCTCCGCCGAGCTTGACCGTCTCGACGTGACCCTCCCGGGCCGTCCTCTAGCAATGGGACGGCTCCATCCCACTACCCAGGTCATCAGGGAGATCACCAGCGCATTCACCGCAATGGGTTTCAGCATCGTCGAGGGTCCCGAAGTGGAGTGGGACAAGTACAACTTCGAGATGCTTAATATCCCCCAGGGCCACCCGGCGCGGGACATGTGGAACACCCTGTGGGTTGACTACCAGGACGAGTCAGGCGAACATCCCATGCTGCTCCGGACCCACACCTCTCCCATGCAGGCGCGGGTCATGGAGGCCGCAGAGCCCCCGGTGCGGGTAATAGTGCCCGGCAAGTGCTACCGCTACGAGGCCACCGACGCCACCCATGAATGGCACTTCCACCAGGTTGAGGGCCTGGCGGTGGACGAGGGGATCACCTTCGCCGACCTCAAGGGCACCCTCTACGAGTTCGCCCGGCGGTTGTTCGGAGAGGAACGCCGGGTCCGCTTCCGCTGCGACTACTTCCCCTTCGTCGAGCCGGGAGTGGACATGTCCATCGACTGCTTTGCCTGCGACGGCGAAGGCACGGCGGGATGCCGCATCTGCCGCGACAGCGGCTGGATCGAAATAATGGGGGCCGGCATGGTCCATCCAAGGGTCCTGTCCGGCGTGGGCTACGACACGGAAAAATACACCGGCTTCGCCTTCGGTTTGGGGCCGGAGCGGATTTCCATGCTGAAATACGGCATCGACGACATCCGCCTGTTTTATTCCAACGACTTGAGGTTCCTGCGGCAGTTTTGACGTTGAAAATCGGACATTCCCATGCTGAATGACCGTGAGGGCCCAAGACGGAGAAACAAACCCAAGAATGACTGGAGGGAGAACCACCCCAGAGCCGGTGTCCGACGGGTCTGGAGCAGAGCAGGTAGTCAAACTGAAGTTGAAGGCGGCAGCGATTCCCCGGAAGGCCACGACGAACCATCCTCAGGTGACCTAAAGAAATACGGCTGTCTGGGCTGTCTAGGTCTAATTGGGTTAGTGCTCATTATTGGAGGAATCGGTTGGATAGTGGATACCTGCACAGCGGGATCCTTGCCTGAAGCGACTGGTGGAACGGGTTGCGTAGCTCCCTTCGATTACGAGCCACATGGACGATGTGCTGCCAACGCACCATTCGGAAGATATCCTGATGGAACTCCAGTCGGCGTGTTCAAGTCGGCCGTAAGGGCGCAACTGTACGAAGAGAGTTTAGCGAAAGGCGTTTATTTCCTGGACTATGAGGCCGAGTTCTTTGAACGATGTCGCGGACGCCTTCAAGTTGCCGAGTGTCTTGGCGCTAAGTCGGTAATTGATAACGCCGCTACTGGTAGGGGTGGAATGCCTGGCAAGATATATGATCCCAACTTAAGCCTTAGTAGTGGACATTCAGGTTGGAATTATCATGAGGTGCGCCCCAGAGAGTATTACTAATCCGACCTGCTGCAATTCGGAACTATGGCCATAGCTACCTCTACGGCTCCCTTTGCTCGAGTATGTCCCGTAGCTTTCGCTTATAGTTGAGATGAGTAGGTTCAAGTCGATCCAGAATCATCATCCTTCGGATAATCCAGAGATGTAGCTCGATGAGAGTCCCGCTTTCCTGGCTGCGTGAATACGTTGACGTGGACCTGCCCCCCGGCGAGTTGGCCCACCGGCTGACTATGGCCGGAGTCGAGGTGGGCGACGTGATCGAGATCGGCCCCTGGGACGGTTGCGTGGTGGGCGAGGTCCTGTCCGTGCGTCCTCACCCCCAGGCCGACAGGCTCTCCCTATGTCAGGTGACAACTGGCGTTGACCAACTCGAAGTGGTCTGCGGCGCGCCCAACGTGGCCGCCGGTCAAAAGGTGTGCTTCGCCCGGGTCGGCGCGGTACTCTACAACACCCACTCCGGCAGGCATGAGGAACTCAAGGCCGCCCGTATCCGCGGCGTCGTCTCCGAGGGGATGATATGTTCCGAGTTGGAGTTGGGTTTGGGGGAAGGCCATGAGGGAATCGTGGTGCTCCCCGAGGAAGCGCCCCTTGGCGTTCCCCTGGATGACTACATGGGCGATACCATCCTGGAACTGGAGCTGACCCCCAACCGGCTGGACTGCCTCTCTGTTCTGGGCACGGCCCACGAGGTAGGCGCGCTCACAGGAAAGACCGTCACCCCTCCCAACATCGAATATCCCGAAGGCGGCCCGCCCGTCGGGGACGGCGTATCGATCTCCATAGCCGACCCGGACCTGTGCCGCCGCTATACCGCCACCGTGATCCGCGGCATCAGCGTCGGCCCATCCCCGGCCTGGATGCAGGAACGCCTCACCCGCGCCGGGGTCAGGCCGATCAACAACGTCGTTGATGTGACCAACTACGTGATGCTGGAGTTCAACCAGCCCCTCCACGCTTTCGATTACCAGTGCGTCAAGGGCCGCACCGTTATCGTCCGCCGTGCCCGGCCCGGTGAGTCGCTAACCACCCTGGATGGCGTGGAGCGTCATCTCAGCTCGAACATACTGGTCATCGCCGACGCCAACGAACCCATCGGCCTTGGCGGAGTTATAGGCGGGGCCAACAGTGAGATCGGCCCGGAGACAAGCGACGTGCTCCTGGAGTCCGCCACCTTCGACGGGCGCAACAACCGGGAGACCGCCCAGACCCTCCGCCTGCGCACCGAGGCGACCCTGCGGTTCGAGAAGGGTCTCCGCCCCGAACTGGCCCCCATCGCCCTGCGCCGGGCAACCCAGCTCATCCAGCAATTGTGCGGCGGCACGGTTGACCAGGGAATCGTCGATGTCTTCCCGGGTCAGGGAGACTCCATCGGGCCGGTCCCTCTCAGCGCCGGGAAGCTGAAGCGCGTCCTGGGCATGGACCTGGAAATTGGAGAGGCGGTCCAGGTGCTGGAGTCCCTGGGATTCGCCTGTGAGCTGACCGGCAAAGATTCCCTGCTGGCCACCGTACCCTACTGGCGCAACGACATCAGCATTGAAGAAGACCTGGTGGAGGAGGTGGTGCGGACCATCGGCTACGATTCCGTGCCCACCACCATGCTGTCCACCCCGATCCCACATCACCAGGCCAGGCCGATGACCGGGTTGGTGGCCCAGGTCAAAGACCTGCTGGCCAGTGCGGGGATGCAGGAAGTCATCAACTACCCCCTGATCAGCCTCGAAGACCTTCAGCGCGTGACCCGCAACGACGAAGTTGCCCAGCCGCTGCGGTTGTCCAACCCCATGAACGCGGAACAGGCGTACCTGCGGCCCACCCTGCGGGCCAGCCTTCTCTCCACCCTGGCGGTCAACCAGGGTCACGGCGAAGGGCCATTTCAACTCTTCGAGGTCGGGCGCGTCTTCCGCCCCAGGAACGGACAACTTCCCGAGGAACAGGAGACCGCTGCCGGGGTGTTGGCTGGACGCCGCGCCGAGTCCTCATGGCTCACCGGCGATGGGCTGCTGGACTTCTACGACGCCAAGGGCGTGGTGGACTCTGTGTTGGCCCGGCTGGGTGTTGCCGCTACTTACGAACCTGTGGAGGACCCTTCCTTCGCCCCCGGCAGGTGCGCCCGCGTACTGGCAGACGGTACTACCATCGGAGTCCTTGGCGAACTGCATCCCGGCGTCATTTCAGCCTTCGACCTGAACGCGCCCCGGGTTCCTCTCTGGGAGTTGGACATAGAGTCTCTGTCCGGCGCGGTCCGCGGCAGGACGCGGGAGTTCCAATCCCTGTCCCGCTACCCGGCCGCCACCCGGGACCTGGCCCTGCTGGTACCGTCAGACGTGCCGGAGGCCCGCATCGAGCAGATCATCTCCCAGAGCAGGCTTGTGACGAACGTGGAACTGTTCGACCTGTACACGGGAGAGAACCTTCCGGAAGGCTCCAAGTCACTGGCTTTCCATGTATATTTCCAGTCCCATCAGCAGACGTTGACCTCCGAGCAGGTCAGCCGGGCCCTCGACGGCATCCTGCGCAACCTTGAGAGACAGGTCGGGGCGTCTCTCCGGGGCTGATACGCATTGCTCTCCATTCTAGTGAGTAGGGGGTAGGTCATCATGGCCAGTCACGGTCATCATGGCGGTCGCCATGACCGCCACAGCCACCACAGCCACCACCAAGACCCTGAGCCTGGGGCCCATGAGCACGGCCACAGCCACGCCGGCGAAGACATGCTCAGTGTGGAGGAAGCCTACGAGCGGATCATGGCGTCCTTCTCCCGGCTCGACCCTGTGGAAGTGCCGCTCCTCGAATCCCTCGGGCAAGTGCTGGCGGCCGACGTTTACTCGCCGCTGGACCTCCCTCCCCTGACCAATTCGGCAATGGACGGTTACGCCGTCCGCGGCGAGGACATTCAGGGGGCCGGGGCGGGTTCCCCGCGCACACTGAAGGTCATAGGTCTCGTGGCTGCGGGAAGCGTGTCCGACGACACCGTCCGGCCCGGCACGTCCATCCGGATAATGACCGGGGCGCCCATTCCCGACGGGGCCGACACGGTGGTCCCATTCGAGGAGACCGACGAGGTGCAGCGGCGCCAGTCCGGCGCTCCGCTGGCCCAGGTGAACATCCTCTCCGGGTTGCCCAGGGGCGCAAACGTGCGCCCCGCCGGTGAAGACGTCCGCAGTGGCGAGCACGTCTTGACTGCCGGAACAGTCATCCGCCCCTCGGAAATTGGAGTCATGGCCTCGCTTGGCCTGGGCGCGGCGATGGTTGCCCGCCGCCCCGTGGTGTCGGTTCTGGCCACCGGCGACGAGTTGGTGTCCACCGGAGTGCCCCTGGAGCGGGGCAAGATTTTCGACAGCAACAGCTTCAGCGTGGCGGCGTCGGTGATCGCCTCCGGCGGAGTTCCCAGGGTGCTGGGCATAGCCCGGGACAACCTTGACGACCTGCACCGCAAGCTGACCGAGGCCGAAGGCTCCGACCTGATCATCACCTCCGCCGGAGTGTCCAAAGGGGACTACGACATCGTGAAGGACGTGCTTACCCAGCGCGGCGAGATGAACTTCTGGTCGGTGCGGATGCGCCCCGCGAAACCGCTGGCCTTCGGGCACATCAACCGGGAAGGGCGCAATCCCGTGCCGCTGATGGGCCTGCCGGGGAACCCCGTAAGCGCAATGGTGGCCTTCGAAATGTTCGCCCGCCCTGCCATTGCCATCATGCTTGGCAAGAAGCCCATGTCCCGCCCCTCGGTGGAAGGGGTGTTGACCGCGCCGATATACAATACCGATGGGCGTAGGGTGTACGCCCGGGTGGAGGTGACACGCGACAACGGCGCCTACTACGCTAATCCCACCGGACCCCAGGGGTCCAACATCCTCACCTCCATGTCTCGGGCCAATGGCCTGGCAATCTGCCCCGAGGACCTTCCCTCGAAGGCTGCCGGCGAGACGGTGAGGATCATCATGCTTGACTGGAACGAAGAGGTTGACCTATGACCACCCCCGAGCCCGAAGTGATCAGTGCCGGAGAAGACTCAACCGGAGGGGAAGTTGTCGTCAGTACCGGAATGGGCTTTACAGGAGACGAATCTGACGTCCTCTACCACATCAGCTTCGACCGGCTTGAAGGGCTTAGACGTTCCCCGGTGGCGCTGATTGCCGACCGCCGCGTGGAGTCTTGCCCATCGATGCTGACCCCGCTCCATGAACTGGACGACCCACAGGCGCTCATAGAAGAAATAGCTGAGCATTGCGGCGACGGCGAAGACTTCATCCACAGCAACATGGCCGTCCAGGAGATAGTATTCCGCACTCTACTGGCCAACGCCAACAAACCGATGTCTATCGAGGTGCTTCACTACGAACTGACCGAACGCTGGTCCACCCCGCTCAGGCCCATTACCCTGTCTGAGGAAAATCTGGAGAGTGTGCTGGACGCCGACGACTACTACGGCTTCACCCGGGTCCAGCGGGAAGAGGAAGATTGATCTTCGTTGGCGGCGGACTGTAGTATCAGGAATAGCCTGACGCTAGGGAAGTAGCTGGACCAACAGATAAAGGATGCGGATTGTCCGCATCCTTCCCAATTTACGCCCAATTTACGTAACGCGTTGCCGGTTGGCGCTAACCGACGTTCTGCTGGGTGGCGATTCCCACCAGCTTCTGGAAAGCGGGCTGGTCCCTGACCGCCAAGTCAGCCAGCACCTTGCGGTCCAACTCAATCCCGGCCTGTTTCAACCCGTGCATGAACTGACTGTAAGTGGTCCCGGACTGCCGGCAAGCCGCCCCGATGCGGACAATCCACAGACGGCGGAAGTCCCCTTTGCGCTCCCGGCGGTGCCGGTACTGGTACGACCAAGCGTGCAGCAGGGCCTCCTTGGCCCACTTGTAGCTGCGGTGGGAGGAACCCTGGAAGCCCCTTGCTTGCAGCATGATCTTCTTGTGGCGCCGGTGCTTGGTGACGCCTCTCTTAACTCTGGACACTGTGGGTCTCCAAATAGCGGATTGGTACGTCTACCGGTAGGGTATGAGGCGCTTCAGTCGGGGCACATCGGCCGGTGACACCGGCAGCTTGTCGGAATACTTGCGCGTGACCTTAGTCGGCTTTTTGCGTCGCAGGTGACTGCTCATCCGCTTGCGGCGCATCATCTTCCCCGAGCCTGTGATGTGGAACCGGGCGCTGGCGCCCTTATGAGTCTTCAGCTTTGGCATTTGCTGTAGCTTCAACCTTCTTCTCGGCCCGTTCGCCCCTCTGTGCCGAAGGGAGCAGGATCATCGAAAGCGCTCTTCCTTCCATTGAGGGCGCTTTCTCCAGCCTCACCTCGTCCTTCAGTTCGTCGGCCACCCTCTTGAGGACCGACAATCCGAGTTCATTGTGTGCTGCCTCGCGGCCCCGGAATCGAACCGTCAGCTTGACCTTGGAGCCTTCCTGTATCAGTTCCCGCACTTTGCGGGTCTTGGCTTGCAGGTCGTGGCTCCCTATGTTCGGGCGGAATCGCACCTCGCGCAACTCGGTGCCCTTCTGCCCTTTCCGGGACTCCCGTTCCTTCTTCGCGGAAAGGTAGCGCAGTTTTCCGTAGTCTAGCACCCGGCAAACCGGGGGGTCGGAGTTGGGGGCCACCTCAACCAGGTCCAGGTCCCATTCGCGTGCCTTCTGAAGCGCTTGCCCAACCGACATCACACCCAGTTGTGATCCGTCCTCGCCTATGACACGTACCTGTGGAGATGTGATCCGCTCATTGACCCGATATTGCCTAGCTATACTCTCCTACCTCCGTGAGAATCTTTGGGGAATTGGCCTGAATTTGGGAAAATCACTCTACCACACGCACGATTGGCCGTCAATCCATGATAGTTTCCATTTGCCATTCAGTTGTCGCCGGCGCCAGTCTGCCCGAGCTTCCCGCTACCGCCCGCCCCGTATCAGACGGTAGATGGCCTCGGCCCCGAATTGCAGGGCCTCCACCGGGATGCGCTCGTCCGGCCCGTGGACCAGCCGCGAGAAGTTGAACCCTCGGGGCAGCTTCATCGGCAGAAAACCGTAAGTCTGGATTCCCAGCCGGGCGAAGTGCCGCGCGTCGGTCGCCCCCGGCAGCAGTATGGGTACGGGTATCCCTTCCGGGTCCATCTCCCGCATGACCCGCTCCAGGGCGGGGAAGAAGGTCAGGTCCGCCTCCGGCGGGCCCGGCTCCCACTTTACCACCTCAATCTCCATACCGTCTGCTACAGACTGTCCCACGACCTCTCGTACTTCCGACACCAGGATGTCGGGGGTATATCCCGGCAGCAGCCGTCCGTCCAGGTCCAGCACAATCTCTCCCGGCGTCACGTTGATCTGCCGCCCGCCCCGTACCATCGTCGGCGTCGCCGTGTTGTGGAACAGCGGTCCAAAGGTACTGCCCCGCTCTCCCATCAGCCTGAGCGCCGCCCCGGTCAACGCGCGACGGCGCATCAGCCGAAAGGCCAGCGATCCCGGCAACGGCACGTTCCTGGCGATTGTTTCCACCATCCTGCGCGCCACAGGCGTGACGTGAACGGGCAGCCGCCGCTTTTGGAGCCGCTCCAGCACCTGCGACAGCCGCATCATCGCACCCGCCGTGGAGGACAGGGAACCGTGACCGGAGCGCCCGCTCACCGTCAACCGGAGCCAGCACGCTTGCTTCTCCGCAGCCATGATGGCGTAGAACCGCCGCCGGCCGATGTCGAGGCTGAACCCGCCGAACTCGCCGATGGCGTTGCGGATGCCGTTGAACAATTCTGGATGGTCGTCCGCCAGGTATTTGGCCCCGTGTTCGCCGCCCGCTTCCTCGTCACTGACCAGGGCAAGCACCACGTCTCCGGGAGGCTTTTCGCCTTCGGACCTCGCGCGCAGCAACGCCGACATCATCATCACGATCCCGCCCTTCATGTCCAGCGCGCCTCGTCCCCACACGCAGCCGTCCTCCCGCCTGCCTTCAAAGGGCGGATGCGCCCATTCTTGTGCTTCGGCCGTTACCACGTCCACGTGACCGTACATCAGCAGCGGCGGGGCGTCTCCTCTGCCCTCCAGCCGTGCTACCAGATTGGGACGTTCGGGAGTGGGCCCAAGCATCTGTACGTTGAAGCTTGACGCTGACAGCAGGTCATGGATGTACCGGAGACACTCGCCTTCGTTCCCCGGCGGGTTGGTGGTGTTGAACCTGATGAGCCTCTGCAGCAGTTCAACCGGGTCAGGTATGGTATCCGGGCTGGAGGTTGTTGGCTGAGTTGTCATGTATTGGGCGCCCGCTCGGAGTCCGTGGCATGGTGTTGGGCCGCATCGCTCGCGACCTGTCGTATAATCCTATCAGGCACTAATCTATCAGGCACCAACCCGGCGGCGCCTGACAAATGGTGACAATCTTGGGACTTGAAGCCACACTTGTCCGCATCCGCCAGGAGACACCTACTGTAAAGTCCTTCCTTTTCGACCTGCAAGGGGCTGAGATGGACTTCAAGCCCGGCCAGTGGGTGGACCTGTACGTTGACACCGGCACATCGGTCGAGGTCGGCGGCTACTCCATAACCTCCACGCCGCTGCAACGCGGCAGTTTCGAGTTGGCCGTCAAGAAACTGCCCTGGGGAGCGCCCGCCATCTACCTGCATGAGCGGGCCAGGGAAGGCGAGATATTCACCGTCCAGGGAGGCTCCGGCAATTTCGTCCTCGATCCGGAATGGCCCGGCCCCATTGTCTTCATTGCCGGAGGGATCGGCATCACTCCCATCATAAGTATGCTGCGTTACCTGGACCAGACGCATGACGGGCGTGAAACTCTCCTGCTGTACAGCGCCAGCAGTCCGGCGGAACTGGCCTTTCGCCGCGAAATCGAGGAAATGACTGGCCGTAATTCCCAATCAAGGTCCGTGTTCACCGTCACCCGCCCCCACGATGCCCAGTGGAACGGGCGGACGGGCAGGGTCGACCACGACCTACTGCTGGAACAACGCCCGGAAGGGGAAAGCCTTTACTATCTGTGCGGCCCGCCCCCTCTCCAAGACGACTTGACGTCGGCGTTGAAAGACATGGGTATCCCTCCATCAAACATTCGCTCCGAGCGCTGGTGGTAGGACCGCGTGATGTAGGGAACTCCTGACAAATCCAGTTAACTTGCCGCCCAGGCCGTGCCAAAGTCCGCCCGGTCCACCACGTGGCCACTGAAACTCTGGGCGGTCTGCTGCGCCAGCCAGGCCGCCGGCGGGCCCACCACTTCCGGTTCGACCCAGCCGGTCCAGTCGAAGTCCGCAGGGCGCACGAACACTGCCCCCTCAGTCTTGATCCCGCCGGGGTTCAGTGAGTTGACCGCAATGTTGTACTCCGCCAACTCCTGGGCCAGGCCCCGGCTCATGATGTCCAGCCCGGCCTTGGTAACCGAGTAGCTGATGCCGTTGGGACGCACCGTGTGGGCCGCGCCGGAGGTGATGTTGATGATGGAACCGCTCTGCTGCTCGATCATCACCGGGATCACGTGCTTGCAGCAGAGGAAGGGCCCCCGCAGGTTCACCCGCATAGTCAGGTCCCAGTGCCGGGTCTGGAGGTCCTTCAGCCCCACGTTCACCTGTACGCCGGCGTTGTTCACCAGGACGTCGATGCGGCCGTGAGTGTCCATCACCGCCTTTACCAGGTCCTGCACCTGCTCCTCGTCGGTAACGTCGCAGCGGACGGCCATGGCCTGCCCCCCAGCCTCCTCGATTTCCTGCACTGTCATGTGAATGTTGCCCGGAAGCCGCCCGCCTTCCTGCTCGCTGCGGGCCACTACCACCACCTTGGCTCCCTCCGCGCCGAACACCTTGGCGATGCCCTTGCCTATGCCCCGGCTGCTGCCGGTGACCACCGACACCAGTCCCTCCATGCTCATATCCTGTGCCTCCTGTGTGTTGATCCCCCACATTCTTATCGTGTCTTGGGCTTATCGTGTATTGGGGATTTTGCTGCCAGAGAGTTTAGCACTGCTGCGGCTGCCAGGTCACCGCTGCCGGATTGTTCGCGGCAATACCCTTCCGTGACACTACAATCCTATCTGTAGTAATATGGGCGCGCCGATGGGGTGGTCTTCCCGCCGGTTGGAATAGTCTATCAATCGACTTGTCGTAAGTTGCGCTTCGGAGGTAATACTATGGGGAATCTCCTGGAAGGCAAGGTGGCGGTGGTTACCGGCGCAGGCCGCGGCATCGGGCGCGGAATCGCCCTGCAACTGGCCGACGAGGGAGCTTCGGTAATAGTCAACGACTTGGGCTGCGACGTTGATGGGTCGGGGTCTTCCACCTTTCCCGCGGACAATGTCGTGGAAGAAATCAGGGCGGCAGGCGGTCAGGCGGCCGCCAACTACGCTGACGTGGCCACTATGGACGGAGGGGAAAGCGTGGTCCAGAGTGCCGTTGACGCCTTCGGCAAGATCGACATCCTGGTCAACAGCGTCGGAATCCTCAAACAGGCCATGATCTACCAGATGACCGAGCGAGACTGGGACGAGGTCATCACCAACAACCTGAAGGGCACCTTCTGCCCCACCAAGTTCGCCTGCATCCTGTTCCGTCAGCAGCGGGGCGGCAAGATCGTCAACCTGACCAGCGATGCCGGTCTCGGGGCGTTGGGCAGTTCCAACTACGCCGCCGCCTGCGAAGGCATCGTCGGATTGACGCGGACGGTCGCCAGGGACATGGGCCGCTACGGAGTGACGTGCAACGCCATCTCTCCCCTGGCCCGCACGCGCCTATTCCCCGGCCTGGTCGAGGAGTACCGGGAAGCCCAGGCAGGCGTTACCGCTGAGGACGTCGCCGGGATAGGCGTTTCCCCGCCCGTCACCAGTTGGGAGGGCGCCGGTTCCGCCGACGACCCCGAGAACGTAGCGCCTCTGACCGTGCTCCTATGCACCGGCGAGGTAGACAATATGAACGGCTACGTCTTCGGCGTCCGGGGCGGCAGCATCTATCTCTATTCCAACCCCCAGATCGAAAGAAGCATCCACAAGGAAGGCAACTACACCATGGACGAGATGGACTTCCTCGTCCCCAAGATGATCGTCCCCAGCGTGCGGTAAGGGGACAGAAGCGCCCGCCTCAAATTCATACGTGAACGGAGCTCCCCATTCTGGCAAACAGACCGTAGGGAGATGTTCCTCGAAAGGGAGAGGTTGAATCATGGGTGACCGGTTGGCAGGAAGAGTAGCGATTATAACCGGCGCGGGCCGGGGGATAGGCCGGGGCGTTGCCATGCTCATGGCGGAAGAGGGCGCGTCGGTGGTGGTCAACGACCTGGGGGTCAATCTGGACGGCACCGGAGAACCTACCGGCACCGGCCCCGCCGACGAGGTAGTCGAGGAGATACGCGCCGCCGGTGGGACCGCCGTCGCAAACAAAGACACTGTGGCGGCGATTCAAGGCGCCCAGGGCATGGTCCAAACGGCCCTGGACAACTTCGGCAGGGTGGATATCCTCTGCCATGTCGCCGGGATTCTCCGCGACCGGATGGTCTTCAACATGACTGAAGACGAGTGGGACGCAGTACTGGCGGTCCACTTGAAGGGGGCGTTCAACACCGTCCGCAGCGTGGTCCCCCACATGATTCAGCAGCGGTATGGGCGCATCTGCCTCTTCTCATCCGGCTCCGGGTTGGGCAACACCGGCCAGGCCAACTACTCTGCGGCCAAGGAGGGCATGGTGGGGTTTGCCCGGTCGCTGTCCCGCGAGCTTGGCCCCTTCGGTATCTCCGTGAATGCCATCTACCCCGGGGGTGCAACCCGTATGACCGGTTCGGTTCCAGACGCCGCCCGCGAACTCCGGGCCGCCCGCGGCGTCATCGGCGGCGGTCAGATGGCGGGCCGTGCCCAGGAAGCTGCCGAAGGCTCCCGCGATGCCGGAAACAACGCGCCCAAGGTGGTCTACCTCTGCACCGAGGCTGGCGGTGAGATCACCGGCCAGGTAATCGGCACCAGCGGCTGGCAGATGTCCCTCTACTCCCCGCGCCACGTCACCCGCAGCATCCACAAGGACGGACGCTGGACGGTTGACGAACTGGCCGAGATCGTTCCTGTATCCCTCGCAGCCGGCATGGTAAACCCAGCCCCGCCGCCATCGGAGTAGCCCCGTCCTCCGAACCACAGGCCAGATTCCCCTCTCCCTTGGGGAGAGGGTGAGGGTGAGGGAGCGTTCATAGGAACATTCTGGCAACTGTATCGGTTACTCATCATTTCAAAGATTGCGGAGCCATTCATGCTCCTCTCCAACCTCCTGAAATCGGTCGCCGGTACCTGCCCCTTCTGCCGCCAGAAGGCCGGCATCCTTCGGAGCACGCACACCAAGTGCGCCCAAGCCTACACCGTCGGCTGGCACCAGATGGTTGACCTAGCCGCCCAAGCCGCCGCCTCCCACAATTTCGACGAGAGAGCGCTGAGGCGATCCCTAGAAGAGATAGCACGCCGTTCCTATGGAGACGTCAACACCGTCATCCAGGCTCTCGAAGAGGGCTGGAAGAGGGGAGTGACACAGGCCGCAGAGGACGGGACCATCACCCAGAATGAGGAAGTTCGGCTCAGGGATTTCAGGAACAGGTTGGCTCTCAGCAGCAATACCGCCGACCCACAAGCCGCCACACAATTGGACCAAGTATCTAGGCCGAGACTCATCACGCAGGCGCAAGATACCGCCCTTTCCGCGGGGGACGGGAACCGCAAACTGGACGAGCTATCCCAAGCGATCCGGGCCGTCGGGCTAGACCGAGTAGCACGAGACCAACTGGTCAGGGAGGCTTGGGAGACCGCGGTAGACAGTACCCTGAAAAGCCGCCTACTGACTCGGGATGAGGAAGACTCCCTGAAGAGGTACATGGCCCACTTCGGGCTGACTCCGGCCCAACTGAACGGCAGAGTTCCACACAAAGCCTTGGTCTATAGCAGCGTCCTGAGGGAGATAACCGAGGGAAGGCTGCCGCCAAAGCAGAAGGTCGATTTCGCCATCCCTTTCAACTTGATGAAGTCGGAGACCCTGACCTGGGTGATGCAGAACGTGGAATACCATAAGACCGTCACCCGCAGGGAAAGGCAGGGAACATCCGACGGAATAAGCACCTCGATGGGTAGGGGGATCTCCTACCGGTCCGGGACCTTCCGGAGCCGCACTATCGAGTGGGACGAGCCGGTACACGCCGACACCGGGCTCCTGGGGTTCACGACCAAGTGTATCTATTTCGCTGGTCAGAAGGAAATATTCAAGGTCCGGTACGACAAGATTGTAGCCTTCGAGTATTATGGCGACGGGTTCGGGATCATGAGGGACGCCCTGACAGCGAAACCGCAGGCGTTCCGGACAGGGGAAGGGGATGGCTGGTTCGCCCACAACTTGGCCGTCAACCTGGCAAAAATGTAGGAGTCTGCCCCCTGTAAAGCCCTGAGAAAGGGACATACCAACCCTGGTGCAGGTGAGCCGGACACAAAAGAAGGCCACTGAGACCAGTCCAACATCCCAGCTGAAATCCGCCGCACCGTGAGTGGCAACCACCCAAGGAACACGCAGCATGAGAGAACGGTACACTAGGGACCTGGAAATGCTGCTGCGTCTCCAGTTGGAAGGTAACGAGCGTGTACATGCGGTCGTAATCGCCTATAAGGAACTGACGGAGGAGGAGAAAATACTGTTCCGTCTGGCTGCCGGGATCAGCCAGGACGTCGCAGTTAGACCCAGAGAGCCTGGGCGCCTGTCAAGGAGTGAAGGGAATCATCCCGACAAAGTGCAACCCCTTGTGCAAGACCTGATGAAATCGCTCTTAGAGGACCACCCCTCCCTCCTCAATGAAACAGACATATCCAACCTGATGAACAGAGACTACATCCAAGATATTCTGGGCCTTCAACTCGGCGGGTTTCCCCTTCTGAGAAGAAGGGAAGCGGGCAGAAGGGGATCGGATAACGACGGAGGAAGCAGGTTCTATACCAAACTGTATGCTGGCAGATTCTATTTATGCTCCCAATGGTGGAGAGACGACCATCTCTCCAACGCCGGGAGCCTGCTGCGGTTCGTAGAAGAGATCGCCGACCGGGACCCGAGTCATCCAGGAATTCCAGACTTGGAGCGGCATATGAAGGCGCTCCAAGATTACATAGGTCGCAACTCCTGGTAGACCAATGCCTTTGTATTGGTAGGTGAGTGGGCCGGTTTTAACCCGTGAAGACCGCCAGCCAATCGGAATAAGTCATGGTCCGACCCGGGGGACGGGAAACAATGGGAACGTTCTGGCAGACCGTACAGGTAGGGAATCCCGCAGGCGGAGACTCAGCAGAGGTGGAGGCCCTGGTCGATACGGGGCTGATGACTCTATGTTCCCTCAGTCATTGCTCTCCGGCCTCCGCCTGCAACCCCAACGCCGTTTCGATTACACGATGGCCGACGGGCGGAGAGTGAGCTACCCGTATGGCCAGGCCCGTATCAGTATCGACTGCACGGCATGGATATGTCCCGTCGTGTTCGGGCCGGAGGATGATGCACTCCTGGGCGCGACCACGTTGGAAATCTTCAAACTTGTGGCCGACCCTGTTCGCAAGTGTCTTATCCCAGCCAGCGTCCTGCGGTTGGGCTGGGGTGACCAGGACTAGCGCCGTCCAGTATCGTCCGCCGCCCGCACAGCTTACCGCCCACCGGTCCGTATCTCGTTCACCAGGCCGATGGCGGTGGACACTATGATGGCCCCTATGGGCGCTCCCATGTGCAGGTTGTTCTCTATCGTGTAACGTTGCCCCAGCAGGTGCGGCTCCGCCTGCTCCCCGTAGGCCAGCCCCAGGTACGCACCCACAATCCCGCCCACAATTACGACCAACACTGTCCCTACGATGTAGCGGGGATGCACCGCGAAGTTAGCCCACCCAATGTACGCTCCCACGCCCGCGCCCACCCCGATGCCAACAAAGTAGAGGTTCTGGTGAAACCCGAACGCCCAGGGATAGCCGGTCATGGCGTTGAAAATCAAAACCAGCCACCCTCCGGCGATGCCCAGCATCGTAGCAAGGATGAAGCCCGCCACTGCCCGTGCAACTGGTAGCGCCCAGAAGAAAATCCCGGTGTCTCGCATCCGGACCTCGTCAGTTGGTGTGCAACTTCAGGCCCACGCCCGGCGCATACGCGCATCCCCCTTCGGTGATTGTACTAAACCCTCTGGCCGTCACACCTGCAGGTCATGGGTTTACGTGAACCTGAACGAACATCAGTGGACGCCCAGCCCTGGTCATATCCCTATTGCTGAGCGGCAACCAACAGAATCTGGACGTGAATGTCGTCCTCGATGGACACCACTGACCGGGCAGTGGGCACCGGAATCTCCAACTGTTCCCATGTAACGACCGTGCTGCCCAGCACGTTCAGGGCGTTCCCATCGTTGCGTACCTTCAGGTCGAAGGTCAGGGGGAAGTCCTTGCCCTTCAGACTCAGCGTGCCGCTGACCGGGCGTTCAAATTCATCTCCGCTGTGGAACTCGGGGGGTAAGTCCCCCACGCTGTCAACTGTGAACGACGCTACGGGGTCGTCCGGGAACATGCGGCTGCGCACATACCGGTCGCGGTACTGCTGGTCACTGCTCAGGGTGTGCAAATCGACTTCGATGGTTGACGGTTCTCCGTCGATGTTGATCTGCCCGGAAAGGTCCGTGCTGCGCATCACTGCCTCGATGCGGGCCGGAGACCGGGCCAGCACCTCCCCGACGGTAAATGTGATCTCCGAACCCTCACCTACCAAGTAAACTCCGGTCGTGCCCTCCTGTGCTGTTGCCTGCTGAACGGGCGTGTTGTCCGCTTGCTCCACCTGCGGAGTATCGGCAACATCCATAGAAGCCACTGTTTCCGTTGTCTTTGTTGCTGCCGGTGCAGGTGGTTGTGTGGCAACCGGGCTTGCATCCGCGGCTTCGGATTTTGGGTCTGGTGGCGTCTCAACAGCCGGTTGTGTCGCCGGCGCTGGGGTCGGAGCTTGCGTGGCCGCCGGAGTTGGAGATTGAACCCTTTCGGGCAGTGACAGCTCTCCGCTCTCCGTATCCCCCTGGCCCATCAATGCTGCCCCCAAGACGACGGCAGCGATGAGCAGTATGACGGCCAGCGCCCGGGAGACGCCCGGAGATATGCCCCGCATGGAAGGAGTCAACACCCCAACCAGTACGAACACTATGGCCGCCAGCGGAATGGTGAACGAGGCAAGCCGCTCCAGGACTGAGTTCCCGGCGGCGGCGATTGCCACCACGACGATGAACGCCACCGCAAGAACGGCGTCGAATATCAGCATACGCCGGGGTTTCCCGTCCAATGCCGCCCAGAGCAGCCCGGACACTATACCCACTACCAACGACGCCAGGGTAATAGTGGCCGTATTGAATACGCTGTCCACCGGCGACCGCAGTGGCAGAGACACCAACGACGCGACAATCGCGGCGATGGACCCGGCGATAACACCGGCTATCAGTCCAGCTATCATCGTTTCTCCCTAATCCCGGGTGTGGAAATGCCGGGGTTGGCCGCTCCGTATCGGGCCGATGCCTCCTGTGGAGCGCCGGATGCCAGCGCCAATATACGCGCAAAGTGTCAAGAAATCATCCATGACCCCGGAGTCAGGGCGGACTGAGACCTAACCGTCGTCGCGGTTTCCCCAACCGAACCACCGGCGGCGCGGTTCGGGCCGTTCAAGGTTGACGGCCGAGACCTGCTCCAGCACCCGGCCAATGACAAGGTAGCGGAAGTGAAACCCGAGGAAAGAGTCGAGCGCACCGGCCAGGGAGTAGAGGAAGAGCAGACCCGCAATGAGGAAGGCGAACTGGGGATAAAAGCCTCCCAGGGTGGAAATGGCCGCGAAGACGAATATCATCAGCTGCACCACCGACGCCTGCATGGCCTGGAATGCGCCCCATGCCATTCTCCGGCGCCGGAAAGAGCGGGAAATCATGTATGCCGCCACCGGGCAAAGGACCAACGACCAGGGGAAGCCAATCACGAAGGCAAGGGGAACGCCGATAACCAATGTACTGCCGTGGGCCAGGCAACTGCCCCAACGCTCGACCCTCGGGAAGGGGGCTTCCTCAGACTGATGGTTTCCGGAAGGTTCTCCGCCCAAGGGTTGTCCCCCCTGAGAACGTCTCCCCGGACCGCCGTGCCGGCCGGGGCGCTGCCGGATGGGACCGTCCCCAGCCGGCAGCAGGATGACAGGTCAATGGGGCATGTGGATGCGATGCAGAATCAGCTCCCGCTTCCTATGCCAAGCTCCCGCAGGGCAACCTGGCTCTCCCTGGGCAGGGTCAGGCCCTGTGCCAGGGCGTCCTCGAATTTCCGGTATATTGAGGCCAGGTCGTCGGCTGCCGGGCGCTGCCCCTGCTCGCGGTTGGCGGCCAGTAGGGGCATGGAGTCGTATGCCTGGTCCACGTTCCAGTAGAAGCCCAGCACCCAGGCCAACTCCCGCTCGTCCGACGGAGGCGGAATGTCGTTCAAGTCGATAATGGAGTTGTGCACCTTGGTGTAGCGCAGGATGCCCGCCTTGTCCCGGGAGTCTCGTCCGTAGTAACGGCGGTGGCTGAGTTCTACGATCCGGCGATTGTACTCCTGGGTCCCGTAAATCTCGCGGGGAATCCACTCCGAACGAAGGTCTACTACCTTCTCCCCCTGGCGGTTCACGACGGCCACGGCTATGTCCGAGCCGAGGGCCGGGTCATGCTCGAACTCCACTGCCTCCCGGAGCAGCGCCTCCTGGAGCATCAGGGTCAATTCCCGGGGAATCTTGCGGTAAAGTGCGCCGCTGGCTTCTTCGTTGGCGTCCGCACCCACGCCGCCGGTATTGAAGACGTAGTATTCCTGGGGCATTCCGCCTTCGTGTATCTGCTTCAGTATCTCGTACATCAGGTTGGCGTTTTCATCTTCCAGACCGATGATGAACGGGTCGGAGAAATACTCGACGTAGGGACGCCCGATAGCGCCCACCGCCGCGCCCATCTGGACCGCCTCGCCGTACATCAGCACCCGGATGTACTGCTCCAGGTTCACCCGGCGCAGGGGCGGTATCACGGTGTTCTGCCGCATCACCGCCTGCCAGAATATGCGGTCAGTGTTCTCCATCGGAACGTGAACGCTGTCGTCCAGTTCCCCTCCGGTGATTTCCTCGATCAGGTGCCGTGTCCCCTTCCTGGCGATCAGCCGGGGACGGGACAGAGTCACGCGCATGTTTCGCACCGGATTTTGCAGATAGTCCGGCGTAGCGTGTTCCAAGTCCACTGGCACGTTTTCCAGGGTCTCCTGTTCGTTGGGCGCTTCCTTGGTGCCGCGGACAGCCTCGTAAGTTATGGGGTCCTCGGCTTGATTGAGACCGAATGGCATGGCGTAGAAGTTGTTCTCGGTCCCGTCGATCCCGTGAGTGATCCGCACGGTCTTCCCGCCGCGCGCTACCTCGACAGGGTCCTCCAGGCGCTGGAGCAGGATGATGTCGTCGTTCATGGGGAAGACGCCTTCGTTGGGGTCCTCCGCCAGGTTCAGATGCCCGGCAAGCTCGCTGTGCGCCAGTTCAATCATTATGGTCAGGGTGCTCTTGCCGTGCAGTGACGGCCCGATGGTCAGCATGGCTGTGTTCTTCATGTTCCCGGCCAGGGTCTTGGCTCTTGCCAGGCTGAGAGCGGCTTGTATGGCCAGCCCCTTCTTCTGTTTCACCAGGAACATGGCTATGGAAAGGGGGCCCATCTTGTGCTCGCCGACATAGTCGAAGCCCAGGTGCAGGGACAGTCCCCTGGTGGGGGCCTTGAACACCAGTTGCGGCAGTCCGGCCTCCCGGACGCGGGCAATCAGATCGTCGGGCAGCCCCAGGTCTTCCAGCCAGCGGGGAATGGAAACTTCCAGGATGTCCGGCGAATCGGTGAACTGCTCCTCCGGGAGATCGAAGGTCAGTTGCCGCCACATGATCGGAATCTGCATGTAGCGGGTGCCAAACAGCAGTTGGCGGGCGTGAAAGGAGCGGCCCGGAGCGTCGCATATCTGCCGGTCGGATTGGACAATTGTCTCCCCGGCCTCGAAGCTGCGCTTCATGTAATCGGTGATATATGGAATCACCTCGGCGAAAAGGGACTGGTTCTCGGCGCTGAATGCCTCGGCGTCCCGGTTCCTGGAAAAGCCGTCCACCAGATACTGGGTCAGGTCCGGGCGTCGCACCACTCCAAGCTGGCTGAAGAACGCCAGACCGCCGCTGTCGAGGCGCACAACCACCTCCGGCCAGGCGCGGCGGGCGGCCCGGCCCTCGGCGTTGGCTTCCGCGGATTCCTTCTCAACCTGCCGGGCTTCCTCGATGATCCGGTCCTGCTCTTCCCGGGGAAGGTCCTGGAGTATGGATACGTGGTCCAGGAGCCATTCGTTGGGCGGGTTGAAGAATTCGCTGGAGGTCGAATGACCGCCCCTGGCCACCCCAATCAGTTGGTCCAGGGCATCGGCGAAGTCCGGGTTAATCTCCGGGGCCTCAAGGGGGGATGACTGGCCCGGCTGGTGGTGCAGAGTCATTGTGTCGTCTCTTAAGGGGCCTTCCGCAGTATTTGGAGGACGGCTAAACCCGCAATGGTTGGGCGCGCCAGCCCGAAGCTACACTATCCTACATTGTTGCCGCATCCAAGTAAAGGCCAAGCAGCGCCAGCCATCCCCGCCGGGCAGGGCGTTATCCGGTTGAACGCCGGATAACATCCCTGTCAGGACAGCCGTGCCCCAGCCCCGGAACGCCTCGCAAGTGGTATCCTAAGCCGCGATGATCATGCCGTGGACTCCTCTCCCGGGAGCAACGAACAAAGGAGATTTAACGTGAAGGTATTCGCGAGCATCCCCAGGGACGACATTGGCAAGATTCCAGACAGGGCGCGCTGGGTCGAAGACATGGGCTACGACGGCATCAACACCAACGAGGACTTTTCCAGCCCATTCATGGCCCTGACCCTGGCGGTGGAGCATACCGAACGGGTCTTGCTGGGCACCTCCATTGCGGTGGTGTTCCCCGTGAGTCCCATGACGACCGCCTACATGGCCTGGGAACTCCAGAAGTATTCCCAGGGCCGCTTCCGGCTGGGTATGGGAAGCCAGGTCAAGGGCCACATCGAGCGGCGCTTCAGCACTCCCTGGAACGCGCCCGGCCCCCGGATGCGCGACTATGTCCTCTCCCTCAAGGCCATCTGGGACAGCTTCCAGAACGGCGGCCCCCTGCGCTTCGACGGTGAGCATTACAAGTTCAGCCTGATTACTCCCCACTTCAACCCCGGCCCCATCGACTACCCGCCGCCCAGGATATTCATCGCCGCCGTCGGCCCCTACATGTTCCGGCTGGCAGGGGAGCACTGTGACGGCGTGCTGCCCCACGGGTTTATGACCCCGAAGTACATGGACGAGGTGGCGCTGCCCAACCTGGAAAAGGGCCTGAAGCGGTCGGGCCGCACCCTGAAGGACATCGAGATCAGCACGGGCGGTTTCCTGGTGATGGGCGAGGACGAGGACGAACTGGGCGAGGCGTTCAACGCGGCCCGGCGGCGGATCGCATTCTACGCCTCCACCCGCACCTACAAGGGTGTTATGGACATCCACGGCTGGGGCGACGTGTGCCTGGAGCTGAACCGGCTGGCCGCTGCCGGCAGCTGGGACGAGATGCCCAAACTCATAACCGACGAGATGGTCGAGACCTTCGCCACCATCGGCACCTACGGCCAGATAGTGGACAGAGTGAGGGAGAGGTACGGCAGCTACGCCACCCAGATAGGCTTCTCCCTTCCGTCGGACACCCCGGCGGGGGAAGCCCGGCTCAAGGAGAAAATCCGGGAATTCCAGCAGATTGAATGCCGGTGACCGTAGACCCAGGGCCTTTTCATTTTTCAAAGCGGGGCTTCTCTCTACCCCTTTCGTAAAAGGCAATTATCCACTGTCTCCCCCTTTCGTAGGGGATTTCGTCCGGTCACTCTGGGAGTCCGGGTCTGTATTGGCCTGATTACAAGAATGAAAAGGCCCTGACCGTACACCAGTCTGTCTGGCCAAACGCAATCCCTATATGGTACAAGGCGTCCACTGTCAATATAATTGACAATGGAGAGGGAGACGACATGCCAACCCCCAACTTCACCGGCAAGTGGATGCAGTCCTACCTGACAATGCTGGTGATTATATTTTTGCCGCAATAGCGATGATGGCTTGCGGAGCGTCAGCCATGCCGGCGGAGTCTGAGTCCAGTGCAAGCCAAAAGCAATCGGAGCAATCCGGCCCTGCGTTGCCATTGGATGAGGCATCCGCGATTTCGATTTTGCAAGCTTATTTGCAGGAGTGCATAAGAACAGGGATCCGTACGCCTACGCCATCTGAACAGGAGAAGCAATCGTGGTTGATGGGCCTAGCAACCGGAACCGTTGGAGACTTCGCTTGGTCAGCAAGCTATCACGGTATGACCGAAGGTCCCAAATCCTACGCTAGAGTCGGCCTTGGCAAGTATGAGACATGGCTTGTTATCGGGCCAGGCATTGATAGGCCGGATAGTGCATCAGTCGTTCCTGGGAGATGGAAGGTATACGCGGGAGTCAAGCAGGCCGAATATGTGGATGCCCCTGGTCGCCTGGCGTTACAAGCATACGATAACTACGGTGCCTTCCGTTGTTTCTAACAAACCAGAGTTGGCATCAACCTAATAAGGAAGGGCAAAACAGACCAGGTGGGTAACTCGCGTCGAAACAATCGAGACGCGCGAGACGCTCAGCGAGGGCTTGACGGAAAGTGAGCAGTATTGTCGACAGGAGACCGGGGCGTCCAAGTCTTTGCAGAAGGCTGGGAGACCTTGCGGTACTTGAGCAGCCGCTGGCCTTCAAGATATTCGAGGTAGACCACATAATCCCCCGGGCCAGGGGCGGCGCGGACCACCTGGAGAACCTGCAACTGCTCTGCCCCAACTGCAACCGCATCAAGGGCGACCGGCCCCAGGAGTGGCTCATGGCAAGGCTCGCGGAAATGGCGGGGTGAGAGATGGAACCTGAGCTTCTGCCCGCATCAACGCCAGGAAGGGATGTAAGGTCCTTTTTTGATATTGCACCCAAGGAGGGAATCATGGCAACCCTAGAAGATGTGGTCAACGTCTTAATCGAGCAAACCAAGAATGGCACGATAATATGGACCCCCAATAATTGGGACGAAGATGGAACCCCCAGGCGGTGGATGACATCTGATGAAACCAAACAGGCTTCCCTTTTTGACCTTATGGGTCACTCCGCAACACTAAATATGTTGCACGAGAAGCGATGGATTACTCTCGGACAAGGAGGGGAAGTTCAACGTCTTGTCGATGCCGTAGCTTCAACAGCATATCGTAAAGGTACAACAAGAGACGAAGCCCTCCAGCAGGCCCTATCCTCTCTGACCACCCCCCATCAATAAGATTATGGTCGCAATAGACCCGACTATCTTGATGGGAACTATCGGCGCAGTAGTAGTTGTCACGATTGCCATTGTCACAGGCGTCGCTAAGCTTTTTTTGCGTATAGGAAAGCTAGAAGGCAAGGTCGATAGCCTAGAGTCAAGGGTCAACGACCTAAATGCTAACCGCTAGGCGCGGTATTCAACTGGGAGCGGGAGGACATGACCGAGGAGGAGATTTACCAGTTCTTCCTCAAGCACGTGCCGACGGACAAGCTTGAAGCCTTCAAGGATGTTTACAAGAAATGGCAGGCGGCGCCGCTGCCCGCTCCGTTTAGCTGGCTGGCATCCCGGTCACTGTAGGTCCTGCCACGGTTACGGGCGTGGCGTCGGTTAGAAGGTGCTGGCCGGAGACCACTACCTCATCCCCCGGCTGGAGACCGTCCAGGATTTCCCGGTACCGGTCGTTGGCCAGCCCGACGGCCACGGGCTTGAGATGGGCCACGCTGTCGCGCACCACGTAGGCGCTGGACTGGCTGCTGGAATTGAACACTGCCTCCTTGGGCACCAGCAGGGTGTCCGTCCGCTGGATTGACACCGATACCTGACCCGAAACTCCGGGCCGCAGCGCCGTAGCGCCCGCCACGGGATCCATCTTCACCAGGAAGGTATGGCCGGTTGCTCCCGCGGTGGGTGCAACCCGGTCCACCGTCAGGCCAAGGGTCTGGTCCGGCACGGCCGGACTGGTGAATTCCAGGACACGGCCCTCTTCGACGCCGCCGATCATAGTCTCCTCGACCAGGAAGGAAACGACGACGTCGGTGGTGGCGACGGTGAAGACAGGGGTTTGGGGAGAGGCCATCGCCCCCACGGATAGCTGGTTCTCGGTCACGATTCCATCGAAGGGGGCAACCAGCTTCATGTCCTCCAGTTGCTTCTCCACCAGGGCAACCTGCGCCTGCGCCTGCGCCAGACCTCCTTCCGCCACCTGGATGCTGAGAGCGGCATAGGTCTCGTTGTTGGCGGCAAACTCGCGCTCGGCCGCCGCGATCTCCATCCGGGCCTTGGCCAGGGCCACGTCGTCGGGCTGCCGCAGCATTTCCAGCCTGGCATCTGCGGATTCCACCAGCCCCTGTGCCCATGCGACCCGGTCCCTGCCCTGGGCAACCGTATTGGAGTCCGGTTCCTTCAGTTCCATAAACCTCGCCTCGGCTGCTTGCAGGACGGCCTCGGCGGTTTCGACGCGGTCTTCCGCCAGTGTGATGGCCTGACCGGTGGGTTCTCGCAGCTCTGACAAGCGGGCTTCGGCGGCTTCCAGGGCGGCCTTAGCCTTGGCGACATTCCCCTCTTTCCGCTCCATCGACCTGTCATCGGGGTTGGTCAACTCATCGTATCCGGCCCTGGCTGAGTCCAGCCGCGACTGTGCCGCCGCCACGTTGCGGCGTGCCACCGCCACATCCTCGACAGCCGGGTCTTGCAGCTCTTCCAGCCGCACCCGGGCCGACTCGAGGGCGAGACGGGCCTGAGACTCGTCCCAGATGACGGCCAGGATGCGGTCCGGGATAGATGCCGACGCGATGACCTGCCCCAGCAGCGCGGCCAATCGCTTCTCCTGGGCGGCAATCGTTGCTTTGAGTTCGGCGATCTGTTCAGGAGTCAGGGTAGTGTCCAGGCCGGGGTCACGGAGCCGGTCCAAGTTCTGTGACAGGTTGGTCCTGACCAGGTTCAGATCGGGCCATGGTTCGCCTATCGACCCCCTGGCCACTTCAGTGGCTATAGCCTGGGTCAACATCGAGTTGTCCTGTTCGGCCAGCGCCGAGGTCAAGACCTGCCGAGCTGAAGCCACGTCATTTTGCGCCTTGGTCAGCACATCGGCGGGCGGGTCAAGAAGCTGGGCCAGATTGGTCTCGGCGCTGGCCAGGTCACGCTCCGCGGCGTTCATCGCGCTTTCGGCAGCCCGCAGCGCGGCCGAAGTGGGGTCGTTGAGCTGGTCCAGGTCCGCCTGTGCGGAAGCCAGCGCCCGGCGGGCGGATTCAGCGGCGCTCCGGGCGGCCAGCAAGTCCGAACTGGTGGGGTTCTTCAGTTGGGCCAGGTGTATCCTGGCGCTGTTCAGGTTGTTGCGGGCCGCGACCACCGTGCTGGCGGCCGTTTCCAGGTCCGCCAGGGTTGGGTCAACCAGCCGGTCCAAGGCGGCTTGTGCGCCCCTTAACTTGCTCCGGGCGTCGGACAATACACTCTCCGCCATCTGAACATCGGACCTGGTTGGGTTCTGGAGTTGGGCCAGCTTGGCCTGTGCTGCGTCCAGCCGCGCCTGGGCAGCAGCCAGGTTCGGTCCCACCGCCGCCTTCACCTGGGACAGCTTGGCCTCGGCAATCGTGACCTTCGCCTGGGCTTCCTGCAACTTGGCGTCCAGCGCGCCGCGCTCAAGCTCACCCAGCACATCGCCCTTGCTCACCCTGGCGCCCACTCCCACGTCGAGGCGGGCCACCTGACCGGATGCCCGGGGCACGACGCCAACCTGATCGCTGGCGTCCACCCTGGCGGCGTAGGCCCGGTTGGTGGCAATCGAACCGGTCATGACCGGCGCGGTGACGACAGACACCGACCGGTCCGCCGTGACATTGACTTCAGCGGCAGGCGCAGTACAGCCCGTCAAGGCTAAGGCGGCAAGCAGTAAGGTGAGGCCGAGGAGTCCAATGTGTAGGGGTCGCAGGAACTTTGCCATATTCTGACCATCAGTCCTTCTTACAGGTTATTGGGCAATCCTTCGGGTATGCGTCTGCCTAGTCCGCAGGTTCGGGTGCGGCAGCCCCTTCTTCGCCGGGCCCGGCAACTTCCTGGGGCTGCCGCTTGCGCAGGAACACGGCGGGTATCAGCGCCACGAACACTATGATTGACGCAATCAGGAACACGTCGTTGAACGCGCTTATGGACGCTTCCCGTTGCACGATCTGGTCCAACATCTGAACGGCTGCCTCGTTTGTCCGTCCGTTTATCCCCGGCAAGTCTCCTGCCGCCCGTTCCAGTTGCGACATCACCTGCATCGCGCCCAGGGAATCAGGAGTAACGGTCTGGGACAGGCTGTTGGAGTGGAACGCCTGCCGGACTGTCAGGACAGTGGCGAAGGCTGCGGTTCCGAAGGCCGGGAATAGCTGCCGCAGACTGTTGATCAAGGCCGATGCACGGGGCAGTTCTTCCCTGGGCACCAGGCTCATTGTAAGCGAAACTGCGGGAATGAACATCAACCCGCTGCTGACGCCCCGAAGCATGAGGATGGCAGCCAACTCCCGGTCGGTGGTATCCATGTCCAGATTGGCCAGTTGCAGCGTGGCAAAACCTGCACCCAGTATACCCGGAATGATCAAGGGCAATGGCCCCACACGGTCGTAGAGCCGCCCGGTGATGGGCGCGGCCACAGCCAGGGCTATTCCCTGGGGCATCAGCAGTATCCCGGCCTCCAGTGGACTCAATCCCCGGATGTCCTGCAGGAACAGAGGGACCATGAAGACGACGGAGATCAGCACCATCGTGGCGATGAAGTGGACGCTTGCCGCCATCGTAAACGGGGGGTTGCGGAAGATTCTCAGGTCGAGCAGAGGGGATTCCTCGGTCAGTTCCACGTAGACCCACGCGACCAGGGACACCGCAGACACTGCGAACAGGGCTACCACGTTGGGTGCGCCCCAGCCGTCCTCGGGGGCGCGGGTAAGGGCCATCAGGACGGAGCAAAACCCAATCCCGGCCAGGATGAAGCCCTTCAGGTCAAACCTCCGCGGCTCCGTCCTGTCCGTCTCCCGGAGCCACAGGGTTGCCAGGGCCACGGCTGCAACCCCCACGGGAACGTTGATAAAGAATGCCATCCGCCAGCTTGAAGTCTCCACCAGATATCCGCCGATGACCGGGCCGAAAATGGGAGCGAACAGGATAGGGATGCCGACGATGCCCATCATCGAGCCCTGGCGTTCCCGGGGTACAGTGCGGAACATCATCGCCATCCCCAGGGGCATGGTGACACCCCCGGCCAGCCCCTTGATGAACCGGAAGGCTATGAGGGAGTTGATGTCCCACGCCAGCCCGCAAAGGACCGACCCCAGGGTAAACCCGGTAACGGAGAGTACGAAGAGCCGCTTGATCCCCAGCCGGTCGCTCAGGTAGCCTGTCGTGGGGACTATCAGGGCCAGGGCCAGCATGTACATGGAGATGATCAGCTGGGCGCGGTCCAGGCTGGCGCTGAGGGCGGTCATTATCCGGGGCAGGGCCACGTTGATGATGGTCGTGTCCAGGACCACGGTGACGATGCCCAGCACCACCAGGACGAGGACCTTCCACTCGTAGGGAATGCGCGGCATCGGCGGCTAGTACTACCGGTCCCGTTACCGTCAGCCGGGTCCCGGTCTGGACACGTGAATTTTCACCTCGACGGAGGATCCCGGGATCAGGGGCAAGTAGCTCTCCTCCGGGACTATCTTGACCGGCACAAGCTGGGCAACCTTGTTGAAGTTGCCGGAGGTGTTCCGGGAAGGGAGCAGGCTGAAGGTCCCGGCGGTGACGGGCGAGACCGATTCCACCCGTCCCGGCAGAGTATGCCCCATCGCGTCCACGTACACCTCCACGAACTGGCCGGACCGGACGCGGCCGACATCGCGCTCGTCGACGTTGGCTGTAATCCACGCCTGCCTGGGGTCCATGAGGGTTACGATGGGCTGACCCGCGGGCACCGTGTCGCCAACCCTGGCCCACCGGGCGGCCACGACCCCGGAAATGGGCGCAACGACCTCGGCCATCTGGTCCTGAACGTCCCGGAATCCCAGCTTGGAAGTGTCGGTGGTATCAGACCTTGATAGCACCGTGGGAATGTCCACCACCGCGATGACCTGTCCCTGGGACACCGGGGTTCCCACGTCCACATCCATGCTGATGATGCGCCCGGCGTTGATTGACCCGGCCTGCACCAGGGCCGCGGTCACCTGGGCGTTGTTAGTGGAAACGAAGTGGACGGAGTTGTACCACAGCCGGTAACCGAAAACAGCCGCAGCCACGACGATAGCTACGGCAGCAACGACTGTTAGGGCGCGCACCCGCCAGCCGCTCAAAAGGCCCGACATCTCATTACCATTTCGACTGGTCATTCCCGCATTCGCGGGAATCTACTTGCTCTTGGAGCGGCCGCGTATCCGGCTCACCTGTTAGTCCAGGATCGGCACCGTCGCCGAGACGCGGGGAATGTCGCCCACGGACCTGGTGGTGTGGCCCTGACCTGTCAGGTCCTCGGCCAGGGTGACGTGGCCGGGGCCGAAGCGATGGACCGAGCCGTCTCCCAGCCCGATTTCGACCTCGCCGGACAGGGTGATGACGTACTGGCGGCGGGGCGCGTTGTGCCAGTCGCTGAACCGGCCCGCCTCAGACTGGCGAAACACGATGCCCTCGGCCTGGTGCAGTTCCTCCAATTCCGGGTGCGAAGCCAGGTCCAACTCCTCGATGTGGGACTGCCCGTCGTCCCCGGTGTACAGCCTTATAATACTCATCGACCGGCCTCCTGCGGCAACGCTGGGAGATTCGGGAACACTCCAGCCCTGTTGCAAGGCAACTTGGACGGCTGGAACGTTCTCAGGTTGGCAGTCTATTGGCTGCGGTGCCGGTAGTCAAATTGGAGCGAGCGGGTAGCCGGGGCTTGGTTAGTGCAGGTTGGAAGGGCCGCGGGTGCCGATGTCCAGGAACTGGGCCAGGGCTACCGCGTCGGCGTTGAGGATAAGCCCACGGGAGTTTTCGGCTACGGAAAATCCAAGGCTGGCCGCCTGTCGTCTAGTGGTCTCTGGCAACACAGATGCCATGCGGAACATCATCTTGGAGTCGTCCGTTGCCTCGCCCATAGATGGCAGGCCGTTTTCCCGGCTGGGAAACATGGTGGGAAAAGCTTCCTTGGCGGAGGAGAGGTGGACGGCGTATAGCAGTACATTGCCGTCGTTGGTTCGCAGGCTCTTCAGGCGCTCGGCTGCCTGATACGGGTCGCCGTCGGTGGCCCAGCCGTCACAGACAATCACAACGGTGGGTGGGTAGGAGTTGGGATGCTGTCTGACCCAATCTGCCAGGGGACGCTCCATTAGCTCCAACATCTGGCGCATCGGGTCCCATTTCCCTGTACGGTTGCGCAGCCAGACAGGAAACCGCCGGGCAACCTCGACTATCTCACCGCCCCCCTGGTTTTCCTTCACCTGCCTGTCTTCCATTTCTGCTACTTCCGCTACTTGGCTGATCGGCAGGAAGGGCCGTTCCGTCGTGGTACCGGCAAGGGAGCTGGTATTCTCTAGTTTGCTCGTATTGAAGAGATACCCCTCGGATGAAAAGCCTAGAATACCGATATGGAAGTAGTCACGGACATCCATACCCTGGGAACAGCGTTGCACCAGTGTATCTACAATCCGGTTGACGGCATCCACTGCTACCTGGCCTTTGGTCTGTCCCGGCATACCCGGCATGTTTTGTCCCATCCCCATGCACTGAATTACCAGGAACAGGAAGCAACTAGGGTTGGTACGGTTGATGTCTGCGGTATATGGCATTGCGGAACCTCCTTGCGTCGACAATCGGATTACCGGCAGCCATTTAACGGAGCATTATACTATTCCGCGCTCACGTTTCCCCTCGGCATTTGACGCATATGAGTCCTACGTAGAGGCCAAAGGGGTATACTCTGGGCAATCTTTTGGAGGTAATGGAAACAGATGAAAGTCTTGTACGAGAAACGCGGCCACGTTGCCTATGTGACTATCAACAACGTGGAGAAGGCCAACATCCTGGACCGGGAAACGTCCCACGAAATTGCCGAGGCTTGGAAGGAGGTCTGGGACGACACCGATGTCCGCGCCGCGATTCTGACCGGGGTGGGCGACCGCTACTTCTGCGCCGGGCATAATCTGGACACTCCTCCGGGCATTACCCCGGAGGAACGGGAGCGGGTCCGGATGGAGAACATCTTCTGGCCGCCGTCGGGCACGGTCAACGGGTCCAAGTTCGGCGTGGACGGCAGCCTGGGAGACCATTACCCCCAGATATGGAAGCCCGTCATCGCGGCCATCAACGGGTGGGCCGCCGGGGCCGGGTTCTACCTGATGCTGACCTCCACCGACATCAGGATCGCCAGCGAGGAACACGCCCGCTTCAAATTCGCCCTGTTGAGCCAGGGTTGGGTGGGTCACGGTCCGGGGGCTACTTACCTTACCCGGCAGGTATCCTACGCCGACGCGATGCGGATCCTGCTGACGGACCGGCCCTTCGACGCCAAGGAGGCGCTGCGGATCAACCTGATCAACGAGGTCGTGCCCCACGACCGTTTGATGGAACGGGCCGAGGAGGTGGCCGCTGAAGTGGTGAGGATGCCGCCGCTGGCGGTGCGCATGATGAAGGAGTTCGTGGTGCGGTTCCGGGAGATACCGGTGTCGGAGGCGTGGCGGGTCCAGACCCTGATCAACTACCTGCTGACCCAGATGACCACCGACGGTGAGGAGGGGCGGAGGGCGTTCCTGGAGAAGCGCGAACCCAACTTCACCGGCGGCATCCGGGAGAAAGGGGAGGGCTACCCCGACATTGACGAAGAGCAGCGCGCCCGCCTGGAGGCCGTCCGGCGGGAGTTGCTGGGATAGCCGTCCGGTCGCCGGTTAGCGCTTCCTGGCATCTGACCGGCGACCGGATGCGAGTGGCCCAACCGTTAGGATGCGGCCACGGGGACCGGGATGCCTGGGATGTTGAGGTCGATGCTGCCCACCTCGTTCCGGGTGGTGAAGTAGAGGGTCTTCCAGTCGTCGCCGCCGAATGCGACGTTGGTTGTGGCTTCCGCGCCGTGGACGATGGTGCCCAGGTGTTGGCCGGACGGGCCGATGACCCAGATGCCGCCGGAACCGCCGCAGTAGACGTTGCCCTCCACGTCCACCTTCATGCCGTCGGGGACTCCGGGACGGTCGCCGCGCAGGTCGCAAAGCACCCGGTCGGTGGCCAGGGCCAGCGTCCCGTTTGGCTGCATGTCGAAGGCCCGGATGTGGCCGCGGCGCGAATCGTTGATGTAAAGGACGCTTTCGTCGGGGGAGAAGGCCAGGCCGTTGGGGGTGATGAAGTCGCGCACCAGCAGGGTGATGGTCCCGAGGTCGGCGCTGACCCGGTAGACCCCGGCGAAGTCCAACTGATATTCAGGGGCGGGAGCGCCGGGGTCGGTGAAGTAGATGCTGCCGTCGGACTTGACCACCACGTCGTTGGGGCGGTTCAGGCTCTTGCCCTGGTAGCTGTTGGCTATGACTGTGAGACTACCGTCGGGTTCGTGCCGGACCACCCTTGGGGTGCGGTCGCAGGCGATGAGCCGGCCCTGGATGTCGCGGGTGAGGCCGTTGGCGAAGTTGGTGGGTTCCTGGAACACCGTTGCCCCTTCGCCGGGCGCCCACTTCATCCGGCGGTTGTTGCCGATGTCACTGAAGAGAAGGTAGCCGCCTTCATGCCACCAAAGGGGGCCCTCGGCAGGACCGTTGTCATTGCCGAACCCGGTGGCCAACTCGTTGATGGGCCTGTCTGCGGAAACGATGAACGCCAGACCGGATGATACTTGCTCGATGGGCATAACCGCCTCCTTGTGCGAGAGTGATAGTTGTCTGGGTTGCCAGCAGGCAAATTCTACTCCAAAAGCCGGTAGGATAGCCCCTGCAAACGGGATGAATTCCCGGAGACCGGCCACAGTCGCCCTCTCCCAGCCCATATCTGCTCCAGTCTGAAGAGTTACGCCGCCGCTGGCTGCTTGCGAAGCGGACGGGTTTGTGATTCCCTTTTGGACGGAGGGAAGCCGGTTGACTTATCTGTCGGAAATTGAACTGGAATTGCCGGGGATGCCCCAAGGGGCGAGTCCGCTGACGTGGTTGGCGGGCAAGGTTACGGAGTCATTGCCGGAGGGCTACACACCCCTGCGAGCAGTGGTGTCCGAGTCCAGCCGGTCCGGGTGCAGGTGCGAGGTCACCCTGATGCGGGCCGGCCACTGTTCCATGAGTTCCAACCCCAAGTCCATGTTCGAATTTGAGTCCCGGCGGGGCGAGAATGCGGGGGAGTTCAATGCCGTTCTGGTTGTGCCGACGGGGATCGGCGCGGCCATCGGGGGCCACGCGGGCGACGCTACGCCGGTGGCACAGTTGCTGGGCCAGATCTGCGACACCCTGATTACTCATCCCAACGTGGTGAACGCCTCGGACATCAACGAGATGCCCGCCAACTCGCTATACGTTGAGGGCAGCGTCCTCTGCCGGCTGCTAATGGGGACTGTTGCGCTGCAGCCGGTGCGGGCCAACCGGGTACTGGTGGTAATCGACTCCCACCCGGATGGCATTTTCACCGGGCTTGCCGTCAACGCGGTCAATGCCGCCCGCGCTTCCTACGGGTTGGACTGCCCCCGGGTGGTCAAGCTGGAGCCGCGGCTGGTCATGCGCTCCGAATACACCGGGTCGGCCAGGGCCTCGGGGTGCGTGGAGAACCTGGAGGGTTTGTTCTACGTGCTGGACGATTATCGGGATGATTACGATGCCGTGGCGCTGTCCTCGGTGATTTCGGTGCCGTTCCATTACCACGGAGACTACTTCGGCAGCGGCGGCGCGATGATCAACCCGTGGGGCGGCGTCGAGTCGATGCTGACCCATGCGATCTCGACCATCTACGATGTGCCGTCGGCCCATTCCCCCATGTTGGAGTCTCAGGAAGTGCTGGACATGGACACGGGGATCGTGGACCCGCGGATGGCGGCGGAGGCGGTGTCCATCACCTTCTTGCAATCGGTCCTCAAGGGCCTGCAACGCAGCCCCAGGATCATCTCCCGCCACGAAGCACGGGAAGGCCGGAATACGCTGTCCGTGAGCGATGTTTCCTGCCTCGTCATACCCGACGGGTGCCTGGGCCTGCCCACTTTGGCCGCGCTGGAACAGGGCATACCGGTTATCGCAGTGAGAGAGAACACCAACCTGATGAAGAACGACCTGGAGGCGCTACCCTGGCGGCACGGCCAGTTCTTGCGGGTGGATAACTATTGGGAGGCAGCGGGGGTGATGGCTGCGCTGAAGGCGGGAATCGCTCCGGCGTCGGTGCGCCGCCCGCTGTCGCCGGTGATGGTGGAGACTGCAACCCCACGGCGGAGAGAAGCTGCAAGTTACGGCGGCGCGGGCAGCGCGGACTCCGGTTGACCCCTCCACAATTGCCAGGGATGCCTATGCTAGAATGAGGCTGCACTGGGTCCCCAAGCATGGGAACTGCATACAATCCTAACCGCGTGTCCAAATAAGAAGGAGTGAGCGGGATGGGGGCATCGGATGTGGACCGGCTACGCGAGTGCTGCGCCTTCGGCACACTGGCAGGAATCACAACTGCGGGCATAGCGTTCTGGGGCCACTTCCTGGCAGAAATCTTTCGCGTTACTCTGCAAATCACGTCACCGCAAATCGAGGGATTTCCTCTCGAATACAATCTTGTGAGGGGATTGTTGGTTCTCGGCGTATTTGTGTTCGCTTTAGGGGCCGGTGGCGTCGCTGGGCGGTGGGCAGGAGAGCATATCGTATACCCGGTCCGAACAGGCAACAACGCCACCGCAATGAAGACGCTGACCCGGTTGATGATCGGGGGAGCGGGTGTTGCGGTCCTTGCCGCCGTGGTAGCAGCATTGACAGGCGTGCTGCTGTGGTAGCGGCGAACTGACGTATCAATATCACCTATGAGCGTTACCCCCAAGGAAATGAGATCAGGACTGCCGGGACGAAACGAAGCCGCGCCGGACCCGGCCGACGCCCTTGTGCCGGAGTGGGCCGGGGAGGTTGACACCCCCGCCTTTGTCTACGATGTGGGGGAGATTCACCGGCTACTGGACTGCGCCTCCGGTTGCCGGGAGCGGGCCGGACTGAAGCTGCTTTTCGCAGTCAAGTCCTTTTCCTTCGCGGACGCGCTGGAGGTTATGGCTCGCCCGGGGGCCGGACCCTCTTCGCCGCCGTCCGAACCCGCTCGGCCCACCACCCCGGGCCGGCACGATGGTATGGGGCCGGCTTCCCAGGGGATTGACGGGTTCGCGGTCAGTTCCTTGTTCGAGGCCAGGCTGGCCCGCCGGGTCTTGTCCGGTGGGGCTGGAAAGGACGGGATAGTAAGCGTCACCACTCCGGGCCTCCGCCCCCAGGACGCCGGGGAAATCGCCTCGCTCTGCGACTCTATTTCCTTCAACTCCCTGAACCAGTGGGACATGCACTATCCCCGGATGAAGGACTCGACAAGCTGTGGTCTGCGGGTGAACCCGCAGATGCCCTTCGCCGACGATCTCAGGTATGACCCATGCCGCCCCCACTCCAAGCTGGGCGTGCCGTTGGATGTGCTGGCAGCAGAGTTCCGGCGCTGCCCGGAAAGGTTCGCCGGGCTGGAGGGGGTTCTGTTCCATTCCAACTGCGACTCGACGGACTTCGGAGAGCTTGAGGCCACGGTGCAGAGGCTGGACGCCGAAATCCCGGAGATTCTGAGTCATGTCCAGTGGGTCAATCTGGGTGGTGGATACCTGTTCGAGGATGACGCCACATCCGATGCCTTGTGCCGCGCCGTAAGCTACCTGAAGTCCCGGTACGATGTGGAGGTGCTGTTCGAGCCGGGGTCCGGGTTGGTGCGGGATGCGGGTTGCATGGCATCAACGGTGCTGGACCTGTTCGAGAGCGGCGGGCGTACCGTGGCGGTGCTGGATACATCGGTAAACCACCTGCCGGAGGTCTTCGAGTACGGCTACCAGCCGGACGTCATGGGTCATGACGATGATGCGCCCCACGAATACATTCTGGCGGGCTGCACCTGCCTGGCTGGAGACCTGTTCGGAGAGTACCGCTTTCACCGGGAGTTGCGAGTTGGGGACAAAGTAGTGTTCGGGAGCGTGGGGTCGTATTCTCTGGTCAAGGCGCACATGTTCAACGGCGTGGCTCTGCCGTCAGTGTATGCTCTGGACACTACGGGGCAGTTGAAGCTGAAGAGCAGTCCCAGCTTTGAGGAGTTCGCGGCCCGGTGGGGCATGGCGACCGGCGCGCCGGCGTGACCGGACCACCGGGATTGGAGCGATGAGCGGACCGGCGGCGCACATACTCCAGTTGACGGACTCGGTTACGGGTCGTCGGGCCGCGCTGCGTATGTTCCCGGGGCACGAAGACCTGGCCCTGGGCGCGCTGATGGACTTTTACCTGAAACACGCGCCGCTGGACCAACTGCGGCGGGAGTCGCGTATTACGGGGCCGTCTGCCGATTCCCTGTATGCTTTGCAGGACCTGGTCTACGCCAGCGCCGACGGCGGAGTGCTGGAGGATATGTTCGCCGGTGCGGTCTTCAGGGACGAATGCCGGATGGATTCCCCAATCACCGGGTTGAACGAAGTCCCGGCGGCGCGGACGGCGACGGCGGCGGGGCAGGAAATCTCCCTGACCGACATCACCATCGACCGGCTTGACGTGGACTATGCCCGCAACTGGACGGGGTTCCACGCCCGCAAGTGGCAGCGCGATCTCGGGAAGTACGCGGGTTTCGTAGAGTCTATCCTTGAGGAAGCCCACGGAACGGAAAAGGCGCGGGAGTTGATGGCGCTGGACTCCGAGGATGGAAAGCTGAAGTTCCTCAAGACCCTGGCCAGGGCAGTCTGGGACAGCCAGTTCGAGAATTATTCCCGGTTCACCGGCAGGAAACTGGTGTACAAGTCTGGCGACGAGACCATCGATAACATTATCGAGGGCGCGGGAGCCATCTGCTCGGAGAAGGTGCAGGCGCTCAAGTTTCTGACCGACCACTACGGGTTCGAGTCCGAGTACATCATCGCGGGGCAGGACGCGGTTGGCCCTGTGCCGGCGGAGAAGCTGCGGCAACTGCTCAGGACCTTTGATTTCCGGTTTTCCAGGCGGTATATGCGCTTCTGGCAGCACACGGCGTTGCTTTATCAGGTGGACGGTACGCGGGTGCTGGTGGATGCTACCAACGGGAACATACCCTTCCTGTTCCTGGAAGGAGAGGAATGTGACCGGATTCTGGGGTGCGAGGATAAGCAGCCCGTTCCGGTGAAGATGGTGGAGTCCACGGAGCGGTTCTACTATCACCGGGCGCCCCAGGACATCCCTGAAAACCTGTTCTTCGCGCTGGAGGGGTGGATACCCTATTCCGACCTAATGCAGGTGTTCGACAACGAGCTTGGCCTGTACCTGTCGGCGGACTACTACGTGACTCCCGTTCCCTTCCGGAAGGAAGAACAGTACCGGCGCGACCGGGGGGAATCCCTGGAAGTGGCAAACCGGGCGGGGCTGGAGTGTTCGGTGACCCATTCCTGGACGCTGGATACTCCGCTGGGCCAGGAGTTTCAAGACGCGGAACCGGAGGTAAGCGGCAGAATCATGGACGCCGAGGAGCACCTGCTGGCGAGGCTCGACGGGTGCGACGGTCCGGGCCACCAGTCCGGGTTGGTGGTGATGAAACTACGGAATTAACGGCTGGATACTCTCTACCGCTACGCGATTGCGAGGCCCCTTGCTTCAAGTCCCCAGCGCAAAGATACCACTGCCAGGGAGCTTCCCTGGCCGGTGGCTCGCAGCGGCCCAGCGAACGGAATGCCCGAAGGCTGCGGCGGCGGTGGACTCCCGCGCCTTCCTTGAGCAGGTGCGAGGGTATGATTTCACCGGATATTCGGACACGGAGTTGAGGGATGTCCTGCATGACCTGGAAGAAGGGGCAAGTGTCGTTGAGTTAGCGCCGCTGGTTTTCGCAGTGGTGGCCGAGGCCATTGACCGAAGGTTAGGGGTGTGGCGGGTATTTGACGATGCCGCGAATGGGGCGGGCAGGCCGGATGCGGCGGGGGAACTGCTTGACAGTGATGCCACGGGTGGGGTTGTTGACCGTGTGCTGGAGGAGCGCAAGTTCCGCCGGGTGTCTGATATAAATCTTCCCGCGGCGTTCTACCGGGCTGTCCGGGACGGTGCGGTTGACGGTCTCAAGTTCCGGGTAACGGACGAGCAACTGCTGGCGGGGTTTCACCTGTTCCAGGGACGGGTGGTGCAGATGAACGCGGGGGAGGGAAAGACGGCGGCCGCGGCGTTTCCATCTACGCTGCACGCACTGTCGGGGCGGCGGGTCCACGTCATAACCGCCAACGATTACCTGGCCGACCGAGATGCTTCCCTGCTGGCCCCGGTCTATGAATCGCTGGGGTTGAGCGTTGGGGCTGTCCTGTCGCACATGGAAGACGACGAGCGGCGGCTTGCCTACAGGAAGCAAGTAGTCTACGGGACGATGCGGGAGTTCGGGTTTGATTATCTCCGTGACAACATGAAACTGACCGCGGCGGAAGGGGTCCAGGGGCCGCTGGATGTGGTGATCATTGACGAGGTGGACCACGCGCTGATAGACGAGGCGTTCACGCCGATGATCATTTCCGGCCAGCCTAAGGGGGTGGATGTTCCGCTGGAGAGGGTCAGGGCGGTTGCGGCAGAGCTTATCGAGAGTCAGGGCGGCATCGCAGACGAACTGGCATTGTGCGCCTCGCAGCCCGGGATTGGTGATGGTGAATGGACGGCGCTTCTGGCGCGGCTGATGCTGGCCCAACCGGAGCATCCCGCGCTGCTTCTGCTGCTGCCCGCCGGGTCGAGGCCGGCGAGGCGGGTGCGGGCGCTGGCTATGCAGGAGCTTCCGGACCTGACCGGCGGGTTATTGTACGCTGTTGATGTCGAGGGGCGTTACGTTACTTTGACCGAGGCGGGATGGGGATTTGTTGAGCAGCGTCTTGGGTCTTTTGGCCTATCGGATAGGCGGGATGGACGTACATCAAGGCGGGCGGCCCGGCAGTATGCCTTGGGGAATTGCGTTTACCAGATGCTCCGCGCTTTCCTGCTGCTCAAGCGGGATGTGGACTACGTAGTGGATGATGACAGCATTGTCCTGATCGACCAGCATACAGGGAGGCCCAAGGACGGCTCCATATACCAGTTCAATCTACAGTCGGCGTTGGAGGTGAAGGAAAGGGTTACTCCCCGGCCTGAGCGCGAGACGTTAGGACAGATCTCGGTTGCCGGGTTTGTGGGGCTGTACGATCACGCCAGCGGGATGACCGGCACAGCGGCAGCGTCCACCGATGAGTTTGAGCAGAAATACGGGATGGAGGTGGCGGTGGCGCCGCCAAGCAACCCAATGATGCGAGTGGATTTGGGTCCAAAAGTATTCCTGACGAAGGAGGACAAGTTCGGCGCGTTGGTGGATGAGGTGGTGTCACGGCACCACACCGGGCAGCCTGTGCTTGTCGGCACCGGTTCGGTGGAGCAATCGGAGGACGTGAGCCGGAGATTGACGGAAAGGGGAGTGCCCCACAACCTGCTCAACGCGGTGACTACCCACGCGGAGGCGCAGATCGTCAGGGATGCGGGCCGGTTCGGGGCGGTAACTGTGGCCACGAACATGGCGGGCCGGGGAACGGATATTTTGCTGGAGCCGGGGCTGAGCGAGGCGATAGCTCGCCGGTGCGTGGGGCTGGCACAGGAGATGCTGGAGGAGGGCTGTCCTGCCGTAGTCCATTCGTGTCACAGCGCGGAACAAGCGAAAATTCTTGGAGAGGAACTTGACCGGACCAACGGGATTCTCGTTGAGTGGTCGGGCGCAGAGGTCAAGGTTACTTGTGAGGGCGGCCCCGGCGCCGGGCATCCGGGACGAACACGCTCTGGCGCGGAGGAGGGCAGTCTCCGGTTTTCCCTGGGGTTGTGCGTGATTGGGTCGGAGATGCAGGAGTCGACCAGGGTGCATCTTCAACTGAACGGGAGAAGCGGAAGGCAGGGTGAGTTCGGGGAGACCCAATCGTTCCTGTCGCTGGAGGACCGGGTGATACATGCCAGGGCCGGGGAGATTTTGGGGTTGTCCGGCTGCCGCAGTGCGGACGCAGCGGGGCGGGAATGTTTCTCCGGGTATGCGGTCACAAGTCTGGTGGAAAGGCTGCGGCGGGAGTCGGAACGGGAGGGGGAAGCCCAGCGGGGGCTGATGCAGGACTATTTCGCGGTGCTGGACCTGCATTCGTTGCGGTATTACCGGCGCCGCCGCGAGGTTATGGGACAGGCGCCTGTGGACGGCCTGGTCCAGGATTCGGTCATACGGGCCGCGTCGGGCCTGGTGTCCCGGTATTTCTACGGTGCAACCCATGACGAGTACCGGGAGTTGTTCGGGCGGATGGCAGAAGAAGTCCGGCGGGACTACGGAGTGGACTGTTCTTCGCTGCGCGGCTGTGGTCTGGATATTTTCGCCGACGAGTTGGGCGAGTTGATTATTGACAGAATCGACGCGCTGGAACATCGGGCCGGGGCAAGGGTCTTCCCGGACACGGCGCGGCTGCTGTATCTCCAGACTTTCGATGAAGCGTGGCGGGGCCACCTGGCGCGGCTGCGGGACATGCTGTCGACCCACGTGCTGGGGGCGCGCAACCACAAGTCGGCTGTGGCGGCCTACGTGCGGGCCTGCGACCGTGCCTGGGAGGAGTTCCGGGATAGCGCGGAGGTGGAGTTCCTATCCCGGCTGGCAAGTTTCCCGTTCCGGGATGCCGGGTGTGACAGCCAGCAGACCAGGCCGGTGAGCGAGCAGGTAGAGGCGTTGATGGCGGTGGGCGGCCTCCCGGTCTCGCGGGAGTGACGGCTTGGCGGGAATGGCAAGAGCAGGGGAATAGCGGAGGTGGGGAGAATGAAAGCGTCTGAGTCGCAGGTCTGCGGACGCGATAGGAGGGACTAGGATGTTCCGGAAACAGGTCAGGCTAGGTACGGCAGTGTCCCTTGGCGGAATCGTGTCGGCGTCTCCGCTGATCGCCGCGTGCGGCGGCCAGTCCTATGAGGACTGGGCCGCTACCGACGGGGCAGCGGGCCGGATCAACCTGGACGACGTTCAGGAGGCGTTCAAGGAGGCCAAGAGCGCGACGGACTTCGAGCGCCGGGTGAACGAGATATACGAGGGAGACGGGCTGGTGCTGATCCGGGCCAAGCAGGACGGCTCCGCGTTGACACTGGAGGGGTGGGAGGACCTGAACGGCAGCGGGGAGATCGAGGACTCCTCCGACGACCAGCTATTCGAGATCGTCAAGGGCACTGACGACGAATACGATATGCGGGGCTACGGCGCCAACGGCTACTATAACAGCCACTTCGGGGCCGGGGACTTCCTGTTCACTTACCTGCTGATTTCGGCCATGACGCCAAGATTCGGCTACTATTATTCCACGCCTCCCGGCCGCGTTCCCGACATGCGCCGGGAGCGGACGTCGTACCGGCAGTCGTCAGCCTATACCCGGCAGGCACAGCGCAACAGCAACTACAATACGAAGTACGCTGGCTCCCGTTACCAGCAGTCGCGGAGCAACGTCAGTTCCAACCGCCGCACCTACCAGTCAACGCAGAGGAGCAGCGGCGCGTTCAAGAACAGCAACACTATCTCACGTTCCACTTCCAGGTCGTCATCCTTTGGGTCGTCCAGCAGGTCCGGAGGGTTCGGGGGCGGGGGGAGCGTTTCAATAAAGCGGCGGTTGAGGGGCCGAAACGGGTGACCGGTCCGTTCCGGTTTTCCGCAAGTCTAAAGGGCATGGCCGATGAAGACGGCCTCTGCCTGGTCCTGCCACCTGAGTTCGGCCAAGGCACGGTCTTTCAACTAATCGAGCGGGTCTTCCCTTCGAACGAGGAGCAGCAGAGGGTGGTGGCGTCGTGGTTCGACCTTCGCACCAATCCGGACTTGCCGGAGATCTACGGGGTGTTCCTGGACGCGGTCGGAGAATGGCGTCAGTGGAGGTGCCATCTGCTGGTATCGGCTGGAGATGGGCAGAGCATTGATCTGGCTTCGCAGGTCTCTTCCTGGGTTGACCATGCTCCGGCAGACGGGGAAACTGCCCTGCCGAACCTGGATGTTCTGCTGGAGCAGCGGTATCACGCCGTTGATTATGGGACACGGTCGGAGTTTTGGGATAGCAAGGGGGAGTTGCTGGAGTGGCTGCGGGCTATGACCGTTCTGTACTTCCTGGACAAGCACGAGGTTGATCTGTGTATCACTTCCGAGGAAGGAGAAGACCTGGCTCTCGCGCCGACGGTCGAATCGCTACGGCAGGATGGACTGATTGAGGAGCCGGAAGATGGCGAGAACCCAGTGGTCTCGGAGGAGGGGCGGAGGCTTATCGGGAGGCTGCTGACCGAGACGGAGTCCTACATCGACAGGTACGACCATTTCAAGGACACGATGATCGATATGGAAGGGGAGAGGGTTGAATTTGGGACGGGCCGCGGTATTGACCTGCGGGTGCAGGTGTTCTTGGCGGAGGGTCTGGACCCAGTGCGGACGGTGTTTCTGCTGCGCCTATACGATGGTTCGCTGGACGAATACCTGCCGGTGTGGGGTGCGGCGACCCACGACGAAACGTTTTTCGACTCGATACTGGAGCCGGTGGTGAACCGGTACGATGTAGGGGAGTCGCTGGTCGGGCTGGTGGTGGAGCATGGGTACGGCTACCTGGAGGAGCGGCGAAACAAGGCGAGGGAGCAAGAGGCCCGGCGGGTGGTCAGGAGACGGGTACGGAAAGGGCAGGCCGGTCGAGCCGGGGGCAGGCTGTATCCCTAAATGGCTACGAAGAGGACCATAGCGGAGCTTATGACGACGACACTTTCCACGAGGGCAACGCCTACGTTACGGCCAGAGGAGAGGGCGTTGGCTACTTTTACCGTGGGCAGGATGACCAGGTCGATTAGCAGGCGCATGACGTAGAGGAGGACGAAACCGAGGACGCCGAAGACCAGGAAGGCGGCGATGCTCTCTCCCCATCCGACGAACTCTCCGAATACTGCCTTCAGGGTCACCAGGCCGATGGCGATGAGGTTGCCTCCCAGGGCGACGCCCACAGCGACGTTGTCGCCTTCGATTTCGGAGTGGATGTCGAATGACGTGGTCCACTCGTAGAAGAGGGCGAACACGATAAGCAGGACAAGTCCCATCCCGAAGAAAGCCAGGGCTATGAGGGCTGACGTCAATTCGCTGCCGCTGCCTTCGCCAGCCACGGAACCGGCCACCAGCAACCCTACAGCGATGTATATCCCGAATTCGGCTGCGCCCGTGCCGACGTTCTGGTCTTCGATGATCTCCTTCTCAACATTGAACTGGTACAGGACCAGACGGTCCATCAGGAACATGACCAGGTTCAGCGCAACGATACCGGCCAAGGAGTATAGGAACACCCTAAGCAGGTCAATTGCGAAGTCGCGGTTGAACCCCAGTCCTTCGGGGCCGACCAGGGTAAGCGGTTGATACAAGGCGCCCAGGAAGATGAGGATCACACCGAGAAAGTAGCCGCTGAGCTGGAGGGCCACGGCCAGATTGCGCTTTTCGGTGATTTCCTCGTTGACCCTGTAGCGGGTGATCAGGTCCCGGACCAGCTTGGCTATGACCAAGACCACAAGTCCCAGCACGACGAAGGACAGGCCGCGCGGGAAAGACTCCAGAGCCACGATAAATCCCTCGATCATCTGCCTCTCCCAGGCCCGGATTCCGGACGGTCACCCTGGTAGAGGGTAACGCTGTCTGGCGACAAGACTTCACTGAAGACCACCTCGAATGGCCTTCCCTCCCACTTGGTTATGGAGAGGATTCGCAGCCCGTCGTCGCTGAGGAAGTCCCAGTGGTAGAAGGTCTCTCCGGGGCCGCTACAGTCCTTGTAGAAGAAGACTTCGGAGCTGTTGCGATAGCGGTAGTCCTGTCCGCCGATGTTGATGAAGTTGTCGATGGAGTGCTGCTCGTCCAGTTCTATCAGGTCGTCCTCGCTCAGGCCGATGCTGTCCAGCCCGGATGGGTCGGGGCTGCCGGTGGCGGAGACGGAGAGGTTGTAGCCGTCGGTCCATTCAACCCAGACTCGGGTGTCCCCATCGGCGCACTCCAGTTCGTACCAGCTATCGGGGCCGGTGGTATAGCGGTGGCGCCGCTCGATGAAGAAGTAGCAGTCCTCGTACTCCAAGCCCAAGCCGGAGATGGTGACGACGTCGCCAACCATGGCGGCGCGGACGGAGTCGTCCCGGGGTTGGGAGGAGGCCCTGTCCCGGCGGCGCTTGCCGCGGCCGAACAACGAACGGAACATACCCCTATCCCCGTGTGGTGTTGTGCTGACGGACTGGATGTGTGTGCATAAGGGGACTCTTTCTTCGGGACTTGCCCGTGGGCTGAGTATACTTAGGGGGCTGGAGGAGGTCAATCTGCGGGGGGAGCCACCAGGGCTGCTTTGCTGCGCTGCTGAGAGAGCATATTGACTATGCGCCGAACCTGGAAATGCCAGACGTAGTGTGTCGGCGTGTTTGCAGTGTAGTATAGATACATGAGAGAGTGGCCAAGTCCCCAGTGGGTGCGCCGCCATGCGCTATTCGCTCCCGTCGGGATTTGCGTAATAACGGCGCTGTTGGTATTTTTATTCTGAGCCAGGCCATCCTGATTGGAGGGCTGGCCTGAAGTCGGCGGGGCCGACGGTTGACCTGGGGATATTGATCTACGCTACGATTGCCGTGCTGGTGGAGAGGGTTACTCGCATGTGGTTCTGGGCATTGGACCAAAGGCGGCAATGTCGGGAGAAATGGAAGGCCGAGATTCGGGAAGAGGTCCTGGAAGAAGGGATTGAGCAAGGCCGGGCAGAGGCGGACCGGGAGCTCGAGGAGTGGCTGGAACGGGCCCGGCAGATGGGCCTAGACGTGGATTCCGTGCCGCGGGAGCAGGACTGAGCGCTTAATCGACCAGTCAGGTCATGGTCCTCCAGGCATCGTGTAATCAGAGAGCGCCCACAGGGTGAAGGGAGTTGTGCGCATGGGAAGGTCAGGCGGCGGAATGTGGTTCGTGGTGGGGATAATCCTCATAGTCTTGGGGTTGCTTATACAGTCCTCGTTGTTCAAGTGGCTCTTGGAGTTTATTGGCTGGATTCTCGTCATCATCGGAATAATTGCTATAATCATAGCAGTGGTTAGCATGTTTTCCGGCAGGGGGCGTGACCGGTTTTAGGACTACCGGTTCCTAGTCCGGCTAATCCCGTTGCCGAGACCATGAAATTGATTGGAGGCGCCTGATGGGAGTGCTGTCGCGGATGTCCACGATTGTCAAGTCCAAGATGAACCGGATACTTGACCAGGCGGAAGACCCAAACGAGACGCTGGACTACTCTTATGAGAAGCAGTTGGAGATGCTGCGTAACGTGAAGCGGGGCGTTGTGGAGATGGTGGCCGCCAAGCGGCAGATCCAGCAGCAAGCGACCAAGGTGCAGCAGAACGTGGTCAAGCTGGACTCCCAAGCGCGGCAGGCGATGGAGGCAGGGCGGGAAGACCTGGCGCGGCTGGCCTTGCAACGGAAGCAGGCCGCAGTCCTTGAGCTTCAGGGCCTGGACGAACAGATCGCGGGCATGGAGTTGGAGCAGGAGAAGCTGACCCAGGCGGAACAACGGCTCCAAGCTAAAGTGACGGCCTTCCGTTCCAAGAAGGAGGTCATCAAGGCCCAGTACAACGCCGCTCAGGCGCAAGTCCGCATAGGGGCGGCGCTGGGCGGTATCTCCGAAGAGATGAGCGACGTCGGCCTGGCCATGGAACGGGCCGAGATGAAGACTGACAAGATGCGTGCCCGGGCCGGGGCGATCGACGAGTTAGCTGAGGCTGGAGTCCTAGATGATGGTTCCGGCAAGGATGACATCTCCAGAGAACTGGACAGGATGCTGGCCGACCAGAACGTGGAGGAAGAATTGGCCAGCCTGAAGGCTTCACTCCCCAGTTCCGGACGGGGTACAGGTGGTAGCGGTCAATTGCCGGAGGGGCGGTCATGATCGTGCGAATCACCAACGAGGGCCAGTACAACCTTCCGGGTTCCTTCATCGACGACCTGAACCAGTTGGACAATGAACTGGTGGAGGCGGTGGAGGAAGAGGACGAGGCCAGGTTCCAGGACCTGCTGTCACGGATGCTGGAGATGGTGCGGGAGAACGGCTCGCCGGTGCCGGTGGACGAGCTGGTGGAGTCGGACCTGATTCTGCCGGAGCCGGACCTGACCCTGCTGGAAGCTGAAGAGATGTTCGTGGGTGAGGGGTTGGTGCCAGGGTAGATACCGGCACGTCAGCCTCCGGCCGTGGCCGGGGGGACTCCGATTTGTCAGAGTATTTGCGCCCCCGGTCAGGCCAGGGGCGCTTTGTTTACTCCGTGTCCGTTGTCTGCGCCGCGTCTTCTAGGCAGGCTCGAACATGGGGAGGGAGACTTCACCATCGCCCTGGTCTTCCCAGCACAGTTTGACCCGCATACCGCACTGGATGTCGGTGGTCGGGTCCTGGATGCCCACGATGTTGGTCATTATGCGGAAGCCCTCGTCAAGGTCGACGTAGGCCACGGCGTATGCGCCGAGGTCCTTGAAGGCCGGGTGGCGGCTCTGAACGATGACGCTGAAGGTATAGACGGCGCCCAAGCCCTGGGACACGTTCCACTTGGTGTCATCGGACCCGCAGCGGGTGCAGTGGCGACGTGGATAGAAGATGACGCAGTTGCAGCGGTTGCAGGTCTGGTAGATCAATTCGTGGCGCTTGGTGGCTTCCCAGAAAGGTTCGGTGTCGCTCTCGGGGAACCTTGGCTGCGGCCTTAGTGGCGGCATAGTATTTTCAACTCCTGTTTGATGGGTCGGCTACCAGCGACTGGTTTGCGGTCGCTGGCCGTTTGCTGCTGGTTGCTAGTCTGAGGCGAGGACGGTTACGCCGGTGGCGTGGCGGGAGCCGAGTTGGCCGCCGTTGCCCACGGCCACTGCCAGCTTCGCACCTTCGACCTGGGAAGTGGACTCGCCACGGAGTTGGCGAGTGGCTTCCATCAGGAGGAAGATTCCCCTTGCGCCGGGATGGTTGGACGACAGGCCGCCGCCATCGGTGTTGATGGTGGGCTTGCGGGGGTCGTCGAAGTGGAGCTTGCCGTCGCTTACGAAGTCGCCCCCCTCGCCCTTAGCGCAGAAGCCCAGGTCCTCGATCATGCACATGACGGTGATGGTGAAGGAGTCGTAGGCCATAAGAATGTCGATCTCGGAGGGGGATACCCCGGCCTCGGCAAAGGCAACGGGGGCGGACTGGGCGCCGGCGCTGACGGTGATGTCGCCGCCGTTCTCCCGGTACTTGGTGGCCTCGCCCGCTCCGATAATCCAGACCGGCTTTTTGCGGGCGTTGCGGGCCATCTCCGGAGAGGCAATGAGCACTGCGCCGCCGCCGTCGGAGACCATGCAGCACTCCAGCAGGTGCAGCGGATAGGCGATCACACGGGAGTCAAGCACATCTTCGACGGTAATCTCACGGACGCCGACGAACTCGAGGTCGGTCATGGCCTTGACTGCCTCTGGGTTGCGCATGGCGTGGCGGCGGGTGGCGACGGAGATGGCGGCGAACTGCTCATCGGTGGTGCCGTACTGATGCTTATGACGCTGCTTGACCATAGCGTAGTTGCCGATGAGGGTGAGACCCCAGGGGTCTTCCATGTTATTGAGCATGTTGGAGACGCCCTGGCCCGTGGCCCCCGCGGTGCCGATGGCCCTCCGGTCGGAGTGTGCGGTGGAGCCATAGGTAATCAGGGCGAGGTTGCACTTGCCCTGGGCGATCATGCGCATGGCATGGTTGGCGTGGAACTCGTAGGAGGTCCCGCCGACGGAAGTATTGTCGATGACCTTGGGCTTGAACCCGAAGTATTCGCAAATCCCCAGGCCGCCTATGCCTTGGTCGGTGCCGGTGTCATAGACCGCGTCCACATCCTGCCAGGTAAAACCGGCGTCCTCCAGGGCCTTGGCGGCGCACGATGCCTTGATCTGGAGCGCGTTGGTGCCGGGTCCGACGACCCGCAAGGGATACTCGTTGATACCCACGATGGCTGCGATTCGGCTGTCTCTAGGCATCCTCTGTTACCACCTCCTCTGGAGTGTTATGAGTTGGATCGTTTCGTTATATGGATGCGGGAAAGGTTGAACAAGAGTGGTGGGGTGGACTATTCCCGCTGCTGACGGCGGAGTTGCTCGCGCAGGCGTCGCACTTCGGTCTCTGCATCAGCACGGGCGGCGGCTTCGGCCTCAGCCCTGGCAGCGGTCTCCCGCCAGTTTTCCAGGTAAAGCGCAGTGTCCGGGTCGTATAACCGGGGCCAGCCTTCGTCCCAGGCCAGGCTGAGGCCCAGGCCCGGGCTGTAGCCTTTCAGGATGCCGTCTGGTCCCGTGGTTAGTTCCACGGGTTGGTACTCCCCGTCAGTCAGGATGCCGCCGTAGAGGGGATCCCCGTGGTAGCGGCCTCCCGACGGGTCGAACCGCCAGTATTCGGGGACGCCGATGCGGGCGTAGATGCCGGGCTTGCGGTTGACGTCCTCCCGCCCCGTGGTCGGCGACGCAACTTCCAGCACCCAGTCGGGGACTTTCCCCACCCGCCAGGGCAGGTAGAGCCTGTCAGGGCGGATGGCACGGGCATCCACTCCGAATGCCAGGCATATATCCGGACAGATGCGCACGTTCAGGTTACGCCGGTCGTAGCAGATGTAGGTGTCGAAGTCCAGAAACACATCGGGGCGCTGCTGAAAGTCCGTGAGCCTGGCCCTGAGTATACCGTATACTTCCGACTGTTCATCGCGCTGTTCTATTGCGTCGGGCTTTTCCGCCGCCGGTTTGTCGGGGTCGAACTCCAGGTTGGCGTAATCGATTTCGCCTTCCCGGTTGTACGGCAGCATCCTGATGGCTGGCGTGGTCATGGCAGACCTCTCCCCGGCCGGGGCCGGGAGTTTTGGTTACAGGCAGTCAGTTTGGTTGGAGCGGATTATAGCGGAGTGGGGCGATTCGGAGAAAGGTCTTGCATCGACGCTTCGGGCTGCGGGGAATTTGACATTGCTGGCGGTTCGGGCTAGATTGAGTCAATGCGCATAGGTCTGGTTACCGACACCCACCTGCCCGCCCTCATCCGGACCCCCGATCAGATGGGGCCGGAACCCGCAGCTTTCTTCTCCTCCGTGGACCTGATACTGCACGGGGGAGATCTTACCTCTCCCATCATCCTCGATTGGCTGGAGCAGTTTGCGCCCGTGCTGTGTTCCACCGGGAACAACGATCCGCTGACCGACTCGCGGATGCAGGAAGTCCAGATGCTGGACATAGAGGGTTGGCGGATCGGGATGGTACATATTCTGGACCGGGAGTTCCGGCCCGTTGCAGAGTTGCAAGAGGCGTTCCCTGCGCCGGTGGACATAATCGTGTCAGGGCATACGCACCTGGAGCAATTGGAACTCCGGGAAGGGGTGGTGCTGGTAAACAGCGGCAGCCTGACCTATCCTCAGCACAAGGAATTGCGTCTTGGCGGTGTGGGCCTCCTCGAGTTGAGTCCGGGGAGCCTGCACGCGGAAATTATTCCCATCGGTGAGACACCGGGAAAGCCGAACCCGGTCAAGGCGATGATGCTGGACTACATTCCCACTGGGGACGGATCCTATCCGTCGCCTCCCGCCGGTACGACAGTATAGGGCGACGTTCTCACTGCGATGGGCTTGCCTAGCGGGTCTGTTCTCGCTGACCCGCGGCTCTCCCTCTACTGACTCAGAGCCGGTTGATTCCCTTCAAGCCGCTCCGCATCAAATCGGCAGAACCGGCTCGGTGCGCTCGTCGGGAAGGTCTATGTCGAAGGTGTTGGCGTTGATAGCCAGCAGGGCGTAGTAGCCGATCAGGGTGGTCAACTCGGTCAGTCCCTGCGCCCCGAACTGGTCGATGCCGGCCTGGAAAGCTTCCTGGCTGACCTTGCGGTTATTGAAGAACTCCGTCCCTACTTTGACCACCGCGGCTTCGTCCGGCGGCATGTCCGGGAGCGGGTTGCGGTCGCGGATGGCGTCAACCAGGGCGTCGCTCAAGCCCGTGGACCTTCCCCTGGCGGCGTGGGCGTTCCAGATGAACTGGCAGTCGGTGGCGCGGGCTGTAATGAGCATGGCGAGCTGCTGGATTTTGTCGGAAAGGGATGATTCCTGGCGAAGGTAGTCGGCCAGGTAGTTGCAGCGGCGGCGCATCTCGGGGCTATTGATCATCGCGGAGCCGGGTCCGGAGGCGACAACACCGCCGCTGTTGGCAGTCTCATGATCGAATGCTTCCAAGAACTGCTGCGGCGCGTTTTCCCTGGTGAGTATGGGCGTGCGGGCCATGATTTCCCTCCTTTGGGAGGATACGTGTGGTTGGATGTCAGCCGAATCATATCCACAGCTACAAGGGTTGACAAGGATGCGCCTCTGTACATGGCAGTGGAGACTTGGCTGGGGGAATGCGGCGTCATGCGTCCGTGCCGGCCTTGACACCGGTGGCCCCAAACCCTAGCCTGCTGTCATGGGGCTGACCACGCCGGGTTGGTCCGGCTCCTACCAGACCGATGCAGTGGAGAATGGGTTATGACTGTCAGTGCTGGGCGCACTCTTGTGGTACTGGACCCAACTGCGCCCCCCAGGGAACTGCGTGAGACGATGGCGCCGCGGCTTTCAGACCTGCAGGGCAGGCCGGTAGGGTTCCTGTGGAACAACAAGCCCAACGGTGATGTGCTGTTTCGCAGGCTGGAGGAGTTGCTGCGGGAGAAGTATGAGATCAACCGCTCCACCCACCGGGGCAAGCCTACTGCATCGGTCAGCGCGTCGGAACAGGTGCTGGATGAACTGGCGGCTGTCAGCGACGGGGTGATCGTCGGGCTGGCGGATTGAGGGTCCTGCACGTCGTGGAGTGTCCACGACTCGGTGGAGTTGGAGCGGCGGGGAGTCCCGACGGTTACGGTATGCACGCATCTGTTCAGGCGGCTGGGGGACGTGGAACGGCGCTCATTGGGGATGGCGGAACTTGCAATGGCGGTGACTGAGCATCCCCTGGGCGGACTCAGGCCGGAAGCTGTCCTGGCGAAAGCCGACGACCTGCTGCCATTGATCGTGTCAGGTCTGACCGGTCGGTAAGGGTCAAGATGCTCGGGCTGAACGCGCGGCGGATTGAAGTCGCCGACGAGTACGATGCGGTACAGAATCTGTACCTCGAGCGAGGCTGGACCGACGGTCTGCCAATCACTCCACCAACTCCGGAGAAGGTAGAGTCGATGCTGCGGGTGATGGACCTGCCGCCCAATCAGGCAATTGCGGAGATCCCGCCCAATTGGGGCGGCGCAACAGTGGAAAGACTGGCGGTCAACGCGGTGATGGCCGGTTGTCTTCCTGAGTATTTTCCGGTCATTGTGGCGGCGGTCGACGCCATGAGCGATCCCGCCTTCAACCTCTACGCAGTGCAGGCGACCACGCACCCATGCGCTCCGCTGGTCATCGTCAACGGGCCTATCCGGGAAGCGCTGGGATTCAACGGATCCTCGGGGGCCTTCGGGCCGGGGTGGCGGGCGAATGCAACCATCGGTCGGGCAATCCGGCTGGCGATGCTGAACATCGGGGGCGGATACCCCGGAGTCGGCGATATGTCCAGCCAGGGTGCGCCTTCCAAGTACGGATATTGCGTAGCCGAGAACGAGGAACTCAATCCCTGGGAACCGTTGCACGTTGACCGGGGATTTGACCGGGACCAGAGCACGGTTACGGTCATTGCGGGGGAGCCTCCCCACAACATCAATGATCATTCCGGCCGGTCGGCGGAGGACATACTTACGATAGTGGCGGGCGCGATGGCGGTGACCGGGGCCAACAATGCCTATACAGGCGGGGAGACGCTGCTGGCGCTGGGGCCGGAACACGCGGAAACCATCGCCGGGGATGGCTTCAGCAAACGGGATGTAGTGGAATGGCTGCGCCGCCGGGCACTCGTCCCCCTGGAGCGGTACACTGAGGATACACTCTTGGAACGCTTCGGAGGGATTCCCGATGGACCGGTCCCGATGGTGCGAGGGGAGGACGACCTGACCATCATAGTGACAGGCGGGCCGGGCAAGCACTCCTGCTGGATACCGACTTTTGGGGGTACGACGCACTCGGTGACGAGGGTAATTGGATAGACTGCCGTTGGGTGTTTGATTTTCCTGAACCTCGTGGCGATGTCTCAAATCTCCTTGAGTTTTCCTGGGATTCTCTTGCAATTGGCACCCACATAAGGACCCGAGATTTGGGCCATGACAACCACTTTCATTAACATTTTCGGGGCCACGGGGAACCTTTCCCGCCGGAAACTTATTCCGGCGCTGTTTGATTTGCACTGCAAGGGGCAGTTGCCCCCTGGTCTGAAGATTATTGGGTTTGCGCCGGGAGAGATGTCCACTGCCGAATTTCGGGACCTGCTGCAAGACCAGGAAACGCCTCTGGAGGAATGGGCCGGATTCGCCGACCGGCTGAACTATGTTCAGGCTGACGTCACCAACCCGGAAGATATGGTGCAGGCATGGCAAGTCGTTGCCCAACTCGCGCCGGGAGAGGATGCGGGCCGGGTCAACTGCCTGCACTACCTGGCGCTGCGGCCTGATCTTTACGCTCCGGCAGTAACCGCCCTGGCGGCTGCGGGCATGACCGGCATCGGTCCGGGGTGGCGGCGCGTCGTTATAGAAAAGCCCTTCGGCTCCGACGGCCAGACGGCACGGTACCTGAATGAGCATCTGCACAAACATCTGAACGAGGACCAGATATACCGCATCGACCATTACCTGGGCAAAGAGACGGTGCAGAACCTTTTGGTGTTCCGTTTCGCAAACAGCATCTTTGAACCCGTCTGGAACCGCAACTACATCGACAGCGTGGAAATCAACGTTGATGAGGAGGATACGGTCGGGGAGCGGGGGGAATACTACGATGGCAGCGGGGTGCTGCGGGATATGTTCCAGAGTCACCTGCTGCAACTGTTGACGCTGGTTGCAATGGACCCGCCCCATTCCTATGAGGCAGATGCACTGCGAAACGAGAAGGTGAAGGTGCTGAGCGCAGTGCGCCGCCCCTCTTTGCGGGAGATAGAAGAACACCTGGTGGTCGGCCAGTACGAGGGCTATCATTACGAGCCGGGGGTTGCGCCGGGGTCGCAGACCCCCACCTACGCCGCGCTGCGGTTGTTCATCGACAACTGGCGGTGGCAGGGCGTGCCGTTCCATCTCAGGTCGGGGAAGGGTCTGCCGGCGAAGAACACGGAGATGATCATCAATTTCCGCTCGCCGCCCCACATGCTGTTTCCGGTGCCCGACGACGAGGACATTCCGGGGAACCAACTGACAATCCGCATTCAGCCCGATGAGGGCGTGGGACTGGAATTCCAGGCCAAGGCGCCGGGGGCAGGGCTGAGGATGCGGCCGGTGGACCTGGAGTTCCGCTATGACGAAGGTTTCAACGACGTTGAGATTCCAGACGCTTACGAGAGGCTGCTGCTGGACGCCCTTGCCGGTGACGCATCGCTGTTCACCCGCAGCGACGAAATTGAACTGGCCTGGAGCATCATCGATCCCATCACGGACAGGCTTGACCTGCCCGGGGCGCCGACTCCGTACCGTTACTTGCCGGGGATGCAGGGGCCGCCTGGCCAGTGAGGGATTTCCCCATCAGCGTCTGGGCCTTTCCAATAATCATTGTGATGTAATACACAATGTTGACGTGCGTGTGAGTAGTGATTATCATGGGGCCGTCGCCAGAGCGTCTGGTGATGGTTGCCCCGCTTTTGGGGCGCATACAGTAGTTAAGATGGCGAAAACCACCTCGGTGTGAAGGAGGTGTGAGCAGAAATCGTAATCACTGGAGAGTCGGCGTTTAACGATCTATCAGACGCAATCAGGAGGAGTAAGGAATGGCAAACCAGGATATCGCTTTAATGGCCCATCTGATGCGCCGCGCCGGTTTCGGAGCGACGTATGAAGAGCTTGAGGCCCGTGTCGCCCAGGGATACGAGGCCACGGTGGAAGAACTGCTGAACCCCGATTCGCAGCCGGCCATCGAGCGCGATGTGCTGATGCGCTATCAGCCCCAGTGGGTGTCGCAGGCAGGGCTGGAAGGGCAGCAGGAAGAGTGGACCTTCCGCATGATCAACACGAAGCGCCCGCTGGAAGAGAAGATCGCGCTGTTCTGGCACCAGATCTTTTGCACCGGCCACGCCAAGTGCGAATACCCCAAGCAGCAGCAGATCGAGTTTGACATGTTCCGCACCATGGGCATGGGCAACTTCGAGGACCTGCTCATGGGCCTGGCCACCGACCCGGCAATGGTGTTCTACCTGGACAACTGCATGAGCCACAAGGACGCCATCAATGAGAACTGGGGCCGGGAGCTGCTGGAACTGTTCTCGATGGGCGTCGGTATGGATGGCCACGCCAACTACAGCGAGGACGACGTCAAGGAGTGCGCCCGCGCCTTCACCGGGTGGACGGTGACCAACTCGGTCCCCCGCTATCCCTACGGCAAGTACGAGGCCGCCTTCATATATGACCCGGCGGACCACGACGACGGGGAGAAGACGTTCCTGGGCGAGACGGGCAACTTTAACGGCGAGGACATCATCAGCATCATCGCCAAGCAGCCCGGAACGGCCCGGTTCATTGCCAGGCACCTGTACAACTTCTTCGTTGCCGATGAGCCGCAGGTCCCGGCCTGGCAGAACACGCCTCCCAGGGACCCCGAGGCCATCAAGATGCTGGAGGACGAGTACTACCGCTCCGGCTACAACGTCGGCTCGATGCTTCGCGTGCTCTTCAACGCCGACTTCTTCAAGGACGCCCGCTTCACCAAGGTGAAGAGTCCCACGGAGACGGTGGTCAGCACAATGCGGCTGGTCGGCGACTTCGATATGCCGAAGCCGGGCCTGAACGCCATGACCCTCACCATCCGGTACATGGGCCAGGACCTGCTGAACCCGCCGACGGTTGAGGGCTGGCATACGGGCAGGGAGTGGATTGACAGCGGCACCCTGGTGGAGCGGATTAACTTCACCGCCGACGCCGTCGGCAACACCAGCCACCGCGGCGTCCAGAACATCATCAACCGCCTGGCCTCCGAGGGAGAGGTCATCTCGCCGGAGCGGCTGGTGGACGGCTGCCTGGAGATGCTGGGCGCTTACGAACTGGCCGAGGTCACCCGCACCGAGTTGGTTGACCTTGCCCGCAACGAGGGGGAGCTGCGCACCGGGACCGACGAGTTCGGCCAGAGGGTCGGACAGATGCTCCAGTCCATCGTTGCCACCACCGAGTACCTGTTTGCGTAACAGTGGCCGCGCGCCAGTGACTGGTATGCGGGCGACCAGACCCCAGATCTGGAGTCTGCGCGCTCCACCGGTCGCTGGCCACCGGACACCAACCACTAATAAGGGGGAAGGACATGACATCCACCAAGAAAGACCCGGTGTTGGTGGTCCTCCAGTTGTCGGGGGGCAACGACGCCCTGAACACTCTGATCCCTTACAGTGATCCCCTCTACCTGGACAACCGGCCCAACGTCAGGATCGAGCCGGAGCGGGCACTTCAGATCAATGACAAGGTCGGCTTCAACCCGGCCATGGGCCCCATCAAGCGGCTCTATGATGAGGGCAAGGTGGCCGTAATCCAGGGGATCGGCTATCCCAACCCCAGCCGTTCCCATTTCCGCTCGATGGATATCTGGCACACTTGCGAGCCGGACAAGGTCGGGGACGAGGGCTGGCTGGGCCGCGCGGTCAAGGACCTGGACCCGGAGAAGGAGAACGTGCTGACCGGCGTCAACTTCGGCCGCGGCCTTCCCAGGGCACTGGTGGCCCCGGGCGTGCCGGTGGCTTCGGTGGGCAACCTGGAGACCTACGGCGTGTTGACCGGCATCGAGATCGAAGAGCAGCGCTCCAAGGCGCTTGACGTTTTCTCCAGGGTCTACTCGCCGATGATCGGACAGGGCCCGGTGCTGGACTACTTCGCCCAGACCGGTCTGGATGCGCTGGAAGGCGCGGACATTCTGAGCACTGCCCCAGGCATGTACTCCTCAACGGTGGAGTACGGCGGGGACGTGGTCGCCCAGTACATGCGCAACATTGCCCAGGTACACCTGGCGGGGCTGGGGACCAGGGTCCTCTACACCACGGCCCCCTACAACAGCTTCGACACCCACGCTGGCGAGCTGGCCAACCACACTCGCCTGTGGACTGAGACCTCCAACGCCGTCGCCGACTTCTACGACGACCTGAAGGAACACGACGCGGGCGATAACGTGATAACGCTGGTCTTCACCGAGTTCGGGCGCAGGGTGCATGACAACGGCTCCGGGACCGACCACGGCTCCGGCGGCGTGGCCTTCGTGATTGGAGAGTCGGTGAAGGGCGGCCTCTATGGCGAGTACCCCTCGCTGGAGGAAAACAAGCTCCTGGAGGGCGACCTCCACTTCAACAACGACTTCCGCGGTCTTTATTCCACCCTGTTGGAGAAGTGGATGGGCCTGGACGCCAAGCCCATCGTGAACGGCGCATTCGAGCAGATGGACTTTATTTAGCCCAAGCCCGTTGTGAACATAGTGGATGGCTGCTCCGGCTGCTATCCACTAACAACTATCCATCACGCCGAGGACGGGTCCAACTACAGCGGGCTGTCCGCTGGCACGCAAAGGATCCGTCCCTAGAGGGAGGAGCAATATGGTGGCAATCAGGCCAAAGAGAATTACCTACGTGCAGCTCCAGTACAGCCACACCATCGGGCGCGGTGAGCAGTTCGGCCCTGGTTTCAGCTACCCGATTCACATGGCGCGGGGCGAGGACGACCTGATGTACGTCCTGTGCCGGTCTTCGGAGTACCGGCCGGAGGGCACCCGCATCGCGGTCTGCACGGTTGACGAGGAGTACGTCAACGCCTTTGCGCGGGGCGTACCACAGCAGGGTCCCCACGAGTATAACTTCGACGACGGGTCGCTGGTCTGGCCGGTGACGGTGGCCATCGCCAGCAACGGCAACGTGTACGTTTCCGACGAGTGGCTGAACCGGATCTCCATGTTCACCCGGGACGGCGATTACATCGGCAAGTGGGAGGAGCGTCAGGGCAGTGGTGACGGCGAGCTTGACCGTCCGGCGGGCTTGGCAATCGACGCGGACGACAATGTTTACGTCGTGGACAGCATGAACCACCGGGTGCAGAAGTTCACGCCCGGCGGGGAGTTCATCTCCAAGTTCGGGACGCACGGCGATGGGGACGGCGAGTTCAACATGCCCTGGGGCATCGCCATCGATAAGCAGGGCGACATTTACGTCGCCGACTGGCGCAACGACCGGATTCAGAAGTTCAACGCCGGCGGGCAATTCCTGATGAAGTTCGGGTCCTCCGGGTCCGGCGAGGGCGAGTTCAACCGCCCCACCGACGTGGCCGTGGACAAGGACGGCATCATCTACGTCGCAGACTGGCTGAACAACAGGCTCCAGGTCTTCGACGAGAACGGCAACTTCGTGGGTCTGAAGACCGGCGACGCGACCATCTCCAAGTGGGGTAAGGACAAGCTGGACGCCAACCCCGAGATGTGGGGAGAGCGGGAGCGCGCCCAGAACCTGGAAAGGGAGAAGGACTTCTGGGCGCCCAGCGGGGTTGAGGTGGACGATGACGGTAACGTGTTCGTCTGCGAAGGCCCGCGCAACCGCATCCAGGTATACCGGAAGCAGGCTCCCACGTTCATGGGGCCGCGCCTGTAGCCCCTGACGGAAGCGGAACTTTGGGTAGGCCCCCGTTAGCTTGGACGGGGGCCTTTTCTTGTTGTTGATTCAGTGGAGCTACTGTACTGTATTACGGGAGGGCAACTGCCAAACCTGCGCAAGGATAGTCCATGTATGCCATAATAAGCCGCAGTGAACTGGCAGAGGCTGGAGCGATGGGTAACGATCTCCTTCGGCGTCGCGGCCGGTATTGCGGTTATCATCCAGCTAACCAAGAGGTTCGCACCCGAGGTTTGGTTCCTGCATCGGTTGGCCAGGGATGTTGCGGATTACCTGGACGAACTTGGCGACATCGGCAGCGGTGTAATTATCGTCGTTTTCCTATCAGTCATGGGAGGCAGTTGGGTTATGACGGTACTTCTTAGAGGTATAGAGAAGCTCCATGAGATGAGACAGGAACGTCGGAGGATTCGCGAAGAGGGCCGCATGGAGGGGCGTAAAGAAGGCCGCATGGAGGGCCGTGAAGAAGGTCGCCGAGAAATGCTCGCTACCTTGCGGTCACGGCTCATGGAGATGGGGCATGACCCGGATGAAATCCTGCCGCTGGGAGAAGGGGAATCCGAGATCGACCCCTTTGACTATGGGTAATCTGATATAACCCGCTCTTACGTATGTATGACTGGAGCAATACGTGGACCGTATAGACCGCATCGCCCGAATTATCAGAGAGTTCGATTCCCAGGGCTGGCACCGAACGGGTACGCCCGTCGACCATGAATCGGCCCATTGGCTGGCGGCCAAGGCCCGGGAAATCGGAGTCGCCGCGGAGCTGGAACCCTTCGGGTTGAGCCGGGTTGACCCCCGGGAGTGTTGGCTGGAAGTGGGCGGAAACCGCATCCCTGGTCTGCCGATGTTTGACGGTGACTTCACTCCTCCCGGGGGCGTTAGAGGCCGCATTGGCCCGCTGGGGTCGGATGCTGAGATTGGCTTGGGACGGGTCACAAGGGGAGGGCCGGAGAACCGGGTACTGGACGATGCGCGGAAGTCGGGCGGCTGCCAGGGGCTGGTGGCGGTTACGGCAGGTGACCGTCCGGGGTTGATGCCAATGAACGCCACGGCTTTCCCCAAGGCCTTCGGTCCTCCGGTGTTGCAGGTGGCCAGCGAGACAGAGGAGCGGCTAATTGAGTACGCCAGGCTCGGAATGGAAGCCACCCTAATGGTGTCGGTGGAACGCACCGACTCGGAGTCGTTCAACGTCGTTGGACGCATCGAGGGTGCGGAGCAGGGGCTTGCGCCACTGGTCGTGATGACGCCTCGTTCCGGCTGGTGGCAGTGCGCCAGCGAGCGGGGCGGTGGCATCGCCTGCTGGCTGGCGCTGATGCGGGCCATCATGGAGGCGGGGGCGCGGCGCGACGTGATTTTTGTGGCTACCAGCGCCCACGAGCTGGGGCTGATGGGCGTCCATGATTTCATCGGGCGCAGGCCGGGGGTCGAGACAGAGGCGTTTGCGTGGCTGCATTTTGGCGCGAACATCGGCGGCGCGCTGGACCCGAGCGCCCGCTTCTCGGCCACGGACGGGGAGTTGGAATCGATGACCGCCGCTGCCTTGGAGCGTCAAAATGCCAACCCGGCGGAGGCTGTGCCGAGGGGGACCACTGTTGGCGCCGAGTCCCAGGTGATTGCCGGACTCGGTGGGCGGGTGACAGCGATGGTCGGGGGGAATCCCCTGTTCCACTTGGAATCGGACCGCTGGCCGGACGCAGTTGACGTTGATGCCGTTGCCGGGTTCGCCGCGGCATACTCAGACGTTGCCATCGAGCTTGCCCAAAGTGGGGGCTGGGCGAGTTTGGACGGAGGTTAGTTATCGCTATGCCCATCAAGGTTGCCCGGATACCGAACCTGGAATGCGAGGCGTTCTATTTCGATATGGAACGCCGGGGCATCGAAGTGCTGAACATGGGGATCAACGACGTGCCCGATGCCCTGGACCGGGGCGAGGTTGATGCGGGGCCGGTGTCCTTCGTGGACACATTCCGTCTTGCGCCGAAAGCCGCGCCGGTCTCCGGATTCTGCGTGGCGTCGGTGACCAGGGCCACCGCTAGTGTGCTGCTCTCCAAGAGTCCGATAGATGAGTTGAGCGGCGGGAGGATTGCCCTTGGCGACGGGGACGCGACGTCGGTGAGCCTGCTACAGGTGCTGCTGACGCTGAAGCACGAGGTGCGCCGGGAGGCTTTCGTTGACCAGCAATCGGAGCACGACGCCTTTCTGCTGACGGGCAACCAGGCGCTGCGCCGCCGCCGCGGAGCGAGGGGGTTTCCTCACCGCTACGACCTGGGCGAGGAGTGGCAGTCGTGGACCGGGATGCCCTTCGTCTTTTCCCGGTGGATGGCCCGCGCGGACATGGAACGTCAGGACCTGGTGGTGCTGGAGGACGCCCTGTTCGTGGGGCAGGAGGACTGGATCAACAACCTTTACCTGGCGACGGGGCCGCGGGACGACCTGCTTATGTTGCCCAGGGAGGTGCTGGAGTACGTGCAGGGTCTGAGGTTCTTCATGGGTGTGCCGGAGGAGCGTTCCATAGAGCTGTTCCAGGAGAAGATGGCGCTGCTGGAGGACGTTTCGGCGTAGGCCGTTCGTTCCCTATCGGACGGACTGTAACACCGTGCGTTGCATCGAGGAAAAATACGGAGGTATAGACATAGCATGGTCAAGATTAAACACATAGCTTATACAACCACCGACCCGGACAAGGTGGCGGCGTTTTACGTTGAGACGCTGGGGATGCAGGAAGTGGGCCGCGGCAGCGGCGGTCACGTTTACTTGAGCGACGGCGAGTTGAACATGACCATCCGCAAGTGCAAGTCCGCAGGCGATGCGGACGTTGGGGAGCAGGGCGCGGACTTCAGCGGCCTTCACCACATCGGATTTGTGGTGGATGACGTGGAGGAATATGCCCAGCGTATGGAACAGGGCGGCGCAAAGCGACTCACTCCCCGCTCGGAGAACCGTGGCCCCGGCCCCAGCCAGGCAGAGATCAAGCTGAGCGGCCCGGACGGAGTGATCCTGGACATATCGGAGACTGGCTGGATCGGGAACTAAGCTCCGCTCACAACAATCGAGTAATGTGGAGTCCCCTTTCATTTTTCTGGAGGGGGACTTTTTCTATTTCGGTATGCTGTCCTCCCGGACTTCAGACTTTCTCCTCTGTCTTATTTGTTGGTCGTATACCCTGGGGGTAGGGGTAGTAGATCGGCCTTCCCTGGCTTCGCTAAAGGGTGTGTGACTAGGAGTAGAGGCTCTAGCGGGGCGTTCCCCGCTACCAGGGGAGGTTTCAGTCAGGGAAGATTATGCCGAGGAAGAAGAGTATCACCAACACTACGATGATGAAGAACAGGCACCCGCAACCGAAGCCAAACCCTCTTCTGAACCCTTCGCCCATTAGCCGGCCTCTCCAACTGCCCAGGCGCGGATCAGGTGGTAGGCGATAGCCAGCGGGCCGGGGATGGCCAAGACGCTGCTCCTTTCGTCCAGGGCCAGCAGGACCTCTTCCCGGTCGAACCAGCGGACGTCGGCCATTTCCTCATTGTCCATAGCGATGTCGGTGGTGGCGGCGTCGGCGTGGCAGCCGATCATCAGGGACGAAGGGAAGGGCCAGGGTTGGGATGAGTGGTATTGAACCGTGCCGACCTGGATTCCGGCCTCCTCCATTATCTCGCGGGCCACGGCCTCCTCAATGGACTCTCCCTGGTCCATGAAACCCGCCAGGGCGGAGTAGCGGCGCATCTGCACCAGGCGGCCCCGGGACTGGCCCAGCAGGCACCGGTCACCGTCGTGGACGACGGTGATTACCACAGGGTCGGTGCGGGGGTAGTGTTCCGTGTTGCACTCGGGGCACCGGCGGACCTGGCCGCCACGGGCCATGTAGCTGGCGTGGCCGCAGACCGAGCAGAAGCCGTGGCGGTTGTGCCAGTTGAGCTGGGCGCGGGCCTGGGCGATGATGCCGGACTCGGGGCCGCTGACATACTCAGCGGCAGCCCTGGCATCCTCGAATGTCAGCACTCCGCGGTCCTGAAGCTCGGCCACGGCCTGGCGGCTGTCGGATATGTCGATAACGAAGCGGGCCTCGCCGTCCAGCAAGCCGAGGAAGACCGGTTCAGCTTCGACGCCCATGCGTATCAAATCTCCAGGGGTCAACCATGCCAATTCCTGTACGTTTCCAGGCCCCGATCCGGGGACGACTGGGACGTTGAGATCCGACATGGGGAGCAGCCTGGTCGCGGGGTCGGTGGCGACCCTCTTTATCCAGTCCTCATCGCGGCGTTCACGTTCCCCCCGGTCAATGGGGTTGGCCGCGAAAATGTGGGGCGCGCGAATTCTCTGGTTCATGCTTTCGTCCGATCGTGAGTTTGACCCATCGTCTGGATGATCTGGTGTCGGGTGTATTTTGATACCTGGACGGCGTTTCGTCCACATCCTGACAGGCGGGTTGCAATGTAGTCCAAGAAGGAGCGATTGCCGGTACAATGGCCGGGACCGTCGGGAGGGATGGCTTCTATGATAACGGTGCTGCTTGTGGGGGCTGGCGGATTCGCCGGTTCGATTTTCAGATACCTGCTGAACCGGGAAGTGCAGCAGCTATTGTCCGCTTCCGGGGTTTTCCCTTACGGGATTCTGGTGGTGAACGTTGCGGGGTGCTTCATCATAGGACTGCTGGGTGGACTGGCATCGGCGCATGGAGTCCTGGGACTGAACAGTGGGGCGCGGGCCTTCCTGTTTGTTGGGTTCCTGGGAGGGTTCACCACCTTTTCCGCGTTTGGATTCGACACGATGAGCATGGTCAGGGAAGGCGCTTTCGGGTTGGCCTTGGTCAACGTGGCGTCGCAGGTCGTACTGGGCCTGGGGGCCGTGTGGCTAGGATACCGGCTGGCCCTCTTGTGATAGAAGCAAGTCCACTCTAATACTTCCAGTTGGGCTGCCGCTTTTGGAGGAAGGCGGAGATGCCCTCCCGGGCGTCTTCCTTTTCCAGGTTGTCCACCATTACCGCCTGGGCTAGTTGGTAGGCGGCGGGCCGGTCGAGTTCTATCTGGCGGTAGAAAGCAGGTTTGCCGATGGACAGGGTCTGGGAACTGGCCGCGGCGATGTGGCGGGCCAACTCCAGGACGTTCTCCTCGAGTCCATCGTCGGGTACGACACGGTTGACCAGCCCCGCCTCCTGGGCCTCGGCGGCGGAGATGGGGATGCCGGTGAGGAGCATTTCCATAGCCTTTTTGGTGTTGACGGCGCGGGCCAGGGCTACGCCGGGCGTGGTGCAGAACAAGCCAATCTGGACGCCGGGGGTGGCGAATCTGGCTGACTCGGCTGCGACGGCGAGGTCGCAGGTTGCCACCAGTTGGCAACCCGCGGCGGTGGCCAAGCCCTGCACCTGGGCGATTACCGGCTTGGGCAGCAGGCGAATGGCCTCCATGACTTTGGTGCAGAGAGTGAACACGGCCTCGTATGAATCGTGGTCCCGGTCTACCATCTCGTTGAGGTCGTGGCCGGAACTGAAGACAGGGCCGCTGGAGCGGAGCACGACGACCCGTACGGTTGGGTCTTCCTCGAACCGGTCGAGGTAGTCCTTGAGAGTTTCCAGGACGAGGGTGGAGAGAACGTTCCGCCGGTCGGGGTTGTTCAATGTCAGGATTGCTACGCCGCCGTCCTGTTCGTAGAGCACCGGGCTATCTTTAGTGAGTTGTTCGGCCATGTTCCGCTCCTTGGGGTTTCTTCCATTCCAGTTTCGCGGGAATGCGAGTGAATTTGGCCCTATTGTAACTTATCAGAGTACGGGGATAATCGGGTCTTGCCAGGGTTTCTCAGCCCTCGGCGAGTTGAAAGGGGAGACCAAGGGAACTGGCGGGGTCGATGTTGGCGGTCAGATAGCCGTCGGCGCTCTGGGTGATGCCGCCATCCCCGCGCATCTGGTTGCCCTTGGCAGCCAGCTCCTGCGCGACCTGACGGATGTCGTCTACGCCCCAAGCCAGATGGTAAACACCGGGACCTTGCTCATCGAGGAAGCGGCCCATAGCCGAGTTGGGGTCCAGCGGTTCGGTGATCTCGAAGTTGGTGGCGCCGACCTTGTAGATGGCGTTCTTCATGCCCCGGTTCTCATAGACCTGGAGCCTGTCGGGCTTCATGCCAAAGCTTGACTCGATGTACTTCACCATTGCGTCGCGGTCGTGGACGAGGAACCGGACGTGATGCACGAATTTGAACATGATGCCTCCCGGAGGGGTGAGGTTCGGGGTGGTGGGGGCATTCTAGTAGTCCATCAGTGTTGGATTGAGGGATAGAGGGACTTGAGTTTGATGCGGGCGTCCTCCGTGGTGAAGCGCCAGTCCACCCGTATTGCGTCACGGTTTCGTTGGTTCTGCCAAACCTGGGTCTCCTGTTCCAGCATTTCCCGGCAGGGAATCCGGCGGTCCAAGCACTGCCTAGCCAGCACCCCAAGCTCTATCTCGGCCATATTCAGCCAACTTCCATGCTTCGGCGTATAGTGGATTTCCAGCCTCTCCGCAATGCGCCTCGCCTCCGCAGGCTCAAATGCCTCGTACAGCGACGACAGATGGTGGGTGTTCAGATTGTCCATGACCAGCACGACCCGTTCCTTGTCAGGATAATCCACATCCACCAGTTGCTGCACCACCCGGGCCCAGTCGGCCTTGGTGCGCCGGTCCGTTACCTCCACCCGGCGCCACCCTTCCAAAGGTGCGAACAGCATGAACAGGCTGCTCACTCCGTTGCGCTCGTATTCGTAATCGTAGCAGGCCGGCGCCCCGGGGCGGGCCGGACGCGGCAAGCGGGTCTCCTTTACCTGCTGTTTGCTGGTCTCGTCCAAACACACCAGAACCTCGTTGCCGCCGAATTGACGATGGTAGACCTCCAGCACGTCCTCCATGGCGCAGACGAACCCGGCATTGGCCTTGGGCGGGATGCACCAGCATTCCTTCAGCCAAGGCTTGAGTTCGTTTTTTTCAGTGTCTGGCGCACCGTCTCGGTGCTGATGCTGTCCACTATCTCCCTCTCCACCAACTGATCAGCCAGCAGATGCAGCGTCCAGCCAGCCCGGCCCTCCGGCGGTTGGGAGCAGGCCAAGGCTATCAGGTGCGCTTCTCCCTGACCGTCCAGCTTCTTCGGGCGGCGGTTGACCTGCTCCTTGCGTCCCAAGGCCCTCTCCAGACCCTCCTCGACACAGCGGCGGCGCACCCGTTCCACCGTGGCGTTGCCCACCTTCAGCACCCGGGCTATTTCCTCGTCCTTCATTGCCCCGCCCTCTTGGGCTTCATCGCTGAGCAGCAGGATGCGGGCGTGGGTCTGCTTATATGCTGCCGCCCGTCCCCGGGACACCAACCCCTTCAGTTCCTGTTGCTCCTCCGCACTCAGCCTGACCCGGTACTTCTTGGCTGGCATCTCCATCCTCCCAACTTCACCTCGCCTTTGCTCTACACCGGCAAGATTACAGCCTATTATCTATCATTTCAAAGCTGTTGGACTACTAGCCCTGGCTGGCTCGGTGGTCAACGGACGGGACGATGGGTGGAAATGTGGGCGGGGGTGGTCTAAACTTCCCCAAGCGGACAGGAGCGGGCAGGCATGCTACATCCGAAACAGTCGGAGGGAGGTCATGGCGATAAGCGACGAAACGCTCAGAGCGATGATAAGGGACTTTCACGGGTTTGAAATCTCTGACGACGAAATGGATCTGGTGCGCCCAGCCATCGAGGCTTACCTGGCGGAGGTGGAGAAGCTCAGAAACCTGGACCTGTCCGGGGTGATGTCTTCCCGTCTGCTGCGCGCCAGCGAGGATACGGCATCGCATCCGAAAAATGGGGGTGAATCCTGATGGCGAATTCCAATCTGACGAATATGACCATCTCTGAGTTGGCCCCAATGATACAGGCCAAAGAGGTGTCGCCGGTCGAACTGACCGAGGCGGCATTGGAGCAGGTTGACCGGCTCCAGCCGGTGCTCAACTCCTTCATTACGGTGCTTCACGAGCAGGCCCGGGAGCAAGCGAGGGAGCAGGAAGCGGCGCTGATGCGCGGGGAGTACCGGGGGCCGCTGCACGGGATTCCCGTAGGGATCAAGGACAACATCGACACCGGGGGCATCCGCACGACGGTCGGCTCCAAGGTATTGTCCGGGCAGGTCCCAACTGAGGACGCTCTGACCGTGGCCAAGGTCAAGGAGGCGGGAGCGGTCATCCTGGGCAAGGAAAACCTGGAGGAGTTTGCCGCCGGATCAACCTCCAACAATTTGCATTACGGCGCGGTGCATAACCCGTGGAACTTGGACCACATCCCCGGCGGTTCCAGCGGGGGAGGCGGCGCAAACGTGGCAGCCTGCGTGACCTTCGCGTCGCTGGGGACAGACCTGGGCGGGTCGGTGCGCGGCCCGGCTAATTTCTGCGGCGTGGTCGGGATGAAACAGACCTTCGGGCGGGTGAGCCAACGGGGGCTTCAGGTCACCAGCTTCAACGGGGACCACATCGGACCGATGACCCGGTCGGTGGCGGACAATGCGCTGGTGTTGCAGGCAATTGCCGGTTACGACCCGTTGGACCCCAGCACAGTACCGGTTCCGGTGCCGGACTTTTCGGAGTTGCTGGGACAGGGAGTATCCGGATTGAGGATGGGCATCCCCAGCAACTATTACTTCGATTTTCTCCACCCGGGCACTGAAACCGCGGTGCGGCGGGCCATCAGCGCCCTCGATGAGTTGGGAGCGGAGGCCGTCGAGGTGTCGCTGCCTATGATGGAGTACGCGGGTGTGCTGCGTATCCCGGGGATGGCGGACAGCGTAGTAACTCACGAGCCGTTCCTGAGGGACAGCCGGGACGATTACGGCCCAACAGTGCTGTACCGGACGCTGGCAGGGCAGTTCGTGCTGGGCAGGGATTACTCCAAGGCGATGAAGGTGCAGAGGCTGGTCAAGGAAGAGTACGCAAGGGTCTTGCAGGACGTGGACTTCCTGGTCACTCCATCGTCGCCGGTCCCGGCGTGGCGCATCGACTCGGAGACGGTGAATATCGACGGGAAGGACTACCCGGTCAGAGGTCCGGGGTCTGGCATGACTTCACGCTGCACCAGTCCCAGCAACGCCACGGGCTTGCCTGCCATGTCCATCCCATGCGGGTTCAGCCAGGACGGGCTGCCAATTGGTCTGCAACTTATCGGGAGGCCCTTCGAGGAGCCGTTGCTTTACCGGGTGGCACACGCATACGAAGACGTGTCGCCGAGCAAGGGACGGAGGCCGGCTGTGGTTGAAGAGGCGTAGCAGCCAGAGTGGAGAGGATATGGCAGCAACTTCAGTGCCCAAAGACGTACTTGTTCCCATCAATGGAAGGGAGTTCCACATAAAGGACTGGGGAGGCACAGGCCAGCCGGTTGTGTTGTTGCATGGGTTGGCCTCCACATGCCATATATGGGACCAGGTCGCGCCCATTCTTGCCCGTGACTATTCGGTGGTGGCGATGGACCAGCGGGGTCACGGTCAGAGCGCCAAGCCGAACCATGGGTACGACTTTGCAACCGTGGGCAGCGACCTGCTGGGCTTGATTGAGGCGCGGAAGTTGGAAAGACCTATCGTCGTGGGCCATTCCTGGGGCGGCGATGTTGCCTTGGAGTTTGCCGTCGCGCACCCGGGGGTTGCCAGGGGAATCTGTCTCGTTGACGGAGGGATGATCGAACCTTCAGTGCGCTACGAGACTCTTGCCGATGCAAGGGAGGCTATGGCGCCGCCGGTGTTTACCGGCGTCACCCTTCCCGAATTCGTGGCGCGCATCCGGTCGCGCCGGGACGGGTCTGTGATTACCCCCGAATTTGAAGCCGCGATTCTGGCCAACTTCGAGGTGTTACAGGACAACACCATACGGGCCTGGCTCACCCGGGACAATCACATGCGGATAATAGACGCCCTGTGGGACCATCATCCCCCGGCCCTGTACTCGAAAGTAGGGTGTCCCGTGCTCGTCATGCCCGCCCGGCGGGAGGACAGCCCAGAAGCTGCCGGGCGCAACGCCCGCCGGGCGGAATCGGTGCAAGCGGCGGTAGACGCGATGCCCACGGCCAAGGTAGTGTGGCTGGAGGACAGTGTCCATGATGTTCCGGTGCAACGCCCGGGACTGATTGCCGGAGTTATCCGGGAGCATATCGAGTCAGGGTTTTTCGGGTAAGCGTTGGTGTGGGACGGGAAGCGGTGCTAGACTGACTGCATGAAAGTGCGAATAGTAATTGAGGATGTCCCGGAGGAGGTCCGCGACGGACTCGTGCGCCGTGCTGAACTCCGGGGAAAGTCGTTGCAGGAATTCTTGCTCGGCGAGCTGGAACAGCTTGCGTCGTATCCTACTGTCAGTAACAGGGAGTGGATGGAAGAGGTCCGCGCCCGCGTGGAGGCGAGCGGGACTAACGTCAGCGCGGAAGCAATCTTGAAAGCCCGTGACGCGGACCGAAGGTGACAACAGTCGTCGATGCTTCAGCGTATGTCTCGGTCCTGACCAATTTAACATCTGAAGGAGAATGGGTTAGGTCTATGGTCGTCGGCGAGCGGTTAGCAGGCCCACACTTTATGTTAGTCGAGGCCAGTAACATTATCCGTCGATTGGAACTCGCTGGTGAACTTTCCGGGACCGAGGCTGCTGATGCATACCGCGATCTTCTCGGGGGGGCGATTGACTTGTATACATTCGCGCCCTTTGGCGAGCGGGTATGGGAGTTGCGGCACAACCTGACTTGCTATGATGCGGGGTACGTGGCGGTTGCAGAGGCTTTGGCGTGTCCGTTGCTAACGCTTGACAGGCGGCTTGCGCGGGCGACCGGCCCCACATGCCCCATCATCACCCCGCCCGGTCCAGGTTGACCGTCCACTCAATGAAGGCCCGGACTATGGGACGGCCATACGCGATCTCGTAGTCTTCCATAGACCCATTGTAAAAGTTGTTGTGGAAGTGCCTGGCTTCGGAAATGGCGACTGCCAAGTCTACGGGGGCGTGGTATGACGCACCATCTTCCGCGGCCAACCGGCGGGCCGAGTTGATCAGTTGCCGGTGAGTCCCACATTCCCAGCCTCTTTGCTTGCAGACAGCGGTTACGGCGTGAGAGAAGGCTCCCCACAGCTTTTCTGACGCTTGGAGAACGTCTCCGGCCTCGAATTCCCGGTCTGAGGCATCGAGAAAGGCCAGGGCAGTCTCGCGGTGTTCTTCGATTGCCATCATGTGGATTGTCCTCTGCGTGGTCAACGGCCCTTCTGGTTGCCTAATAGTCCTTGCCACTGCTGGAGCCAAGGCGTCCCTTTTCCTGCAATTACGTTATCATGCCCGTGGGCCCACAGGCAAAGGTGCCGCTCCCGCTTTGCAAAGTGCGGCCTAGCCGAGTATGGAGATGAAGACGCCGGCGACCACCGCGGAGCCGATGACCCCGGCTACGTTTGGTCCCATTGCGTGGGGAAGCAGGTAGTTGCCGGGGTTGGCTTCCTGGCCTACGGTGTGGGATATGCGGGCCGCCATCGGCACCGCGGATACGCCCGCCGAGCCAATGAGGGGGTTCACCTTCTCCTTGACGAACAGGTTCATCAGCTTGGCGAAGAGTAGTCCTCCCACGGTGCCGCAGGCGAAGGCGGCGACTCCCAGCAGCAGGATGGCCAGGGTGCGCAGGTCGAAGACCCGCTCTGCTGACAGTTGTGCGCCGATGGTTATCATCAGGAATATGGTGGCGATGTTCAGGATTTCGTTGGAGGCCGCGTTGCTCAGCCGGGGGACGACGCCGCTTTCGCCGAAGAGGTTTCCAATCATGAACATGGCGATGAGAGGTGCCGATTCGGGGACGAACAGGATGATGATAATCATGGCCCCGGCGGGGAAGAGGAGTTTTTCCGTCCTGGACACCTCCCGCAGTGCGCGCATTCTAATCTGTCGCTCCTTCTGAGTGGTGAGCAGGCGCATGAGGGGCGGCTGGATGAACACCACGCTGGCCATGTAGGAGTAGGCCACCACGGCGGTAACGCCAAGAAGGTCGGGAGCGAGCTTGGCCGAGGCGAATATGGTGGTTGGGCCGTCCGCGCCCCCGATGATGCCGATAGCCCCGGCCTCTTTCAGGGAGAAGAGGTCCGGCGAGGTGAAGAACCCCAGGGACAGGGCGGACCAGAAAGCGACGAATATGCCCAACTGGGCCGCCGCGCCAAGGAGCATGGTCTTGGGGTTGGCGATGATGGGGCCGAAGTCGGTGAGCGCTCCCAGGCCAAGGAATATCAGGGGCGGCAGGATGTTCCAGAAGGACAGGGTGTAGTGGAAGATGACGCCGAAGATGCCGGAAGCCTGGACCTCGCCGGAAGGGTCGAATTCGGCCAGTCCCGTACCCGGTAGGTTGCCTAGTATGACGCCGAGGCCGATAGGAAGTAGGACGTATGGCTCGGTCCTCTTGATGATGGCCACGGCGGCGAAACCTGCACCGAGGAGGAGCAACAGGACGTTGCCCCATTTAAGGGAGGCAAACCCGGTCTCGCTTAGAAATTCCAAGACGTGCGTTGGCAGTCAGAGACGGCGTGGCGGCAGTCACCCACTGCGGCGTTCCACTCTGCGAGAGGAGAAGGCATCCAGCCTACCGTAGATTTTCCAGTCGCCTAGGGGTTCGGCTTCGTCTGTGCCGTTGGGGCCATTGGTGTCGGTCCCGTTGTTAGTCTCCTCTACGGGAAGTATAAGGCCGTCTTCCTGGAGTTCCGTGACGGCGGCGACAGACGGAGGTACAGGGCCGGGTTCGGATGCGCTGAGGGTCGGGTAGGGCGGAAGCGTGACGGCGGGCGAGGGAGTGCGGTCGCGCAGGCGGATGGCCAGCCGGACGGCCAGAATGAACAGGATAAGGAGGGCGAGGACGACAAAGGCAGCTCCCAGACCGCTGTAGGTAGTGGCGAGAGCGTGTTGTACATCGAATTCAATCATGGTGTTGGGCGTGGTTAGGGCGGAATTGAGCATACTTGCGCGTGGTTACACTGTCAATCAATCGCAACGCGATGTACAGGATCATCACAAAGGCGGCCCATTCAAAGACATACCAAGGCCGGCATGTCTCCGACTCCTCCGTCACCATCGTCTTGCGGGCATTTGGACTCCAGCAGAACCGCCGTCCGCTGGAGTCCAGTATCTTGCACAGGCGTCCTCTACTTGCGACCCAAAATGCGGGAAATGAACGACACTCTTTGCTGGGCAGGCGGCTGGTCGGCCTGTTGCAGGTATTTTTCCGGTTCCCGGTCGAAGGCTACCTTGCAGCCGGGGGCGCAGAAGTAGTAGGTCGTCCCCTGGTGTTCGGATTGGCCTCCGGGCGGATTGGCGGTGTCCACGACCATCTTGCAGATGGGGTCTATCGCCATTGCCATGATTGCTGCCTCCTTCTGGGTACGTTGTCCCATACCTTCATGCTGGCTGGGGAGCGGCGGATGGGATCCGTCCCCAGACGGAAGTTGCGCCGGTCGTCAGGTGTTCGAGCGTTTGAGACGCAGGGAGTTGGTTATCACGGTTACGGAGCTTATGGCCATTGCGGCGGCGGCCATCACCGGGTTGAGGAACCCCAGATCTCCGAAGAGGAACCCGAGCCCTGCAGGGACTCCTCCCAGGGCTGAAAATACCGGGTAGAGCGCCCCCGCCGCTATGGGAATGAGCATCACGTTGTAGAAGAAGGCCCAGAACAGATTTTGCTTGATAGTCCGGATGGTGGCGCGGCTGAGGCTGAATGTCTCGACGACGGTGGAGAGGTCGGACCGCATGAGGGTGATGTCCGCGGACTCCATCGCCACGTCCGCGCCGCTGCCCATAGCCATGCTTACGTCGGCCTGGGCCAGTGCCGGGGCGTCGTTGATGCCGTCGCCCACCATCGCCACGGTCTTTCCCCGGGACTGGAGCTGGCGGATTGCCTCCGCCTTGTCCTTCGGCAAAAGCCCGGACTCAACCTGGTCCACGCCTGCCAGAGCGGCAATACCCGCGGCGGACTCGGCGTTGTCGCCGGTGAGCATAACCACTTCCAGGCCAAGGGTGTGGAGACGGGCAACGGTTTCGGCGGCGTTGGGTTTCAGGGTGTCGGCGACGGCAATGATTCCCATGACCTGACCGTCGGAGGCGGCGAACACAGGGGTTTTGCCCTCGGACGCCAGTTGCCCGGCCAAGTCTGGCAGGTCGAACAGTTCGATGTCGTTGGCCTTCATCCAAGCCTCGTTGCCTATGACAATGGTAGCGCCGCCAGTCTGTGCGGCTACGCCCAGGCCCGGTTCAGCCTCGAATTCCTCCGGTGAAGTTAGCTCAAGTCCGCGCGCCTGGGCTTCCCGGACGATTGCCTGACCGATGGGATGCTCCGAGCCGCGCTCTACTGAGGCGGCTACTTGCAGCAGGCCGTTCTCGGAGACTGCCACAGGGTAGATTCCTGTAACTGACGGTTGGCCTGTAGTGAGTGTGCCGGTCTTGTCGAGCACCACGGTGGTAACACGGTGGGCTACCTCCAGGGCGCGGGCGCTGCGCACCAGTATGCCCCGCTGCGCGCCCCTGCCGGAACTGACGATGATTGCGGTGGGGGTTGCAAGTCCCAGGGCGCAGGGGCAGGCGATGATCAGCACGGCCACGAATACCATTACGGGCGTGGTCAGGCCGGGAGCGGGACCCAGGATGGCCCAGAACAGGAACGCGGCGAGGGCCGCGCCGATGACCGCAGGAACGAACCAGGCGGCGACCCTGTCCGCCAGGCGTTGAATCGGAGCTTTGGAACCCTGGGCGTCCTCCACTTGCCGGATTATCTGGGAGAGGACCATGTCCTGGCCGACGCCGGTAGCCCGAAAGGTGAAAGCTCCGGTCACGTTGGTGGTGGCAGCGTAAACCCGGGAGCCGGTGGACTTGTCAACCGGGATGCTCTCTCCGGTCAGCATTGACTCGTCGATGGCGGAGTGGCCCTGGATCACCTCGCCGTCCACGGGAACTTTTTCGCCAGGGCGGACTACGAGGATGTCGTCCACGGCCACCGCTCCGGCGGGAAGGTCAACTTCTTCCCCGTCCTGAAGCACATGGGCGGTGTTGGGGCGCAGTCCGATGAGCCTGCGGATAGCGTCGGAGGTGTGGCCCCTGGCCCGGGACTCCAGGTATCCGCCAAGGAGCACCAGTGCGGTGATCATTGCCGCGGTGTCGAAATAGAGCATTGTGGAGATGCCCCGCGATTCGAGAAAGCCGGGGGCAAGCCACCTGACGAGGACGATGGCCACGCTGTACGCATAGGCGGTGGTAGTGCCCATGGCGATGAGGGTGTGCATGTTGCTGGCGCCGTGTCTCAACGCGCCTAGGCCGGAGGTGTAGAAGCTCCAGCCCGCCCAAAGCTGTACCGGTGTCGCCAGCGCCCAGAGTATGAATGGGTAATAGGACAGGGCCATCAGGGGGGCGGTCCACGGGAAAGCGTGGAAGGATCCCAGGAACAGAAGGGCCGCGCCTATGGCCGCGACGGTGAAGCGGCGGCGGAGGGAGCGGGTCTCGTGGGTGCGGCTGAGCCTTTCCAGTTCGGCCTGGGTGTCTTCCGGGGCATCGCCTGCGCCGACAAGCTGGTATCCGGCGGCTGAGACCGCATCGCGGAATGCTGCGGTCCCGGCCGTTCCGGGAAGGTGCTCTACTGTAGCCCGCTCGGTGGCGAGGTTGACGCTGGCATCGATGACTCCGGGAACGGTCTGGAGCGCGCCCTCCACGTGGGAGACGCAGGCGGCGCAGGTCATCCCGCCGATGGTCAGGGTCGTTTTGGATGCGGGGATGCTGTACCCGGCGTCGGAAACGGCGCGGCGGATGTCTTCGACTGATACACCTTTGCCGGCAAGTTCCACCGCGGCGGTCTCGACGGCCAGGTTGACGGAGACTCCCGCCACGCCGTCAACGCCGCCGATGGCCTTCTCCACATGGGAAACGCAGGCGGCACAGGTCATCCCCTGGACCGGGAGTGTTATCAGGTTGTCTCGCTCCCTGAGGCCAGCCATGATGGAGGGTTACGCTCCCTCGACGATGAGGACGTTGCCGGTGGAAGCCTGCTTGCGTATCTCCATCACCGGAGCGTACTCGGCTGAGAAGTAGAACGCCTTGGCGCGGTCCAGGTCTTCAAACTCGATGACGACGAGGCGGTTGGGGGACCAGTCGCCTTCGACCTTCTCGTAACCGCCGCCGCGCACCAGATACTTGCCGCCGTACTTCTCCACCAGCGGGGCCACCTTGCCCCGGTAATCGTCGAACTTGGCTGGGTCGGTAACGTTGATGTCCGCGAACAGGTAGGCTGACATTATGATGCCTCCAGACCGAGTGTTATCCGATTGAATGTGAGAAGGGTGGAGAGATTAGAGCCGTCATTACGTTTCCATCCTACTTCAGCCGATATTGGTGGTCAACTGGGTGAACCTTGGTGGGTGTCCGTCAGAATTTTGGGGATTATCTGGGGCGCCCAACGGGAGCCCGGCGCCAGGGGTGACTGGCCGCAGGCCGGTGAGGGAGTTTTGACCCCTCCCTTCCACCGGATAGTGCAACCCCGGCGGGGCTTTTCACCGGGACCTCCGGTCTATCCGCCGGGCTGAGTTTGGCCCCCGGTTCTCCGGCTGCCGCCAGCCGCCGCCGGGGGCCTGCTTTCTCTCCGGGTGTGCCGGAACTCCGGGAGCCCCGCTTTCTGAGCCGCCGGGCTATACGCGGCCATTCCCCGGCCCAGCGGCCGCTGCATACAATGTTGCGCAAGCCCAGCATGGGATTTACATGGGGCCGCGCCCAGTGCATTCCTCCCCCCTTCAACCTCGCTTCCACCACCAGCTTGTTGCCGCTCTCCACCGCACCGCTTCCTATGGGCCAGCCCTGGGCCCGCAAGACCGGATAGCGCATCTGGGCTTCCCGCTTTTCCAGGTAGGCCAGGGGTTTGCCCAGGTCAGTTTCCCGGCCTTGGACCAAGACCCTGATGTCCTCCAATACCGGACCGGCGCCCTCATGTTTGAGACGCTGCGTCTGTTCCCGTTGCCATTCATCAGCCATCGAAGACGCTTCCCCAAACAGGCCCCGGCCGATCTCCCCCATGTACCCCGCAGCATGGGGAAAGTCCAGAATCCGCACCGCACCGGGACAATGAAAGTCCCCGAATCCCTGAATCCATTCGGCCCCATCGGACACCAGGGCCACTTGGCCCTTTTCCCCCACCCCCCGCCGGCAGGTCTCCGCCAATGCCTGCCGGGTGAAGCCCGCCGCATCGCTCAACCGGGAAAAATAGGACATCTCCTTCAGGGTTCCAGGCTCCGCACCCGTCTCATCCACCTCCCCAATCACCATCGTCTTGACCTCAGCCCATTCTCCTCCCGCCAAGGGCGCCATCGCCCCGTCCACTTCCACCACCAGCCGGGCTGAGCCGGAACCGGCCACTTCCCAGTCCACTTCCCGGCCCTGTTCCAACGCCCCGGCCTCCTCCTCCTGAATGACCACATAAGCCGCCCCCGCTGCTTCGGTATGCCGTCTTACCGTGGCTTCACTGAGGGAATTCAGCTTCATCCAGTCCACCAGGAGCCGTTGCGCCTTCTCGAAGGGCATCCAACTCCCCAGCCGCACCAGAACCTCTTCCAGCCCCGGAGTCAGACAGCCCGGCAGCAATTCCAGCTCTTCATCCAGGGGGGAAAAGTTTCCCGCCGCAAGCGGGGCAGACCCCGTACTCCCGTTCCAGCGTGACCTCCTGCCCCCCCAGGGTCTGCAACCGCCGCTCCCGCTTGCCCGAAGAGGCCAGTTCATGGCCGCAATCAGGGCATACCGGCCTTTCTCCAGGCTGACTTCCGCTCCAGTCCCTGGCGGAACTGGCCAGAGCCGTATCCTGGAGCATCCGGCCCCGCAACTTCGCCAGCCGCAGGTCCAGTTCCTTTTCAATCTCACTAAAAGTGGCTTTAGGATTCTGCAACCGCCACTCTTTCATCCCGGTGATTGCTTCTTCGCTCAACTCCCGCCAAGTCAATCCCCAATCCTTCATTTCCATAAGACACACCCATCCTCTCCCTATCCAAAATTCTGACGGACACCCAACCTTGGTGGAGACGCTGCGGTAGATTAGAGTAACTCAAGACTGTGAGATTGACAGCGGTTTGACAGTTGCCTATGTTAGGTCGGCATCTATCCGGTCTCATGGAGGTGAGTTGTGCCGCTTGGTTGGGCGATAGTCAGCACCGGGTTTCACCCTGACCTCAAGGTTGTACCGGCCATCGCCGAGGCGGGGGACTCAGACTTGGTTGCCGTGTACAGCCGTGATCGCGGGCGGGCGGAGGCCTTTGCCGAGAAACACGGTGCCAATACGGCCTACGACTCTCTGGAAGCCATGCTGGTCGATTCCAGGGTCGAGGCCGTGTTTGTCTGCTCTCCAAACTCCCTTCACGCTGAACATACCCTCCAGGCTGCGCGGGCGAGCAAGCATGTGTTGTGCGAAAAGCCTATGGCTACGAGCCTGTACGATGCGGTGTCGATGGTCAGAGTTTGCAGGGAGCAGGGGGTGAAGCTGGGCGTGGGGTATCACCTGCGGACTCATCCCGGGCACCTGATGGCCCGGCGGGCGATTGCCGACGGCGTTCTGGGCCGGTTGGTGCTGGCCCAGGGACAGTGGGGGTTCGGTGTCCGGGGGCAAGAGGGTCCGCCGCCACGGAGCGGCAACCGGGTGTGGTGGGACCAACCTGAGATGATCGGCGGCGCGTCCACCATGATGGGTACCGGAGTCCACGCGGTTGACCTGATGCGCTTCCTCATCGGCCGGGAAGTTGTCGAGGTCAGTGCAATGACGGATGGCCAGACCGAACAACGGCCACTGGAGCAACTGGCCACAATAGCCCTGCGTTTTGAGGGCGGGGCCATTGCCACCATTGCTTGCAGCCGCCTGCTGCCGGACTCGCGGAATGACTTCACGATTTATGGCAGTCTTGGCCGGGTCAGGGGAGAGGCGACGCTGTGGGAGGCTCGCCAGGGGCGGGTGGAGCTTATCAGCGAGGACGTCCATCGCACCGAGGTCTGCCCGGACCAATACTTGGGCAACTTCATCGCAGAAGTCGAGGACTTTCACCGGGCCATCGAGGAAGACCGGGAACCGGCGGCGACGGGAATGGATGGGCTGCGGGCGGTGGAGATAACACTGGCAATGATCGAGTCGGCCAGGGAGGGGCGGACGGTGAAGCTGGAGCGGGCGGAAGTGTAGCGGGAACTTATATTCCGTAATCCGCGGCCACGCTTCATGCAACGGGGATCACGGCTCCCACGCGGGATAGGTCCAGCCTTGCTGGATGATACTGGTGCGGTGCTCCATGAGGCGGCGGTATCCGGCGTGGTCGTAGCGATAGGCGCGTTTGAGGTTGGCGATGGTGAGGGCGGGTTCCACGTCGTAGGTGCCGACTACGGGGCGGCCGGGGTACGCCTTGGCGGCGTCTTCAGCGAAGAGGAGCAGTTCCGCCTTGGCCAGCAGTTCATCCTCACACCGGGAATGGACGCGCAGCGGCGGCCCTTCGCCTGGGACCAGGAGATATTCCATTTTATATCCCGCTCCCACTCCGCTTCCGCCTCCATGCCACTTACCGCGGGGGTTGTTGGGTGGGGAGGGTTGAAAGGTTGGTTCAGCCTCCGCCTATGGCGGGGAGGAAGTGGACCTCGCTGTTTTCGTTCAGGCGTTCCAGCAGGCCCAACTGGCTGGTCTCGCCGTCGACTATGACAGCCACGCCGGGCAGGAGGGTATCCTCCTCGGGGTCGTAGAGGCGATCCTTGACGCCAGGGAAATCGCGTTCCAGATTGTTGATTAGCTGGCGCACCGTCGCGCCCTCGATCTGTACGATCTGTTGACCGCCGGTGAGGGTCTGCATCTGGGTTGGTATCCATACCTCTGCCATAGCCGCCTACCCGCCGTTGTCTTTGTGGGCTGGACTGCTCAGGGACTGGCGCAGAGTCGTTGCTAGTCCTGATAGCGTCTCTCCCTATAGTATCATAAAATGCAGCTACTCCCGGCGCGGATGAGACCTCCGGGGCCGCGCCTGAGGCCGGAACATCAGAGGAAAAGGGGAGCAAGATGGACACGATCATTATCAAGGGGTGCCTGAACGGCGGGAGAGGCCGAGAGGACAACCCCAATGTGCCCTGGACACCCGAAGAAGTTGCCCAGGAGGCGATCAGGTGCTACGACGCGGGCGCGTGCATCGTGCATATTCACGCGCGTAACCCCGACGGCAGCGCGAGCTACGATCCGAAATGGTATGCCGAGACCAGTGCCATGATCCGGGCGCAGTGCGACCTGGTGTTGAACTACACCACGGCCAGGCGTGCCGGGGTGCCGGTGGAGGAAGTGACTGGCTATCTCCTGGGGACGCCGAACCCGGTGGAGATGGTGTCCCTCAACTTGGGCCACGGGGTGCGGTGGCCGATGGACCCGCAGACGGGGAAACGCCAAACTGCAATGTCACACAACAGCTACGAGGACATCATCGCCACTCTGGACGCCTGCTACCAGCGGGGGACGTTCCCGGAACCGGCGGTCCATGATACCGGGATGCTGAACAACGCGATCACGCTGATGCGTGAGGGGAGCATCAAGAGTTCCCGGTACTTCCTGGTTGAGCCGGGGGCGCACTGGGGTGACGGCCGGCAGTCGATGGTGGGCTCGCCGCGGAACTACACGATGATCACGGACAACATCCGCGAGTTCTATCCCGAGGCCACCTGGCTGGCGCACAGCAACGGCGACCAGACCTTCGTTATCGGAGCGATTGCGATTGCTACCGGGGCGCACCTGCGGGTTGGAATGGAGGACAGTCCCTTCCTGCCCAATAACCCGTGTCCGACGTCCAATGCCCAGTACATCGAGTGGGCGGTCACGATGGCGCGGGCGTTGGGTAGGGAACCTGCAACGCCTACCCAGGCGAGGGAGATCCTGGGGCTGCTGCCGGCGATTCAGGACTAGGGGTCCCGGCTACATCCTAAAGAATGAGTTGGTGTAGTCTCGCTTCCCGGCTACTCGAATTGCGCCAACTCTTGCTGGGCAGCGGCGAGGCTTGATCCCTGGGCTACCTCGTAGCCCTGACGGGACAGGGCGATTTCGAGGGCCGACAGCAGGGCGAATACGTTGGTCTCCCTGGCCGACTCGCCCATCAGCCCAATGCGCCACACCTTGCCTCGCAGGTCGCCGAGGCCGCCGCCGATTTCGATGTTGTGCTCCTCAAGCAGGGCCCGGCGCACCGCGCCATCATCCACGCCTTCGGGGATGACGGCGGCGGTCAGGGGGTTGAGCCGGTGGCCCGGTTCGGCGAGGACCCCGATGCCCAGGGCCTGCAAGCCCGCCCGAAGGACTGCCGCGACCCGTGCGTGTCGCTGGATGCGCTCCTCTATTCCCTCCTCCATCGCCATGCTCAGGGCTTCCCGGAGGGAGTAGGTCATGGAGATGGGGGCAGTATGGTGATAGGATCGTGTGCCGGACCAGTAGGTCTCCAGTTCCTTGAGGCTGAAGTAGAAGCTCTGTACCTTTGACTCCCGGGAGTTGACGACTTCCATCGCCCGTGGGCCGAAACTTATGGGAGCCAGGCCGGGGGGAGCGCCGAGGCATTTCTGCGCGCCGCTATAGCAGACATCGATGTCCCATTCGTCCATGCGCATATCGTGGCCGCCGAGGGAGGTAACTGCGTCCACGATTACCAGCGCCCCGTGCCGGTGGGCCAAGTCTATGATGCTGGTCAGGTCGTTCAGTACGCCAGTGGAGGTTTCCCCGTGTATCACGCCCACGGCTTTGACCCTGGGCAATTGGTCGAGCAGGGCGGCAAGGCTGTCCACGTCCACGGGCTGTCCCCACGGGCTGTCAACCATGTGTGTTTCCGCGCCGCACCGTTCCGCGATGTCCGCCAACCGGTTGCCAAAGTACCCGTTGCGGCAGACCACCATCGTGTCCCCGCGCTCCAGGATGTTGGCGCAGGCTGCCTCCATCCCGCCCGTTCCGGTGGCGGATATGGGGAAGGTCATGGGGTTGGAGGTGCCGTAGATGCGCCTAAGCATCTCGGAAACGTCGTCCATGACCTGGAAGAAGTCCGGGTCAAGGTGGCCCACTACGGGCAGGGTCATGGCCCGCAGCACACGCGGGTGAACGGTGCTGGGGCCGGGCCCCAACAGGATTCTTGGCGACGGACGCATGTCCATCATGTACGGTTCAGTCAAGCAGTCCCTCCCGTATTGCAGAGCCTTTGCAATGGTGTGTTCCTAATACCAAGGTTGATATGGATTCCCGCTTTCTCGGGAATGACTTTCGAGGGCAAGGTTCCGCTACAGAAGAGAGACCACCGGTCTGATTCCTTGGCGAATGCTCTCTGCATCCGCCCTGCGCCGACGGATAAAACATGTGGTCTGTGGTTCCAAAGATGATTCGATGAACGCCGAGTCCTCTCCCATGTGGGATGGACTCGGCGGAAAGGGTCCGGTTGGGTGGTGGCTACAGCACAGCGGATGAACCGCCGTCGATGTTGACCGCGATTCCGGTGAGGTAGCTGGCGCGTTCGGAGGCTAGGAATGTGATAACGTCGCCGGCCTCGTAGTCCTCGCCCATGCGGCCCAGTGGGACGCCCCTTCCGCGCACTGATTCGGCCCAGATGTCCTCGATGGTCAAGTCAGGGTTGTTGACCTTTTGGACTTCCAGCCGCCTCTCGGTCTGGCCGCTCTTGATCAGGCCGATGCAGACTGTGGACACGAGGATGTTGTCCTTGGCCAGGTCCTTTGACAACCCCTTGGTGATGGCCTGCCCGGCAGCCCTGGAGATCGACGTGGGCATGGAGTTGGCTCCCGGGGTGCGTCCGCCCAGGTTTGTGACGTTGATGATGCGGCCACCGCCGACCTTGCGCATCTCGGGCACTGCTTCCCGGATGAATCGGATGGCTCCCCAGACCTTCAGGTCGAAGTCGAACTCCCAGTCCTCGTCGCTTACTTCCTCAAAGTTCTTGGCCATGGACGCGCCAGCGTTATTGACCAGAATGTCCACCCGGCCGAAATTGTCCACAGCGGTCTTTATCACGCGGGCCGCGGTGTCCTTGTCGATAACGTCACCGGCCACTGGGAGGGCAACGCCTTCAGTGGCTATCTTGATGTCCTGCGCAGCCTGCTCCAGAACGTCGGGACGGCGGGCCACCAGGACGACCCGCGCACCCTCCCTGGCCATGCTAAGGGCAGCCGCCTTGCCTATACCGTAACTCCCGCCGGTGATGATCGCTACCTTGTCCTGTAGCCCTAAGTCCATTTCCCCAACTCCTTGCTATCGAATCCGTCAAGCGGCTATTCAAGCTCCACCTTGGCGAGTGGCTTGGCTCCTGTTGAACGCGGCCCATTATAGCAACGGCGCCAGTCCCGGCCAACTGGGGGGGCCGGGAGCGCACTGTTGACACCGCATGCTCCTGCACCCTACACTGGTTGGCAACAAACGAACACACCAAAGGCTGTGAAGGGGAGTAGTAGGCTTCCAGCGAGGCCCAGAGAGCCGGAGCAGGTGGGAACCGGCGCCAGGCGCAGAAGCACGAATGGACCCCGGAGCCGCAGGCCGACCGCCTATCAATGCCGGACACCATCCGGCGCCAGGGCGCTAGGCCGGGACGGTTGGGCGCCGTTACAGGCCCGCGGCATAGGGGAAACGTAGGCAGTACCCCTCCCGCCGGCAGAGAAGTTGGCCAAGCTCCGTCTACGCCATTGGAGTGCGGCCTGCAAATAGGGTGGCAACACGGGTGTGGCCCGTCCCTTGGAGGACGGGCCCTATTTTATTGGCCCCAACCCTGTACTTCGCCGGCAGCGCCGGGCAAAGCAATAATCAAAACGGGAAAGGTAGCCCTATGTACCACCCAACTTTGGAAGAGGTCAAATCCCTGGCGGGACAGGGCAACCTGGTGCCCGTCTATCGCTCCATTCACGCTGACCTGGAGACCCCGGTCTCGGCGTACCTCAAGGTAGCCCGCCCGCCCTACTCTTTCCTGCTGGAAAGCGTTGAAGGCGGAGAGAGGCTGGGCCGCTACAGCTTCATCGGCACCGACCCCTACCGCGTGTTCCATACCGGTGCTGGCCAACCCAAGGGCGAGGTGGACCCCCTGACGTTGATCGAGCAGGAAATGGGCCAGTACAAACTCATCCCTGTCAGTGGTCTGCCCGTCTTCCACGGCGGGGCCGTCGGCTACCTGGCCTACGACACCATCCGGTATTTCGAGCCGAGGGTGCCGCCCATGACGGCCGACCCCCAGGGCGTCCCTGAGTCGGTCTTCATGTTCGCGGAAACGGTGCTGATATTCGACCATCTGCGTCACGATATCAAGGTGGTCAGCCACGCCCGCCTGGACGACGGCGTAGAGAAAGCATACGCGGACGCCGTCGGACGCATCGACGAGATGGTCTGCCGTCTCTCCCGGCCTCTGACGCTGCCGCAGGAGTTGCAGGGTGGTGTCGCCGGTTACAATGGCCCGTCGCCAATCGAGTCCAACTTCACCCCGGAGAGATACGCCGACGTTATCGAACGCTGCATCAAATACGTCTATGCCGGTGACATCATCCAGGTGGTCAACTCCCAGCGTTTCTCCCGCCGTACCGGTGCCCATCCCTTCCAGGTCTACAGGGCGCTTCGGGGGGTGAATCCCTCGCCTTATATGTACTATCTCGATCTGGACGAGTTCCAGATAGTCGGCGCGGCCATCGAAACTGTGGTCAAGGTTGAGGACGGCATCGCTGCCACTCACCCCATAGCGGGCACCAGGCCTCGGGGAATGACGCCGGGCGAGGACGAAGCCAACGAACTGGAGTTGAAAGCCAGCGAGAAGCAGCGGGCGGAACACATCATGCTCGTAGATTTGGGCCGGAATGACATCGGCCGGGTCAGCGAACCCGGAACCGTCCGCGTCACTCAATTGATGGACGTGGAGCGTTTCTCCCACGTGATGCACTTGGTATCACACGTGGAGGGAAATTTGCGGGCTGACATGACCGCCTATGATGCCCTGCGCTCCTGCTTCCCGGCGGGCACCGTGTCCGGCGCGCCGAAGATACGGGCTATGGAGATAATCTCTGAGGTTGAGGGAGAAAAGCGCGGCCCCTACGGCGGAGCCGTCGGCTACTTCAGCTATTCCGGCAACATGGACACCGCCCTCGTACTGCGCACCGGAATCTACAAGGACGGTGTGATGTACGTGCAGGCCGGCGGCGGCATCGTCGCCGACAGCGTCGCCGAGGACGAATACCAGGAGACACGGCACAAGTCCGGGGCACTCATGCGCGCCATAGACATCGCCGAGAGCGGCGCATTCCCCGGGTAACGGTCTACAGATTAGAGGGGCAGTTTGGTTCCGTCAATCTCATAACCAGAGTCGGGAGAAACAACGATGCTGAAGTCATTCTTCCATACAGGCTTCGTAGTCAGGGACATAGAGGAATCGGTAAGGTTCTACTCCGAGGTATTGGGGATGCGCATCGCCGGGCGCACCGAGCGGCAGGGCGAGTTCGTGGAGCAGGTGTTGGCCTTCCCCGGCGCCCACATCAAGGGCGGGTTCGTGGACATGGGTGAGGGGCATCAACTGGAGCTTATCCAGTACCTGTCACCCCAGAGCGGTCCCGGCGGCATCAACCGCAACGACCTCGGTGCGACGCACCTCGCCTTCTACGTCGAGGACATCGACCGCTTCTACGAAGAAACGTCGAAAAAGGGCCTCGCCTACAACAACCCTCCGGCCACCATGTATGACGAGAACGGGTCGGTGGCGCGAAAAGCCTGCTATGCCACCGACCCCGACGGCAACTGGCTGGAATTCGTGGAGATATTTTAGGATTTTAGGGAGAGTCCGCTATGTTGCTCTTGATCGACAATTACGACAGCTTCACCTACAACCTCTACCAGTACCTCGCTGAGTTGGGCGCTGAGGTGGTGACCCACCGCAACGACAAGATAACCATCGAGGAGATAGAGGACCTGTCCCCGGACGGCATTGTCATCTCACCCGGCCCCTGTACTCCCAACGAGGCCGGAATATCCAACGAGACGGTCCGCCGCTTTGGGGAAAGACTCCCCATCCTGGGCGTTTGCCTCGGCCACCAGTGCGTCGGCAGCGTCTACGGCGGACGGGTAGATCAGGCCGGGGAGATCCGCCACGGCAAGACGTCCATGATCCACCACAACGGCGCGGGCGTTCTGGCCGGACTGCCCAACCCCTTCGAGGCCATCCGCTACCACTCCCTGGTGGTGTATCCTGAGACCGTGCCCGACTGCCTGGAGGTCACTGCGTGGACGGAAAACGGACTGGTTATGGGCCTGCGACACAAGGAGCACCCGGTAGAGGGCATCCAGTTCCACCCCGAGTCCATCATGACCCCCGACGGCAAGCACCTTCTGCAAAACTTCCTGGACAGGGTGGAGAAGCATACGGCACGATGAGATGATCCGTGCTGCCGCGGGAGACTCGCCGGGCAATCACCGAACAGGGTTGATATGGGAACTCGCAATGAGAAACATTAAGGATAATCGTGGAAAAACACCCCGATGGGTTTGTAGCCTACCCATTGGCATAAAGGGCGTAGTTGCCGGCCAGGGAGACACATTCGAGGAGGCTCCGGAAGATGTGAAGCCGGCTATCTGCACCCATGTGGAGACGTTCGATAGAGACGTAGTTGACGATGGAGGACCGGCTTCCGGGGTTTTCTTGACGGAGGCCCAGGTGGCCATATAATGACCTCAGTTTCCGAAGGATATACCGAGGTCCAGGGTCATCAGAGTGTGCGCATTTTTTGATTCCGTCTTGTACGGGAGTCGAACCATCCGGTGTTCAGCAGGGGGAACGCTGACGGTAGCGTAGCCCCGTTGACTGTCCCGAATCACGCCACAGTCAGGTCTTCGACACCAGGGACTATGTTAAGGACTATACTTCCAGGGCCAACATCTCGAGGAGAGAGTTCATCGAAGCCTGCGAACAACCCTGACCGGGAAGTGTGGGACCCATCGAAGACTGCCAATCGACCGGACCCACACGGCCCAACCCAACGGAGCAGCGCCAATGGACATTCGTGAGGCGATAGACCAGGTGGTTTCCGGGCGTTCCCTCAGCATGGAGGACGCCTCCGCGGTCATGCGCCAGGTCATGGAAGGGGAGGCCACCCCGGCCCAGTTGGGATCCTTCCTCACCGGCCTGCGCATCAAGGGGGAAACGGCCCAGGAAATTGCGGGCATGGCCGCGGTCATGCGCGAGTTCTCCTTGCGGGTGCATGTGGACGGCCCGCTGATTGACACAGTGGGCACCGGCGGCGACGGTCAGAACACTTTCAACATCTCCACCGCCACCGCCTTCGTCGCCGCTGCCGCCGGGCTGAAGGTGGCCAAGCACGGCAACCGCGCCGCGTCCGGGACCTGCGGCAGCGCCGACGTGCTGGAGGCCCTCGGCGTCAAAATCGACCTCCCCCCGGAAGGTGTGGCCCAGTGCATCAAGGAGGTGGGCGTAGGCTTCATGTTCGCCCCGGTGTTCCACCCGGCTATGCGCCACGCCGCCCCCGTGCGGCGGGAAATCGGCATCCGCACCGTGTTCAATATCCTCGGCCCTCTGACCAATCCCGCCGGAGCGCAGACCCAACTCCTGGGAGTTGCCTTCCCGGAACTGGGAGAGATTATGGCCGAAGTGCTGCGGATGCTAGGTTCCCACCGGGCAATGATCGTCCACGGCCACGGCGGCATGGACGAACTCTCCCTGTCAGGTGACTCGACAGTCTGGGAAGTCCGGGAGGGAGCGCTGAACCGCTGGATAGTCCGTGTCGAGGACACCGGGCTGCCGGAAACTCCAGTCTCGGCCATCCGCAGCGGCACCAAAGAGGAGAACGCCGCCACCATGCGCCGACTCTTCCAGGGTGAGACAGGCCCCGTCCGCGACGTGGTCCTGCTCAACAGCGCCGGAGTGCTGATGGCTGGAGACCTGGCCGGAACGGTCCGCGAAGGCGTGGAAACGGCCGCCGGTATAATCGACAGCGGCGCAGCCCTGGCCAAACTGGACGCCCTGGTGGAGTTGAGCCAGGCGGTGGCGTAAAGCAGCCTTCCGCTCAAACCACTTGGAATATGGACTCCAAACCTCTCAGATTCAGTCAACACGCGCCGGAAAAACTTGTAGAAACCCGCAGGCTAGGATTTGATGTCTATGAAGATACGATCATAGTAACCATACATAGCAGCTATTAAGAGATCCACGGCTTATTCTCTCAGGTCGCGGTCAAAGGCTCATTGTCCATCACGTGTTGGGCGACCGGCATATCCTGTGAATAGTCCGCGAAGAAACCGATGAGATAGCGGTGGTTTTCCCGTACGCGGCAGGGCGGGAGAGGTATGAAAATCAAATATAGCCCCGATGTGGATATTCTAATGGTGCGGTTCTCTGACAAACCCTATGATTATGCTGAAGAAAACGACGGTATAATCTCACACTTCGACGAAAACGGCATTCCAGAGTTGCTGGAAATCATGGATGCCAAGGAATTCGTCCTCGGGTCTCTCGCCAGCATCATGCAGAATAAAGAAGTAACGGTGTCCTGATATGCCTAACATCCTCGACGAAATAGTAGCTGCAAAACGGGAAGAACTTGCCTCCCAACGCCGGGCCGTTCCTTTGAACTCCCTCAAGGAGAGCATATCCGGACAGCCAGACCCGCTCTCGCTGGCGTACGCGCTGGGCTGTGGCGGTGTCCGGCTCATGGCCGAAGTCAAGAAAGCATCCCCGTCCCGGGGCCTGCTCAGTCCGGACTTCGACCCGGTACGGCTTGCCAGCGCTTATACCGGCAACGGCGCATCCGCAGTGTCGGTACTCACCGACCCACGTTTCCAGGGAGAGCCGGAACATCTCGCCCGGATCAAGCGGTCGGGCGCGTCTGGCAGTGCCCCGGTCTTGAGGAAAGACTTCCTCTTCGACCCATACCAGGTCTACGAGGCCCGAGCCATCGGTGCGGACGCCATTCTGCTGATTGTGTCCATCCTCGAACCTGCTCAACTCAAGGACCTTCTGGGTTTGGCGTCAGAACTCAGTATGCAGAGTCTGGTTGAAATTCATGACGAGTCCGAGTTGGAAGTAGCCGTGGACGCCGGTGCGCTCATCATCGGCATCAACAACCGCGACCTGCGCACATTCGTGACAGACCTTGCCGTCAGCCGCAGACTGGCCCCGCTGGTCCCCAGGGACAAAGTCATAGTCAGCGAGAGCGGAATCAACACGCCCCAGGACCTGCGCGATCTGGGCGATTGCGGTGTCAACGCCGTCCTGGTAGGGGAAGCCTTGGTCACCGCCCCCAACATACCGGCCAAAGTCAGGGAACTGGCAGGCATGACCGTTCCCCCGGTCAAGGCTTGATGGAAACGGGGTTGCAGGTCAAGATTTGCGGCGTCAGGGCCTTGGAAGACGCCCGCGTCGCCGCCGATGCCGGGGCCGACTTCATCGGACTGGTCTTCGTTCCGGGAAGGCGCCGCAGGCTGGAAATTCCCGACGCAGCCAACATAGTTGATGGAATCAGGCAGTCATCCTCGGCCGCTCCCAGATTCGTCGGCCTTTTCGCCGACCAACCGCTGGATGAGGTCAATAGGACCATAGTGGCCTGTGGGCTGAACGTTGCCCAGCTATGCGGGACCGAGTCCCTGGAGTATTGCCGGCAGACCGAAGCCCCGGTGATCAAGGTCCTCCACGTTCCCAATACTGCCTCCGGGGATGAAGCAGTCTCCGAGTTCGCCGCACGTATGGAGTCCTACGCATCCGCCGGGAATATGGTCACCCTCGACAGGCTGGTAGAAGGACTCCAGGGAGGAACCGGCCAGAGCTTCGACTGGAGCGTTGCCGCGGACCTGTCCGAGGGGGGGCACCGTTTCCTGCTGGCCGGGGGTCTCACGCCGGAAAACGTGGCCCAGGCAGTGGCCCAGGTCAGGCCGTGGGGGGTCGACGTGTCCAGTGGCGTCGAAACTGGAGGCGTGCAAGATACAGCAAAGATCAGGGACTTCATACGCGCCGCCCGTCAGGGATAGCGGCGTCAAACCAACTCTTGAGGCAAAACGATGGTGGCTGAGACACAGGCGCATCTTCCTGACGGGCGGGGCAGGTTTGAAGAGTTTGGCGGGCAGTTTGTCCCCGAGACCCTTATGGCCGCCCTCCAGGAACTGGAGACCGCATACCGGGAAGCCAGGGAGTCCCTGGGCTTTCAGAACGCTCTGGCTCACCTGCTGCGGACCTACGCCGGGAGGCCAACTCCCCTCTACTTCGCCGAAAACCTCACCCGCCATTGCGGCGGCGCGAAGATTTACCTGAAGCGGGAAGACCTGGCCCACACCGGAGCGCACAAGATCAACAACGCCCTGGGTCAGGCCCTGCTGGCCCAGCACATGGGCAAGCAGCGCATCATCGCCGAGACTGGGGCCGGTCAGCACGGGGTGGCCTCCGCAACCGCCTGCGCCATGCTCGGCCTGGAGTGCATCGTCTACATGGGGGCCGAAGACATCCAGCGACAGGCGCTCAACGTGTTCCGGATGCGTCTCCTCGGCTCCGAGGTAATCCCGGTCGAATCCGGCACCCGCACCCTCAAGGACGCCATCAACGAGGCCATCCGCGACTGGGTTACCAATGTGGAGACGACCCACTACCTGATTGGCAGCGCGGTCGGCCCCCACCCTTACCCCATGCTGGTTAGGGACTTCCAGAGAATAATCGGAGTGGAAGCGCGCCAACAGATACTGGACGCGGAATCACGCCTGCCGGACTACGTCGTTGCCTGCGTCGGAGGAGGCAGCAACGCCATCGGGACCTTCCATCCCTTCATCGACGACACGGGCGTATCCCTCGTGGGGGTGGAAGCCGGCGGCGAGGGGCTGGACAGCGAGCGCCACTCAGCCACCCTGACTGCCGGTCGGCCCGGAGTGCTCCACGGGGCAATGACCTATCTGCTCCAGGACGACCACGGCCAGATACACGAGACCCACAGCATCTCCGCAGGACTGGACTACCCCGGCGTCGGACCGGAGCACAGCTATCTGAAAGACGCGGGGAGGGCGCAATACCTGGAAGTCACCGACACCCAGGCATTGGAAGGCTTTCACCTGCTATGCCGTACCGAGGGCATCATCCCCGCCCTTGAGCCGTCCCACGCCGTGTTCCACGCGGCCCGTCTCGCGTCTCAACTATCCCAGGACAAGACCATCCTGGTATGCCTCAGCGGCCGCGGCGACAAGGATATAGACATAGTGGCCAGGAGCGGAGGAATCGAGCTTTAGCGCCGCAAACCCTGGAAGGTCTGAGGTGGACACGGAATCCATAGTCTTCTCGCCAACTGTCAGGCGCCACGCCTCGTTATCCGGTTCCCGTCCTCCAGGAGTATTCTCAACTGTCGTTGTCCCTGAGTCGGTCCACCTATCCCGAATGGTGACTAACAGTGCATGGAACATCGAATGTGCGGAGCCGCACGCGCTGCGTTTCCCGTGTGCTTATGGCAGCAAATGCAACTGCCTGCCTTGCCGTAAAGTTGACATAAGAGACAATCGATGATGATGACCATTCGCATTGACAGGGGCTGCGTGCTGAATTAAAGTCGTGAATCATCATTGAACGTCGGGAGGTGCTTCATGGTCACGGCAATAAATGACGACCTGTTTGCTCCTGAAGTGATTGCCAATCCGTATCCGTATTTCGAACAGTTGCGTGAGGAAGACCCCGTACACTGGAACGAGAAGTACGGGGTCTGGATACTTACGCGCTACGACGACGTGGTATGGGTGACCCGCCATCACGAGCAATTCTCTTCTGAGACCTTCAAGCGCGACCCCCGGCCTCCCTATCCCGCAATCGACGAGGAAGACCAGCCGATCTACGAATTCATCAAGGCTTTCCAGATCGACCGCTTCATCCAGCATGACCGGCCCGCCCACTTCGACATGCGCATGGTGTTGAGCCGGTACTTCACCCCCAAGGCGATGGAGTCGTGGCGGCCTATGGTCAGAAACGCCATCAAGTATCTCATCGACGGCATTGAAGACTACGGTCGCATGGACGTGATGCGGGACTTCGCCATCCCCTTGCCGCTGCTGGTAATCGCCCAGATGATGGGAGTTCCCAACGAGGACCGGCCATACATCCGCCAGTTGGCCGAGAAGCTGCTGTTTCTCAACCGGGGCGAGCCGGACCGGATGCGTACCTATTCCCAGGGCGCGGCGGGAATCAAGGAGTACATCGATCCGCTTATCGAACAACGTCTGGCTGAACCCAACGACGATCTGCTTTCCGTGCTGGCAGAGGGAGAGCGGGACGGCATCTTCAACCGGGACCAGGTGCTGGCCAACGCCGCGCTGCTGCTGGTGGCGGGCCACGAGACGACCATCAACCTCATCTGCAACGGCACCCTGGCATTCATGCGCAACCCGGAGCAGTGGGAAATGCTGCGCGAGGACCCTGAGGGGATGACCCAACGGGCCACCGAGGAGTGCCTCCGCTACGACTCGTCGGTCAAGTCCATCCAGAGGATTGCCGCCGAGGACGTGAAGATGGGGGACAAGGTAATCAACAAGGATGACCGGGTGCGCTGGTTCATTACGGCGGCGAACCGTGACCCGCGGAAGTTCGAGGAGGCGGATACCTTCGACATCAGCCGCTGGCCGAACCCCCACGTCGCTTTCGGCGGCGGTATCCACCACTGCCTGGGCGTCAACCTGGCCCGCATGGAGGGGCAGGAGGCGTTCATGGGCCTGGCGCAGCGGTTCGCGGGGTTCGAGCTTGAGACCGAGGACCTGGAATACCAGCCGACCATCAACCTCCGGTCGCTCAAGACCCTGCCGGTGAGCTTCAAGTAGCCTCGCCCAGCGCACTGGCGACAAAGTTGAAGGCCGTGACCATCACGTAGGTCGCGGCCTTTTTGATTGCGATGGTGGGACTGATGGGACAGCCTCTTCATTTGAATGGTGTTGGTGGGAGAGACGGATGAAACGCAGACGCCGTCTGACCACCAACCACCGGCCGCCGGTGTTATAATCCGGCAACATTCACATTCCGGGACAGGAGGAATACCATGGGTTACACGCCGAGCCACCTGGGGCACGTCAACATGTACGTGCGCAATGCCGAGGAAGCGCACAAGTGGTACGAGGACATCCTTGGTCTGCATACCTACGACCTGGTTCCGGGGCGGGCCGCCTTCATGTCGGCAAACCTGGACGAGTCCCACGAGATCGCCCTGATGGAAGTCGGGGCCGGTGCCGCCGGACCGGAAGCGGGCCGCGTCGGGCTGAACCACATGGCATGGCGGATGGAAAGCCTGGAGGACCTGGGAGAGTTCTTCCACCGGCTGGAGGAACGGGACATCCCCATGCACATCGGGGACCACGGCATATCCCTGGGCATCTACTTCCAGGACCCCGACGGCAACGGCATCGAGGTCTACTATGAACTGCCCCGGGAACAGTGGTACCGCCACGAGAACCTGTTCCTGCACGGCGACGGCCCCAAGGGACAGTTCCCCGGCCCGTGGGACGAGCTTCTGGAGAAGCAGAAGGCCGCAGCAGCGGCCCGGTAGGTGAACCCATAAGCCCCCGGACAGTTGGAGTCCGGGGGCTGTTTGGTTCCCCGGTTTGGGAAAAGTATAGGTTGGAACCCTCGCGCTCTCCTATCGTACTCTCACTGCCCTGCGCCAGTGTAACAAAGGAGTAACGAGCTGCTATTACTACAGTCGCACTTCCGCGTAGACGTCACTCTCAGCTTTCAAAACAGCTTAGCTTCATTGACGACGGAGGCCATTGTGGAATGTTGCGACTTTCAAGGACGTCCAACTCTCAATTGGTGATCTGCGACTGTAAGACTGGCAATAATTGACGAATATCAGTAACGGGGTTAAACCATGCAGCAGATGCGGACCTACAGGGAACGAAGCCGGGAGTACCTGACCAGGGCGTTCCAGGAGCTGGAGGCCGGGGATCTGCCCCAGGCTTCGGAGAAGGGTTGGGGGGCCGCAGCACAGATGGTCAAGGCCGTGGCCGATCAAAGGGGTGTGGAACACCGGAGCCACCGGTCGATCCTCTTCGCTGCGGAGGCGTTTTCACGGGAAACCGGGACTATTCATACCGAAAGACTATTCGACTCCGCCCGCGCACTGCACGGCAATTTTTATGAGGACACACTGGACCAGGCAGGCGTTTCACGGCGGCTGCGAGACGCATCGAATTTCGTGGACAGGATGGAGGGTTTGCTGCGCAACGCCTGACCTCTGCCGGACTCATGGTCGCGCCGGCAATCAAACAGGTCCTGGACACCTATCGTCCGGGGGCCGTTTGCGTGTGTACCCTTCGCACGTCGCCCATTGGGTTTCATGCTCAGATTGGGGGGCCTGCCTAGAGCAGCCGCAGGGTGGTTTCCGGTGCGGGGGCGGGTTCGATGCACTCGGGGCCGGAGTTTTTGACAGAGTTGACTGCGCCGGACACTATGTAGCAGGCCATCTCCTCGGAGGGTGCGGGGGCCAGGAGCGGCTCCAGGGTATCGGCTTCTTCCGTGAGCGGGTCTAGCCACAGGGGTTCGGTCTCCGGGGAGAGGATTACGGGCATCCGGTGGTGGACCGGGGCAATCAGGTCGTTGGCCTGGGTGGTGACTATGCTGCAGGACCGGACAGTATCGCCCTCTGGCGATTTCCATGTTTCCCACAGCCCGGCGAAGGCGAAGGGCTGGCCAGACTTTAGGTGAAAGTAGGTCGGAATCCTCTGAATCCCGCGCAGATGCCGTGCCTTCTCTTCTTTGCGCCACTCGAAGAATCCGTCGGCCAACACCAGGCAGCGCCGACGCCGGAACGCGGCCCGGAAGGCCGGTTTGGTCGCGGCGGTCTCGCCTACGGCGTTGATCATCCGGTAGCCGGTCTTTGGGTAATTTGCCCGCGTATCAGCTTCTGAAACCCGCCCACCGCCCCGCGCATCAGCCGTGGCCCAGGAGGGGATGAGGCCCCAGCGCATCAGCCCGGCCCGCCGCTGCCCGTCGTTGACCACGGTAAGCACCTGCTGGCTGGGGGCGACGTTGTAGCTGGGCCGGTAGTCTTCGACGTGAGACTCGAACCCGAACCGAGCCTGTAGCTCGTCCATGTTGGCGGTGAGGGTGTAACGTCCGCACATGGCGCAGTCTCCCTTCAAGAGCGTTGGTCAGCCGGCGTTGGCCCTGGCCAGCAGAGCCGCGAGGGGCATGTCCGACAGGGCGTTGAGGCGCACGTCGGCGCGGTCCAGGGGAAGGTCTTTCGTCATCGGGTTGGGGACGGCAACGCAGAAGGCCCCGGCGTCCTTGGCCGCAGTCACGCCGTTGGCCGAGTCTTCGAGGACAAGGGTGTTGGCGGGCACGGTGCCCAGGGCGGCGGCGGTGAGCAGGTACAGTTCCGGGTCGGGTTTGACCCTGGCCACGTCGTCGGCGCACTTGACCGAATCGAAGTGCTGCCGCAACCCCCGGCTTTCCAGGTGGCCATCCACCCAGGCGTGGTTGGAACTGGACGCGACGGCCAGGCGCAGACCGAGGCGCTTGGCCTCGTGGATGTAGTCCACCACTCCGGGCAGCAGGGGGTTGGACTCGACGACCTCCACGTACCTGCGCCGTCTCTCCCGCATCAGGGAGTCGCAGTCAAACGTCTGGCCCGTCAGCTCTTCCAGCAGGCCGCAGACGTCCATGCGCCGGCTGCTGCCGCCGATGAACCGGGTCCACCAGTCCCGCTCCAACTCGACACCGTGGCCCCGGAAGACTTCCTGCCAGGTGGCGAAGTCCGGTGTCTCGGTGTCGATTATCACCCCGTCGAAGTCAAATATCAGCGTGTCTATCACAGGTACTGTCACCGGGTTGTGTGGGGCTGGCAAGGGAAAAATTTTGGTTTTCCGGTCAAGTATGGTAGTCCGTAGCCGACTGAGCGGACAAAACCGGACATTTCCCTGGTTAGTAGCGCAGCACGTTGGTCGGTACAAGGCGCTGAGCCACAGGGTCCACGGCAAGGGAAGCTTCCTCCAGGGACACTACGCCCAGCAGGCTGGGCTCGCCTTCTTCGGCGAATATCACCGGCGTGTGGAACTGCCGTCCCTCCAGTCTTATGACAGTTTCTCCTATATTCACCGGAGCGTTGCTTCCATCCGCCAATTCCGCCTGGGCCGTACGCATTACCGGCACTCCCAGCCTTCGCAGCAGTCCCATGGGCATTGCCGTGAAGGTTGAGCCGGTGTCCACCGTGACCTCGAGGTCCTCGAACACCTGCCCCTGGGGGTCTCCGACGGCTATGGTCACTTTTACCGTTCCCATGTCGTTTCTCCTGGATTTGCCCCATGTGCACTGCCGGGACAGGGATTTTTATTTTCCCTGACAATTGCGGACATTTCCGGTCAAATCCGGGCATTTTCACCCGTTCATGCCATTCCGGCGCGTTGGCCGGGTTGCGCGTGAACGGCACATGTCACGGCTGCGCCCTTCACGCCGTCCGTCCCCCGTGAAGATTATGATAGTGCAGTGCGACGGGGTTGGAAAGGGGCAAATGTCGGAGAGCCAGACCGGTTGAAAGCGGAGGCGCCACTCAGTCAAGACAGGGCAGCGTCGCGGTTGGTATATAATCAGGGTCAGTGTCCCGGAACGTTGAATAGAGGTGCGCGGGCCATGCTTTACATGGTGTCCCTCAGTCACAGTCCCCAGCAGTGCCCCGGCGTGGCGGTGGAGATACGCGACCGGGCGCTGCTGATGGCGTCCACCATGACGGAAGTGCTGCAAAGCCACGGGTGCAGCTACCGGGGAGGCTGGGTCGGCAAGTCGTCCCACCAGACCTTCCTGGTGCTGGACGCGCCCGACGCCCACGCCGCGGACAGCGCCCTGGTTGACCTGGGGCTGGCGGTGTGGAACACGGCGGACATCTTCCCGGTCGTAACCCTGGAGGATGCCTTCGGCGGGCTGCCGGCGGATTAGTCCAACCGGAGGAGGGGCGGACATGCCCAACCAGACCGAGCCGAATGCGAACAATGCCCTGGGAGACCTGCTCCGCGGCATGATGCCTGGCAGCGAGGTACGCTCGGAGAACACCCAGACTTTCCCGGCCCACCCGGGGCAGCACGCGGACGTGCTGATAACCGCGCCGGGCCGGTCCTCGGTGGTGGTGGAGGCGGAGTACGAACCCGCTCCCGAGGCGGGGCAGGACGCCGCCGACCGGCTGGGACTGGCCGTAGCCGGCGAGTCCCGTACCGTCGAGGCGGCGATTGCGCTGCGCTATCCTGTCTCCGTGCGCGATGCCTACGACTTGGCGCAGGCCGTTGCCGATGCCCGCCTCTCCTATTGCGTGCTGTACGAGGACGGCAGCCGCTTCCCCGAATCGGGCTGGCTGGAAGGCTCCGTAACCGACCTGGCCGACCTTGTCCGGCTGGTGTCCGTTCCCCAGAAGGAAGTGGACCGGGCGGCGGACACCCTACAGGACGGTATCGAGAGAGCGGCGGTCATCCTGGACGAACTGAAGGACATGGCCCCTGCCACAGCCCGGGAGATCACCCGGCTGCTGGGGATGTCCGACGTTCCGCAGACCCGCCGGATGGCCTGCGCCATCATGGCCAACGCACTGGTGTTCCACGAGCGCATCGCCGGGAAGCACGAGGGGGTGAAGCCGCTCAACCTGGTCTGCGGCCCGGAAGTAGCCAACCCGCAGGCCGAGACACTGGCGGCCTGGGCCGTGATTCTGAAAATCAACTACTGGCCCATTTTCGCCATCGCCAGGGACATTCTGGGGCAGCTTGATTCCGGCCACGCGAGCCAGGTACTGGCCGTGCTGCACGACACCGCCCAGCAGGTACAGTCCGCGGGAGTGACCCATGCCCATGACCTGACCGGTCGCATCTTCCAGCGGCTCATCGCCGACCGGAAGTACCTGGCCACCTTCTACACCCGGCCCGAGTCGGCGGCCCTGCTGGCGCGGCTGGCGGTGGCCAAGCTGGAGGGGGTGGACTGGGCCGACGCCAGGGCAATCGGCAGGCTGCGGGTCGGCGACTTCGCCTGCGGCACCGGGGCGCTGCTGTCGGCGGTGTACGAGCAGGTGGCCGCCCGCCACCAGCGGGCCGGGGGAGACCTGGCCGCGCTGCACCCGGTGATGATGGAGGAAGTGCTTTACGGCTGCGACGTGATGCCCTCGGCGGTCCACATCACCAGCGCGACTCTCTCCGGCGTCCAGCCCGACGTGACCTTCAACAAGTCACGCATCTACACCATGCCCTACGGACGCCAGTCGGACGGCATGGTCAGCATTGGCTCGCTGGAACTGTTGCAGCCCTCCCAGGTGCTCACCCTGTTCAACACCAACGACCCGGCCCTGCGCACCGGCAGTGTGGGCGAGGAGACCGCCGCCCAGATCAACGTCGATATACCCGATGGGACCTTTGACATTGTGATAATGAACCCGCCGTTTACGCGGAACACAGGGATGGAGGCAGAGAAGGTCGGTGTATTCAACCCCGCTTTCGCCGCCTTCGATGCGAGTAATGATGATCAGCAAGCTATGGGGAAACGGCTAACAACGCTGAAAAAGGGGACGTGCTACCACGGGAATGCCGGGATAGCATCGGCATTCGCAGCGTTAGGTCACAAGAAACTCAAGTCCGGCGGTGTGATGGCCCTTGTGTTGCCGCTGTCGGCGGCTTCCGGGTTGGCCTGGCAGAGTTTCCGGGAGATGCTGGTCAACTATTACACGGATTTGACCGTTCTCAGTCTCGCTGACGCAAACAATGATGATCTGTCCTTCTCGGCCGACACCGGCATGGCGGAATGCCTGATTATTGGGCGCAAGCTCGGCGGAACTGAAGAGACTACACGGCGAGCGGACTTCGTATCGTTGAACAATCGTGCCCAAGGGTTTGCCGATGCTGCTGCCATTGCAAAGGGGGTTTTGGAAACCAGCAATAAACGCGGAATCGAAGACGGGCCTTATGGGGGAGTGAATCTACCAATAGGCGATGAAGTGGCCGGTGAGGCGCTGGCCGTAGAGTTAATAGGCGGAGAGACTTGGAACTGTGTGCGGTTACGAGACTATGCCCTCGCGCAGACCGCCCACCTTCTGGCTCAATGCAGGCTGTGGTTGCCCGGCAGTCCGTCGAGTGTTGAACTGCCAGTGGTTCCTCTAACCGACACGGGAAAACTTGGCTTCTACCATCTCGACATTAACGGACCGCCGCCACGAAGCGGAGCGCCGCCACGGGGTCCATTCACCAATGGCCCGCCTAGTCCAACCGCTACCTACCCATGCCTTTGGAATCACGATGCTGAGAAGGAAGTGCTCATGGTCTGCGAACCGGACTCGCAGTTAGCCGTCCGGTCTGGTATGGAGACAAAGGCTGCTACCGTGTGGGCGACCGCCAGCCGCTCCCACCTGAATCGTGATTTCAGGTTTAACTCCCAGCCACTTTCAGCGGCGTTCACCGGGCGGGAAAGTATAGGAGGCCATGCTTGGCCTAACGTGACATTCGATGACAAGCGTTTTGATTTCGCGTTTACGATTTGGGGCAACTGCACATTGGGACTTCTCATGTACTGGTGGCATTCTAATAGGCAACAATCTGGCCGAGGCAGGACTACAATCCGCGCTGCCGACTCCCTCCTCGTCCTGGACTTTCACGCCCTGAGCGATGAGCAACTGGCCACCGCGGAGGACATCTTCAACGACTTCCGGGACCGGGAGTTGAAGCCCGCCTACCTGGCCGACGCGGACCCCAACCGCGCCCTGCTGGACCGGCGGGTTGTCTGCGATTTGCTGGGTCTGGACGAAAGCGTTTACGAGGGGGTGAGGAGGCTGGCGGCGAAGTGGTGCGCGGAACCCTCGGTCCACGGGGGCAAGGCGCGGCCCAGGGATGCGGAGCTGGTGGTGTAGGCCGGGGGATGAAGTGTACCTCCGTTCTTGGGAGTGCTAGGATAAGGGGAACCTGGAGGACCGAAGATGATTGACGCTGCAACCCTGCAAGCCTTTGCCGCGGTGTGCGCGATGCTGTTGGCGGGTCTGGCCGCCATCTGCGGCTGGGTATATTGGCATATCAGCGGCATGGAACGCCGAATGAACGCCCGGATGGACCGCATAGAGGACCGGATGGAGCACATAACCGAGCAGATGGTGCGCATGGAAGAGAAGTTTACCGACCGAATGGTGCGCATGGAAGAACGGTTTACCGACCGGATGGTGCGCATGGAAGAGCAGTTTACCGACCGGATGGTGCGCATGGAAGAGCAGTTTACCGACCGCATGGACCGCATGACCGAGCAGATGGAGCGTATGGAAGAACGGTCTACCGACCGGATGGAGCGCATGGAACAGCGGTTGACTGAGCGGATGGACCAACAGCACCGGGAGGTCCTGTCGTTGCTGGAAGGCCATATCCACGCCGACGGGTCGCCCGCCGTGTTCCGCCGAGTGACTCCCGCGGCCGACGGCTAGGCGGCCCCGGGCCCCGGCAGCTGCCGCTCTCTTTCCCCGAGGCTTTTCTCTGGCGCTCAATGAGGCTGCGCTCATAGCGTCTGCGTATGTGCCGGACCCTCGGCCCACGAGGGCAAGACCCGGCCCAGGGGTGTGAGGTTGGTGGTGTAGGGGTTGGGCGTTGTCAACAGTGCCTGTTTATCTGCTTGGCAAGGCTCTCCCGGTGATGAACCCTGCTGCTCCGCCCAGTGCAGCTTTGACCATCAGGTCGGACTGGTTGACCAGATGTTTCTGAGCCGGGGTAAGTTGTTCTTCCGTAACCGGGGAGAGCCAGATTAGTACGCCGATGCCTAGACCGATAAGGCTGACCAGTACCCCGAGACCGCAGATTGTGGTGAAAATGTCTCGCATAACTATTCGGTACGATCGCGGGTCTGGCTGTCTGGGCCTTCGGAACGCGGACGCAGGGAATATATCAATCCGCTAATGCTCACCAAGAGCAGGATTGATGAGGCCGTCACCACTATCATCCCAAGAATGGGGGCATACGATTCCATTGCTTGCCTCCCGCTGTCTGTCCAGCATCCGGGTTCATGCACCTGCCAAGTTACCATCCTCGTCTGTGCGTTGACAATGGCGCAGCGTCAGCAGCAACATCGTGGCCTTCCCTGTTGCTGGTACAATGGGGCCGCGCCCATAGCTTCTGCGCGTGCGCGGACCCCTCGACCCACGGGGGCAAGGCGCGGCTCAGGGATGCGAAGCCGGTGATGTAGGGGCAGTCTTCCGGGACGTTCTCCCGGTGAAGTTCATAGTCCAATCAACAGACCGGTAATAAGGAAGGTGAGCAAATGAGCAGTCTGGAATGGCTTGGCGACAGCGTGGCCGAGGGACAGGTGGTGGAGCGGGAGTTCGTGGTTACGTCCGGGAACGGGCCTGTGCCCGGTGTGGCCTGGATGCCGGAAGACGTGGAGAAGCCCCTGCCCCTGGTGCTGTTCGGTCACGGCGGCAGCGGCCACAAGCGGGTCTCAAGGGCGGTGATGCTGGGACGCAGGCTGGCGGGCGTGTCCCAGTTTGCTATGGTGGCCATCGACGGCCCGGCCCACGGCGGGCGGCAGGGACCGGAGTTGCAGGACCTGTACGCGGAGAAGGGCTTCGACAACGTAATCGACGGCATGGTCGATGACTGGATGGCTACGCTGGCATCCTTCTCGGAGATGGACTTCATCGACGCAGAGCGGGTTGGCTACGCCGGTTTCTCAATGGGGTGCCGGTTCGGGCTGCCCTTCGTGGCCGAGGCGGGGGACAAGCTGCGCTGCGCCGCCCTGGGGAAGAACGCCCTGGAGCGAAGGGAACAGACCGACGGCAACGATGCCCTGGGAGACCGGTTCCGCAGGGACGCGCCCAATGTCCATGTCCCGGTGCTGTTCCACATGCAATGGGACGATGAGCTTTTCTCCAGGGAGTCCCAGAGCGACCTGTTCGACCTGATAGGTTCCGAGGACAAGCGGATGGTATGCTACATGGGTCCCCACGGCAGGTCGTCGCCCGAGGCCGTGGACGACTGGTGCCGGTTCCTGGAGAGGCACCTGCGTTAGCAGTGCTGGCGGCCAATTCACCCAGATTCAAGATTAGAGGTATGGAAAGGCATGGCTGACAAGGAAATCCGAGGAGTAATCGTCCCGATTCTTACCCCGATGCACCGGACTGAGACCGTGGATGTGTCGTCATTGCGGCGGCTGGTCAACTACCTGATCGACAGCGGGGTGCATGGAATCTGGGCCTCCGGGACCACCGGGGAGTTCGGGTCCCTGTCCGACGAGGAGCGTCTCAAGAGCATCGAGACAGTGGTGGACGAGGTGGCAGGCCGCGTCCCAATCATCGGCAACGTCTCCGGCGCAAGCACCCAGCTATCCCTGAACATGGCCCGGGAGGTGCAGGAGATGGGGCTGGACGGGGTGGCCGTGACTCCGCCCTACTACTACCCCAACTCCCAGGACGAACTGCTGGCCCACTACCGGCACATCAGCGACGGTATTGGCGGACCGCTGTGGGTCTACAACATTCCGCAGACGGTGAAGACAGCGGTGGCCCCCGGTACCATCGCCACGCTGGCCTATGAGCGCACAGTGGTCGGGGTCAAGGACAGTTCCGGCGCCGGAGAGTTGCTGGCCGAGCTCAACATCCTCTGCGAGCAGGGTGATATTCCGCTGCTGCGGTTCCTGGGCACCGTGTTCCGCATCACCAACGCGGGCGGCGTGGGGGTGGATGGCGTGATTCCCGGCATCGCCAACCTGGTGCCCGAAGCCTCGGCCCGCGGCTGGGAAGCCGGAGAGGCGGGGGACGCCGCCACCGTCCGGGAGTGCAACGCCAAGCTGCTGATTGCCGGGAAGATCGCCACGCTCTCCAGGGGAGGCAGCGCCAACGCCGCCAGTTTCGCGGGGATGAAGTCTGCCCTGAAGATGATGGGCATCCTGGACAGCGACACCGTTTCCCGCCCCCTGCGCCCGTTGACCGAGGAGGAGAAGCAGGGGATCCCAGCCATCCTGGAGGAACTGGGACTGGCCAACGGAAGTTAACTGTCATCGCGGATTCTTTCGGTCGGTCTTGCATTTGGATGAGGATGGGGCCCGTAGCGGCCCCGTCTTCATGTTAGATGGGGAGGATAAGGCGCGAGACGGACGGGAAGTAGCGGGAATTTCTCACACCAGCGGGGGTAAATGCGCGTAGACCGATCCGAAACACCGGCGGGCCAGCCGTCGGCGCAGACCACATCAGCGCGGCGTCCCGCGCCCCGGGGTCGGGTCCGTACCTTCACATCGCTGCAGAGCAAGGACTTCCGGCTTCTGTGGGCGGGCAACATCTTCGACCACATGGCCCTGTGGCTACAGATGATCACCCTTAGCTGGCTGGTGTGGGACCTGACCGGCTCGGCGCTGCTCTCGGGGACCGCCGCCGGCCTGCGGGGGTTCCCCACCCTGATCATCGGACCGTGGGCCGGGGTGGTGGCCGACCGGATGGACCGGCGGAAGGTGGTCATCGTGGTCCAGTTCTTCCTCAGCATAGTAGCCTTCGGGTTCGCGCTGATGGTGGCCACGGCCACGGTGGAGGTCTGGCACGCCTTCGCCTATGCGGGAGTGTCCGCGGTGTGCTTCGCCTTCATCATGCCCGCCCGCTCGGCATTGGTCGTGAACACCGTCCCGCCGGGCGACCTGGGCAATGCCTTCGCCTTGAACGCCATGACAGTAACGGTGAACCGGCTTATCGGAGGGATGCTGGGCGGCCTGCTGATTACCGAGGTGGGCATCACCTGGAACTTCCTGGTCGAAGGTGTGGCCTACCTGGCCGCCGCGCTGTTGCTCATCCCCATGCGCACGCCCTACCAGGGGGAGTCCACGGCCCGGCGTGACTCGGTGCTGAACAACCTGAAGGGCGGGTTCCTCTACATCTGGCGGGAAAACCGGATTATCCTTCACCTCATAATAATGAGCTTCATACTGACATTCTGCTTCATACCGCTGCCCGCGCTGCTCCCCGCCTACGCCGGGGAGGTGCTGGGGGCCGAGGCCAATGTGGGCGGATACCTGATGGCGGCCCAGGGAGTGGGCGGCGTGACCACCACTTTCGTAATTGCGTCCCTGGGCTTCGGAATCAGGAAGGGGAAGCTGGCCCTGATTGCGCTGGTGGTCGGTTCCGCCGCAATCCTGACCTTGTCGCTGTCCCAGTGGCTGTTGTTGTCGCTGGCGATGATGGTGTGCCTGGGTCTGTGCCAGACCAGTTTCATAGTCAGCAACCAGACCCTGGTACAGATGATGACTCCCGACAACCTGCGGGGCCGGGTAACCAGCATCTACATGCTGGAGCACGGGCTGGGGCCGGTGGGCATCTTCCTCATCGGGCTGTTTATGGACCTCTACACCGTCTCCGGCGCGCTGACCCTGATTTCGTCGGTGAGCCTGGCGACGGCCATATTCTTTCTGGTGGTGTTCCGCAGGGTAAGGAATTTGGAATAGGTGGCTGCTCGATCCCCATTTGCTTGCTCTTCGGCCACCGGAGGAAACATGCAATACGACATAATCATCGTAGGCGCAGGCTCGGCGGGGTGTGTGCTGGCTTCGCGGCTGTCCGAGGACCCGGGGCGGTCGGTGTTGCTGCTGGAGGCGGGGCCGGACTACCCGGACTTCAAGCTGCTGCCCCGCGAGTTGAAGCACGATGCCAACCAGTCCGCGTCGGAGACCGGGGCGGCGTACAACTGGTCCTTCACCGGCAGGTCCAGCGAGTTGGGTCCCGATGGGCTGGCAGTGGCGCGGGGGAAGGTGGTCGGCGGCACCAGCGCCATCAACCACCAGATTTTCCTGCGGGGCGCGCCGGAGGACTACGACGCCTGGGCCGCCCTGGGCAACGATAAGTGGAGTTTCCGGGAGACGCTGCCATACTTCCGCAGGCTGGAGAGGGACGAGGACTTCCGTGATGATTTCCACGGCAGCGAAGGGCCGATACCAGTGCGTCGCCACATGCGGCGTGAGTCGTGGCTGCCCCTGCATTCGGCCTTCCATCGAGCCTGCATAGCGGCGGGATTTCCCGAGGACCCGGACATGAACCACCCGGATGCTGCCGGCGTCGGTCCGGTGCCGCTGAACAACCCCGGTGGCGTCCGCTGGAGCACGGCGCTGGGCTACATCGACCCCTGCCGCCACCGGCTGAACCTCACCATCAAGGCCGGGGTCACGGTCCGTCGAGTCATGCTGGAGGGCAAGCGAGTTGTCGGCATAGAGGCTGAGAGCGGCGGGGAGGTCTTCACCCTGGAGGGCCGGGAGATCATCCTGGCCGCGGGCGCAATCGCTTCTCCCCAGCTTCTCATGCTGTCCGGGATTGGTCCGGCGGCAGAGCTGTCGGCGTTGGGAATAGACCCTCTGGTGGACCTGCCTGGAGTGGGGCAGAACATGAAGAACCATCCGTCTGTGAACCTGCGGTTCCGGCCCGTGGAGGGCTACACGCTGGCCCCGGACTCTCCCCGGAACCAGGTTGCCCTGCGCTTCGCCGCCCCCGGCTCCGATGCCCGCAACGACATCCAGGTGCAGCCCCTGACCTCGGGGCCGGCGGGTCGTGAGGCCGAGGAAATCCGGGTTGGGTGCCGCCTGGAGCTTCCCCTGAGCGTAGGGGAACTGCGGCTGGCCTCTGGCGACGTGGCGGTGCAGCCGGTGTTGGAGTACCGTTCCCTGTCCCATCCGTGGGACCTGCAACGGCTGCGGGAGTCGGTGAGGCTCTGCGTCCGTATTTTCCAGGACGGGGCTTTTGAGGGCATCATCGCGGACCGCATTGCGCCGTCCGAATCCGACCTGGCAACTGACGACATCCTGGATGCTTGGCTGCACCGGAGCGTGGGCATCGCCGGGCACACCTGCGGCACATGCAGGATGGGGCCGGACTCTGACCCGGCGGCGGTGGTTGACCAGTTATGCCGGGTGCGCGGAGTGGAGAACCTCCGGGTCATAGACGCCTCTGTGATGCCGGAGATACCCAGGGCCAACACCAACGCTACGGTGATTATGATCGCCGAGCGCGCCGCGGAGTTCTTCAGAGCGGGGGAGTAGGGCGCAGTGATGCTTTGCGGGGGGATATTGGCAGTGTAAGATGGTCACTGGAGCAAGTTGAGGTGACGAGAGATGGCCACTGAACGTCAATCGTGTCTCTGCGGGTGCGGTGATTATCCACAGGGGTCTGGCAGCAAATTCCTACCGCGCCACGACGGGAAGTTGGCCGGCATCCTGCATGAGATCGAGCATGGCTCATTTCCAGGCACGGTTATTCCCCCGGTCCTGTTGCAGTATGCCCGGACCAATCTGGAAGGCACTACGGCGGGGTATTCCCACCGGAAGATACTTGACCTGTCCGGAAGTCTTCCCCGCATAGAGAAACGTCTGGACAAGCTGGATAAGCTGGACAGTATGGACGAAAAGCTGGACGTGATCATCATGACATTAAACACGATGCTCATGGTTCTCCAGCGTATAGAGGGCAACACCAGGCCGCCGGGACGTAACGGCGGCGGCGATGGAGACCCTTCTTGCTGATGAGCGTCCCGGATTCTCGCATTCAACATTGCATTGCAGCACAATCAGCATTACCATGCCCGAAACTGTAAAGGCAGGTGAGTGGTATGGCTACGGCAACAAGCATACTGGTTGGCACTGTGGGCCAGGGAATTATGCGCAGCCCCGACGGGGGCGAGACCTGGCAGCGGGCGGGCGTCAACCAGGGTATCTACCAGAACGCCATGGTCCGGTCGTTGAAGCGGCGCCCCTCGAATCCGGAGGTCGTGTTTGCGGGCGCGGACCGGGGTCTGTTCCGCAGCGACGACGGGGGCCAGCACTGGACACCCGTGGACTGCGCCCTGAACGGAAAGGCCGTTTTCGCGCTGTCCATTGACCCGTCCCAGCCGGACCTCATGTACGCCGGCACCGGCACCCCGGACCCGGTGGAGTTCTACCGGTCCTCGGACGGAGGCGCGACGTGGGAGCAGCGTCCGATGGAAGTGGCAAAGGAGTGCCCCATCGGGCTGCCGCTGACCACGGCCATCGCCATCGACCCGACCAACCCCAAGAGTATCTGGTTCGGCATCGAGGTTGACGGACTGCGCCACAGCGCCGACGGCGGCGATACCTGGGAGAAGGCAGGCACGGACATCCCTAACCTGGATGTCCACAATGTGGCTGTCACTGCCGGACCGCCCAAGACGGTTATCGTGGTGGTCAACAACGACGTTTGGACGACCACGGACGAAGGCGCTTCGTGGCGGCAGGTGGGCATCCGGGAGGTGTTCCCCTACACCTACCCCAGGGGAATAATCGTCCATCCTGACGACCCCAGGACGGTCTTTATCACCATCGGCGACACCACGCCGGGACAGACGGGCACGGTGATGAAGTCCACCGACGCCGGCCAGACCTGGGAGGCCATGTCGCTGTCCACGCCGCCCAACAGCGCGATGTGGGTCGTGGACATACTGCCGTCGGAGCCTGATTTGGCCTTTGCGGGAAGCCGGTACGGCCACCTCTACCGGAGCGACGACCGCGGGGGCTCGTGGAGCAAGCTGTCCCGGGAGTTCAGCGAAATAGCTGCGGTATTGTCGGTGCCTGCCTAGCGGCGGGTTCCGGATCGTTCTGGCCGGGGGACCGACGGCCTGCTCGTGCTGGGTAGTCCACACGCAATCCGGAGCAAACACAATTGCGCCGCCGGCAGCGTAACTCCCGGCGGCGCAATTCTTGTCCTGGACCTCCGAGGGTCCGGCGAGCCTATACCGGCGCGACGGGCTTCCCCACGTTGAAGTGGGGCATGACGCCCTCGGCGAAACGCTCCAACTGCTCCAGCATGACGCTGAGGGGCGCGCCCATGCGGTTGCACCCCACGTGCATGTACTCCAGCCCGGGGTACTTCTCCTGGATTTCCATTATCCGCTCGGTCACCATTTCGGCTGTGCCGCAGAGCCACGCTCCGGCGGCCACGAAGTCTTCCATCGTCGGCAGCCCGGCGTAGCGGGCGCGCTTGGGGTCGCCCAGGGCGATTATCTGGTCGGGTGTAAGTTCCCGGAAGAAGCCCAGGGGCGCGAACATCTTCATGTCTTCTTCCAGGTACTTGCGGGCCTGGTTGACGGCCTCCTCCTGGCTGTCGGCGATAAAGGTGGAGAGGCCGATGACCAGCCTGCCGCCCATCTCTACCTCGCGGCCGTGGCGGGCCAGGGTGTCGGTCCAGCGCCGTATCACTTCCTCCGACGCGCCGCCGGTGACCGCGCCGCCGCCGATGATGGCCTGGATGTCGTGGCTGGCCATGAAGTCCATTGCCCGCTGGCTCGCGCTGACCATCGGCTGCCAGATTTCCACCGGCAGGTTCTTGGGACGCGGGACCAGGGTAATCTCCTCCAGGTTGTAGCCGCGGTAGGGAACGTCCGGCGGGATCTGGTAGAACTTTCCCTGGTGGGAGAAGGACTTCTCATTGAACGCCTTGATCATCACCTCGACCTGCTCTTCGAACAACTCCCGGTTGGCGTCGCTGTCGGTGTTGGTGCTGGGAGCGCCGAAGGTGTCGACCTCCCGGGAGTGGTAGCCCCGGCCCACGCCGAAGATTACCCGCCCGTTGGTTAGTATGTCTGCTGTGGCGTAGTCCTCTGCCAGGCGCAACGGGTGCCACATGGGGTTGATGTTGAAACCGCAGCCGAACTTCAGGGTCTTGGTCAGGTGGGCCAGGTGGACGTAAAGCATGAGCAGGTTGGGGATTACCTCGTTCCCCTCGTGCTGGAAGTGGTGCTCCGCGGCCCAGAAGCTGTGGTAGCCCAGGCGGTCCATGGTCGTGACGAGCTGCTCGGTGCGGTCGAAGATGGTCGCCAGGTGTTCGTCGTCGAAACGGCGGTCATTGACCGGAGTGGCTTCCAGACCGATGTCGCCAAGGTCCACATGGCCGGCGTAGAGGCTTCCGAAGTGTTTGATCATGTCGTAAGTCCTGCGTTCTCCTGTTCTTGATTTGGACTCGTTGTTCCGATGTTAGAGATCGTCGTTAGAGATCGTCTAGATTGGCGGCCTGCGGGTGTGCCATTCAGTGGCCTGCTCGTAGGCGTAGGCCACGTTGAAGACGCCCTGCTCGTCGAAGGGCTTGGCCCCTATCTGGAAGCCGATGGGCAGACCTTCGGAGGTGAAGCCGCAGTTGATGCTCAGGGCCGGAGAACTGGCCAGGCTGAAGGAGGTGGTCATCCCGGTGCGGTTCCGGTTGCTGTTCTCCTTGCTGTCGATGACCGGGTCCGGCTCGACCTTCGGGGCGGCGGTTCCCATCGTCGGCATCACCAGCGCGTCGTACTCGGAGAGGGTGTCGAGGATGTTCTGCCGCAGGAGCGCGCGCAGCTTGAGGGCCTTGTAGTAGGCCAGGGCCGGAGTGAGGCTCCACGTCAAGTATGAGATGCGGTTGTCGTGGTTGATCTCCTTGATCCGGTTTCGGATGAGGTCCCGGTAGTTGGTGGGGGCCTCTACCCTGAGCACGCTTGAGATGGTGTTGGCATGGCTGGTCAGGGGGATGGACACTTCCTCGACGGTCGCGCCCAACTCGGCCAGCACACTGGCGGCCTGCACCACAGCGTCGCGGACCTCCGGCTCCACCAGGTCGGTGTAGACCATTTCCCGGACCAGCCCGATTCGCTTGCCCGTCAGATTGGGGTCCAGGGAGTCCCGGTAGCTGGGAACGGGCACGTCCCAGGTGTAGCCATCATTGGGGTCGTGGCCCGCGACGGCCTGGAGGGTGAGGGCGCAGTCCTCGACAGTCCGGGACAGGGGGCCGAGGGTGTCCATCGACCACATGCCCGGGCGCAGGCCGAAACGGCTGACCCGGCCCCAGGTGGGACGAATCCCGACCAGCCCGCACCAGGCCGCGGGGCCGCGGATGGAGCCGCCGGTGTCCTCGCCAATGGAGGTGGCGCACATGAAGGCGGCGGTTGCGCCCCCGGAGCCGCTGCTGGAACCGCCGGTGAAACGCTCCGCGTCCCAGGGGTTGCGGGCCGTCTCGAAGGCGTGGGACAGGCTGGTGGTGCCGAACTCGGTCATGTTGAGCTTGCCCAGCAAGATTGCCCCGGCCTCCTTGAGCCTGGTGATGACGGTGGCGTCGTGGTCGGGGACGAAGTCGTTGAAGACCGGAGTGCCGGAAGTGGTCCGGATGCCGCGGGTGTTAAGCTGGTCCTTGACCGCGAAGGGCACGCCGTGCAGCGGCCCCAGGTACTCTCCCCGGGAAAGTATCTGCTCCGAGTCGCGGGCGGCTTGCAGTGCCTCGTCCCGGCACACGGTCAGGTAGGCGTGGAGGGTGTCGTTCAGCAGGTCGATGCGGTCGAGGTAAGATTCCACGACATCCACCGGCGACGCGGTGCGGTCCTTGATGAGTTCGGCGAGCCTGGTGACCGGCAGGAAGGGAATTTCGGCCTTGTCCATAATAAAACCGCCTTTCTATAGGTGGCATTACTCTGCGAGGGTCAGCGTCTCTGTTTGGACAAGTATGCCCCCGGAGTCCTGATCGCGCAAGTTGGCCCCCTTCCGGGCCGGCGGCGCTGGAGGCGTGCGGTGCAGTGTTGGGATATGATTGGGCTGACGGGAACTCTTGAGAATGGAGGGGCTTGCTTGACTCGCAGATTGCCGGAGGAGCCGGTCGACGCTGGTGGATTCCGCGACCGGGGCAACCGCTACAGCCGACACGGGAATTACGAACGGGCGATACAGGACTACAACCGGGCCATAGAGATGGACCCGGACTTTGCCGACGCCTACTATGACCGGGGATGTTCCTTCTATGAGGTAGGGATGTACGAGGCGGCGGCGGCGGACTTGAGCCGGGCTATTGAGCTGAATCCGCAGGGGGCGAAGTACTACTCGCAGCGTTCCATTGTGTACCTTTTCATGGACCGGATGGAACTGGCGGAGGCGGACCAGGAGATGTCGGACTCGCTCCGGGAGCAGGGTTTCGAATAGGCGGGCCGGCAATCCAGGGGGCCAAGCGCCGGGCGCCGGTCGATGGACTCCCGCGAAAGCGGGAATGGCGGTGGAGGGGCAGGAATGAAACGACCTGAATTGCACGCTGCCAAAACCGTCAGACCGCCAGGGCCGTCAGGCTACCGAAGGGAGGACTTCTTCGGTAAAGCGGGCCATCTGGCGCACCTGGTCCGGGGAGGCGAAGCGGACGATGAAGTAGTCGGCGCCGGCCTCCTTGTATGACTCTATGGCGTCGATGCACTTTTGGGGCGGGCCGAAGACGCAGAGCAACTGTTTGCTGATGATGTCGTAGGGCACACTGTAGTATGCTTGCATGAACCGGTCGCCCTCGGCCAGGGCTGCATTGGTGTCGTCGTTGAGGTTCACGGAGATGTAGAGGCAGCGGCCGATGCCTGTTGGGTCGCGGCCCATCTCCCCGGCCTGCTGCCCGATCCGTTCCCAGCACCGGGCAAACAGGTCCACTGACGGGACGTTGGTTATCCAGGCGTCGCCAAGCTCGGCGACGCGGGCCAGGCCGCGGCGCACCCAGTTGCTGGAAATCCAGAGGGGGATGGACGGCTGGACGGGCCGGGGTTCCAGGGTGACGTTCTCAAGAGGGTAGAACTCGCCAGGGTTGCTGACCGGCTCCCCGGTCCAGAGGGCGCGCATGACGCGGATGCTCTCCTCCATGCGGGCGGCCCTTTCCATTATCGGAACGCCGACGGCGGCGTGCTCGTCAACGAACATCCGGTTGTTGCTGCGGCCCGCGCCCAGGCCCAGGATGGCGCGCCCGCCGGAGATGTTGTCGATGGTGGCGGCGGCGTGGGCCAGGTGTACGGGGTGACGGAGGGCGTTGAGCAGGACGGCGGTGCCGACCCTGACCCGTCCGGTACGGGCGGCGACGGCAGCCATCGCAGTCAGCGGCTCCATGCGGGGCTTGGAGGTGATGCTGTCGCCGACCCAGACCGAGTCGTAGCCGGCGCGCTCGGCGGTCTCGGCCATCTGCCAGGTCTGTTCGACCCTGGGGCCGCTGCTTCCGGCGTAGACCAGCACTCCCCTTGTGGGCAGCAGGACTCCGAAGTTGTTTACGAGAGTCATTGCGTTCACCTTTCCAGGTTTTGCGTACCGTTGGGCCATTGGGGCCGGTTTGGGGGGACCGAAAGGGGTCATTGAGGGGTGTTGGGAGGAACGTCGAAGGGGGTGGAAGAGGGGGCAATTATCCTCAACGCTGGACTATCGGGCCACACCGACCACCGAATGTGGCGTGTCCGCGTTGATTTCAAGATTCTCAGTCATTGCCGACTTTGCACGCCGAGACCCACACGCTCGAGAGCGTCCGCCGTAACCCTTAATAGCGCGGTGTTCTCCGGTTCCACAAGATGTCTGGACGACCTGGCGTTCTGAATGTCGAATAGATACCGGAGAGCAGTGAAGGCATCTTGCGTCTTCTTGAGGAACACGCGGAGATTCCAGGGTGGCCTCTGCACCCGTATGGTCTCCAGTCTATTCTCGAACTCCTCCTCAATGGACCTCTGCACATCGAGCGGAAGGAGGTCAAACAGAACCAGCAGTTTGTGTGTTCTGTACTCGCGCTCGATAGACCCAGACTTCTGCACCAGTAGGTACTTTATGAAGTATTCGATTGCCAACGGAAGGAATATCAAGGATGAATATATGACTTCAGGGTTCTGTCTGGACATTGCCAATTCATATAGCAGTCGATGAGACGAAAGGGCACTAGTGGCCATGAATAGCACGAACTCCGGACGTGTAATGGATCGGATTTCGGCCTCTTGAGCAAGGCGGATTTGCTCTTCTCTGAAAGCCTTCTCTTGCGGATCCTCCTCTACGAAGCTGATTGTTCCGGGCGCAATCTTCTGCTGGACGACCACGCCTTCGACCGACACCGTCTCCGTCGTCATCACTTCGATGGGAGGATGCGGAGTCCTGATCGGAGATGGACTCTTATGCAGTAACCCAGTACCGTGCAGTATAAGGTCTTCATCACCCGTCTCGATGCGACGCCATACAATTTCGGCTTGACCTGAGCACCAAGGTCCGTCGAATGCTTTGCTTCTTATTCGGTATCTCACATGGGCTTTCTTGTGATTCAACGGCTGTAGCGCGACCGATGTGTCGTCGTTGCGAGCCAAGTCGACGTATACGACCCACTGGGCCCTATCTTCTTCGTAGAAGAACTGCTCGATATGCTGAGATATATCGTGCCCGTCTACGACTAACTCGACTTGGGCCTCCGCCGCATCTGGAGGGGATTGTCCTCCAACACCAGACTCCATGTTTACCGACATCGGACCCTACGGGGCGTAGTTTTGTTAATCGTCATCTTCTTCCCAACCCACGAAATCTACGCCACCCTCGGAGGGGAATCGATAAGTGAACAAGGTTTTGTCGTCTTTGTTGGTGACTGCAAAGTCTCCCTTGTTGATAATGTCCATGCCGATGAGAACGTCCGCCCCAAGAAAATCACCCTCTGTGACCACCACCGAAGGAAACAACACAATCCCGTGGAGAAGGATGTTCACTACATAAGTGTTTGCTCGGTGGGCACCGTTGACCCCCTGAACTCTGGTCTGTCCCGTCGGCGTTAGACCACACTCACGAACCACGCGGTCCGTTATAACGCTGTTGGTTGCGCCGGTATCCCAAAGAGCTTGGAACGGAACTAGATCGGATATGTCGCCTTCTGGCTCAGCAAACTCTCCGACCGCGCAGTCACTAACCAACTCATTCACCAATTCGTCTGAGTGGATCCGAAACGCAGCACCATCCGCCCCAAAACTGATTATTGGGTCCATCGGCTACCCCCTGACCCGGGAACGGAATGTCTGAGTGTAGGCTTTTTCCCCGGGGCTAACGCGCTGCACTAGGAAAGTCCCCACTTCGTGCTCTTTCCGGGCCTCGACCACAGCTTCCGCTTCGGAGTCGTAGACCCCGATTACCTCACCATTCTTGATGGCCACCACACGACCGTCGTATTGCTTGACTATCTCCTCCTGGTGATCCAAGTAATATTGGAATTCTCTGTCCAAGAGGTTGGCGTCTCGCTTGCTCATTGCTTCCCTCCTAGCTTACAACCACGGAAACACCATCGTTTATTGTCTGTGGAAGCCTAGCAACTCGGAACGGTTTCCGTCTTGGGTTGTCGGAGGGCACGCACATGCAAGTGATTAGCTTGGACCGTGCGTGCCCCTCGGTCAATTAAGACACAATTCAATCTTCTTTACGACTTCTGGGCCGTCGTTCATCACACCCTCTATGTCCGTGCTGGACTTTTAAGAATATGATACCACAGCCCTCGGCTGCCCCACGGGTCTCGGACGGGTTCCGGCCCGGGGCATCCGGCCACCATTAAAGACCAACGCTGTCCATGTGTGCAACTCTCTCCTCTCTCGACCTTCCCTAACCCACCAACTTCCGATAATTGACAGCCCATCATATCCTGTGGTTACATGGCCTTGCCGAATCCACCGACTGAGGAATACCCTCGGCGGCCTATATGCAGGTGGGCAACATGCCCCCTTGTGGCCGCTTATGGGACGGTGGATTCGGCAAATCGCCCAACCTTCGTCTACAAGGGGGTGCCTTGAGAGAGCAAACGGGAACCGCCCCGGCACCTACATCTCCAAGCTCAACCTGAACAGCATCGGCCCCGCCTAGTAGTGATAGGCGGGGCCGATTTGCTTGGGTGCCACCCGCTGGATGGGGGCACCACACGGCCCAGAACAGGCCACTGGTAATTTAAGACTAGCGGCTGCCGCGTGGTCAAGCCCGTGCGGACGGCGAATCTCGCCGGATTCGCACTGGCGGCCCCCTCCACCGGGAACGGTGGGGGAAGCGGCAGCCGCTTTGCGTTGTCTGCCCTCCCACCGGACACCAATCTCCGTATGGAGGGCAACATGCAAAACAGATATGTGGGCGACGTTGCCGACTTCGCCAAGCACGGCCTACTCCGCTTCCTGAGCGGTACGACGGACACGGCCCGGCCCGACCCCAGGCTCCGGCTGGGCGTCCTCTGGTACATGCACCACGACGAAAAGCACGCGCGCGGCAACAATACGCGAATAAGCGGCGACGGCGGGCATATCGAGTACTTGGCCCGGACGCCGGACGACGATAGACGTAACTACCGCGAGTGCGACCCCGACCTCTGGGAGAAGCTCCGCGATCTTGTGTTCCGGGACGCAAGGTGCGTCCACTGCGCGGAAGGTGCGGACATCCTCCCGCCGGCCACGCAATACTTCAACGCCCTGTTGGACTTCCCGCCGTATATGAGCCACCAACATGCGGCCAAGAGGGCCAGGCGTAACGCATGGATGGACGCCGCGCTTGAATATACGAGGGACGCGGACCTCGTGTGTTGTGACCCGGATAACGGAATCGGGGACACTGCCGAAATGTACCGAAAGGATGGTCCCAAGCACACCTACGCGGACGACCTCCGGGCATTCTGGGGACGCGGTCAGAGTCTGGTGGTCTACCACCATACGGGGAGGACCAACGGCGGCGCGAGGGATGTGATGATACCCCAGGGGGCGGACCGAATCAGGGAAGCCCTTGGCGTGGAGCCTATCTCCCTCTGGTTCCACCGGGGGTCGGCCCGGGCCTACTACGTGGTGCCCCAGCCGTGCCACGAAGACGCCCTACGGGACCGCACGGCCCAGCTACTGGCATCACCGTGGGGTAGGAACGGGCACTTCGAGCAGGTGCCCTAGTGCGCCCTGGGAGTGGGGGAATCCGGTCCCCACCACTGCAAGACGCCAGCCACCATCTCAATGCAACATCAAGGAGGAAGACAATGGACTGGAAAGCCATGAAGTACGGAGACATCAACATTGGCCTTATCGCGGCGGCGGGGATAGCTGGAAGCATCGCCGTAGCCAGCTACATGGGCGGCTTGTCACCTGTATGGTGGGCGCCTTCCGGCGTGGTGGCCCTGGGTCTGCTGGCACCGCTGGCACGCCGCGGCCCACGCCGGAACGTGGAGAAGTCTAGGCGGGCGGGAGGGTAGGTCTTCGACAGTAGTTTGCTAGAATAGAGTTGCCCCGCCCAGAGTGTATGATCGGGCGGGGCATAGCGACCACAACTGCCGTACCGATGAGGGGCGAACCCCGAAATGCAATCTACGCATCTACGGCTCCCGAGGCCAGCGCACCACACGTCTCCAGTGGTGACGACAAGATCGCCGCCAAGCTCAACATAAAGGGTCCCTTCCCTTTCGTCCCGGGAGCCGCCTTCGACGCCGAACTGAACGCCGTCGAAGGAATAACTAACGCGCCGGTGGCAAGTCCGGCGAAGCGGTCGCCAGCATTAAGTAAAGACATGGGTGGCGGGGTGTGGGAAGTTGCCAAGTTATCATTCCCGACCGAAGGAGGCAGATAGAATGAAGCAAAAAGCAGACGCCAATGGACTCATGGCTATGGTCGGGACTATGGTGGTGGGCACGTCCGTCCTGCTGGCATTCAATGGCCTCGGTGCCCCGGTGGTTGCCTTCATGTTCGTTGCCGGGGCCACCCTCACGGTCTGGGGCATCGCGTCGCTCAAGCGGTCGTAGCTTTGGGATTTCTGAATGTGGGAGGGAACGGTTGAGATGTTGTCTTGGCATAACGCCGACGCCGGAGGGCAAGACCCGGTTTATCACGTCTGCGCGAATTGCCCTTCGGGAGTCCTGATCACTCCCAACAACTGGCGGGAGGGAACAGGCGGCCGGCGCGTGTGCCGTTTCTGCGAGAACCTGATTCGCAAAAGGGAATGCCAAAGCACTTCCCCCGTCACGTCCCGGCCCTTGGGGAGTGTGCCACCAGCGTAACTATTCCTACACCGTCCCCCCGTGGTCTATAATTGCGGCCGGTGCCCTCGGTGGGACTCGAACTCGCAACCCTCCCGGTCGTCAGTCGGATGGCTCTATCCGTTGAGCTACGGGGGCACCACTCCATTTTATCCTTGACGCGCTCTCCTGGGGAGTGCCGCCAACGTAGTTAGTGGGCTATCTGGGGAGTGCCTATGGACAGCGTGGACCCCGTCGCGTGGGTCGTGTTGACCCTAGCCTTCAAGACTTTGGAAATGGGCGTACCGGCCCTCATGGTTGGTCTGGCGTGTGGACTTATCATGCGCGGCGTGTCGGTGGGCCGGGGACTCCTGGCCGGGACCATAGCTACCGCCTTGGCCGTGGCCGTGAGCTTCGCCGCCGAAATCCCCATAGACCTGGGCTGGTACGATCCGCAACCGTGGCCCATCTTCATTCGCGGCCTGCCGTGGCGGATACCCGAATGGGTTGGCATCCTTACCGCCTTGGTTATCTGCTGCTGGCGGCAACGGCAAACGGACGTGCCTCCCCCGGCCCCGGAGAAGGAACACGCCATATTGGAGATACAGCGGCTCGGTAGGGACGGAAGGTGGGCAAGGCTCGACGATAGGGGGTTCCCCGGTGGCGTCACCAACCTCTCGGTCAGCGAGGGCAAGTCCGGCAGTCTGGTGCTGTCATGGAGGAATAGGTACGGGGAGGCCGAGACCTATGGCACCGGGTCCGGGCGCACGATTCTGCTGAAGATTGCCGAGCTAACGGGCCTGCCCGAAGGACAACTTCGGATACGGCCAACCACCGGGACTCAGCCGTAGAGGTATAGGTAAGGGTTGGCGGGGGTACACTTGCTACCACCCCAGCCCGGGGTTTGTAATAGCAAGTGAGGGGCATCCGCAATAACGCCAATTCATCCGGTAGACAGGTGGCGTCGTGGTGAGGATGCCCCACCACATTATATCCGAAAGTCCAACGGGATAGAAAGTGCAGCCTGGGACAAGGAGAAACCCATGAAGAGGATCATCGGACTCGCAATTGCATTGACAGCAATGTTGGTGGTCGCGGCCTGCGTTTCAGTGGAACCGGCCCAAGTCAACGGGATAGTGTTGCCGTACCCAGAGCAAGGCAACCAGTACCGAATGAGCGAGGTCTGCGCCCACATCGAAGCGGAAGGGTACAACGTCAAAGGAACCTTGCATCACACCTTCGGGCCGGATGCCTTTGCCGACGCACTGGACGACATTCCCACCCTGGCCCGCCGGCCTTTGGAGAACTACTTGGAGAACGGTCTAGCGGTAAGCATCGAGGTCCAGAGCCTCTGCCAAGCCCTGAACCGGGACGGTTAGCAGCGGGTGGACGAGCTAGAGACCCCTACCACTTCGGTGCCGTCTTGCCCCGGCCGCCCACGGGCTTGGGATTGATTGGCTTGGGGTCTCCATAACTTATTGTCTTTCTGAGCTTCCGGTTCCTAGATCGGTCGTCCAGTCCCGCCGCCTTGAACGTTGCTACCGCGTCCACCACGTCCGACCAATCCTTGAGTCCCCTGCCAACCCCGGCGGCAGCACCGGGCGTCCCGCCCTTGTGGGCCTCGTGGTCGCGGAAGAAGTTGTAGTCAGCTACCCACCCGTCGAGGTACTTCTGTCCGCTTCTCTGGCCCTGGAGGCCGCGCAGGGTCTTGGTCCGGTCTCGGAAGGTGCCCTGGACCCGCTCGCTCAGGTTGTTGTTGATCTTCTCGTGGATGCCCTCGGATATGATGTGCTGGGTGTGGGGGAAGATCAGGCTAATGGCCGCTCCGTAGGAGCCGAGGCCGTCGGTGGTGATGGTGTCCGGCATGGCTCCGCCGTTGTACTTGAGAGCCTTCTCGAACACGGCTCTGGCTTCCTTCTCGCCCCGGTGCGGCGAGAGGTAGGAGGCCAGCAGGTAGCGGGTGTCCCGGTCCATCACGTTCCAGTTCCACATCCGCTTGCCACCCACCTTGAGTTGCATCTCGTCGGCAACCCAATGGTCGAAGGTCTTCTTGTGCGTGAGGCCGGACGAGCCTTCCGATATCATGTCCGAGTATTCCCTCACCCAACGGAAGATAGTGGACTTGGAAGGCTCGGGTATACCGAAGTTGCGCCCCAGAATCTCAGCGATCTGCTTGTAGGACATGCCGGAGTAGTACATGTCCACGGCCGCAGCGATGTGGTCGGCCCGGTTCCACTTGCCAAACGGCTTCTCACCGTCGTCGAACTTGCGGTCACATTTCTTGCACAGATACCGTTGATATCCGTTCCGCATTCCCTTCTTGATCACGTCCCCGGACTTGCAGTGGACACACCTAACCTCGAATTCTTTGGTGAACTTAGCCATAGACGCCCCCTACCGCTCAGGACTGTATGGTGGATTCGGCACCTGCTATAGAAAACCCAGTGGGAGGGGGACATCAATAGACGGCGACTACGAGGGCCTCGACCCACGCGCTATAGGGGAGGTACACGGAAGTGAAGACGGTGGCCAAGCCGCCGGTGATGAGGGCGGCGACATCCCGAACATCTACAATGATGCCGGCCAGCGCCAAAGCTCCCACGGTCCTACTTGACCGGCCCTGAATTGCAGCGGTATATTTGTGTACGCGGGCTATGACGGATTTCATCACAGACCTCCTTGCAAGAAGGGTTAGATTTCGGAAGAGTCCGCACCGGGGCTGGAGATGCGACCTCCAGCCCCACTGCTTTTCTATTCCTTATGTTTACTCTAGGCATGGCACGTGGGGTCTTGTCAATAGGCCACCTGTCACAATTGGGGGCGGATTTGGTGGTGATTCTCACGCCACCCATCTTCTCCCTCTGCTTCGGGATGCTCCCACGGATGCCCAGGATCATCCCCCACTTGGCCATTGCCAACTCTACGGTCATTGTCCCCCTCCTTCTGGTCCTCTGGCTGGGTCGGGGTTGCCCCCTGACCATAACCAAATGAAACCATGCAAGAGGGGGTCAAGGAATGGGGTTTTGGGCCTTAAAATCCAAAGGCCCCAGAGTGGAACGGAGCCGTTTCCTTGACACTCCTGGCAAGGGTGTCTATCGTGAGCGGCGGTCCGGCAGGAGGAGCGACGGGTTATGAATGAGCGGCTACCGGGAAACCTGTTCGGGGAATTTGAGCCGGAGCAGGCGCCATTGCATGAAATTTTTCTCGACGCTCTCAACGAAGTAACGGCATTAAAGACTGCCGGCACAATCACCGAAGAGGACTACGACTTGGCGGTCCGTTATATGGCGGCTGCCGTGATAGCAAGCGAGTTTGACTCGATGATCGTCGATTTCTTTTCCCGGAGCCATACGGACGACGGCAGGCGGCCAGGTCCGCGGCGTAAGTTCTTACTGTAGAGACGGGGGGATGCATCCACCCCATTTGGGGCGGCAGAGAGAATTCGATGTCACCAGAACAAGATGATCCAGGCCATGATACAGATGATGTGTCAGAAGGAAATCATATCGCCAGCAACGACCCGGAAGCGCCGACTCCGGTCGAATTGACGGAAAGGATACCCCCTGAGGCAGTAGGTCCCGTCAGCCGTGTCATTGGCGCATCGATATCCATGGTGGGGAGTGCGGCGAACCCCCTGTTGGAGAGAATTACTTCCGACCACATCACTGAGATTATTGCGCATAGAGGGCGTCAATCAGAGCGTGAATATGGCGACCGCAAGCACTCCCGGCTGGTCAACGTCTTCTTCGCGGTTTTTATCATAGTCATGTTCGTTGGACTGTGCGTGACGCTGCTGCTTCTGGATGCGACCGATCTTCTGCGAGACTATTGATCGGTCTCGGCATATTCGGCGGCGGGTATGGACTTGGCAGGTTCCAACGATAGCGAGTCTTTGGCAGGGCCATTCTACGGCAGGGCACGAAACAGGGCAGGAGGTCCGGGACATGTTCGAGGGATTTGAGCAGCTGCAAGTGGAGACCAGCGGGGCGACGATCAACCTGGTGAAGGGCGGGTCGGGGCCGCCGCTGCTGATGCTGCACGGCTACCCGCAGACCCACGTGATGTGGCACAAGATCGCCCCCCGGCTGGCGGAGGACTTCACGGTGGTCGCGCCGGACCTGCGGGGCTACGGGGACAGCAGCAAGCCCCACGGGGACCCGGAGCACCTGACCTACTCGAAGCGGGAGATGGCCCGGGACCAGGCGGAGGTGATGGCGCACCTGGGGTTCGACACCTTCCTGCTGGTGGGCCACGACCGGGGGGCGCGGGTGTCCCACCGGCTGACCAAGGACAACCCGGACCGGGTGCTGAAGCTGGCGACCCTGGACATCATCCCGACCCACAAGATGTTCCAGATCGTGAACAAGGAGATGGCCCTCAACACCTACCACTGGTTCTTCCTGGCCCAGCCCTACGACTTCCCGGAGCGGATGATCGGGGCGTCGGCGGACTACTACGTCCGGGGACGGTTCACCCGCGGGGGGAACGCGGCGGAGACCTTCCCGGCCGAGGCGGTGGCGGAGTACGTGCGGTGCGGCTGCGACCCGGCGTCGGTCCACGCGACCTGCGAGGACTACCGGGCGGGGGCGAGCATCGACCTGGTCCACGACGAGGCGGACTTCGAGAACAAGGTGACGTGCCCGATGTTGGCGCTGTGGAGCGAGACGGGCTACGTCGGGCGCACCCAGGATGTGCTGGCGGTGTGGCGGGAGTACGCAACCAACGTGCGGGGCCACTCGCTGCCGGCGGGCCACTTCCTGGCGGAGGAGCTGCCGGACGCGACCTACGAGGCGATCAGGGGGTTCTTGGTTAGTGGCTAGTGGTTGTCCGGGGCGGGTATGGAGTTGTCGCTGCGTTATTGCTGAGGAAGGCGGCGCGGGCTGCCGCGGCTGGCTTTGCCCAAAATGTTGTTTTTTCCTGATTAAAGGCGCATCACGTCTACCGGCACCAACTGTTGTCCCACTGGGTCTACTGCCAGCAGGGCTTCCTCCAAGGCGACCACTCCCAGCAGGCTGGGTTGGTTTTCCTCTGCGAATATCACTGGTGTCGGGAAGGTATGGCCCTCAAGCCTGATCATTGTCCAGCCCAAGTCCACTGGGGCGGTGCTGCCGTCGGCTAGCCGGGACCGGGCTGAGCGTCCCACCGGGACTCCCAGGTCCTGCAGCAGTGTTCTGGGCACGGCTGTGAAGGTTGAGCCAGTATCCACGGTCACCTCGATGTCTTGGAACTGCCTTCCTTGTTGGTTTCCGACTCCTATGGTTACCATTAGTTTTCCCACTATGTTTTCTCCCGGGCGCGGCTGATCTTTCTGGCCGGCTTGAGCAGGCGTTCCAAGGTTAATCCAGTTTGGCCTCTCTAAGTTCCTCGAACATCCGCCCTGTCTGTTCTCCGGCCCTGGTTTCCGTGTTAGTAGCGCAGCACTTTGGTTGGCACAAGGCGTTGGGCTACAGGGTCCACGGCCAGGACCGCCTCCTCAAGGGTGACCACGCCCAGCAGGCTGGGCTCGCCTTCTTCGGCGAATATGACCGGCGTGGGGAACTGCTGCCCCTCCAGCTTTATGATGGTCCTGCCAACGTCCACCGGGACGATCCGGCCGTCGGCCGTCTCCGAGGGGAATGACCTTTCGACCGGGACTCCCAGCCTTTGCAGCAGTTCCCTGGGCACTGCCGTGAAGGTTGAGCCAGTGTCTACTGTGACCTCAAGTTCCTCGAACACCCGCCCCTGTGGATCTCCGACTGCTATGGTCGCTTTTACCGTTCCCATTGCGTTTCTCCTGACCTGGTACGTGACATAATAGAGGAGTGGAACCGGGCCTGGGAAGGGACAAGTGTCAGCAGATAGCGTTCCGTTTAACGGCCGCGCAGGGCCCCGGCTTTCGCGGCAAGGAAGGTCAGTAGGGGCGTCTGAACACCACCCTGCCCTGATCGTCGTGCTCATGCTCCTGGATGGCGGCTATGATTTCCGACCTGGATACCCGGACTTCCTCTGTGGTCAGCCGGAGTTCCTCCCGCAACTCCTTCAAGTCCACATCAACCCTGTCAAAGCCGTCCCGCATTTCCTGGCGCATTTCGGCCTGGTCTCTTGCCAGTTCGTCAACGCGGGCCTGGAGGTTCCCAATGCTGTAGAACCATACGGCTACAGTCAAGACCAGCAGGGCCAGGGTGATGAGGCTGACAATTGCGCTGATTACCGGTACGGCCCTGGACCAATTACCATTCACGATGCACCCCTGATTGATGGATGGGCATGATTCTCCAAATCACGGCTATCCCTGAATCAGAAAAATCACAGTTCAGACAAAGAATCGAAGCCAAAAGTCAACAATTGGTGGTTGCTGACAAGCTCTTGTTGACAGGAAACGTTAGTCAAACTAAGCTGCACATACGGAACGAGGTCCCATCAATCGAGACATTGCGGTCGAGATATTGTTAACCACGAAAAACATCAATTGGCCGTTAGTTATCAGCGTCCTCATCCTGCTATTCATTGTCGGCGGATGGTTCTACAGCTATGGCCACCTTGCCGCTCGCGTTGACGGTCTGGCCCAGGGCCAAGCGGAAATCCGCCAAGAGATCCGCGCAACCCGCGAAGAAATCCGCACAGCCCGCCAAGAAATCCGCGAATCCAAGGCTGATGTAATTGCGGCCATTGCTGGCCATGAACACGATGATAAGGGCAAGGTTTTCTTCAGGACACCGCCATAGGGAGCAGAGGCATTCGCCGGATAGGGGCCGGTCTTCAGGGACCGGCCCTTTTTCTTCGTCTTCGCGGGGGCAACCCGACGGCCGGGGCCGCGCAGAGCCCCAGCTTTCGCGGCAAGGAAGGTCAGTAAGGGCGTCGAAACACCACCCTGCCCTGATCGTCGTGCTCATGCTCCTGGATGGCGGCTATGACTTCCTCTTTGGTCAGCCGCATTTCCTCCCGGAGTTCCTTCCTTAACGTCTCCAAGTCCGCGTCAATCCCGTCAAAACCATCCACCATTTCCCGCTCCAGGGCATCTACACGAACCGACAAATGGTCTATATCGTTCTGCAACTTGGCAACATCGCCGGTCAGGCCGTTGGCCCAGTTAAAGAAACCTATGCCGAGGATTACGGCGATGGCCAGGTACGGGACATAAGGAGCGAATCTTTTCAAGGCACCCATAATGTCAGAGTATATCATTTCCCAGAGTGGCAGACCCCCCACGCGCCCCAACAAAAAAGGGGCGCACCCTCTCCGGGAGCGCCCCCTTGCGTTGCCGTTGCTTGGCTGGTGCGGGTCTAGCTGCTGCGGCCCATGACTATGGCCGCGCCGCCGGCGATGATGCCGACAATGCCCACGATCAGCGCCACGATGGCCAGTCCGCCGCCGCCCGACGCGCCCGTGGCCCCGGCGGGACCCCTGGGACCGGCCGCTCCGGCCGCACCCTCAGCGCCCCTGGGACCGGTGGCTCCGGCCGCGCCGTCCGCGCCCCTGGAACCGGCGGCTCCGGGGACCCCGGGCGCGCCGTCCGCGCCATCGGCTCCGTCATGTCCGTCGTGTCCGGCCTCCCCGGGAATGCCCTGGGGTCCGCGCGCGCCCCGGTCGCCGGCCGCGCCGTCCTCGCCCTTCTCCCCCTGGGGTCCCTGGGGCAAAGCCGGCATCGCCGCGTTGCCGTCCGCGTCCGGTATCTGGCCGCACACCGTCGCCATGCCGCCCGACGTCTTCACCGCGATTACGTGGTTCCCGTCCTGCAGCGTGGCTATGTCCATGTCCACCATGCTGCCCGACATCTCCATCATCTCCATCATCATCATCCCGTCGGACATCATGCCCAGCCCGTGGGCCAGCTCGCCCATCGCGTCGCACGAACCCATGTACACCCCGGCCTCCGTGCCCATCATCGCGCCGGGGTTCAGGCTCACGTCAACACGGGTCTGCTCCCCCGACTCCGTCAGGGTGGCCATGCCCGTCTGACCCGAGGGCCATACTTCGTACAGCGAGGCGTGCGCCACCACCGGCGGCGGGCCGCTCATCGCTTCCAGCATCACGCCCATGGCATCCACGCCCGGCGCAAGGTTGACTTCCATGCTGGACATCGCGTTCCTGTCGCCGATCATGAAGCTGACCATGCCCCCGTGATCGTCCGCGGTGGCCGGGGCAACCAGGATGGCGAACTTGCCGTCCATCACCATTGCCGACCCCACCTTCGCCCCGCCGACCATCGCCGTGATCATCGTGTCGTCCGGGGCCATCTCGTCATCGACCATGGCGGTCCCGGCAATGGTCGCCGGGAAGGCCACCTGCGCCGAGGCCACCGCCGGCACGGCCAGGAGCAGCGCCACTATCGAGAGTAGTGCCAGGATCTTGATTTTTCTCATGAATTACTCCTCGTCACTTCCGCTCTGGGCGGAACGGCCCCGGTCCTCCCGGGGCCGTCCGCATTCTGTGGTCCTGTGGCTGCCTGGGACGCTCCCGCGCCTACCAGCGGATCTGGTTCCAGCCCGCCACCAGGTCGACGCGCTCGGAACCCAGCATCACGTTGAGCTGCTCGTTGTTCACCATGAGCCAGTAGAACTCTCCAGCCTCGATCATCTCGATGCTGTTCAGGGACATGAAGGCCTCCCGCGTGTCGTAGAGGCTCCAGCCCCCGGTGTCCGGGTTGTTCTGGTCATGCTTGTTGAAGTGGTAGACCCGGACCAGGTTGTCCTCAGCCATCAGGTCGGCGAAGGCGTCCGCCGGGGTCGCATCCTCGGCCATCATCGTGGTCACCGTGGTGGCGGAGACATCAAGCACCTTGAAGTTGGCGTGGGCCGTGACGCCGACCTTGACCTCGATGGAATTGGTGCCCTCAGCCAGGTCTGGGACCAGGATGGTGGCGGTGAACTCGCCGTTCCGGTCAGTGGCTGGCCTGGGCGCTGGGGTCACCTCGATCCCGCCAATCCTGACGTATTCCACTGACGCGAAGGCCTTGAACCCGTCGCCGGTGATGGTCACGCGGTCTCCGGGCTTGCCTTCATCCATGGACAGGCTGACCCGGGCCCCGGGGATCTCGTGGTTGACGAAAGCCTCTACCGGGGTGGAAGTGCCGGGAAGATCGTAGTTGGCTTCCACCCGGTTGGTGGAGGGAATGGCCGCGTCCAGGGGCACCCGGAAGCTGAGCTGGATGTTCCCGCTCCCGTCCGGGATGGCCGTGCCCACGAGGTCGTCATCGTAGGTGATCTCGACGGACGGGGTGTTGTGCTCCTTGGTCCTGGTGTTGCTGGCGGGGAAACCGGAGCCGGTCAGCGTTACCGTCTCGCCTGGCCTGGCCTCGGCCGGCTCGATGGTCAACTTGCGCTCGGGGATCGTGATCTCCACCGAACCGGAGCGGTTGCCGTCGTCCGTGACCTCCAGTGTATGGGTGCCGGGGGTCGTTGTCGCATCGGTGATGGGGATGATGATGGTGGCAGACCAGCTTCCGCCGCTGTCCACCGTCACTGCTTCACCGTTGTTGAAGTTCCTGAAGCTGCCTGCGCTCCTTGACAGGGCCATGGCGCTCCCGCCCAGCGTCACCTCGCTGCTATCGCCCTGGGCGTTGATGGTCTCGTCGCCGGCGAAGCCCTGTCCGTTGACGGTGATGGCCTGGTTCGGCACCGCCGTGGTGGGAGAGGCACTCAGATCTGCGCCGGAGATGGTGATCGTCTTGGTGTCGTTCTCCCGAGCGGTTGTCACCTTGATCTCATCGGTGCCGGAAGGCGTGTCGGTGCTGATCTCAATCTGGAAGTTGGCGCTTCCGCCGCTTATGGAAGGGTTGCCGATGATCGTCTGCTCTACGCCCGCTATGGTGACCGCACCTGACGGGATGCTGTCGGCTGGCCAGTCTTCGAGGGTAATGTCGACCTTATCGCCGACGGCCGCCGAGGTCGGGGAAACGGTCAGCAGGCCCTCAAGCTCAAATTCAACCGGCCCCGCACTGAACGGCGGTTGATTCCCGTCCTGGGCATAGATGCAGTTCCCGAAGCCGGGGGCAAAGGGCGGGACGGTCACGGTGAATGTGGCCTGGAAAGTATCGTCGCTGGCTACGGGCTCGGACACCAGCTCCGTGGCGTCGGCAGGGATGTTATCGAGAGTGAAGCCGCATCCCCGGTTGGTCTTGACCAGGTAGACAGCGGCGGTGGTGCCGTTCTGGAACCCGCGTCCGATGACGGTGAGGGACTTGCCGCGGTTGGCGTCATAGTCGTTCAGGCCAATGCCCCGGACGACGAGCACCTTTCCCTGCACCAGTTGCGGCTGCTCGCTGGTGTAGACGCCGAGGGGACCCTTGCTTCCGCCCTCGGTGGCGTTGGTGATCCCGGCGGCGGGGGATATGGTCACGGTGACCATGGACCCGGCCGCGATGCCGGGCGCGCCGTCCTCACCGCCGTTCATGTCGGGCACCGAGATGAGGTACTCGATATTGCCCAGGACATTGGAATTGGTGAGACCGGCGGGTGTATGACTAATCGGGTTCGCGGTCGACAGCAGGTCTTTGGTGGCGTCGGTGCTCGGGTTGTAGGCGCCGGTCTGCATGATGCTGGCGCTGTCGGCGATGGTCGCGTCGCTGCTGTGCCGCGCGGATACGGTCACGTGGTTCATCGACAGGTTGGCCCCGTGGCCCTTGAAGTCCTTGTCGAAGTGGACGGTGATGGAGTCCTCGTTCGCCACCAGGTCCATATCAGTTGTGAAGGTGAACCGGAAGCCGGACACGTCCCCGGGGCGCTTGACGGTGTTGTCCACCGAGAAGTCCCCGACCATCATGGAAGGAGGTGGAGGGGGGGCCGTCGAAACCGTAACCATGGTATCGCCGCCGACGGCATGAGGGTCTCTGTCCTCATCACTCAGGGTCCCAGCGAAGGTATAGTCACCCACCGTGCTGGACACGGTAACGTTGTACGTAAAGGAGACATCTCTTCCTAGCAGGGTGAACCTGACTTCCTGACCGCTCGGGGCGACATCAGTGTCGTCAAGGGAACTGCTTACGTAGGTGAACCCTGCTGGTAGTGTCTCCGTGACTGCACCTAAGCGCCCGTAGTTGGCGGCGGTGATGGTCACCATCAACGTTCCGCCCGGCTCCACTGTCGACATATCGAAGGACCTGGTGGCGCTGGCCGCCTGTGCGTGTGCCGGCTGGGGACTCAGGGTCCCGAAGGCGAGCATGGCGGTGAATACGCCGAGGAACATCACCAGGGCCAGCCCGATGGGTATTCCGATCTTGGTTTTCATGTACCTGTGCTCCTTGAATTCTGTGGTTCTGGTTGTCCGTGCGCTCCCAATGAGCGGGTCCTTGGGACTAGCCTCCCGGCAACTGGCCTCCCGCAAAGAAAGGCCCGCCCGGGCCCCGGTCCTGCCGGGGTGGGATGGTTCAGTAGCAGCCTCCCCTGGGTATCACCGAAGGGTCTTGGCGGGGAAGAACTATGTTGATTCCATAGCCGGACATGCCTGGTGACCCCCTCTCTGGTTAAATTTACAGACGTTTGCCATCCTGTTGTAGCACCCGGCCCTTTTAACTGTCAATAAATACCGTTTCAAAAAACGCCTGAAAACAGGCCCTCCCAAACGGTATCCCAAACCAGGCCAGGCAGCAAAGCCCCAAAGCAACCCGCCCATCACCCCAAAGACTAAACCCCCAAGTGTTACCGTAGAATTACAACCCCCCGGCCAGCGGTCAGTGGCCAGCGGAGAGTGACGAGTGGAGAGTGGAGAGTGGAGAGTGGCCGGTGGAGGATACCGCCGACCAAGAACCCGCGCTGACGGCCCCCTCAACCGTCTCCGCACAGCCAGAGCCCAACGGCCCCCTAACCACTAACCACTCTCCACTAGCCACTAACCACTGACCACCGACCGGCCTTCCGTCCCTGTATAATAGACCTCGTGTTGCAGCAATGTTCAACGGTATATGGACAGGAATTGTCTTTCTCTTTGCGATGGCAGCGGTGTTCATCTGGCAGGGTCAGGGAATTACCATGCAAGGCGAAAGCGCCATATTGTCAATTCCCGACCTCAGCTTTAGAATACTTGCCAAAGCCATAGATACAGCAGTTCCATTAGCAGTAATTTGGGAAATAGGTGCTGATATGCTGGCACGAATCACAAGGGACAGATTCAGGCAGGAAGGACGGCGAGAAGGGCGGCAAGAAACGGTGAGGGAAATCCAGGACATGATAGCCCGGTTGAAATCCCAGGGAGTGCCGGACGATCAAATCCTCAAAGCCATAGCGTCGGGCCACAAAGGGGATGAATTCAACCCGGCTGACCGTAAGTAATTTCAGGATCCCGGAACACAGGAACCCAGATAAAAGGGGCCAGCACCGGCCCCTTAAGCTTGTAGCGGAAAAGCCAGAGGAAGCAGCCTCGCGGGGTCCGGCCAGCGGGCCAGCATCTGCGGCCCACTAACCACTAACCACTAGCCACTAACCACTAGCCACTAACCACTAGCCACTGACCACTAGCCACTGGCCACCGACCAGCCTTCCGTCCCTGTATAATAGACCTCGTGTTGCAGCAATGTTCAACGGTATATGGACAGGAATTGTCTTTCTCTTTGCGATGGCAGCGGTGTTCATCTGGCAGGGTCAGGGAATTACCATGCAAGGCGAAAGCGCCATATTGTCAATTCCCGACCTCAGCTTTAGAATACTTGCCAAAGCCATAGATACAGCAGTTCCATTAGCAGTAATTTGGGAAATAGGTGCTGATATGCTGGCACGAATCACAAGGGACAGATTCAGGCAGGAAGGACGGCGAGAAGGGCGGCAAGAAACGGTGAGGGAGATTCAGGACATGATAGCCCGGTTGAAATCCCAGGGAGTGCCGGACGATCAAATCCTCAAAGCCATAGCGTCGGGCCACAAAGGGGATGAATTCAACCTGGTTGACCGTAAGTAATTTCAGGATCCCGGAACACAGGAACCCAGATAAAAGGGGCCAGCACCGGCCCCTTAAGCTTGTAGCGGAAAAGTCAGGAGAAGCAGCCTCGCGGGGTCCGGCCAGCGGGCCAGCATCTGCGGCCCACTAGCCACTAGCCACTAGTTGCGTTCCTCCCTGAAACGTTCAATGGCTTGCTCCAACGTTTCCCCCGGACGCCTTATCCGGTCCGCTTCTATCGCTTCCTGTATCGCTTCTTGGCGGCCTTCCCGACGGCCTTCCTGTCGGCCTTCCTCGTGACCTTCCGATAGCCACCGCTTGCGGTCGTTATCTCTCCACTTCTCAAGCATCCTATTCCCGATCACTCTCATAACCTCCGATGTTGCCACTATGTGAACAGCAACCGGAACAATGACGCCTTGCCATTTGATGATGGCCAGTCCGGTCGCAAATGCAGTCGTTTCCTTGCCGAACCAGACCTCGTAAATCACTGTCAGCAATGTTCCGAATAAGGTAATTGCCACTGAGGCAACCAAGTAAACAAGGTTGTTATCCCGGAACATCGCTATAGCACATATACACTATTCGCATATAACCGTCAATCAAGACTGAAACTATTTCACCCCAAAGGGGATGAATTCAACCTGGTTGACCGTAAGTAATTTCAGGATCCCGGAACACAGGAACCCAGATAAAAGGGGCCAGCACCGGCCCCTTAAGCTTGTAGCGGAAAAGTCAGGAGAAGCAGCCTCGCGGGGTCCGGCCAGCGGGCCAGCATCTGCGGCCCACTAACCACTAACCACTCTCCACTAGCCACTCTCCACTAACCACTAACCACTCGCCTCCAGCGGTTACGTGGGCGTGTCCGGCTGGGCGCCGTTCTGCTCGTCGTCAAGCCAGCCGTAGCGCTGGGCTAGTCGGAGCCAGAGGCGGCGGGTCGTGGCTGCATCACGGGCCAGTTCTTCCAGCAGGTTGACGATTGCTTCCTGGTTGGCCTGCAGGGTTTCCTGGTTGGCCTGCAGGGCCTCCTGGTTGGCCTGCAGGGTCTCCTGGCCGGCTAGGAGCCTTTCCAGGAGTTGGTCGTGGTTCTCGGCGATGGAGACCAGGCGGGCTATGGTTCGTTCGTGCCGCTGGGCGCCAGTTTCGAGGGAGGCTACCCTCTCTTCCAGTGGCTGCTGCATCGCTGGTATCCTCGTGTGGACGTATCGGGACGTCTGCCCGGTCAGTGTAGCACGGTTCGGGGGTTGATCAGGGTCTTTCGCCTCATTGTCTGAACAGTGATTTTTCTGACTCAGGCATAGCCCAGATTTGGAGAATCACGCCCATCCATTCAGCGGCCGGTGGCCGGTGGCCAGTCGCCAGGCCCCGGCCCCACTAACCACTAACCACTAACCACTAACCACTAACCACTAACCACTAACCACTCTCCACTCTCCACTAACCACTGGCCAGACTGCCATCAGGCTGGAAGGCATAGAGTTCATCACCCCGGTGATATTCGCTGCGGAGGGAGAACCCAGCCTGCTGGGCGTAGTCTCCCTGGAAGAGGCCCTGCTCGCCGTGGACCCGGTGAACAACGAGCTGGTACCGGTGGTTGCCAAGCGGTACTAACCGCGCCCCAAGCTGAAACAGCCCCCACTGTCCAGGCCCGCCTGACCACACAACAGCATCATACCCGCCAGCGCCCAACCCCACCACAGACCACCCCCCTTCACGCAAACCGGAACACCCTCCGCCTCTATCCAGCCACCCAAACCCCCTCCCCGCAGCCAGAGGCCAACAACCCACCAACCACTAGCCACTAACCACTCTCCACTCTCCACTCTCCACTAACCCCCGAAATCCCCCATACGCCAAGTTTTAACTTATTGACAAGATAGCAGTTGCTTGTGCTATTCTGTCAAACGGCTTGAGCAACCCATGTTGCCTTTCACCTGTTGCCCATGCGCAGGGACCACACCCTGCAAGCCGGAACCCCGGTGGGACCGCGAGACAGGCAAACCTACATAAAGGAATGTTCAGATTATGAGAAATATCCTCTGCTGCCACTGTTGTGGCCGCAGTCCTCCGCCCAGGCTGCCCCCACTGAGAGAGCATACATTGGGGGCAATTCCCCTGCGGTCTATATCCGTTTTCACGAACGCAGAGTTTGTTAAGGAGAGAAGAACACGTGGCAGCTAGATACGGACACCTGATAAACAAGTGGACCGTCGCGGCGGTGGCAACGCTGGCGCTGATGGCGGCGCTGCTTGCCATCGCCCTGCCGGCCTGGGCGCAAACCACCACCGTAACCGAGAAGCATGTCACCTACGAGGAGAACGGCAAACTGGCGGTCGATACCTTCGACGCCACCGGCCTGGACGCCCTGAAGGTCTTCTGGTACCTGGAAGGCACCGACGCCGGCAGATTCAAGCTCGGCAATTTCACCGGGCGCAACACCACCCTCCTGTTCCGCAGTTCCCCCAACTTCGAGAGTCCGCAGGACGTAATACAGGCTGCGGACGCCGCCGCTACCCCTCCGCTGGAGGCTGACGCCGCTGCCAACAACCGCTACCAGGTAACGGTAAGAGCCGGAGACGGCGGGGCCAACAAGTCCAAGATATTCAGGGTCACCGTCGAAGTCACCAACGCCAAGGAGCAGGGCAAGATCAGCCTCACCCCCATACAACCCCAGGTGACCAGGCAAATGACGGCTGCCTTGTCCGACCCTGATCGAGTTAACCCCGATGCTCTTAACTACAGTTGGACCAGCGCCGACTCCATGACCGGTTCCTACACTCCGATCCCGGGCGCGCTGAACCAGAACACCTACACGCCCCGCGCAAGCGATGTTGGCCGCTTCATCCGCGTGAAGGCCACTTACCGCGACGGCGCAACCCGCAATGAAGAAACGGCAATGGCCGAGGCAACCTCCGACTATGCGGTGGAGACCCAGCCCTTCCCCAACGTCGCCCCCGTCTTCGCCGACCAGATGCCCGGCAACGGCACTACCGGTACGGACGCCGACCTTCTCACAACCAGGACCGTGGCCGAGGGTCTCCCCTCTGGCACCCTGGTCGGGCCGCCCGTCACCGCCGTAGACCACGACGGCGACGTGCTCACCTACAGCCTCGTCATAGCCGACCCGGCTAATCCTGGCGACGCCGCACATTTCTCCATTGACCCCAAGACGGGCCAGATAACGACCAAGACGAGGCTGGACTTTGAGGCAACAGGCGCCGCCGCTAACTGCGCCACGCAGAACGCCTGTTCAGTCGTTGTCACGGCCACCGACCCCTCCGGTCTGGCTACCGCTATCCCAGAACTTAGCGGGGCTGCCACTGCCACCACCAATACCAACGTCACCGTAACCATCAACATCGCCGCCGAGCATGAATCCCCAGGCGGCATAGATACCTCGACTGCTGATTTCACCACTGGCGATGTCGCCCCCACACCCCCGACCAATACGCATGAGTATCAGGACCGCGCCGAGCGCGTGGGAACTGATGGTACGGAAGGCGGCGCCACTGGCACAACTCTTGCCACCTACACTGCCACCGACCCGGATGGGGCAGATCTAGGTGCTGTTACCTGGAGAGTAGCAGGCCCTGACGGGTCCAAGTTCATCATCGGCCCCAACGGTGGCGACGGCACCACCGGAGAACTCCGGTTCGCCTCCAGCCCCAACTACGACAAGCCCGCGGACGAGAACAAGGACAACGTATACGAGCTGATCGTGGTTGCCTCCGACCCCCAGTTCAACGTCAGCACCCTGTGGGTCACCATCAAGGTCACCGATTTGCCGGAGACCGGCTCAGTATCCTTCAACAAGCGGCACCCCGCCGTTGGTGAGCCGATTACGGCCGAACTGGCAGACCCCGATGGCGTCTCCGGCGCCGTCAGTTGGCAGTGGCATCGAGTCGACGCTGCCACTACCGATGTTACCGATACTAATAGAGACACAACCGCCATCGCGGGAGCCACGTCAGCCACCTATACGCCGGTGGCCGATGATGTTGGGAACTTCCTCAAGGCCGTGGCAACCTACAACGACAACCAGGCGCCTGGCGCTGAGCAGATGGCGGGCGGTGCAGCCGCGACCATAGCGAACACATCAAACGCCACAACACTTGCGGTGCTGGCAGTCCCAACCACCAACGTGGACCCAGCCTTCGACCCCGACCACACTGCCACCAGGAAATATTACATCGCGGAGAACGCTGCCAATGCCGTAGTCCAGCTCAACGTTGCTGCTACCCAGCCTGGTGGCACTGCTGCTCCTGCTGGCGCTATTGCGGCGACTGATGCCGACATCCCCGACCAAACGCTGACCTACTCCCTTACAGGGGCAGACGCCGGGTACTTCAGGATAGGCGGCAGCCTGGACTTCCCGGATATTACTGCGGGCGAGCTGCGGACCGATAAGAGCCTGGACTTCGAGAATCCGAACAGGGGCAGCTACCCCGCCAGCGTCACCTACAATTTCATGGTCCGGGCCACCGACCCCTTCGGCTCGGCTGCCCAAGTCCCGGTCACCGTCATCGTCACCGACCTGCCGGAAAACCCCAAGATTGCGGATCCCCCCAGCGGGTCCCCGGTTTCGGTCATGGTCCACGACGAAGAGGTCAAAGCCCCCATGGCCGTGGTCTTTGACGAAAACGGCACTGGGACCGTGGCCGATTTCAGCGCCACGGACGATGACGGCGATTCGATTGCTTGGAGTGTCGTAGCCATTTCTCACACCGACTCCGGCACCGACGCTTCCCTCGCCGACACAACCAGCGTTGACAACGCCCTGTTCGAGATCAACTCCCTCACCGGCGTTCTCACCTTCAAGTCCCCTCCCAACTACGAGGATAAGAAGGACGGTACTGCCGGCGGGACAGGCGATAACCGCAGGGACGACATCTACCAGGTGACAGTCAGGGCCAGGTCCCTGGACACCTCTCCAACGGGCGGACAGACGGAGGAGAGGGACATGAACGATACCTTTGCACTCAAGGTGAAGGTACTCAACGTGTCGGAAAACCCGGTGTTCAGGATCAGCTCCAGCGCACGGTCCAGGGAAGAAGACCACGGCGAAGAGGGCGCTGTCACCCGGGGCCCCGACCGGCCCATCGGCGACGCCCCCGTGACCGCCACCGACCCGGACAATACCGACGATGCCGCGGCCACCCTGACCTACACCCTGGAAGGCAGCGACGCCGGCTCCTTCAGCATCGTCCCGGCCACCGGCCAACTGTTGACCAAGGACGTCCTGGACTACGAGACCAAGAGCCAGTACAGCGTGGTCGTCAAAGCCTCCGACGACAGTGAGACCGACCCCACGAAGCGCGATGACACCATCGCCATCGCCATCGAGGTCCTGGACGTGCTCGAGATCAGGCCCGTCGGCCTGAGCGTCGAGGGTCAACCCGATGTCTCCTACACCGAGAACGGCACGGCTGCCGTGGCCGAATACACCGCGGTGGGAGACACCGCCGACAACGTCACCTGGAACCCCATCAAGGGCGACGATGCGGCCTACTTCATGCTGGAAGGCCCCGAGCCCGGCAGCAGCAGCGTTATGCTCAAGTTCAGGGAGTCGCCCAACTTCGAGATGCCGCGCGGGATGGCCATGTCCAGCAGCAACACCAATACCTACAACATCAGCGTCGAGATTCTGCATACCACCACCAGCACCACGGCCAACCTGCCGGTAGTGGTGACGGTCCAGGACGCGACGGAACTGGGGACGCTGACGGGCATGAGCAGCGTGTCCTACATGGAGAACGACACGGTTGTCGTGGACACCTACATGGTGGACGGCCCGATGATGGCTGACGCCATGTGGTCCCTCGACGGCGACAATATGGACCTCTTCATGCTCGACACCGACACCGGCGGCAGCGTCATGCTCATGTTCAGTGAGCCGCCCAACTTCGAGATGCCCATGGGCGGGCCGGCCGGCGACTCGAACACCTACATGGTGACGGTGATGGCGGCGGTCGGCGGTGAAGAGGCCATGCAGGACGTGACCGTCATGGTCACCGACACGGATGACCCCGGCGCGGTGACCATCACTCCGCAGCCGGATATCCTCAGGCCCGGCATGGAACTGACCGCCGCCCTGATGGACGATGACGGCGGCGTGATGGACTACACCTGGCAGTGGTCCAAGTCGATGGACATGACCAGTTGGATGGACATCAGCGGGGCAACGTCGATGAGCTACACGCCGGTTGAAGCCGACGACGGCTACTACCTGCGCGCCACGGTGATGTACACCGACGCCTACGGCTCCGGCAAGAGCGCGATGGACATGACGACAAGCAAGGTAAACGCGGTCCAGGACCAGATGGGATCGGTGAGCCTGTCGTCGATGAGCCCGATAGTTGGGACCATGCTGACCGCCACCCTGTCCGACGCCAACGGCGGCGTGACCGGGCAGAGCTGGCAGTGGTCCAAGTCGATGGACATGGCCGGGACCTTCATGGACATCTCCGATGCAACGTCCATGAGCTACACCCCGATGGCCGCTGACGAGGGCTACTACCTGCGGGCCACGGTGATGTACACCGACGCCCACGGCCCCAACAAGAGCGCGATGGCGACGACAACGGCGAAGGTGAGCACAACCCCGCCTGACCCTAACGCCGGCCTGGTCGCCAGGTACGACGCCAACGGCAACGGGATGATAGAGAAGAGCGAGGTCATAGCGGCCATCAACGATTACCTCTTCGATGGCACCCTGACCAAGGCCGAGGTGATCACGCTCATAAACCTGTACCTCTTCGGCTAAGGCCAGGAGGCGCAGGAGGAGACCGGAGGCCCCGGCCGGGACACCCGAAAGGGTGGGACCGGCCGGGGCCTTGCCATTTGCGGGATAACCGGCCGGGGCCTTACTATTCTGCGGATGACCATTCTACGGGATGAGGAAAGAGAGTTAGACAAGTGTCGAGCGCGCGGACCGGCCTGACCGGCCTGGCGATTGGTCTGATGCTTGGCCTGGCCGTCTTTGCCGTTTCCTGCGCCGGTCAGGATGCGGCCGAGTCCCGGACGCCGGCCGGGGACACGTTTACGCTGCAACTGCTCCACGCCTCGGACATGGACGGCTCCACCGGCGCATTGGGCAACGTGGAGAGCTTCTCGGCCCTCCTGGACGGTTTCCGGGAGCAGTTCCCCGGCAACACCCTGGTGGTCAGCTCGGGAGACAACTACATCCCCGGCCCGCGCTACTTTGCCGCCGGGGACCCCGCCGCCGCCCCGGTGCTGGGGGTGCCCGGCAACGGGCGCGGGGACATCGCCCTCCTCAACGCCATGGGGTTCCAGGCGTCCGCCCTGGGCAACCACGAGCTGGACCGGGGCACGGCAGAGTTCGCCGAGGCCATCGGCCCCGAGGCCGGTGACGGCGGGACCTACCCCGGGGCCGCGTTTCCCTACCTGTCCAGCAACCTGGCGTTCAACACCGACGAGCGCCTGGCGGGCCTCGTTGCCCGCGACGGGCAGGACGCGCTGGCGGCCGGGCCAAGGCTCGCCAAAAGCGCGGTCGTCACCTTTGAGAACGTCGCCCCATACCCGGCGCGGGACCGGAACGGACGCCCGGGATCCGCGTTTTCAGCCGAGGGCGAGCGGGTCGGGATCGTCGGCGCGACCACCCCGTCGTTGCGGAGCATCACCGCTGCCGGGGGGATCACCGTTCTGCCGCCCGCCAACTCCGGCCTGGATGCGCTTGCGGGGATTATCCAGAACGAAGTGGACGTTCTGGTTGGACAGGGCATCAACAAGATCGTGCTGCTGGCCCACATGCAGCGGCTGGACATCGAAATGGCGCTGGCGTCCATGCTGACCGGCGTGGACATAATCGTGGCCGGAGGGTCGAACACAATCCTGGCGGACGAGACCGACCGGCTGTGGCCCGGCGACCAGGCCGCGGGCGGCTACCCGCTCGTCTTCCAGTCGCCCCAGGGGGGTGGGGGGGCGGGTTCGGACGGAGGGCGGGCGGGTTCGGACGAAGCCCAGCCGGTGCTCCTGGTCAACACCGGCCCCGATTACCGCTACCTGGGCAGGCTGCTGGTCGAGTTCGACGAGGACGGCGTTGTGCTCCTGGAGTCCATCGACCCCCATGTCAGCGGGGTCTACGCTACGGACCGCGCTGAAAACGCGGATTCTCAGCGGCCTTTCCGGCCCTCCGCCGGGTATGGGGCGACGTTCTCAGAAAAGGAGGGCCAGGGATTCGTGGGTCAGCCCATCAAACAAGTCTCCCGAATCGCCCGGTCACTGCGGAGCGTGCTGCGGGAACGGGACGGGAACATCATCGGGAAGACCGGCGTCTACCTGTCCGGCGGCCGGGGGGACGTGCGCACCCAGGAGACCAACCTTGGGAATCTGACCGCCGGCGCCAACCTCTGGGCCGCCCGGCAGGTTGACCCGGAGGCGGCGGTGTCCCTGAAAAACGGCGGCGGCATCCGCAGTCCCATCGGCATGATCGTCCAGCCGCCTGGGACCACCGACCCCTCGGAGGTGGTGTACCTGCCGCCCCAGGCCAACCGCGATTCCGGCAAGGAGACGGGCGACATTTCCCGGTTCGACATCGAGGGCGCTCTGCGCTTCAACAACGGCCTGGTGATCATTCCGCTGACCGCGCGGCAGCTTGTGGCGGTCGTGGAGCATTCCATCGGGTTCGATGGCGTCGGGGAGGCAACGGCCGGCCGGTTCCCCCAGGTCGGCGGGATGCGGTTCAGCTTCAACCCCTCCGCGCCGCCGGGAAAGCGCGTCAGGTCCCTGGCAATTGTGGACGGCGGCGGAGCGGCAACCGGCCGCGTGACTGGTCGGGAGATGGACCCGGTGACTGGCCGCGCGACCGGTCGGGAGATGGACCCGGTGACTGGCCGCGCGACCGGTCGGGAGATGGACCCGGTGACCGGCCAGGTGATCGACCGGGAGATGGACCCGGCAACCGGCCGGGTGATAGACCGGGTGGTGGAAGACGGCTCGCTGGCGGGCGACCCGGAACGGGTAATCAAGCTGGTCACCCTGGACTTTCTCGCCAACGGCGGCGACGGTTATCCCTTCCCCGTCCCCGCCAGGGGCCGGGTGGACCTGCGGGGCGAGGCCGGCCAGTTCAACGCCCCGGACCCGGCCTTTCCCGACACCAACGGCAACGGCGTCATCGACGGCCCGGTCCTCTCCGGCCCCGGCCTTGCCAACTTCGCCCCGCCCGGCACCGAGCAGGACGCCCTGGCCGAATACCTGCGCCATTTCCACTCCGAAACCCCGTTCCACCAGTCCGAGACTCCCCCCCTGCACGACCGCCGCATACAAAACCTCAGCCTCCCCGCCAAATCCGACACGGTATTCAAGTAACCCCGCAGGAACACGGCAGGAACACGGCAGGAACAGCCCCCATCACCCCGGGCCGGCCGCCGCTTGCGGTCTGGCGGAAAGGCCCCGGCCCATCCCACCCCCCAGCAGCCGCCCGTAGGGCCAGCAAACCGCAGATGCGGTAGCGAAGATGCGGTAAAATACCGGACAAGGAATCCCGCCCCAGTCACTAACCACTAACCACTATCCACTCTCCACTCTCCACTAACCACTCCAAGGGAGCGCACACCATGTCCCAGACCCCCCTGTACAACCACAACGTCACCTACGCCCGGGGCGAGGACGACGAGCCCTGTTCCGACCGTACCTGTTCGGAACCCGCCGAGTACGAGTGCGCGGACTGCGGGGAACTCGCCTGCGACCGTCACCTGCAGGAACTCACCCAGGGCTTTTGCCCGCCCGGCAGCCAGGGCCGAAGGTAGCGGCAGGCGAAAATCGCTTCCCAGCCATTGGCGGCCAGACCATCAAATGAGTTACAATCAAATAAGTTACAATAAACGCGCGACCCCCAACAGCGCGTCCCCCGCCCACCCGCGAGCCGGTGTAGCTCAGTGGTAGAGCAGCGGTTTCGTAAACCGCAGGTCAAGGGTTCGAATCCCCTCACCGGCTCCACTAAACCCCTCTCGCCCCGCCCAGGACATTCCGGGGCGGCATCCTGGGGCTGATTCCGGAGCTGATTATTGCACCGGACTGGTATATGCTCCCCTGCCATGACCGCCAGCGTTGATAGGGTTGAGGAAATCTTCCGGGACGCCCGCGAGCTGCAGGCGGCAGCCATTGACCGCCTGGACCACGGGGACATCCGCGACGCCGCGGAGAAGGCATGGGGGGCCACCAAAAGGGCCACCGATGCCCTCCTTCTCGCCATGACCGGCGATCTCCCGCAATTCACCCACGAAACCGGACACGGCCTGCGCCAACTGTCGGCGCGGAACGAATCTGTCCGCCAGGCCAGCCTGAGAGGCCGCTACTACGTCCGGCAGAACGTCCTTCACGGCGAATGCTTCTACATCGGCCTCTGCGACCCCCTGGACGAGACGGAGAGCCTGGTCCGGGAGACCGGCAACTATATCCAAGCCGCCGAGGCTCTGTCCCGGCCCCTTGGAAACGCGGCCAATCAGGCATGAACTCCTTCTGGAGAGGTGGTCCGCCCCGAACCCTCTGGGAACGAGGCCACCCCTCGCCCTCCAGTCCTCCATGCCCTCCCGCTCTCCGCAACTCTTTAAGCGGTTTCCCGGTCTCCGCGGAATTGGACGCAGCTACAGGCTATTGTGTATAATGCCCTGAATCGGACACTGGCGTCAGAAACTGAGAGCCTCCTGAACAGGCGGCCGGGACTCCCCGTCCGCCAGGGGACCAGCCCCGGGCAGCCCGGAAAGTCCCTACTTTCGTCAGATTCGCAATATCTCCTATCCCAGACTCGCCGCACACGCACACTATGGAAACTTTCCACCTCTGGACCATTGGCTGCCAGATGAACAAGGCCGACTCCGAGCGGTTGGGGTCGGCGCTGGAGCAACTCGGCCTCCACCAGGTGGACCGCGCCGCCGATGCCGACGTCGTGGTGCTCAACTCCTGCGTCGTCCGCCAGAACGCAGAGGACAAGGTGGCGGTCAACCTGAACAACATGGCCCCGCTGAAGAAGCAGCGGGAGGACCGGGTTGTGGCCCTCATGGGCTGCATGGTGGGCCCCAAGTCCGATGAACTGGAGCGGCGGTTCCCCTTCGTAGACCTGTTCATGCGCCCCCAGGACTACGGCCCCCTGCTCGACCTTGTAGGAGAACGGCTGGGCCTGGACTGGGAGGGCTGCGTCGGCTCGCTTGCGCCGTCACAACCGGACGTAACCTGCTATGTGCCCATCATCCACGGCTGCGACCTGATGTGCACCTTCTGCATCATCCCCTACCGGCGGGGACGCCAGGTGAGCCGCCCCTTAGGGGAGGTGGTCCGGGAGGTTGAGCTGCTGTCCGCGCGGGGCGTCAGGGAAGTGACGGTGCTGGGGCAGACGGTGGACGCCTACGGTTACGACCTGGAAGAGAAGACCGACCTGGCCGAACTGCTGACCGAGATCAACGAAGTCTCCGGCCTGCACCGGGTCCGGTTCCTGACCTCGCATCCTTCATTCATGAGCGGCCGGCTGATCGAGGCCGTGGCCGGCCTGTCCAAAGTCTGCGAGCACGTAAACCTGCCGGTACAGTCCGGCGACGACGAAGTACTGGCCCGGATGCGCAGGCCGTACACGCGCTCCGACTACACGGACCTTGTTGGACGCATCCGGGAAACGGTGCCCGGCGTGTCGATGAGCACCGATCTCATAGTGGGGTTTCCCGGTGAGACCGGGCGGCAATTCCAGAACTCGGTGGACCTCATATCCGAGTTGCGATTCGACAAGGTCCACTGCGCGGCATACTCCACCCGGCCGGGCACCATCGCGGCGCGGTCGATGGAAGACGACGTACCACACGAGGAGAAGCTGCGGCGCCGGGAGGAGATTGACCGGCTCCAGGAGAGCATTCTCAAAGAGACCAACTCGGCCATGATCGGGCAGGATGTGGAAGTGCTGGTGGAGGACCGCCGCAAGGGCAAGTGGCGGGGCAGGACCCGATCAGATAAACTGGTGTTCTTCACTGAGAATACCGGGAATACCGGGAACACTGAGAACGCGGCCCCGGTACCGGGAACCGGCCGGCATGTCCGCGGAGGACCCGGCTCCCAGGATGCCCCCCGCGACCTCCGAGGCGAACTTGTCACGGTCGGCATCACCGCCGCCGGCCCCTGGTCCTTACAGGGAGAATTGGCGGAGAGCGGGCCGAATCTGGCTGGTTGAGGGTACATGAATATGGCCACCAGGACCCGTCCGGCAACCATACCCATCACCGAAATCGAGCACGCGGCATTCTGCAAGACCGAGGACGAATTGCCCGCCAAGTCCCTTGCCGAGGAACTGGCGGTTAATGTCCGCTGGCAGAACATCTCTCCCGAATACCTGCACCTGACCCCGGAGGAGTTGGACGAGCGGATACATGACGCCCGCCGCCAACTGGGGACCTCAGTCACCGTGCTGGGGCACCACTACCAGCGGGAAGAGGTCATCAGGTATGCCGACTTCCAGGGCGATTCCTTCCTGCTCTCGCAGGAAGCCGCCAACCTTCCCGACGCCGAATACATCCTGTTCTGCGGCGTCCACTTCATGGCCGAGACCGCGTGCATACTCTGCGCTCCGCACCAGAGGGTCATCCTCCCCAACATCACCGCCGGCTGCTCGATGGCCGACATGGCCCCGATGGAAGACGTGGAGGACGGCTGGCAGGACCTCCAGGACATTCTGGGAGACCACGGGGGGATCGTGCCCGTGACCTACATGAACTCCATCGCCGGCATCAAGGCGCTGTGCGGGCGCAACGGCGGCGCGGTCTGTACCTCTTCCAACGCCACTGCGGTGCTGGAGTGGGGTTTCCAGCAGGGCGAGCGCATCCTGTTCCTGCCGGACCAGCACCTGGGGCGCAACACCGCCCTGAAGCTGGGCATTCCCCTGGACAAGATGGTGGTCTGGAACCCGTTCAAGCGGCTGGGCGGGAACACGCCGGAGCAGCTGCGCGACGCCAGGATGGTGCTATGGCAGGGCCATTGCTCGGTCCATACCCGATTTACGGTAAAGCAGATCCAGGCGGCACGGGAGCGGTTTCCGGATGTGAACGTACTGGTCCATCCCGAATGCACAATGGAGACGGTGCAGGCGGCGGACATGAACGGCTCCACCGAGTTCATCCGCAAGACCATCAACGAGGCCCCTCCGGGCAGCAAGTGGGCGGTGGGCACCGAGATAAGCCTAGTAAACCGGCTCGCGCTGAACAATCCGGACAAGACGGTCTTCTGCCTCGACCCGGTCATCTGCCCCTGCTCCACCATGTACCGGATTCACCCCGCCTACGTCCTCTGGGTCCTGGAGGGACTGCTGGCCGGACAGGTGATCAACCAGATCACCGTGCCGGAGCAGATCCAGCGGGAGGCTCAGGTGGCCCTGGACCGGATGCTGGCCCTGCGGTAAGAGACATTCGCCGGGGCGAACTCGTAGAATCGTTGTCACCGGGAGCGAAACATGACGACGACAAAACGGGAACTCCTTACTGCCGATGACCTGCTCCGCCTGCACAGCCAGGGGGTCAAGGGCGAGTTGATTCTGGGCATCCTGGCTGAGACCGCGTCCGCTGGCGGAGAACACGCTGAGATTGCCATGGCCGTAGGCGCCGAATTGCGGGCCCATGTCCGACCCAGACGGCTGGGCCGCGTGTTCGGGACGGATGCGGGCGTCTTGCTGCAAAACGGCCCGGACGTAGTCCGCGAGCCGGACGTGGCGTTCATCTCGGCGGAAAAACTGCCCCTGGACACTCGAAACCCCGGCTATTACAGGGTCCCTCCCGACCTGGTAGCGGAAATCGCCTCCCCTTCCGACACCGTGTGGGAAGTTTACGACAAGGCCCGGATGTGGCTCAGCCACGGCGTGACCCTGGTATGGGCGGTTTTTCCAGAAACCAAGACCATCGACGTCCACATATTGGGCTCTCCGGTCCGCACTCTCACCGAGGATGACGCCCTGGACGGCGGCGCTACACTGCCCGGCTTCACCCTGCCGGTGCGGGAAGTTTTTGATTAGAAGTTTTCGAGCAGGGGAAGTAAGCCTCTGCACCAATGGCGATGATCCTGATGCGGAAATTTGCTCCCACTTCCGTTCCCTCCACGGCGTTGGACCTCCCAAACTGTTCCCGGGACCGCCCCGCCCGCTTCGAGCAATTATCAGGGAATTTCACTGCTCCGTAAGTCCAGATGAAGTCGCCGACCTCATTAATTGGATCGGGGTCAATCAAGGAGAAGAACTGTGCTAAGTCCACTCCCCCCCAGCGTATACGACCTGATCGACGCAGCATTGACCGAGGACCAGGCGTTCAGCGACCCCACGACCGATGCCCTGGTGCCGGCCGGGACGCAGGCGGAGGGCATCATCCGGGCCAAGGCCCAGGGAGTCCTGGCGGGCATCGACGTGGCCCTTGCCGTGTTCCAGCGGGTTGACCCCTCCCTGGAGATACAGGGGCTGCTGGCCGACGGCGCGGCGCTGTCGCCGGGGAACGACATTGCCCGGGTCCACGGCTTCGCGGGCAGCATCCTGCGGGCCGAGCGCACCGCATTGAACTTCCTCCAGCGCATGAGCGGCATCGCCAGCGACACCAACCGGTACGTCCGCGCCATTGAGGGCAGCCGCTCGCGCATCGTCGATACCCGCAAGACCGCGCCGGGGCACCGCTACCTGGACAAGTACGCGGTGCGCATGGGCGGCGGCTACAACCACCGCTACAACCTGGCCGACGGCATCCTCATCAAGGACAACCACATCGAGGCCCTGCGTTCCAGGGAAATGGGCCTGCGGGAGGTCATCGAGCTTGCCCTCTCCCGCGCTTCCCACACCATCAAGGTGGAGGTGGAAGTGGAGTCCCTGGAAGCGGCGCAGGCGGCTGCCGAGGCGGGGGCGCATATCATCATGCTGGACAACATGCCCCCGGACATGATGAAGCAGGCGATGGACATCATCGCGGGCCGGGCAGTGGTCGAGGCGTCCGGGGGCATCACCCTGGACACCGTCCGGGAGGTGGCGGAAACCGGCGTGGACTTGATCTCCATCGGCGGACTCACCCACTCGGTGACCGCCCTGGACATCAGCCTCGACCTGGAGTTCGCCTAGACCGGCGAGCGACAGTCTTAGCCTATAATCAAGACAGGGCTTTCACAGACAGGACTTTGACAGGAGGATGAAACGAAATGGCGCGATTGCCCAACCTTGAACGTGACCAGCTCAAGCCCGAGGACCAGCAGTATTACGACCAGATCGCGGACAGCCGCGGCAGCGTCCGGGGCCCATACGGCGTGCTGCTGCACAGCCCCAACCTGGCGGCCAGGGTGGCCCATACCGGCACCTACGTCCGGTTTGAGTCCGACATGCCCAACTCCCTGAAAGAGGTGGTAATCTGCGCCACCGCAAGGGAGATTGAGTCCCAGTACGAATTCGTCGCCCACGCACGGCTGGCGCGGGCCGAAGGCGTCTCCGGTGCAACGCTGGATGCCATCGCCAACGGCGCCGCTCCTGCAGGGCTTTCCGGCGACGAGGAAATCCTGGTCAAGTACGTTCACGAGCTGCTGCGCAACCATAAAATCAGCGACTCGACATACCAGGCCGTGCTGGACCGGTGGGGGGTGCAGGGCACCGTGGACGTGACCGGGCTTATCGGCCACTACCTGCTGGTCGGCCAGTTCCTCACGGCCTTTCAGGTAGACGTGGACCCAGAGGAAGCGGCCAAGCTGCCGTTCTAACCGCCCCATCCAGCGTTGCCCAATACAGCGTTCCCAATACGATGAGGTGAGCAAATTGGCTGCTGCCGAAGGACTGCTATACGCCCTGGAACGCAACTGGGATATGGTCGATGCCGCCCTGGCGGACCTGGATGAGGCGGCGTTGGCCCGCATTCCGGCCGACCAGTGCAACCCGGCCGCCTGGATCCTGTGGCACATGGACCGGGTGGTGGACACCTTCATCCACACCCGGCTGAGGTCGTCTCCGCAACTCTGGATAACCGGGGGCTGGCACGAGAAGCACGGTATGCCCGCCGACCCCGAGGACCGGGGCGTGGGCTGGACCGCGGAGCAGGTGGCAAACTGGACTCCTCCGCCCAGGGATGTGCAACTGGGATACTACGAAGCGATCAAGAACGCGGCGAGAGAGTACATGTCCTCGCTCTCCCCTGCTGACATGGCGCGGACCCAGGTGATCCCGCCGGTCCCGGAGCCCCGTTCCGTGGAACAGGGACTCGGACAGATGACCTGGGACAACATCGCCCACGGCGGGCAGATCGCGTACCTGCGGGGCCTGTACCTGGGGATGGGCTGGCACCGGTAGGGCGGGGCCGCGGCCCACGCCGCCGGCAATCCCCGGGCCGGGATCATCCCCTTGAGAGGTGACCAATGACCACCCCGGATGAACGACTCACGCGCCTGGAGGCCGAGCGCCAACACCTGGCCACCAAGGAGGACATAACCCGGCTGGAAGGGGCCACCAAGGAGAACATGGCCCGGCTGGAAGGAACCATGAGAGAAGAGGTGGCCCGGCTGGAAGGGGCCACCAAGGAGGACATAACCCGGCTGGAAGGGGCCACCAAGGAGAGCATAGCCCGGCTGGAAGGGACCATGAGAGAAGAAGTGGCCCGGCTGGAAGGGGCCACCAAGGAGGACATGGCCCGGCTGGAAGGGATAATCAGGGAATCCGTCGCCCAAACCCACGCCGCCATCTCTCAACTGGAAGCCCGGCAAATCAGGTGGTTGATCGGGCTGATGGCCGGGTCTGTCGCCGCGGCCACCGCCATCGCGGTCTTCATCCAGAGACTGACCGGCGGGTAGCCCGGCTTTGCACAATGAATCTTTCTTAATTCCGGTCCATTGTGCAGGACTTATCTATTCGGGATTCTGGAGGTTGACGGCCGGGTTAAAGGCGAACCAGCCGTCCCCGGTCCGTGGGGCGGCCCTGGAGAGGTTTGAGGCGCGGAAACTGAGAGGCCTGACCCTCGCTCGTTGGGCGCCTTCGTCTTCCATCCGGTTGCTCGCCGTTTCAGCCCGTGCCGGAGTTTCCCCTGTTCACTCTCCCGTGCCGGTCATCTCCAGGGCATCCACGGGGATGAGTCTTTGTCCGTGCGGGTCCACGGCCAGGAGGGCGTGTTCCAGGGCCATTGCGCCGAGCAGAGTTGGCTCCCCTTCTTCGCCGAAGGCGACCGGCGTGGGAAACTGTTGCCCTTCCAGCCGGATGGTTGCCCATCCCTGCTCTCTGGGCACCCGCCGTCCATCGGCCAGCAGGGCCGTGTAGGTCCGGTCGGCGAGTATGCCCAGGGCTTCCAGGATGGACCGGGGTACCTTGGTGAATGTGGCCCCGGTGTCCACCAAAGCCTCCAATTCCTGGAACCTCCGGGCGCCCTGGTCGCCTATCTCAACTGTTATCCGGAAAGTCCCCATTCCTGTCCTCTTCAGTGGCCGGTGGTTAGTGGTTGTACTAGAGAAGGGGGGTGGGGCTGCTATCCCCGCCGGGGCAAATGGCGGTCGGCGCTGTCCAGCAGCAGGGTGACCGGGCCGTCGTTCTCGAGGCGGACGCTCATGTGTTCCTGGAACATGCCGACGCCCACCCTGAGGCCGGTCCGCCGGAACAGCTCCACCGCATGGTCGTAGAGCCGCCGCGCTTCCTCCGGCGGGGCCGCCCGGGTGAAGTCGGGACGCCGCCCGCGCCGGGTGTCCGCGTACAGCGTGAACTGGCTTACCAGGAGAAGCTCCGCCCCCACGTCAAGGGCGGAGCGGTCGAACCGGTCCTGTTCGTCGGGAAAGATGCGGAGGTTGGCGATTTTTTCCACCAGGTAGGCCGCGTCGGACTCGTCATCGTCCCGGCCGACTCCGAGGAAGACGACCAAGCCGGTCCCGGTGCTGCCGGTCTCCTCATGGTCCACCAGCACCGAGGACTGCGACACTCTCTGGACCAGGGCCTTCATAAAGTGCGGGGCGCCGGGTGCGGGGCGCGGCGTCCCGTCGCCGGAGGGCTTGCGCCCGCCGCGGTCCCGGGCTAGGCGGCGCTGCTTGCCGCAGCGGTGGAGTCCGAGGTCGAGGAAGAACCGGAGGATGTCTCCGCGGCAGGTCCCGTGGACTCGGTCCTGGCGGCGGTATCGCCGGACTCCGCGGCCTTGGTCTTGCTATCGGAGTCCTGCTTGCTGCCGTTCTCCTTGTTGCCGTTTTCGATGGGAGGCTTGGGCCGCCCGTAATCGGTGGTGTAGAAACCGGAACCCTTGTAGATCACCGGCACCGCGTGGTATAGCCGCTGGCCGGCCCCCTGGCACTCGGGGCAGGCTCCCTTGCCGGCTTCCTTGAAGCTCTGGACCAACTCAAAAGTGTTGCCGCATACCGTACAGCGATAGTCGTAACGTGGCACTGATACACTCCTGGGGATATGGCCTGGGTTGGAGGCGCTAGAAGGCGGCCCCCAATCTATATCGTCCTAAATCTACCAGCAGAGGTCAATGCTGTCAATTAGTGGCCGGTGGTTAGCGGCTAGTGGTCAGTGGATGGCGTTGACGGCGGCGCGAATTGGCCGGCGTATTGCTATTGGACTATTGCTATTGGACCAGGGGATTGCCGGATATGGCTGCGAGTGTCCGATCAAAGGTCTTGATCTCCCGGACCCCGCGCCTTCGACAACTGGCCAGGTGGCATAGGTCCCGGGCTTGCAGGGCGGGGTGTTGCTCGTGGAGACGCCGGGCCAGGGCCACGTCCTCCCCTTCCAGCGGCCAAATCTCGACTGCCGCGCCCGCCACCAGTTCCAGCGCCGCATCGAAGGTTTGCGGCCTTCCCGTTGACAGGTATACATGGGCCAGTTCCTGCATGACTTCCGCCGATGTGCACAGCGGCGTGCCGCTCCGGTTGGCTTCGACGAAGAACTCCTGGGCGGGCGTCCGGAGCGCATGGGGGCGTCCCACCGCGTACATGAAGACGTTCGTATCCACGAAGATCATGTGCCGGCAGCTCCTGTCCCGCGGGACTCATTCATGACTCGCAGGTGTTCGCTCCAGTCCGGCTCGGTCTCCGGACCGTCCAGCGAGGCGCAATGCCGAAAGAACTCCCTGACATCATCCGGGGACTCGAAAAGCTTGACGCGCTGCCGTGTTTCCAGGCGCTCCCGCGCGGCTGCGCGTATCCATGCGCTGAGCGACATGCCTTCGCGCCGCGCCTGTTCGACGAAGCGGTCGCGGTCGGCGTCCGGCATTATCAACTGCACCCTGGCCATATCATGCTCCCGTCAGGCCATCATAAGTGTGTAACATAATTACACACAGCATTGACAAGAATCAACGGTGGCCGGTGGTCAGTGGCCGGGGGCCGCATCCGGGGACGCTGGCGGCATTTCTATTGGCTTCCGGGCCTTTACCCACGCCACAACAACACCCGGACCCACTGGGCTTTTGGGGGAATTATATCCCCTGGCAACCAAGAAAAGACCCCTGCCGTAGCAGGGGCCGTTGGGCGTGGAGAAGTGGGCGGGCTACTTTGTTGACAGCAGACGGACAGCGACTTCATCGCTTATCTTGCCTTCCCGTCTCAGTTCTTCCACGGTGCGCTGAAGTTCCTTCTCCCTTGCCTGCCTTTCCTCCTCCCTTGCATCCTCCTTTGCCTGCCTTAGCATGATGCTCGCGCCTATCATGGTGGCTACCTCCCAGATAACTGCTACCAATACAGCGGAGTTGATTGCGTCTCCCGGTGCGTTGAATGATTCGTCTATATCAGGCAGGGATAGTACCATACATCCGCAACGGCACACAAATACGATTGAGCCTGCTACAAGGAATATGATACCCGTCCATAGTCCCCGGAACATCTCCTATGTCTTTTCCTTTCTTCCGGTGGTCAGTGGCCGGTGGCCAGGCCGGCGGGGCGCTCCGCTCCCGGGGCGAAATGGCAGAGGCATTGACCGCAATGCCAGGTCTACTCCGCTACGCGCATTTCCTCCAGCGCGTCCTCTGGAACGTACCAGATCGACGTTCCCAGGGAAGAGGGCGGGAACACAATCACCCGGTTCTTCCCCCTGGTGCCGACGAACCGGCCGTACACGGCAGGGGGGTCCTGGCCTACTATCGCCATGGCCGGGACGCAAGCCTCGAACTTCTCTCCCCCTGCTCTCACCGCAATGACGCATTCCAGCCCCAGCGGCATATCCAATGCTTCGTCCATTCTCAGCAAGTATTCCTGAGGCTCGCCAATGAAGTTGAGGGCTTCGGAACTCTGCGTCAAATCCAGCCTCCTTTGTGTGCATTTCCGTTCTATTCTAGAGATTTCAGGGGCCGGTGGGTAGGGGCCGGTGGCCGGTGGCCAGGCCCCGCTAACCACTTTGTCTGAACTGTGATTTTTCTGATTCAGGGATGGCCATGATTTTTTGGAGAATCATGCCCATCCGTCAATCACACGAATCACAGTTCAGACGGTGATTTTTCTGATCCACGGATAGCCGTGATCTGGAGAATCATGCCATCCATTCAGTGGCCAGACGCCGGTGGCCAGTGGCCAGGCCCCGCTAACCACTCTCCACTCTCCACTCTCCACTAGCCACTAGCCACTGACCCTGCCACCGGCAATTTGTTGGCAGTGTGCGCCTTGTTGTGATAGAAATTCAGTGCTTGAACGCCCCGGCCCAAACCGCGGCAAGGCGACTCCTGGCCCCTGGGACGGGGCACGCCATAGACTTGGAGCATGGACTTGGAGGAAGACATGGCCCGGAAAACCCCCTGGCAGCAGGCACTTTCGCAATTTGTCCTGGAGCGCCGGGCGCATCCGGGGGGACGGCGCGGTCTTTCCCCCGAGCCCAGGACGCTCGAGCCCAGGATGCTCAGGCCCGGGACGCTGGCGAAGGGGGCATTCCCCCTGCTGGCCATCGCCCTTGCCATCGCACTGGCGGCCGCCCTGGCCGCCGGCCTGCTGGTCCTCCGGCCCGGCGGCGCGGCCCAGGCGCAGGACGGCGAGACCGGCGAGACCATCGAGTACGCGGAGAACGGCACGGACCCGGTGGCGAGGTTCACGGCCACGGACCCGGAGGGCGCAATGCCGATTGTCTGGTCGGTGCTGGCGGACAACGCCACTTTCACTGATATCGATGACATAGACGCCGAGGACGCCGCTGACGCCGACCACTTCCACATCAGCCAGGACGGCGTCCTGACCTTCGACATTGGGGGCGACAGCGACGACCCGGACGATAGCGCAGCCCCCGACTATGAAGCGCCCAGGAGCAGGCCCATGAGCACCGCCAACACCAACACCTACAAGGTGGTCGTGGCCGCCGCCGACGCCGCCGACGGGGGGCAGACCAGCTACCGCAAGGTTGCCGTCATGGTCACGGATGTGGAAGAGAGGGGGGAGGTGGCCTGGACCGTCGATGCCGACGGCGGCGGCGCCCACAGTCCAGGCACGCCGAAGCTGATACAGTTCCAGGTTGGCGCAAGCCTCAAGGCCAGCGTGACCGACGGCGACATAATAGGGACTGAAAAGACCGTGGACGCCGACCGCGATGATGTGGCGGCCGACCCCACGTGGCGGTGGTACAGGTCGCCGGACAGGACCGCGATGGGGACGATGATAGCCGGGGCAAACTCGGATACCTACAGCGTGACCGCCGCCGACGCGGGCATGTACCTGCGGGGAGAGGCCTACTACGTCGTAACGCGCAACGTGACCCAGGAAACCGCCTCGCTGACCTCCCGCCACCCCGTGCTGGCGGCGCGGACCGGGAGCCACAGGCTCACGTTCTCCCCGGCCGCGGTCTCCAGGGAGGTGGCCGAGGGCAGGAAGGGCATGAACGCCGGCGCACCGGTGTCGGCCACGGGCAACCACGGCGCGGTGAACTACGAGCTGGTCGGCGGCGGCGACTCCGGGAAGTTCAAGATCGACCAGGAGACCGGCCAGATAACGACAGATGTGGACCTGGACTACGATGCGGAGGATGATGACCAGGCCGATAATTGCCGGGATGCTGACTTCTGCACCGTCACCGTCCGGGCCACGGACGCCTCCGGCGACTCCACTGGCGGCACAGCCCAGACAATGGACGCGACCGTGACCATCAGGGTTACGGACGTGAACGAGAGGCCGGAGTTCACAGAAACAGCAGGCACCGCAATGTCACCGGAGGCAATAAGGTCGCCGGAGGGCCGGACAGATCTGTTCGGTGATGAAACGGGTCCAGGCTTCTCTGATACGGCAGATGATGTCACCTACGCGGCGACGGACCCGGAGGGACTCAATGTCAACCTGACGCTGCTGGGGCCGGACGGGGACAGGTTCCGGCTCAGCGCGTCGCAGGTCCTCTCCTTCAGGGAAAAGCCCGACTACGAGATGCCCGCGGACGCGGACCGGGACAACGTGTACCTGGTCACAGTCCGCGCCTCCGACGGCGCGCTCCACAACGACCGGATGGTCGCCGTCACCGTCCAAAACGTGGACGAGGCGCCGGTGATCATGCGGGGCGGCCTGTCCATATCCGGCGCGCCGTCCGTGGACTTCGCCGAGAACGGCACGGACGCGGTGGCGACGTTCACGGCCAGGGGTCCCATGAAGGACATGGCAAGCTGGGCGCTGGAAGGCGCTGACGCCATGTATTTCAGCCTGGGCACGGCAATGGGCGCGATGACGGAGCTCGGGTTCAGGAGCGCGCCGGACTACGAGATGCCCAGGGGCATGGCCAGGAGCGATGCCAACACCAACACCTACATGCTCACCCTGAAGGCCGGTGACGGCGCATACATGGCCGCCCGCGATGTGACGGTCATGGTGTCCAACGTGGATGAGGAGGGGATGGTGACCCTGCCGGCCATGCCCCCGGTGGTTGGCGTCGCGTTGACCGCCGCCCTGTCCGACCCGGACGGCAGCGCAGCCGAGGCATGGCAGTGGGCCAGGTCCGGGGACATGGGCACTTGGACGGACATCGCCGGCGCCACGATGGCAAGCTACACCCCAAGGGACGCGGACGCGGGCCACTACCTGCGGGCCGCGGTGACGTACACTGACAACCACGGCCCCGGCGCAAAGACGTTGACGGCGGTGACGGCCGCCAGGGTGGCCGCCGATGCCGATGCCCTCCTGGTGGCCAGGTACGATACCAACCCCAGGAACGGGATGATTGACAAGGTGGAGGTTATAGCGGCCATCAACGATTACCTCTTCCCCAGGGCGGGGACTGAACCCATCACCAGGGCCCAGGTGATCGTGCTGATAAACCGGTATTTGGGGAGTGGTTAGTGGTTAGTGGTTAGTGGTTAGTGGCTAGTGATTAGTGGAGAGTGGAGAGTGGCTAGTGGCTGGTCGGGGCGATGTGATGAACGCGCTCGTCTCATAGGGGGGCGTGAAAAGGCCCCGGCAACACCGGGGCCTTTGCTTTCTTCAGTTGCCGTCAGGGGTTTCGGGGACTGCGTGGTTCAGGAGGCGGCGGTTCCGAGAACTCGCGCCCGGCGGCCTCCGCTTCTTCTTTGCGGAGTTGCCAGCCGTTTAACTCCCGGCGCCAGGACTGCCATTCCTGGTACATTCCGTCCCGGCCTTCCTGAAGACCTTCCTCCCGGCCTTCTTGATGACCTTCCTCCCTTGCCTTTTCGACCTCGGCTCTTCTGATCCAATGAGCCAGCATGGGTCCTCCCTCTACTGCCACAAATGTTATCGCGGCTGCTGTAAAGATCATGCGTCCTGCGCTTTGTCCCATTTCTGTGACCTTTGCTGCCCATGCCCACTCGAATACTTCGTCTGCCACAACCAGGAAGATGATCAACACGAAGAGCACCGTGAACAGGATGACAAAGGCGCGGATTCGTGTTGATGGTGGTATCACGATATGGTGTAAGTGGAGGGCATTGGGGAGAGGGACAAGTGGCAAGGACCTCCGGTGGCATGATATTGAGGGATATACTTTAGATGAAATGCATTATTGGCACCTCCAAGAACTGGATTTTTAATAGTGTTCATTGGTCAAGAGTGCGATGTCAAGACGCAATCTATGATAATGCTATGCGTGCATTATAGGGTAATTGGCAGTGGAGAGTGGAGAGTGGCCGGTGGCCAGTGGCCCGGCCCCACTAACCACTAGCCACTAACCACTGGCAAGAAGCGCTCCACCTTTTCTACGAATGTCCTGACGCGCTGGAGTCTTTCTTCGACGCCTTCGTAGGTCAGCGCGTCCTCGTAGAAATTGGTGTGCAGGGAATTGGCTGTGTCGAAGAGGCGGCTCAACTCGGGGTCTCCCGACTCCTCTCTCAGCCTGTCCGCCATGCGGAACAGGGACCGGTGGTGGCCGTGGTCTTCTCCCCGGTAGTCCGCCACAGCCTTGAGGACCTGGGCCGCCGCGCCCCAACCCTTCTCCGAGGCCTGGGTCAGGTCCTGGTCCGCGAGTTCGCTGACGGCCCTGGCCAGATACTCGCGGCTTCGCTCTTAGCAGGTCTGAGCCTGCTGCATGTTCCAGTCCCCTGTATTTTAATGGGAATTATATACCTGTGCACCAAGGCCAAAGGGTCAGTGAAGGAGGCAGGGCTTGACGCCACCACCAATGGGATGTAACTTGCGAATTGTAAAGGTTTTTACCAGTTGCCAGGCTAAATCCGTTTACGGCGGAGGGAGGGAGATTCGAACTCCCGAGGCCCGGAAACGTCATTGCCGAAGACGGAGAGGAGGCCCGCTATGCCGGTACTGACACGTGAAATCAAGACGTTTGAGGACATGCAAGAGTCTCTGGAGCAGGGCCATTTTGGTAAATGGGTGCTCATTGTTGGCGACCAACTCGTAGGAACCTATGAAACGTTCCAGGATGCGGCTGTAGATGCGAGTCATCGATTTGGGCGAGGCCCCTATTTGATTCGACAAGTAGTGGGGGCGATTACCGACCGTCTATCATCTGCGGCCGTCTTCGGACGCGGGTATGCCAACGACTAACGCCGGGTTTGACCCTGCGGCATTGGGGCAGTTGGGCCCTACCCTCTGGGTCCACGTTGGTTACGACCCTCACTGGATGCCGGGGAGTGTCCCAAATCTTCCCCAAGACTTGCAGCCCGCTTTAATAGACACAGGTGCGACCATCGGAGGAATAGACTCCGCCCTGGCGTTGGCTTTGCAATTGCCGATAGTAGATGTCCGCCTCGAAAGCGGCGTGAGTGGACCAACCCAGTTTAATATCCACGCCGCCCAGATATATATTCCAGCCCTCAATCACCTCTTCTATGGGCAATTCGCCGGATACCACCTGGCTGCTGGCGGTATCTTGCATCGTGCATTGCTGGGCAGAGCGTTCCTTGCTGACTGTCGCATGATTTATGATGGCCGCACTGGGTCTGTAGCAATTAGCACAGACCCGGCAGGGTAAAACCCGGAACAAATTGTGGCCGGTGGCCGGGGGCCAGTGGAGAGTGGAGAGTGAATAGTGGAGAGTGGCCGGTGGCCCCGCTAACCACTGACCACTAGCCACTGGCAAGAAGCGCTCCACCTTTTCTACGAATGTCCTGACGCGCTGGAGTCTTTCTTCGACGCCTTCGCAGGTCAGCGCGTCCTCGTAGAAATTGGTGTGCAGGGAATTGGCTGTGTCGAAGAGGCGGCTCAACTCGGGGTCTCCCGACTCCTCTCTCAGCCTGTCCGCCATGCGGAACAGGGACCGGTGGTGGCCGTGGTCTTCTCCCCGGTAGTCCGCCACAGCCTTGACGATCTGGGCCGCCGCGCCCCAACCCTTCTCCGAGGCCTGGGTCAGGTCCTGGTCCGCAAGTTCGCTGAATGCCCTGGCCAGGTATTCGCGGCTCCGCTCTCTGTAGGTCTGCGCCTGCTGCATGTTCCGGCTCCCGGTGGCTAGTGGCTAGTGGAGAGTGGTTAGTGGAGAGTGGCCGGTGGTCAGTGGCTAGGGGTTAGTGGCCGCGTCGGGGGGCGCTGGGGGTCTTTTCGATATAGGCGCGGCCTTGCCAGCGCCTCCCTATCCCCAGTGGCCGGTGGCCGCATCCGGGACACCCTGGCCACTGGCCACTGACCACTAGCCACCAGCCACTCTCCACTCTCCACTCTCCACTAGCCACTGGCCCCGCAGCCAGTCTATCTCCTGCTTCAGCAGGGCTTCTCCGTGCCGCAATGCGTCCGGGTCCAGTCCAAGACCGCCGCCGGCGATGAGCCTGGAGAGGAAGTCAGCAAGGCCGGGCGACCTGTTCTGCAACTGCGATGGCAACTCCATCCTGGAGAGCGGGAACTCCCCATGCTTCAGCAGGATGGCCCGGGCAACCTGGCTGGCGGCGAACATCAACTCTTCCGAGGCGGCGATCATGTCCCCAACGTCCAGTAGCCCTTCCGCCATCGTCAGCCTCCTCCTCGCCTGGCCAATCTTGAGCCGCCAGTCCGGCCAGTGGGGATTGCTCTTCTCCGCCCTCACCTGCCCGTCCCACCAGCATCCCGGATCCCTGACAGGCACTCCAAACCGCAAGGCCCAGGCGGGGTAATCGTCGCCTTCCTCAAGCCGTTTCAGGAAACGGGTGCGGGTGTCCTGTTGCAGGTCTATGTGGCCCGGCCGGTCAAGCGCAATACGGCGGTCGCCATCATGTTCATCAGGCCGAATTACCAGAATGTCGATGTCGCTGCGGTCGTGGGTAAGTTCCCTGGCGCAGGAACCCATGAGGATGACGGTGGAGGTATTCGCCTGGCCCAGCGTCTCCAGTACGTCCAACACGCGCGCGATCCCCATTGCCACCTTCCTGCTCACCTCTTCGCGTCCATACATGAGTCAACCTCGTCTATGAATGTCTCCAGGTCGACACTGAGTTTCTCCAGATCCATCTCCGCCAGGCCACTGCCCGGCATACCATACTGGACGTCTTTCCGCAGCCGGTTAAGTTCCTCCAGCAGGTCCCCTATATCCTGAGAGACCATCCGCTCCGCGTATTGTCTGCGGGCAAGCTGCGCCTTTTGGACATGATTGCGAGTCAGGGGCTGATCAAAAGCCTCAGCAAGCGCGGACACGCAGTTCTCATAGGCATAGAACGCCCATGACACCGCCACCTCATGGTCTTCTTCGATGCCGCCCACCGCGTCCTGGACCCTTTCCAAGTGCTTCCTTGCGGTGGCAAGGTGGACTTCTGCTTGTTCAAGGCCCATTACCGTTCCCTCTGGTCCATAGAATAAAACGTTGACCATTTAACACAGCGCTTTGGGAGTTGGCAATAGTCCACTCGCTTAGTGGCCAGTGGAGAGTGGTTAGTGTTCGGTGGCCGTATCCAGGACACCGGGGGACACCCTGGCCACTGACCACTAGCCACTATCCACTAGCCACTCTCCACTAAATTAGGCAATACTGGCAGCAGCAATTTGTTGACAGTATAAGCCGTCTTATGATAGAAATTTAACGCTTAAACACCCCGACTCAAACCGTGGTAAAGCGACTCTCGGCCCTGCAAAGGGACACATCATAATAGTGTGGAGGAAGACATGGCCCGGAAAACCCCCTGGTTTCAGACTCTATCGCATCTTGTTTCGGAGCACCGAGCACCTCCGGGGGGGCGGCGCAGTCTCTCCCCCAAACCCAGGACCCCGGCCGGGAGGGCCTTTCCCCTCCTGGCTATAGCCCTCGTGGCTGCCCTGGCCGTGGGCGTGCTGGTGTTCTGGCCCGGCGGCTCCCAGCCCGCCGAGGCCCAGAGCGCCGAAACCATTGAATACGAGGAGAACAGCACTGGCCTGGTGGCTACCTTCATTGCCGAGGACCCGGAGGACAACAAGGTCACATGGACCCTGGGCGGCGAGGACGACCACAGGCTCTCCATTGACGAGGACGGGGTGCTCACCTTCAACGAGCCGCCCGACTACGACTACCCGGCGGACGACAACTCGGACAACACCTACGAACTGATCGTGATTGCAACCGAGACGACCGACACCACGGTGGAGAGCAACCCCTTCCCCGTGAAGGTCAGGGTCACCAACGTGGACGAGCAGGGCAAGGTTGTCTGGGACGTAGACCACGACGCTGACGGCGGTGCCGACGAGCCGAAGCTGGTACAGTTCCAGGTCGGGGCCATCCTGACGGCCAGCGTGACCGATGGGGACGTGCCCTCCAGCGACAAGGATGTGTCCTTCAACACCAACGTCCAGTGGAAGTGGTACCGGTCGGCGGACAAGACCTCGGGTGGGACGGCCATCGACGGCGCCATCAGCGACGAGTACGCCGTTACGGACGACGATGTGGACATGTACCTCCGCGCCGAGGCGACCTACGTCCTTGACGGCCGGACCGATACGGCCTCCCAGACATCCGATTACCCGGTGCTGGCGGCAGCCGCCGCTGACGCCGCTGCGCCCAAGTTCGCCCCGGCCAACGTCACCAGGAAGGTCGACGAGGGCAAGAAGGGCATGATGGTCGGCGCACCGGTCACCGCTACGGGCGGCCACGGCGCTCTTAACTACACCTTGGGCGGCGCTGACGACGAATTGTTCGAGATAGACCAGGAGACCGGCCAGATAACCACGATGGCGGCCCTGAACTTCGAGGACAACACCTGCACTCGGAACAGTTGCGTCGTCGAGGTCACAGCCACCGACGCTTCCGGCGCTCCCTCCGACCCGGCAGCCACCGTGACCATCAAGCTGGTGGACGTGGACGAGAAGCCGGTGTTCGAAGAGGTGTCCGAGACCTTCGACGCGAACGAAATGGGCACAGCCATACCCGGCGCTAGCTTCGAGGCGGTGGACCCTGAAGAGGACCTTGTCAGCCTGAGTCCGGTCGGACCTGACGGGCGCCTGTTCCGGCTCGACTCCAGTGGCAATCTCGAATTCAAGGCGAGGCCAGACTACGAGAATCCCCAGGACAAGAACCGGGACAACGTGTACGAGGTGACGGTGCGGGCAAACGTGGACGGCAGCAGCAAGTACGCCGACCTGCCTGTGAAAGTGACTGTCGAAAACTCTGAGGAACCGCCGGTAATCAGTGGCAAGGCAGCCGTCAGCTTCAAGGAGAACGGCACCGGCCGGGTGGCCTCCTTCGAGGCCGAGGACCCGGAGGGCGACCCGGTCACCGGCTGGGATGTGCTCGTTACAGCACCGGCAGATATAGATACACTGGAAGGCTTCGTAGCAACCGATTTCACGGAAGGGGACAACGTACACTTCGACATCAGCAAAGACGGTGTCCTCACCTTCGACGTTGGGGGCGATACCGGCGACCCGGACCCCATTGGGGCCCCTGACTATGAGAACCCACAGGGCGGGTCTGCCGCATCAACCTGCGACGCTACTGCTGACCCCAACCCCTGCACGAACACCTACAAGGTCGTCGTGTCCGTCTCCGACAAAGAGTCGGGCGGGATGACGGGCTACTATAAGGTCACCGTCACGGTCACCAACGTGAACGAGGACGGCAAGGTGACCTGGACGGTCGACCCCGATGGTACTGGTGCTCTCGTCGCGGCCGATGTCAATGGCGGTGACCCGATTGCGCAGTTCCAGGCCGGGGCCCTCCTGACCGCCAGCGCGACCGATGATGAAATCCCTGGGAACACTAAGACCGTAACCGTCGCAGACCACACCCTCAGCTGGCAGTGGTACAGCGGGGGGACTCGACTCGCGGACGACGCCACAGGCGTATCAGGTGAGGCCTACACCGTCCAACCCGGAGACGTCGGGAAACGCATCCGGGTGGTGGCGAGCTACACCATAGACAGTAAGTCGAAAACCCCCTCTCTGACCTCCGAACACCGTGTGTTGGAGACTCTGGCGGCTGGGACCAGCGAGCTCGAGTTCGACCCGACCACCCCTTCTAGGAAGGTGGATGAGGGAGAGAAGGGCATGAGGGCCGGCGCCCGGGTGCAGGCCAAGGACAGCCACGGAGAACTCAACTACATCCTGACCGGGACGGGTGCCGACAACGCCAAGTTCAAGATAGACCCGAAGACCGGCCAGATAACGAGTGGAGTGGACTTGGACTACGACACTGCCAAGGACGTGACTGCCACCGCGGAAAACTCATGCGACGCCACCGCTGCAGGTGAAGGAACGGAGTGCGAAGTCACCGTGACGGCCACCGACGCGGCCGGCGAAACTGCAACTGCGACCGTCACCATCAATATCCAGAACGTGGACGAGGCGCCGGACCCCAAGGGCGACCGGACTCCGGAAATCCCCGAAGGGGACACTTTGGTACCCGGTGAATACACCGCCGTGGACCCCGATGGGTTCATAGTGAAATTCGCTCTGAGGGGGCATGACAGCGGCCTGTTCCGGCTCACCGCCGACAAGCAACTCGCTTTCAGGACCCCGCCCGACCGCGAGGACCCGCAGGACCGGGGCCGGAACAACGTGTACGACGTGACCATCCGGGCCTCCGACGGCACCAAGCACGCCGACCTGCCGGTGAAGGTTACGGTAACCGACGTGAACGAAAAGCCGGAGGTCATGCTGGTCAGCGTGTCGGTCTCAGGCCCGGCCAGCGCCACGCATGAGGAGAACTCCGACAGCGCCCTTGGCGCCTACGAGGCGTCGGAGACCCAGGCCCGCCTGTCCCTGACCGGCGATGACGCCAGCCACTTCCGCCTCAGCGGCGGGATGCTGAGCTTCAGCACCGCCCCGGACTACGAGAACCCGATGGATGCCGACACGGACAACACCTACAAGGTCACCGTGATGGCGACTCACATGGCCTACGGCCAGACCTACATGGCCGAGCAAATGGTCACGGTGACGGTCACCAACGTGGACGAGATGGGTATGGTGTCCCTGTCCTCCATGTCCCCGTCGGTCGGCACCGAGATCACCGCGATGCTGACCGACCCCGACGGCGGCGTAAGCGACACAACCTGGCAGTGGTCCAAGTCCATGACCATGGACGGGGAATTCATGGACATCGACGACGCAACGATGATGACCTATACCCCGGTTGCCGCCGATGACGGCTACTACCTGATGGCCAAGGCCATGTACACCGACGGCCACGGCGCGGGCAAGATGGCAATGGCCAAGACCGACAGCGCGGTGGTCACGAACGAGGACCAGCAGGGGATGGTAACCCTGTCCACAATGGAGCCGGTGGCTGGCACGGCGGTGACCGCCACCCTGACCGACGCGGACGAGGTCGTGGGCAGCGTGGACTGGCAGTGGTCCAGGTCCATGACTATGGACGGGACCTTCGAGCACATCAGCGCAGAGACGGACAGCTACACGCCGACGGTCGCCGACATAGGCTACTACCTGAAGGTCAGGGCCACCTACACCGACGGCCATGGCTCCGGCAAGATCGCAGAGGTCACGGCGGACATGGCGGTCCGGGACCCGCTGGTCGCCAGGTACGACATCAACAAGAACGGGATGATTGATAAGGCCGAGGTCATAGCGGCAATCGACGACTACCTCTTCAATGAGACCCTGACCAAGCCCGAGGTGATCAGGCTCATAGACCTCTACCTCTTCGGCAGAACCGGCCCCTAACCCACCATCCCAACCTCCCGCAGCGAGAAGGCCCCGGTCGGTCCACCGGGGCCTTTCTCCTATCCGAGGGGTGGATAGTGGTTAGTGGAGAGTGACCAGACCCCCGGCCCCACTGACCACTGATCACCAGCCACTGGGCGGAGGGGGAGGGGAGGGGATATGACCATAATAGGGTTGATTGCCCTGCTTGTCGGCGGAACGCTGGCGGTGGCAGTTTTCGTGCACGTCCTGGTCAAGGGCAGGATGCCACGCCTGCTGCGCCGCCGCCGGGGAAGACGGGCGTGAAGAGGAGTGGATAGTGGAGAGTGAAGAGTGGAGAGTCCCGGGTCAGTGGCCGGTGGCCAGTGATCAGGCCCCGGCCCCGGCCCACTAGCCACTAACCACTCTCCACTACGTCACTCGCCACTAGCCACTAACCACTAGCCACTAACCACTCGGAGGGGACGCCATGATGTACAGCACCTTCAGCGCGGCGGAGGCCGTGGGGGTAAGCAGGCAGACGATCCACAACTACATCAAGCAGGGGCGGCTGGCGGCGACGGTATACCGCTATCCCGGCGGGCGGGCCAAGTACCAGGTGCCGGGGGAGGAGCTGGAGCGGGCCTTCGGGGTGGACCTGCCCCAGGAGGACGGGAACCGGGTGCTGAAGAAGCATCCGGCGGGGGCAAGGGCCACGAGCCGCTTCACGGGCCCGTTCATCCGCCGGGCGCTCCAGGAGGCGGAGGAGGGGCGGAGGGCGATAGAAAGGGGGGAGTGCGTGAAGCTGGAGGAACTGAAGAAGGGGCTGGGCTTGGCGTACGGGGGTTAGTGGAGAGTGAAGAGTGGAGAGTGGTTAGTGTCTGGTGGGCCGCGGCCTGGTCACCGGCCACCGGCCACCGGCCACGGGTCTCTTCACTCTCCACTCGCCACTCTCCACTCTCCACTCGCCACTCTCCACTCTCCACTCGCCACTCTCCACTCTCCACTATGAACATTTCGCGTTTGGCCCACCAGTACATCATCGCGCGGACTCCCCGGCAGCAGCGGCTGATCATGCAGGGGCTGGAGGAGATTGAGCGGGACCCGTCGGCTGGGGAGTTCCTTGCGCCGGAGTGGCCGACGGACCTGCTGGGGGCGTGGGCGGAGGACTTCTGGATACTGTACCGTGTGGGTGCGGACGGGACGGTGGACGTGGTGAGCGTAAGCAGGCCCGGGTGAGGGGTGACGAGTGGAGAGTGAAGAGTGGTTGTCTGAACTGTGATTCGTGTGATTGAAGGATGGACATGATTCTCTAAATCACGGCAATCCGTGAATCATAAAAATCACCGTCTGAACTGTGATTCGTGTGATTGAAGGATGGACATGATTCTCTAAATCATGGCAATCCCTGAATCATAAAAATCACAGTTCAGACAAAGGGCCACTGGCGTCTAGCCACTGGCCAAGGTAAGATGGACAGGTGGAGAGACCCCGCCCAGCCCCACTAATCACTCTCCACTAATCACTAACCACTGACCACCGGGAGTATGTTCCGATGACTACTGACGCGGACACGACGGATGTGCGCCTGGGGCGGCTGGAGGGACGGGTTGAGGAGCAGAGCCTGGCCACTAACCGGCTGCACGGCAGCGTTCAGCAGCTTACAGGCCGGGTTGACCAACTCCAGTCGGACATGAACGCCGGGTTCCAGCAAGTCAACGGCCGGATGGACCAGACCAACGGCCGGATTGACCAGCTCCAGGCTGACATGGTCGCCGGGTTCCAGCAGGTCAACGAGCGGGTCGATCAGGTCAACGGACGGATAGACCAGACCAACGCCCGGATAGACCGGCTCCAGTCGGACATGATGGCCGGGTTCCAGCAGACCAACGCCCGGATAGACCAGTTCAACGCCCGGATTGACCGGCTGAGCTACATAATCATCGGCGTCGGGGGTGGTGTGATAGCGGCCCTGGTGGGCCTCATCGCCACGCTGGTCCTTCAGGGCAACCCATAGTGGCCAGTGATCAGTGATCAGGCCCGCGCCACTAATCGCTCTCCACTAATCACTAACCACTTACCACCGGGAGCATGGTCCAATGACGACTGACGCGGACACGACGGAGGGGCAGGCCGAGGAACAGAGCCAGGCCATCAACCAGTTGGACGACAGCTTGCAGCAAATTTCAGCAACGTTTGACGAGCTCGACGCCCGGCTGGACCGGCTCCATGCGGACATGATCGCCGGGTTCCAGCAGCTCAACGCCCGCTTCGACGAGCTCAACGGCCGGTTTGACGATCTCAACGCCCGGATTGACCGGACGAGCTACGTGATCGTCGGCGTCGGGGGCGGCGTAATTGCGGCCCTGGTGGGCCTGATTGTCACGCTGGTGCTTCAGGGCAGCCCGTAGCGGGGCGAGTGGAGAGTGGAGAGACCCCGCGCCGCTAATCACTGGCCACCAGCCACTCGCCACTGTAAGATGGACGGGACGGAAGGGGGCATGGTCCAATGACTACTGAAGCGGAAACCACGGATGTGCGCCTGGGGCGGCTGGAGGGACGGGCCGAGGAGCAGAGCCAGGCCATAAACCGGCTGCACGACGGCGTTCAGCAACTTTCAGGCCGGGTTGACCAGCTATCGGCCCGGGTTGACCAGCTCCAGGCGGACACGAACGCCGGGTTCCAGCAGGTCAACGGCCGGATTGATCAGACCAACGGCCGGATTGATCAGACCAACGTCCGGATAGACCAGCTCCAGTCGGACATGAACGCCGGGTTCCAGCAGACCAACGCCCGGATCGATCAGGTCCAGTCGGAAATGATGGCCGGGTTCCAGCAGACCAACGCCCGGATAGACCGGATGAGCTACATGATCGTCGGCGTCGGCGGCGGTGTGATAGCGGCCCTGGTGGGACTCATTGTCACCCTGGTGCTTCAGGGCAACCCGTAGTGGGGCCAGTGGAGAGTGAAGAGTGGAGAGTGATTAGACACCGCCCCACTGGCGACTGGCCACTGGACACCGGCCCCTGGCCACTGGACGGATGGGCATGATTCTCCAAATCACGGCTATCCCTGAATCATAAAAATCACAGTTCAGACAAAAGGCCAGTGGAGAGTGGAGAGACCCCGCCCCACCGACCACGCTTCACTCTTCACTCTCCACTAATCACTCGCCACTCGCCACTCGCCACTCTCCACTGCCCCCGTCACTCCCCTTCGGCCAGGACCCTGGCCCTTGCTTCCTCCGCGGCGCGTTCTGCCCTTTCCATGCGGTCCAGGACGGTCAGGACCCGCTCGACGAAGCCTGGGGCCGGGGACCGGCGGCCCCGCAGCACGCGGCTGAGGGTGGAGTCGGCGACGCCGACGGCCCGGGCGAATTCCTCCTGGGTCATGCGCAGCCCGGCCAGGCGGCGGCGGATGTCCTCCATCGGGTGGTCCGTTCCGGTGTCCGTGTCCATTACTTCCCCTCCGGTTGAGGCTCCCCGAACAACTCCGCCCCGGCGGGCCGGAGGACGGCGGCGGCAGCCAGGCGGCGCGCCTCCGGCCTTCCGGGCGTGGCGCACACATTCCTTACTGCCTGCTACCCATTGCTATGGGTAGATGATAAGTAAAAGTACAGGTAATGTCAAGGAGTTAGTTGTTAGTACCCTGAAATCATGGCAAATCATGGTATAATCGTGGCTGGAATGCCCATGATGTATGGAAAGCTGTATTAGTATTTGTATTAAAGTTGGGGCGGACTTGCCCGCGGACGGTGAGGGGTCAGACCAAGAGGGGAGGGACCGGAGATGCAGGAACGGACTGCCGATCATGGCGAGGCGCTGAGGGAATGGGTGCGCAGCCATTATGGGCCGGGCACGAAGTTCTCCAGCGGAAGGCAATGGTCATGGCAAGCCGGATTCAAGAGTCCCAACATCGTCAGCGGGATTGAGGTCAGCGGCCACGCGACATGCGAGGCATTGATCAAGCTGGCGGAAGCGGCGGATGAGTCGCCGCTGGGCGTGCTGATGCTGGCGGGCTACCTGAAACCGGAGCATGGAAGGGTTGACCAGGCGGGCCTGACCGAGGAGGAAGCGGAGCTGCTCCGGATGTACCGGCAGACCAGGCCGGACCTCCGGCGCGTGGTTGTGGCGGGACTGCGCGGAGCATGGGCCACGACCCGGGGTGAGGCGTAGGCCCGGATGCGCCTGGGCCGGCCCCGCCGGTGAATGTTCCGGGGCCGCCGGCAGCCGGAGTCAGTAGCCGGACTCAGTACCGGAGTCAGTAGCCGGACTCAGTAATCGAAGTAAGCGCGGTCCACGAGGAAGTGAAGCTCCCGGCATTGGGCGGCGGTGCGGGCGAGAATCCCCAGGCGGTCCCCGGTTTCCCCGGGATCCGCGGGCCAGCCGGACTGCGGCATACGGACAAGGGCCGCCGCGACCCGCCGGGCCTCCGCGCCGGAGGCTGATGCGCCAGAAGCCTTTCCATCAAGGACCTCCGCACCAAGGACCTCCGCACCGGAAACCCCTATACCGGAAACCTCTGCACCGGAAGCCTCCCCGTCAGAAGCCTCTATACCGGAAGCCCCTCCATCAATAGACTCCCCAGGCCCCGGTCCCAGGGCGGCCAGGTGCTCGTCAATCGTGTTGAAGGAGCGGCAGAGGGAGCCGGGCAGCAGCGGGTCCGTTACCAGCAGGTCCAGGACCGGAACGGGGTGTACCAGGATGCCGTGGCGGCGGTGGTAGACCTCCACGGCCTGGTGGGCCCGGAGCAGGCCGGTCCAGTCGGGTTCCGCGAACTCGCCGGCCCCGGCGTCCATTGCCAGTTGCTGCGCCAGCAGGGCCGACACAAGCTGGGAAAGCTCGATGCAGCGGCCCAGTTGCAGGAACCTCCAGCCCTCGTCGCGGTACATGGCGGACTCCGCCGCCCCGGTGAAAGCCCCGATCTCGGCCCCCATCCCGGCGTAGAAGTCCTCGGGGGAGGCGGCCCAGATGTCCTGGATCTCCAGGGCGCGGATGCGCAGGTAGGCCAGGTTCAGGATGCGCCACATCTCGGCGCTGATGCGGTGGCGCATCTGCCGGGCGTTTTCCCGGCAGTTGGCGAAGCAGTTCCAGATGGAGTCCGGGTTCTGCCGGTCAAAGGTCAGGTCGCCGGCCAGGGTGAACGAGTCGGCGAGGGTGAACTCCTCGCCCTGCACCGGGCCCAGGCTGCCGCCGGGGGGCGTCCGGCCCAGGGTGGCGTACAGCCTGTGCCAGCCCGCGTGTATGTCCCGGGGCGGGCGGTCCACCAGGGCCTCCATCTGCAGGCGGAGCAGCCGGCACAGGACATCCGTCCGCTCCAGGTAGCGGCCGGTCCAGTACATGCTCTGGGCGTTTCGTGACAGCATGGGCCTATTATACGGCTCCGCTCTTAGTCTGGACTGTGACTTTTCTGATTCGTCTGGACTGTGATTTTTCTGATTTGTCTGAACTGTGATTTTTTTGATTTAAGGATGGCCATGATTTGGGGAATCATGCGCATCCGTCAATCACATGAATCACAGTTCAGACAATTTCCCAGAGAATCGAAAGACCCTGGGCCACTGACCACTCGCACTACGGGCTGCCCTGGACGACCAGCGTGACGATGAGTCCCACCAGGGCTGCAATTACGCCACCGCCTACGCCGATGATTATGTAGCTCAGCCGGTCAATCCGGACGTTGAACTGGTCAATCCGGGCGTTGGTCTGGTCTATCCGGGCGTTGGCCTGCTGGAACCCGGCGTTCATGTCCGACTGGAGTTGGTCAACCCGGGCGTTGACCTGCTGGAACCCGGCGTTCATGTCCGTCTGGAGCTGGTCAACCCGGCCTGTAAGCTGCTGAACGCTGCCGTGCAGCCGGTTTATGGCCTGGCTCTGCTCCTCGGCACGTCCCTCCAGCCTCCCCAGGCGCCCCTCCGTGGTTTCCGCTTCAGTCGTCATCGGACCATACCCCCTTCCGTCCCGTCCATCTTACAGTGGTCAGTGGCCAGTGGCTAGACGCCAGTGGATAGTGAAGAGTGGAGAGTGATTAGCGGGGAGGAGCCTGATCACTGGCCACTGTGACATTTCTGATTCAGGGATAGCCATGATTTGGAGAATCATGCCCATCCGTCAATCACATGAATCACAGTTCAGACAATTTCACGGATAGCCATGATTTATTGGAGAATCATGCCCATCCATTCAGTGGCCGGTGGCCGGTGTCCAGTGGCCAGGCCCCGGCCCCGCTAACCACTAGCCACTAGCCACTAGCCACTCTTCGGTCCGGTCTTCCAGCACCCAGATATCCTTGCAGCCGCCGCCCTGGCTGGAGTTGACCACCAGGCCGCCCCGGCGCAGGGCCACGCGGCAGAAGGCCCCGGGGGTGATGCGCGGCTCCTGCCCCTGGAGCACGAAGGGGCGCAGGTCAACGTGGCGCGGCTCCACCGCCCCGTCAACCAGGCACGGCGAGCGGGAGAAGGACAGCACCGGCTGGGAGATGAAGTCGGAGGGGTCGGCCCGTATCTGTTTGGCGTATTCCTCGCGCTCGGACGGGGTGGCGTGGGGTCCCATCAGCATCCCGTAGCCGCCCGACTCGCCGACCCGCTTCACCACCAGCCGGTCCAGGTTGTCCAGGGTGTATTCGAGGTCCCGGGGACGGCGGCAGAGGTAGGTCTCGACGTTGGACAGGACCGGCTCCTCGCCCAGGTAGTAGCGCACGATGTCCGGGACGAAGGCGTAGATGCTCTTGTCGTCGGCCACCCCGGAGCCGGGGGTGTTGACCAGGGTGACGTTGCCGCGCCTGCAGGCGTCCAGGAGTCCGGGGACACCCAGGACGGAGTCGGGCCGGAACACCAGGGGGTCGAGGAACACGTCGTCCACCCGGCGGTAGATGATGTCCACCCGGCGCAGGCCCCCGGTGGTGCGCATGTAGACGAAGCCGTCCCGGGCCAGCAGGTCGCGCCCTTCCACCAGCTCCGCGCCAAGCTCGTGGGCCAGGAAGACGTGCTCGTAGAAGGCGGCGTTGTAGATGCCCGGGGTCAGCAGGGCGATGGCGGGTTCCCGGACGCCGCCGGGCGCGAGCTCGCGCAGCACGGTGAGCAGGAGCTGGCCGTAGCGCTCCACCTCCCTGACCCGGGAGGAGCGGTAGAGGCGGCGGAACCCGGCCTTGGCCGCCCGGCGGGTGGCGATCATGTAGGAAACGCCGGAGGGGACGCGCAGGTTGTCCTCAAGCACGAAATAGCCGTCGTGGGTCCGCACCAGGTCGGTGCCGCAGACGGCGACCCAAGCGCCGTGCGGGGGGGCATAGCCCTCCATTTCGGGGCGGTATTGGGGACACCCCTTAACCATGTCCCCGGGGATAACGCCGTCTTTGATGATGCGGGCCTCGTTGTAGACGTCGTTCAGAAAGCGGTTCAGCGCCCGCAGCCGCTGGGCCAGCCCGGTTTCCAGGACCCGCCACTCGGCCCCGGTGACGATGCGTGGGATGCAGTCAACGGGGATGATGCGCTCCTCGGCCTCGTCGTGCCCGTAGACCATGAAGGAAATGCCCTCTTGGAGGAAGGAACGGGACACCTCCTCCTGGATGCTGGCCAGGTCCGCGGCGGGCATCCGGAGCAGGGTGTCGTAGAGGCCCTGGGAGTGCTCCCAGGGGCGCCCGCCGGACTGGAACATCTCATCGTAGATGTCCGGGTCGCATGGGTAGGCGTTGAAGTCCATCGGGGGCTCCTGGGCAACCCTAGCGGCTGTAGGTGCTGCCCGTGGGGGTGCGGTCGCAGTTGAGGCGGCGGTTGAGGTGCAGGCCCTCAAGCACGAACTCCACCGCGGACGCTATCACCTCGTCCCGGTCGTCGTCGGTCAGGCGGCGGACCGCGGCGGCCAGGCCGTCGATTCGCTCCAGGAGGGCCGGGTAGCCGTCGGCCCGCATTTCGCTGCCGACCTCGGCGGTCTGGCCCAGGTCGAAGGCGAGGATGATGTCCTCGAGCTCGCTGACGTCGAAGTAGTTGCCGAAGACGCGCAGGGCGGCGCGGCGGGCGAGGTCGTCGGTGACGCGGGCCTCGCGGCCTTCCTCGAAGGTCTCAAGCTCGATCTTGCCGGTGAAGGAGGCCACGATGTAGGGCAGGTCGCTGGACCGGGGGCAAATCCACTGGTCGCCGTGGCGGATGGCCCGGCGGACGGCGTTGCCCAGCAGGGTCTCGAAGTTGGAGATGGACACGCGGACGCTGACGCCGGAGCGCTGGTTGATCTCGCTGCTCTGGCGGGCCTGGCTGGTAATCTCGGCCAGGACTTCCTTGATGTAACCGGGGATGACCAGCTTGTCCTCGTCGGGGAAGCGGCTCCGCTCCTGGTCCATGATGGCGATTTCGTCCGCCGGGTCCTTGGGGTAGTGGGTGTGAATCTGGGAGCCGTAGCGGTCCTTCAGGGGCGTGACGATGCGGCCGCGGTTGGTGTAGTCCTCGGGGTTGGCGGTGGAGACCACGTATACGTCGAGGGGGAGGCGGATGCGGTAGCCCTTGATCTGGACGTCCCGTTCCTCCATCAGGTTGAAGAGGCCCACCTGGATCCGCTCGGCGAGGTCGGGCAGCTCGTTGATGCAGAAGATGCCCCGGTTGGTGCGGGGGACCAGGCCGTAGTGGATCACCAGTTCGTCGGACAGGTGGCGGCCCTCGGCGACCTTGATGGGGTCGATCTCCCCGATCAGGTCGGCAATGGAGATGTCCGGGGTGGCCAGCTTTTCCGAGTAGCGTTCGTCCCTGGAGATCCACTCGATGGGGGTATCGTCGCCCATCTCGGCCACCATGTCCTTGCCGGCGCGGCAGATGGGGTCGTAGGGATTGTCGTTGGTCTCGCAGCCGGCGATCCTGGGCATCCATTCGTCCAGGAGGGACACCAGGCTGCGGATGAGGCGGGACTTGGCCTGGCCCCGCTCGCCCAGGAGGATGATGTCCTGGCCGGCGAGGATGGCGTTCTCCAACTGGGGAATCACCGTGTCGTTGAAGCCGATGATGCCGGGGAAGACCAGTTCCTCGGCGCGTATCTTGGCTATCAGGTTCCTGCGTATCTCTTCGCGGACCGGCAGCACCTCGTACCCGCTGGCGCGCAGCTCTCCGATAGTCCGGGCCGAGGTGTCGGCGGTGGTTCCAATCGTCATTCCGAATGCTCCATAACGGCCCCCGCCGGCGGCGGGAAGGGATGCCCCAGTATAACCCAGGCGAGTGGAGAGTGGCGAGTGGTCAGTGGCCGGAGGCCAGTGGTCAGTGAATAGTGAGTAGTGGAGAGTGAAGAGACCCCGCCCCACTAGCCACTGACCACTCGCCACTGGCCTTGCCGGGGGCAGTGGCGTTTGATAACATGATAGGGCAGGGGAGGGATCGCATAGTGGCCTAGTGCGGGCGCCTGCTAAGCGCTTAGCCTGTGAAAACGGGCTCATGGGTTCGAATCCCATTCCCTCCGCCATTCATTCCCCAATCCAGCCAGGCAAGCAAAAGCCCTCACTCGCTTGAAGTGAGGGCTTTTCTGGTTTGGACAATCATGCCCATCCATCTATCACATGAATCACAGTTCAGATGGCCCTAATTCCATGAGACCGGAAGGGAGACCAGGGAACGGAAAGCGATGGTGGGCGCGTATTCCAACTCCTCGGTCTTCAGGTGGAGGGAGTCGAACCGCTTGGCCAGGGCCTTGAAAGCCTCCTGACCCTCCATGCGCGCCAGGTTCACGCCCAGGCAGTGATGGACGCCGGAGCCAAAGCCCACGTGGCGGTTGGGCCAGCGGGTGATGTCAAACCTGTCGGGTTCGTCGAAGGTCCTGGGGTCGCGGTTGGCGGAGGAGATCATCCACCTGACGGACTCCCCTTCGCTGATTTGAGTCCCGCCAAGTTCCACGTCCTGGGTGGCTATCCGCTGGATGCCCTTGACCGGCGGGTCGTAGCGCAGACATTCTTCCGTGGCCTTCTGCGTCATGCCGGCGGGGTCCTCCCGCAATATCTCCCACTGCTCGGGATTGCGGATGAAGGCCAGGGTGCCGTTGCAGATCAGGTTCAGGGTGGTGACATGCCCGGCTATGAGCAGCAGCACCGCCGCGGCCAGGGTCTCCTCCCGGTCGTAGACTCCGCCCTGTTCGCCGCTGACCACCAGGGAGAGGAGATCGTCCGTGGGGTTGACCAGCCTCTCCTCCACCATTGGGACCAGGTACTCCCGCATCTTTATCTGGCCCTCGGCTGCCGCCTTGGTGCGGTCAGCCCCCTCTCCGCCGTTGGCGAGCAGCTTGGTGGCCAGGTCCTTGATGTAGGGCCGGTCCTCATTGGGAACGCCCATCATCTGGGCGATGACCAGCAGCGGCAGAGGGGCGGCAAAGTCCTTCATGACGTCCAACTCGCCCTTCTCCTCCGCCTGGTCAAGGAGGAACTTGATCGCGGACTGCACCATGGAGCGCCAGAGGTCGATCTTCTTGGGGTTGAAGTACCCGTGGAGCACCATCCGCATATCGGTGTGCTTGGGCCGGTCATGCTGGATGAAGCTATTGGAGCCCAGGGCCCGAATGTGGTCATTCAGCTCCAGGTCCTCCTCGGCTATCGGCGGCAGGGGCGGCCTGGTGTCCCTGGTGAAATTCTCCGAGGAGAATAGCTGGTGGTTGCGGGCGACCCAGACCAGGTCATCATAGCGGGTGATTATCCACTGGCGAAGACTCTCGTTCCAGTGTACCGGGTCTTCCTCCCTGAGCCTTCCGAAATAGGTATAGGGGTCCGCCATGACCTCCGGGGCAAATAGATTGTCGTGGATGGCAGTAACCATGAGTCCTCCGGCTGAGCGTTTGATTTTTGCGGAGACCTTTGCGGGAGCGGCTACGATTAGGTTCAAACTATCCGGATAACGCGACGCTATTCTAGCAGACCGTCCGGGCATGTTCCAGCCGCCAGGGAAACCGGACAGGGTCTTTCGATTCTCTGTGAAATTGTCTGAACTATGATTCATGTGATTGATGGATGGGCATGATTCTCCAAATCACGGCTATCCCTGAATCAGAAAAACCATAGTTCAGACAAAGAATCGAAAGACTCTACCGATGTGCGCGTAACTGTTCAGGGTTGAGGGGAAATGAGCAACTGGCGGCATTCGAGGAAGGGATTCAGGCCCTTGGCCCGCCAGGTTCCAAAGAGGGAGGCCAAGACCATTTTGCTGTCGCTGCCCTGTTGGGAGCGGGTCCCGCCGCTGATTTTACGGCTGATCACCAGGTGGCGCAGGCTCCGTTCAGCGGCATTGTTGTCAGATGGCGTCTCCGGATGCGATACGAAGACGAACAGTTCTTTGATGTGCCGTTCTATCCGCCGGCATAGCTTGGCTTGCACCGCCAGCGGGTCTTCCAGAAAAGGCAGGCACAGCGCCAGCAGCCGCTGCTCCAAGACCAACTGCCCGCGTGACGGTGGCCGCCTTCCCGCAGCAGCCCACGCCCGGGCCTTGGCGTAGAGCTTCTTTACCCCCTTTGCCCACCGGGCCAGCCCGCCGTCTTCCGGGTGCAATTCCTTCAGCGTGTGAATGTCCCGCAGCAGGTGGACCCAACATCTCTGTTTGAGTCCGGGGTGGTGGTGGTAAGCTGCGTAGAAGTCACTCACCAGAATCCCTTCGAAGGACTCGCCCAGGACCTCGTCCACCACCTCCCCGCCCCGGCCCCGGCGCAGGAAGAACCGCTCCTTGGGCGTGCTGAAAGTCCAGACGTAGCCGTTTTTCCCGTTCTCCCGCCAACCCGTCTCATCGGCGTGAACCACCGGGCTGGAACGGATGCGCTCCAGGACCTGGCCCACTTCCGGTCCTCCCTGCCGGGCAACCTGCTGGACCGCCCGGACGATGGCCCCAACGCTCAGTTGCAACTGATGGAACACCCGCAGATACCATTGGATGGTCCTCAGGGGCAGCCGTCCCTCTTCCCGCAGGGTCACCATCAGGCTCACCAGATTGGTTCCAAGGCGTTGGCGGCCCGCGGCCAGACCTTGCAGAGGGTCCTGGGGCAGCCGCCGCTTCCGGCACAACGGACAGGTCCGGGCTATGAATACATGCTCTGTGACTTCCGCCGGGGCTGCCGGAATGTCTATGACTTCCCGGGTCCGCTGCACCCAGCCCCCGGCGAGAGCGGTATGGCATTCGGGGCAATACTCCGGGGCGTGGACCACCCGCCCGGTGGGTTCCATCCGCAACCGGGCGAAGCCGTGGGGCCGCTTCTTTCGCGGCTTCTTTTCGTCCGCCGCCGGCTTCTTGCGCCTGGCAGCAGGCTTATGCCCCGGCATCCTGGCCCCCGGCCCGCCACCGGACAACCGGGCTTCCAAGCCCTCCACCCGCTGGCTCAGTTCGGTGATGATCCCCTGTTGTTCGGCAATGACTGCCAGCAGGGTTTCCCGGCTTGCCTTGGTCAGGTCCAGTCCTGTTTCCATTGTCCTTTTATGCCACAGCCAGCCCACCGGCGCCAGTGTCTTTCAGCGGAATCGTAGAACCGCCGGCCCGGTAAATTCGCCTCATCAAGTCTGAACAGTTACATGTGCGCCGGTAAATTGACATGAATGATGGAGGGACTTACACTTTATTGGAATCAAGTCCGGACTCAAATTGCTCATGTCGTTGCATTGAGCGGGTTGAAGTAGTCGCAATTCGTCGTTGGAGGGAACTGTATGCCAGAGTTTGATTTGGTTATCCGCGGTGGGACCGTAATCGACGGCACGGGCATTCCCCGCATCCGCGCTGACGTCGGGATCAGGGACGGGCGGGTGGCCATGATCAGCGGCCGTATTCCCGCCGGGGGCGCCAGGGAGTTGGACGCGCACGGCTGCATCGTGGCCCCGGGGGCGGTGGACCTGCACACGCACTACGATGCGCAGCTCAACTGGGACCCCTATGCCTCCCTGTCCGGGTGGTTCGGTGTAACCTCCCTGACCGTCGGGCAGTGCGGCTTCGGGTTTGCGCCGACGCGGCCCGAGGACCGGGACCTGAACATGCGCATGATGAACCGCATCGAGGCGATACCGCTGGAGTCCATGCGCCAGGGTATGCGCTGGGACTGGGAGACCTTCCCAGAGTACATGGACAGCCTCGACCGCCAGGGGCTGGGAGTAAACGTCGGCGCGCTGGTGCCCTTCTCGCCGCTGCGGGCCTACGTTCTGGGCATGATACCGGCACGGGAACGGACCTCCGTCACCGAGGCCGAGCTGGCCCAGATGAAGCAGATACTGTACGACTCCATGAAGGCCGGGGCGTTCGGGTTGTCTGCCGACAAGAACCTGGAGGACCGGCCGGAGGACGGCAGTTGGCTGCCCAGCCACGTGGCGTCCCCGGAGGAGTTCTACGCCCTGTCCCAGGTCCTGGCACAGTTCGGAGTGGGACACCTGGGATGGACCATCGGCATCTCCGACGACCGCGCCGGCCAGCGGGAAATGCTGGCGGAGATGGTGCGGATGAGCGGGCGTCCGCTGCACGTGGCCCTGGGGGACGATGAGGGCTACGAGTGGCTGAAACAGGTGCGGGAAGAGGGGCTGCCGGTCTTGGCGCAACAGGGGTCGGTGCCGACCATAGCCGAGTTCAAGCTATCCGAGTACAACCTGTTCGACTATATGCCCAACTGGGTGCAGCCGCTGGTTGGGACCAGGGAGGAGCGGATCGCCAAGCTGTCCGAGGACGGCGTACGCGAGGGGATGAAGCGCGACGTGATTGAACGCCCGCACGCCAGGACGGACTGGACGCAGGTGCAGGTGGTCGAGGTTGCCCTGGAGCGGAACCTGAAGTACGAGGGGCTGTCCATCGCGGACATTGCCGAGGCCGAGGGCAAGCACCCGCTGGACGCTTTCCTGGACATCGCCTTGGACGAGGACCTGGAGACCGAATTCGCGCACCCCGCGGGAGGTCAGGGTGACGACGCCCGCGCCGAAAGGCTGCTTGACCCCTATGTACACATTTCGGTGTCCGACGGCGGCGCTCACACCAGGTTCCTGGTCAACAGCGTCTGGCCTGTCTATTTCCTGGGGCACTGGATCCGCGACAACGGCCTGATGTCCCTGGAGCAGGCCCACCACAAGATGAGCGCGCTGCCGGCATGGTTCTCGGACATGAAGGGACGCGGCACCCTGCGCGTTGGCGACTGGGCCGATGTCATGGTCTACAACATGGACGAGTTGGGGCTGATGTACGACAAGCCGCGGTTCGAGACTGATTTCCCGGGCGGCGAAAAGCGGTTGGTGCAGAAGCCCACCGGGATCCGCTATATCCTGGTCAACGGCGCCGTTACCTTCGTGGAGAACGAATGCACCGGCGCGCTGCCCGGCAAACTGCTGCGCAGCTATGACATGTTGGGGTAGCCCCGACCGGGATGTAATTCCGGCCATTCGCCCCGTCCCGGGACCTGGGTCTCCGGGACGGGGCCTACTTTTTGCGGTTGATGTGCAGGTCCCCGTTCTGGATGCGGGCCATTGCCGAGGCTGACGGCAGAGAGGCCCGCCGGCCTACTCGTCGGGCACCAGCGCGACCAGGCGGTCGTTCTGGAGCGTAACCAGGAACGCTTTCATGCGGAAGTCGGTGCGGGTTGTGCAGGTGCCTTCGCCCTTTTCGTACTGCCAGCCATGCCCATCGCAGACGAACAACTCATCCCCTTCGTCCATGATTTCCCCGCCTTGATGCGGGCAAACCGTCGATAGCAGCTTGTATCCGTCACGTCCCCGCACGAGAAAATACGAGGCGTCGCCCACTTTCACAGGCGAAGGTAATGAGGAAAAGGAAGATTCTTCTCCCAGGTCCACTCTGACCTTCCTGGACCGGGCCGACCCGCTCACCTGGCGAAGGGAAACGGTCCCTTTTCGACGCTCTGTAGTCATCGCAATTGCCCCGCCTTTGTCATCAAGTCTTGGTGATGAAGAGTATCCCAAGTATAACAAACCGCCACACCCGGAAGGGGTCCCAAAAGATGCCGGCGCCGCCCATGCCGCCATGAGGACTCCGGGCTAGGAGCCGGACAGCCGCTCCCTGAGCACCCGGATGTGGTCAGGTCTCGTGCCGCAGCACCCTCCGATTATCCGCGCCCCCTGCTTGCTCCACCCCTTGGCGTATTCCAGGTACTGCTGTGGGTCCAGGACATTCCCCCTGGGGAAATGGGCATAGGCTCCGAAGGTCCCCGGCCGGTTCTTCTTGACTATCTCCAGCCCGGGCCCCGTGTCGTCCACCGGCGTGTGCATTATGAATACTGCTGCGATGTCCCTGTCCTTGATCGCGTCCATGGCGTCCTGAAGGGTCTCGCCTCCATGCCTGTCCTGGATGCCCAGGTAAAGCTCGTCTCCATCCGGGACCAGCGAGAGCCCGACCCACACCGGCAGGCCCAACTCCCCCGCCGCAGCTATCACCGCCAGAGTGTCTGATATCCGGACCAGCATCTCGCCCGCGGCCACGTCAGGGCCGCCCTTTGCCAGCTCTCCCAGCTGCTCCCGGTAGGTCTCCAGGGCTTTCTCATAGGGCGCCGGAACGTCCGCCTGTGTCTTGGGGGGCATCGTCGACACCGAGGCCGCTATGACCACCGAGTCCTCTGCCCCGGCGTTTCTCCTTGCCTGTACCGCAGCTTCGATTCCCAGCTTGTTGGCCTCGGCGACCCTGTGCCCGAGGCCGTCCGGTCCCAGCACGTCACGCCCTGTGCTGAAGGTGTTCGTGATGATGATCTCAGCGCCCGCTGCCATGTATTCCTGGTGAATATCCCTCACCAGCTCGGGATGGGTGAGCATCGGACCGCCCGACCAGGTGGTGGGGCTTGTCAGTTCCCGCCTCGCCAACTCCGTGCCCATACCCCCGTCCATCAGGACCGTCTCCCCCGCTGCCAGGCGGGCCTGCAATTTCTCAAAGTTGCTCATGTTTCCCTCCTGGTTGAATCCGGATTTGCCGTTCCACCATTATCGGCTGCTCCCTGTCCAGAATCCACAACTGGTCACCGGGGACCAGGAGATATTGCGGATGCCCAGTTTTGAGGCAGGTCTTGCGGGTTGGTCCGGCTGTGGTCAGTCTGCGGCTGCTACGCGGGGATTTTTGCTCCTGGTGGAGCCGATGGGAGTGATCTGAAGGATGCCGTCGGGGTTGGTGATCACCGTGGCGTTGACTCCGTAGACGTCCCGCAGCATCTGCGGCGTCAGGACTGAATCAGCGTCTCCAGAGGCGTAGACTGATCCCTGGTCCATGACGACGAACCGGGCAGCGTACCGGGCTGCCAGGTTGAGGTCATGCAGAGAGATCAAGGTAACGATTCCCCGCTCCGCCGTGACCTGGCCAATCAGGTCCAGCACCTCCAGTTGGCGTTGCAGGTCAAGGCTGCTGGTAGGTTCGTCCATGAGGAGGACTTCGGGGTCACGCACCAGCGACTGGGCGATGGATACCATCTGCTTCTGGCCGCCGCTCAACTCGTTAAGGAACCGGGTTGACAGGTCCTCGATGTCCAGGTCTTCCAGTACCTGGGTTACGGAGCGCAGGTCTTCGTCGCTGACCCGCCAGGACAGGGTGTGCTTTCTGGCCAGCAGCACCGCCTCGAACACGGTGAGGACGGCGTTGACCGGGCTCTCCTGGGGCAGGTAGCTCACCCGCTTGGTGATTTCCTCCCGGCTGTAGTCCCGGATGTCCCTGCCGTCCAGCCAGACCACGCCCTCGGGCTTCAGCAGGCCGGCGATGCACTTGAAGAAGGTGGTCTTCCCGGCGGCGTTGGGGCCGATGGTGGCGGTGATTTTGCCTGGCAGGGTGTCCTCGATAGTGATGCCCTTCAGGACTGCGGTGGAGCCGTAGCTGAAGCGGACGTTCTCGACTGACAACGCCGCCCTGTGCTCCGTGCGGGGCTTCGCAACCCGCTGGGTGTCCGTCTCCGTCCCTCCATACAGCTTCATCACCAGAGTTGCCTCCGCTTGGCGAGGATGAGGCTGAGGAAGAAGGGGACCCCCACCAGCGACGTGATGATCCCGATGGGGAAGATGGCCCCTGGGGTGATCATCTTGCTGACGATGGAGGCCGCCGAGAGCAGGATCGCGCCGGTCATGGCCGACATGGGCAGGAAGAATCGCTGGTCTTCGCCCACCAGCATCCGGGCGACGTGGGGGCCAACCAGTCCGACGAACCCGATGGTGCCCACGAATGCCACGGCAGCCGCGGCCAGGATTGATACCGATATGAGCACCTGCAACCTGAGCCTGCGCACGTTGATGCCCAGGCTGTGGGCCTTGTCGTCGCCCAGCCGCAGGGCGGTGAGGGTCCAGACGTGCTTGACGAACAGGGGAATGGTGACCAGCAGGACGGCCGCCCCGATGCCTATCTTGGGCCATGTTGCCTTGACCAGGCTGCCCAGGGTCCAGAACACCACCTGTTGCAGGGCCTGTTCCGAGGCGATGTACTGCAATAGGGCCAGCAGGGAACTGAACAGGAACACCAGGGCGATCCCCAGCAGCACCATCGTCTCGATGGTCACCCCCCGCAGCCCGCTCAGCAGGAAGATGGTCATGGAGGCGATCATGGCGAAAACGAAGGCGTTTGCCGAGACCAGGAAGATCCCGGCGAATGGGATGATGCTCAGTCCCATGACCAGGGCCAGGGCCGCGCCGAATCCGGCCGCGGCGGATATTCCCAGGGTGAAGGGGCTGGCCAGCGGGTTGTTGAGGATGGTCTGCATCTCGGCCCCGGCAATCGACAGGGCCGCCCCCACCACAACCGCCATTAGGGCTATCGGCATCCTGATGTCCCAGACAATTACCCGGGTCGTCACCTCGGCGGAGCCGGGCATCAGGATCGTGGCGGCCACTTCCCAGAGGCCCAGCCGCGCCGGTCCCAGGGATATATCGAGGATCAGGGTGCCGCAGAGGGTGGCCGCAAGGCAAGCCATGACGAGGTACTTGCGTCCTGTTATCTGCCGGTAGATGCGCCGGCCCCTGGTGGCGGTCAACTCGCTGGCCGGTTGCAATGTGCCCTGGTCTACAGCCATATCACACCACCCTGGAAAAATGATGCTCACGGGAACATTGTTTCAGCGAGACGCCCGCACCGCCACGGAGGAGTTGCGGCGGAAATCGGGCGTCCCGCCCCTTTGGGGAGGCAGGGGTAATCGGATAATCGGATAATCGGCCTATTCGACTGTGGACACGAAGAATGCGCCGCTGTAGCTGATGGGGAGGAACCGGTCATGGAACTCGGCGAAGTTGGCCACCGGGTCCATGTCCGCGAACTCCTCGGGATAGAACCACTTGGCGAACTGCTGGAGCACGACGAAGTTGTAGGGGGAGTTATAGAACTGGTGCCACACCACGTGGTGTCTGCCCCGGTTCAAGGCTGTCAACTCGGTCCATCCCGGACGCTTCTGCCCAAGGGCCTGAAGGCGCATCCTCGCGTCAGCCGGGTCGGTGAAGTAACCCAGACTGACGAAGTCGCCTTCGGGGTTGTAGGTGAACCAGTTGGAGCCGGTGGCGATGATGACGTCGGGGTCGGCCACGAATATCTGCTCCGGGTTCAGGGTGCCGGACCAGCCTGGCACCAATTCCGAGCCGATGTTGATGCCCCCGGCGCGTTCCACCATCAGGCCCAGGTTGGCCCTGCCGTAGGTCCGGCAGCAGTTTTCCGCCCCCTGGATTCCCGCGGCCGTATCCACAAGCACCGTCGGTTTGTCTTTCTCAATTCCTTCGATACGGGAATACACCTTGTTGACCTGCTGGAGGTAGAAGTCCACGATCTCCTGGGCGCGCTCTTCCTGGTCGAACAGGCGCCCCAACAGGATGGTGCTGGGGACGGTGTTCTCCAGTGGAAACTGCCGGTAGTCAATCACGACGACGGGAATCCCGACCGCGGCCAGTTGGTCGATCATGCCCGCTTCCTTCGCCCTTTCCAAGCCGCCGAGGTTCAGCGTCACCACGTCGGCTTGCAGAGCGATGGCGTTTTCCACGCTGAACTCACCGCTGTAAGGGCTGCCGAACTCGGGAATGTCGGCTACCTCAGGGAAAATCTCCATGTACTTTTTGTAGGTGTCGGCGTCGAAGCGCCGGAGGTCGTTGCGCCAACCGACGATTTTGTTGAAGGGATTGCCGGGCTGAAGCGCGGCGGCGATGTATATCTGCCGGGCCTCGCCCAATATGATGCGCTCGACGGGCATGTCGATGGTCACGGTACGCCCGGCTATATCGGTAAGGACGATGGAGCCGGGTTTCTGCTCAGCCTGCATTGCCGCCTGCCGTTCTGCCTCCTGGGTCGCCAGTGCCTCTGCGACGGCCTTGGCCACCGATGACTCAACTTCCTGGGCGGTCACTCCTGTAGGCTTGGACTCTGCCACCGCCTTGGCAACCATAGTCTCGACTTCCTGGGCGGTGACCCCGGCAGGAGCGGACTCTGCAACTGCCTGGGACACCAGGGAACGGAGTTCCTCCGGGCTAATGCCCGCTTCGGGTCGCGCCGCAGGCGCTTGCGCTGGCGCTGCCGGCCCACAACCGGCGGCGATCAACATCGCCAGGCCGAGAACGACCAACAGTGAAGCTATGAGGGGCTTTGGGAGACTTGCGGGGACCATAATCCTACCTCCACCGGACAGTTTAGAGGATCAACGAACGGTACATGCCTGCACCGTGATTCACCATAATGTGGATACCATATCCTGTGCAATACGTATATACACTACTAATTTATTCATGTCAACACATCATATTACAGACGATAGTACAGGCCGTAGTATCGTGTTGTATCATATCTTAGAACTGATGGTGCGCATGGGCCAGCTATTGTCTGGCCGAACAGCGTAGTATTATCATGTACGCGCCCTACATTGATGGACAATCTGGGCGGAAACAGTTTCTGCTCTTGATGGGCCCGTGGGCCAACGGGCCTCTCAGAGCGTCGATTTCTATGATCCCATCCAGCAGGAATAGACGCCCATGAGATTTCGATTTCCCCCGGCAGGTGGCAATGACATGGCTATAACACCTATTGGGCGCAGGTTGCGGTCGGCGCTATCGACCACCCTTTTGTTGGCCGCGGCGCTGGCAGGCACGCTTGCCTGCGGCGGAGGCGATGATACGCTGACGATCTATTCGGGGCGTTCCCAGAGCCTGGTGCGTCCGCTCTTGGAGGAGTTTTCCGAAGAGACCGGCATCGGCATTCAGGTAAAGTACGCCGGCACCCCGGCAATCGCGGGCACCCTGCTGGAAGAGAAGGGGAACACGCCTGCGGACGTGGTGTTCCTGCAGGACCCCGGTTACCTGGGCAGCCTGTCCGGGGCCGGGCTTCTGGCGGAACTCCCGGATGAACTGCTCTCAAGGGTTGACCCGGGGTTCCGGTCCTCAGTGGGCCACTGGGTGGGGACATCGGGCCGCGCCCGGACCGTCGTGTACAACACTTCGGCAGTCGATCCTCAGCAGGACCTGCCGGAGTCGATATTGGGTTTCACCGGACCGGAGTGGCGGGGCCGGGTCGGATGGGCGCCGCTCAATGCGTCATTTCAGACGTTCGTGACGGCATCCCGTCTCAAGTGGGGTGAAGAGGCGGCGCGAATCTGGCTCCAAGGCATTCACTCCAACGGCGCCCGGGCCTACCCCAACAACACGACCCTGGTCACCGCCGTAGCCCGCGGCGAGGTGGATGTAGGGTTCGTCAACCACTACTATCTACAGAGGTTCCTGGAGGAGGAGGGGGAAACGTTCGGGGCGCGCAACCACTTCCTGGGCGGCGGAGACCCGGGAGCGTTGGTACTGGTTGCGGGAGCCGGAATCATCAAGGGATCCGGCAACCGCGAAGGGGCGGAGCGGTTCGTAGAGTACCTGCTTTCTGATACGGCCCAGACCTATTTCGCCAAGACCACCAAAGAGTACCCGTTGACCGACAGTGTAGAGGCCGGGGCGAACCTCCCGCCCCTGTCTTCGCTGGAGCCTCCCGACGTGGACCTGGGCAACCTGACCGACTCACGGGGCACGTTGGCCCTGCTGCGCGAGGCCGGCATCATACCGTGACCGGCCAATACCTGATTCGGGTTTTTCTCAGTTTCCGGATGAAGCCAGGCCAAACCGCGAGACGAAGAGGCGCTCAACCCGTCCTGTTATCAGCATGAAGCCTATGGCAAGGAGCCAGACCACGAACGCGACCCCGCTGACCCGGTGAATGATGGTCAGGGCGTCTACCCAGATGAGTTGCATTGCCAGTCCGATGATCACCGATAGCGGCGCGATGTACATCAAAGCCCCTCCGACCTTCCACTGGTATCGCGCGGCAACCAGCAACGCCAGCCCTCCCAGGGAGAAACCCACTTTGCCAGTGAGCCACCGGGTGAAGGCAATTCCCTCCGTAATCGCGTCCGGGGTCCCGGCGGCCGGACTGGAAGCGGTCAGGGTTGATACGACCAGCCCAATAGCGCAAACGCCTGAAACCGCGGTGAACACCGCTGATACACCGAACAGGCCGGGGACAATGGGTGTAGCCCAACGCTCCCGGATAATCCATGTCCTCAACAGGAACCATGCGGCAACGGCCAGCGTTATGCCTGATATGAGGCGCATCGCGCCGCTGATGCCGTAATACCACCGGCTCTCCGAAATGGCCGCCAGAGATTCCGCCAGGGTGGGTTGGTCCGCGTCCGCCATCACCCTGGCGATGACCATCAGGACCGTGACGATGGCCGTAAGTATGAGGAACATTCCCGCTTGCCGGGCCGGGGAGTCTGCCGGGCGGGCTGCTTGGCTCCTGATTGGAGAATCTGCGCCGGGCTGCTCTGAATGCTGCATACCTTCCTAACACCTCTACTCTGACTGAGAACGCTGCCCCATACCCGGTGCGGGGCTGGCGCGCGCGCCCTGGACCCGTCCCTCGGGTGGACTCAGTATCCATCGTTTATGGCCGATCCCCGGGTTGACGCGGGCCAGGTCCACATCCGGGTCGACCAGCCGGGTTGCCGGCCTTCCATTGTGTGTTACGTAGGCGTCCGCTCTCACTTCGACTTCCTCGTGCCCGCGGGATATGAAGTCGTCGCGGACGATATGGGCCGTGGCCAGAATGAGGTCGGGCTGGTAGGCCATGCGTTCCACTTGGGCTGGCGTCAGGTACTCTTCCGGGTAGACCAGCCGTTCCCCATTCATAGCCGGACTCATCACGCGGAAATTCACGAAGCCGGTCTTTTCCGTGAGCAGGACTCTCCAAGAAAATAGGTAGCCCTCCTCCGTCCAACGCACGTCCCCAGGATAGGCCAAGTGCCGGAGAGGCATGGCTACCTGCACTGCCAGGAATACTGCCCCGAGAAGAAAAACCGCCCGCACTCGCCAGGAAATAGTACCTGTTCCGGTTGCAGGAAAGGAAATGGGCCCGAGTTCGGGCAGTGGACGAGATTGACGCCGCACCCGTCCCAGCAGGCGGAGTGGCCAGTCCGGCTCGAAGAAGATGAGGGCCGCACCGATCATTATCCAGGGAAACATGCCTATCGAGGGGAAGAGGAACGCCGTGGCCACGTGGAAGACCACCAGCACAGCATAGGCATACGGCCGCGTTCTGTTCCATAACAGCCAGCCCACTATCGTCAGGTCGAAGCAGGCTCCTCCCCAACTCATTGCGTACGGGACCCACGCTTCCCGGAGGAAGGGGCCGACGAAGGGCGTGTCCGTGCCGTTGTAGAGCCAGATACGCAGCGGTTCTGCGTGCAGCATCCAGTCAGGGTTGAGCTTTGCAATCCCGGCAAAGACGTACACCAGGCCCACCTGCGCCCTCAAGGTCCACAGCGCAGCCCTGGGAATGATTGGAGGGATTCCATCGGGCGAGGGGTTTCGAGTGTCCAGGGACGCCATACGTTCGAGGGGCAGGAAGACCATGATCACGCTGATAAGGCTGACCAGGTAGTAGTGGTTAAGGTACGTAGTACGGTCTATCAGCTCGACGTAGGTGAAGAGCAGGAAGAAGGCGATGATGGACAGCCGGTAGCGATAGCCCAGGGCAACGCCAAGAGCGGCAAGGCCCATGAGAGCAAAGTGGAGGTACATTCCCCAGGCGGGCCAGGGCTGGACCCAACCGAAGCCGAAGTAACTGAGGTGGTGGGACGGTTCGATATAAAGCCCGGAAATCCAACCGTTGGCGGCAAACCGGACTACCGCTATGATGCCCAACAGTCCAAAGACGATGCGGAAAGCGGCTGCCGAAGCCGGAGAGACCGGCCCCGTTCCAGCCTGAATCACCCCGGCTTGCGAAGCCCAGGACACCTGAGCGGGCGCGCTTGGACAGGACCTTGGGCCTGGGCATGGCCAGAACGGCAGACACGACACGCCCCTGCTAACGCATGGTGTCGCCGTCGGTGTCGGAGAACCCGACTGACACGCCCAGCAGGCTGACCACCTCGGTAGCGAGAGTCCGCTGCAATTCCTGCAGCCGGTCGTATAGGACCCTGACCTGCTCGGGACGGTCACTTATGGCGTTCCGCAGTGTTCCATTTACGGAACCGGTGGCCGCGAGAGCCGCGGCCAGTTGGCCGCTCATGCGTTGGGCGGTGTCTTCTGAGAGAGGCCGCACCAGGTCGGAAATGCCCAGGGCTTCGGGTCCGGCGCCCTCGTAGACGGCTTGCATACCCAGAATCTCGTTGTGCAGGTCTTCCAGGCCATTGTCCGCAGCGTTGCCGGGAATGACGGAGAGATCGGCCCCGCTCTCCCGGAGACCAAGGGCGGATGCCAGCCGCATCTGTACGATGTCTCGATCCATGAAGACCTGGGTGCGCACCACTTCTTCCACGGCTGCGCCGGGCAGCAGCGCCAGGTTGGAAGCGCCGGTGAAATAGTCCTGATAAGGCGCTTGCTGGTCCGCCCCCTCCGTCCATTCCGACAGGATGGCATCCGCCTCTCCCTTGGCCACCTCTGTGAGAGCGGTCAAGTAGGAGCAGTAAGCGGGGGATGCGTTGAGCACATCGAGCGCGTCTTCCCGGAAAAGCAGGTACTCGATTGCCCCGAAACCCCGGCGCTTGGCTGAGAAGGCGTCGCGCAACTGGCCTGTCTCGACCAGCGTGCCGGCCGCCAGCATTTCGTCAATGCCGCCAGTATCGGTGGACGGCCAATCGAGGAGGCTGACCGAGCGCCGTTCCATCACCGGCCCGAACCACATTGCCTCCGACTGCATCCAGGAGGCCCTGGCACTGTGCCACGATTGCCGCGCCGCCTCCAGGGATTCACTGCCGGGGGCATCGCATAGCGCCGCAGCGTCCCGGTCCATTTGGGCTATTTCTTTGGCTGCGGCCTGGTAGGCGGGGACTATTACCTGGCCGGTAAGACTTACCAGCACGTCCTGGTCGGAGGGAGTGCTGGGGCCACAGGCCAATGAGACCAGGAACAGCGCGCCGACCACGGGAGCCACCAAAAGGCCAGACGGGACCCGTGCCAAGCTAGAGGGACTCCAAGAACTTGATGAGAGCATTCCTAGCATTCAGGGCCATGTCCATGAAACGCTTCTTTGATTCCTCCGCTTCGCCGCCGTGCCACAGTATCGCCTCTTCGAGACTTCTGGCGCGACCGTCGTGGAGGAACATGGTGTGGCCGTTCACCGTCTCCACCAGGCCGATGCCCCAGAGGGGCGGCGTGCGCCACTCAGTGCCGGATGCCTGTCCATCGGGGCGGTGGTCGGCCAATCCCTCGCCCATGTCGTGCAGGAGCAGGTCGGTATAGGGGAAGATCACCTGGCCGCGCAACGGTTCCAGCGGGTGGGTATGGCCGGTCTCATGCCGGGGCGTGTGGCACATGGAGCATTGGGACTGCACGAAAAGGCGCGCGCCCCGTTGCACCTCCGCGTCTTCGGTGTTGCGCATGGCGGGAACGGCCAGAGTTTGCGTGTAAATCGTCACCTTGCCAAGGCGAGTGTCCATTATCTCCGGGGAGCCGCCGTTGGGAGCCTGCCGGCATTCCGCCTGGCCCTGGGGGCAGTTTTCCTCCGGGAAGATGGTTGAGGTGATTCCGATGTCTCCCAGGAAAGCGCCGGCTACCTGCTGCTCCACGCTGGGCTGGTTCGCCTTCCAGCCAAACCGCCCGAGCGCCGTCTCACCCCGGCGCACGTCCCACACGTAGTTGGGCCTTCCCGAAATACCGTTTCCGTCGGCGTCATTGGGGTCCGAGAGGGCCATTATACGCTCCTCGGGGATGGCCTCCAGCAGTCCCATGCCGATGGTGGCGGGAGCCACCCGCGGCGAGACCTGGATGTCCAGGTGAAGCGGTCCGAATGCCGGATTCCCAATAGAATAGACAGGGCGGCGAAGGCTGTACTTCGTCCCATCCGGGTACTCGCCCTCGACCTCCTGGTAGTCGATGACGATTCGCCCCTCCACAGGGACGCCCAGGATGGAGCGGTCCTGCAACTGGCCTCCGTAGGTTGGTTCATCCACCGGCCCATTCGGACCCGGAACGCTGAGCCGGAGGAGCAGGCCGCGTTCCGGATCCTCGGGATGGTCGGGCGGTTTGCCCCGACCGTCATGACTATGGCATGAAGAGCAGGAGAGGGCGTTATGGGTCGGTCCCAGACCGTCTCTCGCCTCGGTGCTGGCGGGAGCGGTGACCCAGTTCTGGTTGAAGAAGCTGTCGCCGACCTCAAAGGTGCGCCGCAACTCGTTTGACAGGTTGCGGGCCGACAGCTCAAAGGCGTTGCCGCCGGTACTGAAGGCCGTGGTATCCCCGCCGAGACGCTCGTTGTATACCAGGGTCAGGTCCACGTCCTCACCCCGGCAACCTGACAGCGCCAGGAGGAGGACCGATAGCAGAAACAGCGCCGCCATCAGCCCCACCCATGACTTGGTTGCAAGCCGGGAACCGCACATTCTCTGCAATGCGGATCCTCCACGGCCGCTCCGGCCCTGCACCGGGCTAATGATCCGCCCCTCCGGGTCAGCTGACGCTGATGGTGATGCCCACCTTCTGAGCAGCGGAGACGATAGTGTCAGTCTGGTTTTCCAGGGCGACTATCGTGTCGAGGACCGCCTTGCGTCCCGGCTCGGAATCGGCCAGTCCCTGGACCAGTTGGTTGTCGAAAGGAGGCGGGATTGCCCTGGCGAGGGCAACCGAGCGGTTGATCTCATCCTGCAGGGACTTCGCCAACTCCGGGTCCTCCGCTGCGATCAGGTCCTTGATGCCGGGACCTGAAACCGCCCCGTACTGACCCATATATACCCGTTGGATTCCCGCGGCGTTGGCGACGATGTCCGCGATAGTGTTGTCGGAGAAGCAGGAGTGTTCATCTTCCTGAGACCGTTCTTCATAAGCGACGGTCATGCGCTCCCCGGCCAACTCTCCCCGGCTCATCTCCCCAATGCCGGTGATTATGTCGGTGATCGCGGCATCCGAATCCTTGGCGACGAACTCGGCGCGGTAGTTGCTCCGGCCCGGTGCCCAGGCGTCCACCATGTCCTGCAGATGTCCGATCAACACGTCGGAGGCCACCGCAAGGTAGGTTCCCCGCCGGCCGGCGTTGGGACTGGTCGTGTAGTCCTCCACGGGCCGGTAGCCGGGGCCGTCCGGGTTCATGTCCTGTCCCCATAGCAGGAACTCAATGGCGTGCCAGCCGGTGGAGACATTTTCCTCGCCGCCTTCCTCGTTGAGGGAGACCAGGAGCTCAGCGTCGATGGCCGGGTACTCATCGGGCATGTTGATAATGCCCGCGTCCGGGTTGCCCTCCACGTAGTCGATGTAGGACTCATCGAGCGGCCAGGCATTGATCAGCCCTTCCGGACCGTCTACCTCGTTGTCTATGGGTCCCTCGTAGAAGCGGTAGATTTCCGTGACGCCGTAGTCGTCCCGGGCGCGGAGCCAGGCGTGCTTGGCGGCGTCCAGGCGGTGCTTCGACGGGTCTGCCAGGAAATTGTCTATCGCCGCATCGAGGGCCTTGGCGGAGGCGAGGCTGCTGGAGTAGGACTCATAGGCCCCGGCGGCGTATGTCTCGACCACCGACCGCTTCAGGGCGTCGACATCGACAGTCTCGACCGCCGGCTCGGGCATGGCGGCGGGCGCTGCCGTGGGTTCCGGCTCGGAGGCGCAGGCCGATAAAGACAGGACGAGTATGAGCATTAGAGCAAGGGCCAGGACCGCTTTCTTTCCCATGATTCTCCTTTCAGATGTCTTGGTTCATGCAGGATGTCAGCCTTGCGAAGCTCAATTGGAAGCTCCGCGAAATTCCCAATTGAAGATTCTGCCCCCAGGCGGCGACCGGCAACTCGCACACGGTATTCTGCCGTCAAGCACTGGACTTATCTCTTTGCATTGTTCCTTCAAATGCACACAGGACTGATAATGATATTCGGCACTTTAGCTTACAGAACTGATAGTGCAGTTACTCAACGATCATTAAGGCAGCGGTACACACATCTATAGTTTGTGTATATCAGATGTTCATTGCTAACGTAGACTGTAAGATAGTATTGATGGTACAAGAGTTTGTCAACCAGCAGGAATTGACAATTTCTCCTGGCGCAACAGATCGTGATACTTCCACCGCCCACCATCATGCGATGATGAGAAGAGGAATGACTGGCAAGGCAGCGCCATAGAAATGGCCAGAATCGGCCGGAGGCCCTGCAATTCTCAGGCCATTGAAGGACCGAGACCATTGCCGTTGCTGACATGAATATGCGTGAAGGGCAGGTGGATATGGGGTAAGGGAAGCGCAACACACCGTATATGGGATGGAAATATGGGAAGGAAGGCAAGACGGCTTGCGGGAGCATACATAGCCGGCACCCTCAGATTTTGTTATCGTGGCAACAAGTCTATGTGATATGTAGCCACGAGTTATTGACAATGTATAGACATATTATATAATCCTCTCCGATGGCATTGCAGATATATGTTTCAGGTATAAACACAGAGGTATGGGCACTCAGTCTATGTTGACCGGGAGCGCCTGGACAGCGGTGGGCCGGCGGTAAGTTCCGGGGGCTGCCCGGCACTCCCGCGGCGGGAAACTCGATGGTTGGAGGATGACATGGTTCCTGTATTTCCGTACCAGATTCGCAGGGCTGAGGATGGTTGGCGTGGCGAGCTGTTGCTGCGGCTGAGGGACGGCAGGTCAGCCTATGTCGTGCATCTCTCGCTGGAACAGGCCCGTGTCCTGGCGGTGGAGATGCGCGGGCTGGCAACGGACCACTGCCCGCAGCACCACCTTGCGCTGAAGGTGGCCCAGGCGCTGGGCGGCCAGGTAAGCCACATCGTCCTGAAGGCATTGGACGACAACGGGAGCGTGTCCGGTATATTACGACTAACCACCCCTGAAGGGATGCGTGACGTGCATGTTGACACCGCAGCGGCCCTTGCGATGGCGATCCACGTGGGCATGCCTATCTTCATGGACGGGGAGTTCACGCCGGCTGATGGGAATCTGGAGGTCGTCAAGGAGCCGGGAGAGACTCCGCTGGGGCCGCAGATTCCGCCCGCTTTCCGGGACCTGATCGAGCAATTGGACCTGCCGGACACAGGCGGTGAGACCGGAGATTGACGAAATAAGTCCCTCCGGCCGATCAGGACTGACTGCCCAATCAATATAAAAGGAGCACAAAAATGGCTACAGAGTCTGCCGAATATCCGAGCCTTTACCGCACGATCTATGGCCGGCGAATGTCATGGAATTTCACCGACAGGCCGGTGAGCAAGACGGTCATAGAGAGAATGCTGGACGCCTCCGTATGGGCGCCCAATCATCGCCTGACCGAGCCTTGGCGCTTCGTGGTCCTGGAGAAAGACAGTCCGGCCCGGACCAAGGCGGCCGACCTGGCCTGCGAAGCGGTCATCCAACGCACCGGAAATGAGGACCGGGCGGAAGCCGGCCGCAACAAGGTGCTCGATCCTCCATACGTTATTTACGTGTATTGCGTTCCCGGACCCGATGATGAGACAACCAGGGAGAACTATGCCGCAGTCTGCTGCGCCGCCCAGAACATCTCCCTGGCCGGGGCAGCGGAGGGTCTGGCGGTGACCTGGGAGACCGGGGGCATCACCCGTCACGAGGGGTTGAACGCGGCATTGGGCGCCGCGGATGACTGGGCGTTGGTCACTATGCTGCTGATTGGTTACCCCGGAGACGCTCCCCGTTCCCGCCGGACGGCAGTGTCAAACCTGAGCCGCTGGTTCGGCCCGGACGACGATTGCCCGCCGGAAAAGTCCTGACCCGGCGATACTGCCCCAACACCTGCCGATAGTCGAATACCTTCTCATAGTCGTATGCTGGGTGTATGCCCCTCTCGACTAACGGGAGAGCGGCCCTCTCTTGTTCCCAATGAGCGCCGGCAAGTTTCCGCAGGCTCCCCGGAGCCTCCGATAAACACAAGGGCGGGGAATGTGACATTTATGCTGGCCGGTTAGCCCGGACTTTTTTGCCGGATGTCAACAATCCCCCACGCCTGCGCCGGAGCAAGAGTGTGCCGCCGCTGCATCGACCACAGGAGCGAAACCCGGCCGGCCCATGGGCCAGCCAGGTTTCGGGATGCGGCGCTTTCCCTGCTGTGCTCGAGGCGGCAGCTCTCGCCGTTCATCCTCCGGCCGGTCGGTATCCGCAGCCCGCGAACTGAACCGCCAGTGACCTGTTCACTGGCGGTTTGGCCGTCAAGCCGAAGGTCTCCGGGACCTTGGCGGCAAGGAATCAGCCTCGCGGCTGCGACACTGTGCCATGCGCCGATAGTGGCCGTTGATCTGTAGTAAAGGGGACCACTGTTGGTATGGGCAGTGGCCCAAGCCCTCGCCGGTCAATGGACTCCGACCCTGCCATGTCTCCTGGGCAAGTTTGACGGGAATTATCCTCAACAACCATCACAGGTGTTGGGATATACTTTGACGGACCAACAGGCGAGTACCGCCATATTGTGTCATCCTTCCCAGAGGTGTACCCCAGAGGTGTAGATGAAGATATACTTCGCTGGCTCGATACGCGCAGGCCGTGCCGACTGGGAGATTTACCGGGAACTCATCGAGAACCTGGGTAGGTTCGGACAAGTCCTGACGGAGCATGTTGGCGACCCGGACCTGCCGGACTCCGGGGAGAACGTGCCGCCGGACGAAGAGATCTTCCGCCGGGACATGGCCTGGTTGGAAGAGGCGGATGCCGTGGTCGCGGAGGTAACCACGCCATCGCTGGGAGTGGGGTTTGAGATCGGCCGGGCCGAACTGCTGGGAAAACCGGTCCTTTGCCTGTACCGGCAGCAGGAGGGCCGGCGGCTGTCGGCCATGATTGCCGGGAACCCCAAGTTGCAGGTGCGAGTCTACGAAACGGTAGAGGAAGCCTTCGACCTTGTCGCGGACTTTCTGGACCGGAGTCCGTGAGATGGCTGTGCTGCCCCATTGGGCAGGAGCGAGGTCCATCGACGTCCTGTAATGGGAGATACGTAACCACCCCACATTGGACGAGGGTCGTGGGCGAGGGCCGTCGAACTTTTGCCTCCGGGGAATGCAACTGATGGCCAGCTTTACTCCTGAACGGCTTGCAAGAGCAAACATCGACCACCTGCTCCGGCGGGCGGGATGGGCGGTGCAGGACCTGGCCGGCCTCAACGTCAATGCTGCACGGGGAGTGGCGGTGCGGGAGTTCCCCCTGCGCTCCGGGCATGGGACTGCCGACTACCTGCTGTACGTGGACGGCGGGGCGGCGGGCGTGGTGGAGGCGAAGCCGGAAGGTCACACCCTCACCGGGGTGGAGGCCCAATCGGAAAAGTACCGGGCCGGCCTTCCACTGAACCTGCCCGCCCAGATCCGGCCCCTGCCGTTCCTGTACGAGAGCACCGGGGTGGAGACCCGGTTCACCAACGGACTTGATCCCCTGCCTCGGAGCCGCAGCGTCTTCGCCTTCCACACTCCAGACACATTGGGCGGATGGCTGGGGGCGTCCGTGCCTTCCTGGGAGACCGGGGAACGGCAGATTGCCGGTGGCCAGGCGGCCTACGCAACACCGGCCAGCCTGCGGCGGCGGCTGACAGAGATGCCGCCACTGGACGAGTCCAACCTCTGGCCGGTGCAGGCGCGGGCAATCCGCAACCTGGAGCAGTCGCTGGCGGAGGGACGCCCGCGCTCCCTGGTGCAGATGGCCACCGGCAGCGGCAAGACCTTCATGGCCTGCAACCAGGCGTACCGGCTCATAAAGCACGCCGGGGCCAGGCGGGTGCTGTTCCTGGTTGACCGCAGCAACCTGGGGCGGCAGACCAAGAGGGAGTTCGACGGGTTCACCGTGCCGGACGACGGGCGGAAGTTCTCCGAGCTCTACAACGTCCAGCTCCTCAACTCGGGCTACATCGACCCGGTGAGCCGGGTCTGCATCGCCACCATCCAGCGGGTGTACTCCATGCTCAGGGGCGAGGAACTGGACCCTGAGGCGGAGGAGCCTTCCGGCTTCGACGCGGCGTCGGCCCGGCACTCTCCGCAGACGGTGGAGTACAACCCGAGCTTCCCCATCGAGGAGTTCGACTTCATCATCACGGACGAGTGCCACCGCTCGATCTACGACCTGTGGCGGCAGGTTCTGGAGTACTTCGACGCCTTCCTCATCGGGCTGACCGCCACACCCTCGAAGCAGACCCTGGGCTTCTTCAACCAGAACCTGGTGATGGAGTACAACCACCAGCAGGCGGTGGCCGACGGCATCAACGTGGACTACAACGTCTACCGCATCGAGACCCGGATCACGGAACAGGGGGCCACCATCGAGGCCGGGCTGAAGGTGGACCGGCGCGACCGCCGCACCCGTGACGTGCGCTGGGAGGAACTGGACGAGGACCTGGCATACTCGTCGGGGCAGCTTGACCGGGACGTGGTGGCGGTGGACCAGATACGCACGGTCATCCGGACCTTCCGGGACAGGGTGACGACCGAGATATTCCCGGGGCGGGAGCACGTGCCCAAGACCATCATATTCGCCAAGGACGACAGCCATGCCGACGACATCGTGGGCATCGTGCGGGAGGAGTTCGGCAAGGGCAACGACTTCTGCCAGAAGATAACCTACCGGACCACCGGGGCCAGGCCCGAGGACCTGATAACCCAGTTCCGCAACAGCTTCAACCCCCGCATCGTGGTCACGGTGGACATGATCGCCACCGGCACCGACATCAAGCCGGTGGAGGTGGTGTTTTTCATGCGCAACGTGCGGAGCCGCAACTTCTTCGAGCAGATGAAGGGGCGCGGGGTGCGGACCATCTCCCCCACGGACTTCAACGCGGTGACGCCGGACGCGGATGGCAAGGAGCGGTTCGTCATCGTTGACGCGGTGGGCGTAACCGAGGGGGAACTGTCCGAGTCCTACTCGCTGGACCGGCAGCCGTCGGTGGCTTTCGACAAGCTGCTGGACATGGTGGCGATGGGGGACCGGGACCCGGACACGCTGTCGTCGCTGGCGAGCCGCCTGGCCCGGCTGGACCGGAGGCTGTCGCCGCAGGACAGGCAGGAGGTGGAGACGCTGGCCGGGGGCGCAACTCTGAAGGACCTGGTCTGGGGTCTGGTCAACGCCGGGGAGCCGGACGCCGCCCTGGACGCGGCGCGGGAGGCCACGGGGCAGGACGACCCGCCAAAGGAGGCCGTGGCCAGGGCGGCGCAGGAACTACTGGAGACCGCGGCCAGGCCCTTCGCCGCCAACCCGGAGCTGCGGCAGAGGCTGATCGAGATACAACGGGCCTACGAGCAGACCATTGACACGGTATCCCGGGACACGGTGACCAGGGCGGGGTTCTCGGGGGCGGAGGCCGATGCCCTGACCCGGTCCTTCCGGGAGTACATCGAGGAACACCGCGACGAGATCACCGCGTTGCAGGTCCTGTACCAGCGGCCCTACCGGCAGCGGCTGAGGTTTGCCGACATCAAGGCGCTGGCGGACGCGCTGCAAAGCCCGCCCCGGTCATGGACTCCGGACCGGCTATGGGAGGCGTACCGGCAACTGGACGAGTCGCGGGTGCGCGGTTCGGGGCAGCGGGTGCTGGCCAACATCGTGTCGCTGGTGCGCTACGCGGTCGGGACGGACGATGAGCTTGCGCCCTTCGCCGACTGGGTGGAAGAGCGGTTCAGCGGGTGGCTGGCGACCCACGAGATCGCGGGGCGCACCTTCACCGACGAACAGCGGCAATGGCTGGAGGACATCAAGGACCACATCGCGGGCAGCGTCAGCATCGAACCCGGCGACCTGGAGTACGCTCCCTTCAGCCAGCGGGGCGGCCTGGCGCGGGCGTATGCCCTGTTCGGCGAGGGGCTGCAACCGTTGCTGGATGAGCTTAACCTCGAGTTGGCAGGTTAGCCGCCGCCTGTTGCGCCGGGTCCGGCTTTCCCTTTCCCCGGTTAAAGGCGCATCACGTCAACCGGCGCCAGTTGTTGTCCGGCCGGGTCCACTGCCAGCGGGCGGCGGTCTCCTTGACCCCCGCGGGGCGGGTTCCCGATAATGGCAGGACACCCAAATGGAGGGTTGGTCATGTCCGCAGCGCGAGAGAAGTTTTCCAGCCGGGCATCCCCGGAACTGCTGGCGGGGATGCGTGAGATCGCCCGACGCGAAGGCCGGGAGTTCGAAGAAGTCTTGGAAGAGGCAATGTGGGACTACTTTAAGAGCAAAATGCCGGAAAATGTGCGCCCCGAATTTATGGCCCATTACTATGCCAGCGTCGAGCGGAACCGGCTGCTGGCCGAGTTGTTGGCCCAGTGACCAGCAACTTTCTGACCGTGGAGGAAGTTATTGTCATCCACGATGACCTGATTATGCAGTTTGGCGGTCCGCCGGGACTACGGGACATAGGGGCTTTGGAGTCCGCCGTACTGCGCCCACAAATGGGGTATTACGACGGCCTGATTGAGGAAGCCGCCGCCCTGATGGAAAGCCTTGCAATGAATCATCCCTTCGTAGACGGCAACAAGCGGGTGACCTTCTTCGCTACCGCGGCCTTTCTCAGGCTGAATGGCTGGTACATAGACTGCGATAGCCGCGAGGCACATTCGTTCTTCATGGGGTTGTTCGAGACCAACTCCTTCCGGTTTGACGAGTTGAAGTCCTGGCTTGAGGAGCACGTCAAACCGCTTCCAGGCGGCGGGCAGTAAGCGGGGATGAGGAGAAACGCAGTGGGAACAGTTAAGGTGACCATTGGGGTGGGAGACCCGCAGGGGAGCGTATTCGAGGACCTGGAGGTTACGGTGGACACCGGCTCGACCTTCACGGCTGCGCCCAGGGAGCTGCTGGAGCGGCTGGGGGTGCCGGTAGAGCGTTCAGCCCAGGCTGAACTGGCCGATGGCAACGTGGCCCCAGTGGACGTTGGAAGGACAATCATCAGGCTGGAAGGACAGGAGTTTCCGACGCCGGTGATATTCGCAGAGGAAGGCGAGCCCAGCCTGCTGGGAGTGGTCTCGCTGGAGGATGCACTGCTGGCGGTGGACCCGGTGGGTGGGCGCCTGATACCGGTAAACGCGCTGCGCCTTTGACCCAGGAAACCAACCGGCAAGGCGGCTGCGGTCTATCCGGTTAGCGGTTCCAGAAGCGTCAGCAACTCGGCTACATCGTCAAGGTCTCCGGTAATCGTATCGGCGTTCAACAGCATCTCGCGCTTGTAGTAGTTGCCGTGGAGTTTGTTGGCAACGCTGCTGAGACGACTCACCTGGCGTTGATGATGGGTGAGGTGTCCTGCATTATCCATCACGGTGAAAAATTGGTCGTGGGTCTCATACTCCCACCCGCGGGCCGCCGCGACCGCTTTGGCCATGTGCGCCGCCGCGCCCCAACCCTTTTCCGATGCCTGGTGCAGGTCGCCCCCGGACAGGTACATCCTGCTTTTCTCCAGGAAGTCCCATGCCTGCTTGCGGTAATCTGTAACGGCCTCCCGCATCATAACCAGTGCCCTCCGGCACCCACGTTTGTCTCAATAGAACCGGGTTTCGGTATCGTAAGCTAACGGAATTGGAGCCGTCCTATGCGGCGCAATATCATGCTGTCAATGTCACGATCAGGCCGCCATATTGGGTAAAATCGAATATAATTCCCTATGGAATAATGAGACAAGCGGGGATAGAGAGGACAGGACCGATGAAATACACTGTCATAATAGAGAAGGGGCCAACCAGCTACGGTGCCTATATCCCGGACCTGCCGGGGTGTGTAGCGGCGGCCGAAACAAGGGAAGAAGTCGTGTCTCTCATACAAGAGGCCGCGAGCTTTCACGTGGAAGATATGGTGGAAAGTGGCGAGGCCATCCCCATGCCCACCAGCGCAGCCATTGAGGTGGACGTGGCCATTCCCGGCGTGACCGGGGAAGTGGCCGCAGATACCGCGCGGTGATTCGCCCGATCATAGTAGAGGAGAACTGACAGCAATGATGACAGTCCCGGAAATCAAGCAGGCCATACTGGATCTCCCCAAAGCCGAATACGCTAAGATAATCGAATGGTTGTATGAATTGGAAGAAGAGGAGTGGGACCGGCAGATTGAAGCGGATGCCGCAGCCGGAAGGCTGGACTTTCTGAAAGCGCGAGTAGAAGAAGCTAAGCGAAATGGCACCTTGGAAGACCTCTAGTGCATCGGACTGTGCCCGAATTCTGGGCGCATTTTGCGCGCCTTCCCGAACCTGTTCAGAGGACTGCGGCCAGGAACTATGAGAGGCTGAAAGAGGACCCGTCATATCCGTCACTCAGGTTCAAGAAAATCGGTGGCTATTGGGCGGTTCGAGTCGGACGCTTTTACAGGGCTCTGGCTGTTGAAGAAGGCGACGATTTCGTCTGGGTATGGATAGGCGGACATGATGAATATGACAGGATAATCGGGTCTGGATAGGAAGGACTACCGATGAAGTACACGGCTGTAATCGAGAAAACGGGCAACGGTTACTCGGCATACCTACCCGACCTGCCCGGTTGCATCGCCGCCGGAGACACTTTCGAGGAAACCAGTCAATTGATCCAAGAAGCGGCCATTTTTCACCTGGAAGGTATGATCGAAGACGGCGATACCATTCCCGAACCCACCAGCGCTGCTATCGAGGTGGACGTGCCCATCCCCGGCGTGACCGGGGAAGTGGTGGTTGAGACTGGCAGATGATTATCCCCCGGCGCTTTGAAGCAGGAGGATGGACATGACAACCGTAGCGGAAATCCAGCAGGCTATCATGAGTCTGCCGGAAGCCGAATATGCCGAGCTGTGCCGCTGGCTCTTGGACCAAGACTGGGAGCGATGGGAGCGGGAATTCGACGAGGACGTGCGGGCCGGCAGGCTGGACGCTCTGGCGGATGAGGCATTGGAAGCGAAACGAAACGGCACACTGGGATACCTCTCGTGCGTCGAATCGCCCCCGAACTGTTCAGAGGAAGGGGAGAGCTGAAATGCCCACCAACGAAATAGTCTTTCAAGTGTGGGAATCGCCGGAAGGAGGCTACGAAGCCCGCGCCATAGGTTACAGCATCTTCACTGAGGGCGATGATTGGGAAGACCTGAAATTCATGATGCGGGACGCCGTGCTATGCCACTTCGACGACGGGGAAGCGCCCCAAGCGATTCGCATTAGCGAGACGCCAAGTGAAGTCATTCGGATATGAGGATACGTCGCTGGTAGAATCAACCCATGCCTAAGGTGCGGGAGGCAATTCGGACCGTCGAGCAGGATGGATGGTACTGGGTGCGGACGCTCGGGAGCCACCGGCACCACCACCATCCGACGAAACCGGGAATCGTTACAATAGCGGGAAGGCCGAGCAAGGATTTGGCTGCCGGGACCTGGGACAGAATTGCGATGAAGTACACGGCTGTAATCGAGAAAACGGACAACGGCTACTCGGCATACCTGCTCGACCTGCCCGGTTGCATCGCCGCCGGAGACACTTTCGAGGAAACCAGTCAACTAATCCGGGAAGCGGCCAATTACCACGTCGAAATAATGGCCGAGCATGGCGAATCCATCCCCGAACCTACCAGCGCTGCTATCGAAGTTGAGGTGCCTATACGCCGAACCACTCAGAATGTAATCGGAGGATAGTATGGATTTCTCACGGCTGTTTAACGTATTTTCTAGGCGAGAGCAACCAGTTGCCGAAGCCAACAAACCCCTCACTTCGGAGTTCAGATTCCGAGTTCTTCAACTATGCATGTCAACTTTCCCTGAACGTGGAATTTTCACTCGTGGAGGCAATCTCGACACTGTATTCTGGATAGGCATGCATGAAAAGCTAACCTATCTTCACGGTCGCTGGAATCTATCGAAGCTCCCTTTCAATTCTCCGGGTGAAGACGCCATCAACTTCCTCTCCAATTGTAACGACGACCATTTCCTAGATTTCCTTGAGCTCATTTTCCAGTGGCAGCGTCTCTGGGAGTCCGATGTAAACCCGCACCAGTTAGTGAGGGATATCAATGACTTTCTAGAGGCAGATGAGTTGCCATATTCTCTTACTGCATTTTCATTCTTCGACTACATCCCTCCGCCGATAGAGTCATGTCCCAAAATAATCCGTCGTGAGAACACGGTGGTCCACAATACTGCTATAGAACCCACCCTCATCCTCCTATCCGGCACTGCGTATAGCTCAGCAAACGAAGAATTTCGGGGAGCTCTCACCCACTACCGAAAGGCCGAATACGCCGATTGTCTTTCCAAATGCGGCAGTTCCCTTGAGAGCGTCATGAAGGTCATCTGCGATAGCAAGAACTGGCCTTACATGCAGACCGACACGGCATCGAAGTTGCTTGGCACTATTCTTCCCAAAACTAGGTTGGACCCGTTCTTCAAAGAGCCGCTGACTCTGATTGCCACAATACGAAATCGTCTGAGCAGTTCACACGGTGCTGGTACTGTGCAGCGGGTTGTCCCCAAACAGGTAGCTCAATACGCCATCAATGCAACGGCCTCCGCTATCCTGCTACTGGTCGAAGAAACTAATCCATGAACCACCATGAAGATCTACCGCTAGGGTGGGCCTGGGCAACTATGGGCCTGCTCACGGAGAACTTTGACGGAAGGCGTGTTCCTGTGAAGGCTGAGGACCGGACCGCAATGCAGGGACCGTATCCCTACTACGGGGCTTCGGGTGTAATCGATTCAGTAGATGACTACCTATTTGATGGCACTTACCTTCTAATCACAGAAGACGGTAATCTCCTGTCGCAGTCAAGTAATATCGCTTTTGTGGCCACCGGGAGATTCTGGGTCAACAACCACGCTCACGTAGTGAAGCCTGTGGGAAACATCGAACTAGGATATCTGCAAGCCTATGCAAACTCAGTGAACCTGCAAGGATATGTTACCGGTACTACCCGTCCCAAGCTGACCCAAGCAGCGTTGAATCGCATCCCAGTACCAGTGGCCCCCCTCCCCGAGCAGCACCGCATCGTTGCCGAGATTGAGAAGCAGTTTACGCGGCTGGATGCTTCGGTGGCGTCGCTGGAGCGGGCGCGGGCGAACCTGAAACGCTACCGGGCCAGCGTGCTCAAGGCGGCCTGCGAGGGGGCGCTGGTCCCGACGGAGGCAGAACTGGCGCGGTCCGAGGGCCGGGACTATGAGCCTGCGGGCGTTTTGCTGGAGCGTGTGCTGGCGGAGCGGCGGGCACGCTGGGAGTCGCAGGAGAAGCGGCGGGGGAAGTACCGGGAGCCGTCGCCGCCGGATGCGCCGGAGTTGCCGGGACTGCCCGAAGGTTGGGTGTGGGCGACGCTGTCCGCGATAGGGGAAGTTCGTCTAGGGCGGCAGCGTTCACCGAGCAGGGCAACAGGCCCATATATGCGTCCATATCTCCGTGCGGCAAACGTCACTTGGGACGGACTTGACCTGTCAGATGTCAAGAGCATGGACTTTAATCCCAGCGAGTTTGAGATTTATCAGTTGCAACAGGGGGACATACTGTTATCCGAGGCATCGGGCAGTGTCGATGAAGTAGGAAAACCAGCAATATGGAACAATCAAATTGATGGGTGTTGTTTCCAAAATACGTTAATCCGGGTAAGAGTGCCTTGTGAACTGGTGCCTTTCGTCTATTACCACCTTCTAAATGACGCCCGTTCCGGGGCACTGGGGCGGGCTGCAAGAGGGGTTGGAATTCACCACCTTGGTGCGCAACGAACGGAATCTTGGACCATAGCCCTGCCGCCGCTGGCGGAGCAGGGGCGCATCGTGGCGGAGGTGGAGCGGCGGCTGTCGGTCGTCGGGCAGTTGGAAACCGCGGTGGAGGCCAGCCTGGCCCGGGCCGGGCGGCTGCGGCAGAGCATCCTGAAGCAGGCATTCTCCGGGCAGCTTGTGCCCCAGGACCCCGATGATGAACCGGCCTCGGCGCTGCTGGAGCGCATCCGGGCGGAGCGGGAGGCGGCCAGGGAAGGGGAGTCGCGGAAGCCGCGTCCACGACGGTCGCGGGGCGCTCCTGTCAACCAGGGGCAGAGCAGGCAGGGGGAGCTTGTTCCGTCGGAGGTTTCGGCATGACCACCGCGGCGAGCGTAGGCCAGAAGCTGTGGAACTACTGCAACGTGCTGCGGGACGACGGGCTGTCCTACGGCGATTACCTGGAGCAGCTTACCTACCTGCTGTTCCTGAAAATGATGGACGAGCGCAGCCGCCCTCCCTATACCCTGCTGCCGGACTACCGTCCGCCGCCCATCCCGGAGGGGTACGACTGGCCGAGCCTGGTGGCCCGGGACGGGGAGGCGCTGGAGAGCCACTACCGGCGCACCCTGGAGACGCTGTCGCGCCAGCCGGGGACGCTGGGGGTGATCTTCCGCAAGGCGCAGAACAAGATACAGGAACCGGTGATGCTGGCCCGGCTGGTCAAGGAGCTTATCGACAGCGAGGACTGGCTGGGCCTGAGCGCGGACGTTAAGGGGGATGCCTACGAGTCGCTGCTGGAGCGCAACGCCCAGGACGTTAAGACGGGGGCGGGCCAGTATTTCACGCCCCGGCCGCTGATCCAGGCCATCGTGGACGTGATGCGCCCCGGCCCGGACGACACCATCTGCGACCCGGCCTGCGGCACCGGGGGGTTTTTGCTGGCGGCCCATGACTACATCGTTGGGAACCATCCGGCGATGGACCAGGATCAGCGGGTGCACTTGAAGGACCGCGCCCTGCACGGCTGGGAGATCGTGGACAGCGCGGCGCGGCTGTGCGTGATGAACCTGTACCTGCACGGCATCGGCGGCGACGAGACCAACATCATCGTCGATGACAGCCTGCGCAGCCATCCGGGGGTGAACTACGACCTGGCGCTGACCAACCCGCCCTTCGGGAAGAAGTCGAGCCTGACCATCGGCAACGACGCCTCGGGACCGCAGCGGGAGAGCCTGATGGTGGAGCGTCCCGACTTCTGGGCCACCACCAGCAACAAGCAGCTAAACTTCCTCCAGCACGTGCGGACGCTGCTGAAGAACACTGGCCGGGCGGCCATTGTCGTCCCGGACAACGTGCTGTTCGAGGGCGGCGCGGGGGAGACGGTGCGGCGGAAGCTGCTGGCGGAGTGCGACGTACACACGCTGTTGCGTCTGCCCACGGGGATTTTCTACGCCCAGGGGGTGAAGGCCAACGTGCTGTTCTTTGACCGCAAGCCCGCGGCGGAGACTCCCTGGACGAAGGACCTGTGGATTTACGACCTGCGGACGAACAGTCACTTTACGCTGAAGACCAGCCCGCTGACCCGCGCCGACCTGGACGACTTCGTTGCCTGCTACAACGCGGGCAACCGGCTGGAGCGCACGGAGACGGAGCGTTTCCGGCGCTTCAGCTACGAGGAGCTGACCAGGCGGGACAAGGCGAACCTGGACATTTTCTGGCTGCGGGACGAGAGCATGGAGGACTCGGCAACGCTGCCGCCGCCGGACGTGATAGCCGGGGAGATACTGGAGGACCTGCGGGCGGCGCTGGAGCAGCTTGAGGAGATTGCGGGGGATCTGGGGGAGGAGGCGGGTGGTCAGGGCTGACGCTGACTGCCTGCTGTCGTCAGACGCCGGCCCGAGCTGCGGCCAGTCCCGCGGTTTGCCATGACCCAAAGGCGCAGGTACAATCCATAGAAGTTGAGCCTGTCGCCGCAACGCCCCGGCCATGGGACTGTCCCTGCAACGGCCCCGGTGTTGCCAATGACCACCAACCTTCACCCTCGTTACATTCACAAAAGACCTATTCACAAGAGACGGTCGCGGGAGACAGACATGACGGACCATTCCCCACAGCAGGATGCGACAGTCCCGGAAGAGAAGCTGGCGGCGCTCAAGGACATTCTCCGGGAAATGGGGAGCGTCATGGTCGCCTACTCCGGCGGGGTGGACAGCGCGTTCCTAGCGGCGGCGGCCCACGAGGCGCTGGGGAGCAATGCGCTGGCGCTGACCGCGGAGTCTCCCAGCCTTGCGCCTTCGGAACTGCGCGACGCGGTGCGGCTGGCCTCGGACCTGGGGCTGGACCACCGGGTCATCCGGACCCGGGAGGTGGAGCGGGCCGACTACCTGGCCAACAACCCCAACCGCTGCTTCTTCTGCAAGGACGAGCTTTATACCCACATGACCCGGATGGCCGGGGAAGAGGGATATGCGTGGGTGGCCAACGGGACCAACGTGGACGACCTGGGAGACTTCCGCCCCGGACAGAACGCCGCCAAGCAGTACGGTGTGCGCAGCCCAATGGTGGAGGCGGGGCTTACCAAGGCGGACATCCGCGCCCTTTCCAGGGGAATGGGACTGCCCACCTGGGACAAGCCGGCCCAAGCCTGCCTCTCATCCCGTATTCCCTACGGGACCCCGGTCTCGGTGGAGGCGCTGACGCGGATCGCCGCCGCCGAGGAATACCTGCGCGGCCTGGGGTTGGGGCAGCTGAGGGTCCGGCATCACGGCACGGTTGCCCGGATCGAGGTGCCGCCCAGCGATTTTGCGGCCCTGCTGGACGGCGACGTCAGGACGGGTATTACCCGCCACTTCCGGTCCCTGGGCTATTCCTACGTGACCCTGGACCTGGACGGTTTCCGGTCGGGCAGCATGAACGAGGTGCTTGCCCGTAAAACGGAGGCCGGCAGTTGAAAGCTGTCTCAGAAAAGCGCCGCCCGTTGCCTCCTCATGCGGCATGGTGATTTGAAACGAACAGGGTCGAGGGTATTATGACATCGGCTCCGCCATTGCCCGATCCGGTGGGTCCCGAGCAGGCGCAAAGCCCCGAGAACCGCAGGGCCATGAGCCAAAGGTTTATCATCCAGGCGCGGGAGGAACTTGAACGCGGCGACCGTGTTCAGGCCGGGGAGAAAGCATGGGGAGCGGTTGCCCAGCAATTGAAACTCATAGGGGAACAAAGAGGGTGGAGGAACGGTTCGCACCGGCAACTCGAGAGCATTGGGCGGCAGATTAGAGCTGAGTATCCCGGTCTTGACTCGCCGGAACTGGCCGTCGCACTGTCGGACGCATATCACAAGGGGCACGAAAATTTCTACGACAACCGGAGGGACTTCGACGAGATCGAGGATACTGTAGAGGAAGTCGAGAATATATTGCCGGTATTGGAATCCATTGGATTACAGCCCCCGCGCTTCTTTGAAATCCAGTCCAATGGTCAGCGCAGACGGCTGGTGGAAATTACAGGCAATGCCGGGCTGCAAATCGGAGACAAGTCCCCCGTGGGATTCTCTCTGCGTCACTAGGGAACATTGAAGGACCGGCATTTGCCTGTTAACGGCGGTCTTTCGCATTTCCTTGAGGAACATGCGACAGAGAAACATACGGCAAGAAACTATGCGACGCGGCGGCACATTCGTGGTCCCGGGGAGGGAGTCCCATAGACGAGACTCGGCTTAGGGAGATTCTGCGCCGGTTCCGGGACGACGGCGTCGGCCTGGACGATACGGTGCGGCTGCTGCGGGACCTTCCCTACCAGGACCTGGACTTCGCCAAGGTTGACCACCACCGGGCGCTGCGCAAGGGGTTCCCCGAAGTGGTGTTCGGCCAGGGGAAGACCCCGGAGCAGGTGGCCGGGATCGTCGAGGCGGTCCTTGGCAAGTCGGACGTTGTGCTGGTCACGCGGGCAAGCCGGGAGGCTTTCTCCGCAGTCAGGGCCAGGGTCGCGGATGCACGGTACAACGAGACCTGCCGGGCCGTGGTCGTGGACCGCAGCAGCCCGGCGGAGACCATTCCGGGGGCACTGGTGCTGTGCGCCGGGACCGCCGACCTTCCGGTGGCCACCGAGGCCGTCCTGACCGCCGAATTGATGGGCTGCGAAGTGGAAACGGTCTTCGACGTGGGCGTGGCGGGCATCCACCGTCTCCTCGCCCAGCGGGAGGCTTTGGAGCGGGCCAGGGTTGTCATTGCCGTGGCGGGAATGGAGGGCGCGCTTCCGTCGGTGGTTGGGGGCCTTGTGGATGCGCCGGTCATTGCAGTGCCCACCAGCGTCGGCTACGGGGCCAGCTTCCAGGGACTGGCCGCGCTGCTGGCGATGCTCAACGGGTGCGCGCCGGGGGTTGGCGTGGTCAACATCGACAACGGATTCGGGGCCGGATACCTGGCGGCCACGATTCTCCGGGCTGCCGGCAGGGCTGACAGTAACCCTACATGACCGCCGGCGCCGCGGAGACCCTGCCCATTCAGTACAGCCCGTACCGGTACGCCATCGGCGTGCTGGCAGTAGCGGCCCACTTCTCCATTGGCGTCAGCCTGTTCTCCGTCTCCCCCATCCTCCTGGAAATCATCGCCGACTACGGCATCGGCCGGGGGACCGCCGGGTTTCTCGGGTCGCTGCCCCTGCTGGTCGCGGCAGCGGTCGGCCTGCCAGGGGGCGTGATTACCGTCAAGCTGGGAGTGCGGGCCAGCTACGCCATAGGCTGGTGGCTGGTGGGCGCTGCTGCGTTTTCGGCGTTTGCCCCGAATTTCCCGGCGCTGCTTGGGATGCGTCTGCTGTATGGGCTGGGCACGGCCCTACTGCTGGTTGCCACCGGCCCGCTCCTGATGCGGTGGTTCAAGCCCAGGGAAATTCTCGTGATGAACGGGCTGAACACGGCGGTCCTGAGCCTGGGCATCGCCGTTTCCGTTGCGTCGGGCGCATCCCTGTCGTCCCTGGTTGGCTGGCAGGCGACCCTGGGTTTCTACGGGTTGGTGGGCGTGTTGGGCGCGGCGTTGTGGAGCGTACTGGGAAGGGAAGGGAGAGGAGAAACAGAGGCCGTTACCGGGATTTCCTTCAGCGAGATACGGGACGTCCTCAAGAGCCGGGCCGTCCTGCTGCTGCTGGCGGCGGACGCCGGGGTGCTGGTCCAGTACACATCCCTCAGCGTGTGGCTGCCCACCTACTACACGGAGATACGGGGAATGGTCCCGGAGATGGCGGGGTTCATCACCGGACTGTTGCCCTTCGTTGGGGTTTTCGCGGTGCTGCTGGGGGCGTTCCTGCCCCTGCGCTTCGGCTCGCCGCGGGCTTACCTCATAGTTCCGGGGTTGATGGTGATTCCCGGCGGATTGGGGGCGTTCCTGATGGGGAGCGGCGCCGCAGTATACCTCTCCCTGATAGTCCTTGGCGTCGGCTCGTGGATATACGTGCCCACCCTCCTATCGACCACGATGACGCTGGCGGAAGGGGACACCCGGAAAGTGGCCGTGGTCTGGGGTTCGCTGCTGACCTGTTCCGGCGCGTGCATGTTCCTGTCCCCGATTCTGGTGGGCGTGCTCCGGGACCAGACCGGCAGCTTCCTGCCGGGATTCCTGGTGGGCGTGGCTGCATCGTCGGCGCTGCTGGCGGCGGGAGTGTTCCTGCCCCGGCACGCTCAGCGTTGACAACGTGTGAAGCGGCGGGTAACGTTGGCGGCATCCCATCTAGGCAAGACTTCAACGCAAGATTTTGCCGGACTGGTCTCCATACCGGTTGGGCACCCTGAAATGGTATCCACGAAAGCTATACGTCCAAGAAGGAGGCAGCTATGGCGCGAGCGCCTATTCCGACAAGGGAAAGTGTCCCGGAACAGTACCGTGCGGTGTTCGATGAGGTGGTCCAGGAGAGGGGCGGCCCTCCGGTTGGCGGACCGGGCTCGGTGACTCTGAACAGCCCGGAGTTGGCCAAACGGGCAAACCATTTTTCGGCGTACCTGCGCCAGGGGTCTGGTCTGCCGGCCAAGGTCCAGGAACTGGCTATGCTGGTCACTGCCCGCGAGCTTGACTGTCAGTACATCTGGAACGCCCATGCGGCCTCGGGGCGCCGCGAGGGCCTGAGCGATGCCCTGGTCGATGCGATGCGCGACAAGGGTGACCTGCCCGGTCTTGCCCCGGACGAGGCCGCTGTGGTCAACCTGGGCAGGGATTTCTACCGTACCCACCGGGTCAGCGATGCCAGCTATCAGGCCGCGGTGGACCAGTTCGGCGTTCACGGCCTCACCAATCTCGTTAACCTGATGGGATACTATGCGCTTCTGGCCTTCAATGCCAACACTTTTATGATTGATCTCCCTGCGGACCGTACTGAGCCGGAGCTCCCTATCTGAGTCCTACGGCTTCCGGCCGGAAAACTATCGGAAGGTTTTTCCTATGACTGAGACTTCCATCCAGTGGCATCAATGGGGCGAGGAGGCGTTCAATGCCTCTGAGGACGGCCGGAAGCCGGTACTGCTGGCGCTGACCGCCACCTGGTGCCACTGGTGCCACGTCATGGACCAGACCACCTACTCGGACCCCCGGGTGATGGACGTGGTGAACTCGCGTTTCATCCCGGTGCGGGTGGACGTGGACCAGAGGCCGGACGTCTCCCGCCGCTACAATCAGGGAGGTTATCCGTCCCTGGCGATTCTAGACCACCAGGGTTCGTTGATCGCCGGGCGCATATATACCCCGCCCGACGTGCTGTTGCCCATCCTTGAGCGAGTCAGCGAAGATTATCCCCTGACCGGCGCCGCATCTCCCGATTTCGACCTTTCCTCCATCTCCCGGCCGGAATCGTCCCCGTCTGCGGGTGGAGAGCCGGATGTTGCCCGGGTACTGAATAGCCTTGGTGAGCTTTACGACTCCGAATACGGCGGTCTTGGAGACGAGCCGAAGCAGCCCCCCTGGGAAGCCTTGGGCCTGCTGATGGCGCGGTACGGACACACGGGCGACCGCGGCCTGCTGCGAATGGTCACTACCACACTGGACGGCATCATTGCGGGCCTCTACGACAGGCGTGACGGCGGTTTCTTCCGGTACTCGGTGTCTCGTGACTGGGCAGTTCCCCACTACGAGAAGATGTCGCTGACCAACGCCGGGCTGGCCGCGGCCTGCCTGGAAGCGTTCCAGGTTACGCGCAGGACGGCTTACCGCGACGCAGCAACCGGGGCCATAGGCTACCTGATGGGCGCGTTGTACGACCCGTCCGAGGGTCTTTTCCACGCCAGCCAGGACGCGGGGGAGGAGTATTACCGGCTGCCCTGGAAGGACAGGGCGCCGGACCTGGCCCCGGCCATTGACCGGACGTTCTACACCGACTGGAACGCCGCCGTTGCCAGCGCGTTGATCAAGGCGTATGACGTTCTGGGAAACGGGCGCTGCCTGGAGTCGGCGGTGCGAGTCCTGGACCGGCTCTGGGCCGAGTGCCGGGGCGACGGGCCGGGGCTGCGGCACGTGGTTGGCGCCGCGGACCAGCCGCAGCGTTACCTGGTTGACCAGGTACAGGCGGCGCGGGCCTGCCTGGACCTGCACCAGTCCACCGGCCAGCCCGTATACCTGGACCGGGCGGTGAACCTGGTCCGGGACGCAAAGGAGCTTTTCAGGTCGGAGGACGGCGGCTACTGCGATGTATTCCAGGGGCCGGATGCTCCCGGTCCCGCGCCGCGGCGGGAACTGCCCCTGCTGGAGAACTCCTGGCTGGCCGAGACCCTGGTCCGTCTGTGGCAGCTTACCGGCGACGGGGAGTATCTCGATGAGACACGCCGCACCCTTGAGATGTTCCGGGGCGTCGCGCCGGGCGCCAGCTACCTGGGACCTCCGGGTTCCCGGAGGATGGAGGAGGACGAGGAGGCGTTGTTCCTCCCGGCGGGTTCGGCCTGGGGCCGGGCATGGGACATGGTGGAGAGCGGCCCGGTACACATGGTCCTGGTGGGGGAGGACTCCCAACGCGCTACCCGGCAGTTGCTCCGGGCAGCCCTGCGGGCCCACGCGCCCTACAAGGTGGTGCAGCAACTTGACCCCGGACGGGACGGTGACCGCATCGCCGGCCTGGGTTTCCCCGCGGGCGGCAGCCCGGCGTTGTACGTTTGCATGAACGGGGTCTGTCTTGCCCCGTTGACCTCTCCCGGAGAGGTGAGAAGATTGGGGACCACCCGCCCCTGGGCCGGGTCTGTCAGTTTCGTGAATTTTCAGGAGTTGTAAAGGAGGCCACCCCATGGCAGTGCAACCATACCAGGTCCATGTGCCGGACTCAGTGCTGGAGGACCTGAAAGCCCGGTTGGCCCGCACCCGGTGGCCTGACGAGATTCCGGGTTCGGGGTGGGACTACGGCTCAAACCTGGCCTACATCAAGGAGTTGGTCGAATACTGGCGCACCGATTTCGACTGGCGGAAGCAGGAAGAAGCGATCAACCGGTGGTCCCACTTCACCACCGATGTTGAGGGCCTGAACATTCACTTCATCCACGAGCGCGGCAAGGGTCCCGACCCGATTCCGCTGATCATCACCCACGGCTGGCCCAGCACCTTCTTCGAGATTCTCAAGGTAATCGCCCCGTTGACCGACCCGGCAAACCACGGCGGGAGCGCGGAAGACTCCTTCGACGTGGTGGTGCCCTCGATGCCCGGCTATGGTTTCTCGTCATTGACCACGGAACGGGGCATGAACCCGGCGAGAGTGGGCGACCTGTGGGCGAAGCTGATGCGCGACAACCTGGGCTACTCCCGGTTCGCGGCCCAGGGCGGCGACTGGGGCGCCAGCGTGACGGCACGCCTGGGCTTTGCCTACCCCGGTGAGGTTATAGGCATCCACGTGACCTCGGCCTCGGGGGTTGTCGCCGCTTCCCACACCGGCGAGGGAATGGCTCCGCTGACAGAGCGGGAACAGGCGCACGTAGAGGCCAGGGAGCAGTGGCAGCAGGCGGAGGGGGGATACTCCCACATCCAGGGCACCAAGCCCCAGACCCTGTCCTACGGCCTGAACGACTCCCCGGCGGGCCTGGCGGCGTGGATAGTGGAGAAGTTCCGCACCTGGAGCGACTGCAACGGAGATGTTGAGAGCAAGTACACGAAGGACGAGCTATTGACCACCGTGACCATCTACTGGGTGACGGGGACGATCAATTCCTCGACCCGGTTGTACTACGAGTCGCGGCGCAACCCGTTGTCGCCGGAGCGCGGGGAGAAGATGAAAGTTCCCAGCGGGATCGCGGTATTTCCCCATGAGATCAGCCGCCCCCCGCGGGAGTGGGCGGAGCGGGCCTACAACCTGAAGCGGTGGACCGAGATGCCCCGTGGCGGGCACTTCGCAGCGATGGAGGAGCCGGGGTTGCTGGTGGAGGACATCCGGGCCTTCTTCCGGGACCTGCGCAACTAGGAGGTCCCGCCTTTCCCAACCCGGTATCAATGCGCCCGTTTCTTCAGGCAAGAAAAGTTGCGAATATCGCCCCGGAGTGGGTGTTTACCCAAGCCGGGGCGGTGCTGTTTATCGGCATCCTGGTCAACCTGGGGACCAGCTTCGCCAACTACACCCACAGCATCACCCTGCCGTCGATGGAGGCGTCGCTGAGACTGTCCCACACCGAGGCGGGGCTGCTGATAACCTTTGCCTCGGTGGCCCGGCTGGCCAGCACTTTCGCATCGGGCACCCTTGCGCCCCGCTACGGGAGCCGGGCAATCATCGGCGGCGGCGTAATCGGCGGCGGCGCGGCGATGGTGATGCTGGGACTGTCGTCCAACTACGCGGTGGCCGCGGCGGCGATGGTGCTGATGGGGTTCACCACCGGCGGCGCGTTGGTGCCTATGATGGGGCTGCTGTCCAGTTGGTTCGCTGTGCGGACCAGGGGGCTGGCGGCGGGATACGCCTCAGCAGGCGGCAGCGCGGCGTTCATCATCGCAGGCGCGATAGTCCCGCTCCTGGTCGCCAGAAGCCCCGCGGACGGCTGGCGGCACACTTGGGAAGGGCTTGGGGTGGTGGTGATTGCCATCGGGCTGGTGTCGCTGCTGGTGGTCAAGGAACCGTTGGGAGACAGTTACTCGGGAGAAGGCGGTCAGGGGACGCAGGCGGCGCGGCGGCCGGTCCGGTCCTGGCCCATCGAAGCCTACAAGACTCCGCTGGTCTGGCTGGTGACACTGCTGGCCTTCACGTCGGGATGGTCCAACAGCATCTTCAGCACCTTCTTCGGGGTGTACCTGGTTGAGGAGAACGCCGTTTCCCTGAACACGGTGGGGCAACTCCTGATTGTCATCGGCATCCTCAGCGTGGGCAGCGGCGTGGTATGGGGCCGGTTGTCGGATAGGTTGGGGAGGGCGCAGGCGTTTCTCCTGTCGTTCGCAATGCAGGGAGCATCCTTCGCGCTGTTCGCCTTCCTGCCGGGGATGGCGTCCTTCGTGGTGTCGTCGGTGATCATGGGGTTGACGCTGCGGGCCACCTACACCATCTGCGCGGCGTCGGCGGGAGACTACGTGCCGGTGCAATACTCGGCGGCGTCCTTTGCACTGATGGCGTTGGGGGCAGGTCTGGGCACGACGGTATCCCCGGCCCTGGGAGGAGCGGTGGCGGACTCGGTGGGGATGAGTTGGTCCTTCGCGTCGGCCCTGGCCGGCTCAGTGGTGGGCATGGCCGGGTCGGTGTGGCTCCTGAGCGTGAGGAGGGGGTTTCAGGAAGGGGAGTAGACGAGCGATGCTACTCTGGAAAGCCCCGATCATCGTTGACACCGGCCAGCGGCGGGAATATCATCAAAGGCGTGACGCGGGCGTAGCTCAGTGGTAGAGCGCAGCCCTCCCAAGGCTGATACGTGGGTCCGATTCCCATCGCCCGCTCCACTCACCAGTTGCCAGTGATTAGTGGCTAGTGGCCAGTACGCGAATCCGCTGACAGCCCCCGGCTATTCGGGGAAGTTGCGGAGGATGTCCTCCAGGGTGCCCTCCAAGGCCGGGTCCAGGTCAACCGGCTCCACGAACGGGGTGTAGTTGTAGTCGGTGCGGACCGTGTCAATCAGTTGCTTGGCTTCCTGGTTGGATGACCCGATTCGCTCCAGGGTGTCCGACAATCGCTGGGACTCGGTTTGGCCCAATTGCTCCAGTTCCGACAGATCGATGTCGAGCTTGAACATCGACTTGAGCCTGCGCATGATGTCGTAATAGGAGCGGTGGTCCCGGATGATGCCCACCTGGTCGTTGTTGTTAGTGGCGAATGGGTACATGGGCGCCATTGCGCCGAGACGGAACATTTCCACGTCCGGGTATTCGAAGTGGGCCATCGAGACCAGGGCCATCGCAATGGTGGGACCGCGGCGTCCGTCGCTGCCATAGCTGGAGAACTGGAGTCCGTAGCGGTCCAAAGTGTCCCGCATATCTGCCTTGCTGTAGACGCAGGTGATCCTGCGTTCCAGGTCAGGAGGAACTGGGCCATTCACGCCCTCAACGGCCGCGGTCTGCTTGACGCCCAATTCCCTGATGCCCTGGAAGAACGCATCGCCGTACTCGTCGATGCGGAACCAGGGTTCCTCGCCGCGGAAGATGATCAGGCCATTGCCCGCGTCGTAGAAGTAGTTTTCCCGGTACATGGAGCGGTTGGGCAGCCCCTCCTGGTAGGCCACCAGGGGGCGAAAGGTGTCGTGGGTGCCTGCCACCTGGAATGGGTAGCAATCAAGGGACACGTCATTGGTCATTTCGCCAATCTTCCGTGCACCCAGCTTCTCGATGAGATAGCGGGTCAGGCCGCCGGACACGCGGCCCCCGTCTGACCATTGCCTGCGCCAACCGGCGATCAGGTACTCGGCCTGGGGTTTCTCTGTAAACGTGACCAATTGCTCTGCCATTGGCTCAACTCCTAAGCATCAGGACGGGACGCCTGTGGCCAGCGTGACCACATCTCCGACAGTCACGCTGCCCGGATGCTCGACTATGCCGTAGACCCCGAAATATGCCGTGCCCCCAGCGGGACGGTAGCCGGCGATGATCTCCTGGGTGTTCAAATCGGTCTCGCCAGTGTCGGGATCATGGGCGGTGATGGCGCACCTGGGGTCCCGGGCCACCACGCGGACCTGAAGCCCGTCCCCGATGCGGATCGCCTCGCCGATCCAGTCGTCTTCCTCGTGTGGGCCGCAGCCCCGGAGCAGGAAATTCGGACGGAACCTCCGGCTGTCCAGGGATAATTCGCTCCCTGACGGCTGCTTCAGATTCTCTCCCAGCTTCTCCAGAGAGGCGGTAGATAGCAGGGAGATGGGGAATTCGTCGTAGCACTGGCCAGGCTGCTGCGCCCGGACCAATCTCACGGTTGCGCCGCAGAAGTCCGACAGGGCGGAGTCCCACGCACCCGGCACGGCGTTGCCCATCACTCGCCGACCGAAGATGCGGGTAACGGTCGGTTCGCCGGAGACTATGGGGCCTTCAACAACGTCTCCACCAGGCAACCGCATGGTTAGCCGTTCCGGGTCCTGGTGGTACTCGGCCCGCACCTGGACCAACTGCCCGAAGTGTCTCTGGGTTAAAAGCCTGCCGCGGTCATCGACCAAAAAGAGCCTGCGGTCCTCTGTGACGCCCTGCCAGGAGACTTCGACCGAGTTGGGATGGACCAACGCCAGCGACTTCACCGGCGATATGTGGATCTTTTCGACGGTAATCATGGAGCGGTGACTCCCACCAGCGTCAGTAGAAGGGGCCTCGCAACCCTAATCATAACAGAATGGGCAAGCCCGGTGCTTTGTTGGGAAGCGTTCTGAAACTTGGTGGTACGGCCTGCCGGTGGGGAGTGAGGGGGAAATTTCGATTTTGCGGACAAATGTGGATAAATCCGGACATTCGGAACGGTCGAGCTCGGGGGTAGGTTCCGTGGAGGGATGGAGCCTCCGGGGCGGGTTGCCCTTTCAGATTTTCCGGACATTGAAGGTCATGCTGTCTCAGTGACTGTCCTGGACTGGCTCAGTTGCCTGCGTGGCTATGAGCCGGATGTACATTATGGTACATGCGTTCTACCAAGGTGGCAAGTGGCGGATGTCAGCAGTCAGCAATCCGTTTCAGGCGGCGCGGCCAATCACCGGCGGGCCGGTTGTCGCCGGGCAGTTGCCCGGTGGTGGATTGACGGCATGGTATCGGGTATGCTGACCACGAATTGATGATCGCAAGGAGACGGGCTGTGAAGATTACGGGAGTCAAGACCTTCCTCACGCATCCGGGCGCTGGCAAAAACCTTTGCTTCGTCAAGGTTGACACCGACGAGGGTATCCACGGCTGGGGAGAATGCTATACGCAGTCGGACCGCGACTTGCAGGTGACGGCCCACGTGGACCAACTGGAGCGTTACCTGATCGGGCGAGACCCGATGAACATCAAGCACTTTACCCAGGTAGCCTACGATGATTTTGCGGGCCGCCGGGGCGCGATGGACTTCTGGTGCGCCATCAGCGGTCTGGAGCAGGCCATGTGGGACATTACGGGCAAGGCCCTGGGGACTCCGGTGTACGGATTGCTGGGAGGCGCTTGCCGGGACAAGATACGGGTCTACGCCAACGGCTGGTCCGATGGGGCCAAGACTCCCGAAGCTCTGGCCGAGCGGGCTTCCCAGGTCATTGAGATGGGGTTCGACGCGATGAAGTTCGATCCCATTCCCGGCCCCTGGCGCACCTTCGTCAGCCGGGATGTGGAAGAACAGACCATCGAGAATGTGGCGGCGGTACGGCAGGCCGTTGGCCCCGACGTGGACATACTGGTGGAGATGCACCGGCGGCTGGCCCCGATGCACGCGGTGCGCATTGCGCGGGAGATAGAGCAGTACCGCCCCTTCTGGTACGAGGAGCCGGTGTTGGCGGAAAACGTGGACGCGCTGGCCGCGGCGAAGCGGGACATCAGGATTCCGGTAGTTACCGGTGAGGAGCTATACACGAAGTTCGAGTTCCGGGAGATATTCGAGAAACAGGCCGCGGATATCATCAACCCGGACGTGTGCAACGTGGGGGGCATCCTGGAGCTGAAGGAAATCGCGGCGATGGCCGAGCCTTACTTCGTCATCGTCTCGCCCCACAACTTCAACAGCACGACGGTGGGGCTGGCGGCGACGCTGCACGTCTCGACCTGCATCCCCAACTTCCTCATCACCGAGTACTTTGTGAACCTGGAGTCATTCGGTGAAGAAATCGCAGTGGAGCCCTTCAAGGTCGAGGACGGCTACATCCGGATTCCCACTGGCCCGGGTCTTGGTCTGGAACTGGACGAGGATGCGCTGGCCCGCTACCCATACGAACCGTTCCCAGCCAGGTCTCCCCGTCAATTCTTCCAGGAGGGGCCGTAAGTCCCCTACACGCCCTGCGGCGACCGGCTCCGGGCGGCTTCAATAGCCTGGGCCACATCCTCAACGGCCCGCGCTATTTCCTGCGGGGTAGTGTAGCGGCCTGTGGAGAAGCGGAGCGTGCCCATTGCCTCATCCAGGGGCACGTGCATCGCCTGGAGGACGCTGGACACCTCCACCTGGTCGCTGTGGCAGGCTGCCCCGGCTGATGCAGCCACGTATTCCAGGTTGGCGAGGATGGTGTCTGCCTCCAGTGACGGGAAGCTGATGCTGGAGGTGTTGGGCAGCCGGTGTTCTGGATGGCCGTTGATTTTTATGCCGGGATGCCGTTTTCCCAGTTGGGACTCCAGCAGGTCGCGGGTCTCCTCCATCCGCTGGCTATAACCGGACAGGTTCTCGGCAATCAGTTGACAGGCCATGCCAAGACCTGCGGCCTCGATGACGTTTTCCGTCCCGGCCCGCCAACCCATCTCATGGCCGGCGCCGTTCATCAGCTTCTCCAGCCGCACGCCGCTTCGAATATATAGCGCGCCGATGCCCTTGGGAGCGTACAGTTTATGCCCCGCTATGGAAAGCAGGTCCACTCCCAATTCGTCCACGGTGACCGGAATCTTGCCGACGGACTGGGCGCAGTCAGCATGGACCAGAGCCCCACCGCGATGAGCGATCTCCGATATTTCGGAAATGGGCTGGATTGTGCCGACCTCATTGTTGGCGTGCATTACGGAGACCAGGATGGTCCGGGGAGTGATGGCCCATTCCAGTTGCCTTGGGTTGACCATGCCGTACCCGTCCACCGGCAGGTAGGTCACGTCGAAGCCACGCCCTTCCAGGAACGCGCAAACGTCCAGGACCGCAGGGTGCTCCACGGATGACGTGATGATGTGGTTGCCCTTGTCCCGGTATGCGCCGGCCACTCCCTTGATGGCGTGGTTGTTGGACTCCGTGCCGCCGGAGGTGAATACCACCTCGTCGGGCTGGCAACCGAGCAGGTCGGCAACCTGGCTGCGGGCCTTGTCCACCCCCATTTTCGCCCTTTGCCCGAAGGCATGGCTGCTGGAAGGGTTGCCGAAGTGCTCGTAGATGTAGGGAATCATGGCCGCGGCCACGGCGGGGTCGATGGGGGTAGTGGCGTTGTAGTCCAAGTAGATGGGTTCCATGATGCAGCTCCTGCTCTCTGCGGCTTGGACGGATTCGTGGAATGGCAAAGACATCAGCCACATATATACCAAATGCGGTGGCCGGTGGCCAGTTGCGGCTATCACTGACGTCCTGGGTTCACAGGTGCTGTGCCGGTGGGCATTTGCATAAGTTGGACTTATAATCGGAGGTGAGACTGGAGCGTAGCAGAGCTTGTCCCGGCTGGGTCCGGGGGCGAAGGGAGATTGCCATGAGACTGGAAGGGAAGGTCGCGCTGATTACCGGCGCGGCGGCCGGCGTTGAGGGCGAGTTGATGGGGTTCGGCGGCGCTAGCGCCCGTCTGTTCACCCAGGAGGGGGCGAAGGTGGTCCTCACCGACATCAAGGTTGAGGAGGGGGAAAAGACCGCGGCCCAGATACGGGAGGCAGGCGGCGACGCAGTGTTCGTCCGGCATGACGTGACACAGGAGCAGGACTGGGTGAACGCTATTCAGACCGCCATCTCCACCTACGGCAAGCTGGACATCCTGGTCAACAACGCCGGGACCGGGGCAAGGTTCAACGTCGAGGATACCACTGAAGAGCTGTGGGACTCGCAGATGGACGTCCACGCTAAGGGCACGTTCCTGGGAACCAAGCTGGCCATACCGGAAATGCGAAATCAGGGTGGCGGCTCCATCATCAACATCTCCTCAATCTACGGCATCATCGGCAGTCCCACGTCCACGGCCTACCACGCGGCCAAGGGGGCGATTCGCCTGTTCACCAAGTCGGCGGCTATCCAGTACGCGACAGAGAATATACGGGTCAACTCGGTGCATCCGGGGTATGCCCACACTCCCCTCACCGACCGGGGCTACGAGGACCCGGAGCGGCTCCAATGGTCCATCGACCGGACGCCCCTGGGCCGCGTGGGCAACGCCTACGACATCGCCTACGGCATCCTGTACCTGGCGTCGGACGAGTCATCCTTCGTCACCGGCGCGGAGCTGGTTATCGACGGGGGAATGACGGCGCAGTAAGGATGATGGATTGTCCGTGAAGGGAGCGAAGTTTCACGGATGATAGGAAACAGAGCATGGGGATTTTCAGCGTGGAAATCGGTCTCGGCGGTCCACAGCGAGACCGCTGGGTAACAGCCAATGCCCTGGTGGACACTGGCTCGACTTTTACGTCGGCTCCTGCGTCCACCCTGCGGGCGCTAGGTGTAGAACCCATGAGGAGTGCCAGCTTCGAGTTCGGGCAAGGCGATGTAAGGGAGTTAGCAGTTGGCCTGGCTTGGGTCCGGCTGAATGGCCTGGAAACTATAACGCCAGTCATGTTCAATGCGGAAGACTCTGAACCTCTGCTCGGAGCCGTAACTCTCGAAGAGCTCCTGCTCGGCGTTGACCCGGTGGAGCAGAGGCTCATAAACCTCCGCGGGCGCGGGTAGATAGACTAAATTCAAGGGGTGAGACTATGCAGACCAACATTGCCAAGGCCAAGCTGAACGCCGGAGAGGTGGTTTTCGGGGCCATCATCAACCGCTACGCCCCGGACCAGGTGGAGTTGTTCGGGGCATTGGGGTACGACTTCGTAATGATAGATTGCGAGCACGGCCCCATAGACCTTGACCACCTGGAACACATGGTGCGGGCGGCGGAGGTCTTCGGCATCACCCCCATAGCCCGGGTCCCCAATCACGACGACTCGACCCTGTTGCGGCACCTTGACCGGGGAGTCCAGGGCGTTATCGTGCCCCACGTCAACACCCGGGAAGAGGCCGATGCCGTGGCCCGCGCCTCCCGGTACTACCCGGAGGGACATCGCGGAGTGGGCGGCGGCAGGTCCCAGGATTATGGGGTTGGAGTGTCGCGGGACGAGGGGACCCGCTGGGTCAACTCCCAGGTGCTGGTCATCCCTATGATCGAGGAGACGGAGGCGGTCGAAAACCTGGACGAGATTCTACAGGTGCCGGGCATCGACGTTTGCCACGTGGCCTCGGGAGACCTGGGACAGAGTATGGGGAACCCGGGGCCGGCGGAGGTCCGCCGGTTGATGAGCCAGGTGATACCCCGGGTCAAGGCCGGGGGCAAGTTCGTTGGCGTCGGGGGCAACTCCCCCGCCGACGCCGATGGCGTAGCCGATTTCATCCGGCTGGGCGCGAGTTTCGTGACCATCTCGGCCACGGGTCTGCTGCGCCTGGGCGCAGAGGACTTCCGTAAGCGGGTTGATGCGGCGTTGGACGGAGGTTAGTAGTTCACATCAACGGGCGTTAGCTATCCTCCTCCTAGCGTCATGTGATCCGGTGTGTCGAAGCGTACTGGGACTGTGTCGATTACTGCATACCTCGCCTGAAACCAGTCTCGGAGAGTTGCATTTCCCCTGATACGGGCCGTCCCATTGGTATTAGCGGTTCGGTCCACATGGGCTGTAACCTTTCCATTATCGGCGAGTGCCAAAATCATGGGGCCTTCGTCGTGTCCCACGAATCCATCGAATTCGACCGTTACGTTGAAGAACCCTCCCCTGTAGTAGGTTGGCCAGAGTGTAAGGCGGAAGATGGACGTGAGTTCATGTTGTTCTCCTTATATCCTTACAATTGATGCGTGAGATCGTTGCTGTTCTAACGCCCACCTCAAGGTTGCCCGCAGGTACGGGCTGTGTTAAATTTAGGCCAACACATCCCGAGTTGAGGTGAGTTGAATGGCCTATGTTACCCCACGTGAGGGAGAGAACCCCGAGAGCCTGGTCAATCGCTTCCGGGCCTCGGTGCAGCACTCGGGGATCCTGCGGGAGTTGAAAGACCGGCGCTTCTTCCGCTCCAAGGCGCAGAAGGAGCGACTGGCCGCCCAGCGGGCCGCCCGCCGCCGCCGCCGCCAGCACCGGCGATAAACCTTCCGGCTCCCCGAACCGTTTCCCTGCCCGACGGATGGACCGGTAAGGGGAAAGCGACCACGCGCTTGACGAAGCCCCATCCTTTAACAGGACGGGGCTTTCACTTTACAGGAGGATGCGCATTAGCTCCTCGGAGAAGATCAGTTGCCCATCATAGATGCGGCGGATGTCTCCGATCCCCTTCTCCATCGGACCGTGCCCGGACAGGTGCGGGCCGATATGCACCAGCACCAACTTGGCAACCCCCGCCTCCTGGGCCATGCGGGCCGCCCCGATGGTGCCGCATTGTCCGCCCGCCTCACCGTTCTCATCCATGACCTCCTGGTCGTCCCAGCACATGCACAGCATCATGTCCGCTCCCCCAGCCAGTTCCGTCACGGTGTCGCAGGGCTGGGTGTCACCCGTGAACACGATGCTCCCCTCCGCGGTGTCAACCCGGTATGCTAGTGAGTCCAGCCAGGGCTGGACATGCTCGGCATGGGCCGATGTCACGCTCCACTCGGCTGCCTTATGCACCGGGCCGGGGGCAACGTCCCTGGCGCTGACCGAGGGAGGCTTCCGGGGGAGCGCCCCGCCCCGGTTGACGTGGACCCGCTGGCTGAGGGGGTGGTTCACGCGGGCCATCCAGTCGTGGGTGAAGACGCCGTTCTCCCCGATGATACCGTCGGTGATCTTTTCCGTCAGCGTGGGTCCGAACACCTGAAGCTGGTTCTCCTTGCCGATGCTCTGGTCCCAGCGGCAGAGGAGGAAGCAGGGATAGTCGATGTCGTGGTCGAAGTGGTGGTGGGTGAAGAAGAGGTAATCGACCTGGGTGGGGAACAGCCCGGCCTTGACCAGCTTGTGAGTAGCCGCCGGGCCGCAGTCGAACATTAGCAGGTCGTCCCCTACTTTCAGGACATGGGAACTGCCGAACCGGGTTGGAGTGGGGGTCGGGGTGCCTCCGCCGAGGACATAGATTTCTACCATGTTGTCTCCTGTAGATAGGCTTGGTATGCGGTGTTGTGGAAGGGTCTCTTTAGTCACATGGCCGGGGGTTGCGGGTGCTATTTTACAGAGAAACCTGTCCAAGGCCAGGGTCATGCCGGGGTTCCCAGCCCTGAGTCAATATGCCCCGGATGTCGACCTTAGACTCTCTGGCCATGCCCCGGAGTCTGGCAGGAAGGAGTTGCATCGCAAGTAGTGATCCCCAGGAAATTGCGACGCTCAAAGACCGTCGCAGGCCATGATATTACATATTACGCTATTCGCTACCATATTGCGAGATTGACAACCGAAAAAGACTTCAATATGATTGATTTTGTCACTCTTAGGCATAATTGTTGAGGAGTCAGGGCAAATGGACGAACTGGACCGCAGAATCATCAGTCTGTTGCAGATGGATGGAAGGGCATCCAACGCCAAGATCGCGCGGGAAGTGGGCGTAAGTGAAGGAACAGTGCGCAGGCGGTTGCGGCGATTGATTCAAGAGGACGTGGTGAAAGTGATAGCGGTGCCCAATCTGGAGAAACTTGGTTACGCTACCACAGCCCTCATCGGCCTGCAAACCGGTCCCGGCAAGTCCGACGCTGTGGCGGAATCCATCGCAAACCTGGATGAGGCCCATTACGTGGCCATCACCACCGGCGCATACGACGTTTTCATCTGGGCCGGTCTGGAGTCGGCTGAGAGTCTGGGAACGTTTCTGCGCACCAAGGTGGGCACCATAGACGGGGTCCAACGGACGGAAACATTCGTCAACCTGGCTATCAAGAAGCGTACATACGGCCTGGTCCTCTAGGACTATCTCCAAGTACCGCAAAACCAAACGCTATGCTATAATTCCCCGCGATAAGCGCCGGGGATAACGACTCAAATCGGTGCTGGGTTTCCCGAACCGCCAATTCCAGAAGGAGCGATCCAGAATGACTTACATAATCACCGAACCGTGTGTTGGTCTGAAAGACTCGGCCTGTGTAGATGTATGCCCCGTTGACTGCATCTACACCCGAGAGGAAGACGAGATGTACTACATCAGCCCGGATGAGTGCATCGACTGCGCCGCCTGCGAGCCTGTTTGCCCTGTAACGGCCATCTTCGCTGAGGACGCGGTGCCGCCGGAATGGGCGCACTACATCCAAATGAACTACGACTATTTCAAGGACAAGGACCCCAACGAACTCATGCGCAAGTAGTCCTGGAGCCAGGACCGCGGCACAGAGCACGAAAAGACCCTTGAGGGCGCAGCCCTCAAGGGTCTTTTCGTTGGGGGTAGACCAGCCCTTATCCCAGGTCGTCCAGGCAGTCCGCTAAGGGCTTGTTGATGCAGGTGAAGATTGGGGTATCGCGTTCCGTGTATGGTCGGGCCTCAGACTCCCGCAGGTCGCTGACAAGGTCCAGGAAGTTCGCCGGGTCGTCGCTCTCGAACCCCAGCACGAATTCCTGGTCGTCGATACCGAATGAATAAGCAGTGCTGATCTTCACATCCGGGTAGCGGTGACCGATGGTGAAGTGCTCGCCCATGAGCCGCTGGCGCTCCGCCAGCGGCAGTTGGTACCAATCATGGGTCTTGACGAATGGATAGAGGAAGAGGTACTTGCGGCCGATGATGCGCATAGTGCTGGAAGCTCCCTCCTGACCCTCGTGCCGGTGGGTGTCCACGTAGGGTGAACGACGGGTCATGGCGAGGTAGGAATGGGGAGTTTCCAGGTATTTGCCTAGTTCCGTATGGTTGACGCGGGCCATCAGTTCATTGATGGGTTCCAGGTCGCGGGCAATCTTCCAGAGAGCAAAATCCACGTCTCCCCGTGTGCCGACCAAACTGTAGCTGGCCATAGTTACCCGGTCGGCGTACTCGGCTGCCACCTCGCAAAATTCCCGCTTGCTGTCGTTTCGGTCTCCTGGAGACAGTCGTCGCCACTCCGGGGCAACCTTGAAGAAAGAATACTTTACGAAGTCCCTTCTGCCTTCCTGGGCTGTAGACATTGGCAACCCTCCCATGCAAGCGTATCTGTTAATCAATAATATCAACCCCGTTCCTGTGCGACAACGCATAAGTGTGAGATAGCGCCTCCGTATAGGCTGGGGAAGGCGGCTTATCACAATGCGGTTGCGGCGGTGACTTCAGGTGCTAAAATTCACAGGGATACCAGACGGAAGAACCGGAGAGGTGAGACTATGGTTGAACTGGGAAGCGGAGAGTACACATACGAGGTGGCCGAGGGTTGGGGAACGCTGCCCGACGGGTGGTCCTTCAAGGAAGCGGCTGCCGTGGGTGTGGACTCTAATGACAACGTGTACGTGTTCAACCGGGGCGAGCACCCGATGATCGTGTTCGACCGGGATGGCAATTTCCTCCGTTCCTGGGGCGAGGGCGTGTTTCCCAGGGCCCACGGCATCACCATCATGCCCGATGACACCATATTCTGCTCCGACGACGGCGATCATACCGTGCGGAAGTGTACCCTGGACGGCGAAGTCCTGTTCACCCTCGGCGTGAGTGGCAAGCCCGCGCCATTTATGAGCGGCGACCCCTTCAACAGGTGTACCCACGTGGCGATGGACCCGGCCACCGGAGAGTTCTACGTCTCCGACGGCTACGGCAATGCCCGCGTCCACAAGTATTCTCCCGATGGAAACCTGCTGTTTTCCTGGGGCGAGCCGGGCACCGGGCCGGGCCAGTTCAACATCGCCCACAACGTCTGCACTGATAAGGACGGCTGGGTATACGTGGCCGACCGGGAGAACCATCGCATCCAGGTGTTCGACAGGAACGGCAAGTTCGAGACTCAGTGGATTAACATGGCCCGGCCCTGCGGACTATACATCGACAAGTCCGGCGACCAGCGGGTATACGTGGGGGAGCTGGGCGCAGCCATCGGAGCCAACGATCAAGCCTACGGCCTCGGCCCCAGAATCACCATTATGGACATCCAGGGCAACGAGTTGGTCCGGCTGGGCGATGGGCCTGAAGGCGAGGCCCCGGGGCAGTTCATCGCGCCCCACGGCGTCTGCATCGACTCCCGCGGCGACATCTACGTCGGAGAGGTCTCCTGGACGCATACCGGCAGTCACCTCAACCCTCCACGTGAGGTCCGCTCCCTGCAAAAGCTGGTGAAGGAGGGATAACGCAGCATGGCGCAACCAAATGTTGCCGGACCTGACCCCATGGGTGTGGAGGACTACCGACAACAGGCCCGCGATTTCCTGGCCAAGAGTTGGGAGTATCTGGACGGTGACGACTTGCACCAGGCGTCAGAGAAGGGATGGGGTGCGGCGGCATGGATGGCCAAGGCCGCCGCGACTGCCCAGGGCTGGGAATATGAGCGGCATGAGCAGTTCAACGTCGTTCTGAACAACGCCCGCTGGTTAACTGGGGACAACCGTTTGCCCGGACTGCGGGGTATCGCCAACGACCTGCACCGGAACTTCTACATACGCAAGCGGTTCCTGGATGCGGATGAAATCAGACTTGGGCTTGGCTCGGTGGCGGAATTGTTGGACATCCTGGAGCCACTAAGTCGCGTGGGCGGTTAATATCCAAAGACTGCGGATGAGATGAGCAACTTTTCGGCAAAACTGGAGTTGCCCCAGTCCATTCTCGGGGAGAGGTCTACAGGTGAGCAAACACCAACCATTGGCGGCATATCTGAGAATGGTTGATGCAGACTCGGTCACATTGACGGTCCAGAAGATCGAGGAAATCATAGATGCCAGCTTACCAGGTAGTGCCTATAATCGCCGGGAGTGGTGGGGCAACAACGATAATAGACACTATCAGGCAAAAGCATGGCTTTTCGTGGGCTGGAACGTGGAGAGTGTTAGTCTGAGTGGAGAGACAGTCACTTTCCAGTGACAAAGGAGTTAACGAGCTACTCTCATTTACCCGTTTAGGAATAGGAAGATATACATGGATATACGCCTTGGCAGTCTCGTACGGGACGCTGAAGAAGCCGAGGGCACCGTCATCATCATCGACGTGTTCCGGGCCTTTACTACCGCCGCAATCGCCTTTGACCACGGGGCAACCCGCATCACCCTGGTGGCCGAGGTGGAGGAAGCCCTGGAGTTGCACCGCAAGGGAGCGGGAGACCTGGTTATGGGTGAGGTGGACGGGAAGCGTCCCGAGGGTTTCGACATGGGCAACTCGCCCTACGAGATCACGCCCGTGGAACTGGCGGGCAAATCCATCGTCCAGTCAACCCGGGCCGGTACAGTTGGCGTCGCTGCGGCCGCCAGAGCCGACACCATCTACCTCGGTTCCTTCGTCGTTGCCCAAGCCACCGTGGAGGCCATTCGCCGGGAGGACCCGGCGCTGGTGTCCATCATCGCAATGGGAGACCAGGGCCGGGTGCGTTCAGATGAAGACGAGCATTGCGCCCTGTACCTGCGCAACTTGCTGGAGGGACGCAACCCCGACCCGGCGGCGGTTCGCAGCCTCATCATGGCAGGCGGGGCCACCCAGAAGTTCTTCGACGATTCACAGCTCCAGTTCCACCCGGAGGACGTGGACCTGGCCCTGGAAGTGAACAGGTATCCCTTCGCCATGAAGGTCTCAAGGGAGAACGGGCTGCTGGTGGCGCGCAAGACGGCAATCGATTAGAAGGGCTATTGAGTGCGACCGTCAAGATAGTCAGGTGGCAGACTCCCCCACCATTCCCACAATCCGGCGGACGAAATCTTGGACCATCGGCCGGTCGTGGACCAACTCGTCATCCTCCATGAAGTCGTAGTAGAAGTTGGCATGAAACTTCCGGGCTACGGCATATCCCAAGGACAGAGAGGAGTCATTGTACTCTTCGGAGAGCCGGTCCGCTGCCGCCGCTCGATGATTGTACTTGCCGAAACTCCAACCCTGATGCCTGGCAATGGCCGTGACCGCATGTGACGCTGCGCCCCACAACTTCTCCGAACCCTGCATCGAGTCCACTCTCGTGAACTCCTGATCAGAGTGTTCCAGGAACTGCAACGCAGTCCGCGCGTCGTCTTCCGCAGTCATTTCCTGTCTGGCAGCCACGCTCTCCTCTTACTGAAACCGCTGCGGGTCCAGTGCCTCCACTCCCGGCACTTCCGGCTTTTTCCCCAGGACGATGTCAGCCAGGCCCTGTGTCATCCCGGAGCTCCAGAGTATGCCCTTGCGTCCGGCCCCAGTGCCCACGTACAGGTTCTCCCACCCTGGCACTCTGCCCACGATAGGCATTCCGTCGGGAGACAAGGGGCGCAGGCAAGCCGTCTGCCGGACAAGTTGAGCGTCGGCCAGCGCGGGCGCCATGTCCAACAGATCGGACATGATCTTGTCTCTGGCTTCACCGGTAGTCTCCTCATCGAACCCTGCTTCTTCCTCTGTGGTGCCGGCCCAGATGAGGCCGTCCGGTTTGGAAGACACGTAGCTTCCCTTGTAGTAGATGGAAGACTTGACCAGGTGGCTGGGGTGTTGCAAACGGAGGATCTGGCCCTTCAGCGGCGTCACCGGGAGGGCAGCACCGCACCACTCGGAAGCCTGTCCGGTCCACGGTCCCATTGCCATCACCACTGCCCCGGCATTGATCTGGCCACCATCTATCTGTACCGCCAGGCAGCGTCCGGCGCCCTTGACCAGACCCCGGGCCCTACGCAGCGCCATCTCCACCCCCAGCTTCTCCGCCGCCTGCGCTGCGGCGAGGGTGTAGCGGTAGGGTTCAACCGAACCAGAGTTTTCGGCGTACACGCCACCCAGGCAGTCGGGGTTTGCCTGGGGTTCTGCCTTGACTATATCCTCCGGGTCGAGCCATCTGGCTTTGAAGGCCGGGATGTCTTTCTGCCACTCCAGACTTTTCTTGAAGTCGGCGGCTTGTCCTGGTTCGAGAGCGAGTTTGATCCTTGCTCCCAGCTCGAAAATGGGATCGACGCCGGAGATCTCCTTCAGCTCCGCAGAGAGGGAAATATGGCGCTGGTGTGACCAGATGCTGAAGCCCAATAACGGGTCTGGAATCCCTGCACCGTCAAGGGCGCCCATTTCGCCGAAGGCAAACCCCGAGGCGTGGCTGCCCACCGAGTCGGCCTCCAGAATGGTAACCGTTGCTCCGCTCTTGGCCAGCAGATAGGCGGTCATGCAGCCGACGATGCCTCCGCCGATAACAACCACGTCCCGCGTTGCGCTTGTCACGATGGGCCCTCCTTATTAACATTATCATGCTAACTGTATCTTGGCTGGTCAACGGAATAACCTGACCTTTACTCCCAAATCCAATGCTGCTCATTCCCGGTCGGATGTCAGGACACCGTAACCCAGTTGAAATCCCCGGGCGATTTCCTGTATCCGCTTGATAGTATGGCTATGCGTATATATCGCAGTTCCCCGTCCTTGAAGCCACGATTAACCCGCTGTCGGCCCCTACGCCCAGAGCTTCGAGGAACTTCTCCGGTATGGCTATCGCGCCGCATTGCCTAACTTTACCGCTTACGTTTCAATCTTCTTTTGGCCCCTCGATAGCATAATACCAATATATTACCAAATCCGGTTGCCTTGGCCATATGAACCCTGGACTGGGTGTCCGTCAGAATTTTGGGGATTATCTGGGGCGCCCAACGGGAGCCCGGCGCCAGGGGTGACTGGCCGCAGGCCGGTGAGGGAGTTTTGACCCCTCCCTTCCACCGGATAGTGCAACCCCGGCGGGGCTTTTCACCGGGACCTCCGGTCTATCCGCCGGGCTGAGTTTGGCCCCCGGTTCTCCGGCTGCCGCCAGCCGCCGCCGGGGGCCTGCTTTCTCTCCGGGTGTGCCGGAACTCCGGGAGCCCCGCTTTCTGAGCCGCCGGGCTATACGCGGCCATTCCCCGGCCCAGCGGCCGCTGCATACAATGTTGCGCAAGCCCAGCATGGGATTTACATGGGGCCGCGCCCAGTGCATTCCTCCCCCCTTCAACCTCGCTTCCACCACCAGCTTGTTGCCGCTCTCCACCGCACCGCTTCCTATGGGCCAGCCCTGGGCCCGCAAGACCGGATAGCGCATCTGGGCTTCCCGCTTTTCCAGGTAGGCCAGGGGTTTGCCCAGGTCAGTTTCCCGGCCTTGGACCAAGACCCTGATGTCCTCCAATACCGGACCGGCGCCCTCATGTTTGAGACGCTGCGTCTGTTCCCGTTGCCATTCATCAGCCATCGAAGACGCTTCCCCAAACAGGCCCCGGCCGATCTCCCCCATGTACCCCGCAGCATGGGGAAAGTCCAGAATCCGCACCGCACCGGGACAATGAAAGTCCCCGAATCCCTGAATCCATTCGGCCCCATCGGACACCAGGGCCACTTGGCCCTTTTCCCCCACCCCCCGCCGGCAGGTCTCCGCCAATGCCTGCCGGGTGAAGCCCGCCGCATCGCTCAACCGGGAAAAATAGGACATCTCCTTCAGGGTTCCAGGCTCCGCACCCGTCTCATCCACCTCCCCAATCACCATCGTCTTGACCTCAGCCCATTCTCCTCCCGCCAAGGGCGCCATCGCCCCGTCCACTTCCACCACCAGCCGGGCTGAGCCGGAACCGGCCACTTCCCAGTCCACTTCCCGGCCCTGTTCCAACGCCCCGGCCTCCTCCTCCTGAATGACCACATAAGCCGCCCCCGCTGCTTCGGTATGCCGTCTTACCGTGGCTTCACTGAGGGAATTCAGCTTCATCCAGTCCACCAGGAGCCGTTGCGCCTTCTCGAAGGGCATCCAACTCCCCAGCCGCACCAGAACCTCTTCCAGCCCCGGAGTCAGACAGCCCGGCAGCAATTCCAGCTCTTCATCCAGGGGGGAAAAGTTTCCCGCCGCAAGCGGGGCAGACCCCGTACTCCCGTTCCAGCGTGACCTCCTGCCCCCCCAGGGTCTGCAACCGCCGCTCCCGCTTGCCCGAAGAGGCCAGTTCATGGCCGCAATCAGGGCATACCGGCCTTTCTCCAGGCTGACTTCCGCTCCAGTCCCTGGCGGAACTGGCCAGAGCCGTATCCTGGAGCATCCGGCCCCGCAACTTCGCCAGCCGCAGGTCCAGTTCCTTTTCAATCTCACTAAAAGTGGCTTTAGGATTCTGCAACCGCCACTCTTTCATCCCGGTGATTGCTTCTTCGCTCAACTCCCGCCAAGTCAATCCCCAATCCTTCATTTCCATAAGACACACCCATCCTCTCTCCAGTCCTTTGCCGCCATTTTACCCCTCCATCCTCTCCCTATCCAAAATTCTGACGGACACCCCCCTGGACTTCCGCCGTTTTCCTCCAGCTCAATACAGTGTACAATCCCCACCAACCGACCCTGCCGCGCCGGAGATGCCTGCCGATGAAGATGTGCTTCTTCCACCTGATGCCCTACGGCTACCTGCCCGAGGACTTCAACAATCAGTATCACAGCGTTTGGGTGGACGCTCCCAACCACCTGTTCGATCCCAAGAAGGGAACCCAGCTCTACAACGATTACCTGGACGAGTTGGAGTTCGCCGAGGAAATGGGTTTCGACGGCCTGTGCGTCAACGAGCACCACTACAACGCATACGGGCTGATGCCCTCGCCCAACCTGATGGCTTCTGCGATGACGCGCCGCACGTCCAAGGCCGCCATCATCGTGCTGGGGAACAGCTTGGCCCTCTACAACCCGCCGGTCAGGGTGGCCGAGGAGTTCGCCATGCTTGACGTGCTCAGCGGCGGACGGTTCGTGGCCGGGTTCCCCCTCGGCACCTCCCAGGATACGGTGTTCGGGTATGGCGAAGTGCCGGTGACCCTGCGGGAGAAGTACAACGAGGCCCACGACCTGGTGATCAAGGCCTGGACCGAGCGGGAGCCTTTCGCCTTCAATGGCAAGTACACCCAGTTGCGCTACGTCAACATCTGGCCCCGGCCCTACCAGGAACCCCATCCCCCGGTCTGGGTTCCCGGCAGCGGCAGCCTGGAGACCTGGGATTGGACCATCGAGCACGACTACGTTTACTGCTACCTGAGTTACAGCGGTTACAAGGTCGGCAAGACAGTCCTGGACGGCTTCTGGGAGGAGGTGGACCGCCAGGGCAAGGAATTTAACCCATACCACGCCGGTTTCCTGCAACTGGTGGCGGTTTCCGAGACCGACAGCCAGGCTGACGAATACAAGGACTACATCGAGTACTTCTTCAAGAAGTGCCTCCACGTGCCCGGCGGATTCGCCAATGCCCCCGGCTATCGCACCCTGCGAAGCATCAACTCAGGGGTCAGCACCCAGATAGTCGAGTCGCGGCGGGAACAGGCAACCGACTTCACCTGGATGGACTACGTGAAGGCAGGCAACGTTATTGTAGGCAGCCCGGAGTCGGTGCGGGAAGAGTTGGCCCAGGCCATCCGCGAGCTTCGCGTCGGCAACCTCATGCTACTCCTTCATTTCGGCGACATGCCCAAGGACATCACCCTCAAGAACACCGAATTGTTCGCCAAAGAAGTGATGCCCTACGTGCGGGACATCTGGTCGGAGTATGAGACCCGCTGGTGGCCCAAGACAATGATGGATGCTTAGGGGATGACAATGCCGCCGGAAACACTGAACATTGAGATGCAAAACGGACTGTTCCGGGCCGAGGTGCTCCGCGCCGGCGAGGGCGCGCCATTGGTGTACCTGCACGGCGCAGCAGGCCACAAGGGGTGGGCGCCGTTCCTTGACCGTCTCGCAGAGCAGTTCACCGTCTATGCTCCCTACATCCCCGGATACTCCAACTCCACGGGCCTGGAATACCTGGAAGACGTTCTGGACCTGACCTTGTACCACCTGGAGTTGATGGACGCATTGGAGTTGAGGTCGGCCCACCTGGTGGGGCACTTCCTCGGCGGCATGATAGCTGCCGAGATGGCTGCCCTGTCCCCAGGCTACGTGGACAAGCTGGCGCTGATAGCTCCGGCGGGCCTGTGGCGGGACGACGCTCCCGTGGCCGACTTCCTGGCCATGAACTCCGCGGAGTTGCAGGAATGCCTGTGGGCCGGCGGCTCGGGCGGCGGCGCTACGGCGGATGACATTGCCGCTGCGGAGCGCGCTATGGAACTGCTGTCCCCGGAGCGCGTCCAAGACCTGACTGCGGCCGGAAAGTTTCTCTGGCCCATCCCGGACCGGGGGCTGAAACGCCGCGCCTACCGCATCAGGGCCCCATCCCTGGTCCTCTGGGGGCAGGAGGACCGGCTGGTCTCTCCCGTCTATGCCGATGACTTCGCCCGGTTGATCCCCGGCTCCAGGGTCGAGGTGTTCCCCAACGCCGGTCACCTGGTCATGTTGGAGCAATCGGATATCTTGGTAGGGACGATCGCTGAGTTTCTCAAGGGATAGTATCGTCTGATGTCATTGAAGGCGCTGACGGCGGACAAAGGTTGAGAACATCCTGTCTCATCGTCGCTATCCTGGGGGTCCTGCTGTTCATGGTTATGCTGGTCACCTGCCGGATAGTAGGATTGCCGGTTTCCGGGTCAGCCCCACTCTTCCAGCAGCCAGACTCAACCATGACACCGCGGCCGCGAACACCCGGGACTGGCGATCATTCTTCCGATTCCACGGCATGGGTCAGGTGCGAAAGCTCCAGTACCCGCCCTCGGCTGTCCAGCACAATGGAGACAAGGTCGATACGCCAGTCCGCGCCGGTAACGCCCTTTTCCTCCATGTAGCTCTGGGCCGTCGCTATCAGCCTCCCGGCCTTGGCCCGTGTCACCGATTCCTGGGGAGTGCCGAGGGCCGTGCCCCGACGTGTTCGCACCTCGACGAACACCAGTTCACCCCCATCTCTGGCTACGATGTCAACTTCGCCCCAGGCGCTGCGGAATCCGTTCTCCAGCACCCGGTAACCCTTGTCGACAAGGAAATTTCGGGCAACCCGCTCCCCCCAGTTGCCCAACCGCAGTCGCGGGTTAGCCATTCCGGTCCCATAGGGCGGGATCGCACAAAGCGCGGACAGGGCTGAAGGAACGGCGGTGAATGGGACAGGGACCCTTCTCGCGCAACCCCGCCAGGTGCTGCGGCGTTCCGTACCCCTTGTTCCGGTCAAAGGCATAGCCAGGATAGGTCAGATTGGCTTCTCGCATCAGCCGGTCTCTCGTCACCTTGGCCACATTCGAGGCCGCGGCTATGGAAATGCTCAACCCGTCGCCGCCCACTAGGGACCGGAACGGAGTATGACATTCCCGAATGGGAACGTAGTCCAGCAGTAGATAGGACGGGTCCAGGGGGAGTTGCGCAACTGCCTCCATCATCGCCTGAATGCAGGCATGGCCGATTCCCATCCGGTCGATCTCAGTCGAGTCCACTTGGGCTACGCCGATGGCCAGAGCGTAGGTCTCGATAAGTTCAACGGCTTGCTCCCGCTGGCGTGGGGACAAACGCTTGCTGTCGTCCAGGCGCGAGAGCCATGGTTCGGAGGTGTCCATGTCCTCGGGAAATACAATTGCGGCCGCGACAACAGGCCCGGCCAGCGGGCCGCGCCCCGCTTCGTCAACGCCCGCGACGAGAGCGAACCCTTGCCGGTGAAGCTCCCGTTCCAGCGAAAAGTCCGGCATCACCGGTCAGTGGTTGGCAGTTGGCTGCCCTAGCTCTACAGCGGTGATTGCTCTCCGGCCTCGGTCGGCCTCGATGATGCCACCCCCGATGAGAACATCCCCCTGATAGAAGACCGCTGCCTGTCCGGGCGTCAACGCCCGCTGGGGTTCCCGGAAGCACACCTGGGCTTCGTCACCTCGCGGGTAGAGTACCGCGGGAGCTTCCCTGGACTTGTAGCGCACCTTGACGGTAACGTCCACCGGCCCAGAGGGAGGCACATCCGAGGTGTAGTTAACCCTGGAGGCCAGGAAACTGTCGCGGTTCAGGGCGGACTCGGGGCCAACGACCACGCGGTGTTCCTCGGCGTGTATCCCGATAACATACTGGGGTTCGCCCACGTTTATCCCCAGCCCTCGGCGCTGGCCCACGGTAAAGAACTCAATCCCCTTGTGTTGGCCCACAACGTTGCCCTCCAGGTCCACGATCTCTCCGGGAGTGGGCGCTGCGTGCTGGGCGAGAAAGGCTCGGTAGTCGCCCAGCGGTATGAAGCAAATGTCCTGGCTGTCCGGCTTGGAGGCGTTGGGAAACCCGGCATCCAGGGCCATCCGCCGGATGGCATCCTTGGAGTATGCTCCCACCGGCATCAGGGTGCGATCCATTTCCTCCTGGCCCATGCCGAACAGAACGTATGACTGGTCCTTGTCTGCGTCCACGCCCCGCTTGAGCAACCAGCCGTCTCCCTGACGGACGATCCGGGCGTAGTGGCCGGTGGCAACCCAGGCAGCGTTCAATGCACTGGCCCGGTTCACCAGGAAGTTGAACTTGATCTTGTCGTTACAGGCGATGCAGGGATGGGGTGTGCGACCCCTTTGGTACTCGGCGCAGAAGTAGTCAATGACGTGAGTCTGAAACTCCTTCTGTACGTTCAGCACGTAGTGGGGTATGCCCAGCCTCCGGCATACGGCCCGGGCATCCTCCACGTCATCCAGTGTGCAGCAACCCTGGTAGTTGGCGGGCAGGTCGGCGTGGTCGAGGCTGTAGAGCTTCATCGTCACGCCCACGACCTCGTAGCCCTGCTGCTGGAGCAACAACGCCGCCACCGACGAGTCCACCCCGCCGCTCATGGCAACCACAACCTTTTCAGACATACTTCAACACCTTTCCTGCAATCAGCGTAGCATAGGCCCGGTTTTGTACACAACCGCAATGATGGATAGCTGACCGGGAGAGCGTCTGCTTTGTTTGACGCCAATGTCTGCCCTGACTACAATCCGGTGCAGCCCATATGGAAAACCTGTTCCTCATCACCGGTCCCCTGGAGCAGACAAATGGCATACGAGACCGGGCCGCCCCGGTCTACTGGCCCATTCTGCCAGGCATGTGGCGCTCCCAACCAGCCTGAAGCCCGGTATTGCGCTCGATGCGGGGCATCCTTGAGCGGAGGCCAGCCCTCCGCCGGGCCCGTCCGTACCGTTGGGTACGTCCCGAACTATCTCGTTCATGCGATTGTGGTCACCGTGTTATGCTGCCTTCCATTCGGGATTGCGGCTATCGTGTACGCGGCGCAGGTAAACGGGAAGTTGGCAGCCGGAGACTACGACGGGGCCCTGGAGGCATCGAGAAAAGCCCGAACATGGTGTTGGGTATCCTTCGGAGTCGGGTTGGCCTTTGCCTTTGCCTATGTTGCATATATGCTGGTCGTGATGGGGTTCCTGGCGGTAATATCCGGGGGCTAATCTGAATAGATGCACCAACTCACGTTAAGGATGGCAACGGGCAGCCGGGCTGCGGAAACATGTGTAAGGAGGGTGTCGTCCAGCGGCTTCCTCAACCGGGGATGGTGGCGGGTTCCGGCGGTCGCGCTGGCCGCAGCGGCAGCCTTTTGCGCCCTGTTTGCATTCAACCCCGCCGGTTCCGCGGTGTTCCCTCCATGTCCCTTCCACGTTCTGACCGGCCTGTACTGTCCGGGTTGCGGCACTCTGCGCGCTCTTCACCAGTTGCTGCACGGACGCCCCCTGCAAGCCGTGGGCCTCAATCTTTTGACGGTCATGTCATTGCCTTTTCTTGGCTACGCCCTGGCGTCGGAGACTCTTCTTGCGACGGTGGGCAGGAGGTTGCCTGGATTCCGGCTTCCAGCAGGCTGGATATGGGCCTTGCTTGCGGCAATAATACTATTCTGGATTTTTCGGAATATCCCGGTCTATCCATTCACCATCCTGGCTCCCTAGCGCCAGTCCGGTTCCAGCATCACGCACTACGATGGAGGGATCGCAATTGAACGGTAGTCTTAGAGACTACCTCACATTCCGGCGGATGATTATCCCTGTATTGATACAGGTTGTATATTGGATAGCCACGGCCGTGGCGATTCTGGGCGGCTTGAACTACCTGATATTTGGCGACAGTGCAGTTGAGAGATTCGGCGGTCTGGCCGCAATCATAATCGGGCCTGTGATCGTGCGGCTGTGGGCCGAGATTGTCATGGTCGTGTTCAGAATCAACGGGACCCTCACGGACATCAAGGAGTCGTTGGAGCGGCGGCCATGACGGGACCGGGTTGCGGGAGCGGATAGCTGGTCCTGTCTCTCAAGGCAGGGACTCCAGGAATTCTTCCAAAGGGATGTCGAGGAGCGTCAGGATACTCCTCAGCGTGCCGGCGGGACCTCGCGCTTGCCGAGCGTCACCGGCGCACTGAGGACACGGCCCTGCATGGCCCGACGATAAACTTGATGGCTGCCGTCCCTGGATAGCAACCGAGGCGCTCAAGGGCGTGGATGATCTGAGAACCGGAGCAAAGCGGGAGGCGGCTATACTGCAATTGTGATGAATATGGAGCGCGGATAGGTCGTGAAAATCTTGCCAGGCGGCACATTGACGTATACCCCGTCAAATGTTGGGGGGCCTACGTCAATTCTGATATTGCGCTCTCGCAGGAACCTTTGCAGTTCGCCGGTGTCTTCGAGATCATTCAAATGGACCTCAATGGCGTCCCCCAAGTTGTCCAGGGCTTCGTCAATCGTGTCGCCACAGCTCGCCGAACCTAGCTCGCGGCAATACGACACAAACTGGGACCCTTCCTTTTCTACAACACCTGTAAGGAGCACGTGGCCAAGAATACGTTGATCAGCCGCTGCCATTAACCACTCTCCTTATCTTCGCCATTAGCGCCAGACCAACACCATTGCATAAGGTTAACATGCCGCCATGACAGGAAAAAGGCCCCATATCTACGATGTATTGTAAGGTAGCCCCGGCAGCCATTAAGCGTTAGACTAGCCGTAAAATTATAGAAGTGACCCAGGAGGGACCCAATGCCGACTACTTTCGGATGCTCCCTGCCCAGCCGGGGACCGATGTCCAGTCCGGAGGGCCTCCGCAGCCTGGCCCAGGCCGCTGAGGACGCCGGGTTAGACTCGGTGTGGGTCAGCGACCACATAATTCTGCCCCGGCAGGTCGAGTCTTTCTATCCATACGCTCCCGACGGCGTGGCAACTTTCCGTCCTGACGAACCCTATTACGAACCGCTGGCGGCGCTGAACTTCCTGGCCGGTTGCACAGAGCGGGTCAGTCTTGGCACCCACGTCCTGATTCTCCCCTACCGCAACCCCGTGCTCACTGCCAAGATACTCTCGACTCTGGACGTCCTCTCCGGTGGACGGGTCATCCTGGGCGCGGGCGTGGGCTGGATGGAAGAGGAATTCCAGGCGCTGGGTCTGGACACCTACCGGGAGCGGGGAGCGGTAACCGACGAGTACATCCAGCTCTACAAGGAACTCTGGACCAAGGACCACCCGGAATTTGAGGGCAAGCACTACCAGCTCTCCGGGGCCGGATTCCAGCCCAAGCCGGTCCAGAAGCCCCACCCTCCCATCTGGATTGGCGGACACACCGGCCCTGCCATCCGCCGCGCCGCCGCCCTGGGCGATGGCTGGATGCCCATCGGGTTGCGGCCCCCTGCAATCCTGGAGCCGGAGGAATACGGCAGCCTCGTCGCCCGCCTGCGCCGGCAGACCCGGCGAGCGGGCAGAGATGAGGACGCAGTCGCCCTGTGCTTCAGCACCAACATCGCTTTCGATGACGGCGATGGGGCTTCCAGGCGCATGATGAGCGGCCTCCCGGAGCAGGTGGCCGCCGACCTCCGCCAGTACCAGGACCTTGGGGTGAGGAACTTCATCCTCAGCTTCCAGGGTGATAGCGCCTCGGAATCGCAGGAAAACATGGATAGGTTCGCCAGGCAGGTGATACCCCTTATCCCCCAGGAGTGAGGTGGGAAAATGTCGGTACGATCAGACCTCAAAGCAAAGCTGGACTCAGGACAGCCCATAGTCGCGCCGGGGGCCTACGACCCCATTTCAGCCCGGCTTGTGCAGTCTCTCGGGTTTGACACCATCTATACCGGCGGCTACATGAGCGGCGCGCATCTGGCGGTAACGGAACCGCTGATGACCATGACCGAGCAGATTGCCGTGGCCGAGAAGGTTGCCCGGTCCGTGCCCCTGCCCGTGATATGCGACGCTGACGCGGGCTACGGCGAGCCGGTACACGCCATGCACACCGTCCGCTCCTTCGAGGCCGCGGGCATCGCCGCCATACACATCGAGGACCAGTTCTTCCCCAAGCGCGCCTCCTACCACGCCGGGTTGGAGCACGTTATCCCGGTGGACGAGTTCCTGGAGAAGATCCGCTACGCACTCCAGGCCCGAAGAGACCCCGACTTCATCATCATAGGGCGCACCGACGCCTTCACCGCGGTTGAGGGAGACATGGACGAGGCCATACGCCGGGGCAACGCCCTGCGCGACCTGGGCGTGGACGTGGTGATGCCCCGCGGGGTGCGCAGCAGGGAAGACCTGGACACATTCCGGAAGGGAGTGCCCGATGTTCCCCTGGTCGTGATAGCAGGCTCCGACGACATCACGGTCCAGGAATACACTGACCTCGGATACCAGATGATGATCTACGCCGCTCCGCCCATCATCGCGGCGGTGGATGGATACAGGCGGATCTATACCAGCCTTCGGGACACGGGCCATATCGGTATTAACGCCCAGCAGGTGTCCGAGATGCGCGATGCGGTGGAAGCCCTGATTAGCCTTCCCGAGTACCAGCATGTGGAAGCTGAGACCACCGAGCGGGAGTTCCAGGACCGCCCACGCCATTAACCATCCCCCGACCGCTAATACCGCTTTCCGGAAAGGGCTCTGCGTATGGCTGCTGCGCGGGGCGGTGGGAGGGATACTATGGACATAGGCAACGCGCCGGACAGTGCTTCGGCTCCCGCGCCGTGGTTGGGAAAGTTGCTGTTGGTCTCCCTCCTGGTCATGTTGAACCTCCCGGCGGTCTTCACCGGCACAACTGGCATGGACCAGTATGGGTTCTTCACCCTTGGCCCGGTGGCGGGCCATCCCTGGCCATTGGCGCTTTCGATAGCCCTGAGCACATCAGCCGCCGGGTCCGGATATATGGCCTACCGGCTGTTGCGGATGCGACGGACCTGGTTCAGCGGCAGCGTCAGATATGGAGCATATCATCGCAACGCCCTGCTCTTCGGGGTTCCCGTCGCAATCGCCTTTGCTCCCTCCTTCTTTCTTGCCGGATACAGCGACAAACCTATCGTGGTGGCAGTGGCCGGAATCATGGCCACTTCCCTCTGCGTCACTGCCGCCCTGAACGACCGAGAGGCTCACCTTGACGCCGCGATGGCCCGAGTCTGGTTCGTTGCCTGCATCGCCTTCATCCTGGTATTCCTGGTACTGTCCATGTCGGCAATGTGGGTATTGTATTTCGTCGACCACTCCCCTTCCGTCGGCAACTTCTTCTGGTCCTGGGAGTTCGACTGGAGTGATTTGGGATACCCGGCGGAAGAGTTCAGCCAGCGGCGTCGAGACGGTCTGCTCGCCTATGCGCTCATGGGAAGCTGTTACATGACAGTCGCCCTCGGCGGCTCCCTGTTAGGAGGAATCCTGGGATGGGCCGGGACCGGCGCCAAGAAGGGACCCGGCCCCGAATCGCCGGAGGACGGCGCTCTTTCCAGCCGGGCCGGGACCCTCTCTGACTGGCTGGATAATGGGCAAGATACCCCTCAAGATCCTCCGGAGTTTGTGGTCGCCCTGAACGGAGAGGAGACCCAAATCAGCCGGAGCCAGTATCAATACCTGCTTGCAGAAAAAGACCTCCTCTTGCCCGATAACGGCCTGCTGGTGGACAAAGTCTCCGGCAACGTATTCGCCAGGGCCTTCAGCAGACCCTGGAAGAAAGTCGCTTTCAGGGGGCGCCAGGGACCGTTCCTGCTGCTGTGTGTTTACGCCCGGCATCCGGGAAGGCAATTCACTGTCAGAGAACTGGAAACCCTGTTGGGGATGGAGTTGCCGGACCGGGTCGACTTGAATGTTAACGACCTTTTCAACCAATTGCAGAGGAAGCCCCTTGTCCCTGTTGAGCGGGACAGAGATGGTTCGTGTATCCCGGAATCGGTAAGTGTCTGTTTTCTGGACCACCTGCCGGAATCCTCGGTCAACGGTTCCTCGGCCTCGCATACCCCAATGACCGGTCTCTCTTCTACGGAAAAATAGGGCTATCCTAGCCATTTCCTAGCTATTTTACCCTTCCGTTTGGCTTTCCGGACCCTTAGTGTGGTGAGGGATGATACGGGTTGCCGGTTCGGCCGTGACATTAACGACATTCTCTTAAGCCCGCGGCCTGGTCCCGCCCGGTATTCTCGCCCATAGCTCATCCCGGCAGCCGGTGCCATCGGAGGTGTCTATATGGCGTTCAATTTAATGCCCGGGGAAACGGTGCTTCATCAAGTCAGCGGTAAACACAAGGGTACAAATTATGGCTTCCATGTCACAAACCGACGGCTCGTTAGTGAGGAGTCCCGGTGGGGAAGCGGAAGTACGACGTACTTGCCCCTGGACAGGGTCGACTCAATGCAGGAAGCGCGGGTCAGTTCGATTCGCTGGCTGGTTGCCGCCATCATCCTGATGCTTGCGAGCCTGTCGGGAACGAACTTCGCCGGCCCTCTTGCGCTGCTTGGGGTGGTCCCGGCCCTTATCTGCGCGGGCATCTGGTGGCTCTCTTTGAAACAGGCCCTGGTATTTGCCACCGCGAGCGCCCAGGTATCCCTTGTTCTGAGAGGACACGGCGGCGGCCAGGAAGTCCTTGAGCTGGTCGAATCAGCCCGCCAGGACTGCATCCGCGAGGTCATCAGTCCGTTAGCGCCTGTCCCGTCAGCCCAGGTTCCTCCAGCGCCGGAACCATCAGCCCCGCCAAGGGTGACGTTGCGCGAATGATGAAGGTAGACGAGTATGCTTATGAATATCGATAATCTGAACAGGATTGCCGACGGACTGGCTGGGGCTGCTGGCGGTTACAATGCGAAGGGTCTGCTTACCGCATTGCTGGTTGCGCTGGCGGGCGGTTTCCTATTGGGTGGCTTGTTGGGTACATGGTTCGGTTACCTGTTCCTCGTGCCGCCGCTGTGCTTGGGATTGTTGGGGGCTGGGTTGGTGGCCTACGTGAGATTTCGGGGAGAGGGAGCGCGTGGGAGACTGGGACAATTTAGCCAGCCAGGTCACGGAGGGGGAATTGAGCAAAGCGGAGACCCGCCCAGTGTGCCTCAACAAACGTCCACGCCGCCTCCTTCCTCCATCCCAGACGGACTCAGCAGGCTGGAGCATCAGATCATGGAGCACGCAGGACGGAATGATGGGACTCTATCGGTAAGCGCCCTTGCCGCACAGCTCGATGTGCCCAGAGAAACCGTTCAGGATGCGATTGAAGATTTAGCCGAACGGGGAATCATCAGTCTTGAATAAGCTGGCCTTTACGGTCCTCTGAGTCGTTCCAAGCGGAAGGTCAGGAGGAAAACATAATGACGGTACAGAATACCGGCACAGCTCCCGATGAACTGTTGGAAGGATGGCGCCAGCAAGCGTGGTTGCAACGAATGCTTCTGCCCGGAGACTTTCTGGATCAGGTCAGTGTGGCTGGTGCAGAAAGCCTGGTCTGCCACAAGACCACCAACGAGTACATGGTTATGAACGACCGGGTAGAGACGAAGATTGTCCGCGACCGGGATGCCGGCAGCTACTCCGCAGACATAAATTACCGGCCCCAGGAATTCAAGAACGAGACCCTCAAAATCATGTACAACGGTCGCGATGTTTCGTGCAATGATTGCTCCGGCAGGGGGCAGGTGCCATGCTCGACCACAATGGAATGCAGGACCTGCCGGGGAACGGGCCAGGAAGACGTGAAATGCTGGAATTGTGACGGACGCGGCGAATACGTCTCGTCACGCACCGAATACCGGCGTGACCCCGGCACATTTTTCAGAGGTAGCGCGGATTCTGAGTTTGAGCACCGCCAACGTTGTTATGATTGCCGTGGTAGAGGCAAAGTCCCCGAAAGATGCAGCGGATGCGGCGCCAGTGGCCAGGTCGTGTGCAACCGCTGCAACGGGGCCGGGGCTGTGCTCTGCAAACAATGCGAAGGTAAGGGCCAACTGGTGGAGGGCGAGATAATCACCAGGAAGTTCTCCTGCTCTAAGGAACTGACGTACCAATTGAGCGGACTAGGCGAGAACGAGTTCAAGAACGGGCTTGACGGGAAGCATTTCAAGTCGCTGGAAGGAGACCTGATATACCAGGAGTTCCAGACTCCCGGAGACCCGGATACGGTCCTAGAGCAGAAGATCGTCCACTCCTATGACGTACTTTCCCGCGAATATTCCTATAACGGCTTATCCTTCTTCCTGAACCGCATAACCTCCGGCAGCGCCTCGAAGTACGTAGCCTCGGGCGTCCCCCTGTCCAAGACCAAGACCTCCATAGCGGGCGCCGCGTTCTTTGTAGCTGCTGCGGCTATTGCAGCCGCCGTGATACTGCTATAGTCAGTCAGCGCTGCCCCCCCATCTTGCTGCTGCATTTATTTCCTCCGGCGGAACAGGCGCCAGACAGGGGTGCTGAACCCAGGGAGCAAGTCTCCCCCGTCCAGGATGTCATCCTCTCCCAAGGTGACTGGAGGCTCGCCTGGACGGAAAATGGTGATGGTGGTCCTCTCCGGGTCTTCGACCCAGGCTTGCTGCGAGCCGTAGCTCAGCCACATGGCGGCCTTGGCTGCCATCTCCGGGTTAGAATTGCTGGGAGACTTGACCTCAACCGCCAGGTCGGGCGCGAGATCCGGATAGCCTTGAATTCCCTCCGGGAGGCGTCCCGGCGCGAACCAGGCAACGTCCGGAGCGCGCACCGTATCGGGGTCACGCTCCAGCCGGTATCCCGGTTCCCCTGAACGAATGCTGCCGTAATCAGCGGCAATCACATATCCGGTCAGGGCATAATTGGTCATGGTTACGGCTTCACCGTGCGGGTCTCCGGTAGGCATTTTCGGCACTAACATTCCACGGATAAGCTCGTACCGGACGCCGTCCTCACGTGGCATCCGCAATAGCTCGTCGGCAGTGATGAGTTTCAACTTGGTGGTCATTTGATGCTCCATCACCCCAGTGAGATTAGGCCCGGTCTCGGCTTAGCCTTGACGCCGAGACCGGGCTGATTCAATAGGGGGCATACCTTCCCGGTTAGTCCGCCGTCGGTGTGGCTGACGGCTCGGTCACTCCGTACTTCCGCTCCAGCTCGTATACCTGGTCCAGACCCAGTAGGTCGGCTACGTCCCACCGGCTGCCGTAGCGCGCGGCGTTGACCGCGCCGTTGGACTTCAATTCCTCGAAGGACTCCTTGACCTGCTGGTAGATGAGCCAGATGGTGCTGCCGCAGATCATCAGCTTGTAGCCCAATGCGGCAACGTCTTTCGTGTTCATCAGGTCACCGTTATACATGCGGGGCAGGTCCGCCATGTCCCTGGCGTAGTTCTGGATGTCGCTCTCGCTCTTGATGCCGTCGACGAACACCATGTCGGCCCCGGCATTGATGTATGCGTTGCAGCGGCTTATGGTGTCCTCCCATCCGGTGACGGCATAAGCGTCGCAGCGGGCGATAATCACGAAGTCCGGGTCGGTGCGGGCGTCCAGGGCGGCGCGTATCTTCTGGACATGCTCCTCCACGGGTATCACCTGCTTGCCCTCGAAGAAACCGCACTTCTTGGGGAAGACCTGGTCTTCCAGGTGAATGGCGGCCACGCCCGCGGCCTCGTATTCCCGTACCGTCCGCTGCACGTTCAAGGGGTTGCCGTAGCCCGTGTCCGAGTCACAGATGACCGGTACGTCCACCGCGCCTGCGATGTACTTGGCGTTGGCAACCATCTCGGTCATGGTCAGCAGGCCCACGTCCGGGAAGCCCCTTTCCGCCGCGGTCCCGGCCCCGGTCATGTAGACCGCCTGGAAGCCCACCGACTCGGCGATCTTGGCGTGGAGGGCGTTCAGAACGAATGGAGCGACGATCATATCCCCGGAGGCGAGCATCTGTCGTAGTCTGGTCGTGGCTTTCATATCCTGCTCCTTACAGCGAGTGAATTGGGATGGCTAGAGGGGATAGCTGTACAGCTGCTTCCAGCTAACGTCGTTGGCCCAACGCCCATTGCTCCAGTCCTCCCCAGCGGCCTCCGACGAATACCTGACTATAAGCAGCCTCCATGCGTTTCCCATCAGGGTCAGATCAACGCTTGTAGCTGCGCCAGCGGCGTATTCGGCAGCGTCGGCCAGTATGGAGGGTTCAAGGTCACCGTATTCGAGCAGTGCCACCCGTGGCGCGAACTCCGCGGCGAAACCCGGAATCTTCGTCCCGCGTACTCTCCCCAACCCATCAACCGCCATCTGCCGCAGGCTGGCCAACGCACCGTCAGGGTCGCCGAAATCGAGAAACACGGAACCGCTGGCATCGTCCGTGGAAATCCCGGTTCGATGCAGAGGCATCCTGGGGCTGTGGGACCTGCTGTTCTCCGCTGCCTGGAAGATTTCCCTGCCCAGCTCCGTCAAACCCTCTTCCGGGCACTCGAAGTAAGGCACCAGGCTCATCCGCAGCATGTGCATTTCCGCCGCCCAGCAACCGTATTGACCGCAGACCAATTGACGGACCCGGTAGACCCCCGAATTAAACGCCGGGTTGAAGACCATTTCGATACCGTACCTGATGGACAATTGCGCCCCCTCAGCAATTGAGACCAAATCCTAGATGGCCGTTAAATCTGACTATAGCCGCTTCCGGGACGGTCGGGATCAACCCCGGTGCCTCTGGCCTCGGTGATCCACCCAAATTCCTTGAGGATTTGCTGGCTGTAAGTGACCCGGCCCGTCACCTTGTCCAGGGGTTCGGAGGCCAGCAAAAGGGCCGCCTTGGCCATCAGTTCCGGATGTTCGCCCCTGGGATCGTCGATGCCCGTGACCAGGTTGTGGTAGACCGTGCCCGGCGTCGGCACGACTTGCGACGGAGAGAGCGCAGTCACGGAGACTCCGTCGGGATATACTTCCTGGGCCAGACCCTGGGTGAACCGTTCCAGGGCTGCCTTCTCCGCGCCGTAGCACGTTCCTCCCCGGTTGGGACCGGCGTCGGGGTATGGACCGCGGCCGGGACCGATGGCCGAGCCGGAGGAGATGTTGATGATGCTGCCGGTCTTCCTTTCCACCATGTCTTCCAAGACTAGCTGGCTGAGCATGAAGGGGGCTTGGAAATTCACCAGCCATGACCTCATCCAGCGGTTCAGAGGGAAGTCCTTGGTGGGGATGTAGTAGGTCAGGGCGGCGTTGTTGACCAGAATGTCCACCGGGCCGTAGGCGTCCCTGGTCTCCTGCACCAGCCTTTGGCAGTCTTCTGGCAGGGATATGTTGACGGCGACGGGAACAGCCTCACCACCGCCCTCCCGTATGTCGTTAACGGTCTTCTCCAGCGAACCTTCCAGGGGATGGTCCCCTTCCCGCAGCGTGCGGGCCGCGCAGGCAACCTTTGCGCCCTCGGCCGCAAACAGCCTTGCGATCTCGCTTCCGATGCCCCTGCTCGCGCCGGTGACTATGGCCACCCGGCCGTCCAGCTTGCCCATTGTCCACTCCTAAAAAAGTATTGCGCCGCTCCAGTGTATGCGTCCGCTAGTTTATCCTGTTTTGCCCAGTTGCTCTATAGCGAAATAGAGAGACCGTGTCTGAGCACGGCCCCCACGCTGCGGGGAAACGGATTGGGAACCACAGATGTCCCTACTCGCCAACCACGGCATACAATTTCCCGTCCTGCGATGCCGCGTACATCACCCCGCCGGCCACTACGGGCGTCGCGCTCACGGGGCCACCCGTGGCAAACTCCCACAGGAAAACCCCTGTGGCCGCGTCCAACCCCAGTACCCGGCCATCACTCATGCCAGCCAGTACGGTATTTCCGGCAACGGAGAGACCGGACATTATCTCCGCACCCAGAGCGCTGACCCATAATTCCCTGCCTGTGGCGGCGTCCATTGCCGCGATAGTCCCATCATCGGTGGCGGCAAACACGGCTTTCGGGCCAACGACCGGGGCATGGGTCATCTCCCCGTCAATCGAATGGGTCCATACTGTTCCTTTCTGCACCGGCAAGGGTCCAAGACCCCATATGTAGAGGTTGACCCGGATGAACTGGATTGCCCGCTCCAGCGGATATGTGGTGGCGTTCCGGTCTATGGCCCAGACGGTCCCGTCCTGGGTGCCGAAGTAGACCAGGTCTCCCTGGATAGCCGGCCCTCCCGACACTCGTCTGACTCCTGCTACGTCATAAATAAGCTTGCGCCGGGCCGTCCGTGTGTCTACAAGCTCTACCCTTGTGCTGCGGGACGACATGGCAAGGATGTCGCCATCATAGGAGGGAGGGGCATTCACCCAGTCGTCGGACGTAAACTTCCAGCCCTTTTCCCCGGTGGCGGCGTCCAGACCGTGCAGGTTCCTGTCCGTCGCGCCGATGTAGACCCGGCCATCGGCTATCACGGGAGAAGAGAACAGCGGCTCTCCCAGGTCGGTGTCCCAGCGGACATTGCCGCTGGCCCGGTCCAGGGCGACCACTTTACCAGGCCGGAGAGCGGTCACCGCCAGGTCGCCGGTGACTGCGGGCGTGGTGCTGGACGGGAAGGGGCTGCGATGTTCCCAGAGGACTTTTCCCGTTTCCCGGTCAAGGGAGAGGGTGCGCCCGCCCTCCGTAGACAGGAAAACTTGATGACCGGCAACGGATACGGTATTGGTCAGGGGTTCGTTGGCGTCGAATGTCCACAGCACCTTCCACTGAAAACGCAGGTCATCTGCGCTGCGTGGGGCCGGTGCGGTCGCCTGAGGCCCGCTTCTCAATGGCACGGGAGCCTCTTCAGGCGTGTAACCTGTGCTGTTGGCGGTGCGGCGCACCTGGGCCCAGGCGCCCGGCTGCACATCGGCGCTCGCGTCAGTCTGCGGCCCCGGCGGCGGGAACAACAGGGGAATAACGTCGAACATCACCACGGCACGCCAGGCAACCACGGCGAGAATCAGGGCCAGGGCGATTATGAGGTATCTTCGGCGCCAGAGCGGTATGCGGACGCGATTGACGTGCCGCTCGGCCTCGGAACGGGCAATTGGAGTCGTATCGGTCAGGAACGCCCAGCAAGACCTGCACCGGGCGGCGTCGGCAGGGGTATTGATGTGTTCGCAGACGGGACAGAGGCGGACCAGGTCCAAGGAGCATCCTCAACACGGGCACACGAGCTTTGGCCAAGGGAGTGTAGACGCCACAAAAATGCCCGTCAATGGGCTGTGAGTTGCGGGCAGCGTTGCAATTTAGAACCTGTTCCTGCCGGGGCGCGGGTGTCCTGCCCGCTTCCAAGCGTCATTCCCGCAAAAGCGGGAATCCATCATGCCGGATCTGGACTCTGCTGTCTCGGGAGTTACGGAAGGGGGGCAGTAGAGTTTTGCAAACTTCTCAGGTAGGACAGACACTGGCCACTGCCATCTACGACGGTTACAATGGCGCGGGTCTTTTCCGCCGAGAACGCCGCCCCATCGCTGGCCGAGCGCCGGCACAGAGTGGTGGAATCCGTTTCTAGAACGGTTTGGAGGTGGGGATAATCAGGAGCATATTGGACTGGCGCCCGCGTCTCCCTTTCTTCTACGGCTGGTTGGTTTTGGGAACGGGGGCGGCGGGGGCCTTCGTTGCGACCACCGTGGCGGGCATCGTTCTTGGAGGAATCCAGGGGTTCATCCTCGACGATACTGGCTGGAGCCGCAGCACCATCGGGATTGCCGCTTCCCTGGGTGTCTGGGCGTCGGGATTGATGGGGCCAATCGCCGGCAGGATGGCCGACCGGTACAACGCACGCTGGCTTATGGGCTCCGGCGCACTGGTCCTCGGCGGATGCCTGGTCTCCCTAGCTACCTTCAGGTCCGTCGCAGTCTTCTACGCCGCCTCCATACTTGGCCGGGCCATCAGCCAGCCCCTCTTCATAGGAGTAGTGCCGCGCACCCTGGCCGTCAACTTCTTCGACCGCAGGCGGTACATCGCCCTGGCGTTCATTGGCATGTTCCGCCCCGTCAGCGGGGCAATAATCATCCAGTTGACCTCGCTCATAGCCCTGGCAGCTGACTGGAGGACCGCTTTCCGGGTGTTCGGCATCTTCAGCTTCGCCCTGGCTCTCCCCATGCTGCTGTTCATCCGCCGCCGCCCCGAGGAGATTGGCCTGTTGCCAGACGGACGCCGGCCGGAGATTCCAGGGGCAACAGGCAGCGGCACGGCACAGCCAGTTGCGGCAGGAAGCACGGGAGAGGTCGAGTGGACCGCCCGGCAGGTGTTCCGAACCCGCACCTACTGGCTCATCGCCTCAACCATCTTTGTCACCTACACCTCCGGGTCTGCGGTTGGGTTCAGCATGGTTCCCTATCTCCACGAAGAGGCGGGACTGTCGATGGTCCAGGCCGCGGGAGTCTTGAGTCTCAGCACCTTCCTGGCTCTGACCAACATCATCTGGGGATACATTGCCGGGAAACTGACTCCCAGGTGGTGTCTCGTTGGCACTCTAATGTCCACAGCGGTGCTGATTGTGCTGCTGTCCTGGGTCGGTTCGCTGCTGACAGCATACATCTTCGGCCTGTTCTGGGGCCTGCTCACCAGTTCCCAGGAGGCGCTGACCTCGATGCTGCTTGCAGACTACTACGGCCGGTCCGTGTACGGAACGATTGCCGGCGCGCTACGTCCACTGGAGGCTGGGGGCTTGGGACTGGGCCAATTCATCGGGCCGCTGGTCTATGATATTACCGGGAGCTACGATGTTCTGCTAATGGTGACGGCAGGGCTGGCAGTGTTGGCGTCCATATTGGTCTTCCTCTCATTCAAGCCGGCAGTGCCGGCAACTGTTGGCGCACCGGCAGGACCGGCGGCCCGGCCCGGATAACGTATTGGACGTTATGGGGATGACAGATTATAATTTCTGCGAATTTACGCCGGGAGGGGATCACGTGAGTACGGGGCAAGGGTCTGCAACCAACACCAGCGAACTATTAGCCTTCTTTCGGGGTGAGTACGTGCCCTTGGCCGACGCGCGGGTCAACATCATGACTCACGCGCTCCATTACGGCACCGGCGTCTTTGAAGGCATCCGCGGCAACTGGAACGAGGAAAAGGGCGTAGTGTATATCTACCGCCTGCGGGAGCACTACGAAAGGCTGCTCCTGGGATGCAAGCTGTTGATGCTGGACATCCCCTACTCTCTGGAAGAACTGTGCCAGATCACTGTTGAGCTTGTAGAGCGGAATTCGCACCGGCAGGACATCTATATCCGTCCCCTGGCATACAAGAGCGCCGAACTGGTGGCCAACCTGAAACTACAGGAATTGGCCAGCGACTTCACATTGATTACTGTTCCCTTCGGAAATTACCTGGGGTCCGACATTCTGCGCTGCTGCACATCGTCATGGCGCAGGGTGGACGATCCGATGATCCCGGCGCGGCTCAAGATTTGCGGCATCTACGTAAACAGCATCCTGGCCAAGACCGAGGCCACCCTGGCCGGGTTCGACGAAGCGATCATTCTCAACCATGACGGCCATGTATGCGAGGGTTCGGGGGAAAACCTGTTCGTGGTCAGCAAAGGCAAGCTGATTACCTCCAGCCTTGAAGATAACGTGCTGCCGGGAATCACCCGCGACACGATCATCCAACTGGCCCAGCGGGAACTCGGCTTGGAAGTCGTGGAGCGCAGCATCGACCGCAGCGAGCTTTACCTGGCCGACGAGATTTTCCTTACCGGCACCGCAGCCCACCTGACCCCGGTGGTGCAGTTGGACAACCGCCCCATCGCAGACGGCAACGCGGGTCCCATTTCCACCAAGCTCCAGAAGATGTACTTCGATATTGTCGTTGGCCGCAACCCCAAGTACCTGCACTGGTGTACTGCTGCCCAGCCTCGGCTGGTCACGGCCTGATTCTCCGTGTGATTCCCGGGACCCGGCCAGACTGTCCCAGCCGTTTGCGTGGTGTGGCGGGGGAATTGGAACGGCCCTGGTGCGTCTCGCCAGGAGGTTTCCATTGACCCGGGCTTGAATGACCCGGGCTTGAAAGTCCAACCGGGGGAGTCGCGACGAATTGTTCTGGGACGCAGGAACCTGGATTATCGCCGTCCTGACCGGGTATGTCCTGGGGAGCTTCCCCACGGCCTATGCGGTGGGCCGTCTCAAGGGTCAGGATATTGGTGAGATCGGGGACCGAAACGCTGGCGCAGCCAACGTATACCGCAGCATAGGTGTCTGGCCGGGCATCCTGGTGGGCGTAGTTGATATAGCCAAGGGGCTAATAGCAGCTCTAATCGTCCGCGAACTGTTCAACTCCATGTCCGCCGGAATGGTCGCCGGCGTGGCCGTGATCTTCGGGCATATCCGGCCCCTGTACCTGCGGTTTCCAGCCGGCCGGGGCGCTGCCACAGCCGTGGGAGTGCTTCTGGCCATCTTCCCCACCATTGGCGTCCCTTTGGGGATCGCCGGCGTGGGCGTGTTGTTAGTTACAAAGAGGTCGACCATTGCACTTGCCACATTTCTTATCGGCATCCCGGCTGTGACGGCGGCAACCCTGCTGCCCTGGATGGGAGACCGCTGGCCGGGGGAATACTCCTACCCGCTTGTGGTCTATTCTGTCGCGGTGCCGATCATGGTGGGCCTGAGCCATTACGTCAGCGTAAAGCGCCTGGGGCAGTTGGGACCGGAGGGCGGTCCGGCGGTTTCATCGAGGTAGCCCTGGGTTGAGCGAGTCGTTCGTCCTGGACTACTATCTCCTGGTATCCGCCGCTTCCTGCGGACTTTACCAAATGGCCGCGGCTTGCAATTGCCTGCGCGGGCTGATGCTGTTCGAGTCCAAGAGACTTGCGTTCATCTTCGGCCTTGTCCTGTGGGTTGGGGCCTTCGCGTGGTTCTTCCTCTCCGAGCCGCGCAATATGCCGGACACAGGCGCCGGCCTCACCGGGAATGAGCAGTTCGGCTATTTCTTCGCCGGAGGTGGAACCGGGCTGGCCGTTACGCTGGCCGCGACATCCCTGCGCAACTGGCGCCTGGGAAAGGAGACGGAGACGCTGCCAACCGGACTCGACGCACTGCGGGATGCTGGATACGCCCGCGCACTGTTCCAGGGCCTGATGCCCCTTCTTCGGCCATTGCCGGAAGACCGCAGGGCAACCCTCGCCGCTCTTCACCAACGCTTCAAGGGCGCCAGAATGGAAAGGACAGACCCCGGGTACAGCCCGACCGGAACGCCCGGTACAGTGACCAGGCCGGGCGAGGGTGATGGATAACCGTGGACGGTATCCTGGCCGTAGACGCGATGGCCGTCAAGTTCCTTAACCTGGGTGTCGGCCGGTGGAGTTTCCTGGACCATTCTGCATATCTGATGGTCAGTGACTACTTCATTCCACTGACCATCAGCTTCTGGATGCTGGGGCTGTGGTTCACCGGAGCCGGTCCAGTATCCAGAGGCCGCAATCAGAGGGCCGTCCTGTCCGGGGCTATCTCCCTGGGCTTTGCCAATCTGGCCGTCCTGATACTGAATGGTTTCTTTTTCCGCGAGCGGCCATTTGTACACATGGAGTTGGCCACCCTGTTCTATGAACCGACGGACTCGTCGTTCCCGGCCAATCCGGCGGCGGCGGCATTCGCGGCGGCCGGGGCGATATGGCTGGCCAACCGCAGGGCAGGGGCCGTATTATTCCTGCTGGCGGCACTCTGGTGCCTGGCCCGTGTCTACAGCGGTCTCTTCTATCCCACAGATATACTGGCGGGAGCGTTGATTGGGGCAGCGATGGCCTGGCTGGTCACCACGGGCATGAGGCGCATTGAGCCGGTCCCGGCGTGGGTGCTAGCCGGCGCACGATTCCTTCATCTCGCATGAACGGCTACCCTCTCATCAGTGAGCCAAGCATCAGGAGGACGGCGATATGGGTTGGTCCAGTCATCATCCCACAGGTCTGATTTACTATGCTCCACAGCATTGCTACCGCGGATACACCCTGACCACCAATTCCAGGGGAGGCCTTCATGCGAACCTGATTGACATGGAGGGCCGAATCTGCCACCGCTGGCACTCGCCAGAGGGCATCGGCTACGCCCAGTTGTTGCCCTATGGGAACCTGCTCATACGCACCGCGCCGGCCGAGGATGCCGGGGGCGCCGAGAAGATCGGTGGTTCATCCGCAGCCATCCTGGAGCTGGACTGGGATGGCAACGTGGTGTGGGAGTACCGCAACCCGCTGGTCCACCACGATTACGAGCGTTTGCCCAACGGGAATACCATGACCCTGCAATTCGAGCTTCTGTCCAGGGAGTTCACCCAACAGGTCAGGGGCGGGATGGCCAGCCCGGATGACCCGGAGCAGATGTTCGGCGACCGGGTGCAGGAGATCGCCCCCGATGGTACGGTCGTATATGACTGGAGGGCGTGGGAACACCTGAGCCTGGAGGAGGACATGCTCTGCCCGTTGGAAGACCGGGCTGAATGGACCCACGGCAACTCATTGAAGGTGATGCCCAACGGCGACTTCATCGTGAGTTACCGGCTGATTGACGTCGTGGGCATCGTCGACAAGGCCAGTGGCGAGTTCCGGTGGAAGTGGGGACACGGGCAGCTTGCCCACCCGCATCATCCCACCTATCTGGACAACGGCAACATCCTGATATTCGACAATGGTATGCACCGGCCCCGGTCCAGCTTTTCCAGGGTTATCGAGGTTGACCCGGACACAAGCGAGATCGTGTGGGAGTACCAGGGGAAGCCTGCCTACTCGTTCTACAGCCAGGCCACCAGCAGCGCCGACCGTTTGCCCAACGGCAATACCCTGATTTGCGAAGGGACTCCCGGCCGCATCTTCGAGGTGACACATAACAAGGAGATCGTCTGGGAGTACATATACCCCTTCTTTGCCGCTGGCCGTGTCCAGACGCCCGGCGCCCAGCCCGACCACGTCAACTCCCTGTTCCGCGCCCACCGCTACGGCCCGGACTACCCCGGCCTGTCGGGCCGAGACCTGGACCCGGACAGGTACGCAAACCTCAACCGCCTGTATGGCCCGTGTAGCAGCATCCGGCCAAACATTCCCTATTGACTTGTAGCGGATGGCAGTCTATATTACAGCGTCTTTCCCAAGGGCAGTCTAAATGTTACGCGGAGTCGCCCAGGCATAGAGTTAATTCTTGTCAATGCCGACAGGTATATGACGCCACAGGTATTGATCGAGATGGGGCGCACTGCGACGTGGTACACGGACTAGCCCTACTTTTTTGGAATTTCGGAGGTTCTGACATGAGGCACCAATGGCTCCCATTACCCCAACTATTCGCTTACGCTCTACTAGCTCTAGTCCTGATAGTTGCGGTAGCCTGCGGAGCAGCGGAGGAATCCCCCACCACAGCGCCTGGGTCACAGGCGACTGAAGCGCCCGCCGCGGCCATGACGGAAGGCACTCCTTCATCAGGTTCGGGAGGATCTATGGCTGCGGCTACCGCCACTCCCGCCGCGATGCCGGATACTTCAGGCATGATGGGGCCCACCGGCACGTTCAACTATGGAGTGAGCGGGCTGCCGCCGTTCCACGTATTCCCCACGGTAACCGAGGGTGCGGCCTACCACCACAACGGTTACACCACAGCTGAGACCTTGCTATATATGAACGAGCAGAGGCAGGTAATTCCCAGGCTCATTGAAAAGTGGGAAGTCGCGCCGGACGGGGTTACTTGGACCTTCAAAATCCAGGAAGGCGTGAAGTTCCACAAGGGCTACGGTGAGTTGGATGCCGACGGTGTTCTGTGGAGCATGAAGATGATGGGGGGTGAGAATTCCCGCATGGCCTACAATGCTCATGTAAGAAGGGTGTGGGGTATCGGGGCGGACATCAAGGAAGGCACGACCGTTACCGGGGAGATTGATGAAGGCCGCACCACGAAGGTGGACGACTACACCATCCAGGTGAATACCGGGACGCCCCAGTACGACACCCTGAGCCTGCTTGCATTCGTTCACGTTAACATTGTGAGCCAGAAGCAGGTGGAGGAAGTAGGTGTTGATGCGGCGAGCAGGAACATGTCCGCTACCGGCCCCTGGGAATTCGTGGAACACAAGGGAGACCAGTTCACCAAGTGGGCCGCGGTGGAAGATCACTGGCGCAAGACCCCGTACTTCGCGGAGATGGTCTGGCTGCACATTCCTGAAGAGTCAACCCGGATCGCCAATTTCAAGACCGGCCAGATTACGAGCATGGTGATGGAGAAACTTGACTCCATACCTGCCGTTGAAGAGGTGGCAGATACCTCGCTGATGAGGATCCCGGGCGGCAGCGGCGTGAGCCTGGCTTTCTACGGCAACTACTATGTAGGAGTCAACGAGGACGGCTCACGTACAGAGGAGCACATGGAGAGAGTCCCCGGCTTCGACCCATCGCTGCCCTGGATTTCCGGCAACCCGGACCCTGAATCCGAGGAGTGGAAGAAGGCCGCAATGGTGCGGACAGCCCTCTCCATTGCCATCGACCGGGAAACGATAGTGGACACGCTCCTCAGGGGCGAGGCAATCGCCGACCCCATACCGGCCTGGGCTTTCCATCTGGACAAGCTCCCACCCGAATACAGGCAGTGGGAGTTCAACCCGGAGAGGGCCAAGCAGTTGCTGGCCGAAGCAGGGTACGCTGATGGATTTACCATTGACCTGACACCGGTCAATGGCTTCAGGAATGCTGAAGTCAACGGAGCAATCGCCCAGATGTGGGCTGACGTAGGGGTGACTGCCAACCAGTTGAACATGCCCTATGCCACCTTCCGCCCCGGCATCGTGACCCGCACCTACAACCAGGCGTATCAGCACACACACGTTGCGGTCGACCCATTGGACCGCTGGGCCGTTGCATTCAACCATGAGAGCGCTTGGAATTTCGGTGTGGACCACCCATATCTGCGGGATACCATGGACCAAGCGCTGGGTACGGTGGACGACGAAGCCAGGTACGCTCTAATGGCGGAGGCCGCCAAGTTCATGTACGATAACGCCCTGTCAGTAGGCCTCTATGCCCAGAACGGGGTGTACCCGCTCGCACCCTACACAGCGGCTTGGAACGAACACCTAAACTATGCGGAGACGCGGAATCCGACCGCCTTTGAGCACGCGCCCAACCTGCAGGCACAGTAGGACTCAAGGCAAACCGGGCGGGCTTAAATCTCCGGTCCAGGCGGTGGTGTCGGTTTGGCGGCAGCCATCCTGTCAATCGCTGGGCGCGCAGGGCTAGGGTTACTCCTGGCCCTCGTGCTCAGCATCGTGGGAGTGTGGGTGGCATGGGGGCTCTACTATTTCTTCACCGATACGATGTCGAAGACAACCCGGGATGTGATGTTCCTGTTGGGCGCAGGCATCGGAGCCGGACTCGGCGGCTCGCTGGTGTGGCTACGAATAGACGGGAACACCCGCTCTACCCTCCTTCTTTTGGGTGTGATAGGACTTGTGGGCGGGGTGGCCGGTTCCTGGGCCGGGTTCAACTACAGGGCAATGGCCGAGGTCGAATGCTGCGCCAGACCTCAGATCGGCATCTTTTCTTATGCGGCATTTGGCGCAACCCTCGGGGGCAACGCAGGCACTCTGCTGGTGGGAGTTGCCAGAGAAGTTCTCGCCTTCAGACGATAAGAACATAACTGGAGAGACTTGAGGATTTGGACCTTGGCGTGGTGATATGCAGCGGTTCTTGATGCGGCGATTGTTCCTGATGGTCATCACCTTGTTTGCGGTGTCAATGATCATTTTCGTCATGGCGCGGGTGAGCGGAGACCCTCGAAATCTGCTCCTGGACGAAATGGCTACGGACGAGCAGTGGGAGTTGCTGGGGAAGGAATTAGGGCTGGACAAACCTTATTATCAGCAGTACGCGATTTTTATGGGAGGGGTGCTCCAAGGTGACTTTGGCGTTTCGCTCCAACAGGACCGTCCGGTCATGGAGGTCATCGCCGAACGTATTGTTCCCACTCTCCAACTGGGTGGCGCCGCCTTCCTCCTCGCCCTGATTGTCGGAATCCCGTTGGGAGTGTTGTCGGCAGTCAAGCGGGGCAGCGTTCTCGACCAAGTAGGAAGAGCCGTAGCACTGATCGGACAAGCTGCGCCCTCATTCTGGTTGGGGATCATGTTCATATTCCTGTTTGCCGTAGGACTAGAATGGGTGCCGCCTTCCGGTCGATACGAATGGAACAGCTTCATTCTGCCCACCATAACCTTGGCTTGGGGCGGGTTCCTGGCGGGTAGCCTCCGCCTGATGCGCTCGGCGATGCTGGACACCCTCGATTCGGAATACGTAAAGCTGGCCAGGGCCAAAGGGCTGTCAACCCGGTCAATAATCTGGAAGCACGCCTTCCGTAATGCCCTGATACCGCCCCTCACACTGGCGGGTGTTTCAATGCCGGCAATTCTGACCGGGTCCATCACAACCGAACTGGTATTTGCATGGCCGGGCATGGGACAGTTGGCGGTGCAGGCGCTTTTCGCCGCCGATTACCCGCTCATTCAAGGTCTCACCATCATGTTTACCCTGGGCTACGTTTTTATCGCCCTGTTAGTTGACGTATTATACGCTTACATTGACCCAAGAATCCGGTACACCTAGAGGGGGTTTAGGGAAACTCAATGGCCGACGCTACTGTCTTCGCACCGACTCAGCCGGTGTGGGTACGAGCCTTCAAGGCGGTGCTGCGCTGGCGGAGACCAGTCCTGATAATTCCGGTGTTGATCCTGACTTCAGTTGTCGTTGCCGGGGTCACTGCTGACTGGATAGCCCCACACCATCCTGAAAAAGGTCAACTGGTTGACAGACTTGCGCCTCCTTTCTGGAATGGAGAGATCACCGAGATCCGGACGGTCGTGCCTGGGAGTCCATTGCAGAAAACCGAAGTGACGTCTGACCAGATTACGGAGTACGATGCCCGTCGGATCGACCCCAATGTAACCGTGGGGAGCCAGGTGACCGTAGTAACCCGCCCGGCGGGGAGCACCAAGTATCTGTTGGGTACGGACCACCTGGGACGGGACCTGCTGACGCGCATCATATACGGTGCGCGGGTTTCGCTGGTCATGGCCGCGCTGACATTGCTGGTTGGCGGCACAATGGGCACCGTGCTGGGTCTGACCGCCGGGTGGTACGGTGGATGGGTCGACGAGGCCGTGATGCGGATGGTGGACATCATTTTGGCCTTGCCACTAATCCTGATTGCTCTTGTATTGGTGGTGGCGCTTGGCCCTTCATTCCAGCTAATCATCGGGATTATGGCGATAGCCATCTGGCCCCTCTTCACCCGCGTCACCCGTGGCGAGGTGCTGCGAGTGAAGACCGCGGACTACGTTGCCCTGGCCCGGGTGGCCGGGGCTGGGACGCTGCGTATCATGTTCATCCACATCCTGCCTGGCATAGCCAACAGTGTTATCGTGGTGGCGACCCTCCTGGTGGGCGTGGTCATCCTGCTGGAGGCTGCCCTGAGCTTCCTGGGCGCAGGTGTGCCGCCGCCCACGCCGGCTTGGGGTTCCATGCTCGCCGAGGGCCGGGACCGGATAGCGGTAGCCTGGTGGATTTCGACACTGCCGGGGCTGGCTATCTTCCTGACTGTACTGTCCCTGAACCTGTTCGGCGACTGGCTGCGGGACGCCCTCGACCCGAGGCTGCGTCAACTGGAGTAGCCACCTGGGGGATTTCCACCTTCGATTAAGAGAGACCGATAAGAGAGACCGACGCTTGGAGGGTCCGTAGACTGGCCACAAAGCGTCGGCCTTTTTCATTGACCCTTCGCATTGCCCTGCTGTAGCCTTGCTGCGTTTGTCACATTGTTCTTACCGGAGGAATCATGTCCCTCAATACCTACCTGAACTTCCATGATAACTGCCGAGAGGCGTTCGAATTTTACCGGACCGTGTTCGGAGGGCAGTTCATCTCCGTCGAGACCTTCCGCAACGGCCCACCGGGAATGGATGTGCCCGAGGACGAGAAAGACCGGATCATGCACATGTCCCTGCCCATTGGGTCCAGCGTACTCATGGGGAGCGACAGTTGCTCTGCGTTCGGGCCGCCGCCAGTTGTCGGCAACAACTTCTACATCTCCTTCAGCGCGGACACCAAGGACGAAGCCGATGACCGGTTCGCCAGGCTCTCTGAAGGCGGCGAGGTGGAGATGGACATGCAGGACATGTTCTGGGGTTCCTACTTCGGCTCACTGAAGGACAGGTTCGGCATCAAGTGGCAGGTCAGTTTCACGCCTCAGCAGGAGTAGAACGGTGCGCCGAATATGGCGCGGCTTGGACCCTCATCCCGGTGGAATCAGGGATGAGGGTCTTTCCTCTTCTTGGGCGGATGGGAACTGCACTTACCCGGCGTCGAAACCCGTCTCGGCGGCCCAGGCCTGGATACCCCTGCGGAAGGCAAGAGCGCCCATAGGAGCGATTACCGCCTGCAATGCTTCCAGTATTTCCTGTGGGCTTGCGCCTTCCTGGAGGGCGACCCGCACGTGGGCCTGAATCTGCTCCACGTCGGCCCGCAGCGCGGCCTCCACCACGATCTGCAAGAGTTCCTTGGTCTTGCGGTCCAGCAGACGCTGCCCCGTGTAGGTGGCCTCGATAAACTCGTTGTACTTCCTGGCCCATTCGAGGTCGGCGGACGCCATGATCCGGTGCATCTCCAGGGTGTAGCCCCGGTCCTGCTGCGTGCGTTGGAGGAAGTCCTGGGCCTCATCCGTTGCCATATTTCTCTCTCCTTGCCTTATAGACCGTATTTGCGAGGGTGCTATAGATCGTAATGCTTCCGCGCCGCCGCCTGTCCTGGGTTGTCCTGCTGGAACAGATCGGGGTGCCGTCCTCTGGCCAACGCCAGGGAGTAGGTGAACATTTGCAGCGGCACCACATAGACCAGCGGAGACCACATATCCCCCACGGGCGGCATAGCAAGTGACTCCGTGGCCAGTCCGCTCAGCTCAGAGTCTCCTTCATTCACCAATGCCCAGACCGGCGCTCCCACCTCAGCCGAGGCCCGTGCCACATTCTTCGCCCGCTCGTACCCTGCTCCCGGAGGCGCGATCAGGGTCATCAGGCATTCCGGTGCGACGGAGCAGAACGGCCCATGCAGTAACTGCTCGATGTGCAATCCCTCGCTGTCGCAGGCGCTGGTCTCCTTGATCTTGAGCGCCACTTCGTAGGCGTTGGCGGCGTTTGCTCCCCATCCGGCGCAGATGAACCGGCGTTGATTCCGGAATCTCTCCACGGTCTGCGCTATCTCCCCGGCACGGGCCAGAACGTTGTCAATGTGTCCGGGTACATCGCCAAGACTGTCCCGGAGCGCATCCAACCCTTCGTACTCAGCAGTGTGCTTCCCCATTTCCAGGGCCAGCATGGCCAGGACCGACAACGCGGTGGTGTAGCTGATGGTGAAGGCGGCAGAGCGTTCCGGTCCCACAGTCTGGAGCATCACGTCGGCGGCCTGCACTCTCGGCCCCGGACTGGTAGAGGTCACGCACACGGTGTACGCTCCGGCGGCCTTCGCCATTTCCAATGCAAGAAATGAGTAGGTCTTGGTGCCGCGGTGGCTGATGATCACAACCGCATCATCCGCGGTGAGTTTCGGCGGGGTCGTGTAAAACTCGAAGGAATGCCATGCCTGGACTTGTATAGACTCTCCGGCCAACCGCCGGAACCAGGACTCGGCAACCAGCGCGGCGTGCCACGACGTTCCGATGCCCACCAGGTGCAGTCTGCGTGATTTGGCGGCAGTTCCGGCGACCTCTTGGATTTGCGCCGGGTGCTTTCCCAGCATCTCCCGGATGGCCTGGGGTTGACCCATGACTGCGTCGTGCATGTGGTACGGATGCTCATGCCGGGTATCCGGCTGTTGTGTCATAGCGTCTTCCTTGCGTAAACAGATGGGTTGCGTTGTGTCCACATGGGCGGGCATGACCGGTGCTACGTGCCATCCCGTGTTGATGGATTTCATTGTATCCCTACCGCAGGACAACCCGCCAGCGTGGTACAATCTACCCGTTCAGGAGTAACCCCGTAACGTGCGTCGTTGCCACCTCCCAAAACCTGGGCTTCGGTCCCGAATCAGGCTTACTTGACGCACTGTTGGAGGTGTGCCACGCAAACGCCCTACCCACCCGATGCGTTTCAGCGGGAAGATGATAGCGACGATTCCATCTTCTACACCATGCCCAGGTTCGTGGTGCATATCGACGATGGAGCGATAGCCACGGTCGGCAGGATATTCCGCGACTTCATCCCGGAAAACTCGGTGGTGCTCGACCTGATGAGCAGTTGGCGCTCCCACTGGCCCCAGGGTCACACCAAGGCCAGGCTGGTCGGCCTCGGTCTGAACGCGCCGGAGATGCGGGACAACCCGGACCTGGATGAGTTCGTGGTCCACGACGTCAACAGCAATCCATCCCTGCCGTTTGATGACGACACCTTCGATGCCGTGGTCATAACCGTGTCGGCCCAATACCTGACCCGGCCCGTGGAGACCTTCGCCCACGTCAACCGCATCCTCAAGCCGGGAGGCGTCTTCATTGTCACCTTCTCCAACCGCATGTTCCCCACCAAGGCCGTGCGTATCTGGAGAGCTTCCAGCGACCGGGGCCGCATGGAGGTTGTCGCGTCCTACATGGAGCAGGCCGGAAACTTCGAGGACATACGCGGCGGGTTCGCCAACCCCGATCTAAGCCCTCCAGGAGACCCGTTATTCTCGGTAATCGCCAATAAAGCGCGGGAATCCTCGTGATGGCGGGGCCCGAGAACGCAGCTCCATGCGCTGAGAACGCTGCCCCATGCCTTGGTGGAGGGCCGGAGCGAACGCTGAGAATCCGGGGTTCCGGTATGCGGGGCCGGTTCGCACCCATGGTATCCGTCCCTTGAAGGCAAGCATGACTCGCATCTTTCGCCTGGCGCTTGCCCAGATCAATACCACCGTCGGGGACATTCCCGGCAACACTGCCAAGATCCTGCGCTATCTCGATATGGCCAGGGAATCCCAGGCCGACTTGGTGGCTTTTCCCGAACTGGCCATCACCGGCTATCCCCCCGAAGACCTGCTTTTCAAGACGTCGTTTCTCCGTGAGAATGTTGCCGCTATGGAGCAGGTAATAGCTGCTTCAAGTGGGTTGGCGGTTATGGTCGGCTACGTCGAGCTTGGTTCGGACATCTACAACGCCGCCGCCGTGGGCTATGACGGGCGGCTGGTGGACACCTACCGGAAGATGTATTTGCCCAACTACGGAGTGTTCGACGAAGACCGCTACTTCCGCCGCGGCGAGGCTTGCCCGGTGTACGTGATCAATGGTGTGGCCGTAGGCGCTGGAATCTGCGAAGACCTCTGGTATCCAGTCGGCCCCATAGCTGTGCAGAGGCAGGCGGGTGCTGAGTTGGTGGTGAATATCAACGCATCTCCCTTCCATGCGGGCAAGGCCAGCCAGCGAGAGCAGATGATCGCCACCCGCGCCGCCGACAACGAGTTATTCGTCGCTTACCTGAACACCGTTGGCGGCCAGGACGAGTTGGTCTTCGACGGGGCGAGCGTAGTCTACGACATGAATGGCGGTGTGGCGGCCAGGGGGCCTGCATTTGAAGAAACTCTAGTAGTTGCTGACCTGGACATCGATTCGGTATTCCGCAACCGCCTGCGCGACCCGCGTCCCCGGAAGGAAAACCCGGCGATCCTGAACGAGATAGGAGACTCCCGCGTGGTGGAAGTGTCCAATCCCTCGGACGTGGAGCGTGACCCCCTCCCGGCTTCGTCCCCTGCAACAACCCTCCCCGAAGTGGAGGAAGTCTACCGAGCCTTGGTACTGGGCACCCGTGACTACATGGGCAAGTCTGGTTTCACAAAAGCGTTGGTCGGGCTGTCGGGTGGCATAGACTCAGCCCTGACCGCCACTGTCGCAGCCGATGCCCTGGGCAGGGAGAATGTCGTCGGCATCTCAATGCCGTCCCGGTATTCGTCAGAGGGCAGCGTCACCGACTCCAGGGAACTGGCGGACAACCTTGGAATCGAGTTCTGGGTGGTGCCCATCGAACCTGCACACCTGGCTTTCACCGACATGCTGGAACCCCATTTCAAGGAGACAGCGCCCAACGTTGCCGAGGAGAACGTACAGGCCCGTATTCGGGGCAACGTCCTGATGACCGTGTCCAACAAGTTCGGCTGGCTGGTGCTGACCACGGGCAACAAGAGCGAGATGGCGATGGGCTACGCCACCCTCTACGGCGACATGGCCGGAGGGTTCGCGGTGCTCAAGGACGTGCCCAAGACCCTGGTATACGACCTGTGCCGCTGGCGAAACCTGCACGGCAGCCCACTCTCCCCGATTCCGACGGCGATCATCGAGAAGCCCCCCAGCGCCGAACTGAAGGCAGACCAGTTGGACCAGGACACGCTGCCTCCCTACGAAGACCTGGACCCGGTAATCACCGCCTACGTGGAGGAGGACCACAGCTACCAGGAAATGGTGGAGGCAGGTTTCGACCCCCAGGTTGTGCGACAGGTGATCAACTTCGCCGACCGCAACGAATACAAGCGCCGCCAGGCCCCGCCGGGTGTAAAGATAACTCCCCGAGCCTTCGGCAAAGACCGCCGTCTTCCAATAGTTAATCGCTACCGGCAGGTGTAGGGTGGCAATTAGTTGGAGATTGCGGCTGTGTGGAGGAAACCGGAGCGTTCTTCCCAACCACACCAGACTATTCTGTAGACTATTCTGTGGTGGGACGGTATCCCAAGTTCGAGACACGGGCGCACACTGGAGCGGTTGTTCATTGAACTGGAACCGTGAACCGGCATCGTTATTCCTATGATCATAATTGATGTGTCCCTCTGCTACACGGTCCCAGAGTTCCGCAGGACCGGAATACAAGGCCCTGAAAAACACGCCGGTGATTCGGTTGACACCGGAGGGCTGCTGTTACAGAATGGGAAACCTTGAAGGGTGGCCGCCATCATCACGATAGGTGACGCCCTAATATATTCTCCGATCAATCTCTGTCGGGGAGCCGGATTTGGGAATTGGTAGATAACTCGCTCTCACCCCACGGCGGCGTTCTGGTGGAGCGCATCGCAGACCCACGCGAGGCCCAGGAAATGGTTTGGGGTCTGCCTGTCCTGCCCGTCCGGGAGCAGATTGCCCGCGAGTGCGTCAACATAGCCTATGGGTTTTTCTCTCCCCTTGAGGGGTTCATGGGCAGCGCCGACGTGGACTCCGTAGTCCGCAGAATGACCCTGGCCAACGGTTTTGTCTGGAGCATCCCACTGGTGCTGGACGTTTCGCCCCAGGTCCTGGCCTATTTGAATGTTGAGACCGGCGGGTCCGTGCTGCTTACCTACCAGGACCAGCCCCTGGCGGTAATGGACGTCGAGGAGATTTTCACCTACGACAAGAGATTTCTCGCTCAACAGGTCTACGCCACCACCGATGAAGAACATCCCGGCGTCGCCCGCACTTATGCCCTTGAGGACCAGTTCGTAGCCGGTCCGATAACCCTGGTCAACCCTCCGGTCATAAACCCGCCTTTCGACCAATTCTGGAAGACACCACGTCAACTCAGGCAGTCCTTCGCCGAGTTGGGTTGGGACCGGGCCGTGGCCCACCAGAGCCGCAACGTTCCCCACAGCGGACACGAGTGGCTGATGAAAGGAGCCTGGTTGGCGGCGCAGGCTGATGGTGTTCTGGTCAGCGCCGTCGTCGGCGAGAAGAAGTCTGGCGACTACATCGACGAAGCCATCGTTCTCGCCCACAGCCGGCTGCGCGAAGGCAGCTTCTTCCGCGAAGATGTTCACCAGACCTCTATATTGCTCTGGGACATGCGCTACGCCGGGCCGAGGGAGGCGGTGTTTCACGCTCTGGTGCGCAAGAACCTCGGTTGTACCCATCACATGTTTGGCAGGGACCATGCCGGAGTGGGAAGCTATTACGATACCTATGCCGCCCACGACATCTTCAAACAGTTGCCCGATCTGGGCATCCAGCCCGTGCTTACCCTGGAATGGTGGTACTGTCCCGTTTGCGCGGGTGTGGCTTACGAAGGTCTGTGCGGCCACCGGGAGACCAAGCAGGACCTCTCCGGTACGTTCATCCGGAGCATCATCCAGGGCGGCACCGAACCCGCGCCCCTGATACTTCGCTCAGAGGTTTTGGAAGTAGTCCGGGAGTGCGCCGAGACCTACGGGTTTGGCTCTCCCTTCGTGACCGAGCAATACCTTGAGAACCGGACCCCGGTAATGTCCATGCACGACATGAACTGTACCTGTACCGAGGGCAACCATTGATTTTGTGCGGAAAGCCCCCGCCGTTAAGCAGCGGGGGCTTTCGGTTGAATAGACCGGCCCGCCTCGGTTAGTCGCTGAAGGGGCCGGAGGAGGAGAAAATTCATGCCAACCTATGTTGACCCCAATGCCTGTAACGCCTGTCAGGGAGTACACCAGGGGCCGTTGTGCGTTTACATCTGCCCCAATGACCTGATGGTGCTGGACAGCGACCTGGACAAGGGCTTTAACCAGGAGCCGGAAATGTGCTCTGAGTGCTACGCCTGTGTCAAGCTCTGTCCCCAGGAAGCCATCCATGTTCGAGGGTATGCCGATTTCGTCCCATTGGGCGCGATAGTCCAACCCCACCGCACCCAGACCACCGAAGGAGATGGTCTCCGTTGGGAGGTCCGTTTCCGGGACGGGCGGGAGTTCGAGTTCACTTATCCGTCACGCACACGTCCCGCGGGAACGGTCACACCCTACGAGAATTTCACTGAGGACCGGGTTGGAGACCTCGGGTCCCAGAAACTGGCCGGGGAATCCCTATGGCTGGGGGTGGCAGAGCTTCCAACCTTGAAATGATTTTACGCCAATAGAAGGCATATCCTGGGCGGGTGCATGGAACGCACACAGCTTCCCGTAAGAGGAACGGGCATGTTTGGGAGAAGAGGACCGGAAGCACACGAGATCAGAGACAGTTCCGGGCGCGAGATGCACTGCGCCAAGTGCGGGCACAACCAGTTCGTGACCGACGAATTTCGCGCCACCGGCGGGAACCTCGCCAAGTTCTTCGATGTACAGAACAAGAAATTCACCACGGTGTCCTGTGGACAATGCGGCTATACCGAGTTGTACCGGGGCGACACCAACACCCTGGGCAATGTTCTCGACTTCTTTGTGGGCGGATAGGCCGTAACCACGCATATATCTTTAACCTGGAGTACAAGGCATGGCACTACCAACAACCGAGACCGTTGAATGCGACATCCTGATAATCGGCGGCGGCATGTCCGGCTGCGGCGCGGCATTCGAGACCAACTACTGGGGCGACAAGCTTCGCGTGGTCATGGTCGAGAAGGCCGCCATCGAGCGCAGCGGAGCAACTGGCGAGGGCCTTTCTGCGATAAACTGCTATATGGGCCAGCGCTACGGATGGAACACTCCAGAAGACTTCGTTAACTACGTGGTCAATGACATGATGGGCCTGGCGCGCGAGGATCTGGTCTACGACGTGGGTCGCCATGTTGACTCCACCGTTCACCTCTTGGAAGAGTGGGGACTGCCCATCTGGAAGAAGGAGAACGGCGAGTACGAGCGCATCGGCCGCTGGCAGATTCCCATCCACGGTGAGTCTATCAAGCCCATTGCCGCCGAACCGGCCCGCACCGCCCTGGGCCAGGGAAACCTGTACGAGCGGGTCTCGGTAACCCACCTTCTCACCGATGCCAACGACCCCGGAAAGATAGCCGGGGCCATAGGTTTCTCGGTGCGTGAGAACAAGTTCTACGTGTTCCGGGCCAAGGCCGTAATCGTGACCACCGGCGGCGCGTCCAACGTGTTCCGCCCCCGGTCTGTGAACGAGGGGCTGGGCCGGACCTGGTACTCGGTGTTCGCCACCGGCTCCGCTTACGGACTGATGATTCCGGCCGGTGTGGAAATGACCCAGATGGAGCACCGCTTCGTTCCCACCCGGTTTAAGGACGGTTACGGCCCAGTGGGTATGTGGTTCCAGTATTTCCACGCCAGGGTCACCAATGCCCTGGGCGAGGACTACACCATTACCCGCGCTGCGGAACTGGACAAGTACGAGCCATACGGTTCTGCAATCCCTACCCCCACGCCGCTGCGGAACCACCAGATGTACCTCGACCTGCGCGATGGTCTTGGTCCCATGTACATGCGCACCGAAGAGGCTATGGAGAAGCTGGCCGAAGGCGACCCGGCCAAGATGGAGCAGGTGCGCAATGAGGCGTGGGAAGACTTCCTGGACATGACAATATCCCAGGCACTCACCTGGGCCGCCCAGAACATTGCACCGGAGGAGACCCCTTCCGAGGTCGTGCTGGCCGAACCCTACATCATGGGTTCCCACTCCGGCGAGGCCGGGGCCTGGGTTAGCGGCCCCGAGGACCTGGCGCCCCCGGAGTACTTCTGGGGCTACAACAAGATGACCACCATCCGCGGCCTGTTCGCTGCCGGTGACGGAGTAGGCGCCGCCCCCCACAAGTTCTCCTCCGGTTCCTTTACCGAGGGCCGGCTTGCCGGAAAGTCAGCGGTCAACTACGTGACGGGCAATGCAGATGCTCCGACCCTGAGCAATGCCCAGGTCACTCAGCTACAGGAGACCATCTGGGCTCCTCTGGAAACTTTCGAGAAGTCCAGTGGGGCATCGACGTCCTCACAGGTCAACCCGCACTACATCACGCCCAGGCAGGGGCTGGCCCGCCTCCAGAAGATAATGGACGAGTACGCTGGCGGTACTTCCGCTTCCTACACCACTAACGCCCACACCCTGGAGCGCGGGATAGCACTCATAGAGACCCTGCGCGAAGACCTGGCCCACCTGGGAGCGCGGAATCTCCACGAACTGCTCCGCTGCTGGGAGCTGGCCCACCGGGTATGGGTCGGTGAGGCACACATGCGTCACCTGCTGCACCGGCGGGAGACACGCTGGCCCGGTTACTACTACCGATCCGACTTCCCGGACCTGGATGACCAGAACTGGCGGGTCTTCGTGAACTCCCGCTACGACGCGGCCAACAATAGTTGGGACGTCTTCACCAAGCCCTACATCAGCATCGTGACATAGCGGCTGGGAGAATCGGACCAGCAGTAGGATTACCGCTGACGGAGGATGGAGTTGGACAGCTCCGGATACCCCTTGCAGGATAGTCTGGGCCAGGCGGGTACGGTCAACCCCCTCTTTGAATTCCCTATAGCCGGACTACCTGCAGAAGGCTGGGTCCCGGCCGCTACGGTTTTCCTCGACAATGACCAGGCCCTCGGGGACCTGGTCATTGCCTATGGAACTTATGCGTGGGGTTCCAGTCACCCCCACGTCGCCGGCTCCGCGTTCATCATTGCCTATCTGACCAGGCTGGTCTGGCCGGTGATAGGCCAGTACATCATGCACCACCGTGTACCGCTGGTTTCCCTGGATAACATTGCCTTCAACCGTCAGGGTCAGAGGATCAGCTCTACGGGACTGGTGCGGCCTGCCTTCGCGGCCCTTCCGAATGATCCCGCCGCCGGCAACCCTGATGTTCGCTTGGTGCCCGACGAGGACGCGCTTTACCACCAGTTGAAGGAATGGCTGTTCGAGGCCAATTTGAGGCTGGTAATCAACGCGTTGCGCAAGGCAGCCCGGGCAAGCATTAGAGTTTCCGAAAATGCCGTTGGAGCGTCCTGCAGCCAGGTGTTCCGGGAGCTTTACGACCGGCACGGTGACACTAAGAGAGTGATACGAGAGGCCAATCGGTTCTTCTCAGACCCTGATTCCCTGGTGTACCGCCAGGTCACCATGGAGATATTCGAAGACGAAGGCAAGCGAGGGTTCTTCTCACGAAGGGCAGGCTGTTGCCTCTGGTGGAAGGCCCAGCCCACCAATAACTACTGCTCCAATTGCATCCTGCTGTCGCACGAGGAGCAAGACGCTGCCATCCGTACTGTCCTGGCAAACGACGGGTAGAGCGCCGCTCTGGCAGTCTTTCAACGGGCTGGGCAGACCCCTGGGATTCGGTGATAGTATTCCGCTTGGAGGGGAGTTCAAATGATCCAGTTGACCCAGGAGATGCAAGACAGCATCAACAACGCCAGGACCAGCGGAAACCCCTGCATCGTCGCCACCTCCTCCAGGGACGGGACGCCCGACATGGGCTACATCGGTACGATGATGGCTCTTAACGATTCTTCATTGGCGTACAAAAACCGCAGCAATGCAGCATCCCTGGTTTCCCCTGAGCAGAACCCCAAGGTCATCGTAATCTACCGGGACGCCGCCACCGGGACCGGCTGGAAGTTCCGCTGCACCGCCTCGGAGCATCGGGAAGGCCCCGGTTTCGACGAAGTGGACCGCAGGCTGTCTCCAACGGGCGGCGATCAGAACCACACCGGGGCCGTCGTGGTCCTGAACGTTGACCAGGTGTTGACCCTGTTCGGCGAAGTCCTCCAGGAGAGGGAACCAGGGTTGAAGTGGTAACGGCCGTCCATCCATGCTCGTTGACAACCGCGCCCCCGGCGAGTATGTTGTGTCAGGTCAACTACGGTCGCTATTTCCACGAATCGACTTGGCGGAAGGAGCCCCATGCTGAAGATCGGTCACGAGGTCGTGCGCCCCGGAAAACACTTGGGAGATGATCCCATCACCATCCCGGTGCCGGAAGAACTGGAAACCGTCCCCGGTATCCCTCTCAACAACCGGGAAGTTGACTGGTATGCCCGCGAATATCCTCTGGAGTCCATCAACTTCACCGAGCGCGCCTCCCGCGATTGGTCCAATGCTCTCCGCGACACCCACGTGGAGATGCGGGAGATCCGCAAGGAACACGAGAAGCTGAACCGGGGCCTCGTTCTGGCCGGCAGGGCCACCAAGCGGATGGAGCCCACCGCTGAACCCACTGGGGAGGACGTTTCCCAGAAAATAAAGGACAAGGCCCGCGAGTTGGGTTTCCTTGAAGTCGGCATCACCGCCTACGACCCCCGCTACGAGTTCCAGAGCCGCAAGGGATTCAACGAGCTTCCCCACGCCATCTGCCTGGCCTTCGAGCAGGACTTCGAGCCTACCCAGACAATCCCCAGCGTCGACGCTGAGATCGTGCACTCCAGCACCTACCGGACCCAGGCCGCGGCTGGACTGGAGCTTGGCTCCTACATCCGGTCCCTGGGCTACAGGGCCCACGTCATCCACTCCGGCGACGCCACCGGTCCCATGATTCCCATGCACGTCCAGGCAGGTCTCGGCCAGCTCGGCGCGTGCGGATACCTGCTGACCCCCCACGAGGGCAACCGCTGCCGGTTGATGATGGTCACCACCGACGCCGAAGTTACCTACGACGAGCCGGTGGACTACGGCATCCACGCCTTCTGCCAGGTCTGCCAGGTGTGCGTCAACCGCTGCCCGGGCCGCGCCCTGATGCGCGACAAGATCTGGTGGCGCGGACTTGAGAAGAACAAGCTCTACTTCAAGCGCTGCCGCCCCGTGATGGCCCGTTACCTGGGCTGCGGCGTCTGCATGAAGGTCTGCCCCGTCCAGAAGTACGGGATGCAGACAGTCATGGACCACTATGCCAAGACCGGTCAGGTGCTGGGCAAGGGCACCCACGACCTTGAAGGCTACACCCTTGAGGGCAAGGGCTACTTCGGCCCCGGCGAGATGCCGGTGTTCGACCGCGACTTCTTCGACATGCCCACCGGCACCATCGAGGAATACGCCATCGCCAGGCTGAAGTCCCAGGCTCAGGCGGCTGGACAGATAACCCAGGACATGCTCGAAGAGCTAAAGGCCGACCTGGAGCGCTCACAGGACATCGACGTCGAGACCCGCAACCGCATGATGGAAAACATGGACATCGACGCCGACTACATCTAACCCACAACTCAGGCAGTGCCACGAAAGCAGAGGCCCCGGACGAACACCGGGGCCTCTGCTTTTCTCCTCCAGGGAGTGGAGAGTCGATGCTATCATCCCAATAGGGGGTTGGCCTACTGGTTCAGGGCACCAGGGGATCTCGCCAAGCTCCATTTTCCGCCATCTAGTTTGATTAGCCCCTTCCTTCTCAGGAAAACTTGGGCATTTCTAACCATGTGCTTCCACTTGCGTCCGAAATGGACGCCGTTAATGACTCGGTCTATCGTATCGTCACAGAGGTCCGGGTGTATGCCTTCAATAAGCGAGTTAATTTGCCGAGTATTCAACGCATTGTTCCTCAGTAGATAGAGAATAGTACGAGCAAAAATAGCGTGGGTTGATTCCCCAGGTCTCGCCCGTATATTACGAAGGGATTCTCGTGCTACATCGAGGCGCCGTTCGAACTCTTTTCTTACTTCTGCGCGACTTGTGTTAATGGTTTCCTCATAACCTGCTTTCAGGGTCTGAGAGATTTCTGCTACCCGTTCCAATTCAATCGCGGATACTTCCGATCCCAACCTACCGTATTCATACAGGTCATGCGATATTTGCTTCACGACTGAATGGTCCGTAATCCGCACTCCGTATTCATAGTTGCGGTTCAGCGAAGAACTGGTCAAATTCCCCGAGGTGACTATTGCTAGACTGTCATCAGCAACGTAGACCTTGGCGTGGAGTCCTGGGAGATTTCGAACTGTAACTGAAGCGTGTAGGTTGCAAAACGAGGCGATAGCTTTAACGTCGATGGAGCCTTGCAACATGCTGTCGACTGCCAAGTTAGTCAAGATGTTGACTTCAGGTGGATTAGTTCTCGCGAGAAGAGATGACAGCCGATCAAGAGGTTCTCTGGTAATAAACGGCGCAACCAAGAGTGCATGACAACGGACCGATTGGCCAAAGTCTTCAAAAGCCTCTGCCCATGGCGAAATCAACGGCATCATCCCAATTGGCCTCTGACAGCAACCAAATCAATTCGTACACACGCGAAGGCTTAGGAGCGTTTTGACGAAATCACTTAGTCAAACCCGATTCGAGAACCCAAAGAGCATACCTCTTCAGGAAACAACAAGCGTTCATCCCCATCATCAAACCGAACACAAACTACTCCGTCCATGCGAACCCATTGGACGATTCCTTCGTCACCGATGTGGGTCTGAATAGGTATTCCTGAATATCCAGATTCACACCACTTTTCGAGTTCTACTGGATCGGACGGGGGATCAGGTTCTTCATCGATACATCTAACCATCCTGACCCGGTTCATACTATTCTGCCCCCTTACCAAAGAGAGGTCATCTGAATCATCCACACAGGCAGGCTGAAAGCAGTATGGCATACTAAATCAGTCTCTGTCATCCGAGTTCTGACACACTTATCAGGCTGACAACTCAACTCCAAAAGTGCCACTCTGCCCGCGGTATGGTACTATTGGCACGGGTCCCCCGCCGGGACTCCCGGCAGTAGTTCAACTATTTTGCACCCTCGCACGGAGGCATTAACATGCTCGACTACAAACCCAACGTCGTTCTTTCCAACAAGGAATACAGCGTGGTCGGCACCCGCCCGGTCCGCCACGACGGCGCAGACAAAGTTACCGGACGCGCCCGCTACGGGGCCGACATAAACCTTCCCGGAATGCTCTACGGCAAAGTATTGCGCAGTCCCCATGCCCACGCCAGGATCAAGTCCATAGACACCAGCCGCGCCCTGGCCTTCCCCGGCGTCAAGGCTGTTGTAACCTCCGACGAAATGGCCCAGCCATCGGGAAACATTGCCGACCTGGCTGAGGGGTCGTTGGCAAACGCCCGCTTTATGAGCAACAACATCCTGGCCAGGGATAAAGTTCTATACAAGGGGCATGCCGTTGCCGCGGTTGCCGCGGTCAACCCCCATGTCGCGGAACAGGCCCTGAGTCTCATCGACGTTGAATATGAGGCGCTGCCCCCCATCCTCGACGTAATGGACGCGATCAAGGACGATGCCCCGCTGGTCCACGAGCGGCTGGCCAACCAGTACAACGCCGCCTCCCGCGCCGGGGGCACCCGCTCCGACGATGACACGGAGCAGAGCACCAACGTCGCCAACCGTTTCGAGCACAGGCTTGGCGACCTGGAAAAGGGGTTCCAGGATGCCGACGTGATCGTCGAGAAAGAGGTCTCCACTGTTGCCGTCCACCAGGGCTACATTGAGCCTCACTCGGCGACGGCCATGTGGCACCAGGACGGCAATCTCACAATCTGGTCCAGCAGCCAGGGCCATTTCTCCGTCCGCGACAACACGGCCCGCATGTTGGAAATTCCCGTATCCAAGGTCAAGGCCATTCCGATGGAGATCGGCGGAGGGTTCGGGGCCAAGCTGGCCATCTACCTGGAACCTGTGGCCGCACTTCTGGCCCGAAAATCCGCTGCCCCGGTGAAGATCACGATGAACCGCGGGGAGGTCTTCGAGGGCACCGGGCCGACCTCCGGCACCAACATCCGCGTCAAGCTGGGCGCGACCCGCGACGGCAAATTAGTCGCGGCCGAAGCGCACCTGTACTTTGAGGCCGGCGCGTTCCCCGGCTCTCCCGTTCCGGGCGGCGCCCAGTGCATGATGGCTGCCTACGACATTCCCAACGCCTATATCGAGGGCTTCGACGTGGTGGTCAACCGGCCCAAGACCGCCGCCTACCGCGCCCCTGGCTCTCCCGCCGCCGCCTTCGCTATGGAGACCGCTATCGACGAGCTTTGCGAGAAGCTGGAGATGGACCCGCTGGAGTTCCGTCTCCTCAACAGCGCCAAGGAGGGTACCCGCCGGGTCACCGGCCCGTTGATGCCCGCAGTCGGATTCGTCGAGACCCTGGAAGCGGCCAAGTCTCACCCCCACTACAATTCACCGTTGGATGGGAAGTTCCGGGGCCGCGGCTTGGCCACCGGATTCTGGGGCAACGGCACCGGGCCTTCCTGCGCTACCGCCACCGTCAATACCGACGGTACGGTCAACCTCATTGAAGGTTCCCCCGACATCGGCGGCACCCGTGCTTCGGTGTCCCAGCAACTCGCGGAAGTGTTGGGCATCCCCGCTGAGGACGTGAAGCCCCAGGTGGGCGACACCGATACCATCGGGTTCACCTCCAATACCGGAGGCAGCGGCGTCACGTTCAAGACCGGCTGGGCCTCCTACGAGGCAGCCCTGGACATAAAGCAGCAGATGGTCAATCGGGCGGCCAGGATTTGGGAAGTCTCCCCCGAGGATGTCGAGTTCTCCGGAGGCGTCCTCCAGCATAAGTCGGACCCGGAATTGCGCCTTACCTTCCGCCAGATGGCAGCACGTCAGAACGGGACCGGCGGCCCCATCGTAGGAAGGGCCGGTGTGAACCCCGGCGGCGCGGGACCATCCATAGCAACCCACATCGTGGATGTGGAGGTGGACCCCGACACCGGGAAGGTGGGCATTCTCCGGTACACCGCCGTCCAGGATGCGGGGAAGGCCATCCACCCCAGCTACGTCGAAGGCCAGATTCAGGGCGGCGTAGCCCAGGGCATCGGCTGGGCCTTAAACGAAGAGTACTTCGTGAACGATCAGGGGCACATGCTCAACTCCAGCTTCCTGGACTACCGGATGCCTATCTCCCTGGACCTGCCGATGATCGACACGGTTATCGTGGAGATGGCGAACCCGGCCCACCCATACGGCGTCAGGGGTGTCGGCGAAGTGCCAATAGTCCCGCCGATGGCGGCCATTTCCAACGCCATCTACAACGCCGTGGGAGTACGCCTGAGCGAACTGCCCATGAACCCCGGCCGCATCCTCGAAGCCCTCTGGGATAAGGAGTAGACGGATGGCCCGTCTCCCGGAAACCCAGGCGGCCCATCTGCCGCCCCACCTGCAAACGATGTACGGCAAGGCCACAGGCCACGAGCCTGGCCTTGCCGCTACCTTCAAGGCCCTCTTCAACCATCCGGAAGCAGCCCGGACGGTGACCGGGTTGGATGAGTGGTTGCGGGAACAGTCGGGCTTGGAGGACTGGATACGGCTTACTGTGGCGTTGACGGTGGCCCACGAGGGGGGAAGCATAACCCTGTGGGAGTCCTTCGAGCCCCTGGCCCGGCAGGCGGGAGTGAACGAGGCCGTGATTGACGGCATAGCGGCAGGCACGGCACCCCGCCGCCTGCTACCCAAAGACGGTATCTGGGTGCAGTATGCCCTCGAGGTCATCCGCAACGAAGTGCGGGACTCAACCTGGGCCGCGGTTACTCACCTGGTGGGAGACACAGGCGCTATCGCCTTGGCTGTGGCCACCACCTACTACGAGATGATGGTCAGGATGAACTCCGCCTTCGCGCTTGAGTCTGCCTGACTTGAGAGTCCCGTTGTCAGTACGATAAGGCAAAGAAAATGGCCACCTCCATCGGGTGACCATTGACCATAAAGGGTAGCGTGGAAAGTGTCGTTGGATAATGGTCGGGGCGCCCAGATTTGAACTGGGGACTCCCTGCACCCCATGCAGGTGCGCTACCTGGCTGCGCTACGCCCCGATCGGACTAGAGTATCACAACGATTTATCCGGTATCAAGTCCGGCAATGGCCGCACGACCGTTACCGGCACTCGACCATTTCCCGCCACCTGCTGTTGCCTAATGCGGCGGCTCGTTGGTGAAGACCAGGCTTCCCGCCGCCATGAACATCCCGCCGACGCCCTGGCAGAACGATACCTTCACGTCGGGCACCTGGTGGGCAGCCTCTCCTCTGACCTGCCGGACTGCTTCCTGCATGGCGAACATGCCGTACATGCCCGTGTGGGTGTAGGACAATCCGCCTCCGTTGGTGTTCATGGGCAGCTTGCCGCCGGGGGATGTGTTACCTTCCTCGATGAATGCTCCCCCCTCGCCCCGGCCCACGAAACCCAGGTCCTCCAGCCCGTAGATGGGCAGGTGGGCGAAGGCGTCGTAGACCATCAGGTGGTCCACGTCGTCGTGTCTGATACCAGCTTCCGCGAATGCCTGGCGGCTTGACACCTTGAAGGCCGTTGAGGAGGTAAGGTCGTACATCTGGCTGACCACGGGGGTCTCGGTAGACTCGCCGGCGCCCAGGATGTACACCGGATTGGTAGGGAAGTCCTTGGCCCGCTCCGCGCTGGTCAGGATCAGCGCCCCGCCGCCGTCAGTCACCAGGCAGCACTCGAACAGGTGGAACGGGTAGCAGACCATCCGGCTGTTGAACACGTCGTCCACCGTGATCAGGTCCCGGAACATTGCCCTGGGCACCTGGTTGGCCCATTTCCGTTGCGCCACTGCTACCGAGGCAAGCTGTTCGTGGGTCGTACCCGTCTCTTTCATGTAGCGCAGCACGCCCATGCCGAACAGGGTAGTGGGGCCTGAGGTGCCGTAAATCGACTCGAACTGGCCCGGATACGAGATGTCCCCTCTCGGCCCGCCCGCGGCCGAAGTTGCTCCGATGCGTTCAGAAGTCTCCCCCACCCGGCTGCGTCCGCTCTGTCCCATGACCACCAATGCCGTCTCGCACAGCCCCATCGCAATCGCGGCCGCGGCGTGGCGGACCTGGATGAGGAACGACGTTCCGCCCACGGAGGTGTTGTCCAGCCAGCGGGGAACGATCCCCAGGTAATGGGCCAGTACGGCCGGGCTCATGGTGGTTGCGATGCCGTCGATCTGGTCCTTGTCTATACCGCAGTCTTTAATCGCGTTCACCGCGGCGTCGATGTGCAACTGGGTAGTGGACAAGTTGGGGATAACACCAAGATCAGTGGTCTCGGCTGCGCCAACGATGGCAACCTTGTATCGTAGCGAGTCTGGCATAACGTCCTCTTAGTGCAGTTACTATGTGTCCCGTTTGGCGGTATTGCGTGTCCAGTCTAATTCAATCCGGCCGCTGGCCTGAACTTCGGGATAGCTATATCCTCGGTGGCGTCCTCGAATACCACCTCGAGGGGCATGTCCAGCACGAGGTTTTCCGGCGTGTTTTCGATGCCAACGATGTTGGTCAGCATCTTCGGCCCCTCTTCCAACTGCACCACTGCAATGGCGTAGGGGGTGTCTTCCTCGAAGCCGGGAATGGGCCTGTGGTTGATCATGTAGGTCCACAGTGTCGCCCTGCCGGAGGCCTTGAACCACGATACATCGGCGGATAGGCACTGGGGGCAATGTAAGCGGGGATAGAAAAAGGGATGGCGGCAAGAATCGCAACGCTGCAACCAGAGCTCGTGCTTCTTGCACTTGTCCCAAAAGAACTGTGTCTCCGGCGTCGGGATGGGTACGGGCTTGCGGTAGCCTTCCTGGGTCATGGTTCGGGAGCCTCCTGACCGTTTGATTCAATTAGCTGACCGAATCGGCGTTGACTACAATATCAGCTTGAGGCAAGGGCGTCGAGAGCGGTTGTCGGGCGGGTTCTCTTGGGATTGGCAACTCCGATGGGGCGTAGACGCGGCCCGGCAGTGGTGGTATAAGGCCACTATACTTCACACCCGGAACGAAACAGAGTCAGCCGACTCTCTCTGGACCGCAAAGGAGGCCACATGCGCGTAAACAACGTAGTCACCAAAATGAGCGCCGGTCAGAAAGCCTACGGTTGCAGCCTCACCTTTCCCTCCACCGCCCTCGTAGAGCTGATTGGCATGGCGGGCTTGGACCACGTCTCCTTCGACTCGGAGCATGGCCCATTCACGCCCGAGAGCCTGGACGACCTCTGCCGTGTCGCCGACATGGCCGGAATCACGCCAATGGCCCGCGTCCCCAACATCGATTCCTCTACCATCCTGCGGTTCCTCGACCGGGGCATCATGGGCATCACCGGCCCCCACATCACCAACCCGGACCGGGCGCAGCAGTTGGCCGACGCCTGCCGCTACGTTCCCAGGGGCAAGCGCAGCTTCGGCTCCGGCCGCGGCGCGTACTTCGGAGAGTTCGAGTCCGGCGAGCAGTACATGGAGCATACCAACTCCCAGATACTTGTAATGGCACAGCTTGAGGACACAGAAGTCCTGGACCACATCGACGAAATCCTGGCTGTGGAGGGGATCGACCTATATAGTTCCGGCGCACAGGACATCGCCCAGTCTATGGGACTGCCGGGCCAGCCCAACCACCCCAGGGTAAAGGAGTTTGAGGCCGAAGTAGCCGCCAGGGTCCACGCCGCCGGGAAGAAGATGACCTCCGACGTGCTCGTGGCCGTGGGCGCGGCCAGGTTGTTCCTCGACGGGGCAAGAGCATTCCTGGAGTCCGAGGGCGCAGCGTAAAGAGCTGTTCGTCCCCTGACAGTCCGTGTAATAGTGGGCCGGGAACGAGTGAGACTTTCTGGTATAATCACCCGCATCCGGCGCTCCTGCTTGCACAATCAGACGCTGCTGCTAAACACACGGGTACAGGAAGACGATTTGGAAACGATAACCTTCATATCCGACAGCCTGGCCCAGGTGCAGTTGCGCCTGATGGCCACCTGCGACGGGCTGACCCAGGAACAAGTCCTCTGGCGTCCTATCCCAGGGGCCAACAACATCGGCTTCATCCTCTGGCATGTGGGCCGTTCCCAGGACAACGTGGCCCGCGCTCTGTCCGGCGGCGCCCCAACCCTGTGGGAGTCGGAAAAGTGGCACGAGCGGTTCGGCCAGCCCATCGAGTCTCCTGACCCCGGCGACAAGATGGGCCTTCAAGCCCTTGCCATCCCGGACCTGGACGTACTGACCGGGTACATCACCGCCGTCCATGCCCGCTGCATGGCATTGCTGCAAGACCTGGACCCGGCCGCTCTTGACCGGCCCGTGGACCCGGCTCAACCCGAGCGTAAGCTGGCTAATTCCCTGCGTCACCAGATTACCCACAAGAACAATCATCATGGCCAGGTGGACTACATCCGCGGCCTCCAGGACCAGACTTGGGACCTGCCGCCTGGGACCGGATCGGTGTTGCCTGCATAAATGCCTCCCAATGCTCCTGGCTGTTAGAAGTCCATCCTGAGAACGCTGCCCCGAACCGCCATGCCGGCCGGGGAGCAGCGGATAGGACCCGTCCCCAGTGAGGATACTCGACAACTACAAGTCTGTCCTGAACACGCCGCAGCGCCGGGAAATTCTCATCGCCATGACCGGCGGACAGTTGCTGGTGCAGTTGTCCAGTATGCCGGTTACTTTGGCTCTCCCCAGCATCGCCCGTCACTTCGAGGCATCCATCAACGACGCTGCCGGGATAGTAATCGCCAACCTGCTTGTCCTGGGCAGCACCGTCTTTCTGGGCGCTCGCTTGGGAGACAGGTTCGGCCATACCAAGGTCTTCCTGATTGGGGCCATCATCGTCACTATCGGCGCAGTCCTCATCGCCGTCGCGCAAAACCTGGAGCAGGTGATTATCTTCCGCGGCTTGCAGGGACTTGGCGCAGGGCTGATACATGGCAACGGCAACGCCATGCTCGCCTTCGCCTTCCCTCCCAATGAGCGGGGCCGGGCCTATGCCTTTCCCATTACCGGCTCGCGTGCGGGTACGCTGATTGGACTGGTGGTCTTCGGAATCTTCCTCCAGTTTCTCAGTTGGCGGCTGGTGTTCCTCACCATGTTCCCGATTGGTCTTCTGGCCATCAAGGGGTGTATGCCAGCGCTCCGCCAAAAGGAAGAGCCGGAGCTTGAGAAGGGCCGCATTGATTACATCGGCGCAGTGCTCCTCATGGCGACGGCCGCGGCGTTCCTGCTTTCAGGTGTACACATGCACGGAGGAGAAGAGTCCTTCATCACGCCCGACGCCCTTTCATACCATGTGCCGATGCACCTGTTGTTCTTCGCCCTGCTCGGCCTGTTCATCATCGTCGAGCGGCGGGTACAAAACCCCTTCGTGGACTTCCGGCACTTCCGCCACAAGTATTTCTCCATGGCCCTGGTCTCCAACGTAACGTTCCACCTGTCCATGCTTGCCGTGTTTACGTTGGTCCCGTTGATGATCGAGGAAGGGAAAGGACTTGACCCCTTCTGGGTCACAATTGTCCTGTTCCCGCACCAGTCCTTCGGGCTGTTCATGCCGATTATCGCGGGCGCGGTCCATGACAAGTGGAACCCCAAACTCCTGCGTCCCGCCTGCATGGCCTCAATTGCCGTCGGGTTCGTACTGTTGGGACTGTTCGCCGGGAAACTGTCGGTGTGGTTCATACCGTTACTGCTCTTGCCTATTTCCGTTGGCACGAACGCCTTCAACACGGTCAACAACGCCACGGTGATGAGCACCCTGCCCACCCAGAATCGGGGATTCGCATCCGGAATGCTGGAGACTACCAGGGACTTGGGCCACGCTCTGGGGGCGACGATTTCCGCGGCGGTAGTGTCCATAGTGCTTCCGGCGTCAATCGCTCTGATGTCGGATGCCCAGTCACAAGCATACTATCTCAAGGGGTTCCAGACCTCGGCTCTGGCCGTGGTGCTGATCATGCTGACCGGAGCGGTAATAGCCTCATTCCACCGTTCCTACACCGAACCGGAACCCCCGGCCCCGCAGCCTCAGCAGGGCGCAAGCGCCTCCTCCGCCGGCGATTAGCGGCAAGCGGCCAGCAGTCCGTTGCCGGACACCGGATTCGGGTGTGATCATGCAGACCATATCCATACCTCCGGGCCAGTACACTCGGCAGACCTTTGATACAGCCTTGCTCAACGGCTTGGGCCAATCCCGGACTAATGGTGCGGTCATTGGAGTTTCCACCAACGGGATATGCCTGGACCTGTCCGGCGTGGTGCTGGACGGCGGAGGCGCCGGGGGCGTTGGCATATCGGTGCGGGACTGCGAGGACGTGACAGTCCAGAACGGCGTGATCAGGGGGTTTCACTACGGTATTCACGCCGAGAACGTTACCCGCCTCTGCATCAATAACTGCGTAGTGTCGGACAACGCCAACCCCGTTGATGCTGGTTGGCTCCCAGACACAGACTCGCCGATGGAAGAGGGATTCGGTGGCGGCATATACCTGCGCCGGGTCACGCACAGCGTCATCGAGAATAATCAAGTCAACAACAATTTCAATGGCATCAGCCTGGTGCGGTCCGGTCGCAACGTTATCGGAGGCAACCACGCATCCTACTGCGGCAACGTGGGGATATACCTGCTGATGTCCAGCCACATTGAGGTCCTGCACAACCTGTGTGAGCACTGCATCCGGTACACGGGACGGTTCTGGTGCGATACCGCGGACTCGGCGGGCATACTGCTGGAGTGGGGTTCCAACCACAACCGGATCATCGGCAACAGCCTGAGCTACAGCGGTGACGGCTTCTTCATCCGGGCCAACCCAAGGGCCAACTCGCCGGTCTCTTCAGACCACAACCTGGTCCAGGGCAACGACGGCAGCTTCTCCCCCAATAACGCCTTCGAGGCCGTCTTCTCCAGCCACAACATTTTCCGGGAAAATGTGGCTAACTACAGCAACTATGGCTTTTGGCTAGGCTACTCGTCCGACACAACAGTCCAGGACAATACGATTAACTCTAATCGTGTAGACGGCATCGCAATAGAACACGGACGCGCCAACACACTCCGGGACAATCATGTAGAGGGCAACCGCAACGGCATCAACCTATGGGGCAAACCCTGGCAAAGACCCGGAGCGCCCCCAGACCGGAATCCACACTCCTGCACCGTCTCCGGCAACAGCATCATCAAGTCCAGGGAGCAAGCGATAAGGGTCGAGCCGGGGTTAGGCATTACCCTCGAAAAGAACACATTCAACGAAAACCTGACGTGTGGGTAACATGGACGAGAGAGTGCAACAAGCGTTACAGCAAGACCGCGTAATCGACATTACTACGATTGGCCGCAAGAGCGGCAGGCCACGCCGCAAGGAGATATGGTTTCACAACCTGGACGGCCGTCTGTACATTACGGGCAGGCCAGGACCCCGCGACTGGTATTCCAACATGCTGGCCAACCCGGAATTCACGTTCCACCTGAAGCAGAGTGCCCAGGCCGACCTCCAAGCCAGGGCCACCCCGCTCCTCGACCCTGACCAGCGCAGGGAGGTACTCTCGGGCATCCATGAGAAGCTGGGCGGCGACCGGGACACCGATGCCTGGGTCCAGGGAAGCCCACTGGTAGAAGTGGAACTGCTGGGCTAATCCTTGGAGAGCCCTCACAGGACCTTCCAAGTCGAGGCATCCGGCGAGTACGTGTCTATCCTGCTTGGGCGGGGCCGGTCATGTCCGTCGATGGGCCTAAGCCCTTACCCAAGTCTCCGACAGCGCCAACCCTGCCGTGCTGCTCAACTTGTCCCCCCGCGGCTCCGGGAAGGGCCTGCCCCTTGCAACCACGCCGTTCAGGGTAAGCTGGGACTGCCGTGCCGGAACGAATACGCTGGTCCATCCCAAGGGCCGATCCGGGTTGCTTCCCGCTGGGACGCCGATGCCGAAGGGTTCTCCGAAGTCGAACCACGTCATGGCAATGGTTTCGTCGGCAGTCTCGATGTGCTCGGTCCAGAAGTAGGTGGTATCTCCAGTTCGCGAAAACACCGCGTCTATCACCGGCAGGTCTTGGCTGGCGAATTCTCCCGTGGTGGAAATCTCCTCCTGGAGCCACCGGACCAGCGCGATATTGTCGGAATAGATGCGCGGCGCATCGCCGGTAACATCGCTGCGCAGGAACAACACGTGCCCATGCCCGCCGGGGGAAAGAAGCACCCGCCAGTGGCTGGCCCTGGTCGTCATCGGCCCGCCTTCCTCCTCGTGCAGCCGGATGTAGTTGTTCTCCCCGGTCAGGCGTATCTCATTGGGGTCGGTTCGGGTAGTCATCCTCGGCCTCCCTTGCGAGAAATAAGTCTCCGGTCTCTCGACGCCAGAAGTCAGGTTGCCTGTGCATTAGGTGACCACAGGCATTGTGGCTGTTGCGCTGTCGGGTGGCAAGGGAAATTTGCTTTCCACCGAAGTTGGGAGCCGGACCCCGTGGGTGGAAACGGGGCCCGGCGGTGGGGGCTGGCAAGATTAGCGCCGGAGGCTGTTGGTCCCGGACACGACAGATACAGGAGGACCGCGCAAGAGCGCGTCCCATAGCAGGTCTTCAGACTGATGGATTGGCCAATATCACGATAACCCTATGGTGTTTCAAGTTAATGACAAGAATGTAACCGCTGGAGAACTTTTCTGAAAACATTTTTTGAACAGCATATTACAGCCATGTAAACCTTGCCCCGGCGTATCCTTGTGGCTATGATTCGGCAGAGTCCCCGGTTGGTTGATCGTTACGGTCTCACTCGAACAATCTGAGACAGTACCTTTTAGTAAGCATTGAGAGGTGAATCATGCCAGTGACCAAGATGGTAATCACGTCCCGCCGGCCTTATGCCGGAGGCCAGGAATTCGGCGATGTGGGGGCGTATGAACAGATCGAGGGCCAAGTCCACTTCAGCGTGGACCCCACCCACGAAGCCAACGAGATGATCGCCGACATCGGACTTGCTCCCAGAGACCCCGATGGCCGGGTGACGTTCTCCGCCGACTTCCGCCTGCTGGCCCCGGTTGACCCCGAAAAGGGCAACCGCCGCCTGCTGCTGGACGTGCCGAATCGTGGCCGTCCCCTGGCCTTGAAGAACCTGAACAGTTCCCCCGATGCCGCGCCGGGAGAGCAGCAGGGGCCTGGCAATGGTTTCCTGATGCGCTATGGCTACACCATCGTCTGGTGCGGTTGGCAGCACGACGTCCCCGAGGGGCCGGGAATGCTGCGCATCCGGGCACCCGAGGCAATGGTCGACGGAGAGCCAGTCTCAGGCAAGGTCGTGGTCACCTTCCAGCCCAACTCTCCAACTAGAGTCCAGTACCTTTCCGACCGCGCCCACCTGCCCTATCCCTCCAATAACCTGGAGGACTGGGACTCCGTGCTTACCGTGCAGGAACACGAGGACGCCCCGGAGGAGGTGATTCCCCGGGACCAGTGGTCATTCGCACGCCTGGACGGGGACCGCAGGGTACCCGACTCCTGCAACATCTACATGGAATCCGGGTTCCAGCCGGGTAAGGTGTACCAGGTCATATACGAAACCACCGGCGCGCCCATAGCCGGCGCCGGGCTTCTGGCAACCCGCGACATCGCGGCTTTCCTGCGTTATGCGAGTGAGGAGGAGGGTAACCCCTGTGCTGGCAGCATAGACGCGGCCTACAGCTTCGGCGTTTCCCAGAGCGGCAGGTTCCTGCGCCACTTCCTGTACCTTGGTCTGAACCTGGACGAGGAAGGGCGACCGGTATTTGACGGGTTCATACCCCACGTGGCGGGCGGCAAGAGGGGCGAGTTCAATCACCGCTTCGCCCAACCCTCCAGCCAGGCCAGCCGCAGCACCAACAGCCTGTTCCCCTTCAGCGATGAGGACCAGACCGACCCTGAAACGGGGCTGAAAGACGGTCTCCTCTCCGGCCTGACGTCAAAGGGAAACCGCCCGAAAATCATGTACGTCAATACGCCCTCCGAGTATTGGGGAGGACATGGAGCATTGCTCCACACCGAAATAAATGGAGAGCGGGACATCACGCCGCCGGAGTGGGTCCGCATTTACATGCTGGGCGGGACTCAACATGCGGTCGATGGCCTGCCCCTGGCCGACCGGGACGCCACCGGCGAATACAGGGCGCAGCAACTATTCAACTGCCTGGACTACCGGCCCTTGCTGCGGGCCGCCCTGGTTAACCTGGACCGCTGGGTTACTTCCAGCGAGGCTCCGCCGCCCAGCGCCTGCCCCAAGCTGTTCGACGGCACCGGCGTATCACCCGAGTCTGTCATGGAGACCTTCCGGTCTATCCCCGGCGTCGATTTCCCCAGTCCGCTGCGCAAGTTCACCCGGCTAAACTTCGGCCCCGACCCCAGGGTGCCGACGGTTATCCCGGCCAAAGTCGGCGGTGCATACCCAAGGCTGGTATCCGCCGTAGACGCCGACGGCAACGAGGTGTCTGGAGTGCCCTTGCCCTTCGTGACCGCTCCCCTGGCTACATACACCGGCTGGAACATGCGCCACCGGGACATCGGCGGCGACGGCCAGGTGTTGTCATCCGGAGGCGCATCGGGGGGAACGCTGAAGGGTTCCACCATCCCCTTCCCCGCCACCCGTAAAGACCGTGAGGCCGCAGGAGACCCACGTGTTTCCATAGAGGAGCGTTACGCCTCCAGGGATGATTACGTAGCACAGGTCAAAAAAGCCGCACAAACGCTTGTGGCCCAGGGATATGCTCTATCGGAGGACATGGAAACTTTCGAGGAGCAGGGCAAAGAGCTTTACGATGCTGTGACGGGAGGCGCAAAGCGGAACGCCTGAAGCTTCAGCTCAGTCGGTCACGGAATACCATACCCGGTCTGTAATGTTGTGAGCCGCCCCTTCGCGTGGGGCGGCATTCTCTTGGGGCCGCGCGGACTCTTGGGTGCTGTTGAATCTGGAAGCAATTGCCTACTATAGCTCCATAGGCGTGTCTTCACGGTTGGCCCACTCGCCCATCGAGCCATCGTAGTTCTTGGCCTTCTGGTAGCCCACCAGTTGCAGGACAAAGTTTCCGTTCGCCGAACGGATGCCGCCCTGTCAATACGTAAACACTGTCTTGTCCGGCGTGATGCCAAGTCTGGTGAGAATGTCCCTGATGTCCTGGGCGGACTTGAACTGGTGGGTATCCCGGTCCAGCATGTTGAACCATTCCAGGTGAATCGCTCCCGGAACGCGCCCCTTTTTCAGGTTGCCCCGGTCGCCGGTGCCGTCCCACTCCCCGTCGCTGCGAACATCCCATACCGCCACGTCCGGGTTGTTGTAGGTCTCTTTCAGCTCGTCAATCCGGCACATGATTGACTCATTCGCCGAGGGGGTGAACGTCCGGCCTGAGGCGGGCCGGGCGCGGGTCAACTCAATGCGCCGCCCCTCGGTGACCCAGCGCCGCCAGCCGCCGTTGAGCACCTGCACGTTGGTATGTCCGTAGTAGTTCAGCGCCCACCAGAGCCGGGCGGCATAGAGGCTCTGGGAGTTGTCGTAGGTGATGACGTGAGTGTCGTCGCCAATCCCCAGACCCTGGCACATGGCGGCAAACTGTTCCGGATTCATAATGTGTACCCGCCCGCTGTCCGGGTCCTTCTCGAAGTTGTCCGGCACGAGCACCGCGCCGGGAATATGCCCGCGGGTGTAGGCAGGATCAAGGTCTGTGTCCACGATGACCACGTTGGGATCATCCAGGTGTTCCTCGACCCAGGCGGCGTCAACCAGAAATTCAGGATGCGCATAACCTTGCGTTGTCATTTCGTTCCCCCACCGTCGTTAATCGCTTGTCGCAAGTGAGGCCGGTCAGTATGCGGCCCGCGCCGATTGTAAGATAGGCTCCAGGGAGGGTCAACAAGGGCGCAGCCTGGTAGTGTCTAGCGTTTCTTGTTGCTGTCCTACGGCAGGGTTAGAATGGAGCCAGATATTCCCGCACTGGCGGGAATCCGGTGGAGTCCTGCTCCAATGCGAAGAACAGGCAAGGCAGGGGCCCTGACAATGCGTAACGAATTTACGGTCGTTTACGAGAAAGACGATGGATGGTACATCGGGTATTGCCTGGAAATCCCCGGCGCAAATGGCCAGGGCAAGACCAAAGAGGAGTGCCGCGAGAACTTGGCCGAGGCCATCGCCCTCATCCTGACCCACCGCCGGGAGAGCGGGATGAAGGGAGTCCCCTACGGCATCAAACCCGAAACCATCGTCCTCCCCGACGCCCTCCCCGACGGGGTCAACTATATCGTATGAAATTGGCCAGTCACCTCCGCCGCAACGGCTGTGAACTTCTGCGGCAGGGGAGGTCTCATGCTATATGGACGAACCCCGCTACTGGAGAAGTCGAATCCATACCATGGCATACCGAGATTCAGAATTCATTGGCCCGTGAAATTTGCCGCAACCGTTCAGTTCCCGAAATAGGCAGGCAATAAGGAGAGCATCATGGTACAACAGGGACAGATTGACCACCTACTCCAGGAGACAAGTTCCATCGAGCCGCCCGCTCACGTGGCCAGCCAGGCCACCCTCCAGGACTACGAAGGGACCTACCGCCGCGCCGCCGAGGACCCAGAAGCCTTCTGGTCTAGCGTCGCTTCGGAACTGGAGTGGTTCAAGCCCTGGGACAAGGTGTTCCAGTGGGACTATCCCACCTTTCAGTGGTTCCTGGGCGGCCAGTGCAACATCACCTACAACTGCCTCGACCGCCATCTGGACACCCCCAACAAGAACAAGGCCGCCTTCATCTGGCTGGGCGAGGATGGCGAAGAGCGGGTGTTCACCTACGGGCGGCTGGCCCAGTTGGTCAACCGCTTCGCCAACGGGCTAAAGTCCCTGGGCGTGGGCAAGGGCGACCGTGTGGTCATCTACATGCCTCTGACCCCTGAGGGGGCGATTGCCATGCTCGCCTGCGCCCGCATCGGCGCGGTCCACAGCGTTGTCTACGCGGGGTTCAGCGTCGGCTCCCTGCGCGACCGCATAATGGACGCCCAGGCCAAGGCGCTGATTACCGGAGACGCCGGCTACCGCCGGGGCAACCGGGTTGACCTCAAGGGCATCGCCGACGAGGCCGTGCCGGGCCTGGACTTCCTCCAGCACATCATCGTGTGGCGCAGGGAGGACGAGAAGCCGCCCCTGGGTCCGAAGGAAGTGGACTTCGACGACCTGCTCAATGGCGGGGATATTGATTGCCCCGCCGAGGTCATGGACGCCGAGGACCCGCTATACATCCTCTACACCAGTGGCACCACCGGCAAGCCCAAGGGCGTGCAGCACGTCCACGGCGGCTACATGGTGGGCACCTACTACCACTTCAAGACCTTCTGGGACGTGAAGGATAACGACGTGTTCTGGTGTACCTCGGACATCGGCTGGGTAGTGGGCCACAGCTACATTGTCTACGCTCCCTTAATCGCCGGGGCAACTACGGTGTTCCGCGAGGGCGCTCCCGATTACCCCGGCCCCCACGTCTTCTACGAAATCATCGAGAAATACGGCGTCAACGTCATCTTCACCGCGCCAACCCTGGTGCGTATGCTGATGCGCTACGGCGAGGAGCACCCGCAGAATTACAATCTGCGCTCCCTGCGCTTCCTGACCTGCGCCGGGGAACCCCTGAATCCCGAGGCCCAGAAGTGGGCCTACGAACATATCTGCGGCAACGGCGAGTGGGCCTACCTGGTGGACAACTGGTGGCAGACCGAGACCGGCGGTCCGTGCCTGGGCACCCTGGCTAACATGACGTCTAAACCGGGGCGCGTCGGCAAACCCCTGCCTGGAGCGGAGTTAGATATCGTCGACCGTGAGGGCCAGCCCATAGAGGAGCCGGACAAGGGAGGCATCCTGGTTATCAGGAAACCCTTCCCCCACTTCTTCCGCACCGTCTACGGCGACCCCGACCGCTACGCCGAGAACTGGAACACTATACCCGGGGTCTACTTCACCGGCGACGTGGCCCTTCGCGATGCCGACGGCTACTACATGGTGGTGGGCCGCGCTGACGACGTGCTGAACGTGGCGGGCCACCGCATCGGTTCCGCCGAGGTTGAAAGCGCGTTGGTGTCCCATCCGGCGGTGGCCGAGGCGGCCGTAATCGGCAAGCCTGACGAACTCCGGGGCGAGACCATCAAGGGGTTCGTGACTTTGAGGGTGGGCAACGATCCGTCAGACCGGATGGTCAACGCCCTGCAACTACACGTGCGCCAGGAGTTGGGGCCAATAGCCGTGCCGTCGGAGATCGACTTCACGCCAACATTGCCCAAGACCCGCTCCGGCAAAATCATGCGCCGCTTGCTGAAGGCGCAGGAGCTCGGCCTCGACCCAGGGGACATAACGACGCTGGAAGAGTAGAGGCGGCAACCTCACGCATCACGGGGCGTCTCGCACACTGGCGGGACGCCCCTTTGAACATAAGCGTAGGCCGGAACAGACCATGACGCAGGTTCGGTTGTAGGGGTGTACGGACTGAGACGGGACGAACGCTCTGCTGGATTGAGGAACATCATGCTGCTGGAATCGTTGGTAAGCACTATTGAAACATTGCAGGAACGCATCCAGACTCACGGGTCTACACTGAGGGAAAACGAGACCCGTACCCGCATGGCCCTCATAGACCCGCTGTTATATGCTTTGGGTTGGGACACATCCAACCCAGTGTTGGTAACGCCGGAGTACAACGTCAGCGGGCAATGGGCAGACTACGCTTTGCTGGGGCCGGACGGAAAACCGGTGGCTTCCTTGGAAGCCAAGAAGTTGGGAGAGCCGCTGGCAGGACACCGGATGCAGATGCTCAACTACTCTAACGCAGCGGGGATCCAATACGCTGGACTTACCGACGGCAACCGTTGGGAGCTGTACAAAGTGTTCGAGGTTGGAACTCTTGATGAGCGCCGCATATTGGAACTGAGCATCGCGGAAGGCGCTTCTCACCATCTCGTGCTGCAACTGCTGTTGCTCTGGAATCCCAACCTGTCTAGTGGTCAACCTTCTGCGGCCAAGGAGCCTATATTGGTTCCCCGTCAAGCATCAACAACGATGGAAATCGAGACAACCGCTATCCCGGATGCTACGGTTTCAACCGAGCCAGGTTGGGTGCTGATGTCGGTGTTCGACCCTCACACCGTCGAACTACCGATGTCAATCCGATTTTCAGACGGGAGTGGGAATTCAGTAAAGGTTTGGCGTCAGTTAGTCGAGCATACGGTTGCATGGTTGTGGTCCCGTAAATATCTTACGCTGCAGAACATGCCGGTTCCGTCGTCTAACGGAAAAGGGGTTCTAGTCCAGTATAGTCAACAGGAAAATACTTTCCGGCACCCGCGCGATGTTGATGGTACGCCTTTGACGGTTGATAGTCACGGCAACCGAACAACTATGAGCACACGTGCGAAGCACATCCTTGAGCACTGTGGTCTTAGTTCAGATGACGTACAATTGCAAGTAGGGCAATGATCAGACAGGTGGAGTGCTAACTCGCGCCACGACGCAGGTGGGTGCGCATTCAGGACAATAACCGGCTTCCGGTTCCAACGCATTTACTGGAGGTCCACCGTGCGAGATACAGTTGCGATAGTTCACCGGACTGCCCAAGGCGCCCCTGGCTGTTTGCTGCTTCTGACCTTTGACTTCCAGGAAGAAGCAGGGCAGTGGGTCGGCGTCTGCCAAAAGTTAGGCACAGCGGCCCAATCGGACACTCTGGAGCGGGTGCGGGAAGAGTTGCGGGAAGCCGTTGAACTCCAACTCGGTGAGATGGAACGACTTTGTGGGGCCGAGGACTTCCAGGACTACCTGGCAGAGAACCAGGTCCGTATCTTGCCAATCACTCCGGTCGAGAAGTTGATCGGGCAGCGTCGGAAAATGACGCCGGAGCAAATCGCGCGGGAGTTGAAGGAACTGGAAAAACTGGGCGAGGTTGGCCGTCGGTGGCGCGAGGAACACTTCGGCGAATACGACCCAACCAATCCGCCGTCTAAAATCCTGCAGGACGAAATTTACGACGAAGATGGACTACCTATATGATCGTCGCTGACACGTCGGCGATCATGGCGATTTTGTTGGGAGAACCGGAACGTCAGACCTTCCTGGACGCGATGGTTAGCGATGGAGATGTGTTGGTTTCTACTGCTACCGCTGTCGAGCTAATCGTGGTGGCGACGAGGAGAGGCGACACCGTATATCAATCCGCCGTTAGATTCCTCAACAGCCCATTTATCAGGTTGGTCCCGCCTGATGAGACGCAAGTTTGGGCAGCAGCCGAAGCCTTTCGCCGTTTTGGGAGAGGCCGAGGCCCCGCCGCTCTGAACTTCGGGGATATGTTCCCTTACGCCCTTGCTTCGGCCCTTGGCCTGCCGTTGATGTTCAAGGGCGATGATTTTTCGCAGACTGACATTGTCCCGGTTGACTTGTCCAGCGGTTAGAGGCAGAAGGGCAAGGCCGCCCGGTTCCCTACCACCCCACGGCGCAGCCGTCTTTGCGCGGCTCCGACGCGCCTCGCAGCACCCCTGTATCCGGGTCTCGCTGGATTAGCTGTGCGCCGCCGAACCCGCCCGACAGGCCCCGGTAGTAGCTGTCAATCATCCTGACGTTGTGGCCCCGGCCTTTCAGGTCGGCGATGATGTCCGGGGAAATCCCTTCTTCCAGAGCAACGTCTTCTTCAGTAACGATGAACCGGAGGGCGTTGAGTGCCTGCTGCGGGTCCATGCCGTGATCAACCAGGTTGGTCATTACTTGCAGATGGCCCTGGGGCTGCATGAACGCCCCCATGACGCCGTAGCACAGGTACAGCTCGTTATCCCTGGTCGCCAGTCCGGGGATGATGGTGTGGTAGGGGCGCTTGCCGCCGGTGAGGGCGTTGGCGTGGTCCCGGTCCATCGAGAAGAGACCTCCCCGGTTGTGGAGTACGATTCCTGTGCCCGGCACTACCAGCCCGGACCCGAAGTTGGAATAGATACTGTATATGAACGAGCAGGCGTTTCCCTCTCCGTCAACCGAGCTGATGTAGACCGTATCGCTGCCGCCGTGGACCTTTCCGTAGGGCACCGACTTCATCGCCTTGTGCGGATCGATCAGAGCGCGGCGTCTGGCGGCGAAGTCCTTGGAAAGAAGCTCAGCCGTTGGCACATGGGCATGGGCCGGGTCTGCCACGTACTGGAAGGCGTCTGCGAAAGCCAGCCGCATGGCCTCGATCAGGTGGTGGTAAGTGTCCGGCGTCTGCGATCCCATCCCTGCGATGTCGAATCCCTCGACGATGTTCAAGGCCTCCAGTGCGGCCACACCCTGGCCGTTGGGCGGACATTCCCAGCACGTCACGCCCCGGTAATCGGTGGTGATCGGTTCTTCCCAGTCCGAGGTGTGGCTGGATAGGTCGTCCGTCTCCATGCACCCGCCCTGCTCCTGGATGAAGGCCGCGATCTTCTCCGCAATTTCTCCGGTGTAAAATGCCTCCGACCCGCCTTCCGCTACCGCCTCCAACGTCCGGGCCAGGGTTGGAATTCGCATCACCTCCCCGTGCTTGGGAGCGCGCCCGTTGAGCAGCATCTCCTGGCCGGAGGGCAGTCGTCCCAGCTTCTCCTCTTGCCCCGCCCACTGGAAGGCGATGATGTCCGATACTGGGAAGCCTTCGTCAGCGTACTGAATGGCCGGTTGGATCAGTTCCGGCATCGGCATGGTGCCGCACTCGGCCAGCAGGGTTTCCCACCCGTGTACCGCTCCGGGAACGGTCACGGAATGGACTCCGCTCTGGGGCATGGTGCGGTGCCCTTCCGCTTCCAGCGCGCCGATGGTCGCTGCCTTGGGAGACCGGCCGCTTCCGTTGATTGCCCGTACCGACTTGTCCCGGTTGTTCCACACCAGCGCGAACATGTCGCCGCCGATGCCGGTGGACACCGGCTCGACCACGTTCAGCACCGCCGCGCTTGCTACGGCAGCATCCACGGCGTTGCCTCCCTGCATCAGGACCCTCATACCGGCAACCGCCGCCAGTGGTTGGCTCGTGGCCACCATTCCATGCCTGGCCAGTACCGTGGAACGCCGGGAATCAAAGTACATCGCTGTCAAACTCCGTCGGTGATTCTTGGGGATGGGACCGTGTCCGTAACGCGCGTTATTGTATCACGGTGGACTGGTCCGGGGAGCCGAGATGAGTTGTGAGCCGGTGCCCGTGGCGCCCTTGGCTGTGTTAAGATACCCGTGGCCACACGCCCGGTTGGATAGTGCCCGTCGTGGGACTTCCATGGGACCGAGGCTACCAGTTTAGGAGGAAACAACATGGCTGCTGATGTGGGCCAGAGCGCCCCCGATTTTACCCTTCCCGATGCCGACCGCCAGCCCCAGACCCTGAGCAGCTTCCGCGGCAAGAACGTGGTGCTGGCCTTTTATCCCGGCGCATTTACCGGGGTCTGCACAACCGAGATGTGCACCTTCAGGGACCAGATGGAGCAGTTCAACTCTCTGGATGCCCAGGTGCTGGGTATCAGCGTCGACGGCGCGTTCTCTCTCAAGGTCTTCAGCGACCAGAACAACCTCAATTTCCCCCTGCTCAGCGACTTCGCCCGCCAGGTGGTGAACCAGTACGACGTGGCACTGGAGAACTTCGCGGGAATGGAAGGTTATACTGCGTCCAAGCGGGCCGTCGTGATCGTGGACAAGGAGGGAGTCATCCGGTACAGGTGGGTCGGTCCCAATCCCGGCGTCGAACCCGACTACGATGAAGTGAAGCAGGCCATCTCCGGCCTGTAGCCCTTTCGGAACACACGCAGGTCACCCTTCACACAGGCTCGCTACCCGCTGAGTGAACATCTCGGTCAGTCGGGCTGCGTCCACATCCATGCACACCCTGGCGTTGGCCCTCCGTCCGGAGGCATCGGGACGGTGGGCCACAGTCTGGCCTCTGGTAAGCGGGCTGACCGTCTCGATCTCCACAAAGTAGTCCTCGGCCACGAACAGGCTGGAGTCTACTGCATAAGCCACGGCAGGCATGTCGTTGTACCGCACCCCGCCTGACTCGGCCAGCAGCCCACGGCGAGCATAAGACCGTTGCAGGAACGGGGTCGCGGCGCACAGCAAGCGGGTTGCCTGGTTGCCGGCGGCGGCAATCCGGTCAAGTTGCCCTTGGTTGATCGTCACCAGGTTACAAACGTCCAGCCCAACCTGCGTCAAGGAAACTCCAGAGGAGTAAACGATTGCCGTTGCCTCCGGGTCCTCGTAGAGATTCGCTGAAGCTACGGGAGAGACGTTTCCTGGCACCGACACTGCCCCGCCCATGACCACTACCTCGGCGACGGCCCCGGCCAGCCCCGGCTCGATGCTCAGCGCTAGTGCGAGATTGGTCAGCCTCCCCAGGCCCAGGATGGTAATCTCCCCGGGGCTATCCATGATACGGCGGATGATTTCCACCGCCGCGTAGCCACCGGCCACCGGCGGGCGTCCGTCTGGAGGCAGCGGGTAGCCGCTGTCTCCCAGGGCGTCCTGCCCGTGGACGTGGGAAGCCCAACCTTCGTTGGGAGGCCGCAGCAGGGGCTTGCCCGCCCCTTGGTAGATTGGTATATCCTCCCGACCTGCGGCGTGGAGAATCCGGCGAGAGTTTCCCGTGGACGCCTCCACCGGGCCGTTCCCATACACCGTCGTCAAAGCCTCAACCGACAGTTCCGGGCTGGCCAGGGCCAGGAAAATCGCGGCGGCATCGTCCACTCCTGGGTCGGTGTCGATGATCACTCGTTTCAAGTCGCTTCCTCCAGCTTGGAATCCGGGTCTGTGGGGGCTGGTCGGCATTTTAGCATTTGACATACCTATCCCTCGCGGCTATTCTCCCCCTGACCCCTGTCCTGACTTTCGAGCCTTCAGGTAATTTCAGTCAGCTTACACTCAGGAGTTTTGAAATGGACACATCAAACGTCAAGGCATTGATTTTCGACGTGTTCGGCACGGTGGTCGACTGGCGGTCGTCCATCATCCGGCAGGCCCAGCAGTTCGGCCAGGAGCATGGTGTGGAGGCCGACTGGGACTCCTTCGCCGATGCCTGGCGCGCCAAGTACGGCCCCTACATGAACAAAGTCCGGACCGGCGAGTTGCCCTGGACCAACCTTGACCGCTTGCACCGTATGTCCCTAGACGTGGTGCTGGAGGAGTTCCACATAACAGGAATCAGCGAGGAAGACAAGGACAAGTTCAACCTTGCCTGGCACTACCTCGACCCGTGGCCGGACACCGTTCCGGGCCTGTACCGCCTGAAGAGGAAGTTCATCCTTTCCCCCATGTCCAACGGCAATATCAGGCTGATGACCGACATGGCCAAGTACGGCGGAATGCCCTGGGACTGCATCCTTGGCGCAGAAGTCGCACAGCACTACAAGCCCGACCCGGAGAGTTACCAGACCGCCTGCGATCTCCTGATGATGGACCCCAAGGACGTGATGATGGTTGCCGCCCACCAGGGGGACCTTCTGAACGCCCAGAAGGTTGGCCTGCCCTCGGCGTTTGTCCCGCGCCCGATGGAGCGGGGGCCGAACCCGGCGCAGAAGCCAGACCCAACCCCGGACCCGTCTTTCACTATCGTGGCCAAGAATTTCGTGGACCTGGCGGACCAGCTGGGTTCGTGAAGCGGCTAACTCCGATACCCACGGACAAGGTGCGGTCGTATTGCGGTTGAGCATAAGGATCGGCAACGACCCGGAACTGGGGCCAGGGGACTTCAAGTCCCTGGCCCTTATGGCTGAGGAGCGTGGCTACGAGACTCTGTGGATGACCGAAGGCTCGGGTGGCCGCGACGCGCTAACGCAACTGACAGCCATTGCCTGCGCGACTTCGCGGATAAACGTAGGCCCCGGCATCCTGCCCATATTTGGCCGCACTCCGCTGATGACCGCCATGTCGGCGGCTGGACTTGCTTCAGTCTCCGGTGGGCGGTTCATCCTGGGCCTGGGTGTGGGCAACCGGCACGCGGTGGAATCAGCACATGGCGTCCCGTACCAGAGGCCCCTCGCCCGCTTGAGGGAGACCATCTCAATCGTGAAGCGTCTGCTCCAGGGAGATGAAGTAGAACACCAGGGACGGCTGTTCCAGATGGAGGGCGCAAGCCTGGGAAGTGTCATCCCCGAAACTCCTGTCCCTATCTACATAGCCGCGCTTGGTCCCAGGATGCTGGAGTTGGCCGGAGAGATGGCCGATGGCGTCCTCCTCAGTTGGACCGGCGGGGGCCACCTGGAACAGTCCATAGAGCGTGTCCACGCAGGCGCGGCACGGGCCGGGCGCGACCCTTTGGAAATAGACATAGCCGGGTATGTCAGGGTAGCCGTGGTCGACGATGTCGAAGCTGCCCAACCCGCTTTGAGGCAACAGATCGCGCGATATTCCAGGAACCCATATTACAGGACGTTCTTCCGGGACTGCGGCTTCGGTGAGGAAATGGCGATTGCAGAGCAGTCCCTGGAACGGGGAGACACGGACGCCGCATCCGAAGCCATTAGCCCGCAAATGCAGAGGGAGTTGGCCGTCATCGGCACAGCCGAGGAATGCCGCGCTGAATTGGAGAAGATGAGGTCACGCGGATTGCAGCAGCCCGTGGTGGCTCCATTCCCGGTTGGGGAAAGTGTTGCCTCACACCAGAGGGCTATCGAAGCCCTGGGTCAGTAAGATAAATTCCGAGCCGTAGCGTTGCATCGTGCCAGCGGTTCTGAGACTCTTCTACTGACCCTCTGGCATTATGCCGCAAGCCTTGGCTACCAGTTCATAGGAGCGGACCCGGTCCGCGAAGTCGTAGCAAATGGTAACGATGCTCAGGTTAGGGGTCTGGTAGGTCTCAGCAAGGTCCTCCAACCGTTCTTTCACCTGTTGCGGGTCTCCATCGACGCACCGGCTCAGGTACTGCTGGGTATACGCCCACTCATTGGCCGCGTACTGGTACGACAGAGCCTCCTCCAGCGTGGGTACTCCATTAGCCCGGCCCGTGACTGATTTCAGCCGCGCCAGGTTCCGGCTGGCGGCAAGGCGGTGCGCCTCCTCCTCGGTCTCGGCGCAGAGCACCTGCACCCCTACGTTGACCTTCGGCTCAGGGAAACGCTCCGACGGGCGATAGTTCCGACGGTAACCCTCCACGATCTGCGGCCCCTCTTCCACCCCCAGACCGAAGAAGTGCGCATAGGCGAAGGGAAGACCGTAGTGGGCCGCCATGATCGCGCTCTCGTAGCGTGAGCCAAGAAGCCACACCTCTGGGACTGTACTCTCCCCCGGGCCTGCCTGAATCCCGGCAAATATGTGGCTTGATTCCAGGTTCCCCTCCAGGTGGCCCAGCAGGTCCAGCACCTGTTGGGGGAAGTGGCGAATGTCCGTGCCGGGTCTTGGGTATGACAGGGCGGCGGCGGTAATCTGGTCGCTCCCGGGCGCGCGTCCAATGCCAAGGTCGATCCGCCCGGGGTAAAGGGACTCAAGCAGCCGGAACTGCTCCGCAACCTTGAACGAGCTGTAGTGGGAGAGCATCACGCCACCGCTGCCGACCCTGATTTTGCTGGTTCGGGCCGCCACCTGCCCGATCATGAGCTCGGGGCTGGTGCCGGCGAAATTGGGCAGGCTGTGGTGTTCCGCGAGCCAGTAGCGGTAGTAGCCGAACTGCTCTACGGCCACCGCCAACTCGATGGTCTCCCGCAGCGCATCGCCCGCAGTTCCCCCGTCCCGGACCGGGGATTGATCAACCACTCCAAGTACCAGATCGGTTGCCACGGCTATTACACCCCAGAGATTGGATGAAATTTTGGTCGAAATAAGGCTTGACAAGCCGAGTGAAGGATACCATAATCCTTGCAACGAATATCGTAGGGTCGGATAAGAGAAGTGTCCATCGCGTGGGCTTATCTCCGTAGCCTAAGGCCCTTCAGCCGGGTCAACCGGCTGTATTCCCGCCCTCATTCACTCGTTTCTCAGGCACAAATCCCCACTTTTTCCATCTCTGACCACTGCCACACCGCCCGTCTCTTAGGATTACCTCATCGGTGTTACGAAAACTGGTCATGGCATAACCGCTATTCGTTGTACAACTCATGCGGAAGACTGACGATATCCCGCCGGGAGAATGGTAACGCATCCTTGCCGAGCCGCACAACCCGGAATCCACAAGTTGGCCCTGCGGAATATCGGGGTTGCGGAGCATACAAGCCATATTCTGAAACTTCCACCGGGGCATACGTCCCGGTGGAATTGTTTTAGTGGGCGTTGGTGTTGACACCGCCAACGCAAAGCACTACCAATTTTATTTTTCCCCTCCCCGTTCACCCCCTTCCACAGCGCTCCAGCTTATTCGGCACGTGTCCCACCCCGTGAGTGCCAGAAGACCAAAACATGTACGTCTGAGGTAATACGACCGTGACAATCAGCTATAACAAACGGCGGCTTGCCGCTACTATCTTCATCCCGGCCCTGCTGATGGTGGCCCTCTTTTCCCTGGCCTGTGGAGGGCCGGAACCCGCAGCCCAACCCCAGACCGCAACCACCGGGCAGCAGCAACCGGCCCAAGGCATGTCCGACACCACGCCGGCCGGCGGGTCCAAGAATGACATGTCATCCGGCAGCGAAATGCTGATGAACCTCGAAGGCAGCATCACCATCGACGGTTCCAGCACAGTGTTCCCGGTCAGCGAAGCGGTGGCCGAGGAATTCGGCATTCTCACCGGCGGTAATGTCCGCGTGACCGTGGGACTCTCCGGCAGCGGCGGCGGGTTCAAGAAGTTCTGCAACGGCGAGACCGACATATCCAACGCCTCCAGGCCCATCAAGGGCAGTGAGGTCGCGGCCTGCGCCGAGGCCGGCATCGAGTTCGTCGAGGTCCCGGTGGCCATTGACGGTCTCAGCGTAATGACCAACCCTGCAAACGACTACATCGACTGCATGACCATTGCAGAGTTGCACACCCTCTGGGGTCCCGACGCCGAAGGCTCGGTCATGAAGTGGAACCAGATCCGCCCCGAGTGGCCCGATGAGAACATAAGACTGTACGGGCCGGGCGTAGACTCGGGCACCTTCGACTACTTCACCGAGGTCGTCAACGGTGAAGGCGGCGCATCCCGCGGCGACTACACCGCCAGCGAGGATGACAACGTGCTGGTTCAGGGAATTTCAGGGGACAAGCACAGCCTGGGTTTCTTCGGCTATGCCTACTATGCGGAGAACCAGGACAAGCTGAAGTTGGTTGGGGTAGACGGCGGAGCCGGTTGCGTTACCCCCAACGATGCCACCATCGAGGACGGCAGCTACCAGCCCCTGGCGCGGCCCCTCTTCATCTACATCCGCAAGGACTCCCTGGCCAAGCCCCACATGGCCGAGTATGCCCGGTTCCATCTGAGCCCCGAAGGCGGCCAGCAGCTTGTCCGGGACGTTGGTTACCTGCCTTACCCGCAGGAAGTCTACACCCTGGCCCAGGAGCGCGTGGATAAGGGTCTCACCGGCACCCTGTTCGGCGGCGACAACCCTCAGAAGGGTCCCGTGGCCTCGGTCCTGGCCAACAACGCATCCGGGCAGGCCCCCAGCATGATGGCCCCGGACTTCACCGCCCTTGAAGGCAGCATCACCATAGACGGTTCCAGCACCGTGTTCCCGGTCAGCGAAGCGGTGGCCGAGGAATTCGGCATTCTCACCGGCGGTAATGTCCGCGTGACCGTGGGCCTCTCCGGCAGCGGCGGCGGATTCAAGAAGTTCTGCAACGGCGAGACCGACATCTCCAACGCCTCCAGGCCCATCAAAGGCAGTGAGGTCGCGGCCTGCGCCGAGGCCGGCATCGAATACGTCGAGGTCCCGGTGGCCATCGACGGTCTCAGCGTAATGACCAACCCGTCCAACAACTACATCGACTGCATGACCATCGCGGAGTTGCACACTCTCTGGGGTCCCGATGCAGAGGACAGGGTCACGCGGTGGAACCAGGTCCGCCCCGACTGGCCCGACGAGGAGATCAGGCTGTATGGGCCGGGCGTAGACTCGGGCACCTTCGACTACTTCACCGAAGTGGTCAATCACGAGGGCGGCGCTTCCCGCGGCGACTATACTGCCAGCGAGGACGACAATGTTCTGGTGCAGGGAATCGCCGGGGACAAGCATAGCCTTGGCTTTTTCGGCTACGCATACTACGTGGAGAACCAGGACAAGCTGAAGTTGGTTGGGGTAGACGGCGGAGCCGGTTGCGTTACCCCCAACGATGCCACCATCGAGGACGGCAGCTACCAGCCCCTGGCGCGGCCCCTCTTCATCTACATCCGCAAGGACGCGCTGGCCAATCCCCACATCGAGGCTTTCGCCAACTTCCACCTGAGCCCCGAAGGCGGCCAGCAACTTGTCCGGGACGTTGGTTACCTGCCCTATCCGCAGGAAGTCTATACCCTGGCCCAGGACAGAGTCACCCGTGGACTGGCGGGCACCCTGTTCGGCGGTGACAACCCGCAGAAGGGTCCGGTGGCTGCGGTCCTGGCCAGCAACAAGTAGTCATTCGAACAGTGACGGGGGAAGAAGATATCGTCTTCCTCCCGTCACCGGACACCAGGAAAAGCAACACGATTCAGGGGAATGGCAGGGAATTAAAGGTTGTATCAGGAAGGTAGCGCCGATATGCTAATGACTGCCCTCCGTACTCCTGAATTTCCTGAAACGGAATCAGGACCGAGCACGGAGTTTTGTCTTGGCTAGGGATGAAGTTGCTTCAGGCGTCGCCGCTTTGGAAAAAGACTATTCCGCACAACGGCGGATGCGAAGCAGGGTTATTCAGGAGCGCATCGCTCGTTCGATCCTCTTCGTGTTCAGCACCGTTTCCATCCTCACTACGGTCGGCATAGTATCCGTCCTCCTGTTCGAGGCTATCCAGTTCTTCCAGGAAGTCTCGCCCATCGAGTTCCTCACCGGGACGCGGTGGACGCCGCTGTTCGCATCCAAGCACTTCGGCGTGCTGCCGCTGGTCACCGGGACCCTGCTCGTGGCCTTCCTGTCGATGCTGGTAGCCCTGCCCCTGGGTCTCCTGAGCGCCATATACCTCAGCGAGTACGCACCGAGTAAGCTGCGCCAGGTCGTCAAGCCCATACTGGAGATTCTTGCGGGAATACCCACGGTGGTCTACGGGTACTTCGCACTCCTCTTCGTGACCCCGCTGTTGCGCATGATTTCCGAAGACATCGCAGTCTTCAACGCCCTCAGCGCCTCAATCGTGATGGGGATAATGATCCTCCCGATGGTTTCAAGCCTCAGCGAGGACGCCATGACTGCGGTCCCCAACTCGCTGCGTGAGGGCGCCTACGCTCTCGGAGCGACCAAGCTGGAGGTGGCGACCCGGGTTGTGGTGCCATCGGCCCTGTCAGGAATCGCCGCGTCCTTCATCCTTGCAACTTCCCGGGCCATCGGGGAGACGATGATCGTGACGGTCGCTGCGGGCCAGAACCCCAATTTCACCCTCAACCCCTTCGTTCCCATCGAGACCATGACCGCGTACATAGTCCAGGTAAGCCTCGGAGATGCCCCGGCGGGGACACTGGAGTTCAAGACAATCTTCGCAGTCGCGCTGACCCTGTTCTGCATTACTCTAATCATGAACCTGCTTAGCCAGTGGGTGGTCCGCAGGTTCAGGGAACAATACGAATGATTCAGTCTACACAGCGTTTAGATTTCCAGGCCCGTCTGGCCCGGCGCAAACGCCAGAGCACAATCTTCGCCGGGCTGTGCATGGCCGCCATCGCCATAGCCCTGTTAATGCTGGCAGTGCTGCTGATATACATCGTCGTGCAGGGGTACACACGGGTTGATTGGCAGTTCCTGAGCAGCTTCCCTTCCCGCTTCCCGGAGAGGGCGGGCATCCAGGCCGCTGTGATCGGCAGCATATACGTTATCGCCATAGCAGGGGTGGCCTCATTCGTCTTGGGCGTTGGAGCCGCCATTTACCTGGAGGAATACGCATCCCGCCAGAAGTTCACCAAGATAATCCAGGTGAACATCGCCAATCTGGCCGGAGTTCCATCCATCGTCTACGGAATCCTGGGTCTGGAGATATTCGTCAGGTCCTTGGCGCTGGGCAAAAGCGTTCTGGCTGGTGGTTTCACCCTGGCCCTGCTTGTGCTCCCGGTGATCATTATCGCGTCCCAGGAAGCCATCCGTGCCGTGCCCCCTTCTATCCGGGAAGGTGGGTACGCTCTGGGCGCGAGCAGGTGGCAGACAGTCTGGCACTTGGTCTTGCCCCAGGCGTTCCCCGGCATCCTGACTGGGGTCATTCTTGCCGTCAGCCGCGCAATGGGAGAGACCGCCCCGCTCATCGTGATGGGCGCGTTGACCTTCGTCCCATTTGCTCCGGACGGCCCCATGAGCCGGTTCACAGTGCTGCCCATCCAGATTTTCAACTGGACTTCACGCCCCCAGGCCGGCTTCCACGAGGCCGCCGCCGCCGGCATTATTGTGTTGCTGGTCCTCCTGTTCATAATGAACGCAACCGCCGTGTTCCTGCGCTTCAAGTTCCGGGATAGGATGTGAGGAAAGAGATGCGACAAGCCGACAACATTCTCCAGACCGAAGACCTGAGCGTCTACTACGGCAACAAGCGCGTGGTCACAGACGTCACCCTCGATGTGCCGCGCAACCACATCACCGCTATCATAGGACCATCAGGCTGCGGCAAGAGTACACTGCTGCGCTGCTTCAACCGGATGAACGAGCTTATCCCCGATGCCAGCATCACCGGTAAGGTGTTGTTCGAGGGTCAGGACCTCTATGCCGACACCGTAGACCCGGCGGAGATCCGTTATCAGATCGGGATGGTGTTCCAGAGGCCCAACCCCTTCCCCAAGTCCATTTACGACAACGTAGCCTTCGGACCTCGGATAAATGGATTTCGTGGCGACCTGGATGAACTGGTGGAGACCTCCCTGAAACGCGCCGCACTCTGGGAAGAGGTCAAAGACCGGCTGCATACCAGCGCATTGAGCCTCTCCGGTGGCCAGCAGCAGCGCCTGTGCATCGCCCGCACCCTGGCAGTGGAACCCCTGGTCATCCTCATGGACGAGCCGTGTTCCGCTCTGGACCCCATCGCCACCCTGGCCATCGAAGAGGTTATGCGCGAACTGGTGGAGCATTACTCCATCGTGATCGTCACCCACAACATGCAGCAGGCGGCCCGAGTCTCCCACTACACGGCCTTTCTGATGGTGGAAGACCACCGCATAGGCATATTGGTGGAATACGGTGAAAGCCGCCAGATATTCACCAATCCCACCGACGAGCGGACGGAAGCATACATAACCGGCCGCTTCGGATAACGCCCGGTTGCACACTTCCGCAAACCGCTACCCTGGGTTATAATCCATGCCCAAACCCGCCGGGATGTTGTGGGTGTGGGTGCAATCGGGTATGCGTAGCGTCGGCGTCTGCACTCAGATGGCCTTACCCGATATCAAAGTGCGAGAACTAGGGGAGGAGGAGCTATGCCTGAAAGGTATCAGGACGAGATCGAAGAAATCCTGAGACAGGCCGGTGAATCCCCTCCCGACGAAACTTCCAGGGATCACCCAAGGGCCGATGACCAGGTAGTTGCCCCCGTCCGCGCCACCGGGCGGGCGCCCGCAACGCCTGACGCCCCCGCACGTCGCTGGCCCAGGATAACCCCAGGCAAGCTCATGCTCCTCGGCTTGGTGCTGTTCGTCATCGGCGCACTGTGGTTCAAGTTCCTTGTCTGGGTCGGTCTGGGACTGGTTGTCATCGGCTACTTGCTTTTCTTCGTGACTCCCCGTTCCATCCGGGTAGAGAAACGCTGGCGCGGACAGGTGGTTGAGGAAGGCGTCTCTCCCCTGGAACGGCTTAAGCGCTGGCTTATGCGGTGAGCAGATTGGGGGGGTACCCGCAGGCCCAGGCTTTCGACGGTGCAGGCGAGTGGGTAGAGGGAGTTAGACGGGGGGACGGCGTGAGTGGATGCGGTTAGTCTAGCTTGCGGCCCCGGTGCTGCCGCTTCCGCTGAAGTGTTCCGCCAGCGCGACTATCATGTTGCCCATGTGGACGTGCTCCGGTTCCACATCCACCCGCAGGCCCATGTCTCGCAGACGCCCGCTGCACACCGGTCCCACTGACGCTATCACTACGGGCAGCCGTTCCAGGCTCTCCCGTAGATGGGCTTCCCTGTTGGTTTGGGCTGCGATGGTCAACAGATTGCGCACCTGGGGCTGGCTGGTGAAAGCCAGGGCGTCCACTCCCCCGGTTCCCAGGTCGTCGATCATGCGGACTACTGGCGAAGTGTCCTCTGGAAGGCCCCAGGTATAGAGAGTCACTTCGCGCACCGTCGCGCCCCGCTCCTCCAGGCTCCGGGTCAGAAAGCCGTTGGGCGCGCCGTATGCCTGGACGGCAAGCCGCTTGCCCTGCAAGTCGTAGCCCGAGATCGACTTCATCAGGTCGGCGGAGGTATACGGCTCAGGGGGCATAACGTCGATGTGAATCTTGTGCTGGCGAAGAACGCGCCCAGGTTTCGGGCTTCTGGCAAAAACGGTCAGGTCGTTGAGGGAGGAAAGGAACTGTTCCTTCACACCCATTGACTCAGCAGCCCCGATGAGTGCATTGGTGCCCACGCCGGTTAGCAGCACCACCACGTCAAGGTTGCCGCTGCACACATCGCTGACCAGCCGCTGGACCTCAGGGTCATCCCGCAGGTAGACCTCCTGTAGGACCGGGGCCGGGTACGGAGTCCCACCGTGCCGTTCAATCAGCCCGGCCATCTCCGATTGCATCCTGGCTTCGACGAATGCGACCACCCGGCCGCCAAGGGAGGCTACCAAGCTTGCCCTCCGCCAAAGGATGCTAAGCTTGGAGAATGCAGGTTATACCATGCACTCACCTTCACCCCTCTCCAGCTTGTAGATGTTGGTCCGTTCCCAGTCGAAGTACAGGTCGGAGCCTGAATCAGTGTTCTCAGCAGCCTTCTGGGCTTCGGAGGCTACCGCTGTTACATCCTCCAGTCCTACCCGGTCCAGGAACTGATTGAATCCCTCGCCGCTCTGCCGGTTGTTCTTGTAATAGGTGGCGATCTCCGTCACTATCTTTGGCGCGACCTTGGCTGGCACCTTGATCTTTGGAATCCGCGTCCCGATTCGGGAGTCCTCCACCCTGTTGTCGCCGTAGTTCCCGCCCAGGAACAGCTCATAGGCCGGTATCTGCTGTCCGTCGGGTCCCTTCACCGCCGCGCCGTGGAACCCGATGTTGGCAATGTGGTGCAGGCCGCAGCCATTGGGGCAACCGCTCATCTTGATGCGTATCTTCTGGACTCCCTCATCCTCCAGCAGCCCATTCCAGGTGGAGATCTCCTCCCGGATCGCCTTGGCCAGTCCCATCGAGGAAGTGATTCCCAGCTTGCAACTATCAGTGCCGGGGCAGGAGACCACATTGCTAATGTGGTGAGCGCCCGTCTCGCTCAGGTCGATGGCCCTCAGCGCTTCCCAAACGTCGTGCAGCTTGTCGGTGGGCACCCAGCGCAGGGCCAAGTTCTGCTCCTGCGTGGAGCGCGCGCGGCCCCCGGTGTAGCGCCGGACGATGTCCGCCAACCCGCGGAACTGTTCCGGGCTGAGGTCGCCGCGCACAGGCTTGACATAGACCAGGTGGTAGCCCTCCTGCTTCTGGCTTGCCACGTTGGTCTCCACCCAGCGGGAATACTCGGGGTTGCTTCCGTTGCTGCCGGAGCCGTTGACCTGTCCCGACAAGGCGGGGGGCGTCTCCCGCTCGATTTCTTCGGCGACCATGAGGGACGTTGGGTCTATGGGACCGATGTTCTCCAACTCGGCGTCCACCAGTTCCCGGAAAGCGTCCAGGCCGATCTTGTCAATCAACACCTTGATCCGGGCCATCATGCGGTTCTTGCGCAGAATGTCGGCGTTGTTGAACACGGTCCAGATGGCCAGGGCCACCCGGAGGTAATCGCTTTCGGGCACGAACTCGTACAGCGGCTTCGCCAGCCGGGGCATGATTGACGTGCCGCCCCCCACGAAGACCTTGAACCCCCTCTGGGTCGCACCGTTTTCCTCGCGCACCTGGGAAACGTAGGTCAGGTCCTGTATGGCGGCGGCCACGGCATCGTGGGAGTCGCAGCCGGTGAAGGCTGACTTGAACTTCCGGGGGAAGTTCTGGGTGATGGGATGCCGGACACCGAACCGCACGTATGCGGTCAGGTACGGCGTGGGGTCGAAAATCTCTTCGGTGCAGACACCGGCGCAGGCTGGGCCGACCACGTTCCGGACCGTATTCCCGCAGGCTTCCCGGGTGGTCAGCCCTACTTCCCCCAGCGCCCGCAATACTGCGGGACAATCGGCCAGCGGGATATGGTGTAGCTGGATGTTTTCCCTAGTGGTAATGTGGCCCTTCTTCAGGGGGGCGTACCTCTCGGTTATGTCCCCCAGGCGATCCAGCGCTTCCGGGGTCAGGATGCCGCCGGGCACTTTGACCCGTATCATCTGGACGTCGGGTTGCCGCTGTCCGTACACGCCTTGGCGCAGCCGGAAGGGGGTGAACTCGGCGTTGTCCACTTCACCGCTCTCAAACCGCCCCGATTCGGCTTCGAGCCTTTGCACCTCGTCGTCGAGGAATGGAATGATGCCTGGAGAAGTCGGAGCAAGGTCCCGGCTTCTCTGGTGGATTTCTGCCTGGTCTACCGCTTGGGTTGTGCTGCTACTCGGACTCGTCACCTGCGGCCTCCCCGTCTTATTGGGTGTATGGGGGCAATTTGTTCAGGGCATTCAAGGGGCGAAATAAAACGTCCACCAATTTCCGGATTCTTGGTGGACGCAGGCTGGTCTGCCATGTTCGGGCGCGCGCGACTGACCTGCCCCCTATGTGGGGGGACATGTACAGGAGCAACCGTTCACGTGTGCCGCTCGCATTGTGGAAAAGTCTACTCAATCAATCAACAATTGTCAACGGTTTTAGCCTCGACTATCAGGATTGCAGATAAAGTGCTGAGTCTATCATGCGTGAAGTTGTAGCTGGGGAAACCACCGTGACCCTGGGAGGCCTTGCCGTTCAGGGCCCGCTCTCGTGGCAACGGGGTTTGTCCTGGCTTGGCCGGGATGGTTTCATACCCGGGCTTCCTACCGGCTCCCGGTTACTGGCACTTGCCGCTTTTGCAACCCGGATACACCTCCGTATCATATCCTGTAGCCGTGAGCTCCGGCCAACCGCCCTGACTGGGAACGGAATCCAACCCGTTTGCCAGAGGACGGACTCCATACGCGCGGGCCGGTCCGTACCGTTCGCAGGATAGTGTTCCCGGTGTCTGGGATATCCCCTGCCGGATGGACCTTCCCGCGCCCTCCAGCACAAGTACGCCCCCCAACTCGCCTTCATCGAGCTGCGCAAACTCGCTGAGGATTACACCCTCGAATGCGAGAAAGCTCGTGCCAAGCACAAACCCCAGCCCAATTCCCACCGGCTCACCCAGAAGATCGTCAAGGCCGGATTCCGCTTCCAGACCTTCATGGCCCTCCACAAAGCCCTCAACCGGTTCCGCGAAAAGGACGCCCTCCCCGAGCCCAGGGACATCCTCCTCGCCCTCATCCCTTGGGCCTGGGAAACGACCCACCGCTACGTCCCCAGGAATGCAGACCATGATGAAGAGGTTGAAGGACGTCCCAGGAAAGAATGAGCCAGCTCCACAGCTTAGAACTTGCCCTGTGAAAACGGGAGACCTGCCGCACCGGTGGACATAACACCTGATATGAAAGGCTATCTTTATGCCATCAGTGCTTACCCGTACAGGCCGGATACGCTAAGATAATCCCGCCCGGCCAATACAGGCCCGGAAATTCAGCAACTTGCTGGCGGAGGGCATCGCAGCATGAAAGAAACGGCGGATGTGGTAGTCATTGGGGGAGGCGTAATCGGGTGCAGCATCCTGTATAACCTGGGACGCCTGGGAATCACCGACACCCTGCTCCTGGAGCGCGACGTCATTGGCTCCGGCTCCACGGGCCGGTCTGCGGCCATCTGCCGGATGCACTATTCCAATCCTGTGACCGCCACAATGGCCTGGGAGAGCCGGCGCATCTTCGCCAACTTCGAGGAGATGGTCGGTGGACCATCGGGGTTTGTGGAAACAGGCTACCTGGTGGTGGTGGAAAATGAGGACCGCCAGGGCCTGGAACGTAACGTTGCGATGCAGGTCGAGTTGGGCATCGACACGATGGTCGTCAACCGGGACGATCTGAGGGACATAGCCCCAATGGTGTCGGTCTCTGATGACGAGGCTATGGGCTGGGAACCCCAGTCCGGTTACGCCGACCCCTATCTGGTCATGTCCTCCTACGCCAACCGCGCCAAAGACATGGGCGCAGAGGTCCTTCCCCGGACCCCGGCCCTTGGCATTGAGGTCGAGGGTGGCCGCGTCCGCGCCGTCAACACTGCCAAGGGCCGGGTGGAAACACCCGTGGCCGTGGTCGCCGCCGGTCCCTGGTCCAGGGTTGAATTGGCCAAGGTTGGTGTCGATGTTCCCCTCATACCGGTTCGGCACCAGGTAGCCTACATAGTCCGCCCGGTGGACCGTTTGCCCTCACATCCCACCGTGGGCGATATTGCCCAGTCCATGTCCTTCCGTCCTGACGGGCCGCGCTTCAGCCTCATGGGATTCGGCGACGATGAAGAAGTCGAACTCGACAACTACAACGAAGCCGCAGGTATGGACGACATGGCTTCCGCCCTCAATCGGATGCAGCGCAGAATCCCGGATATGGCCGGCGCGTACTTCCGCGGCGGATGGTCTGGACTCTTCACCACCACTCCCGACTGGCATCCCATTTTGGACAGGGTGCCGGGCATCAAGGGACTGTACTGCGCCGTCGGGTTCAGCGGTCACGGTTTCAAGCTGTCCCCCATGATCGGGGTAACTATGGCCGAGCTTATCGGCCAGGGGGAGGCATCCTCCATCGACATCACGCCCCTACGGTACAGCCGTTTTGAGGAAAACGACCTGTTGACCTCCAGCTACCGCTACCGGGTCCTGGCGTGACGCGGCTGTCAGGGGATGGAAGCGGAGCGGGGGCGGGTTGCGGATAAAGCGATGGCCCCGCGTTGCCCTGACCACCGTCTTGGCAGTCCTGCTTCTGGCGGCGGGCCACGGCGACCACCGGCACGATGCCGTGGATGCCCTGGTCGCTCCCTATCGCTATAGCCTGATCGATTGGGAACTTTCCAACTTTTTCGACAAGTGGGCCCGAAAGTCCATAGACCTGCTGCCCTGGCGCGAAGACCTGGACCGGGAGGCCCGCAATAATCTGGTCCAGGAGTTTTTCTCCTTGGGAAGGGAGTTGTCCGAACTGCGGCACCGGTTGGACTATCACACCTCAACCAGCGAGTCCGCCCCCGAAATACCCGCCGATACCCTCAGTGCCGCAATCGCCCGGGTCGAGGACCGGCGCCGGGAAATCCTGCCAGTGGTCGAGGAGGCAGTGGAGTCAGAGATCAGCACAGTGCTGGCAGAAGAGGGGTTAGAGTCCGGCATTGGTCTGATCTTCCCGCCGGTGGATACTGTATTCGCCAGTTCGCCCGGCGTCCTGGTACTCTCGCCCAGGGACCGGATTCACCGCCACTCCACCCTGCTCCTGAAACCCGGCATGTCCGACGAGGACAAGGAGCGGATTGAGTTGGCTTACTTACAGCAGAGGGACCTGTCAGCATTGGTGGAGCGCACCGGAGGCGTGGCGGTCTATCCCAGCGTGGTCTCAGACCAGGGAGATATGCGCTACTCCCTGATTGTGACGGCTCACGAATGGCTGCACCACTGGTTCTTCTTCCGTCCCCTGGGGTGGAACTTCTGGTCCAGCCCAGAGATGACAACACTCAACGAGACAGCGGCGACCTTGGGCGGTGAGGAAATCGGGGAACGGGCCTTCGACGCCATGATTAGCCGCCCGGTCATCCGGCAGTCCAACCCGGATACGCCGCCGACAACCCCTGCACCTGGAGCTTTCAGCTTTGGTCAGGCAATGCGGGAGACCCGTCTGCACACCGAGGAACTTCTCACTGAGGGGAAGATAGAAGAGGCGGAAGCGTATATGGAAGAGCAGCGCATGATGCTCCTGGACCACGGCTACCGCATTCGCAAGATCAACCAGGCTTTCTTCGCTTTCCATGGTTCCTACGCCTCCAGCCCGGCGTCCATCAGCCCGATACACGGTCAACTGGAAAAGCTGCGGGAGAGAAGCGGTTCCCTGGGAGAGTTTCTGCACACAGTAGCCGGATTCGGCAGCTACCAGGAGTTCTTGGATTACTTGGAGAACGATGGAAGGTAATGCAGTGGCTCTCTTTTTAGACCCACGGCGCGCGCTTGGAGCGTTCCTTCTCCGACGTATAAGTTGGCAGTCCCTTGCGTTCCAGGCTTTCGGCAACCATCCGCTTGAACAACTCCCGGTCGCGTCCTGTGATAACCGCCTGCTCGTGGGCCTCGGATATGGCCACCGGGTAGCCCTGCCCCCGGCGGCACTGATCCAGGATCAAGCTATGGCCCAGAGCCAGCAAGCTCTCATCTTCGGCGACCCATTGGGGAACTTCCACCCGCGCGATTTCATCCCCGCAGTTCAGGTAGTAGAAGAGGACCTGATGCTCCCCGTAGCTCTCCCGCGGCACCGAGGAATTGGTGCGGTACACCGGCGAGCGCCAGCCCGGCTCCAGGGTTTCCTCGAACAGCTCCCGGTCGAGAAAGCCGTTGGCCATGTCGCAGGGCGAGACTATGGAGCGGCGACTGCCGCAGGAACGCCGGCATCGAGCGCGGTCGAAGGGACAAAGAGCGGCCCTGGCGGCATTGATGACCTCGGTGCTTCTGGGAAGGGAAACATAAGCCGAGAGGCTCATAGGCCGTACCCTGCTCTGCTCTCGCAGGCGGTCCAACGCCGGGAGCAGACGGTCTTGCACAATCGCCTGCCGGATGTAAGGCTGATAGCCCTGCCCGGAGAGGCCCCACAGGACCAGCGAGCCGTCCACCAGGGCCAGCGCCGGCAGACCCGGGGGGCATTCCTCAACGGCGCTGGCCAGTCGCTCGAGTTCCCGCACTGTACGGACCAGACCCAGCAACGCGCCGGTCACAGGCTCTTCCTGCACGTGGCCGGCAGGGTCGGTGATGTAGAGATCGCCGTGTTCCGAGGCCAGGTCAGGTTGACTGAAGAAGCTCGCTTCAGGCTCCGCGCCGTAGGTAAGAGTGCAGCCCCCCAGGTTTACCAGGTAGGTTGCAACTGGCAAGTGCCGGTCAACGTCGATATGGGAACCATCCACGGCCACGACGCACCAGTCGGAGGGCAAGTCCTCCGGGCCGTAGCCCCCAAGCAGCCGGTCCTGTACCTGGGCTGCCAGGAAAGGCCGGTCCCGGTCAAAAGCGGTCTTGTCGATGGCTGCCTGAACATCGACACTGGCGGCTTCGTCCACGAACCGCTGAAGCCGCTGGCGACGGTCGTCCCGGAAGCGGTCCAACCGCTCGCTGACCTCGTCCAACTGAAGGAAAGTGCTGCCAAGGTCAAGGGCCATAGATTAATCCTCTCTCATCAGACTACAGAACAAGAATACACGATGCAAAGGGGCAGTCCAGCCCGTCCCGAAACCAGAACTGAGTGCTAAAATGGTTCTCAACAACAGGTGAGGGGAGCGTGTCTATGCCCCAGGAGTTCATCCATGTCAAGGGAGCCCGCGAACATAACCTCAAGAACGTTGACATAACCATTCCCCGGGAAAAGCTGGTGGTCATTACCGGCGTGTCCGGCTCTGGGAAAAGCTCCCTGGCCTTCGACACCATTTACGCCGAGGGACAGCGCCGCTACGTTGAGTCCCTTTCCGCCTATGCCCGCCAGTTTCTGGGGCGGATGGACAAGCCCGACGTAGATTACATAGAGGGCCTGTCCCCCGCCATCTCCATCGACCAGAAGGGCGTTTCTCATAACCCCCGCTCCACGGTAGGCACCGTCACCGAAATCTACGACTACCTGCGCCTCCTCTTCGCCAGGGTTGGGACCCCCCACTGCCCCAAGTGCGGGCGTCCCGTGGAACGCCAGACGGTGCAGCAGATCGTGGATGCCATCATGTCCCTGCCCGAGGGGAGCCGCCTGCTGCTCCTCGCCCCCAAGGTGCGGCGCAAGAAAGGGGAACACAAGGACGTTTTCGAGAATGCCCGCAGCGGCGGGTTCGTGCGTGTCCGGGTCAACGGCGAGGTCCACCTGCTGGACGAAATGGGGGATCTGAACTTGGACCGGCGCAAGTGGCACTACATCGAAATCGTTGTTGACCGGCTCATCGTTCGTGAGGACACCGAGATGACCAGGGTGGCTGAGTCGGTGGAGACAGCCCTCCGCGAAGGCGAGGGAGTGGTGCAGGTCAACGTCGAAGGCGGTGAGGAGGCGGAAGCGGGGCGGAGGCGGGATACAGAAGACCTGGTATTCTCCGAGCAATTCGCCTGTGTCCGCTGCGGGACCAGCCTGCCCGAAATTGAACCCCGGACCTTCAGCTTCAACAGCCCTCACGGCGCATGTGGTGAATGCACCGGCCTCGGCTACAAGCTGGAGATAGACCCGGAGCTGGTGATTCACAACAAGGACCTGTCGCTGACTGAGGGGGCCATCACTCCCTGGGCCAGGAACGGCCCCGCCAATAGCTGGTACGTCAGCGTACTGGAGTCAGTGGCATCCGCCAACGGGTTCTCGGCCAAGGTGCCGGTTAGGGAACTGACCAAGGATCAGCTAGACCTGGTCTTATATGGGAATGGAACCAAGAAAATCACCGTCCGCCACCGCACCCACCGGGGCCGCACCTACAATTGGGACACATCATTCGAGGGAGTGATTCCAAACTTGGAGCGGCGCTACAGGCAGACCGACTCGGAGCACACCCGTCAGGACATTGAGCGGTACATGGCGGCCCGCGCCTGCCGTGCCTGCGACGGCAAGCGTCTGCGTCCCGAGGCACTGGCGGTGAAGGTCTGCCAGTTGGGGATCATGGACGTCTGTGCCAAGAACATACGCCAGGCTCTCGACTGGGTCCGGGACATAGACCCGGACGCCCCCGGTGAGCATTCCGGCCCTACGTTGACAACACGGCAGAAGACCATCGGCAACCAGGTCCTGAAGGAGATTGAGGGGAGGTTGAGTTTCCTGGAAGGCATCGGGCTTGACTACGTGACCCTGGACCGCACCGCCCGCACACTGTCCGGTGGCGAGGCCCAGCGGGTCCGGCTCGCCACCCAGATCGGGTCCGGTCTCACCGGCGTCCTCTACGTCTGCGATGAGCCAACGGTGGGACTCCACCCCGCCGACGACTACCGCCTCATCGGCACCCTCAGCAGCCTGCGCGACATGGGCAACACCGTGGTTGTAGTGGAGCACGACGAGGCCATGATGCGGGCCGCCGACTTCATCGCCGACCTTGGTCCTGGGGCGGGAGAGCACGGCGGTCGCGTGGTCGTCGCCGGGACCCTGGATGAAGTGATGGACGCTCCCGACTCACTGACCGGCCAGTACCTCAGCGGGCGCAGGAAGGTCGCCGTGCCAGAGCAACGGCGCCCCGGCAACGGCAAGGCGATGGCCGTTCACGGCGGCAGGGAGAACAATCTCAAGGGCATCGACGTCGAGTTTCCCCTGGGTCAACTGGTCTGCATCACAGGAGTGTCCGGCTCCGGCAAGAGCACCCTGATATATGACATCCTCTACAAGCGGCTGGCCCAGATCCTGTACCGTGCCAGGGACCTTCCCGGCAAGCACGACGCGGTGGTTGGGGTGGAGAACATTGATAAGGTAGTCAACATCGACCAGTCCCCCATCGGACGCACCCCCCGCAGCAACCCGGCCACCTACACCGGAGCTTTCACTCCGATACGGGAATTATTCTCCAACCTTCCCGAGGCCCGAGTCCGGGGCTACAAGCCGGGCCGGTTCTCCTTCAATGTTAAAGGGGGGCGCTGTGAAGCCTGCAGGGGCGAGGGTTACAACCAGATCGAGATGCAGTTCCTCCCTGACGTGACTGTTCCATGCGAGGTCTGCCACGGCAGCCGCTACAACCGTGAGGCCCTGGAAGTGACTCTGCGCGGGCACAGCATCGCCGACGTACTGAACATGACCGTGGCCCAGGCGTTGGAGCTGTTCGAGAACTTCCCTCGCATCCGTCCCAAGCTGGAGACCCTCCGCGATGTGGGACTGGGCTACATCCGGTTGGGGCAGCCTGCCACTACCCTGTCGGGCGGCGAGGCCCAGCGGGTCAAGCTCTCCACCGAGCTTTCCCGCCGCGCCACCGGCAAGACCCTCTACCTGCTGGACGAGCCGACCACGGGCCTGTCTTTCGAGGACTGCGCCGCCCTGCTGCGGGTGCTCCACCGGCTGGTGGACAACGGCAACACGGTAGTCCTGATCGAGCACAACCTGGACGTCATGAAAAACGCCGACTGGATTATAGACCTCGGTCCGGGCGCGGGCGACCTGGGCGGCGAGCTAATCGCTACCGGCACCCCGGAAGACCTGGCCCAAATGCCCCACTCGGTAACCGGCCGCTACCTGCAAGACTTGGTAAACGGCAGCCACTCCGCCGCAGAACAGGCGCGGCGGGTGAAGCAGCCGACAGCTGTTGGAGTATCTGACGAGGATTAAGCCCTCTGGAAATAGATTCGGATACGAAGTGTCATTGACGGAATCAGTCAGTGAGACCTTCCACTACCTTGCCAACCCATACGGTATAGCTTTGGTCTCGGCGTCCTCCGACTCTTCCATCCGGGCGGCCAGGGTGACTATCAGACGTCCCATTGCGGTCTCTCCCCAGAACCACTCGTGAATCTGCTCGTCTGCCGTATCGGGCCGCTGCTCCAACCGGGCCTCGTAATAGAAGGCCTTGATATCGTCAACGCAGTAACGGATGTACTGGGGCAGCTTCACCCCTTCAGGCCGGTCAGTGGAGTCTTCCTGCTCTCCCGCGGTATAGCCCTGCAGGAAGCGGACCACTCCCCGGAAACGCCTCTGGGGGACACCGCACAAGCCAACCTGGGTGCGTCCGTTGTGCTTTTCCACCCAACGCTCGTAGTAGGGGCGCAGGGCAGTCAGTTCGTCCGCCGGGTCAATGCCGTCCGCGCTGCCGGAACGTGCCGCCGCCGATGCCTGTAGCAGGGCTTCCGGGGTCGTATCATCCGGGAACTCCTCCAGCACGGGGCCCTGCTGACGCTCCAGCAATCCCAGGGCAGCCCCCAAGACCCGGTGTTGCAGGCCGGCATCGTCTGCCGCGCCGAGGGCGTTGCCAAAGGCGAAGGGGACCCACAACATCCGAGGCGGCTTGACCCGTTCCGCGTGTTCCTTGACGAACACCACGCCGGTGGTGCAAATCCCCGCCTCTTCGAAGCACCTGGCAAGCACGCTGACCGCGTGCGAGCACAGGGGTCAAGTAGGGGTCAAGAACGCGACTTCCACACCTTCATCAACGAGCCTGCGGGCCACCTCCGGCCCGGTCCGTTCCGCCACCTCCGATGCGTCCCGCAGAGCGCCCATGAAGGAATAGTTATTCTTCCCCAGAGACCCTATCACTCCTCTGTCCGCGAGTTCTCTCAGACGGTCCACCGGGTAGGTGACGTTTATGTCCCGGTAGATGCCGGTGTGGTCGAAGCCGATGCTGGCGTGACTTTGCAGTATATCGGCCGTGCTGGCGGATTGGGGTATCACCCTGTACGAGGAATCGCCGCCCATTACGAATGGCGTGTCATCTCTCATGTGCAACCCGGCGGAGGTGACCAGCGCCAACCTGCTCTCCGACAGCGGTTTGCGCATTGGAGTCCAGGACGTGTCTTCGTGTTCCATACAGGGGAACATCTGTAGCATTCGCCGCTGCACTTCGCTGAGCAATTCTAGCCTCGGCATCGGTTAACCCCCACATCTGTATGCAAGTCTGCGGTCACAGGGCCGCGTTCCGGGCTAAAGTATGCCCCGCAGATTTGGTTGTCAAGTGGGACGGCGCTTTGTCACCCCCACCACGGTTTGATAGAATGACGCTATCATCCAGCGAATATCGGGAGGAAGTTCATGGCCCTCCACTACGACGGCGAAGTCAAAATCACCAAGATCAACATGGGTCCCTACGACAATAACGGTTACATCGTCGCCTGTCCCGATACCAACGAAGGGATTATCATTGACACTCCGGCCGAGCCGGAAAAACTCCTCGACGCCATCGGGGACGTCAGCATCAAGTACGTGCTGATTACCCACAACCACCAAGACCACCTTCTGGGATTCAACGAGATCACCGGCGCAGTGGGTGTCGCTGTGGGGATTGGCGGCCCCGACGCCCACGCCCTGCCAAAGAGTCCCGAACTGAACCTTGAGGACGGCCAGGTCATCAAGTTCGGCAACCAGGAAATGACCATGCTGGCCACACCTGGGCACACTGACGGCGCGACCTGCATGTTAATCGGCAAGCACCTGTTCTCCGGCGACACCCTGTTCCCCGGCGGACCGGGCAAGACCCGCAGCCCCGAAGCGCTGACCCAGATCATCGACAGCATTACCGGCAAGCTGCTTGTGCTGCCCGACGACACGGCGGTCTATCCCGGACACGGCACCGATACCACCGTCGGGGAGGCCCGCCGCCAGTATCAGGACTTCGCCTCCCGGTCCCATCCTGCCGACCTGTGCGGCGACGTGGAATGGTTGAAGAGCTAACGCCTTTGGCCACGGGCGGCAATCGGCATTCATTGTACACCGGGGAGTGACAGACGCTCCCCGGTTTGGGTGTTAGGGGGCCTTGCCGCGGTAGCAACAAGGCCTGTAGCGAGGTAATGATGTTCCAACGCTCCGTTTTGGACAACCAGTTGCGTATCCTCAGTTCTCAAATGTCCCACACCCGGTCGGTGGCTATCACTATCTGCGTCGGCGCAGGGTCTCGCTATGAGTCGCCGGACCTGGCCGGTGTCTCCCATTTTATCGAGCATCTGCCTTTCAAGGGCACCAGGTCCTGGCCCACTGCCAGGGACGTGAGCGAGGCCATCGAGGGCGTGGGTGGGGTGATGAACGCCAGCACCGACAGGGAGATGACGGTCTTCTGGTGCAAGGTAGCGCGCCCCCACTTCAATACCGCCATGTCCGTAATGCTGGACATGCTCCTGAACCCCATCCTGGACCCGGAGGAACTGGAGAAGGAGAGGGAGGTGATCCAGGAAGAACTCCGCATGAGCTACGATCATCCCACGTACCGGGTTGACCTGCTCATCGATGAGGCCCTGTGGCCCGACCAGTCTATGGGCCGGGACGTGGGCGGGACTCTCGAGACCGTTGAGAACATTTCAAGGGACAGTATCCGGGAGTACATGCAACGCCAGTACAACCCGGCCAACACCGTGGTCGCCGTCGCCGGGAACATCACCCATGAAGAGGTCGTGGAGCAAGTAAATGAAGCTACCATGGAGTGGCTACCGCAAGAGTCCCTGGACTGGGAGAGGGCCACTGACGGGCAGAACGGGCCGGTTGTGCGGGTGGAGAACCGGCGCACGGACCAGACGAACCTCTGCCTCGCCCTCCCCGGCCTTGCCCTGGAGGACCCTGACCGGTTCAACCTGGCCCTTCTGAACGTCATTCTCGGCGACGGGATGAGCAGCCGCCTCTTCCTCAACCTCCGGGAGCAGAAAGGGCTGGCCTACGATGTGAGCAGTTCTCTCCACCACTTTCGGGACTGCGGATCGCTGATTGTCTACTGTGGCGTGGAGCCGAAGAAAAGCCGGGAAGCCGTCAAGAGCGTACTGGAAGGTCTCCGCAGCATGTACGCCGCTCCGCCGGAGCAGGAGCTCGCCAAGGCAAAGGAGTACACCAAGGGTCGGCTGTTGCTGCGGCTGGAGGACTCCCGCGCGGTATCTGGATGGCTGGCCAGCCAGGAAATGCTGCAGGAGAGCGTGGCCACTCCGGAGCAAGTTGTGGACAAGATAGATGCGGTTACTCCCACCGATGTTGCCGGGGTGGCGCACCGCTTGTTCCAACCCGAACAACTCCGTTTGGCGGTCGTTGGACCCCACCGGGGCGACACCCAGTTCCGGAAGCTGCTGCACTTCTGACGCTGGGGGCGTTACACGATTTTAAGAAGCGGCCTGTCTACCGGCGCGTCCGGGTATGTAGACAGCCTCAAGCACGTGGAGCAGGATGGCATAGCAATGATGAACGATGTACCGGAGCCGATAGAGATCAGGGTTGCCCGCCTCGAGGAGACGGTGAGGGAATTGTACGCTCAACTGAGGCGCTTCGAGGCCAGGTTCAGTGAGCTGTCCGACCGGATGGACCGCTTCGAGGCGAGGATGGACGAGATAACTGAGCGCACGGCAGAAATGGACAAGAGAGTCACCAACATGGAAATGCGCATCATTGTCATGGTCCTTTCAACGATCACCATGTGGGCCGTTACGACATTTGCCATTCTGGCCGGCTTCTTCTTCAGGCGGTAGTAACATTAGCGGACTCGATTGGAACACGACGTTCTGTATAGAGCGCGAATCTGTTCTCGGAGGACCAATGGACCCGTCACAGACTATTGAAGTAGACTCGATAGAGGAAGCTCACGAAGCGATGTACCGGCTGGGCTGGACCGACGGCCTCCCTGTCATCCCCCCGACGCCCCGGCTCGTCGAGGCAGCCTTGGAATACCTGGGAAGGGACCCGCAGGAGGTCGTCGGTGAGGTGCCGCCCAAGAACCGTCTGGCCACGGTGGAGAAAGTTGTCGTCAACTCCGTCATGGCAGGCTGCCTTCCTGAATACATCCCGGTGGTGATTGCCGCCCTGGAAGGTATGCTGGACGACTCCTTCAACCTGAACGGCATCCAGGCGACCACGAACTGCATCAGCCCGCTGGCTATCGTTACAGGTCCGGTCGTAGAGCAGCTGGGGTTCAATGCCGGAGACAACGTCTTCGGCGGCGGGTCCAGGGCCAATGCTGCCGTTGGCCGCGCCATACGTCTCATCCTGTGGAACATCGGCGGCGGGTATGCCGGGGAGATTGACCGCGCAACCCTGGGGCATCCTGGGAAGTACACCTACTGTATCGCAGAGAACACGGCGGACAGCCCCTGGGGCCCAATCCACGAGGAGCGTGGGTTTGCCGGGGATGTGTCCTGTGTCACTGTCTTCGCCTGCGAGGCCCCTCACCACATCGCCACCGGCTCCGGTTATGTGCTCTCCGGTGACGACATCCTCGCCGTGTTGGCCGACAGTTGCGCCACCGCGGGAGCGGCGACCATGAACGGCGGCGGCCAGGCCCTGCTGGTGCTGGGCCCCATGACTGCCCAGAAGCTGGACTCGGATGGATTCGACAAGGGCCGAATCCGGCAGGATATACAGCGGTTGGCCTGCAAGCCGGTAAAGCTGATGAACTCCAACAAGTTCCTGAACCCGGAGCACCCCTTTCACTGGGCGCGACTGGTTGACCCGGCGGACGATGACGCCCTGATTCCCATGTTTCGCAACCCGGAAGACCTGCTCATCATCGTGGCCGGCGGCTGGGGGTCCGGCTCCGGGTTCAATGCCGTTTGCCACGGCTGGATGCAGGCCGGCGGGCTTGCCCAGACCCGGGCTGTCCGATGGCCCGAAGGCCGGGAACCTGCTTAACCAGCAGACGTTGACCGGACTTGTAAACAGTGGTCGCGGGGATTCCCCGGTACTCTTGCTAAGGAGAAACCTATGGCCAAGATAAAGCTCTACAGTCCAGTGGGAGAAGAAGCGCCTCACGCCGAAGGGATCTCGCCCCTGAAGGACCCGCGGGGAAGCCGCGTCGCTTTCCTGTTCAACGGGCATGTGTCGGTCATTCCATTCTGGCGTCACTTGGAAGAGGAACTAAAGCTCGCCTGTGAACCAGCCGACACGGTAACGTTCGTCAAGCCCAACACTTTCGCCCCGGCGGGTGCATCAACGATTCAGGAATTGTCCGGGGCGGACCTGGCGTTGGTGGGCGTTTGCGCTTGAGGTTCCTGCACCTCCGGCTCCGTGCGAGACGGGATAAACCTGGAGAGGGCGGGAGTCCCCTCCGTTGTCATTTCCCACGACGTATTCGAGAAGGCTGCCAGGGCACAGTCCAACGCCCTCGGCCTCCCGGAATTGCGGCTCATCGTCTATTCTCAACCAAAAGGTGAGGAGGCAGACCTGGAGGGGGCCGAGTCTGCCCGCCGGGTAGTCGGCCAACTGGTGGACATGGTCCGGGAACACGACGTTTAAGCAGGCGGTTTCAAAGCCCCGGAAACTGTCCAACACCAACCTGACCTGAGCGCCCGCCGCAACCAGCCCAAGGAGCGGATCTGTGAAACTTGGCCTGTTCATCAACAACCAGTACCTGCCCGGCGAGTCGATGACTGGGAAGATTCAGAACAGCGTCGAGCAGGTCCGCGCGGCCCGCGACGCCGGGTTTGACCTTATCTGCACCGGGCAGCACTACCTGGCGCATCCCTACCAGATGAGCGTCACCATTCCTTTGCTGGCCCGGTTGGCCGCCGAAGCAGGAGAAATGCAGGTTGCCGCCACCGTCATCTTGGTGCCGCTGCATAATCCGGTGGACATGGCGGAAACCGTGGCTACGATGGATGCTATCTGTGGCGGGCGATTCGTCTTCGGCATCGGTTTGGGATACAGGGACGAAGAGTACGTCTCTTTCGGCACCACGCGCCAGGAGCGGGTCGGTCGTTTAAGGGAAGCGCTTGAGGTAATGAAACTCCTGTGGTCTGAGGAAGAGGTCGAGTTCCAGGGAAAATACTTCCAGGTCCCCAGGGTCAGGCCCTCCACGCGTCCCGTGCAGCAGCCGCACCCACCCATCTGGGTCGCGGCCAACGGTGACCGGGCCATACGCCGCGCCGCCCGGTGGGGCTATCCCTGGCTCATCAATCCCCACGCAACCGTACCGATGGTCGCGGAGCAATTCGCCCGCTACCAGCATGAGCTTGACCGTCAGGGTCAGCCCGCGCCGCAGGCACTACCCATGATGCGGGAACTGTACGTGGCCCAGGACAGGGAGCAGGCTTTCCGCGAGAGCCAGCCGTACTTGGAAGGAAAGTACGCTGCCTACGCATCGTGGGGACAGGACAAGGAGTTGCCCGGCGAGGAATCGTTCACCGTGCCCTACGAGGATCTGGCAAGGGACCGATTCCTGCTGGGTTCAGCGGAGGAAGTGGTCCAGGAAATCCGGCGCTACGAAGACCAACTAGGGGTCAACCAGCTTATCTTCCGGATGCAGTGGCCGGGTATGGAACACGAGAAGTTGATGCGGGAGATAGAAATCATGGGCCGGGACGTGATTCCGGAGTTTAAGGCTGGCAATTGACCCGCACATATATGATCTTTGGCTGGGATCCTTGCGACAACGCACATCGTGGCCGAGCCAGAATCATTGTGCACTGACCAGTACCAGCAACCTCTTTACAAACTGATGAACGAAGGGCCGGTCAGCTTCTCTCTCGTAGTCTTCCATCTCGTTGTGGAAAAAGTGCTTGTGAAACTTCTCCGCCACTACGAACCCACTGAACATGAATGGGTCTCCCGTCTCCTCTGCCAGGCGAGAAGTCACGTTCTTGGTCTCCCGGTGAGTGCGGTGCCCCCAACCCCGTTGCTTGGCAACCGCTATCACCGCGTGGCTTGCGGCTCCGTATAACTTCTCGGCCGCCTGCAAATGATCGCCAGACGCAAATTCCCGGTCGGACGCAGCCAGGAAATCTCTGGCTTGCCTTGCGTGCTCCTGGACCGTCATTTCTCTCGTGGTCACAATCTTCCGGTTCCCACTGTGGCCGTTTGCCTGATTCTTCAAGCCCCATTCTACACCTGGCGCAAAACCCCGTGAAGGACGTGTTAAACTAGGGGCTGCCCACCAGTGGGGCATTTCGACATCAGGAGAATGCGAAGAACATGGTCCCTCCCGGAGGCATCGGCCCCATTCCCGTATGGGCAATACTGTATCTGGCGCTGTTGATTGTGGGCGCAATCGGCGGTTATGTGCTGTACCGGCGTGTCATCCATCTGGTCTTGCAGGGACGCCCGGTATCGAGAATCGACCGTCCCTTCGAGCGGTTGAAGGGAGCCGCACTGATAGTCCTCGGCCAGCGCCGCGTGTTGCAGCGGGTCCCGCAGCGGGACTGGGCCGGGATCGGCCACGCGCTCATCTTCTGGGGGTTTCTATCTTTCACCCTCAGCTACCTCATATTCATATTCGGCGCATCTATCTGGTCCCACTTCCCGGAGTGGCTCCTGACACCCTTGGGAGTACGGGTCTACAGTACCTACCTGGACCTTCTGGCGGCCCTGCTGCTGGTAATGCTCACATGGGCTGTGCTGCGCCGCTGGGTTGCGAAACCCCACCGGTTGAGCTTCGATCTGACCAGAAGTCTCGACGCGGTTATCGTGGTGGCGATGACCGCAGGGCTGATGGTGGCTACCCTCCTGACCCACGCCTTCCACGTAGCCGAGGGTGGCACGGGACCGGAAGCCGAAGTCATCATCGGCAAGGCCTTGGGCAACCTGTTTGCCGGAGTCGGCCTGAGTCGGGGCGCGGCCAGCGCGCTTCAGGCCACATTCTGGTGGCTTCACGTGGCCTTGATACTCGGATTCCTGCTCTACATTCCCTTCTCAAAGCACATGCACATGCTCGCCGCGCCGGTGAACGCTTTCTTCCGCTCTCTGGATAGCCGGGGGGCGCTGGCCCCGATAGAGCTTGAGACCGCAGAGCGGTTCGGAGCAGGCCGGGTCCAGGACCTGACCTGGAAGCAACTGCTGGACGGTTATGCCTGTGCGGTCTGCGGACGCTGCACCGACTCCTGCCCCGCCAACCTGACCGGTAAAGTCCTCTCACCGATGCACATTGTGGAGAACCTGAAGGACCACATGATCGCCATCGGCCACCAGGGAGAGCGCAACCCGGAGCATGTGGAACCTGCTCCGCTGGTGGGCGGCGCCATCCCGGAGCAGGCGATTTGGGACTGCCTCAACTGCGGCGCCTGCATGGAGGAATGCCCCGTCGTCGTGGAACACGTTCCCACCATCATGGACATGCGCCGCTACCTGGTCCTGGAAGAGTCCAATATCCCCGAAACCGGCATGAACGCCCTGCTCAGCCTGGAGCAGCGCGGGCATCCCTGGCGCGGCACACAGTTTTCTCGTACCGACTGGGCCGAGGGACTGGACGTCCCCACCCTGGCAGATAAGCCCGACGCCGAGGTCCTGTTCTGGGTGGGATGCACGGGGGCGCTGGAGCAGCGCAGCCAAGGCGTGGCCCGGTCGATGGTAAAGGTGCTGAAGTCCGCAGGTGTGGACTTCGCCATCCTGGGCGACGAGGAATCATGTACCGGTGACCCGGCCCGCCGCATGGGCAACGAGTACCTGTACCAGATTCTGGCCCAGCAGAATATAGAGGTCCTCAATGGCTACGGCGTGAAGAAGATCGTCACCATCTGCCCTCATTGCTTCAACACCATGCGCAACGAGTATCCCCAGTTCGGCGGGGAATATGAGGTCTTGCACTACACCCAGTTCGTTGACGAGCTTGTATCCCAAGGCAGGGTCAAGCCGGTGAAAATGATGAACGTTTCGGTGGCATACCACGACTCATGCTTCCTCGGTCGCCACAACGGGATATACGACCAACCTCGCAACATCGCCAATGCGGTTCCCGGTCTGACCCTGGTGGAGATGGAACCGCGCTGCCGGGAGCGGGGGTTCTGCTGCGGTGCGGGCGGAGGCCACATGTGGGTCGAGGAAAGCCAGGGGACCAGGGTGAACCACGCCCGGACGGGACATTTCCTTGAGACCGGGGCCGAAACCGTGGGGGTGTCCTGCCCATTCTGTCTGCAAATGATGACCGAAGGAATCCAGGCCGGTGGCAAGGAAGGTGAGAAGCAGGCACTTGACCTGCTTGAAATCCTGGCAGACAGTCTCGAAGATTGAGAATGCTGCCCCATACCGGGGTGCCAGCCGGAACAGTCGTATAGGATGTCCCCAGATAGGAGGTGAAGCGATGCCGGCGGACGAATTGACCGTCTTGCAGATGTGTAGTGAATGTGGCGCGGAGGTAGGCACGTTCACTGTGAAGAAAGACAATATGATGCTTATGTCCAATGACACCGTGTGGTGTCCGGAGTGCGGCGCTGACCGTCCTGAAGTACGCGAGTTGGCGGGACGGTTGCAGGCTATTGAGGACGAAAGGAAGACCTACGCCGCCAATCTACCCGTGAACACTTCCTCATGACCCGGTGGACTTCAACCCTTGACCAGCCCTCGGGTCCAGACTTTCTGGTCATTGCAAGGCGGCCGTGGGCCAACACCCGGGGTCTCTGACCGGCCCGGACAGAAAGCTACGGTCAACCACGCTCATACTTGTGTTGCTGACGGCGGCGATGGGCGCGGCCTGGAAGCAAGGTCACGCCCTGTTGCAGACCCGCAAGTTTTGGCCCGCCGAATCAGGTGTCTCACCAGACTGCCAACCGGCCCAACCGCCAATCGTGTCCATGCTCAAACGTCCCCCAAGTAGGTTGACTGTCCTCAGCGCGGGGATAATCCTGGTGTTAATGGTGGCAGCATTGGGACTTTGGGCCTTTGTTGAGAAATGGTTCGTCTACTTCCCTGAGACCGAGTTCGTGAACACCCCGGGTCAGCTTGGTCTCCCATACGAGGACGTTTTCCTGGAGACTGAAGACGGTCTCACTCTGCACGGTTGGTACGTTCCAGGCAAAGAGGACGTTACGTGGTTGTGGTTCCACGGCAACGGAGGCAACATAAGCCACCGGCTTGACGAAGCCGCCCTGTTCCGGCACGCTCTGGGCGTAAATCAGTTCCTATTCGACTACCGGGGATACGGCCGCAGCCAAGGCAAACCATCCGAGAGCGGAGCGTACTTGGACGCCCGCGCGGCATTGGCCTACCTGCACAGCCGAAGCGACGTAGACCCACGCAGGGTCGTTTACTTTGGCAGATCGCTGGGGACCGCCATTGCCGTGGAATTGGCGACTGCCCACGAGCCCTTGGGCTTGGTGCTGGTTGCCCCGTTCACCTCGTTAAGCGACATGGCTCGGCTCTCCTTTTCGTTCCCTCCGTTGCATTTGCTTGTACGGGGCAGGTACGATTCCCTGGACCGCATCGCCAGGACCACCAGTCCGTTGCTGATAGTACATGGAGACTCAGACCAGACAATTCCCGTGGACCAGGGTAGGCGACTGTTCGAGGCGGCCAACGAGCCTAAACGGTTCCTTGCCTTACCGGGGGCGGACCATAACGACACATATATTACCGGGGGCCGTCTCTACTGGGACGCGATGAAGGAATTCCTTGAGTCGGTATCCGGCTCTGGCGGAGCGGACTAAACTGCGGCGATCTTTGCCTATAGTCCGGAGATTATCTCGGTCTGGCAGTCCAGAATTTGCAGGTCAGGCCGGCTGTTCTCTATGAACGTGGCAACCCTGGCAATGGTCTGTTCCACCTGGTTCGGATCACCACCGAGGCAGCAGACTCCGAGGGTGAGACGTTGCCACAGGTCGCCGTCGTCTACCTCGGCCACCGATACATTGAACCGGTCGCGCACCCGTGCGGAGACAGAACGGGATACCTGCCGCCTGCCTTTCAGGCTATGATTGTCCGGCAGGTGAAGGTCAATTCGTGCAAACCCAATGTGCAATGTGTCCTCTCTGGTGCGCAGCGTCCGCCTGTGAATCCAGGGAAAGGAGACTCTACCGGGAGGGGTTCGCGCCTCAACCAACAAACACCCTTCCCGGCAGGTACGGTCAGTGCTTGACCATGAGCTTGAAGACCGGCTGGCGCATGGGGCGCTTTCGGCGATGGGATTCCGCGATTGTCTTGACGCTTCGACGTGCTCATTATAGATTATACGAGCCAGTGGTCGATATTTGGACTCAGTATAGTCCGGGACTCAAGCGCCGCCGTCCAACTTACGTCTCTGGATGGCGGCTTCTCCACCGAGACCACATACCCACAATACTAGGAGTATATGGCTCCTGAGTCGTCTGACCCCCGAGTGGACCAGTATGAGGCGCCGGAAGTAGTTGTCTCGCGCCTCCCTCAATATGTGCGCGTCCTTAGCCGCCTGCACCAGGAAGGTGCGCAGGTCGTAAGTTCGCAGCAACTGGGGGAGAAGCTCCAGGTCACGCCTGCCCAGATTCGGAAGGACCTCAGTTACTTTGGGCGTTTCGGCAAGCAGGGCCGGGGCTACAGCGTAGCTCATTTGTTGGGACGGTTGAAGCAGATACTGGGCCTGAATTCCCATTGGAACGTGGCAGTTGTTGGTGTGGGTCGCCTGGGGCGTGCCATCCTTAGCTATCCTGGTTTCAACCCCGATGGGTTCCGATTGGTCGCCGCCTTCGACGCGAATCCCAAGGTAGTGGGACAGAACGTAGCTGGCCTGGAAGTCCTTCCCATGGTGCGGTTGGCCCAGGAAGTACGGGAGCGGAATATCACCATCGCTATTGTGGCAGTCCCCACAGACCACACTCAGGAGGTGGTGGACCAGCTTGTGGAATGTGGGGTGAGGGCGATGTTGAACTACGCGCCCATTGCTCCTCAGGTGACTGAGGGCGTGAAGATTCGCAACATTGACCCTGTTTTGTCGCTCCAGTCGATGACCTACTATCTGACCGACGGACTTGAAGGTTAGAAGGCGTATCCAGGGTCAAGTTTAGGAGGAGGACGGGGGTTGGCTCTGTTGCGGACCCGCACCGCCACGGCTCCGCCTCCGACGCGCTACGTTCAAGCGGACCTGCGCCCGTCGCATGGACGCGACGGCTCGTTCCAATTGCATGTCCGTGGCATGGTTGGCGATCCGCTCCTGCGCCCGCGCGACGGCCTCCTGTGCCCGCGCCTCGTCTATTTCGTCCGAGCGTTCGCAAGCGTCGGCCAGGATAGTGACCTTGTTCCCCATAACCTCCATGAAACCGCCAGTCAGCGCGAGATAGGTCTCTTCGCCTTCCTTCCGTATCATGACCTCGCCGGGCTGGAGTACGGTCATCAGCGGGGCGTGCCTGGGTAGGATGCCCAACTGGCCCTCCACGCCGGGCGCAACGACCATCTCAACCTCTTCGCTATAGACTTGCCTCTCGGCGCTGATAACTTCCAGGTGCATTGTCGCCAATGGTTGCCCTCCTCTGGGAAGCGGGTCCTAAGCGGCTATTCCAGTCCCGGCTTGGTATAGGTGTTCTCAGTAGTGAGGCGGCTGGGAAGCAGTGGATCTCTATATCCGTGTACTATGCCGCAGCGGCGGTCTGTGCCGCCTTCTCCACCGCCTCATCTATACTTCCGACCATGTAGAATGCCTGTTCCGGCAACTCGTCGTGCTTGCCCTCCAGAATTTCACTGAACCCGCGCACCGTATCCCGTACCGGGACATACTTGCCCGGCTGGTTCGTGAAGGCCTGCGCGACGAAGAAAGGTTGTGTAAGGAAGCGCTGGATTTTCCTGGCCCGGAAAACGGTGGTCTTGTCCTCCTCGGACAATTCCTCAATTCCCAGGATGGCGATAATGTCCTGCAAGTCCTTGTAGCGCTGGAGTACCTGCTGGACGCCACGCGCAACCTGGTAGTGCTCATCGCCCACCAGGCCGGGTTCGAGAATCCGGGAGTATGAGGCCAATGGGTCCACCGCCGGGTACAATCCCTGGGCGGCCAGGGAACGTTCCAAGGATACCACTCCGTCCAGGTGGCCGAAGGTGGTCACAATTCCGGGGTCTGTGTAGTCGTCTGCGGGGACGTAAATGGCCTGGAAGGAGGTAATGGAACCCGACTTGGTGGAGGTGATCCTTTCCTGGAGCGCACCCATCTCAGTGCCCAGGGTCGGCTGGTAGCCAACTGCGGAGGGCATTCTGCCCAGGAGGGCCGACACTTCCATGCCAGCCAGGATGTAGCGGTAGATGTTGTCTACGAACAACAGAACGTCCTGGTGTTCAACGTCGCGGAAATACTCGCACATGGTCAATCCGGTCAGTCCTATGCGGGCGCGCACGCCGGGGGTCTCGTTCATCTGACCGAACACCAGAACCGTGCTGGAGAGCACTCCGGAGTCCTGCATTTCGTGCCAAAGATCGTTGCCTTCCCTGGACCGCTCGCCCACACCGGCGAATACCGATACTCCCTGGTGCTCTGCGCCGATGTTGCGGATTAGTTCCTGGATAATAACGGTCTTTCCCACCCCGGCGCCGCCGTAGGCCCCAATCTTGCCACCCTTCATAAATGGGGTGATCAAGTCAAACACCTTGATCCCCGTCTCCAGAATCTCAATACTGGGGTTCTGGTCATCGAAGGAGGGCGGGTCTCTGTGAATAGGCCAATGCTGGCCCGCTTCGACCGGTCCCAAGTTGTCCAGAGGAGTACCGGACACGTCGAATAGCCTGCCCAGAGTCTCCTGCCCCACGGGGACCGAGACTCGCTGGCCCGTGTCATTGACCTCAACCCCGCGGGCAAGACCTTCGGTCGCTCCCAAGGCGAGGCAGCGCACCCAATTGTTGCCGATATGCTGCTGGACCTCCAGTAGCAGATTCTCTCCACTGTTGTCCAATTCCAGCGCGTCAAAGAGATTGGGGAGTTCATCCGGAGCGAACTCCACGTCCACCACGGTTCCGATTACCTGTACAACCTTTCCACTACCCATGTCTTTCTCCATGAAACCAGATAAGCGCCGGGACTGGCGCTAGATTATCAACTGAAGGGCTATAGGATCAATGTCAATGTCGTCATTATCGAAGTCCAGCTTCATCTTCCACCGCTGCATCATATCCGCGCCGATTATCATTTCCTGTGCCAGTTCATCCACAACGAAGAAAAAATAGTAGATCCTGGCATCTCCAAACGGGAAGTCCAGATTGATCGTTTCGCTCACAGTAATGGTTCCACGTCCATCGGCCATCGTGAATTCGTATGGGCCAGGCATAGGGTTGAAGTCCCCGAGCCGTTCCGCCACGTCCCGTCTGATGAAAGACGCTCCGGACCCGGTATCGTACAAGGCGCGGACCGTACCGCTTCCGCGGTTTCCATTGACAGTGTGCTCTTTGAGAATGATGCCCATGCGGCCCCTTAACCCTCCAGGGCCACCTGGCCGCCGATGAGATCAAGGAGCTCATTGGTGATGCTGTCCTGGCGTATCTTGTTCATCTCCAGGGTCAGCTCGCTGCCCAACTCTGCTGCGTTGTCCGTGGCGTTGCGCATTGCCACCATTCGGGCCGACTGCTCGCTGGCAATGGACTCCAGCAGAGAGTGGTACACCTCCATCTCGACGAATCGAGGAAGTAGGCTCGCCAACACAACCAAGGTGTCCGGCTCGTAGATGTAGCCGACCTTCTCCGGCGCGGTTAACTCTGCGGGGGTCACTGGCAGAAGCCGTTCAATTGTGGGGACCTGGGAGACAGTGGAGACGAACCTGGTGTAGGCCAGGTAAACTTCGTCCAGATCCCCGTTTGAGAAGGCATCGATGAGCAGGCTGGAGATTGCCGTCGTGTCGGCCAGTTCTGGGCGCTCGGGCAAGTCGGTGAATACGGCCCGGAGGTCCTGGCTGGTCCGGACCAAGAAATCCCTGCCCTTCCGCCCGACGACCACTGCGGTGACCGGAGCTTGTTGTTCCAGCATGAACTGGCCCACCCGCCGGTTGAGATTGGAATGGAGGCCGCCGCAAAGTCCCCGGTCCGGAGTGATAACCAGCACTCCGACCCGTTCCACGGACCTGACACGAAGCAAGGCATGAGACCCGCTGTCGTCATCCAACGCCTGGGCCGCCAGGTGGGAGATTACCTCCTGGATTCTCTCGGCGTAGGGCCGTCCTTGGGTCACTGCGTTCTGGGCGCGGCGCATCTTGGAAGCGGCAATCAACGACATGGCGTTCGTCACTTTGCCGGTGTTCTGTATGCTTCGGATACGACGCCGGATGTCTCTTACACTGGGCATTGGTCACTTTCCCTGGGAACGCGGCCCCATGCCCGGCTGTGGGCCGGAACGGCCGTTGAGGACCCGCGTTTCCAGTGAGCATACATAAGTTGGGTAAACCCGAAGTTGCTGTTTCCGTGGGCGGGTCTATGCCATGAAGGTGGCCTTGAAATTGTTAATCGCCTCGGTAAGCGCCGTCTCGGTCTCCGGTGTAATGTCCCGGTCCCGGCCAATGGTTTCCACCAAGCCGGCGTGACCCGCGGCCACATACCGGAGCAACTCGTCCTGGAAGGCGCCGCAGCGTTCGATGGGCAGGTCTTCGATCAAGCCCTCGTTGACGGCGAAGAGGATGATGACTTCCTGTTCCAGACTTAGGGGTTGGTACTGGGTCTGCTTGAGCATCTCGGTTGCCAACTGGCCACGGGCCAACTGGGCCCTGGTGGCCGGGTCAAGGTCGGCAGTGCCGAACTGGGCAAAGGTGGCCAACTCACGGTACTGGGCAAGGTCCAAACGGAGCCTGCCCGCCACCCGGCGGATGGCGCGGGTCTGGGCTGCGCCGCCAACGCGGGATACGGAAAGCCCCACGTTGACGGCCGGGCGTATACCGGCGTTGAAAAGTTCCGGCTCCAGGTATATCTGACCATCGGTTATGGATATGACGTTGGTCGGAATATATGCGGACACATCGCCCGCTTGGGTCTCGATGATGGGCAGGGCAGTTATGGAGCCTCCGCCAAGGTCGGCGCTGAGACGGGCGGCCCGTTCCAGCAACCTGCTGTGCAGATAAAAGATGTCGCCAGGGTATGCCTCGCGTCCCGCCGGGCGGCGCAGCAATAGTGACATCTGCCGGTAGGCCCAGGCGTGTTTGGTAAGGTCGTCGTAGATGATGAGCACGTCCCGGCCCTGTTCCATGAACTCCTCTGCCATCGAGCATCCGGCATAGGGAGCGATGTACTGGAGGGGCGCCGAGTCTGAGGCGCCGGCGTTGACTACAATGGTGTGTGCCAGGGCATCGTGCTCTTCCAGGGTAGTGACCACCTGGGCGACCTTGCCCTGTTTCTGCCCGATGGCCACGTAGATGCAGATCAAATCCCCGCCACGCTGGTTGATAATGGAGTCGAGGGCGATGGCAGTCTTGCCCGTGGAACGGTCACCGATGATGAGTTCCCGCTGGCCCCGGCCTATGGGAATCATCGAGTCAATGGCTTTGATACCCGTTTGGACTGGGGTGTCTACCGACTGGCGTACTACCACGTTGGGGGCTGTGCGCTCTACGGGACGAGTGGCCGTGGAGTTGACGGGGCCTCTGCCGTCCAGGGGACGGCCTACCGGGTCCACTACCCGCCCTACGAGGGCTTCACCGACGGGCACTTCAATGATTCGCCCTGTGGAGCGGACCCGGTCACCTTCCTTGACCGCGTTTGGATCGCCCAGGATGGCGGCTCCTACAAGGTCGGACTCCAGGTTAAGCGCCAAGCCAACGACGTCGTTGCCGAAGTCCAGAAGCTCGTTTGACCGGACACCCTGCAACCCCTGGATGCTGGCGATTCCGTCGCCCACCTGGACCACGGTCCCAACGTCAACAAGGCTCAGGTCTCCAGCGAACTCTTCGATCTGCCGTTTGATTAGCGATACGATCTCCTGTCCTCTAATCGCCATCAGTATCTCCCTCTCGCCCGGATGAGAACCCGGGCCCAATCACGGCCGAATGCATTTGTTTTCGCAGTAACTCCAGCCGGGACCGGGTGCTGCCGTCGAGCAGTTGATCGCCGATCTGGATGACGATGCCGCCGATGATGGACTCGTCCACTTGGGTTGAGACCACCACCTCTCGCCGGGTCAGGTCAGAAATGAAGCGTGTGATCCGATCGAGTTGGTCGTCGGTCAAGGGAACCGCGGAAGTAACGCCCACCCTCTGGCGCCCTCGGTGGGCGTCCAGAAGCTCTGTATAGTCCTCGAGGATGCCCCCAGCCAGGTCTGCCTGCCCCCGCACCACCAGGACGTGGACCAGGTTGCGCACCAGGGGGTGGACATCCCGCAGGACAGCGTCGATGGCCCGGTTTTTCTGCTCCAGAGGCACGTCGGCGTGGTTCAGAAAAGCCCGGAACTCCGGATCCTGGACTACCTGGTCAACCAACTGGAGGTCAACAGCCCATTGATCGAGTTGTTCCTGCTCGCGGGCCAACTCGAAGATGGCCTGGGCGTACCGTTTTCCGGAGACACGGCCTGGCATGGACTTCTAATTCCTCCGGAGATCCGAGCCATCTTCCAGGACCTGAGCGATCAGGTCCTCGTGGGCCTGCGGGTCGAGGGTCCGCCCAATGACCCGTTCCGCAGCGGTGATGGCCAGTTCGCCGAAGTTAGAGCGCACCTCTTCAATGGCAGCATCCCGCTCCCGCTGGATGTCGGCACGGGCGCGCAGCACGAAGGCTTCGGCTTCTCGGCGCGCGCGCTCCATTTCTTCGGCGCGATACTGCTCGGCAGCCTCGCGGGTCTGGTCCAGTAAACGCTGTCCCTGCTGACGAGCTTCGTTCAACGCCTCCTCGACTGCTTCCCGGGACGAGGCAGCTTCCTGCCGGGCCTGATCGGCGGCCTCCAGGCTCTCGCGGATGCGCTCTGCCCGTTGATCCATTAGCCGGACCAGCGGCTTATACGCGAACACGGAGAGTATTCCCAGCAGGACAAGGAAGTTGACCAGATAGGCGATCAGGCTGGGAATGTTTACTCCTAAATCCGTCATGTCAGACCACGAACAACAGGATTACAGCGACGATCAACGCGTAGATGCCCAGCGCTTCGGCGAAGGCAATGGCGAGGATCATGTTGGTGGTTATGGAACCGGCTGCCTCCGGGTTCCGGCCAATGGCGTTCATCGCCCCGGAGCCAATGATACCTATACCCACGCCGGGGCCGACTACCCCGAGTGCGATCGCGATACCGGCTGCGAGATATTTGGCCCCGTCCGTCGTGAGCGCCTGTAAAAGGAGCAGATCCATTCCCGTTAGACCTCCTAAAGTCTCCTAGTCTTTTTGTAACCTGTCCCAAGCCCGTGCCCATAGCCGCCGACGATTAGCTGCCGGGTAGTCTATCGGTCCCGTTATGGTCATTCCGGTCAGGCCTGGTCCATTGCCTGGGCTAGTGCTCCTCGTGGCTGACGGCCACAGAGAGGAATACCAAGGTCAGCGCAGAGAATATGATTGCCTGAATCAGACCTACAAGCAGTTCCAGCCCGAACACTAGCTGTGTTGCCACGAAGGGCACCAGGAAGGTGATCATCACTACCAGAATCTCTCCGGCGGTCATGTTGCCGAACAACCGGAAAGTGAAGCTGACTATCCGTACTAACTCGCTGATCAGCTCCAGGAACCCAACGAACACATCTATCAGTCCCGAAGGCCGAAGCCGGAAGAGATTTCCCAGGGCGAAGAACTTCTTGAGGTAACCGAACCCGTGGGAACGAAAGCCCCAGTATTCTACGAAGGCGAAGGAGACTAGGGCCAGTGCCAGGGGCATGTTCAGGTCTGTTCCTGCCGACCGCACCAGGTGGGCCTTCAACTCTCCATCCTGTACGAATCCCATGAACTGGTAGAAGGGTAACAGGGCCAACCACGCATTGAACAGGACAAAGAAAAATATGGTGGCCACCACGGGAAAGGCCCTGCGGCCCATCTCCCGCCCAACCACACTCTCGCAAAAGTTAATCGCGGCTTCAAGCAGGGTTTCTACCAGGGCTTGGAAGCGACCGGGGACCAGGCTCTTCTTTCCAGCCCCGGCAACGAAGAAAATGATGATGATGATGGTTGCAAGCCACGAGGATAGAAGGGTGTTGGTTATTGCGAACTTCGTGAGGCCCAAGGGCTTGCTGTGGTGGGCTTCCTTACTGTCCTTGGTCTCGTGGCCGGCATCGGCCGGTTTGGCGTCACGGCCCTTGTCGGATGACTCGGCCGCGGCGGTCTTGTCTTCGGACTGGACCAACCCAAGGTGGTAGTCGCGGGTGGAAGCGGGAAAGATGGGTTGGGGGGGGAGGTGAATCTCAGGCTTGGAAAGAAAGCCGTCGCCCAGGCCGAACATCTTGGAGCCGATGGCCCCGAATATAAACCCCACGACCAGAAGGACCAACAGGCCCACCCCGGCCAAAATCAACAACTGTTTGGCCCCTGCGCTGGCAGGCACTAGTCGTCGCTCTGCTGCTGGGAACGCGGGTCTTCGGCTGTCCCCGGCCTGGTATGGGGCGGCGTTCTCAGACTGTGCCTGCTACCGTACAGGAGAGGGTAAACCATCTTATAAAGACCCCAGAATGCCACGATGCTTCCCAATATCACGCCCAAGAGGGTGAATATTGGAATCGTCCCCGCAATCCTGTCCAGCCAGAAACCGGCCACTACACCTATCACGATGCAGAGGGCTACATACCAGCCCAACCCAGCCAATCGCAGGGCCAGAACCCACCAATTCATCCTCGCCGCCAAACGGTAGGGATATTAGCATCGTGGTTTGCAAAAAGTCAAACGGCCTTTTGGCTACGAATCCCGGATGTCGAGGGACGTAAGATGGCTATCTGGAAACGCTGACCCTCAACGGTTGCTCCAGCACTGTATCGGGTATGGGGCGATGTTCTCAGTGGACCGGTATAAACGCGAGGCTTACCGGCCCGGCTGCTGTTTTCCGAAATCTTCCAGATCCAGGCTGTCGATGAAGTCAGTGAATGCTGACATTCGTTGCAACTCTTCCTCATTCACTTCGGCAGGTTCTTCCGCGGATTCGCCCTGTGCCTCTTGCTCAGTGATGGGCTTGCCTGTTTCTTTGTCCAACAGGATTCCTGCTTTGTCCAGCACTGATTCCTCAGCGTAGATGGGCACCTTTGCCCGGACCGCCAAGGCTACGGCGTCACTGGGGCGGCAGTCGATCTCCTTCGACTCGCCATTGGCCTGGATTGTAATCTTGGCGTAGAAGGTATCGTTCTGCAGGTCATTAACGAGGATATGGTTCACCGACCCTCCGAGTGCGTCAATAACAGTCCCCAGAAGGTCGTGGGTCAGTGGACGTGGCACGCTGAGGTCTTGGAGTTTGACCGCGATGGCGTCTGCCTCGGCAGGTCCTATCCAGATGGGCAAATAACGATCGGCGTCCTTCTCCTTAAGGAGCACCACCCTTTGGTAGTTCATTGGGCTGACCCGGATGCTATCGATGGACATCTCAAGCATTGACGCCGCCTCCCGTCTGAGAACGCCGCCCCATACCCGGCATGGGGCCGGAGCAGTCGTTGAGGTTCCGCGTTCCTAGCCGAAATTTGCCCAATTGTATTCCGCCCCGAAATTCGATGTCAACCCAAATTCTGCTGAGAACGCCGCCCCATACCGGGCCGGAGGCCGGAATGGCCGCTTGAGATCCACGTTTCCGCAGGATCGCCGAAAGCATTCAGGCCTGGGCAGACATTCTGCCCAGGCCTGTAAATGCCGGATGCGCTCCTGGCCTCTTAACTGGATACCGTTGAGAAAGCCGACCCGTACCGGGCCGGGGCCGGAATGGCCGTTGAGGGCCGGCCTCCCAGTGGGAAGCCGTGTCTAGTCTTCCTCTTCGTGGCGGAAGTCGTTGTCGCTCCGGTAGGCTCCGCTCGAGACAGCCGTTTCCTGCACCAGTTGGTCAATGCCCTTTCGCACCGATGCAGAGATGGAGTTTATCTGTTTCTCCAACGCCCTCAGGCTGCGCAAGGCGTAGGCGTCTGCCTCCGCCATGCGGGCCTTCGCCTCCCTCTCACACTGTGACAATATACGGCTGGCCCGCTCCTCGGCGTCAGCGACGGTCTCATCGGCCAACTGTTGGGCGCGAGCCGTGACCTCACTGGAGTATACGCGCTCCCTGTAGTCGTCCTCCGCCCTAGCCTTGGTGCGCCGGGCGTCGGATAATGCCTGGTTGAGGATTAAGTCCTTTTGGGACAATACTTCCTCGGATGCCTTCACTTCCTGGGGTATGGCCAGGCGCAGTTGGTCCAGCAATTCCAGGGTCTTGGTTTTGTCGATCAAGATGTTGCCGCCGCTCACCGGCACCACCTTGCTGGTCTCGATCAGGGATTCCAGTCTATCGATGATGTTTATAAGATCAATCATAACTCCTCTTCTCCTGAGAACGCCGCCCCATACCCGGCATGGGGCCGGAGCGGTCGTCTGGGACCCTGGTTTTCAGGGGGTCCCGGCTATCAGGCCCTTGATGAAAATTTTGAATTGACTGCGTCGACGACGTGAGGAGGCACCATACCTCGGATATCTCCACCCAGCATGGCAACCTCTTTTATCAGGCTGGAACTGAGAAACATGTAGTCCAGAGAGGTCATGAAGGAGACCAGGTCTACCTCCGGCGCAAGCCTCCGGTTCATAAACGCCATATCGAACTCATACTCGAAATCCGAACCGCTGCGCAGTCCGCGGACGATGGTGTTTGCGTCGATCTCCTGCGCGAAGCGCACCACCAGCCCTTGGAACTGAGTGACTTCCACGTTGGGAATGTCTGCCACGGCCTGCCGGAACAGGTCGATGCGCTCGTCCGTATCGAACAGCAGTTGTTTGGACGGTGTAGCGTACACCCCCACCACCACCTTATCGAACAACCTGGATGCCCTCCGGGCCACATCGACATGACCCAGGGTGACGGGGTCGAAACTTCCCGGATAAAGCGCTGTCAATTCGCTCTTCCCCTGCAATGCGGATCCTCTGCAGACACTCCGTCCCCGCACCGGTTGAGGACCCGTCCTTAGATGTGCTGATAAAAGTCTACTGCGTTATCACCGTAGCGGCGTTGGGACACCAACTCCAGCGGCCCGTATTTCATCTCCAGGCTGAGCCGTTTGGAATGGCCTATGACGACTGTGCTGCCAGGTTCCATCAGCCCTTTCTGTTTTGCAATGGCATCCAGGACTTCACCTGCGCTTGAAAGCCTGTATGGTGGGTCCATAAGCACCAATCCGTAGGGACCTGGCAGTCCCGGCAGGGCTTCTTCCACTGCAACGCGGTGGACACCCGCCGCATTGCGAAATCCGGTGGTTTCCAGGTTGCCTCGGATCACCTCGCACTGGCGCTGGCTCCGTTCCACGAAGTCGGCCCAGTCTGCCCCCCGGCTGAGAGCCTCTATTCCCAGGCTGCCCGACCCGGCGTATAAGTCAAGGATGCGCTGACCCTCGTATTGATAAGGGGCCAGGATATTGAATATCGCCGCCCTTACCCTCTCTGTCGTTGGACGCGCTCCTCGGGATATGGTCCCCCTCAGGCGGCGCCCTTTGGCCGAACCGGCAACCACTCGCATGTGGCTCCTTGCGCCGTATTTAAGCACAGCGTCTTGCTATATTGCTATGAAATAAAAGTCGGGATTTCACTACTTTGCGCCGTCTACCTCGGCGCAGACACTCTCGTGCCCGCATCCTACACCAATGCAGGAATAGAGTCAGGGCAATCGCGTTATGGATGATAGACTTGGCAGGGTGTAAGACCGAGGTTGTGCGGGAGGATGTGGGGAGCCATGGAGCGAGGGAGGGGTGTGTCTATCGTGGAGAGTTTTGAGGGATTGGAGGACCCCAGGATTGACCGGTGCAAGCGGCACCAGTTGCTGGATATCATCACCATAGCCATCTGCGCCGTCATCTGCGGTGCCGACTCGTGGGTTCACGTCGAGATGTTCGGCAAGAGCAAGGAGGACTGGTTTCGCACTTTCCTGGATCTTCCCCACGGAATACCGTCCCACGACACTTTCGGCGACGTGTTCTCCCGTCTGGACCCGGACCGCTTCCAGGAATGCTTCATGGAATGGAGCCGGTCAGTGGCTGATTTGCTGCCCGGAGAGGTGGTGGCCATCGACGGCAAGACGGTGCGCCGTTCCCACGACAAGGGAGCGGGCAAGCAGGCCATCCACCTGGTCAGCGCCTGGGCCTCGGCCAACACCCTGACCCTGGGGCAGGTGAAGACAGAGGAGAAATCCAACGAGATCACTGCCATACCCCGGCTGCTGGAACTGCTGGACTTGAGGGGATGCATCGTAACCATCGACGCCATGGGCTGCCAGAAGGAGATTGCTCAGGGGATTCTGGACCGGGAGGCCGGCTATCTGCTGGCAGTCAAGGAGAACCAGGGGCGGCTCTGCCAGGACATCCGGGACCTGTTTGAGGGTGCGGAGGAATGGGGATTCGATGGAGTTCCCCACGACTATGCCACCACTCTGAACAAAGGACACGGGCGCATCGAACGGCGGGAATGCTGGGTGATCAGCGGCCCGGCCTGCCTGGACTACCTGAGCACCGGGAGGGATTGGCCCGGTTTGCGGTCGGTGATGAAGGTGGTGGGGCGGCGTGAGACTGACACGGGGATTACGGTGCACTCCCGGTATTACATCAGCAGCCTGGCAGGACCGGCCGAGCGGATGTTGCGGGCGGCGCGGGCACACTGGAGCATCGAGAACTCGCTGCACTGGAGCCTGGATGTCACCTTCCGCGAGGACCAGAGCCGGATGCGCAAAGACCACAGCCCCCAGAATATGGCGACGCTGCGGCAGATAGCCCACAACCAGCTGAAACGGGAAACCAGCCTGAAAGTGGGCATCCAGGGCAAACGCCTGCAAGCTGGCTGGAGGGATGACTACCTCCTCAAAGTCCTGCTCAGTTAAAACGCGATTGCCCTGGGAATAGAGTCCTTCAATTTGCCCGGTTTAGTCTGCTATACTACCATCCGCGCAGCAAATCCCCCTTTCCTGACGGTGAGTCCGGTGGCAGCTCCTTCTCCAGGAAGGGACCGGGAGTTCTCCACACCGCTCTGCCGGATCTTCACCCACACGGGGAGAGGGCTCCAGAGGAACGATAGCCGGCATGGATCTCCGCCAGCGTTTGGCCAGCATCGACCCGGGGCAGGAGACTGTCCTTACTATCGGGGTCTTCGATGGAGTCCACCGAGGCCACCGGCGCCTGTTGCGGCGTCTGATCGAACTTGCCGGTACGTCCTACACTCCCGCAGTCCTCACTTTTACCAACCACCCTATCACCGTATTGCGGCCTGGGACTGAAGTCGGCTGCATCACCCCCTTGGACACCAAGATTAAACTGCTCCGGGATCAGGGGATCGACCTTGTGGTGGGACTGGACTTCACTCCTGAGCTTGCGCAGGTCACGGCTGAAGAATTCACGTCCATTCTTGTGGAAGAGATGCACATGAAGGGGTTGGTTGCTGGCCCGGACTCGGCCATTGGCCGCGACCGCCGGGGCGACATCGACTTCCTGAAACAGCGAGGGGAGCAGATTGGGTTCTGGGTCGAGTCCGTGGCCCCGGTGGTGTTCGAGGGTGAACTGGTGAAGAGCCGCCGCATCCGCTCCGCTCTTGCCGAGGGCGACGTCTACGGTGGCGCGCGGATGATGGACCGCAAGTTCTCCCTTCAGGGCACTGTAGTTCCCGGGCACCGGCGAGGGCGTACCCTTGGTTTCCCTACCGCCAACCTCGATCTTGCCCCTGGTCTCGCATTGCCCGGAGACGGCATCTATGCGACATGGGCAATCATTGATGGGGAACGATTTCCCTCCGCCACCAGCATTGGAGTGCGGCCAACCTTCGACCTGACCGAGCGTTTGGTCGAGGTCTTCATCATAGACTTTGACTCCGACATTTACGGGAAGCGGATGGATGTAGAGTTCGTGACCAAGGTGAGGGACCAGGAGACTTTCCCCGGCGTTGATGCCTTGATCGAGCAGATGGGGCGGGACGTGGACAACTGCCGCACGGCGCTGCGGCAAGATATATGAGAACATGGCCCCATCACTGCGGACCGGCCGGTATGGCCGTGCAGGATCCGTCCCTAGTGAAAGCGCCGGGTCTGGAGGTCCAGGTTGACTAGCGGACCAAATCTGGAGGAAATTACCCGTCGCGGTGTTCAGGAGATCATCTCCCACGAGCAATTCGTGAGAATGCTGGGGGAAGGTAAACCCCTGCGGCTGAAAATGGGGTTCGATCCCAGTCGGCCGGACATCCATCTCGGCCACGTGGTCGGACTCCGCAAGCTGCGCCAGCTCCAGCAATTGGGACACCAGGTAATCCTCATCGTCGGCGACTGGACGGCCCAGATTGGCGACCCCAGTGGTCAGTCCGTCACCCGCCCGGCATTGACCCATGACGAAGTAATCGCCAACGCCGAATCCTACCAGCGCCAGTTCTTCAAAGTGGTAGACCGGGACCGGACCCAGGTCGTTTGGCAGAGCGAGTGGTTCGGCAAGTTCACCTTGGCGGACGTGATTGGCCTAACCGCAAGGTTCACCGTTGCCCAGTTCCTGGAGCGCGATGATTTCGCCAAGCGGTTCCAGGAACACCGTCCAATAGCCATCACCGAGTTTCTCTATCCCCTGCTGCAAGCATACGACTCGGTGGCCATAGAGTCCGACGTGGAGTTCGGCGGGACGGACCAACGGTTCAACCTGCTGGTGGGGCGGGAGTTGCAGGGCATGATGGGCCAGCGTCCCCAGCAATGTTTCCTGATGCCCATGCTCGTTGGCACCGACGGCGCCCAGAAGATGAGCAAGAGCCTTGGCAACTATGTGGCCCTCGAAGAACCCCCCGAGGATATGTACGGCAAGATCATGTCCCTGCCCGATGGACTGATAGCCCCGTACTTCGAGTACCTGACCGACGTGCCAATGGAAGAACTGGCCGAAATGGAGCGGAGCAAAGGTCAGGTCAACCCCATTGAGTTGAAGAAACGCTTGGCGCTGGATATTACTGCGCAGTTCCACAACCCTGCCGCTGCCAACGCAGCCCAGGCCCACTTTGAAAACGTCGTCCAGCGACGCGGCCTCCCTGAGGACATCCCGGAGTACGCCGAGCCTTCCCTGGCTGGCCCGCAGGCAGCCCAAGGCCGCCGCTTGAGCAATATCATCCGGGACGCTGGCCTGGCGTCCAGTGTTGCTGAGGCCAAACGCCTCATCAGTCAAGGGGCAATCGAATTGATAGACTCCGCCACGGGGGACGCCCGGCGGCTCACCCGCGACGACCGCACCGACACCCTGGGCCTGGAAGACCGTACCGTACTCAAACGGGGCAACCGCCGCTTTGTTAGGCTGGTGAAGTGACGGCCTACTCTCGCACCAGAGCGTACAAGAATTCGTCTATCACCTTTCCGTCTTTAATGACGCTCTTCCTCAGACGCGCCTCGTAGGTGAACCCAGCCTTCTCCAACACGCGCGCCGAGGCAGGGTTCCACTCGAAAACTGTAGCGTAGAGCCGCACCAGGTCAAAATTAGCAAAAGCGTACCCGGTCAACGCCCTCAGTGCTCTGGTGGTGATTCCCCGGCCCCAAAAAGGTTCGCCCAACCAGTATCCAATCTCTGCGGAACTCCTGTGTACGTCTTCCTGCAGCTTGATCCCTATTCCGCCTATGACCTCATCGGCTGTGACGATGGCGAAGTTCTGCGCTGGCTCCTTGTCCTTCTGCAACTGCACCCATGCAATGGCATCTTCGACAGTGTAGGGATGGGGGAAGCTGTCTCTCAGGTTGATCCAGACGTTGCGGTTGTTGGCGTACCTGGCCAGAGCCTCCTCATTGCCGGCTCGCCAGGGCCGCATTGTGTATCCGCCCATATCAATTTCCATACTGAGCCCTCTCAAACATCTATCAATACCCGGCATTGCGTCATTGTAACCCCTGGAAGAGTAACCCCTGGAAGAGTAACCCCTGGAAGAGTAACCCCTGGAAGACTTGGGACTGAGCCAGGCAGCGGTCGCGTTGACACCCTGGCGAGGCCAATTTAGACTTCATATCACGTTAGCAGTCGCGCGACTGGCCTATGTTGCCTTGGTTAACCCTCAACCGGCCTGATGCGTATGGAGGTAGTCCCTTGGTTTCCCCGATGTTCTCAAAGGAAGAAATGGAGCGCTGGCGTGCTCAGGGAGCCAAATGGCGGGAAAAGAACGCTGCCGCCCTCCAGCGCAGGCAGGTTTTCAAGACCCCTTCCCAGGTGCCGGTGCAACAGGTATACACACCGGAAGACGTTCCGGACTTGGACTATCTGCAAGACATCGGACTTCCCGGTGAGTATCCCTATCTGAGGGGGATTCACCCAACAGGCTACCGTGGACGTCTGTGGACCATGCGGATGTTCGCCGGGTTCGGGCTGGCTGAAGAGACCAATGAGCGGTTCAAGCTCCTGATGGACAATGGCCAGACCGGGTTGAGCGTCGCGTTCGATATGCCCACCCTCTACGGGCTGGACACTGACGATCCGAGAGGACAGGGGGAATTCGGCACCTGTGGAGTAGCGGTATCGTCCCTGGCCGATATGGAGACCCTGTTTGAGGGCATCGCCCTGGACAAGGTTACTACCTCGATGACCATCAACAGCCCGGCCGCCATCATCTGGGCCATGTTCATCGCCGTTGCGGAGAAGCAGGGCGCGGACCTGCGGAACGTCGGCGGCACTCTCCAGAACGACATCCTCAAGGAGTACATAGCCCAAAACGAGTACATCTTCCCTCCCGGTCCTTCTATGCGGCTGGTGGTGGATACGGTGGAGTTTGCAACCCGCCACATGCCCCGCTGGAACCCCATCAGCATCAGTGGATACCACATCCGGGAAGCGGGGGCCAACGCCGTGCAGGAGCTGGCATTCACCCTCTCCGATGGCTTCGAGTACGTCCGGCATTGCATGGAGCGCGGTCTGGACGTGGACGAGTTCGTTCCACGGCTGAGTTTCTTCTTCAACGTGCATAACAACTTCTTCGAGGAGATCGCCAAGTTCCGCGCCGCCCGTCGCATCTGGGCCAGGGAGATGACCGGGACCTACGGTGCGAAGAACCCGCGGTCGGCGTGGCTCCGTTTTCACGCCCAGACCTCGGGCGCGACACTAACGGCCCAGCAGCCGGAGAACAACGCGGCCAGGGTGTCGCTGCAAGCCCTGGCCGCCGTACTTGGTGGTTGCCAGTCCCTCCACACCAACGCCAAGGACGAGGCTTGGGCTCTCCCCTCGGCGGATACGGCGTTGCAGGCCCTGCGCACTCAGCAGATCATTGCCCATGAGACAGGCGTTACCGACACTGTTGACCCCTTGGGCGGCAGCTTTTTCCTTGAGACCCTGACCAACCAGGTCGAGAGCGGGGCCTACGATTACTTCCGCCGCGTGGACGACATCGGCGGCGTGATCCCGGCGCTGGAAACGGGCTTCCTTCAGCGGGAGATCGCCGATGCCGCCTACACCTATCAGATGGAAGAAGACCGCAGAGAGCGCATCACCGTCGGCGTCAACGAGTACGTTACCTCGGAGGCGCTGGAGATGCCCATGCTGCGGGTGGACCGGGATGGCGAGCAACGCCAGGTGAAGAAGTTGCAGGACCTGCGCCGCCAGCGCGATAACCGGGAGGTGGCCCGGAAGTTGCGCACGTTGGAGCAAGCGGCCCGTGCTTCGGATAACCTGATGCCGCCGCTTCTGGAGGCGGTGAAAGCCTATGCGACTCTCGGTGAGATGATGGACGTGTTCAGGGACGTGTTCGGAGAGTACCAGCCTTCCTGGGGCTTTTAGGCCGGGAGGTTTATCAGCCATGACGACCGGAAAGCCTGGAGTCCGCTACGCCTATGCTGATTACTGCGCCCTTCCCGATGAGACGCGGTATGAGTTGACAGACGGGGAAGTTGTATATGGCAACCGCTCCCAGTTTCCGGCATCGGATCGTCGTCATGGACATCGGGTTTCCGCGACGGACCGGGGTTGCCTTGGGCTGCCAGACCTGGTGGTGGAGATTTGTCTACCTCAACGCGGGAGCGGGGCTGGGGGGCCAAGCCGGGCGTATTCGCCAGGGTGGAGGCATCGTCCGGACCGGGCGGGCAGGTCCGGATAGGAGTTGGAGGCAGAGGCCCCGCCACACGGTAGGCGGGGCCTTCTAAATTGCGGCATGGGAACGAGGTGGGGGGTTTTTATACCCTTTCTTCTTCCCGGGCCCGTTTTGCTTCGTCAATCACGCGGGGTTCCAGGTTGGCGGGGACCTGCTCATAGCGGTCGAAAGTCATGCTGTACTCGCCCCTGCCCTGGCTTACCGAGCGAAGGTCCTGGGCGTATCGCTGCAATTCTGACTGGGGCACCTCGGCCTCGATTTGCGTGACACCGTCCATCGGGGTCATACCAAGAATGCGCCCACGCTTCCCGTTCAGGTCGCTCATCACCTCGCCGGTGTAGGCGTCGGGGACGATGACCTCCAACTTCATGATCGGTTCCAGCAGGATAGGATTGGCGTCTGACACTCCCTTGCGCAGGGCTTGAGAGCTGGCGATCTCGAAGGAGATTCCAGACGAGTCGACGTCATGGAAGCTGCCGTCGTACAGGATAGCTCGAAGATCCACCATCGGGTATCCGGCCAGCACTCCCTCGTCCATCGCCTTGACTATACCCTTCTCCACGGACGGGAAGTATTCCTTGGGCACCCGGCCTCCCACCACCTCACTGCCGAACTCGAACCCTTCGGTCCGGTCCATAGGCTCCAACCGCAACAGCACGTGGCCGTACTGACCGTGACCGCCGGACTGCTTCTTGTGCCGGTACTCGGTCTGGGTGACCTTGGTGATGGTCTCCTTGTAAGCGACCCGGGGCAGCCTGACAGTGAGGTCTGCGCCGAACTTGCGGCGTATCTTGTCCATCGCCACGTCGATCTGGGCATCGCCGATGCCGGTGACGACAGTCTCGTTGGTATCCGAGTCACGGGACATGCGGAGAGTGGGGTCCTCTTCCACGATGCGGGCCAGGGAGAGTGACATCTTGTCCAGGTCGGACTTGGTGGCCGGGGCTACGGCCACGCGGTAGTATCCCACCGGGAACTTGATGGGCTCGAACCGGACGGCGTTGTCGCGGGTGCAGAGGGCGTCGCCGGTCAGGGTCTCGGAGAGCTTGCCGATTGCGCCGATGTCGCCCGCGGTGACCTCGGTGACGTTTTCCTGGTTCTTCCCCCTGGGTAGGTAGAGCTGTCCAATGCGTTCTGAACTCTGCCGCACGCTGTTCCAGACTTCCGAGTTGCTCTTGATAGTCCCCTGGTACACGCGGAAGACCGACAGCTTGCCGACGAAGGGGTCTGCGGTGGTCTTGAAGACCAGCGCGGCGAGGGGGGCGTCGGCATCGGCCACAATGGTGGAGTCATCGGCGATCTGCGGCCCTGTACCGTCGACCGGCGAGGGGAGGAAGTCCAAGACCATCTGAGTGAATTCATCAACTCCAAGGTTCTGGGCCGCCGAGGCTGCCAGTATCGGCACGAGTTCGCCGCGCCGTACGGCGGCGCGGACGCCGGAGATTATCTCCTCCGGGGTCAACTCCTCGCCTTCCAGATACTTGTCGGCCAGGGCGTCGTCGCTTTCGGCGGCGGCTTCGATCAACCGTTCCCGCGCCGCTTCCAATTCATCGGCCACCTCGGCGGGAACGTCAGAAGGCGGGTTGACTACGCTAATGACACCCTGGAAGTCCTGGGCTTCTCCTACGGGAATCTGGAAGGGAACGCACTGGTTTCCGAAGGTGGCCTGAATGTCGGCGACGCAGCGAGAGAAACTGGCGTTTTCCCGGTCCATTTTGTTTACCAGCATCATCCGGGGCAGTCCCAACTCCCGGCACATGTTCCAAGAGCGTTCAGTGCCCACGTCCACGCCGGACTGGGCCGCGACCAGAATTACCGCACCCTCGGACACCCGCAACGCCGCAACAACTTCCCCTGTGAAGTCGTCGTAGCCCGGCGTGTCCAGGAAGTTGATCTTGTTGCTGCCGGCGGCGCAGGCGGCCAGAGTGGTCTGGATGCTGCTGGCGCGCTTGATTTCTTCCGGCTCGTAATCGGAGACGGTGTTGCCGTCCTCTACCCGGCCTACCCGGGTGGTCACTTTGGAGTTGAACAGCATCGCCTCGGCGAGGGAAGTCTTGCCTGCTCCGCTATGGGAGACCAAGGCGACGTTTCGGATGTTTCCAGGATCAATGCTGGGCATCTGGCATCCCCCCTAAAGATTTGGCCCCCTATCCGGAAGCCTGCGTGTGCGGCCCCTCAACACCCATTCCCCAATATAGGCGCACGGATATGGGGAACACGTATGGAATTATGCCCTATTCTAGCCGTAACCGCGCATCCGGCGCAACACGCTCTTATGCCGCGGCAGCGTTTCATTACAGTCAGTCGAATCATGCGAGGTCGAGTCATGCAAGGAAGGCCGGTTGGTCCCCGCCAATGATCCGGTCGAAGGCAGGCCCTCACCCTAACCCCATTCCAGGGGGAGAGGGGATTTTCCCGACAGTAAGAGACCTTAGAAGACCGGGGCCTGCGCTTGCCGGGGAACTTCAGCCAACTGCCGCCAGTGTTCCTGCCGCCGTCAGTGTTCGGCCAGGTCTGACAGACCCAGACCGGACGAATCTGAAGCGCCGCCCTTCCCACTGAGAATCGGACCCTCCGCGGCTTTGCCGGCCGGCAACCCGGTATGGGGAGACGTTCTCAGTGCGTTATCCGGGCCGCGTCTGAAGGCGCAGAGGGGGAAAGGGAAAGGACTTTCGATGGAGCGGGGGATGAGGCCGCTGGCGGCTGCCCTGAACAGAAGTCTGCGCAGCATCTTAGCGGCCTGGGGGAGGACGTGGAGCTCCTGCAGGCAGCGCTTGAGGCAGTCGTGGACCGCCATGATATGTCCGGGGCGGAAGAGGTATTGGATGCTGAAGCCGCGTCCCCTGGTCAGCTTCAACAAGACCCGGTTCCATTCAAAGGCGTCTTTCGCGGGGCCGGACTTGGGGCGGGTCAGGGCGTCGCACATCTCACCGCGGAATTCCACGGCCACTCTGCTGAGGCGGTACACCGTGAGTTCTGTGGCCTACTTGCGGCAGAGGGGGTCGCCCCGGGACCTGAGTTGGGAGGGAGAAAATCGATTTTCCGGTCAAGTATGATAGTCCGTGGCCGGCTGAACGGACAAGACCGGACATTCGGGTCGGCCAGATGGCGCTGCTGCTTACGGGCTGCCTTGTCAGCTTTTCGGACATTGGATGTTGCGTGCCTCAGTGGCTGCCCTGGCTTGGCCTGACGCCATTGAGGGTCTTACGAACTGGACACAGGCCATAGTGCACACGTCCTACAGATGTGGCGAGGGACGTGTGTCATTGGTCGGCGGCCGGTGGTTAGGGGATTCCCGTTCGTCGAACACCGGACAGGCTTTGGGGGACACGCTTCGCGGGAATTACGGTTGGTGGGAATGACTGTTGGTATGGAAACGGGAATCGCGGACGGTGGGACGATTCCCACAGAATCTTCCGCTGGTTTATAATGGTCTAAAGCTACTGGGCAGAAGGCGGGAACGATGCTGTTCAAAATAGCAATGCCATTGTTGATGATGTTTGGGCCCAGGCTGCTGCCGCCCCTGATCAAGTACGTGGTCTTGGTCTGGAAGCTGATTTTCGACAGGCGGGTCTCTCTCATACTGCGGTCGCTGGTGCCAATGTCTATTCTCTACTTCCTGTCTCCCTGGGACCTGGTCTCTGACCGGTTCGGCCCAATAAGCAAGATTGATGACCTGCTGGTATTCGCGTTGGCCCTCCTGCTCTTGATCAAACTGTCTCCCCAGTACGTCGTCAATGAACACCTGGGTATCACACCCTTGGAGGACCGTCCCCAGGAGCGGGACCCGGATAAGGTGGTGGACGGCACCTCCCGGCCGGTGGACGAAGAGTGACGATGTTGGCGAGGGCTGACGTATTTTCCTCCATTCACATTCCCGAACTCCGTTAGACAATCTGGAGTATGACTCCTCTAGTGCCCCCCGCCGAGAACGCCGCCCCATCGACACGAGCCGGCCGGCATGGCCGTGGCGCCTCCGCTTCTCAAATAGTCCCCTCTGCCGGTATTTCCCTGTACGTTCACGTACCCTTCTGCAAGACCAAGTGCCCCTACTGCGATTTCAACACCTTTCAGGGCATCGAGAACCTGATGAGGCCATACCTGAGCGCGGTGGTCCGGGAGTTGGAGTTATGGGGCGGGCTGTTGGAGCGTCCGGGTGTCAACACCGTGTTCTTCGGCGGCGGCACCCCGTCGTACCTGCCTCCCGGATACCTGCAGCAGGTACTGGATGCGGTGAGGACATCATTCGTCCTGTCGCCCGGCGCAGAGATTACTATTGAAGCCAACCCCGGCGACGCTCTGTTTTCAGATGGAGGAGCTGGATGCCGGGAGTTGCTCCAAGCCGGCGTCAACCGCCTCAGCATCGGAGTCCAGAGCCTGGACAATGACCTTCTGACGCTGCTGGGGCGGCGCCACACGGCGGATGCGGCACTGGAGGCGTTGCGGGCGGCGCGAGAGGGGGGCTTCTCCAACGTCAACCTGGACTTGATGTACGGTCTGCCCCGGCAGACCCTTGCCCAATGGCAGGAAACTCTGGATAAGCTGCTGTCCCAGTCTCCTGAGCATGTTTCCCTGTACTGCCTTACCCTGGAAGAAGGGACGCCCTTCCATCGCTGGGCCGGGCAGGGCAAGATACCGACGCCGGACCCGGACCATGCCGCGGACATGTATCACCATGCCGAGGCGGAGCTTGAACCGGCGGGCTACCACCATTACGAGATTTCCAACTGGTGCCTTCCCAGTCTGGAGAGCCGCCACAACATGGTCTACTGGCTCAATCAGCCGTATCTTGGGGTTGGTCCCGGCGCTCATTCCAGCTTGGACTGGCACCGTTTCTGGGACGTTTCCTCGCCGCTGAAGTACTTCGCCGCGATTGAGCGTTGGGCCGCCGGTGGTCCACATTCTGCGGGGGTTATCGATGGACCTCTCCTGGAAAGCATTCCCCAGGTAGACGGCCACGAGTTCTGCGGTGGAGAGACAGTGTGTGCCGAGACGATGGTCCTGGGGCTGCGGCTGCTGGACGGGATGGACCTGGACGCCGCGTCAGCACGGGCTGACGTGGACCTGGCATCGCGCTACCAGGCCGAGATACGCGATCTGGAGGACATGGGTCTTCTGGAAAGGGATGGGAACACGCTGCGCCTGACAAGACCCGCGTACCTGGTTGCCAACCAAGTATTTACCAGGTTTGTTGAGTAGGATTAAAGTATAGACGCGCAGCCTATCAGACCGGAGAAAGTTGTGAGTTCATCAAATGTGCAGACAACCTACATTGTCCAGGATGAGGGATATTGCGGGGGCCAACCGAGGATCGCTGGTACGCGAATGGCGGTCAAGTTTATCGTCGGGGAATACGTACATCGGCGCAGGACTCCGGTCGAAATCTCCGACAGTTATCCCGGAATCACGCTGGCCCAAGTCCACGCGGCGTTGTCCTACTACTATGACAATCGGATAGAGATAGACAGGCGGCTGTTGGAAGACATGGAATTTGCGGAGCGGATGGAGAAGGAGCATGGCACTTTCAAGGACAGGCTGGGACTGACTGGATAGCCGGGATGCCTTTGTTCAGTAGTGTGTGATGAGCATACTCCGTATGGAATCCGCGACGGCCTTGTGTCAAGGGGCATCGACGCCGTGTCCGTTCAACAGATTGGGCTTCGCTCGGCTCCCGATGAAGTGATTCTCGCCGTTGCGCTGGAGCATGGGCGCGTGGTGTATACAAGCGACACAGACTACCTCCGGCACCACGCCGCGGGCGTTTCTCATGCAGGCATCTTCTTCCATAATGCCCTCAAGTATTCCATCGGTGAAGCTTTAGATGTGGTGGAGATGGCCTGTAAGGCAATGAGCATGGATGAGATGAGGGGCCACCTGGAATACCTCTAGCCGTATGCGCAATAACCCCCGTGTGTTGGTGAAAGCATGTACGTAATCGGGACTGCGGGCCACGTGGACCACGGCAAGTCTACCCTGGTCAAGGCCCTGACCAATATCGACCCGGACCGGCTCCCGGAGGAGAAGGAACGGGAGATGACCGTGGACCTGGGTTTTGCTTGGATGAATCTCCCAAGCGGCCGGGAGGTCAGCATAGTTGACGTGCCCGGCCACGAGCGGTTCATCAAGAACATGGTAGCCGGGGTGGGCGCCATCGACCTCGCAATGCTCATCGTCGCTGCCGATGAGAGCGTGATGCCCCAGACTCGGGAGCACCTGGCAATCCTGGATATTCTCCAAATCCGGCGGGGGCTGGTTGTGGTCACCAAGACCGACTTGGTGGATGAGGAACTGGTGGAACTGGTCAAGGCGGAAGTGGAGGACGTTCTGGAGGGCACCTCATTCGAAGGATGTCCAATGGTCGCAGTGTCGGCCCACACCGGAGCCGGTCTGGACGAGCTGCGGGCCACCCTGGACGAGGTGCTCGACGACACCGAGGTGAGGCGGGACTTGGGGCGGCCGAGATTGCCTATAGACCGCTGCTTCTCCATTTCCGGGTTTGGCACGGTCGTCACCGGCACGCTTATCGACGGGTCGCTGGCGGTAGGCCAGGAGGTGGAACTGTCCGGGTCCGGGCGCAGGGGAAGGATTCGCGGTCTGCAAAGCCACCAGTCCAGGGTAGAGGAGGCGCAGCCAGGGGTGCGTCTGGCCGTGAACCTATCCGGCCTCTCCCGCAGCGACATTGAGCGCGGCCAAGTGTTGACCCCCGCGGGCTGGCTGTCGACGACCCAGCGTCTGGACGCCAGATTCCGGATGGTCAAGAACGCCCCTCATTCACTGCGGCATAATGAAGGAGTGACGTTCCACATCTTTACCAGCGAGTCACCGGCCCGGGTGCGCCTGCTGGACGCCGACCAGCTTACGCCAGGTACAGAAGGCTGGGTGCAGGTGCTTCTCACCAACCCGTTGCCGATGGTCAAGGGAGACTTCTTCGTAATCCGTTCTGCCGAGGACACCCTGGGCGGCGGGCAGGTGGTAGACCCCAACCCCCGGCGGCGTCACCGCCGCTTCTCCCCGGAGTTGGTCGAGCGATTGATGACCCTGGACGAGGGTACCGGGGAGGACGTGCTGCTCAGCGTGGCCGACCAGTGGGGGCCGTGTGACGCGACAGTCCTTTCCCGCCGGTCGAACCTGCCGGCTGAGGAAGTGCTGGAGCGGGTGAAGCGGCTGGAAGACGACGGGGACGTGGTGGTCCTGGGAGACCTGGCAACCGAGCAGGACGCGGTGGTCTACTCCAGCCACGGTTGGAGCGTCTTGAAGAGCAAGACCGCCATGGCATTGCAGGCGTACCACAACCAGTTCCCCCTGCGTCGGGGTGCGCCGGCCCAGGAAGTGCGTTCCCGGCTGGACGTGCCGCAGCCCGTATTCCTGCGGGTGATTGGCCGGCTGAGCGCCGAGGGCTTCCTGGTTGAAGACCGTACCTACCTGCGGCTCCCGGGCCACCAGGTGTCGTTGACGCCTCAAATGGAGCATCAGGCTGCTGATTACGTCCGGTCGCTGGAGGGAGACCCTTACTCTCCCCCCACCGACCAGCGCATTGACCAGGAGTTGTTGACCGTGCTGGTTGATGACGGCAGGGTTGTCAAGGTCAACGAGTCCATAGTATTCGCGGCCTCGGCCTACCGCGATATGTCAGACAAGGTCGTTGCCCACCTGCAAGCCAACGAGAGCATAACTGTGGCCGAAGCCCGGAACATGTTCAACACCAGCCGCAAGTACATCCTCCCGTTTCTGGAATACCTGGACCAGCAGCACATAACCCGTCGGGTGGGAGATGACCGGGTGCTGCGGTAGCGTGCGCTTGGACGGATGTTACAATAACAACGGTGACTGACCCGTATATCCAGATTCAAGTCCGGTCTTGCATGAGGGTTCCCCGAGAGATATCCCATGAAACTTGTTACGGTCAAGAACTACCGTTGCTTCAGAGAAGAACAGAAGGCGCGTCTGGCCCCTTTGACTCTTCTGGTGGGGGAAAATAGCACCGGCAAGACGTCGTTCTTGGCGATAGTACGCGCTCTTTGGCAGGTAGCGTTCGAGTCAGTAGTTCCTGATTTTCAAGAACCTCCTTACGATTTGGGAACCTTCGGCGAGATTGCCTACAATAGGTCGTCAAGGAATCGCGCCAAGTTCTTTGAGGCCAGTTTTGAAACAGTCATTAGGGAACGGCGGAGAAGGGGTTCGCGTCGGACTGAAAGCCAAACGGCGAAATTCTTGGTGACATTTGAATCAAGAGAGGGAGTCCCGTATCCCACTTCGCGGAAACTGATCAGTGGGAACAGGTTGCTTGAAGCATCAGAAAATATTGCCCATGGTGTGATTGATGACAGAGAAGGATCCATTGCTCCGACTTTGCCAAGATCGGCTGAGGATAACAAGTTAATTCCTCTTCAAATCATGACCTTTCCTCGTCTTGTGACTGCCTCTGCCGAAAACAGTGACGATCAGACGGACGAAGTGGCTCGTGACCTTTGGAGTGATGACGACCGGGAGAAGTTCTTTCATCTGGCTCTTGCTCTCGAAGGTAGGTTTGGTACCAATCGTAACCGTCAGCCACCCTTCGCGGGCGCTCCGGTGAGGTCTACACCAAGACGCACCTATGATCCCTCACGTCCCTTCAGAGACCCGAGTGGAGAATATGTTCCGACGCTGCTTGCTAACTTGTCCAGGCGCGACCCGGATGAGTGGGAACTTCTCAAGAACGCCTTGGAAAAGTTCGGTCGAGACTCCGGGTTGTTCGATGAGATTTCTATCGAATCTCTGGGCAGGACGGAAGGTTCACCTTTCCAACTGCACGTCAGGAAAGCTGCTAGTAGATCGAAGGGGACGAAGAGAAATCTAATCGATGTGGGTTACGGTGTCAGTCAGGCATTGCCCATATTGACCGAATTGCTGCGCAAGGAACAGCCGTCGATGTTCCTATTGCAGCAACCGGAGGTGCATTTGCACCCAACCGCTCAGGCTGCTTTGGGGAGCTTGTTTTGCGGGATCGCAAGTTGGGACAGGCAAATTCTCGTGGAGACTCACAGCGACTACGTCCTCGACCGTGTACGGATGGATGTCCGGGATGGGAAGACTAATCTTAAGCCAGCAGACGTTTCGATACTGTACTTTGAACCCGTGGGGCCGGAAGTCAAGATTCACTCTCTGGCATTGGACGAGGATGGGAACGTTGTGAATGCTCCGCTGGGTTATCGCCGGTTCTTCATGGAGGAGACGCGCCGGTCTATCGGAATCTGAATGTGCGCGATAGTTGATGCCAATGTCCGCGACGAAGTGTTTGGAGAAGCGGCATCGCCCGCGGGAAAGTTCTTCCTAGATTGGCTGACAACCGGCCGTGGTAAGCTCGTGGTTGGCGGCAAGCTCCGCGAAGAACTGGCCGACAACCAGAGCTTCAAGTTATGGCTCAGTCAAGCGGTCCAGGCCGGACGAGCCAGAATCCTCGATGACGGCAAAGTCGATTCCGTGACCAGTGACGTGTTGGCAGAGAATGTTTGCCAGTCCAATGATCCTCATGTCATCGCACTGGCAAGAATCAGTGGTGTCCGCTTACTGTATACCAATGACGGCCAGTTGCAGCAGGACTTCAAGACGATCATTCAAGAGGGCGTTATCTATACCACCAGACTCAACAAAGAGACCGTGACCAGGACGCATAAGTCTTTGCTTGGCACACGCAGGCGTATTTGCGATTGTTAGTTTACCTGGTGTGCAAGTTGTAAGAGGGGTTGAAAATCCAGGTCCAACCACTTCTACTGGAGACAGCTAACTCCCAGAAGAGGTGCTTGATGGACCTGGACACCCACATAATAACAGCCTTTTGCCGCATAGATGATGTGTTGAAACGCCTTTTTCAAGAACAACGGCTCCGTCAGAGCGGACCCGAACCCCTGTTGTCTGACGCCGAAGTGTTGACGATGGAGGCCGTGGGAGACTTCCTGGGTCTGAGCCAGGACATCACTCTCTACCGCTACTTCCGCCAGCACTACCGCCACTTCTTTCCGGGAATGGCGCGTGTGTGCCGCACCACCTTCGTGCGCCAGGCGGCCAACCTCTGGCGGGTCAAGGAGCAGGTCTGGCGAATGCTCCTGAGCTCCATCCGTCATGACCCGGGCTTCGCCATCGTGGATAGCTTCCCCCTGCCGGTCTGCCGGTTCGCCCGGGCCTACCGCTGCCGGCGGTTCCGGGGGGAGGCCGCTTTCGGGTGGGATGACGTGGCACGGCAAACTTTCTATGGCTTCAGGGTGCATCTGCGCCTTTGCTGGCCCGGACTGATCACCGGGTTCAGCATCACCCCAGCCAACGTGCATGACCTGGCGGTGGTCCCGGAACTGACTGAAGGCACGCGAGGCGTGCTGCTGGGCGACCGCAACTACTGGTCTCCCCTCCTGACGGAGGAGTTGAGCGGCCAGGGTTTGACCTTGCTGGCCCCTTTCAAGTCGAAGAAAAAGGACCCCTGGCCCCGGCGGAGCTACCAAATCAGCCGGCCGCGTTACCGCATCGAAACCGTATTCAGTCAACTGGTGGAACGCTTTCAGGCCAGGCGGGTCCAGGTAAAGGACACCTGGCATCTGCACGCCCGGTTGCTGCGCAAGGCGCTCAGTCATACCTTGGCCTTCGCCCTAAATCAGGAGCAGGGTAATCCACCCCTGCAATTCTCCAAACTGCTCGCCTGGTAAAACTTGCACACCAGGTTAGTTTGCTCTCGCAGGTTGCAGACAAAGAATAACCCCTCCCTAACCTTCTTCTGTAGGGAGGGGTTACAAGATCGTCAATAGGACACGGCAGCTATTCTGCGCCCAACTCCCGGGCCGCTGTGCCGATGGCACGGTCTATGGCCGATACTATTTCGTCGATTTCGCCGGGGGTTACGCACAGGGGCGGGGCTATGTTGATGATGTCGCCGCCCCGGAGCAGGATGCCGCTGCTGTACAGGCTTTGATTTATCCGCTCCGATAACTCAGCTTCCGCCGGGAACTTCTCCTTGGTCTCCCGGTCCTTGACCAATTCCAAGGCGCAGAACAGTCCCAGGCCGCGGGCGTCGCCAACTATCGGGTGTTTTTCCTTAAGTTCATTCAGGCTATCGAGCAGGTACGTGCCCATGCGGGCGGAGTTCTCGACGAGCCCCTCGTCTTCCATGATCTGGATGTTGCGCAGGGACGCCGCCGCCGCGACGGGGTGGCCGCCGAAGGTTATGACGTGACGGAAGGCGGCCCGCTGGCTTCCCACGAAAGCATCGGAGATAGGCTTGCGGGTTATCGCCGCGCCCATCGGGATGTAGCCGCTGGTAATTCCCTTGGCCACCGTCATGATGTCGGGAGTGACGTTCCAGTGCTCGCAGGCGAACATCTTGCCCGTGCGACCGAAGCCGGTGATTACCTCGTCGGCGATCAGGAGGCAGCCGTGACGGTCGCACACCTCCCGGAGCATCGGCCAGTAGTTGTCGCCGGGCACCACTGCTCCGTAGGGGCTGGAGACAGGCTCGGCGATCACGGCAGCTACCGAGTCCGGCCCCTGGAACATGATGATGTCCTCAATGGCGTTGACGCACCGCTCGGCGCACTCCTCGGCGGTCTGGCTGCCGTACTCGCAGCGGTATAGGTTCGGCTGCGGGCCGTGGAATACGCCTCCCAGCAGCGGCTCGTAGTCGGTCTTGGGAAACAGGGGCGTACCGCCCAGGGCCAGGGTGCCGAAGGTCGCGCCGTGGTAGGAACCCTTGCGGCTGATGAACTTGTACCGGCCCGGCTCGCCAACGCGCTTGAAGTAGGCGCGGGCCAGCTTCATGGCCGTCTCCACCGACTCTGACCCGCCGCTGGTGAAGAAGGACCGGGAGAGGTCTCCGGGAGTGATGGAAGCGATCTTCTCGGCCAGCCTGATGGCCGGCTCGGTGGTTGTGCCCGCGGGCATGTAGGTCAGCTTGAGCATCTGTTCGTAGGCGGCGTCGGCGATCTCGGTGCGGCCGTAGCCCACGTTCTTCAGCCAGAGGCCGGACATGGCGTCGATGTACTGGTTGCCCAGGGCATCGGTCACATGGACACCCTTGCCCCCGGTGAAAATCTGGGGTTCACCTTTCTCCGCCATATCGCTGGGTTCCCTCAGGTATACCCAGAGGTGTTCCAGAGCGGACTGCTGCAGTTCGTGCACCTGGGTCTCTGTGTGGGTGACCATGCTCTCTCCTTAAAGGTTCAGGTTCTGCGTTGTTGCTTTGGTGGTTGGCGCAAGTACGAGCCTTCAGTATCATCATCCAACCCGGATTTTCGTTGGCCGATTGGACTAACGGAACTCTGGCATTACTTCTCTTGCCAGCATTTCCATCGCCGGAAGCATCTCGGCGGCGTTTCGGGTGTTGGGCGAGACTACGATTCGGCGGACGCCCAGTTCCTGGAAGGCGCGGGCTTTTTGCGCTATCTCGGCCGGGTCGTTGCCCAGGGAGAACCGGCCCTCCCGTCCCTCGCCCATCGGGATGCTAATGGACACCGGTACCTCTGAAGGGTCTCGACCGGCGGCAGATGTCCGTTCTTGCAGGTAGCGCATCGCCTGGCTCAACTCTTCCGGCGGCATGGCGGTGGGATGCCAGCCGTTGCCTGCCCTGGCGGCCCGCCTTATGGCAGCGCGGCTCGTCCCTCCTATGACCAGAGGTATGGTCGGCTGCTGCACCGGCTTGGGGGAGAACTTCATGCCGGAGAAGCTACTGAACCTCCCCTGGAAGCTGGGGTCTTCCTGGGACCAGAGTTCCTTCATCACGGAGATGGCCTCGTCGGTAAAGGCTCCCCGCTCGGCGAAGGGCACACCCATCGCCTCCATTTCCTGCTCGATTACGCCGACGCCGATGCCCAGGACCAGCCTGCCGCCGGACATGACGTCCAGGGTGGCGGCGGTCTTGGCCAGCTTTATCGGGTTGTGGTAGGGGATGACCAGGACGCTGGTTCCCAGCAGCACCCTTGAGGTGGTGGCGGCCACGTAGCTGAGAATGGCCAGCGGTTCGTAGTAGGGCCGGTTGCCGATCCTGTCGTAAACGTAGCTGGTGTTGAAGACGTGCTCGCTGGCCCACACTGAGTCGAACCCCAGTTCCTCGGCGCTGCGGGCGAGGGACAAAACGTCCTGAACGTCTTCCATGCCCTGATTGTTGGAGAGGGAGAAGCCAAAGTCCATAATCAGCCCTCGATCAGACCTGAGTTCAAACCCAGTTTAACACGGAGTTGGGACCGCTACGATGGTATAGTACAGGGTATTCACATCCCCGCAAGCTCGGAGGGCTCATTGCTGGTAGATGAGCACGTTGAGACTGCTAGAATTTTCTTGGATGAATCGGACGTTCTGTTTGACGAAGGTGATGTACTCCAAGGGTCCGAGAAAGTATGGGGCGCGGCGGCCCATGCCATGATGGCTGTCGCGCAACAACGGGGCTGGCCTTACGACAGCCCCGGCAGTTTGAAGCGCGCAGCCGCGATTCTCTCCGAAGGATCCGGTGACCCTTCCATTGGTGACAGATTTGCCGTCGCGGAAAAATTTCATATCAATTTCTATCATCACGGTATGGAAGACTTCCAAATCGAGGGCGACCGTCCCAGGATACGGGACCTGGTCGAGCGGCTGTTGTCCATATACATTGGCAATAGCGGCTAGGGCAGCGGCGGCTACGTTGGTTGAGGATGGGCGAGACCCGGCGAAGTTCCTGCCAAAGCCCCACATCCCGCTAACCGCCGGCAGGACCGCCGCACTGCAATCCGGCGAGCGGCCCAGTATACCCCCGCTTAACTGTTTGTCACCGAGGTTAAGAAATTCCAGGTTGGCTATATTGCCCAGCTAAAGATCTATCACAAAGCAACATTTTGGCGGAGCTTCCCCATTTGGAAAACGGGAAATGAGGGGATTCTCCCCTACCCAAGGCAGTCCTCCCGATTTTGAGATAGATTATTGGGCGTTTATTCGCGCATTCAGTAAAGCGCGATTGCCATGACATTAGCCATTGATCACCCATCACCGCCGCTGATAATTGAAGCTGTAAGTACATTCGGTTAAGCTGTCGGCGAATCCCGGTAATCCCCCAACTCCCCTTTCCCAAAGGAGGGATGGGGAGTTGCGGTATGAATGCAGACTTCAGGAGAGGGTATCATGTCCACTCAAACCGCTACGGCAGCCCGAATCCGAGGCAGGGAAAGGGAAGAAATAGCCGAGTTGCTGCGGCAGCGGACCAACGGGGAAGTCCGATTCGACCCATTTTCCCGGGTACTGTACAGCACTGACGCCAGCATCTACCAGATGGAGCCGGTAGGCGTAGTGATCCCTCGCAGCGTTGATGACGTTCAGGCCGTAATGGAGGTGGCGCGGGAGAACCGGGTACCGGTGCTGCCGCGCGCGGGAGGGACAAGCCTGGCCGGGCAGACAGTGAACCATGCAATTGTTGTGGACTTCAGCAAGTACCTGAACCGGGTGCTGGAGGTAAACCAGGAGGAGAGTTGGGTGCGGGTGCAGCCGGGCATCGTGCTGGACCAACTCAACCGGCAGCTTGCCCAGTACGGTCTTCAGTACGCGCCGGACCCCACCACGTCGAACCGCGCCTGTGTCGGCGGCGGCATCGGCAACAACACCTGCGGGGCCCATTCCGTGATATACGGCAAGACCCTTGACCATGTCATGGAGGTGGACGCTTTCCTGTCGGACGCCACGCGAACCCACTTCGGCCCGCTGCAACCCCACGAGTTGGAGGCCAAGCTCAGCGGCTCAGGGCTGGAGTCGGACATTTACCGGGGCATCCGGACCATTGCCCAGGAAAATCTTGAGGAGATCAGGGCGCGTTATCCGCAGATACCGCGGCGGGTCAGCGGCTACAACATCGACGACTTCCTGACCGATGAAGCCTTTAACCTGGCTCGTATGGTGGTCGGGTCGGAAGGGACTCTGTGCGTGGTCAGCGAGGCCAAGCTCAACCTAGTCCCAAGGCCGACCATGACCGCCCTTTCCGTCCTTCACCACTTGGACATCGTCCAGGCCAGCGAGGCCACGAAGGAGGTCCTGAAACACAGCCCTTCCTCAATAGAAGTGATGGACAAGATTCTCCTCGACCGTTCCCGAGAATCCCTTGGCCATGCCAGCGACCTGAATTTCATCCAGGGAGACCCCGGCGCATTGCTGGCGGTGGAGTTTTACGGCGAATCTGAGGCGGAACTCCGGGCAAAGATGGACGCGCTGGAGCAGGATATGACCCGCCAGGGCCTGGCCTACGCCTGCGTGAACCTGATGGACCGGGCGGCCCAGGGAACAGTATGGAACGTGCGCAAGGCTGGTCTGGGCCTCCTGATGAGCATCCACGGCGACGCCAAGCCGTTGCCCTTCGTAGAGGACACCGCCGTTGACCCGGAAACGCTGGGGCCTTTCGTAGCCAGGTTCGACGAGATAGTACGGAACCACGGCACCGAGGCCGCCTACTACGGCCACGCCAGCGTCGGCTGTCTCCACATCCGCCCCCTGGTCAGCCTGAAGGATGCTGAGGGGGTTGCCCGGATGGTCTCCATCGCCGACGAGATCAGCGACCTTGTCAAGGAGTACGGCGGATCGTTGAGCGGCGAGCACGGCGACGGCATCGTCCGCGGGGTATGGACGGAAAAGATGTTCGGCCCCCAGATCTACGAGCTTTTCCGGGACATCAAGCGCACCTTCGACCCGGACAGGATAATGAATCCCGGCAAGATCATCGACTGCCCGCCGATGACGGAGAACCTGCGATACGGTCCGGAGTATAACGCCGCTTCCCTGCCGATGCACCTGGACTTTTCCCTGGACACTGACTACGCCGGGGCGGTGGAGATGTGCAACGGCATGGGCGCCTGCCGTAAGCTGGACGGCACCATGTGTCCTTCGTACATCGCAACCAGAGACGAGGAGCATTCCACCAGGGGGCGGGCCAACCTGCTGCGGGCTGCACTTTCCGGCAAGCTCCCCGAAGGCACCATCACGAGCAACAGGCTCTATGACGCCCTGGACCTGTGCCTGGAGTGCAAGGGGTGCAAGGCTGAATGCGACTCGGGCGTGGACATGGCCAAGCTGAAGTATGAGTTCCTGTCCAATTACCACCAGACCAACGGTATGCCCACCAGGAACAAGTTCTTCGGCAGCATCAACAAGATAAACCGGATGGGTTCCAGATTCGCACCCTTCTCCAATTGGGCCGCCCGGAGCCCCATCGGCAAGCTGGTCTCATCCGCAATGCTGGGGGTGCATCCCAAACGCACGCTGCCCGAGTTTGCCGGAGAGACGCTGCCCAAGTGGTTCCGGCACAGGCGCGGGTCGTCCGTGCGGGAGCTACCGCTGGTCAATGGGGACCGGTCCGGCGCGACTGCCAAGGGAACGGTGGTGCTCTTCAACGACACCTTTATGAGCTACAACTATCCCCAGGTGGGCATCGCCGCTACCGAACTGCTGGAAGCCGCAGGTTTTAACGTAGTCCTGGCTGATGCTGGCTGCTGCGGGCGCCCGATGCTGTCCAAGGGGATGATGGACGATGCGATGGCGGCGGCACGCTACAACGTGGACCTGCTCCATGCCTACGCCGACCAGGGCGTCCCCATTGTGGGGTGCGAACCTAGTTGCCTGCTGAGCTTCCGCGACGAGTACCCGGAGCTTTTGAAGGACGACCGTTCCCGCAAGGTGGCGGAACACGCCTACCTTATCGACGAGTTCCTGATGATGCTGCAGGGGAAGGGCGATCTTGACCTGAAGTTCCGCGACGAACCGAAAAGCGTGCTGTTCCACGGGCACTGTCACCAGAAGGCGTTGACCGGGACGGCGGCGTCCCTGGGTGCGCTGAGGCTGCCTCCTGGGAACACGGTTGAGTTGGTTACGGCAGGTTGCTGCGGGATGGCTGGGAGTTTCGGATTCGAGAAGGAGCATTACGACATTTCCATGACCATTGGGGGCGAGTCCCTGTTTCCGGCAGTCAGGGCCAAGGGCGAGGACTGGGAGGTGGCAGTCATGGGCGTGTCGTGCCGCCAGCAGATAGAGCACGGAACGGGGCGCAGGACGCGGCATTTGGCAGAGGTGCTGCGGGACTGTTTGGGGTAGGGTGAGCCAAGCAGTGGGCTGCGTGACAATAAGTGATGGATTACATCAAAGGCCAATGGTATGTTTGAAATGCTCACTAGCCCGTTGTTGAGTGTGCAAATGTGTAGAAGTCGAGGTATAGCCTATCGATGAGCGCATATCAATTGGGGTTTGCCCCGATGACACCGGACCACGTTTTGCCGACTAACCTGACTACTGGCCGACACCCGATTCACAGGTGGTATAACTTTATCGCCGGGTTCTCGCCAGAATTTGTGGGGGAGTGCATTTCGGCTCAGCAATACGAGGGGCAGTTCAATGATTTGACGCTCATAGACCCGTTTGCGGGTTGCGGAACTTCCTTAGTAGAAGCGAACTTTCGAGGGATTGCTTCGGTAGGTTTCGAACCACATCCGTTCTTTGCAGATGTTACTGGTGCTAAAACCGAATTTCCCACCGATGACCGTGCATGGGACATTATCCGTGAAGTTGCGTGTGGATGCTTGGGTCAGCCTGCCGCACCAGAGGAAGTCTGGGGACCGGATGCGTTACGATTTTTGAGGAAGTTGATACCATCCTCGGAATTGCCGATTCTGGCAAGGGCGGTTCTCCAAGAAGCTCAAATCCCTGTCGGTCTACAACCCATTTATCGGATGGCTATGTCGAGGGTTCTGGAACTCACTTCCTTCGCTCAGACAGATGGCATTTACAAAGCGCCTGCTTCAAGCAAGTCATCCAAGTCATTCAGGTTCGGTCTTCGGGAAGTATTGGGTCAACTTCGCACTGATGTCGATATGCTGGACGCGACTTGGAAAAATCGTTCACGGCTCATTCGGCACTCAGCAGAGGCTATGCCAGAGTTAGCTACAGAGTCTTGCACGATTAGCGTCACGTCACCTCCGTATCTAAACAATTTCGACTTTGCCGAAATGACTCGGATGGAGATTTATTTTTGGCGTATCGCAGGGAGTTGGAGGGAGATAACGGAGAAGGTGCGCCGAAACTTAGTAGTCAATACTACAACCGCACCAACCGATATGAAACGTTCCCAAGACCGATATAGACGAATAGTGCCCATGAGCTTGCAATCAACGCTTCATACGTGGGTTGACTTACTTACGGAGGAAAAAGCACGCAGGGCTGGAAAGAAAGACTACCACCTATTGATTTTCCCATACTTCGGCCAAATGACCGAGATTCTACAGGAAACATGGCGAGTCCTTAGACCCGGTGGGAGTTTGTATATGATAGTGGCCGATTCTGCCCTGTATGGAGTTCATATACACACCGAGTCAGTTCTATCTCAGATCATGGTTGAGGTAGGATTTGATGACGTAGTAGTCCACTCACTTAGAGATCGAGGGAATCGTTGGATTCTACATAAGCGCTTGGGGCCTCCCAAGGGCTTGCTTGGGGAATTTTGCATACGGGCAATTAAGCACTGACGAGAATGGAATGAATCCGATTACCTTTTATGACCTGGCACAAGCGGAAATGCTACGGTTGATTTCGGTCTACTTGGATCTCTCGTATTCTACCAATGGCTTTACAGATATCCTTCCGGCTAATGTCGCGTCTGAAGATGCTCGTAGAGTCTTGTTGAGCGGGATAGGTAGCAGTCTCGATGCCACGACCAACTCCCCCGAACAAGCTGTAGCCGAGTGGTCCCGTATGAAGGCGATAGCATTAGACACGGAACCTAGCATTACAACAGGTGTTTACCATCATATTCGACCTTTCGGACGGTCGTATCTGGATGAAGTTGAGAAAGGGAGCAATGGCTTTAGGGATTTCACACCAGAATTTGTAGCTGCTAATCCCCATTTCTTACCCATTTTTCAACACTTATCTGGGTTGTTTAGCAAAGAACAACTAAAGCGCAGGGTAGGGAACGTCTCGGACCATATGATCTCTTCCCGAGCCTCAGAACGTCTTGCTGATCTGTTGAACCAACGAAACTTGGAAGGGAGAGTCAACAAGGGGGAAATCTTACAGAGACTTGAGTCGACCTTGGAGGGGATAGTCAGGGACTTGGTGGGGAAAGTCCTGCTTGAAAGTCTGGTGGCGAATGCCCTCACTAACCGCGGACTTCCGTTCCAGAGAGAGAAAGAGTACGAATCACTGCGTGGGGTTGTCTACGATTTCCGGGCTGATTTTGTTCTCCCATCTGGCGCGAACCCTCGTGCATTCATCGAAGTGCGCAAGTCGTCTACAAGACATGCTTCACTTTACGCTAAGGATAAGATGTTTTCGGCGATCAATTGGAAGGGTTACTCTCCGAGTCTCCTCGCCGTGTTGTTGGTTGATGGACCTTGGACAAGTTCGACATTGCAAGCGATGGCGAGAGTGTTTGACTACGTCATGCCTGTTACCCGCGCGCCCGAACTAGCGGAAATTCTTGAGGCATACATGGCTGGCGACAATACGAAATTGAGGTGGATTATCAAGTTTCGCATCTCGCCAGCCACTTAAGCCAGATCAGTAGCGTCTCTACCCCCCAACGGGGACTGAGATGCCCGCTATCTTCAGTTGGATGGACGCTACGGAATTGCGGGTGGTGATGAACAGGGTCTTCCAGTCGTCGCCGCCGAAGCCTACGTTGGTGGTGGCAGGCGCGCCGTGGACTATGGTTCCCAGGTGTTTGCCGCCGGGGTCCAGGACCCACACGCCGCCGGAACCGCCGCAGTAGATGTTGCCCTCCACGTCCACTTTCATCCCGTCGGGGACGCCGGGACGCTCTCCCCGTAGGTCGGCTAGCACCCGGTCGGTGGCCAGGGCCAGGGTGCCGTTGGGCTGCATGTCGAAGGCCCGTATGTGGCCGCGCCGTGAGTCATTGACGTACAGGACGCTTTCGTCGGGGGAGAAGGCAATGCCGTTGGGGACCACGAAATCGCCCACCAGCAGGGTCAGGGTGCCCAGGTCGGGAGTGACGCGGTAGACGCCCGAGAATCCCAGGTCGAACTGGGTTGGCGCGGCCGGGCTGGTCCACGGGTCTGTGAAGTATATGCAGCCGTCGGACTTGACCACCACGTCGTTGGGGCGGTTGAGGGGACGTCCCTGGTAGGACCCGGCAACAACGGTGATGCTGTCGTCAGGCTCCCTTCTGGTGACCCGGCGGCTGTCATGCTCACTGGCCAGCAGGCGACCCTGGAGGTCGCGGGTCAGGCCATTGGCCCGGTTGGTTGGTTCATGGAATACGGACATCCCTTCCCCGGCGGCCCACTTCATGCGCCGGTTGTTGTGGATATCACTGAATAGCAGGTAGCCGCCTTCCTTCCACCACAGAGGACCTTCCGCCGGTCCCTGGTCGCCGCCGAAACCGTCGCCCAGCTCCTCTACGGCCTGGCCGGAATCTACTATCCGCTCCATTTCCGGTGCGTGCTGCTCGATGGGCATGTTCTGCCTCCTTAATTTTCGGTGTTATGGCCTGTGGGGATTATATTACGAATCCGGGGGTGGCGGTGGAAGCGGGTCCAGGGTCGGGGCGGCAGCGTGAATCTGATGCGTCCCGTGACTTCCGTGATGACCGAGGTGTAGGGCGCCAGCTATCGTCGGATGGAGCAGATTCAACTTGCCACGATTATGGGCAGTCAATATAATGATGCCACTCTTTGGCGGCTGCCGGCAGGCTCATGGTGAAGACTTGGTGCGCTGTGGGCCACTGGGGAGACAGATTTCGACACCTGTAATGTCAGCCCGAAGCTATCCGGCAATCGACCTGCCACTCGCGCTACGTCAACCAACTAAGGAGGAGACCTATGGTCCAGCAATTGGCCCGGCCCCAGGACAAGGTAGAGGTCTACTGGTTTTCTGAGCAGCCAAACGGCTATATAACGGACGAACTGCTTGATCAATACGATTCGGGCCGTCTCGGGTTTCCCAACACCCATTTCGACCCGGAAAAGGCCCACGTGCTGTATAACCAGTACCATGAGCAGTATGCCTGGGCCGACGAAGTGGGGTTCGACGGCATCATGTCCAACGAACACCACTCCGCCTACTGGTGCATGAAGCCTGCGGTCAACCTGGATGCCGCCGTTATTTCCAAGGTCACCAAGAACGTGAAGATTGCCATACTGGGCAACGTGATCGCCATCAATGACCCGGTGCGGATGGCGGAAGAGATCGCCATGCTCGACTGCTACTCCGGCGGGCGGATAATCTCCGGGTTTGTCCGGGGAGGCGCGGTCGAGAGCCTGCAAGGAGGCATAGACCCGACGGAGAACCGGACCCGGTTTGAAGAGGCCCACGACCTGATCCTCAAGTGCTGGACTGAGCCGGGTCCCTTCCGGTATGAGGGCAACCACTACCATCACCGGGTGGTCAACCCCTGGGTGCTGCCGATGCAGAAGCCGCACCCGGACATCTGGTTCCCTGGCACCGGCAGCCCGGAGAGCGTGGTATGGGCGGCGCAGCACGGTCACCCCTACATGAACTTGGGGGCGGCGCTGGACGTAACGATGTGGCTGAAGGACATCTACATCGACACGGCCAAGGAGGCGGGGTTCAAGCCCGCACCCGAGCACTTCGGTTACCTGCTCAAGGCCTTCGTCGCCGACACCGACGAAAAGGCCCAGGAAATCGGACGCCAGTACATGTGGACCGAGCAGAACCGGATGAAGGGTCCCCGCGAGCACAACGACCCGCCCGGCTACCAGTCGCGTCAGGCGCTGCAAGTCAAGCAGCAGCGGCCCGTGGGGCAGTTCGGCGGTGTCACCAACCGCATGACCTACGAGCAGCAGCAGGAAATCAACATTGTAATCGTCGGCAGCCCGGATACTGTGACCCGCAAGCTGACAGACACGATTACGAAGCTCAACCCCGGATACCTGCACATCTACGGCAACGAGGGGGCGATGCCTCACGAGGACGTGATGCGCTCCATCGAACTAATGGGGCGGGAGGTCATTCCGGCGCTGCACGAAATCAAGCTGGAGCCATACGAATAGGAGCGGCGCTACACTTCCGTCTTATGCTTCCGGATGGATAGCAATTAAATGGTGGGCCGGATGTGCCCGGCCCACGAATAGAGGAGGCCGATCATGGCGTTCAGTCTGAACCATGTCCACCTCAAGACCCCGGACCCGGAAAAGACGGCGCAATTTTACGTTGACAATCTGGGCGCAAAGATCGTCGGCCAGGCAGGGGGCAACGGTGTGCGCCTAGACCTGCATGGGCTTACCCTGAATGTGACCACGTTCATTGAGTCGCAGGAGCACGAGCAGAAGTACGGAATCGAGCACATTGCGATCAATACCGACGAGATGCCGGCGCTGGTAGAGAAGCTGAAAGCCAGCGGCGCGAAGATCCTTGAAGAGACTACCGTGGGCAATGGCCGGAAAGTCTGCTTCTTCGAAGGTCCCGACGGGGTGCATCTGGAGTTCCTGGAAGTCACCGAGTAGGGCTGCTGCCGGAAATGGCGCGCCTACCAGCACACAGGACGCGAGGGATTTAATCGATGCTTTACGAGCTTAGGGTCTACTACACCAATCCCGGCAAGCTGCCCCAGCTTAATGCCCGGTTCGAGAACCATACCTGCGGGTTCTTCAAGGAGCACGGCATAGGAATGCTGGGTTTCTGGACCGACGAAATCGGACAGAGCAACAAGCTCACCTACATTCTGAGCTTCGACAGCATGGCTGACCGGGAGCAGAAGTGGGCGGCCTTCGGCGCGGACCCGCGCTGGCAGGAAGTGCGGGCCGAGACGGAGAAGGACGGTGCGTTCCTGACCCACATCACCAATGCCTTCCTGCGGACCACTCCCTATTCTCCCGATCCCAAGGTGACCACCAACGTCCAGGAGATGCGGGTTTACCACGCCATGCCCGGACGGCTGCCGGACCTGAACGCCCGGTTTGAGAACCACACCATGCGTCTCTTTGAGAAGCACGGGATAACCAATGTGGGTTACTGGACCGAGGACGTTGGGACCAGCAACCAGTTGGTCTACATGCTGGGGTACGATGGCCTGGGCAACCGGGAGAAGAGCTGGGCAGCCTTCGGAGCAGACCCGGACTGGCAGAAGGCCAGGGCCGCATCGGAGGTCAACGGGCCGCTAGTGAGGATGTCCGAGAGCAGCATATTGAGGCCAACTCCTTACTCCCCCAGGTAGATTGACCGAAACCAGGCAATCCAGCAGTGGGGGTGACCGGGAATTCCGGCACCCCCATCTAGTTGGGGTGAAATTTGATCAGGCTGGAGCAGTACCCCGATGGACGTTAGAGAGATCCGGCAGCAGATTCCCGTTTGCCAGCGCATGGTGTACCTGAATACCGGATGGTCGGGCCCCTCGCCGGTGTCGGTGGTGGATGCCATCAAGCGGCGCCTGGACGTTGAGATGATCGGCGGGCCGGCCAGCCCCGACGTGGCCGAAAGCGGGCGAGAGGTGCGCACGGCGGCGCGCCGGGCGGTGGCGGAGCTGCTGAACGCCTCGCCCGATGAGGTCTGCCTGACCAAGAACACGACCGACGGCCTGAATATGGTGATGAACGGCCTGTCCTGGCAGCCGGGAGACGAGATCGTGTCCTGCGATCTGGAGCACAGCTCGGTGCTGGTGCCGAGCTACTTCAAGCAGTTGCGGAACGGCGCGGCGCTGAAGGTGGTGCATCTGGAACCCAATGAGCCGCGGGAGAACATCCTTGCCAAGCTCGAGGACGCGCTGACCGAGCGCACGCGGTTGGTGTTCCTGAGCCACATCGAGTATTCGTCCGGGCTGCGGCAGCCGGCGGAGGAGATACGCCGGGTTACCAAGGACCGGGGGATAATGATGCTGCTGGACGGGGCGCAGACCGCCGGTCACATCCGGCTGAACATGAAAGAAATCGACTGCGACTTCTACTCCATACCCGGGCAGAAGTGGTTGCTGGGTTCGGAAGGTGTGGGGGCGCTGTACATTCGGCAGGGGATGATCTCGCAGGTGGAACCGACGGCGGTTTCCGGTGGCGCCGTTCTTCCCCATGACCTGCCGGACCAGTTTGAACTCAACACGGAGTCAATGGACAAATTCAACGTCAGTTCCAGCAGCGCGGCGTTACAGGCGGGGCTTGAGGAGGCCATCAGGTTCATTCAGAGCGTGGGCGTGGACGTAATCGAGCAGCGGAACCTGGACCTGGCGAGTTCGCTTAAAGAGTCCCTGGCCGAGATTCCGGGAGTGTCGGTGCTGTCGCCGATGGAAAGGGACATCTCATCGGGCCTGGTGTCGTTCTCCATTGACGGGGTGGACCCTGCGGAAGTGGTGTCCTACCTGTGGGCGGAGCACCGGATCGCGGCGCGGCGGGTGGCTTATCCGCCGGGGGTACGGGCGTCGCTGCACTTCTTCAACACGGAGGAAGAGGTGGAGAAGCTGGCTGCGGCGGTACGGCAGCGGGTACATGGGTCCTAGCTGGGAGGAGGAGCCACCATTTCACGGCAACGGTGGAGTGGGTTCAAGGTGCAAGGTTGGGCACCCAAGAAAGATGACTTAGGGTCCCAATCGACTTAGCTTGTTCTCGGACGCTTCGGGTGGTCCGGCATCGCGGGGCGAGCGGAATGCTCAAACTCTAGGGCGGTGGGGGAAGTGAGCCGTCCACCAGATAGTGGGTTAGCCACCAGCGGGCTATGTCGATGCGGCGGGCGAACCAGACTCTTTCGTGGCCGCGGGCGTATTCCAGGAACCGGGCAACAGCTCTGGAGCGGGCGGGTCTTCCGGCGATGCGGCAGTGCAAGCCCACGGACATCATCTTGGGGTGGGTCTCGCCCTCTTCATAGAGGCAATCGAAGGTCTCTTTCAGATATTCGTAGAAGTCGTTGACGCTCACCAGGCCGCCGCGCCAGAATCGGGCGTCATTGGTCTCCATGCTGTAGGGGACTACCAGCCACGGCCTGTCCTGCACGGCGACGTAGTAGGGCAGGTCGTCGTTCAGCCCGCCACTGTCGTAGACGAACCCGCCTTCCTCTACCACCAAGTCCCTGGTATTCACGCTGGGGCCGTAGCGGGTGAACCAGCCCAGGGGACGCTGCCCCGTGGTCTCGCGGAGGGAGGCGACGGTGCGGGCAATGGCCTCCCTCTCGGCGTTGCGGTCCATGAGGTGGTATTCCTCCCAGCGGTAGCCGTGACCGCACACCTCGTGGCCCTGGGCCACAACCTCTTGGGCGACTTCGGGGTTACGCTCAAAGGCAAGGGCGCAGGAGAAGAAGGTTGAGGGGACATCATATCTGGCTAGTAGTTCCAGGAGACGCCAGACGCCGACGCGGCTGCCGTACTCGAAGAAGGACTCGTTGAACAGGTCGCGCTGTCCGGCAGGAACGGGCGAGGGGACTTCCCCGTTGGTCTCGTGATGGGAGTCGCCGTCGAGGATGGAGTATTCGGCTCCCTCCTCGTAGTTGACAACCACGGAGACGGCAATCCTGGCGTCGTCAGGCCAGCTCACCACGGGTACGTTTTTCCCGTAACCCACCACGTCGCGTTGCATCATAGTATCGTCTCCTTTCGGATGGAGTTTACCCTCGCCCCAACCTCTCTCCCGAGGGGAGAGGGGCATTGCCGGGAATCCTTCCAGGCAGCTAGGAGACTGGTGGGCGGAGGTGTGCCCAAGGACGGGCTTGCTCGAAGGCGGCTGAGGCTTGCAGGACTTTGGCCTCGGAGCCGTGGGGTCCAATGATGTGCAGGCCGATGGGCATTGCATCCGAGGAGAAGCCACAGGGGACGCTGGAGGCGGTCTGGCCCGTCATGTTGATGGGGAAGGTGAAGGGAAGGAAGCCCCAGAAGGGGTCCACCTCCTTGCCGCTGATGGCGGACGGGCGCTGGTTGATGGGGAAGGCCGGCACGGCCATTGTGGGCGTGACCAGCAGGTCATAATCATCGAAGAAGGTCTCCATTTGGCGGCGCAACTGGTCCACGCGAAGCAGGGCGCGGGAGAGGTCCGGGCCGGTGATGGTCGCGCCGTGGCGGAAGGTGTTCTGTCCGTACTCGGTGAAGTCGTCCCACCGCTCGTCCATCAGGTGGCCGTAGGATGTGTAGGAGGCGGTGGAGAATACGTCCCAGAATGCCTGGAAGGGGTCCTCGATGGTCAGGCCGGGTTCTTCGACAGTTGCGCCCAGTTCCGCGAAGACCTGGACCGCACCCTGGGTTACGCTGACGACTTCCGGGTCTACGCCGGCATAGCCGAGGTCTGCGCTCCAGGCGATTCGCATTCCGGATACTCCTGAGCCGAGTCCGGCGGAGAAGTCCGGAGGCGCACTGCGGATGGAGGTGACGTCGCGGGGGTCGGGTCCGGCAAGGACTTGGAGCAGCAGGGCGGTGTCGGCCACGGTGCGAGACATGGGACCGGACTGGGAGAAGTGGTTGGCGGCGGGGAGGCCGTAGCCGCCGTAGCGGGGCACCCGTCCCTGGGAGGGCTTGATGCCGAAGACGCCGCTGAAGCTGGCCGGGATGCGGATGGAGCCGCCGCCGTCGCTGCCGGTGGCCAGAGTGCACAACCCCGATGCGAGGGCGGCAGCCGCGCCGCCGCTGGAACCGCCGGGGGTTCGCTCGGTGTTCCAGGGGTTGCGGCAGGCGTCGCCGAGCTTGTTCTCGGTGGTGCCGGAGAGGCCAAACTCCGGGGTGTTGGTCTTGCCGAGGATGATGGCCCCGGCTGCTTTCACCCGCTCGACAACCACAGAGTCGATGTCCGGGGTGCGACCACGGAATACGGCAGAGCCTACGGTAGTTGGGATGCCCTGGGTCATTTCCAGGTCTTTGACGGAGATGGGGATGCCGTGAAGCAGGCCGACGCTCTCGCCCCTGTCAACGGCTTCCTGGGCGGACCGGGCTTCGGCCATCGCTTGTTCCTGGCAGAGGGCCAGGTATGCGTTAAGCCTGGGGTTGTGCTCTTCGATGCGGCGGTAAAACAGGTCTACCAGTTCGGGGATGGACACTTCCTTCCTGTCTATGAGATGCCTCATTTCGGTTGCCGGGGTGAACGCAATGTCGGTTTCCACTTCAGTCTCCATTTGACGGTAGGCGTGAGCCTGACTAGAATCCCGGTTATTATATCAGCCAAGATGAAGGCGGCCCCTACGCCAGGACTGGAGGACAGGGCAATCGCGTTATGGATGATAGACTTGGCAGGGTGTAAGACCGAGGTTGTGCGGGAGGATGTGGGGAGCCATGGAGCGAGGGAGGGGTGTGTCTATCGTGGAGAGTTTTGAGGGATTGGAGGACCCCAGGATTGACCGGTGCAAGCGGCACCAGTTGCTGGATATCATCACCATAGCCATCTGCGCCGTCATCTGCGGTGCCGACTCGTGGGTTCACGTCGAGATGTTCGGCAAGAGCAAGGAGGACTGGTTTCGCACTTTCCTGGATCTTCCCCACGGAATACCGTCCCACGACACTTTCGGCGACGTGTTCTCCCGTCTGGACCCGGACCGCTTCCAGGAATGCTTCATGGAATGGAGCCGGTCAGTGGCTGATTTGCTGCCCGGAGAGGTGGTGGCCATCGACGGCAAGACGGTGCGCCGTTCCCACGACAAGGGAGCGGGCAAGCAGGCCATCCACCTGGTCAGCGCCTGGGCCTCGGCCAACACCCTGACCCTGGGGCAGGTGAAGACAGAGGAGAAATCCAACGAGATCACTGCCATACCCCGGCTGCTGGAACTGCTGGACTTGAGGGGATGCATCGTAACCATCGACGCCATGGGCTGCCAGAAGGAGATTGCTCAGGGGATTCTGGACCGGGAGGCCGGCTATCTGCTGGCAGTCAAGGAGAACCAGGGGCGGCTCTACCAGGACATCCGGGACCTGTTTGAGGGTGCGGAGGAATGGGGATTCGATGGAGTTCCCCACGACTATGCCACCACTCTGAACAAAGGACACGGGCGCATCGAACGGCGGGAATGCTGGGTGATCAGCGACCCGGCCTGCCTGGACTACCTGAGCACCGGGAGGGATTGGCCCGGTTTGCGGTCGGTGATGAAGGTGGTGGGGCGGCGTGAGACTGACACGGGGATTACGGTGCACTCCCGGTATTACATCAGCAGCCTGGCAGGACCGGCCGAGCGGATGTTGCGGGCGGCGCGGGCACACTGGAGCATCGAGAACTCGCTGCACTGGAGCCTGGATGTCACCTTCCGCGAGGACCAGAGCCGGATGCGCAAAGACCACAGCCCCCAGAATATGGCGACGCTGCGGCAGATAGCCCACAACCAGCTGAAACGGGAAACCAGCCTGAAAGTGGGCATCCAGGGCAAACGCCTGCAGGCTGGCTGGAGGGATGACTACCTCCTCAAAGTCCTGCTCAGTTAAAACGCGATTGCCCTGGACTGGAGGAAAGAATTGGCTCTGGTGGGAATCATCGCCAACCCTGCGGCGAGCAAGGATATCCGCCGCCTGGTGGCCCAGGGACGGGTGGTGCCCGATTGGGAGAAGGTGAACATAGTCAAGCGGGCGTTGCTTGGACTGGAGGCGGTGGGCATTGACCGGGTGGTGGCCATGCCGGACAGTTCGCAGTTGGCGATGCGGGCCAGGGACGACCGGTCCCTCTCGCTGAATCTGGACCTGCTGGAGATGCCGGCGTTTTATTCGGAAGGGGATACGGTTCGCGCCGCCTCGCTGATGGAACAGGCTGGCGTGGGGTGCGTGATCACCTTGGGAGGCGATGGGACAAACCGGGCTGTGGCCACGGGCAGCAAGTCGATTCCGATGGTTGCCATATCGACGGGCACCAACAATGTTTTTCCCGCGATGATTGAGGGGACGCTGGCGGGGTTGGCGGCGGGGTTGGTGGCGAGAGGCGATCTGCCGGTGGAGGATGTGTCGCAGAGGAGCAAGACGGTCCGGGTATACGTGGATGGGGAGTACCGGGACATGGCGTTGGTGGACGTGGCCCTGTCGAGGGAGCGGTTCGTGGCGACGAGGGCCATCTGGGACATGAACACAATTTTCGAGGTGTTCCTAACCCGGGCCGAGCCGGGTTCGATTGGGTTGTCTTCAGTTGGAGCGAGGCTGATGCCATTGTCGCTGGCCGATGAGGGCGGGTTGTATTACCGCATCGGCACGGGAAACGACACACCGGACGGGAATGCGACCTCGGTGCTTGCGCCTATTGCTCCGGGGATCATATCCCGTGTCCCCATCGCGTACTGGCGCGCGGTTGAGACGGGAGAGCGGATGTCCGTAGAGTCGCGCAACTGCACGGTGGCGCTGGACGGGGAACGCGCGTTCAGTGTGAACGCAGGGCAGTCGATTGATATTGAAGTACGGCGCGACGGGCCGCCGGTGGTGCGGGTGGATGCGGCCCTGGAACTGGCGGCGCGGCGGGGGATTTTCAACCTCGCGCCTGATGGTTAAACGAGGGTGTAGCACAGGGGTAGAGGTCCGCTTCCTGCCTGACAACCTCATCTGACAACCCAATCAGGCGATCCAACCTTACCGGCCCTCCAGGAGAAATGCTTGCTTTCTGGGGTAGAACTCGCAGTGGCGCTGGGGATAGTGTTTGTTGGGGCCACGGTTATGGGCACGCTTGGGTTCGGGTGCGGGCTGGTGGTTGCGCCGGTGATGCTGCTGTTCGTGGAGCCTCAGCAAGGGGTAGTGATCGTGAACGGGCTGATCGCGGTGCTGGTGGGGGTGGTTGTGGCGCGGACCCGTCAGCACCTGCGCATGGGGCTGGCGGGTCCGATGTCGCTGGCAGGGCTTGCGGCGGTGCCTCTCGGGGCGTTCTTCCTGTCCAACGTTGCGGCGGATGCGCTGCGGATCGTGATCGGGCTGGTGATACTGACCCTCGGAGTCTTGAGCCTATTCGACATACAGTTGCCGATGGTGCGGCGGAGGTTCTCCGGGCCGGTGATAGGGTTCCTAACGTCGTTATCGATTACCACGATCAGCATCGGGGGGCCGCTGGTGGCCATTTACGCGGTGGCCCAGGAGTGGCCAACCCAGACGGTGCGGACGACGCTGGCGTTCTACTTCCTGGTGTGTTACCTGTTGGGGTTCGTGTTCTATGCGTGGTCGGGGTTGGTGGACGTTGAGACGGTAATCAACATCGGGATGCTGGTCCCGGCGCTGGCTGTGGGCCTGGGCGCGGCAAGCCTGTTGGTGCGGCGAATAGACCAACGCATGTTCCGCTACGCTGTAGTTGCGCTGGTCATTGCCGGGAGCCTGTCGCTGCTGGGCCGGGAGTTTATCGGGGTGTAAGTTGAGCCTAGCCGTTGAGGTCGTGGTAGGCGGCAAGGGCGGCGGTGATGCCATCGCCGACTGCCGCGCCCAACTGGCGGGTGGAATCGGCACGGGCGTCGCCGCAGGCGTAGACGCCAGGCGCCTTGGTGCGCATGTGGATGTCGGTGTAAACATGGCCGAGGGAGTCCATGTCGATCAGGCCCTTCAGGTAGTCGGTCTGGGGATGGAATCCCACATAGATGAATGCGGCGGCTGTGGGATAGTCATAGATTTCTTCGCTTTTCAGGTCCTTGACACGGGCAGCCTCCAACGCCTCGTTGCCGACGAATTCTTCTACGATGTGGCTCCAGAGGAACTTGACGTTCTCCCTGGCGAAGGCGCGTTCCTGGAGCACCCTGGTGGCGCGTAACTCGTCTCGGCGGTGGACCACGGTCACGGAGTTCACAATGCCGCTGAGGTAGAGGCCCTCGTCGATGGCGGAGTCGCCACCGCCGACGACCACCACATCCTGTCCGCGGAAGAAGTTGCCGTCGCAGACGGCGCAGTAGGAGACGCCCCGGCCGGCGAATTCGTCCTCGCCGGGAGCGCCCAGCTTGTTGTGTGCGCCGCCGGTGGCGATGATGATGGAGCGGGTGGTGAACTCCCGGTCATCCGCCCGGACCACTTTTACCGGCTGGTCAATGGCGTCCAGGCCCTCAACCTCAGCGTACTCGATCTGTGCGCCAAAGCGGGTGGTCTGGGTCTCCATGTCTACGGCGAGCTCCGGTCCCTTGACTCCCGTAGGGAAGCCGGGGTAGTTCTCTATTTCGTCGGTGATGAGCAACTGTCCGCCAGGCCCGAGGCTCTCCAGGATGAGGGTCTTGAGCATGGCCCTGGTGGTATAGAGGCCGGCGGACAAGCCGGCAGCCCCTGCGCCGAGGATGATCGTGTCGAATTCGGCGTCCATATATTAAGGAATCCCCCTATCTGTTCCCCCGGCCCTCTGTGACAGAGGGTGCGGTGGGGATTTCTATCTTCCTGCCCGGACCGCGTCCCGGAAGTATTCTACTGTCTGGCGCAACCCATCGTCCAGACTGGTGGCGGGAGTCCAGCCCAATTCCTGGGCGGCCTTGGAGGCGTCGAGGCTGATTTCGTAGACATCTCCGGGGCGCGTTGGGCCACGCTCCGCGTCCCAGCGGTAGCCGATGATCTCCTTGAGGGACTCGAAGATGCGGTTGATGCTGGTCATCTGGCCGGTGCCAATGTTGTAGGAACGCCCTGTGCCCCGATCTATGGCGCAGAGGTTGGCTTCTACCACGTCGTCGACGTACACGAAGTCGCGGGACTGGTTTCCGTCGCCGAAGATGGTGGGTGGATTCCCTTCCAGCATGGTCTGGGTGAATATGGCCACAACCCCAGCCTCGCCGCCGGGGTCCTGGCCAGGGCCGTATACGTTGGCGCAGCGGAGAACGGTGTAGTCCACCTGGTACAGCCTGTGGTACAGCTCAAGGTACATTTCAGCGGCGTACTTGGACGCGCCGTAGGGAGAAATGGGGGCGACGGGGTGGTCCTCACGGCAAGGGTTGTACTGGGGATCGCCGTAGAGTGCCCCGCCTGTTGAGGAGTAGATAAGCTTGTCGATACCGTAGATGCGTGCAGCTTCGAGCAGCCTCAGCGTGCCAATGACGTTGACGTTGGAGTCGTGTATGGAGTCACGGATGGAGTGGGCAACGCTGGACTGGGCCGCCAGGTGGAACACCAGGTCGGGCTGCTCTTTGTGGACGAACTCGATGACGGCGCGGTCGGTGATGTCGCCGTGATGGAAGACGGCCGCGTGGTCGATGTTGCGCAGCTTGCCGGAACTGAGGTTGTCGACCACGATCACCCGGTAGCCAAGCGATAGCAAGCGTTTAACCAGATGAGAGCCTATGAAACCGGCCCCGCCAGTGACCAGAGCAGTCTTACCCTCTCCCTGTGACACTCCTCTTGCCCTCCACATCCGTTGTCTATGCCTTTGAATGGGCGCAGTTACGCGGAACGATTGACATAATAGCCCGATGAAGTGGTCTGCACAATGGGTATGTTCTGTCCAACGGGGCGTTTTCAGGGTCACGCTTCTCAAATGCCTGGCGCGGACGGATTCCCACACTGGACCGGGAAGCGGGCGTCTTCCCCGTGCTCCCGGCTAATCCCCCGCGCTGAAGGGGGGAGAAACCAGGCGGTCTGGTTTCGGGACGGTTTCCTAGTTATGATAGAGTTGCAATGGACTGCACGGGCTAGGTTTGGCTATTTCCCCGGTCGAGCCGGGGGCAAGTTCTAAGGAGATGGAAAATGCCGGAACAGATTGGATTCATCGGCCTGGGAATCATGGGGAAGCCCATGGCGAAGAACCTGCTGAAGGCGGGATATTCGCTGACCGTTTATGACATCGTGGGCGAGCCGGTGGAGGAACTGGTGACCGAGGGAGCTGCCCGCGGGTCGTCGAATAAAGACGTTGCGGCCAAGAGCGACACGATCATCACGATGGTCCCGGACTCCGCCGATTCGGAGGCCGCGATTCTTGGACCCGAGGGTGCGTTGGAAGGGGCGCGTCCCGGGTCAGTGATCATCGACATGAGCTCGATTGCTCCGCTGGTCTCCCAGAGGATTGCGGGGGAGTGCGCCGATAAGGGCGTGGAGATGCTGGACGCCCCCGTCAGCGGTGGTGAGCCGGGGGCCATCAACGCGACCCTTGCGATTATGGTTGGGGGAAAGCAGGAGGTCTTCGACCAACACTTCGATCTGCTGAAGACGATGGGGAGCAATGTGGTGCTTACCGGAGATATCGGCGCGGGCGGTATCACCAAGCTGGCCAACCAGATCATCGTGGCGGCAAACATTGAGGCGCTGAGCGAAGCCCTGGTGCTTGCGCAGAGGGCGGGCGTGGACCCGGAGAAGGTCTGGAACGCGATACGGGGCGGCCTGGCCGGCAGCGCGGTAATGGAGGCCAAGGGGCCGATGATGCTGGACCGCAACTTCCGGCCCGGTTTCCGCATCCGGCTGCACCAGAAAGACCTGCGCAACGTGTTGCAGACGGCCCAGGAGTTGAACGTTCCCCTGCCGGCGACGGCGCTGATGCAGCAGATTCTGGGGGCGCTGGTCAATGGGGGGGAGGCGGACGCCGACCATGCGGCCATTCTGCATTTTATCGAAGACATGGCCAAGGTTGAGGTGAAGCGCGGAGGTTAGTAACCCAAAATCCTTAAAATGATGGGTAGCCGATGTTGTCATGGCTGCGGGCGATAAGGGCGTCCACGAGGGACGCCCGTACAGAACGGTCTCCCGCGGAACAACCCTTGTGCTTGCCCTGTTTACCCATCAATACAAGCATGTTGGACGGCTGGTAGAGACGCTGGATATCAGCCGATGCTGTATGGATAACCTCGCTGGACTAGGCCGAAATAGTCCCCGGCCCGGCGCGCTTGGCGCCTCTGCCAGGGTTGAGGTGAGTGCGGGGGCTAGAGGTCATTGAATCGGGCGTCGCGCCAGTCGAGGGCGGCGCGGAGGCCATGCTCGCGGCGGATGGCGCTGAATTCCTGCTGCTCCGGGTCGGTGCTGATGTCGAACTGGGTCATCAGTTCCAGGTTGTGCTGGACGGCGGTCAGGAAGCCCATTGCCTCCAGTGCCCGGTTCACAGAAATTTTGGTCATCTTGATGCCGACCCTGGAGATGAGGGTTATCTTTTTGGCGACCCTTTCGCACTCCTGCATAAGGTCTTCATGGGGCACGACCCGGCTGACCATTCCCAAGCGAGCAGCCTCATAGGCGTCAATGGTGTCTCCGGTCAGCAGCAATTCCTTGGCCCTGGCCAGCCCCACGCTGAAGGGGGTAATCAGGAATGGGGCGCCCAGACCGGCGCGGATTTCCGGCTCTCCCAATATGGCCCGTTCTGACGCTATCTTGACGTCGCAGACCTGCATCAGCTCGCAAGCGCCTGCCAGGGCGTAGCCGTTGACAGCGGCTATGACTGGCTTGCTGAGGTTCCAGACCATCATAAAGGTGTCGATGTGGCCCTTGAGACGCTGCCGACGCTCGTCGGGCGGGGTGGCGTGAGGTTCGTCCGGCTCCTCCGAACCGGGGTCAAGATCGAACCCGGCGGAGAAGGCCCGGCCCGCGCCGGTGAGGATGACCACGCGGATGTCAGGGTCCACCTCGATCACCTCCAACGCCTCCCGCAGTTCGGCCATGAGGAGCGGGCTGAGGGCGTTGAGCTTTTCGGGGCGATTGAGGGTGAGGTAGCAGATGCCGCCTTCAACCCGGTAGTCAAGGCACTGGAAGTCCAATGGCTGCCTCCGCGCCCGGCCCGGTCAGCCGGACTTTTCGATGGTGATGCTTTCGATGGTCACCGGCGAGAGTGGGCGGTCACCCTGGTCTTTTTCGACTTTGGAGATAGCGTCGGCCACTTCCTGCCCTTCGGTCACCGTGCCAAAGATGGTATGCCCGCCGTTGAGGTGGGGTGTAGGAACGGTGGTGATGAAGAATTGGCTGCCGTTGGTGTTGGGGCCGGAGTTGGCCATAGCCAGAATGCCGGGCTTGTCAAAGACCAGGGATGGGTCGATTTCGTCCTCGAACTTGTAGCCGGGACCGGCAACGCCGCGGCCGATTGGGTCGCCTCCCTGTATCATGAAATTCTCGATGACCCGGTGGAAGATGATACCGTTGTAGAAGCCGTCCTCGGCCAGGAACACGAAGTTGTTGACCGTCTTTGGCGCGTTTGCGGGGAACAGGTCAATGACTATCGTACCCATGTTAGTTTTGATGGTTGCGGTGTAGGAGGCGTTGGGGTCAATCATCATTGGGGGCGGTCCGTCGAACTGCTTGAAAGTCAGACCCTCGTATTCCTGCATCTTGAACGAAGGCCCGACGGCACTATCGGCGGGTTTGTCCTGCTGTTGAGACGCAGGCATGGCCGTGGCCTCGGGCGCAGCCGTGGGTTGGTCCGCCGTGGGTTGGTCCATTGAGGCAGGTTCCTGCGTGGCTGCGGCCATGCTTTCCTGCTGCGGAGCCGAAGCGGGTTCCGATGTCGCTGCTGCGCCACAGGCCAGCGTTGCCAGTATGGATACCGCAATGATGCTGATGACGAACCATCTTCTTGTCAAAGCCAAAGACATCTTTTGCTCTCGTGTGTTGAAATTTGTGGCTGCGAAACCGGCACCAAGGTAGACCGCAGACCCCCATCCCCGGGCGAGGTCAGAGAGATGATAACCCCATGTGCCCACTATCTCAAGTGCGGTCAATCAGGTCCGGGTCTTCCCAGGGCTGAAGCCTCTCCTCGGGGTCGTTGTTGGGTCGGAGCTTGCCGATGATGTACCTGACGGTGACGACGACCATTACCAGCAGGACCAGCCCGCCGAAGAGCCAGACGTCGAGGTAGACCAGGGGAGAGGGCTTTTCCTGGGCTGGCCGGCCACTGAACCCGCCGTCCCACTCAGCCCAGCGGGACTCAAGACCGCGGGTGTCGAACCCATAAATGGCGACCAGGGCCGCGTCCACTGTATGCCTCCGGCGCAAGTGGTCAAGGAAGGCCCGGAACTGGGCCGTGCCGTGTTCCTCTATCAGGTATGCGACGATGCTCTCCGCCTTCAGGTAGAACATGCTGATGTCGTCGGGCTTGCCCGGAGTCCTGGTCATGGCGTGGAGCGGCATTCCCATTCCGGCCAGGGCACGTCCGCTGTAGGGGCGGCTGTCAGGTTCGACATAGCTGGCGAACCCCTCATCCAACCAGTCCGGCAGCAGATATGCGCTTGATCCCATGTGCTGATGCAGCAGCAGGTGGGCCGATTCGTGCAGGATGAGGTCGGGGTCGATGCCCACGCCCAGGAAAAGGCCATTCAGCGGGAAGGCAAACCCGGCAAAGACGTGCTGCTCGGTAATAGTGCGGCTGTGGAAGGGAAAAGCCGCGACGGCGTCGGACCTGCGCCTGTATACCATGCCCTGGATTGGGTCTGGACTGGTCATGCCAAGCAGGTCCTGGATGTTCGCCAGCCCGCTTTCCACTTCTTCAGCCATATGCCGCACGTCAGAGATGGGGATGTCGTGGTAGTGTAGCGCCAGCGGACCGATGCGAGCCTCATCCCACCTGAAGCGGGTGTCTGCGTATTCCAGGGTCTTGAGAGAGGTCCGGAGCCGGTTGCCGACCGAGTCTTGCAGGAGGTAGTGGTACTCCAGCTTGGTGCCGGGCGGCAGGTATGCCGCACCGCCGGTGTTGAGGGAGTGGGTGGCCGTGATGCGCTGGCCTGGGGTGAATTCGGGGTAGGCATATGACCATGCACCGCTTCCGGCGAGACGGTAGCGCAGCCGCGCTTCCACTATTCTTCCCGGGATGTTGCCGGAGGCTTCCGCTGCCAGGTTGAAGACCACACTGTGGGGGAACTCAACTTCCCATGTGTCCGAGATGACCCTGATGTTGCCCGTGGATTCCTGGGAGGGCGCGGACGCAAGGTTGAGCAGCATCAGCAACGCTAGGGTGACGGCCATGATGGCCAGCCGTTTCCGGGGCTTGCGAAAGCCGGGAGGCTGCGTTGGACATTCATGCGCAGGAGGAGTGGGTTGTGAAGCTGAATGGTCCATATTCCCATTATATATGTCCGACGTGTCCGGGACCGCCGGGGTGGTCTTTACCAGGCAATGACCGGGAAGAACCGGAGGGAGAGGGGTTTTCAAAAGGCGGGAAAACTGGTTGATACCCGTATCGCATTCGATTGACCGGCAAAAAACAGGATTTCTATAATTATGTCAAATTCTGACCAAAGAGGCCGAATGGCCCGCCTCTGGCAGCCCAGCTGTACTTTCCGGGGATGGATCCTATCCGCCGCTTGCCGGCCGGGGAGCGGATATAGGGCAGTGATCTCAGAGATGAATGGCGGGGCGTATGGCCGGATACCCGTAGCTTGAGCCTATGTACCCGCACGGGTCTCTATCAATACCGGGTGCGGGGTGGGGGAGTGGAAATGCGGTACTGTTCAAAGTTGCCCGGTGTCTTGTCCAGAGTCATCATACTTTCCGTCTTCGTAGTTGCCCTCCTGTCCCTTCCGCCGGTATCGACCGTCCATGCCGCGGACGATCACGCCAACAGCCGGAAGAATGCGACGAAGATAGACACCCGGGGAAGGGCCGTGAGTGGGAGAATCGACCTAGGCAATACAGGCGACTCCGACTGGTTCAGGTTTGAGGCCAGGCGGGGGGTCCGCTATACCATCAGCTCGGAGTTAGAGAATCAGGGCGATCAGGCGTTGCAGGATGCCGACGTCAAGGTTATGAATGCCGTCGGGCAGGATCCTGGTTCTCCGGACGGGCAAGTTCACTCCAGGGAAGGGAACGTCAAGTCCATCGAATGGATCGCCAGGACCAACGATACGTACTACGTCAAGGTAAGCGCGAAGACAGACCCCCGGACCCAGTCATTCTATTTTGGCAGGTACAAACTTAGTATCCGCCAGGATGTCAGCCTCGAGGACCGCCACCCGGATGCGCTGGACCAGGCGGTTCAGATAAACTTTGTCAGCCAATACCAGGGAGCGATCAGCCCCTGGGCCAACAAACCCAACTTCCCCGCCGTCATGGGCACTGACGACTACGACTTCTTCTATTTCAATGCAGAACGGGGTGTGAGGTATACCATCAAGGCGGGCCTGGAAGGATTGGAAGGTCTGACAATCGGGGTAACGGAACCGGGTTCAGACCCCGTTGGCAATGATGTACTGCTCAGCAACAAAGGGCTGGGGAACGAACTGGAATGGGTGGCGCCAAACCAGGGGAAATACTACGTCTTTCTCACCGGGAGCGCCCTAGTCAGACAACCTGTGGGAGCCTACACTCTCCAGGTGATGGCCGACGTAACCCTCAGAGACCGTCACCTGAATAGTCGGGCGGAAGCTACGGCCATCAGCCTCGGCAACTCCATCCGGGGGGCGATCAGTCCCGCTGACGACGTTGACTATTTCAAGATCACAGCCGTTCGGGGTGTCAAATACACCATCATGGCAGACCTGTCGCAGGGCGACGCAGTCCGCATCTCGGTGTTGGACGATGAGGGTAAGGTGGAAGCAACCAACGGCGGAATCGGCTCCACCCTTGACTGGCTGGCCACGAGCGACGGTACGCGCACTATCAGCGTCGCGGCTTCGCTCCAAGTCAGGGACCCGATAGTAGGGTACAACCTTCGAATCTCCGGCGATGACTCTGTGCGAGACCGGCACGCCAACACCAGGGAGGATGCGACTCCCGTCAACTTGGGGATCAGCATGGGAGCCAGTATCAGCCCCCCGGGAGACGAGGACTACTTCAAGTTCAGCGCGTTCCGGGGTGTCAAGTACACTGTCAGGGCTGACCTGGGTACGGTCCCGGGAGTCAGGATGGAGATCGGGAAGCCCACGGAAGGAGTCGAGGATGCTGTTGTCAACGCGGACGGCAGCCTGGAATGGACTGCCGGAGGTGACGGCGATTATTACGTGATCGTCTCGGCCCTATCCAACCAGAGGGATGCAGTCGGCACCTACAACATAGTAGTGGACTCCGACAACACTTACGAAGACCGTCATGGGGACAGCACCGCGGACGCCACTGTCATCGGTTACAGCAACCTGATGTCGGGCGCAATCAGCCCTGCGGAAGACCGGGACTACTTCCAGTTCACCGCCATCCGGGGCGTCAGGTACACGTTCAAGCTCACCCATCAGGGGATTGAAGCGTTGTCTCTTGCGGTGGTAGACGGCAATTCCCATGGGGGGACCAAGGCCAGTAATTACGGGGAAGACTCGGAAGTGGTCTGGACTGCCTCTGAAAGCAAAACGTACTACCTGGTTATTTCCAAGTCTCCCAGGTCCACGGTGGAGACCGGAGTATACACGCTGGAGGTCTCGACCGAGGACGCCATGCAGGACCGTCACCCGGACGAACCGCAAGATGCGACCATCCTCTGGACCGGGAACGCAATATCGGGCGCGGTCAGTCCCGCTGATGACGAGGACTATTTCTCCTTTGCCGCGGAGGGGAACACGACCTATACGCTGGAGGTTGAGTTGGACACCGCCGAGGCTGTGGTAATCACGGTGGCCCATGACAATTCCGGGTTCTCCGAAACCAACTACGGGTCCGGGAACACTCTGGAGTGGACCGCTCCGGCGTCGGAGACATACACAGTGCTGATTGCCGGTGCTCCCCAGTTGGAGGACCCGTTGGGGACCTACAGGGTGACCATGGAACAAGGCGGAACTGCTCCGGAAGAGACGGTGGCGACTCCTACAGTCGTAACCGCGGCGGACACCACACCGCAAACCCCGGCCGCCGAAGCCGCCCCACCTCCCCCGCTGGCGCCCTCCGGGGCGCGACTGAGGATAGCCGCCAGATTTGGCCCTCCCGGCGCGAAGGTGCTGGTGCCGGTCCATCTCGAGAACGGGCAGCAGGTCAGCAGCATCGGGTTCAACGTGAATTACGACCCTTCGGTGGCCCATGCGGTCAACGTGCATCGTGGTTCGCGAATGTCCCCGACCGCCTTTAGCTTCAACGCCGCTGTTCCGGGATTGGTCCGGATCGGCTCCGCCGGACACAGCGAAGCCAAGGGAGACGGCTCTGCGGCGGTCATAGAGTTTATGATCCTGGGCGAGCGCGGCAGGTACACTGACATCACCATCTCGGACATGGAAGTGACCGATGCCGCCGGGGAACCGCGGTCGATAGAGGTCCATCCCGGAACGCTGAGGGTTGACTCGACTGTTGTAGGAGACGGCAACGGCGATGGCAGAATCAGCCCGCTGGATGCACTAATCGCCATGAAGATGTTCGTCGGACTGGCGAGCGAAGACCTGGTGTTGGATGTGAACAGGGACGGCCGAGTCACCCCGGACGATGCAGTGGAGATCCTAAAACTGGCCAGGCGTGGGTAGGTGATTAGTGATGAGATGGTGGATGGACGTATGCTTGATATTCATAAGCAATTATTGGAGGCGGCTGCTTCTCTTAGGAGGAGCCCTGACCCTGGTCATCGTGGCTGTCGTCGTATCGGTGATATACATCGGACGAGACTCCAATACGGCGGAGGCATCCGGAGTGCAACCCCCGGCTACCCCTGTGGTTGAGATAAAGCCCACAGCCGCGCCGGTGGCCAGGGCCGCAACTCCTACTCCTACCACGGTTCCAACCAAGGCGCCCGTGCCTACTCTGGTCCCGACGGTCGCGCCGACCCAGACTCCGACCCCTGAAACGGAGCCGGTCCCGCAACCTACGCCCGTCGTGGCAGTTGAGCCGGACAGAATCGAGGTGCCGGTTACTCTTTCCAACGCACGGAGCGTGGGGAGCCTGGAGTTTGTCCTCGTCTACAATCCGGAAGTGCTGGAACTATTGGAAGTGGAGAAAGGGAAGCTGGCCGGAAATTCCCTGATTGATTCCTCATCACACACACCGGGCCGGGTCTGGACCGCGCTGATAAACCCGCAGGGCATCAGCGGCAATGGAGAAGTGGCGAGGATTACTTTCGAGGTCATTGCACCCGGGACTACAGGCTCTGAGTCCACGGTTTCCGGGTCCAGGGAGTCCGGCCCGGCAGCGGATGCCGGTCTGAATGTGGCCGCCGATATGGAGTCCTTCGACAGTATGCTGAGGCTGGAGAGCGTGTCCGCCTATAGTGCGACAACCCTGTTGGACCTGCTGGCTGAGCCTGCCGCCGGGGGATTCACACGGGAAGGGCTTGATGTGAAAACCCCGGTTGTGGCCTTCGTCAATTAGCCTCAAGACGCGCTCAAACTGATGAAGCTGCACCTTGTTGACGGGACTTACGAACTGTTCCGGTCCTACTTTGCGATGCCCGCGGAAGAGGCACCCGACGGCAGACCCGTAGGGGCGATTCGAGGGTTGGTGCAGACGATGCTGGCGCTCCTGCGTGAGGACGACGTAACTCATATCGGCTGCGCATTCGATCACGTTGTGGAGTCGTTCCGCAACGACCTGTTCGAGGGCTACAAGACCGGAGTGGGCGTTCCCGAGGACCTGATGGCCCAATTCCCCCTGGCAGAACGGGCGATGGCGGCACTGGGGGTAGTGGTATGGCCGATGACGGAGTTTGAGGCTGATGACGCCATTGCCACTGCAACCCACCGCTGGGCCGGCGAACCGGAGGTAGAACAGGTGATCATCTGCTCACCGGACAAGGACATGGCCCAGATGGTACGTGGCTCTCAAGTGGTATGCCTTGACCGGAGACGGAAGACGGTCATGGATGAAGACGGTGTCCGGCAGAAGTTTGGCGTGGGTCCGCAGTCGATTCCAGATTATTTGGCGTTGTTGGGAGACTCGGCCGACGGGATCCCCGGAATACCCCGCTGGGGGGCCAAGACCACGGCGCTGGTTCTGGACCGGTATCAGCACATCGAGCAAATTCCCGATGCTTGGGAGGACTGGGAGGTAAGCCCGCGCGGGGGCCGGGCAGTCGCGGCCAGCCTGGCGGAAAGGCGCGCCGACGCGATGCTCTACAGGCGGCTGGCAACGCTCCGGGTGGACGTGCCGTTATCGGAAGAGCTGGAACAGTTGCGATGGAGTGGCGCTTTCACGGATGAGTACCGGGCGTTCTGCGAGGAGCTTGGCCTGGGCGGTCTGGCGAACGCTCCCCATGAGTGGCGGTGAGGACTTGACGAGTTGAAGCAACGCTGCGGGGCGGCTAGGGCAGGAGCTTCAATAAGGCTACCACTATGCCGGCAGTGGCCAAGGCGATCCCGCCGAGCCGGATAGTGAGCCGCAACTCAAGGTCTTTCATTTGGGTCAGCATCCGCTGTTCGAGCTTGGCTATGTCGGACTTAACTGCGACTACATCATCCTTTGTTGCCAGATTGCTGCCTCCTATTGCCTTTCCCATATCAGAGGCAGGCTTCGCGGACAGCCTTGGAGATGGCCGCAAGCCTGGGATAGTTGGTCAGGTCGTCGCGGAAGCCGTTGGTGATGTAGGCCAGCGACAGGCCAAGACTCGGGTCTGTCCAGCAGATGGAGGTCCCTGCGCCGCCGTGTCCGAAAGTATAAGCGGCGCTGCCGGAGTCCGGGGCCATCCGTGGATCGTCCAGTGATAGCCCCAAGGAGCGGCGGGAAACGCGACCGTTGTTGGAGTCCAGCCCCTCCACCTGGAGCCTGGTTGCCTCATCCACCGTTTCCGGGGCCATTATTCGCACTGCGTCGAGCTCGCCGCTGCCCTCCAGCATAGCGTAGAAGCGGGCCATGTCACGGGCCGTAGCGATGCCGCCTCCGGCTGGCAGCACGGACTGATGCACCTCGGGGCGGTTGTAGTTGACGACCTGAGAAGGCTGATCGCAGTCCTCCATCGCGTGGAGCCTGGAGACTTTATGTTCCAGGTCTTCAGGCAACCCCATGAAGGTGTCTTCCATGCCCAGGGGTGTTGTGACTTCCTCACGGAGAAACCGGTTGATGGGGCGCCCATCGACGCGGCGCACCAGTTCACCGAGAACCCAGCCGTAATTCCGCGGGTGATAGGCAAGCACCTTGCCCGCGGGATAGTCGGGCTTGATGTCTTCCATGCCCTTTACCACGGTATCCCAGTCCTGCCAGGTATCCCATGTCAGTTCTGGCGGTGTATCGGGAAAGCCGCCCTGGTGGGTCAGGATGTGCCTGACTGTGACACCCCCTTTCCCGTTTTTGGCAAACCCCGGCCAATACCTGGCTATGGGGTCGTCCCAGGCCAGTTTGCCCCGTTCCCACAAGATATGGACGCATGATGCAGTCAAGGGCTTGGTGGAAGAGAACAGGACGAACATGGTGTCTCTATCAACCGCTTTCCCCGTTTCCGGGTCGGCCATGCCACCGAACAGGTCCAGGGCCAGTTTGCCATGCCGGTACACTGCCAAGGCGGCGCCGGGGTGCTTGCCGTTGGAGATCTGTTCGTGGAACAAAGACTCGACTCGTGAGATGCAATCCGAGTCCATCTGCACGGAGTCGGGTGAAACTACGGTTGGAGCTACCATGCGCTTCCCCCTGGTTGTGGAAAAGATTAACAGGCCTCCAGCGCCATTCCGGCCGGTCAGCCGCCCTGCCGCTCGTCGCGCAACCTGCCCGAGGCCAGCAGCCACATGCGGGCGATTTCCGGCCCCATGAACTTGAAGGTCTTGCGCAGCGCGCCCTGAAGACCGGCTAGGTCGTTTTCGGGCAGCACGTTATAGAACCAGTTGCAGAAGGAACCGTGTTCGCTGCGGAGGGCCTGCACGGTCCGGGCGTTGGATACGCACGCCTCGATTTTCTTCCGGTTGCGGATGATGGACGGGTCAGCGACGAGCCGGTCTACGTCTTCGGGCGTCATACCTGCCACTGCGTCGATATTCCAGCCACGGAAGGCGTTCCGGAAGGCGTCACGCCGTTGCAGCACCATGTTCCAGGTCAGCCCGGCCTGGAACACTTGCAGGCTCATTACCTCGAACAGCGCGTTGTCGTCTTGCTGATGTTTCCCCCAAATGCTGGAGGAATACCATGAGCGGGGTGATTCGTCCCCTTCCTGAGTATCGGTGTCGTGCGACTGGTCTTGTGGTTGCGCCAAGAGTCAGGTGTCCTCACGCTAAACGTGTATCTATCAGTGTGGCCGGCACCGGGATTACCCCCTACCGGCCAGCTAACAATCTACCAGCGGGGGCATGGGCCGTCAACGCCGGGGTAATCATTTGAGACTACCTTTACCTTCCGTCCGGCTGAGACCAAATCCAGACTCTAGACCCGGTAGCAGGCGACGAGGTGGCCATTGCCGTGGTCTTCCATCGGCGGGTGAAGCTCCGCGTAGCATTGTGGGGCGGCCATTGGGCAGCGGTCGTGGAAGCGGCACCGGGGATGGGGGTTTACCGGCGCGGAGACGTCGCCGAGGATGTTCACTGGGTCCCGGCGGCGTCCCGGTTCCGGCGATGGCACCGCGGATAACAGGGCACGGGTGTAGGGGTGCAGGGGGTTGGCCAGCAGTTCCTCGGTCTCCGCCAGTTCGACAATCTTGCCCAGGTACATGACCGCGATGCGCTGGCACATATACCGGGCCACGGCCAGGTCATGGGTGATGTACAGGTATGTGACGCCCAATTGCTCGGCCAGTCCGGACATGAGCTGCATGATGCTGGTGCTGAAAGATACATCCAGCATGGAGGTAGGCTCGTCGGCTACGACGAATGTTGGCTCCACCACCAGAGCACGGGCGATGGCCACCCGCTGGCGCTGCCCCCCGGACAGTTCGTGGGGGTAACGGAACAGCATGGTCGATGCGGGGGTCAGGCCGACCAGTTCCAGCAGTTCCCGAACCTTGTCCAGCCGCTCCAGAGGGCTGCCAATACCCTGCACCAAGAGAGGTTCGGCCACGGTGTCGAAGATGGTACGGCGAGGATTCATGGACTCATAGGGGTCCTGGAACATCATCTGGACCTTGTGCCGGAAGTCCTTGAGGTCTTTACCTTTTGTGTCCACTATGTCGGTGAACACCTGCCCGTGGGCGGCAGCCTGCTGGTCGCGGAACAGGATGCGTCCGCCCGTAGGTTCCATCAGCTTGACCAGCAACTTGCCAATGGTGGTCTTGCCGCAACCCGACTCGCCCACCAGTCCGAGGCTCTCACCCTCGAATAGATTGAAACTGACGTCGTCCACGGCGTGGATGTGGGCAGAAGGGCGGCGGAACAGACCTCTGTGCACCGGGAAGAGCTTGGTAAGGCCCTCCACCCGGACAAGGGGCGTTGGACTGCCGATGGCTGAAGTAATGTCCGTGATGCTTGGAGAGACCGTCATTACAGGTGTTCCTCCAGACCGGCGGCTCCTGCGGTTTCCTCGGAGCCTGCCTGCGCCGGGAGAGGGTTCCAGCAGGATGCCCAGTGGCTACCCCGGTCCACGACTGGAGGCTCATCGGCCCGGCAGGCATCTGTTGCGTAGGGACAGCGGGGGTGGAACCGGCAACCGGCGGGCGGGTCGATAAGGTTGGGAGGCTCGCCAGGCAGCGTGACAAGTTCATGCTTCGGTCCCCGGATGCTGGGGAACACCGACAGCAAGGCCGACGTGTAGGGGTGGATGGGACTGCTGAATACGTCAGCCGTGTCGCCCAGTTCAACCAGCTTCCCCGCGTACATCACGCCGATGCGGTCGGTGACCTCGGCGACCACGGCGAGGTCGTGGGTGATGTAGACTATGCTCATATTCAGGTCGCCCTGGATTTCCTTCAAGCGGCGGAGGATGCGGTCCTGGACTATCACATCAAGGGCCGTTGTCGGTTCGTCGGCGATCACCACGTCCGGTTGGCAGGCAAGGGACATGGCAATTACTGCCCGCTGCCTCATGCCGCCGCTGTACTCATGGGGGTAACGCCGGGCAAGCTGCGGGTCGAGACCCACAAGCTCGAAAAGCCCGGTTATCCGCTCTTCGGCTTCCCTCCTGGTCAAGCCGGGGTCGTGGGTCTCGATAGCCTCCATGATCTGGTCTCCCACCCGGTATACCGGGTCCAGGGAGTTCATGGCGGCCTGGAAAATCATGGATATCCTGTGCCATCGGTAGGAGCGCACTTCCTCGGGGGACATCGCCAGCAGGTCGTGACCGTCCAACAGCACCCGGCCCGCTGAGATGCGGGCATTGTCCGGCAATAGCCTTATCAGGGAGATGGCCACCGACGTTTTCCCGGAACCCGACTCTCCCACGAGGCCCATGACCTGGCCGGGGAGCAGGTCGAAGCTGACGTCGTCCACGGCTCTCACGTCGCCGTGACGGGTGTGGTAGCGAAGGCTCAAGCCGGATACTTGAAGTATTGGGTCTGCCAAGTTTCGGCCTTTCTTACCTGCGGCGCAGCCTTGGGTTGGCTACTTCGTCCAGGGCCCGGCCCACGAGGTAGAAGGTGCTGCACAGCAGGGTGATAGAGGCTCCGGCAGGGACGATGAGCCACCAGTATTTTGTGCCTCCGAGGATGTAACCGGCGGTGTTTGCGGTGTGAATCATGATTCCCCAGCTCATGCGGATGTTGAGCAGGCCGAAGTAGGACAGCACAGCCTCGGAGAAGATGGCCCCGGTTACGGTGAACATCATGTAGAGGAAGGAGAGGGGAAGCAGGTTGGGGACGATATGAACGAGGATGATGTGGAAGCGGCCTCCTCCGGCAACACGGGCCGCCTCGATGTACGGCTTGACGCTGATGCTGAGGGCTTGGGACTTGAAGATTATCGCCGAGCCGCCGAACCCGCCCAGAACGCCAATCAGCAAGGCCAGCATGAACAGGTTCAGGTCGAACAGGGCGCTGAGCACGATTAGCAGGGACAGGCCGGGCAGCGAGACCACCAGGTCCGCCAGCCGCATGAACAAGGTGTCCACTATGCCGCCGTAGTAGGCTGCTACCGCTCCAACCAAAGTGGCGATTGAGACGGTGACCAGGGCTGCCACTATTCCCAGGATGAACTCGGAGGCGGTGCTGGACAGCAATTGACTCAGCACGTCACGCCCGAGCGGGTCGGTGCCCAGCAGGTGTTTCCAGGATGGGGGGGCGGGCTGCTCGATTTGGTCGAAGGCGTAGCCTGTCACCGGGTCGTAAGTCGCTTCGTCCCAGACGGTGGCCATCAGGATGGGATGGGAGATGGCCATGAGGGCGAATATGATTATCACCGCCAGACCGATAACACCGATGCGGCTTTCCACGAAGATGCTCCAGCCCTCCCGGAAGCCTCGAAGGGCAAGACGAATCCTGGCCGCCGTGAGATTGGCCGACGCTGACTCCATCCCGTGGGATGGCACGGATGCTCGCGGTTCTGTTTCCGGGGTCACTGGTATCTGATCCTTGGGTCCAGGAAAGCGTAGAGCAGGTCCGCCACCAGGTGGGCGGTGAGAGCGAAGATTCCGATGAACACAAAGGCGGCCATTACCAGGGGCAAGTCCTGGCCCCGGACGGCTTGCAACAGGGTTAGCCCCAGCCCCGGCCAGGAGAAAACGGTCTCTATGATCACGCTGCCGTCGATGGCGAAAGCCAGGCTGTAGACCAGGCTGGTGGCCACCGGCAGCAGGGCGTTGCGCGCGGCGTGCTTGTCGCGGATCACGCTTTCCGGCAGGCCCTTGGCCCGGGCGGCCATCACAAAGTCCTCGCGCAGTGTTTCCAACATGCTGTTGCGAGTCAGCAGCATTGTGCCTGCGAAGGAAATCGAGGTCAGGGTGGCGATTGGCAAGACCATGTGCTTCACGATGTCCCATGCCAGATGCCCCACTCCGGACAGCGCCCAGGCTACCGGAATGATTACCAATCCCAGCAATACCGCCGGGACCCACCATGCCAGTCTCGGAAGTCCGGGGACGGCACGGACGCGGAGGCTGCCGCCGCTGGCGGTCCGCCAGGCCAGCGTGACCAGCAGGAGAAATGCTGTGAACGCTCCGCCACTAATCAGCATCCGGTTGAAGATGTAGTCTGCACTTACATGGGCCTCCCGCCACAGGAGGGGATCAAGGAACTTGCCCAGAGGAAACCAACCTATCTGGAAGGCGAAGAGCCAGATGATCATCAGGGCGTACCAGGGAGTGAAGACCGTGGAGAGGGTCGCCCCGGAGATGGTCATGGTGTATTCCATGAACCCACCCCGGCGCCATGCCAGGGTCTTGCCCATGACGAAGCCGATGTAGAAGGAGATCACAGTGGCGGTGAGGAAGAGTACAGCGGTGCGTGGCAGCCTCTCGACGATCACTTCCAGCACCGTCCTCGGATAATGACTGAAAGACACGCCAAAGTTGCCGGTGAAGGAGTTGCGGATGTGGACGAGGTACTGCTCGCCGAGAGGCTTGTCCAGCCCGAAATTGGCCTGAATCTGGGCCCGCACCTCCGGCGGAAGGTCCGGGTTTTGGGCGTAGACGGATGTGTAGTCGCCGGGTTGGGCCTGGACCAGGAAGAAGGCCAGGGTGATAATCAGGAACAGGGTCACCAAGTTTTGGCCCAGCCGCCGTGCGGTGTAGGCGAGCATCAGCGCCTAACTTCCGGTCCCGGAGTTGGGTGGTCTTCCAGTCCCATCGTCCCTTCTCCGGTTACTTGATGGATACGGTCCCGGGAAGCCCGCCAGATCCTTGCAAGCCTCTCAGAGTTGATGTATATGGGAACTCCAGCCGGTCCTTGCGGTAGGTCTCCAGAATGGGCGTGGTGAACAGGACGACGTAAGGAAGGTCTTCGGCGAGGAACTCCTGCATCTTGAACACCTGGTCCCTGGCGGCGTTAAGGTCGGTCTCGACAAGGAGGCCGTCGGCGAGCTTGTCGAACTCCGAATTGGAGTAAGCACCAAAGTTGAGACCATCTCCCTCTGCGTGGCGGGTGTGGAAGAAGGCTTCCAGGTAGTCAGGGAAATTGGACAGCCCCCAACCGAGAATCCAGAGGTCGAAAGACTCCGGGTCTCTGATTTTTTCGACGATTACGTTGAAGTCGGTAAGGCGGGCTTTGGCCGGGACCCCGATGTCGTTCAGCCACCGCTCAATCCAGATGGCGAAGGTGGAACGCAAGGGGTCATATCCGGGTGATGGAGCGAGGATTTCCAACTCGGGCATGGGGTCCCCGTTGGGCAATCGCAGACCCTCTCCCACTTCCTGGACCGTTCCGTTCTCGCTGACCTCCGGTTCCTGCTCCCAAGTGAACCCGGCCTCCTTGAGGATTCGGACTGCCTCGGCGTGGCGCTCGGCGCGGCTCAGGCCCTTGCCAATCAGGGGCACGTCGGGGTTGTACCAGAAACCATTGCCTTCAGGCACGGTAGTGTACATAGGCAGGGCCACGCCCTGGAGCACGGTGTTGCTCAAGAACTCTTTGTCAATGAGGGTCGCCACGGCGTGACGGAACGCCTTGTTGTCCATTGGGGCCTTGCGGAAGTTGAAACCCAGGTAACGGAACCCGGCGCTGGGGTTCTCCAGGTTGGCCAGTTCCGGCTCCCCGGTAAGCTGTTCCTGAAGGCCCCTTTGCAGTCCCAGCGGGTTGAGCATGAAGTCGATGTCCCCCTTCTTCAATGCCAAGACAGCGGCTTCCTGGTTGCCGTGGATGCTATATATGGCGCTGTCCACGAAGGGGCCGGTAGTGTATTCGAGTACCTTGTCCCCGGACGGGTCTCCGTAGGCGGAGAATTCGTACACGCCGGGCTTGTTCGCAGCATAAGCGCCGTTGGCGTAATGGACTGTCTCCGCACCGGCGAAGTAATAACCGGGGTTCTTGGCATTTTCGGCGAATGCGCCCTTTTCCCACTTATTGAAGGTGAAGCCGCCAGCGCTTGGCTCGTCTTCCGGCACATGCCCGTACAACACCTTCTGTTGTTCTACGACATCTGATTCCTGCTTGGCCTGTTCTACTATCGGCTCCCAATAGGCTTTCGAGATCATGGGCATGAAGGCGAGGCCGAACTGCCACCGTGCCAAGCCCGGCATCTGCTTGAAGTAAATCTTGAGCTTGTGGGGACCGAGGGCCTCAGCGTGGTCGAAGAACTCGTTGTCGACGATTGACGACCAGTTTCCGGTCAACAGCAAGTCGCGGACGGTGTGGGCAGTGAAAACGAAGTCCTCGGCTGTCACCTCGTTGCCGTCGCTCCATAGGATGCCCTCCTTGAGTTCAACCTCGGTGGTCCAGAGGTTCTTGCCGTCAACAGTTTCCTCGACCAATGGTGTCGGGAAGCCGGCGGCAGTTGATGGCACCCAGTCAAAACGTTGGGCGGAGAGGCTGTACAGGCTGGGCTTACCGCCCAGAACGTAGGAATTCCAGATCGTCCCGTCGGGACCCTGGTAAGACCAGTAATTGGTGGTAGTTAGGTCCTCGAATATGCCAAGCTGGTACACCTGCGGTCCGGTAGCCCCAGCAGCCGGTGGTTGAGGCGCGGAAGTTGGAGACGCCGGCACTTCTCGGATGACTTCTTTGACCACTTCCTTGGGGACTTCTACGCGGACCTCCTTCTCTACGACCTTCTCCACCGGCACTTCTTTTTCAACTTCAACCTCTCTAATGACTTCCCTGGTGCAGGCCATGAGGGCAAGCATGGCTATCAACAAGGCGATAACGATTGACGTGCTGGTGAATGGAGAAACACCACGAGACATCACTTTCTCCCTGTGTAGTGGACTGGATTCAGATGGAGGTCAGTGGCACCGCACTTCAAGCCAGTTGGGCCCATGCCGTGAATGCCGATGCGCCCGACCCCAATCTCAACCTCTGCTGAAATCATACGCACCGAATACGATGGTGACAAGAGCATCGGATTTCAGCTATGAGTCCCCTTGAAGGTCAGGAAGCGGGTATGGCGCATTGGCAGAGAAGTTGTTGGAGCCACCTGGTCCAGCCAGCCGCTCCCCGTCGCGTCTAGTAGAACTTGATGTTGACGGGCGCTTCGCAGTCTGTTGAGGCAATGTCTTCCTCCCCTTCCTGCCCATCACAGACGTCCATACCCGATCCGCCAATCAGGATGTCGTCTCCCGGTCCACCGTGGAGCACGTCCGAATCAGGTCCGCCAACAAGCAGGTCGTTAGCAGCCCCGCCAGCCAGGTAATCATCGCCGAGGGAACTAAACAGGAAGTCGCTGTCTTCGCCTCCGCTCAGGAAGTCGTTGCCTTCGCGGCTGAACAAGAAGTCGAACCCTGCGCCTCCCATAAGGATGTCCCTCCCGCTCCCGGAGACAATTACATCATTGCCATCCATTCCGAAGATGACCAGGTCTGCCGTCGACCCGGCGCAGTCGATGAGATCGCCGCCAGGGGAACCGTACACTGCGAAACCCATCTGGCGGAAGCCGAAGCCCTCGCAGCTTACCTGGGCATGGGCCGCGTCACCGGAGCCGACGATGCCTATGCCGATGGCCAGCGCCAGTGCGACGCCCAGTTTCCATTTCCAGGGAAGCACCCGCCGGAGGACGTTTTGATGCATGAATCTCCGTCTATCGGTTGAACGCCGGTTACGCCCAAGGTTAACATATCATGCCAGAACATCCTAGCTTCTGCTGAGGCCGCAACCGAATTATTCCCGAGTGTGACGGTCCGTTGGCAGGGTAGCGACTGCCTCGACCTGGCTTGAAACCTCGACAACCGCACGCCGCCCGATTAACATGTCTGACTATGGCGACAGTCTCCACGTCACCGGTAATCAAGGCGGTCCGCTACCAGTTGGTCCATGCTCCCGGACTGGTGCGGCACGGCTCCAAGCCATCCCGAGAGATTGCCAGACGCCCTGAACTTTTGGGGGACGTCACTTCCCATTTACGTTGCTATGAGGATGCCTTAGCATACCCTCCCAACCACGTCTTTCTGGGCGGCATGTCGCCCGATGGTCTTCTGGAGATAGAGCGTCCCTGGTTCCAAGCCACAGGGGAAGACCCGCGCTGGCAACCATTCGGTGAAGTCATGCCTGAGGAGGAGCTATACGGACTCCTCAAGGTTGCGGATGCCTTCAATCTGGCCTCGTTGGAAGAGGGGTTCGCCGCCCGGTGCCGCGAGGCTCTCAGTGGACACAAACTAATCCGGGAAGAGGAACTTCAGTCCCTGAGCGATGGGCGGCCCTTCCCGGCCATTGAGGAACAGGCTGCCGACACTGAGAAGTCTCTTCCCCTGTATCTCCGGGACGGGACGCTCGTGGGGTGCATCAGCCGCGCTCACGAGGAGGACGCATCGCTGACCGCCGATGTGGTGCTGGAGAACCTGGCCTGCAAGGTCACGGCGGCGATGGCCCTGCGGACGCTGCTGGAAGACAGCCGGACCGACCCGGCTGAAATCGACTATGTACTGAACACCGGTGAGGAAGCCGTGGGTGAACGTTACCAGCGGGGCGGCGGTAACCTGGCCAAGGCGGTGGCCGAAATGTGCGGCCTGCCCAATGCTTCCGGGTCGGACATCAAAGCCTTCTGCTGTGGCCCTGTTCACGCATTGGTAATAGCCGGCGCACTGGTGAGTTCCGGGGTGTACCGTCACGTCGCTGTCGTCGGCGGTTGCTCATTGGCAAAGCTGGGAATGAAGTTCCAAGGCCATCTGCACCACGACCAGCCCGTACTTGAGGACACGTTGGCGTCGGTTGCAGTGCTGGTAGGACCGGACGATGGGGTGAGTCCCGTGCTGCGTATGGACTCGGTGGGTAAACACCCCGTGGGAGCCGGTTCCAGCCAGCAAGCCATTTTCTCCGAGCTGGTTACGACACCTCTGGACCGTCTGGGGCTGAAGTTTGGCGACATCGACAAGTACGCCACGGAGCTGCACAACCCCGAGTTGACCGAACCTGCGGGGAGTGGGAACGTGCCCCAACTCAACTACCGGCTCATCGGTGCGCTGGCGACCCTCAAGGGCGAAATAGACCGGGAAGGTCTTCCGAAATTCGTCGAGACCCACGGTATGCCTGGGTTCTCGCCGACCCAGGGGCACATTGCATCCGCCGCTCCGTTCCTGGGCCACGCGGTGGAGGAGATCGTGGGCGGGCGGATGCAACGCTCGATGTTCCTGGCCAAGGGCAGCCTGTTCCTGGGACGAATGACCCAAATGTCCGACGGGATGTCGTTCATCCTGGAGGCCAACCCAGGCGGCTGACGGGCCCGGACACCAGCCCCGGCAATTCCTTTCCGGCAAGGAGAATCCCGCTATGGCTTACACTCTTGAAGGCAGTATTCTTGAAGTGTGCGACTGCAAGGTGCTCTGCCCCTGCTGGATCGGGGAAGACCCGGACAATGGGACGTGCGATTCGGTGATCGCGTATCACGTGGACAAGGGCAACATTGAGGGCGTAGATGTGTCGGGGCTGACTATGGCGATGGTGGCGCATATTCCCGGAAACGTCCTCAACGGCAACTTTCGCACGATGACATTCGTCGATGACCGGGCAAGCATAGAGCAGGAACAAGCGCTGTTGATGGCGTTTGCCGGGAAGCTCGGAGGGCCGCTGGAAGACCTGTCCAAGCTCGTGGGGGAGATGGTTGGTGTGGAACGTGCACCCATAACGTTTGAAGTCCAGAGAGGGAAGGGGACCCTTCGTATCGGGGCCGATGCCGAGGCGGTGATGGAGCCTTACCGGGGTCCCTCTGGGGAGGTAACCACCCTGAACGAAAGCATATTTTCGACCATTCCCGGCAGCCCCGCGTATGTGGCCAAGGCGTCCAAGTACTGGGTGAAGAACGCAGCGGTTGGCCTGGACATTGATCTACAGGGCCACAACGCGATACAGGGAGCTTTCCGCTTCGAAGGGTGAGAAACTATCTCAAAACCAGCCGGCGTTGCTTAAATCTGCTCGTGTGCGGTTGAAGTGTATGGATTCCCGCGAAGGCGGGAATGACGGCTTGGGTACTTCAACACGTTTTGAGATAGTCACCAAGTCAATGACCAATCCGGACGTCTGGTGAGGGCTTGGAGCAAGCACGGGACTTTATTGGGAGGGCTGGACAATGAAACTGGAAGGCAAGAAGGTGATCGCGCTGGGAGAGCGTGACGGAGTCCAGGGCACGGCGATCGCCAACTGCGCCCGGAGTTCCGGCGCGGAGGTGGTGCTGGAGGTCACTTACTGCTTCGTTTGAACGGCCTCCGGCGCCCTTGACCTGGAGGGTCAGGAAGAGATCAAGCGCACGGTTGACCGGACCGGCACCGATAACCTTATGGTGCTGTTGGGCACTCCAACCCCGGAAAGCTCCAGGCTGTATGCAATGACCGTTGACCAGGGGGACCCTGCCTGGGCCGGGGCGTTGGCCGGCGCTGCCCTGGGGCTGTCCGCGTACCACATCATCGAGCCGGAGATCAAGGAGCAGATAGACCCAGACACCTATGAGGCCGAGGTTGGCCTGGCCGAGTTGGTGTTGGACGTTGACGAGATCGCCAGGGCGCTTCAGGAGGTGCGTGGCGGTTAAGGGGTCTGCGCCGGTATGAATTCACGGACGACCGGCCTGATCCCCATCATCTTTTCTCCTCCTCCGAGGCGAAGAGACACATCCTGGAGACTACTTCCATCATGTCACCTGGGGCGGGGCCGGTGGGTATGACTCGGAGCTGCCCGGCGCCTGCCAGGGCCGCGGGATTGCTGGTGGTCATGGCGGTCAGGGCCGGGACGCCCATGTTCTGGGCCGCAAGGCACACTGCGCCGCAGGCCATGCCATAGGATTCCAGGTCGAATGCCGGGCCGGCAACCATCAGGTCGGCCTGCGACTCCCGCAGCGCGGTCTCCAGGAGCGCCAGCACTTCGTCACGCCGCTGCTGGAAGTACCCATCGCCGCAGACGATGGTGGAGACCACGTTGCCCCGGTCTCCCATCAGGTAGTTGAGAAGGCGGGCGGGTCCGATGGGCCGTTCCCTGACTTCCGCAGGCAGGCCGGCTTTCTCATCACGCCCGATTCCGGCGTAGACCTGGTTCAGATAGTGGACGACCCGGATGGGTCCGGGCATTGGACGAACTCCTGGGCCGGTGGGAGGGAATTTGTCTGGGTCTATGCGGTCGGGGGGTTGTTGCGGTACCAGTCCACGATTTCCGAGCCGGCGGCGGCCCACACGCCCTCCCTGCGCATGACGTGGCTCAGGGCGCGGTCTAGGTAGCCGATGCGGAAGGGCTGGCCGATGAGCCACGGGTGCAGGTTGAGGGCCAACATCCGCCCGTTCTGCTGGCCATCCTGGTAGAGCACGTCGAAGCCGTCTTCGATTAACTGCTGGTAACGGCCTATGTTCACCCGCCGCTCCCAGAGGGCAACCACGTCATCCAGTTCCGACATTACCGGCAGGGCGAAAATCTCGCCGTGGGGACTCTTCAGTGGGTAGGGCTGCTCGTCGTTGACCCAATCGCAGACGTAGCGGATACCCGCTTCTGACAATAGCTGCGGCGTGCGGGAGGACTCGCCGTACTCCGGCCCCAGCCAGCCCGCGGGGGCGCTGCCGGTGGCCGCGGTCAGAGCATCCACCGACTGGGCGATGTAGGCCCGCTCCACTTCCTCCGTCATGTTGCTGGTGATCATTCGAGTCAGGGCGACGCCGTGGCCGATTATCTCCGCGCCCCGGTCCAGGCAATGGCGCACGAGGTAGGGATAGTTTTCGGCAGTCATGGCGTCCATCGCCACGGTTGGCTTGATTCCGTGCTTTTCGAGGACGTCCAAGACCCGGAAGATGCCGACGCGGTGGCCGTATTCCCGGTGGCCCAGCCGGGCGTAGTCGGGGAAGGACCTGGCGCTCAGTCCGCCGGCGAAGGGAGTGGTGAAGCTGTCCTCCGGAGGTTGCCATTCGGGATGGTCAAGGTCAACGATGACACACACGGCGACGCGGGCGTTGTCAGGCCATTTCAGAATCCCGCGCTTGTTGATGGGCGACCAATCGTAATGCTCGTGGTCCATACCGAAACGCCGTTCAGCGGGCATTTCCAGTCCTCCTCCAAACATGCGAGGCTGGGGTCTGGCGTGACCTGCACCCCGATTAGGCCAGTCACGCCAGCGGTCTGTGGATCGGTTTGTGAATCAGCCGTTGATCCGGGAGGCGTGGTCCACAGCCTGGTCATAGTAGTTGGCGATGTAGAAGTCGGCGATGTCGTCCGCCGTGGTCTGCCAAACGCCGTCGTGGGACATGATGTAGCCCAGGATTTCGTCCAGGTACTTGGCCCGGTGGGGTTGGCCAGTCAAGTAGGGGTGCAGGGCAATGCACATGACCCGGCCGCTCTCGGCCCCTTCCCGGTAAAGCTGGTCGAACTGGGCTTTGCAGATTTCGGCGAAGTAGTCGCCCTCGTAGTGCTGCCGGAACAGGGGCGCGTCGTTCAACTCGATAGAGTAGGGGACGGAGACCAGCTTGCCGGACTTGACCTTGATGGGCACGGGCTGGTCGTCGTGCATCCAATCGGTGTGGTAGATGAGACCGGCCTCGGCCATGAGGTCAGGGGTGCGCTCAGTGCCTGAGATGGCGGGGCCGAGCATACCCTTCAACTGCTTTCCGGTGTGCAGTTTAAGGGTGTCGATGGTATCGCGGTAAAACTCCCGCTCCTGCTCTTCGGTGTAGGTGTTGAGGTAGCGGGTGTTGTAGATGCCGTGGCTCATAAAGTCATAGTCGCGCTGCACCATCGCCTCGCCGATTTCGGGGAAGTGCTCCAGCACGGCCATGTTCAGGGACACGCAGCAGCGGATATTGTGCTTGTCCAGCACCTCCAGCATCCGCCAGAACCCTACGCGGTTGCCGTAGTCTCGGTAGGAGTATGCCTGAACATCGGGGTAGGGCATGCGGGGCCACGGGTCCCGGTGGCCGTCGAACTCAGGCTCGTACTCGTAGTGCTCCACGTTGGGGGCGATCCAGAGGGCAACGCGCGCGTCGTTGGGCCACTTGATGGGCGGCCTCTCGATGATGGGACTGTAGTCCACCCTGTCCGGTGGCAGCGGCATGGCAGTCACCTCCGTTGGCAGATTCTTGGGGCAGAGTTAGCTCAGGGCGCCCGCCAGATTTTCGAGGTTGGCAATTTCCGGGGAGTCACCGCCGGACCTGGTCCAGCTATCGGAAGCCTCTTTGAGCGTACCGGCGGCGGACGCGGCATCGCCCATTCCAGCCTGGGTGCGTCCCAGCCAGAATTCGTCGCGGATGGAAGCCCGGCGGTTGAGCCGTTCCCGGAGCATATCTTCGGCCTTGTCGAACTGTTCCGCCCGGATGTACGCCTCCAGCAGGGTATCTTCGAATACCTCCCGCTGGGCGTGACTGCCTCCAATGCGGGCCAGTTCGCTGATGGGCCGCTCCATCTGGCGCACGGTCTCGCCGTAGTCGCCGTCGGCGAATGCGGCGATGCCCCTCACCATTGGCAATGTCATTTCACTCACCAGGACGTTGCCCTGGCCGGCCTCGGACTGCATGGAGTTTATCGTCTTCTCCAGGGCTTCCCTGTCACCCGCGGCGGCGAATGCTAGGGCGGCATGGCCATCGCGGAAGGGAGGCCCAGGGTTCCCGGCGGCGGGCGCGGCCTGGTCGCGCACTTCTTCCCAGGGCTTGGGGGGCGGTGTCCCTCCGTAGAGTTGGAGCCGCCACATCAGGGATGCGCTGTCGGCCAGGGACGCGGCGCTCCTGGCCACCACCGAGGGGCGGATGTGAGTTTCGTAGAGTTCGAGGGCGTTGTTGTAGCGTCCCATCGCCAGCTCGAACAGGGCCAGGTGCCAGGAGAGATGCACGTTGTATGATGCCCGCCGGTCCCAACCCTCGAGCCAGTTGCCCAGGAAATCGCCGCCCGATGAGGCGTCCCCCTGCTCGAAATAGACGTGGGTAACGGAATGTGTAGCCACAGCGTTGGTTGGGTGCAAATCAAGGGACTTGCTGGCCAGCCGGAAGGCTTCGTCCAACCGGCCTGTTTCATGATGAGCGAAGGCGTAGCTGCCAAGGAAGGCCCAATCGTCGTCGCAGTGCTTGGCGACGCTCTGGCACAGGTCGAACAGTTCGTCGGGGAAGTTGGGAACGCCTGCGCTGTGGCAGCCCTGCATGAAGAGACGCTGGGCCAGCCGGAGCATCAGTACGTCGCGGGGATGTTCCTTCAGGTGGTCGCGGATTACTCCCATCGACTGTATGCCCTTGTTGTTGATCCAGAGGTCGATGGCCTCTATGCCGCTCTTCTCCCGCTCGGAGATACCGGCGGACAGGTCCCTGGCGCGGGCAATGCCCTCTTTGGCATCGGACCCTGCACTGCGCATCATGTCCACCCAGGCCAGGCCGGCGTGGGCCAGGGCAAAACCTTCATCGGCCTCCACTGCCTGTTGGAACCGCTCTTCCGGGCCGTAGTTCTGGGATAGGAGCAGGTCCAGACCCTCCAGAAAGCGGTCGGCCGCCGTGCTGGAGCTTGTACTGATGGGAAGCCCGAGGCGGTCTTTCATTCGCGTTCCCTCTTGCATCGTCGTCCTCCTCCTGATGCTGTGCAACCGTGCCTCAAACGAGGACACCACTTATCCCAACGATTATGGGCAGTGTAAGCGGGGGCATATCCACTGTCAACGAACCGGCGCACGCCTTCGGATATTGGAGCCATTCCCCTGGGAATCGGTTAGAATGTGCGTGGGGTGATGGCTCATGGGAACATTCAGTTGGCCGGTTGAGATTCAAGGACTGGACGGTGGCCCGGCGCTCCAGATAGAGGCGATGGTGGATACCGGCGCATCGTACACCATGCTACCGTCGGATGTGCTGAGGGAACTCGCATTACAGCGACACTTCAGGGTGTGTTTGAACTCGCGGACAACAGAATGGTCGAGATGGGTATGGCTGATATCTGGGCAACGGTTGATGGGGAAAGCACAACAACTATCGTGCTTTTCGGAGACGAAGGCACTCCTCCCCTGCTGGGAGCATACACCCTGGAAGGCTTGCTCTTGGCCGTGGACCCAGTGAACGAACGGTTGGTCTCGACTCATGGCATTCTGTATTAGCCTTCGCTGACAACGACGGGTGAGTGACATCGCACGACATTGGGGGTAGGAACAATGGGGTTCAAGCTGGTTATCTGTCCGCCCAACTATCAGGAACATTGGGAGGACCGCCTGCGCGAGGAGATTCCGGACATTGATGTTCACCTGTGCCCTACGGTAGGGGAGGCGATGGAAGTTATCGGGGATGCGGACGCGGCTTTCGGGGACATTGTTCCCGAATTGCTGGAACGGGCGCAGAACCTGAAGTGGATTGCCTGTCCGCAGGCCGGACCGAGGGCGGGTTACTACCACGAGTCGCTGATCAACAGCGATGTGGTGGTGACCAACACCCGCGAGATATACAACGATCACATCAGCGCGCACATAATGTCGCTGCTGCTGGCCTTTGCCCGGGGTCTTCAGGTGTACATACCGCAGCAGGTTGAAGGCGTGTGGCGGCAGGGTTACGAGACCATATACCTGCCAGAGGCAACGGCGGTGGTGGTCGGGGTTGGCGGCATCGGCGGGGAAACGGCGCGCCTCTGCTCCGAGTTCGGCATGACCGTACTGGGGGTCGATCCCAGGCTTCCCGCGCCCAGCCAGGGCGTAGCGGAACTGCACCGCCCGGATGATCTCCTCCAAGTCCTGCCAAGGGGAGACTTCGTGATCGTCACCGTGCCGGAGACTCCCGAGACCCAGGGCATGTTCCGGGTTGACCAGTTCCGGGCGATGAAGAACAGTGCGTTCTTCATCAACATCGGCCGCGGTGCAACGGTGGTCCTCGACGACCTGGTTGAGGCGTTGCGGGCAGGAGAGATAGCCGGGGCGGGCCTGGACGTCTTCCAGATGGAGCCGCTGCCGGAGGGCCATCCGTTGTGGAGTATGCCGGGTGTCCTGATTACCCCACACGTGGCTGGGAACGGTCCCTACCTCGACGACCGGCGCACTGAACTGTTCATCGACAACTGCAAGCGGTTCAACGAAGGGAGGGAGTTGCGCAACGTTGTGGATAAGGCGAACTGGTTCTAATTCGTCGGGTCTCTCTGGCCATTAACTCGCGCACACGAAACGCCCTCGCTCTACTCAAATAGGAGCGGGGGCGTTTCAGTTATCAGATTGGACCGTAATCTATGGGACGTGGGACTATGATCCCTGGATGATGAAGTCTGAGACGCGCTCTCCGATCATCATTGTGGTGACGTTGGTGTTGGCGCGGATGCAGTCGGGCATGATCGAGGCGTCAACCACTCGGATGCCCTCAAGGCCGTGTACCCGGCCGTACTGGTCCACCACCGCCATCGGGTCCGAATCGGGACCCATCTTGCAGGTGCATGAGATGTGCTGTGACGTGGTCACTTCGCGCATCATCCACCTGTCCAGGGCTTCATCCGATGCCAGGTCGGCGTCGGTGGGGTCGACGCGCTCCTGGATAATGTCCTTGAACGACTCGTGCTCGCCGAGGCCCACGCAGATGCGTACCGATTCCCTCAGCCTCTTCCGGTCAAATTCTTCCTCAAGGTAGTGGTATTCGAGGACCGGCTGCTCGGTTGGGTCGGTGGAGGCCAGGCGCAGTTCCCCCGCGCCAACGGCCAGGTATATGCCGGCGGTCATGCGAATGCCCAGGGGTTCCATCCGATTGCCGCCCCGGTTGACCCGCTCGGTGGCGAAGGACTGCATGGAAATTTTCATGTCATTGCGTAGGTCGGAGTCCTGGGCCGTGTAGCGGAGGGTCAACTGCATCCGGGGGGCCAGACCGTCGAGGTCGAACCCCGGCCTTGTGCGCCACGTCACCCAGACGCCCGGGTGGTCGCGCATGTTCTGGCCAATGCCAGGCTTGTCCAGCACCACGGGTATGCCCAGGCTTCGCAGGTGGTCGGCGGGTCCGACACCGGACAGCATCAGGATTTGGGGCGATCCAATTGCGCCGGAGGACAGGATGATTTCATCGCCCTCGACGACGAACTTCTCGCCGCCGCTCTCCAACTCCACGCCGGTGGCGCGGTTGCCTTCGAAGATAATCCGATGGACGGTGCAGTTGGGCCGGATGGTCAGATTCAGCCGGTGACGGGCCTGATCCAGGTATCCCAGAGCCGTGCTCATGCGGATGCCGTTGGGGTTGTTCAAGGGCGTTGGCCCCACGCCCCAGGAGTCCGGGTGGTTGTGGTCGGGGCAGTCGGGATAGCCTGCGTCCATGGCCGCCCGGTAGAAGGCCACCTGGGCCGGCATCCAGGTCTCCCTCTTGAACCGGTGCATCACGATGGGGCCGTCGCCGCCGTGGAAGTCGTCGTTGCCGAAGTCCGTGTCGGTCTCGATCTTGCGGAAGTAGGGGATGAGCTTCTGGAAGGTCCATTCGTCGTTGCCAAAGGATGCCCAGGTGTCGTAGTCCTCGGGTACTCCACGCAGGAACACCTGGCCATTGATGGCGCTGGACCCGCCGGTGACCTTGCCCCTGGGGACCATCATCGGCGGGGCCTCATCGGTCGCCTTGCCGGTGAACTGCCAGTTGTGGTCGCTGGTCATAACGTCGGCTTCGGTGGCGTAGCCGAACTTGACCTCTTCGGGCAGGTGCTCGAAATTGGGGTAGTCCGCGCCCGCTTCCAGCAGCAGCACGGAGCGGTTGGGGTCCTCGGAGAGCCGCGTGGCGAGGATCGATCCCGCCGAGCCGGCCCCGATGACGATTTTGTCGTACTTCATGGGCGTTCCTCCAAAGGACGGCTCCCATCCGCACGGGCCGACCCGGCGCCGTGCCTGGGAGCCGCGTTTCCTGCATGTTGGTCTGACTGGAGCTAGATCAACGCATCCGGGGTAACGATTCCCTCAAGGTCCGCGTCCGTTGCCGGGTCCTTCAGGTCCAGTTGCAGGTCCTTCTCCATGAAGTAGTAGACCTGCTTCAGGTGGTGGGTGCTGTGGCTCAGGATGATGTTTAGAAGCTCCAACACGGTCACTTCGCCGCCGTAGTGGGCGGGAACAACGCGGTCAAATGCTTCGTCGTTGCCGCTGGCCAGGAACTCGGTGATGTTCTTGAGCACGCCCTCGCCGTACTCGTTTATGGCCTCGGCGCTCACAATCTCCTTCAACTTCTGGTTGGAGGCGGCCATGTCCTCGGTGCTCATGCTGCCGTGTTCGTGGCTGAGCCAGGCCAACTCCGGGAAGGAGATTATGTGGACTATCAGATCGCGGGCGGACTGGGGACGCCAGGGGATCATCCCGGCAAGCTGGTCTTCAGATAGCTGGCTGGTGGCCCGCATGGCCGCGCCCAAGATAGCGGTGTACTTCTCCGACAACCAGGACGTCTTGCCGGAGAGGTCTACCTTTATGTTCAGATTGAGGGCTGGGACCAACTTCTTCGGGTAGTACCCGATAATCACTTCATCGTCATCGATGATGGTGACGGGGACCGACTTGATGTTGCGGCTCCTGAGATATTCGACCGCTTCAGGGTCCGTTGCCAGGTCGTGGTGCTCGAACTGAACACCGTTGGACGACAGGAACTGTTCCAGCGTCCGGCAACTGAATCAACCAGGGTTGGTATAGACTTGGACCTTCATAACTACCTCCTCGGCCGTCTGGAATGTGCGCCCCGGTCTTAATGTACGCTCCGGTCTTAACGTAAAGACGTCTGGGATGTTGAACGCGGTTAGCGTAATTGCCGCCTCCGGCTGTGTCAACACGCTGGGCCAAGGTGGCCAGAGAGAAGCTCTCCGGCCTCATGCCGCGGCCAGAGATTCTGCGTCCCGTATGCAGTCCGAGGCCTCGCGGATGTCTCTGGCCAACTCACCCTCGGGCTCGCAGTTCCCGTCAAGGAAACATGCACCGTGCAGGATGTTGGCCCGGCTTCCAAAACCTGGAGACAGTTGGAGGATTCCGTCGTCGCCACGTCGGAGTTCCCGGATGCCCCTGTCGTCCGTCCAGCAGTCCGAGGTTCCATGCCAGTTCGGGCCGGGATGAGGGCATCGGCGGTCCGCTTGGACGCGGCCAAGCCTTCCTGTCTGAGTTGCCCAGCTTCCCGCTGTCCAATTGCTGGATGGCGTCTGAGTTGAGCGCCCAGGCATCCGCGAATATTTTTGGACCGGTCAATGTCCTGATCGTTCTCCAGACAAGTATCAGGCCGAGCCACCGTAATTTGCAGCCCGGCCTTGCGTCGGCAGCTTTAATGTCCGCCCTACAGATTGATGGGGTGTTCCTCGTATTCCTTTTCCTTGTTGTAGACCTGGATGCGGTGGCGGGCCGCTTCGAGAACGAACAGGCGGTCGTCTTCGTCGATCTTGACGGCCACGGGACGGCGGAACCGCCATTCCGGCTCCATGTTGGCCCGGCGACGGGCCTTCACGATGTCCGGGTTGGCGTCGATGTAGGTCTGGGTCCAGGGCGAGGGGTCCTGGGCATCTCCCACCAGGGTTGCGATGAACGATCCGTCGGGGCCGTAGACCTGGACGCGGTGGTTGGCCCAGTCGGTCACGTACACGTCCCCGTCGGAGTCGACGGCGACTCCGGAGGGGTGGTCCAGGTCTCCGACCCGCACGTCAGACCCCCCGAACTGACGGAGGAACTGGCCGTTGGGCGAGAACTTCTGCACCCGGTTGTTATGCCAGTCGGCCACGTATACGTCGCCCTCGTGGTCGGTACAGATGCCCCAGGGCATGTCCAATTGGCCCTCTCCACTGCCCTGGCTGCCAAAGGCGTTCAGGAACGTGCCGTCCCTGGTGAATTTCTGTACCCGGTGGTTCAGGCTGTCCACGACGTAAAGATTATCGTCAGGGTCGAAGGCTAGACCTGATGGGCCGTTCAACTCTCCCTCTGCTGTGCCGGGACTGCCCCAGCTACCCAGGAAAGTTCCGCCCCGGTCGAAGGCTGAAATGCGGTGCAGTTGCTCGTCTGAGACGTAGAGGTTTGTATCGCTATCCATTGCGATGGAGCGGGGCCAGATGAACTGGCCCTCTCCCGCGCCGAAGCTCCCGAATTGGCCCTGGAAGTCGTGGGTGAGGGTTACGCGGGTTATGCGTTGCCCCAGTTCCTCCATGCCCCGGCTCAGGACGAAGACGACTCCGTCCGGCCCGAGCACCATGTCCTGGGGCGACCAGAACCCCTGCCCGGCCATGGCGTACATGCCGATGCAATAGCTGTAGTCGAAAACGCGCCCTGCCGCCACTGTCGTCAGCATGGCTACCTCCTGTCAATCCGTCGTGATGCAGCCTGTGTCCGTCCGGGTAGGCCCACGGACATGGACACGGTTATACGAAGTCCAGTTGCTCGAAGTTGCCGCCGACTATGGGCGCAGGGTCGAGGCCCAGCCACTTGTCGACGACCGTAGCGTAGAAGCCGCGGAAGTCGTAGTTGGGGGCGAGGTCGCCCTGCTGCAAGTCCTCGGGCTTCAGCGACGGGTATTCGCTGTACATCCCGCCCTTGACCTGGTTGCCGATGACGAAGGCGACGCCGCCAGCGCCGTGGTCGGTGCCGGTGCCGTTGTCGCGGACGCGGCGGCCGAACTCGGTGAAGAGCACCATGATCAAGTTGTCGCCCGCGCCATGCTCGTCAAGGTCCTGGAAGAAATCGCTGATGGCCCTGGAGCAGTCAATCCACAGCTTCTGGTGCATTGGTGGCTGGTTGAAGTGAGTGTCGAAGCTGCCGTGGGCGGTATAGAAGAGCTGGGTCCCCAAATCGGCCAGATACACCTGGGCGATGCTCCGCAGGTTCTTGGCGATGGGAGTGTCCGCGTACTCAACCGTTGAGGAATACTTCTCCGGCGCAACCTTCAGGATATCTGCGCCGCGGAGGGCATCCCGGCCCGTCTGACCCAGGTAGTCCATCGTCGCGCCGGTGCCGACGGCAGGAGCGTACATCCGGGCGAACCTGTCCAGCAGCTTGTCCCGGTCGGCAGACAGGCCCGGGACGTCTGACATTATGCCGTAGGACTCCAGGTTGGAGACCGAGGTCACCGGGACGCCCCGGAGAGCCAGCGCCCTGGGCAGACCCTGGCCGAAGTTTATGCCCTTGAGGACGTTCTCCCCGGCGGGGTCCAGGTCGCGGATTACCTTGCCGGCCCAACCTTCGGTGCCAACCTTGTCCGGCTCGCAGGTGTGCCAGATGTCCATCGAGCGGAAGTGGGAGCGGGGGGAGTTTTCGTAGCCTATACCGTGAATGACGGCGACCTTGCCCTGATCGTACAGGTCCTTCACCGGGCCCATGTTCGGGTTGAAGGCAAGCTGGTCGTCGATGGGCAGCGCCTGGTCCTCGGGGATTCCCACCCGGGGACGGGCGTCACGGTAATGCGGGTCGGTGTAGGGGATGATGGTGTTCAGGTAATCGTTGGCTCCGGTGAGTTGGAACACCACCACTACCGGGTCTTTCTTCGTCGTTGTCATCTGTCACTCTCCCGTGGCGTTTAGTTGTCCAGCAACTAATGTATGACTATTCCGGGCGGCCCGCGTGCTTACTTGTACCCTGGCCGGTGGATTCCAGTTTTCCTGGGAATGCCGGACACGCAGACCGCAGCGTGATTTCATGGGGGCCTCTATGCGAACTGGTAGTCCCGAGATGCGGCGATGAGGGCCAGCATGACGCCCACGCGCTGCTCGGACTCCCTGGCATCTTCCTCGGTGTCCCAGCGAAGGTCTCCATCCTCTTCGGCCTGGGCCATCAGTTCGCTCATGGTGGTCTGGCTCACTTCCATCGGCCCCACCAATTCAAGGCAGCCCTCGACCAGCTCGGTGGGGGAGTTGGCCTCCCGTTCCCGGATACATTCGACTATGGAGCGGATGCCGGGCAGGGCGGTGTTGCCCAGGAGCCCGGCGGCGAAGTTGACCCGCCGGACCAAGGAGCCGCCGTCGATCCACTCCGAACCCGTGTGCCAACTCTCGACGCTGGGCGGGTTGAGGAGTTCCTGGCCCTGGTAGGCACACTCGAAGGCCAATGCCGGGAAGCCAGGACGGGGCCGGTTGTAGCTGCCTGCCAGGATGGCAGTGCCTACTACCAACTCGGCGGGACTCTTTACCCGCTCAAACCGGGCCTCCTTGAAGAAGTCCGACAGGAAGAGGGTGCGCAACATGGCTCGGATGTCGAAGTCCGAGTCCTCGTATGCTTGGACCAGCGTGTCGATGGCCTCCGGGTCCCTGGGAGGCGTGATGTTCCAGCTGGGCACCTGCGGCTCGTCGGCAACGAAGAAGTTGTACATGTGCCGGGCCAGGAACCTGGCAGTGGCAGGCTGGCGCACGACGATCTGAATTATGTCGTCACCGTCAAAGTTGCCGGTGCGGCCCAGGAAAGTCTTTTCCCCGTCGTCGTGGTCCTCGGGCTTGTACTCGAAGTTCCAGTAGAACCGGCCCAGGGGGTTTCGGGGAATCTTGGGCGCAATTGTCCAGCCGGTGAACGCCCGGGACGCTTCCTTAATGTCGTCCTCGGAGTAGTTGCCGACCCCCATTGAGAACAGTTCAAGCAACTCGCGGCCCCAGTTCTCGTTGATTGCCCCGCGGTGGTTGCCGTTGTTGTCCAGCCAGTAGATCATGGCTGGGTTCTTGGCCAACTCGATCAGCAGGTCCGGGAAGCGGCCCAGCCCATGCTCCCGGAACATGGCGATCTGCTGGGTCAACTCCGGCGGGTTGTCCACCTTGGAATTGCCGGTGGCGAATAGCTGGTGCCAGAAGAGGGCCATCTTCTCTTCCAGCGGGCGCCGGGTGTTGATCATGCGGTACACCCAGTCGGCTTGGTTGGTCGGTGGGGCAAGGGCGCCCTCCATGCCGGGGAAGAAACGGTAAAGGATGTTTTCGTCCACCGGGGGGTGCGCCTCCGGGTGGAGCAGGTCTTCGACGGTGGCCTCGTAGCCCTCGTCGGCCCGCCTCTCAAGCTCATCGTGGGTTGCGCCGAAACCGGCACGGCGCATCAGGTGACCCATCAGTGCGATCTCGTCTTTACTGGCCATCAATTCCCTCCTGTTTCCCCACACGGGACCCCGGGTTTGTGCGCTATTGGTACAAACTCAATCCTACGTATGGGGTAGGCATAATGTCAAGTAAAGGATACCAACCATGCTAGTTCAGCCAAATGCAACTCGTTCCGCATACAGTTCGCGGCACAGCCGTGACGAAAGTCGCCATTGTTATGCTACGATGAGAGGACTTCCCGAATCCTCGCCGCAATTGTCTGCTCACCTCCCTCCTTCAACTGGGGCATACGGACGATGAAGGAGTCCGCATTAGGGGGATAATAGTCCGGGCTTCCTCTGTAGGGTGAGCGGACCCAGATGCTCGGGTTTCCCGCCCGGAGTTCCGCCACCACGTCGCCAGCGGTCTTTCCTGTCCGGGATACATCCAGCTTCACTGTCAAGCCCTCGATGGGTCCGTCCTCGGGGAAGTCGATCAGTTCGATGTCGGGCACGTCCCGTAGGTCCTCACGCAGACCGGCGACGCGGGTTTCATAGGCAGCGAACCGGTCTTCGTGGTTCATTGACAGCCACTCGCGCAGGGCGGCGTAGACGGCCACCACCTCCTGGCGGTCAACCTTCATGGGCCGACCGAAGGATCGGGAATCGGCGGCTTCGAACCCGATGAAGCTGTGTCTCCTGGCGACCTCCAGCAGGTCTCTGCGGCCAGTGAGGAGGCCGCTGGAGTTGACGGCTCCGAAGTATTTGGCCCCGTAGGCGACCAGGTCTGCGCCCATCTTTACGTAGCGGCTCAGTTTGTCGGTCGGGTAGACCTCGCCTGCGGCATCGACGATGATGGGTATGTTCCGGGCATGGCCGATTTCAATCACGTCTTCCAGCGGCAATGCTCCAGGCAGCCGGTCGCCTGGGGCCAGGTAGTGGATGGCTGCGGTGTTCGGGCCGATGGCCTGCTCGATGTCTTCCCGCCTGGTCTCCTCGACTCCGCCGACCTCGACCAGCTTGCCGCCAGGGATGGTCACGCAGCGGTCGTAGCGGACCCGCAACTGTCGCTGGATGATGAACTCGTAGGGCATTCCGGCCGTGTCGGGGATCTGATCAATCTTGTCCTGATCGTCTCCGGTCATGCAGGCTGCTGCGCCTACGGCCAGGGCAGCGGAGCATCCCGAGGTAACCAGGGAGGCTTCGACACCGAGCATGCTGGCGATCTTCTCCCCGACGCTGTCCATGAGCTCGCTCAGGTCCACGTAATACTCTTCAGCGGCGTCCATCAGGGTCCGCACTTCCGCCGAGGGCGTGGCCCCACCCAGGAGGGTGCGGTTTCCCTGGGCGTTCAGAACGGGCCTGACGCCTAGCTCTTCAAATATGTTGGCCATCTTATGCTCCTCTTTTACACATCAGGTCTGGCGCCCTGCCTGCGCCTCGGCATCGCGTATGTAGTCCGCCGTTTCGCGGATGTCCTCAATCAGGACGTCTTCCGGTTCGCAGTCGTTGTCGTAGAAACACCGCCCATGCAGGGCGCTCGCCCTGTCACCGCAGCGGGTGGCCAAGTCCCGGATATCCGGGTCCTCACGGCGTAGGGCGCGTATCCCCCTCATGGTCTGGCCGGAGGAACGTGGCTCCCGGCCGGTGCGGGCCAGGACCAGGGCATCGGTGGCTCTTTTGGTCGCGCCCCAGGCCTTTTCCGCCGAGTTGCGGATCTTGCCTTGGTCCAACTGTTCGATGGCGTCATCGTACAGGGTCCAGGCGTCGGCAAAAAGGGCGGCGGCCCGTTCGCGTTCCAGCATATTTCCTCCACAAAGGCCGTTGTCACATGGGCGGTTGTAATGAGGTCCGGGTCAGGATTAGAGCCTCGCCGCCGGGGGGAAATACTCTGCGATGGGAATCTCTATTACGCTGGGGCGTTGCTCGGCGAGGGCTTCCTGCACAGCGTCTCCGACGTCCTGCGGGCGCTCGACGTAGAAGCCCCTGGCCCCGTAGACCTCGGCCAACTGGTCGAACCTGGGGTTTTCCAGGTCAACCCCGATGTACTTTTCGTCATAGAAGCGCTGCTGCTGCGCCTTCTCGGCGCCGTGGCAGCTATTGTTCAACACGATGCTTACCAGGGGAATGCCGTACCTGACCGCGGTGTTCAACTCCTGGGAAGTATAGAGGAAGCCGCCGTCGCCCTGGATGCTGATTGCCGGACGGTCGGGCCTGCCCAGCTTGGTGCCCAGGCCCACGCTGAGACCCATGCCCAGTCCGCCCTGACCGGCATAGTTGAACATGGTGCGGGGTTCCTCGAACTGCACCCGGTCGTAGGCCAGTCCGGCCGAAACACCCGCGTCGATTGTCACCATGCAGTCTCTGGGCATTACCCTGGCCAACTCGGAATAGACCCGCTGGGGCATCATCGGGTCGCCGCCCAACTCCCGTTCCGACTCGATCCGGGACCGGCGTTGGGCCGCAAGTTCCTCTATGGTTGCCCGCCACTCCGGGTTGGGGCGTCCCTCTGGGAACTCTTCCCTGATCGCCCGGAGCAATTGCTGGGCTACTGCCTGGGCATCTCCGATAATCCCCACCGACACGGGGTGGTTGCGTCCGATTTCCTGGGGGTCGATGTCCACCTGGATGATGCGGGTCTGTGGGTCCACTACGCTGTTGTTCCAGTTGGTCGTGGACTGGTTCAGGCGCGTACCCAAAGCCAGTATGACGTCGGCCCGGTTCATGGCTTGCAGGGCCTCTCCGGAACCCCGGCCTCCCGGCGGTCCGACGTATAGCCGGTGGCCGTTGGGCACGGCGTCGTTGTGCCCGTAGGACGGCACCAGTGCCATGTCCAGAGACTCGGCCAGGGCCACGGCGTCCGCGCTGGCATCGGAGTCTATAACCCCTCCTCCGGCGATGATCAGAGGATGCCGGGCCTGCTTGAGCAGCGCCACCGCCTGCTGTATCGCCAGCGCGTCGCCCTCAACGTGGGTGTTGACCGCCCTGTATGCGCCGGGCTGGGGCGGGTCGAAGTCCAGGGTCTGGCCGTCAATCAGATCGCGGGGGATGTCCAGGAACACGGGGCCGCGCTTGGCGGTGAGGGCAGTGCGGAAAGCGTACTGCATCAGTTCCGGGATGCGCTCCGTCTTGTTGACCTGCACCGCCAGGTTGGTCACCGGCTCGAACAGGCTCACCAGGTCAAATGCCTGGGAGCCGTCCCGCCCGATGTAGTCCCTGGCCGTGTCCCCGGCTATCACCATGACTGGGGCGTGGCCCTTGTACGCCAGGGAGATGCCCGTCAACAGGTTGATGGTGCCGGGTCCGGAGGTGGTGACGCAGGCCGTCGGCTTGCCCGACGCGCGGGCATAGCCATAGGCCATGAAGGCCGCGCCTTCCTCGTGGCGGGTATCGACAAATCGTATGTCAGAGCGGCCCACCAGTTCGGTAACGATGCTGTTGGTGGTGGTTCCCACAAGGCCGAAGATGTACTCGACGCCCTCGGCCCGCAGGCTCTCAATGATGGCTTGTCCGGCGCGCATTTGCGGCATGGCTACCTCGGCAGTTTACACGGATAGACAGGGTATACAGGATTGGGGAGATTATGGCAATCCCGGCTAGACGTGACCGTCCCGGCGCAGTTGCTCTACAACCATTCTGGTCACTCCGGCATACTCTATGGGTTGTTCTGTGAATGAGGCAATAAAAGCCTGTCTGTCTATTGGTGGAAGCAACAATAAGTCCGAAATGAACTGGCGCGTCCATCTCCAACGGAAATTCGTTACGTCCGACCGGTTCAGGCGCAAGACCCGGATAGTCTTAGAGGCTTTGCGCTTGGCGGCTTCAGGAAGACCTATTCTAGGCACAATCTGCCCAGTATCCGCGTCATAATCGAAATACTGTTCCGGGCGCTCTGCAATATTAACGGCGCAGGGATCAACTAGGCCAGAATCCGGCCATCTGTCCTTTTTGCATTCCACATTGCATCGTTGGCAGCTGAAAACCCAGTTGGACCACTCGTACACTAACTGCGGAAAATGGCTCCGGGGGCGGAAGTGGTCAACCGTGGGGGACCGCCCGCCGGACTCGGCACGAGTGTCGCATTGCCGCTCGCAGTACCAGCAGATATTGTTGGACTGGTTTCCCAGGAGTGGCCGGAACTTCCGCCAATAGGAATCAGTGGGCGGCTGCCCTCCAACCGAATTCTCGAAATGATCGACCCAGCCCCGCGTAAATTGCCGGGCATATCCGGCAACGCCATCGGGTTCCGGCCCGCGGTCAATCCACCGCAATCCGGCTACGCTCCGTCTTGGGTTAATTCAGACTGCCGGGAGGCGATGAACTCTCGCATCAAGTCCGCGTAACGTTCCCGTTGTGCTTCCAATGGGCCAGCCTTGTTCAGGAAGTCCTGGTTTACCTGGCGGCGCAAATCGTTCAATTCGGACTCTTCTTCGGGTGATAACGTTTCCTTTTCCCGGAGCCGCCGCAATCGGTTTGCCCGGTCTACGGTCAGTTGGTCCGTAGGCTCGTCAACCCCCATCATGTTCCGCAGAATTTCATCCGCGGTCCAGCCGATGACGTCTCTATCGTTGGTGCTTGAGGTGACGGCGCCCGTCTCGGAGTCCCGATTCAGCAGGTGCACCTGCCCCGCTTTCAGACCCGCCACCACAAAGGGCGAATGGGTGGTGGCGAATATCTGCAATCCCGGAAAATGCTTCAGCAAAGCCGGGATTACCCGCCGCTGCCAGGTCGGATGCAGGTGGTTCTCAATCTCGTCAATCAGCAGGATTCCGGGATCTTTCTCCCAACCGTCTTCCCAGGCGTAATGGTCTGCCATCGTGAGAGTCAATGCCCAGATCCATAAAAGAGTAATCTGGGTTCCCGAACTCAAGGCTCCTGCGTATAAGGGGTCTCCCAAAAAATCGTCGCTGGTGCCAATCCCCATGCCGTAGCGAACAGCCCTCCCCGAAGTTTCATGTTCATCGATTTCGATAAACGGATGCGGGGCCGCATCGTGGATTACCTCAGAACAAATTGCTTTGGCACATGAGTATCCGATGTCTATAGACTTTCTGGATTGGTGCTGCTGGCTCCGCAACGAACCAAAGTATTCCCGGAGTTGCTGGAAAGCCGACTCCACTTGTTGACCATAGAAGACTCCTGAATCGGTATCAATACCGCCCAAATTTCGGTCTTCAAACTCAACGCCTCCTGCGTAGTCAATCGTTCCGTCAAGTATGTTCCGGCCACCAAGACCCACCCGGACCGCTGGTATGTACAAGCTCGGAACCGCATACTGGCTGAATCCTAGAGAATGACGTCTCCGCCAATCATCGCTTAGCCATAGGCGAACCATTGGCGTTCGAGTCTGTTCTTGCCGGGAGCCGATGACAATAAACTCCTCTGAAGATTCCGACCGCAACGATTTTGTGCTGTCAATTGCCCGCAGAATGGTGCTCTTGCCGGACGCATTCGGGCCGATGAACAAGTTTACTCGTTCATCGCAGTCAAATTCGAGATTGCCTAGCGGTGGCACATTTGCTATTTCCACTCGGGTTATGTGCATACCAACAGCCTCCGGGTAGCCAGTCGCAAGAATTCCGTTAACCCTTCAAAGTGTACCATAGCAGTTGCAGCGGTCACGGCCCCGTGCAGTTCTCCAAGGGGATTATGTCGGTGGTGCGGCGCTGGCCGGCTATGACTAACTCCAGGTCTGTTGCGCCTACCTCGAACTTGTCCGTGTTCAGGGTGCGGCCGTCGGACTCCTTGGTGTAGATGGTGATGGAGGAGTCGAAGCCCTTGGGCCGGAAGATGTTGCCCTTGCTGTCCTGGACCCGGTAGGTGGCAAACAGGGACTCGGGGGCGTTGTTGGTGATGGAGAAGGTGAGGTTCAGTTCCACCGGGCCGCCGGCCTCCACCGGCTCCCAGGTGCAGCTATCAATGGTGATGTCGAGCTCGCTGGGCGGGCGCACTCTCTCGCCGGTCTCCCCGGCGTCGGCCCGGGGTTTTCCCGGTGTGATCTGGAGTTGTGGCTCGCTGCCTGCGCTGGCCGCGCTCCCGGAGGCGGATTCACCCTCCGGGGAGGCGGACCCGCCGCAGGCCGTAACCAGAGCCGTCATTGCGGCTATGAGCAAGATTGGGAAAATGCTTCTCATTTTGCCGCCTCCTGATCCACAGCAAAAATCGATGGTCCATGAAGCATGGGAAATCGCTGGATTGACCCTTGGATGTGACGCCCCGGAAGGTTATCCCCGCGCGCCGGTGCCCCGCAGCCGCGGGTCCAGCACGTCCCGGAGAGCGTCGCCCAGCAGGTTCCACGCGAATACCACGATGATGATGGCTGCGCCGGGGAAGATGGGCTGCCACCAGGCTACCGCGATGTACTGCGATGAGGAACTGTTCAGCATCCCGCCCCAAGACGGTTCGTTGGGAGGCGTGCCCACGCCGAGGAAGCTCAGGCTGGCCTCGGATATGATCGCTCCGCCCAGGTGGAAGGTGGTGATGACTATGTAGATGGCGAAGACGTTTGGGACTATGTACTTCACCATTGTGCGCATTGTCCCCACTCCCACAGCCTGGGCGGCAAGGATGTAGTCCATCTCATTGACCGCCAAGGCTTGGGAGCGGATAATCCGCGCCGCACTGGGTATGTACGACACCGATAGGGCGAATACGACGTTGTTGATGGACGCGCCCAGGGCGGCCATGATTGCGATGGCCAGAATGATTCCCGGGAAGGCAATCATGGCGTCTATCACCCTTTGGACTACCAGGTCGAACTTGCCGCCCCAGTATGCGCTGGCGATGCCGACCGCCATCCCTATGGTTGTGCCAATGAAGGAAGACAGCAACCCGACGTACAGGGAAATCCATGCGCCGTTCAGCAAGCGCGCGTACACATCCCGGCCAATCTTGTCGCCGCCGAACCATGCCTCGGCGCTGGGGGGTGCGTTGATCCGCGAGACTATGGGCTTATAGGGGTCGGCAATCAGCCCCACAGCCGGCTCGATGAACTGGACATAAACCGCGAGTATGATCAGCAGGGCGGCGATGGTGGCCCCGACCGTCCCGAGCGGCTTGGTCCGCAGGAAACGGGAGACGTTGTGCGTTAACCCCCGCCTGGCCGGGAGCGCCAGTAAGGGTTCCGACGTGCTCGCTACAGCGCTGTCTGGCTGCTGTGCCATAGGTCTCTCTCGCCTCTATAACGGTTCAGGTCTACTCGTAACGGATCCTGGGGTTGAGCCAGGCATAGGTCAGGTCGGTGAACAGGTTGGCCACCAGCACCATCACCCCGAAAATGACGATGATGGCCTGGATCATCGGGTAGTCCCGGTGCTGCACGCCCTCGATCAGCAGGCGTCCCATGCCGGGGACGGAGAACACGATCTCCGTAACCACGGACCCAGACGCCGCGTTGCCCAAGGCCAGCCCGAAGATGGTCACGACGGGCAGCACTGCGTTCTTGAGGGCGTGCCGGTAGATGACGATCTTTTCCGCCAGTCCCTTGGACCGGGCGGTGCGGATGTAGTCCTCGTTGAGCACTTCCAGCATGGCGGAACGGGTGACCCTGGCCAGGAAGGCCATGCCGGATGTTCCCAGGGCTATTGCCGGGAAGATGAGCTGCTGCGTGTTAATCCACGGGTCTTCCCAGACGTTGACGTATCCCAAAGGCGGTATCCAGCCGAAGAAGAGGACCAACAGGAAGATGGTCATAATGCCGACGTAGAAATTGGGCGTGGCCAGCCCGATTAGCGTTATCACCCTTGAGATGTAATCGCCCCAGGTATCCTGCTTGATGGCCGAGAACACCCCCAGGGGAATGGCGACGACGCCGGAGATGATCAGCGACATCAACGTTAGCTGAAGGCTGATCGGGACACGCTGGGCAAGGTCCTCACTGACCGGGTTGTTGTAGTGGTAGGAGTCGCCGAAGTCCAACTGGGCCATGGAGATGACCCAGTCGGCATACTGGATGGCTATATGGCGGTCAGTGCCCAGCTTTTGCTGGAGCTTCTTCAGTTCTTCATCGGTGAAGTCTTCCTCGCCCTCTTCGCCGCCTAGAATCAGGAGTGCCGGGTCTCCTGGCACGACCCGGAGAATTGTGAAGACGATCACCGTCAGCAGGACCATAGTGGGAAGGAACATGAGAGTCCGCTTGATCACATACGCCTTCAAGTCGTCACTCCCTGTTTAGTGGCCGGTGGCCAGTGGTTAGTGAAGAGCGGCTGGCAGTGGTCAGTGGCTAGGACCAGTCACTGACCACTGGAAACTGGTCACTGAATCAGCAGGCGGGGTCGCACCAGATGTGCTCGTACTTCCTCATGTGCTCTTGCAGGAGGAAGTTCTGCACCTTCTGGTTGACCAGTTGATGCTTGACCCGGTAGTACAGGTATGATGCCGGCGGATCGTTCCAGATAACATCTTCGATCTCACGAAGTATTACTCTCCGCTGCTCGATGTCCAACTCGCTGGACTGCCTCTCGAATAGCCCTGGGATCTGCGGCACCACGTAGCCTGTCCAGCGGAAGTAGAGCCGTCCTTCCTTGAACCGGTCCAGGAAGGCGTCCGGGTCGAAGAAGTTTGCGCCGCCCCGCTGTACTGCGAAGGTGTAGTCGTGGTCGCGGTAGGCGTTGTAACCGGCGCTGGACTCCCAGACCTTCAGTTCCACGTCCCAGCCCAGGAACTCCTTCAACTGTTCCATGACCACCACGGAGATGTCCGGGTAGGAGCAGCAGTTGCGGGTGGACAGAAGAATCTTGAACCCCTCGGCCGGGATGCCCGCCTCGTCGAGAAGCCTGCGGGCCTCTGCCAGGTCGTCGGGGTGCTTCTGGCCGTTCTGCTCCCTCATTCCGGGGAGTTCCATGCACTCCTCAAGAGTGTAGGTGTACCCCGCGCCGGGCGGGAACACCGAGGCGCATGGGAAGCCCCTGCCGGCGGTGAAGGTCTGGTTGAGCGGCTGCCGGTGCATGGCCAGGTTGACGGCTTGGCGCACCCGCACGTCCTTGAATGGCTCCTTCTGGATGTTGAAGAAGATGTACTGGACGCTGGGCAGGCCGCCCCAGTGGATTACCAGCTTGTCCGGTTCCTCGTCGGCCAGCTTCTGCGCCTCGGTGTCGCTGAAGTTGTCCGCACCGTTGGTCATCAGCACCTGCTCCGCTTTGAATGCGGCGATGCCCGCGCCGGTGTCGGTGATGATGTATTGGTCCAGGCCGTCGAGGTAGGGACGGCCTTCCTTGAAGTAATGGGGGTTGCGGTCGTAATGGTTGGAGACCGCCTTGACCTGCCTGGTGTGAATGAATGGGCCGGACCCTACCAGGTCGCCCATGTTCACGGTCGTCTGGAGCTGGCCCGCGTCTTCAACGTGCTTGGGCAGTATCCGCCAGGTCTCTGAACCCAGCGCCAGCAGGAAGGCCGGGGTGGGGTTCAGGGTCTTTATCTGGATGGTGTGGTCGTCGATGATCTTGGAATCGTCGAAGTAGGCTTTCACCTGGATCGTCGACGACACGGTCTCGCCGTCCCGGATGGGTATGCACTCCGGGCAGGTGGATGCCAGGAAGCTGTAGGCCACGTCCTCCGCCGTGACCGGATGCCCGTCGGAGAACTTGGCGTCGGGGTGCAGGCGGAAGGTGTAAGTGACCCCGTCTTCCGCCAGTTCCCAACTGGTGCACAGGTCGCACCTGAGGTCAGTCTGGTCCTCTGTCTCGGGATTGTACTCGACCAGGCCGTTAAACAGCATCGCCACGTTCTTGTTGTTGATGCTGGAGGCCATCAGCGTCCGCTGCCTTACGTCAGCGTAGTCGAGTTGGGGCATCCGGCCACCCTGTATGCCCTCCGCGGCGGCCATCACTTCGGCGGGGGGCGCGGTGGGCTGGGCCTGTACTATGGCGGCAACCGTCGGCAGGACTTTCACCTCGGCAGCAACTTCCTTGATTACTTCCTTGGTGACGGTGATTTCCTTCTCGACTACCACTTCTTTGGGAACTTCCTTGATCACCTCCTTCTCCACCACCACCGGCTCGGCCGGGGCGGCGGACCCGCAGGCGATCATGAACAGTAGGACGAGGAGCAGGGGAGTGAGCAACAAGAGCTTGACGCGGGGGGTTGGGGGGGCAGGTTCGGATGCTGTAGGTTGGTGACGCACGGCAATGCCTCCACGTGGTGAAAATGTTTGCGCCGTAATCGGTCGAGGATACGCCATGTAGATCTGATTCAATCTATATACGTCAAAGCATATTCTTGACCCGTCAGTAAAAATTTCGCTGATAGTAGCGAAGGGGCATAATAGTGTCAACCCGAAATGAAATGATTGTTATTGCCATCGGTTATCAAATATATGGATATGGGAAGGCTTTACAGGGTAATAACAGCGTTGAATATATGTATTACGCAAAACTGCGTGAGCCGAAACCGGAATGACTCCCTGACGGAGCCGGTTGGATGACTTCTGCTGGGGAGTGGACCCTCCACGGCCATGCCGGCCCGGGTCCAGGTATGGGGCGACTTACCATGACCACACCCGGAAGCCCGCCGCCAACCCCCATCGGCTGGAGAAACCTAATCCGGGCAGGGCGGGACCTCCTAAACCCGCAACAAACAGGACACATTGCGACATGTCACTTACGGTGTGTAGGTACGGTAGTAAGGGCAGCCGGAGTAGAGCGCACGCAGCGCCCTGCCCGATGCCACTGCGTCGAAGCGAATGGTCTCCGGGGAGCGTGGGTCATCACCGATGCGAAATAGCCCGTCTCCCAGGGGAATCAGAGGCTCGTGGCTCCCCCCTGGGTAGACCACTAGCAGAGAGCCCTTGCGCAGTACGACCCGGAAATTGGTCAACCCGAAGTTGTAAGTCCGGTAGTGTCCGGCAAGCCCGTCCCACTCAGGCGGATGGTCGAAGCTGACGGGCCCGGTATAGCCTTCACCCACGTACCAGTCGGGGCCGTGAAATACCTCCACTACCCGGTCTCCCTCACGCCCGAACTCCAGCAGGTAACGCTCCAGTTCCGGGTGGGGCACATAGAATGTGTCTTCGCCTCGCTGCTGCAAGACCACGTCCAACCCACGCCAATTCAGATTCAGCCGTTCACCCTGACCGGTCAGCGTGAGACAGTCCGTGGCGGAGTTGTAGGCGCCCGCGTAATCGCCTGCATTGATTACCCGTTCCGGGTCGGCGGCGGGAGGGAGCGAAGGCATTTCCCGTTGATGCAACCCGGCCCTCACCAGACTGACTATGTGCATTGCCATGTCGATGGCGCCGTAGCTCCGTACCAGGCCGTTGATCATTACCGCCACACCGATGCCGTCATCAAGGTCGGCGACCATCCCGGACACGAACCCGGTCGAGCTGCCGCCGTGGCCCAGGTAAGCGTGGCCGTCGACGTCGGCCAGGATGAGCCCGTATCCATAGTGGGCGCCTCCCCACTGCTGGGTGGCTATCACCCTGCTGGTCATCAGGCGGAAACTGTCCTCTGACATTAGCCGGCCCATCGGGCCGGCTCCTCCGTTCATGAGCATCCTCATGTAGACCGCCATGTCCCCGGCGGTAGACGCCTGGCAGCCGTCTCCCACGGCGTATTCGGTCCACAGGGCCGGCGCCAGGCCATGGTCCCTGTGTTCCGGACGGTCGTCATAGAAGCTCCGGTAACCTACCGCAGCCCGCCTTCTTGTCTCGAATCCGATGACGGCATGGGAATCGCGCATCCCGAGGGGGTCAAGCACCCGCGCCTGGATGGCTTCCCGGTAAGACCGGCACTCCACCTCTTCCAGCAGGAAACCCAGGGTCTTGTAGCCGACGTTGGAATAACGGAAATACTCTCCTGGGGGAGTGCCGGTCCGGATGTCCCGCAAGGCCCAAGCTTCAAAGAGTCCATGAGGCCCGATGTCAGTGCCGGTCACCAGGCCGGAGGTATGAGTCATCAGGTGATGGGCGGTGATGGGAGCGTGGTCGGACTGCACCTCAAACCAGGGCAGGTAACGGGAAACCGGATCATTCAGGTCCAGCCGGCCCTCATCGCGGAGCTGCATGAGTGCGACGTTGGTGAAGGACTTGCCTATGGAGCCTATCTCAAACAGGGTGTCCGGCTCGACTGGCCTGCCCGAGGCCAGTTCGGCGTATCCGAAAGTGGCTACCTGTAGCAGTTTATCCCGGTTGGTGATCCCAAGCGCGAGGCCAGGCATGTTGGCCTTCGTCATCTGTTGTTCCACGTACCGGCTGGTTTCTTCAAGGGCTTTCTCAAGGCTCGTCATTGACTACCCTCCATGTGGCTGCCTGGTCTGGAAATTCGGGTATTGACCTTGCTCCTCCCGACCCTTGTAGACCCTCCGCCCACATTCCGGAGAAGCCGTCGGAAATGAGATTGCCTCAAGCCCGGTTTAACGGCGTCTGGAAGGCAGCGTTCGCAGCGTTCTAAGGGTACAGGACAGATTTGCTGCCCATTGGGTTGGCGGTTGGAGTTCGGTTGCACTGGTGCTGCTTGCACCAGTGCCAGACTGCACGAGCTGCGTTATCGCGCAGATTCTCCCGGTATGCGGGGATATTATGCCACCGGTTCACAGTGTCGTAGATCCGGCAGCGAAGGACCATGTCCCCGCGCTGAACGCCACAGGAGAAGATCGCCCCCAAGGACTTGCCGCGGGGTGTCGGGAAAAGACGTGCCCATCAATTTCTTCTCGACCCCCGCATGGCGGTATCCCTGCGAAAGTCCGTTACGCGAGGCACGGTATCCAGCGGATTGACTACGCGGCAGACGGGAGCTTGCAATCCGCATACACCGCCGGACCAAGGGATACAGCAAGAGCATCGCTGCGCTCAGGGACTCAATCGTCCTGGTCTGCACGATCCGCACATTGACCGGAGACCTGGACCTGAGACCTGCACACGCCGGGAATGCCAACCTCGGGTTCGCATTGACAAGGCCGGGGTGCGCGGGCAGAATCCGGCCATCGTTGAATACCGGCAATGGCCCTGCTCCTGGGGCCGCCGGGGAAGGGTGTTTGCCATGCCTGATCTGACGGATTCGGATATTCTGGCCCTGGCGAGGGCCGCACGCATCGAAATTCCTACGGAACTGGTGACGGAGGTCGGATACAGCCTCAACGCGCTGCTGGAGGCGCTGGGGGAAGCGGCTGGAGCGGTCTCGGCAGGGGGCCTGGACGCGGTGGAACCCCTGCCCATCGTCATTCCTTCCAACCAGACGGCCAACCAGACGGCCAACCAGACGGCAACGGGGGAGTAGTCATGGAAAAGTCGCAGATTCCGTTCCTGTCGGCCACGGAGCTATCAGGGTTGATCCGCGCCGGTGATGTCTCTCCGGTGGAGGCGACCGAAGCGTACCTGGACCGGATCGAGGATATAGACGGACAGTTGAACTCCTACATTACCGTGAGCGGCGATGAGGCACTGGCCCAGGCCAAGCAAGCAGAGGAGGACATTGCCGCCGGCCGGTACGCCGGTCCGATGCACGGCATTCCGGTGGCGGTGAAGGACCAGTTCAACACCAGGGGCATCCTGACGACCAATGGGTCTACCATCCACGGCAACTTCGTCCCGGACGAGGACGCCACGGTCATCGCCAACCTCAAACAGGCGGGCGCGGTGCTGCTGGGCAAGCTGAACATGAGCGAATTCGCCAGCGGCGACGCTTTTCACCATCCCTACGGCCGCCCACGCAACCCCTGGGACCTGTCGCGCAACCCGGGAACGTCCAGCAGCGGCAGCGGGGCAGCCACGGCCGCGTTCCTGTGCTCGACGTCCCTGGGAGAGGACACGGGAGGGTCCATTCGCGGACCGGCGTCCTTCTGCGGTCTGGTGGGCATACGCCCGAGCTGGGGCCGGGTGAGCCGGTATGGAGTATTCGGGGCGTCGTGGTCCATGGACACCGTGGGCCCAATCTCACGGACGACGCAGGACTGCGCCATGACGCTGGCAGCGATTGCCGGGTATGATCCCAAGGACCCGTATACCTGGGACGCTCCGGTGCCGGACTATGTCGGGGCCCTGAACGGGGACATTGCGGGATTGAAGGTCGGGGTGGTAGAGGAACGGGTCCACGCCGGCGTGGTGGAACCTGACGTGAGAGACGCAGTGGTCAACGCCATCGCCGTGCTGGGCGAACTGGGAGCGGAGATACGGAATGTGGAGATTCCCTTGATGCCGCACTCGTCGGCCATATCGTCGTGCATCATCGGCGCAGACGCCGCGTCGCTGAACCGCCGGGACCTGGAGGAGAACCTGGACCAGTTCGACCACAACAACCAAGTGCGGCTGCTGATGGGAACGGTCATACCGGCCCAGGCCCTCCAGACGGCGTTGAAGCTGCGGCAGATGCTCAGGCAGCAGGTCATAGCGGCACTTGAGGACGTGGACGTTCTGGTAATGCCAACGTCTTCGATCCCCGCTCCCCTGATACCGGAGCGGGCGGGAATCGGCAGCAAGCAGGAGGTGCTTGACGGATACAAGGGAAGGAGGAGCTACACGTCGCCGTTCAACCTGGCCAACACCCCTGCATTGTCCATCAACTGCGGTTTCACGCCGGAGGGACTTCCGGTGGGGCTGCAGATAGCGGGCCGCCCGTTCGACGAGACGCGGCTGTTCCGGGTGGCCTATGCCTACGAGCAGGCCACGGACTGGCACACGCGGCGACCGGAAATCTAGATTAGGGCCAAGGTGTAACTCGCATTCGGCGGCCGCGCGTATGACGGTGGGGGTATGGAACGGGAGTTGAGTACGGGATAAGACCGCCTCAACTGCAACGATACCTTCAGGCTACGGGTGTGACCGAAAGTGGTTGGCATCAACGCCAGAAGGCATCCCACTGGCCGTTAGCCCGCAGAGTCCTCAAGGCAAGCATGGGGTTCACTGTGTCCACTCTCCACCACGCTGAGCCGTACTTCCCGCCACTGGGTACGCCTCCTCCGCTTGGGGCGGCCCCCCCAGGGGTCACTCCACCCTCCGGGGCCGGCCCCAACTCCCCAGTGCGTATCATGCAGCCGTCGCTTTCCACGATCAGCCAGAGCTCCCCAAGCGGGAAATCCCCCCGTCTCCCGTAGCCCGCCAGCGCCTCCCGGCGCTCCCGGTCCACGAATACGGCGGCTCTTCCCGCCTGTTGCTCCACTACTTCTCTTACGCTGCTGCGGTGCAACTCAACTCCGTAGTGTTCCTTGAGTTGCTCACTGGCCCGCTGGAAAGACTTCTCCGCGCCAAAGTCAGTCAAGGCCCGCTGCAAGACCAAAGATTTGCCACGGCATTTCAACCCCGTCAACCCCTGGAAGGGCCGGTGGCTGATGTGGTCCCGGGGGCAACGCAGGTACGGCGCCTGCACCTCCACCCGGCCAAAGGCGCTCAACCACCATAGGGACTGCCACCGGTGTAAGCGGCGTCTTCCCCTGCAGCCGGCGCAAAAGGGTCCTGAGCTTTGGCTTGCTCAGCTTTCACCTCGCCCCAGGTTTGCACCATCTTTTGACCCAACCGCCGGGTGAACCGGACCACCTCTTTCTCCCAGGCGTCCGGGTCCCACTGCTCCGCTCCGTCCTCCTCCGTCTCCCGGCTCAGGACTTCCCGCATCTCCTGGGTGGCCCGTTCCATGATCTCCCGCAGTGCCCGCTCCCGCTTCATGGCCCTCTCCTTCCCCGCGCTGCCCGCGCTGTCGCCATCTGTCTATGCGGGAGATTGCCATCCTTTTTCTCTCTTGTAAACTCCCTCCATTGCCAACCACTTTTGGTCACACCCGTCGTGAAGAGTCGTGCCCATCAGTTTCTTCTCGACCCCCGTATGGCGGTATCCCTGCGAACGGTCCGTCGCGTGAGGCACGGTATCCAGCGGATTGACTACGCGGCAGACGGGAGCTTGCAATCCGCCTACACCACCTGACCAAGGGGTACAGCAAGAACATCGCTGCGCTCAGGGACTCAATCGCCCTGGTCTGCACGATCCGCACATTGACCTGAGACCTGCACACGCTGGGAATGCCAACCTCGGGTTCGCATTGACAAGGCCGGGGTGCAGGAGCGGGTCAGGGCCTTCCTCTCCGGGCTGACCAGCCGGAAAGATGAAGTGAATCGACGGTGCCGGACCGCCCTGCGGTCAAGATCTGAAAGTCTCATGCGAGATTCCCTCCCCGATCTCACCTGCTCCTCAAATGCACATCCCACCTTGGCTTTAGTTTATGTATCGTGCTAATCGTTATGGACAGCGATTAGTGCGGCGCAGTTGTCATCAGTTCCTGTACAGGGAATTGCTCACCGCGCCAGCAGTCGATCAGCCAGGTCGGCCAAGCGTTCCTTCCGGGCGATGCAAGTGGTCCAGCGAAGAGGTATGGCCGCAGCTCCGTAGCGCGCTCCCAGCACCGCTCCCGCCACCGCCCCGTTGGTGTCGGTGTCGCCACCGGCGCTCACAACGGCGACCAGCGAATCCTCGAGGTCCAACTGGGCCGTCGCAGCCCACAGTCCCACCTGCAACGTCAAGATGGTGTGGGACTTTGCCGACTGCCTGGTGTCTATCAGCCAACCTGCACTGTCGGGTGATGCGCGCCCGGTTGTCGCCCGTTGCAAGACGGTGGTGTCTATTCCGGCCTGTCGTCCAGCCTCCAGAAGGTCGGGACACCCGTCCGATTCAGCGGCCGCCAGCAGATTTTGCAAGTCCGGTTCACGCCCAACCAGCAGGATGGCCACTACTGCGTTCAAGACCACGCATGACCACTGGCTGAGCGGCGAGTAGTGCGTTACAACGCACGTGTCGGCGGACACCCGCGTCAGCAGCTCAGGTTCCCTTCGGAGGCATACCGCCACAGGGGCGCAGCGCAGAATGCCCCCGTTGGACGCGGTGCGGCCCTTCGCCTGATACACGGCGTAAGCAGCATGGGGCGGCTCCATCCCGTCCTCCAGTTGGGCGATGGACTGTTTCGTGGTCTGGCCTATCCCGAGTGCATTCTCATGCCGCCACGAGATCAGACGCCTTGCAAACTGGCGGACGGCGTCGCCCTGGTCCAGCATAGCCTCGGACAGCTCGATGGCCTGTGCAAGGGCATCGTCCATGGGCACGCTGAGTTGCTTGGGGTCAATATCCCGAATGCCATAAGGATATTTGGACGCGATCTGCTGATGGCTCTGACCTCCCGCCCGCAGGCCGAGCAGGTTTCCTGCGGCAAGTCCCATCATCACCCCGCGGGCACGGTCGGCCAGAGCCTGGGTAGTGACATGTATCTCGGCCGCTTCGGTCAGAAGCCGGTTCAGCGTCGGTGTTTCACCCACCACGGGCCTGTCCGGCGCTCTCTCGCCGGCCCCGCCGAAGACGGCGCTGCAGTCCCGGCAGCGCATCGGACGCGCCCGCTTGTACCAGTCGCTACGCAGGCGCGCCCTTCGACCGCCGCAACCCGGGCAGCGCTTGACCCGAGTCCTGCCGAAGACCTGTTTGCAGGTGAGACAGCGCACCGGGCGGTCCCGTCTGTACCGGTCCCGGCGCAGGCGGGCGTTCTGGGCTTTGCAGTGCGGGCAGCGCCTGTCCACCGGTGGAGGCGGGGTCGCGGGGACCGGCGTAGAAGCTGGAGCGGGTGGTGGTGCAGGAATAGGCGGCGGAGGTGGGGAAGAGGCCGCCGGCACGGGCAGCGGAGCGGTCAAGTTGCCCTGAAGTACGCTTTCCAGGTCGGGTACCTCGGCCACAGGACGGGCGCACAATTCCTCGAGCACGCCCGCAAGCCCGGCCACGTTGGCGTCGCTGCTTCCCTTCAACGCTGTGAAACAGGCAGAATTGGACGGGTCCGAAAAGTCCTCCCTGGTGAAGAGCATGTTCTCTTGGTTGTAGAACTTGTCCCAGAGTTGCGGGTCGGCCCACAGGGCCAGCAGAGTCAGGTAGACCACCAGGGACGGGAAGTTATCTATCCCTGCGTGATAGTCATGGCTTGACCGCTTCGGGTGCTGGTAGTGCCGGTGGCCGATCTCGGGGCTGGGTTCTCCCTCGAACCGGGGCAGGTAGATACCGTCGTAGTCGACCAGGCGGAGCGCGCCCTGCTCCTGGACCATAACGTTCCCGTGCTGAAGATCGTTGTGGGCGATTCCCAGCCCCCGCAGTGTGGCGTTGACGCCCCGCCACTTGGCGGCAAGGTCGAGGAAGGCGCCCGGGCTGTCCATGTTGTCCGCGATGAACTTGTCCAGACGGTCTCCATCCGCCCAGTCCATCCTGACGATAGGATACCATTGGCCCTTGACCCTGATGCCCCGTTCCACGTACTCGAATCCGACGAAAGCCTCGGGCTTGACGCCACTGAGGTAATCGCTCAGGTGCCCGTAACGTTCCTGCTGGCCGTTGACCTCGCGGGTGAAGCAGCGGACGGCCACGTCCCCGCCCCCGGTGCTCACTTTGAACACGCAGGCAAAATTTCCAGACCAGACCACGGGCGTTCCCATGCGGTTTACCGCGGTAACTCCCTGGGCCAGGTCCGGGGCCTCGAAGCAGTTCTCGGGGTTCTGTACGGCGTCCCTGAAGTCAACCGGCGGTGGCCAGGTCATGGTTCGATTTACCTCCAGTGTGCTGCTCAAGAGTTCGATTGCGCTGTCTGGTCTACGTCTACCCTGCCAGGAGGCGCTCACCCAGGTGGGCCAGGCGATCTTTCCATTTGATGTGCCTCCCCCACCGAAGCGGCATGGCCGACTCGCCGTAGCGGGCTCCCAGCACCGCCCCCGCCAGGGCGCCGTTGGTGTCGGTGTCGCCTCCGGCATTCACCACTGCGACCAGGGACTCATCGAAGCCCAGATGCGACGTAGCAGCCCATAGGGATACTCTGAACAAGTGTCTGATGATGTGGCATAGTACGGTTGGCAGCCACGACAAAGATCAAGGGTGAGACACGATGGACCAGCCGACGTTCTCCGACCTGGAGTACCAGGGCAAGAAGCGCAAGACACGCCGGGAGGTGTTTCTGGAGCGCATGGACGGCCTGATTCCCTGGGGGAGGCTGGAGGAGCGCATCCGCCCCTTCTACCCCAAGGCCGGAAACGGCCGGCGTCCCTACCCGCTCTCAGTGATGCTGCGAGTCCACTGCGTGCAACTCTTCTACAACCTGAGCGATCCCGGTATGGAAGACCTGCTCTATGAGGCAGAGTCCGTCCGGCGGTTCGTGGGCCTGAGGCTGTCTGGGGCTTTGCCCGATGAGACCACGATACTGAACTTCCGCCATCTGCTGGAGCGGCACAATCTGGGACCGGGCCTTTTGGAGGAGATCAACGCCCACCTGGAGTCCCAGGGTCTCAAGCTGAGAGAGGGGACCATCGTGGACGCCACCATCATCGAGGCGCCGCCGTCCACCAAGAACCGGGCCGGGGAGCGGGACCCGGAGATGCATCAGACCAAAAAGGGGAACCAGTGGCACTTCGGGATGAAGGCTCATATTGGGGTGGACTCTGAGACGGGGATAGTGCACAGCATGAGCACGACGGCGGCCAACGCCCACGACATTACGGAGGCCCACAACCTGCTGCACGGGGGCGAGACGGTAGTGTGGGGCGACGCTGGGTACCAAGGGATCCACAAGAGGGAGGAGACCCAGGGGTTGGAGGTGGAGTGGCAGGTGGCCATGCGTCCTGGCAAGCGGCGGAAGCTGGAACCGGAGAGTGAGGAGGCGCTGGCGGAGCAGGCAAAGGCATCGGTGAGAGCCAAGGTGGAGCATCCCTTCCTGAGGGTGAAGGGTCTGTTCGGCTATGGCAAGGTCCGCTACCGGGGGTTGATGAAGAACACACAACGGCTGGCGCTGCTGTTTGGGCTGGGCAACCTGCTGACGGCGGAGGTCCAACTGGCAAGATGCCGGTAGCCGGACCGTGGGGCCGTGTGCCATCAGAATAGCCCGAGGATCAATGGGGCAGGTCGAAGGACGTACGATTCATCAAATGCCAGAGAGCGAAGCCAGCCCGCAGGAAGGTCCTTGCTCATTCAGAGACCTGTAGCCGCCCCTCGGCTCCAAGATCGAATATGCAAGCTCAGCAGGCTTGTTCAGAGAATTCATAGTCCCGCCTGAAGCGTCAGCAGGGTGTGTCCTTTTCCGGACTGGTTGTCTTCCAACCAGCCTGCACTCTGAGGCAGGGGCCGCCCGGCGGTCCCAAGTTCCAGCACCGTGGTGTCTATTCCGGCCTTTTGCCCCTCCCACAGCAGGTCGGGACACCCGTCCGCTCGGGCGGCAAGCAGCAACCTCTGCAAGTCGGGTTCACACCCGCAGAGCAGCATGGCTATGGCTGAGTTTACGATCACGCACGACCACTGGCTGAGGGGCGAGTAGTGGGTGACCGCACAGGTGTCAGCGGATACTCGCGTCATCAACGCAGGTTCTGTCCGGTACCGGACAGCTACCGGGGCGCAGCGCATGACGCCGCCATTGGGCGCGATGCTGTCCTTGGCCCGGTACACAGCGTAGGCCGCATGGGGCGGCGTCATCCCGTCCTCCAGTTGGGCAATCGATTGTCTTGTGGTGCGGCCCATGCCGCGGCCGTTGTCGTGCCGCCAGGAGACCAGACGCCGGGAAAACCGGTCGATGGTGTCGCCTCGTTCCAACAACGCCTCGGCCAGCTCCACGGCCTGGGCCAAATCGTCGTCCATGGGCTTGCCAAGCTCCCCGGGGTCGATGTCCCGGATGCCGTTGGGGTACTTGGCCGCGATGCGTTGATGGCTCCAGCCTTCTGCCCGCAGACCCAGCAGATTCCCTGCCGCAAGGCCCAGCATCACGCCTCGGGCACGGTCAATCAGTGTGTCACGGTCCACCGGATGCTTTGCTGCCCAATACAGCAGATTGTTCAGGTTGGGAGTATCACCTACCACGGGTTCACCGGGCGCTCGTTCGTCGGCGCCGCCGTATACTATGTTGCAGTCCCGGCAGCGTATCGGACGGGCCCGTTTGTACCAGTCCCTCCTGAGCCGGGCGTCCCGGCTGCCGCAGCCTGGGCAGCGCCTGACACCGGTCTTGCCAAAGGCGCTCTTGCAGTCCAGGCAGCGCATCGGACGGGCCCGTCTGTACCAGTCACGGCGTAATCGGGCGTTTTGAGCATTGCAATGGGGACAGTGCCTGTCGATGACCGGCGGTGCGGCCGCCGGGGTTGGTGGTGCAGGCGTGGTCGGGGAAATGGGAGGCGTCGTTGGCGACAAATTAACAGCAGCCTGGCCGGTTAGGAGCAGTTCCCGGTACGATGGGCCGGCCGCAGATGCCGGCTGGGTGTTGGACCGACTGCTTCCCATGGCGGCGTGCAGTTCCTCCATGAAGCTGCGCGCGTCCGACTCGACGATGATCAGGCCCAAATCCGACAACTCCTCCCGCTCCAGGGTCGAAACCTCCTTGAGCACTATTATGGAGGGATACGGCTGAGCGTCGGCAGTTGTAGAGGCCGCAAAGGCTTTCTGGAGGTCGAACTCCTCCACCAATGACGCTCCCAGTATGATGAACGGGCGTTCGGCAAATTCATCGGTGAAAATCGCGTGCCAAGCCCTCGGGTCACTGACCGTTGCCGCGTACTCCTGGACTGAGAACACCAGTTCCGAGTCGGTATCATCCGGGTCCGAAATGCTCTTGGCGTAGCCGTGCAGGTGGATGATCTGACGTTCGGACCTGGACCTGTCCCGGAATTTGGAGGTCCAGGTGAAACGGTCAACCGGCACGTTCCTGTCTCTACAGGCTACTTCAACGATGTCGTCGATGTTCAGAGTCCATATCCGGTGCCAATCAACATCGACCAACCGGTGCTGCCAGTCGGGCCTGCATCCCGTAAACCACGATCTTATGAGTTTCTCAAGGCGCTCAGGGTCCCTGTTCTTGGCGGCAGCATACGCCCGGGTCAAAGAGATGTACTGCTCACCGACTGGAATATTGAACTCGGTGATCAGTCTCTCAGTTAGAGCACGGCCAGACGGGAGGGGGTCGCCATTGCCCCCCGATGAGCCAATCGAGGCGCCAGCTCCCAGGAGCAGGGAATACTCGCCTCTGGAAACTCCCTCCGCGATTTTGCCCGTCGTCTCAGTTTTCATACCGACTCCAGTAGACCGGGTATTCGAGGAGTATGGCCTGGACAGGCCATATTGGCCAGCCTGATGCACTGTATGGGATGATGTTTACCCCACAAGACGATGCATATTGTCTATCGAGTTCCCGGCGGTGATTACACTCCTATTGTGTGGCCATGTCTTGACCCGTGTCTTCGGTGTACGTGTCAGGCCGGGTCACACCGTGAAATATGGAGTACTCGGAGATAACCACGTCCTCCCCGTCCATCCTGTCCCAGAGCAGGACCGGTATACACACCATCGCCATGCTGATTGATCACCATACGCAAATTTGCCGTCACCGAGAAGTTTTCACCGCTCGCCGTCCACTCTGATGCAGTGATCCATGGCACCGAAGTCCTCTCAACCCCGTTGCGGCTTGCCGAGTATGCGCTCTGCCAGAACCGGTCTGCTTCCTCCGGCGACTCCGGTGCATGGGCGTCGGGGCTGACGTCGTAGGGGTCAGGACATGCCGTGTACGTCTTGGAGTATTCGTGCTCGTCATAGGACCACCCCCCTGTTAACGGCTCCCGCAATCCGGCCACAGGCACACCGGAATCATAACAGTAGGTGCGGGAAACCTGTCCTCTCGTCATTGGGTGGGGCGGCGGGTCGTAGAAGACCTGAACCGTGAGGCCTCTGGCATCATCAAGTCGTGCGCCGTTCCTGGTCCTCCCGGCCAGCTTCAGGACGCCGTCTTTTATGGTGGGCAGAGCGTCGAACTCCACGTAGTCACCCTCGAAGTGCTGGAATGCCTTGAAATTGTACCGGTCCCAGGCCAGCCCGATGTTGACCTTCCTGTGCCACCTGTCCAGGATGTTCCGGCGGTGGCCGGGACTGTCCATCCATTGTTCCATGGCTTGAAGGATCTCGACCTCTATGGGGCCAAGCGAGCGGTAGCCGTCCGACCACCTTATGCAGTAGTCTGAGCCACTCCCGTTTTCCCCGTTGGACTGGTATCCGCCAGCCAGGCTGTAACGCATGTGGGGCTTCAGTCCGTCAATTCCCCAGTGGGACGAGACACAGTTCTGCAGAGAAAACTCGGCGTGGAGTTGCGCGGCGTTGTTATTGCCAAATTCCACCGGAGGCACTCCGGCCTGCACGCGGCGCTCGTTGATCAACTCCAGCATGTGAAGCTTCTCTTTCAGGTGACGCTGGCTTGGCGGGGGGACCGGTTCACGCGTCGCTGGTTCGGCTGCCGGCGGCGATTGACGGACAGCGTTGTTGGCTGTCGGAGCAAAGCCAGGTGTGGTTGCCGCTGGTTGGGGTACTGACGGCGACTGAGGGACTGGTCCAGTTACCGATGGCGGCAGCACGTTCGAGATTCTCTCATTGGAGAGCAACCAGAAGACCATGATGCCAGCGCAGGCCACTAGAATGACCAACCAGATGAGACAGCCGAGGGTTAATCCATGGCGGCCTCCAAGTTTCCGCCTGGCCCGGGACTCCAATCGTCGGATGCGGTTCTCGTAGACCGGAGACCTGCCCAGGTCCCTGGCCTGGCTCAAGCCGACGCGCGCAGGCTTGGCAAAGGTCCGGCGGCAGCGCCGGCACCTCCAGACCAAACGCCAATGCCGGCGCCTCCGGATCCCGACGCGAGCACTGCCGCAACGGGGGCAAACTCCGACCCTTGCTTCTCTCTGCGCTCCTGGCTGAGGAGGTTCCTGGGGATGATAGCCATTGGGCACCGCGGTGGCCTCCTGGCAATATGCGTCAGGGAGAGTGGACCCGGCGGCTGCCCCTGTTCTCGGATGCCCACTTCTCAATGGTCCTCACGTCAATGGCAAAACCGAGACTGTCGTCGTCGGGCAGTCCGTCAACCGGAAACCACCGTCCAGTGGAGGAAATGCCCCGGTTCGGGCCTGGTCTTCCAAACCACACTCTGGCCTCGTGCCTGTTTTCGAGATACAGCCGCTCGGGTAGGAAGGTGACTCCGGTCGCGCTCCGTGTTTCCCTGATCGCAGCATCCCGGCGTCCCTCGCCAGACTTCACGTTTCCGCCGGGAATGCTCCATTTGCCCACCCTCAGACCTCCCCGGCGTTGGACTAGGAACACCTCGTCCCTGTTGTTTACCATCAGGGCAAACCCCGCTCTCTCCATCCTAGAGCGGGGATAGTACACCCTGCGGCTTCCCGGATTCTCGTCCGCCCACTTCCCCATTACTATTTTGTCCGGGCCGAACGCCAGATTATCGTCATGGGGCAACATGTCGGCTTGGAACCACTTCGCATCCAGGCATTCTTTCCTTTGCACTCTTAACCTCCCTCCTGCGCGTTGTCCGCGCCACACCTCGAAGTTGCTCTGCCTGCCCTTGTGATACAGGTCGTCGGCAGTCATCTTGACGCCGGTTTCCTCCAGTGTCTCCCTGACAGCGGTACGCCGGAGGCTCTCTCCCCTGTCCCGCTGTCCTCCAGGAAGGCTCCATTTGCCCTTTTCCCTGCCATATCCCCGTTGGATGAGCAGGATCTCGTTCCGATCATTCACTACCAGGCCGAAGGCCGGCATCACTCACCTCCAATGGAAGGGTGCGAGTCGGTCAGTTAAGCAAGAAGTGGTCCGTGGGGTGTCATCTCTCGCAGGCTCAGGGGTACGGTGTGATAATAGCGGCCCCGGAGTTGCCGTAGCAACCGGGCCAGGAAGTGCAGCCGGGGTCATATGCGACTTCCGCCGATGGACCCTTCGCATTACAACGTGGACTTCAGGGGCTGCATACCGTGGCGAATGGCGCCCCATGACCTGCCCCCCGGGGCATAGTGTAGCGGCACTTCCGAAAGTGGCAGGCCGATGGCACATGGGAGCGGGTTGAGGAGGCGCTGCGGAGCCAGGTCCGGGAGAGAGAAGGACGGGATGCTGCACCCAGCGCTGCCATCATTGACAGCCAGCCGGTGCAGGCTACGCCGGGATGGACCCAGTGCGGAAGTGCTGAGTGGCGGGAGGGGAAACGGGCCGCGCGGATGCGGGTATGACGGTGGGGGTATGGAACGGGAGTTGAGTACGGGGATAAGACCACTTCAACGAGCAACCTCGCTTGCGACGATACCTTCGGGCTACCTGCTCATCCCCACCAACCACCTGCCGCTGATATAATTGCGAGGATTCAAAATTGGCTCCAGACTATGCGGTCGGGGGACGGATTTCACCCGGGCGGGCCGTCTCCACACCAGTGCCAGGGTACGTTCCCGGTGGGGAGCCCAGTTATGGCATCGCCGTGGGAGACCGCCGTCCCCGGTTGAGCAAGTGGTGGTACCCGGTGAAAACCGTCTGCCAGGGTAACCCCGGGACCCGAGAAACGGAAGTTGCGGTGCACCTGCCCGGGGAGAGCATGGCTCACGGCATGAACAGCTATACTTTGGCCCTTGGCCCGGGATGAATGGGCGGACGGGGGGGAGCGACATGCTTGTAGATGGAGGAAGCAAGGCGGGCCTTCCGGTCTTTCGTAGTAGCCTGACCGGAGCTTGCATTTCCTGTTGGTTTCGAATCACCTAATGTACGAAGTCCGGCTTAGATGAAAGCTCGCCTGGCATGGCTGGGACTGGTGGTCCCGTACCTCATCGTTTTCTCCGCCAGCGCCTGTGGGCTTATCCTGGAGATAGTTGCCGGCCGCATCCTGGCTCCGGTCATCGGGGTGTCGCTTTACACCTGGACCAGCATCATTGGCGTGGTGCTGGCGGGCATCAGCGCCGGCAACTACCTGGGTGGGCTTACCGCCGACCGCTTTCCTTCCCGGTCCACGCTCGGCCTCATACTGCTAGGGGCCAGCATCTTCGCCATCATTATTTTGCCCCTGATCGAAGTGACAGGTGAAGCCTTTGACTCCCTGCCCATCATCTTGAGAATCGTGCTGCTGACCGCCACGCTGTTCCTGCCGGTCAGCCTGATTCTGGGGATGGTGACTCCGGTGGTCATCAAGCTGCACCTGCGGGAACTGGCCAAGACCGGCAACGTGGTGGGGCGCTTCTACGCGGTATCCACCGCCGGGTCAATACTGGGTGTCTTTCTCACCGGGTTCGTCTTGATCCAGTGGATAGGTACGCGGCCCATAGTGCTGGCGGTGGCGATTTTCCTGTTCGGGATGGCCCTTCTATTCGGAAACCTCTGGAGGGTGCGCTTCAAGCTGCCTGCTCTGGCCGCGGTGGCCATAGCGGGCCTTTTCACCGGCCTGAGCTTTGCCCTGGGGTGGGTGGACTCCGACTGTCAGGAGGAGAGCAACTACTTCTGCATCAAAGTGAAGGAACGAGAGATAGAAGGGCACCGGGTGAGGACCCTGACCCTGGACCAACTTGTGCATAGCTACGTGGCGATGGATGACCCTACGTTTCTGGTCTATGGCTATGAGAAGGTGACTGCCGACTTCGCCGCCCTCCAGTATGCCCGCACCGAAAGCTTTAACACCCTCTTCATCGGCGGGGGCGGCTACACCATGCCCCGACTGATTGAAGAGGAGTATCCCGATGCGACGGTGGAGGTCATCGAGATTGACCCGTTGGTCACGGAGGTGGCCCACACATACCTGGGACTTCCCCGGTCCACGTCCATCGTAACCTATAACCTGGATGCCCGGATGCAGATGCAAAGCCTGTCCTATGGGAAGTACGACATGGTGGTGGGCGACGCCTTCAACGATTTTTCCGTGCCCTACCACCTGACCACCCTGGAATTTAACCAACGGGTGAAAGAGCTGTTGAAACCCAGGGGGCTGTTCATCGTGAACATCGTGGACAACCTGAACACCGGACGGTTCTTGCGGGCCTACGTCAATACACTGAGCCGGACTTTCGACCACGTGTATATCCTCCGTGACGACGACCTCTGGGAGGACGATCCCCGTTCCAATGTGACCTACGTTGTCGTGGGCGCCGACGAGGTCATCAACCCGCAAGACCTGAGCCGGGCCAATGAAGGGGCGGGCCGAGGCGTTCCGGTGAGCCGGTTCATGCCAGAAGAGGTCTTCAATCGTTGGTTCTATCGGGAAGAGCGTATTTTGTTGACCGACGGTTATGTACCCGTGGACCAGTTGATTGCCCCGCTGTACCTGCGAAGCAGGTAGGGGCACTGCCTGCTCCGTAGGTGTTGAGTCAAAGCTGGAGTGTCAGGATATAGGCGACGCATCTTGGTTCGGGCCTGCTTTGTGGTGAACCTCCAACTGATAGTGGCCCTGCCGCGTTGCGCTCCGACACGCAGGCGTTGACGGTGTTTCTTAGGCTTTCCCGTCACCGTTGCGTCCGCGCAGGCAGGCCCGGGTTGGCACGCTGAACTCGGTTCCGCCACGTTAAGCCAGCTTCCGTGCTTGGGGGTGTGGTGGAACTCCAGCCGCTTGGCGATGCGTCGGGCCTCCGGGGCCGGAGAGGAGCAGGCAGCTCACCGGATGCTTCGTGAGCCAAAGAAAAAGCCGCCAGGTCCGGCGACTTCTTGCCCTCGGAAGCCCCCGAGCAGGGGTGAATCCAAGCTGGATCGTAGCTGGAGTGGCGTCCCAGGCAGGATTCGAACCCGCGACCCGCTGCTTAGAAGGCAGCCGCTCTGTCCACCTGAGCTACTGGGACGCGCCGATGGCACTTCAATTATAACAAATCGGAGACCAGTATTGGGTTGCACATAAGCGCTGATTGGCCAGGGACGCTGTAGAGTGCGCCGGGCGACCCGGGTCTCATGGTTCAGAAATGGATGAGGCCGCGGGCGTCAGGCTGCGCGGGATATCGTTGGCTTGGAGGAGGACATCGCGGTCGAGGAAACGTTCCAGGCGCCAGGTAGTCGTGGACTTTCAGGATATTCCGGTGGAGGTCCGGACCAGCCGGCTACATAGTCGAGCATCCCGTCTCAGAGTTCCACGGCCAGGGACTGAGGCGGTAGGCCTGGGGTTCGGCGGCGTATTTGCGGCAGAGGGCGTCTACCTGAGTTCGGAACTGGGAGAGAGTCATTACTACTTTACCTCTTCAGGAAGTTATCTGAACTGCTATTCGCGTGATTTGGGGATTGCCTTGATTTGCGCTGGTGAGGGGCCGGACATGAGGGAGATATGAAAGGCACTGGTCCGGGGGAACGTTCCGTGTCAGGTGATCCAGTCGTCTGAACGGAGATTGATGGATTCCCATGAAAGCTGGAATGACGGTTGGGTGCGGGCGAGATGCCCGCGCTCCGGGGCTGACTTTGAAAGGGCCATGCCTCCGGGACGATCCGTATCGACAAATGAAGTCAGGGTTGGTTATAATTTAGTCACCACATGGGGACGCGCGGGTTCGACAGGAGCGTTTCGTAGTGGATTGCAGGCCGAGGCGCCATCGACCTCGTAAAAAGGTGGCACACAACAACCGACAACCGTGAATTTGCACTAGCCGCCTAAACGTGGCTACGTCTGCTCCCTGCTAGTCCCGGAAGGAGGGATGCGGGCGCCAAAAGTCCGGGATGCGGCCCTTCCGACGCCGATAGGTCAGGGTCTAAGTTTATCGGATGGCCTTCGAGAGATTTAGCCGGTTGAAGCTCTAAAAGGCGACGACAAAGAGCCGGATAAGCCTGTAGTACATCCTCCTGCGGTGCCTTCTGGACGGGGAGTTCGACTCTCCCCCGTCTCCACCAATCCGTCCACATTAACCTACCCAGCGGAACCCGAATAGGTGAGCCTAGACGGGACCGCTCGGCAGTTTGGTTCGTCCCCGGTGAAACAGCAGGAATGACACACGAAGAAGTCCGTTGGGGATACTTCGGGTCAATCGGGCCAGAGAACTGGGCCAGGCTCTGTCATGAGTACCGGCTCTGCGGTGAAGGTACAGAACAGTCTCCGGTCAACATCACCGGCAATACTCAGGTTCACGCCGATCCGATTGTCTTCTCCTACATCGGCGCGGCGACCTCCGCACGGAACAACGGGCATACCGTTTATTTGGACTATGGGCCCGGCGACAGCATTGAAATCGGCGGCCAGAGTTATGAGTTGCAGGGGATACATTACCACTCGCCCGCAGAGCATCTGCTAGACGGCGAGAGCTTTGCTGCCGAGCTTCACCTCGTCCATCAGGATGCCAGCGGCAACCTGGCAGTGGTTGGACTGCTGTTCCGGGCCGGCGAACCTTCCCCGATCATCCAGAGCTTGATAGACGCCGCGCCTGATGCCGGCGCCTCGGTCGAGTTGGATGATGGTCCGGCCTCTTCCGGCTACGTTCCAGACATTCTGGACTATTACGGCTATAACGGTTCCCTGACCACCCCACCCTGTACTGAGGGAGTCCGGTGGATTGTAATGCAGTCGGTCGGCACAGTGTCGCGGGAGCAGGCGAGCAGGTTGCAGGAAATGGTGGGCGGACCCAACAACCGGCCCGTACAACCCATCGGCGGGCGGCAGATATTTGCTGTGGCCCGGTAGACGGTGCCGTCAAATCAGCCGGTCATTCCGGGCTCGAGCCGGAATCCGAGTGACTTTTGGTGATTATCCGGCCATTTGACGGCGTTTCTGCATTCCCGCGAAAGCGGGAATGACGAGTGGGGCACCGTTTCAACTTTAGGCACATCTTCTCAGAATTCCACAACCATTTGCAGTTCGTTGGTCGGGCGGCACAACGCCTCGAACGCTCCCTGTATCCCTTCCAGCGGGACAAAGTTGGTGGCGTTCAGCATATGGTCCACGGATACCTGCCCTCTTCGCATCAGTTCCAGGGCGATACGCCAGTCCTCGGGCTGGGTGCCGAAGGAAGACTGCATCCTCACTTCCCGGGCCATCCAGTTGGGCGGCATTACCGGCGTGGGCTCCCAGGCAATGGCGATCATTACGACCTGCCCGCCGCGGGCCGAAAGGTCCAGCGCCTGCTCCAGAGTGGAAGGCGCGGCGGCGCATTCGAACACTACCTGTGGCCCTGACCCCCCAGTCAACTCAACTACCCGCGCATCCAGGTCATCCTCCAATGGGTTGAGCACAGCGTCAGCGCCCAACCGCCGGGCTGCCTCGGCCCGGCCCGGCGCAGGTTCGGATACAATCACGGAGGCAGCGCCCCCTGCTCGGGCCGTCTGCATACACAGCAGGCCGATGGGTCCTGCGCCCAGCACCACCGCGGCATCTCCGAGCCTGAGGTCCGACAACCGCACGGCATGGACGGTCACGGCGCATGGTTCGCAGAGCGCCGCCTGCTCATCGGTTACGTCATCGGGAACCGGGGTCGGTTCCCATTCTTCCAACAGCACGTATTCCGCATATCCCCGCGGCCGGGCATTCTGCTGGAATCCCATAGTCCGGTAGTTGAATCGCGGATTGGTCCTCGTAGCCGAACTCATGCCTGGCGGAGGGTGTCCCCCGCCTCCTACCACGCGGTCCCCGGTTTTCCAGCGGGTAACGTCTGCGCCGACGTCCACGATGCTGCCCGTGTACTCGTGGCCCATCACCGCCCCTGGTTGCGCCAGATCATACATGAAGGCATGAACGTCGGTGCCGCATATAGCGGAATACTTCACCCGCATCACGACCTGGCCCGGTCCGGGTACCGGGTCGGGAATATCCTCGACCTGTAACACCTGCTCGCCTTTGTATACTGCTGCTCTCATGCTTCACCTCGATCTCTGCCTCGGCTATGTGTCATCGTATTGCGTCACTGGGCCGTGTTGGGAGAATACTGCCAAGGCGCCATTTAAGGCAACGAGAATGGGTGGAATCGCCAGGAATTGGACTAATGCTACGCCGCCGGACGAGATTCTCATACCCGCTCACGTCAAGAATTCCTGTCCAACTCACTGCTAAATTGATTCCCCGACCACGTTCCGCTAACATTTGGCTACAAGTCTCTCGTCGTGGCCCACAGAACACGAATCGATTGATCAAACCCGCATGTCGTTCAAGGAGCAGTTTTCACAGTGATAAACGAGACTCTTTCCATGCTGCTCTCGATCTCAGGTTGCGACGCTCAACGCGCTGCGGAGGTCGAGATTGCCGGCGAAATGGACCCGGTTTTGCCGACTCCCTTCCGAATCACGGAAGCGGCCTCCGCCAGCCTGTCCGCCGTCGGGCTTGCGGTTGCTGATCTTTGGGAATTGAAAACCGGCCGCCGCCAGGAAATCAAGGTGAACACCCGCCGGGCCACCGCTTCGCTCCGCAGCGGGCAGTACATGAGAATTGAGGGCGCGCCGGCCTCCGAGGGCCGCAACCGGATCGGCGGGGTTTATCCGGCCAAAGGAGGACGCTGGAGCTATCTGCATTGCAATTTTCCCAACCACCGCGATGCAGCCCTAAAAGTCCTGGGAGTCGAGGAGGACCCTGAAGCAGTCCGGAGGGCAATTGCGGGTTGGGACGCACTGGAATTGGAGGAAGCCATCATCGCCGCCAACGGGGCCGGGGGGATGGCCCGGTCTATGGAAGAGTGGGCACAGCACCCTCATGCTGCCGCCGTAGCCTCTTTGCCGTTGCTGGAAATCGAGAAGATTGGTGATAGTCCGCCGGAACCGCTACCCGAGGGACCCAGGCCATTATCGGGGGTGAGGGTGCTGGACCTAACCCGGGTGTTGGCAGGGCCAACCTGCGCCCGCACCCTGGCCGAGCATGGAGCGGACGTACTGAGAGTCACCGCACGCCACCTGCCCAGCATCTCTTCCCGGGAAGATGACACGGGCCACGGCAAGCTCTCGGCCTACATCGATCTGAGAGAGCAGAATGAACTGGATACCATGATCGGATTGGTCCGGGAGGCCGACGTTTTCTCCCAGGGATACCGTCCTGGAACGCTCGCCCGGCGCGGTCTCTCGCCCGAAGACCTGGCTGTGCTGCGGCCCGGCATCGTATATGTGTCTTTGTCTGCGTTCGGACGGACCGGGCCGTGGGCTTCCCGCCGCGGCTTCGATACAGTGGTGCAAACGGTGAGCGGCATAACCACCCGGCAGGGAGAGTTGTTCCCAGGCCCAAGGGGCGGGCCGGGCGGGTTCGGACGGCCGGGACCTCAGTTCTACCCGGTGTCCGCCATCGACTATTTGACCGGTTATCTGATGGCGTACGGTACGCTGGTGGCCCTGGCACGACGCGCACGGGAAGGTGGCAGTTGGTTGGTCCGCATCTCCCTGGCCCAGGTGGGTCGCTGGCTCGTTGGTCTGGGCGAGGCGCCTGAGGAAGACCTCCGGGATGTGGCCAAGGAGTTTACTGCTGAAGAATTGCAGCGTTGGTCAACCGTCAGCGACGCTCCGAGCGGGCGGCTGCACCATCTGGCCCCGGCGCTGCAACTCTCCGAAACTCAACCCTACTGGTCCAGGCCGTCGGTCCCCCTTGGCTATCACGACCCGGTATGGCCCGAGCGCACATCATAGGGTCTGCCGTGATCCGGCACGGCTTCAGATGCGGACAGAACAGCAGCGATGAAAATTGACATCCTCGAAGAACCTCCCGTTCACGGTCCTCCCAAACCTGCGCAAGGGCATCTATCCTCCGGAGTTCGCCGCCGCAGCACCGGGTTGGACATAGGGATTCCCGAATTCCCACGCCGGATTGAGTAATCGCAGGCATATCCCGTGACCCATTCGCTGCTCCTCCCCGGTACTGCTATTGACATTGTTCACTATGGGGAGTAAACCTATCCCAACTATCGGTCTGTGCGTTGACTCCGTATACTTCCCCAGGATCAGCAGACCAAGACCCGCGCAAGAACAGCTTATGAGGTGGGCAATGATCAGGTTATTGAGGACCAGCCGGGGATTTCTCGCTACCGCGCTGGCCGCGGCGCTCTTGATGGCCGCCGTGGCCTGTGGCGGCACGGCAGCCGAACCCGTCATTGTGAAGGAAGAGGTGATCAAGGAAGTCCCCAAAGAAGTGATCATAGAAAAGGAAGTGGTGAAGGAGGTGGTCCGGGACGTTCCGGTTGAGAGGGAAGTCGTTAAAGAGGTAGTCAAGGAAGTCGCGGTCCCGCAAGAGGTCGTGAAAGAGGTCGTCAGAGAAGTGACCCCCACCGTCATCCGGCAGCCCGTATACGGCGGGACTCTGGCAATGGCGCAGCGGTCCGACCCGCCCACCTTCGACCCTCACGCCACCAGCTTCTCCCTTCTGACCAACCACGTACACCTGACCCATAACCGGGTCATAAGGTACAAGTCGCTGGCCTGGCCCGAGGAAGCCCGCTACGGAGACCTCATCTTCTTCCCGGACCTGGCCGAAAGCTGGGATATCGACGAGACCGGAACGGTGTTCACCTTCCACCTGCGCAAGGGCGTGAAGTGGCACGACCGGGAACCGCTGAACGGCAGGGAGTTGAACTCCGAGGACATCAAGCAAGCCTGGAAGCGGATGCACGAGGACTCGTCGCGGTTCGCCGGATTCTATGACGGCCTTGTCAGCGTGGAGACTCCCGACCAGTACACCGTGGTCCAGACCATTGACAGGCCGCTGGCGTCCTGGCTCTACCGGGTTGCCGACGGCGAAGCGGCATGGATTACCAACCAGGAATTTGTGGACCACAAGGGCGCAGACTTCGGCGTGGCCCAGGATAGCCTGGTTGGTACGGGGCCCTTCCTGTACGATAGGGAAGACCCCGGCAGCCGCTACACCTACGTCAGAAACCCGGACTACTTCGAGCAGCCCTATCCGTACCTGGACGAAGTCCACTGGTTCGTGATCCCGGACCGTTCGGCCCAGGAAGCGGCCTTCGTTTCCAGGCAGATACACTTCTATAATCCCAGGCGTCCCCAGGACCTGGAACGGATCCAGCAAGCCCTTCCCGATGTCAAGGTCCGGGAGACAACGGGACTGGCCAACACCACCAGCGGGCTGATGTTCAACATGTCGCTTCCCAAGTGGCAGGACGTGAAGGTCCGCCAGGCGGTGAGCTACGCCGTTAACAACGACCGTGTAATACAGGACCTCTACAACGGACGCGGCAAGTACAATGCCTGCATCCCCAGCGCCCTCCGGGGCTACTCTCTGGAACAGGACGAGCTTAAAAGCCTGTACACCTATGACCCGGAGAGGGCCAAGGCGCTCCTTGCCGAGGCGGGCTACGGCCCGGGTGAGTTCAAGTTCGAGATCATGACCTTCACCGGCTACAGCCAGGACAATCAGGATATCGCAGTAATGCGCCAGGCCGACCTGCAGGCGGCGGGGTTCGACGTCACCATCAACCCTGTCCCCGTGGGCGAGGGCCGCGCCACGGTCATCGAGGGTAACTTCGACACCGTGCAGCAGCCTCACAGCACCGGCGTCGAGCCTGACGAGATGCTCGGCGGATACGTTCCCGGCGGCCCCAGGAACTTCATGCGCGTGGACGACCCCAAAGTAACGGCCTGGATGAAGGAGCAGGAGGTCGAATTCGACCGGGAAAAGCGGGGGGCTATCCTGCAGGATTTCTCCCGCTACTGCGCCGAGCAGTCCCTGGGCATAATCCCCAACCCGTCCCGCGTGGTGCAGCAACTGGTCCAGAGCTGGGTGCAGAACGCAGCCATCGCGGACGTGGCATCTGACGAGCCGGACGAGAAGTATATCTGGTTCGCCAGGTAGCTTGCCCAGACTGGTCCCCAGTGGCTAGTGGTCAGTGAATAGTCGCCAGCCACTGGCCACCAGCCACCCAACATGAGGAGCCGCCAGGATGACGGGCTACGTCGTACAGCGCTTGTTGCTGATGTTCCCCACCATCTTCCTGGTGGTGACTCTTACCTTCGCCCTGATGCACATAGTGCCCGGGGACGCCGTCCTCGCCCAAATAGAGGAAGGCACCAACCTCCGGCCCGAGCAGATGGAGCTCATGCGGGAAAGGCTCGGGCTGGACAAGCCTCTTTACGTCCAGTACGTCGAATGGCTGTGGGGACTGCTCAAATTCGACGCCGGGGTATCCCTGTTCACGGGCCGTCCGGTTATTGACCAACTGCTGCGGGCCATACCCATCAGTGTCGAACTGATAATCTTCAGCCAGATACTATCCATTAGTATCGCCATCCCGGTGGGCGTCTTCTCGGCCATCAGGCAGGATACATGGCTCGACTACCTGCTGCGCACCGCCAGCATCGGGATGCTGGCGGCTCCATCCTTCTGGATTGCCACCATGGTAATCATCTTCGGCGCCTACTGGTTCTTATGGGCGCCGCCCATCGGCTACGTGCCATTTTGGGAAGACCCGATCACCAATCTGAAGCAACTCTTCCTCCCGTCGGCCATCATCGGACTGAACGGGTCAGCCACCAAGATGAGAATGACCCGCTCGACGGTGCTGGAGGTGCTGCGGCAGGACTACGTGCGCACCGCCCGGGCCAAGGGACTGTCGGAGACTATGGTGCTGGTGCGCCACGTCCTGAAGAACGCCCTGATTCCGGTGATCACCATCTGGGGAGCGAGCATCGCGGGACTGGTCAATGGAAGCATCATCATCGAAAACATCTTCGGACTGCCGGGCGTCGGGCGGTCCATGATTACCGCAATCAACAACTCGGACATGACCCAGTTGCAGATTAACGTGCTCTTCTACGGGTTTGCCATCATGGTGATCAACTTGATAGTGGACATCAGCTACACCTGGTTCGACCCCCGTGTCCGCTACAGCTAGGCGTCCAGGCGGCGTATGCGAGAAGAACAGGCAGAACAGTCCAGGCTAGTCACAGCGGCAACGACGGCAGGCCCCGTCAACCGGGCAATCAGGGCCAGCCGCGACTTCGTCCGGCGACGGCCCTTGGGAGGGGTCTCGGCGGTGGTTATCCTGATCATGTTCGCCGCGGCCCTGTTCGCCCCGGTGGTCGCCAGGTATGATCCGCTTTACCAGCACGCGGGCCGGATTCTGGAAAAGCCCAGCCTGGAGTTCTGGATGGGCACAGACCACCTGGGCCGGGACATTTACAGCCGCATTGTCCACGGAGCAAAGGTCTCTATCACCGTGGGGTTCGTCTCCGTGGCTATCGGCACGGCCGGCGGCGCATTGATCGGGCTGGTGTCAGGGTTCCAGGGCGGCAAGCTGGACCTGTATGTCCAGCGTTTCGTAGACGCATGGATTGCATTCCCGGGGCTTGTGCTTATCCTGGTGCTGGTGTCTATGCTCGGCCCGAGCCTGCTGAACGTGTCTATTGCCATCGGTATCGGCTCCATGCCGGGCACGTCGCGCCTGGTGCGCAGCGCCGTCCTGTCCACCAAGGAGAACGAGTACATAGTGGCGGCGACCGCCATAGGCGCGAGCAGGGCGCGCGTGGGCGCGCGTCACATCCTGCCCAATGTCATGGCCCCGATCATCATCGTCGCAACGGTCTCGCTGGGCGCGGCGATCCTCGCCGAGTCCTCTCTCAGCTTCCTCGGCCTCGGCGTGCCTCCCCCGGCGCCCACCTGGGGAGGAATGCTGTCGCGGGAGGGCCGCGAGTTCATGATCATCCAGCCCCTGTTGGGTCTGTGGCCCGGCATTGCCATTACCGCGGTGGTGATGGCGTTCAACCTGTTCGGGGACGCCCTCCGCGACGTCTGGGACCCGCGCCTGCGGGGCGCGCAATAGCGGAGGAAGAAATGCCAACTCCCGACCTGAACGTAATCGTTTGCGTAGACCCCCGGAAATGCCTCCACGCCAGGTATGGCGGCAGGAACGGGCCGGAGTTGCTGGAGACATTGAGGGACTCTGTCCGGGACTCCAGCCTCGAAGAGAGAGTCCAGGTCACTCCCTGCCGCTGCATCCTGGGCTGTACCTACGGCCCAAGGATCGACGTGGCCAGGCGATGGTCGGGGGAAAAACGGCTATACGGGACCATTGAGGATGAGGTGGTCATATCTATCAGGGGCAGGGTCGAGATGACTCAACTGCCAAGCAACCTGACGGCCCTCCTGACGGACAATCTTCCGCCGGAATAACCGGGTTAGAAAACCCTCATCCTCGAAAAGGGAATAATAGGCCGCTGGCATCCCCACACGATGTTTAGTATATAATCTGGTTCGTCATGCCAAAGTCAAAACCGCCGCGCAAACGCCTTCTGTCAAAAAACCATGCTTGGAAGGCGGCTCCCGGCAACAAGATATTCGTTGCCGACCGGGGAGCCATGCAGTTCGAGTATCCCAGGGACTGGGTAATCAGCTTCGGCGAGAGCGGCTCCATCAGGTTCTTCGACAAGGAAGAGGCCGACGCCGACATGAGGCTGGAAGTCTCCCTGATTTACGTGCCGCCCATCGACTGGAGCGGACTGTCCTTGTCCCAGTTGGTTGATGACACTGCGGTCTCCCACGACCACAGGGGGTTGACCGGCCATACCCCCTATCAGGAGATGACGCGCGCCAACCTGGAGGCGGCGTGGCTGGAGGCGTCTTTCCACGACCCCGGCGAGGACCGGAATGCCCACACGCGCATCTGCATGGCCCGAGGCCCCGGGGCCTACGCCCTGATCACGATGGAATTCTGGCCCGAGGACGCGGCCCGCGGCCGGAAAATCTGGAAGAACGTCCTGGATTCCCTGAAACTGGACGCCAACAGCAAGGACCGCCTCACCCCGGACGGCCACCACAGGCCCATCAGACCGGCCAGGAACTAGCGGCTGAGAGTCAGCTACGGCTTACGCCCGATGCTCTCGCCGAATGCCAGTCCGCCGAAAGCCCCTGCTTCGTCCTTCCATTTGTCAAGGGCGTCGCGCCATTCGTCGAATTGCTGTTGGGTGGCAATCCCATATCCCGTCACCGCGGCTACAATATCGGGCGCGAAGAACCAGTCCATGATGAATCTATGAAGAAACGCGATGGCCTGGGGCGATCCGAAAGAGTCGAAAGACGCGGTGGCCTCAACGTCGGTGAAACCAGCCTCCAGGAATGCGCTCTTCAACTCCCTGCCCATCTGAGGATGTCCTCCGTTGGCGGCAAGAAGGCCCGAGAAGACGTCCCATGCGGGCTGGATTTCCGCGACTCCGGGCACGAGGAAGCAGGAGTCCACGATAAGCTCGCGGCTGCCGATGATGCCGCCCGGTTTCAGGACCCGCTTCACCTCGGCCAGCGTTGCCTGGGTATCCGGGATGTGGGTCAGAACGGTGTGGCAATGGGCCGCGTCGAAATAGCCGTCCTCGAAGGGCAGATTGGTCGCGTCGCCAACGTGGAACGTGGCGTTGGTGTGTCCGCCCGCTTCAGCCGCGGCACGGGCCATGTCGATTTGCGACGCCTCCATATCGATGCCGTGAAGCTCCCCAGGCTCAACCGCCCTGGCCAGTCCGACCGAGATGTGCCCTGGCCCGCACCCGAAATCCAGGACCCGAAGCCCAGGCTTGAGATGCGGCAGAAGGTGCTTTGCGTGGGTCCCGGCGCTGCGCAAATTCAGAAGCTGCTGAAAATCCTCGCTGTAGCCCATTGTGTAATTGGGCGTCGCGGACTGTTGCTCTACCATTGTTACACCTCACTTTCTGTGTCACCCGCCCGTTGTGGCTGGAGCAGGGTATTCCTTGGCGGACGCCACTGCACCCGTACATCATACGCCAACAGTCGTTATACGGATTCGAGACTCGTGGTGATGCCTGTATAATGCTTCCCGGTCTCCACGTATATGCGCTCACATTCTCCCGTGGGGCTAAGCTTCGTACACTGTTTTGCCGCCGACTATCGTCTTTTCCACCACAATGTCCTTGATGGTCATCGGGTCCACCTGGGTGGGGTCGGCGCCCAGCACCACTAAATCGGCGAACTTCCCCACTTCGATAGACCCCTTTACGTCCTCCTCAAAGGAAGCGTACGCGCTGTGCAGGGTGTAAATGCGCAGCGCCTCCTCCACCGTCACCTTCTGGTTGGGACCCCACACATTGCCCCGGCTGTCCGTGCGGGTTACGCAGCTCTGGATACCCAGCAACGGTTCGAAGGGGCCGGGAGGATAGTCCGTGGCCCCGGTGCCCACCACTCCGTAATCGAGGAAGGAACGCTGGGCGAACATCCACTGTAACCGCTCTTCCCCGTAGAAGGGCATCTTTTCGCCGTGGTGGTAGACATAGGTGCAGAAGGGTGTTGCCACCGTGCCCAGCCGGTGCATCTTGCCCAGTATGTCCGGGTTCACCAGGGTACAGTGTTCCACCCGGTGCCGGGGATTGGGACGGGGGTCGGCGGCTTGGGCCTTCTCGTAGGCGTTCAACACCATGTCGATGGCAAGGTCGCCGTTGGCGTGGATGCACACCTGGAACCCGGCCCGGTGCATCTCCATAACGTTCTCTTCGATTTCCTCGGCGCTCATCGCCAGGATGCCGTGGTCGCAGTCGCTGCCGACGTATGGCTCCGACAAGTAGGCAGTGCGGGCGGCAATGGCCCCGTCGGCAACCATCTTGATGCCCCCCAACCGCAGCATGTCGTCGCCGAACCCGGTCTTCAGCCCGGCCTCCTGCAATGACCGGAAATGGGGATGGTACATCAGCGCGTACACCCGGAGGGACAAATCGCCGGCGTCCCTGCCCTCCTGGTAGGTGACGAACTCGTCCCGGACAACCCTGGCGTCGTGGACGCTGGTGAGACCGGCCTGGGTCAGCATCCGGCATATAGTCCTCAGACCTTCCCGGCGAATCTCCGGCGTGTCCGAGGGGATAAGTCCGAAACGCACCGGCTCAATGGCCCGCTCGTAGACCACCCCGTTCAGTTCCCCGGTATCCGGGTCCCGGCCCAGGCGGCCGCCGAAGGGGTCCGGGGTATCCCTGGTAAATCCCGCGAGTTCCAGGGCCATGCTGTTGAGGTAGTAGATGTGCCCTGCACGGTGGGACACCATGATGGGATGGAACGTGCTCACTGCGTCCAGGTCTTCCCGGAACAGGAATCGGTTCTCCACCGTCTTGGTGTCGTCGAACTTGAACCCTTGCACCCACTGGCCCGGCGCGGTGGTCTCCACCCGCTCCCGCAGGGCCGTCTGGATGGCCGAAACTGAGGCCAGGTCGCAGTCGGCGGCCATCACGTGGCGTATCCCGCTGTTCAATACATGGATGTGGGCGTCGATGAACCCGGGGAGCACCGTCTTGCCCCGGAGGTCCATAACCCTTACGCCGGGGCCGATGAACGTCTCCACGTCCTCGTTGCTGCCCAGGCCGACGAAGCGGCCGTTGCTCATGGCTACGGCCTGGACGCGGGGCCGGTCCGTGTCCATCGTAATGACGTTGGCGTTCCTGATGACCGTATCGGCCTTGGTTGCGGAATCTGGCATGTTGTTCACCCACCGCTGGAATTTTGACGGCGTCCGGGGCTATATGTTCAGTTCCAGGATGTACAGGCCGCCCTGCAAGCGGTCCACCACGTACACTATGCCGTTTTCGTCCACGTGAACGTCGTTGATGCCGTTGGCCTCGGCCCCGTCGGGTATCCGGGGCACGAAGTAAGCCACTTCCTGGGGCTGGAAGGGATTGGTGGTGTCGAAGACCCGGATGCCCCCATTGAAGAAGGTGGCGTACACCAGCGTGTCGGATTGCAGGGACAGGGGACCCGGACGGTTCTCGTGGATGTTGTGCGCCCCGTAGCGGCCGGGACGGTTGAAGAAGTCGCCGGTGTCCTGCATGGGCAGGGTGCTGATGATTACCGGGTTGCTCTCCAGCCGGTTGTCCATCAGCCACACCAGTTTGGGATAGTCCGCACCTCCCAAGGCCGTGGCTTCCTGCGTCACCACCAGCAGGTCGCGGCTGAACAGAGGCAGCACCGTATGGGTGAACCCCGGGAACGGAGGCGCGTAGTTCAACTGGGCGACCATCGATGGGCGGGATACGTCCGAGATGTCCAGCGTGATAATGCCGGAGTCCTTCCAGCCGCAGTAAGCCCTGTCCGGCCGGTCGGGGTAGACGTTGGTGTTGTGGACGCTGTGCCCAACGTCAAACCGGGGGTGCCGCGCCGGTGGCGGGGCGTCGTCCCCTTCCTGGGTGCCGGGCAGCCACCAGCGGCCCGCTTCACGCGGATTGGCCGGGTCCTTCACGTCCATGATCACGTAGAACTGGTCATCCTTCGGGTCGATGGGACGCGAATCGGGCGTGCCCGTGGCCAGGTGGGCGTAATCTCCATCAACCCACCACAGGCAATGACAACCGCGTGACCCGGGCCCCTGGGCGTCATAGAATGCGATGCGTTTGGGGGCTTCCGGATCGCTGATGTCGTAGACCCCCATGCCGGTGCCCGGTTGGCCATGCTCCTGCGACTGGTAGGCCACCAGCATTGTATCGCCGAGGATGGATAGGGAGTTGGAGCGCAGGTGGCTGTAGTCCAGGTCGGTCTGGGCCACCACCCTGGGATTGGCCAGGTCGGTGACGTCAACGCTGGTGAAGTCCTTGGGCGCGCTTTCGTGGGCCATGTAGAAGATGCGCCGCCCGTTGGCGGTCTGGTGCAGGTCAACCCCCTCGCCAAGATTGTTGTGCCCGTTCAAGTCCACGTGAGAAATGAGCTTCATGTTCTTGATTTCTTGGGTTTGAGTCGCCATGAAGCCTCCTTATCGCGTTTCCGCAAATCAACCTGTGAAAATTCGCCGGGTCGTTCTTCAGGGCGTCATTTTACCACCCTGAATTACTTCGGTTGACCGCCGGATTTGTGGATTCCAATTTCGCTAACTGCTCAACCGGGTCGGGTGAGTACCGGTCCCGGCTTGGGAGGGGTCGCAATATCACGCCGCCCTTGCCGCCGCCAACCTCCGCTTTCGTGCGGCGCGGGACTCGTAGATGACCCCCTCATCCGCCAAGGCATCCACTTCGTCAGAAGTCAGGCCCAGGTTGGCGGTCAGGACCTCGTGGTTGTGCTCGCCCAGTTGCGGGGCCGGACCCCTGACTCTCGCCGGCGTCTCCGAAAACTTGTAGGGCGGCGACACCACACCCACGGACCCCAACTCCGGGTATGAAATCTCCTGGAACGCGCCCCGTTGCTGGTAATGAGGGTGCTCCCATATCTGGGCCTGGGACAGCACCGGCCCTGAAGAGATACGGGCCTCGGCCAGCACCGCCAGGGCCGCCTCGTCGTCGCTGAGGCCCTGGAGCCAGCCTTCAATGATCCCCACGACCTCGTCGCGGCGCATCAGCCTGTCGTCGTCGGTCAGGTAGCGCGGGTCGTCGATCATGTCCTCCCGGCCCATGCAGGCGCACAGCCGTCCCCATGCGCTGTTGGCCCCCTGGCCCGGGGCCTGCAACGAGATGTACCCCTCCCTGGCCTTCAGGATTCCCATTGGGAAGGTATAGGTGTTCTGCTTGCCGTTCCGGTGGTGCAGGGGGACGCCGTGGTTGGCAGCGGTGTGGGGCATCCCCAGGGAATCAAGGAACAGCAGGCTTTCAATCATCGACAGGTCGATGTACTGTCCCACGCCCGTCCTCTCCCGGTGGAACAGGGCATAGCCCACGGCCAGCGCCCCCGTCATGCCGGTTATGGTGTCGCCGATGCCGCCGCCGATGGTATAGGGCGCGCCGTCCGGTTCGCCGGTTATCCAGTTCAACCCGCTCACTGCCTGGGCCACCGGGTCGGTGCAGACATGCTCCGGGTTGTGAGCGAACCCCTCCTGGCCGTATCCGGTCATGGAGCACATGATGATGCGGGGGTTAAGGGTGCGCAGGTTGGAATAGTCCAGTCCGTAGCTGTGCACCACGTGGGGTGTATAGTTTTCCACGAAAACATCGGCCTGCTTTACCAGGGAGCGAACGATTTCCAGACCTCTGGGGCGCTTCAGGTCGATGCACAGGCTCTTCTTGCCGCCGTTGAGGTGCAGGAAGGGGACCCCGTTGCGGGTGGGCAGCGACTCGGGGGTGAAGCGGTCTTCCTGGTTGTCCACGGGCCGCTCTATCTTGATGACCTCCGCACCCATGTCGGCCATGATGCGGCTGCAAAATGGCCCCACGAAGGCGGCAGTGAAGTCCAGCACCTTGATTCCCGATAGTAATGGCGTCTTCATGGGCGGCCACCTCCGTACCAGACTGCGGCTGATTGTACACTTTATTTGCCGGACAGGATTGCTGGACCCCGGGAACCCTTCAGTGGCGACTCTGACAGCCGCACTTCGCAAGTGGACAACCGCCTTTTCACGTCGTACCATTCGCCAATACGCATTATCAGGAGGCTTCGATGCAAACACGGCAAATGACGGCCAACGCCTCTAAACTCATGGTCGAGCAGCTTGCGGCGTTGGGCGTAAAGTACGTTTTCAACAACTCCGGCTCGCGCGAGGCATTGTTCTTCAACGAGCTTCACTCCCGGCCGGACATTCATGGCATCCTCGGCCTCCACGAGGGGGCTGTAACCGCGATGGCAGGGGGATATACCCAGGCCAACCTTGCCCCCGGGGTGATGGTGGTGCATCTGGGTGCCGGCCTGGCCCAGTGCATGGGTCAGCTCATCAACGTCTGGACCGGGAGCCTGCCCGTGGTGGTCATTACCTTCGCGGGCGATACCGGCAGCTTTGCCGACATGATCAGTCTGGACGTGAGCCACAACGCCGGTCCCACGGCCATCAGCGCGCCCCTGACCAAGGCCAACTGGACGGTCATTGAACCCGAGGGACTGCCGGCTGCGGTGGAACGCGCTATTCGGGTGGCGATGACCCCGCCCGTGGGGCCGGTCCATCTGGCGGTATATGACCGGCTGCTGGGACCCGCCGAGTTCACCGCCAACATCATCGAGGGCGACCTTCCCGAGAGACGGTCCGGCTATCCGTCGGACAGCGATGTTGAGGCCGTTGCCAGGGCGTTGCGGGACGCCAAGCGGCCCCTCCTGTACGCCGGGGACGGCATCTGGAAGAGCGGCGCAGATGCCGAGGTCACGGCCCTGGTGGAGCGGTTCGGCATCCCGGTGGTGGGGGACCTGCGGGGCGTTCCCATCAAGCATCCCCTCCACTGCGGAGGCAGGCGGCTGGAGCAGGCCGCAGACATCGACCCCGACCTGATTATCTGCTTCGGCGTCCGCCACAATGGCAGCGGCACCGCCGACGACTACACCGCCTTCTTCAAAGCCGAGCGGACCATCGCCATCGGTTCCAATGTGGAGAACCTGGAGAACATACCTGGCCTGGACCTGGCCGTCTTGGCCGACGAGAAGCGCACCGCCCAGCGGCTGCTGGAACTGACCGAGGGCACGCAGGACGACCTGTCCGGCCGCCGCGCCTGGGCCAGGGAGGAGGCGGCATCGCTCCGCGCTCAGAGGCGAGACGCCGCCCAGAGGGTTCCGGCCCAGCAGGGCAGGGTGCGTTCCTACGTTCTGGCCGATGCCCTGGATAGTGCGCTGGAGCGTGCCGGGGGCGGCCTGGTGACCATCGAGCAGTTCGCCGTGCCCCAGGACATCCTGGAGAACTCGGGGGAGACCGGCAGCAATGAATACATCCGGCCCGCGGGCGGCTCCGAAGGCTACGGCGTCGGCGCAGCCATCGGCGCGAAGCTGGGCGCGCCCGGCAAGCCCGTGGTCGGCCTGGTGGGCGACGGCTCCCTCTACTACTCCGACTCGGCCCTGTGGACTGCCGCCAGCCACAAGATCCCGGTGCTGTACGTCATCTCCAACAACGGGGCATACGGCATCGTGGCGACCTCCTTCGCCAACGCCAACTCAAACATGAAGGAGACCGGTGAGTACCGGGGGGTGGTGCTGGACAACATCGACCCGGTAAAGCTGGCCGAGGGCTTCGGCGTAGAGGCGATGGACGTCACCGACGAGTCAACCGTCTCCGACGCCATCGAGCAGGGCCTGAAGACTGTGGCGGAGGAAGGCCGTCCCTTCCTGCTGAACGTCCACATGCCCCTGGGCCTGCCCGAGGGCGGACGCCCCGGCGGGGTCTACAGCCTCAAGGACGACTCTGCCTAGCCGGGAAGGGTCTGCGCGGCCAATCCTCGCAGCGCTTTTCTAATGGCCGGAGGGTTGGTATCATTAGGCACGGTGTTTTAGACCGATTCCGAACTTGGGAGGAGATGATGAGCTACACGCCGAGACAGTTGGGCCACATCAACATCTTCGTGCGGAACGCGGAGCGGGCCAGGGATTGGTATGAGGACCTGCTTGGTCTCCACACCTACGGGTTCACTCCGGGCCGGGCCGCGTTTATGAGCGCGGACCTGGGCAACTCCCACGAAATCGCCCTGGTGGAAGTGGGCGAGAACGCGGAAGGCCCCCATGCCGGACAGGTGGGCCTCAACCACATGGCCTGGTACATGCACAGCCTGGAGGACCTGGAGGAGCTTTACCACCGGGTCAAGGAGAAGGGCATCAAGATTGACCGGGTTTCCGACCACGGCCACGCCATCGGCATCTACATCCGCGACCCGGACGGCAACGGCATCGAGCTTTCCTATGAGATGCCCCGCGAGGAATGGGGCCACGACGAGAGCGGCTACATGATCGGCGGCACCGAGAAAGGCCGTATGCCGGGACCGTGGGACGAGGAACTTGCCATGCAGGCAGCCCACGCCTAGCAGGCAACCACGAGAGGCCCTGTTTGAAATGGGGACGCTGGCCGGCGTCCCCATTTCGGGTCAATGATTCGGGTCAATGGACTGGTCGGGCCGGGCGGAATTTCCGCCTGTTACCGGAAAGGAATGTTCTTCATGGCTACTCTGGACGTGCTTACCTACGGGTTTGCCCTGAACACTGACCAGGGTTCATTCGGTTACTCCACCAACTCTTTGCTCCGTGTGGGGAACCACAACATCCTGATTGACACGGGGCCGTCGTCGCGCCGGGCCTTCCTGTATAAGGCGTTGCAGGACCGGGACCTGACGCCTGATGACATCGACATCATAATCCTGACCCACATGCACTGGGACCATTGCCAGAACACCGACCTGTTCAAGAACGCCCGCGTGGTGGTGAACCCCACGGAGATCGACTACGCCCGCAACCCCAACCCGTGGGACCTGGCAGTGGCCGCGGGTATGGCCGACCTGATGCGCACCATGAAGATTGACGTGGTGTCCGAGGGCGATACCGTCGTTGAGGGTGTGACCGTCCTGGAAACGCCTGGGCACACCAGGGGGCACATGAGCGTGCTGGCCGAGGTTGACGGAGAGAAGGTATTGCTGGCTGGAGACGCCATGCCGGAAAGCGGCACCGTGGCCCGCGGGATGCCCTACAACATCTTTTGGGACCTTGAGGACGCCAGGGAAAGCGTCGAAAAGATGGTAGCCTCGTCCAGAGTGTTCTACCCCGGCCACGACCGCCCGTTCCGGGTGGATGACGAGCGGATTGTCTACCTGCACGGCCCGGAGAACATTCACGTCATGGACAGCACCGAGGGAGGCGGCAGCGCGTCGCTGACTTTCACCGTCCACGCCGAGCGGAGTGTGAACATAGACATCGTGCAGAAGTAATGCGGTTCCCAGCGTCAACGCCACAAAGTGCGTGAACTGAGATGCTCCGAAAGAGGGAAAGCTTGCCCCGGCCCGGACCGGGGGTGTCCGGAAATGTCCGGTTCTGTCCGGGAAAGCAAAAAGTTCCTTTGCCAATGGGAGGTTGATGGGTGGCAGGAATGATGGTTGGTTTTGGCTGGGATAACGGCGTTGGAGCAAATGAAAGACTATACGCCTCGTGACTTGGAGGGAGCGTGTTCGAGAAGATTCAGCACATCGGCTACCTGACCCCGGACCTGGCGGCAACCGTTGAATGGTTTGAGAAGTCTTTCGGCGCGGTCAACGCCGGGGGAGGCCCACTGGCCCAGACTGCTGCGATTCCCAGCGGCGGCCTCAATGCCTTCATGAGGTTCGGTCGGGTCGAGACCGAGGTCATCGAGCCGCAGGACAAGACGGGGCTGAGCGCTGGACGGTTGACGATGCACCACGTGGGGTACGTGGTCGAGGACATCAGCCGCGAGATGGCAGACCTCCAGGCCAGGGGATTCAAGTTCGCTGCGCCCGCCCCCTTTACCAACGTGATGGGGCAGCAGGTGCTCTATTTCGATGCCGCCACCACCAACGGCGTGTTCGTCCACTTGACCCAGCTACCCGTGGACGCCCCATCCGGCAGCGGGCAGGGGCTGGAGGTTGAATCAATTGTCCACGCCGGTTACCGGGTCAAAGACCTGGAAAAGGCAATCGCCTGGTACGTGGACAACTTCCAGGGGGAACACATCGGGGGAGGCGCTTCCCGCAACGGGGGGCGCAACGCCTTCGTGAACTTCGGGCGGGTGCAGGTGGAGCTGATTGAACCGGCAGATACGTCGGATATGGCCGACGATGCCCACGACATGGACCACGTGGGCTACGTGGTCGGGGATATAGTCTCGTGCATGGGTGGATGCCAGCACCGGGGCCTGAATTTTGTCGCCGATGCGCCGCTCACAAACACAGTAAGGCAGCAGGTCCTCTACTTCGACGCTGATACGACGCAGGGCTCCCGGATGCACCTCACCATGCTGCCCGACTGACCGCCTCCGAACAAGCCGGAACAACCGGGAGACACCGGGCCGGAAACATATCTGTCCGGCCCGGTGTTGTTATCCTCCAATCTCTTAATCACCCGCTTGGGACACTACTGCCCGCTGGAGGCCGAGTTCCTCGACCTGCCTCATAAGGGCGGCGTGCCGGTCGGCGGTCAGGGGCTGGCCCGGCGCCCTGGGGGTGCCGCAATCGATGCCGAGCCGGTAGCTGAGGACGGCCTTGGTGGTGGTGTGCAGCCCAAACTGGCGCACCAGGCCGGTTACCTCGCTGGCCCGGTCCTGGGCCGCCTCGGCGCGGGCAATGTCCCCATCGTTGTAGGCGTTCCAGATCTCTACCCAAAGCTCCGGGGCGATGTTGGGCGGGCCGTCTACGCACCCCGTCGCGCCAATGGTTAGCGCCGGGAGCATGAGCATACTGTTCCCGATGAGGCAGTTGAGGCCCATCTTGGAAAAGGCGCGGACGTTCTGGAATGTGACCGCGGAGTGCTTGAGTCCCTTGAGTTGCGGGACTCCATCCTGGATTTTCTGCATCAGTTCCGGGGTTATCTCAACGCCGGTAGACTGGGGAAGGTTGTAGACGAACATGGGCAAGTCCGCCGCAGCGCCGACAGCCCGGTAATGCTCGATGATGGCCTCGTCGCTCTGGCGGTAGAAGAAGGGCGGTACGCAGCAGATGGACTCGACGCCGGCCTTGGCCGCGTGTTCGGCCAGCTTGACGGCCCGGGCCGTGGTGGCCGCGCCAACGTGCATGATGTTCTCGATCCTGCCCCGGGACTGGTCCGCCGCAATCTCGGCGATGCGCATGTTCTCTTCGTCTTCAAGCAAGACGCTCTCGCCGGTGCCGCCGGCAACCCAGAACCCATGAACGCCGGCCTGAATGTTGAACTCCATGACCTCGCGGAACGCTGCTTCGTTTAAGTCTCCTTCCGGGGTCATGGGAGTGATGATTGCGGGGTAGACGCCTCGGAATCCAGACATTACTGTCCTCCTCGTAAGTGGTGGTAGTGAGTGTACCACGCCGGAACAGTCCTGGTCTCAGGACGGAAATCAGACGGCGTAGAGGCGGTTGAGGTTGGCATGTCGTGCGGGGTCAAGGTCCTTGCCTTGAAGGGCGGGGTGTTCCGGACCGTAACGGTGGGCGCGGAACATGGAGTTGGAGCGGGTGCCCCCAGTGCCGCGTGTACTGGGCCCGAAGATGGGGTTGACGTATTCCCAAACGATTTCCCTGCCGGGAGTAACCTCAAAAGCCCGCCCCGGCGCGCCCTCGCAGATGAGTGTATTGCCGTTGGGAAGACGTTCCGCGCCGCTGATGTGGTAGCTGTAGAAGGAGATGGCCGGGTCGCCCTGGTATTCCCAGACTATCTCGCTGGTCTCCGGGCTGACTTCCAGGACCCGCGAGTGGCTGAACCCCGGACGGTGAGGGCCGTTGTCGAAGAGCAGTACGTTGCCGTTGTCCAGGTACGTGGGGTTGTGCTGGTGGGAGATGATGCCCCGCCCCCACTTCCAACTGAAGTCGCCGGTAGTGCGGTCAACAATGCCCACGGTATCGGTCTGGCGGAAGCTGATCACCAGACCGCCGTCGGGGGTGGCGCTCAGGGCATTCTGATGAGTCCACTCGGCGCGGCCTTCCAGAAAGCAGATGGCATCCTCTTCCGGGTCCAAATGCTCCCAGGACGGCCAGGAGTAGACGGTCTCTCCCGCGGGCGTGACCTCCCGCACCAGATCGCCCAGCATCTCTTCGGACGCGCCCTCCTGCTGATAGCCGCCTTTTACCTTGGAAGCCAACTCTTCCGGCAACGGCTCGAAGAGAAGAACCAAGGTGTTGCCGTTTGGCAGACGCTCGAAATCATGGTGGAGCATGGGGTCCCTGTACTCCCAGACCAGGTTGCTGTCCCAGTCCAACTCAACGATTGCCCCTGCGCCGGCTCCGGGCATCACGGGCTGGCCTCCCGCTCTCGCGCCGCCGGTGCGAAGGAGCAGGTTGCCGGTGGGGAGCAGGTAGGAGTATCCGATGCCGTCGGAGAACGTCCACCGATGGCAGATACGGCCGTCCATGTCAATCAGGTATGTGCAGTTGCCGCCGTTGGGGGTGAACAGCGTGTAGCCGCGGTAGCTGTGCTGTGGAGCGCTATAGATCAGGCCGACAGGGTGATGAGACGACCATCCCATGTTGTCCTCCATAAGCGTGTAGTGTTGAATGCGCGCGGCCCGGGCGGGACGGTCTCCCACCCGGGCCGATGAAGATACCGGATTGTACCGAGATTGTGCCGGGTTCCAGGGACTACCCGGAAGCCAGTTCTGTTAGGACTCGGCTCCAGGTTCCGATGTCGCCTCTGCCGAAGCTGTCGCGGTAGGTGATGACTCCATTGCCGTCGAGGGCGATTTTGGTCGATTGCTGGAGGATTTTCAGGTCACGTAGCCCATCGCCCTGAATCTCGGCTACGACTCCGGGATAACCCTCGGCTTGTCGATCTGCTTCGAGCGAGTCCAGCGTTTGGCTGCTGCTTGAACCGACTATGTAAAAGTTGACGTTCTCCACTGCACCGGGGCCAAGGTCCCTTATGCTCCGCAACTCGGAGCGGCAGGTTGGTCAATACGTGGCGTGGAAGAACATGAACGTGGGTTGCCCGCTCTGCCGCAACTGCGCAGAGGTGACGGTCTCCCCGCTCAGGAGTTTGAGGGTGAAGTTTGGCGACAGGTCCCCAACCTTGGTTCCCACCGGCGGTAGCTGGACCGGCGCAGCTGTGGGCTCCACCGACACTGTTGGCGCCGGAGGTTCTGCCGTAGGCGCTGCTGTTGGCGCTGCCGTTGGCGGTGGCGCTTCAGTCGGCGCAGCGGTCGCTTGTGGGGGCGACGCTGTCGGATTGGCAGGAGCCTCCGTCGGCCCGACTCCGGTCGCGGCAACGGTTGTGGCAGCAACCGCGCTCTGTTCAGGCGGTTCGGTGGGCGCTGCCTTCCCGGTCATGGCAGTCGCCTCCGGCTGGGCCGCCACTTCAGCGGCGGGCGCCTTCTCCGGCATGGCGGTAGCGGCCGGCTGCTCCTTCATGGCTGTGGGCGCCGGTTGGTCTCCGGACGCGGGTTGTTGCCGGGTTGTTTCGACTGCCGGAGCGGACGTGGCGGCCTCCGGCATGGTTGTTTCCGGGGCCGCAGTTTTCGCAGCCTCGGTGGGGGCAGGCGCGCTCGTGGCGCCGCAAGCAACGAGCAGCATCCCGGTCAACGCCAGGGTAGCAAGCAGGACGGACCAATTGCGGGTCAAACGGTGCATTCTATCCTCCTGGGGGGTTATGGTGTCGGCCTACTCGTCCTCGAAGAATTTCCTCGGGTTCTGGACCATTATCTGGCTGATGTCGGAGTCGGACGCGCCCAACTCCTTCAGCCTGGGAAGGACGGTGCGGGTGATGAACAGGTAGCCGTCGGGGTTGGCGCGACGTCGCTCCTCCTGGACCTCGGCCCCGTAGCGGGCCTTGGGCACGGAGTAGTCGTGGGAGAGCATGATGCGCTCCGTGTGGCCTGCGTCCATCAGCTTCTTCACGACCTCGGTGCGTTGTTCCCAATTGGGTGTCTCGTTGTTTCTGCCTCCGGGGTAACGGTCCAGGCCCAGCCATACACCCTCGTCCAGCAGGCCCAGCAGATAGTCGATGTCGGTGTCGTCGTTGCTGTGTCCTATGTAGACCTTGTTCAGATCAACCCCCTCTTCTTTTAATACGCGCACCTGCTGTTCTCCGATTCGTTCCGGGGACCAAGTGTGGGTGGAGATCCTGGTGCCGGTCTGGTTGCAGGTGCGAGCGGCGGCGCGGAGGACAACTTCCTGGGGAGGGGTGATGCCCCCCCGGTCGCTGGCGACCTTGATGATGCCGGCCTTGATGCCGGTGCCCTCGATCCCTTCTTCGATCTCCCGCACGTATAGAGAGGCGATGACGTCTGGCGACACGTCGCCAAATGGGCGGGGGACTGCCAGGTGGTTGCCGGTGGCGCAAACTATCTGCACTCCGGAGGCACGGGACACTTCATCCATCAGCAAAACGTCGCGCCCAAGGTCGATGGTGCTGACGTCGATAATAGTGCGCAGGCCCTCGTTGTAGGCTTCGGTCAGGGCTGCTATGGCCTGCTCCTTTACGCCCTCACGGTCGAAGAACTCCGGGTAGGTCTGGCGAATGCCTGCTGCGTTGGTGCCAAGGTGCTCGTGACTCAGGGTGAAGCCCAGGTCTGCCGAATCGATGGGACCCAGGACGGTGTTGACGGTTGCCATGATGCGGCCTCCTAGCGTAGTTTTGGCAGAAGTATTCTACATTGGATTGGCCGTGGATTGTATGGGCCAGACCATCGGGGCAGTTGGGCACAAATAGTTCGACGCCTTGCTCATCTTCATCTGGACAACCACACCAGGACAGTTTAGTATCCCGTTGGCCTGCGCCCGCAGGCAGGCGATACAACTCCAGGGGAGGGCGGACCGAAGATGACGACACCTGCTGAGCGACCAAGGGACTGGGTGCAACAACACCTGGAACGCTACCTGGAGACCAATGGCGAAGAAGGCCACATCTGGAACGGACTTCCCACGGCTCTGCTGACGACCAGGGGCCGGGTCACCGGGAATCCCACGACTACGCCGCTGATTTACGGGCGGGACGGGGAACGCTATCTGCTGGTTGCGTCCCGGGGCGGCGCGCCAAGGCACCCGGGCTGGTACAGGAACCTGGTCAAGGACCCGAACGTGGAGCTACAGGTGATGGGCGACAGGTTCGTGGCGACAGCGCGGACAGCCACCCCGGAGGAGAAGCCCGCGCTCTGGGCGATCATGGTGGGGATTTTTCCAACCTATGATGAGTACCAGGCCCGGACGGAGCGGGAAATTCCCGTGGTGGTGATTGAACGGAAGGGTCAGGGTATGTGAACCGGCGGATGATTTCGACGTTCTCTCGGGACCGGGGACGCCGAAAGGCCGACGATGGATTCCCGCTTTCGCGGGATTGACTGTAAAGGCGGTGGGGGCGGCTGGGGCGAGGGGCTGGGGCAGCATCCGGTCCGAGTCCCTGGCCCCGTCGCCGGTCTTCTTTTTACGGCAGGCTGCCAGCCCGGTTGATTCACAGGAGCGGAGCGTTATCAAGTCTCTTCGATTGCCCCGGCTGCATACTTTCGATTCCCTGATTGCCTACCGGAACTACCGTCTGCTCTGGACCGGGAACTTCTGTTGCAACAGCGCCCAATGGCTGCAACTGCTTACGGTGGGCTGGCTGGTGCGGGACCTGACGGAAGGTTCGGCCACATCGGCGTTGCAAGTGGTCACCGTGGGCGGTCTGAGCACGCTGCCGGTGCTGCTGGTGGGACCTTGGGGCGGGGTACTGGGAGACCGGGTTGACCGGCGCAAACTGCTGATGCGGATACAGACCTTCATGGCCTGCATCGCAGTGCTGTTCGCGCTGGTGGTGGTCTCGGACTACGGAGTGGGGCTATCCAATACGGCCAAGGTCTGGACCGCCTACGCTTATGTGATAGTCGCGGGCAGTTGTCTTTCCATTGCTCAGCCTATGCGGCAGGCGTTGATTGCCAACACGGTGCCGCCGGAAGCCTTCGGCAACGCCTTTGCCACCAACTCCCTGACGATCACCAGCACACGGATATTCGGACCGTTCATCGGGGGCATCCTGATCGCCAACCTGGGGTTCACGGCCAACTTCTTGATGGAGGCGGCCTTCTACGCGGCGATGGTGCTGGTGTTCCTGCCTCTGAGGACGCCCTATCAACTCCCACCCCCAAGGAGACGTATCTCTCCGGTTTCGGCCTTCGGCGAGGGGGTCCGGTTCATCCGGCGGGAGCAGCCGGTGATCCTGTCGATGATATTAGTGGGTCTGATTCCCAACATGGTGCTGCACCAGGTATGGTTCCTGTTGCCCATTTTCACGGCAAACACGCTGGAGCGGGCGGCGGACGTTGGCGGGTTCCTGCTGTCGGCCACCGGGATAGGGGGCTTCGCCTCCGCGGCGCTGATAGCGTCCATCGGCTTCGTGTTCAAGAAGGGGATATTGGCGCTGTTCTCAGTGCTGGCAAGTTCAGTATTCGTGGTGTTGTTCGCTTACTCGCCAGTAATCGCGCCGCCGTTCCCGCTGCTGGCTTCGCTGGTCCTGATTGGCCTGATGTCCTTTGCCCAAGCCCACTTCCGGACCACGAGTGGGACGCTGGTACAGTTGATTACCCCGGACCGGTACCGTGGTAGGGTTACGAGCCTCGCCAGCTACGGCCAGGGGTTCGTGTTTCCCTTCAGCATCCTGGTGGGCCTGATGACCGACTTTACCGGTGTGGTGGAGGCGATAACCATCCTGGGACTGGTGGGACTGGCGTTGTCGGTCTACTCGCTTGCCGCTCTTCGCACTGTTCGAGAGCACCCGTAGGTTATTGGCATCGGGTGCAGGTTGGGGCGAGAACCTTGCCGGGGATATAATTGAGGTCTACAGTAGGGTGTGTCGGGATTTCTTCGGTATTTCTATGGAATCGACGGCGCTCTGGAGCCGGGGTAATGGATTCCCGATTTCGGGGAATGATTTTTGGCCGTCGATGGGCATTGTCACAAACCCCTTGAGGTTAAGGTATCCTATTTGACGGAAGGGCAAAGGGGTCTTGATTCAGCATCCGGCACTGGAGGCTCTTGAATGACGGGATATGAGACTTTTCCGCTGGGAGACATTGACCTTCAGTGCGGGCTGCGGCTGCGCAACGCCTGGCTTGCCTACCGGGCTTACGGGGAGCTGAACGCGGAGCGGGACAACGCGATTGTTTTCCCGACCTACTTCAGTTCCAACCATACGGCCAACGAGCCGATGATCGGTCCGGGAATGGCGCTGGACCCGTCGCGGTATTTCATCATCGTGCCCAATCTTTTCGGGAATGGGCTGTCGCCATCTCCGAGCAATACCCCGCCACCCTACGACCGGGCGCGGTTCCCGTTGGTGACATACTACGACAACGTGATGTGTCAGCACAGGCTGGTAACGGAGGGGTTCCGGATCGAGCGCATTGCCCTGGTGTGCGGTTTCTCGATGGGGGCGCAGCAGACGTTCCACTGGGGGGCGATGTTCCCGGATATGGTGGAACGAATCGCCCCCTGGTGCGGGTCGGCGCGGACGTCTCCTCATAATTTCGTGTTCCTGGAAGGGGTGAAGGCGGCCCTGCGGGCCGATGACGCCTGGGATAACGGATGGTATGACCGGCCCCCGGAGAAGGGCCTGCGGGCGATGGCGCGAGTCTACGCTGGTTGGGCCCCGTCCCAGGCTTTTTACCGGGAGAGGGTGTATCTGGATTTGGGGCATTCGTCCTTAGAGGACTACCTGATTACGGCGTGGGAAGGACGCTACCTGCAACTGGACGCCAACGACATACTGGCGATGGCGGCAACTTGGCAGGCGGGAGATATAAGCGACAATCCGATATACAAAGGCGATTTTGAGAAGGCGTTGGGATCGGTAACCGCCCGTGCCTTCGTCATGCCGTCCCAGACAGACCAGTATTTTCCGCCGGAGGACAACGAGATCGAGGTCGGAATGATGCCTAACGCGGAACTGCGTACCATTCCCACTATCTGGGGTCACACCGGCGGCGGGCCGGGGCGCAACCCGGTGGACACCGGTTTTATCGACGCGCAGTTGAAGGAATTGCTGGCGAGTTGACGAGCGTCATTGGCGCAATGCATTGTTGGCGTAATGATGACGGTGGCAGATCATTCGTGTCTGCCGTGAAGTGGGAAGTCCAAGGGCGGAACGTATGGATTCCTGCGAAAGCGGGAATGACAAGAGCCATCAAGAACGGAGGGGCTTGAAGAACTTGGCGGACTGGTGGCGGGAGTTCTTCTCCGGCGATGCGCTGGAATTCGTGAGATCCTCGAGGGATGAGGAACGGACTCGCGTCGAGGCGGGATTCATCCATGAAGCGATGGGGCTTCCGGTCGGGGCGAAGGTGCTGGATGTTCCGTGCGGCAGCGGGCGCATTGCCCTGGAGCTGGCGGCGTCGGGGTGCGAAGTCACGGGCGTGGACATGGGCCAACCTCTGTTGGATGACGGCAGGGCAAAGGCTGACACACGGCGGTTGCCCATTCGCTGGAAGTGTGGCGACATGCGCGACCTGCCCTGGGATGAAGAGTTTGACGGGGCGGTCTGCTTCTGGAGCAGCTTCGGATACTTCGATGAGCAGGGGAACATTGATTTTCTGGAAGCGGTGTCCCGCGCCCTGAAGCCGGGTGCTCCATTCGTCCTGGATACTCCCTTGGTTGAAAACCGGGTTCGGGAGATACTTGAGGAGCCAAGGGTATGGTGGAGTTTGGGAGAACTGCTGGTCCTGGAGGAGCGCAGATTCGACCACGAGACCAGCAGGGTTGAATCCGACTGGACTTTCATTCGAGACGGGTGCAGGAGTACCAAGCGCCTTTCACTACGGATTTACACCTACCGGGAACTGACGTTGTTGCTGGAGCAGGCGGGGTTTGGCGAGCACAGGGCATACGGAAGCATAGACTTCGAGCCATTCGAGGCGGGCTCCAATTGGCTCTACATGGTTACAAGGAAATTGGAGCGGGCCGGTTAACCACGACCCGCGATTTCCGCCCGGACACCGGGCTTCGTGCGTCTTGCCCCTCGCCTAGTAGTAGACGGCGTTGCCGGTGCCGCCGCCCGCAGCTATGACCTCTCCCGTGATGGCCCACGCCTTGTCGGAGCACAGATAGGCGGTTAGGAAGCCGATTTCCGATGCGTCCACCATGCGGCAGATGGCATTCCCACGTGACGAGCCGGGAGCAAAGTCGCTCTGCTCCACTTCCTCGGAGGAGATGCCCAACTGGGAAGCCCGCGCCTCCAGCATTCCGGGGGTGCGCTCGGTGCGAGTGGTGCCGGGGTGGATGCAATTGACGGTGATCCCATAGCGGCCCAGGTGGTTGGAGAGGGTCTTGGTCATGTGGACCATTGAGACGTTGCGCGCCCCGCCGCTGAGGTTCCCGGCGTTGCGGGCGTTGCCGCCGCTGATGTTGATGATTCTGCCCCAACCCTGCTCTTTCAGGAACGGGATGGCGGCCCTGGCGCAGCGGAGCGCCCCGACGTACTTTACGTCGAAATCGGCCAGCAGGTCCTCGTCCACCAGTTCCTCGATGGGACCGGTAGCGCCTGGGGAGCCGCCGGGGTAAGAACCGCTGTTGACCAGGATGTGAAGTCCGCCAAGTTGCCCGGCCGCGGCAGTGGTGACCTGGTCCACCTGCGCCTTGTCGGTAACGTCAAGCTGCATGGGAATAACGCGGCGACCGGTCTCGTCCTCGATCTCCCGGGCCGACCGCTCCAGGTCGGCCATTGTGCGGGAGGCGATGACTACGTCGACACCCTCGCGGGCGAGTTCGCGGGCGATGGCCTTGCCGATGCCCCGGCTGCCCCCGGTCACCAGGGCGTACTTGTCTTGCAGTCCAAAGTCCATGTTGGCTGCCTCCTGATAGCCTGCTGTCTGTGTATTGGCAGGCTTGTATCGTCCGCAATTCTACACTGGACAGTCATCAGTGGCCAGTGGCTGGTTTTCATTTGGCTGGGGAGATAACCACTGACTGCCAGCCACTGCTAAAATGTGACGGGATGAAGACATCAGCCTGTCGATTCCCGTTTTCACGGGGACAAGATTGAGGATGTGGAAATATGAGCGCTACCAAGACTCTGGCCCGGTTTATCTCTGAGGTTAGCTACGAAAGCTTACCCAACGAAGTTGTAGAAGCGGCCAAGATAGCGATTCTCGACGGCGTGGCCAACATGCTGGCGGGGTCGACGCAGGAGCTGGCTTTGACCTTTGGCCGCTACGTGGAAGCGATGGGAGGCGCGGCCCGCTCCACAGTGGTCGGGTGGGGGTTCAAGACCAATCCGCCCTACGCGGCTTTCGCCAACGGCGTGTTCGGCCACTGCCTGGACTTCGAGATTCAAGGTTTTCCGCCGACACACGGGACGTCGTCATGTTTGCCAACGGCGTTGGCCCTGGCTGAGGGGCGCGGCGCTTCGGGCAAGGACATCATCATGGCTTACACACTGGGTTGGGAGGTGCAGGGGCGGCTGAGAGCCGCATCTGCCGGAGCGGCCAATCCCGCCTATCATCCCCCAGGACTGGTAGGGCCGTTGGGCGGAGCGGCGGCGGGCGCGAAGGCGTTGGGACTTGGCCCGGAGCAGACCGAGATGGCCCTGGGCATCGCTGCATCCCGCACCGGAGGACTGACCGCGAACACGGGCACGATGGTCAAGTCCACGCACCCCGGCAATGCGGCGCGCATGGGGGCAGAGGCGGCGTTGCTGGCCGAGGCCGGATTTACCAGCAGCGAGGACATCCTGGAGACTGCCAATGGGTACGCGGAAGCCTTGTTCCAGGGCAGGATGGACTGGGATGTGGTTACTCGCGGACTTGGGGAGTCGTATCGGCTGGTGGACCCGGGGTTCGACATCAAGCGGTTTCCCGCACAGATACACATGCAGAACCCCATCGAGTCCGTGTTGAACCTGCGGGAGGAGTTCGACCTAAAACCGGAGATGGTCGAGTCCCTGGTAGTGAGTACGCAGGGTCGCGGGCACTCGGGGCCGGTCCCCCGGAGCGGACTGGACGGGAAGTTCAGCATTGAGTACTGCGCGGCTGCGGCGCTTCTGGACGGTCACGTGGGCATCGAGACTTTCCTGGATGAACGCCGGTTTGCGCCGGATATGGAGGCTCTGCTGGGCAAAGTCAGAGTGGAGCCGGGCGGGCAATCGGGCAACGGAGCTGCCGCCACGGCCCAATTGGTGGATGGACGCACGGTCAGCGCGGAGTGTTCTGCGTTCACCGGCTCGGCAGCAAACCCAATGAGCGGGGGCCAACGACGCCGCAAGGTGTGGGACTGCGCCCGTGTGCTCCTTCCTGAACAGGAGGCGGAACGTGTGATCGAGATGGTGGAAGACCTGGAAAACCTTCCCGATGTGTCGGAGTTGATGGAGCTTATGGGGCGGTGACCACGGTCTTAGAATCGGCAACGGTTGGCATCGCAGTGAGTCTCCCCGGTACAGGCGGGGAGACTTTTCGTTAGTTCGCCGCGCCTGCCCCGGCGGTGGCTTGGGCCGCGGGTTCGGCAGCCTGCTTGGGGCGGTCGCCTTTCAGGAACGAGATGACCACTCCAATGGAGCACATGAACCCTGCGGCGAGGAACGCCCGCTTGACGCCCTCGACGAAGGCGGTCGGCTCGTCTGATACTGATCCCAAGTCCGACGCGGCTCCCATAGCGGCCATAGTGGCCACCACGATGGCCGTGACCACCGCGTTGCTGACGATGTTGGCTGAGTTGCGGGTGAGGGAGGTGAGAGCCGACGCTATTCCGTAGCGGGAACGTTCCACCGCGCTGACAATGGAGCTGTTGTTGGGGGAGCCGAACAACCCGGTGCCAAGGCTTTGCAGTACCAGGAGCGGGACCAATACCTGAAGCGAGGTGTTCACCCCGACTGCTCCTGACAGCATGAACAGTGCGGCGGAGGCAAGTCCCAGGCCGCCAACATTCAGCTTCAGCCAGCCGTAGCGGTCCGACAAGCGTCCGGCGATTGGCCCCATGATGGTCATGGTGATGGCCATAGGCAGGGTTATCAACCCAGCGTCCTGCGGGCTGTAGCGCAGCGCACTCTGGAGGTACAGGGCCATCAGGAACCGCACCCCCGAACTGCCCAGGAAGGACAGCCACCCGGCGGCTATGCCCAGCGCAACCAGCTTGCGCTTGAACAATCGGAGGTCGAGCATTGGGGACGGGGTGCGCAGTTCCCACCAGATGAACCCGGTCAAAGAGACGATAAAGCCAAGGACGCAAGACAGGACCCCAGGCGAGTTCCAGCCGATGCGGTTGCCCAGAGTCATCGCCAGGAGGATGGTCAGGAGGGCCGTGGCGCTCAGGGTAGACCCCAGCCAGTCGAAGGGAGGCCGCCGGTCTCCCTGTCTCTCCTGGGTGAACCGGCTCTGGTCGAGGACGATCAGCGCGACCGCAAGGACTACTATACCCACCGGCACGTTGACCAGAAATACGGAGCGCCAGCCCAGGGTGCTCACCAGCACTCCGCCCAGGGCCATGCCGCTCATCGACCCAACGCCGACGACGCTGAACTGGGACCCGAGGGCCTTCCCGCGCTCCGAGCCGGGGAACACCGAGAGCACCATTGCCTGCCCGTTGGCCTGGACCATCGCAGAGCTGACGCCCTGTATCACTCTGGCGACCATCAGGAAGGGGAGACTTCCCGCCAGTCCCGCGGCAGCGGAGGCCAGCACGAAGATGGTGAACCCGGCCACGTATACTTGCTTGCGGCCCAGGATGTCTGACAGCCTTCCCATCGGCAGCAGGAGGGACGAGATTGCAAGCGTTTCGCTGATGGCGATCCACAATACCGTCTCTAGGGTGGCTCCGAAGTGGCCGGCGATGGATGGAAGTGCGATCAGGATACTGCCGTGGCCGCACACGGACATGAAGACGCCGGTGGCGATGGTGCAGAAGACCCACCACTTGTAGTTTTCCAGGTCGGTCAGCCTGGCCCCGGAACTGCGGTAGTTCCAGAACAGGCGGGCCGCTACCGGAACGCAGACAATGGTTATCAGCAGGAACCCGCAGGCTGCGATCAGCAGACCGAGTAACCCGGTCAGGGTCATTTACGGCGTCCTTATCTTGATTTTGGCCGTGGAACCGGGTATGAGGGACGGGTCGAAAACGTCGAGAAGTATCTCTACAGGAATAACCTGGTCCGTCCGCCGCAGGTTGTTCGCCGAAGACCGTTCAGGAGACAGCGAGGCGGCGGTTACGGGGGATACGGAGCCGACCCTTCCCGACAGGGGACGCTCGACGCTCCTGATTTCGATGTGAACCTGCTGGCCCGGCTGGACACGCTCAATCTTGTTCTCCTCCACGTTGGCCACGACCCAGAGGGTGCGAGGGTCCATCAGGGTGACAATGGTCTGTCCCGCGGAGACGGTGTCTCCTTCCCTGGCCAGCACAGCGGCGACCACACCCGACCGCGGCGCGACTACCTCGGCGCGTTGGTCCTGCAGGACCTCCGAACCCGCCAACCCGCCCCCCGGCCGGAAACCCAGCTTGGCGGTGTCGGTGATGTCCGAGCGGGAGATCAGGCTTGGCATGTCCAGCACGGCCAGCGCCTGACCCTTCAGTACGGGGTCTCCCACGGCCACTTCCATCGAACTTATGCGCCCAGCGTTGAGTGGCCCCACCTTTACCAGGTCCGCGACGACTTCGGCGTTATCGGCGGTTACATAACGACCGGAAATATCCGAGTTTGTCCACTGGTCGAATCCGACTATTCCGCCGCCTACGAGGACTGCGATGACGCCGATGACGACGCCCGCAATCAGAAGTTTCTTGAGATTGTCTGGGATGTTCGTAGGGTTACCTCCTCAATTTCTGGCATCCTCAACCGGGGTCTGATTTGGCTTGTCCGCATTGCGCATAGGTGGGAGCTAGGCCAAGGATATTATAAGAGCCTAGTCCAGCCTCCGAATCTGGGTGAACGCCAGCAGGAAGTAGATGGAAATTACGAGGGCAAGCGCTCCCACCGCGGTCACTGCTGCCGCCGGCGAGTAGAACTCGGCGAATGCGCCGATGATAAAGCTGGCCAGCGGGGTTAACCCGTGGTCAAGGTGGTAGATGCTCTGGATGCGCCCGCGCAGGTCGTCCGGCGCGAGCAACTGGACCAGGGTCATGTTGCAGGTCCGAAAGGAACTCATCCCGTATCCCATGAGGGAGACCGCGACGATGGTCAGCGCGAGCCATTGGGACTGGCCAAGCATTATGCCCGCGATGGAGGCCAGGACGAGGGCGATCAGGCTGGTCTTGCCCTTGCCCAGAACGTACCCGAAGGTGGCGATGACCACCGTGGCCGCGAACCCGAACCCGCCGTTGATGGAGAGCAGCGTCCCGAGTATCTCCGGTCCGCGGTTGAGAACATCCCCAACGAAGACGGGCAGCAGGTATATGCAGGGCTGGAGCAGAAAGTTGGGGATGAAGCTCATCACGATGAGTTGCAGGATTGGCTTGTCCCTGGCGACGTACTTTATGCCGTCCACCAGGTCCGAAAATGGAGAAGAGTGACGGTTTCGGGGCGTTTCTTCCCGGTAGGGCGTGCGCATAGGTATGACCATGACGGCCAGGGTGATGTACAGGAAACTCTCTACGAAGAAGTTGACGGTGAACCCGAATATTCCTACCAGGTAGCCGCCGATGGCAGGCCATACCAGCCTGGAGGAGGTGATGGTCATGGCGTGGAGGGCGAAGGCGTTGGCCAGGTCTTCCCTGGGTACGGTGTTGGCCACCAACGCGCTGCGGACAGGTTGCAGCACCGAATGGGCGACCCCGGAGATTGCGATGTAGAGGAAGGCGTGCCATACTTCCACACGTCCGGACCAGACAACAAAGGCGAATACCAGGGCGGCCGAGGCCAGCATGGTCTGGCTTACAATCACGAGCTTCCGGCGGTCGAGTCGGTCGGCCAGCACTCCGGCTATGGGACCGATAACCAGGAAGGGCACGGCCCGGAAGCCGCCGACCGCGCCCACCAGGAATGGGGAAGCGGACAGGTCCCAGACGAGCCAGCCCACGGTCAGTTGCTGGAGCCAGTTCGCGCCGTTGTTGAACAGGTTGCCCGTCCAGAGAAACCGGTAGTCCCGGTTGCGCAGAGAAGAGAAGGTCTGGATGCGTCCTCTTGTTGGCCGGGGCTGGACGGGTGATGGAGAGGTCTGAGTGGTGTCTCGGGCCATCTGCTAAGGACGCCTGCACGGATTGAAATAATTCACTATACCGTATAGTATGCTAAATGGACCCTTCACTGTCAAGGACTTGACGATCACTGGCAGCGTTGCAATTCAGGTGGTTTCATTCCCGGCGCCAGCCGCAATTCCCGCGAAAGCGGGAGTCCATCGGCCATTGTCAGATTGCCAGACCGCCTGAAGCGGAACGCTACCCGATCATTGAGAACGTTGCTCCGCACTGCTCTGCCGGCCGGAGAGCGGCGCGGAGGGTCCGCCCCCGATGGGGTAGTCCCCCGGTCTGAGCCTGGAGAAGGTTATGAATCAGCTACCCGAATCGGCGTCGGAACCCGCCCGGCCCGCCCCCCCGTCATGCGGCGGCAGAGGAAGACCGCGAGACCCCGGAATCGACCGGGCCGTGATTGAGGCCACCCAGACCCAACTGGCGGCCAGCGGCTACCACCGCATGTCAATAGACACCATCGCCGCGGCCGCTGGGACCACCAAGGCGACCATATACAAACGTTGGGCCAGCAAGGCCGACCTTGCCACCGCCGCAGTGTCGGCCCTCATCGAGGAAGAGGCGCCTCCCGATACCGGAAGCACCCTGGGCGACCTGCTCGCCTACCTCAAGGTTTTCCGCAACCGGATCGAGCATAACCGGGGCATGGGCATCATCGGCGCACTCATAGCCGAGCAGACCCATACCCCGGAACTGCTGGACCTGTTCCGGGAGAGGGTCTTGCTGCCCCGCCGCGCCCTCATCCGCAGGGTGCTGGAGAGGGCCGCCGACCGGGGTGAAATCAGGGATGGCCTGGACCTGGATATAACGGTCAGCATGTTGATCGGCTCCTACTACGCTGAATACATCACCGGCGGGAGCGTATCCGGCAGCTGGGCGGAGCAGACCGTGGGCATCATCTGGTCCGGCATCAAGAAGTAGAGGCATAAGGAAATAGAACGGAGAGGCCCATTGAGGGTAGTGTTCCAATTCAGAGCCCCCGGCTCTACCGGTAGTGGTCTCGTCTCCGGGCTGTTCACCATGCCCTATTCCACTGACACATCCTCTTTCCCAACCCCGATGGCCGCCAGTTGCCATACCTATGCGCCAAACCTGTCCCCGTGAGAACGGGGAGCAACCTCGGCCAAAATCTCAACCGGCCACAGGGCCGAGTGGCCCAAGATGGCTCACTATAGCCCGGAAGTAAAAGGTCCAGCCTCAGGATCGCCGTAAGTGGGACACATCCTCCGCCGGGAGACTCGGTCCCCCCGCAGGCGCGGGGATAGACCCCACTTGATAGCCCATACCGGAATGGTTATCATTCGGTTCCCCGGCAGGTGCTGGGACAGGCTGGCCCGCTGTGACGCGGCGGCCACTATGATTACCCCCTGCCATACGATCCGGCAAAATTGGAGGAGCCATGAAGCTGGTTTTCTACGATGATTTCAAGCTCGGCGCAGTAAGCGGCAACAACGTCGTGGACCTGTCGGAAGCGGTCAGCGGTATTTCCCACACATCGCCCCAGGACCTGATGAACCGCCTCATTGAAGACTTTCCCAACCAACGCGCCGGTCTCCAGAGCGTAATTGACCGGGGCACGGGGGTGCCCGTGGACCAGGTGAGGATCCGGTCGCCGCTGCCCAAGCCCAACAACATCGTTGCGATGGCGGTCAACTACATGGAGGACGGCACCCGGGACGCTCCCGCTCCCATCAACGCCTTCCACAAGTCGGCCAATGCGGTTATCGGCAGCGGCGACACCATGATTCTGCCGGACGTTCCCGCCACGATTTTTGAGGGCGAGGCCGAGTTGGCCTTTGTCATCGGCAAGCGGGCATCCCACGTCAGCGCGGACGAAGCCTTTGACTATATCTTCGGATATTTGAACTTCATCGACGGGTCGGCGCGGGGTCTGCCGCCCGCGGGCAACACCTTCTACCAGATGAAGTCTCGGGAGACATTCGCTCCGATGGGACCCTGGCTGGTCACGGCGGACGAGATTACCGACCCGCAGAACCTACAGGTCAGGCTTTGGGTCAACGAGGAGCTGAAGCAGAACTTCAACACCAACGACATGGCGCACCAGATTCCCAGGGTCGTCGAGTGGGTCAGCTCCATCCATCCCCTGGAACCCGGCGACGTGGTGGCTACCGGAACCAACCACCGGGGCCTGAGCGCCTTCCAGGATGGGGACCTGATCGACCTGGAATGCGAGGGGCTGGGCACCCTGCGAATAAACGTCAGGGACGACCTGAAGCGCGCCTGGCTCCGCGAGACCCGGCTGGAACGCGACCAGAAGGGACTGGAAGGCACCACGCCCCAGGTCTCCGGCAAGTACGCTTAATCCCAGACTTTCGATTCTCAGGAGAGGTAGCCGCTATGCCAGAGAACCCGTACCTCAGCTTTGAACAGGTCCGGGCGGCGATGAACGCCATGATCGAAAAGGCCCTGGAGTTGCCCGACGAGCCGGTTGCTATGGCCATTGTCGACGACACGGGCAACCTGATGGCCTACGCCAAGATGGACAATCTCAGAATGTTCAGCCGCCGCCACGCCATGCGCAAGGCGTATACGTCGGCCATGATGGGGCAGGACTCGGGAGCGCACGGGGACAACGTCCGCGCCGGGGGCAGAATCGTCGCCGATATGGGCGACCCCATGCTGACGCCGAACCAGGGCGGCCTCGTGATCAGGAAGGACGGCGTCATCCTGGGAGGGATTGGCGTCGGCGGTTACCCCAGCGGCCAGCGGGACGAGGACCTGGCCCGGGTGGGCCTGGAGGCCATGAACCTCTGACGGCTCCCGGATATGGCCCGGAATGCCGTTAATGGATGGACAAGTAGTTGAAAGCGGTCCGGGTCAGCCGGAGGACCATTCGGCCCCATGCCGGAACTTCAAAGTGTAGAGGGCTACGGCCACTGAGGTGGCGAGGTTAAGGCTGGATACTTCCTGCGCCATCGGTATGGATACGCAGAGGTCTGCTCTCGCCCTGGCTTCCTGGCTCAGTCCGGACCGTTCCGAACCGAAGGCCAGGATGGAGCGTGGAGGGACGGCAGCAAGATGGAGGGGTTCCCCGCCCGGGTCGAATGCCACCAGGGGGCGGTCCGATTCGGGAATGGCGTTGACCTGGACAACCGGCAGGGCATATTGAAGGCCGGCCCCTCCTGCCAGGGCTCCCGGACTCCAGGGGTCGTGTTCGCCTGTCGTGATGACGCCTCCCGCCCCGGCAGCGGCCGCCGCCCTGATGGACGCTCCAATGTTGCCCAGGTTCCGGGGGCGTTCCAGGAGCACTACCGGCGCGGGGGCCGGGTTGTCAAGCATCGCTTTCAGTGACACTTCAGGGCGTTTGGCCAGGCCGATTGCGTCCGTAGGGATGGAAGAGGGCGAGAGGCGCGTGAAGACCCGGGGAGGGACTTCGGCAGCTGCGTCCAGGACCGGGCTGTAAACGTCTGCGGCCAATTCCTGTGCGAGGCGGGCCAGGTCCTGGGTGCCGGTGCATCGCACGTCGAGCAACTCTGCACCGAAGCGCACTGCGTGCTTCAGGGCATGGAACCCCTCCAGCACGGCAAGGGAACGGTCGGTCCTTGCCGACATGAATTTCTCTACCAGCAGTTGGTCTTCCATGTCGCTCCGGGCGGGGTTATCGCGGCATCACGCGACGGTCACTCGCCAACTTCGATGACGCACTCCACGATTACGGCAGTGCCGCCGGGGAGCGCTCCCATGCCGGGGGCGGAACGGGCGTGGCGCCCATTATCGTCGAATAGGGCTACGAACAGGTCCGATGCGCCGTCCACAACCCGGGCCTGCTCGCCGAAGTCCGGGGCGCTGTTGACCATTCCAACCACCTTGAGCACCCGCGAGACCCTGTCCAGGTCTCCCAGCTCTGCTTTCATGCGGGAAAGCAGGTTCAGGGCGCAACGCCGGGCCGCCTCATATCCCTGCTCGACGGTCAGGTCGCTGCCCAGCTTGCCGGTGATTCCGGTCCCGTCTGCGCCGCGGGAGCCGACACCGGCGAGCCACATGACGCTGCCGCTGCGGGTTGCGGGAAGGTAGTTGCCCGCGGGCGGGGGCGGCGGAGGCAGCTCATACCCCAATTCGGCGAGTTTGGCTTCTACGACAGGCATGGCGAACCCTCCCGGCGGGTCTATGCCGCTTCACGTACACACTGTTCCAGCAGGTCCAGCGCGGCGCGGGCAAAAGACCACATGTTGATCTCCCGGTCACCGTGGCGTGTCTCCACGGTGATTGCTTTTTCTACGGGACCGGAGACGGCGATGCAGGCGTGGCCCGCCGAGTCGCCGTAGCGGTTTCCCGTGGGGCCGCTGGCCCCGGTCTCGCTCAAGGCCCAGGTGGTGCCCAGGGACTCGCGGACAGTGCGGGCGTTGAGGAGGGCGTAGGGCTCGCTGCTGGCCCGGATGCCGGACATGGCCTCGTCGGGGACCTGGAGCAGTCCCTTCTGGCCTACTCGCGTGTAGACCACCGCACCGCCCACGTAGTAGGCCGATGCGCCGGGGACGGCAACGAGGGACGCGGAGATGAGGCCGCCGCAGGATGATTCGGATACGGCTACTGAGTGCTCGCGTTCCTTTAGCAACGCGCCCACCGATGCCGCCATTGAGCTAAGGTCTGGCATGATCGCCTCCTGGTGTGTTTGGGGCCTGCGGAAGCGGCCCCATTTCCAAAGAGTGATATTTTAGCTGCGGTCGAACCGCTCGAATTGGTCCACTATGTCCATACCCACCGATTCGCTCCAGGCGGCCAGCAGTTGCCGGACGATGGGGCCGGGGCGACCGTCGCCTACCTCTCGCTTGTCCACCACCGTAACGGGGAGGACGCAGGGGCTGGTGCTGGAGAAGAAGGCTTCGTCGGCGGTGTACATGTCGTAGGGCTGGAGGTCTTCCTCCACCAGGGGAATCTCAAGCTGGTTGGCCAGATCGAAGACCATGCCCCGGGATATGCCCTGGAGGATGTTCTTATCGCCCGGAGTGCGGATCACGCCGTCGGTGACCAGGAAAACGTTGTAGCCGGTGCCCTCGGTGAGGTTGCCGTCGGAGTCGGTGAGGATGGGCCAGCCCTCTGGGTCGACGTCGGCGGCTTCCATGTCGGCAAGGTTGAAGTTCATGCGGCTGTAGTGCTTCACCTTGGGGTCAAGGGCGTCCACGGGGTAGCTGCGGGTGCGGGTGATGACGCCGTGGGCGCCGTCACTGAACAGGCTGGCGTACCGCCCGAAAGCCACCGGAGCCGCCTTGACGCAGACCGCAGGCGGACCGGCGTCGCGGGACCACTGGCCGGGGCCGCGGGTGATGAACTGGGTGATGGTGAAGTCTCCGGCCTCGGCCAGGTGTTCCTGGTTGCGGGCGATTACTTCCTCGCTGATGTCGTGCATCTCGCGGGGGGAGAGGCCGGGGTCGAGGCGGACGTACTTGAGGGAACGGTAGAGACGGCCGATGTGCTGGTCCATCCGGAAGCTCTTGCCGTTAAAGGTCCGGGCCACATCAAAGATCACGTCGCCCACCAGGAATCCCCGGTCCATTGGGTCGATTCTGACCTGGCTGAAGGGCATCCACTCGCCGTTGAAGTATGCAGTGTAGTCCGCCATCTGCGCCTCCTTAAATTGTCATGTTAACTGTCTTCCGCGCTGGTGACAGGATTCCGGGTTGTATTTTGGTTTTCCAGCATTACGGGCTAGGCGAACAGTATATCAAACCCTGGCCCTCTGCCATCCGAACCCGCCCGGCCCCACCCTGCTAGAAGCAGGACTTGCCCTGGAATGCCAGCTCCCGGTGCCCGTCTTCGGAGTCGTGGAAGCTGCCCGGCCCGGTGGATTTGACCAGCGGAGGGGCTGAAGCTACGGACGAGGCTGGACTTCCGGGGATGGCTTCGTCAGGCGCGATAGTTTCCACGTCCAGGTAGTAGGCGTCGGTCCCGGTGGTCACCGCGAAGCCGAGGACCATGACGTACCAGGTGCCCGGTTCCGGGTCAAGAACGGTCAGAGTCTCCGGGGAGTTGATGGTTGCGCCTCCGAAGTCGAAGTATGGGAGGAATCCCGGGCGGCAAAGGTACATGTCCAGGTCGTTGGTGGGGAACCTGGACCAGTCGTGTTCCCAGCCGAGACGGAACCGGAGTGCCTCGGTTCCCGGAGACACCCGGACAGGGACCAGGACGGTATCCCCCTGCCCCAATCTCGGCCCTGTGTCCGGGGAGTCCTTGCCGCCGATGCGTCGTATGGTCACGGTGGCGCCAACGCTTCCGTTGTTGGTCCAATCACCCTGAACGGTCAGCTTGATCAGGCCCGGCTCCAGCGGTCCCCGGCTCGCTGTGAAGGGGTAAATCGGCCCTTGCAGTCTGAGAGAGCCGTCGCCAAGGACGATTCTCGACCTCCCATACACATTGGCGCTGTACAGAATGTAGGAAGCGCCGCCGCGCTTGGAACCCTTCAGGTAAAGCTCGATGGAGTTGGGGAAGAGGGTGGGCACGGGATCGGGATCAATGTCAACAGCGCTCAGGTCAATGACCACGTACTCGGTGGTCGAATCGACCTCAAAGACAAAGTCCGCAGTCCTGGCCGGACCCAGAGCGTCCACGGTGGTGGTGAAAGCGCCGTTCTCGAAGCGGACGTTGGGCACGTTCCCATCCGGAGCGTAGGACCTGAGGGAATTGTCTATGCGGCCTCCCTTCAGCATCTCCAGGGAACGGGCCACGTCAATGTAACCCCCACCCTGGGACCGGCGCCTCCAGTCGGGCCCCATCGAGACTGCGCCATCGATGATGACGTTGCGGATGGCAAGTGGACCGGCTCCCGGTCCATTCACCTTGGCCCACGCAGTGAGCAGCGCCGCGCCTCCTGATACAGCAGGGGCGGAAAAGGATGTACCGGACGACCAGGCTATGCCTCCACCCGGTGTCAGCGAGATGTTGAAGACTCCGGTGGCCACCACGTCGGGGCCGGGACGCCGGTCGGCAAGGGGGCCGCGGGCGCTGAAATCGGCGGGACGGAGGTCATCGCCGGTATACAGAGTGGCCCCCTGGCCCAGGCCGAACAGGATGTCCCAGAAGATACGGGTATGCGCCGGGTCGCTGGCCGCCCCGGCGGTGAGGGCAGTGTAGGCCGTGCCGGGGGAAGAGACCGATACGGGCGCAGGCCCCTCGTTTCCCGCAGAGACCACGACCAACATTCCGGCCCTGGTGGCCGCGTCCACCAACTGCTCGCCCAGCGTCAGGCCGTCGGCCAATGAAGCCCCGCCAAGGCTCATGTTTATGATGTCCACGTCTACGCCGCCGGCGAGCCCGCCGTTGGACAGCTCCTTTACGGTGATGATGTGGTCCACCGCGGCGCTGATTATGGAGCTTGCAACTCCCGAACCGGTGTGGGGAAACACCTTCACGGCGTAGATGCTGGCTTCCGGGGCCAGGCCGACCAGGGGGACCATCAGGTTGTGTCCGGCGGCAAACACCATGCCCGGAGGGAAATGGTCCTGGAACACGGTAGCCAACTCCGCGTCTTCCGGGACCCGTTTGTCCAGCGCAATGAAGCAGTGGGACGCCGCCATACCCGCAGCGAATGTCCCGTGATAGTTGTTGGTTGGGGAAGTGGACCCCTCGAACTCGGTGCCTGCATCGGGTGACAGGTCTGGTCCCGCAATCACTCGCGTCTGGGGAAGACCGGCTTGGCCGCTACCGGAGAGGCAGGGGTGGCTGGCGTCGGTCCCGGTGTCGATAACTGCGACCATGGTCCCTGCGCCGGAGGAAGTCTCTTCCCAGACATCGCTGGCCCCGGTCAGTTCGGCCAGATAGCTGCGGTAGTTCTCGGGCAGTTCGCCTATCTGCGCCGCCAGCGTTTCTGGAGTCAACAACTTTGCCTCGACCAGCGGCAGGGGTCTCATGTCCATCAATTCTTCCGGCGGCGCCGGCAGGTTGACCGTCGGGTCTTTTTCGATCCTGATGACGCCGGGTGATGCCAGCAGACGGCCCACGCGGTGGGGTGGAATGGCAGCGGCTATGGCATCGGCATTCCGGTACGTCACCGTCACAACGCCACCCATCTCCTCTATCGCGCCAGTCAGGTTGTTGTATGGTTTTGGGGTGTGGACGATTACGTTGATGAGTCCGTCAACGTTCTTGGACACAGAGGATGAGGCCCGCAGGGTAGCGCCCTGGGTTGAGGCCAATAGCAGGGAGAGGCCGAGGATGGCTATGGAGCAGGTAAGAGACGAGCGCAGCATGATTAGTGGCTAGACCGGCGATGCCCAGTCGGCGGCGCACAAACTAATCGGGAGCCGCCCCAAACAGGGCCAACTGCTTCTCTCTGTGCGCAGGCGCCAACTGGCTTATCAGATCTGCGAGTGCTGCTGCCGGAACTTTCCCCAACTCTTTCGGTTCCAGTTTGTGCAGCCCCCCGCCGTACACCCTGCCTTCACTCAGCATCTCCTCCGGGTCTATCTCTTTCAAGAACTCCCAGACCTCTCGCTTGAGTTGGGGGGATTTCCTTAGAGCCTCTTCCAGGCTGCCTTTAGGGTACATCATAAGATAAACGTTGGGGGCTGTCGCTTGGGAATGGTTCAAGATAAATCGAAACGGTCTGCCACTCTTATTGTCGCTTCGTCCCAGGTAAGTGCAGAGGAACGGCGCTGCTGGCCGACGCTCTTGGGCGTACCAAGGCGATCTGTGCCGGCATAAGTAGCGGTCTGCCAACCCACCCGTCTTGCCTTCTTCAAGGTATTCGCCCAGCATTGGATGAACCTTCTCGATCTCGCTTTCAGGCAGCCGACAGTCCAGAAGGAACAGACGGCGCTCCAGCACAGGATTGCCATCCCGGTCAGCCAAGATTTCATCGGCGGGGAGATAACGCGGGCTGGGTAGTATGGGGCGGAACACCTCTGCCGGGAGACCTCGACCCTCAATTTCGTCCGCGGGCAGGATGAAATACTTGTTGCTTCCGGTGGCGACTCCTCGTCTGATGGTGAAGAAATCGGACAGTACGGGCAGGTCCAGCTCTTGCCTGGTCGCTGCCATCGGGTATTGGGTCCATTTAGGACCGCGGCGCAAAGTTTCGACTGGCACCAACCGTTCCATCCTCGGCTGATGCAAGGAACCGCCATAGGTCATGCGGACTTGGTGGCATTGAGGCGGAGGATTCCTGCGGAACCAGATAACTGCTGAAGACACCAGGGCATCGCTGAACTGCACCTCGTTTGGGTCGAAACGGTGTACGTGCAGCAGCGTTACTTCATTAAGCAGGTAGCGTTTCAACGAAACACCGTAGTTTACGTCCATGAACTCGCTGGGTATCAACCATCCCGCAAGCCCACCTTCAGCCATCCAACTGTGGCACAAGCCTAAGAAGTAACAGTACAACCCCGCAAGTCCATTGAACTCTATGCCGCAGGAGTCCCGTATAAGCGCTTTTAGTCGCTGTTTTTCGTTGCCGGGGATGTGGTGGTGGCGCACATAGGGAGGGTTGCAGACTAGCAGGTTAAACTTCTCTGAGTCCTCGGGAGGCGCGGCCCGCGTGAAGTCTTCAACACGGACGTCCAGCGCGGTTTCACCCCACAACCTGGCCGCGGCCAAACCGTAATGACCGTCTATCTCATAGCCGACGGCACATTCCGGGGAGCCGTGCGGGAACACGTTCAACAGAGCTGAGTAGAACGCACCTGTCCCAATCGCCGGATCGATGAAGCGCACCGGGGCAGATTCATCCAGATGTTCCCTGGCATACTGAAGTATCTCAAGTGCAAGGGGCGTCGGCGTCGCAAACTGGCCTAGCCGGTTCCGTTCTCGCTGGTCTTTGACGGCATCCAGTTCTGCCTGGAGTACAAGCCGGAGGTCTTCCATATTTCCTACAGTCTCCAGCATTTACAGGCCGAACTCCTCGAGGTCTCCGATTCGGTGCTCCCATACCCAGTCGATGCCCTCTGCCGCCTCATAGCCCAGATAGCCGCTGTCAAAGTATCCGCACAGGAATAGAATGTACCTAACGTCCTGCCCAAAGGTCCGGCGCAGTTGGCCCATTTTCGCAGCCTCTTCTTTGCGCCGTTTGTTTACGTTCGTGAAATCTCCAGCGGATTTCGCCTCAATCATCAACGGCAACTCCCCTTCCCAGGCTGCCTTCGGCATGATCACTGCATCCACTGGAATATTGACGGTTTTGTCAGTCCCTTCCTGATTAACCGGCACGTTCAACCGGAACGAAAACGTTCCCGGAGTCAGGCCATCGTACTTTGTCCCTTCGCCCGCCGGGAGATTAGCATAACCGCGTCCTTCCAACCATCCCGATATGACAGTTAATTGGCGGTCCTCCTGTGCATTACGGATTATGGGGTTGGCGACTGCGCCACACAGACGGTCCGCTACAATAGTGGCTGCCCGGTACAACTCTGCCCGGCCCGGTTTGCGCTCGCGGCCCAGCCAGACGAAAATATCCGGGTCGGCCATATTCTGAAGGACTGCCGCTATCTTCCCCAGAGCTTCGTCGAGAGCCTGCTCCGGCATTCGCGGCGGCAACCTGCCGCGTTTTTCAATTGAATTGACCAAGTTGGCGGGCACACCGGCCAAACCGATAAGCCTGTCCACAGCCAAGGGTGGGCATGCCGACATCCGCAGTGTTGGCAGCACACCGGGATTTTCCTTTAGCAACGCTACGCTGATATTGGCCAGATTATCGGTTGCCCTTAACGACTCCTGCACATTCCTGGTGGTTTGCGCCCGCGAGGTCCGGTACGCCTCAGGGGCAAACCGGGTGAACCACTCGTTGTACATGTCCACGGAACGAGCGATGTCGTCTTTCCACTTGTCCGGTTTGTCCCTGTTTACTGGCACGCTGTTTCCCGCATGATTCAGGTGACCATAACATGGCAGGCCGAATGTATCATATATCGCCGTGTCCTGAATTTAACAACCCTCTCCGCAGAAGGCATTTTAGGCGGGGAACTGGGCAACAACAACTGTGCATATGAAACAGTGCCAAGCCAACGCTTTAGACCGAGCCGTCAATCATGATATCCAAGAGCGCAGGCTTGCCGGAAGCAATGGCTTGTTGGATGGCCGGGGCAATTTCCGACGGGTCTTCAATGGCGCGGCCAAAGACGCCGCAGGCGTTGGCCATGCCCGCGAGATTGAGGGGGTTGGGGAAGTCCATGCCCACGTAGTTTCCGGGCGGCTGTTCTCCCAACACCTGGGTCTTGTAGATGTTCATGTTGACTTTGAGTATCCGGTAGGAGCGGTTATTACAGACCAGGTAGACCACCGGGATGCCGGAGTTGGCGGCAGTCCACAATGCCTGGACGGTCATCATGGCGCTGCCGTCGCCAACCACGGCCGCCACCGGGCGGTCAGGATGGGCCAGCTTGACGCCCATCGCCGCGCCCATGCCCCATCCGATTGCGCCGATGCGCTCGCCATAGATGGAGTCGGGGCGGTCGAAATTGATTGCGCCGTGGAGGGCGTCCTTGGAACTGATGGAGTCATCCACCACGATGGCGTCCGGGGGCAGGGCGCGGGACACCTCGGCCATCATCCGTTCCGGGGACATGGGGCGGGAGTCCCAGCCATCCCTGAGACGGCGGTCCCATTGGGCCTTCATCTGCTCTTTGCGGGCGGATACGTTCCCGGCCCTGCCTCGGGCGGCCTCCCGTTGGGAGCCGGACATTTTCTGCCGGACGGCGTCGTGGATATCCTCCAGGGCGGTGCGAGGGTCGGCGATGATGCCAACTCTGGTGGGTTCGCTGCGGCCAATCGCTCTTGAAGCCGAGTCTACGTGAATCAGGCTCGTGCGGTTGGGAAGGACGCTGCCGGAGAAGTAGAAGAATCCGGAGAACACGTCCATGCCAACGGCCAACACCACGTCGGCGTTGGCAAGCTCCTCGCGCCACGCCGGGAGGGACGGGTTGATGCGCCCCAGGAATTGGGGATGGCTACGGGGAAAGTTCATCCGGGCGTATGACGTGGTGTACACGGTTGCGCCGGCCAACTCGGCGAGCCGCACCGCCGCGTCAACTCCCCCGGATTGGGCCAGCCTGTCGCCGGTGAAGATGACCGGGCTGGCTGCGTTGGACAGCAGTTCCGCGGCGGCTTCCACGCCCGCCGGGTCGGGCGCGGCCCTGTAGTAACCTCCGGCCGATGGGACGATTTCCACTTCCGCCGAGTCCTCCAGGGCATTGGCGGCGAGGGCGACGAAGACCGGGCCGGTTGGGGGAGTCCTGGCCTCGGTGAAGGCGCGGCGCATGACGCTGGAGACCTGCTCCGGGTGGGTTATCTCGGCGCTCCACTTGGTGAACTGTCGCACCATCTCCACCAGGTCGGTGCGCCCTTCGGCCAGCTTGCGCGCGTCCTTGTTGCCGGCGGTCAGGACCAGGGGAGTGCCGCCGTCCCAGGCATGGTGGAGCAGGCTGACGCCGTTGGCCAGCCCTGTCTCAATGTGGAGGTTGACAAAGGCGGGATTGTCGCTGGCAGTTGCGTAACCGTCGGCCATCCCCATGCCCACGCCTTCCTGGGTTGCCAGCATGTACTGGATGTCCAGGTAATCGGGCAGGGACGCCATGATTGCGCTCTCGCTGGTGCCGGGGTTGCCGAATATGTACTTCACACCCTCAGCCCTCAGCATCTCCATGAACGCCTGTTTTCCGGTCATCATAGGCATGGGTCCAACTCCCCGGTGTAGCGCTCCATCACGGCTGCGCGGTGCGGCACTATACCTGCGACCGTCTCTCAACTTCGCATCCGAGACCACCGGCATTGTAAGCATGGGCAATGTGGGTGACAAGATCACAAGGCTGTGGGCATCTATGGCCCTTGACTACTTCGTTCCGGCAACTACAATCGTCTCCGTATACAGGCCGGGATTTCGATGGACCAGAATTGCAAGCCGGAGGTGTGACGATGCGGCTGGAAAATAAGGTGGCTCTCATCAGCGGAGGCGCACGGGGCATGGGTGCTGAGGAGGCCATGCTGTTTGCCAGGGAAGGGGCGAAGGTTGTAATCGGGGATGTGCTGACCGAGGAAGGGCGTCAGACGGAAGCCCGCATCAATGAGTCCGGCGGTGAGTGCCTTTTCGTCCAGTTGGACGTGACCAGCGAATCGGACTGGCGCGACGCGGTGGCGGCGGCCGTTTCCCGGTTCGGGAAGCTGGACATCCTGGTCAACAACGCTGGAATCTCCATCTCCGGCGGACTTGAGGAGTTTACCGAGGAGATGTGGGACCGCACGATGGACATCAACTCCAAGGGCGTGTTTCTCGGCACCCGGGAAGCAATCCCGGCTATGAAGCAGGCCGGGGGCGGTTCGATAATCAACATATCCTCGGGCGCGGGGATTGCCCCGGCTCCCGGCACCTCGGCCGCCTACGCGGCCAGCAAGGGCGCGGTACGCATCTTCACCAAGGCAACGGCAGTCCAGTACGCCAGGGACGGCATCCGCTGTAACTCGGTCCATCCCGGCCCCGTCCAGACGCCCATGCTGCGGGCGGCCCGGAGCGGCGAGCAGCAGCGGGCCGAGCAATTGGCCCGTGTTCCGATGGGGCGGGTTGGCGAGCCGGTCGAAATAGCCTATGGTGTATTGTACCTGGCCAGCGACGAATCATCCTTCGTAACCGGCTCGGAACTGGTGATCGACGGCGGCCGGACGGCACAGTAGGGCAAGTATCGCCCCCAGTCTCTCAACCATGACTGATATGTCTGAAGATACTCCTGTACTTGGCGATATAAGGGTCCTTGACCTGAGCGAGGGCGTGTCCGGGCCGTTCTGCACCAAGCTGCTGGCCGGGCTGGGGGCCCAGGTGGTCAAGGTGGAGCGACCGGGAGTGGGTGACGTTTCCCGGCGGTTGCCCCCGTTTCTTGGCGGGCAGAGTGGTCCCGATGTCAGTGGGCTGTTCCTCTATCTGAACACGGCCAAGAAGGGCATCACGCTGGACTATGAGACCGGGGAGGGGGCATCCGTCCTCCGGCAACTGGCCCAGGGGTTCGACATACTTGTGGAGTCCTGCCCGCCGGGGCGCATGGATAGCCTGGGGACCGGGTACGATTCGCTGGCGGAGTCGAATCCGGGCCTTATATACACGGCCATTACTCCTTTTGGGCAGTGGGGGCCTTACCGGGATTACAAGGGGTCGGACATCATTGCACAGGCCATAGGGGCATTGATGTGCGTTATCGGCCTCCCCGACCGGGAGCCGCTCAAAGTCGGCGGCAACCCGCTCTTGTGCACCACCGGCATGGCGGCATTCTCCGCCACGATGATCGCCCTCCACGTGCGTGACCTGGAGGGTTACGGGCAGTTCGTGGACATATCGGAAATGGAAACAACTGCGGTAGCCCAGATACATACGTCAATCCATTACCAGTTTGGCCGGGTGCCGGAACGCCGTCCCAGCAACCTGACCCGGGCCAGGGACGGATGGGTAAGTCCGGGTCTGGAAACGGGGGTCCAGGAGGCGACATGGCCGAGGGTGTGCGAACTCCTGGGCGTGCCCGAACTGGTGGACGACCCGCGGTTCAACACCGCCCCGGCACGGCGCGAGAACCAGCAGGAACTTCTGAAGGTGGTAGGCGAGTGGGCAGCCGACCGTCCCAAGGAAGAGATTTACCATACCCTCCAGGGGTTGCGCAGCATAGCGGGCTACGTGGCCACGGTGGAAGACCTGCTCAGGTCCGGGCAGTTGGCAGAGCGGGATTTCTTCCAGGCCATAGACCACCCGGATGTTGGCGGGTTGCTGTACCCCGGCCCATTTTTCCGGCTGGAGGGAGATTCGTGGCAGCCCGGACGCGCCCCTCATATCGGTGAGCATAACGCGGAAGTTTACGGCGGTGCGCTGGGTTACACTGGGGAGCAACTGGAGACCCTGCACCAGAGGGGCATTATCTAGGCCGCATCATCTGTGTAATGACGGGTGGGTGATTTCTCCGTCACAAGGAGCGAACATATTTGGCTAGACTGGCGCTCGAAGGACTGCGCATCCTCGACCTGACCCAGGTCGCGGTGGGTCCCTATGCCACGTTCATGCTCGGCTATATGGGCGCGGAGGTCATCAAGGTCGAGTCCTGCTCCCGGATGGACATAAGCCGGGGCCAAGCGCGGCCAACTCCCGGCGCACACCGCGTCTATCCGGGCGGAGAGCCGGGGGAACGGCCCTGGAACCGGGCTGGGCATCACGTTCACCGCAACGTTAACAAGATGAGCGTGACCCTTGATCTGGCAACGCCCCAGGGGAAGGCAATTTTCCTTTCCCTAGCCAGCATCTGCGACGTTCTGGCCGAGAACTACCGGGCGTCGGTGATGGACCGCCTAGGCCTTGGCTATGACGTTGTCTCCGGGGTCAACCCGCGGCTCATATATCTTAAGATAAGCAGCCAGGGGGCAACTGGGCCGGAACGTGACTATGGCTCACTTGGCTCCACCCTGGAGCAAACGGCAGGGCTGGCCGCGGTGACGGGTTACGAGGACGGGACCCCGCTGATGACCAACGAGACTTTCCCCGACCCGGTGGTGGGAATACTGAGTGTCGGTGCGTTGATGGCCGCGCTGCGACGGCGCAGACGCACGGGACGCGGCGGGCTGGTGGATGTTGCCCAGCGGGAAGTCACCGTTGGAATGCAGGGCGATGCCTTCCTTGATTTCCAGGTCACTGGAAGAGTGGCGGGCCTGACCGGAAACACCCATCCTGTACGGAATCCCCAGGGGGTCTATCCATGCGTCGGCGACGACAACTGGGTTGCCATCTCCGTCGGGTCCGATGACGAGTGGCGGAGTCTTTGCTGGGCCATGGGCCAACCTCAAATGGCTGACGAACCCGGTTATGCCTCCAGCGAGCTGAGAGGACAGGAACGCAATGCGATTGACGGCATCATCGGTCAGTGGACTTCGGAACGAGACCACTACCAGGCTATGCACATACTCCAGGCTCACGGTGTCCCTGCCGGGGCGGTGCTCAAGGGCGGAGAGATCATTACCGACCCGCACCTGGAAACCAGGGGATTCTGGGACTGGGTGGACCACCCGGAAGCCGGGGGATACAAGCAGGTAACCATCCCCTGGAAGCTATCGAAAAGCCCCCGCAAACAAGCCACGCCCGCGCCCGGTCTAGGGGAGCACAACGAGTTCGTGCTGGGGGAACTGCTGGGGATGACTGGGTCTGAGATAGAGAGGCTGCAAGAAGAAGGGATTATTGGCACGCGGCCCATTGGCGCAGACTAGACCTCTTGCCCCGGACAGCGCCCCGCATCAATCCAGACACTGGACACATTAAGGAGAGAGCCATGCCACCGAATCTGGTCCCATACCTGCTCTACCAAACCGAGGAATCGGGAATCCTCTGGATAAAGTTCAACCGGCCTGAACGCATGAACGCCCTCATCGGTTCATCCGAGGAGAACGGCACCGTGGCCAAGGTTGGCGAGTATATGCGAGCCGGGGACGACGATCCGAACATTCGCGTGATAGTGCTTACCGGCGTGGGCCGGGGCTTCTGCTCCGGCGCGGACATGCGCCGGGACACGCCCGATGAGATCAAGGGGGAGAATTTCGTCGGCAACAGGGGCACCATCGAGGGTCCCGATGCCTCCAGGGAGCACTTCTTCCACGGGTTCACCAAGCTGCACCGGGACATCTCCCAGGTCAGGAAGCCCACCATCGCTATGATCAACGGCCCTGCCGTCGGTTCCGGGATGGACATGGCGTTGCACTGCGACATCCGCCTGGGCTGCGAGAACACCCGGTTCATCGGTTACCAGCAGTTGGGCCAGATCATCGAGAACGGCGGCAGCTACTACCTGCCCAAGCTGGTGGGTCTGGGCCGCGCCCTGGAGTTCGCCTACACCGGGCACCTGGACGCCCAGCGGGCCTACGACTGGGGGATGCTGAACTACCTGGTGCCGTCCGAGGAGTTGGAGGAGACGACCCGCGCCCTGTGCGACCGCATCATGCGCACCCCACCGATGGTGCAGTGGATCAGCAAGCGCATCATGCGTTCCGCCCTGGACAACTCCCTGGAGACCACCATGGTGTTGACCTCCAACGCCGGGGGCATCCTGAACGGCTCCGAAGACGCCAGGGAGGCGAGGCAGGCGTTCCTGGAGAAGCGCGCGCCGGTGTTCAAGGGTCGGTAGGCTCGCCTGCTGACATTTCCCGATTGATTGTGCGGATTTCCCTCCGCTACCATCGAACCATTACTCGAACCATCACTTGCGAACCTGAGGAGGGGGAATCATGCCACAGCCGGTAATACATTTTGAAATCAACGCGCGGGACTCGGCGAAGATCACCAGTTTCTACACATCCCTTTTCGGTTGGTCCGTAGACGCCGACAATCCCATGAACTACGGGTTGACCATGACCAAGGACGGGGACCTGGGAATCGACGGCGGCATCTACCAGCAGGGGGACGAGGAGGATGCTCCGGGCATCCGAATATACGCCCAGGTGGATGACGCACAGGCTTACCTGGACAGGGCCGTGGAACTGGGCGGCAAGTCCGTTGGCCCGGCGATGGAAGTCCCGGGCGCCGGTATAATGGTGGGCATGTTCCTGGACCCGGAGGGGAACCTGTTCGGCGTGGTTCAGCACCTGGAGGATCACGGATAAAGCTATTCCCGCACGAGACCCACTTGGGCGTGGCGTTGCCTTCCTGGAGATTCCCCGGTGTCGGCAACGCCAGCTATGAAACTCAGTATGTGCGATCCTGCCCGCAGCGACCTGCCTCTATCCGATGGCCAGGCTCTGTCCGAAGCGCTCGCCGTGGGTGATCTCGGACATGGGCTTGCGGGGTGTGCCGCGGCCCCTGGCTCCCTCGACCCGGTAGCCGAAGGGCAGGACGGTTATCAGGGCCATATCCTGGGGGATTCCGAGAAGCTCCTTGACCGCCGCCTGCTGCTCCTCCGCTCTCATGCCGACGAAGCATGTGCCCAGACCCTCGGACCATGCCACCAGCTCCATCTGTTGCAATGCCCGGCCCGCGTCGAGGTCGGGCCGCCTTGCGTCGGCCATGACGACCGCGATGGCCAACGGGGCCTGTCCGATGAACGCGCCCTGGGTGCAGATGGTCCCCAACTGCTTGATGGTGTCCGGGTTCCTGACCGCGATGAAATGCCAGGGTTGGGTGTTGCTGGAACTGGGCGCCCACCGGGCGGCTTGAAGTATTCGATAAAGAACGTCGTCGGGCACCGGGTCAGGTTTGAAGTCCCGTACCGTGCGCCGGGTCCTGATGCACTGGAATACATCCATGTCAATTCCTCCTGAGGTTGCGTTACAGGGTACTATGGGTGGAACGTCTCGCTTCTATGGGTAATCGATGGGTAATCGATACGGAAAGTATGCTGGTCTGCGCGGGTCGTCCTGCACATGAGATATTACCACGGAAGACCAGAGTTGCCCCGACGGTTGCCCTGTCCAGTCCAGCCGCCGGACATCAGCCGCCAATAGTGGAGGAAAGAATGGCACGAATACCGCCACCAACCAGGGACCAGATAAGGGAGGAGTTGCGGGAGATATTCGACGAGGTCTCGTCACCGCCCGGCGGGGTGGGCACGGGGCCGCTGTCGGTGCTCAAGCACAGCCCGGAGATGTCGCGGCGGGCTGCGCCGTTGTTCAGTTACGTGCGCAACGAGTCCACGTTGCCCGCCAGGATTCGGGAGTTGGCGATGATCGTCACCGCCCGGGTCACCAACTGCCAGTACATCTGGAACGTCCACGCTCCCACGGGCAGGCGGGAAGGTCTGAGCGATGAAATGGTGGACGCGCTGAAGAACCGGGAACCGCTGCCTTCCATGCCTGCCGACGAGAAGGCGGTCATAGACCTGGGGACGGAGTTGTTGCAGACTCACCGGGTTAGCCAGGAGAATTTCCAAGCGGCCTGGGAGCAGTTCGGCGCCCAGGGGTTGGTGGAGTTGACCACCCTGATGGGCTTCTTTGCCATGCTGGCCATGAACGCCAATATGGTGGAACTCGACCCGCCGGAAGAGCTGGCGGAACCGCTGATGCAGGTCTAAATCCCCAGCAACTGCTCAAGGTTGCGGCAGGCTATCTTTTCCTTCTCGTCCTGGGACAGGCTCTGCAAGCCTTCCAGCCAGCCGCCGGGGGAGGGGTCCCATTCCACGAAGGGCCAATCGCTGCCTATGACCACCCGGTCTATGCCCACTGAGTCAATCAGGAAGCGGAGGGCAGGTTCGCTGTTGGTCAGGAAGTCATAGTAAAGCTGCTTCTGGTAGGAGCTTGGCGGCCGCTTGATGTTGGTCCTCGCCTCGGAGCGCACCATCCAGCCGTGGTCAAGCCGCCCCATGCCGAAGCACGCTGGGCCCCCGCCGTGGGCGACGCAAGCCTTCAGGTTGGGACACTCCTCCAGGATTCCGCCGAAGATGAGGGTGGCCACGACCATGGCGTCTTCCAGTGGGACGCCGATGCTGTTGGGCATGGAGTATTTCCGGGTCCGCGCCGTGGCGACTATGTTGTCCTGCGGTTGCGGGTGGAAGAAGAGGAATGCGCCCAGGGCCTCCGCGGCCTTGAAGAGGGGCAGGAAGCGGGGTTCATCCCAGTTCTCATCGTTTACTGCGGCGTCAAGCTCCGCGCCCTTCAGTCCCAGGGTATTGACTGCCCGTTCCAGTTCCTCGATGGCCGCATCCACATCCTGCACGGGTAAGGTAGCCATCCCGGCGAACCTGTCGGGGTGCTGGCGGGCCAGGGCTGAGATTTCATCATTGACCTCACGGGCCATCTGCGTGGTCTGGGCGGAGCCCCAGCTATATCCGAAGTAAGGGGTATGGATCGAGACCAACTGGAGGTCGGTGCCGCTGGCGTCCATGTCGTCGATGCGCTCTTCGGGCGTGAAGCGCAGCTTGGGGCTGTTGATGGCGACCCGCCGGCCGCTGGGGTCATCGAAACCCGGACTTGGCGCGGCTGAATAGGTGAGGCCATACCAGTCTTGCCCCTGGTCCTGGGCCTGTATAACGCTCCGGGGGATGTAGTGGGAGTGTACGTCGATCTTCCTCAACGATGTCCTCCATTGTGTCTCGCCCCATCCGTCTCTGCCTCCACTGGTTATGCTGGCATGGACGGCGGGCTAGAGGTCCAGCAATCGCTCCAGGTTCTTCCAGAGAATTGCTTCCTTCTCGTCCTGGGTCAGGCCTTCGAGGCTCAATACCCAGGACACCGGCCAGTCCTGGGCCATGTCGTAGGGCCAGTCGGTGCCGAAGAGAACTCGGTCGATGCCCACGGTGTCGATCAGGAACCTGAGCGCGGTTTCGGTATAGACGATGCTGTCGTAGTAGAACCGCTTGAGGTAGGCGCTGGGCGGCTCGGGGTTGTGGCGTTCCTCATTCGACATGCCGCGCCAGTTCCGGTCCATCCGCCCCACGCCGTAGCAGGCGTACCCGCCGCCGTGGGAGAAGCAGACTTTGAGGTCCGGGCAAGCATCCATGACGCCGCCGAATACGAGGGAAGCGAAGGTCAGGGTACGGTCGGCGAGATTCCCTATGGAGTTGGGCAGGTGGTAGCGGCGGATTCGGGGGCTGACCACCGTTTCGCCGCCCTGGTGAAACAGTATCAACGCGCCCAATTGCTCGGCGGCCTTCCAGAAGGGGAGGTACTCCGGCTCGTCCAGCAGCTTGCCGTTGATCTTGTCATCGATCATTGCGCCTTTGAAACCGAGGTTGACCATGACCCGCTCAAGCTCGGCTACTGTGGCGTCAACGTCCTGCATCGGCAGGGTGGCCAGCCCGGCAAAACGGTCGGGCCACGACTGGACCATCCCGGCTATCTCGTCGTTTGATTCCCGGGAAGTGGCCACAGCAACGGCAGCGTCAAGGTGGTAGTTGTAGAAACCGGCGTAGGGCGAGACCACATGGACGTCCACTCCCAGAGAGTCCATGTCGGCCAGACGTTGCTCCGGAGTCCAACTGGCGCGGGGAGGAAGCTGGCCGCGTTCATCGCCGGATACCAGGACCTCGCGGCCCCGTGCGTCCTGTTCCCGGCGCAGGCCGTGCCAGGAGCCGCCGTCCTGGGTGGCCCGCCAGAAGCATTGGGGTGTCAGGTGGGCATGAACGTCGATCGCGCGCATATAGGGACTCCGGTCCAGATTCATTGAAGGGTTGTCTTCGGCCAACGGAACGGTAGCACCGGCATACCGGATGTGTCAATTTCGGGTCTTCTCGATACAGCGTTCCATGTCGTAGACCTGGGTGCAGAGCATCCGGTGTTTGACATAGGAAACGGGTTGACACTAGAGTGGGAAGGACAGATGGTCGTCCCGCTTTGGCCTGCGGTATCTGCAGGCGGGTCTTTCGATTCATTCTAGGGAGCATATTCATGGCATTGCAGTTTGGGGTATTTGACCACATTGAGCCGATTCCTGACGTGCCCCTCGACCAGATTTACCGGGAACGGCTGGACCAGATAGAGCGGTTGGAAGAAGCCGGGTTCTACTCCTACCACCTGGCGGAGCACCACACCCCGGCGGTCCATAGTCTTGCCCCTTCCCAGAACGTGTTTCTGGCCGCTGCCGCCGAGAGGACTACCACCATGCGGCTCGGCCCCTGTGTCTACGTGCTTCCCCTGCACCACCCGGTGCGACTCATCGAGGAAATCTGCATGTTGGACAACCTCAGCGGCGGCAGAATGGACATCGGCGTTGGCCGCGGCGGTGTGATCGAAGCCTATTTCTGGGGCCAGGACTCGGATGTAGAGATAAACCACGCCCGCTACCTTGAGACCCTGGATATAGTCCGGGAGGGTCTCGGCCACGATTCGCTCACCTACCGGGGCGAGTTTTACAACTTCGACGACCTTCCCATGCGTCTGCGGCCCTTGCAGAATCCCTACCCGCCCCTGTGGTACATGCGGAACGTGGAGACCGCGGCCATCAACGGGATGCACACCATCATCGTCGGCAACTTGGACTCCTTCCAGGCCAACGTCGACCGCTACTTTCAACTGTGGGAGCAGCACCAGGGGCCGGGTGCGCTGAATCCCCAGGGGGAAGCTCCCAAGATAGGGCTGGTCAACCACCTGTACCTGGCCGATACGGACGAAGAGGCGGCGAAAATTGCCCAACCGGCCTGGGACCAGTACAAGTGGAACCTGGGCACACCGCGCCGCCTGGAAGTGGAGAGGCGGGGCCTGACTCAGTTCTCTGGAAGCAACGCCAACGCCAGGCCGTCCAACCTTCCCGAACGGGAAGCCCAGGCGAGTCTACCTGCCGAAACTGCGCCGCGCAGGTCCCGGTCCAGCGGACTTGAGGAACACGCTGCGCCTGGAGGAGGCGGGTTCAATGTTGTTGCCGGTTCCCCGGACTCCATCCGCAGCTACATGGACGAATACGTGGAGACCGGAGCCAACTACTTCGTGGCCGCATTCCAGTGGGGCCATTTGAGCCATGAGGAGACCATGCGGTCTCTGGAGTTGTTCGTGACTGAGGTGATGCCCCACTACATGTAAGACGCACAAGAATGGGACGCTGGATAGGTGTGATACCAAAGGAGTGCGGAGTGGGTTTGGTGAGTTTGACGGGTCTTGAAATGTATTGATATTATTTATCATATAATGACAGGGCGCAGCAATTCAGGCTGTGTCCCGGAGGTGCTTCATGGAGATAATTCTGGACCACACTATAGTTCCTTCCCACGACAAGGAAAACTCTGCCCGGTGGTTTGCGGAGATTTTCGGTCTCACCTATGACGGGCCGGCGGGACACTTCGCCCCGGTCAAGGTCAATAGCACCCTGACGCTGGACTTCGACGACCGGGAGGGGTTTCAGCCCCATCACTACGCCTTCCATGTGAGCGAAGAGGACTTCGACGCGATATTCGGGCGCATCAAGTCCAGGGGAATCACCTACGGCAGCGGCCCGCGCTCGCTGGATGATATGGACATCAACCACCGCCGCGGCGGCCGGGGCGTCTACTTCCTTGATCCGGACCAGCACGTGCTGGAGTTGCTGACCCAGCCCTGAGCATCGCCCGCGTAGCGTCCGGACAGCGATTACCGGGGTCTGGTCTCCGGCGGGCCGCCGTTGGGAGTATCCGCCTCCGTGGTTTCCACGGCGGGAGTGTCCTGCGGCTGGTCCAAAGACGTGTCCTGGTCTCCGGGTTGCAGGTCCGCGTAGAAATCCTCCTGTGGTGCCTCCGGTGAATCCGGCTGGCCGCCGAAGCCGGACAAGTAACCTGACCGTGAGTTCCGGTTGCGGAGCCTTCGGCGGAGATAGATTATTCCAAACACCGCTGCGGCGACCAGCAGCCATATAGGGCTGAACACGGCCAGCCAGATGGCAATGGTGCCCAACACCTGAAACGCTACGGACAGGGCCCGTACCGCCGTCTTGCCCGTCTCGCCTGCGCTCCAGCCGCCGATGATGAAGCCTCGGGACTCGTTGACGAAGACGTAGAAGTTGGCGGAAGTAGATACCTTGCCAGCCTCGCTCATGGCGCTCATTGTGAAGGTCACTTCGTAGGGGTCGGGCCGGTAATCGGAGAAGCTGTGGACCGTTCCCACCCGAGTCGCGCCTTCTTCGGGTACGCCGATTTCGGTGGGCGTGCCATCTCCGAAGTCCCAACGGTGCTCGTAGTCCCATAGCTCCGCGGGCCGGGTGAAGGTGGCCCTCATGGCCAACTCGTCGCCCTCTTCGGCCACCAGGTTTTCCCCGGCGAAGACCTCTATGGTGGGAACTTCCGTGATGGTGACAATCACCGTGTCCAAACCTTCGGCCAGCCCGGTGTCTCCACTCCCTGCTATCTTGACCTCGGCGATGTAGTCGCCCTCGACCTCGTAGACATGGTTCACCGATGCGGTGACCCGCTCGCCCTTGCTGCCCACCACCGGGGCAGTCTGCCTTCCCCTGGCGGTGTTTCCGTCGCCGAAGTCCCAGGTGTATGAGAACTCATCGACCCCAGGCGGCGGCGTGAAGTTGGCCTTGAACTTCGCGGGCTGGCCTACCCGGAAGGCCGTATCCTCGCCGGCGTCAACTGGCATGGAGACGGTGGACAGCTTCAAATTCACATTCACGAGGGAATAGGCTGCAACCTGGGACAGGTAGTTGATGCGCCCCTGCATCTCCTCGATGCGCATCTGGATGTCGGAGATCCGGTCCTGCACCATCAACGCTTCTTCGACGTCCTGCGCCTTGGACAGCATTTCCAGGTGTACTTGCTCCGTGACCCGGAGGCTGGCAAGCCTGGACTGGGTGTCCACGAATTCGTCGGTCACGTCCTGGCTGGTGAGGGCCAGCGATTCGACGTCGATGGCCAGGGACTCCAGGTCGTCGAGCACCTGCTGGAGGGATTCGGCGGGCACCCGGATAGAAACAGACCCGCTGTGCCGGGAGCTGCGGTCGGAGCCGACCACCCACCCGCCGCGGGATACGGCCAGACCCGACACCTGTTCTATGGCCAGGGCCACGTCATCAACCACCAGTGCAACGTGGCCCGTGTGGACGATGATGCGATTCTGCGCCACCATCGACGGCTGGACTTTGGAGGCTACTCCGGGGCCGCCGGGGTCGGCGACGGCTTCACGGACGAGGGCAGCCACAGCTTTATCGAGGCTTGATTGGATGGTCTCCATATCCGGTGCCGGCCCCGGAATTCCGCTCTCAGGTGCCCCGACCTCCTTCACCACTTCAACCTCTTTCACCACCTCCTTCTCGACCACGACTTCACGTGGGCCGGGTGCTCCTTCAGGTCCGGGTGCTCCGGCAGCACCAGCGGGGCTGGCCGGGTCGGGCATGAATAAAGCCGATCTTGACCCGGGGGGGTCTAACCCCATGCTCTCGGTCAACGTCGCTTCGGGAGCCGATTCAGCAGCGCCGCTGCAACCGACAAAGACCACGGCCAGGACCAGCGCAAAGAAGTATATAGCAGTCTTCCAGACGGAAGCTGCCAGGAAGCGTGTTAAATCAGCGGTTGGGAGCATCTCCCTCGTGCTATGACCGATTTGCGGCCGGGTCACATTCCCGGAAATTGGTCAGCCAGGTCCTACCCCGTCCATCAGGATTATCTCTTTCTCGAGCAACCCGTCGAGGCGGTCGCCCAACCCGGCTTCCTCCAGGATTTCCGGGGCGTGCTTGCCGGGCTTGGGAGCGGCGTAACCTGAGTTCACCGGCGTCCGGGAGAGGCGCGGCGCGGGGCCGCAGGTGGTCACCAGTCCGATCTCGTCATGGGGGCGGACCAGGCTCAACTCGTGGTCGATTACCCAAGGGTCCTGCATCAGTTCCTCAACGTCGGAGACGATGCGGTGGGCGCCTATGTCCGCGGCGACAAGCCGGTCGACCCACGCGGCAACGGTCTGTCCCTGGAACCGTTCCTCCAGAGAGTGTGCCAGGGCCTCGCTGCTCAGGGAGGCTATGCCGGAGAGACCTTCAATACTATCGAGACGCGCCAGGTCCGACTGATTTTCAATCCCGCCGCCACCCTCGCTTCCGCCTGCCGATGCGCCGAGGAAGAACCAGCCGTCGCTGGCCTTGTAGGCCCGGTGGAGCGGGCTGTCCCCCACGGCGTCCTGGCCGCGTGTCTCGTCCCAGGTCTTGCCGTCGTAGAGGTTGTTGTAGGCCGACTGTAGGGTCATGGCAGTGTATGCCAGGGCAGCGTCCACGTGCTGACCTTCGCCGGTGCGTTGCCGGTGCAGCAGGGCAAGGGCGACGGCGTATGCGCCCATGAACCCGGTGCCGTAGTCGTTGACCGCGTTGGGCTGGGTTGTCGGCGCGCCGTCGCCGCCGAAACGCCGGTCCATGCCGGTGGCGGCCTGGGCGAACTGCTCGTGGCCGGGTCTCATGGCCCAGGGGCCGAGGTGTCCGAAGGCGTTGAGGGAGGCGTAGACGATGTCCGGCTTCCGTGCCCGGACACTTTCGTAGTCGAGTCCCAGCTTTTCCAGCTTGCCTGCCCGGTAATTCTGGGCCACCACGTCGGCGTCTTCCAGCAGACGCCAGAAAACGTCCCGGCCTTCCTCGGATTTCAGGTCGAGGAGGATGCTGCGCTTGCCCCGGTTGATGTCGTTGTGCCGGGCCACGGTGCGGCCCCGGGCCGGGTTGTCGATCTTGATGACGTCCGCGCCGAACTCGGCCATCGTGCGTCCCAGGGTCGGCCCGGCGAGGATGATGCACAGGTCCAGCACCTTCACTCCCTGGAGGGCCGACCGCAGGAATGCCTCGGGTGCCCGGGGCCTCCGGGGAGAACGCGGAGTCTGCAACTCGGCGAGAATCTCGCCCCGGTGCTGGTCCAGGGTGGGGGCGGGACTGCGCACCGAGCCGGGGGAGGCCGACAGCCGGGCCGCGATGCCGGGCTGGAGCATCTTGCCGTAGGTGGGGTCCTCCACCTCCAGCACCATGTGTGACTCGCGGGCGTGGGGGTGCTCGAACCACTCCGTGGCGGTGCGGCACATGGTGCATTCGCTTCCGGCCTCGGCGACAAGGTCCTCCCATTCCTGGGCGGTGCGGGTCTTGAACAGCTCCCGGGCGCGGCGGTCGGCCTCGGCCGCCAGGGCCGGGTCCTCGAGCAGGCGGTCGAAGTCAGTCAAGCCCTCCTCGCCCCAGGCGGCTATCCCGGCAGCCTCGCAAAACTCGCGGAAGTTCTGGTTGCCGGAGCCGCCGAAGCGTACCCAACGGCCATCCTTGCATTCATAGTGGCCGCTCCACAGTCCCCTGGCCGAGGGCGGGTCCTTGGACGGGTCGTGGACCTTCATCCCGCGCCCGCCGATGGAGGGAAACATGGCGTCGAACAGGGGCACCTCGATATGCTGTCCCAGGCCGTCGCGCTCGCGGGCGTTGAGGGCCATCGTGATGCTGACCACCGACTGGAAGGCGGCGTAGCTGGAGGCGATGGGTATGGCGGTGTAAATGGGCTGGGTGGGGTCGGCGCCCTCACCCCTGGGGACGTAGGTTGCCGCAGCCGCGCCCACGACGCCCTCGAAGGCCCGGAGGTTGACCCTTGGGTCATCGGTGGCGAATCCGGGAATGGAGCAGTAGACCAATTGAGGGTTGGCCTTGCCCATCTCGTCCGGACCAAGCCCCAGCCGCTGCATCACGCCCGGCCGGAAGTTCTCAAGCAGGACGTCCGCGCCCGAGATAAGGCTGCGGGCGGTCTCCAGGTCTGCGGGGTCTTTCAGATCAAGGACGATGCTGCGCTTGCCCCGGTTCCAGGTGGAATTGGCGGGAGTCTTGAGCCGCGGGCCGCCGGGAGGATCGACCCTGATAACGTCGGCCCCCTGGTCTGCCAGCAGCATCCCGGCCAGTGGCCCGGCCACGTACTGCCCGAAATCGATAACGCGAATTCCATCAAGCGCGCCCGGCATGTTCAACCTCCTGCTAACTTGTCTGATGTGTGGTCAACGTACTTACGCGATCAGTGTCGCCGGTCGGGGACCCTGACCAGCTTCTGCATTGAACGCAGCTCCCGGGGCGGGTCCATGTGACGGCCGTAGTCGGTCCAGGAGACTTCGGCTACATAGATGTCCCCTTTGGAGTCCACGGTAATCCCATGAGGGGAGAAGAACCGTCCTGACTGCTCCCCATAGCTCTCGCGTCCCACTCTGGCCAGCACCTTGCCTTTGGTGTTCATCACCGTGACCCGGGGGCCGAGGTCGGTGCCGATGTCGTTGGTGCCTATCCCGCAGAAATACTCGCCGATGTAGACCAGTTCCTCCCCCGACCTGTCGTCGATGCAGATAGCGGCGGCTCTGGATAGGTTGCCCCACTGAGTCTCGAATTTGCCTTCGGAGCTAAAGACCTGGATACGATGATTTTCACGGTCAGCGATGTATACCCAGCCGTCCTTGTCCACCACGACGTTGTGAACGATGTTGAACTGCCCGTCGCCCGTTCCTGACTCGCCCCAGGAGAACAGGAGTTTCCCGTCCGGCGAATACTTGTGGACCCTGGCGTTGGAATAGCCGTCCGCCACGTAAAATTCCCCGGTACGCTTATCGAAACCCACGTGGGCCGGTACGCAGAACGGCTCGCCGCTCATCTTGGGGCTGGGCTGATGTGGAGTGCCCAAGGTCATAATCAGCTTGCCCTCCGGGGTAAACTGCCGCACCGTGCTATCGCCGTTGTCGACGCAGAAAATCGTGCCGTCGGGAGCGACAGTCACTCCATGAGGGTTGGTGAACACTCCTTCGCCCCAGGTGCGCACCACGTTGCCCTCGGAATCAAACACAATCATCGGGATGGTGCCCCGGTTGAAGACGTAGACTTGGTCCTTTGAGTCAACGTCAACCGACGTACCTTCTTTGTAGACGCAGCCATCGGGAAGCTTGCCCCAGTTTTTGCCGGTGACGCTGTAATGAAAGCCGTTTTCACCAATGACCACCGGGCCGGAAGCGGCGCCGTCGGCTCCGTGGCCTTCCGTCCGTATTCCGAACTCCCAGTCCTGTTCTTGATTGACCAACTTATTCACCTCTGCTGTCCGATGCCGGTTAATTTTAGAACATACCGCCGTGCATTGATAGGTTGCTGGCAAGTATTGATCGGATTCCGTTCCAGACAAGGGTTAAGCGGGAGGCGGCGAACTTGGAAAACCGGGTGACGGTGGTTAAACTCACCCTTGGAGCCCAGGTTACTTCCACTACACCGGCAGTTCAGTGATTCCGGGCCAACCCGCCGGAGAGGATAGCATGGATTTGGCGCTCATGGGCGGTAATATACTCACAATGGACTCCCGAAACAGCCGTGCCGAGGCGCTGGCCGTGGAGGGCGGAAGAATCGCCGCGGTTGGCGCCAATCCGGAGATCGCCAAGCTGGTGGGCAAGGATACCACGGTGGTCCATCTTGCCGGGAGGACCTTGGTCCCCGGGTTCATCGACCCGCACAATCACTTCAGCATCAATACCCTGGAGCCCGTTGCCGTCGATTGCAGCGTGCCGCCCCACGACACGGTCAACGGGATCAAGGACTGTATCTCGGCTGCGGCCAAAGACCTTCCTTCCGGCAGGTGGCTGCGGGGTTGGGGTCTGAGGACTGCCGCAATTCGGGATGGCAGGGCCATAACCCGGTGGGAACTGGACGAGGCCATACCCGATAACCCGGTGTGCATCATGGATGGTTCAGTCCACGCCTGCTATGCCAATTCGGCGGCCCTGGCCCTGGCGGGAATTGACCGCAATACTCCCGCCCCGCCCCACGGGCGTATTCTCAGGGACGACTCGGGAGAACCCGACGGCACCCTCTGGGAAGGCGCGATGGACCTGGTCTATAACCTGTCCCTGCGGGCCTACATGGACTATTACGGGGACGATGCTGCCGGCCTGGTAAGACAGAACTCCCAGCGGCACCTCTCCCTGGGCATCACCAGCGTAGGCGACGCCCTGGTGGTCCCTGACGCCGCAGAGTTGTATGCCCTGGCAGACAGCCGGGACCGCATTCCCATGACCCTTCACCAGATGCTGGGTGCCGATGGTTTCTTCGCTCCTCCCCGGCTCGTTGCATCGGGCGCGGCGGGGCATGGCAACGTTTCCGACCGGCTGCGGGGCGGGACCATGAAGCTGTTCATGGACCCGGTGTTCCCGTCCTCGGCCTACACTCGGTGCCTGGCGCACGGCGAGACCGAGGAGGTCGGAGAGATATACTACTCTCAGGAAGAGTCCGACAGCCTGGTGGCAGATGCCCACGGGCGGGGGATGCAGGTAGCCATCCACTGCCTGGGCAACCGGTCTTTGGACCGGGCCTTGGAGTCATTCGAGAAGGCGGTCAGGCGGCACGGTACGCCCACAGCGCCATTCCGCGTTGAACACTTCACAATCGCCTCGCCGGAGCAGGTCAGGAGGGCTAAGTCCCTGGGTGTGGTGGCGGTGGTCCAGCCGGGGTTCCACTTCACCGGGGCCGACAGGTACAAGAGCCGGGCGGAGGAACTGGAAGGCGACGTCAGGCCCATCGCTATTCGGACCATGCTTGATGAGGGTCTGATGGTAGCGGGAAGTTCGGACTACCCCTGCGGTCCTCTTGACCCGCTGGTTGGCATCTACGCAGCGGTGACCCGCCGGACTCGGCAGGAAACGGGAGCGGTGACGCCTGAAGAGGCCGTCACCGTTGCAGAGGCCCTCCGCATCTATACCATAAACGCCGCCCATGCCATGTCCCGGGAGGGAGAGGCCGGTTCATTGGAGCCTGGCAAGCGGGCGGATATGGTGGTATTGAGCCACGACCCCACAACGGCCAATCCTGACTTTATTCGGGACATCAACGTAGAACAGACATACATTGATGGACAACTGCTGTATTCCCGTTAGCGCCTCGACCCGTAGGTCTGATGGACCTGGTTTGGAACACACCTTGTTTGACAGCCCGATAGTGGGATGGTAGCGTTTCGGCACTGTACGGCATCCGGTTTACGATGACCTGTTGGTCTTTGCATGCCCAACACTGAGACTTGCGCGTTACAAGGAGAACTGAAATGACTGCGGAGAGGCTACGGTTTATCGACGGGGATTCCCACGTCCTGGAACCCGAGTCCATCTGGGAGAACTACCTGGAGAAGAAGTACCGGGACCTCATCAACGGCCATGTCCGCTGGGTGCGGGTGCCGTCCGGGAATGGCGGCAACGGGCACAACGGCGCCGCCGCCAATGGAGACCGGGCCAGCACCCTGGCCTTCGAGTTGGAGCTTGAGGTCATGGGGCGGCGTCCCCTGGGAGAGCGGGACCCCAACGCCGCCACCAGGAATTTCCAGGACCGGGACCTGGACGAATTGGACACTGCCTATGGCAAGTGGGCTGACCAGGACTTCCCGGCCAGCGCCTACCGCGAGGTCATGGACGTCCACGGCGTTGACCACATGATTCTCTACCCTACTGCCGGGTTCTGGACCACCGGCGTGGCCGAGATGGACGGCGAGACCGCGATGGCCATCCGCCGCGCCTACAACCGCTGGCTGGGCGATTTCTGCCAGGACATCGGGCGCGGCGCGTGTGGAGCGGCGTCCATCGACCTGCGCGACCCGGCGCTGGCTGCCGAGGAAGTACGCCGGTGCGTCAAGGAGTACGACTTCAAGGCCGTTCACATGAATCCGGCCCCGGTGCCCAACCTGCGCGTCTTTGACGAGGAGTGCGACGTTCTCTGGGAGACCTGCGCTGAACTTGGGGTTCCCGTGGGGTTGCACCCCAGCGCGAACCATCCCTTCGACCAGGGGCTGCTGGACTACCTGCCCGGTCTGCGAAACTGCCGGACCACTGTTTCATTTGTGCTGGGCAGTATGCTGGTATGCACCGCCTTCATCATGGGCGGAGTGCTGGAGCGGCATCCCAACCTGAAGCTGGTATTCCTGGAGTCAGGCTGCGGCTGGGCGTCCTTCTGGCTGGACCGGCTGGAGGCTGGCATCCAGGGAGGAACCCGGCGGCTGGCGATCCAGGGCCTGAACCACACCCCTGTTGAGTACTTCCAGCGCCAGTGCTTCGTGGCCGCAGACCAGGATGATCCGGGGATCGAGCCGCTGATCAAGTCCATCGGCGACCACGTAATCGTCGGGGCCACGGACTTCGGGCATCCCGAAGGACGGAAATACTTCAAGGCCAAGCAGGACCTGATGGACCTACCCGGCGTATCCCCGGAGAGCAAGCGCAAGCTGCTATGGGACAACGCCCTGCGGGCCTACCCCATAGACCCGGAGGACTAATCTCCGCCGTGAGACCAGGCGGCAAGGTGTTTAGGGGAGTCCGAATCGCCGGTCTCCCCGCTCATCGCGTCTATCCCGACAGAGGCTCCAGTTTGTCCAGTAGCCGACTCACCTGCTGCAAGTTAAACTCGACCCATTCGCTGTCGAGTCGGTCCTCATAAAAATTGGTGTGCAACTGGTTCGCCGAGTTGAAGAGGACGCGCATTTCATTGTCACCCGCTTCCCCGGCCAGCCGGACAACGTTTGTTGTGAGCAACGGGTGCGCGTTGTGCCGCCAACCCCGCCGCTCAGAAACGGCCTTCACCATCTGCGCCGCCGCGCCCCATCCCTTTTCCGACGCCTGCCGGAGATCTCCCTGCTCCCACTCGCTGAACGCCTGGCCCAGCAAGTGCCTGCTGGCTTCTCTGTAAGTCTGCGCTTGCATTCTGTTGTTGCGGGCCTCCCATGGCTGTTCGGTCAATCAAGAGCGTTTGCCGTCGAGTTAGTTCATCCGCAAGCCGCCGTCCACGTTGATGGCCTGCCCGGTGATGTTGCGGGCGTCCTCTGAGGCCAGGAAGGCCGCCAGTTTTCCGATGTCCTCCGGAGTCTGCTCCCGTCCCAAGGGTGTGGACTCAGCCACCCGTCTCTCGAACACCTGGCGCTCCGTCAAACCGCTTAGTTGCTCATCGCCGCCGCGGTTGCGCGCCGCCAGTCGTTCCCAGAGGGGCGTCCACAGCAGGCCGGGGCAGATGGCGTTGACATTGATGTTGTAGGGCGCGAGCCGGGTTGCCAGTCCCTGGGTCAAGCTGATTACCCCGGCCTTGGATGCGTTGTAGTGGGTGATGGTGGGGCTTCCCTGCCTTCCGGCTATTGAGGCGATGTTGATGATTTTCCCGCTGCGCCGCTCCATCATGTGTGGGGCCACGGTGTCCGACATTAACGCCACGCCCCGAAGATTTACCTGGTAGGTGTAGTCCCAGTCGTCGAGGTTCGCCCGCTGTCTCTCATCCCAGCCCGAGGCTCCGGCTACTCCTGCGTTGTTGACCAGGATGTCAATCTTGCCGAAGCGGCCCACGACAGCCTCCGTCACTGCGTCAATGGACGACGGTTCCGTCACGTCCAGCGCGATGGGCATGGATTCCCGACCGAGTTCGGCAACCTCGGCGGCGACGGCTTCCGCTCCCTGCGGGTTCAGGTCCGCTACCACGATGCCCGCGCCCTGAGATGCCAGCACCAAGCTGATGCCGCGTCCGATGCCGCTGGCCCCCCCGGTGACTATGGCTGTTCGACCTGTCAGGTCCATTGCTCGGCCTCCTTGACCCGATAATCCCGTCCACCGCCCCCGCAGCAGCCGTCTATTGCGTGATTGCCGCCAGTTGCGCGAAGTAGTCCGGGAACGTCTTGGAAACGCACTCCGGGTTGTTGATGGTGATGGACGCATCGCCCAGGGCAGCAAGGGAAAAGCTCATGGCCATGCGGTGATCGTTATAGGTGTCTATGGCGGCGGGCCTGATGTTGGCCGGCGGGGTAATCTCAAGGTAATCGTCGCCTTCGTAGACCTCAGCGCCGACCTTGCGCAGCTCCGTTGCCATCGCCGCCAGCCGGTCGGTTTCCTTGACCCGCCAGTTGGCCACGTTGCGGATGGCGGTCTTGCCTTGAGCGAATAGAGCAGTGGTGGCTACGGTCATGGCCGCGTCGGGGATGTGGTTCATGTCCAGGTCCACGCCGCGAAGGTCGCCGCGGGAGACCTCGATCCAGTCCGTGCCCCGCGACACCGTTGCGCCCATCTGTTCCAGGACGCTGGCCAGCCCAACGTCCCCCTGCACGCTGTTGGCCCCGACCCCGTTGACGCGAACTGTGCCCCCGCGAATGGCGGCGGCGGCCAGGAAGTAAGTCGCGGAAGAAGCGTCTCCCTCTACCAGGGCCATACCCGGAGACCGGTAGGTCTGGCGGCCCGGCACATGGAAGCTTTGGTACCCGTGGGTCTCAACAGTGGCTCCGAAGCTGCGGACTACGTCCACGGTCATGTCAATGTACGGCTTGGAAACCAACTCACCCTCGACATTGATGACCATGTCGCTCTGGGCCAGCGGAGCGGCCATCAACAGGGCGGTAAGGTACTGGCTGGAAATGTTTCCACGTATTGATACTTCTCCCCCGGGGATTCCGTTGGAGATTATCCGCAGTGGCGGGTAGCCGTCTCTTTGCAGGTACTCGATGCGCACCCCCAGTTGGGCCAGAGCCTCCACCAGGTCCTTGATGGGGCGCTCGTACATCCGTGGTTCGCCCGTGAGGTTGAACACCCCCCGGCCCAGGCAGAGCGCGGCACACAATGGACGGATGGCAGTGCCCGCGTTTCCCAGGAAAAGCTCGGCCTCTTGCGGAGGGAACGGCCCTCCCAGGCCGTATACCCGGCAACGGGTCCTGTCCGGGGACAATTCCAACCGGACACCCAGCCGCTGGAGCGAGTCCAGCATATGGCGGGTGTCGTCACTGTCCAGCAGGTTGTAGACGTCAGTGGTGCCCTCGGCCATCGACGCCAGCAGCAGGATGCGGTTGGAGAGGCTCTTGGAGCCGGGAAGCTGAATGCTCCCATCGACGCGTTTGATGGGTTGCAGAACGAGGTGGTCCATATCGAGGTGGTCCATATATATGTACCTTTGCGACAGAGTATTGGCCAGTGGAGCGTGAGTCGGAAAGCGCCGCATCATCCTCCGGAGGACGGCGGCGCTTTCATTCAGACCAGGTCTGCCCCAGGGTTCCGGGCTTGCCGGAAGTGTTCGGCTACGTGGTGGCCAGGGTTGGGTTTCGGATGGGCGCGGCCATCGTATCTTCGTCCAGGGGTACGGCGTCCTTGACATATATCTGGACGCGGTAGGACTCGTAATCGGGGATATAGAGCCTGAACTCACCGTCGACGCGCACCGAGCGGGGGCGCCGCAGGTACTTCTCTTCCTCCAACTTCCCCATCTCCCTCAGCCGGTTTGGCATGGCATTGGTCATCATGTAGGTACGTGACACCCTGGAAAGGGAGGCGTCGCCCAGGAATTTCCAGATGTATCGTCCTTCCTGGTTGAAGAGTTGGACCCGGTTGTTGCCCCAGTCGCAGACATAGATGTCACCGTGGGCGTCCACAGTCACACCGGTTGGCCGGTTGAACTCGCCGTCGTCCGAGCCTTCCTGCCCGATGACCATGAGCGGTTCCCCGGTTGGACTGAGCTTCTGTACCCGCTGGTTGCCCCAGTCGGCAACGTACACGTCGCCAAGCTCGTCCACGTGAACTCCCATCGGCAACTCGAACTGGCCCGCCTCGCTGCCCTGGGAGCCGAAGCCCCCCAGAAACTCGCCTTCAACGGTGAATCGCTGTACCCGGTGGTTGCGGGAGTCGACCACCACCAGGTTGCCCTCCGGGTCGAAGGCTATGCCGGCCGGACCGCTCAACTCACCCGGTCCGTCTCCCTCGTCGCCGAACTTCGAGACGAACTCCCCGTCGGGGTGGAACCGGGTGATGCGGTGAACGGCCTCATCGCTAACGTACAAATCGCCCTCGTCGTCGGTTATGACCTGCACCGGCCATTCAAATTGGCCATCGGCCCTGCCGTAGCCTCCGATTTGCACCAAGTCGCCGGACAACTGCTCGGCATCGTCAAGAGACCAAACGCGAATTAGGGACGCGCCCTCGGAGCGGAGCAGGATGTACACCGTATCATCCTTGCCGAAGGCCACGTCGATGGGGAAATTGGTGATCCGGCGCATTCCCAGGGTGCGGAAGTAGGGAAAGCCCGCTCGGAGCAGTCCGTATGGTCGTGCCATTTGCGCTTCTCCCTTGGCGGTTGTGTCGGTGACTCCTGCCCTAGTTCTTGAATGGAGTAATTTGCTCGAAGTGGCCCTTGACGATGGGCGCAGCCTCGACGTTCAGCCACTGTTCCAGGACCGTGCCATACACCCCGCGGAAGTCAATCATGTGGCGCAGGTCCTCGCCGTGTTCCCACCCTCGCGGGTCAAGGGGCGGGTACTCAGAGTAGAAACCGCCTTCAATCGGCTTCCCAAACAGGAACGCGCCGCCGCCCGATCCGTGGTCGGTGCCGCTGCCGTTGTCCCTCATCCTGCGTCCGAACTCGGTGAACACCAGGACGGCGACGTTGTCTCCGGCGTCGTGCTGATCCAGGTCGTCCAGGAAGTCGGCGATGGCTCCCGATACCTCATTCATCAGCTTGGGGTGGGCAGCCATCTCGTTGGCGTGGGTGTCGTAGCCGATGTGGTTTGTGTAGAAGATGCGCGTCCCAAGACCGGCCAGGTGAATGCGGGCCACGTCCCGGAGGCTCTTGGCGATGGGGTTGTCGGCATACTCCACTGTCGATTCGTACTGGGAGGCAACATCGCCCAGCATATCCGCGCCCTTGAGCACGTCGATGCCCGTCTTGCCGATGTACTCCGCCGTAGGCCCGGCGCCGATTGCGCCGCCGTAGATGTTCCGGAACATGGACACTGCCTTGTCACGCAGGTCCTCCTGCTCCACCTCGGTCATCACGCCGTAGCCTTCCAGGTCGCCGATGGAGGTGACGGGCACGCCGGACACAGCCATCGCCCGGGGCAGTCCTCGGCCAATGTTCACCCCGGTCAGGACGTTCTCGGCATTGGGGTCGAGCTCCCGGACGGCCTGGCCCAGCCAGCCTTCGAGACCAACCTTATCCGGTTCGCAGGTGTGCCAGATGTCCATGCCGCGGAAGTGGGAGCGGTTGGAGTTGGGATAGCCGATCCCCTGGACGATGGCCATCCGGCCTTCATCGAAAAGCCGCTTGAACGGAGCGGCGTTCTGGTTAATGCCCAGTTCGTCGTTGATGGGCAGCACTTCGTCGGGGTTGATGCGGATCTTCTTGCGGGCGTCGAAGTAGTGTCCGTTATTGAAGGGCACGACTGTGTTGAGGAAGTCGTTGCCCCCGGTCATCTGCACCACTACCAGTATCTTGTCATCGTTCTGCGTGCTCATTAGGTCGTATACCTCTCACCAGTTTGGCTTGTTGGGTCTTGAAAAAGCGCGGATGGCCTAGGCGAACTGGTAGTCCACAGTAGAGACGATCATCTGCAGCAGATTGAGAACGTCCACCTGTTTTTCCTCGCCGTCGCCCTGGTTCCCGTCGCTCTGATTCAATGTCTTGAGTTCCTGGGCGTATTCCACCAGGAGGCTGTGGGTCGCCTCGCTGACCCGGAGGCCGCCCATCAGGTCCAGACAGGTATCTACCAACGCTTCAGGGCTGCCGCCCAGTCCGCCGGTCCGGTCCAGTATTTCCTTGATGCCCGGCTTCTCCGGGTCGCCGAACTGCTTCTCGGCGAAGTTGACCCGCTCACTGAGGGTGCCGGAGTCGATCCACTCGTGGCCGGTGTGCCAACCCTCCACCGTCGGGGGGTTGAGCAGGTTCTGGCCCATCACGGTGGATGCACCGGCGAAGTTGTGCATTCCGGGCTTGGGGTAACGGAACTCCCCGGTCTGCTTCAGCACGCCCGCGACCAACTCGGCGGGACTCTTGACCTTCTTCTTGGTGATGGCGTTCTTGAAGAAGTCGGACTTGAACAGCGCGGCGAGCACTGCCCTCATGTCGCCGTTGGACTCCAGGAAGACGGTTGCCAACTGCTCGACGGCATCCTCGTCGCGCGGCGGTTCGATGGACCATGATGGGACCTGGGGCTCGTCCTCCACGAAGAAGTTGTATAGGTGGCGAGAGATGAACCTGGCGGTGGAGGGCTGCTTGACGATGATGCCGATTATGTCCTCGCCGTCGAAGTCTCCAGTGTGCCCGAGGAAGGTCTTCTCCCCATAGTCGTGGTCATCTGCCAGGAACTCGAACACGGCCTGATGGTGGCCCATCGGGTATAGCGAGAGGGGCTGGCGGAATGTCCAGCCGGTGAAGGCGCGGGACGCGCTCTTGATGTCGTCCTCAGTATAGCTGCCGATGCCCATAGAGAAGAGCTCCAGCAGTTCCCTTCCGTAGTTCTCGTTGATTTCGTCCTTATGGTTCTCGTTATTGTCCAGCCAGAAGATCATGGCCGGATCTTTGGACAGTTCCAGGAGGATGGTCTTGAAGTCGGTCAGTCCCACCTGGCGGAAGGTATTGATTTGGGTGAAGATGGAAGGCCCGTGTTCGCTCTTGCCCCAGGCCACCGGGTAGATGTGGTGGAGGAAGAGAGCCATCTTCTCCTCCAGCGGACGCGGGGTGTTGATCATCCGGTAGAGCCACTTTGCGACATAAACGGCCACAGGCTCGCCGCCGTAGTACCTCTCAACGAAGCTCTGGTCCACTTCGGGGAACCGCTCCGGGTTGACCAGATCGTCCACTATCTCATCGTAGGTCTTCTCGGCGGTCAGGGTGTCCAGTTCCGATGCCGTCGCGCCGAAACCCGCGCGCCGCATCAGGTGGGCAACTTCCATGCGGTCTGACTTCATGCTGCGAGTCCTCCGAGGGTGAAATCTGTTTGATGTTGCTGGCCTTTTGGGCCAATCGCGTAAGCGCTGGCGCCAGACATGATTATAGCGAATCTGGGCTATGCTTCAAGTCCGGCGCCCTGGCATTCGGTTACACGAATGGCATCCCAAATGGGCAGGATACGGTTGGACTATACTAAACTGGGGCATCGGGTTACACTAGGCGGCGTACGCCTTGGCGAAAGCTGGTCGAAGGTCGGCCGGTTCCTGGGGGCAGGTGTGTGTACATTCAGGTTTGCTGGAGGAGTATGGAGCCAGAGACCATTAAGAAGGGCGACGATTCCGGCAACCGGATGGTGGTCAAGTATGAAGGCCCCAACGGTACGCCCATCTACGGGATCGGCGTTCCGCAGGCATGGGCCTCGCGGCTGGGTCCCACCTGGAGCTACGTCTTTGAGACGGACCGGCTGACTGTCATTGACCCGGGATGCTATGGCACTGTTGACCGCCTGGAGCAGGGCCTTCAGACCATCGGCTATTCCGTAGCCTCCGTAGAGCGGGTGATCGTAAGTCACGGCCACGTAGACCACGACGGGAATTGCCACGCTGTCCTGTCTCGCAACGGCGCTGAGCTATGGGCGCACGAGGTATATGGCTGGCTGGCGCGATTGGGTCGGAGGGAGATCGAGACCGATTGGCGGCGGACCTTTCCCGGGTACCCGGCCCGGGAGGACGACACCTTCTCCAGCAGAATCAGTGAGCACGAGCGTCTGATCAGTCAGCTAAACCTCTCAAACCCCGTCACTGACGGCCAGAAGGCCAACGGCTTGACCTTCCACTACACCCCCGGCCATTCGCCCGATGAGCTTTGCATCGAGTATGGGAACATGCTCTTTTCCGGCGACCATATCCTGCCCCAGATAACGCCGCATCCCAGCATCAGCCTCAGCTACGGGCGTTTCCGGCAAGAACTTCCTGATCCCTACAAGGGCGGAAACCTCTACTACGGGCTGGCAGTCTACCTTCGTTCACTAAAGAAAATTTCGGGCCTGGGCGAAGATATAACGGTCCTGCCGGCTCACCGCGCCTTCTACCACGGTGCATTCAACCCCATCAATCTGGAACGCACTGGGGAGATACTGGAACACCACCGCGAACGCTGCGGCGACCTGCTCTCTCTGGTCCGGGAGGGCATGTCTGACCTGACTGCCATCACCCGGCGGCACTTTGCCCACATCGGCCTCGACAATCGCATGATCTTCCCCGCCTTTACCGAGGTTATAAGCCACATGGAGTTGCTTCAGGAAGCAGGGGATGTTGAAATGGCGCCGGAGAACGGTGAAGGTGTCCGCTGGAAGGGTACGGAGGCGTTCTCTAGCTACATTGACGGCCTGTAGATCCCGGCGACGGGGCTATTCGAGCCTTACCCGTCATTGGTCCCGGCATGAGCAGACGCGAAAGCGGCGCACAGCCGGACCCGGTTGCGGCGCCATTCATCAAGATACGCATGGATTCCCGTTTTTGTGGGAATGACGAGTGGGGCAGGAATGACGGGTCGAGTGCCGCGCCAGAAAGTCCCGCAGTTTACCCTCGTACCGCTCCGGATCTCTGTTCCAGCCACAGGCGTGGTAGGCATCCTCGAAGGGAACGTATTCCACGATATCCGGGCGGGCCAGCAGGAATCTCCTGCTTGTTTCCACCGGCGTGATATTGTCCTCGGCGCTGTGGAACAGCAGGACAGGTACGTCCAACTCAGAGGCCCTTTGCACGTAGTCCAATTCGCGCCAGTTTATCCCGAATCGCATGGACGACACTAATTTGCCCAACGGAGTCAGAAGGCGCAGCAGCCCGAACTGGCGCGCACCGTTTCTTACGATCAGGTTCAGGTCTAGCATTGGCGAGTCCAGGACGAGGCACCGCACCTTGTCCTTCAATGGTGAGCGGTACATGAAGCTCGCCGTTATTCCGCCGCCCATGCTATGGCCCATCAGGACCACGGACTTGGCGCCGCGCTCCAATGCATATCTAACCGCGCCCTCCACATCCTGCCATTCCGTTATCCCGTACCGGTGAAAGCCGTCCGGGCTTGCCGGGACGCCTGCGTCATTGCGGTAGGTAACGGCCAGCATGGGCAAGCCAAGTCCGGCCAGAATGGGGAGATAACGGAGACATTCTCTGAGAGGCGCCCCCCTGCCGTGGACGGCGATTACCCAGGTGTCTCCTTCACCGTCCACCTGCCACGCCGGGAATTTCCCAAGGGGAGAACGGTAGAATACTTCCCGGAAGGGGATTTCAAAGGCTCGGAGAGGATCGTCCGGGTAAGCGAACATGTCAATGCGGGCCAACTCCCCTGGGTCTGGGGCGTCAAAGCAGGACAGTAGGTGGCAGGTGGCTCTGTCCCCGGCGTATTCCGGCTCGGGACCTGTCTGGGCGTAGCCGCCATCCCACTCCAGCCCCCAGACGCCCTTCGGAATCACCGGCCTGGAACGATGTGCCGTCTCGCCGGAAGATGAGGCCACTCCCAGAGTACATTGGCCTTCCTCGACATCCACCACTTCCAGGCCATATTCATAGCTAATGCGCGGCGGCAGGAGGGCAAGCAGGCGTAGCTGTTCCGAGAGATACCAACCAGCCGCGGCCAGCCCAGCCAAGCCTAATGCCGCAAGACAGATGACCGCCAACGTCAGGGTCGCCGCTATGTCCACTGTGCCAATGCCTCGCCTTTACGTCTTCACACTTATCAGAAAAGGCGGCGCCGGGTTTCTGGCGTCTCGATAAGCCCTTGGAGACCATATCCCGATTATTCGGGCGGCCTTGGAAAGGCGGGCATTCCCCTCAATCCCTCTTTTGGAAAGAGGGAGACTTTGCCAATGACTTGTTCTGAGATAGTTGCTCTGAGATAGTTGCTTAGTACCGCCGCAGCAGGTAGCGCTTCCGTGCCTCTGCCCGCGCTTCAGCGATCCAACGGTTGATGCGGTCCCGCTCCGTCATGGGCGGGTCGGTAATCCAGTCGTGGAAGTCCATAAGGGTCTTGCTAAGCCGGTCCGACACCGGATTCTTGACGATGGCTGAACAGGCCCTATGGACATGCCTCCGGAAATCCCTGGTTGTGCAGCCCTGAGTATTCAGACCCATTGGCGGCCTACCCCGGCAATTCGGTGATTAGCACCCACATGGGCCGGTTGCCCACGTCCCTGACTTCAAGGGGCGTCAGGGTCCCGCTTTCTTGGTCCACAGCGTAAGAGGCAAGCCGTCCCGTATCCAGACCGGCAGCGTACAGGAACTTGCCGTTGGGGTCCAGGCTGAAGGCCCTTGGCACCGCCTCGGTGGCTGCGTAGCCCGTGCTGGTCAGCAGGCCGGTATCACCGTCCACGGCGAAGCTGGCAACGCTGTTGTGGCCACGGTTGGGAGCGTACAGGAACCTGCCGGACGGAGATATTTGAATCTGGGAGCAGGTGTTTTCGCCATCGAACCCGTCGGGCAGAGTGGACACTGTCTGGACCAGGTTGAGAGCGCCTGTGCCGGAGTCCATCCGGTATGCGCTCACGCTGCAACCCTGTTCATCGGAGAAGTAGAGCATGTCCATGTTGGGATTGAAGCAGAAGTGGCGCGGCCCAAGGTAGCTGTCGTTGGGAACGGTGGGCGGCGAGTTGGGAGTCAGCCGCCCTGTATTCTCGTCAAACCTGAACTGGAAAATCTCGTTGGGGCCTCGGTTGGCGATGTGTGGCACGTATGCGAACTGGTTGGTCGGGTCGGTCTGGACGGCATGAGCGCCACTGGCAGTCTCCAGCCATTCTACAGGAGGCGCAACAGCCGCTCCATCATCACCGATTCGATGGACACCGACCCGGCTTTGATAGTAATAGGCTGACAGGACGTACCCGCCCTTCCGGTCCGTGGCCAGAAACACGGGTTCCCCTTCGAGGGGAGCGGTTCCGATGAGGGATATGTTGCCACTGGCAGAGTCGATGCTGAAACTGGCGATGTCCCGGACAACCCGGCGACCGGCATACAGGTTCTGACGGGCTGGATCGACGCACAGAGCAGCGGGACCGCCGGCCACGGGGACAGCGTGCCGCAACTCCAAAGCGCCATTCCCGGTGTCCTGCGTGAAAACCAGAATCTGGTCGTCATCCTGCAATGACAGGTACATATACGCAGTCATCATTCTCCCTTCGAGGCAGTCACTCGATAGACGAGAGGTTCGGTCCTACGCGGCAGGGCATTTATTGTGTTGCCAATTTCAAGGAGTCTGTTCCATGCCGGACTTCGCGGTCAATTCATGGTCCACTAGCCACTGGCAAAAGTCGCCGATTTCGTCTCGTACACGCCGGAAAGACTCGATCAGTTTCGCATCGGCAATGCCGGGGCAATCAGGGTTCTCAAAAGATTGGTGGAGGACTCGCTTGGCGCCTGGAATAGCAGGGCAACTCTCCCGCGCAGAGTCGCAAACGGTGATGACCAGATCGAAGCCATATTCGACATACTGGTCCACGTGGTCCGATGTGTGGCCGGAGATGTCGATTCCCACTTCGTCCATTACACGGACCGCCATTGGATGCACACCCTTGGGGTTGGTGCCCGCGCTGATGACCTCAACGTTATCCCCTCCCAGGCTGCGCAACCATCCGTGGGCCATCTGGGACCGCGCCCGGTTGCCGGTGCAGATTACCAGAAGCCGGGGCGGACGCGGATTGGTCATCTGGCAGTATCAGTCCTGTCGCTCACGTTGTTGGGGGGCCATTCCGATGCGAGGCGTGCAGAACTCCGTTTGTACTCCGCACCGGCAGTCTTCGACTGCAACTCAAGATGTGGACGTTGCCTAGACGATTCCGGCTTCCTGAAGGTTCTCCAATTCTACGATGGTCAGGCCCAACTCCTGGCAATAGACCTGCTCATTGTGTTCGCCCAGGCGTGGGGCTGGAATGCTGCCCTCCATCGGGTTTGCGCCGTCCATGAGGAATCCAGGACCGGCATAGAGCATTGGGCCATTGACGGGATGGTCTATTTCAACTAAAGCGCCCCTTTCGTTCAGGTGGGGCGACTCGACGACTTGTTGGGGGTTTTGGACCAGTCCGATGACCAGTCCCCGGGCCATCGTTGCCTCCATCAGGTCCAGGTTGTTCCACTGGGCCAGTTTGGGGGCCACCAGGTCGTAAAGCTCCTCCCAATTCTCCATGCGCCCGCCCCTGCTTGCGAACTTGGTGTCGAGCAGCCCCGGTTCCTCCAGGAACTCGGCCCACGCTTCCATCGGGCGTCCGCCGGTGCCAGCGGTGGTCAGCGTTACTTCCCCATCCTTGGTGAACAGGTGCATCCCGTCCATTACGTTGCCATCGCTGCCGCCTCGCTTGGGACTCCGGCCGGTGAAACTGTAGGGGTGAATCAGGCCCGAGGGGGTGCTGACAGCAGCCTCCATCGTGGAAACGTCTATATGCTGGGCTTCGCCGGTCTGCTTGCGGTGCATCAGGGCAGCCAGGGTGGCAATTGCGCCGTTGCGGGCGGCGGTTATCTCCATCTGCTCCAGGACAGTTCCCATCGGGGGACGGTCGGCTGACCCTGTAACCGCATGGAGAAATCCCCCGGTGGCCTGGACCACTAGGTCACTCCCCACGAAACTGCCATAGGGCCCGGTCTGGCCGAAGTAGGTCAAAGACGTGAGTATCAGCCTGGGATTGGACTCGGTGAGTGCCGCATAGCCCAGCCCGATGTCCTCCAGGTAGCCGGGTGCGCAGCTTTCAATCATCACGTCGGCGTTTTGGACCAGGCGCAGGAAAACGCGCCGTCCCTCCGGCCTGCCTACGTCGAGCGTCACGCCCCGTTTATTGGTGTTGAAGGCCAGGAAGAGGGAACTTCCGTCGGTGTCCGGCTCCCCGGTGATAAAGGGAGGTTCCATGCGGGTCGGATCGCCTCCGGCTGGAGGTTCGACCTTGATGGTGGCCGCTCCCTGGTCGGCCAGCAGCTTGGCACAGTACGCGCCGGACGGGGAGCCGGAAAGCTCCACCACTTTCACGTCATCTAGGATTCCAAGCATCTCAAGTCCTGTCTTAGAATCTGTGTCCTGATGCGTCAGGGCGCCGGTTCGTCGGCTTTCGGCCGGTCGGAGATTACTCCCTCTTCGGACAGACTTCCAATCTCTTCTTCCGACAGTTCCGCCAGAACGCGCAGGATGCGCCAGTTGTCCTCACCCAGGGCGGCCACATGCTTGATTTCCAGGGGCATCAACGGGGCCTGGAAGGGCCTGCCCGCGTAGGTGCGGACTCTGGCCTGGGGCGCGTGGTCGTTGTAGAACTCCTGGAGGTATCCCCGCTCCCGCAAGTGAGGGTTGGCAGCGAGTTCTTCCGCAGTGAACACCGCACCGCTGGGGACACGGTACTGCTGAAGGTGGAGCATCAACTCCTGTGGCTCGTAGCCGCAGGTCCATTGACCAAGCCGCTCGTCCAGGTCGTGCCGGTCATGCCATCGGCCTTCTGTGGTGTCGAACCGGCTGTCCGCGGCCCATTCCGGCGATCCCATGGCCCTCTTCAGACTGCGCCACTGGGAATCTGTGGACACGGCGATGGCGATCCAGCGGTCTTCGCCGAGGCATGGGTAAATGTTGTGGGGCGACTTCCAGATGTGGCTGCAGCCCAGCCTTGGCCGCGTGATGTCCCGCTGGGCCTCCAGCACCGCCGGGCCGATGGCGGATACGCCTGTTTCTTGCATGGAGAGGTCGATGCGCATCCCCCTGCCGGTCCGGTCCCGGTTGTAGAGGGCCAGCATGATGGCGTAGGCGACGTTGTTGCCTGCGGAGTGGTCCATGTAGTTGCTGCTGGCGCGGACCGATGGACCGCCCTCGTACCCGGTCAGATAGGATAGGCCGCAGGCAGCATCCACCGTCCGGGCACGGGAGCCGGCGCGGCGCCAGGGACCGGTGTGGCCGTAGGCCGTGCAGCTAAGTGAGATGATGCGCGGGTTGACCTCCAGCAGGGACTCGTGGTCGAAGCCGAACCGGCGCATGGTGCCGGGCCGGAAGTTGTCAGTGACTACGTCGCTGGACTCGACCAGTTTCAGGAATATCTCCTTGCCCTTGGGGTGGACCACTTCCAGGCAAAGGCTGGACTTGTTGCGGGTGCCGAAGTAGGCCAGCGCACCGCCTTCGTTCCACCATTCCTCGCTGGGCCGACCGTCGGGAAAGGGCCCGGAGCGGCGGTCCTGCATGTGGTCCACGCTCTCGACCCGTATCACCTCGGCCCCGAAGTCGGCCAGGAAGGATGTTCCCCAGGGCAGGGCGTGTACCTGCTCCAGGGTCAGTACCCTTACTCCATCCAAGACGCCCATTGTTGCCATCCAGTCCCTGAGTTCTAATCTACGATACCGGCTGCCACTGGGGATCGTAGGCTCTGACTGCTTCTTCGTACTCGGCCCTGGGGAACTGCTCCCCGTTGGGGATCTTCATGCCGTCGCAAAAAATCTCCAGCCGATTGCCGTCGGGGTCGAGGAAGTAGAATGAGCGGCTGCCGCTGCCACCGGCGTTGCCGCCGCCCTCGATGCCGTGGACCAGGGGGCCGCTGACCGGCTCGACGCCCTTGGAGCGCAGGTGGGCCAGCGCCCGCAGGAACTCGTCCCGATTCTCGACTTCCAGGGCAATCTGCTGGATGAGGCGCACCGGCTGGCCGTCCATGCTTACGTCAACGCCCGGAGGCGCCGAGCCGATGACGATGTTGTGGTGGTCCTCGTCGAACCGCAGGAAAGCGGACTCGCTGCCGTCAGCCCGCTTGGTCCTGTGGGTCACGGTGCAGCCGATGGCCTCGGTGTAGAACTTGAAAGACCGCTCAAAATCGGATACCAGGAACCCAACGTGACCGATGCGCTTGACGTTGATAGCCATTTCGTTAACCTCCCGGTGTCATCTTGATTGTTTCTAAGGCAGGTGTGCGAACGGGTTTTCTGTTCTCGTCAGCTCCCGAAACTGCTGGTTACGGGCTGATGCCCGGCGTGTTCCGTATAGGGTTCCTCCCGGTAAAGGGCCATAGACTTCATCACCGGAGTATCCTGAATCGAGAACAGCACCGATTCGGTGTCTTCCGCGCTGGCGTGTTCGTGCCAGGCCCAGGACGGCACCACGAAGAAATCGCCTTCGGTCCATTCGAACCTTTGGCCGTTGATTACGCTGTAGCCCTCACCCCGGAACACCTGGTAGACCTTGCTGCTGGTGTGTCGGTGGGCCTTGGTGCGGATGCCCGGCCGTATCAGTTGCGCCCAGCAGGTCATGGAGCGCAGCACGGGCCGTCCGGTGGTCGGGTCGCTGAACTCCATCGCCACGTCGTCGAAGGGGTCCGACCCCAATTCCGACAGGCCCTTGAGGGCGTCGTAGGTGCGGTCCCACTTGTAGTGCCACAGCGGGGAGTAGGGCAGGTCCTGTTCGCCCCAGATGGGACGGAGCGCTCCGGAAGCGTACTTGCGTATCGAATCGCCGACGCCGGTTATGGGTTGTGTATCCTCGGGAAATGCCTCGTAGAAGTGGGCCCGCAGGTAGCCGACGAAGGGGACGTCCAGACCGTCCAGCCATATCATCGGTTCGGCGCCTTCGTTGCTGTGGTCGTGCCATGTCCATGATGGGGTGAGGATCAGGTCTCCCGGCTCCATGTAGCACTTGTCGCCCTCGACGGTGGTGTACGCGCCGTTGCCGGTGAGTATCCAGCGTATTGCCGTCGGGGTGTGACGGTGGGCCGGGGCGCACTCGCCGGGCAACAAGAGTTGCAGGGCCGCGACCATCGTGTGGGTCGTGCCCCGGTCCAGTCCGGGGGTGGCCAGCCGCATGGTGCGCCTCTCCACGTCGCGGTCGGGGGTGACAATTTCGCCGCTCTTCAACACCAGCGGCTCTACCTCCGACCATCGCCACAGGAAAGGTTCAATCTCCGGCGGGCCGGACCGTTCCCGGCCCACCCAGCCGGGGGAGAGGCGGATACCATCAGAGGTAGCGTAGTATTGCTGAAGTTCCTCGGGTCCCAGCTTGTCTTGCACTGCCATCGCCTGCACTCCTTAAAAACGAAAGTGATAAACGTAGGCCCGTGGTTAACATATCTTCCCGTGGGTTTGCCGGTATTGTACCAGAACCGGGAGCCCTAAAGGTCAATGCTGCTGGGGTCCAGTCCCATGCGGACGCGGCCGTACTGCTCGGCAACGCCGTCCCATGACAGGGAGGCGTGGTGCGTAGCGGCGTGAATGTCGCGGTGAAAACGCTGCAACTCCCCGTTGGCGAATATGGAGTGCCCTCCGCTGGCCTCGAAGAGACGGTCCACGGCGCGGACGGCCAGCCGGGACACGTATACCTGGTCCCGGCGGTAGCGCACGCGGTCGTCTACTGAGAACGCCGCACCATACTCGTTTGCCGGCCGGGGAGCGGCGGACAAGATCCGTCGTCCGAAGGTCGGCATTTCCTCCCGCTCCGCCTTAGCGAAAATCTCCCTGGTGTCGGCCTGCATCAGGGCGCGGGCCGCGGCTATCTCAGCGGCTGACTCCGCCAGCCTCATCTGGAGACCGGCTGCCTCTGATCCCTGCCTGCCGAACTCGAAACCCTCCACCGCGCCCTGGGCCATGCCCAGCACCGGGGACGCCAGGGTAAAGGAGAGGATGCTGCGGAGGGGGATCCGATAGTTGGCGGTGTCGTGGAACTTCCTTCCTGGTGTGCGTGCGTCGCGCATGTCCTGCATGGGAAGTGCCCGGTGGTCCGGGACAAAAGCGTCATTGATCACGACATCCTTGCTGCCGGTGCCGAGAAGCCCGGAGACGAACCATGTGTCCTGGATGACGTAGTCTGCCTTGGGGAGCATCAACATCAGGGCGACGTCGCCATAGTTGCCCACGATTAACATCCAGTCTGCCGCGTCCACCCCGCTGGCGAAGTCCCACCTGCCGGAGACCCTGAACCCTCCATGTACCTTTTCCACATGGCCACGTGAGGGATTGAATGACGTTGATGAGAGAGTATCGCAACCGTTGGCCCAATACTCTTCCTGGGCCTGTTCTGGGAACATTCCCGCCAGCCAGTTGTGGCTTGCCCAGATGGAGTAGCACCAGGCGGTGGAGCCGCAGCCTCGTCCAAGCTCGGCGGCTACGTCGAACACCACGTCGAAGGGCAACCCCAACCCTCCGTACCGCTCCGGCTGAGCGGCGCGCATGGCGCCGGTGGCGTGGAGGGCCTGGATGGTCTCCTCAGGTATCCGTCGTAGCGTCTCGGTCCGCCGGGCCAGTTTTCGCATCCTCGGGACCAAGTCCCTGGCCCGCCGGACTAGCTCCGCTCGGTCAGCCATAGCGCGCCAAACATAACACATCGCCTGCACCCTATGATAGACTCGAAATGCTCTGCGGGGGTACGCCCTGCGACTGGACCGTGATACCGGGACCCACATCCGGGCCGCGCCGGAACCCGGCCGGCCCGTGCGAGGAGGCGAGACATGGACATCGGATTCATCGGCGTTGGCAACATGGGATTCGGCATGGCGAACAACCTTCTCCAGGCAGGACATTCCCTGACAATCCATGACCTGGTGCGGGAGCGGGCAACTCCGCTGCTGGAGCAAGGGGCCAAGTGGGCCGACTCGCCCCGGGAAGTAGCGGAGGCCAGCGACATAACCTTCACTTCCCTGCCCGCGCCGGTGGACATGGAGGCCGTTGCCCTGGGAGAGGGGGGAGTTTTGGAGGGGTCGAAACCCGGATCGGTGTACATTGACCTGACCAGCAACTCGGCCACCCTGGTGCGCCGGGTCTGCGAGGTGTTCAACGCCAAGGGCGTGGAGATGCTGGACGCGCCGGTAAGCGGCGGCGTCATCGGCGCGCGTACCGGGCGTCTGGCCATCATGGTCGGCGGCGATGAGGCGGTGTACCAGCGGGTCAAGTCCGTGCTGGACGACTTCGGAGACAACGTTGTCTACTGCGGCAGCATTGGTGCGGGCTCGGTCTGCAAGGTGATGCACAACACGATTTCAGCGGTCACGAGCCAGGCAATCAGCGAGTGCTTCACGATGGGCGCGAAGGCCGGGGTTGACCTCAAGCCGATGTGGGAGACGGTACGCCGGGGAGCCTTCGGGCGCGGCGGAGGCGGCATTCACGGGCTGCCCAACAGTTGGTTCAACGGCGACTTCGAGCCGGACTGGGAGAAGGGGTTCTTCGCGGTCAAACTGATGCGCAAGGACGTGGGCCTGGCTACCCAGTTGGGCCGTGAATTGAATGTCCCGATGGCCCTGGCCAACCTGACCGAGCAGGAGTTGGTTGAGGCCGTGAACCGTGGCTGGGGCGACGACCCCACCAACAAGGTACGGCTGCTCCAGGAAGAGCGGGCCGGAGTACAGCTTCGGGGCGACATTCCCCAGGGGACCATTAACATTGAGATAATAGACGGTTAGACTCGAACTCTCTGGGCATCCGTCTACACGCCTTTGGTCCCTCGCTGTGGGGGAGAAGGGATACCCGCTTCTCCCCACGGCCTACAGAAGCCGGTAAATAAATGTGATGTTGGCACCGTCTCTGGGGCTGTCTTCGCTAACTAACTCCACTCTGGCCTGTCCTTCAAATTCCTCTTTGCGGTACCGAAGGGCACTGCAAACCGCACGGTAGCGATTCCGCAACCCGAGCCGCTTGTGGACGTCACCCGACAAAACCGTTACTTCTCGCTCCCCCCGATTGCGGGCGGGCGTGAACCAGTGTTCTATCACTTCCTGCCGGACGACTTCCGCTATTTCACGCCTCTCTCGCCTCTCGGTTTCTTGCCGCGGAGATTTTGGTTCGGGGTTTGGAGTGAGACTACTATCTGGTGATGGATAATTAGGGACGCTCCGGTTCCAGGTAGTCCGTATCCTGTTAAGGAAGTCGGCCTCTAGGTGAGAGGCGCTATCCCCATTTGGCGTTGGATGGAATAGCAAGGCAATGCTGTGTCCCTGTTTGCAGGATTCCAGGATCAGGTTGTTGATTCGGCAGTTGGTGGACTGCCCGCCCATATAGCAATTCCGGGGCGAAATATGCCCGTACCCTGTGTTGTAACGATCCACGAGCGTTCCATGACCTTTACTTTCGCCTGTACATCTTCCAATGTACAGGGTTGCTTTAGACTCGTCCGCCAGGGCATAAACGCCGGGGCAATGCAGGCTTCCTACGTCTGGATGGCTATCCGGTATCCTGAACTCACAAAATGGCCCGTGCCCGTAGTCGTTCAGACGCAGTCCTCTCGTGTTGTCATAGTGTTCCGCTGGGTAGAATTCGCAAATCGCGCCACTGGAGTTCAGTTGTGGCGCGATTGTGCAAATCTTGGTGAAAGGGACGCCTTCGATTTCCATGCTCTCTTTGCCCCTCTCCAATGAGGTTGGATTTCTAGCCAGCCCTCAGCGGCCGGAAAAACTCCCTCACTTCCTCGGCCAGAAGCTGCGGTTCCTCCAGTGCGGCGAAGTGGCCGCCCCGGGGCATCTGGGTCCATCGCTGGATGTTGTAGGAGCGTTCGCCCCATTCCCTGGGCGGGCGGCTTATCTCCGCTGGGAATGCCGCTACCCCGGTTGGAACGCTGATCCTTTCATCCCGGCCCATCGTCCATGTGTATCTCTGGTTCTCCTTGTACATGCGGGTGGACGAGCTTATGGACTCGGTGACCCAGTAGATGGTTACGGTGGTCAGCAATTCGTCCTTGGTGAACCGCTCCTCCACGTCGCCGCCGCAATCGCTCCAGGTGCGGTACTTCTCCACGATCCAGGCCGCAAGTCCGGCAGGGGAATCGTTCAACCCATAGGCCAGGGTCTGGGGCTTGGTGCCCTGGATGTGGGCGTAACCGCCCTCGGCCTGCTGCCACTGCTCCCGGTCGCTTATGAGGGTCTTCTCCGCCTCAGTTAACGGCTTGGCATCCGGGCCGAGGTAGGGCGTGGGCCTGGTGATTGACGTGAGGTGGATGCCGATCATACTGTCTGCGTGGCCATAGCCAAGGCGGGACGTGACGCCCGCGCCTATATCCCCGCCCTGGGACGCGAACTTCGGATAACCCAGACCCTCCATCAGTTTCACCCACAGGGCAGCGGTCTTTCCGACCTCCATGCCCCGTTCCCTGGCATGGCCGGAGAAGCCGAAACCCGGGAGGGAGGGCGCGACCACATCGAAGGAGTCCTGGGCGTCGCCGCCGTGGGATGCGGGGTCGGCCAGCAGCGGGATGATCTTGTGCATCTCGAAGAAGGACCCCGGCCAGCCGTGGGTGATCACCAGAGGCATTGGGTTTGGCCCCTTGCCCCGCTCGTGGATGAAGTGGATGTCGAGGCCGTCTACGTCGGCCTTGAAGTGTTGGAAGGAATTGATCAACTCCTCCTGGGCGCGCCAATCGAAGCCGTCCCGCCAGTATTCGACCAGCTCCTTCATGTATGCCAGGTTGGACCCGTAGTCCCAGTCTGAGCCGGGAATCTCGTCGGGCCAGCGGGTATCTGCCAGGCGCTGCTTGAGGTCGGCCAGAACATCGTCGCTTACGTGAATCTGGAAGGGCTTAACTTCCATTGGTCTCCCTCCTCGATTAGCCTTGACCCCGGCTTAAACGGGGCAATAACGGAACGTCCTGATGCCAATGGATGATACTAGACCGGCAGCGCTTCCTCCGTGCGGTCCTCGGGTATCTCCACCCCGAAGGCATTTATGTTGAACGCCAGCAGCGCATAGTAACCCATCAGGGTGGTCAACTCCGCCAGCCCGCGGGTGCCGAACTGGGCCATTGCTGCGTCGAAGGTGGCCCGGCTGACCGTTCTGGTACGGAAGAATTCCCTGCCGTATTCCACCACGGCCTGCTCCTGGGGCGACAACGCGGGCAGGTCCTTCCTGTCTCGCAGGTTGTCCACCAGGTCGTCGTTGAGACCGGCGGCGCGGCCTGCGGCGGCGTGGGCATTCCAGATGAACTGGCAGTTGTTCTCCCTGGCCGTTACGAGCATGGCCAGTTCGATAATCGGGCGCGGCAGGCTTGAGCCGTCGCCGCGGAGGTAGGCGCGGAGATGCTCGCCCCGCTTGAGTACCTCCGGTACGTTCAGCATCACTGACATTGGCCCGGTAGTGGGTATGCTGCCGCGTGACGCTACATACTCGTCGAATGCGTCCAACTGGTCTTGGGGAACGGACTGCCTCGTAGGAGCGGGTATTCTAGCCACTTCAGCCTCCTTGGATTCTCTGATTGGCGGCCGGTCTAGCCCATTACGGCCGATGCTAACGCTTCCATCTCGCTCAGGGCGTCGTCGCCTGCCTCGGCAGGCAATGACACGGTAACGCGGTCCGCTCCGGCAGACTCCAGCCTTCCGATCAGGTCCGGGTCTGAGGGAACGTTGCACACCATCAGGCGGATGGACTTGGGGTCCCGTCCCGCCGCTTCCGCCCACTCGTCCAGGGTCGCCCGGCCCATGCGAACCTGGTCCTCGGTGACGCGGACGGGCATCCAGCCGTCACCCCAGGCTACCACGCGCTTGAACACGTTGGGTGCGAACCCGCCCAGGTAGACCGGGGGATGGGGAGTCTGCACTGGCTTGGGGGAGCATTTGACGGGCGGGAAATCGTAGAAACGCCCGTGGAACTCCGCCTCTTCCCTGGTCCAGAGTTCTTTCATGGCCAGAATTGCCTCTCGTGTTTGTCCCCAGCGGTGGCGGAAGTCTCCACCCATGATTTCGGTCTCTTCTTGCAACCAGCCGGCGCCGATGCCGAAGAGGAACCTGCCGTTGGATACCCGGTCCAGGGTGGCGATCTGCTTGGCTTGGAGCAGGGGGTTGTGCTCCGGCACCAGGCTGATGGCCGTGCCCAGCTTGATTGTGCTGGTGGACGCCGAGGCCCTGGCCAGGCCGATGAGCGGGTCGCCGATGTCGGCCATCGACGGGGGAATGGAACCGTCCGGAGTGCCGCCGTAGCGGGAAGTTGTATTGACGGGCAGAATCGCGTGCTCCGGCAGCCAGAACGATTCAAACCCCAGTTCCTCGGCGCGCTTCGCCAACTCGGCGGGGTCAAGCGAGTTTGATGACACCCTTGCGGAAATTCCAATGTCCATGCCCGCTCCTTTTCTGATCGGATAGCCTGATACTACCACTCACGGCGGCCAAGGTCGATGCGCAAGCTGGAAGAAGCCATCCCATGTAAGGATGGTGTTTAGGAACTGGGCGGACCGGGTAGCGGTCTAGGGGGCAGGGAAAAGGCGCGTCGGGAATGAGAGGGCCGGTATATTCAGGAGATGTCGCCCAACTGTTCCAGATTGTTGATCATTTGCCGGTGCAGTATCTCCAGGGAAGCTAACCTGGACGCCAGCAAACGCGCATCATCGCTGTTGATGTACCCCCCGCGCAAAGCGATATGGATGTCGCGGTATGCTATAGCGTCTGCCTCGGTCAGTCCCTGGACCAATGGTCCGGCGAAGGGGGTGCTGTCTTCGCCCGCTAACGTGAACAAAGGCGCTTCGCTGTCTTCATCGAGCGGCTCGATGTGGTAGTCCCTGACGGATGGCTCACGAAGATATGATCCCCGGAACCACACAAGGGAGTGTTTCACAACACCCAGTACAAACGACCACCGGTAGACCCTGGCCGTATCGCCCGGCCCGGCATCTTCCATGTCCAGGTACACCTGGCGCAGCAATCCGACCATGTCCACGGCGCAGCCGTCGGCCTCCCGGACGAATGCTTCAAGCTCCTCCAGGAACGGATGACCTTGCAGCACCAGCTTGACTAACTCGAAGGTAGGATGTCGCATCCATGCGGGTTGATACCGCAACTCCAACTCACCCTCCAACACGCGCTCGAATGCGGCGGGTTCGGGGCTTCCGGCAACCTCGACCAGTTCTTCGAGCCATCCAAGGTCCTGGGTAACTTCGAGCAAGGGCAGCGATTTCAGGAAGTCGACTATCGACTGTATCTGGGCCTGTTCTTCCGGGGAACGTGACTGCCGGCGCCTCAGCGGCGACGAGGGCAGCGCCAGCCTTGGCTGCGTCCTGGGGGTTGGGGCGGTGCCGGCAGTCGAAGCGGTTGACGGCAACGACGGGGTTGCCCTGGCATCACGCACCAGTTCCGGGAACGCTGGCGCCTTGGCGGACTGGTACCGCCGGCGGCTGTAATAGGCGAACCCGCCGCCTCCGGCCATTACTGCCAGCAGGATGGCTACGACCGGAATCAGCCACACTGGCAGTATTCCGGACTTCATCTCGAACGGCTCGGTCCAGGGGCCGGCGTTGCTGGCCATGTCTACGGCCCTTACCCGCCAGTAGTATTTTCCGCGGTCCAAAGCTCCTTCCTCGGCTATAGCGTGGGCCGGAGTGGTCAAGCCGGTCTGCTCGAACACGGTGGACACGAACTCCGGTCTGGAGCTTATTTGCAGGTGGTATGTCACTCCGCTGGGGTCTTCCACCGGCCCCCAGGCCAGCTCCGGCTTGAAACCTCCCAGGAGGCCGCCGCTGGAGCCGTCCTCAGGCAGCAGCAGCACGGGCAGGGGCGGAGGGGTATTCTCCACCGCAAAGGTTGCTACGGCGCTGAGGCCCTTCATATCCGTGGCCACGATCAGATGTTCGCCCCCGTCGGATGCCGGAATAGTCAGGCGGGTGTTGAAAGTCCCTGTGCCGTCAGTGCCTATAGCCGTATCGAGAAGGCCGTCGCTGTAAACCACGGACGTCTGGGACTGGGGGGAGAAGCCCAGGCCGGTTACTTCCACTGCGTCTCCGACGTTCCCCGATTCAAGGCTCAGGGTCAGAGTTGGAGTGATCTCGAACTGCTCTGATGGGTTTGTCCCTCCGTTGACGCCGGATGCCATCGCCGAGACCTCGTGGATTCCCGAGATGGCAGGCGGCAATTCCAGTGAGACGGTGAAGGACCCAAGCTCGTCGGTCGAGACGCCGGTCTGCCACGAGACCCCGTCGAATGCTATCGTGACCTCGGAATCGTTGGCGGGGAACCCCAGCCCGTCGATCTGCACCGGCAGACCGGGATGACTGATTTTCGCGTCAAGGATAATGGCCGGAATCACCTGGAATTCGACGCCGGGACCGGAGTCTTGCACTACCGTCGTGCCTGAGTGGTCGACGAGGTGGACGCCGGAGGGCGCCTCCGGTACTTCAAAGTTCACCGTGAACTCGCCGGATTCGTCCGCCTCTGCGACGGACGCCACCGGCTCAGCCCCGAATTTGATTTGGATATCCTTCTGACTGGCCCCAAATCCCCGGCCGGTCACGTTGACTCGAGTGCCAGGCCCCCCCTCGTTGGGGACTATCTCCAATCCCGGGATGAGGGTCAGGAATTCCCGGCTCACGTTGTCCGGGGACGTAATCGGGCCGGAGGCAGAGACTTCATATGATCCGGCAGGTAAGGCTGGCGCGGGGATTTCCATGCTCCATGAGCCGCGCTGGTCTGCTGAGACCCCGGCAGCCACGATGTCCTGGCCCACGGTCACTCTAATTCCCCGCTCGGAAGCCCCGAAGCCCGCTCCCGATACTGCGATAGGATTGGCAGGACTGGTCCGGTCGGCGCTGAGCGAGATGCCTGCCGAGACCAGGAAGGGTATCTTCATCTCACCGTCAGTTGTCTTGATAGTTACCAGCCGGTTGCCCGCCGGAATCTCCGGCACGGTGAACTTGGCAGTCCAGGACCCGCGGGGGTCGGCCAGCGGCGAGGCCATGACATTGTTCCCCAGGTTGACGCCGAGGCTCTGTCCCGCCTGGAACCCGTGACCGATGATCTCGACCGCCCCTCCCGGTCTGCTGAAGGGTTCCGCCAGTCTGGCTGTAGGCGTGATCATAAAGCTGGCGTTTGCGGCCTGGCCATCGCCGCCGGAGGCTTCGATCAATATGTTTCCTCCCGGCGCCACGGGGATGATCAGGTTGGTTGACCAGGACCCGGCTCTGTCCGTTACCGCCGTAGCCTGGGTCAGACCGTCTCCGGCCGTGATAGTTACCCCGGTGCCGGGACTGAAGCCTCCGCCGGAAATTTGCAGCGTCTCCCCGGGCGGGCCGCTGGGCCGGTCGAGTCTCAGGTAAGAGGTCAGCGTCAGCGTCGCCGGGGGAACGCTGGCGGTGTTGGGCCCAGACGCCCGCAGCGAGTAACTTCCCGACGGCAATGACGGCGCTTCAATTTCGGCAGACCAGGAACCCCTGGAGCTGGCCGTAATCCCGGACTTGATGGGCCTGTGGTCCAGGGTAACGCTGATGTTCTCTTCGTCTGCGCCGAACCCGAAACCCCGGACTGTGATTGGCCCCCGCCGGTCCGTGACGTCTCCGTTGAGCGTGATCCTGGGAGTCACCTCGAAGGGGACGCTGAGGTCCGCGCTGGCCCCGCCGATGGTTATCGTGTAGGCGTCGGCCGGCGCCTGCGGTACGGTGAATGTCCGGTCAAAGGAACCCTGGGCATCGGCAGAGACGGACGTCACCGGGACATCGGCCATTCTGAGCGAGATTCCTCCGGCGTTTGCCGGGAACCCCGAACCCTGGGCTGCAATCGACGAGCCCGGAGACCCCGACGACTGGGACAGGCTGACGTCGGCGGTTACGGTAAACTCGGACTCGACGCGGCGCCCCCGCGCGCCGGTAGCCGAGACCGGGAGCGGTCCGCCCGCGCTGGCGGGGACATTCAGCGTGACCGTCCATGCTCCCTTGTTGTCCGCCCTGACCGAACTCGTTGCCAGGCTGCCGCCCATCGCTACCCGGACGTTCTCCCTGGGGCCGAAGCCTGAGCCGCTGATCCGCAGTTCAGTCCCCGGCGGGCCGCTGGACCTGTTCAGAACCAGCATCGACCCCAGTACCAGGGGGGCAGAGGGGGCTATGGACCTGGTGGTCGATGTTCCATACGCAGACACCTGGTGCGTGCCGGCGGCAAGGGACGGGACCTCGATTGAATGCTGCCACGATCCCCTCCCGTCGGCTGAAATGCCGGAGGCTGCTGTCGCGCCGCCAATGGTGATTACGATATTGCGCTCGTTGCGGAAATACCCTGTCCCGGTCACCATCACGAATCCGCCGGGGACTGCCGACCCTGTCTCAAGGCTGAGGGCCGGCGTTACCGTGAAGCTGGCCGACCTTCCTTCGAGGGACACAGTGGTGGGTCCGGCGGGCGTTTCCGGGACCTGGAAGCTTGTATTGGCCCGTCCGTTGCTGTCCACGGGCACCGAGCGGACCGTCACGCCGTCGAAGCTCAGGTTGGCGCTGGTGTTGGCCCTGAACCCGGACCCGGTGATTTGGATGGTATCACCCGGCGCACCCCTTGTCTGGTCCAACCTGATCTCCGAGGCGATGGTGAAGTTCACCGGAGCCGCGCTCCCGACCCTCACCTGGTACGATCCGGCCGCCAGGTCCGGGACTTGGAATGAGGTCCTTATCGACCCCTCTGGATCAGTCGCGACAGGCGTCAATGTCTGAGGGCCGAATTGGACGCGGAGACTGCTCTGGTTGGCTAGAAATCCATCCCCTTCTATCTGCACGTCGGACCCGGTGGGGCCGGAGGCGGGGGAGAGGGTAATTCCCGGATTCACCGTGAAGGTGGCTGTCTCCGAGTCCACCCTTACCGGATGGGGTCCCTGCGGCGCCCACGGTACTTGAAAGGTATAGTTGAAGTTTCCGTCCCGGTCTACCAGGACCTGCCCCACCTGGTCGGTAGTCCCGAAAGATATAGTGTGAGAGAGTCCGGGAGAGTAGTTGCTGCCTCTTACCGTGACGGTCGTAGTCCGCGGCGTGCCGCTGGTTGGGGTTATCGTGAGGGTCCGGGGCGGGAGATCGAAAGTAGCGGTTACGTTCCAGCTTGCTTGGTTCACTCTTGCCTGGTCTACTATAAGACTACAGGTTCCGGAACCACTGCAATCGCCGCTCCAACCGCTGAACCTTGAGCCACCTATGGGACTCTGGGTTAAAGTTACCGGGATAGACCAGTTCGCAGGGATGTCTGCCGTACAGGTCCCGGTGTTGCCCTTTCGACATTCGATGCCCCAAGTACCGGTACTGGTTACTCTGCCTTCACCCGCGCCGGTAACCGTGACCCTCAGCGGGTGAGTGTGAGGTGTGGTTTCTCCTTCACCCGGTGGGTGGGCAGCCACGGGTTCGAGGCTGGAGAAGATGGCAATGCCCGCGGCAATTAGTGCCACGACGAAGAAGGGCCACGCGGCCCGGATAGAGTTGGGCAAGAAACGGAGTGTGTCCAAGGGGACGGCCAAATTCTCCTATGCTGCGGGGACCAGGCGCCATGCCGGGGGAGCTTCCAGTTTCGGGTTGGCAGCGCCGGGAGGCGGAAGCGCTTATTCTCCTGCGAGTATAATTAGCCCCGGATTACCTAGTCAATAAAGCCGGTGCAAGGCTTGATGTCAGTTTGCGACGCAAAACTGGTGTCAGACGTTAACATAACGTTACATCAACGCAATAACACACCCTTTTCAACCGTACCAACTCCAGATTCAGTAGCCTGCTGAAACGCGCCCATTTGCCGCGACGCTCAGGAATCCGAGGCTGGCTTCAGGCCGTCGCCTGGATGCCATGCGACAGTCTACGCCGTGCTAATATATGTGATACGGCCCTGCGGCATGGCTGGATTCGCCCGTTGCCCGGCGGCCTTGTAGAACGGTCCAGTCGCTAAACAGAGAAACATGGGTCAGGGTAATATGGTCGCCGCGTCGTTCTTTGACGGGGCCATAGATCAGGGAATGAGAGACAAGGTCCCGAACCGGTACGAAGGAAGTACAGCTATGGCAAGTTACACGACCAGCGTCGGCAACGTGGAGTTGGTCTCCCTCAACGACGGGATGCCCATGCGCTCCCCCTTCGCGCCCTTCCCGGACACCACCATCGAGCAGTGGCGGGAGTTCCCGGAACTGCTTGATGAGCACGAGCATATCCGCAGCAGGTACGGCACCACCGGAATCCGCTCCGAGGGGAAGTTGATCATAGTTGATACCGGCTTGCAAGCCCCGGATGGTACGCTGATGACCGACATGCGGGCCAAGGGCGTTGACCCGGAGTCGGTGGACCTGGTGGTGTTTACCCACCTGCATCCTGACCACGTGGGCTGGAACCTGACCGATGGCAAGCCCAACTTCCCCAATGCCCGTTACCTGGTCCCCCGGAGGGACTGGGACTACTGGACTAAGCCCGGCGTCATCGAAGATGCGGCGCACGTGCGTGGTCAGGTCGTACCACTGGAGGGTCTGGGTTTTCTGGACCTGATTGACGACGGTTATCATGTCACCGGGGAACTCACCACCGTATCTACTCCCGGACACACGCCGGGTCACGTGTCGATCATCATTGCCTCCGCCGGGGAGCGAGGCTACATACTGGGAGACGTGGCGCACAACCCGGCCCAGGCCCACTACACTGATTGGTGTCCCATATTCGACATAGAACCCGGCTTGTCGCGCCGGACTCGGCATTCGGTGTTGGACATGCTGGAAGCCGAGGGGATACTGGTGTCTGCTGGTCACTTCCCTGATCCCGGATTCGGTCACTTCGTCCGGGTTGAGGGACGCCGCACTTGGCGAGGCATCTAACCCGACTGGCCTTGGTCTGCGGCGCGGCGCAAAGTTCGTATTCCCGCCCCTGATCGTCATTACCGCGAAAGCGGGAATCCACCGCATTGACGTTGAAGCGCCGGCAATGCCAAAGAAATATCGAAGGGACCCGTTACACATCCGATACGAAAGGAAGCGCAGCTATGGTTGAAGCCGATACGCGGATATTATTGGACTGGGATGCCCTGGAGGTCGGCGAGACCTTCGACACCTACGAATACCTGTTGACCCAGGACATGATCGACTCCTACCGCAGGGGCGTGATGGACCCGGAGGCCAGTTTCCCGACTATCTCTCACAAAGTGGACGTGAAGCAGTACAACGCCAAGTACCGGGATGCCGGATCGGTCAACGCCCGTTGCGCCTTTTTCTGCTACAACCCGCCCGTTGCGGGGAAGAAAATAACGGTGCGGGCCTGGATTGCCGACAAATATCTGCGCCGGGGCAAGAACTACATCGTCACCGAGGCTGTATCCGTGGACGAGGATGGACGATTGATCGACCGGGTAATCACCCATGAGCTGAAACAACCCACCGAGGTAGGCAAGAAATGGGGAGGGTAAGCGCGGGTCAGGTCCGCAGTTACGAGGAAGGCAGCGAGCTTCCGCCTCTGGTCAAGGATATGACCCAGGAGGCGATCAACCTGTTCGAGGGCAGCGCCGGGCAGTCGGGGCCGTCCCAATTCACCGACGAGGAGACCGCCCGGGAAACTCTGGGCACCGAGGGCACTGTGGCCTCGGGTAGAATGTCCCTATCCTTCGCCATCGAGATGCTGCGCCGTTACTTTGGCCCGGAAGTGTTCAACCACTCCGGCGCCGTGGACTTGCGCTTCCTGCGCCCCGTCCGTCCCGGTGACACCATAACCTTTACCGGAAAGGTTACCGGCGTATCGAGGGAGGTGAACGGCAGCCGCGTCTCGGTGGACATTACTGCGCTCAATCAGCGTGGAGACACCACCGCGGCAGGTCAGGGCAGTGCCGTAGTCCCCAACGCCTTCCTGCCCCAGGACGGGTAGGCAGCACTCCTGCCTGTTGCTCCCGTCCTGACCGTCGTTCCCGTCCCTGCTCGTTGTTCCCAGGAAAGCGGGAATCCGCACCCGCCGTGGCTTGTTTGTGCGTTCGGGCCGGTCTCTAGGCGAAATTGGAGCGGGCCGCTTCCAGGTTGGTGTGGATGTCCAGCAGCACCGATTTCCCGTCGGCGTTCAGTTCCTGGGCCTTGCGCAGTGCGGGCCCCACCTCTCCAGGCTGGGTCACGGTGATGCCCACTGCGCCCAGTCCTTCGGCGATCTTGGCATAGTCGCCAGTCATGTGGGTCGCTCCGAATAGCTCGGCCGCTGTCGGATAGCCACCGGGGTAAGTCGCCATGCCGCCGTTGTTAAGGACAATAGTGGTGATGGGGGCGCCGCCCCGCACCGAGGTCTCGATGTCCAGGCCGGACATTCCGAACGCGCCGTCGCCCATGAAGTTGAGGCAGAACCGGTCGGGCCGGGCCAGCTTCGCTCCTATCATCAGGGGAATGCCGTAGCCCAGATGGGTGGTCTTCCCCCAGCCGATGTAGCTGTGGGGCACCGTGGCCGTGTAGAAGGGCATGATGGTGTCCCGGGGCGCCCCGGCGTCATGGGTCACGACGCTGTTGGTCTTGTTGAGGCACCGCTCCAGCTCCCCGATGACGCGGTAGGTGTTGATCGGCACATCCTCGGAATTGAGCAGCGGGCTCCATTGGGAGAGCCACTGGCTCTTGAGACCGGCAATCTCGGATGCCACGCTCGACTTTCCCTTGCGTCCGGACTCCCCCAACTGACCCTTGACCTCCTCAATCATGGCCTGGAGGGTCAGCTTGGCGTCTCCGGGAAGACCTACGTCCACCGAAAAGTCCTTGTTGATGTCCTCGATGCTCTCGACGCTGTGGATGATCACCTTCCCGCCGGGGATGGGCTGTCCATAGCTGGTGCGGGTCATGCTTGAACCGACGGCGAACAGCACGTCGGACTCCTGGAGCCACCGCCGGGCGGGGAGGGTGGTCGCGCTGCTGCCTGCGCCCAGCGCCAGGGGATGGCGTTCATCGAAGGACGACTTGCCCGGCATGGTGCAGTAGACCGGGACTTCGGTAAGCTCGGCCAGTTCCTTCAGTTCCTCCGTCGCCTGGGACATCATTACGCCCATGCCGGACCAGATGACAGGTTTACTGGCATTGAGCAGCAACTCCACCGCATCTTTGACTGCCCCTGCCGACGGAGCTTGGGGCATCCGCTTGGGCGGGTTGTAGGACAATGCCTCGTCCGGTATTTCCTGCGTTCCCACGTCCGAGGGTATCTCTACTATGACGGGACCGGGCCGCCCGTTGCGCAGGTTGTGGAACGCCCGGCGCATCACGTTGGCCACCTGGTTCGGCTGGTAGATGACCTCTCCGTGCTTGGACACCGACTGGTAGGTGCGCACGGGAGAGAAGTTGGGGCGGACTGCGTACTGGCTCAATGCCGGGCCGCCGGGCAGGTAGAGGATGGGAACGTTGTCGGCGAAAGCCTGGGCGATGCCGCCCATCGAATTTTCGGAGCCGGGTCCCCCCTGGGTGATAACCACGCCGAACTTTTCCCGGTCGTTCATGCGGCTGTAGCCGTCGGCGGCCATGAGCGCTCCCCGCTCCTGGCGGAACATCAGGGTGCGAATGCCCTCTCTGGCCGCTGCTTCAATCAACTCGTTGGAGGGAAAACAGGCGATCCATTCCACCCCTTCCATCTTGAGAATACGGGCTACAGCTTCTTGAACGTTCATCTTCAAAAACTCCACAGAGACTTGTACAGTACGCGCCATGCACTATGGGAACGATGATAGATGTTGGCCCTGGTAGGGTCAAGCCGACTTGCTCTGCCAAGACCTGCCCGAAGGAGTACAAAGGAGTACAATGGAGCGCACGATGCAAGTCATGGAGCGAGCACCCATAGAGGATGCCGGCGTTGTATGGCAGAGGCAGGAATCGGGAATGTACTGCCCCGCACTTGAGTAGACACCTGGTATTGACCCCGGCAACGGACAAGGAGAGAAAGTTATGGTTACACCCTCGATACCTCTCGCCAAAGAGATCGGCCGCGTCCCCTCCATGACGGTGCCGCTGGACTCCCAGCAGGAGCGGCGGTTCCAGCGGTTGGAAGAAGAGACCATTATGATTGACGTCCACCAGCACCCATTCGTATGCCCCGAGGACATGACCCGGCTGGTCGAATTCCTCCGGGGCAACAGGTACACTTGGGCCTACGACGCCGTTGAACATGGCGGCTGGACCGCGGTAACGACTGCCAACGCCTTCCGGGGCTTCGTCAATACCCACGACATGTCCTACACCCGTTTCGAGGACCTCCAGACCGAGGTTGCGCTGATGGTGTCGGACATGGCCCTATCGGGTCGGGTGGACCTGGTGACCAACGCTGACCAGATAGAGGCGGCCAAGCAACAAGGGCGGACCGGGTTCATGCCCACGCTGGAGCACCTGGCCATCGGCAGCGAGCTGGACCGGCTGGACACCTTCTACGCGATGGGGGTACGGCTGGCGGGGCTGACTTACAATCGCAAGAATTACATCGGCGACGGGATGAACGAGCGCAACGACGGGGGACTGAGCGAGTTCGGAATCGAGGTCGTGGACCGGATGAACCAGCTTGGGATGGCCATAGATCTGTCCCATGCGTCTTTCCGCACCGCGATGGACGCAATCCACTTCTCCCGCGCCCCGGTCACTTTCAGCCACAACGCAGCCTACACCCTGCGGCCTACCACGAGGACGCGGAAGGACGAGGAGCTGGTGGCCTGTGCCGGGAAAGGAGGCCTGATAGCCGTCACCGCCGTCCCCAACTCCCTGAGCGACGACCCGGAGCAGGACATAGACTGCGTGCTGGACCATTACGACTACATGGTCAATCTGGTCGGCGTGGATCACGTGGGCATCGGCACCGACACCAACGTCGGAGACCACGTGGCATTTCATCAGGTAATGCTCGGACGTGACCCGTCCCTGACGCCCGCACCGTACCTGAACGGCCTGGAATCCCCGGCCGATGGGAAGAACATCCTTCGGGGCTTGCTCCGGCGAGGCTACTCCGACGAGGACATCAGGAAGATCGCCGGGGGCAACGCCCTTGACTTCTTCCGGCGGGTTATGAACTGAATGCGGGGCCTGGCCCGCAGCGCCGCTCGTCGATTAGATGATTTTCAGGCAACAGGTATAGCCATGAAGTTCGCTTACTTTACCCACATGCCCTGGCCGGAAGGCGCCTCCCCGAGGCAAGTGCTAGACGAGACCACCGAACAGGTACAGTATGCAGAATCTCTTGGCTTCTATAGCGCCTGGCTGGCGGAGCACCACTTCACCCGTTACAGCATCGGATCATCATCTCTGATTGTAGCCACGCATATCGCAGCCAGGACCAGCACCATCCGGCTTGGGACCGCTGTCCTGGTATCACCGCTGCATAACCCCATTCGGCTTGCTGAGGACACCGCTACTCTGGATGTTCTCAGCGGCGGCAGGCTCGATGTGGGGTTTGGGCGCGGGACATTCGGTTACGAGTACGGAGGGTTCGGGGTTGACCCCGAGGAGAGCCAGGAGCGATTCCGCGAGTCAATGGCCGTGATCCAAGGGTTATGGACGACGCCGGGTTTCACCTACCACGGCAAATATTGCGACGTGGACGACGTGAACCTGGTGCCGCCGGTGATACAAGACCCGCACCCGCCCATCTATATCGCCGCCAGCCGGACCCAGTCCACTCTTGACTTCGTAGTCTCCACCGGACATACCCTGTGCATCGCCGTTGTGCAGGACACGGCGGACTCTCTTGACCTGTGCCGACGGTTTGTCGAGCAGTCCGCGCAAGCGGGGATCAACGTGCCCAAGTCCCGGATACCTTTCTTCAGGTATATCCACGTAGCCGAAACGGAAGAGGAAGCGCGACGCAACACTATGGAACGGCTTAACTGGGTAGTGGACATAATGCAGTGGCGGAACTTCTTCCGCAGCGGGAGCGAGGTCTATCAGAGGATGGAGGACTGGCGCAGGGACCGGTCCGAGCTACCCGTCAGCTACGAGTACCTGATAGAGAACCGGGCAATCGTTGGCACGCCGGACCAATGCGCCGCCAAAATAGAGCGTCTGCGTGAACAGGGCATCGAATACTTTGGCTGTAACTTCGACTTCGGCGGCATGGAGCATACCAAGGCACTGAAGTCCATGAAGCTGTTTGCCGACGAGGTAATGCCCCGGTTTGCCTGACAGATTCTCAAGACTTGAGATCGAAGAGGAGTTAGCAATGGCAATATACCGTGTGTTTCCCGACGCCGATGGAGAGAGTCACATTGAAGAGATGAAGCTGGAAGACCACCCGGAGTTGGGTGCATTGATCAACGTCTCGGAGGTGCGGGTCCAACAGTTCGACGGGTCGCGCCACATGGACTTTCACCCGCTGCCGGAGCGCCGGCTCATCATCCATTTGTCTGGAGAAGTCGAAATCGGCGCAACAGATGGGACCAGGGTCGTGCTGCGGGCCGGGGACATACGCCTCATGGAAGATGTGACCGGCAAAGGCCACTCACACAACGACCTGACTCCTTCGGCCGCCGTTTACGTTCTGCTGGATGACTGACTTGGTCTTAATCTAAGTTATGCAGACTGTTTCCCGACATGTGGCCTTGAGCGCATAGTTGTAGAATCGCTTCACCTGATAGGCATGGCGTCCGAGGTATGTGGGTTGTCAGTCTCGTATCACAGGCGATGAATTTGCAGTATCACATGTGGAGGATGGTATGAAATTCGGACTCTTCTACGAGTTGCAGTGTCCCAAGCCCCTGGACGCCGACCAGTGGGGGCCGGAGGACGAACAAAAGGTATTCATGGAGGCGTTGGAGCAGATCGAGTTCGCCGACAAGCTGGGCTTCGACTATGTGTTCGAGGTAGAGCACGACTTCCTGGAGGAGTATGCTCACTCTTCCGCGCCGGAGGTTGTGCTGGCCGCCGCCAGCCAGCGCACGAAGAACATCAGGCTTGGCCATGGCATCATCCATGCGCCGCCAAGCTTCAATCATCCCATCCGTGTGGCGGAACGAATTTCCACCCTGGACATCGTTTCCAACGGCCGGGTCGAGTTCGGCACGGGAGAGGGCGGTGAAATCGAGAACACCGGCTTCGGTATCGACGTCACTCAGAAGAAGGCCATGTGGGAAGAGGCGACGCGGGAAGCGGTGAAGATGATGGTCCAGGTGCCCTATGAGGGTTACGAGGGTCAGTACGTGAAGGTGCCAGTGCGCAACATCGTGCCCAAGCCCCTCCAGAAACCTCACCCGCCCCTGTGGACCGCCGCGTCCCGCAGGGAGACCATCTTCGTGGCGGCACGAATGGGTATCGGAGCCCTGGGGTTCGGGTTCGAGACGCCGGAGGAAGCCGCGGAACGGATAGACCGCTACTGGGAACTGGTGCGCGAAGAGTGCAGCCCATTGGGGTACGCGATTAACCCGGCAGTAACCGCCCTTGGGTCCCTGATGTGCTGCCCCACCAATGAAGAGGCCGTTGCCAAAGGACTCCGGGGGGCGCAGATGTTCGGTTTCCTCTTGGGGCGTGGCCAGCGCAACTATGGCCGCGACCACTTCCACCGCCAGTTCGACTCACTGACCGACGAGGGACGCCAGCAGGTCTACGCCCAGCGCCAAGGGTTCAACGTGGTGGACGAAGAGCCGGAAGACGAGAGCGCCCGGGCCCTCTACCGAGCCAGTCGCCGGGGAGGTTTCATAGGCAACCCGGAGTTCATTCGCAACACTATCCGCCAGTACGAGGCAGCCCACATCGACCTGATCCTGTTTATCGCCCAGAGCGGGGACCGGAAGCACGAGGACATCATGCCCTCGCTGGAGTTGTTTGCCAAGGAGGTCATGCCGGAGTTCCAGGAGAGGCACAAGGACCACCGGAAGTGGCGGGAGCAACAGTTGGACGGCGTCCCATTCGAGGTCAACTCCAGCATTTAGACCCAGCCCGCAGTCGTGAGAGGAGGAAGCACATGGCCAGGGTAGACGACATCCGTGATGATCACTTGCGTAGCCTGGTGGCCGAGGCGCGGGCCGCTTACCGGGAGGGAGACGCCACGGCCTCGGTACACAAGAGCGTGGAGGCGCTGCTGACGCTGATGGAGCGTGAGCCGGACCTGATTCAACTAGAGCGCGCCCCCGGCACCCCGGCCCGCAAGGGATACGTGTGGCCCGCACTGGGGGTGAAAGTGGAGGCGGGAGAGGGTAATTCTCCACGCGCCGTGTACGACCGGGAGCAGTTCAGCACCGCCGAGGCAATCACGTTCTACGAGTTCGCCGTGGACAGCGCGGTGGCCGCCGGGCAGTAGGAGCGGGACACTGCTAAGCTGGTCCGGACTCCTGCTGCCGTTGGTTACTTATGAGTTACCGGATGCCCCTACCCTACCGGCAGGACTGGCTCGGTACGCTCCGCTGGTAGATCAACCTCGAAGGCGTTGAGGAAGAAGGCGGTCTGGGCGTAGTTGCCCATCAGGGCGGTTATCTCCACCAGGTGCTGGACGCCGAACTGTTCCAGGGCAATCTGGAACGTCGATGACGATACCCGGTGGTTCTTGTAGAACTCGTTGCAGTACTTGATGATTGCCGCCTCATCGGGGGCCATGTCCGGCAGTGGTTTCCTGTCGCGCAGCGCGTCCACCAGGGCATCACTTACGCCCTCCCTGCGGGCGGCGGGCGCGTGGGCGTTCCAGATGTAGGGGCAGTCCATCGCCCGGGCCGTGGCCAGGATGGCCAACTCCTGTATGCGCTTGGGGAAAGTGCTCTCAAAGCGCAGGTAGCCGGTCAGGTGGCTGCGGCGACGTGACATCTCGGGGCTGTTGACGGTGATGGAACCAGGACCTCCGGTGATGGTCCCTCCGGTGTCCCTTGTCAATTCGTCGAATGCCTCGCGGAACTCTTCGGGCACCATGTCTCTTGTGACTATGGGCGTTCTTGCCATCGTCCAATTCCTCTGTCTTATAGGATTCGTTGGTTCAGGTGCGACGGTCGATGTGGGTGAGGCGGCTGTAGGGTGCTAACCACCGGCTACGTCCAGAGTGACGTTGCCTATCGCGCCCCCCTCCACCGCCTGGTGGGCCTCCACTGCGGATTCCAGTGGGAAGCGGGGCCCCAACAGGTGGGTCAGCCTGTCCTGTTCCAGCAGGGCCGTGATCTGTTCCGTGGCGTCCTGCTTCGCCTGTTCGGGCATGTCGTAGACCAGGACGGAGCGGACAGTAACATTGCTGGCCCTGATCTGCAGCGGGACCGGGGGCTGGGCCACAGTTCCCTGGGCGTAGATTGCGATGACCCCGTTGGGACGGATTACCTCGCGGCTGACGGGGAAGTTGCCCGCGAAGTCCACCTCGACAATGTGGTCCACTCCCTCTCCGCCAGTCAGTTCCATGATCTGCTGCGCCGTGTTTCCCTCGCGGTAGTTGACGGTGTGGGCTGCCCCTGCGTTCCGGGCGATCTGGGCCTTGTGGTCCGAACTGACCGTGGAGATGACGGTTGCCCCGTCCAAGGCTGCCAACTGCACCGCGTAGTTGCCCACCGCTCCTGCGCCCCCGGTAACCAGCACCGTCTTGCCTGTGACCGGGCCGTCGGCGAAGACGCAGCGGTGGGCCGTCATGGCCGGGACGCCGAGACATGCGCCCTGCTGGAAGGTGATGTCATCCGGCATGGCGACGGCGTGATGAGAGGGTTGAGCGGTGTACTCGGCGGCGGTGCCGAAGGGCCGCCCGTACTGGGCCTCGTAAAGCCAGACCCGCTCGCCGACGCGCGATTCCGGTACGCCCTCGCCTACAGCCTCGATGATGCCCGATCCGTCTTGGTGGGGGATAACGCGGGGGAACTCCATGCTCCTGGTCTGGCCCGCACGCCGTTTCCAGTCGGAGGGGTTGATGCCGGAGGAGACTATCCTGATCAGCGCCTCTCCGGGGCCGGGACTGGGCACGGGCATATCCCCTGTCTGCATTACGTCTGCGGGTCCGTTCCGCTCGTACCAAACTGCTCTCATGTGATCACCAACTTAACCCTGGATTCGCGCCGCAAAGCCCAGGCGGTTGATAGTCTCAACGCGGGATGATTTGACCTACTTCCACTCGCCGTCCGGAGGCCAGATGTTCTTGCTGCCCCTGCCCGCGCCCTGGATTCCCTGCTCGCGCATATCCTGGGTCGCGTCCCGCCAACGGATGAAGTGGGGGGCCTGGGTATGGGCCTGGAAGGCTTCCTCGTCTTGGTACACTTCGTAGAGCCAGATGCGGTTGGGGTCGCCGGCGTCCTGGATTACGTCGAAGCGCAGGCACCCCGGCTCGTCGTTGACCGACCCCTTGGCGTCATCGATGATCGCTTCAATGAACTGGTCCAAGTACCCTTCCTTCACCTGGATGGGAGCGATAATGACGTACATTTTGCCTCCATTTTCCTCGTGCATGTGCGCGTTTGTGTGGGAACGTGGCGAGTCTAGCAACGGGGGCAAGACACGTCAACTTGGCCTTAAGGTCATCCGCGATACGCGACATCCGATTCCACCTTGGCTTTGGTTTAGAGCCACACTAATGCTGCCCCGGTACTTTCGGTCCCAAATTCAGACCAGTTCCATTGGAATCAGAGAAGTTGGCCGTAGCTAGGCGTTGCGATTTTAGAATCGTCCAACACTCCCAATGGCCATCTGCGGCTGTAGTACAAACACAAACGCGAACTCAAGCCGGTGCGCGCTACCGATTACGTATATTGCCGTGAGGAACCCGGCCCGCGCCGCAGGACCAGGCCTAGCCGAACGGACCGGCACTCGCGGGGTTGCGTCCCTGCCGGTCAGTTGCCCTGCCGGACAGTCCGCGGGTCCAGCAGGTCCCGCAGGCCATCGCCCAACAAGTTGAACCCCAGCACCGCGACGAAGATGGCCGACCCCGGCAAGAGCAACAGGCGGGGCGCGGTCTGCAAGTGCGGGCGGGCGTCGTTGAGCATGGCACCCCACTCCGGCGTGGGCGGCTGTGCCCCAAGCCCCAAAAAGTTAAGGCCGGCGATTCCCAGGATGATCCAGCCGATATCCAGGGAGGCGATCACGATGATCGGGCCGAGAATGTTCGGCGCGATATGCCGGAGGATGATGCGCAGGTTGCTGGCCCCCGCGGCACGGGCCGCGGTCACGTACTCCATCTGTCGTGCCCCCAGGGTCACCCCGCGAATGATGCGGGCGTGGCCCACCCACCACACGGCGCCGGCCGCCAGCAGCACGTTGAACAGACCGGGGCCCAAAGCTCCCGCCACGGCCAGCGCCAGGATCAACGAAGGGAACGCCAGCAGCAGGTCCACCACCCCCATCAGCGCCGTGTCCGGCCAGCCGCCGTGGTATCCGGACAGTATGCCCACCATCAAGGCGATGGTCATACTGAGAGCCAGGGTTGCAGCGGCGGCCAGCAGGGTCATGCGCGCTCCGTGGATGATCCGGCTGAAGGTGTCCCGACCCAGATGGTCGGTGCCCAACAGGTGCTCCGTCGACGGAGAGAGCAGCCGTTCGGGCAAGTTGATCTCGGTGGGATCATCCAGCGGGAGCCAGGGCGCCAACAATCCCGCCAGCAGCAGTGACACCACCAGAAACAGCCCCACTGTGGCTCCCGGCTCGCGCAGCAGCGCATTCCACTGGCGGCGACGGCGTGAACCGCTGGTGGCGGACCGGGCGCGAACGCGTTCCCCGGAATGCTCGGTATCGGCCGTCATCGTCCCTTACACCTCGTCCCGTTCATAGCGCAGGCGCGGGTCGGCGATGCGCAGGGCGATGTCGGCGGTCAGGTTGACCAACAGGACCACCACAGCGATGTAGGTCACGAACCCCTGTACCACGGGGTAGTCCCGGGTCAGCACCGCGCCCACTATCAACTGACCCAAACCAGGCCAAATGAAGATGGTCTCAACTATAACGGCGCCGCTGAGCAGGTAGCCGAGGTTCACTCCCGTGGCTCCTATGGCCGGCAACAGCGCGTTGCGGAGAGCGTGCCTGAAGGCGACGGAACGTTCGGACAGCCCCTTGGCTCGCGCCGTGCGGATGTAGTCCTGCCCCAGAGTCTCTAGCATGCTGGCCCGTATCAGCCGCATCAACTGGGCCATCGGCGCAAGGGACAGCGCGATGGCAGGAAGCACGACCTGGGCAGCCGAACCGTAGCTCAGGGCCGGCAGCCAAGACAGTTTCACCGCGAACAGGATGATCAGCCCGTAGGCCAGGGCGTAGGACGGAGCCGCCGCTCCCACCAGCGCCGCCAGGCGCGCTACGACATCCTCGGCGCTGCCCCGTCGCCGAGCGGACAGGATGCCTACCGGCACGGCGACCAGCAGCGCCAGGGCTAGGGCGGACACCGTTAGCAGGGCCGTCGGGACGGTGCGGCGCGCCAACTGAGCGGCGGCCACCGGCTGCTCGGTCACGTAGGAGCGGCCCATGTCGCCCGCCAACGCCCGGTACACCCAGCGGGCGTATTGTACCGGCAGGGGAGCGTCCAGCCCCAACTCGGTGCGCATGGCCGACACCGCGGCCGGGGCCGTTTCCCTCTGGGGTACACGAATTTGTCAATAGGATATTTCGTATCTGGAAATGCAAATATGAATGCCTAGTCTAGGCATTCGCAAGGATTCGTGCAGAAAATCTAGGCATTCACAGGATGAATATGAACGGAACTCGAAAGGTGCAAGAAAGCTAACTGATAATGAGTATCTGTTACGTTTCTTGGATGGCAGCATGATAAAATTCCTAAAATGGGACCGGGAGGCAGGAAGGAGGTGCCACCATGAAGGAGAAATTGCAGTCCATCGACTTCGAGGACAACAACCCCCGCAATCCGTCTCGCCTAATGTGACCAGGCCACCCGCATGAACTAGATGCGGGTGGCCTTCCCCTCTGGAACCGTCTCGGATTCTAATAGCCTCCGATCCCATGCCGTCATCGAAGCAGAGCCTTGAAAATGGCGTCAATCCCGGTAAGGATGTGGAGCTAATCTTGCTTTCCAATGAGGTTGTTGATAGCGTCTTGGTCATCCTGGACCCGCTGCGCATGGGCCTCGCATTTCTGAACGGCGTCAGTGAAACCGGGTGGGTTAATGCCGTTGAGACTGTCAACCAAGGTATCAAGAGGAGAATCAATAAGTATCCAGTTATACATGATGTCCTCTTCCCCTTCGTCAATACGCGCCGATGCCGCCCACTGATTATTGGCATTCCGCTTGATTTGGTACTCCTGATGAGGGAAATTGATATGCGTACCCACTACCTCTACGTCGCTTTTTTGCGTCCATTTGATAAGTGCCATCGGACAAACTCCTGAAATGATAGAATGCTGAATACTATAACATATTGAAGCCTCCCGGCCCCAAGTCGCAAGCTCAAACCGGGAGGCCCCACTAAAAGGAGAACCAGAATGGAGAGCGTCGCCATATACGCCACCATCGCCTATTGGCTTATCCTTGCGGAGAAGCCCTAGCCCACCATCCAAGCTCCAGTATGATTGCAGCAGAGCCTGAAATCGGCGTCAATCCTATCCTGCGTCAGGGCCGTTCTTTTCTGGCAGATCGAATATTGTCAAGTAGGAAAGATGGTCAATTCTAGCTACGAATTTGGACGCATTTCTCAAATATGAATGCATTGACTAGGCATTCAGGGAGAAGATCGGGACAGGGAACGGAACATCCCAAGGAGGTGGATCGTGGAGAGAAACGCTGTCCCGGAGATTTCAACTGCAGGAATTCGCCCAATGAGTTCTCATAATTAGCCAACAGTCGGAGATTTCACTCGTTTGTGGGCAATTGCTAGGAAAGCGACGATGCTAAAGAGAGCCAACAGAGCGAATATGTGGTTATCCTCGGTGAATACCTGATACATAGCGTAAGCATATGTCATGAAGAGGGCGTACCCACTAACTGCGATAATAGACAACAAGACTAGATAATGCCGCATGATCCGGATTGCTCCTAAGAATGTTCCATCGTCGTCTTCAAACGCCCTTAGTAACATCACAATGAATCCCATCCCCATACCGAAGGCCAAACCAGCCATGTGGGGGTACTCCATATCAGAGCCAAAAGGAAGGTGTTCAGACGGGTCCCACAAATGGAACGACGCCCAGAGACCCATTCCTGCAGCGGAAATCAATATATAGTTGGTCTGTCCCAGCATTCTTGAACCGAAGAGGTGATAGAGGTAACTTGCCCCAAATATCAGAACCAAGGATAACATTCGCAAAGTACATCCATACTGAGCATATGAGTAGGCGACTGCTCCGATAGTAGCCACTACTGGCAACCCAATGCGGAGGGTGATTCTACGCCAATTCTGTAGAGGTTTCCGAAGGGCCTTCTTAACCACGCGGTATCTCGGCGTCGTCGAGACGCTTTATGTAGACGTGTGACTTCTTGCCTAAGTTCCCCTTTCTCCTGATAATGTTCCAACGGTGGACTTGAGGTTGCCCTCAATGTCGGCGGAGAAAAGAACCGCTAGCGCAAGGATGCTTGACTTACGCAGGTCTCCGGGAATTTGTAACGTAGGGTGTCCCGGTAAGAGGGCCGGAATATCGGCTCTCATCCAGGAATTGGAGGACTTCCTTCAGTTCACGACGAGTGGATGGCAACACAATCTTGCCGCCCTGCATGGTGATGGTCAACTGGGTCAATTGAGCAGCCTGTTGGATTTGGGTTGGGGCAAAACCAAGGACCCCAGAGTTGCTGATCGCATGAATCAGCTTTCGGGCTGGCTCATCGGCAGACTCGACTAGCTGTTCAATGTCGTCCACTGCGAAATGTTGGTGGACTGCAAACGCACGCACTTCTGGTTCTGTAGCAGCACGGTAAATATCCGTTATGTCGATAACCGATCGCAATTTCTGGGGACTCTTGAACTTAATCAAACCGCCCTCGATAACGAACGCGAGGGAAGTGTCGAGGACAAACGCTGGACGGCTAAGTCGGCGGAACACGTTGCCAGACTGGAAGAGCAGGAATTTTCTGCTGAGAACCTGTCCTATATGGAAGTTTTGGACCAATACCCTCATGTCCCCGCCCAGAGCTTCGCCGGTGAAGAGTGCCCTGACACCTTCGTTCGTAAAATTTGCAACGTCAAGGTCAGGGACGTTAATGGCGTCCTGGTCTAAGGTGTTTCGGAAGAGGGAGGCCCCTGGGGGAACCTCGATTGTAAGCAATTGATTGGGGTCGGGTTTCCATCGACCATCAAACGGTATTTCCTCGTCTATGCCCTCCAGGAAGCTTGACCTCTGCTGAATAAAGATTCCTTCAACTTCATCTTGGATCGTTCCATCTAGTTGCACCCGCTTGGGTGAGAGTTCTCCTCTGTTTCGATTGATTCGACATGCGGCGAAGAGATTTTCTGGCATGAAGGTTCTCGCTCCAGGTCGATCAACGTATAGGTGGTCAATTGGCCGACAGAAACTAGGCGACTAATGTGCCTTAAGTCTTTCCTCGTAATCAGTAGGTACGTTATATTTTCAGAAGTTCTCACTTTATAGAAGTGCAATCCGATTAAATTAAGCAGGGGATTGAAATGATAGCTGTATCCAGTCAGGGCAAGTGACAGGAATATGGCAATTGCAGGCACTAGAACAAGAGCGTCAAGGTCTGAAACCGATGTCTTTAGCAATGGTAACAAATACAGTACCAGCAACCCAACGTTTTCCCTATCCGCTACCTCCGCACCTGATAAAGTTAAGGAAGATCCTGGCAAGTGTCGTTTGAAATGACGTAGCAAGCCCATGCCGAGAAGAAATAGAATCAGACCGACCGATACGAAAACGACCGCGAGAATGTACTCTCCCTCTAACCGCGCCATTACCGCATACACAAAAAACACAGGCGCAACGGATGTGCCGGTTAGAACTAGATTACCTAAGACAGTCACTAACCGCCCCTGTTCTGTATGGTAGCGCTGCCACCCGGATTGTAGCACACTCCGTAGACGGTCAGTGCATATTGATGAAACGGTAAGTACACATGATCGTGGATGCGATTCTGGCGTCGAAGGGCTAAGGTCTAAGCCCGCCGCCATCGCTATCAGTAGAACATATATACTAACACTGTGTCAATTCTGGCAAAACCTACCCGGCGTCCAGTTCTTCCTTGACGCTGTTCACGAAGTCCAAAGCTTCCTGCGGAGTCGGCAGATTCCGGGACGCGATGATTCGGGAACCTACACGAATGTTGCAGAGATACCCGCTTGTGGGTGCAGCCGCAACCACCGCCCGGACTCCTTCCCCTATCTGGCTGGAATAGGAACCCGACGCGAGCCTACGCCAGCCCGGTATTTCCCCGAACACGGTCCTAAGTGCTTCCTTAGCCGCCTCTTGTTCCCGCCTTTGCCTAGCAATAGCCTCGGCTGCGTCTCTTGGGTCTGTTGCCATGATTCCGGCCTCCTGCTTTGATGTCCTGCGCGGGGCCGGAGATTGGCACTCACTTTACCGCCTCCCCTCAATCCCTGAGCCTCTCCCATCCCCGCGTTTCCATCGCAACAGGACGTTACCTCCAGCGTCAAGATTGCAACCGGAGTACAAGAAAGGGCGCGGGAACCAAACCTTCCCGCGCCTCAGTGCTACGACCACCGTATTTCCCGGAGAAGGCGTCACCCGGTCAAGGACTTCCACTTGACGACGCCGACGATGAACAGGACCAAGCCTGGGATAAACAGCAGGCCAATAAGCCCACCGATGAACCCGCCGATGACCATCACCACTGCCACCAGCATCATCAAGACTCCGATGAGCATCAATATCCCGCTCTTCTCCATCTCATCGACCCCTCCATCTAACCATCCACACATTCCGATAAGTGTCCTTCTACGGCTTCCCTGACACCAGCCATGTCCCAGGTGGAGGAGTAATCTCCTGTCGCCATTGTGAGACTGTCTTCCGCAGAAAGCATAATGCGGATGAACAGAGGATCATCGTCCGAGTTGATGCCGAAAAAAACCGTCTCTAGGTCCTCAATGACCACCAGTTGGATAGGAACTGGCAAACCCCCGTCAAGCGAATAAGTCCCGGAGAACTCACCAACTTCCCATGTCTCCCAGAAACTCCCCACTAGCCAAGAAAACTCGTTGTCGTAGCACCCAATTTCCAAGAAGGAAGGATACGTAACTACCCCGTCTCCCAAGGTGGTGACATCACTTATCTTGATAGCGGCCCTACTACCGTCCTCCCAATTGGTAAGATGCCAATCGCCAGAGACAGGAACGGGTGAAAACGCAGGCGTGGGATAAGGCGTGTAAGTAGGACGCGGAGTCGCGGTTGGATAGGGCGTATATGTGGGAAGTGGTGTCGTCGTTGGGACTGGAATTATTGTCGGATAAGGGGTGTAAGTCGGAGCCAAAGTATGGGTCGGAAGCGGCGTATAAGTGGGAGCAGGCGGCGGCGGACGCCCGGAGCTGCAAGCCAGCACCAAGAAAACGAACGCCAAGGACGGAATCAGGAATCGTACTGTGGTCATAAAGAGCCTCCCTCGTTTTCCCGTCTCCTCGGTCGTACCCGAGGGCAAGAAAATTGGAACATGGTGTTACGTTATCCGTCAATTACTGAGGATAATATAACTGATTGCGGAATTATGGCGGAGGAAAACGAGAGGAGGGCAAATATGGGGGGAGAGGATAATTTAGCGGCCATGCAGGGTGCCCCCTTGAAGCGAGGATCGGGCTAACCTGCGACAGTCGCCAGCACCACGTAAACCAGCAAGGGGGCATGAGAATGCCCAAGCCTTGCTAAAGTCGGTTTACGTAGCGAGGAATAGATAACCGTCTGGGACTGTCGCGGGGCCAATCTAACAGGCCAGAGGATGGAGTGTCAAACTGCGTGTTGGACGGCCACGTGGAGCCGAGTTAGAATTTCTAATATGACGTGCGAACCGTTCTTATGGATAGGAATGACTGCCGTTATAGTTGGGGGATTTCTTTCGGGACCAGTCGGGAATCCAACTCCGTTTCTAATTGGCTTATCCGTTCTTGCAGTCGCTTCTCTGCTGTGTTTTTGGATTCCCATATGACCACGTAAACAAGAAGCATGCCCAAGAATGGGAGCATAACTAGCGCATCACCCACGGACAGACCGAAGCCAACCGGTACACACTCCAGACCTATTCCCATCATCGTACTCCTGCCAGATATACCACCATCGAAACACACCAAGAAATTATGCAGCAATTCTTTGAAATCTCACCGTGTTAGCCCCGCCTTCTCCGTGGGCCGGTCATCTTGAAGTCGTGACCGCCCTTGCCCCGGCCACTTCCAGAATTAGAACGGGGCCGGGACTTTTGTCCTCGACCCCGATACTCCTGCAACCTGATTACCCGTCTGCCCGATGATGGTTTCTGATGCGGTGATGGAATCTTTCCCATCACCGCGAGCGCGAGAGGGGATAAGGTACGTCTTGGCCTCCGTTCCATCTTCACCACATCGGCCCACTCCGTATACGGCGGGTTCACGTTCGCGGCCTCAGCAGGGGTTCCGCCTTTGTGGGCCTCATGGTCCTTGAAGAGATTGAAGTCTAGAACCCAACCGTCCAGGTACTCCTGACCCGTCTCCCTGGTTTCGAGTCCACGCATGGTCTTGGTGCGCTGGCGAAACTGCCCTTGCAGATTCTCGGATAGGTTGTTGTTCACTTCTTCGTAGATGCCTTCAGAAACTATGTGCCTTACGCCGGGGAATACCCGCTGTATTCCCTCGGTGTAACCGGCTAGGCCGTCGGTCTTAATGGTCTTGGGCACGACGTTAGTAGCACGGGACGCCTTCTTCATCACCATCTCGGCGTCGCGGGTGCCACGGTTGCGGGACAGGTGAGAGGCGAGGATGTAGCGGGTCTTGGTGTCCATGACGTTCCAATTCCAAAGCCGGTCGCCGCCAACCTTGAGTTGCATTTCATCCGCAACCCAATGCTCGCCCACCTGGGCCGGATACTGCCTCATCCGTTTGACCGCAGCCTTGCTGTAGTCATGCACCCATTCGTATACGGTGCGCTTGGAAGGTTCGGGAACGTCATAGACCTTCTCCAAATGCTCAGCTACCTGCTTGTAAGACATTCCACTGAAGTACATATCCAGTGCAGCGCCTACCACGTCGGCGGTGAACTGTTGCCCGTGGGCCTCGCCAGTGATGCGGAATTTCTTATCACATTCCCGGCAAAGGTAGCGTTGGTAGCCATCCCTCTGACCGATCTTAACAATGTGGTCGGAGTCGCAATCGGGACAGTTGACGGTAAAGGTAGTGGTGAACTCAGCCACAGATGTCCCCCTGAACAAGCACACCCGGACAACGCCGCCTGGATGCTACAATAGAGAAACGAGGAAAAGCCGGGTAAGAATTTCCCGGTGCCGTGCGGGTACTTCCACCTACCTGCACGGCACATCCGCATTAGAGCACGCGGATTAAAGTACCGTCAATGTATAGGAATAGAGTGGGGGGAGAGGTTGATAAAGAGATTTACGAAACGTTGGTGGCCCTATAAGTTAATTGCAGTGGTGGCGGTCATCCCAATGGGCTTTGCCAACTTTCTAATGAAGCCGGACACGGTGGCTGGATTCTACAGCACATCCGAACTCTCGTACACACATGGAGTCCGGGCAGCGGTGTTCGCCGTGCTTGCCGCCGCCGTAATGTTCGCCTCCCTATTGCCGGGGAACCGGGTGCCTCAAGATAAACAAATGGACTCTCTCTGCCGGTCCGTCGGTGCCGCCTTTGTATTCCTTGCAGGGTGGTACTGGCTGCTAAGTGAGACAAATGGCCAACTTGGGCCGTATCTTATAGTGATTATAATATTGGCTGGACTCCTGATCCTTATTCCGTCCATAGGTGTAGCCGGGGGAATCATCCTTGAAAAGGTCTGGGCACGGGCAAGGCGCGGAAAAACTAGGTAATCGACATGTCCATTGAGCAGATGCCATGGGTTCTAATCCTAGGAGTCGTTAGTTCACTTATAGCAACGGGTATTGTGTGGTTTTTTCGCCGCCAAGTCCACGAATTTATTTCGGGCTTGGACATGTCCACAGGAGCATTCCTCGGATGGATAATGGCATTCGGTTTGGTGATTACGGCCATAGTATTCGCTATCTACGGAATTGAGATTCCATTGATATTTTATGTAATCGCACCTGCGTTAATAACGATTCTCCTGGTGAACACTGTTCATCGACGCTAGGGCCACACATCGCGGCAAGAGCCGCCAAGGAGGGCGGTGGTATATTCTTTGAGCTGGAGTAGTGCGGGTGGGTCAGACGCAATCTAAACGGTAGAGTCCCCGTTCATTTCTTTTCTCAAGCGTGAAAGAAACTCTTCCACGGTCTCGCCGTCCTGGATCGATGCCTCTAACTCAGCCAATACAGAAACCCTACCTTCTGCCCTACCCTCCGCCTCAATTTCTCTTCGCTCATCTGCGAGTTTCCGCTTGCCACGTTTGAGATAAGCAAGTGCGTAGAACATGCCGCCTCCTTCAACAAGCGCTGCCAAAGCTGCGTAAAACATCACCGCGAAGTCCACGATAGATGAATCCATCGCTTCTCTGAGGGATAATCCAAGCTTGACCCACAGGCCGTATGTTATGGCGAAAACTGCCGGTGGGCCGACCAGAGCATGAGTGCGTACCCATTCGTCCACTGTCCAGCTTCTCCCGATGGGGATTCAGCCAGCATACTACCATATTGATCCTCCCAATCAAAAACCGCTCTTCATAGTGGCTTCTCGAATTAAATGCCTAGGCGGTTGGATGGCCATACCCCAAAGGGAAACGGCGCCCCGAGACGGAGGGGGCGACTATGTCCGCCAGGCGGGAAGCGTCGTAGTGTCCATAGTTGTTGGTCCCGCTGCCGCTGGCGTCGCCCTTCAACCCGGCGAACTTGCTGATGTTGAACACCGGGTCTCCTCCGCCCTGCACGACAGTGTTGTACCAGCCGAAGAGGTCCCATGCGGGTTCCTTGACCACCGACCATTCTGTTATGAGTACCTCGGCACTGATGCCCACGTCGGCCAGCATCGCCTGGGCGGCCTCGGCCATAATGGGCAACTGGAACCGCTCGGGATAACCGCCGATAATAATTTCCAACGGCTGACCTTCCTTGTCTACGATTCCGTCACCGTCGCTGTCGGCGTAACCGGCCCGGGCCAGCAAATCGCGGGCTTCGTCAGGATCGTAGCCCGGCGCGCTCACGCCGGGACAGGACGTCAGGACTTCCGGGAGCAGCAGCTCTGCGAAGGACCCGGATCCGGGAGGAGCGACCAGACCGGCGATGCTCTCCCGGTCAATGGCGTGGGCTACCGCCCGGCGCACCAGCGGATCGGCCAGCGTACCGCGCTCGAAATTGACCCACCACAGGACCAGGGACGTGCCGATGCCGGAGGTCTGGGTATGTGTGCCCGGGTGGGCGTTGATCGCCCGGGCGCCATCCGGTGATACGTTGACGACAATGTCGACGTCTCCGGCCTGCAGGGCCAGTTCCCGGCTGTTGGTGTCGGGGATGGCGACGTGACTGATGCCGGCCAGCGGAGGAGTTCCACCCCAGTAGTCGTCGTTGGCCACGCTGTCAAGGCGTTCCTTCTGGATGTACTCGGTGGGAATGTACGGCCCCGTCAGGGCGCCTGCGGCAATGAAATTCCCATCGCCAGCTGCATCGGCCGCCGCCGCGTCGGTGATGGCGAGGGCAGGCAAGATCAACAGGCCCGGCAGGGTGGGTTGTGGCACCGTCGTTGTGATGGTGACGGTTAGCCCGTCTTCAACCGTTATGGTGTCAACGGACAATGTATCGGCCGCCGCCGCCGACAGTCGGATAGCCCTCTCCAGGGAAGCCTTGACCGCCTGCGCATCCATCACGTTCCCGTTGTGGAACTTGACTCCCTTCCGGATTCCGATCCTCCAGGTCAAGGGGTCCACCTGGGTGGCTTCGGTTGCCAGCCACGGTTCGGGACTGAGGGCGGTTCCTGATAGTCGGAACAAGGTCTCCGACATTCCCGATTGCGTGCCCACGTAGCCGCCCTCCACCGGGTCCAGGGGGCTGTCGAGCCAGATGACGCCGGCGTTCAGAGTGGGACGTTCCCCATCCTCAATCGCTGCCGCCGGGAGTTGCGTGGGAGCAGCATACTCCACGGCCGGTTGTTCCGGCACAGTGGTGGGCGCCCCCGGCGCCGTCTGCGGCGGTGAATCGGACGCGGCGCAGCCCATCGCCGCGAACAGAACGACGGCCAACATCATGGGCAATGTTCGTTTGAGACAGCGGACCAGTCCTATCAGCATGTTCATCCTCCCTCGGTACCGAGTGACCTCCAACGCCATGTCGCGCTGCTTGGGGTTCCAACATTCGTCGTACGAGGGAAACAGAACTGTGTCCGATCCAAACCGGCGCCATTGAGTTGTCGAGCGGGATGACAATAAAAAAGCCCCGTTTGCATTCGGTGAACGGGGCAATTGATCGGGAACCCTCACAGGCCGGTCGCCTTTACTCAACCCGGGAGGAGGTCTGCTCCACTCGTTCCGCGAAGTGCAGCCAGATGACACCCGCGGGCAGGCTTCCTGGCTGATGGCTGATAGCGACGCTCCTCCACCTTCCCATCCGCCCTCGGCGGACAGTGGCTTTCACTGGCGTCCCCGTCCATGGGAACGCCGAGGGAGCAGCATCTCGCCAATTACAGTGGCGGGACCGCACCGGATTTCCACCGGATTTCCTTTTCAGCCTGCTTCTTCTGGCACATGTAATTGAACTGCGTCAACTGACGGTCAGAGTGCAGGCCACCGGCAGGTGTTGGTTGGGGTATTCGGCTGTTAATAGAACCAAGGTATCACTATCAGATGGCGTAGTCAAATTGGCTCAAGGCACCGCAGGGCAATCGCGTTTTAACTGCGGAGGACTTTTAGCAGGTAGTCTTCCCGCCACCCGGCTTGGAGGCGTTTGCCCTGGATGCCCACTTTCAGGCTGGTCTCCCTTTTCAGCAGGTTGTGGGATATCTGCCGCAGCATCGCCATGTTTTGCGGTCCATTGTCCTTGCGCACCCGGCATTGGTCCTCACCAAAGGTCACATCCAAACTCCAGTGCAACGAATTCTCGATGCTCCAATGGCTGCGTACCGCCTCCAGCAGCCGGCTTGCCGGGGCCTCAAGGCTGCTGATGTAGTACCTGGGTTGCGCCGTGACCTTGGCCGCTGTCTCCCGGTGACCGGTCACCCTGACCACCGGCCGCAGGTTGGGCCATTCCCGCCCGGTGCTCAAGTAGTCCAGGCAATCAGGACCGGAAATGACCCGGCACTCCCGCCGTTCCAAGCGTCCGTGCCCCTTGTTCAAGGTGCTGGCATAGTCATGGGGCACCCCTTCAAAGCCGAATTCCTCCGCTCCCCCAAAGAGGTCCTGCACGTCCTCGTACAATCGGCCCTGGTTCTCCTTCAAGGCCAGTACGTAGTCGGCGCCAACGTCCAAAATTCCTTGAGCGATGTCCTTCTGGCAACCCATGGCGTCGATAGTGACGATACACCCGTGGAGGTCCAGCATTTGCAGCAATTGGGGGATGGCGGTGATTTCGTTGGACTTCTCCTCAGTCTTGACCTGGCCCAGAGTCATGGTGTTGGCCGATGCCCAGGCGCTGACCAGATGAATGGCCTCCTTGCCCGAGGTGCGGTCATGGGAACGGCGCACCGTCTTGCCGTCGATGGCCACCACTTCTCCAGGAAGCAGTTGGGCCATCGCCCCAGTCCAGGCGATGAAGCAGTCCTGGAACTGCTCCGGGTCAAGCCGGGCAAAGACGTCGCCAAAGGTGTCGTGGGACGGGATGCCGTGAGGTAGTTCCAGGAAGGTCTTTAACCATTCCTCCTTGCTCTTGCCGAACATTTCCATGTGGACCCAGGAGTCGGCGCCACAGATGGTGGCGCAGATAGCGATGACGATGATGTCCAGCAATTGGTGACGCTTGCAGCGGTCTATCCTGGGGTCCTCCAGGGCTTCAAAACTGTCCATAATGGATGCGCTCTTCCCCATCTTCATCACTCCTCCCATCTTTCCTTCACATCCGCAGATTTCCATACTCCATCAACTGTACCATCTATAACGCGATTGCCCTGCAAGGCACCGGCTCTGGTATTGATGTACTCCGCTATCACCCCTAAGCTATAACTCCTTCCTCTACCAGCGCCGACATTTCCGCTTCGCCCAGTCCCAGGAGACCACCGTAAATCTCCCCGTTGTGCTCGCCGTAGCGGGGGATAGGGCCGGCGGTGGTGGGGGTCTTGGAATACTTGATGATGGTGGGGCCGGGGACGAGCATCTTCTTGCCGGGGGGTTCCGGTATCTCGGCCTCGATCATCACTTCCCGCTCCCACATGTGGCTGTCCTCCAACACCTGCGGGATGGACTTGACCGGGCCGAATGGAATGTCGGCGGCCACCAGGGCATCCTCCACTTCCTGAACCGTGCGTTCCTCGCACCAGAGATGGAGAAGTTCCATCCTGATTTCGGCCTTGTCGGTGGCGAACATGGGAGCGGCGTATTCGGGGTCGTCGGACAGGTCGTCGTAGCCCATGACCTTCAGCATTCGCTCCCACATGCCGGCCCTGGCCGCGCCGGTGGTGACCCAGCCGTCCTTGCACCGGAGGAAAGTGCCTGTCCTCACAAAATCGTTGGTGTTGGTCTCGTAGCACATGGCAAGGGCGACCTCTTCCAGGGTGATCCCCCCATCCAGCATGGCCACCTCCAACCACTGGCCCTCGCCGGTGCGGTCGCGGTGGCGCAGTGCGCCCAGGATTCCGATGGCGGCGTGAAGGGCGGCAGTGCGGTCCATGATGGGGCCGTTGGCCATGATGGGCTGATCGAACCCCCGGCCGGTCTGGTCGCCGATGCCGCTCATGGCCTGGATTATGGGGTCGAAGCACTGGCGGTCCCGGTATGGCCCGTACTGGCCGAAACCGGAAACGGAGGCCAGGATGATGCCGGGGTTGACCTCCGCCATCCTCTCGTACCCGAAGCCCATTTGCTCCATGGTGCCGGGCCTGAAGTTCTCCAGCACCACGTCTGAGACTTCCAGGAGGCGGAAGAACAGGTCTTTGCCCTTTTCGTGGCGCGTATTGAGCGTGACGCTTTTCTTCCCCCGGTTGTAGGCGGCGAACTGGACGCTCATCTCACCGACGAAGGGGCCGGAGTTGCGCAGATCGCCTCCCTTGCGCCATTCCAGCTTGATGACCTCTGCGCCCATGTCGCGCAGGATCAACGAACCCCGGGGCGCAGCCTGCCAGCGTGCCAGTTCAAGTATCCTCACTCCGTCGAGCACCGTGTTATGGCCGTTCTGAAACATCACTATTCTCCTGATCCATTGCCTGCAACCGGGCTGTATGTTTGCCAGAGTATAACCCCGATTGAGTTGTCCCGCACCGGAGAGCTACCCCCAAGGCTATGGGAAAGTGTAGAATCAGTTGCCGGTTGGACGTATTGTGAATTTCTTTGCTCAGGGATGGTCAAGACATGACTGAAGACCGCACCGGTCTAGCAGCGGCTTTGGCGTCAGAGGCTGGGGGCCTCCCGGACGTTTGGGAGGTCGGTCACTGGGGCGTTACCAGGGGGACGCAGGGTATTCCGGCCCTGCTCCACCGCGACGCATACCGCCCCCAGTCCACGCGCATGAGGGTATTGCTGCTCTCCGGGTTTTCCGGGAGTGATGAGGACGTTTCTCTTGCGATGCGCGCGTTGGAGTTGTACCGGGCCGCCGTTCCGTCGGTCAGGGACAGCGTTGCCCTGAGCGCCTCGCCCTGTGTCAACCCGGAAGGGAACGGAGACCAATTGGTTGGCTTTCCGCCGGGCGATAGCTTTTTCTTCGACCCGGAACAGCCGGAGAGTCGTTACCTTTGGCGGTGGGTGTGCTTTCAGGCTCCGGGGCTGGTTTTGGAATTGAAGGCAGGCGGGTCTGTGGGCTGGCGGGCCAACGCGGCAGCCGCCGGCCTGGGAGAGGCATTGGACGCGGAGGCTATGGGGCAGGACGGGTCGCTGCTGGCGGCCATCGGGGTTGGAACGCCCGATAACCTGGGGCCGGTCCCCGGTCTGCGGCTGACCACGACGCCGGAGCGGTTGCCGTCGGAGCTTGACCGGCTCTGGGGCGCGGTCGCCAGCTTGGATGCGAGCGGCAGGATCTCGTCGGCCCGCCGGGTGCTGGATGCCCGTCGCCAGCGCAGCTACCTGGACGTGGCCCGTACACTGGCCTCGGTATATGGGCATGAGCTGGACCCGGTGAACTACACCCAGGGAGTCGGAATCAGCGGGCGGCTGAGGTTGGCAGAGCTAGACCGGGAGTCCGAGTCTCCCGCCCGGGAAATTGCCTCGCTTGTTTCGTCCAGGATGTCCGGTGATACTCCGTGGTTTGGAGACAACCCAGGCGGCGCGAACCTGGCCGGGTTGATCTGGGCCGGGGAGCTTGCCGAGGCAACCGGGGACGAGGGTTACTCCCGATTGATTGTTGACGTTGCCGAGCGCTACCGGCCTGGAGACGATGGCGGCGCGCCGCCGCCCTGTGACCCCGACTTTCGTACCGAGGACATGTTTATGACAGGTGCCATGCTGGGACGGGCATTCCGCCAGACAGGCGAGCCCCGTTACCTGGACCTGCTGGTAGAGTTCCTGCTCAATGCTGGAATACAGCAGGAAAACGGACTGTTCTGGCACTGCCGGTCCGGGCCGTTCTTCTGGGGTCGCGGCAATGGTTTCGCCGCTCTTGGTCTGACGGAAACATTGACCTACCTGCCCGAGGACCATCCAGACCGAGGTGCCCTGGCAGGGATGTGCAGGTTGCTGCTGGACGCGCTGGTCCGGGTGCAGACGCCTTCGGGAATGTTGCTGCAACTGCTGGACTTCCCCGGCTCATACCAGGAGCACACATCGACCAGCATGTTCGGGTACTCGCTGGCCAGGGGATTGCGCCTGGGATGGTTGGACCCTCCGTACATACCGGCGTTGGAATTGGCGTGGCAGGGGGTGTCGGAAAGGGTCGATGACCAGGGTAATGTTGTGGACGGATGCACCGGCACAGGGGTGCAAACATCGGTGAAGGAATACCTTGACAGGCCCGCCATCTTCGGATTCGATGACCGGACGGGCAGCATGGCGCTGTGGTTCGCCGTTGAGATGGAGCGTTGGAAAAGAGGGGTATAGCTCTTCCCGAAAAATTAGAGCAACCAGATGAGAGAAATGTAAATGACACAACCCTACCCGGAGGGACCAGATGATTCCATAGCTGTCATGGACTATCGGGGGCAGGCCCGGGAGTTCCTTGCCCAGAGCCGGGAACACCTGGCCGGCGGGAACCTGCACCAGGCGTCGGAAAAGGGTTGGGGGGCCGCGGCGTGGATGGCTAAGGCTCTCGCAGAGACGCAGGGATGGCAATATGACAGGCACGACCACTTCCAGGTTGTGCTGAACAACGCCCGCGTTATGACAGGCAACGACAGGTTAGTAGACCTGAGCGCCGTTGCCCACAATCTTCACCGCAACTTTTACGTCCGCAGGCGGTTCCTGGACATGGAGGAAATCGGCCTCAACCTGGACAGAATAGCTGAACTGCTCGACATTCTGGAACCGTTGACGAGCGCAAGGCAGTAAGCTGCTGTCAGGTTTCAACCAGGACCTGGACTGCAGAATAAATAGGAGGGAGCAATGAAGTATGACGTAATCGTCGTTGGAGCGGGTTCGGCGGGATGCGCTGCGGCAACCAGACTGTCGGAAGACCCATCCCGATCAGTGTTGTTGCTGGAGGCCGGGCCGGACTACCCAGAGATGGAGCATCTGCCGGACGAACTGAAATATGGCCATACAAGGGACGCCGAGACTCGGGGTGCGGACCATAACTGGTCTCTCAGGGGGACCATCAACGACACCCAGGGCGAGATTCACGTGGCCCAGGGGAAGGTTGTCGGCGGCTCCGGGGCCATCAACGGCCAGGTGTTGCTGCGCGGTCTCACGCAGGACTTTGACGACTACGCCGCGCTGGGCAACGACGAGTGGTCCTACGTCAATGTTCTTCCATACTACCGCCGGATGGAGTCGGACCAGGATATCCGCGACGACTTCCACGGCTCGGAAGGGCCTCTTCCTGTTCTGCGGCGGGCGAATGACCCGCTGGCCCCCATACAGGCGGCGCTCCGGCAGGCCTGCATTGCGGCTGGGTTTCCGGAGACCCATGATATGAACGGACCGGACTCCACCGGCGTCGGGGCTATACCGATGAACAACCCTGAAGGTATCCGGATGAGCGTGGCCCTGAGCCACCTCAGCACGGCGCGCCATCGCCTCAACCTTACAGTGCGGGGCAACGTGCTGGCCCGCCGTGTGGTGTTCGAGGGGAACCGGGCCATCGGGGTGGAAGTGGAGAGCGGCGGGGAGATATACACAGTTGAGGCCGACGAAATCGTCCTCTGCGGGGGCGGGCTGCGTTCCTCACACCTGCTGCTGCTCTCCGGTGTGGGCCCGGCGGAGCATCTACGGAGCTTCGGGATTCCTGTTGTACGTGATCTTCCGGGGGTGGGCCAGAACCTTCGAAACCATCCCAGCGTCGGTGTGCAACTGATGGCCAAGGAGGGCATCAGGCTGGTCACCGACAATCCGGGGACCCGGATTGCCCTTCGCTACACGGCTGAGGGGTCTCCTCACCCCAACGATGTGATGATTACCACTAGCTCCGTTTTCGCTTCGTTGAGCGGTGAGGTAATCCCGGACGAGGGGTTCCGCTTCTCCTGTGCCCTTGAGCTTCCGATGAGCGCCGGAGAGTTACGGCTCTCGTCGGCCGACCCCAACGTGCAACCTGAGTTCAACTACCATTACCTGGAACATCCAATGGACCGGGAGCGCCTGCGCAGCGCGATCCGGCTCTGCATCCGTCTCCTTGAGAGTGAACCCTACCGGGAACTGCTGGCCAGCAGGGTGGCCCCGACCGACGAGGAACTGGCCTCCGATGATCTCCTGGACGCCTACATGCTTCGCACAGTGGGCACGGCCCGCCACGTTTCCGGAACATGCAAGATGGGGCCCGCGTCGGACCCAATGGCGGTGGTTGATCAGCAACTGCGGGTCCACGGGTTGGAGGGCATTCGCGTGGCCGACCCGTCGATCCTTCCCAATGTGGTGCGGGCGAACACCAACGCCACTGCCATAATGATCGGGGAGCGGGTGTCCGACCTGGTTGCCACAGGTTAGATTGCCCAGAGAGCCGGTGTGCGGAGCGGCTCGTCTCATTGACAATTCAGGCGTAGTTGCATAAAGTTAGGGTGTAATCTGACGAACCTTGGCACGAGGCGCGGTCGGCATGGTCCATCGCGCCAACTCCTGTATCAGAAGTGAACCGATCCTGAGGGAGGTCAAACATGGTGTCCAGCGGCAGAGAAAAGAACCTGGTCATTATCCAGCTTACGGGCGCAAACGATGCGCTAAACACGGTGGTCCCCTACAACAACGGCCTCTACTACGACTTCCGGCCCAACGTGAACATGGCAGCGGAAGACCTGCTTCCCCTGAATGACGAGTTGGGTCTGACTCCCCACGCGCCGGAGGTAAAGTCACTCTGGGACCGGGGCAAGCTCGCGCTCATCAACGGCATCGGCTACGCCAACCCCAATCGCTCCCACTTCCGGTCGATGGATATCTGGCACACCGCCGAGCCGGACAAGATCGCAACCGAAGGGTGGCTGGGCCGGGCCGTCAAGGACATGGACCCCCAGGGTGAGAACGTGTTGACCGCCGTCAACTTCGGGCGCGGGCTTCCCAGGTCCTTGGCCAGCCGCGGCGTGCCGGTGGCGTCGGTGGGGAACCTGGAGACCTACGGACTGTTCCCCGATGTGGAAGACGACCAGCAGAAGAAGTACACCCTTGAGGCCTTCGCCCGGATGTACGGCCCAGACCGGAACCGGGACCCAGTGCTGGAGTCCCTTGGCCAGACCGGACGCGATGCCCTTCGCGGCGCGGATATTCTCCGGACCGCCCCGGAACGGTACTCATCCTCGATTGAGTACGGTCAGAGCGGCATCGCCCAGAGCCTGAAGAACGCCGCCCAGGTGATGTTTGCCGACCTGGGGACTCGAATCTACTACACCTCCATTGGCAGCTTCGACACCCACGGCGGCGAGTTGCCCGTACACGCCAAGCTGTGGGACGACGTGTCCGCCGCCATCGGTGATTTCTACGCCGACCTGGAGGAACACGGCTACCAGGACGACACGCTGATCTTCGTGTGGTCCGAGTTCGGTCGCCGGATCAAGGACAACGGTTCGGGCACCGACCACGGCGCGGGAAGCATCGCAATGGTAATCGGCGGCGATGTCAATGGCGGGATGTACGGCCGGTTCCCGTCCCTGGAAGAAGCGGAACAGCAGGACGGCGACCTTCGGGCCAACAACGACTTCCGCAGCACCTACAGCACGATACTGGAGCGATGGATGAGGCTGGACGCGCCCTCTATCGTCAACGGCCAGTTCGAGCAGTTCGAGTTCATCTCCAAGTAAATCGCCTGTCAATTCCGAAGCGCCGGCCACCGTGCCGGCGCCTATTCTACCGCAACGTATCTGTCAAGAACGTATCTATCAAATCGGGAGGTAGACGCCGTGAGTAATGCGGATATTGCGCTAATGGCACACTTGATGAGGCGTGCCGGATTCGGCGCAACGCGGGACGAGCTGGAAGCGGCAATGGCCAATGGCTACGAGGCCACCGTTGAGGAGTTGCTCCACCCCGGCGACCCGAACGACTTGCCACAGGACGTTATTCGCCGGTACCACACGGAACAAGCCGAGTTGCGCCTGTCGGACGGGGCGGCGGCCAACTGGATGTACCGGATGATCACGACCCAGAACCCTCTGGAGGAGAAGCTGGCCCTCTTCTGGCACAGCCTCTTCGCCACAGGCTACGTCAAGTTGAACCAGGCCAACGCCCTTCTGAACCAGATCCAGATGTTCCGGACCTACGGCTTGGGCAACTACGCAACGTTGCTTGTAGAATTGTCCAAGGACCCGGCCATGATCATCTGGCTGGACAATAACGACAACCATAGAGATGCCATCAACGAGAACTACGGCAGAGAACTCCTGGAACTGTTCTCGATGGGCATCGGCAACTACACCGAGGACGATATCAAGGAGTGCGCCCGCGCGTTCACGGGATGGACCCTTGGCAATGCCGAATACATGTCCACCCGCGCCAGCCGGGACTCCATCTGGCCCTACAGCCGGATCAACTGGCACTTCCAATACCGGGACTACGACCACGACGAGGGCGAGAAGACCTTCCTTGGCGAGACCGGCAATTTCAATGGCCAGGACATTGTCGAGATTATCGCCAAGCAGGAGGCCACCGCGCGGTTCGTGAGCGCCCGCCTGTTCCAGTTCTTCGCCGCCGACGAGGTTGACGAGGACGGGGAGAAAGTCATCGAAGAGATGATGAAGTCCTACTTTGATTCCGGGTACGAAATCCGGTCGGTGCTGAGGACCCTCTTCAACTCCGATTACTTCAAGTCGGAGAAGGCCAGGTGGGCCAGGGTGAAGGGTCCTGTGGAGCTGGTCATCGGGGCGGTCCGCATGGCCGGCAGTTACCGGGAGCCTACTCCCGGCATCGAACAAGTGGCGCGCCAGGCCGTGTACATGGGCCAGGGCCTGCTCCAGCCCCCGTCGGTTGAGGGCTGGCACGAAGGCATAGAGTGGGTCGATAGCGGCGCACTGGTTGAGCGGGTCAACTTCGTGGCCCACGAGCTTGCCAATGTGCAAAACCCCGGAGTGCGCCGGATCATCGACCGCCTGGCCGGTGAGAACGGCGGCGCCTTCACCCCGGAGCAATTGGTGGACAGTTGCCTCGACTTGCTCGGCCCGGTGGAGGTGTCGGACGACACCAAGGCAGCACTGATCGAATACGCGGGGTTGCAGGGAGAGATCTCATTGGCCAACAGGCAGGAGGGCGACGAGTCCGAACAGCGGGTCGCAGGGTTGTTGAGCCTGGCCGTTGCGACCAGAGAGTACCAACTGTCCTAGAGACGTTCCCCTTCTACAGGTCATCTGACCTGGCGGTGATTGCACGACGGGGGCTTGATCGGAAAGATTAGGCCCCCGCGTTTTCTCCGGTGGAGTCCGGTTCTGGAGACGGAACGTACTACCTGGATGAATACGCTACAACATCCTTGAATTGGAGGTTGCTGGAGTGAGTACACAAGCAAGCCCTAAACAATTGACCCTGGAATATGTCAAGACCATCGGGCTGGCCACGAATCAGACCGGCCGTGGGTTCGTCAATCCCTATGATGTGGCGGTGGCCCAGGACGGTCGAATTTTCGTGTTGAATCACTGCGACTCGGCCCGTCGCAACCTGATGCGCATAGGCATCGTTAATCTTGATGAGGACTACCTGGGCGAATTTGGGAGTGGGGCCGGCCCCGGCGATGACCAGTTCAGTTCCCCGGTAGCGATGGCGTTCGACAGCCAGGACAGGCTCTATATCACCGACGAGTTGCACCATCGGGTGACAATCTTCGACTCGTCCGGCAATTTCCTGGACAAGTGGGACACCAAGGGCAGCGGACCGGGGGAGTTCAATGGGCCTGCGGGGATCGCCATCGACTCGCATGATAACGTTTACATCGTAGACCAGCATAACAGCCGGGTCCAGAAGCTCACTTCCGATGGCAAGTTCATCGCCGAGTGGGGCGAGTTCGGCAGCGGCCCGGGCCAGTTCAACCTGCCTTGGGGGATCGCGGTTGACAAGGAAGCCAATGTGTATGTGGCGGACTGGCGCAATGACCGGATTCAGAAGTTCACCACTGATGGCGCCTACCTCGCCAGCTTCGGAGAGTCGGGTGAAGGAGAAGGGCAGTTGAACCGGCCGTCAGGCGTGGGAGTTGACGATGAGGGGTTCGTGTACGTGGCAGACTGGGGGAACGAGAGGTTGCAGGTGTTCGCCCCGGACGGGAGCTTCGTACTGGTGGAGAAGGGTCAGGCCACCAATTCCAGGTGGGCCGAGGACTACCTCAACGTCAACCTGGAGGAAAAGGCGACCAGGGAGATTTCCAACCTGGTTCCGGAGCTTCCGCCTCATCTGAACACCCCTCAGCATGTCTCGGCCCAGACCGAGCCATTCTTTTGGGGGCCTGTCTCGGTGCGGTTCGACCGGGACGGCAGGCTCTACATCCCGGAGTCCAACCGGCACCGGATGCAGATATACCAGCGCAAGTAGCCGGGCAATCCGGACCGCAGCAGGGCTGGTTGGACTGTCCAATTGCTGATCACAGGCCAGCCCTGCCACAGGACATTACGCTTATGGACCCGACAAGGGCAGATCTGCAAAGGATCCTTGAATCCTTGCCTCCCGGGGAATGGCTGAACCCTTACATCTTCACATATGAAGAGGAAACCCGGTTCGTGCATGTTCTGATGGCCACGAAACCGGGTACGACAGACCTCTACTGTTACGAACCCGACACGGGAGAATTCGAGCCGCTGATTCTTCCCTAGCAGGAATCCAGGCTGAACTTCACTCCCCGCAGATGCCCTGGAACCACTTTGCCTTACAGGTTCCGATAAGGCACACGATTTCCCAGCCCGTGACATGACCAAAACCCGGAAGGTGGATTGCGACAATGCCTGGTGGAAAGAGCTTCTACATCATAATCGGAGCGCTCATCGCCATCGCGGTAATAATCGTTGGATGGTGGCTGATCTCCCCATTGTTCATCACCAGGGAGGTTGATGAGGAATTTCCGTTGACGGCCAATGCCGTCATCCCTGAAGGGATGGACCGGGCCGAGGCGGAGATGGTCATGTCCACGATGGCAGGCATGGGCGAGAAGGTTGATGAAGCGATGCCCGATATGCCCCCTGCCCAGAGTTCGCCGGTGCGGCTCAAGAGCGGCGAATTCAGGGACGGGGACCGGTTCCACAGGGGCAGAGGCCAGGCCCTGATTTATGACCTTCCCGACGGGTCCAAGGTGCTGAGGTTCGAGGACCTGGAAGTGACCAACGGGCCGGACCTGCGGGTGATTCTGACGACTGTCGCCGACCCGGATAGCTCGGAGGATGTCCACGCCGCAGGCTACAGAGAGCTGGACAAGCTGAAGGGCAACGTCGGCAACCAGAATTACCCGATTCCGGCGGATGCGGACGTTGATTCCTTCAAGAGCGTGGTCATCTACTGCAAGCCCTTCCGGGTGGTCTTTGCCGTAGCTAACCTGAGCTGAACGGACTCGCGGCGGTCTACTGGATACCCAGGGAGGAAGCAGCCTCAAGAGCGAACCCTATCAGGAGTTCGTCCTCCCCGTGCGTCCCCAGCAGAGAGAGACCCACCGGCAGACCGTTCACGCGGGCCACGGGCAGGTTGAGTTGGGGACGGCCGGTTAGACCCGCGATGCAGAGCATCCTGCTGTTTCTAAGGCGCGTGTCCTGCCGCTCGGTGACTGACTGACCGAGGAGAGGCGCGGGTTCGGAAGTCGTCGGCAAACAGGCGATAACGCCGCTTGGGACAACCTCGTCCATCCGGCGTACCACAGCATCCCTCACCGCTTGTCCTGCTGCCACCTGGGAATCTGTGATTGCCCTTGCCGTGATGTACCGGTCCGAGACCTCGAAACTGAACCGCGGGTTTACTTTCTCGATCCAGTCTTTTGCCGTCTCCCATGCCTGACGGCCCTGGAGTATCTGTTGATGTTCCGACCACTCTGCGAGGGAGTCGGGAGCGAGTCGCTCCGCAGAAACGCCGTCCACCATCGACGTCAATGCTTCAACCGCGGGACGCAGCGCATCGGCCACATCCGGCGTGGCCAAGTCGAAGGCATCCTCGGCGATTACCAAACGTCTCGGTTGTTGAGGGGCGATTGATGTCTGGAGGGTGATGTTTGCCACGCGGGCGAAGAGGTCGATGTCACGCGCAAACCAGCCGATGGTGTCGAAGCTGGGCGCCTGGACCAGGAAGCCGCTGAACGGTATGCGTCCGTGGGTGGGCCGCAGCCCGTAAAGACCGCAGAAACTGGCGGGAACCCTGACCGACCCGCCGGTGTCGGAACCAAGGGCGAAGTCAACCAGGCCGCCCGCCACCGCAGACGCCGACCCGCTGGAGGAGCCTCCGGGCACTCTTCCCGGCGCGGCGGGATTAACGGGTGTCCCGTAGTGGGGGTTTTCGCCGAAGATGCCTCGGGTCAGTTCGTCGGTGATGGTCTTGCCCACCATTGAAGCCCCGGCGTCCACCAGTGCCTGCACCACCCAGGCTGTCGAGTCGGCTGGCGGTTGAGTTGCCTTCCAATCCGGGTTGCCCCCGCCGGTAACAAACCCTGCTACATCGAAGATGTCCTTGGCGGCGAAAGTTAGTCCGGAGAGCGGGCCGCCAGGCTTCCCGTCAAGATAGGCGTCCGAGTCTTTGCAGAATGCGCCCAAGTGGTCTTCGATAGCTCTGCGGCTTGTCACCAAGGTTGTCCCGTTGGCTGGTTGGCTACTGGAAGGTTGATGCTGGCCAATGGCACTATACGCCGCCCCGTCCCGTGCCGCGCAGCCGCGGGTCCAGAACGTCCCGCAGGGAGTCACCCAACAGATTCCAGGCAAATACGACGATGGTAATTGCCAGTCCGGGGAATACGCCGAGCCAGGGGTTGACGTCGATGCCGGCGATGTATGCCTCACGCAGCATTCCGCCCCAGGAAGGCACGTCAGGGGGAGCGCCTATTCCGAGGAAACTCAGGGTGGCCTCAGCGACGATAGCGCCACCCAGGTGAATGGTGACCAGGACGATATAGAGCGCCATGCAGTTGGGGACCATGTGGCGCATGATGATCCGCCAATGGTTTGCTCCTACGGACCGTGCGGCGAGGATGTAGTCCATCTCCGCGATGGACAGCGCCTGGGCACGGACAATCCTGGCTGTGCTTGGTATGTATACGATGGTCAGGGCAAAGACGACGTTGTGCAGGGATGCCCCCAAGGCCGCCATGATGGCAATGGCCAGGACAAGACTGGGAAAGGCCATCATGGAGTCCATGAATCTCTGGACTATCAGGTCTGTTTTTCCGGCGAAGTAGGCGCTGCCGACTCCGATCACAAGCCCGATGGCACAACCGACCACCGAGCTTACGATACCGACGTACAGAGAAATCCTGGAACCGTGGACCAGGCGGCTGTAGACGTCCCGGCCGATGCTGTCCGCGCCTAGCCACCGCTCGGCGGTACCCGGCGCCGCATGTTTGAATTCTGCGTCAGTCTTGTAGGGGTCTATGGTCTCGAGTTGATTGGCCACTATGGCGACAAGTACAAGCAGCGCAGCCACGATTGCGCCGAAGGCGCCTAACGGCTTGGCCTTGAGGAAGTGGGTAACGTGCTGACTGGGCTTGCGCTTTGGGCGCAGGGCGTCAACGGCAGGGGTTAGAACTGCGCTTTCCTGAGTTCCCGGAGTCTGGTTCAAGGCTTCGTACCTGACTATAGGATTGTAGGAGAGGACTTAAGTATAGCGGATCCGTGGGTTCAGCCAACCGTACAGCATGTCCAGCACCAGGTTCACGACCAGTACCACAGTCGTGATGACAACGATAATGGCCTGGATTACGGCATAATCCCGATGAAAGACAGCGTCCAGCAACAGCCGTCCCATCCCGGGTACGACGAATATGGTCTCTATGACCACCGTGCCGGAGATAAGCCGCCCAAATTCGTATCCGGAAACGGTAATTACGGGCAAGAGGGCGTTCTTCAGTGCGTGTCGCGCGATGACCAATCGCTCGGTCAATCCTTTCGAGCGGGCGGTCCGAATGAAGTCCTCACGAAGTACCTCCAGCATGGCCGAGCGGGTGACCCGGGCTATGAAGGCCATGTTGAAGTAACCCAGGGCTATCGCTGGCAGCATTAGCTGCTGGAGATTTGTCCAGGGATCATCCCAGAGGGTCGCGTACTTCAGGGGTGGGAGCCATCCAAAGATGAGCACCAGGAAATAGATTATCAATAGTCCTACCCAGAAGGTGGGCAGGGCGATACCCGAAAAGGTGATGATCCGTGACACGTAGTCCAGGAGAGTATCCTGCTTGATGGCCGAGATTACGCCCAAAGGAACTGCGACTACGCTGGCAATCAGGACCGACAGGATGGTCAGTTCGAGGGTAACGGCAAATTTGGCTTTCAGGTCTTTGGATATAGGAGTGTCGTAGTGGTAGGAGTTACCGAAGTCCAACTGGAGCATGTTCCAGACCCAGTCGGCGTACTGCACATAGATTGGGCGGTCAGTGCCCAGCTTGGCCCTCATTTCGGCCAGGACCTTTTCGCTGACCTGGACCTCCCCTTCCTCGGCGCCCACCAAGACCAGGTATGCCGGGTCTCCCGGGATAAAACGCAGGATGAGGAACACGAGGATGGTGATCATGATGAGAGTGGGTACGAACAGCAAGAGGCGTTTGATGATGTATGTTTGCATGATTGATGTTGGAGGGGTTCAGACCAAGGTTCAGATTGGCTCCGGGGAATAGATGATTGAAGGCCGGCCACAGTAGCTCCGGGCCGGCCTAGCGATTACCGGGTGGTTACCACTCGCTCTGGTCCCACCAGATGGTCTCGTGCATCATCTGCGCCTGGACCGATGGGGACCCGTAGAGGTTCTTGATGCTCTTGTGGGCCAGCCTGGGCGCTCCCCAGCTCCACATCAGCAGTACTGACGGAGTGCCGAGTTCAGGCGTGAGGATGTAGTCTTCCAGCTCCCTGAGAATCGCCTTGCGGGCATCGGAGTTGGACTCCCGGGCCTGATTCTCGAATAGCTCCTCGATCTTCGGGTCGGTGAATCCGGTATAGTTCCGGGTGCCGCCCAACCTGTAATGATCGCTGATGATCGAGTCAGGGACGTTCGCGGTGTAGCAATGGCCCTGGATTGCAGTATTGAATGCCTCGTCCCTGTACTTGATCAGACCGGTGGCCGGCTCGAAGGACTCCAGCGTCCACTCGATGTTCAGGTGCTCCTTGAGCTGGTCCTTGACTATCGCCGACTGTTCCCCATAAGAGCCGAAGGTTCTGTAGGAATGGACTGCTTGGAAGCCGTCGGGGTGTCCAGCCTCGGCGAGAAGCCGTTTGGCCTCGGCTATGTCGTCGGGATGCTTTTCCCCGTTGAGCTCCCGGATGCCGGGTAGCTGTTCCGCCTCCTCCGAAGTCCTGGCGAACCAGGCTCCTGGCTGGAAGACGGTGCCGTAGTCGCCTTCGCCGCTGATTATGGCGTCCATGATCGGCTGCCGGTGGATGGCCAGGAAGATGGCGTGACGCACCCTGGGGTCGTTATAAGGCTCCTTCTTGACGTTGAACATCAGGAAGGAGTTGCAGCCATAGGGCTGGCCGTAGGCGATCAGTTCGCCTCCCATGTCCTCAACAAGCTGCTTCCGGTCATCCACAGAAAGGTGAGTTGCCGTGCTGGAGGCCATGGCGAACTGCTTGGTCTTGAAGGCTGCGATTATCCGGCCCTTGTCCCGGACTATGAGGTACTCCATGCCGTCCAGGTAGGGCTTGCCTTCCTTGAAATAATTGGGGTTCTTGATGTAGTCGGTGGAGATGTCGGTATCGTACTTCTGGACCATGTAGGGGCCGGAGCCGACGATATTATCCCACTTGGAGACGTCGATGCCCTCGCCTGCGACGTGCTTGGGGACTACCTTGAAGACGTCGGCGGCGATCAGGCTGAAGAAGTCAGCGGCGGCGAACTTCAGCGGGACCTTCACCGTCAACGGGTCTACAACCTCGACCGTACCGTGCTCGTAATAGGCCTTGGCATTGCCGGTCCTGGGCCGGGGCTGGTCTGGCTCCACCCAGCGGTCAACGCTGAAGGCTACGTCCTCTGAGGTTACGGGCATCCCGTCGTGCCACTGGACGCCCTCGTGAATCTTGAAGACGTAGCTCAGGCCGCCGTCAGTAATCTCCCATGAAGCGGCCAGATCGCCGATGATGTCGTCCCGGTCTTCTGTCTCGGGGTCGAAGCGTACCAGGTTGTTATACAAGGGGCTGGAGTGCATGATCTGGTTGAGAGTGCCCGACCGGTGAGTACCCCAGTGGTCTGGAGCAGAGTATGCGTGCAGCGGCGGGACTCCGCCCATGATGACGTCCGATGGCGCTGCTGCCGGAGCCTCAGTCGGGACCGGGACTGCCTCCGCCTGCCCGGATGTCATCGGTGTTGCGGTGGGCTTGAAAATAACCCCTCGCGTAGGCGTTGGGGTGGGGGCTTCGGTCGCGGCTGCCGTCATGGCATCCGATGACCCTGAAGAGTCGGAGCCGGTGGATGCCGGGGCCGTGGTGGCCGCAGGCTCGGCGGAACCGCCGCAGGCCGCGGTGAGCAACAGGACAACCATCAACGGTGTCAGGAATAATGACTTCGGGAACTGAAACCAACGGTGAGCCATGTCGGATGTGTGCCTCCTTGGTCTAAATCTGTGTCCGCCGAAACCCTCCCGGACCCTCAGGTATTGCGGGTGAGCCCGGCTCAATCGCCAGCGCATCGTAGTATATGGCCCGTATAGGGAGTGCGCCAGTGAACGCCGCCTATAATATATAGGACGTTCAATTCCGTCAATCTTCCAGTACCGCTCAACCGTGGTGTGCGCAAAGTTGCAGGAAGGATTGGTGCGCGGTTCCTGGTTTATAGTTGGGCACGAGAATCCCCTGCCCTCCTGTGAAAGGGGAAGACACTTTGCCAAACCTATGCGGGCGATACACCTGCGCTCCAAGGAGGCTGGGGGATTTCTTGTCTCCCGTATCCGGCTATGCACCAGTCCCGGCAAGCTGCTCTCCGGGTTGACACCGCAGACTACCCCGTTACAATCAGGCATCATGTAGTAGATTCCAGGGGGATTCGATGAGCACACAGAACGCGGCAACTAACGGACAGACGGCCAATCGTCCCGATGGACCCAACGGGGGTCTGCTGGCTCCTGCGGACATCGAGAAATTCCAGTCGGCTTTTGATGCCGACCCCTCGCGCCGGTTGATGCAGAACGTGGTGACGCAGCATGATGTCAATGACGCGGCTCTGAATCGATCAATCGTCAACGAGGCGGTCCACAGCTTCTCGACCGTGTTGGATGAATGGAGCGTCACCAATCAGGCTCGCTCCGGACGCTGCTGGATGTTCGCGGGGCTGAACCTTTTCCGGTCAGAGTCGCGCACGGTGATGAACCTGAAGGAGTTCGAGTTCAGCCAGAACTACGTGATGTTCTGGGACAAGATGGAGCGGGCCAATTTCCTGCTGGAAGCAATAATCGAGACTGCCGACCGCCCGGTGGATGACCGCACGGTTGCGTGGCTGCTGCAACGTTCCATAGAGGACGGCGGCCAGTGGGACATGTTCGTGGAACTGGTGAAAAAGCACGGGGTTGTCCCCAAGACGGTGATGCCGGAAACCGAGAGTTCCAGCAACTCAGCCCGCATGAACTCCATGCTCAACTACCAGATGCGGCAGGGCGCACTGCGCATCCGCAAGCTCTACTCCGCAGAAGCGGGCCTTGACGAGATGCGCCGGGAGAAACAAGAGACTCTCAATGTCATTTACCAGGTCCTCTGCATACATTTGGGCACTCCTCCCAGCCACTTCAATTGGCAATGGAAGGACAAGGCGGGCGAATTCAAGCGGGATGGAGAGATGACTCCGCTGGAGTTCGCAGAGAAGTACGTGGTTACCCCTTTGGAGGAGTACGTGTCGCTGGTCCACGATCCGAGGGAGACCAGCCCGCTGGGCAAGACCTTTACCGTGGCCTACCTGGGGAACGTGGCCGGTGCGCCTCCTATTAAATACTTGAACGTGGACATCCAGTTGATGAAGGACATTGCCATGCAGATGCTTCTGGATGGCAAGCCGGTCTGGATGGGCTGTGACACTGGCAAGCAGATGCACCGGGACCTGGGCATCTGGGACGCGGAGCTTTTCGATTATTCCAGCGTTTACGGCGCGGACTTCGGGATGGACAAGGCGGAGCGGCTGGAGTATCACCAGACCCGCATGACCCACGCCATGATGTTCACCGGCGTGGATGTGGTGGACGGCAAGCCCCGCCGCTGGAGGGTGGAAAATAGCTGGGACGACAAGGTGGGGGACAAGGGCTTCTTTATGATGAACGACTCCTGGTTCGCGGAGTATATGTTCGAGATTGCCGCCCCCAAGAGTTACCTGCCTGCTGACTTGCAGGCGGCCTTGGAACAGGAGCCAATCGTCCTTCCGCCGTGGGACCCGATGGGGTCTTTGGCGTAACGGTCTTCCTGTAAAGCCGGGAAGTTTCCCTGCCACAAGCCGACGATTCGAGGTATGGACCCTACCCGCCGCTCCCCGGCCGGCATGGCGTTGTGGGGCGGCGTTTTCAGAGGAGACGTGACATGAAGTTCGGATTCTTTATGATGCCGGCCCATTCTCACTTCGAGAACCCTACCCTTGCCTTCGAGCGCGACCTGCAACTGATTGAGTATGCCGAGGGCCTGGGGTTTGACGAGTTCTGGGTGGGCGAGCACCACTCCGGCGGATGGGAGACCATTCCGGCGCCGGACATCTTCCTGGCTGCCGCGGCCACGCGCACCAAGCGCATCCGGTTGGGAACGGCGGTTATCAACCTGTCGTACCATCATCCCTTCGATGTGGCTGAGCGGATGGCGTTCCTTGACCATCTTGCCTACGGTCGGGTCATGCTTGGGTGCGGTCCGGGCGTGCTGGCCCCGGACATTCAGCTTTTCGGCCTGGACCCCGCCGAGCTAAGGCCGATGATGAACGAGTCTCTGGACATCATCCTGAAGCTCTACCGGGAGGATGGGCTGGTCTCCTACGACGGCAAGTACTGGCAGGTAAAGGACATGGAGGTGCAGGTGAAGCCCTACCAGGAGCCGCACCTGCCGATTTACGCGGTCAGTTCCGGCAGCGGCAACAGCATTCGCGTGGCTGCCGAGCGGGGGCTGGGGGTCATCTCCGGCGCTTACACTCAGCCGGGGGCGATGGACATCAGCCAGCAGTGGGGCGCATACGAGGAGCTTTCGGCTGCGGCAGGCCATACCCCAAGCCGGGACAACTGGCGTCTTTCCACCAGCATCTACCTGGCGGACACGATGGAACAGGCGATGCAGGATGTTGCGGAAGGGGTGATGGACGAGGCCAATCAATACTTCTTCCAGACCGGCGGCAAGGTAACTTACGAGGCTTACCCCGGCCAACCTGCTGAGGAGATTACCCTTGATCAGATCATCGACCAGCGCAGGTGGATAATCGGTGACCCTGATTACTGTGTGCGGCGGATAAAGGAATTGGAGGAGCAGACCGGGGGTTTTGGCGGCCTGCTGATGGTGTCGGTGGAGTGGACATCCACCGAGAAGTGGCGTCACTCGCTGGAGTTGTTTGCCAGGTACGTGATGCCCCAGTTCAACCGCTCGCTCCGGGGGATTCAGGGGTCCTACAACCGGATGGTGGAGGACAACCGGCTGGGCAGGCTTCCCAGCGCCCGGTCAGGGGTGGTACGGGTGAACGGAGGGTCGTCCGGCCGGTCCTAGAAGCTGTACTCGCGGTCTGCCCAGGCGGAGTGACGTGTTATCCCGCCTGGACCGGGCCTCATATATCGGGCCTCATACAGAAATGCCGTCCAGGGGGATCAGCGTCCCTTCGGCCCTGCCTTCCTCCAAGGTCAGGACTCCGACGGATGGGAGCAGCTTGAAGCGTCTTTTGCCCGCTGCTCCTGGGTTGAAGAAGAGCACCGGGCCGACCCGCCTTTGCAATGGCATGTGGCTGTGGCCTGAGACCACCACTGTCGCTCCCATCTCAAGGAAGGGTCTCATTTTCGGGTCGTTCTCGTCCTTGGGCAGTTTGACCTGGTGGGTGAGATAAACGAGGCAGTCTCCCAACTCAAGGGTCGCATCCTCGGGGAATAGGGACTCCGGGCCGGCCTTGTCGTTGTTCCCCCGGACGGTTGTGACCGGAGCGATTTCGGCGAGCCGGTCGATGATGGCCGCGTCGCCTATGTCACCAGCGTGGAGGATGTGGTTAACTCCCTGCAACAGCGGGACTGCCCTGGGATCAAGATAGCTGTGAGTGTCCGATACGACTCCGACCAGCACCGTTAACATCTCCTGACTTTGGGCGCTTGATTCATGTTGCCCACCCTACCGCTGTTCAGACCAACGCCTCGTTCAGGGTGACGCCGAATCCGGGAGCGTCAGAAGGCTCGAGATAGCCGTTCTCCGGCTGCGGCTCACCGAGCCAGAGTTCGTCGCGGGGGGCGCCGCGGCGCCCCGGGTTTCGCTCGGCCAGGTCCAGGCCCTCGGTGGCCATGATGAGATGGAGGCCCCAGACCTCGCCGCCGCGGTGGGGCGCAACGGCAGCGCCGGCCTCGCGGGCGATGTCCAGGATGCGCAGCCCGGCGGTGATGCCGCCGCACCAGGTGATGTCGGGCTGCCACAGGTCGAGCGCCCCTGCGCGGGCTATCTCGGCGAAACCGTGATGGGTGAACTCATGCTCTCCGCCGGAGAGCAGGACGGGCTTCACCGCAGGACGCAGCTCTGCCTGGGCTTCGAGCAGGTCCGGAGTCAGCACGTCCTCGAACCAATAGATGTTGAACTCGGCCAGACGGTTGGCCATCTCCAGGGTGGCCTGTGCGTCCCACGTCATGTAGGTGTCGATCATCAACAGGGCTTCGGGACCGAACAACTCCCTGGCGCGGGCCGCGGAGTCCACGGCGTTGTCGTAGTCAGCGTCGTTGCCGGTCCAACGGTGGGGGAACTTGTGGGCGGTGAAACCCAACTCGCGATACCATTCCGGGTCGTCGCCGGTAGCGTAGGACTGGACACGATCTTTCTTCTTGCCGCCAAGAAGGTCGTAGACCGGGACACGCTCGGCGTGGCCGAGAAGGTCCCACAGGGCCAAATCCACGCCACTGAGAGCCATGACGCCTATGCCCTTGCGCCCGTAGGGCAGGGACTCGGCGTAGAGGGCGTCCCATGCGTCCCGGATGTCGTCGCCTGTGTTCACCTGTCGACCCAGCAGCAGTTCCCGGAAGTGGCGGTTGACCACCTCCACAGAGGCGACGCCGCCCCCGCCGTAGCCGAGGCCGGTTACACCAGCGTCGGTCTCGATCCGGACCACTATCTGCCAGAAGTGAGTCCGCCAGGACGGGACGACGTGCTGATAGTTGGGGTAAACGGCCTTTACGTCGGTTATCTTCATGCTGCTACCGTCAGTCTCCCACCGTCAGTCTCCCAAAGTATGGCCGTCCAATTCTACACCACATTTTTTGCACCGCGTTGGCGGCGGGCCGTGGATTCCCGCGAAAGCGGGAATGGTGATTGAGTGCGGGATGCGATTCTTGACTGACCCCTCAAATTCGGCTATAACAGCGGGGTCGATACCCGGTCGCCTGGTGTCTCCACCGAGGGCGTCCGCCTCGTTCCAAATCCGGTTCCCAGAGAGGTTGCGGCAGCTTGGCTTCGGTTTTTGACCTCCATGTCCACACCAACCAGGGCAGTCCGGACAGCGCGTTAACTCCCGAGGAAATGGTCGCGGAAGCCAAGCGGCTGGGACTCACCGGAATCATGGTGACGGAACACATAGGTTGGGCGCGGCCGGAGTTCGAGCTGTTTGCAAAGGGCCTCGACCTGGTGTTGGTCAATACCCTGGAGATGTACACTCCCTTGGGTCACATCATAACGCTGGGTCTGGACCGGTACGTGACAGGCTACAACGGGGATCTTGAGACCATCAAGACCCTGCGCCGGGAAGTGGACCGCGTGGGCGGAGTGATGATCCTGGCGCACCCCTTCCGGCACCTGCTGGAGACGAGGGGCAACTACACCCAGAACATACTGTTCGAGCGATGGGAAGAAGTGCCGAGCACTCCGGAAGCTGCCGCCACCCATCCCATATTCGACCTGCTGGACGAGATAGAGGTGGTGAACGGCGGCAACCTGGAAGATGAAAACCGCTTCGCCCAGAGCGTGGCCGAAGTGCTGGGTTTCCAGGGAACCGGCGGCAGTGACGCCCATTCGGTGAACGGGCTAGGCAAGGGAGTGACGGTGTTTCCGGGGGACATTCGGAACCAGGCTGACCTTCTCGAAGCGCTGAGGGCGGGCGAGTTTTTCCCGGTCGAGGGGTTCCACCTGGGGAGTCCCGTGGACTATGGGAACGGCTCCGGGAATGGGCTGCGGGTCTTGCCACGCCGGAGTTGAGGGAGTGGCCGAGTCTGTCAACGGGATGGCAGGCATGGCATAACAGGGTGACTTAATCGGAAAAGACCGGGCGCGAGGCTCGATGCCGGACAAGACCGGCGAGAAGAGGAGAAGCGACATGCAGGGTAATACGGCAATCGCCAACATCCTTAAGATGGAGAACACCGATTACCTCTTTTGCTTCCCCGCGAATACGCTCATCGAGGCGGCGGCAATCGCGGGAATCGAACCGATCATGTCGCGCACGGAGCGGACAACGGTCAACATGGCCGACGGATATACGCGGGTGACCAATGGTCGCAAGACCGGGGTGGTCGTCACCCAGTCGGGGCCCGGCATCGAGAACGCCTTTGCCGGGATTGCTCACGCTTACGCAGAGTCGACGCCGGTCCTGATTCTACCCGGCGGGACCGCGCGGGACCGGCAGGGTCAGTCGCCTGATTTCGATGCCATGAGCGCGTATGCCGGCGTTACCAAGTGGTCGGACCAGATCAATCACGCCAACCGGATACCGGAGATGATGCGCCGGGCCTATACCGCGCTGCGGTCTGGCCGGGGCAGTCCGGTCATGGTGCAGGTGCCGGGGGACGTTGCCGGCGAGGAGATCAGCGAGGAACAATTCGACTACCGCCCGGTGAAGGGATACCGGAGCGCCGGAGACCCCGAGGACGTGGCGGCGGCGGCGCGGGCGCTGCTGGCGGCCAGAGACCCATTGATCTACGCGGGACAGGGAGTGCTCTGGGCCGAGGCCTCCAGCGAGTTGGTGGAGCTGGCCGAGTTGACCAATACGCCGGTGATGACCACCAACACAGGCAAGAGCGCCTTCCCGGAAAACCATCCATTGTCGGTGGGCACCGGGGCGGGAACCATGACCCGGATGGCGCGGGAGTTCCTGGACAAGGCTGACCTGGTGTTCGGAATCGGGTGCAGTTTCACCACCAACCTTGCTTCCGTGGGCATCCCCCAGGGCAAGACCCTGGTGCAATGTACTGTTGACATAAAGGACCTGAACAAAGAGGAGCAGCTCCACCATGCCGTTGTCGGGGACGCCAGGCTGGTCATCCGGCAGCTTATCGACGAGGTGAAGAAGCAGACCGGTGAAGACGGTCGCAGGGGCAACGGTTCGGTCGAGGCGGAGATAAAGCGCATCAAGGACGAGTGGCTGGCGGAGTGGATGCCGCTGCTCACCTCCGATGAGGCACCAATCAATCCCTACCGCGTCATCTGGGACATGATGCACACGGTGGACCGGACCCAGACCATCGTCACCCACGACTCCGGCCACCCGCGCGACCAGACCATCCCATTCTACGAAGCTATCGTCCCCCGCGGCTACCTGGGCTGGGGCAATTCCTCCCAGTTGGGTTATGGTCTGGGGATTGCGATGGGGGCGAAGCTGGGCGCGCCGGACAAGCTGGTAATCAACATCATGGGCGATGCCGCCATCGGTATGGCGGGCATGGACATTGAGACCGCGGTCAGGCACAAGATACCTATCCTCACACTGGTGTTGAACAATGCGGTACTGAGCGGGTATTCCCGGAATTACCCGGTGGCGGCGGAGCGTTACGCATTCACCAACCTGTACGGCGATTACGCGAACCTTGCCCAGTCACTGGGCGCCCATGGTGAGAGGGTGGAAGACCCGGCGGAGATCATCCCGGCCATCAACCGGGCCAGGGAAAGAATGTCCGACGGTCGTCCGGCACTGATCGAGTTTATGACCAAAGAGGAGAACCGCCTGTCCCGTCTGCCTCCCCGGTAAATCTCCTCTCCCGTCGTGACGTTTCTTGTGCGCTGAACGTATAGACAGCTTGTGGCAGGCCCGGTACAGCCTCGGCGGCTACGAGGAGCGGGTTGACGCCTGTCTCGCCGAGTTGCAACGGCGGGATGTCGTGGGACGCATCTGGGGGGGAGACCACACCCTCTGGAAGCCCTGCCCGACTGAAATCGTTGATCGCTTGGGATGGCTCACCGTTACCGATGCGATGCGCCACTCTGTCGCGGACCTTGAGAACTTCGCGCGGCAAGTGCGCGACGACGGGTTGAGGCATGTTGTCCTGCTGGGCATGGGCGGGAGCAGCCTTGGTCCGGAGGTATTGCGGCAAACCTTCGGAGGCGAAGGCCACCCTGAGCTAATCGTTCTGGACTCTACTATCCCCGCCCGGGTCAAGTCTGTAACGGATGCTGTCGATCCGGCCCGGACGCTGTTCCTGGTCTCCTCCAAGTCCGGCACTACCATCGAACCCAATGTGCTGTACCTTTACTTCCGCCGGATTGTGGAGGAATTGGTTGGCGCGGAACAGGCGGGAAGGAACTTTGCAGCGGTCACCGATGATGGGACGGCGCTTCACACGCTGGGAAAGTCAGACGGGTTTCGGCGCGTGTTCGTCAACCCGTCGGACATTGGTGGGCGGTACTCGGCGCTGTCCTATTTCGGGCTGGTTCCCGCTGCGCTCATAGGGCTGGATGTTGGCGAGATTCTGGACCGGGCCGACGGGATGCGTGAGTCCGTTTCACCCGGCGGTCCCGCCGCAGGGGATACGGGAACATGGCTGGGTGCGGTGATGGGGTGCATGGTCGAGTCTGGGCGGGACAAGGTTACCCTCGTAACTTCGCCTTCGATCCGCAGCTTCGGGCTGTGGGTTGAGCAACTGCTGGCGGAGAGCACCGGCAAGGAGGGCAAGGGCGTCATTCCCATAGCAGGGGAGCCGTTGGCCTCTCCGGAGTGTTACGGCGACGACCGTCTGTTTGTCTACTTGCGGCTGGATGGGGATGACAATGACTCTGCCGGTGTTGCTATGCGTGCGATTGGCGAGTCGGGGCAGCCGGTGGTTTCCCTGGTGCTGCGGGACGGGTACGATCTCTTCGCGGAAATGTACCGCTGGGAGTTTGCTACGGCGGTTGCAAGCGCGGTGTTGGGCATTCATCCCTTCGACCAGCCGGACGTGCAATCAGCGAAGGACATGACGGACCGGGTACTGGACAGGGTTGAGGCTACCGGGGAGCGGCCGTCAATTGTGGCTTCCGGCACCCTGGAGGATTTGTTGGGTCAAGTATCGCCGGGCGATTACCTGGCGGTAATGGCCTACCTGGAGCAGACGACGGAGACCGATGCAGCGTTGGACGGGCTGCGCCGGGAAGTGATGCGGCGGTACGGAATCGCCACGACCGTGGGGTACGGGCCGCGTTTCCTTCACTCTACCGGGCAGCTCCATAAGGGAGGGCCGGCGAGCGCGTTGCTGCTGCAGATAACGGCTGGGCGCCAGTACGACCTGGAGATTCCCGGACGGGAGTACACCTTTGGCTTGCTGGCTGATGCGCAGGCTTTGGGTGACTTCGAGGCGTTGATGGCCAAATGGCTTCGTGCGGCGCGGGTGCATTTGGAGGGAAATGTAGAGGCCGGGATTCGGGGCCTGGTTGGACAGGTGCGGTGACACCTGTCCGGTAGAAGACTTCTCAGTCGGGAGCGAGTGATGGAAATAGGGATGGTGGGCCTCGGACGGATGGGCGGGAACATGGCGCACCGGCTCGTCAACGCCGGGCATAGTGTTCTGGCCTTCGACCGGGATGAGGCGATGGTGGCTGCCAGCCGGTCTATTGGCGCGTCCGGGGTAGCTTCCCTGGACGAACTGGCGGAGAAGCTCTCTGCACCCCGCGCGGTCTGGGTGATGGTCCCCTCCGGGCAGCCCACCGGGGAAACCATCCAGTCCCTGGCTTCAATTCTGCAACCCGGTGATGTGGTGCTGGACGGGGGCAATTCCCATTACAAGGACAGCATCCGGCGGGGGGATATGCTGGCGTCCCGCGGCATCGAGTTCCTGGACGTGGGTTCCAGCGGCGGCGTCTGGGGGTTGGTTCACGGCTACGCGCTGATGGTCGGGGGCAAGACCGAGGTAGTGCAAAGGCTGGAACCTATCTTCCGCTCCCTGGCCCCGTCGGACGACAGTGGGTATGCACATGTTGGGCCTTCCGGCGCGGGCCACTTCGTCAAGATGGTGCATAACGGGATTGAGTACGGGCTGATGCAGGCTTATGCTGAGGGCTTCGAGTTGATGGCAGCCAAGGAGGAGTTCGACCTCGACCTGGCCAGGATTGCGGAGTCGTGGCGCGAAGGCAGCGTTGTCCGCTCGTGGCTGCTGGAACTGACCGCAGCGGCACTGAAGGAAGAGCCGGGGCTGGAGAGCCTGCGGGCCTACGTGGACGACTCCGGGGAAGGTCGCTGGACGGTCCAGGAATCGGTGGAACTGGGAGTGCCCGCCCCGGTGATCACGCTATCGTTGCAGCAGAGGTTCCGGTCCCGGCAGGAAGAACCCTTCGGGGCAAAGCTGCTGGCGGCGCTGCGCAACCAGTTCGGCGGTCACGCGGTGCGCCGCAGCGATGGTTAGAGTGTCTGGCAGGGTGACTGGAGGGCCTTAAGCCTCAGTCCGGCCTTCGGTTGTCAGGGCGTCCAGGGCCTGCTGGACGATGCGCCTGCGGAGGTCGCGTTCCTCGTTGAGCGGCAGACCGGAGTCCCCGGTGGGGTAGACGATGCCCCGGCCCCGGATGACTCGGTTGGAGCCCAGGGCCATCGCAACGGGAGTCATCGGGGTTACCTGGGCCACTGGTATGCCCACTTTCTCCAACTCGGTGGTGATCGCTGCGCCGCAGCGAGTGCTGGTCCCTCAAGTGGAGGTTAGGACCACCGTGTCCACGCCCGAGTCCTTCAGTCGTTTGGCCATCTCGCGGCCAATCCGGCGGCTGTTGGCCAGGGGATTCCCGTTGCCGGTGGTGGACAGGAACTCCTCGTGCAGCTTGCCGATGGCGCCGTCCCTTTCCATTTCCCGCAGCGTGTCCACCGGGACCAGCCGGTGCGGGTCCTGCTCCACGTGCCGGTTGTCATAACCGCCGTGGGATACCTCGTAGTCGTAAGGGGAGAGAGCATCCTCGCCGGCAAAACTGTATGCGCCCCAGACGCGGGAGAATGCCAGCGGGAACTGGTGGGGGTTTCCCCTGGGCACGAGGCCCCCGTCGGTGACCAGGGCGACGGTAGCCTGGGAGAGGTCCGCCACTGCCGGGGGAACTGGCACTGGGTCGGCGGCCGGTATTGGGACCTCTGCCTCAAATAACTCGCCGCGCATTTTGGCGAGGAGCATATCGGCAAGTCGGGAGGCGGCGGACTTTGACACGAACTCGGATTTCAATGTGCCCTGGGGAATGTAACCATCCTCCAGGGGACGCGCAACCGGCTCCCCTGCGGACAGCTTCTCTCCCAGCCGGACCATAGCGGCCAGGGTTGGCTGCATCCTGGACACGTCGTCGCCGGAATCGATGATGTAGACCGACGCGCGGTAGAGGTCCGCCCCGGGGTTCTCCACCGACATGGCCGTGACAGCAGGGACACCCAGCTTTTCCTGGACGGCGGCGCAGATCGCGCCTGCGGCTGTCCCGTAACGCCCGGCCTGGAAACAGGGGCCGGCCACGAACAGGTCGGCGCCAGACGCCTGTACTTCCCTGATGACGGATTCTGCTACTTCGTCAAGGTTCTCGGCAGCCAGGTTGTCTCCGCAGACTATGGTAGAGACTACTTGGGACTCTTCCCCGAGCAACTGGGCCAGCAATCGTCCGGGACCCACCGGGCCGGGCCGGACTTCCAGGGGGATATCGGCTTTTTCCTCGCCGCCGATTCCGCCGAAAAACTGGTTGATGTAGTGGACCACGCGCATGGTGTTCCTCCGTGGCGGGTGAGTCCCCGGCGCAAGACTGTGCCGGACTGTCAGTAGACGATGGACTGAAGAGTTGAAGCTCCCTGGTTGTTGACCACGCCGCAGACATCTCCCGAACGCAGCGTTTCGGCGGATGCCAGGGTTGCCGCCGCGTCGCCGTTACCGGCGATGACGCGGGAAACCGGCGGCGCGGGCCACGCAACGTCCGCGCCCTCGCTGAGATTCACTATCGCATCGACCCCGGGAATCTGCATCAACGCTGCCGACTCCGCCCGCCGGTCGGGGGCGGTGTCGCTGACCAGGACGGCGGTCTTGACGCCCAACTGCTCGCACCATCGTGCGGTCTCGAACATCTCGGTATGGGGCGCTCCCCCGGCGTACTTGGTGACTATTGCGCCGTCGGCCCCCAGGCCCCACTTCGCCAGATTGGCCGCCAACATGCTGTTGCGGCTCAACTCGTGCTGAAGGTCGGAGGCGACGGTGGCAATGCAGCCCGTGAAGGTCAGTTCCCCGGCTCGGTGCAGGCGGTACAGTTCCAGGATGATGGGGTGGTTCTGGTGGTAGTAGGTCTCCAGGCCGCGCGCTCCCCACGAATATGAGATGACGACGGCCCCGTCAAGCCATTCGTTAGGGTGCAGGGGTACGGGCAGCATACCGCGGGTGTTTGCGCCGTAAAGGATGTGCTCGTCGGTTTCGGTGCCGTGCTGGTGGCCGTGCACCTGGCCGATATAGGCGACGCGGGGCAATCCCTGGCGACCGTTTGCGTGCGGTCCTTCCAGTTCGAGAACGTCGGTGGATGCGGGAGGTTGGCCAACCCCGGTCTTGCCCAGGTAGACCGCGGCCTTGACCGACGCCAGCCGGAGGGCGTTGAGGACACTGTGCCTCTCGACGTCCGGGTGGGCATGGGGCACCGTCACCAGGTGGCGCATGGAGGCGTAGGGAGAGGCTTCGGCGGCAGGGCCGCTCATTTCCAGGATTTTGGTCATGCCGCCGCGACGGGTTACGTGGCCGTGCTCGCCGCCGTGCTGTCCGCCGTCAACCACCGTGACCGCCGCCCCCTTCAGGACATGGGTTGTGCCCTGGCCGGCGTTGGCAATTGGGCCGAGGATGCCGGGGAAGTCGCTGCCCGATCCTGCGCCCTTGGCCCGAGGCTCGATGATGTCGAAGACGTTCCCCACGCGGCAGGAGTCGCCGGGGTTGACTATCTCCAGGTCAATGGACTCCAGGCGGCGGTCTTCCAGCAGATGTCGCCGCAACTCGTCGAGGCTGACCCGGAGCGTAGTGCCGTCAAGGACTGTCTCCGCTCCGGGGACCATTGCTTCTACCGGGTGCAGGGCCAGGGTCAGGGACACGGCGATTTTCTCCCGACGGAAGAGTTGGGGGTTAGACCGCCGGTTCCATAGTCTCGACAACGGTCTTGGCGAGGTGACTGCGGGCATGACCCATCACCGCCTGCCATTCGGGGGAGCCGTAGAAGGCGGCTTCCTTGGCCTTCACATCTTCGGCATCGTTGAAGCTGCGAATCCAGATGAACTGGTCCTTGGCCTCGTTGACCCACATGCCGTCGATGCGGATGCCGTGCTTTTCCTGCATGGGGACCAACTGCTCGGAGAACAGCTTGACCCACTGGTCCATCATGCCGCGGTTGACAGTATAGGTGCGAAGTTGAGAGATCATCGTCACTTCCTCCTCTTCGGCGGGCGTGCCTACCGGTCCATTACCCTCATGCTGTTGTCCATCGGGTTGTACTGGTACCGGGTGATCCGGTCCAGCTTCTGCGACTCCAGACGGACCACCAGGGAGCGGCCCTCGGTGCCGATGACGTTGCGGGTGTTGTGAATCTCACCGGGGAGGAAGTAGGCGACGGAGCCGTTGCGCTGGGTGAAGCGGCCGGTCTCCTTTATGCTGGCTTCCTTGACGCCCTCGCCGGGGAAAAACCAGCGCCACTTGGTCTGCTCGATTGCTCCGTCGTAAACGCCGTAGACGACCCAGGCCGCGCCGTGGTCGTGGGGCAGGTTGTCCTGGCCTGGGCGCTGCACGGAGCACATGAGCAGCCAGCCGGGACCGGGATGTCCGGCGTCCTCTTCCAGGTGGAGGTCCATGCGGCCGTAGCCGCCTTCCTCGGGAAGGTCAAGACGCTCTTCGAGCCAGCCCGGGGTGGCAAGCAGGTCTTTCATGTGGTTCGCGACAGCCTCGGCCTGGGCCTTGGGGTCGGAGACATTGGCGAATATTTCCCTTACATCGTCGATGAATGCGTCCATCGTGTATGCAGCAGTCTGCGTCATTGGTGGCCTCCTTATGGTCGTGTCCCCAATGGGTGAGTTTATTCTGAACCAGCGGGAATGGGGTGTCAACTTGAGCCTGCGGCTGACTCAGGCCAGTATCGTTGACGGCCTCCTGAGGGGATGGTAGATTCACCTCGCCCAGCGCCCGGATTTGGTCCAATCATTGCGGCGTGGCAGGAGGAGAGATGGCTGAGCGGGTTTGGGACCGGTTTCTTACCGGGCAGGACAAGGCTCATCTGGCAATGACCGCTGGCCGCCGCGTGGGGTTTGGCGAGAGACCCGCGCTGTTGCTGATTGATCTGTACCGCTGGGTCTACGGCGACGAGCCGCAACCCCTGCTGGAGGCGATCAAGGACTGGCCGGGCAGTTGCGGCCTGGCTGCCTGGGACGCGGTTCCCCACATCCAGGCGCTTTTGCAGGCGGCCAGGGATGCTGCCATTCCCGTGGTACACGCTACGGGGTTGGACGGAGCCGGGATCGAGGGCTGGTCGAGAAGAAGGGGCGGCCTCTATGCTGGCGGCGATTTTCCTGAGATGGAGGAACGCCGGAAACGTCAGTACGACATCATCGATGAGGTTGTGCCGGTAGATGGGGAGGCCGTCCTGCGAAAGTCGTCTCCCAGCGCCTTCTGGGGTACGCCGCTTACCGGGCACCTGAACTACCTTGGCGTGGACACCATCATCACCTGCGGGGAGAGCACCAGCGGCTGTGTCCGGGCCAGCGTGGTTGATGGCTGCACCAATCGATACCGTATGATCGTTGTCGAGGAATGCGTGTTCGACCGGCACGAGGCTACCCACGCCATCAACCTGTTTGACATGGACCAGAAGTACGCTGACGTGCTGCCCCTGGCCGAAGTGCTGGAGTGGATTGCCGAATGGAAGGCTCTGGGTAACGGCGTGAGCGCCGGGTAGCGCCAGTGCAGCCGCCCTCGGGCAGGCGTCTTTTGCGCCGCCGTTGTTCAGGCGAAGTGGGGCATTACCCTGGTTCCGAACAACTCCAACTGGCGCATCATCACGTCGTGTTCGTAGAGGCCGGTGTTCAGCCAGAGGAACAGCTCCTCAAAGTTCAAGGCGTCGTGAAGCTCCTTGATCTGACGGGTGACCTGGTCGGGGTTGCCCTGAAGCACCAGGCCGGGCGGGAACCCGAATGCGCTGAACCAGGTGGCGAATACCCAGTCGAATAGCTCTCTCAACTCCCGGGCCTGCTCCTCTGTCTCCCCGATGCACAGGGTCGCGCCCATAGCGATGCCCTGACCCGGTTTCAGGTCCCTGCCCGCAGTGCGCGCTTCATCCAGGTATGCCTGGAAGAGTCCCTGGCAAAACTCCACGTTGTCGGACAGGACCACCGGGCAGCCGCCCTCCCGCGCCCAGAAGCGGGCGGTGGTCGCGCTGTAGGTGAAGGGTGCGTAGACGTCGGGGTGAGGTTTCTGGAAGGGTTTGGGGACAATGCCGATTTCCCGCAGCGTTCCGTCGGGTTCTGCCCCGGTTCCCCACTGGTGGGTGGGCGGCATGTCCCAGATGGTGTCCGGCGGCGGGATTTTCCAGAATTGCCCGTCGTAGGAGAAGGTATCGGAAGTCCAGGCCAGCTTGATGATGCGCCATGCCTCTTCAAAGGCTGCGCGGTTGCGGGCGTCCTGGTCCGACTTGTCCGACGAGGTTGCGCCTAGCCCCAGCGGTTGGCCCAGGGTGTTGACCCAACGGGTCTGGTAGCCGCGGGCGAAACCGGCGTAGGCACGGCCCCGGGTAATCTGGTCCAGCATGGCCAGGTCTTCAGCCACGCGCAACGGGTGATGGGTCGGGAGCACCAGCGCGAGCTGCCCCACCTTGATCCGCTCGGTGTGGGCCGCCACGTGGGCGTCCAGCAGCAGGGGGTTGGTGGAAAGCTCGAAGCCCTCGATATGGAAGTGGTGCTCGGTGAAACCGACGCCATAATATCCCAATTCCTCGGCGAAGCTGGCCTGCTCGACTATCTCATGGAGCATCCGCTGGTAGAGATCATCTCGGGCGCCCGCCATTCCCTGTTCCAGTTCGGAGCGGCGGCCTATGGTCGGCAGCATGAAGGCATGAAACTTCATCAGATAACACCCTGCTCCTTTAGCTGGGCGATTTCGTCCTCCGAGAGACCCAGCAGGCGCTGGAACACCAGGTTGTTGTCGTGGCCCAGGGGCACGGAGCCGCGCCATACCTGTCCCGGTGTGTCAGAGAACTTGGGGAATACGCCTGTGCCCTTGACTGTTTTGCCGAGTCCGACGTCCTCCCATTCGATGTGGACGTTGCGGGCCTTGTAGTGGGGGTCTTCGGCCATGTCGCGTGGGGTCATAATGATGGAGCAACCCACCTGGGCGGCATTGAGTGTTTCCACCACTTCCTGCACCGTGCGCTCCTCGACCCACCCGCGCATGATGGCATCGAACTCGTACCATTCGGGTGTGTCGGGGGTGTGGGAGGCGCTCTGCCACTTCTCATCCGCAGGGTCGAGTCCCAACACCTCGCAGATCCTGTTGAATGGTCCCCCCAAGGCGGCGATGTTGACCCAGCCATCGGCAGCTTGATAGGTGTCGTAGGGTTGGATGATGCCGCCTGCGTTGCCGGAGCGCTCGCGGTTCAGGCCCAGTTCATAGTAGGCAACCATTGTGCCGGCCAGGATTCGGTGGATCGCCTCGTACTGGGCCAGGTCAATGACCTGCCCCTTCCCGGTGCGCTGGGTATTGATGTAGCCGGCCAGGGTGGACCATAGACAGTAGAGGGCGGTGATGTAGTCGCCGGTCCACGGCGCGGCCCTGACGGGGGGATCGGGTTCGGGAAAGCCGGTCAGGTTCATCAACCCTCCGAACCCCTGTCCGATGAAGTCGTAGGAAGCCCGGCCCAGGTAATCGGGGTGGCCGTCCTGTCCGTAGCCGGAGACGTGGGTTATGACCAGGCGGGGGTTGGCCTCAAGGACCGTGGCGTCGTCCAGGCCCCACCCGGCGTAGGTGCCGGGAATGGAGCTTTCCATCCAGATGTCGGCCTGGCGCAGCAGGTCGAGGAACATGTCCCTGGCCTGGGTGGTGGAGAGGTCAAGGGTTATATGGAAGGTGTTGCGCCGGTCCTGGACCCAACCGGCGGCAACGGCGCGTCCGTTGTTTCCCTGGATGGGAAACTCTATGTTTCTCCAGACGGCGTCCCCGACGCCTGGGCGTTCCACCTGGACCACCTCTGCTCCCATTTCGGCGGCCAACTCCGCGGCGAATGGCTGGGCGATGATGGTGCCGCTGGAGATTATGCGGATCCCCTGGAGCGGACCAAACTGGTGCGGCAGCAATGAATCGTTGCCGGTCGCCATGGCTTTCTTCCTCCCGGCCCGTATTTGGCCCGTATTATACCAGTGGCCAGCAGGCATCGGGATTGCGCGGGTACGGGGACTGTGGTCGGTGTGGTTAAACCCAATTGGTTCAGCAGAATTTGTGCGTCACAAATATGGCGTGTTTGATCCCGTTATAGCTCCCGAATGCGACTCCCAGGCCAGTCAGCCCGTAGCGAGAGTCAAGAATATTCTGGCGGTGCCCAGGGCTGGATATCCAATCAACGACGAAACGACGCGCCATCGTTTCCTGAGTTTCCCATTGGTAGGTGATCCCGGCAGAAGTCCGTAGCGAGCTCGTATATCCGTATAGCACGTGGATATTCTCGGCTATTCCAATGCTCAGCGGGTTGTGACAGTTGTATCCGACTCTCCGGGCGCGTGCGGTCGGGTCTTCGCCCCTCAGATTGATATGCGAGTAGTGGTTGTTCCGTGCCATATCTTGACTGTGATTCCTGGCTATCTCGCTCAATCGCGCATCCACTCGCAATGCTGATCTGCCATTGGAGACGCGATAGCCGTTGATTAACTGGAGGATATTGGTCTCCAGATAATTCCGGTTGAAACGTTCAGGAGTACGGGTCACTGGCTTCTGAGTAGGTGTATAGCGAGGAGCAACTGTCGGTCTGGGTCGTGCAGCCAGTCGCGGCGTCTTCGTCGGCGCCACTGTAATCCCGGCCTTGGTGATAGTCGGGTTGGGGCGGGCATTAACCATTCCGGTCTCGCGTTGCGGAATGGCATGGATGGTCAGGTTTGCATTCACCCATTCGATGCCAGGGTTCGGCAAATGGTCCCGGTCTATTACCACCGCACCTATGTAATCCCCGTTTCTTGCCTGTACGAAACCCTGTGAATCTTCCTTGATAACACCATTCTGGTCGCTGACCACCAGCCGCACCTGTTTCCGGGTGTCTACTCCAATCGTCCCAGGAATCCGCAGGTATAGTGTGTAACCGGTCCCAACAAAACTGACGTTGTCTATGTCAACGGACAGGGGAACGGGCGTTGGCGTAACCATCGGTGCAGTGGGAGACGGTGTGGGAACGGGCTCCGGCGTTGCAGCAAGCCCAAGGGTCGGCGTAACCATCGGTGCAGTGGGAGACGGTGTGGGAGCGGGCTCTGGAATTGCAACAGGTCCAGGGGGCGGCGTATCTGCGGGCCCGGGCGAAAGGTAGGGCGTATACGTTGGTTGCGGAGTCGGTTCAGGGGTGGCCGTTGGAGTTGGAATGGCCGTGTATGTGGGATACGGAGTTGGCTGTATGGTCGCCGTGGGCGCAACTGGCAGGGATGGCCCAGCACTGGCATGCGACGCTGTTGGCGCATTTTCGCTGGTGGGTATATGCCTGTCTATGTGTACGTCCAGACCACAGGCCATGATGGCTATTGATAGAGCAACTGCGGTGAACGCTATGCCGATTGCGAAACGTCTCACTCCCGTACTATTCCGCTGTGACTCCGAAATTTTGGGACCAGCAGGTTGAGAGCGGAGACTCTCAATCTCGGGAGGCCCCGTTCTTGGCCTCCCGGACTTCCGGTGCAATTCGCACTTTACGCATGTGCAGGCTGGAGGATGGAAACTACGCGCGAAGCCGTGGTCGATATTCGGCATTGCAGACCTCCTCCGACAGACCAATCCGCCAACGTTTCCCCTCGGACGATCACGTCAGCGTTTGCCGCGGTCGTAGAGCCATCCATTGGACGTCTGGACGTTGGAACCAGGTTATCCCAAACTATTCCCCTATCGTCACCGCTTCCACCATCGCAGAAATCCACGCTTGCCGCGCTTGCCACGTTTACCGCGGGGAATACTCTCAATGTCGGGAGGCCCCGTTCTTGGCCTCCCGGAGTTCCGGCGCAATACGCAGTTTTTGCATGAGCAGGTTAGAGGATGCCCACTTCGGCGCTCGTATTCCCGACGTTCTCTTTCTTCCATGCGAAGCCCGTCCTTGTATGCCACTTCGGCTGATATGAATGGCGCAATCTGCGCTCTAGTCTACGAAGATTGCGTAATTGGTCAGTGGGACTTCTACGCCGCAGTTTCGGCCCCAGATAACGATGATGTACACTCCCGGCCCCAAATCTCTGATTACGGCCCTGAGGTTCGCCTTGATCCGAATTCTCCCCCGCTTTTCGGACCATTTGTTGGCCACGGTCCTAGGTACTGCCTTGAGCCTGGTCTCCAGCGGTGGGACTGTCTGCCGTTTCCATATATATGCGTTCATGTCCCTGGGTGCCTGCGGGCTGACCGAGTAGGGGTCCACGCCGCTCCCCCAAGAGTAGCCCGATGGCTCCAGCGCATATGGCGGGTAACTGGTGCCAGACGGGGCGGGCTTCAGGACGAACACAACCGGTTCGTCCCCAGCGCCAGCGTAATAGGTGGCATCAATCTGCCCCAGTGTGAGAGCATGGGGTGGCTGGTGATACCACACCTGCAAGCCGGATAGGGTGAATCCGCTCTTGACGCGGCCCTCGATATTCAGGTCTCCCTTCCCGGATATGCTGGGTAACTTAATAAAGTCCAGGTAGTCGTACTCGAATTGTTGCACCACCGAGCAGGTATACTTGTTGCACGCGATCCCCAGATTTACTTTCGTATGCCACCTGTCGAGGATGTTTTCTCGGTGGCTAGGGCTGTTCATCAGGGCCTGGTGGGATTCCTGAAGGGACGATTTCCAGTTCTTCGGCGTGTGGCGCGGCCCCCAGTCCTTGCCCCTGATGCCTCTTACGCCGCAGACATTTTCTCTTACCCGGTCCGTGCCACCAGCCAGGGTGTACCGCATCGTCGGGGTCAGGCCGTCCAGGCCCCAGTGTCCCGAGAAGCCGTGTTCCAGCATTGCCTCGGCGTGTTTCTGGGCTGCTTCGTTGTCGCCAAGGGTCACGGCGGTACGTCCGGCAGATAGCCTACTGTGGTTGACCAGATCAAGGAGATAGGCTTTCCACTCCGCCAGTTGATTCCCAGGCGTGGGATCTTGCGCTTGCATCGAGGTGCGGGTCTTCTTTTGCCTTGCTGGAGGAGGAGGAAGAGGCGAAGGCGGTTTCGGCCTGAGCAATTCCGTCGCAGCCCCGCTCCGGTAGGCGGCGTCCAGCGCGTCAGCGAATTCGCCCGCTTCCGTGTGCTGCTCCCGGTGCCGGATATAGGTGTCTCTCCATGCGGTGGTGTAGCCGCAGTCATCACATTTGAAAGGTGCCGGAATGACTGGGCGGCGACCAGGAAGACTCTCCCGGCTCGCAAGGTCCAAGTCCCGGTTTTTCCGCTCAACCCGGCAAAAATCGCAGGTGACGCTTGGTGGCCTGCCATGTCTGCATACATCCGCCATAGCGCGATGTCCTCCTATATTCCACTACGGACCGTTGACGATGCTCTATGCACAGGAACAACGCAGAATAGGAAGCTCACGCTTCCTTCGCAAGAAACAGGGATTGGAGTGGCCAGCAGGAGTGGATGAGCCAACGCGGTTGCCGGAGAATGGGGAGCTAAGGCACTCGCTTGCAGTAAACCATCGCCATATCTTCCCATTTGACGCCCCCTTGCGGCACTCCTGATAGCGGCAACTTTGCTACAGGTTTCCGTCCACCAGAGAACTCAAGGGGGCACGCAATGTGCCCTATAGGAGATTCACCAGCTCTCTTTTATCGGTGGATTGGAAACCTGTAGCGTCACCAACTATACGGCTGTACTGAGGTGCTTGGCAAGGGTGAAAAGAAAGAGGATGGAAGTGATTCACTTCCATCCTCAGCAGTATCCAGTTCATCCAATCAGTAATGGAACCTATATAGGCTCTCCCCGTTCCATTCTCTGACTGGTTCGGCTATGATGACCCTATCGGACTTTTGAACACCTTTTGCGGCTTTTGGACACTTTCCCGGACTTTTGAACCAATTTGCGGCCTTTTGCACGAAAAGGCCACTTTGCGGGAAAGCCGGGCTGTGGTACGTTTTGGCCGTGATAAGACTCAAAGCAGAACGCCGTTTAAGGGAGCATTGAGATGCAGATTGGAGTGACCGTTCCCATAGTCGAATTTGCCTCTGACCTTGCCGCGGTGCGGGACTACGTGCAGGCCGCGGAGGACCTTGGATACAGCCACATCCGCATCCTGGACCACGTTCTGGGGGCAGACCCGCAACATCACCCGGAGGTGCCGCGGTTCCCGTATACCCATGAGAGCTACATCCATGAGCCGTTTACCCTGATGGCGTACCTGGCGGCGATAACCAAGAAAATCGAGCTGGTGACGGGTATCCTGATTTTGCCCCAGCGACAGACCGCATTGGTGGCCAAGCAGGCTGCCGAGGTGGACGTTCTGAGCGATGGCCGGCTGCGCATGGGGATTGGCGTTGGCTGGAACCCCGTGGAGTACGAGGCCCTGGGGGAGGACTTCCACACTCGGGGGCGAAAGTGCGAAGAGCAGATGACTTTGCTGCGGGAGCTTTGGACCAAGGAGGTCATCAGCTTCGATGGAAAGTTCCACAAGATAACCCACGCCGGCATCAAGCCGCTGCCGGTGCAGCGTCCCATACCCATTTGGATGGGCGCCGGTGGGTCGGCAAGCCCCATTCCCACCGACCGGGTGCTGCGCCGTGTCGGGCGGATGGCCGACGGCTGGCTTCCGATGTTTGCCCCCGACGATGTGGGCCGCGGCGCTATCGAGAAAGTACGCGGGTATGCCGAGGCTGCAGGGCGTGACCCTTCGGAAATCGGGCTGGAGGGCAGGATTACCGCCACGGGCCAGGGGCCGGAAGACTGGATCACCGAGGTGAAGACCTGGAGCGAGTTGGGCGCAACCCACATGTCGGTGGGCACCGGCGGTTCCGGCGCTCCCGACCAGCACATCGACGCCATCCGCCGGGTGAAAGAGGCTACGGAGTAACCGTTCCATATTCCGGTTGCCGGGAGTGGAGTGGTAGCTCCCGGCCCCTCTTGCAGGCAGTCTCCGGCGTACCCGTGCATCGCGGGTGCGCCGATACTCCAATTGGAGGTGCTCCATGCCCAGAGTTGCGCTGGACCTGAACAAGGAAGAAGACCGTGATAAGGTGAAAGGCCAGTGGAGGGTTGGCCCCGGCTTCGTGCCCGGTGAACCAAACGAAGGGTTGACCGCCCGGTTGCTGGCTTCGCCGGCCCGCCTCCCCGACTATGACGATTCAGGCTGGGATGTTTGCAACGACATTCGGACCAGCCTGTCCGAAGGATTGACCTTCGCCTGGTATCGCATCGCCGTGGAGTTGCCGGAGAGCATCGACGGGATGGAGATTTCCGGCGCGCGGATGTTCCTGGAGGCCAACGCCGACAACTACGGCGAGATATGGATCGACGGGGAAATCGACCGGTCAACCGGCGTGATCGTCGGCATCAACGCCCAGCAGCGGGTGGAGATTCCGGGGGGAGCCGTGCCGGGAGCCAGGCACGTGTTTGCCTGCCTGGTGGCCAACGGGCCGCTGGCCGCGCCCAGGGGAGGCGTTTTCATGCGGTTCGCCACCCTGGCCTTTGAGACATCTGGCTGACCCCCGGCGGTTGGCGTGCCCCTTGCCCCTAGGTTGTAGGGACCGGGGGCATCTCCGCGACCCGGCGGAAGCGGAATACCGATATCGTCATGGCAGCCAGAATCAGGCACATCATTACGAAGTAGGCGTTTCTCATTCCGAATACGAATGCCGTCTTCACCCCGGACCCTGCCCCATCTGTCACCGCCGCCAGGCTCGGCTCGTATCCCATGATCCCCATTGTCGCAGTGACGATGGCCGTGGCCACCGCAACGCTGGCCACGTTTGCCGAGTTGCGCACCAGGTTGAGGAAGGCGGTGACGACTCCGTATTTGCCCCGTTCGACAACGCTCAGTATCGAGCTGGTGTTGGGCGAGTAGAACACTCCCATGCCCCCGCTCTGCAGCATCAGGGCCGGGATTACCATGAACACCGAAGTGTCTTCCGAGACTCTTGACAGCATGGCCAGCCCGGCCACCGAAAGGCAGAGACCGCCGACGGTGAACTTGCGCCAGCCAAAGCGGTCGGAAAGATGGCCGCAGAGCGGCCCCAGGATGGCCATGCAGGCTGCCCCGGGCACTACCATCAGCCCCGCCAGCATTGGCTCGTACCCCAGCACCTTTTGCAGGTAGAAGGGCGTCAGGAACAGGGTGGCTGAACTTCCCAGGAAGGTGAGGAACGCCGCCGAAACGCCGAATGAGAAGGTCATACGCTTGAAGAAGCTCAGGTCAAGCATGGGGGACGGCGTGCGCAATTCCCACCAGATGAAGCTGGCGAACAGCGCGACGAATCCAATGAACCCGGCGGATATGTAGGGTGACGCCAGGCCGGCCTTGTGAATGTTCATCACGGTCAGCAGGATGGTAACCAGCGCCGCTGTCGAAAGGGCCGCGCCCGGCCAGTCAAAGCCCTGGCCGTCCGGTGAGCCGTTATCCTCGAACTGGCGCTTCCTGCCCTCCAATACGATCATGCTGGCGATCATCCCGATAAGGCACAGGGGTATGTTGTAGTAGAAGGCCCATCGCCATCCCAGGGTGTCGGTCAGGATGCCGCCCACCGCGGGACCGGCCACGGAACCGGTGCCGACAATGGTCATTATCATTCCGATGGCCTTGCCCCGCTCCGAACCTGGGAAGATGGAGATGACTATCGCTGTGCCCGTACCCTGGCTCATGGCGTTGCCCAGACCCTGCAGGACACGGGCAAAGACCAGCAGGAAGTAAACGGACGAAGCTCCCGCCAGGGCCGCCCCGACTGCGGCCAGGAGCGATCCGGCTATGAAAACCTCCTTTCTGCCCACCAGGTCGGACAGCCGGCCCATGGGGAGCAGGAAGGCGCTGACGGTCAAGGCGAAGGATATGACCACCCATTGGACGGTCGGAAGGTCGATGTTGAAATGTTCGGCGATGGTCGGCAACGCCACATTGACGCTGCCGTGGTCTGCGACGGAGGCGAAGGTGGTGATGGCGATTGCGCCGAATCCCCAATACTTGTAGTTGGGGCTGCGGGTTAAAGCTGAACGCATCAATCTAGGATAACACTTTTACGCCGCATCACCACGTATAGCGGATGACGGTGTTGGGTTCCCTGTGAGGTAGTCTGGCAAGCCGCCGGCGGGGCAGGGGGTTCCTTCTGGCGCTGGAACGACGGTTGGGGCAGGGAATGAGACCATCTATCTTGCAGGGCTGCCGGAGGGCGGGCTTGCCTTCGCGTCAAAGTGGGGCACGACGTGCTTGCCGAAGAGCCGGAGAGTCTCCATCACCTCTTCATGGGATATGCCGCCCACCTGGAACAGGGGCATCACTTCGTCCACCCCTGCATCGTGATAGGCTTCCAGGTATCGAATGCAGTCGTCGGGGTCGCCGATGCAGTAGCGGCCGCTCCTTATCTGGTCGAGGGACGATGTTTCGTCGCGCTTCGGGGAGTCAGTATCGGTGGAACGGCTGTAGTGCCACCGGTAATCATCGGGGACCCGGGACGGGTCCTGCTCGCTCCACACGCGGACATCCCGGAGGGACTGCTGATGGCGGTACCAGTCAATCAATTCTGCCGAGCGTTCCTGCACCTTCTCGCGGGACTCGCCGCAGATGGCCACGGTGCTTACCGAGACGCGGTTGTGGACAACCCCGGTCGCCGGACTGGCGTCTCTGATGCCGTCCCGGTAGGCTTGCACAAGGGGAGCAAGTCTCGCAGCCCCGCCGCCGGCCATTGCCAGGCATCCCAGCCCCATCAGACCAGCCTTCCTGAAGGTGTCTTCCTGGCTGCAACCGAGCCAGATGGGCGGGTGCGGCTGCTGGACCGGCTTGGGGTGGACCTCCCGCAGGGGAATCTGATAGTGGTTGCCTTCGTAGGTGAACTCTCCCTCGGTCCACGCCCGGGGAATGATCTCCAGGGCCTCGTCAACCATCCCGGTGGCGTCCTTCAGATCGGTGCCGAAAGCGGCCATCTGGTAGGGGTAGCCGGACCGCCCTACGCCCAGGTCAACCCTTCCCTTGCTGAGGATGTCCAGGGTGGCGGTGCGGGCTGCGATGTGCAACGGGTGCTGGACCGGGGGCACCACCACGGCGATGCCCAGGCGCATCCGGGTGGTGCGCTGGCTCAATGCGCCCAGGGTTACGTCGGGCGCGCTGGAGTGGGACCACTCGGTGCGGAACTGGTGGTCGGCCATCCAGACGCTGCTCAGGCCCATCTCTTCGGCGAAGGCCGCCTGGTCAAGCATCTCCAGGAACCGGTCAGCCTCGTAGGAAGTGGGCGACGGCCTGGGGACCTGCATCTGATAGAACATTCCGATTTGCATGGGCCTGTATTTCTCTCCTGGTCCCGGTTCCTGGAGGTTGGGTTGACGTGGTTAGCCCTGCCGGACGTACTTGTCCACGCTCTGCTCGGCGGTCAGGGCCAGGTAGATGTCGCCGTGGGCATCGACCCAGGAGCCGTGGGCCGACCTGGAAGGCCAGCGGGCCAGGACGTTGCCCTCTCCGTCCAGCACGCTTATCTGCGGTGGAGTCCCATTCTCGGCCCGCTCGCTGATATAGAAGATGCCCTCGCTGTCCTGGGAAATGTCCAGCGGCCGGTTCATGTCGGTCCACATGGTGATGTACTCGCCTTCCTGCGAGAACACCTGGATGCGGCTGTTCTCCCGGTCGCAGAGGTATATCCGCCCATCCCGGCCTACCAGCAGGCTGTGGGGAAGGTGGAACTCGTTGGGTCCGCCCTTGCCCGGCTCGCCCCAGGAGGATATGAGCTCGCCCGCGGCGGAGAAGCGGTGGACCCGGGCGTTGCGGTAGCCATCGGAGATGTACAGTTCTCCCGACGGGGCCGGGACCATCTCGGTGAGGTAATTGAATGGACCGGCGGAGCGGGGCACCACAGTCCCGGTCTCTTCGGTGCCGGTATCGGAATAGACCCCGTGGGTTCCTATGATCTGGAGCGGCTTCCCGTCCAGGGTGTACTTCATGGCCACCGAGCCTTCCCGGTCGGTCAGGTAGATGATGTCATCGGCGATGAAGAGGCCGTGAGGGCTGACGAAATTCCCGTTGCCCCATGAGCTTAGAAAATTGCCCTCCCGGTCAAAGACCACGACCGGCGGCTCGGCCCGCTGGAAGACGTAGACCCGGTCCTGGGAATCGGTGGCCACCGCGCTGACCGTCCCGAAGGACTGGCCTGCGGGGAGCTTGGCCCAGTCCTGGACGAGGGTGTAGCTGTATTTCCCGGTCCCTACTGTAGTCATTATTCGCACCTCCGCGGACTGTGCCCGCTATGAGTCTGCCGGCGTGGATGTGAATGCCTGGATGAAATCACGCCGTCTACCATCTTACTACAATACTTGGTCTGCCGGGTGTTCCGGCAGGCGCAATCGGGGTGTACAGGTTGGCCGTTGGTTGGCCCCGGAACGCTACCCCCGGCTGTTATAGCGGTAATGGGGAGCAGGACTTTCCGCGTTCCAGGAGCTCGCGTTCCATGAACTGTAGAACCGCTCCACGTAGGGCATCAGCCTCTGCACCATCCGGCGGGTGTGGACCACCTCCGGCTCCACGGAACTGGCGAACCGCTGGCGAAGTTCCTCGAGCACGTCTTCCTTCATGGTGCCGGGGAACCGCCCGTCCCGGTAGACCGCGTTGCCGTTGATGATGACGGTATTCACGTCGCGGGGCTTGCCCCGGTTGAGAAGGGCGTCCACCGGCCCGATGTCCGCGTCCAGGTAGGGGGCCTCCATTGACGAAACCTCTGCAAGCGCCAGGTCGGCGCGGCGGCCCGGTTCCAGCGTCCCTATCAGGCCGTCAAAGCCCGTTGGCCGGGCGGCATTGGCCGTTGCCATCGACAGTACCTGTTGGGAGTTGGCGGCAGGGGCGCCGATGCCCGGCTCGCGGTGCAGCCGCAGCGCAAGCCGCATCTCCTGGAGCATGTCGTCATCGTCGTTGATGGCCGTGCTGTCGGTGCCCATCGCCACGTTCACGCCGCCGGACAGCATTGACGTTACCGGGGCGACGCCGTTCTTGAGCCGGAGATTGGAGCTGGGGTTGTGGCAGATGGTTGAGCCGCTGGCGGCCAGAAGCTCGATGTCCTGGTCTGTCACCCATACCGAATGGGCGAATGAGACCTCCGGGCCGAGAAAGCCCAGGTCGTTCAGGTGGGCCACCGGCGTCTTGCCCCACCGCCGCAGGCCGTACTCCTTCTGGTACGGACTCTCAACCAGGTGCATGTGAATGGCCGTGTTGAAGCGGGCCGCGTGTTCCTTGGTGCGCGCCAGGAACTCGTCCGACACCCATTGGACGTTGCTGGGGCTGACCAGCACGCTGACCAGTCCGGACTCCGCTGATTGGTACTTGCCGTAAGCTCCCTCGAACATGGAAAAGTAGTCGTCGTCGGACATGGCGGTTGCCGAAAGATACCGGCGCACGTCCGCCGCCAGGTCCGAGGGCAGGCCCGAGAGAAATGCGTCGTCGTCCTCGTAGACGATGCGGTTCTGGCCGCGGAAGTAGACCGAGAAGGCCGTGCGCATCCCCGCGTCTCCGAATCCCTTCAGCACCTGGGCAATGTCCTCCTCCAGGCCGGTTACCGGCGTCTGGGAGTGGTTGTACATGACCGTCGTGGTGCCCGACTCGATCATCTGCATTGCAGTGTAGAGGGTCATCAGGTAATGGTCGTGGGGCCGGCGGCCCCAACCGCTGAGTATCCACGTTTCCAGGGAGCCGTCGCAGGCCCCCATCTGGAACGTCGAAACGCCCCGCCCGTGGTGGTGGGCGTTGACCAGTCCCGGGAAGACGATGAATCCGGGGCCGCCGATCTCCTCGTCCGCCTGGTGGGCCGCCCGCAGAGTGCGGTAATCGCCCACTGCTTCGATCACGCCGTCCCGCTGGAACACCGCGCCGTCGGTGATTATGACGCTGGACCCGGCCTCGTCGCCGGCCCGGCTGATGAGGTATTTGCCGTGGATGAGGGATGTGGCCATTGCTGCGATCCTTCCTGTGGCGAGTGTCCCGCAATTATAATGTAATTCGCTTCAGGGAGACGAATATCAGGAGGCGGCGCATGGCGGGACTGGAAGGCAAGGTGGCGTTGATTACCGGCGCTGGTGGGATGCGGGGCGTGGGACGGGCTTCGGCGCTCAAATTGGCCGCGCAGGGGGCGGACGTGGCGATTACGGACGTCCGGCGGGATGCTGCGGACCTGCCCCCCGGCGAAATCCGGGAGGAGTGGCGCGGCATACACTCCGTAGCCGAAGAGGTGGAGGCCCTGGGACGCAGGTGCCTTCCGCTCTACTGCGATCTTGGCGATGGCGATCAGATCGAGGACCTGGTCGGGCAGGTCATGTCCCGCTTCGGGCGCATCGATATCCTGGTCAACAACGCCCGGGCGATCATCGGGCGGGACAAGACCCCCGTTACCGACCTGGAACGGGAGGTATGGGACCACTTCCTGTCCATCAACACAACTGCGGTTTTCCTGTGCACCAAGCTGGCAGGACGGGAGATGGTGGCCCGGGGCGAGGGCGGGCGGATCATTAACATCGCGTCCAATGCGGCGAAGCAGGCCAGCGCCATGGGGGCGGCCTACTCTGCGTCCAAGTTCGCGGTGCTGGGACTGACCCAGGCCTCGGCGCTGGACCTGGCCCCGTACAACATCACCGTGAACGCCGTCTGCCCCGGCCCGATCAACACCGACCGGATGAGCTATTGGGAGCGGGACCAGGCTGCGGAACGGGGTTTGTCGCTGGAGCAATTCCGCGGCGGTATAGTCCGGGACGCCGGGGAACGTACCCCGCTGGGCAGGATAGCCGAGGCCGAGGACGTTGCGAACATGGTCGCCTTCTTCACGTCCGAAGAGGCGTCCTTTATCACCGGGCAGGCTTACAACGTCAATGGCGGGTTGCTGTTTCATTAGGCCGGTCCACCGGGCCGGGTTGGCGTCTCGACTATTACCGGAGGATGTTGAGCATTGCGGCGTGGTCTGAGCCTGTTCGTCAAAATCGTGGTGATGGTCATGTCCCTTGCGTATCTCGCGGCCTGCTCGGACGGCGCAGGTCAGGAACAGGCATGTTCCGGCCGCACCTTGAATTTGGGGTTCTACGCCTTTTTCGCCCCGGTAAGTTACAGTGCCGGCCCCGACCCGGACTCGGACGGGTTCAACACCCACCTGGGTTATGAGTCGGACCTGTTGACCGCCATCGAAGCGATGAAGGGAGGGAAACTGGCCTTTGCCCGGACTGGCATCGCGGAGTGGGACGGCATCTGGCTGCTTTCCGCCGCTCCGGAGTACGACCTTATCGGAGGCGGCATAACGGTCCTGGACTCCCGCACAATGGACTCGTCGGGAGACCAGGTGGTGAATTTTACCACCGGTCACATCACATTCCGCCAATCGCTGTTGGTGCGGGCCGAGGATGCGGAGAGATTGGCCGCCTACGGGGACCTGACCGCCGGCGTGCGCGTCGGGGCGTTGGCGGATACGACAGGGGAGGCCCGGCTGTTGGAGCTGACGGGGCTTGTCAACGAGGATGGGGTGCTGGCCCCGGGTGTCCGTGTCCATACTCCCCAGGGCGCTGTGGTCGCCGACGGCTCGTCAAGCTATTTCATAACTGCTGCCGGGGAATCCGAAAACCTGGTGGGAAGGACGCACCTCTACCCGCCTTCGGAAGACATGCCCCAGGTGGTATACCTTGGCGATGAGTCCGGCGAACAGGAACTGCTCGATGCCCTGTCCGGCGGGACCATAGACGCTCTGGCCAGGGGCGAAATCGGCAACCGCGACGCCTCCGGCGTCGCCAACAACAGGTTTGTGGTCACGGCGCTTGATGATGCGGTCGAAGTCGGCGGGTTTACCCTCGACGCCAATGACGAGGCTTTGGCCTCTTGCCTCAACGAGAGAATCGACTGGTTGACGGACAACCGCAATATCGGCTACGCGGAATGGCTGGAAAACCCTTCGGTCTTCATGGAGCGCGCCCGGATGTGGCCGGGTGTGGAATGAGAGGGGCTGAGGCGGAACAACTCGCCCGGTTCAGGCCCAGCCCCGGTCAGGACGGCTATACCCGCGCCAGCAGCCCCTGTACGGTGCGGACGACCCGCGCCTGGTTGGGGATGTAGGTGTCCTCCAGCGGGCGGCTGTAGGGGACCGGCGTGTGGGGAGCCGTGACCCGGGACGGAGGGGCGTCCAGGTAGTCGAATGCCTCCTCGGCCACCCTCGCGCAGATCTCCGATGCCAGGCTGCAAATGGGCGTGTCCTCGTCCACCACCACCATCCGGTGGGTGCGGCGCACCGAGTCGATGATCAGGTCGTAGTCGATGGGGGAGACGCTGAGAAGGTCCACCACCTCCGCATTGACGCCCGACTTGGCCAACTCTTCCGCGGCCTCCAGGCAGACCATCGTCATCTTTGAAATCCCCACCAGGGTTACGTCAGTCCCCTGGCGGACGGTCCGCCCCTTGCCCAACGGCAGCGTGTACGGTGCTTCGGGCACATGGCCCGTGTTGCCGTACAGCCCCTTGTGCTCGAAGTACACCACCGGGTCGTCATCCCGGATCGCGGCGATGAGCAGCCCCTTGGCCGTGTACGGGTCGGATGGGACAACGCCCTTGAGCCCGGGGATGTGGCTGAAGATGGAGTAGTAGGACTCGGAGTGCTGGGCCGCGCTGCCGAAGCCCGCCCCGATGCGGGTCAGCAGGGTGAAGGGCACCTTGACCTGGCCGCCGAACATGTAGCGCATCTTCGCGGCGTTGTTCAGCAGTTGGTCCATGCACACGCCGACGAAGTCCACGAACATCAGCTCGGCAATGGCCCGCATCCCGGTGGAGGACGCGCCGATGGCCGTGCCCACGAAGGCCGCTTCGGACAACGGGGTGTCCAGCACCCGCTGGTTGCCGAACTGCTGGATCAGGCCGACGGTGGTGCGGAACGGGCCGCCCCAGGCATCGACTATGCCCAGGTGCTCCCGGCCCGCGCCCCCGGCGATCTCCTCGCCCATGATGATTACCGTTTCGTCCCGCTCCATCTCCTGGCGTATCGCCTCGTTGATGGCCTCCCGGTACTGAATCTCCCTCGTTGCGGTGGTGGTTGTCATCACTGGCTCCTTGTCACTGTCGGGTGCGGGTGGAAAGTCCCCATTCTGGGAAAGGGGAGGTGGCGTTGCAATGCAGGTGGTCTTGTCCCCGGCCTGCCGTCATTCCCGCGAAAGCGGGAATCCACTGGCTGTCGTCAAATCGGCCAGACCAACCAAAACGGAACGCCATTGAAATGGTAAGGCAACTTGCCTGCACGGTTTTTGGATAGCTCTAAATCTCCATGTTGGAACCGCGCTTGAGCAGCTCGGTGGGGTAGTCAACGTATACGTCGTCGTAAAGCTCCGCGGGCTGGGGCATGGGGCTGGAGTCGGCGAACCGTATGGCCTCTTCCATCAGTTCCTCGGCCTCCCGGTCGATCCGGTCCAGTTCCTCGGCGGTGATTTCTCCCTGGGGGATGACCGTCTCCCGGAACAGCTTCAACGGGTCGCGGTTGCGCCAGTGTTCCTCTTCCTCCCTGGTGCGGTAGGAGAGGGGATTGTCGAAAACGGTGTGGCCGTAGTACCGGTAGGTGAGGCATTCCAGGAGCGTCGGGCCTTCCCCGGCCCTGGCCCTGGCAACGGCCTGCCCGGCGGCGTCGTAGACGGCGAAGACGTCCATGCCGTCAACGTGGATTCCGGGCATGTTGTAGGCCACGGCGCGGTCGGCGACGTGGGAGGCGGAGAGTGCGTATTCCACCGGTGTTGACTCGGCGTACTGGTTGTTCTCGCAGCAGAAGATGACCGGCAATTTCCAGACCGAGGCCAGGTTCATGCTCTCGTGGAGCACTCCCTGGTTGGCCCCGCCGTCGCCGAAGAAGGCCACGGCGACCCGCTGGTTGTTGTGCCGCAGCTTGGAGGTCAGGCCCGCGCCCACGGCCAGGGGCACGCTGGCGGCCACCACACCGTTGGTGCCGAGCATCCCCTTGCTCATGTCGGCAATGTGCATTGACCCGCCCTTGCCCTTGTTGGGGCCGGTGGCGCGTCCGAACAGCTCGGCCATCATCCCCTTGGGGTCAACGCCCTTGGCGATGCAGTGCCCGTGGCCCCGGTGAGTGCTGCCGATGTAATCGTCGTCGGTGAGGTGGGCGCAGATGCCCGTGGGGACAGCCTCCTGCCCCGCGGAGGAATGCACGGACGCCGACATGCGGCGTTGCCCGGTCTCCGGGATGCCGCGCTCCTCGAAGTGCCGGATGGTGGCCATGGTCCGGTAGAGTTTGAGCATGGTCTCGCGGGTCAGTTCCATAGCTCCCCCTGCTCTGGCCGGGGCCCGGTCAGCCCCGGAATTTTTCTCATACTAGCATGGCCCAAATGGAAGTCAATAGCTTCAAAACCGTAGGACAGGGTCTTTCGATTCTCTGTGAAATTGTCTGAACTGTGATTCATGTGATTGATGGATGGGCATGATTCTCCAAATCACGGCTATCCCTGAATCAGAAAAATCACAGTTCAGACAAAGAATCGAAAGACCATAGACCGTGGGAAATGCCTTGGGATGTACGCCTGAACCGGATGTAATAGGAACTCGGGCCTGTTACGAGAATCTGACCGATACAGGCGCTCCCGCTCCAACCCCCAGTGCCGCCGCTGCGTTGCCGTCGGGGACTGCTATTTCCAGGTAGCCGAGGCTCCCGGCCAGGGCTATCAGGTCTGCGGGACCGCTGGAGTGCCCAGGTCCGTCATGGAACGTCCGGCTCAGGCCGTGGATTGTGCGGCCCGCTATCTGTACGTCTACGTTTGGGCTGTCGCCGAGTTCTTCGCCGGTGATGTTGGTTACAAGGTTGCCGAAGTGGTCGGCGTACACCACCTCGCCCGACAGCATATTGCCGTCTGCCGATGGCCGGGGGATTGGGAGCCATGCCATGTCGCTTACCCGGCCCCCCAATTCAGCGGGCGGGACTCCCCGGGAGATGTGGGCCGCGACCGGGGCAAAGACATCGCGGCCGTGGAAGGTTCGGCTGAGGGGTTGTAGCCAGTAGCTGGAATTGGTTAGGTGATAGGCGGTGATTTCCGGCGGCAACGCTACCCGTCCGGGGAGTTCGGGTGCGCCGTCCATGTAATCTCCTACGACGCAACTGAGCAGTCCGTTGTCGGGAGCGACGAACCTTGCTGTGGGTGTTTCCAATAGAAGCGCCCGGCGGTCTGTGCCTACCCCCGGGTCTACTACCGCAACATGGATGGAGCCTTGCGGGAAGAAGCGGTGGCTGCTCCCCAACAGGAAGGCCCCTTGGCGGACGTTCTGGGGCTGGACCAGGTGGGTGAGGTCAATCAGCGCGGCGTTGGGGTTGATGCGGAGGATTACCCCTTTCATCACGCCCACGTAGGGGTCGGCAAGGCCGAAGTCCGTGGTCAGGACGATGGGCTGAGAAGCCATGAATGTCACACACTGCAATGGGGGAGGACTGAATCGGACTCCGTGCAGAGAAGAAATGGCCGGAACTGTGACGGGTCAGGCGGGAAATGCCGCTACTTCATGAACTTGAGAGTGACAACCGATACCGCCAGTACCACGGCGGCGATGACCGCTACTACGATGGTGTCGAGGGTCTCCCATATCTGGTCGCTGCCGCGGACGCTGAGAATGGACATGCCCAGGAACACGGCGGCCAGGATGATGGTGAACTGGAACAGGGTTTTCTCCAGGCCACGCCGGGTACGGACGGTCGATTGGGCCGAACCGAAGAGACCTGTGCCGGCTTCTTTGACCTGGGCCAGGATGATCAGCACTATGACGATGGATATGAGGATCTGGACGATGTTCAGGTACAGCAATTGACTAACTCTTGTTGGGTTGATTGTCTCGGATGGATTCCAGTTCTTCGGCGATTAGCCGGTTGACCATCTCCGGGTTTGCCTGGCCCCGGGTGATGCGCATCACCTGGCCGGTCAGGAACTTGGCCACGGACTCCTTGCCCTGGAGGAAGTCGTCCACCGCCTTTGGGTTGGACTCGATGGCCTCCCGCACGGCGGGGGCAAGGGAAGACGTTTCGTTAATCTGGGTGTAGCCCCGTTCACGAATGATGTTATCAGGCGACTTTCCAGTATTGAAGGACTCCTCCAGCACGGTTTTACCCAATGTAGCACTTACGGTTCCGGAGTCTATCCTGTCGATAAGCTGCACCATCATTGATGGGGTAACTCGTGAGTCGTCGATGCTGAATGGGCCAGCGTTGAGCAACTGGCCCAGGGGTCCCAACATCCAGTTGCTAACGCTCTTGGCGAACCTGTCGCGGTCGTCCCCGGCGGTCGTCTTCAACGCCAACGCTTCCTCGAAATAGTCCGCCGCGGGCTTGGAAGCCGTCAACAGGGACGCATCGTATTCAGGAAGGTTGTACTCCTTCACGAACCTGGATTTCCGCTGGGCGGCAAGCTCGGGCAGTTGCTCCCGCAGGTCCTCGACCCAGGCATGGTCGATCACCAGGGGAGGCAGGTCCGGTTCCGGGAAGTAGCGGTAGTCGTGGGCGTATTCCTTGCTGCGCTGGGATACTGTTGCGTTGCGGTCATCCAGCCAGCCGCGCGTCTCCTGCACCACCTGGCCGCCGGACTCGACGACCTGGCGCTGGCGTTCAAACTCGTAGTTTAGGGCGAGGAACACGGACCGGAAGCTGTTCATGTTCTTGACCTCGGTCCGGTTGCCGAACTCGGTACTGCCCCTGGGACGGATGCTGATGTTGGCGTCGCAGCGGAAGCTGCCGTCCTGCATGTTCCCGGTGCTCACGCCCAGGTATTGCAGGATGGAGTGGAGGGTCGTGAGGTAGGCCTGGGCCTCTTCAGGCGAGGAAATGTCCGGGGCGCTGACCACCTCCATCAGGGGGACGCCGGAGCGGTTTACGTCAACCAGGCTGTATGAATCGCCGTCAGGTGATGGGATGTGCTGCAACTTGGCAACGTCTTCTTCCAGGTGGACGCGGTTGATGCCCACGCGGGTGGCGGCGCCATCGATGTCCAGGTCCAGGTGGCCGTCCACTGCCAGGGGAAGATCATACTGTGATATCTGGTATCCCTTCATCAGGTCGGGGTACGGGTAGTTCTTCCGGTCGAACTTGGAGTAGGACGGGATTCGGCAGTTCAGCGCCAGCCCGGTCATTATCGTGTGTTCGACCGCCTTGCGGTTTATCACCGGCAGGCTGCCCGGCAGTCCCAGGCAGACGGGGCAGACACGGGTGTTGGGTGCGGCGGACTGGTAATCGGCCCGGCAGGAACAGAACATCTTGCTGCGGGTCAGCAGTTGGACGTGGACTTCCAGGCCGATGACCGGCTCGTATTCCACTGGGGTTTTCTGTTTCAACATGGTCCTGTGCTATGTCGTGGGCTATATTGTCTGGAGATGTTCGCCGGGGAGATCAGTGGTCCAATAACTGCGGTGAAGCGCATCTTGTGGCTTTTCTATATGTGTCCCGGTGAGACTGGGAATAGCGTCGGGCCGCGAATCAAATCTGGTTGATTACTGCCCTGGCCGTGGGACCTATGTCCGCTGGGCTCGGTATAATTGTTGCCCCGGCCTGCCGCAGAGCCTCGATTTTGCTCGCGGCGGTCGCGCTGCTGCCGGTGATGATTGCTCCGGCGTGTCCCATGCGCTTGCCCGGCGGGGCGGTCGCTCCGACGACAAGGGCGCATACCGGTTTGCTGAATGACTCCCGTATGTAGTCTGCGGCCTCCTGTTCCAACGACCCTCCGATCTCGCCGATAAGGACCACCAGGTCCGTGTCCGGGTCATCGTTGAACAGGCGGAGCGCGTCGACGAAGCCCGTACCGATTATAGGGTCCCCTCCGATACCGACGCAACTTGACTGGCCAATGCCTTCGCGGGTCAACTGGTCAACCGCTTCATAGGTCAGGGTCCCGCTGCGCGAAACGACCCCGGCGCGGCCCGGCTGGTGGATCGCACCGGGCATGATTCCCAGCTTGCACCTGGCCGCGGGGTTGATGATGCCTGGACAGTTGGGGCCCACCAGTCGGGTATCCTTTCGTTCCAGGTAGCTGTTGACCCGGACCATGTCCGTCACGGGCACGCCTTCCGTGACGCAGATGACCAGCGGGATTCCGGCGTCGGCGGCCTCAACGATAGCTTCGGCGGCGAACGGCGGCGGGACGAAAATCAGGGAGGCGCTGGGCTGGGTCTCACGGACTGCCTCATCCACCGAGTCGAAGACGGGCACACTCTCCCGAAAGAACTGTCCGCCTCGCCCCGGCGTCACTCCGGCCACGATGTTCGTGCCGTAGTCCATGCACGCGGCGGCATGGAAACTTCCTTCCCTGCCGGTGATGCCCTGGACAATGGCCCGGGTTCCGGCGTCCACCAGAATACCCATATCAACCCCAGCCCCTCGAACTCATTTGACGCTCAATACGTCCGGCCGGATTGTTGTGTTAGGCCGGCTGTCTGACAGCCTCGGCGGCCTCCGCGAGGGTGTCAGCGAATGTGACGGGCAACCCGGAATCCCGGAAGATGGCCCTGCCCTCCTCCATGTTGGTGCCCAGGAGCCGCACGATCATGGGCTGTACGGCCCCGGTTTCCTGGTACGCCTGCACCACGCCCCTTGCCGCCACGTCGCAGCGGAGTATGCCGCCAAACAGGTTGATGAGCACCCTTGTAACTTTGGGATCGGAGACGATGATTTTGACTGCGGCAGCGACCTTTTCCTCGTCGGATCCCCCGCCCACGTCCAGGAAGTTGGCTGGGGAAGCGCCTACCGTCTGCGTCAGGTCAAGGGTGGCCATGGCCAGGCCCGCTCCGTTGATCAGGCAGCCGACGTCGCCTTCCAGGTTTACATAAGAGATGCCCAGGGCCGTAGCTTCGGCCTCCCGCGGGTCTTCCTGGGAGGAGTCCCTCAACTCCATCAAGTCTTGGTGCCGGAACAGGGCATCATCGTCAAGGTCAATCTTGGCGTCCAGGGCCACAACCTCGCCGGATGTGGTGACTACCAGGGGGTTTATCTCAACCAGGGAGCAGTCCAACTCGGCATTGATGCGGGCTATGGAATTCATAATAGCGCCTGCGGGCCGGGCCAACTCGCCGGTTACTTCCAGTTTCGACGCCAGCCGCCTTGTCTGGAAGGGCATGAGACCCAGAAGGGGGTCGATGGCTTCCGAGTGGATGTCCTCCGGGCGGGAGGCAGATACTTCCTCTATGTCCATGCCTCCGGCCCGGCTGGCCAGCAGCACGGGCATGGCCAGGGCGCGGTCCAGCGTGACGGCCAAGTATAACTCCCGGTCTATGTTGACCGGCTCTTCAATCAATAGCTGGTTTACGGGGATGCCATCGGGTCCCGTTTGGGGCGTGACCAGGTTGGAGCCGACTAGAGACGTGGCGAACTCCTCCGCTTCCTGGGGGGAGTTGACTAGCTTGATTCCACCGCCCCGGCCGCGCCCGCCGGCATGGACCTGGGCCTTCACAACACCCCTGCCGCCAAGTTCGCTCACGAATCGGGCGGCGTCTTCCGGGGTGGAAGCTACGTAGCCGCGGGGCACGGGGATACCGTAGCGGGAAAAGATCTCTTTGGCCTGGAACTCGTGGACCTTCATTGGCGTTCCTCACCCGCTTCCCATTCCTCGGAAACCCTGTACCAGGACCGGACCAACTGGTGTGTGGATACACTCCGGCAGCATCACCGGAACGCGAATGTCCGGGAGACCGGACCGGTGTGACGCCTTTTAGACTATGTGATTTTGTTACGCGCGTCAATCGGTTGCGTCTGGGTGGCAGGAGACTAAACTAAAGCCAAGGTGAAATGTACATATCACTAGACCGCACTGTCGGTGGCCACCCAGTTGGAGCTTAAAGGTGATATGAGGTGCTGTGGAGTCCTTTCAGTCGTTTTCAAGACCCCGGAAATGCACATCCCACCTTGGTATTGGTATAGGGTCTTTCGATTCTTTGTCTGAACTGTGATTTTTCTGATTCAGGGATAGCGGGATTGGGAGAATCATGCCCATCCATCAATCACATGAATCACAGTTCAGACAATTTCACAGAGAATCGAAAGACCCTGGGCCGGAGACGGACCAATGGTGGGGCGGATGGGGCCAGGTGCTATAATCCGCCGGTAGGCGAACGAAATAACTGCCGATGCCGGACTGGGGAAATCAGGAATGGGCGGCGTCAGCGATGCCGCTGTTTTCCCGGACCGGCTGGAGTTGAGGAGGTTTTCAATGGCGGGAACGGTCCGTTACAACAAGGCTATTGACTTGCTGGAGCAGGGGAAGCCGGTGTTCTGTTCAGGTCTCGTCTGGAATGGAAACCTGGACGACCTTATGTATGTGGCTGACTCGGACTACGACATGGTGATCGTTGAGATGGAGCACGAGGGGTTGAGCTTCAACAACCTGCGCGCGTCCCTCCAGTTCCTGCTCAACCGGAAGAAGATCGCCGGGGGCGGAGGCTTGCAGGCCGACCCGGTTCCCTTGGTGCGCATTCCGCCCAACTCCCGGGAGCAGAACCAGTGGGTGATCAAGCAGGCGTTGGACACCGGAGTATATGGATTGGTCCTGCCCCATCTCAACACGGTCGAGGAGGCCAGGGCGGCTGTGGCGGCGGCCAGGTATCCCCAGATTCCCGGCTCGCCGGACTTCGAGCCGGAGGGGCAGCGTGGCTGGTGGGCCAGGATCGCTCCCCGTTATTGGGGGCTTTCAGCCCGGGAGTATTACCACGCTGCCGATCTGTGGCCGCTGGACCCGGACGGCAATATGCTGCTGATGCCCATCATCGAGGAACCGCAGGGCGTCGAGAACCTGCCGGAAATCCTGCGGGAAGTGAAGGGCATAGGCGCGGTCTGGGCCGGGCCGGGAGACATGTCGGTGGCTATGGGACATCCGGGGGAGTCCGACCATCCGGATGTGCAGGCGAACCTGCTGCGGATACTGGACGCTTGTCAGAACGCCGGGGTGCCCTGCGCCACCGGGGCGACGGCTGCGGAGGTCCCAATGCGGCTGGAGCAGGGGTTCCGCATCATCATAACGTCGCCGGAGAAGTCAGCTCCGGGTCTGGTTGAGGGCCGGAGGCTTGCGGGCCGGTAAGGAGACAAGGGGACCGCGATTCCCCGGTGTCACGGCGCTCGTCCGTCTGAAACCCCGTTAGCGTCAGGTCCCGGAATGTACTGGAAGAGGGGAGCGTCCGCCGGCAGGATGACCGTGGTCTGCTGGGTCAGGAACTTCTTGTAGGCTTCGAGGCTGCGGCGGAAGGCGAAGAACTCCGGGTCCTGTTCCAGCGCGTCGGCCAGAATCTTGATGGCCTCAGCCTCGCCTTCACCGCGGATCCTGTTGCTGTCCCGCTGGGCCTCGGCGCGGATGACGGCGGCTTCCCGGTCTGCGTCGGCTTTGATCACCAGCTCTTTCTCGGCGCCGTCGGCGCGGAACCCGGCCGCGATGCGGTTACGCTCGGCCCTCATCCGGGTGTAGATGCTTGGAGTTACTTCGTCGGGGAAGTCGGCCCGTTTGATCCTCACGTCGATCATCTCGATTCCGAACGGTTCGTCTTCCTCCGCGATGGTGCGCTTAACTTCTGAAAGCACCTCTTGCAATATCTCGGAACGGGCCTCGGTCCCCTCAACCTGTGGAATTCCGCCTTCCACGACCTGCTGTTCGGTTACCGGGTCGATCAGGGGTTTCGCCCCGATGATTTCAATCCGGTCCCTTCTGGCGACTTCGCTGCGCAGGCTGGAGGTCACGATGTCGCCTAGCCGGCTGCGCGCGGTCCCCTCGGTCTGAAGTGTCTTGCGGAACTGGACCGGGTCGGTAATCCTGTATCTGGCATAGGAGTCAATTACCAGGTTTTCCTTTTCGACGTCGGGCATGGCCACGGGAGGGGCGTCGATGCGCAGCACACGTTTATCGTACCTGACCACTGTGTCCACAAATGGGGCTTTCACGTACAGCCCCGGAGTTGGGCGTTGGCTGACCACTTCACCGAACCGGAGGATCAGCACCTGCTCGGTGATATCAACTACGTACAGGGATTGGGCCAGAACGATGGCAGCGGCTATCACCACTACACCGGCGGCTATGAGACCTTTCATATGACTTCTCGACTCCGACTGAGAAATTCGCCCCAAACCGCCATGCCGACCGGGGCGCGGCGGATGGGGTCCGTCCCCAGACCAGGATTATGGTTGTGGGCCTATGGGGAGCGGAGTCACCCCTTGCCCTTGCCGCCCGCCGAGGACCAGGACTGACTCAACATCAGGAGACACGATGATCTTCGATATGCCGGGAAGCACACCCTCCATGGCCTCCAGGTAAAGCCTCTGCCGGGTCACTTCCCTTGATACCTCGTATTCTCTGAGGATGGACAGGAACTGGTCCGCTTCACCCTGGGCAGTTTCGATCCGGGACCTCCTGAATGCCTCAGCCTCCTCCCGGATCTTTTGCGCGTCACCCCTGGCCCTTGGGATTATATCGTTCTGGTAGGCGCGGGCCTGGTTTTCCTGGGTGTCCCGTTCCTGCCGGGCGCGAAGAACGTCCTGGAATGCCTCCTGGACGTCGGCAGGGGCCTTGACGTCCTGGAGCTTGACGTTGACCACGTTGATACCGGTCTCGTAGCTGTCCAGGATCTGTTGGAGCCGCTCCTGGGTTTCGGACTCAATAAGGGCGCGCTGCTCGGTGATCACGTCGTCGATGGAGCTCTGTCCCACCACAAGCCGTAACGCTGCTTCGGCGGCGTCCTTGAGTGTGAGTCCGTCAGGTTGCCCCGGCTGAATCTCCCGGTCCGCCTCGCCCGGGTCGTTGACCTTGAACAGGAAGTTAGTCAGGTTGCTGATGTTGTACTGGACAGCCATCTCCACGTCGACGACGTTCAGGTCGCCGCTGATCATGAGGGCCTCCTGGGGCACCGGGGTATCGGCTACTCCCTGGGCAGCGGCGGTGCGATAGCCCAGGGTCATCCGCCGGACCTCAGTAACCAGGACAACATCCTTTTTGCCGACTGGGGCGGGCCACCACCAGTGCAGCCCTTCCTCCCCTACCGGATTTCCCTGGACTGCGCCGAAAAGCCGCAGGGCAGCCTGCTCACCGGGGCTGATGGTGTAAATCCCGGTTGCGGCCCACACCACGACTATGAGGGCGATTCCAAGGACGATAACGCCGCCCAGGCCGCCGCCGCCCAGCCGGCCGAAGATGCGGCCAAATCCGGAGCGGGCCGAGCCGAGTATCTGGTCGAAGTTTACGTCCGGTTGTCTTGGTCCTCCCGGAGGGTACATTCTGAACAGTTCCTTCTCTGTAGAATGGCTTCTAGCGGTATATGGGCCGGTCACAACAAGTTGGCGGCCCGCGCAAGAACGATTTTACCATATTGCGTCGCATTTGCCGAATTTCGACAGGAGCGCGGGTGCGTTCCGGTGAACTGCCTTCGTGCAACGGGATTGACCATCGGCTTATAATGCGAGCGGTGCCGGGCTGTGGGGGGCGGCAGAGTTGCCCAACCTATGCTAAGTGCCGAACTGGTGACTATATGAGGTGGAGACCATGACCACCGTTGGAATGAATGCAACCCCTGGAATGAATGTAACCCCCGGTGAGGGGATGACCCGCATCCAGGTCTCTTGCGACCATCAGAGCGGGCTGATATACGTAGTGCCTGCCGAGCGCAGTTGGGTATGTTCTCAGGAAAATATCCCGGCCCACGCGCTGGCGGGGTTCTTCCGGGAGTTGGTCGCGTTGAAACACCCGTCCGTTCAGGGGTTGATGCAGCAGTGGGGACTCTATTACCGGGAGTTGCCGTTACCTCAAGATGAGGCGGGCCCGGTATAGCGGTGGGAGAGCCGGGCAAAAGAAAGGGGCCAGTCCAACTCTACGCGGTGGACTGGCCCGGTGTTACACCGCGATGCAGGGCCGGTTCAGGCGTCTCCGTCAGATGCAGGGGCCGGATCGCTGGAACTGGTCAGGCTGGGGCTGGGCACCGGCGCTGGTTGGGGAATGGGCTGCTGGGGAGCCGCCGGAGCGTAGGGAGGCGTGGGCTCCGGCGGGATCGCCGGTGTCCCGGGCTCGTCTCCGCCCAGTCCACCCTCCTCGAACAGCCTGCCCAGGCTGTCTCCGGTGATGGTCTCATGCTCGATCAGGTACTCCGATAGCTGCACAAGTTGGGGCTTGTTGGTGACCAGGATATCCTTGGCCTTGGTGTAGGCCATGTGGATCATGTCTCTGACTTCCTCGTCTATCTCTTCGGCCACTCGGTCCCCGTAGTCGCGTTCCTCGCTAATTTCACGGCCCAGGAATACTAGCTCTTCCCGTTTGCCGAATGTCCTGGGCCCCAGGGACTCGCTCATGCCGTAGCGCTTGATCATGCTCAGGGCAACCTTGGTCGCCCGCTCCAGGTCGTTGCTTGCCCCAGTGGTGACCTCATCGAAGATGAGCTGCTCGGCCACGCGCCCGCCCATCATAACCGCGAGCATGTCGTAGAATTGGTTTCTGGTCCACAAGTAGCGGTCTTCGTCCGGCAGCAGGGATGTATGGCCGCCCATGTTGCCCCGGGACACGATGGAAATCTTATGCACCCTGTCGGCGTGAGGGAGTACGTGAGCAACCAGGGCGTGACCGGCCTCATGGTAGGCGGTCATCTCCTTCTCACGGGGGCTGATGACGCGGCTCTTGCGTTCCGGGCCTGCGATGATGCGGTCCACGGCCTCCTCAAACTCGGTCATCTGGATGGTCTTCTTGTTTGCCCTGGCCGCGAGGATGGCCGCTTCATTTACCAGGTTGGACAGGTCTGCGCCGCTGAATCCTGGAGTCTCCTTGGCCAGGCTCTCCATCGTCACTTCCGGCGAAAGGGGCTTGCCCGCGGCGTGAACCTTTAGTATGGCCACCCTGCCCTGAATATCGGGCAGGTCCAGCGTCACGCGCCGGTCGAACCTGCCGGGCCGCAGCAATGCGGGGTCGAGAATATCTGGACGGTTGGTGGCGGCTATGACGATGATGTTGGTGTTGGTCTCGAACCCATCCATCTCCACCAGGATCTGGTTAAGGGTCTGCTCCCGCTCATCGTGGCCTCCGCCAAGTCCGGCGCCGCGGTGGCGTCCCACCGCGTCGATCTCGTCGACAAACACGATGCACGGGGCGTTGCGCTTGGCCTGCTCGAACAGGTCGCGGACCCGGGCTGCGCCAACGCCAACGAACATTTCCACGAACTCGCTGCCGCTGATGTGGAAGAAGGGCACTCCTGCCTCCCCCGCCACGGCGCGGGCAAGCAGGGTCTTGCCAGTACCGGGCTGGCCAACCAGCAGTACGCCCTTGGGAATTCTGGCGCCAAGGGAAAGGAAGCGTTCCGGGTACTTGAGGAACTCCACCACTTCCTGGAGTTCCGACTTCGCCTCCTCAACCCCCGCAACATCGGCGAAGCTTACGCCGGGACGGTTGAAGGGCATCATGCGAGCGCGGCTGCGCCCGAAGCTCAGGGTCTGGTTGTTGCTGCCCTGGGCCTGGCGCATCATGAATAGTATCAGGCCGCCGAAAAAGATGAGCGGCAGGAAATTCAGGAGAAGACCGAGGAAGCTGCCAAGGCCGGTGGAACCCTTGAAGGTGACTTCCACCCCTGTGGGGGGGCCTACCTGGACACCGTTCTGGAGCAGTATGTCGAGCACATCCCCATTCTCACCGACCCTGCTGGAGAAGCGGTCTGGGCCGGTGCGGCTGGTGAGCCGAGGGATGACGGTCAGCTTCCTGCCGTCTACGATGATTTCGCGTACCTCGTTGTTCTCCGCCATCTTGACGACAGTAGTCAGGGGGATTTCGTTCCTGTTGCCGAAACTTGGCAACAGGGTATAGAAGATTACGAGGACCCCGATGATTACGAGGAGGTAGACGAAGCTATTTCGCAGCCACCTGTTGCTTCCCATAATGACCTCTTAGTGTTCCTGCCATGCCTACGGCATAGGGCCACTGTTACCATATTAAATGACTACCCCGGAAATTGCAAAGCAAAATGGAGGTTGAAATAGTGTTCTGTTTCAGGTCGTCTGACCGATGGACAACGGTTGGTGGGCTCCCGATTTTGGAAATGAATGATGGCAAGGGCGGGGATGAACCATTCTAAATTGCAATGCTGCGTTGACTGGACAGCGTTACTTTCGAGAACCGGCCTACTTAAGGAGAAACAAATACAAGGCCCAGCCGGTTAACCGGCCGGGCCTTGTATTTATTGTGTCCGGGTTGCTTTCGGTAACGGCTACGATCCTGCCTCGGCTGGTGGACTCACTTTGACTCTAGCGCACACCGCGTACACCGTAAGCGTCCAACCTTCGGAGTTATCGCCGACCTCTTCAGCCTTGGCCATCCAAGCCGACGGCACCTCTCCCCTTATGCCAGTGGGGCGCGACTCTACTATGGAAACACTACCACCGGACACCGCAGCACCACCGGAAATGGCGGTCAACTCTTCACCAGCCTTGGCGCATTCTGCGGTTACGGTCTTGGCTCCACCGGCGGACTCGCTGGACTCAGTCACAATTTGAAGTTCAGAAATTCCCGGCTCGCCTTGCAAGCCCTGGGGGCCGTGAGGTCCCTGGATTCCCTCCGGGCCTGCCGCGCCGCGCAGTCCTGCCGGTCCCTGCGCCCCCGCAGGGCCCATAGGTCCTTGCGGGCCCGTCGGCCCTGCCGGTCCTTGGTCACCTGCATCGCCCTTGGGTCCCTGAGCGCCGGTCCCAGCAGGGCCCTGCTGTCCGGGTTCGCCCTGGATACCCTGCGGGCCTTGCGGACCGGTGTCTCCCTTTTCACCGCGGGTTCCAATAGGCCCTTGCGGTCCGGTAGGCCCTTGCGGTCCGCGAAGCCCCTGGGGGCCGCCTGGGTCACCGGGGTCTCCCTTGTCTCCCTTGGGTCCCATGGGCCCTGTAGGTCCTTGTACACCCTGTACACCCTGGGGTCCTCTGGCTCCCTCAGGTCCGCGTGGTCCGCCTGGGTCTCCCTTGTCTCCCTTGGGTCCCTGCGGTCCCGCTGATCCGGCTGACCCAGCTTCTCCCCGAGATCCGGCTGGCCCCTGAGGACCGGCATCACCTTTGGGGCCTTGCTGGCCCGGCGCACCTGCAGAGCCCGCATCACCTTGAGGGCCGGCCGGTCCGGCTGGCCCAACTTCTCCCTGAGGGCCCGCTGGGCCGGTTGGTCCGGCTGGCCCTGATTCACCTGGTATCCCCTGAGCTCCTGTGCAGGCCGAGGCCACCAGTGCCACAGCAATTGCAATGGCTACGGCTCCTGGCCATCCTCGAACAACCGCGGTTACGCATTTGGACACAATTTTCATCTTTATGTTACCTCCCACGGGACTATACTATGGGTTAATTTGGGCGTCAAGTAGGAAAATCGGTCAATATAAGATTTGATCCCTGATGTTAATTGAATACGGATTCCTTAATATGTACATCGTATTCACAATCCTATACTGGCAATATTGCTCGAAAGCCGTTGGAAACATGTGCAAATAACGTCACCAACATGTTTAGAATTGGCTCGGACTATCCTGTCGTACACTCCGGGCCTCGATACCGTTCGATTGAGGCTTCAAGCGGCATTCTCTTCTATGCTAACGGATGGTGTTGTATGATAGCGGCGAAACCTTACACCGCTCTGTACGGAGGATATGGAATGGCTGAGTACGCCCATCCTGAATCACTGGTCAGCACAGATTGGGTCGCTGAGCACGGGAGCGACAATAATGTCCGGCTTGTGGAAGTGGATGTTGATACAGGAGCATACGAAAGAGGGCATATTGCCGGGGCTGTAGGGTGGAACTGGCAGTCCCAGTTGCAACAGGAAGTCCGCCGCGACCTGGTGGGCAAGGAGGAACTGGAGGGCTTGCTGGGACGGTCGGGCATCGGCAACGACACGACGGTCGTTCTGTATGGAGATAACAACAACTGGTTCGCTGCCTGGGCTTTTTGGCAGTTGAAGTATTACGGCCATGCCGACGTGCGCATAATGAATGGCGGGCGGGCCAAATGGGAGGCTGAGGGCAGACCCATGACCACCGAAGTTCCCAGCCCGGCTCCAGCTGCCTACAGGGCCTCGGACCCGGATGACAGCATCCGGGCCTACCGCGACCAGGTCCTCCAGTGGGTCAACTCCGGTTCGATATCGCTGGTGGACGTGCGCTCCCCGGCCGAGTTCAGTGGCGAATTGCTGGCCCCTGAGAACCTGCCCCAGGAAGGCTCCCAGCGGGGCGGACATATCCCGGGCGCGTCCAATATCCCTTGGGGGCAAGCGGTAGCCGAGGATGGCACATTCAAACCGGCGGACGAGCTTCAGGCTCTCTACGGCGGCCGGGGAATCGACGGCAGCCGGGATACCGTCGCCTACTGCCGGATTGGCGAGCGCTCGTCTCATACCTGGTTCGTCCTGACCCAGCTTCTCGGCTTGGAGAACGTCCGAAACTACGATGGCTCCTGGACCGAATGGGGCAGCATCGTCGGAGCGCCGATAGAAAAGTAGCCCGAAACGGTCTTCAAGCGCCGTATCAACACCTTTCCGGGGACGGGTCTCAAACCCGTCCCTTTGTGTTTGGGTGAGAACCCTCGACCCTGGAGAAATTTCATGCCCTTCTATTAGGATAGGTAGACGGACAGGTAGACCGCCCCCCAATAATATGACGGCGGGAATATGACCAGAGGAAATTATTTCGTTACAAATTGGAAAAACCCGTTTTACAAATCAGCAACATAGGTGTAATAGCTGCCATATAACCTTGCGTCTTGGGGGCAACCGAAATTCTACCCTTGGAGTGGATTGCTATGTTACGTCGGTTACTGCTTGTTGCAATGGCTGGGTTGTTGGCGGCGGGGATCTTGGCAGGATACAACGTCGCGTTCGCGCAGGACATCACGTCAGATGCGGACAAACTGGACCAGAGCGGCAACATCATCTGGATGCTGGGCGCGTTCCTGGTCTTCTTCATGCAGGCCGGATTCGCTTTCCTGGGCGCGGGCTTGATCAGGAGCAGGAACACCGTAAATTACATGACCAAGAGCTTCATGGACTTTGCGATGGCGTCCCTGTCCTTCTGGGCATTCGGGTTTGCGCTGATGTGGGGGACGTCGGCAGCCGGAATCGTTGGGACGACGAACTTCTTCGTTACTGATGGGGCAGACGGGCAGACCTATGTTGACTGGGTGTTCCAGATGGTCTTCGCCGGGACAGCCGCCACCATCGTGGCAGGAGCCGTGGCGGAACGGACGAAGACGCAGGCATACCTGGCATACAGTTTCATCATCGGCGCGATCATCTACCCACTTTATGGCCACTGGGTGTGGGGCGGCGGATGGCTTGGCTCGCTGGAAGCGATAGGACTGCCGGCGGCGGCCGACTACGCAGGTTCAGGTGTGGTGCACGCGGTAGGCGGCTTCCTGGCCCTCGCCGGTGCGGCGGTTGTTGGACCCCGCCTGGGTAAGTTCAATGCTGACGGCTCGGCCAACGTGCTTGCGGGCCACAATGCGCCTTTCGTAGTAATCGGCACATTTATCCTGTTCTTCGGCTGGTTCGGGTTCAATATCAATACCGGCGACTCCATCGGCCTGAACGCCATGAACACTCTCCTCTCCGGCGCGACCGGAGCGGTCGTTGCCCTGTATATCCAGCTCGTGCGCACCGGCAAGACCGACATCCTGATGGCCTGCAACGGGGCCCTGGCCGGCCTGGTGGGCATCACGGCGCCAGTGGCATTCGTCGAACCCTGGTCGGCGGTTGTCATCGGAGCTATCTCCGCGCCGATAATGATGGCATCCGTCAACATCATTGAAAGCGTCTTCAAGATCGATGACCCGGTTGGTGCAATCTCGGTCCACGGCACTTGCGGTCTGTGGGGAATCCTTGCCGTGGGTATCTTCGCCAACGGCAACAATGGGACCACCGGCCTGATTGCAGGGGACTCGCTGCAAATCGTGTCCCAGCTGATCAGCATGGGTGTTGTTCTTGCTTGGGCACTGGTCACCGGCTTCATACTGTTCTTTGTCCTCAAAGTCACTATGGGTGTCCGTGCAACTGACGAGGAACAGAGGGAAGGTCTGGACTCTACCGAGCATGGCGTGGTCGCTTACCCGGGTGAGGCCTAGCCTCCAAGCCGGATGGCTTGCCCTTGCGACAAGGGGCGAGGCCGTCCGATCCTGTGCGCGGGAATCAAGTATCGCGCACTAACGTGATTGACCTCGTCATCCTGGTCTGTCAGCCAGGATGACGAGGTCACACAGTCTTACCGAACTCTTCTTCAATCTCCGGCTCAGATGCTCCTTCGACACGTCCTGGCCGAATCACATCGTCCTGTAGATGCACACCCCGCCTTGAGTCCAGCCCAGAAGCAGCCCGTGGCCGGACGTTGACAATGGGAGGGCGTCTGGCTAACATCCGTTGCATCACCGATGTCGGGTTGCCTCGCAACGCCGTGCAGTCGCAGGAATTCCTCTACGTGCCGCACGTGTTGGCAAATTAGCTAGGCAGACTCAGTGGTCGTCGTCATTATCAGCTTCACATCAACCGATAAATTCCCCGCCAGCTTGCGAGAACCCACACACAACCGTATCCTCAACCGCTTGCCTCAACTCCCGGTGGCGCTCTAATGGGAGACTCTCCGCCTCGGGTGACGGGTCCTCAGCGCGGCGAGAGGCCGGAGACGCCGTGGAGAATCCACGTTTCAGATGGACTGTCCGGCCTTCCCTTGACCACCCGAATCCTGGTGTTGCTGACTCCGGGCATCTCCCTGAAACGTTGGTTGTTCATTGGAGGGCTGGGATTAGCGGCTATATGCCTTGGCGTCCTGCTCGCCCTTCAAGTGCCCCTCGGCTCCGGCTTGGACTCGTTGGCAGGAGCGCTCAGCCCTAGAGGAACTCATAGCCTGCTCAGGGGAGGCATATGCATTGTCGCCGGCACAGTTCTCACCGCTTTAGCTGCATATATGCTGAATCGGACCTTGTCCAACGCGAGAAGCAGGAGAAGGCACTGGCCACTGATAGACTCAATATACATCGACCGCGTGTTGGCCACAGGGCCGAAGATAGTGGCCATCGGAGGCGGCAGCGGCCTGCCCAACCTGCTCCGGGGATTGAAGCACTACACGACGAACATCACCGCGGTAGTCACCGTTGCTGACGACGGAGGCAGCTCCGGCCGGCTCCGTTCCGAAATGGACATGCCGCCACCTGGAGACATACGTAACTGCCTGGTGGCCCTGGCCGACCCGCTCTATCAAAGCGGGGCCGTCATGCAGGAGTTGATGGACTACCGCTTCTCCACCAACGGCCAATTGGACGGCCACAGCTTCGGGAATATCCTCATCGCCGCCTTGGCAGATATCGAGGGCGGCTTCTACAAGGGAGTGGAGACTGCCGGGCAGTTGTTGCGGATTAGGGGCAAGGTAGTCCCATCTACCTCAAGCAACGTTACCTTGGTGGGCAGGACCGTCTCAGGCCAGCGACTGGTCGGCGAGACCGAAGTGGGTTCAACCAGGGAGCACCTGCGGATGGTATCGCTTGACCCGCACTGCGCCCCGCCACACCCGGAGGCGGTGCGGGCGATCGCGGAGGCCGACCTGCTGATCCTGGGTCCCGGCAGCCTCTTTACCAGCGTGGTGCCGAACCTGCTGGTCAGCGGGATCGCCTCCGCTGTCCAGGACACCGGTGCGCTGAAGATGTTTGTGTGCAATGTAGCCGACCAACCGGGAGAGACCGACGGGTTCACCATCCCGGACTACGTGGAGGTTATCCGCCACTACTCTGGTCACGCCTCGATAGATGCTGTGGTCGCCAACAACAACTTGCTGGACGTTGAGCGCGAGGCGGCTTTCAAGCTCGTCCGCCCCGAGGCTGTTTGGAACGACTCTGCCAAGTATGTGCTGGCAGACGTCATCAGCGAAAACCGACCCACCAGGCATGACCCGGCAAAACTCGCCCAAGCCATCACCAGGGCCTACAGCAGGAACCGGGGCAACCGTACCCGGCTGCCCCGGAGTTTATATCACCTCTTGCCCGGCCACTAGGAACTTAGCGCACCATCAGCACGAGACGGACCGGCCTAATGCCGGCCGTGTTCTCCATCGTGGCCGTGATCATGCCCATGTTCGCCCTCGTTGGCATGGCCGTGGCCGTGGCCGTGGCTGTGGTGTCCGGTAACGGCAGGGCGTCCCGGCGGTGCCAGGGGCACCAGCAGCAAAACCACCGAGGAAACCAGGTAGAGTGCGGCGATGAAGTAGAAGGTCGCGTGTATGCCCTGGGTGTCGAACAAGGCCCCGGCAATGAGAGGGGAGGACGCGGCCAGGGCGAACCGGGAGAAGGAGAACACTCCCAGGGTGCTCGCCGCCACTCCTTCGCCCACGGTGTCCAGCGCCGCTGCGGTGAGGATTGGCTGATCGCTGAAGAAGAACGTCCCGATCAGCGCCAGGATTACGATGAGTGAGATGCCTTCCCCAAAGGGCACAAGCAGCGCGGTGAGTAGGCACAGGACCAACAGTCCCGGGACCAGGACAACCTTCCTCCCGAAGCGGTCGGATAGGTATCCCATTGCCGGGGTGGATATGACGCCTACGCCCACCAGCAGGGCCACGTGCAGCCCAAGGTTCCACTTGGCCATGCCCAGCCCTGCGGCAGCGTTTTCTCCCGTGGGAGCTTCCGGCAAGCCGAGGTACAGGGCCAGGAATGGAACGAAGGCTACGGCAGCCATCCCCCGGAGACCTCCGACCAGCATGATGCCCCACAGCCGCGGGTGGCTGCGGAAGGACTGGCCTGTCTGCGAAAGCTGCTCGCCGAGACCGGTAACCCGTGTGTCCCCGGAGGCATTCTTGCCGATGTCGTGGAATGCCCAGTAGACCAGGAAGCTGAGCACGAGAGGCAAGACCGTGTAGACGCTCAGAATCTCGCGCCAAGACAGTGCGACAATAAGCACGCCGGAGAGAAGAAAGCCGGTAAGGGCCGGGCCAAGGACATCCCCTATGTTTCCGCCGATGCCGTGAAAGGACAGGGCCGACCCCCGATGGTGGGAAAAGTGGTGGGACAGCGCAGCCGTGGCGGGCAGATGCCAGACCGACGCTGCCATTGCGACAATAGCCATGCCCAGCAGCAGTACCGGATATATTGGGGCCAGTCCCATGACCAGCCAGCCTATGCCGAACAGGGCCATGCAGAAGGCCATGACCAGACCCCAGTACCGGCGCACCATGTCCGTCACCACGCCGCCCGGCAGCGCAATGACGCCCGATACGACCTCTCGTGTGGTCGAGATTGCGCCCACCTGGACGCCGGACAGGCCGAAGGTGGCTACCACCGCCGGGAGCATCACAAAGAAACTTTGGGTGAACCAGTGGAAGATGCCGTGTCCGCCGCTAAGTCCGCTCAGGATGAATGGCGCGGTCCCTCTCAGCCCCCTGGGCCGGTTTTCTACGGCATGTCCCGGATGAGCTTCCTGCATGTCGCGCTCCCTCTGGAGGCCCGGGACCTGGACGCGGCAGGGGCCGGTGCCGCCGCTCAGGACCCGCCTCCCGGTGGTTAAGCTTGTGGAAAAGTGACAGGTGGAACCTTTCTTCTTGGATTCACCAGCGATATTATACTTGTTGGCCTTGCCATTCAACGCCACGGCCAGCCAATTACGGAATCAACCGGAGACCGAAAGCATGGTGGACGTCAACCAGTCAACCTCAGTCGAGCGACGCGCCGCAGAGCTGCACGAGAAAATCAACCACCATAACTACCGCTACTACGTGCTCGACGCCCCGGAGGTTAGCGACGCCGAGTATGACGGACTGATGAATGAACTGCGCCGGCTGGAGGCGGAGCATCCCCACCTGGTTACTCCCGCCTCGCCAACGCAGCGGGTGGGCGCAGCGCCCGCCGAGGGATTTTCCCAGGTGCAGCACGCCCGGCCCATGCTCAGCCTGGCCAACGCCTTCAACGAGGAGGAGTTGCGTGCATGGCACCGGCGGGTCAAGGGACTGCTGGACGGGGCGGACTTCGACCTGGTCTGCGAGCTGAAGATTGACGGCCTGGCGGTAAGTCTCAGGTACGAGAACGGGCAGTTCGCGCAGGGCGCGACCCGGGGAGACGGCTATACGGGGGAGGACGTGACCCAGAACCTGCGCACTATCCGAGGCATCCCTCTTAAACTCATGGGCAACCCTCCCCCGGAGCTTGAGGTCCGGGGGGAGGTGTACCTGCCCCTCGAGGACTTCCGCCGTCTCAACGAGGAACGGGCGGAGCGCGGCGAGCAGCTTTACGCCAACCCCAGGAACACCGGCGCGGGAAGCGTGCGCCAACTCGACCCCAAGGTGACCGCCTCGCGGAACCTGAAGATATGGGTTTACAGTCTCGGCAACAACGACACTCCGAGCCTTCCCGTCAACCACTTCGACAGCCTTGAATGGTTGAGGGACGCAGGATTCCCTATTAACCCCAACAACCGGCGCTTCCAGCACCTTGATGAGGTATGCGACTACTACCGCCACTGGCTGGAAAACCGGCACGACCTTCCCTATGAGGCCGACGGGGTGGTCATCAAGGTGGACCCCTTCTCTTACCAGAACACCCTCGGATTCGTGGGACGCGAACCCCGGTGGGCCATCGCCTACAAGTTCCCGGCTGAGCAGGCCGTCACCAGGCTTATCAACATCGGGATCAACGTGGGGCGCACCGGCAGCCTGAACCCATATGCGATTCTGGAGCCGGTGGTAGTCAGCGGCGCGACAGTCAAACAGGCATCGCTGCACAACGAGGAGGACATCAATCGCAAGGACATCCGCATAGGAGACTGGGTAACGGTGGAGCGCGCCGGGGATGTGATTCCCCAGGTGGTCGGGCCAATCACAGAGCGGCGCACCGGGGATGAAGCACCATTCCAGATGCCGTCGCACTGTCCCGTGTGTGATACGCCGGTGGTCAAGCCGGAGTCCGAGGCAATGCACCGCTGCCCCAACTCGGCGTGCCCCGTACAGTTCTTTGAGCTGCTCAAGCACTTCGTCAGCAAGGGCGCGATGGACATCGACGGCCTCGGCGAACAGTGGTGCGCCATCCTCATCGAGAAAGGCTTGGTCAGCGACGTTTCCGGCCTCTACCACATGGACAGGGAGGAACTGCTCAAGCTGGAACGGATGGGAGAGCGGCTGGCCACCAAGATTATGAGCAACATCGATGCCAGCAAGGAACGGTCGCTGGTCCGGGTCCTGTTTGCCCTGGGCATCCTGCACGTCGGCCCGGAAATAGCCGAACTGCTGTGCCAGCGTTTCCCCAGCCTTGACGCCCTGGCCGGGGCAACGGAGGAGGAACTTACCGACATCCCGGGAATCGGCCCCAAGATTGCGGAAAGTGTAGTAGCTTACTTCGCCGTCCCCGACAACCTGGAGGTCATCGACAAGCTGCGAAAGGCCGGTGTCGACCCGTATCACGAGATACAGGAGATGGACCATAGTTCTCTGCCCCTGTCGGGCCAGAGTTTCGTGGTAACCGGGACCCTCTCCGCATTTCCCCGCCGGGAAGCCGAGGCACGAATCAAGGCCCTGGGCGGCAGCGTCGGATCCTCAGTTACCCGCAAGACCAACTACCTGGTGACCGGTGAATCGCCCGGTTCCAAGCTGGCCACCGCGGAGCGGTTGGGGACCGTGGTGCTGGACGAGGCCGGTTTTCTGGATATGTTGGAGAGGGCCGGGGCAGGGTCGCTTCCCGAATAATGTGGCTGATAGTAGGACTGGGAAACCCCGGGGACCGCTACCGGAGCACGCGCCACAACGTCGGCTTCCGGTGCATCGACACCATCGCCGCCCGCTGGGGTATCAACGTGACCGAGCGGCGCGCCAAGGCGGTGCTTGGCCGGGGTCGCCAGTCGGGGCATGATGTGGTCCTCGCTAAGCCCCGCACCTTTATGAACAACAGCGGCGAGGGGGTGTCCTATCTTCTGACGAGGTTCGGGGCGCAGCCCGGCAACCTCCTGATAATCTACGACGAGATGGAACTGCCGCTGGGAATGTTGCGCTTGCGCCCATCGGGCAGCGACGGCGGGCACAACGGGATACGCTCCATAATTGCCACGCTCCACAGCCAGAACTTTCCCAGGCTTCGCGTCGGTATCGGCCAACCTCCGCCAGACGGGGACCCGGTCGCCCACGTGCTGGGCCGGTTCACGCCGGAGGAATCGCCGGTGATGGAGGAGTCGGTGGCCCGTGCCGCCCTGGCCGTGGACTGCCTGCTGGAGAAAGACATCAACGTGGCTATGAATCGCTTTAACCAGAGACCCTCGACCGATTGACGCGTCCAGATACAGATTCATCTCCTCGCGCTCCAACCATTCTGGACATGCAGGCTACCGGAATAATATTGCCTGGGTCACGCTGAACATGATTCGGGGTATTTTCCACGCCCGATACTTGCTTGTGGTCCTGGTGTTGGCTGCAGCCCTGGCCTGCACAACTCCCGCGTCTCAACCTGATGTGCCGGCGGACCCTGTGTCTACAACGGCCGCGCCGGGTCCCACCCCTGAATTGGAGATGGACACGACACCCTCGGCGGAGGGACTGCTTGCCTCGTTGACGGACCCGCCCCCGGAGCGGGACGTAGCCCGGCTGGCGGGGGAGTTGATACTGGGCATAGGGCAGGAGTTCGACTGGGTCGTCGCAAAGGATCCGGAAGCTCTCAAGGAGGGCCGGGTCGATACCTTCTGGCTGGCCGACCTGGACGGTCTTGAAGTCTACGAGTCACGGTTCGAGTTGGCCCTGGTATCGGCCCGTGCCTACTGGTACGTGGAGTCCGGCGGCGAGGCAGACCGGGACGCCCTGGAGCGTTCCGCCGAGGCGTTTGAGGAGCGCATATACCCCACCGTCACATCGGTCTTCGGCTCGGAGTGGTCTCCCGGCGTGGACGGCGATACGCGGGTGACCATCGTGAACGGCTCCCTACGCGGGGCCGGCGGGTACTTCAACTCCTCAGATGAGTACCCGCGTGCCGTATTCCCTTACAGCAATCAGCGGGAGATGATATACATCAACACCGCGTTCATACCCATCGGGTCCTCCGCTTACTTTGCGACCCTGGCCCACGAGTTCCAGCACCTCGTCCACTGGAACCAGGACTCTTCGGAGGACACGTGGGTCAACGAAGGTCTGGCGGAACTTGCCGTGTCAGTCACGGGCTACGGCGCGAGGAACGTCCGCTTCAGGCTGGACAGCGTTCCAACATCGCTGGTCAACTGGCCGCTGGACTCGGAAAGAATCGGGGCCAGCTACGCGACGGCTTCACTCTTCATGCACTACCTGTCCGAGCACTACGGGTCGCGGGATGACATGCGGGCGTTGGTCTCAGCCCCTGCCGACGGCGTGGAGGGCATCGACCAATACTTGCGGAACTCCGGTTACACCCAGACCTTCCATGATGTGTTTCGGGATTGGGCCGCGGCCAATTTCCTGGACGCGCCCGACGGTATATACGGCTATTCTGACCTGAACGTGGGGGCAAGGCCGCGCAAGTCCATTGACGGTTTCTCCAGCCTGGAGTCGGAGATACCGCAATACGCTGTGGAGTACGTGAGGCTGGAGTCCTTCAACCGCCTTATCCGCATCCGGTTCAGCGGCCTGTCAAGCGCGCCAATAATTCCCGATGACGTTGGCCCTCGAGGATGCTGGTGGAGCAACGTCGGAGATTCCATCGACTCCACCCTCACGGCAGGCCTCGACTTCCGGGATGTGGAGCGGCCCGTCCTCCGGTACGAAGCGTGGTATGACATAGAAGAAGACTGGGACTACGCCTATGCACAGGTCTCGATGGATGGCGGGGAACGCTGGCAAATCCTGACCGCACCCGGCATGTCCGCGGAGAACCCGATGGGGACTGCCTTCGGCAGCGGCTACACCGGCAGCAGCGGCGGATGGACTACGGAAACCCTGGACCTCAGTCCCTACGCCGGGCAGGAGGTGAAGGTCCGGTTCCAGTACCTCACCGATGACGCCATCCACGGTCCCGGCCTCTGCCTGCGTGGCGCGAGTGTCGTGGACGGCGGCGATGTTCGTCCCGTTACAGAATGGGAACCGCGGGGCTTCGTGCTAATCGGCAACCGGACGCCGCAGACGTACATTGTCCAGATCATTGAAGGCGGCACTGAGAAGGATGACGCCCCCCGTGTGACGGTTATGGAACTGGACCCGTCCAACTCCGGGTCAGTGGAAATCCCTGCCCCGCAGGACTCGGAGAAGCTGGTGGTCGCCGTGGCTGCCCTGGCTAGAGGGACGTTCCAGCCGGCATCCTATACGTTGACCATAGAACCGGGCGGATAGAGAACCGGGCGGATAGACGGTTCAGGATAGCGTAAACTGCCGCCATTGCAACCTGCTCACGCACGTGTATTGCTCGAGGCCGGCACGGCGAGCCTCTCGGCGGGGAGACAGACAAATGGCTCTGAGACTCTGTGTAGTAGGATGCGGCAGTTTCGCCCGTGATTTTGCCCATGCCATAGGACCGTTGCTCGGCGACGTTGATTTGCTGTTCGCCAGCCGGGACGCTGCCCGGGCCGCCGAGTTTAACCATGCATTCCGGGGCAGGGGAGCATTCGGGTCCTACGAAGCCGCCGCCTCCGACCCGCGCGTTGACGCCATGTACATCTGCACCCCACACCATCTGCACCGGGAGCATGTGGAGCTTGCAGCCGGCGCGGGCAAGCACGTCCTGGTGGAGAAACCCATCGCCCGCAATCTGGGTGAGGCCCGGGCCATCATCGCCGCTGCCGCCGCCAGTGGCGTCAACCTGATGGTGGCGGAGAACTACCGATTTCTCTCCGGGGTGCGCCTGGCAAAGAGACTGGTTGAAGATGGCTCCATTGGGACGCTGCGCATGGTCCAGATGCAGGAGGAAGCCCTGTTCCAACCGGGCAGGTGGCGGAACAACCGGGAACTGAACGGCGGCGGAGTGTTCATCGACGGCGGCATCCACAAGGTGGACGGGCTGCTATATCTCGCAGGACGCCCGGTAACGGTTTTTGCCGCGGAAGTCCCTCCGGGGAATCCCGGACTGGAAGCGGAGGACGGGCTGGCGATGATTACCACCCACCCGACCGGCGTAGTGGGGTTGATCAATCATTCCTGGACCTGTGCCACGCCTTCGCCTATCTGGCTGTCGGTCCTGGGCACGGGCGGCGCCATCTACTATGAGGCTGGCCGGTCCTGGCTGAGGTTGGACGACAGCAGGACAACCAGGACTATTGACCTGGAGCCGGACGGTTTCGGCATGGTCCCGATGGTGCGCGAGTTCAAGACCAGTATCGAAGAGGGGCGGGAGCCGGAGATGCCGGGGGATGCCGGTATGGCAGACCTGGAAGTGGTCCTGAAAGCCTACGAGTCGGTAGGGACAGGGCAATCGGTAACTCTTGACTGATGCCCCTGATTTTGCCGTTGCTACACTGCCGCCGCTCAGGAGTTCCAACTGCGCGGAAGCCCGACTTGCCTTGTCTACAGCGCCGGCAAGTACCTGGAAATCTCGTAGTCGGTTACGGTGGCCCGGTACTCTTCCCACTCCATCCTCTTGTTGCGGATGAAGCTATGGAAGATGTGGTCTCCCAGGGCGTCGTGCAGCAACTCGCTTTCCTCGGCCAGCCCGAGGGCCTGGCCGAGGCTGGTGGGCAGGGACTTGATCCCCCTGGCCTCCCGTTCCTCGTTGGTCATCATGGCCACGTTCCCCTCAACCGGGGGCGGCACCGGGTATTCTTCCTCTATGCCTTTCAAACCCGCGGCCAGCATGACGCTGAAGGCCAGGTAGGGGTTGCACGCCGGGTCCGGGGCGCGGTACTCGATGCGCACCGAGCTTTCAAAGCCGGGTTTGTAGGCCGGGACCCGGATCAAGTCTGCCCGGTTCACATGGGCCCAGGATATGTATACCGGCGCCTCGTACCCGGGCACGAGCCTCTTGTAAGAGTTCACCCACTGGTTGGTGACCAGGGTTATCTCCGGGGCGTGACGGATCAGCCCGGCGATGAATCTTTTGCCAATGATTGACAGGTGGTTTTCGTCGTCCGGGTCATGAAAGGCGTTCTGGTTCCCCCGAAAAAGAGACTGGTGAGTGTGCATCCCGGACCCATTCATGTTGGATAACGGCTTGGGCATGAATGAGGCATACGCGCCGCTGAGCTGTGCCAGTTCCTTGATCACCAGCTTGGAGGTCATAACACTGTCGGCCATTGTCAGGGCGTCGGTGTATTGCAAGTCGATCTCATGCTGGCTGTAGGCAGCCTCATGGTGGGAATACTTGACGGGTATGCCCATGTCGGCCAGGTTCAAAACCGTATCCCGACGCAGGTCGCTGGATGGTTGGCCGGTTAGCTGGTCGAAGTAGCCGCTGTAGTCCAGTGGTTCGGGAGTGTTGGCGTCCTTGAGGTAGAAGAACTCAATCTCCGGGCCTACATAGTAGGTGAAGCCTGCCTTTCCCAGCCGCTCCAGGTTCCGCTTCAAAGCGATACGCGGGTCTCCGGCGAAGGGTTCCCCATTTGGTGTGCGGATGTCACAAAACATCCTGGCCACTGCGTTTTGTCTGGGCCGCCAGGGCAACAGCGAGAAGGTCGCGGGTTCTGGGAACGCCCGCATGTCGCTCTCGTTGAACCTGGCGAATCCCTCGATGGAGGCCCCGTCGAACCCCACGCCCTGCTCGATAGCGTCCACCAGGTCATCTACGGTAATGGCGAAACCCTTGAGGTTGCCCAGGATGTCAGTAAACCAGAGACGGATGAACTTTACGTCGTTCTCCTGCGCGCTTCTCAGCACATACTCTAACTCGGCGCCGTTCTCCTGAACCATAGTCCCTCCAAACCAGCTCCCGGCGTGGCTTGCCCTCTACAGACTGTGCCTGCGAAGATACCATTTTCTCGGCAAGCGGGCAAAACGCCTCTGACACAAACCGCCGGCCTTCCGCAGAGGGCCGGCGGTGAATTCCAGAATTGATCATAACCGCGATCAGGTGCCGATGTGGTTGTATCGCTAGGCCGCGGCGCCCACAGTTTCCATGATCAACCGGGTAACGGTGTAAGGATCACAGTTGGCGTTGGGGCGCCGGTCTTCAATGTAGCCCTTGCCGTCCCGGGCCACCTGCCAGGGAATCCGGACCGAAGCCCCCCGGTCGGACACGCCATAGCGGAACTCCCGGTAGGAACAGGTCTCGTGAAGACCTGTCAACCGCTCTTCAATCCGGTGACCGTAGTTGGCGATATGCAGGTCATGGCGGGTCTTCAAGGCTTCCGCTGCGGCGATGCAGGCGTCATAGTTCTCACGCATCTGGTTGGTCGAGAAGTTGGTGTGGGCGCCGGCGCCATTCCAGTCGCCCTTGACCGGCTTGGGGTCGAGGGTGGCGCTGATCCCCTTGCGCCCGTCAACTGTCTCAACGTCCTCGCCGATACGGTAGAGAAGCCAGCGTGCCAGCCACAGGTGGTCGCCCGCAGTTGGCGCGCCGACCGGGCCAATCTGAAACTCCCATTGTGCCGGCATAACCTCTCCGTTGATGCCGGAAATGGCGAGACCGGCATACAGGCAAGCATCCATGTGCTGCTCTACCACGGGTCGGCCGAAGACCTCGTCGGAACCGACGCCGCAGTAGTAACCACCCTGGGGTGCGGGGAAACCGTTGTCCGGCCAACCCAATGGCTTGATGCCGTCAAAGAAAGTGTACTCCTGCTCGATACCAAACCAGAAGTCCAGTGATTCATACTGTGCGGCTGCGGCGGCACAGGCGGCCCGGGTGTTGGAGGGGTGGGGCGTCATGTCGGTGAGCAGCACTTCGCACATGACGAGCTTGTTGTCGCCGCCGCGCACCGGGTCTGGGACGGTAAGTACCGGGTTGAGGACGCAGTCCGAGTTCTCGCCCGGGGCCTGGTTGGTACTGGAACCGTCAAAGCCCCAGATAGGAGGAGCTTCCCCGTCGGGAACAATCTTGCCCTTGGACCGTAGCTTGGCTGTGGGTTCTTGCCCGTCAATCCAGATGTATTCCGCCTTGTAACTCATGGTCCGAACCTCGCTTTCCAAGTTTTCCCTGAATTATAACCGAATTTCCTTGCCCTTTTGGAGTCAGGAAGTTGCGATTGGTCAGCCAGTTTGGACTCCTCTATTTGTCTTGTACAGACCTGGCTCCAGAGCCTTTCCGGGTTCCCCCAGGAATGGAAATCGGCCCAGGCTGGCCACTGGGAGGCCGCGTGAGCCGAATCATCCGTTGTGTCGCATTATGGCGTGATTAGGGAACGATCACTTGCGGAGCAACTTGCGCGGAAGCACCACCCACAATGTGAAGAGTCCTACGAAGGCTCCGGCTGCGATGATTGCTTCCATTTAATCCAAGCTCCTGTCGAATCAGTGTCTACATACCATTTTACGGATGGGTGTTACATGGTCTTTTCTTTATTGTTAATTCTTTGTTACAGATGCAGCCTCGTATTATCCAGGTTGGGCCAGGACGCTCTCTGTTGTTGCCTGGCGGATGCGGTCTATCCATTCTCCGGTTGGCTGAGGTGACCGGAAGGGTGTTCAGTGGTTCAACGGACGTGGCGGGCCTGTGCGGTTATCGCATCGCGCTCAGCTATTTCCTGCTCCACGCGGACTCCCATCTCGTCCCACTGCTCAGCCAGGTCCGTGATGGGTTCGTCGTCCTCGCTGGACTCGTCCGGGCCTCGGCGGACGAGTCGGTGCTCTCCGGAGCTTTTCAGCATGATCTCGCCCACGTCCTGGTGGATTTCCCTGAAACTGTTGTACTTGAGGATTTGTCCGTCGGCAAAGTTCAAAGTCCAGTCCTGTGTATCCAGGGTAGCCCAGATGTAGAAGTTGGCCGGGACCTGCTGGCCAGCTTCCACGTAGCCGAAGTTGTCTGATGTGTCGTGTTTGATGATGTGGACCCGCATCTGCTCCCCTTTCCGGTACTGCATTGCCGAGATTGACAGCTTTGACCGTACATCATATTGAGTATGTACCTCAATGGGGCATGGGTTTTTATGGGAGGACGGACCCTCAACGCCGCGTGGGGCTGGAGAGACCGTGGTGGGTCCACGTTTCAGGCCGTGAGCAGGGGGCCAAGTCTGGGATGAAGGGATGTGCAGAAGGCAAAAAAGGACCGGGAGATGCATCAGTCTCCCGGTCCAGTGTTCGTTGGGGTTTCCCGTTGGAGGGATTACCGCCGCAGGAGTTTCTTCGGCAGCACTACCCATAGGGTGAAAAGTCCTACGAATGCTGCTGCGGCAATGATCGCCTCCATCGGTTCCTCCTCAAGTCAATTTCTATATACCATTCTACAGGCTGGTGTTACAGACTATTTGCCATGTTGTTAAATCTTTGTTAATTCCTTCACGATCTTTCGAACCTGCTTGCCGGGTATATGACCCAACGAGCACCAGAAATTTGAGAGACCTCGCAACTTCCCGAACTATCCGGAACTCCCGTTAGCCGCCAAGACCTGGCGGGTCATCCCCATTGTTTTGTTGACGGAAGCTGGCGCTACCAACCTAAAATGAGTCCAAGGCGAGATATTTATTTGCCGGGAGTTGAGAGTCTTAGTCGGCTAAAGCGCGTTCAGTCGCGCGCCGCAGGGGCGAGCCGGCTGTGCCAGGCGGTCGCCTGTTCGTAGGAGTGTGCAGCGCGGAGCAGGGTTTCCTCAGCGAAAGGACGCGCCCCCAGTTGCAGGCCGATGGGGAGGTTGTCGGACGTGAAGCCGCCGGGGATGGAGATGGCTGGCAGCGCCGTCAGTGCGTAGCAGCCAGTGTAGGCACGGCGGAAGAAGAACCGGGAACGCACGTCTTCCGGGGTCTCGAAGCTGGCGGTCAGGTCGGTATGCTTCGGAGCAGGATATGGGGCCGTGGCGGAGACCAGCACTTCCACTTGTTCCAGGGCATCCATGAACTGCCGACGGAGCATGACCCGGGCTTTGGCGGCGCGGTTGTATATCTTGGCCGGGACCAGAGACGCAGATTGGAGACGGGTCCTGGTGGCCGGGTCCAGCTCGTTCGGCCGGGTGCGCAAGATGTCGTCGCGGGCGCCTGCGCCTTCAGTATCGGCGATACCGACGAAGATTGCGCCAGCCAGGGAAATCAGGGGTATGCTGACCTCCTCGACTGACGCCCCCAAGCCCTTGAATACTTCCAGGGATGCTACGATTGACGCTCTGACCTCGGGATGTACATCCTCGCTCTCATGCAACTCTTTGATTACACCCACCCTCAGCCCCTTAACTCCTGACTCCAATGAAGCGGAGTAGTCCGGTACAGGCCGGCGGCTGGTGAATGGGTCTTTTGGATCATGTCCGGCAATTGCCTGGAGGACCAAGGCGCAGTCGCGTACTGTCTTCGTCATGGGAGCGGCGGCGTCCATGAACCAGCACATGGGAGTCATTCCGTAACGGCTCACTCTGGTGAAGGTCGGCCTCAGACCGACCACGCCGCAGTAGGATGCCGGGCCCCTGCCAGACCCGCCGGTATCCTCTCCCACCGACGCCGCGCACAGATGGGCGGCTAGGGCGACGCCGGAACCGGCGCTGGACTCTCCGGGAGTACGTTCCAGGTCCCAGGGATTGCGGGGGATTCCCCACGGCGGGGCCTGGGTGCCTCCCATTGCCAGTTCGCTCAGGTTGAGCTTGCCGAGGAGAATGGCCCCGGCCTGACGGAGGCGAGTTATCATCGTGGCGTCTTCAGTGGGCACGAAGTCCCGGTAGACCCGGGAGCCGTTGGTGGTCAGGATACCCTCGGTCCAGAACTGGTCCTTAACGGCGATGGGAACGCCGAACAATTCGCCCTCCGCTTCTCCCCGTGCAAGGGCATGTTCCTGGATGTTAGCCGCGGCCAACGCCTCCTCCGAGCAGATGGTGATGTAGGCGTTGAGGCCGGAGTCAAGCCGGTCGATGCGGTCCAGGTATGACCGAACCGCTTCCACGGGGGAGATGCGGCCATTCCTGACGGCTTCGGCCGTCTCGGATGCGGACATGAGGTGGATGTTCTGGGTAGTCATCTGCGTTGTCCTTGCCGGGATTGTCTGGGGGAATTCCGAAGATGCTGGCATACGTCAGCGCCAGTTGAGAGGACGGAGGTAATCCGGACGCCGGGACGCGGGGGCGGGGCTGGCGACTATTCATCATCGTCGGGGAAGATGACCACCGGCTCTACCCCGTCAATGTCCAACTCCTTAAGCCGGTCCAATTCCAGAATCAGGCTCTGGAAGCGACTGGTGACCTCAGTGACCTCTTCCTCGTTTATTTCGATGCCAGCCAGCCTGGCCAATTTACGTACCTGTTCTTCGTCAGGAGCGGTCATAAACACCTCTGTTCCAGTGGACACTGCTCTTGAAACTTCGGATCCTCATCGTCCCCTCCGGCCCTCTGCCGGTGCATGGGGCCGGCTTCTCAGTGGCCGGCTGTCGTCCAAGCTATAGAACTCTTTAGGGGTTACAATCGTAATCATAACCGAGACATGGCTGGAGGAATAGGAGGGGGAGTGATGAGGAGAACCACAAGGGACGCCCCTGTTTATCTTCTGATTGGGCTGGTATTTGTGTGGCTGGTGGTGTCCGGCTGCGCCGACGTACCTGCCGCTGAGTCTCCAACACCGGCCCCCCCGGTGGTTGCTACCGCCATGCCGGAACCTTCCGGACCGGAGACGGTGGTTCCGACCACGCCACCATCGCCCGCCGAGACCGTCGATGCACGGACAGTAGCGCCGGAGCGTGTGACCGAACCCCCCGTACAGGAACCTGCGCGGGCAGCGACCCCAACGCTGGCCCCCCCAACAGCGACTCCCACTCCTGCGAAATTCAGCGTTGCAGACCGCGAAGCCCTTGCTGAGTCTGCCTTCGGCTACTTGACTGAATTGTCGGAGGATGTAGGGCCGCGGGCAAGCGCAACGGAAGATGAACTGAAGGCTGCCGAGTTCCTGATGGGCCAATTCACGGAGTTAGGCTACAGTCCCGAGTTGCAGGAATTTGAGACGGAATCCCTGACGGCTGGCGTGGCAGTCATCGTTCCAGAACGCTCGGTGGATGAGGGTATCCGGGCCCGTCCCATGTCCGGGTCGATAGCAGGGACGGCGTCTGGGCGACTGGAGTTCATTGGTCTTGGCAAGGCGGACGACCTGCCATCCAAGGGCCTGGAGGGCTATGTTGCGTTGGTCGAGCGGGGGGAGATCACTTTCCGAAGCAAAGTGGAACAGGTTGCTGGAGTCGGCGCAGTTGCCGCCGTGATCTTCAATGATCGTCCTGGTCTATTCCAGGGAACTCTGGGGCCGGTGAGGAGCGAGATACCTGCCGTAGCGATTTCCAGGGCAGATGGAGAAGAGCTGCGGAAATTGATTGCCGACGGCGAGGTTGAAGTCGCTGTGACAGTAGAAGAGGACTTGGAAGCATCCCGGAACATAATCATGGAAGTGCCCGGCGAGGGAAAGGACGTGGTGATTCTGGGTGCACACTACGATACGGTGCCGGATTCCATCGGAGCCAACGACAACTCTTCGGGTATGGGAGTGTTGCTGGCCCTGGCCGAAGAGTTGGCCGGGCGTTCCTTCCCGTTCACCCTGCGGTTCATTGCATTCGGTTCTGAGGAGACCGGATTGCATGGCAGTCGGCATTACGTGAGCGAGTTGGCCGACGAGGAGTTGGACAATATCAGAGCCATGATTAACCTGGACGTGGTGGGCGCTGGCAAATCTCTCCGGGCGACGGGAGACCGTTGGCTGACCAGGCACGTATTGAATGCCGCCGACAGAGAAGGAATTGCTCTGACCGTCAACAGAGGATTCCGGGGAGGCGGCAGCGACCACGCCAGCTTCAGGGAAGTCGGGGTCCCGGCGATATTCTTCTACGGAGACGACCTGGCGCGCATTAACAGCCCGGAGGATACGATGGAATTCATCAATCCGGACCTGTTGGGAGACACAGCCACGCTGGTGCTTGACTTGCTTGACTCCTTAGAGAACCTGCGGCAGCAATAGCCGTTAATGCGATGTCCGAACAGCCTTGGTATACTTGGCCATGAACCAGACGCCAATCTGACCTTGGCCCCCGTCCTGCAACGGGGCTGGCTATGGGAGGTTTCACAATGAAATGGGCTTCCGCCATATCCGAAGAGGCAGCCCTGGAAGATGCGATCAGAGAGTGCTGCGCCGGGGTGCGCCGCCAACTGGGAGACGAAACACCGCACCTGGCGGTAACCTTCGTTTCGGCCCACCACCAGGGCGAGTATGACCGGGTGGTGGAATTGGTCCAACAGGAGTTGCCGGGAGTTCCCCTGTTTGGCTGCTCCGGCGGCGGAATCATCGGGAACGGACAGGAAGTGGAGCAAAGGCCGGCGGTATCGATAACCGCGGCCAGCCTGCCGGACGTTGAGATAGTCCAGCGGTATCTGGACAACGACAGCCTTCCCGACCTGGACGCCGGTCCAGGGTCTTGGGAGGGCCTTTTCGGAGTTAGCCCCGATGACGCCCCGCAGTTCGTTATGCTGGCGGACCCGTTCTCATTCCCGGTTCAGAACCTTCTGTTGGGGATGGATTTCGCCTATAGCCGCTCAGCCAAGATCGGCGGCCTGGCCAGCGGGGGACAGCAGGGCGGCGGGAATGCCCTGTTCCTGGGCAACGAGACCCACCGTTCCGGGGCGGTGTGCCTGGCGCTGCACGGCAACATCACCGTGGACACCGTGGTGGCCCAGGGCTGCCGTCCCATCGGGAATACGATGCGCGTTACGGAAAGCCGCCGGAACCTGCTGATGCAATTGGACGGTCAGCCTCCTCTGGTGGTGCTGCGGGAGTTGTTCGAGACCTTGAGCGAAAGGGACCGGGGGCTGATACGCCACTCCCTCTTCCTTGGTGTGGTGATGGACGAGTTCCTTGAGGAGCCCAGGCAAGGGGACTTCCTGATTCGCAACGTGGTCGGCATGGACGAGCGCAGCGGGGCGCTGGCCATTGGAGAACTTCTGAAAGAAGGACAACTCGTGCAGTTCCACCTGCGGGACGCCGAGACCTCCACCGAGGACCTGACGGCGGTCCTGGACCGCTATGCGGCAGACAACCGGGAAAACCAGATTCAAGGGGCGCTGCTGTTTTCCTGCCTTGGACGGGGCCAATACCTGTACGGGCGCCCTAATCATGACACCGACATCTTCCAAGAGAAACTCGGTTCGGTGCCCCTGGGTGGCTTCTTCTGCAACGGGGAGATCGGACCGGTCAGCGGCACGACATTCCTTCACGGGTACACCAGTTCCTTTGGCATCTTCCACCCGAAGCGTTAACCTGGCGGCTTTCGACTTGTTCCACCCAATATGACGGACGCAGGACGCGACTATGCCAGTCCGAAGTCTTAAGGCTGGCCTCTCCGTTTCCCTGTCCGGTCAATTCCGAGTGCAAGGGGCGCAGGCACTGGCTGGGCTTCAAGCTTGGGCGGAGGACGTCAACCGCCTCGGGGGAGTCCACGCCGGAGCAGTTCAGCGGCCTGTTTCTGTGGTCTTCTACGACGATGAAAGCCGGGCTGAACGGGCGCGCCTCGTCACCAAAAGGCTGATTACCGAAGATCGGGTTGACTTGCTATTTGGCCCGTACTCGGCCGGACTTACAACCGCGGCGGTTGAGGTAGCCGAGGAACACGGCAGGTTGCTCTGGAACCAGGGAGGGGCGTCGGATGCAGTGTACCGGCAAGGTCATCATCTGGTCGTCGGAATTCTCACACCTGCCACTGAATACCTGGCTGGACTGCTACCATTGGTGCGACGTGCCGCCCCGGAGTCGAAGTCAATAGCAATTCTGCGAGCGTCCACCGGAGCGTTCCCACGGACGGTCAGCGCAGGAGTGGAAGACCGGGCTGCGGAGTTGGGTTTCCAGGTTGAGAGGATATGGGAGTTCGAGGCGTCCATCACCGACTTCAGACCACTCCTGAATGACTTGGCATCAAACCCGCCCGACGTTCTGGTAGGGGTGGGCCGGATAAGGAACGACCTGTTGCTGGCCCGTCAAATCGCCGAGTCCAGCATGGCTATCAACGCAGCGGCCCTGGTGGCCACACCTATCCGGCAATTCGTTGAGGAGATGGGCGACCTGGCCGATGGGTTCATTGGGCCGAGCCAGTGGGAGCCGTCCGGGAGTTATCCCAACACCTTCGGGCCAACCGGCCGCGAGGTGTTGGAGTCCCTGGCAGGGCGAGGCCAGCAGGCCGTGGACTATCCTATGGTGCAGTCCTACGCGGCTGGCCTTGTGGCCCAGAAATGCCTTGAACACGCGGGCAAGGCGGACGACCAGGCATTGCGCGACGCTGCCGGACAACTGGAGTTCTCCACATTCTATGGCAAGTTCAAGATAGACCCGGAGACAGGCCGGCAGATAGGACATTCGGTGGTCCTTGTCCAGTGGCAGCAGGGGCGGAAGGTAATCGTCTGGCCATCGGAACAGGCGGAGCGTCCCCTAGCGTATCCCTGGCGGACCTGGACGCGAGAAATCCACACTGTTGAGGGCAAACGATGAGGCTTGAAGGCCATACGGCGCTGATCACAGGGGCAGGGCGCGGTATCGGGCGGGCCATAGCAATGGTCTTCGCCTCTGAGGGCGCAAAGTTGGCGTTGGCGGCACGGTCCGGCGGGGAGCTTGAGGAAACTGCCCGCTTGGTCCGGGAGGCGGGTGCGGAGGCTATCGTTGTGATGGCTGACGTTACCGATGATGCTCAGGTCCGGACGATGGTGGAGCAGACGCTGGCGCACTATTCTACCATCGATGTTCTGGTCAACAGCGCAGGCATCGCCGGGCCGGTGGGACCGCTGCCGGAGAATGACGTTGGGCAGTGGGTCCGCACCGTGCAGGTGAACCTGATCGGGACTTACCTTTGCTGCCGGTACGTATTGCCGGTGATGTTGCGCCAGAACCGGGGCCGGGTCGTGAACCTGTCGGGGGCCGGCGCGACCAACGCATGGCAGGACATGTCTGCGTACTGTTCCAGCAAGGCGGCGGTGGTGCGGCTCACTGAGACGCTGGCGCTGGAGCTTGAGGGAACAAACGTCCGGGTCAACGTGCTGGGGCCGGGGTCGGTCCATACCCGCATGTGGGAGGAGATACTGGAGGCCGGTACGGCGGCTGGGAACCGGGAGTTGCAGGAACGCGGCGAGTTGGTTACCACGGGAGGAGGCGCTTCAATAGAGCGGGCCGCGGAGTTGGCGCTGTACCTGGCGAGCGACGAATCGGCAGATTTGAATGGGCGTCTCATCAGCGCAACGAGCGAAGATTTCCCATTCTCGCCGGAGACTCTGCGGCAGATCAAGGAGTCGGAAGCATTCCTGATTCGCCGGGTGGAGTTGGGGTAGGGGGATTGCCCTTGCTCTCAGACGTGGTTCTCCCCGATATTGAAGAGGCGCGGTCAAAAACAAGGGCAATTGTCCCTACTTAGGGTTTACGCCTCCAGCTTGACCGGGTTCTGGAGGACGCCTATGCCGCTGATGTCTATCTCGCAGATGGCGCCGTCTCCCATGTCCTGGGTCGTGCCGGGGGTGCCGGTGAAGATGCAGTCGCCCGGTTCAAGGGTGACGTAGCGGGTGATGAACTCAATCATCGTGGGTATGTCGAAAATCAGGTGGGCGGTGGTCTCGTTCTGCTCTTCGTTGCCGTTCACCCGGGTCCGCAGGTGCTGGTTGTGGGGGTCGGCATCGGTCTCAATCCAGGGTCCCATGGGCGAGAAGGTGTCTGCGGACTTGGCCCGCCACCAGTCGGAGTTGTTCTCGTTGCGGTCCCGCTGCTGCCAGTCGCGGGCGCTGACGTCGTTGCCGCAGGTATAGCCCAGCACATGGTTGAGGGCCTCTTCCTTGGAAACGTTGCGGCACTTGTCCTTGATCACCACGACCATTTCCCCTTCGGCGTCGAACCGTTGCACTTCCTTGGGGCGGATGATGGAGTCTCCGGGGCCTATGACGCTGGTTGGGGTCTTGTGGAAAATCATGGGGTATTGGGGCGCCGGGCGATCACCGATATGGCTGGTGTAGTTGAGCCCCATAGCAAGAATCTTGCCTGGCATCACTGGGGCCAGTAACTTGACATCGGACAGGTCGTGAACGTGGTCGGTGAGTTTGACTGGCGAGTCGAAGAGACTGCCTTCGATGGCCGTGACCTTGTCGCCGTCAACGACGCCGTGATGCTCGGTACCGTGGGCCAGATACCTGGCGATTCTCATTTGGTTTCCTCCTTCGTCGCTACTATTTGATTTTGATTCGACCTGGAATTCGGGCCGGTTGCTCATGGTGGGCACAGGGATAGCAAGTCGCCCGGTCCTGTACCCGGTCAACTCTCTATGACCAGCTTTCCGAAGAAGTTGCTGGCCTCCATTGTACGGTGGGCCTCGGCCACCTCTTCCAGAGGAAAGACCTGGCTAACTATGCCGTGGAGCGCGCCGTTGTTCACCACCTTCATCATGTCGGCAAAGGTGCGTCTGCTTCTCCCGCCGCTGCCCATCAGGTGCAGGGGGCGCCCCTGAAGGATCGACAGGTCCATGTTGGCCCGCGAGCCGGAGGTGACGCCGGTTATGACCAACCTGCCGCCAGGTTTGAGGCACTGGAGGTTCTCTTCCCAAACGTCCGCTCCCACACAGTCGAACACCAGGTCAACGCCCTTGCCATCGGTCAGTTCCAGGACTCGACGGCTGAAGCTGTCGGTCTCGCGGTAGTTTATTCCTTCGTCTGCGCCCAACTCTCGGGCCTTTTCCAGCTTCCAGTCGCTGCCTGCGGTGGTGATAACCCGGGCGCCCATCATTTTGGCTATCTGTATGGCCATGCTGCCGACGCCACTGCCCGCGGCCTGCACCAGTACCTCGTCCCAAGGTTTGACCTGGGCCTGAGTGACCATGCAGTGCCACGCGGTATGGCCGACGATGGGCAACGCGGCGGCTTCGGTGAAGGGCATAGAGTCGGGGATGACGTAGGCGTTGCCCGCGGGGGCGGTGACGTACTCGGCATGGCCGCCGTCCAGGTCTACGCCTATGCGCTTCTGGCTGGCACAGTACTGGTCAAGGCCGAGGAAGCAGTTTTCGCAGGTGAGGCACTTCACCCGGTTGTCCACGAGCACCCTGTCTCCGATTTTGAGGGACGTCCGGGCGTCGGGGCTGATGTTCACCACTTCACCGGCCACATCACAACCCATGATGTGAGGCAGACCGCGGCGTTGGTTTGCGCGCTGGCGGATGCCCATGTCGAGCCGGTTGAGGGCGCTGCCGCGAACTCGGAGCATTACTTCGCCGGGGGCAACTTCCGGCTCCGGTCTGTCGCCGTAGACCAGCTTCTCGGGACCTCCTGAGTCCTGGATGTATACGGCTTTCATGTCCTCTTTATCTCCTTACACCGGCTCTGGCGAAGCTGTCCATGTGCGCCGATCTTGGTACGGTTTCTGCTGTTCCGCAGGGGAAATGCCAATGAGATATTACGCCCCATTCCGCAGTGTAGTCAAAGGAGGAAACCTTGCCGGCGTATCCCTCTGTGACTGCGCGGCGGACAAGCACCGGACCCGCTTGGAGCGGCGACAAATCGAATTGACACGGGATTTGGGCCGATGTTATATTGCTCTGACCGATTACGGATTCGGGCAACCCCCGAATCCCCGATAATATGATGCTTCTTCAGCAGACTAAGGGCCAGTATTCAGATGTTTAGCTGGCGAGCCTTATAACTATAGAATAGCGATTTCCCCGAGAGCTATGACAGTAGACGCGACATCGCTATTCCCCTACCATTCCACGGCTTTTCCTTTTTTGAGGATTCCTCTCATCATTCTCCGGCCAGGCCCGACGGCGATATAGCTGCGCCGAGTTCTTCTCAGGGAGGTTGTCACAATGCAATCAAGCGTGCAAATGCGCGACTTCGTGGTCCGCTTCGCCGGCGAGGGCGGACAAGGGGTGGTAACCTCGGCCGAAGGCCTGGCGCAGGCTTCTACCCAAGTCGGCTATCACGCGCTGACCTTCGCTACCTTTCCGTCCCAAATCCTGGGCGGTCCCACCTGGACCCAGGCACGGATCGCTGTCGACCCGGTGTTGAGCCCCGGAGACGACGTGGACGTACTGGTGGCTTTCAATCAGGAAGCTTACGATACTCATGCCGAAGAAGTACGCGACAACGGCGTGATCATCTTCAACTCCAACGAGTTCGAGCTTGAAGGGGACAGCCGGGGCTTCGGCTTACCCTTTGACGAATTGGCCCGGTCCACGGGCAACAACCGGGCAGCCAACATGGTCATAATAGGCGCGCTGGCGCACTTGGTGGACATGCCCCAGTCCTACCTCGAGGAGTTCGTCACCAAGCGTTTCAGCCGCGGCAGGGCTGGCGACGACGAGATCATCCGCTCCAACATCCAGGCACTGTCATTGGGGCGAGATCACATGTCGTCCAGCGGGTTCTCCCTGGGCGCTCTGGAATCGCCCCAGATGCCTGACTACCCGCAGTTGATGCTGAAGGGCAACGAATCCCTCTCCCTGGGGGCGTTGGCCGGCGGCTTGGAATTTTATGTCGGCTACCCCATTTCCCCGGCGACGACGATCCTGGTCTACATGGAACGGAACCTGGTGGGCAAGAACAAGTTTGCTTACCAGGTCAGCTCGGAGATTGAGTCAATTACCGCCATCCTGGGCGCGGGTTTCTCCGGGAAGAAGGCGATGACGGCAACCGCGGGCCCCGGATTCTCCCTGATGGGGGAAGGACTTGGCCTGGGGTGGATCGCGGAGATCCCACTGGTGGTCGTGGACGTGCAGCGAGGCGGCCCGGCCACCGGACTGCCGACCAAGACGGAACAGTCGGACCTGATGGCTTGTATGTTCCCGGCACACGGCGACGTGAGGATGCCTGTCATTGCGGTGGGTTCCGTGGAGGAATGCTTCTACGGGGCAATCAAGGCGTTGGACTGGGCGGAGCGGTATCAGGGCCCGGTCGTACTAATGACAGAGATGTCCCTGGCAGAGCGGGCGCAAAACATCCGGAAGCCGGACCTGGGCAAGGTGGAGCCGGAGAGTCGATTGGTGTATAGCGGAAACAATGGTTACATGCGATACGCCGGTTGGGAGTTGTCTCCCATGCCCCTGCCTGGCAAGCCCGGCGCATATGTTGCCAACGGCAGCGAACACGACGACATCGGGGATACGACCCACCTGCCTTCCCGCCATGTGCAGATGACGGAGCGGCGGTTCGGCAAGCTGAAGCTGCTTGAGGAGAATGAATACGAGCGGGACAATGCTGATGAATCCGTGGTGGTAATGCCTTGGGGCGGTTCCAAGGGGCCTGGTCTCGAAGCGTACAACGTCCTGAGGTCGCAAGGCGTTCCCATTGGCTGGTTCTATACCATGTACCTCAACCCGCTGCCTCCGGGGCTACTGGAGGAACTGAGGCAGAAGGAGTTGGTGATCGTCCCGGAGCTTAACTTCCAGGGGCAATTTGCCAGCATTTTGCGGTCCCAGGGCGTCCGCGCCGAGGCGATCACGCAATACACCGGGCTCCCATTCAAGGTCCGGGACCTGGTGGAGAAGATCACCAAGATGACCCAGTCCACGAAGAAGGAGATGGCCGGCGTATGAGCAAGAAGAATCCCGAATACGACTTCAAATGGTGCCCCGGTTGCGGCGACTTCGGTGTGCGCCGGGCGCTTGAGTTCGCAATGATCGACCGGCTGGAGACGACCGGTCAACCGATGGAAAGCAACGTGGTGGTTGCAGGGATCGGTTGCTCCGGCAACTTGGTGCACCTGTTGGAAGGGCCTCAGCCCTACGGGTTCCACGGGATACATGGGCGGTCTCTGCCCATTTCCTTCGGGGTCAAGATGGCGCGGCCAGAACTCAACGTTGTGGTAGTCGCGGGAGACGGTGACTTCCTGAGCATCGGCGGGGAGCATATCGGGCCACAGGCGGCCCGCAACCTGAACGTCTGCGCCGTGGTTATGGACAACGGGGTGTATGGTCTGACCAAAGGCCAGAGTTCCCCGACCACGAAAATTGGCGAGATAACCAGCTCGACTCCCTACGGAAAGCTGGAGTCCGAGATTGACCCTCTGGAGCTGTATCTTACGCTGGGAGTTTCGTTCATCGCGTCGGGTTTCTCCGGCCAGCCCAGGCCGTTGGCCAACCTGATAACCCAGGGGATGGAGCATCCAGGGTTCTCCATCGTGCACGTTCAGTCTCCATGCACGACCTACAACGATACCTTCGAGGCGTTGAAAGGCAACCCGCGTAAGGGGATCGATCCGGCACTGTTCACTGTACCAGACGACCACGACGCGAGCAGCCGGGCCTCGGCCTACGAACTGTTGCAACAGCCGGGGATACCTGTTGGCGTAGTATATCAGGACGGCAACCGCACCTCTCTTGACCATCAGGTCGAGTCGATGTGGGAGAGAGCTACGGAGAGGACCGTGCAGAGCTTGATGGATGCCTTTGAGTTCTGATCCTGGTTCCCACCCCAAACCATATACGAAAACTCCCCGCACATGACGGGGAGTTTTCTTTTCGGTCTTGAACGGGGAAGCTGCTGGACTCAGGCGGGATTATTCCGTTGAGGAAAGATGGCTGTGGCTTACCGGGGACGGACGGCTAGTAGCTCGCGTCAAGGGACGCGCTCTCCAGCCCTTCGTACTTGGACGGGCATTTGACCAGGATGTTATTGGTCTGGAACACGTCGTCGGGGCCGTGGCTGCCTTCAAGAATGATCTCTGAATGGGGGTTGAAGAACAGGTCGGGGAGAACGCCTTCATAGGTGGCGGCTAACTGCGCGCCGGACTCGTCATCATGGAGCCGGAAGCTGGAAATAGTGGAGCTGCCCTGACGCTCGAATGACCCTTCGACCAGCTTGCCCCATACCCTGACCATCCGGCCGTCCTGAGCGTCCTCCTTGTTGGTAAATTCCGTGACGCTGAGAGACCAGAGGTCGTTGTTGAGGGCGGCATAGACCATGTATCCAAGCGCCATCGCCACCACCGCTCCCAGGATTGCAAAGCGGACCAGCATCTTGCCGCTGTTGCCGGGGTAGGGAACCGCTTCCTGTTGTAGGCTCAGGTCCGCCAAGTGTTATACCTCGGATCGATTTCGTCGGATCGGTTTCGTCGCAGTTATTATACACCGGGCAAACGGCTGAGGCAGCCTGTTCCCCGGTATCTGGCGGCAATGCATGTTGCGTCCCTTGGGAACTCAGACCTCATCCGGCGGTTGATTCTCTTCCAGGGAACGGCGCAATTCGCGTATTTCCCGCTCCAACTCATGCTGTCTGCGGGACATGAAGAAGGCATAGGTGAAGAAGACTATCCAGCTAACTGCGAATGCAGCGAAGAGGTAGACCAGGTTTGAGGCTGGCGTGGCTGCCTGAAGCAGGGTTACCAACTCATAAACTCCAGAATAGTTTCCACGGACGGACTATTGCCATACTGCTAGAGAGAAGACCGCCGAAGTACAAGCCGGATGGCGCGAGAATCGTCCTCGGACTTGCGCAAGGACGCCCTCTCCATCACAAGATAGACGAACAACAAAAGGAAAGTCAGCATCGAGAATAGCAGGATGTTCAGCATCACGGGTTCCAACGCTCCCGCCTCTGCCATTGGCCCCACCACTGGAGCGGGATGGATTGAACGCCACCAGACGACCGAGTAATAGACGATAGGCACGTCAATGAACCCGATTATGCCGACGACTGCGGAGTACATGGCGCCCTTGGCCCGGTTCGGAGCCGCATAGCCTATCATAAGGTATCCCACATAGATGAACCAAAGGATCAGGGTTGTAGTCAGACGAGGCTCAAAGGTCCACCAGGTGTTCCACACAGGCCGCGCCCAAATCATGCCAGTGAGCAAAGCCAAGGACACGAACACTACTCCGACCTCTGCGGCCGAGTACGCTATCCGGTCCGCTGCAGGGCTGCGCTTGACCAGGTAGACAATGCTGCCCACGAACACGACGAAGAAGGCGAGGAACGACAACAGCGCCAACGGCACGTGGAAGTAAAATACTCGCTGGACGTCTCCGATAACGGCGTCAGTGGGCGCGACCTGAAAGATTAGCCAAAGGTCGGCGACCATCATCAGTCCGCACAGGACCAAAAGACCGCTCTTTAGATTCATGCGCTGGAGACCGTGGGGCATCGTCTGAAAGTCCTCTACTCCTCGACCACTGCCCCGAAAATCCAGGGGCATACTACCAGGAAAATGGCGTCGAATGCACCCAGCAGAGGCCACCACCTGGCAAGGGCTTCTCCCGGCTGGACTCCCATAGCGGCGGCAGAAGCCTCAACCGCGCCGATTATAACCGGCAGGGCCACGGGAAAGAACAGGATAGGGAGCATGATTTCACGGGACCGGGTCTGCACGGCAATGACGGAAAATAGGGTGCCTACCAGGGCAAATCCCAGAGTCGCCAGCACGACCGTGACTATCAGGCGCCAGGACAGAGCCGGGAAGTCCAGAAACACACCGAATACAGGCAACAGTAGAACTTCCACCAGCAGCATGAACAGGAAACTGCTGAACGCTTTACCCAGGAAGATGGCGTCCCGGCTTGCCGGAGTAAGCAGGAGACCCTCCAGCCCGCCCTGTTCGCTGTCGCGGACAAAGGCCCGGTTCATGGCCAGTGAACCGGCAAATGTGAATGTTACCCAGAGGATGCCAGGGGCCAGGGCAGTGACGCGCTGCGGAGTCACGTTCAGGGCGAAGTTGAACATCACAGCCACAAGCAACCCGAATACCAGGACAGACACCACTAAGTCCCGGGAGCGCCACTCCAGCACGATGTCCTTCCACACCACGATGAGGACAGGTCGAACAAACTGGGCCAAGGGCGAGTCACCGCCGATTGATTGGAGTCATCGGGGACTCACTGTACAGCCCCGGATACTGCCGTTGCCAGGTCTCTGACCATTGGGTGGTCTGATGTCCTGCTCTGGCCGTCACTCAGGAATTGGACCCCCCCGTTGGCAAGGACTCCTACGCGGTCAGCCCACGAGGTGGCTATTGCGGCGTTGTGGGTAGTCATCAATACTGCACCGCCGGAGACTGTCCAGTCCTTCAGGGTCTCGCGTAAGCTGGCGATTGCGGCGGTGTCCAGGCCCGATTCCGGTTCATCCATCAACAGGACTCGGGGCCGGTGGAGGATGGTCCGGGCGATGGCCACCCGCTTCCGCAAGCCGTGGGATAGGTTCCGGGTGCGTTGGTGGGCGCGGTCGGACAGGCCCAACATGGCCAGGGTGTCCAGGGCCCGTTGCCGGGGGTTGCTCAGGTTGAAAAGGCGAGCGTAATAGGTCAAGTTCTCCAGACAGGTCAGGTCATCATAGAGGAAGTTGCTGTGGGCCAGAACGCCTATGTTCCGGCGCACCGCCGATGCCTGGCGGCGGACATCCAGACCGGCCACCTCCAAGCTGCCGGCATCCGGTCTGGTCTGAGTGGACAGAATGCGAAGGAGCGTGGACTTGCCAACCCCATTGGCGCCCAGCAACGCCACCAGTTCTCCCCATGACACCGTGATATCCAGACCCCAGAGGACCGGGATGTCACCGTAGCTTTTCTCCAGTCCCCGGACGGCGACGGCTCTGTCCACAGCAACTCCGGGCAAGGTCTCCACTCGCTCCGGCCTTGCCTTAAGGATGCTTGATGCTGACGCCGCCATCGACGGCCCAGGTCTGTCCTGTGACGTAGGCGGCGGCGGGAGAGGCGAGGAATACGGCCAGATAGCCAGGTTCTTTCAAGTATCCGACACGGCCCAGGGGGACCTGGCCAACCGCCGCTTCCTGGCGGGTCTGGTATGCCCTCGGGTCCATCTGTTCGGGGTCGGGGAAGGAACCGGGAGCTATGCAGTTGACCCGCACGCCAAAGGGCGCCCACTCCTGGGCTAGGCATTCGGTAAAGCGCATCAACCCCGCCTTGGCTGCGTCATAGGCGGAGGACTCAGGACGCCCGCGGAAAGATGCCCACCCCGAGATATTGATGACGTTGCCCTGCCGCCGTTCTATCAGGTGCCCGCCAATAGCTCGGCAGCCCTGGAATGCTTCGGTAAGGTTGATGTCTACAACGTGATGCCAGTCCTCTTCGGTCATGCCGTCCAGTGTTCCGCCCGGCAGCTTGACCACCGGCTTGCGTATGGCGTCGCCCACACAGTTGACCAGGGTGTCCACGTGGCCGAACTCCGAGAGAACTTCCCGGACAATGCGTTCCATGTCCGCCGACTTGGTGGCGTCGCCGCTTAACGCCATCGCGTTGCCGCCCATAGACCGAACTTCCTCTGCCACCCTGGTTGCCCCAACATTGGTCAAGCCGGTGATTGCTACATCGGCTCCGGCTTCGGCGAACACCAGGGCTATGCCCTTGCCTATGCCACGTCCCGCACCGACCAGCAACACCTTTTGCCCAGTGATGTCAAACTCCGGGATGTTCATTTCTCATTCCCTTTACTCTGCTCCGTACAGCGGGTTGGAACCGTCCCCACGGGGGAGACTGGTCGCCCGCATCCGCGGGAGAAGTGTATCCAAGGACGATTCTACAGTCAATCGGACCACGTCCGCCCGTTCCGGTGAAAGTCGCGGTCGTGGGGCGTACTTACAGAACAGGGTGTCAGGGCGTCGTTGTTTCGTCTTTTGTGTGTATGCTAGAATCCGCTCATGAGTGAAGTTAAATTCTGGGTGGCCTTGAACAGGGTGCCGCGTCTGGGCCCTGCCAGGTTCCGTAAGCTGGAGTCCTACTTCGGAAGTCTGGAACACGCTTGGAATGCCGGGCCCGGCGACCTGAAACGCGCTGGGATGGACGACCGGGTGGTTAGAGATTTCCATACGGTTCGGAACAGGACGTCCACTGACATGGAGATGGAACGGCTTGAACGCGCAGGAGTGACGCCGTTGACTTGGCACTCCCCCGGCTACCCGGGACGTTTGAAAGAAATTCCAGACCCGCCCCCGGTGCTGTACTTGAAGGGCGAGATGCTGCCCTGCGACGAGAGGGCCGTTGCCGTGGTGGGTACCCGCATCCCCAGTTCCTACGGACGGGAAGCGGCGGTAGCGTTGACCAAAGAGCTCTCCCAAAACGGGATCACTGTAGTCAGCGGACTGGCCAGAGGCATAGACGGAATCGCCCATCGTACTACCCTGGAGTCCGGCGGTCGCACTATAGCGGTATTGGCCAGCGGACTGGACATCATTTATCCAAAGGAACACGCTGGTTTGGCCCGTCAGTCCCAAGAGAATGGGGCGTTGCTTAGCGAGCATCCGCTGGGGGTCAAGCCTGACCCCAGGGCTTTCCCAAGGCGCAACCGTCTGATTAGCGGCATCAGCCTCGGAACCCTGGTGGTCGAGGCCGGAATGGGCAGCGGCTCCCGTTGGACGGTGTACCATGCCCTGGAACAAGACCGGGAAGTATTCTGTGTCCCCGGCACCATATTTTCGCCGAACAGCCGGCTCACCAACCAGTTGATCCAGGAAGGGGCGAAGCTGGTCTCCAGCGTGGATGATATTCTGGAAGAACTCAACCTTACATCGGTGGCCAAGCAGATGGAGATGCCCATGCCCGCAGCTGCGCCCCCGGGGGAGCATGCTGTCGATGATACGGAGGGGGCGCTGCTGGGACTCCTGGGCGATGAGCCGGTACATATAGATGATCTTGGAAGGAGCGCCGGAATTCCCATAGCGCAGGTGAGCGGAATGCTCACAATGCTGGAACTCAAGGGAATGGCGCGGCAAGTGGGTTGTATGCATTACGTTCGGGTGCGTGAGGTGGTGGCAGTCTATGGTAACTAAAGCCAAGCCGAAGACGTCAGCCAAGGCAAAGGCTGCTGCTGCCAAGTCCAAGAAGGCCAGCCCTCGGTCCAAGAAGAGCCGGAGTACGGGAAAGCAGCTGGTGGTTGTGGAATCCCCTGCCAAGGCGCGTACCGTGGGGCAAATTCTCGGCAACAAGTATGTTGTAGCCGCCTCTCAGGGCCATGTGCGGGACCTGCCGAAGAGCAAGATCGGCGTTGAGGTAGAGAACGATTTTGAGCCCTCTTACGTGATCATGCGAGACAAGCGGTCCATCCTGAAGGACCTGAAGCAGGCGGGAGACCAGGCTTCGAGTATCTACCTGGCTACCGACCCGGACCGGGAGGGCGAGGCCATCTCATGGCATCTGCAACAGGCGGCCCAGTGGGACCAGAGGCCCGATCCTCCAAAGCGAGTGGTGTTCCACGAAATCACCAAGCAGGCGGTGGAGGAGGCTTTCGAGCACCCCCGGGAAATCGATATGCAGTTGGTGAATGCTCAACAGGCGCGTCGCATTCTTGACCGGCTTGTGGGCTACCAGATCAGCCCGTTGTTGTGGCGTAGAGTTCAGCGGGGCCTGTCTGCGGGACGTGTCCAGTCCGTGGCGCTGCGGATGGTCGTCGACCGGGAGAAGGAGATTCAAGCCTTTGTGCCGGTGGAGTCGTGGACACTGGAGGCGCAGCTTCACAAGGAAGGCGACCCGGCGGACAAGGCCCATTTGTTTACCGGGGTATTGCACTCGGAGAAGGGCAGCCGCAAACGGCTCAACATCCCCAACGAAGATGAGGCACGCGGATACGAGGCTGAACTGAAGGATGCCTCCTACGCTGTTGCCGACGTCCGCAAGCGGCAGGTTCGGCAGCGCCCCACCGCGCCGTTTACTACAAGTACGCTCCAGCAGGAAGCGGGCCGCAAGTTAAGGCTCACGCCCCGGCGCACCATGATGGTGGCCCAGGAGCTGTACGAGGGTCTGCCTATAGGGGGTGGCGACTCCGTGGGTCTGATTACCTACATGCGCACCGACTCAGTGCAGGTAGCGTCGTCGGCGATGATGGAGACCCGGGAGTACATATCCGAGAAGTACGGGAAGAATTACGTGCCGGATAAGCCCCGGACATTTTCGACCCGGGCCAAGGCGGCGCAGGAGGCCCACGAAGCTATCCGGCCCACGTCCATCATGCGCACACCGGACTCGCTCAAGTCCCATCTGAGCCAGACCCAGCTGAGAGTATACCGGCTGATATGGGAGCGCATGGTTGCCAGTCAGATGGCGGATGCCCGGTCCGAAGCTACCACAGTGGACATTGACGCGACCTGCCAATCCTCTGGTAAGGTGTACATATTCCGGGCGACAGGTTCCGTGCTGGTGTTTCCCGGCTTCCGGGCCGTTTACATGGAGAGCCAGGACGATACCGACGACGGGTCGGTCCAGGCTCTGCCCGCGCTGGCCAGGGACGATCAGCTCGCCTGCGAGAAGCTGGAGGCCCTCCAACACTTCACCAAGCCGCCGCCAAGGTTCACCGAGGCCACTCTCATCAAGGCGATGGAGGAGAAAGGCATCGGCCGGCCTAGCACTTACGCGCCGACGGTAGGGACGTTGCTCGACCGTCACTACGTGGCCAAGGAGCAGAGCCGGCTCGTGCCGACAGTGCTGGGGACGACAGTAACTGAGTTGCTGCTCAATTTCTTCACCGACGTGATGGACTTGGACTTCACCGCAAAGATGGAAGAGGAGCTGGACGAGGTATCCCGGGGAGAACGGGAATGGGTGCCCATGCTCGACGAGTTTTACGACCCGTTCCAGAAGGCGCTGGAAAAGGCAGAGGAGTCCATGCCCCGGACCAAGATCGAAGAGGAGACCGACGAAGTCTGCGACAGCTGCGGTCTTCCGATGGTCATTAAGACCGGGAGGTTCGGGCGGTTTATGGCCTGCACGGGTTTTCCTGATTGCCGCAACACAAAGCCGATACTTAACCGCACCGGAGTCAATTGTCCCCGGTGCGGCGGGGACCTGGTGGAGAGGCGGAGCCGGGGAGGTAGGCGTCCCTTCTACGGGTGTTCCCGATACCCGGAGTGTGACTTCCTGGTCAACCAGCGTCCGCTTCCCGCACCGTGCCCTGAATGCAGCGGTCTAATGGTCCAGCGCAGCCGTGATATGGCAGCCTGTACCAACTGCGACTGGAGCGAACCAGTGGCGGAGCAAGCCCAGGAACAGATGGCAGTCAGTGGTTGATACGGCCGCAGAGGGTGCTTCCAAGGCTGTGCTGGATAGGCCAGACTCCTTGGAATTGGCCCGCTTCGACGCTCTGGCGGAAAGGTTCCCAGCCTACCTCCGCGGTCAGCGCAGGCTGGCCGACAACACTGTGCGGATCTACCTCGATGATTTGTCCACTTTCCGCGAGTTTATCCACCTGCGCGATTTGACCCTGGAAGGAATGGACCGGCAGATGCTTCGGGGCTATTTGGCCTGGCTGGCCACCGAGGCCCGGGGGAACGGCGAAGGCTATGCCAGGGTGAGCATTGCCCGGAAGTTGGCGGCTCTGCGGTCTTTTTATCGTTTCCTGGTTCAGGAGGGGATGTTCAAATCCAGCCCAGTCCCTTCGGGGCGCAGTTTTTCAGTGAAGTTGGACAAGCCTCTGCCCCCGTTCCTGGGACAGAAAGAAACTGCGAGGCTCTTGGACGTACCCGATGAGACTACCCCGACAGGAGTCCGGGACCGGGCGATACTTGAGGTGCTCTATGGATGCGGTGTGAGGCTTGCCGAGATTCAAAGCATTGACCTTGAGCATGTCAACATGGACCGCCGGGAAATCAGGGTGATCGGCAAGGGGTCTAAGGAACGACTGGTGGTGTTCGGCCAGCACGCCGCTGACGCGCTGCAACGCTACATGGAAGACGCACGGCCCCAACTGGGTTCCGGGCCAGAACAAGCCCTGTTTCTCAACCGCTATGGCAGCCGTCTGTCCCGGCGCAGTCTGGAAAAACTGGTCAAGGGTTACGCAATACGGGCAGGCGCGCGAGAAGACGTTCACCCTCATACGCTGCGGCATACTTTCGCCACCCACATGCTGGAGGGTGGGGCTGACCTCAGGGTGATCCAGGAGCTTCTTGGCCACTCCAGCCCCACTACCACCCAGATTTATACCCACGTAACCAAGCAGGAAGCCTTGGCATCTTATCTCAGCCATCATCCCCGGTCAGTGGCTGGGTCCCGCGCAAGGGCAGGCAACGAAGAAGACCTGTCGGACCCCGACCCGGAAGGCGAAGTATGACCAGGTTCCTCGTCCTGAATGGCCCTAACATCAATATCCTGGGACGGCGCAATCCTGGTATCTATGGCTCCAAGACCCTGGACGAGGTCAACCAGGAGATTACCAACACCGCCGAAAGATTGGGCGTGGAGGTTGATTTCTTCCAGTCGAACCTGGAAGGTGAGCTTATCGACATCATCCAGGAGAACTGGGGCCTGGTCGACGGCATCATCATCAATCCCGGGGCGCTCACTCATTACGGTTATTCGTTGAAGGACGGTCTGATAGATTCCGGAGTGCCAGTGGTCGAAGTACACTTGGGAAACCCCTACGCCCGGGAAGACTGGCGCAGGCACTCGGTCATTACCGACATCGCCCGCGGCCAGATTGCAGGCTTTGGTTACAGAAGCTATACTGCGGCGCTGGAGATTCTGACCGCAATCGTGAGTGAGGAAGCAGCGGGATGAGGGTGCGTCTGGAGCGCGTGATGGGCGGTTTGGGAGCGCAGGGTCTGGACGCTCTTCTCATCTCCTCGCCACAGAACCGGAGCTACCTGTCCGGGTTCACCGGCTCCGCCGGACATCTCCTCCTGACCCAGGACCGGGCGCTGCTGGCCACCGATGGCCGCTACTCCGAGCAGGCCGTCAACGAGGCTGCCGGCTGCGAAGTCCTTACGGTCGGGCGGGGCTGGGGCTGGCTTCTGGAGGGTTTGCGGCAGGGCGGGTGCAGGCGGCTGGGCTTCGAGAGCAACTATATGACGGTCGCCGCCTACAACACCCTGGTTGATGCCGTCAAGGAAGACGAGGGTCTCAACCGAGTTTCCCTGCTACCCGCGGCAGGCCCGGTCGAGGAGCAGCGCGCGCTGAAGGACGCCGATGAACTGGCGCTCCTACAGAAGGCTATCGATGCCTCCGACGCGGCAATGGAAGCCGTTCTTCCCACCGTCACCGAGGGCATAAGCGAACGGGAAATTGCCTGGCGTATGGAGTCCGCGATGCGGGAGTTCGGAGCTGAGAGCGCCAGCTTCGGGACCATAGTAGCCGCCGGACCCAACGCCGCAATGGCTCACCACAGACCCACAGACCGGCCAGTCCAGGATGGCGAACCCATAGTCATTGACATGGGCGCCCGAGTCGGCGGGTATTGCTCGGACATCACCCGGACCGTGGCAGTGGGCGAAGGCAGCGAGACTTTCCGGCAGGTCTACGACATCGTGCTGGGCGCGCAGCTTGCCGCCATTGCCACAGTGAGCGCGGGCATGACCGGCGAGGACTGCGATGGGCTGGCGCGTGGTGTCATAGCAGAGGCTGGCTACGGCGACGGCTTTACCCACAGCCTGGGCCATGGCGTTGGGCTGGCGGTCCATGAAAAGCCCCGGGTGGGACCGGGGTCCACAGATGTCCTCTGCCCAGGCATGGTGTTTACCATCGAACCGGGGATATACGTCAGCGGGTGGGGTGGAGTGCGCATCGAGGATGTGGTGCTGTTGAAGGAAACCGGAGCGGTCCCCCTGAGCCGGGCGGGCAAGTGAGGCGGAAGCTGGCGGACCAGCCCGGGATTTTCGGGTCCGCATGGAGATAGATTCAGATGAGCATCAACTTTAGCGACCTCAGCCGGGGCATGGTAATCGAACTGGACGCCCAACCGTGGCAGATTATGGAATATGAACGTCACAAGATGCAGCAGCGTGCGCCGGTGACACGGATCAAGATGAGGAACCTCATCAATGGCACGGTGGTAGAGCGCACATTCCAGCGTTATGACACGGCGTTCGCAGTGGCGGACATTGATAACCGGGAAGCCCAGTTCCTCTACACCGACGGCCAGTACTATTACTTCCTCGACCAGGAGAGTTTCGACCAGCATGAGCTGAGCAAGGAGCTTCTCGGCAGCGCCCTCAACTACCTGAAAGAGCAGATGATGGTGGAAGTAGTGTTCTATAAGGGGTCGGCCATCAGCATCAACCTGCCGACCCATGTGGAACTGGAAGTAGCCGATACTCCCCCTGCCTTCCGGGGCGATACCGCTCAGGGCGGGACAAAGCCGGCGACGCTGGAGACCGGGCTGCGCGTTAACGTGCCCATGTTCATTACTCCCGGAACCATCGTCAGAGTTGACACGCGGAGCGGCGCCTACACGGAGAGGGTGAGCTAGGCTCATGGTGGTGCGCACGGTCAGCCAGGTAACCTCCCATCTCAAGCAAGCGCTGGAAAGTGATCCCTTGCTCCGCGACCTGTTGGTGGAAGCGGAGGTCTCGAACCTCAGAGTTTCCGGGGCGGGCCACTCATACTTCACGCTCAAGGATGATGAAAGCGTCCTTAACTGTGTGATGTTTAGGGGCAGACCTGGAGCCGAGCTCTTGCAAAGCGGCAATGCCGTTCTGGCCCACGGACAAATCACCTTCTACGAGCCGAGAGGCATGACCGAGTTCATGGTCGACTTGGCCGTGGCTGCCGGCGAAGGCGAATTGGCCCTGAAACTGGAGCAACTGAGGCAGCGGTTGAAGGGCGAAGGTCTGTTCGACCGGAGCCGGAAGCGGCCACTTCCCCGGTTTCCCAAGGTTATCGGAGTAGTAACGTCGCCGTCTGGCGCTGTGTTCCATGACATTCAGAACGTAGTCCGGCAGCGCTACCCCTTGGCTGAATTGCTGCTCGCTCCGTCCTCGGTGCAAGGGGACCTGGCTGCCGGGGAAATAGTGAACGCCCTCGGTCAACTAAACCAGGACGGGCGGTCCGACGTGATAATAGTTGCCCGAGGCGGCGGGTCTCTGGAAGACCTGTGGTCCTTCAATGAGGAATCGGTGGCCCGGGCCATCTACGCCAGCCGCGTCCCTGTGGTGAGCGCCGTAGGACACGAGACTGACAACACCATCTCAGACGACGTGGCGGACCTCCGCGCCCCAACCCCCTCGGTGGCGGCGGAGTTGGCAACGCCTGACCAGGCCGAGTTGCGCCGGGAGCTTGCGTCGGTGCGAGAATGGTTTTACCGTTCCGCGTTGCGTCGGGTTGGCGCCAACCGCAGCGACGTGCAGAACGCATCTCACAGGTTGGAAAGGTCTCTCCCGGACATGACCTCCCTCCGGCGTAGAGTGGACGACATGGCCCAGATGTCGAAGCGCGTGCTGGCCAATCGTTTGAACATAGCGAGGATGTCGGTTGAAAACCGCGCCGACCGTCTCCGCGCGCTGGACCCAAAGGCTACCCTGCGGCGAGGGTTTGCGGTGGTCCAGCACGGGGAGAGTGGCCGCGTCGTGACCTCGACAGGGCAAGCGGTCCCCGGGGACGCCCTGTACATAACCGTTGCAGACGGCGCCATTCCCGCAATTGCCGGGACCGAGGTGACCGCCAAGCAGGTGCCCATTTCCAGGTCCTCACCGAGAAAGCGGAAGCCGGATAAGGAAGCCCCGGCAATGGGGAGGCTGTTGTGAATCACGGGCGGCCAGGATGAACGGCGCAGGAGGCTCTCCAGAATCTACCGGCCTTGAGTCCCTTTCCTTCGAGGAGGCGTATCGCCGTCTCAGCGAGATGGCCGAGTTTCTGGAGGATGGGGGAGTCAGCCTTTCAGAGGCTGTTGCGCGCTACGAAGAAGGTATGCAGTTGGTCCGCCTGTGCAACCGGTTGCTTGATGAAGCAGAGTTGCGTATCTCCAATATCAACGATTCCGCGGCCAATGATTCCGTTCCAGAGCCGGATGAGGACGATCTTCCCTTCTGAGACGGGTTAGCCCTGCGGTATCCTGACTTTCCCGGTATCCATCAGTCGATGCAGAACTTCTCAATTCCGGCGCGTATGGACACCACCTCCGATGGAGACAGAGGATGGGGTCGAACACGCTGAACATCGGATGGTTTTCTACTGGGAGAGGCCCGGGCTCACGCGGGCTGCTCTCCTTTGTGCAGGACCGTCTGGCCCGGCGGGAGATTGACGCCAGAATCCAGTTTGTGTTCAGCAACCGTGAGGAGGGCGAGGCGCAAGGCTCTGACGAATACTTGGCGTTGGTTGAGGGCTACGGTCTGCCTCTGGTAACGCTCTCATCCGCGGGGTATCGGCGGGCCAGGGGAGAAGCGTTCTCAAGTTTACGCACGGAATATGACCAATTGGTGGCAGACCGTCTGGCCGGATTCCAACCGGACGTTTGCGTGTTGGCAGGCTACATGTTGATTCTGGGCGACGATATGTGCCGCCGATATCCGTTCTTGAACTTGCACCCGGCCCTGCCCGATGGCCCGGTCGGCACTTGGCAGCAAGTGGTGTGGGAGTTGATCGAGTCGAGGGCTGCGCGCACCGGAACGATGGTACATCTGGCCACCGAGGCTCTGGACCGGGGGCCAGTGGTCTCTTATTGCACAGTCTCCCTCGACACGCTGGATTTTTCCTCTTACTGGTCGAAGCTGGCAGGGCAGGACCTTGCCCTGGTCAAGGAAACGGAAGGGGAGAACTTCCCGTTGTTCCAGCGCATACGCCAGGCACAATACAGTCAGGAACCTCACCTGTTATTCGAGACGCTCAAAGCAATGGCCGATGGCAGAGTATCTTTGGAGGCGCTGAGGGCGCAGGGGCCGGAGCGTGTGGCGGGTGGATACGGACGTTCTTGGGGTGTGTGTCTGGACGACGAGGTCGCGCAAGCGATGGCTGCGGACGGGTTGGCGGCTTTGGGTTAAGCGGACTGCCGGGCGAGTTCGAAGTCAAGGCTGACGGTTTCTCCGGTCTCGGTGATCAATCTTGGGCTGGCGTTTCCCTCGATGACGTTGCGGTCAACTATGCAACGCACCACGGTTCCAAGAGACGGAAGATCATACATGGTATCCATTAGCGCATCCTCGATAACGAACCGCAAGCTCCGCGCCCCTGTCTGTTGCTCCAGAGAACGCTCGGCGGCGGCGTAAAGCCCATCCTCCGTGAACTCCAGGTCCACGCCGTCCATGCTGAAGAGATGCTGATATTGCTTGGCCAGCGCGTTCTTGGGTTCGGTCAGTACCTTCACCAGGGCATCACGGTCCAGGGAGTTTAATGCAACTGTCACTGGCAGGCGGCCCACCAACTCCGGGATGAATCCGAAATGAAGCAGGTCTTCCGGGGTGACATGGTGTAATGGATTTGTCTCGTCTGCACCGCGGCCACGTGACGAGGCCAGGAATCCCAGCCGCGGGGAAGCCGAACCGAGGCGGTTGGACACGATTTCGTCAAGGCCGTCAAATGCCCCTCCGCAGATGAACAGGATATTTCGTGTGTCGATCTGAATCGACTCCTGATGAGGGTGCTTGCGGCCTCCCTGGGGAGGCACGTTAGCCACGCAACCCTCTATTATTTTCAACAACTCCTGCTGGACACCCTCGCCGGACACATCCCGGGTAATGGAGCGGTTAACCCCTTCCTTGCGGGCGATCTTGTCCAACTCGTCGATATATACGATGCCGTGCTGCGCCCGGCGCACGTCTCCGTCGGCCGTCTGGATAAGTCGAAGGAGGATGTTTTCGACGTCTTCCCCAACGTAACCGGACTCGGTGAGGGAAGTTGCATCGCAAACCGCGAAGGGAACATCGAGAGTACGTGCCAGTGTTTCCGCTAACAGGGTCTTACCGCATCCGGTGGGTCCCAGGAGCAGGATATTGGATTTCTGGAGTTCGACTTCGGACTTGCGGTGGCCGTTCCATATGCGCTTGAAGTGATTGTAGACCGCGACGCTGAGGATTTTCTTCGCCTGGTTCTGTCCCACGACATGGGTGTCGAGGTTAGCATAAATTTCACGGGGAATCATGAGGGTCTTGGGATCAGGCGTGACCGGGGGAGGCTTGGGGCTCTCTTGTTCGGCCAATTGTCCCAGAACATGGATGCAATCGTAGCAGACCGCCGCGCGTCCCCTTCCGGCCTGTACAAGGTTCGATCTGGGCTGGGATTTTCCGCAGAATGAGCACTGCATAGCTCTCGCCCCGTTCCTGTAGCCCGCCACCGTTCACCTCCCCGCCGGTTGGGTTTGCGTTTGGGACACCGGGCTGCCCGCCTTGGCCGAAAACACTTTGTGGTTCCGGATTCAGCAGGCCCTGTCAGACGGCAGAAAGTCAGCGCCGGGGGAACCCGGCGCTGACTTCAAGGTTGCTTGGATACCGTTAAGAGTTGGAGGACTCGTCCTCTGGATTAGACCCGTTGGCAGATGCCTCACCAACCCCGCCGATGATCTCATCCACCAGACCGTATTCCACTGCCTGGTCAGCACTCATGTAGAAGTCCCGGTCTGCGTCCAGTTCTACCTTGTCGCGTTCCTGCCCCGTGTTGGCGGAGAGGATGTCGAGGATCCTGTTCTGAAGCCGCGTTATCTCGTTGGCCGTGATCCTGATGTCGCTGGCCTGTCCCTGTGCGCCGCCCATTGCCTGGTGCATGTGGATGGTCGAATTGGGGAGGACATAACGTTTACCCTTCTCCCCGCCGGACAGCAGGACGGTGGCCATGCTGGCCGCTAGGCCCATGCAGACGGTGGACACCTCCGAGTTGATCAACTGCATGGTGTCGTATATGGCAAACCCGGCGTTTATCTCTCCACCCGGGCTGTTGATGTACATGCTGATTCCCCTGTCCGGGTCTTCCCGCTCCAGGTAGAGCAATTGGGCAGTGATCGTGTTGGCCACATGGGCGTTGATGGGTGTGCCGAGGAAGACGATCCGCTCTTTGAGCAGCAGGGAATAGATGTCGAAGGCTCGCTCACCGCGGGGGCTGGTCTCGATTACCATAGGGATAATGCTCTGCGGTATGAGCGGAGAAGGGTGTTCAGGCGTGATTAGTCCCAGGTTGCCCCGAAACCAAGCAGGCATCGAAGGCAAATGTGAGCCATCAGAGTTGCTCAACATCGGTATCAGCTCCTTATTGGGTTCCTTCGGATTCTTCATCTTCAGCCGGCACTGGACTCTCACCGGCGGCCTCGGTCTGCTCCTCGACTGTACCTGTACCTTCGGTGTTGGGCGCTTCTTCGTCTGAGATAGCGCCCACCATGATTTCTGCCAGCCGGCGCATGACTTCCCGGTTGCGTATGGACGCCTGAATGTTGTTGCGTATTGCGTCGGTGGACAGGCTTTGCCGCATCATCTCCGCGGACTCTCCCGCCGAGGACACCATCTCGTCAATTTCCGACTGGACAGCTTCGGGTGAGATTTCGATCTCCTCTAACTCAGCCACCTTTGTCAGTACCAGATGACTCTTCAAGCGATCTTCGGCCCGGGAACGCAACTGGTTTCGCCATTCCTCGTTGGTCAGGCCGATGTAGCCCAAATAGGTGTCCATGTCGAGGCGCTGGTTGCGCAGTGTCCGCTCCCGTTCCTCCTGTAACCCTTCCATTTCGCGCTGGTAAATGAGATCGGAAGCCTGGATGCTGGCGATGCTCAGGAGTTCTTGAAGTATCTGGTCGTGGTGCGTTCGCTCGGCGTTTGCCTCGGCGTCTGAGGCGATGCGCCCGCGTAGCTCGTCTCGCAGTGATTGCAGACTTTCGTATCCTTCGCCTACGCCTTTAGCGAACTCATCGTCCAACTCGGCCAGGTTTTTTGCCTTGACTGAGATTACTTTGACGTGATAGGCACATTCCTTGCCCGCGAACTCTTCCTGGTATTGCTCCTCGGGGATCGTGAGTGTGAAGTCCTTCTCCTGGCCTTCGGTCATCCCTTCCAAGTAGCCGGAGAACCCCGGAACAGGGAGAGAGTTGTCCTCCTGCGGGATATAGTCTACGCCCTCGTCGTTGGTTATTTGCTCGCCGTCGATGAAACCAGTGACGTCCAGGGTCAATAGGTCGCCGAACTGGACTGGACGCTCGGCAGGCTCCCACGGAGCCGATTGGTAGCGGATCTGCTCCACTACCTCGTCCACTTCCTCATCCGTTACCTCGACTGGTGGCCGCTCCACGCGGATGGCCCGGAAGTCTCCCAAGTCTACAAGGGGTTCCAGGGGAACGACGGCCTTGAAGCTGACCGGCTCCATCTCTAGGAGTTCCAGGTCGGGCTCGGCGTAGGCCTGGAGCTCCTGTTCCCGGAGCACGTTGTCCAAGGTTTCCGGAATCATGAACTCCAGTGCTTCCTGGAGCAGGCCAAGGCGCCCAACATGGCTCTCCACGATAGAACGGGGCGCCTTGCCGCGGCGAAATCCTGGAATTTGCAGTCTCCCTACAACGCGGCGGTAGGACCGGCTGATGAAAGGCTCCTCGTCGTCAGGGTCCAACGCGATGTTTAGCGTTACTTCAGTAGGGCTTTCAGAAACCCGTGTGACGATCACCGCAGAACATCTCCGTTCAATAAACGCACCAATATATGGCTGCCAATACCGGCAACAGGCTTCAGTAGGACGACAGTGAGTATAGCATAACCCCCTGCACGTTGGAACCTTTCGGCTGCCGCATGGACATATCCCCGTAGAGATGGCGGCTCGCAGGGTTAACCGGGTTTCATGCCAAAACCAGAGTCTTGGTAATATTATAAAATATTACTGAAAATTGTTTTGAAATTCGTTGACATAAGCCTCCGTGACTTGATAAGTTGCCAGCATCGAGTTTGGGCCTTGGAGAGTGCAGGCCCAAACTACGAGACCTTCCGGGACTCAGCGGCCAAACAATGGGGACATGCGTTGGTTCTTGCAGTGTCGAACATTCGAGATGAAGCCGGAGACGGCGGCAATGGCAGTCCTGATCAGGAGAACCTGGACCACCGGGACGTCGGCAGCCGCGACGCCGGTTCCCACATCTATCACCGGCCTGTCCTGCTCTCCGAGGTAGTTGAGCATCTGGTGGTGCGGCTAGATGGAGTGTATGTGGATGCCACCCTCGGAGAGGGAGGACATAGTGCGGCAATTCTAAGCGCCACCGTACCGGACGGCCGGGTGCTTGGCATCGACCGGGACCCGAGGATGTTGACTGTCGCGGACCGGCGGCTGGCAGACCTCGCACCGGCTGGAGACGGGTCCCGTCCGACGCTCTCCGGCCAACACGCGGGTATGGGGCCGGGTTTTCGGCGGTTCACATCGGTGCACGCCGGCTATGATAGCCTGATCGACGCAGCGGCAAGCCGTGGCATCCATACTGCCGACGGTGTGTTAATGGACCTGGGTATATCGTCCCGCCAATTGGAAGCGCCCGGATACGCTTTCAGCTTCTATTCAGATGCGCCGTTGGACATGCGGTTTGACCCCTCGACTCCACTGATGGCCCACCAGGTGGTCAACACATACACCGAAGAAGAGCTGACTTCGCTGTTGCGGGAGAATGGCGAGGAGCCGAGGGCCAGGCAGATAGCCCGCGCCATTGTGCGGTGCAGGCCCATTGGCGACGCCGTTACTCTGGCTGAAGTGGTAACAGCCGCAGTCGGGGGAAGAGGACGGCGCAGGCTTCATCCGTCCACACGAACCTTCCAGGCTCTTCGGATTACCGTGAACAATGAGCTGGATGTCCTCCGGGAAGGTCTCCGGTCAGCCGTGCGGCTGCTGGCGACCGGAGGGAGGCTGGTGGTCATCAGCTATCACAGCCTGGAAGACCGCATCGTAAAGCAATTCCTGGCCCGGGAGGCTGCAACCTGTGTCTGCCCTCCGGAGATTCCAGTCTGTGTGTGCGGACATCAGCCGACGGTGCGGATTCTCAATCGAAGGGTCATCCGACCGTCGCTCAGGGAGGTCAATGCCAACCCCAGGAGCCGCAGCGCCAGGATGCGGGTAGCCGAGCGGCTATGACCCGGTCCGTGGTCCCAATCAACAGGAAAGGATGGTGTGTGGTTGAGTAAAGATACGTTTTACTCTGCCGTCGACATCGGCAGCAGCAAAATATACTCCGTCGTCGCCCGCATAGGCACAGAAGGCGAGCTCAAGGTTCTGGGAACGGGACAAGTCCCGTCCCAGGGTGTCCAAAAAGGGCGGATCGAGAACATCGAAGAAGTGCGGGCGGCGGTAAGCGCCTCTATCGAAGAGGCTCAGCGTTACCTGGGCAAAGGCGTCATTTCAGGGGTTTACGCAAGTGTCAATGGCTCCCACATAAGCTGCCTGAATACCAAGAACATGGTAGAGAATCCCAACGACATTGACGATCTGGACCCCACCCTGGTGGACAAGTTGATCGAGTCCGCTACCCCCGAGGTGGACCCATCCCAGGAGATCATTCATATGATCCCCATGGGATACGTAGTCGACGGACTCGCCCTGGTCCGGAACCCGGCCGGTCTTCATGCCAAGGAGGTGGAGGTCGAGTCCCACGTTGTTGTGGGCGACTCTGCCACACTTAGAAACACCCTCAAAGTATTGGATTCCAACCGAGTGGGGGTGGGCAGTTTGGTCCAGTCGTCTCTGGCGGCGGCCGAGGCCACTCTTACCGGAGATGAACGGGAGATGGGAGCGGTCGTGGTCGACATCGGCGGCGGCACTACGGACGTAATGATCTACCGGCAGGGAACACCCTGGTATTCGTCAATGATTCCGGTAGGAGGCAATCAGTTGACCAGGGACCTGGCGGTGGCCATGAGGGTGCCCTTCTACGTTGCCGAGGAGATCAAGGTCAAGTCGGGCGCCGCAATGCCGGAGTGGGTCCAACTGAGCGAGGAAGTGGTTGTTCCCGGTTTTGAAGGACAGCCTCGTCGGGTCGTAAAGCGGCGGGACCTAAGTGAGCCACTGCATGACCGGGTGATGGAGATACTCAAGATGGTCCTGCTGCGCGTGCGACAGGCAGGACTGCGGCACATTCCAAGCGGCGGTTTGGTATTCACGGGCGGCGGCGCCCAGTTGGACGGAATATGCGGGTTGGCCCATCAGACCTTTGGAGTTCCCGTCCGCCTGGCTCATCCCAGGGGTATTGCGGGGTTGCCATCGGAATTGCAGAAGCCCAGCGCATCTGTGGTAGTGGGGCTGCTGCTCTGGGGGATCAAACATTACGGCCAGAAGCGCACATACAACAACGTCAGGAACGCAGATAGAAGTAGGCATATGGAGAAAAGTGGCAACGGCAAGAAGGGTGGTGGTTTTCGGTCGCTTATAACGGGGCGGAAGAAGGAAGAGCAGAAGAAACCGGAAGAGGTGACCGTGGAATAGGTGGCAAACCCCGGCGTAATTTCCGCTGTCAAGGAAACCAGCCGGCGATAGCGAAATTTTGGACCAGATTTAACGCTGCGGAGGAGGCAGACATGGTATCTGAACACTCGGCGTCTTGGGAGCCGCTTGCAGACCCCAACAATCCATTGAACATGATCCCAGAGGTGGGGAGTGGGGTGCCCCTGATCAAGGTCTTCGGCATAGGCGGAGGCGGGAGCAACGCCGTCAGCCGGATGTACAAGGAAAAGCTTCCGGTGGTGGAGTATTACGCGGTTAACACCGACTCCCAGCACCTGTTCCGCTGCGACGTGGCGCACCGGATTTGCATCGGGTCGGAGTTGACCCGTGGCCTGGGCGCGGGCGCTCAGCCTGACCTTGGCCGACAGGCGGCCGAGGAGAGCCGCAAGGATCTGGAAGAGGCCATGAAGGACGCCGACATGATATTCCTGGCCGTCGGGATGGGCGGCGGCACCGGGACTGGCGCATCTCCGGTGGTGGCCCAGGTCGCCAAGGAGAGTGGAGCGCTGACCGTAGGCGTGGTGAGCCGTCCCTTCTCCTTTGAGGCCAGCGCCCGGCGCAAGAACGCCGATGAGGGCATCAGTCGTCTCAAGGACCACGTGGACACTCTGATAGTGATACCCAACGACCGGTTGCTGCACCTGAACAACCAGTCGGAACAGACTTTCACCTGGGAAGACGCGCTGCGGACCGCCGACACCGTGTTGCAGCAAGGCATTCAGGCCATCGCTGAAGTGGTCACCGTGCCTGGCGAGATCAACGTCGACTTCGCAGATGTCAAGACTATCCTCACCAACGCCGGGCCGGCCTGGCTGGCAATTGGCAAAGGAAAGGGAGACCACCGGGCCATCGACGCCGCCAAGATGGCGACCAAGAGCCCGTTGCTTGACATTGCAATGGACGGGGCCAAGCGCATCCTGTTCGTCGTCAGCGGCGGCGCCAGCCTGAGCCTTAAGGAGGTCCAGGATGCGGCCGACGTCATCCAGGAGATGTCCGACCCCGACGCCAACATAATCTTCGGGACCTCCCGGGACCCGAAACTGGACGACGAAGTAAAGATCACCATGGTGGCTGCGGCCTTCCCGGTTGCCCAGGACGCCCAGCTTGCCAGGGAAGCCGAACTGGAGCGTTTGCTGCAGGACGTGATACCGGAGAGCGAGGAAGAGCTGGACGTTCCCAGCTTCCTGCGCCGGCAGTCTTCCAGCCGAAACCGGGGCTTCTTCCGGTAGCCGTACCGTAGGGAGTAATATTCTCGGAGGCCCAAAAGCACTAATCACCTATTTGGCGCAATTCGCAACTCTGGGCGCCGAGAACCCTTCTGAGGCCGCTCCGCACGGGGCGGCCTCCTATTTCGTCCCCCTCAAGTCCACAACCAGACATCCGCGAAAACGCCGCTTCTTGAGCAGTCTATCTCGTGATGTTGACCGAATGGGCCGTCATGCATAAAATAGACACACTTTGTAGTAGACACTGGCCGGACTGCAACTGCATCTGGTATGTTGGCGTCGAGTTCGGCAATTCACCCCAGGCAAGGGGGGACGTTGCACTGTCCCTATTGCGACAAAGTGGACTCCAAGGTTACCGACTCCCGCATCGTTGAGAATGGTGTCCGCCGCAGGCGAGAGTGCCAGGCCTGTGGTGTGCGGTTCACCACCTACGAGCGGGTCCAGTCCAATTCCCTGATGGTCACCAAGCGGGACGGCCGGCGGGAGGAGTTTGACCGAGAGAAGGTCATCAGCGGCATTCGTAAAGCCTGCACCAAGCGGCCCGTGTCCTCCCGGTCCATTGAGAAAATCGTGGAAGACATCGAGGCTGAGTTGCCTACCATGGGCCACGCCGACGTACCGACCTCAGTGGTAGGCTCGATGGTGATGGACCGTCTCCGGCACCTGGACGAGGTGGCCTACATCCGCTGGGCGAGCGTTTATCGCAACTTTGAGGAGATCGAGAGTTTCGAGCGGGCGGTGCAGGACCTGCGGGAAGACACGCAACTGCCCCTCCTGGAAGACGCTCCGCCTCCAAAGCGCCGCGCCCGCCGCCGGGTTCCCGCCGGGGCAACCCAGACCCGGTCGGCCAGGAACGGGGCGAATGGGTCTTCCGACGCCGACCAGGACGAGGAAAGTCCAGCCGCGGCTGGCGAATAGGTTTACCTTCTGCGTCCAAGTCCTGTAGCTGTACTACCTCTCAATATTACGGGGAAATTCGTCCCGCTTTCCGTTGACAAACGCCCCGCGTTGTTGTAGCGTCCCATACTATATTATGTATCCCGCCTTGCCATTATGTACTACAGCTTGTATGTTTGACATGGCGTGGGATGCATCGGCATCAATCCCGCCGACTCATACCGAGAGTCTCAGGCATGACATTTGCTGGCGGCGGTGAACCAGCAGTGGATGTTAGCGTCCTATTTGGACCAAGGAATGTGCCCTGCGGGGCAGTCAGGATGGTGTCAAGATGGCAACCGAGAGCATAGCAGCAGGCAAGGACTCAACCGCTGCATCAGAACGCGCCACATCAGCCCTGCGGAAGGCCGGTATCGCCGGTTCGGTTGACGCTGAGTACCCGGAGCTTACCGAGAACGCCAAGGTCGTCCTTGACCGCCGTTATTTGTCCAAGGACCGGGACGGCAACGTCCTGGAAGACCCGGATGGGATGTTCCGCCGGGTGGCCAGAGACCTGTCCATGGCTGACTTGAACTTGTACGGCGCTACCGAGGAACAGCGTAGGGACATCGAGGACGAGTTCTACCGCGCTATGCGAAGCCTGGAGGTCTTGCCCAATTCGCCGACCCTGATGAACGCGGGGCGGGAGTTGCAGCAGTTATCGGCCTGTTTCGTTCTCCCGGTGGACGACGCCCTTGACTCCATCTTCGACCGGGTGAAGCAGACCGCCCTGATCCACAAGAGCGGCGGCGGCACCGGCTTCTCCTTCAGCCGCCTACGGCCCTCAGGGGATGTGGTAGGTTCCACCGGCGGCATCGCCAGTGGCCCGGTCAGCTTCATTCGTGCCTTCGACACGGCGACCGATGTGGTGAAGCAGGGCGGCACGCGGCGCGGCGCGAACATGGGCATCCTGAACGTGGACCACCCCGACGTTCTCGCCTTCATCGAGTCGAAGAAGGACGGGCGGAACCTCAATAACTTCAACATCTCCGTGGCCGTGACCACGGAGTTCATGGAGCGGCTCAAGTCCAACCAGGACTATGACCTGATCAACCCGCGCACCGGAGGTGTTACGGGCAGGTTGAACGCCCGGGAGGTATTCGATCAGATCGCCCAGATGGCCTGGCAGACCGGCGACCCTGGGCTGATATTCATTGATTTCATCAACGAGGAAAACCCAAACCCACAGCTGGGCAAGATTGAGAGCACAAATCCGTGCGGAGAGCAGCCGCTTCTCCCCTACGAGTCATGCAATCTGGCGTCGGTGAACCTAGCGCGGATGGTCTGCTACCCGGCATCGGGCGGTGTCGAGATTGACTGGGACCGGCTGGCCCGGGTGGTCAGGACGACGGTCCACATGCTGGACAACGTTATCGACAGGAATGAGTACCCCATCCCCGAAATCGACGAGATGAGCAAGAAGACCCGTCGCATCGGTCTTGGTGTCATGGGCTTCTCCGACCTGCTGGTACAACTGGGCATCGGCTACGACTCCGAGGAGGGCGTGGCCCTGGCCGAGGAAGTTATGCGTAGGGTCAAGGAAGAGACCCACCGGGCATCTCAGGAATTGGCAGGGGTGCGCGGCAGTTTCCCGGCCTGGGAAGGCAGCGTTTACAACACTTCCGGCAATTCGGTCCCCATGCGCAACTCCGCCCCGACGACCATAGCGCCCACGGGGACGATCAGCATCATCGCGGGGGCCTCAAGCGGTATCGAACCCCTGTTTGCTCTCAGCTATGTTCGGAACGTAATGGACAACACCAGGCTGGTAGAGGCCAACCCCTACTTCGAGGCCGTGGCGAGGCATGAGGGGATATACTCGGAAGAGTTGATGGAGGAACTGGCCCGGACGGGAAGCCTTTCCCGCCTGGACTCAAAGTTCGAGATTCCCCAGTGGATCAAGGACGTGTTCCGCACATCCCACGACATCAGCCCGGAGTGGCACGTGCGGATGCAGGCTGCGTTCCAGAAGTACACTGATAACTCGGTGTCCAAGACCATCAACTTTCCTCACGATGCCACGGTGGAGGATGTAGCCCACGCCTATATGCTGGCCTATGAGCTGGAATGCAAGGGTATCACGGTATACCGGGATGGCAGCAAGGCAGGGCAGGTGCTCAGTACCGGGGAGACGGGAGCGGAATCCGATTCCGCGCCTGATGTGGAGGCACTGGTCGCCGCGGCACTCGCAGAGCAGGCGGCCGACCCATACCAGACGCCCCGGGAGAGGCCCCAGGCCATCACAGGGGTCACCGAGCGGGTGCGGACCGGCCACGGTAACATGTACGTTACGATCAACTTCGACGAGCAAGGGAATCCCTTCGAGTTGTTCGGTAATCTGGGTAAGGCGGGGGGTTGTGACTCGGCCCAACTCGAGGCCATATCCAGATTGGTCTCAGTGGCCCTTCGCTCCCGCATTGATCCCAGGGTAGTCATCGAGCACCTACGTGGAATCACGTGCTGCCCTGCCTGGGACGATGGTGTCCTGGTGCGGTCAGGTCCCGACGCCGTGGCCCTGGCCTTGGAACGGCACATCAGCCAAGACCCGGACCTGACGCCAAACTACCAGTCCAACGGTGTCCAGATGAAGATGCTCGGCGCTCCTAACGTGAACGGGTTGGTCAACGGTTATCAGCAAGGCCGGAAGTGCCCGGACTGCAACGGAACTCTGGCATTCCAAGAGGGTTGCTTGATTTGTGTGGGTTGCGGATTCAGCACATGCGGATAGATGGTGGGAGGAAAGATGGCATTCAAAGATAAACTAAAAGCTACTATAGAGGCTAAAGGGGGCAACACACAAGAAAATTTATCACATATCGCCGACTTGGCTCGGGCTGTTCAGCCGGACTTTACGCTAGCTTACCTAACCAGACTGTTGTTGGGATACCCAGCGAGGCCAGAAGACTATCAGGCTCTTGGTGCTGCGCTGGGTATATCTCCGGCGGATCTGGTTGAGAGAAACGAATCGAAAGAAGCTGAGAACCGTCGCAAGGCTGGGCAGTTTGTGTCTGAGCGAATGAAGAGGCCAGACCTAGTAGTGCGAAATGTTTGTAATGATGGGTAATCAAGCTTGTCGAGCTTGCCTTTAAAGCCTAGGTAGGGTACGACATCACTCAATGTAACCCATCATTTCAAAGCGGTTGGTCTACTAGCAGAGCAATTTGAACAATATGTTGAGGGATCTGCTAGGTTTAGAACTCAGAATGTAACGTCTGACGAGCTATATGTTTTGGTCCACGAATTCTTCGAATCGATTTGCGATGACGATGAAGAACTTACTTGACGCCAAGAATGAGGTAGTCCGGCGATATCGTTTGGAAGCACTACAGAAGCCAGTTCCCTTAGAAATTCTCGCGAAGAATTGGGGAGTAGTGTCTATCAAAACGGAAGCAATTTCGTCTGATGGTATGCTATTGCCCGGTCGTCGTGGCTACACCATCATACTGAATCAAAGCAAAAGCAGGCTGAGAAGACGCTTCTCCTTGGCCCATGAGATGTCCCATTTGCTTTTACAAAAGTGTGGGATTTCAAATGGTTCGGCCGTTAACCATCGAGGTTCGGACGAATCCGATGGGGGTGAGGAACGCTTGTGTGACGAAATAGCCGCAGAAATCCTCATGCCACGGCTCGCGTTTGAAGAGGATGCTTGGATGGAGGGGTGGTCTCTACGCAGCCTGAGAATATTAAGCAGAGAGTATGAGACTTCCATGACGGCTACGGCAAGGCGTATGGTCGAGCTAATGCCCGAACCTGCTCTCATGTCTGTATGGAAGCCTCCCAATGACAACGGCGACATTCCCAAGCTTCAGTGGACTGATATTCGTCGCTCTCATCATCGCGTCCAAAATGCCTCCTTCTTGCCCAGAGAGAGACTCAGACTGATAACGGATGCCTTGGATTCTGACAAGGTTGAATCAGGTTGCGCTCCTGTAGTTGATACCAGACGTGGAGCAGGACGGCCAACTGATGTGCCTGCCGAGGCGTTAGCTTGGGGTAGAGGCGAGTACCGTCAGGTAATGGTCTTTTATTACCCTCTTCGCAGTCAAACAGGGAAATTTTCATAGCAACTAGACCAGCATCATAGCCTCATGTGCCGTTTCAGGTGTTTGGCTGTGTCTTGCGATCTCCTAATCTGCTCCTCGCTGGGACCTAGCCTAACGCCCCGGGCCTCCAGCAGGTGGTTAATGTCATGATAGGTAATGCCCAGGACTTTAACTGCATAACCTTTGCTGATGTCCCCTCGCTCCAAAAGTCTTATTACCGCATCCTCGGCACCTCTGCATAACCACTCCCGAAGGAATTTCGAGCGGTCGATATTTTTCTCCTGGCTCAACCTAGAAGCTAGTTCCAAGATGGTCTCGGGAATCGTTAGAGAGACAGACTTGTCCTCACTCTTAGCGGACGTCATTTCTCTGAAACCTCCAATTCTGCCACCGCTGCCAGGTAGTTTCTTTCGTTGGTCAAATGGCGGGAAAGTTCGATTAATTCTCTGGCTTGGTCTACGCTAATCACCCATTCTTGGGCCAGCCAGGGAACCAACCCAATGGGTGTCACGTGTCTGATTCCCATTCGTCTGGCATACCTAAGAAAGTCCTCATCATCGCTCACGATGATAGCTGTTTCACTACCTTGCTGGGCCAAAGCCAACACTTCTGTTTCGCCGGGTCCGATATTCCTGGAAACGTCCAACAGGTCCAGGGGATTCGCATCCACGATTGTGATTAGTTCCCGGATAATCCCATCTCCGGATAATCCCATCTATAGTTTCCGCATCAGCATAGCCCCTAGCTTTGGCATTGACGACGGCTTCTTGATAAACGGCTTCAGGAATCACGCACTCAAAGGCTCCAGCTACGACTCCCAAAGCTCCCACCCGGTTTAGCTTGATAAGGGAATCGGCGTCGAGAATCAAGGCCATATTGCTCAATTATACACCGATGCACAAAACCCACCCTTGGGGTCAAGTCTATCTCTTGTCCACGGTCAACTGTGCTACAATCCATTCAATCAGCCCGGCCCCGGCCGTCCTAGCGACACCATGCCCTGTCGGGTAGCCACATTCCAGGAAGGTGAGAAATGGATGGTAACGACAGGCCGGCCATCGCCATAACGATGGGCGACCCCTGCGGAATCGGCCCCGAGGTTGTGGTCAAGGCCCTTAACGACTCCAGAGTTTATGATTCGTGCCGGCCACTGGTCGTTGGCAACACCTTTGCCATGCAGCAGGCGGTGGAGCTAACTGGATCGAGTCTGCGTATCAACGAGACCGATGAGGCCGTTGCTTTCGGGCTGGACTCCCGGGTCATCGACGTGCTGGACATTCACAACCTGAACCCTGAGGACATCACCGTGGGGCAGATCAGTCCGGCCTGCGGGAAGGCGGCGATGGAGTGGGTAAGCAGGGCCGGAGAGCTTGCGGTGGAGGGCATAGTCGCCGGACTGGCCACCGCGCCGTTGAACAAAGAGGCCGCCAGCCTGGCCGGTTATGAGTCTATTGGCCACATGGAGTTGCTGCAGGAGCTTACTGGCGCGAAAACAGTAGCGACGATGCTCATGGCCAAGAATCTGCGCGTCGTACACCTTACTACCCATCGCTCCCTGCGCCTTGCCTGCGACTATGTGAAGAAGCCGCGTATCCTGGACTTCCTCCAGTTGACCCACGACAGTTTCATCAAGTGGGGATTCCCGCACCCGAGAATCGGGGCCGCGGCTTTGAACCCCCACGGCAGCGACGGCGGTCTGCTGGGCCACGAGGAGGCTGAGGAAATCGCTCCCGCAGTGGCCGAAGCCAGGGATAGCGGCATCGACGTTACCGGGCCGGTGCCCGCGGACGTGATTTTCCACCAGGCCATCCAGGGCCGGTACGATGCGGTCCTGGCCATGTTCCACGACCAGGGCCATATTCCGGTCAAGGTCTATGGATTTGAAGAGAGCATTACTGCCAACCTTGGTTTGCCCTTCGTCCGGACCTCAGTCGACCACGGCACCGCCTTTGACATAGCAGGGCAAGGCATCGCCAGCGAGGTTAGTATGCTGGAGTCGATCCGGTTGGCGGTATCCCTCGCCAGGGGCGAGGGGATGTCTGATTTCTGACAGAATTTCCGAGTGCTATAATGCACCAATAGTTCTGACTCGGGAGACGGGACGGAACCGGATACAGACTGGAACGGAAGGTCAAAGCCGATGAGGTTGGCATTCATAGGCGGAGGGACTATGGCTGAGGCCATCCTGCGGGGTGTCCTTGACGGGGGTGTGGCTACCGCCGGAGACGTGACCATCGGAGAACCGAGGCCGGAGCGCCGTGAGTACCTGACACGGGAACTGGGCGTTGCCACCGCTGAGCATAACCTGGACGCTGCCGACGGAGCGGACCTGGTTGTCCTGTCCGTCAAACCCCAGGACCTTCACGTGGTCTTCGACGAGTTCGAGAGTGAGCTTTCCCGCGATCAAGCTGCGCTTTCGATCGTCGCCGGGGCCAAGCTGGAGACCATCAGGAAAGGAATGAAGAATGATCGGGTGATCCGGGTGATGCCGAACACCCCGGCGCAGATCGGCCACGGCATGACCATGTGGACCTGCTCGGAACAGGTCGACCAATCCAAGCGGGACTTTACCCGGTCGGCCCTCTCAACCATCGGCGAGGAGATATTCGTCGAGGACGAAAAATACCTGGATATGGCCACCGCATTGAGCGCCAGCGGCCCGGCCTACGTGTTCCTCTTTCTGGAGGCGCTCATCGACGCGGGGGTCTATGTGGGCCTGCCACGGGACGTGGCACGGACCATGGCCCTCCAGACTGTCTTCGGCAGTACGAAGCTGGTAATGGACACCGGCAGGCACCCGGCAGATCTCAAGGACATGGTGGTGTCTCCCGGCGGGACCACCGCGGAGGGCCTCCAAGCGTTGGAGAGGGCCGGTGTGCCGGCGGCGCTGGTTGAAGCCGTGAACGCCGCTTACCTGAAGTCGATCAGACTTGGCCAGCAGTAGCGTGTCCAATTGATTGCCGAAATTCTCAACATCCTGATTACCCTCGTAACGACGGCTATCCTTATCCGCGCGCTGCTATCGTTCATTGTGCCGGTCATGGGTGCCCAGCCTCACCCAATCCTCGTGAGCATTCAAGACGTGATGATTCAGCTAACTGAGCCGATACTCGCTCCGCTTCGTCGCGTCCTGCCCTCCGTGGGAGTCTTCGATCTGAGTCCGATGGTTGCAATAATCATCCTCGTGGTAATCCAGAGGGTGATTGTCGCCAGACTCTGATGGTCGAAAGGTATTGTCACGTATCGGTGGAGGCAACCGAACGCGAAATCGATAAGTGGCGAGACACCCATCTTTATCGCGGTCGCTGTGACTATGCACCAACAAGAACTGCTCAAAGGCAACACGGAAACACTGCTCTTGGCGCTGCTGGAAATCGAGCCGATGTATGGCTACCAGATGGCCAAGGAGGTTGATAGGCGCAGCAGCGGTTACTTCGCCTTCAAGGAAGGCACCCTGTACCCTGCATTGCACCGACTGGAGCGGGACAAACTTGTAGAGGGCAACTGGATGGACACACCAAACGGTGTCCGACGCCGTTACTACAATATAACGGCCAAAGGGAGGGAGGCTTTGTCGGCCCGGCAGACGGAATGGAGACGGTTCACACAGGCCATGAATTCCGTAGTGCTGCCGGAACCGCAATAGGAGTCCGGGGGATTCAGATGTCCGGTGAATTCACGGACTACCTCCGTTCACTGTCAAACCAACTACGACTGGGCCCGCATGAGGAGCAGGAGATACTCCGAGAGGTACAGGCCCACCTGGAGGACAAGGCTGCCGAACTGGAAGCCCAGGGAATCCCCACCGATGAGGCACCCGGCTTGGCCGTGCGCCAGATGGGCGCACCCAAAGAAGTGGCCCGGAGCATGTATGCCGTCCACAGCCCCGGTGTCTGGAAGGATGTCCTCCTTGCGACGGTTCCCCACTTCCTGCTGGCGTCCCTGTTTGCCCTCCATCTCTGGAGCCACTACTTCCTGGTCGGCCTGCTGCTGATTGGCGTCACACTGGTCTCCTGGCGGAACTGGCGGTCTGGGCATCCCAGCAAATGGTCCTATTCCTGGATGGGTTACACGCTGGCCGCACCGGCACTGTCCTGGCTCCTGGCCCTGGTTGCACTGGCCTACGGAGGCTGGACCTTGGTGACCACCGGGAAGCTCCCATTCAACGTAATTCTCTTTTTCCTGCTGATCGGATACGTGCCCTTCTCCATGTGGATCATGTTCAGCGTGGTAAGGAAGCTGGTCCGGCAGGACTGGCTCTTGGCGTCCTTGACGGCCTTGCCATTCCCGTTCCTCACTTCGTGGGTGCTTTTCCTGAACTGGCAGGGGGGACTCTGGAGTGACCACGGGGAGCGGATGCAGGAGACTGACACCGACCGCGCTCTCATCTTCCTGGCGCTTGCAGTAACGACGGCAGTCTTCCTCAAGGTTGGGCCGCGGCTAGTCAGGATCGGGCTATTAACGCTCTGCACGGTGGTAATGGTAATAATCACGGCGGCCTCGCTTCCTGTCACGTTCAGCCTGCTGGCGGTGCTGTTGATGATGCTCGCGTCCTTGGCGTTCCTCCTGAGTCCCGCCGTGCTGGAATTCCAGGTTGCCAACCGCGCTCCTGCTCCGTCGCCTGCTGAGTCCAACGGCGAGGTAACCACCCGGTGGTCCGACAACGTGACCTAGCGGTGGTGGTCGACAGCGGTTGTTGCCTCCCCGATAGCCTGGTCTACAATTGGGGCATCACCGTAGTACCACACCGGCTGGTCCTGGGCGGCAAGGTCTTGCGGGACGGATTAGATATTGGACCCTCCGGTTTCTACAGCGCGCTTAAGGAAGGGGTTGACCTCCCAACGACCTCAGCGCCTGCTCCGGCAGAGTTCCTGGAAGTCTTCTCTGAGCGACTCGACGACGAGCAGGATATAATCTGCCTGACCATTGCCTCAGGCTTCAGTTCAACCCACCAGTCTGCTTTGAGCGCGCGTGACCTGACCGGGGTCGACCCGGACCAGCCACGAATCGAGGTTATCGATACGGGAACAGCTGCGGGTGGCGCGGGACTTCTGGCATTGGCCGCGGGGCGCTGGGGGTCAGAAGGTCTGTCATTGGAAGAAGTGTCAAACAAGGTCTGCCGACTCATTCCACACATTTGCCTTTTCGCCTTCCTGGACTCCCTCGATTACTTGCGGCGAGGCGGCCGAGTGGGCAAACTCCACGCGTTGGCCGGTGACCTGCTGGGCATCAAACCGGTAGCCGAACTGTGTATGGGGGAGACCCGCTTGGTGGGGAAACCGAGGGGACGAGAGAGGGCAGCGGACCGGCTGCTCGACCTGATGCGTGGGAGGGTGGGCCGCAACCCTGTACGGGTAAATGTGATGGAGGCCGACGCTGCCGATGAGGCAGAGGAATTGCTACGACGCATTACCGGCGAATTTGAATGCGTGGAGGCGTTCACCAGCCAATTCACCCCGGTCATGGGTGCACACACTGGTCCGGGCGTTTTGGGAATCGCGTTCCATGTGGACTCGGCAGGGGAACGGAGTTGAAGCAAGTATTGATCGCTACAGGTCTCCTTGGCCTGGTGTTTCAAGGCTTACCCTTGGTCTGCGCCGAAGAGTTTTACGGGTAGGCGGAATATAATGCAACGGGAATTGTTCGGTGGCGTTCCCTACGAATCTGCGGCCGGAGTCGCCGCGCGGCTGCGTGGAATGTTGGAAAGGAGGGCCGCCAAGTCTGGCGCTTCTCCGGGGAGTGGCCCTTTCCTGGTCATGTTTAGCGGGTTGCCGGGGACGGGAAAGTCCCACTTCGCCCGGAGCCTGGTGGCGTGCGCGCCAATGATGGTGCTGGAAAGCGACCACCTGCGGAAGTCGTTAATTTCCCAACCAGCCTACACTCCCGATGAACACGCGATGGTGTTCTCCGCCGCCCACCTGCTGATTGAGGAGCTACTGCAACAAGGCTGGAGAGTCTTGTTTGAGGCCACTAACCTGACCGAGAACTTCCGCCAGCCAGTTTACGAGATAGCGGAACGGACTGCCTCGCCCATCACGATCGTCCGCTTCACCGCCCCGCCGGACGTCGTCCGAAAACGGCTTGAGGGACGAATTGCACGCCGAGACCCGCAGGACAACTCCGATGCGGGTTGGACTGTGTATAGTAAGATGCGCCCCTACGAGCAGCCCATTACACGGGCGCACATCACCGTTGATTCGTCAGCTCCCACGGACTGGGCACTGGAGCAGATTGTCCGGCAGATAACGCTTGCCACCGGGTCAGGTTCCGCGGCCCACGGCCCCGGATGACTCTCGGCAGTTGCCAGAAACGCTACTGCTCTTTAGAGTACCCACCATAATTCGTGAAACGGAGCTTGCCATGACTGAGCGACGCACGCTTCTCACCTCCGAAGACTTCTTCCGGGAGTATTCTCATGTGGACGGCGATTTTGAACTTGTGAAGGGAGAGGTTATCGAGATGTCGCCACCCGGGGTTGGACACGGTTACATCGCCCTGAACGTGGGCGGTGAGATGCGCGCTTTCGTCCGGGCGCACGATCTGGGGATCGTGATAGTGGAAAGCGGGTTTCGACTGGAGAGAGACCCGGATACCGTCCGCGGGCCGGACGTGTCGTTTATCCTCAAGGAACGCCTGGTCGATGGGAGACCGCCCGTAGGGTTCTTTCAGGGAGCGCCAGACCTGGCCGTGGAGGTGGTTTCCCCCTCCGGCACCGCAGCTTCCATCGAAGCTAAGGTCAACGAATACCTGACCAATGGGACCCGGAGGGTCTGGGTCATCTACCCGGATACTCGGACCGTTGTGGTTCACGCTCCCGACAATGTTTCTGCAAGGTATGACGAAGGAGACATACTGACTGACGAGGAGTTGCTGCCCGGTTTCTCGCTGCCGGTGTCCGTGGTCTTCGGCTGACCGGCCAGACTCACCGTTCCCGTCACCTCGACTGTTGCCGCCGAACCCTATGAGTAGAGCCAACGCCCTCCCCTACTCGGACCTCCCCGATAGTTATCATCGGTGGAAGTGGCGCGTCCTGTTGTCCTTTTGCCTGTTCTACCTGTTCATCTACCTGGGACGCTTCAACTTCTGGCCCGTCAGCCCGCTGGTGCAGGAGGACCTGGGCCTGACTCACGTTGAGATTGGGTTAATCAATGCCCTGCTCTTGTGGGGCTTCGGTCTGGGGGATATTTGCCACGGCAGGCTGGGTGAGGCCTACGGGCTGCGGCTCTGGGTGCTGGGCGGCGCAGTGTTGACCACCGTGTTGAATGTGGTCACCAGCTTCGCCGATTCCGTGTGGAGCTTCGCCATCCCGTGGGGCCTCGCGGGGTTTGTTAACGCGGCCTGCTGGAGTCCGGCCATCAGCATGATTTCCCAGTGGTGGCCCAGGCGAGACCGGGGGATGGCTTTAGGGATTCTCGGTACATTTGCGGGCGGGGCAATGCTGTTGATGTGGTGGGTGTCGGGATACGTGGGGTCCGAGTTCGGGTGGCGCGCCGCTTTCCGATACCCGCCCCTGATCATCACGGCCCTCGGAGTGATATTCTACCTGGTTGCCAGGGACCGCCCTGCCCAAGTGGGCCTGCCGGACTACATCGAGGAAGACGAGGTCTCTGCCGCTCCGGAGGCGATGGACTCAGACCGGCTGAAGGGCATGGGGCCGTACAGGGAGTTATTGTCCAATCCTCGCTTCCACCTCGCCAGCCATGTCAAGGGACTGGAGAACGTAGTCCGATATGGGCTTACGACCTGGGTCCCCATCTACTACTTTACGCAGGGTGGCCACTCTATCGAGTCAACTCTTCTGGTGACCTTCCTCCTCCCTTTGGGTTATTTGATCGCCCCTCCGGTCTCCGGCATCATATCAGACCGGCTGCTGCACAGCGGGCGGGTGCCGATGGTTGTTGTTTCCTGTGTGATCAGCGCCGTGGCTCTCGTTGCCATCGCCCTGGCCCCTCCCGCCAACGCCGGCATGGGCGCATTCCTGCTGCTGATTGGGGGTGTTTCCATGGGTCTGTCACCCATATCCGCGTTGGCCGTTGACATCGCAGGGCGGCACATGTCCGGCACCTCAGCCGGGCTACTGGATGCCCACGGCTACGCCTACGCCGGACTGCAAGCTATCCTGTTCAGCCTCGTGCTGGACATGAGCGGAAGCCCCTGGCCTGTCGTATTCCTGGCAATGGCCGCCACCAGGGTGCTGTCGGTCGGTATGATCGTGCGGGTCCGGGTCTAGCCAGGTTTGGTACACTGGGAGCATGAAACGCTTTCTCGTGAAGTGGTTCCGCCGGTTTGCGCTCAGTCTGCTCGCATGCGCCGGTGTTGTGGCGGTGTTTCTGATTCTGACCCCGCAGGGCCGGTCCGGCTACCATACCGCCTTCTTCGTGTTGCAGGTAATGGACCTGGGTATCAGGCCTCAGACTTGGTTTACGCCTGAACCTGTGCGGGAAGAAGTCACATACCCCCAAGCCTCGGGCGATGGAGTGGCCGACATTTACCGGGTTCCCGGCAAGACAGGGCAGGCTGCTGTCCTGATATTCCTTGGCGCAAACGCCGCTGGCCGTGACGACAAGGACGTAATTAACCTCGGAGAATCCCTGGCCCGTGCCGGATTCGTAACCATGTTCCACTGGTCACCCACAATGGCGTTGCGGCACAATATCGACCCTGGGGAGGCTGATAACCTGGTCCATGCCTTCCTGTACCTGCGCTCCCGCGAATTTGTGGACCAGGAACGTGTAGGCATGGGAGGGTTTTGTGTCGGGGCTTCTTTCGCTCTCGTGGCGGCATCCGACCCGCGCATCCGCGACGACGTGGTGTTTGTCAACGCCTTCGGCCCCTACTTTGATGCCCGCGACCTGCTGGTGCAGGTTGCCAGCCGGTCCAGCTTCTATGAGGATGCCCGGGACCCCTGGGAGCCTGACAGATTGACTATGCGGGTCCTGGGCAATGAGCTAATTGAAACTATAGAAGACCCTCTGGCAAGAGAGACGCTGTACAGGCATTATGTGGCTGGACAGTCAGAAGGACCGGACAGCCTGAACCGTCTTCCAGCCGACGCGAGGACCGTCCGCCGCATCTTGGACGGAGCTACATCTGCTGAGGCTGAAGACCTGTACCACTCATTGCCTGAGACATTCCGGGCGGATATGCAGGCTATCTCCCCCAGCGCCCGCGTGCAGGACCTGAGGGCGAAGGTAATGCTGATGCACACCCAGGGAGACCGTTTGATCCCTGTGGCGGAGTCGCGGAGGATGGCGGACTGGCTGGAGACCAGGGGAGACTACCGTTACACCGAGGTGCTGGCCTTCGACCATGTGCGCCCGGACAGCACCGGCGATCTGTGGTTCATCGGGAAAGAGGCGTTCAAGTTGTACCGGCACATGTATGCCATCATCCGCGAGGCCGTGTAAGAGTCCGTGCAAATGGAGGAAGATCCTTTATGGGAGTTGATACAGTCGCAATTATGAGCCCCGGAGACATGGGACACGCGGTGGGCTGCCTGCTCCGAGAGCAGGGGCTAAGGGTGTTGACGTGTCTGGAGGGCAGAAGTGCCCGGACGAAGTCCCTTTCCGACAAAGCCGGAATCGTGGATGTCCCCACGTTGGAGGAGCTTGTCGCCGAGAGCCAGATTCTCCTGTCCATCACCATTTCTGAAGTCGTGCCGGCCCTTTGCGCCCAGATCGCAACGGCAGTCCGGAAGACCGGAACTGACTTGCTTTTTGCGGAGTGCAACGCCATCGCTCCCCAGGTTAGCAGGGAGATGGAACCCATAGTGACCAAGAGCGGCGCCCGCTACGTCGATGCCTCCATCGTGGGCGGGCCGCCGCGTAACGGCTCCAGCCCCCGGTTCTACGCCTCTGGGCAGCACGCAGAGGAGTTGGCGCAGTTGAGAGACTACGGACTTGACGTGCGCTCGGTGGGGCAGGAGATCGGGCAGGCGTCGGGCATCAAGATGTGCTATGCGGCCATGACCAAGGGTTCTTCGGCCCTTTACGCACAACTCTTGCTGGCCGCCGAGATGATGGGCCTGTCTGACCATGTCAAGGACGAGTTCCACCACAGCCAGTCGGCAGTTATGCAGCGCATGGAGCGGGGACTGCCGGGGATACCGGCCAAGTCACGGCGGTGGGTAAGTGAGATGCAGGAAATCGAGGCCACGTTTTCCCAATTGGGTCTGACTCACCACCTGTTCCGCGGGGTGACCGACATGTACCGTCTCATCGGCGGCACTCCTCTCGGGGATGAGACACCCGAGTCCAGAGACCGTGACCGCAACCTGGAGGAGACCATGCAATTCCTGGCAGAGTGGGTCCGTCAGCACCCCGATTAGGTGGAACGCATTCCGATGCAGGCAGTGGTTTCAGACCTGCAAACGGCACAAAAAGAGTCCCAGTGTGCACTGGGACTCTTTTCGGTCTCCTGGGAGATTTGGATGCTTACGGCTCGGTCTGGGTCGTTTCGCTCCCCTTGACTGTGATGGTGATGTGGGCCATCGAGGTATCATCGGGCGCTCCGTGCCAGTGGTTTTCGCCCGCCGGTATTACCACCACATCGCCTTCGGTGACAGTAATAGTCTCGTCGTCCGTGGCCACCTTGCCGGTGCCCTCGGTGATGATCAGGATCTGGTCGCCGGAGTGGATGTGGAACTTGTTCCGGGAACCCGCATCGAAGCTGACGATACCGAAGTTGAAGTTATTGCTGTCGTCTGGGTCCAGAATCCCCTGCCGCCAGACCTGGGTACCGGTCATCAGGCCGCCGGTCATCTCCGCCGGGGTTTTGGCCACATCGGCCATAGTTACCCTTTTCATTACGCCCTCCTCGCGCCATAGGTGTGATGCATGGGATGCCGTCCGCCCCTCGGCAGCGAAGTCCCGGCCATGTTGTCCTAACCGTCGCATTCGAGGGCACGCCGCCGATTATGATAACCCCCGGCGTGGGGCAAGTCCATATCCGTGGCCGTGGGATGTCGCTCCGAGGGAGTGACTAAACTGCTTAATCAGGTCCACGGTCGTGCATTGCCTCCAATGCCTCGGCGATGACCAGGGTCAGAGTTGATGGCCTGTCCGCGTATTCGGGGGTTGGATACCACTCGTAATCGAAGCTGCGGAGCACTGTCCCATCGATGCTGCATCGGAGGTTGGACACTATCACCTTGTAGCCCGATGTGCGAGTGGCCTCCTCAGCCAGCATCTCAAGCACCACGTCGGGACAGTCGAAGACCACGAGGAACCCGCCCTGCTTGTTGCCGTCGGTGACCCTGGCGCGGAAAACCTGCCCCTCCAACTGAATCTCAACGATAGTGTAGGACTTTTCCGCAACCCCATAGTCGGGCCAGCCAATATTGATGGCCCCTCCAACTTCCCAATGGTGCATCGAGAGCTACGCTGCCATACTTATCGGGGTCTCGTGTTCCGGCATTGGTTTATCCCAGGTAGGCCGAGACAACATCGCCGGGGTGGTCGGACAGCAGAGTCTGGCGCACCAAGTCCCAGCTCTCGGCCATCGAACGTTCAGGAAAGGGTGGTTCCTCAGCGTCCCGGAACACCTTGATGACCACGAACACCGGTCCTTCCTGCACCATTACTTCTTCCAGGCCGATGAAGAGTTCTTCAAGGTTGTCGAACTCGTAACGCTTGGAATAGCCGGCTCCCTCGGCAAGGGACATCAGGTTCAGATTATCCATGCCGCGGATGGGCAGCCCTTCGGTGGACAGGTGGTTGGCGTCGTCAAAAACGAAGTGGACCATATTGTGAGGGTTGGTCTCGCCGACGGTAGCCAGGCCGCCGAGATCGGTGCGCAGCGTTGCGTCGCAGTCCAGTACCAGCACCTTCCGGTCAGGCTGTGCCAACGCCAAGCCCAAGCCCACGGCAGGAGCACGGTCCATACAGTCAGTCAGGTCCACGTCCAGGTTGCGACGTTCCGACACCATGTTCCAGTCCCGGCAGGCCGACGACGTGGAGACGACTATGGCGTCCTTGCGATGGAAGCTGATTGCCCTGGAAGCCTCAGTGGAGGGAATCACGCGCGTTGTCCTCCTGGACAGTTGCCGGATTGTCCCTGCGGTCAGTGTTAGCCCCCTTGCGGGCGAACGTTAGCAGCCACATTCCAGCTATGATCAGCACACCGCCCAGCAATCCCATCGGAATGCGTGGCCCCGAGAATCCGTCGTACAGAGACATGAACCCGAGGAGCAATGCCGCGTACGCGACCAATCTTACCGCTAGACCCTTGCCAAAGTTACTGAGAATTGACACTCGCGACTCCGTTTTCTACCCCGGGACTTCTGCCGTAACCGGCACCCAGACCGGCCCGCCGGTCGGCTGGCGTTGCTCTCCCGAGGTACGGGGTGCTTCCGCCATTTAAGGATACGGCGCTGCGCAGAACCCGCTTACTCGTTCCCCAGCGCCTTGGGCAACTCGCGGAATGCAGTGAGCACTGAGCGGGACGCCCTCGGCCGGAATTGGACCGGGGTGTTCTCGATCTCCGGAGTGATGGCCAACCGCACGAAAACCGGGCCGGGAGAACTGAGCACCTCATCGATCCCGGTGGTCAGGTCTTCGATGTTGTCGAAGTCAAAGGTGGCCGCGTAACCGGCCGCTTTTGCCATATCCGCCCAGTCCGTCTTTTCGGACCCGGGCACGGGTTGACCGCCGGTCACGGCGTAGACACCGTTGTCGAACAGGAAGTGATAGATGTTTGTGGGAGCCTTGCTGGCCAGGGTTACCATTGCCCCCAGGTTCATCAGCAGACTGCCGTCCCCGTCCAACACCATGATTTTCCGGTCCGGTTGGGCAAGGGCCAGCCCCAGGCCGACGGAAGATGCCTTGCCCATCGCTCCGGAAATGGGGAAGTCGAGGTCTTCGTTCGTGCTCACGCTGGGCAGTCCGAAATTGACATTGTTCGCGTTCATGGTAGCCACGAACACGGAGTCCTCGCGCTTGCCGTCGAGGAGCTTAACGGCGTCTGTGTTGTTGATCACGGTTCAACTCTCCCGTTGTCTACTAGGCCCCGAATTCCGTGCCCACCAGGACAGCGACGGGCTTGCGGGTGCGCTCCGCCTCCTCAAGAGCATTGCTGATGCGGTCTGCGTCTTCATCGGTCTCGATGAGGTAGTAGTTGATCCCCCAGGCGTGGAGAATATGCTCGATAAAGCGTGCCGCCGAGTCGTTTGTGATACCGTGACGGCTCCAACCCCGATAACCGACCAGCATGACCAGCGGCTGGTTCACATCCAAGCCGAGACCCCGAATGGAGTCCCCGGATTCGAAGATTCCGGTATTCTGGATCAGGACTACGGGCTTCTTGCCCCCAACCCAGAGACCCGCGGCGATGGCCATCGTCTCCCCCTCCCGGCAGACAGGGACCAGGTCCAACGATGGCTCGGAAGTGAGCAGCTGGTACATGAAATTGGTCTCACTGTCCGGCAGCCAGACCACATGGGTAAAGCCATTTTTCTTGAGTTCGTCGACGATGGCGGCGGGATGCAGTACAGCTTCTTGCGTAGTCATTTGGGTCTCCTCATCGGCACTGCTGGGGTCCCCATGAATCGCGCCCATTATATTAGCGGTCCAGAATGGGCGTCAACTGAGACTCAACCAGCGACAATGCGGTCGAACTCCCGCTTGGCCAGGTGTGACGAGGCTACAGCGTTCTTGAACTGGAACAGCCGGAAAAGGTCCCGCTCCTCCAAGTATAATCGAATGAGGAAAGTCGCCGTTTCTTCCATGACCTCTGCCTCGGTGGGGGTCAGCGGTTCCGGTATAGGAGTTCGAGGTTTGGGGGCCAGCAGGTAGTTATGGAACGCGACGATCACCGCCTCTGTGGCCTCCTCCTTCCCTTGGGCAATGCTCCGCATCGCCGCTCCGTCCAGATAGTTGGGCAGCCGGCCAGCCAGCCATTCCAGAAGTTGCAGGTCATCGGCTACCCGCCCCGGCAGCCGAAACTTCATGCCTGACTCACCGACGTAGAAAACGCGGGCATTCCTGGATTTTTCAGGCCTTGGCGGTCCCGCTACAGGGGCGCTCGACAGGTATACAGGCAGGAAGAAAGGCGGGTGCGGGCCGGTGACCATGCTCCCCAACGCGAGCAGGTAGTTGGCGCGGCCCAGAGCCACGGCCAGCGGGTCTGGGTCGGTTGCCGCAACCCGGTCCAGGACTACCAGCAGGGTATCGAACTCGTCCATGCCCTGCTCTAGGAGTCCCTTCGCCATGCCGCGTACTGTCCAGTAAAGGGCTTCACCACCCCCGAATCCGGTGTGGTAGACGCTCCGCGACCCGCCAGAGTCAGGATTGAGCAGTTGGGAAGGAGTTGGGGAGGTCGGACTAATCGGATTCTCGGTGGGAGTGGGCGGAACGCCGAGTCCCTCATACAGCCCAGTCAACAGACCAGAACCACTGTCGATTACCCCGCGTCGGCCTGCTGCCTCTACCAAGGGAGCCAAGAATTCCAGAGCTTCATCGTCCCCGTGTGGAGCAGTAGGCCAGGCGAAGTAGTCGTCCTCGGCAAAGTTGTCTATTCCCTGTTCCTGGAAGAAGCCGCCGCCGAGGACTTGGCTCAGTTGCTGTCCTCTCCTTATCCTATAAGTCACGCCCAGAAACGACCGGGCGAGCAGTCTGGAGAGGATAGCGGCGTAAGTATGCCGCACGAAGGTATCCTCGTCGCTTGCCAGTGTTGGGCTTGCGATGGAACGCTGGTAGCGCCATTCCCGAAAACGGAGGGCGACCCTGGAATGTTCGATGCGGCGATGGAAAAGGTCCAGCAGGCCGGAACAGACCCGGTCGTGGATAGGACTGCCCGTGCCGAATTTGGAGTTCATGTCCGGCCCTTCGGGCACGGGTCCGCCTAGAAGCCGGCGCTCTTGGGAGTCCGCGGGAATGGGGAAACATCCCTGATATTGGGCATTCCGGTGGCGAACTGCACGGTGCGCTCGAAACCCAGCCCGAACCCGGCGTGGGGGACCGTTCCGTAGCTGCGCAGATCCAAGTACCACCAGTAATTCTGCTCGTCCAGTCCGCTCTCTCGCATTCGCTCCAAGAGAATGTCCCGGCGTTCCTCCCGCTGGCTTCCCCCGATGATCTCTCCAATCCGCGGCACCAGGACGTCCATTGCCCGAACGGTCTTTCCGTCCTCCGAGAGGCGCATGTAGAAAGCCTTGATCTCCTTGGGGTAGTCGGTGACGATGACGGGCCTGCCGATATGCTTCTCGGTCAAGAACCGCTCATGTTCCGATTGCAGGTCGGTGCCCCAGTGGACCGGAAACTCGAACTTCTCGCCGGAGCGTTGCAGGATGTCCACCGCCTCGGTGTAGGTCAGCCGCTCAAAACTGGATGAAGCGATTCCTTCGAGAGTGGAAATGACCGACTCGTCGTACCACTGGTTGAAGAAGGCCAGGTCTTCGGGGCAATGGTCGAGTGCGTAGGAGAAGATATACTTCAGGAAGTCCTCCGCCAGTTCCGTTAGGCCGTCCAGTTCGCAGAATGCGACCTCCGGTTCAACCATCCAGAATTCGGCCAGGTGGCGTGAAGTGTTGGAGTTCTCAGCCCGGAAGGTGGGACCGAAAGTGTACACGTCGGACAGTGCCAGGGCGAAGATTTCAGCCTCCAGTTGGCCGCTGACGGTCAGGAATGTGGGCTGCCCGAAGAAATCTTCTCCCGAATCGACCGTGCCGTTCTTCATCGGCAGATGTTCCAGGTCGAGCGTAGTCACCCGGAACATTGCGCCTGCCCCTTCCGCGTCGCTGGCCGTGATCATAGGCGATTGCAGGAACAGGAACCCCCGCTCCTGGAAGAATCGGTGAATGGCGAAGGCGAGGGCGTTTCTGACCCGGGCCATTGCCCCGAAGGTGTTGGTGCGAGGCCGCAGATGCGCGATCTCCCGAAGGAACTCCGCCGTGTGCCGCTTCTTCTGCAGAGGATATGTGTCGGGGTCGGCCAATCCCATGACTTCCAGGGACTTCGCGTGGACCTCGAATCTCTGGCCCCTTCCCGGTGAATCGACAAGCGGCCCGGAGACGGAGATGCTGCACCCGGTGGTCAGCGAGTCCGCATGGGCGAAGTTGGGCAAGGACTCATCGGCCACTACCTGAAGGTCCCGGAGGGTGGAACCGTCGTTGATTTGCAGGAAGGTGACGTTCCTGGAGGAACGGCGGGTCTTGACCCAGCCCTGTACCAGAACGTCGCCGCCCGCCGAGTCCCGGTCCATGATTTCCCGTATCTTCGTGCGAAGCATAGCCCAGACCCCTTTATGCCCATTCTAGCATCGTGGCTATAGCAGGCCAAGGGCAGAACGAAACTGTAACTGTTCAGACTTGATGAGGCGAATTTACTGGGCCGGCGGTTCCACTGAAAAACACTGGCGTCCGTGGGTTGGTTGTGGCATAAAAGGACAAAGGTATGGACGCATACTGCCCTAAACGGCAGCCAACCAGGAAGTTAATCAGCTGTCACGCGGCTACTGCCTACTATACGTTTTATCCGCACTCATGTGCGCAGGAAGCTATATCGCCTCACCAGACACGCTGGCATAGCCCGCCTTGAGAGAGGTATCGCCATTTCCGACATGGAGCAGGCCCTGCTGAGCGGGGAAATTATAGAAACGTACCACGATGGCCAGCCATATCCGTCTTGCCTGGTATTGGGTTGGGTAGATTCATTTGACCCATTGCACATCGTCTGTTCAAGAGGTAACATCGAGCCTGCGTTGCGGATAGTTACTATATACGAACCGGACGATGACGTGTGGGAAGGCGACTTCAAGACCCGAAAGGGGAGCCGATAAATCATTCTGTAGACCGTTGTGATCTTTGCGGTGGTGAGCTGAGACCAGGCGAGACGACGCTGGAACTCTGGCGAGGTGAGCAATTAGTCGTCATTCGGGACTTACCGGCTGACGTATGCCAGCAATGCCATGAGGCGTATCTCTCCGCCGAGGTTTCGGAAAAACTGGACCACTTTATGGGTGCTCGCCAATTGCACCAAGCGGAGCAGTATCTTACTGTGCCCTTGTACTCGGCCGCGCAGGTTATGAAGTGGGACTAAAGCTCCAGTTTTGCCTCGTGCCACTCCGTCGCCTGCTCGTAGGCGTGTGCGATTCGCAGCAACCGTTGCTCGGAAAGGTGCGGCCCGATTAGCTGCATCCCCACCGGCAAACCCTGGGAGAAACCGCAGGGTACTGAGATGGCAGGCAAGCCGGCTATGTTGACCGGCAGAGTGCATACGTCAATCAGGTACATCTCCACCGGGTCGTCGGTCTTCGATCCCAAGGGGAACGCCACCACGGGGGATGTTGGAGTCACGAGAGCGTCCACCCGCTGGAAAACCCGGTCAAACTCCTGCCTGATTAAAGTCCTGACCTGCTGTGCCTTCAGGTAATAGGCGTCATAGTAACCCGCGGACAGGGCATAGGCGCCGAGCATGATCCTCCGCTTGACCTCCGGGCCAAAGCCGCGGCCGCGTGTCTGCTCCATCGCTTCCCACATGTTGCCGGTATCCTGGAAGGAGTAACCGTACTTCACGCCGTCGTACCTGGCCAGGTTAGCCGAGCACTCCGAAGGTGCAATGATGTAGTAGCAGGCCAGCGCGTAGCGAGTGGTCGGAAGCGATACCGCTTCGACTTCGGCTCCGAGACTGGCCAGCGTGTCGATGGCAGTCTCTATCGCCTCCTGGACGCCCGCTTCCATGCCGTCCGTAAAGTATTCCTCCGGCACGCCAAGACGCACCGCGCCGGATGTTCCAACACCGCCCAACGGCGTGGAGGACTCCACCGTAAGACCGGCAGCGTAGTCAACTGCCGGGACATCAAGGCATGTGGAGTCCCTCGGGTCGGGACCTGCGATGGCATTCAACACCAGCGCGGAGTCCGTAATGTCCCGGGTAATCGGGCCGGCCTGGTCCAGAGAGGAAGCGTATGCGATCAACCCATACCGGCTCACCAGCCCGTAGGTGGGCTTGAGGCCAACCGCGCCGCACATGGCAGATGGCTGCCGGATGCTACCCCCGGTGTCGGTGCCGATGGCGTATGTTGCCTCACCCGCCGCGACTGCCGCGGCTCCACCCCCGCTGCTACCGCCGGGTACCCGTTCCAGGTCCCAGGGATTGCGCGTGGGAAAGAACGCAGAGTTCTCACATGAAGAGCCCATGCCGAACTCGTCCATGTTGCCCTTGCCGAGCAGCACCGCCCCCTGTCCCAGCAGCTTCTCCGTAACCGTGGCATTGTACACAGGGACGTAGTCTTCCAGCATCCGTGAGGCGCAGGTCGTCGGCACGTCCCGGGTGCAGATGAGGTCCTTGATCTGCATGGGTACGCCGGTCAACGGACCCGCGGCGCCAGCGGCGATTCGCCTGTCGGCTTCCTCAGCCTGTCGCAGCGCAAGCTCAGGTGTCACAGTTATGAATGCTCTGACTCTGTCATCGCACTGCTGAATCCGGTCCAGGCAAATCTCGGTCAACTCGACGGAGCTGACCTCCCGCCGGGTCAGCATCCGTGAAGCATCGTGGACTGTCAGGGGCGCTCCGGTCAGCACGCTACTCCTCCAGCACCGCCTTCACGCGGATGAACTCGCCCTCCCGGCGTGGGGCGTTGCTAAGGGCCTCCTCCGGGGAGAGGGAGGCTTCCGCTTCGTCCTCGCGCAAGACGCCCCGGAGGTCGACAGCGTGGCCCGTGGGTTCTATTCCGGCGCTGTCCAGTTCGGCCAACACCTGGAACTGCTCCAGGATGTCGGAGAGCTGCTGCCGGAACATTTCTATCTCATCGTTCGTTAACCCGATCCGGGCCAGCGACGCGATATGTTCCACCTGTTCGCGGTCAAGGGGCATGGCATGTCCTCGGCGTCTCTGAGTGTCGCAATCCGATGTCATCAGGTCGGCATGGACAAAGCAAGCGTGCAGTGCGGTTCAGTGCATCTGGGAACCGCCGGAAACACTGATGGCCAGTCCGGTGAGAAAGTCGGACTCGGCTGAGGCCAGGAATGCGGCTGTCCTGGCGATGTCGTCTCCCACTGCCACCCGTCCCAGTGGCGCAGCTTGGGACCGCTCCCGGATCATCAGCGCCCGGTGCTCTTCGGCGGACTGTCCCTCCGGTGCGAGCGCTGCTGCGATGAAGTCGTATCGCTCGGTGTCTACCATACCGGGACAGATGGCATTGACGTTAACCTTGTGTGGTCCCATCTCTTCAGCCAGGGACTGGGTGAACCCGATAAGGCCAAACTTGGAGGAGCAGTAGGCTGCGAACCGTGACCGCCCTCTCAGGCCAGCCCCGGATGAGATCACGATGATCTTGCCGCCGCCCCCACGCTCGATCATGTGCTGGCACACCGCCTTGGACACCAGGTAGGTCCCGCGCAGGTTGACCCGGATCACTTCGTCGAAGGCGTCCTCGTCCAGCTCCACCACCAGCACCCGGTCACGCCCCGGCTGAGACCCGGCGTTGTTGACCAGGATGTCGATTCGGCCAAACCGCTCTAGGGCGGTGTTGACCATTTCTGTGACCTGTGCGCTGTCGGAAACGTCGGAGTAAAGTCCCAGCGCCTGTCTGCCGAGGTCTTCAATCTCCTCCACCACACTGGGAAGCCCGCGCCAGCCGGCCTGGCGGTCTTCCTCCCTCATCCGGTCCGCGCTGCGCTGGATGTCAGTGACAATCACATCGGCCCCTTCCTGGGCCAGGCGCAGGGCGATGGCCCGGCCTATGCCATGGCGTCCGCCTCCTCCGGTAACCAATGCAACTTTGCCGTCGAGATCGTACATTTTGCTATCTCACCTTTACCTGAATATCGGGTGGGCCAGCCTTCCGGCTATCCGGCCCAGGCGACCGTTGGAACCGCCGGGGTTAGATTTTACCATTGACGAAGGTAAAGTGACCTGGCTTGGCGAGTGGAAGGAAAAGTACGAAGGATGGAAGTCTCGACATAGAGCGGCGAGACGAGTATCCAGCGGCGACAGTGGCGAGACATTCGATTGGCGGAATGTAGAAGCCCTACCTGTACCAGCTATCACCAGCGGGCGGCCAGGGGTTCTCCGGATCCAGGACCTGGGATAACTGGGTGAACACACCCCGCATGGCGGTGGGATGCAGCCAGATGCTGTTGAACCCCAGATTGGTGTAGTTGGCCGTGACCCTAGACGACGTGTAGCGGACTCCAATGCCTTTCAGGTGGTCGTCCATTGCCAGAGAGTCATCAATCTGGTAGATGGTCAGGTAAATGCCCTCGCCGTACCGTTCCAGGAAACGGGCGGACGTAGTGTCTGGACTGGTCGGCTGGGCCAACTCTATGAAACTGTCCTTGCCGGCCAGCGGAATTACCGCTATCTCCAGGTCTGTGAAGCTGATCTGGAACCGCTGAGTCGCTTCCAGTGCGAACATCTGCTCCCACCACTCAACGGCCTGATCGAGGTCCCGGACCAGAATGGCCGTCTGCCGGAGCTGGCGGGTCAGCGGATTCCACTCCTTAGTGTGCCAGTCGGGACCGGCGGCAGGCCAGGGGTTCGCGGCGTCGTTGACCTCTATGATCTCCAGAAATGCGCCGTTGGCGGAAGAAGGGTGAACGAAAGCTGATTTGTGGTCCTCGTTGCGAGTCTCGCCAGTGATCCGGACGCCCAGGGACTTGAGGTGTGCGATTAGGTCGTCGAACTGTTGAGTCTCGAATATCAGGAGGTACGGAGCCTGACCGCGACGGGCAAGAAAGCGTCCTCCGGCAGAATCGGGGGAGGTCGGCTGCAACAACTCGACGAATGTCCCCCGTCCGGCGGGAAATACCATGTTGGTCAAGGAATACTGGGTCAGTTCCCCGGAGGTGGAAGGTTCCATCCCCAGCACGTCCCGGTAGAGCCTGGCCGCGCCGGGCAGGTCGTCCACCAGGAAGGCCATTTGCCGCAGCTTATGGAGCAAAGGTCTGACCTACGGCTTGGAAGGCAGGGCAAGGATAGCCTTGCCACCGACGTATCGCTCGCCCTCGGTGCCGGTCATCAGAATGTCGCACTCGACCAGATTCTCTCCGTCCTCCTGCCGGGTGTCGGTGACAGTGGCCGAGACCATCAATGGCTTGTGGTGGGGAACGGGTTGCCGGAAGACCAGGTCCAAATCCCTGACCGCGGCTGGCCCGGCCCAGTCGGTCAGCAGGCGGGCCATGATGCCCATAGACATGATGCCCGGCACTATGGGGCCCGGAAGGCGGGACTGCTCGGCAATCTCCCGGTCGGTAAAACGGTTCGGCATTTGGCTCTGCCAGACGGTGCAGAAGGAGACGACCCCGTCGTCAGTAGCCTCGGTCTCAAGAGGACCGATCTCGTCTCCAAGGTCCACATCTTCAAAATAGACCAATTCCGTTGCTCCATAATGGGCGTGAGGGAGTGGCCCCGGTACCATTCCAGGAATGCCGGCCGTCACTCCCTGCGGGCGAAGGACTCCTGGACATCTGCTACCACAGTGCCGTCCTGATTGCGGAAAGTGGTCTCCCATACGACGAATACCATCGTGCCGGACCTACCTGTCTTCGAGTATACTTCCTTCAGGTGAGACGAGGCGGTGAGAGAGTCCCCGGCGATAATGGGGGAGCGATACTGGACCCGCTGTCCGGCGTGCATTGATGTGCGGCCAAACTGGAGGTTGATATCAGGCAACTTGACCTTGTTTACCAGGATAGTGCAGAAGGTGGGAGGAGCGACTACGTCGCGGTAACCTTCAGCTTGTGCCGCTGCCTCGTCGACATGGATGCGGCCCGTTTCGCCCAGTCCCGTACTGAAGCCCTTGATCTGTTCTCGGGAAATCTCGAACGGGCCGGCCTCGTGCTCTATGCCATACAGGGAGCGGTCGTACTCCAACTCCATTACCATGTGTCAATTCCTCGCTATTTGTTTACCGTGATTCCGGACTCTGCCATGTCCCCAGCGGGTTGAGGAAATCAGGTCAAGGCAACTTCGCTCCTGGTCTCTTCCAGCCACACGGGGCGAAACTGTTCGGACAGCAGGGCCTCCACGATTTGCCGTTCATTGTCGATGGTCTGCGGGAAGTATGTGAGGCAAGTTGCTATGTGGCTGGTCAGGTGGGCGTCGCTTCCCCCTATGCCCAGATAACCCTGGGAATCGCACAATTCCCACGCCCGCTCGTTTTCGCCCGGCCTGCTGCCACCGTTCAAACGCTCGGCGATATGGACGTCCTCGAACACCTCGCCCTGCTGGATGTACTCGGTAAGTCCGATGCCAAACCTACCCGGATGTGCCGGGACGGCAATGGCCCCGTGGTGGCGGGCCGCGATCAACAACTCCCTTGCGTCCATACGGACGTCCGAGAAGTTGATTTCATCGGTCAGCGCCTTGGTCACCCCGTAAACCAGGAAATGGCCGTACCTGGTATCCAACTCTGAACCCTTGAATACCCGCACATCGTACAGGTCGGCCAGCGCCGAATAGTCCTTGTCGAAATCGAATTTGCGGTGTTCCGTCAGGACGATGCCGTCCACCGCATGTCCCCGTTTGCGCAGGACCGCTATCCACTTGAGGTATTGCTCCACGGTGGCCCTGGAATCGTCCGAGGATACCGAATGGCTGTGTAGGTCAAGGTACATAAATGAAGACACCCCACGGGCTTGGCCCTTGATTGTTGGCCTGCAGGGCCAACGACTGGCTGGTCATCTAGTTCCCGGGCCGCCCGAAGCTATAATAAATGCTCGTGACGGATTCATCAACCGTCACGCCGAGTCGCGCCCTCTCTGCCCTCCATCCTGGTCGACAGCCAACTCTGGAACCTGTTCCCTAGCATGACCGGGTCCTCCAAAAGCAGGGGAGCGGGTGAGTTTCCCGCAGCGATCTTCATGTGAACGAAACCTGGCCCTGGCTCGCCCAATGCCTCGCTGACCGCCTGGTCCAGCGTCTCAAGATCTGATGCCTGCCACGTCCGCAGACCGCAACTCTCTGCGATGTCGGCTAGGTCGAGCCTGGTAGTGAAGGTGGTCTGACCGCCTGTGGAGTCGTAACGCTCGTTGTCCAACACAATCAGGAGCAGGTTGGCCGGTTGCAGGTAGCCGATGGTAGTCAGTGCATTCAGGTTGGTCAACATCCCCCCGTCGCCCTCCACACCCACCACCCGCGCGTCGCTCCGCCCCTCCAGCCCCAAGCTTAATCCCAAGACGATGGGGCTGACCAGACCCATCGAGTCCACGACGTAGAGATGGTTGTCCCGGCGGTCCCTTGATGCCATCTCCCGGCACGTGGCCCCGCAGGTGAACACTAGAGGGTCTTCCGGGAAACGGCCGGAGATTAGACCCAACGCCTCGATACGCGAAACAAGCATGTGCCTACTCTTTGAGGTTCAGGAACATGACGATGGGACGGTTGGTCATCAGCGCGTAGCTGTAAGCCTGGCTGATTGCCCCGGGCCAGCTATCGAGGGGGACGCGGTAATCAAGCACGAACGCCTTGAGCCGCATCGCCTCCACCATCTCGATGGCCGACTCGGAGAAGTTGAAGTTGGCCGCGTTGAACTCTCCGAATCCTCCCCGGCGGATAGCCAGCAGCAGCATCGGTGAATGGTACGCCATGGCATAGGTGGTCAACGCGCCGATGGAGTTCCCCAGTCCCGTGTCCTGGTAGAAGAGGACCGCCCTCTTCCCGGTCATTGCAAGACCGGATGCTATGCCGATCCCTTCTTCCTCCCGCGCCACAGGGAATGAGCGGACGGTCGGATCGGCCTCGAAGTGTGCGATTACCGGCGCGCCGAAGCTGTCCGGTACGTGAATGAAATAATCGAGGCCGATGGCGTCGAGTCCGTCAATCACCGCGGCGCAAGCGTCTTCAGCATACCCCAATTCTTCTGATCCCTTGGCAGCACACCCGGCATTCCGGGAGAACGATGCCGGTGATGTGCATTCTGCGTGAGATGTAGGGAGGCGAGAGCCGGGCAGACCTGTAAGCCGGGTTCTGTACCCGCTGCTGCGGGCGGTGGCCATCTATCTAGCCCACCCGTGACCATCGAGGTCATGGGTCCCCACATTTGCGGGGCGATGTTGCCATCGGGGTCGAGCAGCCAACCCGGGGACGGGCCGGGCGCCCATAGTCCCTCTATTCGGCCTTGCTCCAGGTGGGGTTTGACCGTCGCTGTGTCGCCACAGCCGACCGGGCGCTCTTACCGCCCGATTTCACCCTTATCCACCCGTGGTTTCCAGAGGAGCACACGGGATGGACGGTATGTTTCTGTGCCACTTTCCGTACCCCCGGCAGTTTGACCACTGCCAGAAAGCCCTGGGAGTTACCCAGCACCCTGCCCGGCGGAGCCCGGACTTTCCTCCCCAGCGCCCCGGATTAACGGGGACCTGCGGCGGCCACCCGGAATGCCTGGCCCTCTCCGCCCGGAAATTTAGCACACAGCCAAGTGGGGGTCAACGATTGAGTGATGTTGGAGTGCGGAGCACGGATACCCGTTTGGACTTCGGCCTGGAGCACTTGCGGGAACCGGGTGAAGTGCGTTAGCTGAGGAGGAGCAACCTGCTGCAGGTGCTGCACTGGACTATCTGCCGTCCGCTCCGCAGCCGCTGTTGCTGCTGGGTGGGCAGCGACATCCGGCACCCCTGGCACAGTCCTCGTTCCACTTTCGCCACAGCGAGGCCCCCCCTGGCTAGCCGGAGGGTCTCGTAGCGCTGTAGCGCAGTGGCTTCCACTCCTGATGCCAGCGCGTTACGCTGGGCCGACATCGTCTCCCGCTCGGAAGCGATCTCCTCCATCCGGTTCCGCAACTCAGACTTGCGCACTTCCCAGTTGGACTCGGTCTCCGAGATGTGCTGGCGCATGGCCGAACATTTCCCCTCGGACTCCTCCACTTGCAGGTTAAGCTCCAGCAGGTCGTTGTCCTGCTTTTCAAGCTGGCCCCTTACGCTGTTGGCTTCCTGTTCCAGCGAGTTAAGGTCCCGGGGATTAGCGACGTGGCCGCCAAATAGTTGCTCATCCAGATGGGAGGACCGTTGCCTCAGCGTTTCTACCTCGAGCTGCCATGCCTTGCGTTGCTCCACGTATTCTTCAAGGCGCATCTCCTCTTCCAGGAGGGCCATCTGCATGGACTCGAAAGCCGGCGCCTGTTCCAGTTCCTGCTCCGCTTCGGCCTTCTGTTTATCGAGGCGGTCCAGGTCCAAGTCTATCTCTTGCAGGGCATAAAGCTGTCTTACAGATGTCATCGTGCCTGCGCCTCTCACCCCTTCGGGGGGCACATAAGAAGAAATAGTGCGAACGATTCTAGGAACCGTAAGAGGCCTTGTCAACTTTGGCGGCAGTGCTTGTTGACCGCAGTGCGCCGGTCAACCACCCCCTAGCCAGGGCCAAGGCTCTGACTGAATTATTGTCCGAGGTTCCAAACCGCGGTCTGCTCGGCCCCGGGTGGCGTAATGTGATGTATAGTGCGTAATGGAAATTCCTTCGCAGGGATATACGGATGCGAGTCCCCTAACGGTTTCACTTGTGGGTGGAAAGGGTCTGCAACATGCGTATTCTACACTTCTCAGACCTCCACGTCGGGGTGGAGAACTACGGGCGCACTGACCCGGTTACAGGGCTTTCGACCCGGCTGAACGATTTCCTACAGTCGCTGGACGAAGTAGTCGAGTATGCCCTCGCCCACAGCGTTGACCTTGTGCTGCTGGCAGGGGACGTTTACAAGGGCCGCGACCCGTCGCAAACTCACCAGAGGGAATTCGCCAGGCGGCTCGTCAGACTCTCTTCGGCTGGCATTCCGACCTTCATCGTGGTGGGCAACCATGACCTGCCCAACGCGGTCAGCCGGGCGACGGCGGTTGAGATATTCCCGACGTTGGCCGTACCCAATGTCTACGTGGGCAGCAACCTGCAAACGTACCTCATCCCCACGAAATCAGGGCCTCTGCAACTTCTGGCCGTTCCCTGGCCCAGGCGCAGCGGGGTTTTAAGCGGGGAGGAGACTCGCGGACTTTCTGTTGAACAGGTCCGGGAGGAAGTGCAGCGCCGCATGACCGACTACATCATGGACCGGTGTCAGAACCTGGACCCGGAAGTCCCTGCTGTTCTGTCGGGCCACGTGACGGTCAACGGCGCGACCGTGGGCACCGAACGGTCGATGATGCTGGGCAACGATCACGTGCTCATGGCGGGGAACATCGCCAGACCGGAGTTGGACTACGCAGCCCTCGGCCACATTCACAAACACCAGGTCTTGCGGTGGGACCGGCCCCTCATGGCATACTCCGGCAGCCTCCAACGGGTGGACTTCTCCGAGGAAGCGGACGACAAAGGTTTCTGCGTCGTGGACCTGGACCCGGCTGCCCCGCAAGGAGAGCGATTGTTGGACTTCCAGTTCCATCGGCTGGACGCCAGACCCTTCGTGACCGTGGACGTATCCATCGGCCCTGGCGATGCCGACCCAACTGGCGCCGCCCTCAAGGCCATTGCTGCCAATGACGTTGCCGGGGCGATTGTCCGGGTCAGGCTATCCCTGCCCGGAGACGCGGTCCCCCGTGTCCGGGAGACGGAGATCAGGGAAGCCCTGCACTCTGCCCACTACATAGCCGCCATCACCAGGGAGTCTACCGACAGCGCCCGCCGTACAAGGCTTGACCCGGAATTGGCGCGAGACATGGAGCCCATGCAGGCCCTGCGTATGTACCTGGAGAACAGGGATATACAACCCCAACGCAGGGAGAGGGTTTTGCGTAGCGCTGAGGAATTGGTCCGGGAAGAACTCGCCGGGCCGGAATAGGCAGTGCGTTTGGAGCTAACGACCGAGGTGAGATGCCGACCGGACCTGAAGGGATCGCCACGTCCGATTGGTCAGGTCGTGGCCAGGGATTGGCCGGGAACTCAGCCGGGTGGCAGGATAATTGGCAGAGGCTCCACGCTGTCAAGTCCCGGGGGATTGATGGCCTCTAGGGACTCCAGAAGGGCGTTCAGGCTTATCGTGACTTCGGTCAGGTCCGGGTCCTCGATTTCCAGCCCGACGGCGTGACCCATTGCCCTCACTTCTTCCTTGGTCAAGTCCGGCATGGCGGCCTCCGGTATTGGGTTGGTGTTGTTGAGAGGCGCTTGCGCCGGGAGTATACTACCAGAAATCTCACCGGCGCGGGTTCCTGGATCCCGCGATTACCAAATTCCATCAAGCGAGCGAGTAATATGGAGGATCTTGGCGTCGAATCGAAGTTCACTAAATTCCCGGCAGTGGTCCACCTTGGTGAATGGTCGTTCTTCCTGGTGCAGGGCAAGGGCCGCTACAGGCTTTTCTCTAACATCTGTCCCCATGCTGGCAGCGAGGTTGTCGACTGGGGCACCACTTTCATGTGCCCGAGTCATGGCTGGCGGTTCGAGCAGGACGGTGGCGAGTGCATCAACGGTCCCATCGCCCGTATGATGGCCTACGAGGTAACGGTGAAGGACGGACACCTGTACGCCGACGTTCCTCTGGACCAATTCGTGTAGACATACCCAATAATCTCCGCTTACCAATCGGTGTGCGACGTGCTTGAGTTGTCCGCGGCCCAATTCCTTGATCCGTGCGTAGCCGCCGGAACTCCGAAACCAGACCGGGAGGGACCGGATTGCAAGAGATAGGCTTCTTTGAGGCGATCAATTCCCAGCGACAGATAACCCGCTTCAGGCCCGACCCGGTCCCCAGGGAAGCCATCGACCGGATCATAGAGGCTGCCACCAAGGCTCCCAGCGGCGGAAACAGCCAACCCTGGGAGTTTGTAGTTGTCACCGACCCGGACTTGATCAACAAGATCGGGACCATTTACCGTGAACTTTGGCTGGGCGCCCGAGGAGACCGTCCTGCTCCCGGTGAGAGTTCAGTGTACCGGGCGGCTCGCTACCTGGCCAACCACTTCCATGAAGTGCCGGCGATGGTGTTGGTCTGCGTCGACCACTCCAGAACGGCAGGCTACACTCCCGGAGAAGCCATCGAGCGGGGACGGCAGGCATCGTCGATATGGCTGGCAGTCCAGAACCTGTTCCTGGCTGCTCGCGCCCTCGGGCTGGGTACGCGCCTGACCACTACTCACATCCGTCGGGAAGACGAGGTGAAAGCGCTGTTGGGAATCCCCGACTACGTGGAAACAGTCTGCCTGACCCCTTTGGGATACCCCAGGGGCAACTTTGGTCCCACCACTCGCCGGCCTGCCTCCGAACTAACCTCCTACAACCAGTGGGGCAACCGAGGCTAGTATATTGGTGTCGTAGTGTAGACACATGTCCATCCGGTAAGGTCTCACATAGCCGTCCATCCCCCGTCCACGATCAACAGATGGCCGGTTGTGGCCCCGGCCGACGGGCTGGCGAGATAGATGGCCGCTCCCACTAGCTCTTCCGGCTCCATGCGCCGGCCCAGTGGCATGTGTGCCGCCAGTTCCGCTTCTACTTCCTCCTCAGGCCGTGTATCAGCCTCCAGCAGCCCCGGTGTGGTTGTCGGTCCCGGCCCGATTGCGTTGACGGTTATTCCGTATCTCGCCCATTCCAGGGCCAGCACCCTCGTCAGGTTGGCGACCCCTCCCTTGCTCGCGCAGTATGCGGCCCGGTCCGGACGGGCCACAATGGACAGTTGGGAGGCTACGTTGATGATCCGGCCTCCGCCCTGCGGGATCATGTGGCGTGCGGCGGCTTGGGCGCAAAAGAAGACACCCTTGAGGTTAGTGTCGACCACGGCGTCCCAGTCCCGCTCCGTGACTTCCAGTGCGGGTTTGCGGATGCGGATTCCCGCGTTGTTCACCAGAATATCCAATCGGCCGAAGTCTCCTGCGACTTTGGCAGTGACTCCGGTGATGTCTTCCAGGTTGAGCACGTCCAGATCGTATGCCCGCCCCCCGCTTCCTATCCCTGCGATCCCCGACGCGGTTTCTTGGGTCATGTAGTGAAGGGATGGGAGGTCTGATACGGCTACATCTGCGCCTGCCTGGGCCAGGCCCACAGCTAGGGCCTTCCCGATTCCCCTTGCTGCTCCGGTCACCAACGCGACTCGTCCGTTCAAGTCCAGTCCTGGGTAGGACATCAGCTTTTGCCTCCTTAAATCTAGGATTGGTGTGTTAGACAACTGCTGATGATTATCGTAACCGGACGGAGGAAAGACAATTGGTGAATCCCGCAGTCGTGCTCCGGCTACGCTAATGCCATTGCCCGTCTACCATGCCGGTAATTCTACAGTCACTGCTAGATCCAGAGATGCCGTTAACCCTCCCCGGCAGTGCTCATGGATAGGCCGTCTCAGTGTAGAGTTATGGTCTTGGTTGCTATGCAGGATAGGTCCAGTTTAATGCCAGAACACGGCATAAAATAGCGTGCCCAATTACTATAATTCGCGTTGACATGCTAGGAGTATTAGGTTAAACTCCCCTGAACTTAGTGTAGCCGCCTGGCGTTGGGGATCAAGCCATGTTCCTGTGCGTGTGCAAAGGCGTCCGTTTCTCCGAGGCTGTCGAAGCGGCCAGGGAGGGTGCGAAGACTCCCGAATCCCTGATAGAGCGCTTCGGTTTCGAGGACGACGAATGTTGCGGTAGGTGTGCCCGAAACATAGATGCCCTGGTTGTGCTCCTCAGTAACGAACTGGAAGGCTCCCTGCGTCGCAACCGGAGAGCCGTTGAGACCAGTGCCGGCAAGGCTAATCGGGTGCCGGTCCTAAGTTAGGTAGCGGCATTTATCTCTTCGAAAAGGGGTCCTTCGGGATGCCTTGGTTTGATTTGTCTGCTTTTTGGTGGTAATATCCGCCCAGTCCGATCATCAGACCACGCTCGGTCCGTCGAAGGTCCAAGGCGGTGTTTATGGCGTAGTCGCTCAGGAGAATCCAATGAAAGCCAAAGACGGCGTTGTCGAACGCCTGAATAACATCCTTACCATTGAGTTGACCGCGATCAATCAGTACTTCGTTCAGTCTGAGATGTGCAAGAACTGGGGCTTCAATCGCATGGCCAGCAGTCTCCGCTCCAACAGCTTCGAGGAGATGAAAGACGCCCAGCACCTGATCCAGCACATCCTCTATCTGGAAGGAGTGCCCAATCTGCAAAGACTCAATCAGGTAATGGTTGGAGAGTCTGTGCTGGAGGACCTGGAAATTGATCTTCAGGCCGAATTGGGAGCCGTGTCTGCCCTTACCGAGGCCATCACCCACTGTACCCAAGTGGAGGACTACACCACCCGCAGTATGCTTGAGGAGATGGTCCGTTCCGAGGAAGAGCATGTGGACTGGATCGAAACCCAGCTTGAGACCATCAAGATCATCGGCCTTGAGCTCTACCTGAACCAGCAGATTCACGAAGACGACTAACTCCCTGTCGGTATCTGCCTTACGCCGCCGGAAGCCGCGCTCCGGCGGTTTGCTTTTTCTGACGCCTCCCGACCACCAGTCTACGATAAACTGCGAGATTCCATTTGATATACAAACGTCCATAAGGATGCATACGCTTTTCTCCTAGACCATATAACTCGTAGCAGTCGTGTCAACATAACCTCACTTCGAGTCTACACGTTTCGGAGTAATCCCCTTACAACCGTCCTGCTTCAGCATCACCCCAGGTTGACACACCCGGTTGCCGAACCTAAAATGGCCGTGCAATTTACCCCTGCGGGGAAATTAGCGCAGTGTCTCCCGACGAATCTTGGGCCGCTGGGATCCTATGACGACACAGACGGCCATCTTGCTGGCTACTGACATCTCTTCAGTTCCACTGTGCCTTAGGGCCTCCCGCGTTTTCCCCTCCGTGCCGCAGGAGGAGTTGCGGTGAATCCCACCCTCACTGCTGTCGAAGGGTTGGAGGTAGGCCATTCCACCGACCTCGTGAATGCCACAGGCTGTTCGGTCGTGCTTTGCCGTAACGGGGCAGTGGGTGGTGTCGATGTACGAGGAGGATCGCCCGGCACCAGGGAGACCGACCTTCTACGCCCCGCCCATCGTGTGGACCGGGTCCACGCCGTTCTGCTCAGCGGTGGGAGCGCCTTTGGGCTTGACGCAGCTTCGGGAGTCGTGGCCTATCTCGAGGAAGAAGGGGTCGGGTTTCGGGTTGGCCCGGCCATCGTCCCTATCGTTTCAGCCGCAATCCTCTTCGATCTGGGTCTTGGAAACTCTGGCATCCGTCCCGGCCTTGAGGATGGCAGGGCAGCATGTTTGGCTGCAAACACCAGCCTGGTCCCTGAAGGGACGTGCGGGGCAGGCACGGGAGCAACGGTGGCTAAGGGCCGGGGCCGGGAGTACGCTCTAAAGTCCGGTATCGGTTCCGCGAGCATCCGGTTGCCCCAGGGTCCCGTCGTTGCGGCTCTTGTCGCGGTAAACGCCTATGGCGGTGTCTACGATCACCGCTCCGGGCGGTTGGTTGCGGGTCCCCGGAGCGATGATGGAAATGAGATGTTCGACCCTGTGGAAGTCCTGCTGGACCATGATATGGGGACCTCCGCAACGGGATTAGCCAATACCACCATCGGCGTAGTTGCTACCGACGCCCCCCTTACCCGCGAGGAAACAAACCATCTGGCCACCCTGAGTCACGACGGTCTGGCCATGACCATCCGTCCCTGTCATACCATGCGTGATGGCGACACTATGTTCGCTCTGGCAACGGGTCGCCACATCGGGACATTCGACCTGACCGCTTTGGGGGCGGCGGTCGTCGAAGCTACTGCCCAAGCGGTTCTGAGGGCCGTCCAGACATCTACCGGGCTGGCCGGGACCCCCTCTGTCGGAGAGTTGTCCTCGTGATTGCCAGGGATGCAGGCATCGGGTTCATCGGCGCGGGAGTCCTGGGAAATGGACTTGCCTTGGCCCTTTCCCATCGCGGCTACCGGGTTGTGGGCGCCAGCAGCCGCAGGTTGGAGTCGGCGCAGGTATTGGCAGACCGGGTCACGGGCTGCGATGTGTTCGAGACAGGCCAGCGCCTCGCCGATGCCGCCGATGTCGTGTTCATCACCACTCCCGACTCGGTAATCACCGAAGTCGCGCGGTCTATCCGGTGGCGTCCAGGCCAAGGTGTAGTCCATTGCTGCGGTGCGTCATCGGCAGAAATCCTCGGGCCTGCGTCAGGCATGGGCGCTCTTACCGGTGTCTTCCATCCTCTCCAGACATTTGCTGGCCTCGATTCGCCTGAGGAGGCCGTCGCCAGTTTGGTAGGAGTCACCTTCGCCGTGTCCGGAGAAATGGGACTAGCGGAATTCCTGGCTGGTCTCGCTGATGATTTGGGTGGCCGCTCCATTACCATATCCGACGGCGACAGGCCCCTCTACCATGCGTCGGCGGTCATGGCCTGCGGGTATATGGTTGCTCTCATACGGGCGGCGGTGGAGTTATGGGAAGAGATCGGTTTCAGCTCCGATGAGGCGGTAGGCGCCCTGTATCCCCTGGCCCGCGCCACTCTGGAGAACGTACACCGCAGAGGGTTGGCCGGCGCCTCTACCGGCCCCGTCGTGCGTGGAGACATGGAGACCCTTCATGGGCACCTGGAAGCGTTGTTCCAGAGGCTCCCGGAGCTGGTGCCCCTCTACGCAGACCTGGTCCGGGCGTCGCTGCCTCTTGGAGCGCGTCGAGGGGTTGGACCCGACAGCCTGTTGGCTATCGAAGAGCTTGTAGACCACTACTCTCGTGTCGGGTAAACGTTACTGGTAACGCAGACCCCTCTGCGCGGCGAAGGGCCGGCACGCGCGCAGAGGTTCCAGGTTTCAGCGGAGGTTGGAGTTATGCCGCGAATAACAGTCCAGGACATCGCCGAAATGAAGGCCAGTGGTCGTAAGATTCCGATGCTCACCGCATACGATTACACCACCGCACTCATGGCGGACGCGGCAGAGGTGCCGATGCTCCTGGTCGGCGATAGCCTGGGCATGGTAGTTCTGGGGTATGAGTCCACCATACAGGTCACGATGGAGGACATCCTGCACCATTGCAAGGCAGTGGTGCGAGGCTCCAAGAACGCTATGGTCGTGGCCGACCTGCCCTTTATGTCCTACCAGATTGACCCGGCCCAGGCAATGACCAACGCGGCGAGACTGGTGCAGGAGGGCGGCGCCCAGGCCGTCAAACTGGAGGGCGGGGAGTGGATGGCTGATACGGTGGCCCGGATCGTCCAGTGCGGCATCCCGGTGATGGGTCATATCGGCTTGACGCCCCAGTCCATCAATGCTTTCGGCGGCTACCGGGTCCAGGGGCGTGACCGTCGCGCCGCCGCCCAAATGCTCCAGGACGCCAAGGCGCTGGAGGAGGCGGGGGCTTTCGCCGTCGTCCTGGAGTTAGTCCCCACCCAGTTGGCCGGTCTCATATCCCGCCGCCTGGCCGTCCCAACCATCGGTATAGGGGCCGGACCGGAATGCGATGGCCAGGTCCAGGTCCTCCACGACATGCTGGGGCTGTTCACCGACTTCGTCCCCCGGCACGCCAGGCAATTCGCCAAGCTGGCCGAGTCCATGCGTGAAGCCTTCACAACCTACGTACAGCAAGTCGAGGACGGCAGCTTCCCTACTGCCAGGCAGAGCTTCGGAATGGACGAGTCGGTGTTGGAAGAGTTGACGGTCCTCCCCTAACCTCCTTTGCCATCGGTTTTGCGTATGCAGATGCTACGGACTGCTCAGGAAATGGCAATGGCGTGCCGGAACGTAACGCATCCCCTGGGGCTCGTGCCGACAATGGGTGCGCTCCATGACGGCCACCTGTCTCTGGTCCGGCAGGCGCGCCTGGACAACGAGACCCTCGCGGCAACCATCTTCGTCAACCCCACCCAGTTCGGCGAGGGAGAAGACCTTGCCGAATACCCTCGCCCTATTGAAGATGACCTATCAGCCTTGGAACAGGAAGGCGCTGACCTCGTGTATGTCCCTCCGGTGACGGAAGTCTACCCGCCGGGGTTCAACACCTGGGTCGAAGTGCCAGGCCTGAGCGACCGGCTGGAAGGGGCGCACCGTCCTGGCCATTTCCGCGGCGTCGCCACTGTGGTCGCCAAGTTGTTCAACCTCATACGCCCCGACCGCGCCTACTTCGGCCAGAAGGACGGCCAGCAGACCGTGGTGATACGCCGCATCGCCAAAGACCTGGATATGGGTGTGGAAGTCGTCGTGCTGCCCACGGTGCGGGAGGCCGACGGCCTCGCTCTCAGCAGCCGCAACGTATACCTGAGCGATGAGGAACGCCAGGCCGCGCCGGTGGTCTATCGTGCGCTCTGCGCATCCCGGAGACTATGGGAAAGCGGTGTTGTGGACGCTGAAATGTTGCGGGAGGAAGTGTGGGGGGTGCTCGAGGCGGAGCCGCTCGTCCAGCGCATCGACTACGTGAGTGTGGCCGATACTGAGACCCTTGAGGAACTGAACCGCATAGACGGTGCGGTGATGGTGTCGGTAGCAGTCCAGATAGGCCGCCCCCGCCTCATCGACAACATCATCCTGGGCCAATAAGGCTGTAAGGCGCAATCTTCTTTGGTCCCCCTTCGAGGAGGAGAGACTATAGCCGCGGGTTACCGAGGAGAGTCCCTAGCCCTCCGTCAGTTCCCGGACCGCTTCGGCAAAGGCCGGGACAACCTGCTCCCAGTCGCCAACCACGCCGTAGCGTGCTTCCTTGAAGATGTTGGCCTCGGCGTCCTTGTTGATCGCCACTATCACCTTGGAACCGGAACACCCGGCAAGGTGCTGGCTTGCGCCTGATATGGCGACGGTGATGTACAGATCAGGGGTGACGGTCTTGCCGGTCAGTCCCACCTGGTAGCTGGCCGGGACCCAGCCTGAGTCTACAGCGGCGCGAGAGGCGCCCACTGCGCCGCCAAGCAGCTTGGCCAACTCCTCCAGGTCCCGGAACGGCTCCGGTCCTCCCAGTCCGCGGCCGCCGGATACCACGATCCGGGCGTCCTCCAGTTTGATTCCCTCCGCCTCTTCCTGGACGGTGTTCACCACCCGGCTCCGGGCCTGTGATTCGTCCAGTTCCACCGGGAAAGACACCACCTCGCCCTGCCGGGAAGAGTCGGGGTCCAACGGCTCATAGACCTTGGGCCGCACCGCGGCAATCTGGGGAGTGTAGGCAAGGCTGACCACCGCTACGGCGTTTCCTCCGTAGACCGGGCGGTTAGCCAGCAGCGTCCTGGTTTCCTGGTCTACGGATACTTCCAGGCAGTCCTGGGCTAGTCCCACGCCCAACCGGAACGCCAGCCTTGGAGCCAACTCCCGGCCTTCATTGGTCCTGCCGATAAGGACGACCCGGGGCGCAGACTCACGGCATAGCGAGTCCAGGGCCGCCAGCGAAAACTCCACCTGGTACTCGGCTAGAAGCGGGTGAGTTACCGCGTATACCTTGTCCGCGCCGTAGGCAATCGCCTGCTGCGATGGAACATCCAGGGTATCGCCGAGAAGGCTGACCGCTAGTTCTTCCCCCAGGTCGTCCGCGGCCTTCCGCCCGACCGCCAACAACTCTCGGGAAGTGGGACTGAGTTCGCCGTCGATTGAGTCACCCACGACCAGTACGCCTGTCGCCTCGGGCATCGTTCCTCCATTGGTGGGAATCCCCTGGTCCCTCTTGAGTGGTGGGGTGAGGGGAAATTTAGATTATCTTTGCTTCCCGCAGCCGCATGGCCAGTTGCCTGCCTGCATCTGCGCCATCCTCACCCTCGACTATCTCGCATTGCTGCTCGCTGACCGGGATGAAGAGGTTCCGCAACGTAACGCGGGGCTCTAGCTGTCCGGCATCCATGTCCAGGTCCGCCGCGCTCCAGATGGTGGGCCGCTTCCGGGTAGCGGCCATGATGCCGCGCAGGGTTGGATACCGTGGTTGGCCCAATTCGTTGCTCACGGTGACCAGCGCCGGCAACGGGGCCTCCACTACTTCATAACCGTCGGGAGTGACCCGCTCCACTGAGACCTTTTCACCCACCACGTCAACCTTCTTGCCCAGCGCTACAGTGGAGAGTCCCAAAATCTCCGCCACGCCCAGGGGGACCTGTGCGTTGTCCCAGTCAGAGGCCTGGCGCCCGCAGATGATCAGATCGAACCCGCCCAGCTTGTTGATTGCGCTGGTCAGGACCTGAGCAGTGAAGAAGCTGTCGATTGTGTTTTCGAAAGAGTCATCCTGAAGCAGGACCAACTCGTCCGCGCCCATCGACAGCGGTTTCTTCATCACGTCCAGGGCAAAGGATGTGCCCATCGATAGTACGGTGACTGTAGCCTCCTGCGAGTCCTTGATCTGGAGGGCCGCCTCTACGGCGTTCTCGTCGAAACCGTTGACAACCGGGGGAATGTTCGCCGGAGGCACCACGGCCTTTGCTTCATCGTCGATGCGAAATGCGGCCAGGGGCATTTCCGGGTCGATTACCTGCTTGGCGAGCACGGCGATGTTCACCGGCATGTGGAACCCTCCAGATATATACGCTGGCTCAAACTGTGTGAAACATATCACCAACGCTCGCGGCGTGTCAAACTCCCGGTATCCCGTCTTGTCCATAAAAGGGCGACAGTGGGACACTGTTCAGACGCGCCGGGGATATTTGGTATAGCGGTATTGCCCACAATGAATGATATAATTGTTATACAGAACTCCGGTTGCTCCGACGGGACTTCAATCAGCCTGGAGATACAATCGGCAGGATGCAACGTAATCCTATAGTTTGGGTAGTGTGGGGCTATTTGCAAGGGCTTTATCCAGGGTTAGGACGCTCCAGCTCACATACCATCTTCCGCCGGAGCGTGATGGGAGAACGACAGCGCAATGAACACCATTAAGACCTTTTTCTTCCTGATGGTCCTCACCGGCTTGCTCCTCATGGTGGGTGGGCTTATCGGTGGGGAAGTGGGCATCTTCATCGCCCTCATATTCGCCATCGTTATGAACTTCGGCGCCTACTGGTTCAGTGACCGCATTGCATTGGGCATGACCCACGCCTATGAGGTCACCGAACAGGAGGACCCGGAACTATACGGGCTGGTGGCGCACCAGGCATCTCTGGCGGGGCTGCCAATGCCCAAGGTCTACGAGATCGACTCTGACTCGCCCAACGCTTTCGCCACCGGGCGAAGTCCTAACCACGCAACGGTGGCGGTAACGACCGGTATCCGCCGTATTCTGACCCGCGAGGAACTCAGCGCAGTGCTGGCCCATGAAATGGCCCACGTCGGCAACCGAGACACCCTGATAATGGCGGTCGTGGCCAGCATAGCAGGAGCCATCTCAATGCTGGCGTTCATGGCCCAATTCGCCGCCATTTTTGGAAGTTTCGGCGGAGACCGGGACCGCGGAGGCGGCATCATCGGCTTGTTGGTCGCCGCCATCATCATGCCTATTGCCGCCACACTGGTGCGGCTTGCCATCTCCCGCGCCAGGGAATATCAGGCCGATGCCACCGGGGCCAAGACGTGTGGCAACCCCCACGCCCTTGCCAGCGCCCTGGAAAAGCTGGAGATGGGCAGCGAGGTCCGGCCTATGCAGGTCTCTGAGTCCGCTTCTCACTTGTTCATCGTCAACCCACTAAGCGGGAAGACAATGGCCCGGCTCTTCTCGACTCACCCGCCCATTGAAGAGCGAGTCAGGCGCCTGCGTGAAATGCACCCCGGCTTCTAGCCTTCGACCCTTGCCGGTGCGACTGCCAGCCTTGACCAACAATATCCGCTACCGGGTGCCCGAGCTATCCGGTCAGTATCCCGGCGCTTTGTCCCGGATCCTCTATGTCCTCGACTTATTGCGCCCGGTTGCGGCACTGGCTTTGGCTATGACCGTCGCCGCCGGACTGTTGCTGCTGGTCTGGGGACACACGGTAACGACCGTCCTGCTCGACAATTGGCCGTACCAGGGTGTGCTTGCCGGGACGAACTCAGAAAGCCGGACAGTCCCGGCCGGGTTCACTGAGCGAACAAACGAGCTTCGCCTATGGCTGGCTCGCTCCCAGGAGTTGGCGCGAGGGGCAGCTTTGCCTCTGATTGCCGGGAGTGGGTTGGCGCTGGTAATGCTGTTCGCCTCCCGGGTGCTTCTTGGGTTGCAATGGCTGGGAGGAACGGTGGCCATCACAGGCGGGGCAACATGGGCTGCCGCAGCCCTGCTCGCGGCCCACTTGCCAAACAGACTGGCAGACCTGGCCGCTTCCCAGATCGGAATCGACCAGACGCTACAGCCCGATGTAACCAGTTATATCGGCGAAGCCGTCCCTCCCGTAGTTTGGCACCTGGCAGTAGCCGTGTCCGACGCGGGGGCAATAGCCATGCTTGCAGGAGCGTCGTTACTGCTGTTCTCGGTCTTTCCTTCAGTCCGCAGCAGGTGGCGGTCGAGTCAGAATCCTCGGCGCAGAAGTCGAATCAGGGCTTCGGGACCACAGACCGCTGTCTAAAAAATAGCGATCGGGTTCACCGGCGAGCCGGTCACGTTACGCAGTTTCAGTGGCGCAAGAGTCAACATGAACTCGTAGCGGCCCCGCTCCCGGCAGGTCTCGCTCAACTCCTCCAGGTTCGCGTTGTCGATCAGCCACAGGCCCAGCGTTACCAGGCACATAGTATGAGTCGGTGATACTATCGTCGCGTAGTGCCCGGGCCGGCAGTCGTTGGACGTGTCTGTGCCCAGCATCGCCACGCCCCGCTCCTTGAACCAGGGAGTGCAGGCTACCTGGCAGGCCGTCATCGGCTCCGAACCGGGAACGGGCCCTGTGTCCAATCGCTTGCGATAGTTGCCGGTCCGCACCAGCAGGACGTCCCCTTCCTCCACCCGAACGCCGTGGGCCTGCTCCGCCGCCTCCAGGTCCTCGGGCATCACCGGGTCCGTGGGGTCCATCCAGGGCACGCTCCGCACCGTCGGGATGTCCAGCAGCACCCCGCGGGTGACGATGCCGTTGGCCGCCGCCGGTTCGATGGAGTGGGTCTGCGCCCCTTCCCTCGACGTTATCCGGTTGGCGGGTTGGCCGTTGTATAGCTTCCCTTCCCATGAATAATGGGACAGCGCATCGATGTGTGTGATGGTCTGGCCGTGAAAGACCATGCCGATGAACTCGGCGGCTCCGCGCCGTGTCAGCTTGCGCTCCGGTGGGTCGGTGTCCCGTCCCTCCCCGCTGTCCACCATGAAACGTTGCACTTGGTAGGTCACGTCGGCGGTCATATCGGTCACGATTGGCCGGGCGCAGCTTACTGATACACCGTCCTGCACCAGCGCAGCGGCCTGTTTGCGCTTGGCGGGAGTAATCAGGTTAAGACATCCCAATTGGTCGTCCGCGCCCCAGCGTCCCCAATTGCTGAGCGAGTTCATCCATTCCAAAACTCTAGCTTCCGACGGAATTTCGCGCGCCATGCTGTTGTCCTTTCCTGGCAGTCTATCCGTGATGATACTCGGTGTAATGGCCTTTCGAGGACCATGCCCATTCTACAACGGCGATAGCCTTGTCACACTTGCGAACATAACGCCTGAAAAGCGCAGCGACCGCACAGGCGTAACCTGGAGATGGCCATCTATAGCAATAACGTTCCATTTAGGTGGTCTGGTTCCCTGACACTTGGTCCCCTCCAGGCCCGAGCGCACTGTACCATCATGTATTCCGTGTAGGAGGTTGGAGTCGGGGGAACTCTGCGGGGATGTGTCTCTTATGTGTGCTCTGGCCAATCCCAAGGACGCGAGAAAATGACTGGTCTTGATCGGGGTCCCGGATCCATCACTCGGCGGAAGCAGGCTGTACCACCCGATTCGGAACGCTGCCGGGTATCTCCTCGGCTGTTGATACGGTGTGGGACTGCCCCTATAATGGGCGTGCGCGACAGGATTTGACACTGATGAGGCCCATCGATTGCCACCCGTTTCCCGCGGCCCTAGCTCGCCCTGGACCATTCAGCCAGCGCCAATCACAAGGAGGGACTGATGGTTGACCAGCTATCCCGGCCCAAGGACAAAGTTGAAGTCTATTATTTCACTGAGCAACCCTACGGCCACGTCACCGACGAGGACCTTGAACAGTACGAGTCGGGGCGCCTCGGTTTCCCCAACACTTACTTCGATCCCGCCAGGGCCAGCGTCCTGTATAACCAGTACCACGAGCAGTACGCTCTGGCCGATGAGGTGGGGTTCGACGGCATTATGAGCAATGAACACCACGCTTCATACTGGTGCATGAAGCCGTCGGTGAATCTCGACGCCGCCGTCATATCTAAGGTCACCAAGCGGGCCAAGATCGCCATCCTGGGCAACGTCATCGCGGTCAACGACCCCATCCGCATGGCCGAAGAGATCGCCATGCTGGACTGTTACTCCGGTGGCAGGATCATCTCCGGATTCGTTCGGGGCACCGCCGTGGAGACCCTCCAGGGAGGCATAGCCCCGCCGGAAAACCGGGAGCGGTTCGAGGAGGCCCACGACCTCATCATCAAGTGCTGGACCGAACCCGGCCCCTTCCGGTATGAAGGCAAGTACTACCAGTACCGTGTGGTCAACCCCTGGGTCGTGCCCATGCAGAAGCCTCACCCGGACATCTGGTTCCCTGGTACCGGCAGCCCTGAAAGCGTCGTCTGGGCAGCCAGGCACGGACACCCTTACATGAATCTGGGCGCTCTGGTAGACACGACGGAATGGCTGAAACAGGTATACATCGAAACAGCCCATGATGTGGGCTACCAGCCCGGTCCGGAACACTTCGGGTACCTGCTCAGATGCCTGGTTGCCGACACCGATGAAAAGGCCATCGAGATCGGCGAGAAGTTCATGTGGACCATCGGACACCGCCAGCGCGGCCCGATGGAGCACAATGACCCGCCGGGCTACCAGTCCCGCGAGGCGGTCAACGTCAAGGCCCAACGCCCCACCGGCAACGTGGCCGGCGGCGGCGGCCTTGGCATTGGTTTCAGCTACCAGCAGTTGCAGGATGTGAACAACATCATAGTCGGCAACCCTGACACGGTGGCTCGGAAGTTGACCGAGGTCATCCAGCGGCTCAGCCCCGGCTACCTGCACATTTACGGTAACGAGGGTGATATGGCCCACGCTGATGTGATGCGCTCCATCCAGCTTCTCGGGGAGGAAGTTATCCCCCAGTTGCACGAAATTCAGTTGCAGCCATACGAGTAGCCCCCAACTGTGCATCCCAGTCCTGTGGCTGCCGGGACTGCGTGTGGATTCAATAGGGAAGGCCCCGCTTTCACGAGCGGGGCCTTCGACGCGTACGGGGCCTTCTATGTGTACGTGTACTTGGATGCCGCCTATGGCTGTATTGCCGAGGGTGCCTTGGCGTTACGGCTTGAACAGGGCCAGGCACTTCTGGGAATTGAACACGTAGGTCTCGATATAGTCCAGTATCTCCGGCTTCCGGTCCAACTCATCCATTGCTCCGGCCAGGCACATCCAGTTGAGCATCTCCTGCTGGCCTGCCTCTTCTATCTGGCCTGTGGATAGCCGCCGCCAGGCGTCGTAGTCCCCGTCCTTCAGTTCCTCGAACCGCGCCCGGTCTGACTCGATATCCGGGTAGAGAAGGTTGTTCTTCCTCGTCAGGAAGGCGTGGGACCAACTGGAGGACGCAATCAGCGCAACCCGCCACGGTGAGTCCTTCAACGCCCGGACGGTCGCCGCTCCAACCTCCATGCACCTCTTGGGCGATGGGCCGGGAGGGTCGTCCTCCGTACCGTACTCCACCGCGCCACCCCGGTTGCGGATGACCTTGCTGCCGTAGCAGTTGACCAGGAATGGGACCACCGGATAGTCGAAGCCCTTGCGGTCATAGTCCAGGTAGAGCAGGGTGTTGATGATGGCGTGGCCCAAGCCGCCCTGCTCATGCAAGGGCTTGTATGCGTACGCCATGTCTATGCCCTGGTCAATCAGGCCGCTCACCAGCGCCTTCGCGCCGGGGTGTCCCTGGTACTTGAACACCTTGTCCCCCGGTTCACCCCAGACGTTGTCCCTCGCGCTGCCGTCCCGGTTCATCATGGGACGGCACTCGATGTCGTCGTATGCCAGGATGCAGAACGGAGGGATGATGTCCTCCTTGAAGTTCTCGTACTGGTCGTCCCCCCAGATAACCACGAAGTCTGGGTTGAAGGCGTCCAGTTCCTCCCGCTGCTTTCGGAACCCGTCAACCAGCCGCTGCCTGTGGATGCGTGACGACGCAACGCCCTCATCCTCGCCGTACTCGATGCGCATGGCCTCGGGCCAGTTTGCCGGGTTCTTCAACTCCGCAGGCAGACTGTCGCTCTTGAGGGTTCGGGTCAGTGGAAACGCCCGGTTTTCGTCGGGGGCTATCAGGCCAGGGTAGTGGGTAAGTCCAATGCCTAGTATTTCGCCCATCTGTCGCCTCCATTAGAGATCGTGCGGTCTATGTAGAATGGAAACGTCTCCTGCACATGTGAGAGGCTTGCCGGTCAAACCGCACGGCCATAGGTGTCCGGTAGATTCCTTGTACCAAAGGGGCTATCCGGTGTCAAGCAATGCTCCCGCCCGGAGTCGCCCTACTGTTATGGCCGTGTCTCTTTTCCATCTGGGGACAGACTGGCCTTACCGGATCATCCCATAGACCCGCTGGGGAGTCACCAACACGATCACGGCGTCCTGTTGCACCATCGCCCGGTCGTATTCTTCCCAGTCGGGATGGTCCCTGTCGCCGCAGGCCCGGTACACCTCCCGCAACTCCACGCGCATTGCTTCTTGGTCAGTGTTCCTGTAGTCCTTCAACTCCGCTTCTCCCTCAACCACGGCGAAGCTGCGCCAATCATCTGCCACCGCCATCACGGTGCAGCGGTTGTCGCGCCGAAGGTTCCTGACTTTGGCCGAGGTCCCGTGAACAATGACGAATGCGGCTTTCCCCTGATACGCGCCGCAGACCACTATGCTGCTGTGGCCTGCACCGTTCCGCTGGAATGTGGTTATGACCCCCCGGTGGTTGTTTTGAACGAACCGCTCGTAGTCCATGAATTCCATACGATTCACCTCGAAGTCTTATTTCCTGTGCAGGTGGCCGGTCTTGCCAGCCCCGTCTCCATTACCTGTACAATGTACGACGTGTCTGACGCGATCGACTCACTTTTTAGGAGAACAGCATGTATCTGATACGGAGAGTATACAAGACCAAGCCCGGCGAGGCTCGGCGTGTTGCGAGCCTGGTGCACAAGCAGGTCCAAATCTACCACGACGCCGGACATCGCGGCGAGTTCCGCGTGGCGTTCAACGGCTACACCTTGCCAGGAGACCAGGACATTGTGGTCCTGGAGTGGACTGACGAGGCTATCATGTCGCCCATGCGCGGCGGCAACAACATCCCCAGGGAGGCGTTGCAGGTGGGCGCTCAGGCACGGGAGTTCATCGAAAGCCAGCGCATCGAGTTCCTGGAGCTGCTGACTCCGGACAAGATGCAGAACTGAGCCGCGAGGTCAGGCGAACATATCCCGGTGGTGGTTGTACCAGTCGCTGGCGAACACTCCACCGGGGTCATGTCGTTCTTTCAGGCGCAGGAACTCACGGAACTCCGGATAGGCTGTTTCCACCTGGTCTTGCCGCGCCCAACGGTGATAGGTCAGGTAGTAGCAGCCACCCTCGGCCAGGGCGCAGTCAATCAGCGCCTGGAACTGGGCGCGGCCCCGGTCTATCCCTTCAGACGAGTGTTCCACCAGCAGGTTGAAGATTACGCAAGCGTAGTCCCGCCGCGCCCAACGGAGCAGGGTTTCGGCTTCGGCCTCGATGAGCCGGACGGTCCCGTACACCAAGTCCGCATGGTAGGAGAGCAAGGACCTCCGGGCTGCTTCCATAAACTCAACAAACCGGGGTCTGGGGACGTAAAGCTCGGAGATCATCAACGATGCGTAGGTCTTCCATCCCAAACTCCGGCCCATACTCCGGTAGAGCATATCTCCCGCCTCGGGCAGGTACGGGCTGAATTGATGCTCGTCGGACCAGTAGACCTGCCCGTCAGTCCGGAAGTAATGGTTGTGGTATTCCTCATAAGCCCTGGCCTTGTCGGTGTGGGCCAGGACGTAGAGCCTCGACCAGTCCTCGGCGCTTAGGCCCAGCCGGTCCGTCGCCGGTATCTCCTGGCCAGAGGTCGGCGTATAGGTTGACATGATCCCCTCGGCCATGAACTTGACCGAAGATTCGTCCGTACTGAACTGGAAATCTCCGTAGGTTGCTCCCTGCCTGGTCTGCTCTTCCAGGCTTGGGACCACGTTGTCCAAACTGGTCTCCCGCACACGTCTGACCAGGGTTGCACGTTCCTGAAGTCTGAGCTTGATATCGTCTATAAACCCGAATAACCCGTAGCCTCCGATGGCCAGGCGAAACAGGTCCGGGTTGTCATCGCGGCTGCACAACACTCTATTTCCGTCCGCCGTCGTGATGTGGAACGACTCGACGTCGGCCACGATTGGTCTGCGTCCCAGCACCCTGCCGTGGATATTTGACGAAAGCGCGCCGCCCAAGGATAGAGCATCCGCGCCTGTCTGTTTCTGGATAATGGACAACTGCCGAGGTTCCCGACGTTGTTCCTCGTAAAGCCATTCGACCAGAGCAGGCCAGGTGACTCCCGATTGGACCCATACCGTTCCTGAGTCCCGGTCCAACGGGCCGATACGCCTCAGACCCTCTGAACTGAGTGACACCCCTCCATTGAGGAACTGCTGACCGCCCATCGAGTGCCGGGAACCTGCCGGACACATCGGAATCCCCCTCTCCCGTGCTTCCAGGATGACGCCGGATACTCCCGCGGGACTGTCCGGCGCCGCGACATGGGCCATGTTCGAGGCGTTGAGCCTGGAGTGTACGTCGTTCAGGACTGGCATGAGTTTCCCTTGAGGGGGGTAACGCAGTAGTTTCCCAACCAATTTAGCATCAACGAGCATTCAGAAGGAAGCGTTCCGGCCCAGGTAGTCCAGTCATTCGATGGCGGGCGGTGGATTAGCGCGAAAGCAGGAATGAGGGTTGGGTGCGGGAATTAAATCAGCCAGATTGCAGTGCAGGCGATGCGTGAGGGTGGTGTCTTTCCAGCACATTGTCCAGAGGCTGCGCCAGGATATCGGCTTTCGGGCGATGGCGACGATAGCGCTGCCGATTGCCGGTGCGTGTCAGTCCGTGTTCTCAGTGTTCCGGGACCCCGACTGAGAAGGCCTGAAGGATTGCATAACAGATGGTTCCGGCTGACGTGCCGAAGGGCGGTGCAGCAGCCTCGCGCCGATGTGCCAAATGAGAAGCGCGCCGTTGCTGGCGATTACCGTGCCGTTGAGAATGGCCTGAGTGGTGGGGTGCCGCCAGACCCTCGTTCCCTCGACTGACTCGCCGTACACATAGCCGCCCCAGGCGCCCCCGATGGCGAAGGCGATTGCCAGGGCCAGGACGGCGAGGGTCAGGAGCCTGCTCCGGTCTGAGTCGCCGTCCAGGTCCAGCCACCAACCGAGGAAGCTGCCCACGCCGCCGCCTATACCAGCGGGGAGGACCAGCAACAGCATTCGGGGCGAACCGGCGGGTACGGAGAAGGCGGTATACCAGCCGACGAAGTAGCCTCCGACTGCCAGCACCGTGCCCAAGACTATACCCAGCAGCAGCCGGAGGACGATCTTCACAGTGCGAGAGGTCTCCCTATCGAGTGTTGCGCAGCCTGGGATCAAGGACATCCCGAAGCGCGTCGCCGGCGAAGTTAAAGGCCAGCACCAGCAGGAAAATCGCGGCCCCGGGGGTGAAGGTCAGCCACGGGGCGCGCTCGACGGTCTCGAAGGCGTGGCGCAACATCCCTCCCCAGGTGGGCGTTGGGGGTTTGACACCCACGCCCAGGAAACTCAAGGACGCCTCGGCGATTATAGCAACTCCCAGACTCAATGTGGCCGCCACTATGATAGGAGCGAAGGAATTGGGGAGGATGTGGAGCAGTATCATGCGCGAGTTTGGCGCGCCGATGGACCGGGCGGCCATCACGTAGTCACGTTCTTTGATTGACAACACCTGGGCGCGAATGAGACGAGCCTTGGCCGGGGTCGCGGTGATGGCAATAGCCAGCACCACATTGAGAACCGCGCCGCCGGTGACGGCCACCAAACCCAGTGCCAGCAATAACCCCGGTATGGACGCCAGGCCGTCCACGAACCGCATCAGCACTTCGTCCCACCAGCGTCCGAAAAAGCCCGCAACCGTGCCTATAGCCACGCCAGCAACCACGGAGAGGGCTACGCTGGCAACCCCGATAATCAGGGAGATTCGCGCCCCGTAGATCAGCCTGCTCAACTGGTCGCGGCCCAAGCGGTCGGACCCAATCCAGAATTTGCCGGTGGGAGCAGACAGGTTGTTCATGGGGTCCATCTTTTCCGGGTCGTGGCGGGCCAGCAGGGGCGAGAAGACCGCCGCAATCACCGTGATGGCGATAATGGTGAGCGCGAACTTGGCCAGGCGGAGCCGCAGCATCTCCCGCAGGACGACCACGGGACCCCACTCCCTGGCCGCTTCCCGCAGGCCGCCGCTCTGGCGTAGGGTTATGTCCTCCACTTGCATCCTCCTGCCAACCGGGGAGTGTCTACAAGTCCCACCATCCGCAGGGCATCGTGGATTCCCGCGAAAGCGGGAATGACGATGTTAGGGCGGGGACTGCTATTCGTACCGTATTCTGGGGTCCAAGTACGCATACAAAATGTCCGCCAGGAAGTTGGCGAATACTACCCCCAGGACTATGACCAGCATACCCATCTGAAAGACCTGGTAGTCCTGCTCAATGATCGCATCAAGGATGAACTTGCCCACACCGGGGAGGGCGAATACAGACTCGGTGATGAGCGTGCCCCCGATCAAGCCGCCAAGCTGCAAACTGGTGACGGTCACCACAGGGAGCAGCGCGTTCTTGAGCGCATGAACTCCAATGACGCTCCGCTCCTGGAGGCCCTTGGAGCGGGCCGTGCGGATGTAGTCCTCTTCCAGCACCTCAAGCATGGCGGAGCGTGTCTGGCGCATGAGGGTAGCGGACAGCGCGGTGCCGAGGGTTATCACGGGCATGACCATTCGCAGGAACCACTCCCAGGGGTCATCCACTATGCTGACGTAGCCGAAGATGGGGAGCCAGCCCAGCCAGACGCCGAACACGACGATCAGCACCAACCCGAGCCAGAAGTTGGGCAGAGCTACCCCCATCATGGCGAAGGTGGTCGCGGCAATGTCCGGGGTCGTGTTGCGCTTGAGAGCGGAGACAATGCCAAGGGAAACGCCCATCAAGATTCCGAAAATCCAGGAGAGAAACGCCAGTTGCAGGGTGAAGCCCAGGCGCGGCAGGATCTGGGGCAACACGGCCTGGCGGCTGAATAGAGAGGAACCCCAGTCACCCTGGAATACTCCCCATACCCACAGCCCGTACTGGACGACGATTGGCTTGTCCAGGTCGTACTCTTCCAGGAGCCGGGCGTACAGTTCCGGGTCGATCTCGGTACCCTCGGACTCTTCGGTGGCTGCCAAGGTATATACCGGGTCGCCGGGCAGAATGCGAATCATCGCAAACACTATCATGCTAACGATGATCAACGTCGGGATCAAGTTTAGGGTACGCCGGACCAGGTATGTTTTCATATCTGAATCCCTCTGAGAACGTCGCCCCATACCTGGTGCGGGGCCGGTGCGCACATCTTGGATCCGTCCCCCGAGACTTGTGCGGCGCTGGTAGTCCGTCTACCGGATGATGACGCCGTCGCCCCTGTCCGCCTGTGGGTGGTTGGCGACGGCGGTTATCGAGCCGGGTCTATCACACACTTCCGGGATGGCTTCTCTAGTTCTGTTTCACCCAGAAGTCCTGGCTGTGCCAAAAGCCGTGGGCCCAGAAAGGATTCTCGTCACAGCCGCCGGTGGTGGGGATATGGCAGCCCATATAGTTGACCCTGTGCATGGACGGGTTGTAAATCCAGGCGTTTTCCAACGCGATTCTCTGGGCGTTTTTGTAGGCTTCGGCCTGCTCGTCCGGGTCGGTAGTGGCCTGGGCCTTCAGGAACTCGGCGTCCAGAGCGTCCTGGATGGCCTGGTTTTCGGGTCCGTGGCCATGGCCCTTGTCTTTGCATGTGTTCGCGGCGAAGTTGTTGGTGTGCCAGGATGCCAGAGCCTCCAGCGACGTGCCGAGAGGATTCATGGTGGAGCCAGTCTGGGTGACATGGGTCTGACACTCCAGCATAACGCGGCCCCGGTCGGCGGCGGCGGGCACGATGTCGAACTCGAACTTCAGCCCTACTTCAGCCCAGGCGGCCTGCAGGAACTCGCAATACTGCTGCCGGTCGGGCCTTCTCTCGCAGACGCCCTTGATGGTCAGGGGTACGCTGAGGTTCTTCTCGGCGGCGTATTCTTCCACCAACGCCCTGGCCGCCGGGGGATCGTACTTCATCTTGCCTTCCCAGAGGTCGGTGAGGTCTACCCCGAAGGGCGAGGAGGCGGGATCGTAGGCAAAAGCGTTGTGGTTATTCATGGTGTTAAGGTAGATGGAGTTGTTGACGGCCTTGCGATCAACGGCCTTGATCTGGGCCGTCCTGATGCGGATGTCGTCGTAAGGGGGAAGCCCGGTGGACCAGTACCAGCCGTCCCAGCCTACTCCCGGCCTGGACCATACCCGAATGTCCGGGTCGTCCTTGGCTGCTGGGACCATCTCGGCCTGGAGCCAGGCCACGTTCAATGCGCCGGTCTGGAGGGCTGCCAGGCGGGTCCGGGTCTCGGTGATGACCCGCATCTCCGCGGCGTCGGCGTAGGGGCGACCTTCCTTCCAGTAGTCCTGGTGCTTGCTCAGGTTGATCCCGACTCCGGGGTCCCACGAATCGACCACGAAGGGGCCGGTGGCGGCGGGCAGGCTGACGTGTTCGTCAGGGCCAACCTCATTCCAGTATTTCTCGGAGTGGATGTAGTCGGTGTAGGTGAAGAGGTGCTTGGCGATGATGAGACCATCGAACTGGTGCAGATGGAGGTCCATCGTGTAGTCATCCACCGCCTGGGCGTTCTTCACTCCAGCCCAGAACTTCTGACCGCCCTCGCCGGAGTCCGGGTCACGGACACGGTTCAGGCTGAAGGCCATGTCATTGGCTTTCAGCTCGCCTGCGCCGCGATGGAACTGGATTCCCTCTCGGATGTGGAAGCGGACGCGAAGCCCGTCATCCAGTATCTCGAAGGCGTAGGCCAGCGACTCCTTGGGATCATACTTGGCTTCCCGGTCCAGGGTTATCATGTACTCGTTGGAAAGATGAAGGTATATCCGGTCGAAGCTGCCGCTGCCCCTGATGCCGTCCATGTTGGCGGCCTTGCGGAAGTAGCCGATCTTCATGGTGCCGCCGTATTGGGCTTCGGAGCGTTGGGCCCTGGGCGGCACTATCGGCGGCCTGTCCGACATGGCTTCCGGGGCCGCGGTTGGCTGGGCCTGGGGCACCACGGTAAACGGGACCTTCAGTTCCTGGGCCGTTTGGGTCGCCTCGGGCGCCTGTGTCGGGGCAGCCATAGCCGCAGTGGTCGCGGGGGCGGCTTCCATCGCCTTGGCCGGAGCGGCCTCGGACATTGCGGCGGTTGTCGGCTCCGCAGCGGGTGGCGCTTCAGCGGCGCCCCCGCAGGCCAGCACAAAGACCAGTGCGATTGTTAACGGGAGTAGCAACCATTTCAATCGAGTCACGGAATACCTCCGAACATATAGTTATTGATTTCGTCTACATGTCAACGATTCGTGAGAACCAACTTGCTAACTCAAACGTCCACATATCTGACGATTTTAAGCATTTATCCTGTTCCCAGCGTTGATGACATACGTCATATCGATTGTTGGCGGCGAATATGGCATATATATAACTATGCTGTCAATCCCTGCGTGAACATGGGAGGACGACCGCAAGGTTGTTCAGTTCTTGCCGTCCGCTCTGGTATGGGGTGTAGCCTCGAAGTTGGGACTGCGGATTCCCAGTCCCCGCCCCGTTTTCAAGAGGACGGGCTTTGAGGGAACGCCAGTTGGGTGCGGGCGAGGCGCCTGCCGCACAAGGGTGGCTTTGAAAAAGCCCCGTCCGGCCACGGCTGTGATTGACTTCACTTTCTTTAGTCTCTATAATTTCAGGGACGCAGGCTCATCCAGAGAGATGGTCTCAGCAAAGGGGCCATCTTGAAGTATGCCTGCCGACCAGGGTTATTTCCGCCCCGGTGGCGCAATGGTAGCGCAGTCGACTTGTAATCGACAGGTTAGGGGTTCGAATCCCCTCTGGGGCTCTCCAGAGGATTAAGGAGAACGGCCCCGCCAAACGTGGCGGAGGGCCGAGACCCGGGTCAAAATGGAGGGGTGGGTGAGTGGTTAAAGCCACCAGACTGTAAATCTGGCGTCCGGAAGGGCTTCGCAGGTTCGAATCCTGCCCCCTCCACCATATATAAAACAGGACCAGGCAAGGGGACCCAAGCGCGAACAGGCCCAGATAGCTCAGCGGTAGAGCACGTTCTTGGTAAGAACGGGGTCGGCGGTTCAATCCCGCCTCTGGGCTCCATCCAAACTAGGTCCGGGTTCCAGTACAAATCTAAGGAGAAGAAACCCAAGATGGCCAAGCAGCGATTCGACCGGTCCAAACCCCACGTCAACGTGGGAACCATCGGCCACGTGGACCATGGCAAGACGACCCTGACCGCAGCTATTACCAATGTACTGGCCAAGAGGGGGCTGTCTGAGATGCGTTCCCTGGAGAGCATCGACAACGCTCCCGAAGAGAAGACCCGCGGTCTTACCATCGCCATCGCCCACGTGGAGTATGAGACGGAAACTCGCCACTATGCCCACGTGGACTGCCCCGGTCATGCCGACTACATCAAGAACATGATTACCGGCGCCGCCCAGATGGACGGTGCAATCCTCGTGGTCAGCGCTCCCGACGGCCCCATGCCTCAGACCCGGGAGCACATCCTGTTGGCCCGCCAAGTGGAGGTCCCCCGAATCGTGGTGGCCTTGAACAAGGTGGACATGATGGACGATGAAGAGCTGCTGGAGCTGGTGGAACTGGAGGTTCGCGACCTCCTGAATGCCTACGGCTTCCCCGGGGATGACACTCCTATCGTCCGGGTCAGCGGCCTCAAGGCCCTGGAGGGTGAGGACGAGTACGAAGAGAGCGTCATGGAATTGATGAGCGCCCTCGACGACTATATCCCCGTGCCCCAGAGGATCACAGACCGACCGTTCCTGATGCCCATCGAGGACGTTTTCGGAATCAAGGGCAGGGGCACGGTTGTGACCGGCCGCGTCGAGCGCGGCCAGCTAAAGCAGGGCGAGCCTGTCGAGATCATCCGGTTCGGCGACGTCCGCGAGACGGTGGCCACCGGCCTGGAGATGTTCCACAAGACTCTGGATATAACCGAAGCCGGGGACGCGGTCGGCGTCCTGCTGCGCGGCGTGGACCGGGACGAAGTGGAGCGCGGCCAGGTGCTGGTGAAGCCGGGGTCTATGCGCCCCTACACACGTGCTGAGGCTGAGGTCTACGTGTTGAGCCGGGAGGAAGGCGGGCGGCACACCCCCTTCTTCACCGGGTACAAGCCCCAGTTTTACATCCGTACCAGCGACATCACCGGGGAAGTGGTCCTGCCCGATGGCGTGGAAATGGTCATGCCCGGAGACAACGTGACCATGACTATCTCGCTGATCACTCCTGTCCCTATCGAGGAACAGATGCGTTTCGCAATCCGGGAAGGCGGGCGGACCGTCGGTTCTGGCGTAATCACCAAAGTGTTGGATTAGAAGATGGCTAGAAAGACAGCGGACATCCGTCAGATCATAACCATGCAGTGCGGCGACTGCCGTGAGCGCAACTACACCAGCATGAAGAACCGGCGCAACGATCCCCAGCGGATTGAACTGCGCAAGTACTGCCCGCGCTGCCGGGGCCACAAGACTCACCGCGAGGTGAGGTAGCGCTATGGCCAGGGTCTCAACCCGCGGGTCCCGGCCTGCGGCGCCCAGGGTCACGGGTCGGGTCGGCCCAATCTCGTTTTTGCAGGAAACGGTTTCTGAGTTGAGCAAGGCGGTCTGGCCCAGCCGGGAGGAGACAGCGCGATTGACTATGGTGGTCATCGCTCTGTCAGTGGTCGCCGCCTTCTTCTTGGGTGGCCTTGACCAGTTGTTCAGCCAGACCTTCAGCCGTTACGTGCTCTAACATCCCGGACGCCTCGGGCAGTACTCTCCTCGGAGGGCCGAAGCCCAGGGTTTGGGAAGGACGACTATGACTATTGAACGACAGTTGGAGATCGATGACGAGTCCCGCCGCTGGTATATCGTACACACCTATTCGGGACAGGAAGACCTGGTCAAGCGCAATCTTGACCTGCGCGTTCAGAGCCTTGACATGCAGGACCGGATCTTCCAGGTGCTGGTGCCCACTGAAGACGAGGTGATCTTCAAGGACGGAAAGCGCCGGTCCGAGAAGCGCAAGCTGTTCCCCGGCTACATCCTGGTCGAGATGACGATGGACGACGAAAGCTGGTATGCCGTGCGCAATACGCCGGGTGTAACCGGATTCGTCTCCAGCGAGGACGAGTCGGACAGCCGACCGAAGCCTGTGCCGCTCGAGGACAAGCAGATTCAGGACATTCTCCGCCAGGTGGAAGCCGGGCCGGCCCGTATCAGGATAGGACTGGCAACCGGCGAGACTGTCCGGATAACCGAAGGCCCATTTGTGGACTTTATTGGCGCCGTCAGCGACGTCGACGACGCCAAGGGGAAGGTCCGAGTGCTGGTCTCCTTCTTTGGCCGGGAGACCCCCGTGGAACTGGACTTCTTGCAAGTGGAAAGGATCTAGGAGCCGCCAGTGGCAAAGAAGCTAAGGGCGATCATCAAGCTGCAATTGGACGCGGGGAAGGCGACCCCCGCTCCTCCCGTGGGCCCGGCATTGGGCCAGCACGGGGTCAACATCATGAGCTTCGTCAAGGAATACAACGCCCGCACCGCCGACCAGGCCGGGACCATAATCCCGGTGCATATCTCGGTGTTCGAGGACCGGTCGTTTACCTTCGTAACTCGCACCCCTCCAGCGTCTGACCTGCTGAGAAAAGCTGCGTCGGTGGAGAAAGGCGCTACCGATCCAGGTCGAGGAAACGTGGGCACCGTGGAGCGCCAAGCCTTGCGGGAGATCGCGGAGCTGAAACTTGCCGACCTCAACGCCCCCTCGGTGGAGGAAGCGATGAACATCATCGAGGGCACCGCGCGGAGCATGGGCATTGAAGTAGTTGGAGATTGACCGTGCCTAAACACAGCAGGCGCTATGCCGCAGTGGCCGAAAGGGTGGACCCCGAGGCCGTTTACCAGCCCGAAGAGGCTATCAGCCTGGTCAAGGAGCTTTCTACCGCCAAGTTCGATGAGACCGTTGAGTTGCACCTGCGAACCGGGGCCGACCCCCGTCACGCGGACCAGATGGTGCGTGGCGTGGCGGCGCTGCCCCACGGCCTGGGTAAGACTGTCCGTGTCCTAGTATTTGCGGACACTGAGGCCGCTGAGATTGCCAGGGATGCGGGCGCTGACTTCGTAGGCGAGGATGACCTGATTGCTCAAGTAGAGGGCGGTTGGGCCGAGTTCGACGTCGGCTTGGCCGTTCCCCAGGTTATGCCCAAGATCGGACGCTTGGGCCGCGTGCTGGGCCGCCGAGGTCTTATGCCGAACCCCCGATCAGGAACCATGGTGCAGCCCCAGGACCTGCCCAGGGTTATCCGCGAGGCGAAGGCGGGCCGACTGGAATACCGCACGGACCGCACTGCCATCATCCATTGCCCTATCGGCAAGGTCAGCTTCGAGAACGAGCAATTGATTGGCAACCTGGCTTCGCTGATGGACTCGATCATGCGTGACAAACCATCAGCGGTCAAAGGCGCGTTCTTGAGGTCGGCCTATATGACCTCCTCGATGGGCCCCAGTATCTCCGTCGACCTTGCGGGACTGCAAAATTTGACACCTCCCGAATAGAGTGGGATATTTGCCGCAAGGTCTGGTATAATTCCAGCACAATCGAGTACGCTGCCAACCACGCCCGAGACGGTGGGTTCCGGGACATCCCGGATTAAAGGTCAAGACCGCCCGCCCAGGCGCGACCGAAGCCGGAAGCAATTCTTGCGACGTTCTCGCGTCAACACGGGTGGCGCGGGAACGATTCATTTTGGGGGACAAGTTGCCAACACAAGCGAAAGTGGACCGGGTGAACGAGCTCAAGGAAAAGCTGGAGCGGTGTTCCATAGTGGTTTCCACGGACTACACAGCGTTGCCGGTGAACGAAGTCACGGAGCTGCGGAGACGGATGCGGTCTGCTTCGGTGGAGTTCACGGTGGTTAAGAACAACCTGATGAAGCTGGCATGTGACGCCGCCGGAAGGCCGGATGCAAAGGAAATCGTGGAGGGGCCAACGGCCATGGCTTTCGGGTATGAGGAACCCGAAATCGTAGCGCGGACGTTGACTGACTACATCCGCACCACCCGGTCGGCCCTGGCTATCCGGGGGGCACTGCTGGGAACGGACCATACCCTTCCGCCGGACCAGGTGGAACGTTTGGCAACACTCCCTCCACAGCCCCAGCTTGTAGCGTCGCTGCTGGGACAAATGCAGGCCCCCTTGCAGCGGTTGGCGAACGTAATGAACGGTCCGCTCCAAAACCTGGGCGGACTGCTGCTGGCGCGTATTGATCAACTCGAATCGGAGCAACCGTCAACCTAACCTGGATTCTGACATATCGAAGGAGGAGTAACGATGACCAAAGATGAGGTCCTGGCCGCAATCAAGCAGATGAACGTCATGGAACTGGCGGATATGGTCAAGGCGTTGGAGGAGGAGTTCGGGATCACCGCCGCGGCTCCCGTTGCGGTGGCCGCCGCGCCCGGTGCTGCCGCACCCGGAGCCGCCGCTCCCGCCGCCGAAGAAGAGAAGACTGAGTTCGTGGTCAGTATCAAGGAGATCGGCCCCAACAAGGTCAACGTGATCAAGGCAGTCCGCGAGGTTACCTCCCTCGGTCTGCGTGAAGCCAAGGAACTGGTGGAGTCGGCCCCTGCCGCAGTTAAGGAAGGGATCCCCAGGGAAGAAGCTGACACCATCAAGGGCAAGCTGGAAGAGGCTGGCGCAGCCGTCGAGGTCGCGTAGCTGCCCAACCAGTCCAATGACCCCGGAGGATGAGCGTTGAGCCGCCGTAAGGATGCGGAACGATTCCGCAGGCTGAAAGCCCAGAACCCGGATTATGCCGGTTTCAGGGGCGTAAACACGGCTCCGGCAAAGCCGGTCCCGGTCATGGAGTCGGTTACCTGTTCGGTCTGTAACCGGAAGCGCAACGCGGACCGGAACACCCTGCCGGAGGACCGGAGCCGGTACGTTTGCGTAAGGTGCCGGGCTGACCAGGGGGCCCCAGCACCAGCGGCCGAGTAGCACATTCCGTCCCTACCGGGGTAGACGATTGGCCCGGACCGATTGAGGAGCAATCGCCCCTCACCCAGTCCGGGCCGATTCATGCCAGTCTCTTTGCCGGACTTGGGAATAGCCGCCCGCCTTTGGCAATAGACTTGCCCCGGTAGTGTAGAATGGCTTGGGTTGCGTTCAAATCAGTGCCCAAGGGGATTGTGTCATGGACCTGGAACTGGAGAACAAGATTGCAATCGTGACCGGGGCAAGCCGCGGCATAGGCAAGGCCATCGCCAGGGAATTGGCTGTTTGCGGCTGCGATGTAGTGGTCTGTGCCCGGAACCCTGAAGACCTGGAGTTGACGGCGCGGGAACTGGGTGAGGAGACGGGACGACAGGTGGTGCCCATCACCGCCGATACTACCAGCACGCCCCAGGTTGAGTCTATGGTGGCCCAGGCCGCCCAGCAATTCGGCAGGATCGACATCCTTGTCAACAATGCCGCCGCACCCGGAGGCATCGCCAGGGGGCCGCTGGAGACCATCTCAGACGATGACGTGCTGGACGATCTGAACACCAAGGTCGTGGGTTATCTCCGTTGCGCCCGGGCCGTCGCCCCGCACATGACCCAGAACGGTTGGGGACGTATCATCAATATCGGGGGCTTGTCAGCCCGCAATTCCTCCGGCTCCAACGTCAGCGCCGGTGTCCGCAACTCCGGTCTGGTCAACCTGACCAAGTACCTTGCCCAGGAGTTGGGGCCGTCCGGCATCACTGTGAACCTGATACACCCCGGCGCGACCCGCACTGAGCGGAGCGCTCCAGCTTACGAGGCGCAGGCCCAACGTGAGGGTATAACCGTCGAGGAAGTGGAAGCGAGGGTGGCGGCCAACAACGCTACCAAGCGTATCGTCGACGCCAGCGAGTTGGCCTACGTCGTGGCTTTCTTCGCATCTCCCCGGTCGATTGCCATAAGCGGCGAGGCCATCGCGGCCGGAGGCGGCGCCGGGACCGCGGTACACCATTAGCCGGCCGCTCCGGTGCAGCGCGCCAGCAGGAGGAAGTTATGATCAGAGTAACCTTCGCCTATCCCAATGAGGAAGGCTCCAATTTCGATTGGGACTACTTTGTAGACACCCACCGCGAAATCGTCCACCGGGAGTTGGACTCCCGCGGCATGGTCAGCTTCGAGCAAGACAGGGGCATATCCGCCACGGACCCGAATGCACCTCCGCCCTGGGTCGCCATAGCTCACATGACTTTCAATACCGTGGAAGAGGTGCACCAGGCCTTTATCGAAGCTGGTGGGCCTGTGCTGGGGGACCGGCGCAATTACACCGAGGTTCGTCCGACTATCCAGATCAGCGAAATATCTTCCTAGTCTTTCGGACTCCTACAGACTCCGCGGTCCCGCCGCACCGGGATACCCGGCCAACCGGGACCTTTTCCTGGTGTGGCTTTCCATGTTCCAGCGGTCGGACGCCTGCAAACTACAGTCCCGCAATCCCCAGGGAGGCGGACGGTCACAATGCCTGAAGCCAGCGAATATCGCTCCCTCGATGAACTGTCCCAGCGGTTGGTGCGCGAGTATTGGGACTTCTATCCTAATGCCGGGTCCCGCATTGGCCGGCATGAGTACGACGGCCGTTTGCCTGATCTGTCTGCGACCAGTCTCCGCCGCCGGGTTGCGCAACTGGACCGTGGGCTTGCCGAAGTAACGACCTTCGCCGCGGAAGCCCTAACCCCTGAAGAGCGGTTGAGCCATCGTCTCCTGGAATTGTTTCTCCGCCGGGAGCATTTCTCGATCACCGAGATGAAGAATCTGGAGAACAACCCGACCCGCCAGGTGGGCCACCTTGACGTGAGCGGCTACATCAACCGGGACTACGCACCCCTGCCTGACCGCGTCAGGTCAGTGTCGCAGGCGCTGAAGCAAGTCCCTGAGTTCGTGGAAGTCATGGCCGATTCTCTCGGGGAGCAGATCGGGCTTCCAGTCTTAGACTCCAGCATCGAGAGTTACGCTGGAATGGCGCGGTTCTACCGGGTAGACCTTGGCAGGGCCGCTGGGGACGTTGGACTCCGGGATGTGCAGGAGGAGTTCGATCTGGCCAGGGAAAACGCCGCCGCATCCCTGGACCAGTTCGTATCGGTGCTCCAGGAGCGCCGAGACAGCGGCAACGGGCAGCCCGGATTCGCCATAGGGCCTGACCTCTACTCCTCGATGTTGCAGACCGGCGAGGCCCTCGATGTTCCGCTGGACATGCTGGTGTCCTTGGGAGAGACTGACTTGAACGAGAACCTCCGGCGTTTGAAGGATGCTACAGCAGCCATCGACCCCGGACGGGACGTGAGGGAAATCGTGGCCGGAATCGGATATCATCACCCAGCGGCATCGGCCCTGATTCCCGAGACGCGGGACATGCTGGAAGAGATTCGGCAGTCCGTAATCGACTTGAACCTTGTCACCGTGCCGTCGGAAGACCGCTGCCTGGTCGTCGAGACCCCAACGTACATGCGCTATGCCTTCGCGGCTATGGACTCAGCGGGCGCGCTAGAGGAGAGGGCCACCGAGTCATTCTACTATGTGACTCCCGTGGAGCCGGAGTGGACTCACCGGCAGCAGGAAGAATGGCTCTCCAATTTCAACTACTCCACTCTCCGCATAGTTTCCATCCACGAGGTCTACCCGGGCCACTTCGTCCACCACCTCCACAACCGCTACGGGTATCCTCTTCCCCTGATAAACCGGGTGGCGAACTCCTACGCATTCGTCGAGGGTTGGGCGCACTATACCGAGGCGATGATGCTGGAAGGAGGTTACGGGTCAGACCAACCGGAGTTGCTGGTCACGCAGCTGCTGGAAGCTCTAGTCCGCAACTGCCGTTACATGTGCTCCCTGGGGATGCACACCGGCGGGATGACGCTCGATGACGCCACTCGCTACTTCATGGAGAACGCCTTCATGGCTGAACTTCCCGCCCGCCGCGAGGCGCTCCGAGGAACGTTCGACCCGGGTTATCTGAACTACACCCTGGGCAAGCTCATGATAATGAAGCTGCGCGAAGATTACCGGCAGGAGCAGGGGGGCAACTTTACGCTGAAGGGATTCCACGACCGGCTACTGTCCTACGGTGCACCCGCGCTGCCGCTGCTGAGGGAAGCGATGCTGGAAGACCCGACGGGTCCTCCGGTGTAGGGGGCCCGGCCCCGTCCGGGTCGACACTCTTCGGCGGCCAATCGCCCCCGTTCTGCCTACGTGCGGAAGTTCACCTTGCGGAAGGACTCAGAGTAGTTGTATTCCTGGTCTGAGGCTGCGTCTCTGGCCATCTCTCTGACGAAGGTCTCCACCTCTTCCGCCGAACGGCCCTCCAACTGGCTCTGGTGGACCATCACCGCCTTGATCTTCAAGTCCAGTGATTCACCGATATTGTAGTTGACGTTGGGAGATTCCGCGCCCCAGAAGAGGACTGTGCCAGTCTTGTGCGGTTCCAGTCCCTCGTCCCGCCAGAGTTCTGCGAAGTGGAGATGGTCCCTGGCGTAGGGGAACACGGCGTCCAACGCCACCTGCCCCGCAATCCGGTTGTCGCGGTGCCAAGCCAGATTCTTGCGGTATGGCTCGGGACACATCACGATGTCCGGCCGCACCCGTCTCACCTGCCGCACCAGCTCCCGACGGAACTCGCCGGTGTCGTCCAGTTCGCCGTCAGGATGGTGCAGTTCCACAACTTCTTTGACGCCCAGGAGTTGGGCGGCCTCACGCTGCTCCCTCTCCCGGATGACTCCTAGCTCGTGCCCGCTGGCCCCGGGGTCTGTGGTCCCTTTGCCGCCGTCAGTGCAGAGGACGTAGTGTACCTCCGCGCCGCGCTGCACCCACAGCGCCACCGTACCGGCGCACCAGAACTCCGCGTCGTCTGGGTGTGGGACCACCACCAATACTCGTTCCGGGGTCTCCTCCATACGCAGTTGCCCTCCAGCCCGGCTGTGCCCGGACCGCCGGACGTTAGCCGAAATTTGAACCATGTTCAATCCTACAGGAAGCGGGTTTGAGGGTCAAATTCGACCGGGCGCAAACCGGAGGACAACCCTCGGCTACGTGTAATGGATTACCGGCTACTCGTCCCCGCTGCTTCCGGTCGCGGACATTGACATCCCACGAAGTTAGGCTGTAATCTCCAGACGGCTTCCCAACCGGTTGTGAGACAGCCATACTTGGCAGTCTGTCGCGGCGAATGCGACTGTGGAACACAAGCCCACTGGAGGAAGAATATGCCAAAGGTCATCCCCGTGCCAGATGAGTTGAGCAAGCCCTTCTGGGACGCAGTGAACGAGCGTCGGCTCGTGGTCCAGAACTGCACCAGTTGCGACATGTTGCAGTATCCGCCGCGGGAGACCTGCGGCCAGTGCCGCTCTGCCGAAGACCTGGAGTGGAAGGAAGTGAGCGGGAGGGGCCATATCTCATCCGCCATCGTCATAGAGGACGGGCGGCTGGACCGGCGCAGGCCCGACCAGCCTTACAACCTGGTCCTGGTCCACCTGGACGAAGATCCCGGCATCAACTTCTACTCCAACCTCCCCGGAGTGCCGGTAGATGAAGTCCCCATCGGCGCTGCCGTCGAGGTGGTATTTGAAGAGGTCGCTCCGGACCAGCTCATCCATGAGTGGCGAGTGGTATCCGAATAACCTGCTCCTGTGGGCGCGAATCCTGGATGCAAGAAAGGGCGGACAATGACTTCACTTAGCGATTATTCCTGGAGAAGAAACAGGGAAGGTCTAGGACTCTGGGACCACCGCGGCCAGGTGGCCGTGGCCGGGTTCGGTCATTCCGAAATTGACCGGCGTTGGGATGGCGAAACGATGGACAGGACCCTGGGCGCATTCTCAATCCAGGCCTGTCAACGTGCGATGGACGACGCGGGATTGACCGCGGAGCAGATAGACGGCGTCATCTGCTGCGACTCTCACATCGCCGGTCCCAGCGGCGGCGCTGCGGGCAGATGGGCCCCCCGTCCCTACTTCGACCCTCCCTACGATTCCGAGTGGGGCCTGACCTTGATCAACGGAGAATGGCTGGTCAAACAGATGGGTCTGACCAACGTCAAGTTCTGTCCCTCGGGCGTTCCGGCCATCGGGGAGATGCTGGGCTTGGCATCGCAGGCCATTGCTGACGGCCTATGCACAACCTGCCTGGTCATCTACCCCACCGGGAACCTGGCAGGCCGCTACCGCCGGGGCGGGGAGAACGCCGAGGACTACGCAAGGGGCAACAGGCAATGGACGGTGCCCTGGGGAAACCACGGCGGCAACGACTTCATCAACGCCTTTCCCCACCAGCAGTATTGCCACCGTTACGGCGGCACCCACGACGACATGGCTCCATTCGTGGTCAACCAGCACCGTAACGGCCTGCTCACTCCCTGGGGCTTCAACGCCACACATAACATACCCCAGCTTACCGTCGAGGACTATGTGTCCTCGCGCTACATCCTGAAGCCGCTCAGATTATGGGACTGTGACCGGCCAGTCAACGCCTCGGGCGCGTACCTGTTCACGACCGCCGAGCGGGCCAGGGACATGAAGCAGCCGCCCGTGTACATACTGAACCACAACCAGCACAGCGCGGGGACCCGCAGCACCCAGGCAGTCCTTGAAGAGATTGAAGCGGAGACTGACCGTGTGGCCAGGATGATGTTCGAGGGTTCCGGTTTGAGCGCCGACGAGGTGGACATATTCAACCCCTACGACGGCTACTCTACAATGACGCAGTTCTGGCTTGAGGCTTTCCAGTGGCACGGGGTAAAGCGGGGAGACGCCTTTCAGTTCTATGCTGACGACATACGGGTCGAAGGCCCCCACCCCTTCAGTTCCAGCGGCGGCAACCTGGGGACCGGCCGCCTTCGCACCGCAATGTGGACCGACAGCATCGAGCAGTTGCGGGGGAGCGCAGGCCCGCGCCAGGTGACGGTCAGGGCTGAGACCGCAGTCGCGGGATTCGGCCCGCCACTCGGCGGAGGCTGGATCGCCTTCGGAAAATACCCTAGCTGACCACCGAAGGTTGGTCCGTAGCGGAGTCTGCCTGCAGGTTGTTCGATGCCGGCCTGCGGGTGCCGCCGTTTTCCTGGGTAGCCTGCGTTGGCAGGGTTTCTGGTTGTGGGAATACAGTACCAGCCAGTATCCCTCCGGATATCACAACCTTCATCGCATCGTCCACCGATATGCCGGCGGGCCTGACCTCCGCGCTGGGCATCATGATCAGGAACCCGGAGGACGGTATCGGTGTGGTGGGGATGTATACCGCAAGGAGTTCCGCTCCCTCGGCATTGACCACCCGGGACGTGACCAAGCCTATGGCCTGACATCCGGGCCGTGGGAACTCCACCAGCACTACTGCGGAGTACCGCGGGTTGCTGTTCGTGGAGATCAATTCCACCGCGGTCCGCGTCGTCCCGTATACAGTCTTGACCAGCGGGATGAATTCGAGAAGGCGGTGGGCCAGCCCGATAAGCCTGCGGCCTATCACGTGCGCGGCCACCAACCCGGCGATGTACACCAGCGCCATCAGGACCAGAAATCCCAAGCCCGGTATATGGGGACCGGGCAGGTAGCTCAGCGGTTGCTCCAGTACAGGGTCGAGCAGGTCGAAGAAGAACTTGAAGACCAGTATGGTTATGCCAATGGGCAGCAGAACGAGGATGCCCGCCCCCAGTCTACGCTCGACATGTACGATTACGTGGTGTAAAGGCCCCCTTCGATGTCCCTCCGATAGAGGCCCTTCATCATCTGAGAGTTGAGCCAATTCTCCTCCGCTTTACCGAGGGGATCTCGGCAACTGGGACTCGTAGACTTCAGCCACCTGCGCGGCAACGGCTTCCCAGCTCATCCCCTCGGCCCTGCGCCGGGCGGCCTGGCCCATGCTCTGCTGTAGTCTCTTGTTCGATAGTATCATTTCCAGTGAGCCGGCGAAAGCATCTGGACACCGCCACGGTTTGAGATATCCGGTCCGTCCGTGCTCCACGATTGTCGAGAGTCCGCCTACCCTGGTGGCCACTACCGGGGTGCCGCAAGCCATTGACTCCAGGGCGGCCAGCCCGAAGCTCTCATAGAAGGACGGAACGACGCAGACGTCAGCGGCATTGTAATAGAAGGGCAATTCCTCATGGTCCATCCGGCCTACGAAGTCCACTGACCCCTCTATTCCCAAGTCATTGACCAGCGCGCGCATCCGTTCCACTTCCGGGTCTCCCTCGCGACCGCCTCCAATTACCATCAGGCGTACCGGCGCCGCGCCGCCCAGCTCGGCAGTGGCGCGTATCAGCAGTTCCAGGCCCTTCAGAGGCTCGATGCGGCCCACGAACAGGAGAGTCCTCTCCTCGCCCAAGCCTATCCTTGCTTTTGCCTCCCGGCGGTCCAGGGGTCGAAAGGTGTCAAGATCCACCCCGCATGGGATGAGATGGACTTTACTGGTATCTGCGCCGTAGAGGTGGGCCATCGCATTGCGCTCATGGGGGCTGTAGGCAACTATGTGGGTGGCGGACTGCATCAACTCCCGTTCTGTTTCCTGACGCTGCACCGGTTCCGTTTCACCGGCACGGGAGTTCATCTTGACCAGGGCCAGGGTATGGAAGGTGATAGCATTGGGCACGCGCCACGCAGCCGACAATTCCCGGCCAACCCACCCCGACAACCAGTAATGAGAGTGTACTGCCTGGTAGTCCACGCCCTTCTCAACCCGGTAGTCCAGGACTCTATCTCTGAACTCGGGGAGGCTGTCGTATAACTCCTCCAGCGGAGTGTCCAGGTCCCCGGCCGGAAGGTGGACGACCCGCGCTTTCCCGGATATTTCCCGGGCAATGCCGTGGGGTTCCGCGTGTTCGCGGGTGAAGATGTCAACATCAATACCCAGGTTGCCCAGTGAACGGGCCAGTTGGCGGACGTGGAGGTTCATCCCGCCGGCCTTGCCCTCTCCCAGCGCCGCGAGGGGGCAGGCATGGAAGCTGACGAGAGCGACCCGCTTTATTGTTTCCGGCCGCCGCCCCGCTTCCGCCTCCAGTTTCACGCTCGCGTCACTACCATCTGGTAGAGGTTGCGGGGACTCCCGCCGAGGTGGTGCTTGTAGGACTCCGCCCCCCGGAGGAAGTCGAAGTAGGATATGCGTTTACATCCGGCCGCCGCCCCGCTTCCGCCTCCTTCTTCAATGGCGCTTCGGAGGCACAAGGCGTTCAGCAGCAGGCCAACGCTGTAGTAGCCGAACTCAGGGTTGTACCCGCTGTTGTAAAGAAGGCGGGATGAAGCGTAGTCGAAGCAAAGGCTGGTGGCCACGGCCTGGCCGTCTATCTCCAGGAAATACAGCCGCAGGACGCCCAACTGGGCCATGCGCGATGTTATCCGGTGGAAGAAGCTCTCCCTGTCCCCGGTCATGTATTCGCTCTTTTCCTGCCGGCTCATCCGCATCAGCGAGATGAAGTCAGGCAGCCGGGCGTCAACCTCTTCCTGGTCTGCGATGCAGTACCAACGCCAGTTGGGCAGCGCCTCCAGCCGCCGGAACTTGCGCCGCAATTCATGCCGGTTCTTCTTGGAAAGACTGGAGAGGTATTCGTCCCAGGTGGCCGGCAACTCGATGCCGGAGGAAGTGTCTTCCTGCTCCACCTGCACCGAGTATCCCCGTTCCCGCGCCAGGTCCGGGAAGTATGTCAGGGTCGGGGAAGTTTCGATCAGCGAGTCCAGGCGCAGTGTGCCCCAGTCCTGCTCGTCCAACCTCCCCAGCAGGGTGTCAAAGAACGGAGCTTCATATCCAGGACGGACCATGAAATCGTTGTAGTCCACGGTTTCCTGGCTTCCCAGCAGGGCCAGAGTGTCCCCGCTCTGGGTAAGCGAGGCTACGGCTGCCACGCCTTCCGGGGAACGCAGGTAAAACCCCGCCATCTCTTTGCCGCTCCCAAAAGTGTCCCACCACACCTGTTGCCACTGGGGAGTCAGGAACAGGGTGTTCACTGCGCAGGAAGACAGCACCCCTTCCCATTCGGACTCTATTTCCTGGAACGACGTGAGGGGGGACGGGACCATTGGCTACCTCCTCCGGGGACGGACCTATACGCCGCTCCCCAGCCAGCATGTTGGCATGGGACTACGTTCTCATTCGCAGCAGCGCCAATAATTCTTCCCGGCTTACCCCGCTGCTCTCGAACCGGCCCCGCACCGCCGTCGTGGTGACCCGGCTGCCGGGCTTCTGCACGCCGCGCATGGCCATGCACATGTGTTCTGCCACCAGTTCCACCGCCACTCCGTCCGGGTCCAGCGCCCGTACAATGGCATCCGCCACCTGCCCGGTGAGACGCTCCTGCACCTGGAGCCTGCGGGCTGCCACGTCCAGCGCCCGCGCCAGCTTGCTGACGCCGGCGATCTTCCCGTTGGGTATGTACGCCATCCGGGCGGCGCCGAAGAAGGGCAGGATGTGATGCTCACATATCGAGTGGAAGGGGATGTTGTCCAGAAGGACCGGGTCCTGATGATCTGCCTCGAACACGGTGTCAATCTCGGACGCCGGGTCAATTCCGATGCCGGAAAGCAACTCCCCGTACATCCGTGCAACGCGCGCGGGGGTCGCCTTGAGGCCCTCCCGCGCCGGGTCTTCGCCGATTGCCTCCAGCAGGCCCGATATGGACTGTTCAATCAGCCGGTGGTTAACGATGAGTCGCCTTCTCTTACGCGCGACTTGACATCTGAGGACATGGGCCCGTCACAGGGTGCCGACCGGCATGTCCGTGGAGGACCCGGCCCTCAGAGTCAGCGCCTCGATAGCCTCAATGCTTGGCTCTACTTCGGTCGCCTGGTTGGACACGCTCCGCACCGCCAGGTCGGGGTCTTTCAACCCTGTCCCGGTGAGGACGCATACCACCCTGCGTCCGGATAAATTCAACCCGTTCCGGTGCATCTTGGCCAATCCCGCAAAAGACACCGCCGAAGCCGGCTCACAGAATATGCCCTCCCTGGAGGCCAGAAGCCGGTAAGCGTCCAGGATCTCGTCGTCGCTTACCATGTCTATGACGCCGCCGGAACTGTCCCGCGCCTCGATTGCGCCGTCCCAACTCGCCGGGTTGCCGATGCGTATGGCCGACGCGATGGTCTGGGGGTTGGCCACCGGCGCTCCCCGGACTATCGGCGCCGCGCCCTCTGCCTGGAACCCCATCATGGCAGGCAGCACCTCGCTCCGGCCTGCGGCCTGATATTCCTTGAACCCCCTCCAGTAGGCGGTGATGTTGCCCGCGTTCCCGACCGGTATGAACAGGTAGTCCGGAGACCCGCCCAGCGTGTCCACTATCTCAAAGGCGGCCGTCTTCTGACCCTCCAACCGATGGGGGTTGAGGGAGTTCACCAGGGTCACGGGGTGAGTCTCTGTGAAGTCCCTGGCCAGGTTGAGGGCGGAGTCGAAATTGCCTTTGACCATCAGGATGCGGGCCCCGTATGCCATGGCCTGGGCCAGCTTCCCCATCGCAACCTCGCCCTTGGGGATGAGCACGAAAGACGGGAGGTTGCAGTAAGCGCCGTAGGCCGCTGCCGCCGCGCTGGTGTTGCCGGTAGAGGCGCACATCACCGCCTTGCTCCCCTCCTCCAGCGCCTTCGCCATCGCCACCACCATCCCGCGGTCCTTGAACGAACCTGTGGGATTGCAGCCCTCCAGCTTGAAGTACAGCTCGTCGCAGCCGATGGCCGCGCCCAGACTCCGAGACCTCACCAGCGGCGTATCGCCCTCCCCCATGGAAATCAACGGGGTATCCGGCGTCACGGGCAGGAAGTCCGTGTATGCGTGCAAGACTCCAACGCCCATCAGCTTCTCCAAGTACGTGGCGGTCCGGTCCGGTCTGCCTCTTGCCCGGCCATTCTCCGCGCCGCCTCTATTCCTCGATCCGGAGCAGGTTGTTGACCGCCCTGACCACGTCTAGCGCGCCCACCTGCTCCAGGGATTTCTGGACCGATGATTCCAGGGCGGGATGGGTGGTAATGACGATCTCGGCGGTCTGCTGCTCCGGGTCGCTGTCTTTCTGGATCACCGAGGCGATGCTGATATTGCCGTCGCCCAGGACTCGCGCGATCTGGGCCAGTACGCCGGGCCGGTCGGCTACTGTCAGCCGCAGGTAATACTTGCAGGTAAGGCTGTCCACAAGCGCCGTATCCACCGGGACAGCTCCATCGGTCCCGGCCTCCGGCCATGCGATGGTGGTTGACGGGTTCACCGGCCCGCCAACGATTGACCGGGCCACTTCAATTACGTCGCCGACTACTGCGCTTGCGGTGGGGAACCTGCCAGCGCCCATGCCGTGGAACAGGACATTCCCGCACAGGCTCCCCTCGACCTCCACGGCATTGTACGCCCCGTCCACCTTGGCCAGCATATGGTCCAATGGCACCAATGCCGGATGCACCCTGGCGCAGACTGCGCCCGCAGTGAACGAGGCTATTGCGAGAGGTTTGATCGCGTAGCCCAATTCGCCCGCATACCGGAAGTCGTTGGCTTCGAGGGACGATATACCCTGCCGGTATATGTCTTCCGGTTGAAAGCGGCAGTGGTACGCAAGGGAGGCCAGGATCGAGAGCTTGTACCCGGCGTCGATGCCTTCCACGTCGTTGGTCGGGTCGGCTTCGGCGTAGCCGCGCGCCTGGGCTTCCGATAGGGCCTGGTCGAAGCTGGAGTGGTCCTGGGCCATGCGAGTGAGGATGAAGTTGGTGGTGCCGTTGATGATGCCGCGGATGGAGCGAATGTCGTTGGCGAGGAGCTGGTTCATCAAGCAGCCGACGATGGGGATGCCACCGCCGACACTCGCCTCGAAGAGCAGACTTACCTGGTTCCGCCGGGCCAGGGACATCAACTCCGGCCCGTGCTTGGCCACCGCCTCCTTGTTGGCCGTGACCACGTTCTTGCGGCTTGACAGCGCATCCTTGAGGTAGCGTGTGGCGGGCTGGTCCCCGCCAATGACTTCGGCGACAATGTGGATGCCGGGGTCGTCGAGGATGTCCTCGGGGTTGGTGGTCAACAATTCCTGCGGTATTGACGGGCTCCGTTCCTTAGCTCCGTCCCTGACCAGGACCCGCCGCAATGTGACCGGCCGCCCGACCTTGCGCGATATGCCGGAATCGGGGTCCAGCAGCGCGGCCGCGACACCGCCGCCCACTACTCCCAGGCCCATAAGCCCGATGCCAATTTCCGCAGGCTCACTCACGTATCCGATCTACCTCCCCTGGGGACCGCCCTGGCCCAGGTCTGCCCGGGAAGCGCTCAGGTGGACCTGGTCCGCCACCCACTCGTACCACTTGCTGTTGAAGTTCATCCTGAGCCAGCCGCCCTCGGCCCCGGCCAATTGCTGCTGGGCCTGCCATTCCTTCACCAGTTCCAGGCTCAACTTGGCGCGCATGATGGGCGAGATTTCCTGCTCCTCCGGACCGGAGATGACCCCAACGATGTAGATTCCGTCCTGGCTGAACTCCGGCTTTCCAACCTCTCCCGCCTTCAGCCGTTCCTTCCCCTTCTCCTCGTCCCCGAACAGCAGGTGGTCAAGGGCCGGGAAGGCTTTGCGCGGCACCCAGCCGACGTAGCCCCTGGAGTTGGCGAAGTTCGCCGGAACCGCGACTTCCGACGCTACCTTGGCGAAGTCCTCGGTGTCCAGCCGCGCTCTGACCTCGCTGGCGTCAACACCGGAATCGACCTCAAGCCGTATCCACTGGACCTCGACCTGCTCCTGGGTCTCATCAATCGTCGCGTCCATGATCGCGCGCAGGTACTGGAGCTCGAGTTGCTCCGCAACGATACGCCGGTAATCGTCGTCGGACAGGCCCGTCCGGGCCAGGAAAATCTGGTAGCTGTTCCTGAACTCCTCGTCAAGTTGTCCTGGGTCGACGTTCTGTCCGGCCGGAGCGGTGGGATAGAACTGGTCCTTCAGGGCATTATCGATATCTTCGTCGGTGATATGGATGCCCAGCCCCGGCGCGGCTTGACGCAGCACTTCGGCATCAAGCAGGTTGCTCAGATACTCGAAAGGCACGATGCTCAGGTCCACCTGACCGCTGATTCCCTGCAACACCCGTATGCGCTGCACCAGGTCTCCCATCGTGAATTCGACGTTCCGCACACTTCCCGCCCATACCCTGGGCGGCTTGTAGAACTCCTGGTAGTACCCGAAGCTGACTACTCCGAAGACCACGAGCAACAGGAATATACCAATGGCAAAAGCGGCCCGCTGGTGCCTGCGTTCACGGTTCAGCCTTGCGGGTTCGTTCCGCGTCTCCCTCTGGCGGGCACGCCGACGCCGGGAGCGCCTGCGCCCCTCTGCCGGCGCCACCTGCTCGGCTCCGGTGCTGCGGTTCCAGGGAAAAGCCATCGTCGCGCCTCTTAATGAAACAGGAGACGGAACATGAGACCGCTGTACGGACCAGTTGACGGTGGTTGGGCCGCCGGTTGGCCGTTACAGTCGGCTCTTGCCAGTCTCACCGGCGCAGCCGGTTCATGGATGGTACGAAAGGCACGAAGGGCACCAGCGCCAGGTGCCGGGCGCGCTGGATAGCCAGACGCAGCGCCCTCTGGTGCTTGGCGCAGACCCCGGACCGGCGTCGCGGCTCGATCTTGGCCCGGTCGGAGATGTACCGCCGGATCCTTTCCACGTCCTTGTAGTCGATGAGCTTCACGTGTTCGACGCAGAAGGAACACACTTTCCGCCGGGGGGCGTACCTTCCCCGGGGCCGTCCTCCTCTGCCGGGCGGGCGTCCGGGCGGTCTTCCGCCCTGTGGCGGTCGTGGTGCCGGTGCAGGAGTCGTCATACTATTACTGTCCCCTTGGGTGAATGGGCGAGGCTAGAATGGGAGGTCGTCCACGTCGTCGTTGCCGTAACCCTCGTTTGCGCCTCCGCCGCCGTAGCCTCCGGAATCGTAGGCTCCGCCCTGCTCCATACCGTCGCTGCGGCCGCCGAGGAATTGCACTTCGGTTGCGTTCACATCTAGAGAAACCCTGGTCTCCCCGTTCCGATCCTGGTACGTCCGGCTGCTAAGGCGACCTTCAACGTAGACCTGGCGTCCTCTGGCCAAGTATTGGTTGCAGGTTTCACCGAGTCGACCGAAGGCGCTTACGTTGAACCACTGAGTCTCCTCGCGCTGCTCTCCATTGGCTGTGGTGTAGCGTCTGCTAGAGGCGACGCTGAAATTGGTGACGCTCTGGCCGTTGGGCAGGTAGCGCATCTCGGGGTCCCGGCCAAGGTTGCCGATGACTATGATCTTGTTCAACTCAGCCCCCTCTTCAGGCCGGGGTCTCTTCGCCCCCGGCGTTCTCTGCGGCCGGCTCTTCCGCTGTGGCCGGCGGGGCTTCAGCTACGGCGACCGCCGCGGCGGGTTCCGCAGGTGCGGGGGCGGCCGCAGCTTCTTCAGGGGCGGCCGGAGCCGGTTCAGGAGTCTCTGCCGGTGCGGCAACCCGCGCCAGGGGAGTAGGTTGCGGGGTGGCCCCGGGCGGGTCGGTGACCGTCACCAGGGAGCGGAGCACCTGCTCATCCAGCCGCAGGAAGGTTAGCAGCGCTTCGTTAAACGGGGTCTCGACGCTGAACCGGGTCAGGTAGTAGCTGCCTTCCAGGAAGTGGTGCTGTCCCTTCTTGATGGCATAAGCGAGCCTGCGGGTGCCCCAGGTTTCCTCGTGGGTGATGTCGCCGCCCTGGTTGCCGACGTAGTCCTTGATGCGTCCCCAGGCGGCGGACGACTGTTCCTGGTTCAGCATCGGGCTGAGGACTACGACGAGTTCGTAATGGCGCAATAGGTGGCTCCTCAATGATCGGACGAATGATTGCAGGGAACGGTCGGTGAGATTATAGCATCCGGCGATTGCGAGCCTCAACTACATGTCGAGTCCGGGCGCCGGGAAACGGGATACCAGCGCCCCGACCTCTTCTGTAACCTCGCGTTGCACCGCTTCATCTTCCAGGTTGGAGAGGGACTTGACGATGAGCCGCGCCGTCTCCCTGGCGTCGCCCTCATCGAACCCCCGGCTGGTGATGGCGGGGGTTCCGAGGCGCAGCCCGCTGGTCACCCGGGGCGGCTTCGGGTCGAACGGGATTGCGTTCTTGTTGACGACGATGTTGACCTTTTCCAGCGCCGTTTCCGCCTGCTGCCCGGTGATGCCCAGTGGAGTCAGGTCCACGAGCACCAGGTGGTTGTCCGTGCCGTTGGAGACCAGGCGCATCCCGGCTTCTGAGAGTTCCTGGGCCAGCGCCCGGCAGTTGGCCACCACCTGGTCGGCATACCGGGCGAATTCCGGCCCCATGGCTTCGCCGAAACAGACGGCCTTGGCCGCGATTACGTGCATGAACGGCCCACCCTGGGTAAACGGGAACACCCCGAAGTCGACGCCCCGCGCCAGGTCGTTGTTGGACAGGATGAACCCGCCCCTCGGACCACGCAGGCTCTTCTGGGTTGTGGATGTCACCACCTGGGCATGGGGTAGTGGCGACGGGTGTGCCCCGCCCGCCACCAGCCCGGCGATGTGGGCCATGTCCACCATCAGGCTCGCCCCCACCCCGTCGGCGATCTCCCTGAACCGCGCGAAGTCTATGACTCGCGGGTAGGAACTGCATCCGGTGACTATCAGCTTGGGGCGATGTTCCTCGGCCAGCCTCGCCACTTTCTCGTAGTCAATGGTCTCGGTATCCGGGTTGACCCCGTAGGGAATGAACTCGTACAGCTTGCCGGAGAAATTCACGCTTGCGCCGTGGGTCAGGTGGCCGCCGTGGTCCAGGCGCATCCCCATCACCTTGTCCCCGGGCTCCAGCAGGGCGAAGTAGGCGGCCATGTTGGCCTGCGCCCCGCTGTGGGGCTGGACGTTAGCGTGCTCTGCTCCGAAAATCTGCTGAGCCCGCTCGATGGCCAGCCGCTCCACCACGTCCACATACTCACAGCCGCCGTAGTAGCGCCGCCCCGGATAGCCCTCGGCGTACTTGTTGTTCATCAGGCTTGTCTGGGCTTCCAGAACGGCCTTGCTGGCGTAGTTTTCGGATGCGATCAGCACTATGCAATCGCGCTGGCGCTTGTTCTCCTGTTCGATGGCCCGCGCCACTTTCGGGTCCTGTTCAGACAGTACGGACATTGTTCCTCCTCTGGGCCGGTTCCAACATCCGCACCCCGTCCTGCGCGAATGCCAATACAAAGCACCAATACAAGGCAAATGAATACGGGAACACTTGTTCCCTGGGAATTTAGTGTAGACCCGGCCCATCAGGGTGTCAACGAAGCGTTTACCGGGGCAACTCCGAAGACTCAGGATTTCAACCCATGCTTACGCTGGAGTCGGCCGGAATGGACTTCACTCCGGGGACGGACCCTATCCGCCGCTCCCGGGCCGGTGTGGGGCGATGTTCTCAGCCCTCCGGCGCCACCGGCAGCAGTACGTGGGATGGGTGGGCGGAGTCGTGGTAGATGCTGTTGCGGGCCGGTATCCTCACTGCGGATGTGGCCGGGTTCTCGCCGGTGTTGCCGTTCACGTCGAAGCGCGGGAAGTTGCTCGAGGAAATGTCCAGCCTGATCCGGTGGCCCCTGGCGAACAGGTTGCTGGTGGGGAATAGCTGCACCGTAACCTGGTAGACTTTTCCCGGCTCCAGCAGGGAAGGTTCTTCCCAGGAGTCCCGGAACTTGGCGCGGAGGATACCGTCGGTCAGGTTTAATGCGTACCCTTCAGGATAGTCGGGAGAGGGCGGATAGACGTCCACCAGCTTGGCCGTGAAGTCCGTATCCACCGCCGACGAGGACACCCATAGCTGCACTGAGATGGGTCCGGTGACCTCCACGTCTTCCGGCAAAGGCCCGGTCTGGAACACCAGCACGTCGGGCCGGGACGCCAGGGGCAGATACGGCTCCCTGGAACCGAAGAATTCGGGAGACTCCCGCTGGTCGAACCCGCCCGCGCCCATGATGGGCAGGCCGGAGGAGATGTTCCCTCCGATGGTGGGCGCCGGGTTGTTGGGGTCGAACAGGTACTCCGACGGCGGACTTCCTCCCTCCGGCGCTGCGGTTGTCAGCTTGCCTCCGGCGTTCAGGTAAAAGGGTGTTGCCGTTGCCCGGGACAGGGGCCATTCTTGCTCCTCCCGCCACCGGCCGCCGTGCTCCAGACGCCCCTGAGCGTTGCGTCTCCCGGACCCGCCGCCCATCACGAAGAGTTTAACGGGGTATTCCTGCCCGGCCCGGTCGGGCCCGTCCTTGAGCCAATGGTCGAAGAACCGGAGCCGCAGGAAGTTGAAGTCCTCGTCCAGGTTCCCGTCGAGGGTGGCGTCCGGCCCGAAGTCGATGTCGCCTGAGTGTGACACGGAACGCTGGCCGTGGGTCCAGGGCCCCATAATCAGGGACACCGGTCCTTCTTTCTGCGTGGACAAAGCGATGTAGTTGTCGGTGGTGGTGCGGGCGTAAGGATCGTACCAGCTGCCCATGTGCACCTGGGGCACGCCGCTGAAGCTGCCGTAGTGGGCTTCGGCGCACAGCCCCACCTGCTTCCAGTAGTCGTCGAAGGTCTCGTGACGCCATATCTCCAGCAGGTAGTTCTCGTAGTCCGGCGTCCACCGCAGGGGGGAGTGCTCCGGACGCCAGGGCATCCTGCGGAACCAGGCATGTATGTCCTGCTTCTCCAGGGCGGCTTTCAGCACCAGCGGGTCCTCCTGGACTTCCGGGCTGTCCAGCGCCTGGCGGTAGGCCCAGGTGACCTGGCGCAGCTCGAATGCCCCCCCGTTGCGGCACCCGCTGAGGAAGGCGTTGGAGAACCCCCCGGAGTCCAGCCACATGCAGCCGAGACCGGGCGGGTCGAGGCTGGCGAGAGCTGCCTGGGTATGCGCCCCGTAGGAAGTGCCGTAGGTTCCCACCTTGCCGGTGCTCCAAGGCTGGCCGGCCAGCCATGCCACGGTGTCGTAGCCGTCTTCTCCCTCGTTGACGTACTTGCTGAAGCCGCCCTGGGACGCGAACCGGCCCCTGGTGTCCTGAACGACGGTCACGTAGCCTCGAGTGGCGAAGAACGCGGCCTCCAGCACCCGGGACTCCGCCGACTTGTTGTAGGGTGTTCGTTCCAGCAACGCCGGGAATGGGCCTTCCAGCGGCCGGCCGTTCCGTGCCGGGCGGTGAACGTCCGCCATGAGGACTATTCCATCCCGCATCCGCACCGGAACGTTGGCCTCGGTATGTACCTCGAGAGATTCCCGGGAAGGGTTCGACTCTAGCGTCATGTCGTCCTCAAAGCGCTTATGGTTTTTGGCCGCCTGGGCAAGCTATATTGAGGCTCCAGCCGGTATCTACCTGGCAACTGCCGCCGGTTGAAGGCTGGCCAGCCATTCCAGCACTGTGTTCGCAGCTTCCTGCCGCCGGTTGGTCAGCGAGTGGTCGCCGCCCTCAATGATGACATAGTCGGCTTTCGGGGAGTTGACGGCGGCGGTGACCAGGTCTTGGGGAATGTCGCGCAGGCGGGTATGGGTCTCCAGGGACCCGGCAACGGCCAGAAGCGGGACTTTGACCCTGGGAGCGTGGGTCACCAGGTTGTAACGCTCGGTGGGTCCGTGCTTGTCCAGGTAGGCCGCCGCGCTGAACATCTGGGGAATGGGGAAGTTGACCCGCATCAGGTCCATCGCCCGGCCCTCGGCCTCCAGTTGGTCGGCGCGGTCGATGTTTGCCTGGAACTCGGCGGCATCTTCGGACTTCAGGTAGTAGGAATAGGACAGGCGTACCGGCGACACTGGTATGACTGCCTGTACCCGGTCGTCGTCCTCCATCGCGGCGTAATAGACTACTCTCACCGCGCCCATGCTCTGACCGAGAAGCGCGATACGGCGGTAGCCCCGCTCCCACAGGTGGTCGATGCCCGCCCGCAGGTCAAGACGGCTCCGGTCCAGAATCTCGTAGGCAACTCCGTAGTAGCTGTTGTCGCTCCGGTTGTACCACACCGTGTCATGGGCGGTGGTGTTCATCGACAGGGCCGCGTACCCCCTGTTGCTCAGGTCCTCGGCCATCCCCAGGGTGGACGCGGTGTAGAAGTTCGCCGATGAACCGTGGACCAGCAGAACGGCGTCGATGGCCGCCTCCGCTTGTAGAGCGTCCTTCGGTCCCAGGAATGCCCCATCAAGCCTGATTCCATCGCTGGCAGTTACGCTTACCAGGTCAACTATCACGGTAATCTCCCCAGCCGCATGTTTCCCGCGACGACGGTTACGGGCTTGCGGGAGTGCGGTCTGCATATTATTGGGCATTGCTACGGGCCTGCGCAACAGCCGGACGGCGGGGGAGCAGGCGTCTGTCACCGGCGTCTTCCGCTTGTTGACACTTCATTCGGGCCACAACTATAGTTAGCCCCGGAGACCCGTAGGGTCCAAGGAGGGTTCGTTGGCTGCTAACGACTATGATGTTCTGGTAATCGGCGCTGGGCTGGCGGGTATGACTGCTGCCATGTACGCTTCCCGTTACGGTATGCGGACCGGACTGATGGAACGGATGATGGGCGGCGCCCAGATTATCAACATTGAAAACATCGAGAATTTCCCGGGTTTCCCCCAGGGAGTGTCGGGGGCGGAACTCGGTCCTGCGGTGCAGGAGCAGGCGATGGACGCCGGAGCCGAGTTCATCATGGGTGAAGTCGAATCCATCTCACGGGACGGGGACTTCAAGCTGGTGGAGACCGACTCCGGGGGATACCGGGCCAAGGCGGTCATCGTAGCGGCCGGCTCCAGCCTGAGACAACTCGGTATTCCTGGCGAGGAGGAGATGTTTGGCCGGGGAGTCTCCCACTGTGCCACCTGCGACGGGCCGCTATACATGGACCAGGTAGTGGGAGTCGTTGGCGGCGGAGACTCGGCGGTGGATGAAGCCCTTACGTTGACGGAATACGCAGACCGGGTGCTCCTGTTTCACCGGAGGGACCGGTTGCGGGCGCACCAGGCAATCCAGGACCGGCTCCTCAACAACCGGAAGATTGATGTCGTCTGGAATACGGTGGTGGAGGAAGTGCTCGGCGAGGACACCGTTACAGCCGTAAGGACGAGAGACGTTGCTACCAACGCTGAGAACATCGTGAGCCTTACCGGGCTGTTCGTGTACGTGGGACTAGAACCAAACTCGTCCCTGGTGAGCAACCTGGTCGAAGTGGACAATGCCGGGCATATCCCGGTCAGCATCTCGATGGAGACCCCGGTTGCCGGACTGTACGCTGTGGGAGATATACGGCAGAACTCGGCGTCCCAGTTGGCGTCTGCCGTGGGCGACGGGGCGACCGCCGCGATCTCGGCTTTCAATTTCATCAGGACAAAGGGCTGGTAGGGAAATATCACTGTGTTTATCCGCTCCCGCAGGTAACGGAGACTCCACTGACAGGAGGAAGCTATGGACCTGGTCGAGGAACAGCTACGCAACAGCAAGACTATCGCGGTGGTCGGTCTGTCGGACAACCCGGAGCGGGACAGCCACCGGGTGTCCAAGTACATGCAGTCCCAGGGATACCGGATCATCCCGGTCAACCCGATGATCGAAGAGACCCTGGGGGAGAAAAGCTACCCGGACCTGAAATCGGTGCCCGAACCGATTGACATGGTGGACGTCTTCCGCCGCTCGGAGCTGGTTGACCCGGTGGTGGACGAGGCTATCGAGGTCGGGGTCAAGTACATCTGGATGCAGGACGGGGTAATCAACCACGAGGCAGCCGCCAGGGCCGAGGCGGCTGGCATACCCGTGGTCATGGATGATTGAACGCTCCGTGTTCATCGCCGCCGGTTCGGCGGCCAGCAGGCACAGGAGAACCCCGCCGGTTAACGCTTGAGAACGCGGGCCCTCTGCGCCGTCAAGGGTCGGCACACTCGCAGAGGGTCCGGGTTCCGGTGGTTTCCCGTAGATGTTTGGGGCCTGGCGTGGCCCCCTTGGAATGCCAGCAGACACACGCCGGGAGTGACGGCATGGGAAGGTTGGACGGAAAGGTTGCGATCATCAGCGGCGGCGCGCGCGGTCAGGGCGCGACCGAAGTGAGGTTCCTGACCCGCGAGGGCGCGAAGGTGGTGTTCGGGGACATCCTGGATGAAGAGGGGATGAAGGTAGAAGCCGAGATCAGGGAGCTTGGCGGCGAAGCCACCTACGTCCACCTGGATGTCACCGACGAGGCCCAGTGGCAAGCCGCGGTACAGACTGCCGAAGAGCGTTACGGCAAGCTGGACATCCTGGTCAACAACGCGGGTATCCTCATCCGCAAGGGGCTGGAGGAGACCACGGTTGAGGACTGGGAGCGCATCATGGACATCAACGCCAAGGGCGTGTTCCTTGGTTCCAAGGCAGCTATCCCGGCGATGAGGCGGGCCGGCGGCGGGTCCATCATCAACATCTCTTCCACGGCAGGGCTGGTGGGCAGCCCCAACGGGTCTCCAAGCTACACGGCCACCAAGGGCGCGGTGAGGCTTCTGACCAAGGCTACCGCCATTCAGTACGCCGGGGAGAACATCCGCTGCAACTCGGTGCATCCGGGACCCATCGACACCCCTATGATCCAGGATACCCTCAACGATCCCTCGCGGTTCGAGCAGCGGATGCAGCGGCTTCCACTGGGCAGGGTCGGCACGACTGAGGACATTGCCTATGGCGTCCTGTACCTGGCTTCCGACGAGTCTTCCTTCGTGACCGGGAGTGAGCTGGTCATTGATGGAGGCACCACTGCGTCATAGGCGCACATGAGGCGAGTTGACGCCACGCCGTTCAATCGGTTGGGACTATTGGTTGGGACTGAGGAAGGCTTTGACGACTCAAGAAGAACTTGCAACCCGTCTCAGGCAACTGGGGATTCGCTTGACTCCACAGCGTTTGGCCATAGCCGAAGTCGTCATCAACTCCGGCGACCACCCCTCGGTGAAGGATGTTTACGAGAGGGTCAAGGCCTTCTTCCCCTACGTAACGCTGGCCACGGTCTACTCGACGCTGGACGTTCTGGAGCGGGCCGCGATTGTCAGGGAGCTTCCCTTCCAACGCCTGTCGCGCTACGACGCCAACCTGTCTCCCCACGCCAACCTGGTGTGCATCGGCTGCGGCACCGTGGTGGATGCGGACGTAGGGCAGAACATGGTTGCCGAACTTCGCCGCATCCTCGAAGGGGAGTCTGACTTCGAGGTAGCAGCGCAGCGTGTGGACTTCTACGGCTGGTGCTCTGGCTGCGCCCCGTCCGAAGACTCCCGGACGTAGCCGGGCGGGGAAGCCTACAGGTTCTCAATTTCCACTGGTTCTATATTCCCGGCCGGTTCGAAGCCGAAGACCCGGGAGAAGAAGTAAAGCTCCGCGTCAAGCGCGCGCTTGGTGTTCTCCGCCCGGCGGAACCCGTGTTGTTCTCCTTCAAAGGGCAGGTACGCAGTGGGCAGTCCCTTGGAGCGGACGGCCTGGTACATCGACTCTGCCTGGTCTGGCGGTACGATCCTGTCTTCCAACCCCTGGAACAGTATCAACGGGCAAGACAGCCCGGCAGTGTGGTTTATGGGAGACCGTTCCTGGTATACATGACGGGCTTCCGGGTACGGGCCGACCAGACCGTCGAGATACCGCGACTCGAACTTGTGCGTATCCCTTGCCAGGGCCTCAAGATCACTTACGCCATAGTAGCTTGCGCCGGCCTTGAAAACATCGCGGAATGTCAACGCGGCCAGGGTGGTGAATCCGCCGGCGCTGCCGCCGTCGATGGCCAGACGGCCACTGTCGGCAAGCCCTTCTGCGACCACGTACAGGGCGGCGTTGACGCAGTCGTCCACGTCTACGATGCCCCATTGGCCCTTGAGCCGCTCCCGGTAAGCACGACCGTAGCCCATGCTGCCGCCGTAATTCACGTCAAGGACAGCTATGCCCCTGCTGGTCCAATACTGGATTCGCAGGTCAAAGGCGGTCGAAGTCGCGCCTGTGGGCCCGCCGTGGCTCTTGACCAGAAGGGGAGGCTTCTCCCCGGGCATACCAGTGTATTCGCCGTTGGCCGGGCCGTAGTAGAAGGCATGAGCGGTCAGACCGTTTTCGGTGGGGAACTCGATGTCTCGTGGAGTGGAGATGTACCGGGCGTCCACTGATATGCTGCTGGCCCGTCGCAGCTCCTCCGCTCTTCCCGATGCCAGGTCGTACCGGACAACAGACATGGGGAGTTCGGCGGCCCCGGCTATGAACACAGCCGCGCCGGGCGCGGCCTGCAAGCCCCCGCCGCCGCTCATCTCGGTGTAGGGGATATCCAAGTCCTCCAAACTGCCGGAAACCATGTCCAACGAACCCAGTTTCCACACCCCGGACTGAGCGTAGCAGCAGACAATACGGTCTTCGGACTCGAACCCGTAGGCCGTGTTGCCGAGACCGAATCCAGGGTAGCCGAACTCGGCGTTCATTGGGCATACGGGCTCGACCTTGCCATCTGCCGAGCGGTGGATGTTGTACCAGCCGGTGCGGTCGGAAACGAAGTAGAGCGTGCCGTCTGGGGACCATTCCGGCTGGAAGACTGATTCTCCCGGACCGCCTGCCACCGGAACGGGTTCGCCGAGCATGCCATCGGGTTGAAAGTCCGCGACCCAGAGCGTGATGCTGTCCCAGGGCATGTTGGGGTGGTCCCAGCTAAGCCAGGCTAGACGCGAACCGTCGGGGCTGATGCGCGGTGAGGCATAGAAGTCTGCCCCGGACGCCAGGACCGTTCCGGCATCTGCGCCATCCAGGGAGAGGGCGGCGATGGCATTTACCGGCTCCCCGCCGCCGGTGTGGTCCTCGCGAATACAGACCATCCGCCCCCCGTTTTTGTCCAACACGCCTTCGGCATATCTCATGTCTACGGCTGGAGTAACGGGAGTCGGTTCGCTTCCCGGTTCCTGGCGGTAGAGCCGCTGGTCGGCGAAGTTGGAAAAGTAGACCACCGCGCCCGACACGCAGTATGCACCGCCCCCATACTCATGGACGCGGGTGCGCACGTTGAATCCCGCCGGTGTGACGTCCATTGTGTCCCCGCCGGCGTCTCGGCGGACGATGACGTTGCGTCCTCCCTCTGAAGGACGGGACTCGGTCCAGTAGATGTCATCCCCGTCTATCACCGGCTGGCCGAGGCCGATGGTCCCGGCCACGATAAGGTCGGAGGTGATGGGCGATTCCCAGGAGCCGTAGGGCGATTCAGTCACGGATGTCATCAGAAGGTCTCCCCGTTTCATGTTCGGCTGTCCGGCCATTGCTTGAGAATGTGACGGAGCATAGTATATGCGAGTTTTGTACATGCCCACCACCGAGGCGCCCAGGACAGGCTCGACCTGTAGATTGCGATAACGGATACTGAGCAAGTCTCTGAGCAAGTCTCTGAGCAAGTCTCTATGAAACGAGGAGAAACTGAGAGGTAACACCCATGTTCAAGATTGGCATCGACGTTGGCGGCACCTTCACCGACCTTGTGGTGGTCCAGGAGGAGGCCGCGCCCCGGTATTTCAAGACCCCATCAATACCCGGTGATCCCTCGCAGGGCGCAATGGCGGGGTTGGCCCTGGTCGCGGGTGAGTACGGCATATCTTTGCCGGACCTGCTGGAAGAGACGGCGCTGGTGATCCACGGGACCACCGTTGCGACCAACACCCTGGTGGAACGAAAGGGGGCGAAGGTTGGGCTGGTCACCACCGAGGGCTTCCGGGACTTGCTGGAGATGCGGGAGGGGTTGAAGGAGGACAGGTATAACCTCCGGATGCCGCCCTTCGCGCCCCTCGTGCCTCGTTACCTCCGTTTGGGCGTGAATGAAAGGCTCCGGGCTGACGGGAGCGTTGACACCCCCCTGGACATGGAGGACCTGGACCGGGCGCTGGACTTCTTTGAGGAAGAAGGAGTTGAGGCGCTGGCCGTCTGTTTCCTGTTTTCCTATCTGAATCCCGCGCACGAACGGCAGGCTGCTCAACGGGTGCGCGACAGGTTTCCCGGCTCTTACACCTCCCTGTCACAGGAGATCATTCCGCAGATCAAGGAATTCGACCGCCTCAGCACTACGGTGATCAATTCCTACGTCGGTCCCGTGTTCAGCGACTACCTGGACCGGCTCCGGCAGCGTCTTGACCCATACCGGCAGATGCGAGACGTGCTGATCATGCAGTCCAACGGGGGTGTTGCGCCGATAGAGGAGTCAATGCGGCAGCCGGTACGGGCGATACTGTCCGGCCCAGCGGGTGGTGTCAACGCCGCCGCCTTTCTCGGCGCTCAGCTTGGGCGTTCCAGAGTCATTGCTTTCGACATGGGCGGGACTAGCACCGATATATCCCTGGTTGAAGACGGCGCTCCCCACCTGACTACCGAGAAGTTCGAGGCGGGATGGAAAATCTCGGTGCCGATGATCGACATCCATACCCTGGGCGCGGGCGGTGGCAGCATCGCACGGGTGGACGACGGCGGGCTTCTCCATGTTGGGCCGGACAGTGCGGGCGCAGACCCAGGCCCCGCCTGTTATGGCAAGGGCGGGGCCGCCCCCACGGTGACCGACGCGAACCTGGTCTTGGGCTACCTGGACCCGGCAAATTTCCTGGGAGGGAAGGAAACCCTCAATCTCGGTCTGGCTGAGGATGCGCTGGAGAGCCACGTCGCCCAGCCGTTGGGTCTTTCGACAGTTGAGGCGGCCTATGGCGTGAGCAGAGTGGTGTCCACGTCTATCGCCGAGGGCATCCGGCTGATGTCGGTACAGCGGGGAGTGGACCCACGGGAGTTCGCCCTGATGGCATTTGGCGGGGCATCCGGGCTTCAGGCCGGGCAGGTAGCGCGTCAGTTGCAGGTCGAAAGGGTCTACATTCCCGCCGCCGCTCCCGTGCTCTCGGCCTATGGGATGCTATGCACCGACCTGAAGTACGACTTCTCCCGGTCCCACCCGGTCAGCCTCGACGCAATCGACCTTGCGGAGGTCAGGTCGATACTGGCCGAACTTGAGGCAGAGGGCCGGCGCAAACTCGACGAGGAGGAAGATGAGAGTATAGAGGCCGTCGAGGTACAGGCATCAGCGGATATGCGCTACCTGGACCAGATATACGAGGTGAACGTCCCGTTGCCGGACCTGGGGCAGGACGATAATGCCCTGCTTGCCGAGTGGGAAGCCAACTTCCACAGGCGTTACCAGGAGTTGTACTCCTACCGTCAGCAGGACCAGGAGGTGCGCCTGGTGACCCTGCGAGTGACCGTTGTGGGGAAGCTCCCTCGTGTATCCCTGCCCTCTTCGCCGCCGCCGGATTCGACAGTCGAGCGGAAGGGTACGCGCAGGGCATTTTTCGGAGAGTGGCTCGAAGCCCCGGTCTATGACATGGGCAGGCTACCGGCGGGGGCGGAAATTGACGGCCCGTGCATTCTGGAGTCGGACTTTACTACCGTCGTGCTGGAGGACGGAGACCGGGCGGTAGTTGACCAGATGGGTGGAGTGGATATGTTCATCGGTATGGACAGCCCGCAGTCCGCTCCCGGCATGACCGGTTCCGGCGGCGCCGGGGACCCGATCACCCTGGCGGTCATTGAGCACAGGTTGGAGTCGATTGCCCTGGAGATGACCGAGGTGATGCTGCGGACTTCGATGTCGCAGATACTGAACTCCAGCAGGGACTTCTCCACCGCCATACTGGACGCCGATTGCCAGTTGGTGGCCCAGGGCGAGGGGATTCCTGTTCACATCAGCGCGCTCCCGGTGGCCGGGGCCGCGGTACGGGACTACTTCGGGGATGACATTTCCGAGGGCGACCTTTTCATCCTGAATGATCCCTATTACGGCGGCAGCCATCTACCGGACATAACTATCATCCAACCGGTATTCCATCAAGGGCAACTGCTTTTCTATGGGGTCAACCGCGCTCATCACAGCGATGTTGGTGGCGGGACGCACGGCGGGTACAACCCCGCGGCCAGCGAGATATTCCACGAGGGTCTGCGGATTCCACCGTTGCGGCTGTACGACCGCGGGAATCCCCGGCAAGATGTGCTCCAGATGTTGTCCGCCAACGTGCGTCAGCCGGAGAATTTCCTGGGCGATCTGAACGCGCAAATCGGCTCGGTGATGATCGCGACACAGCGCATCCAGGCATTGCTGGAGAGCTATGGGCCCGAGCGGCTGCTTTCGGCAGTGAGTGGCATCCTGGCTGCCACGGAAAGCCAGGTGCGGCGGTTTATATCCGGGTGGCCCGACGGCGTGTACCACGGAGAGTCTTTCGTCGACGATGACGGGTTCGACACCAGGTTGATTCCCATCCGGGCCAGGGTGACCATCGCCGGCGACTCGATGACCATCGACCTTGGCGAGTCCAGCCCCCAGGTTACCGGGTTCATCAATAGCGCCTACGCGAACACGCGGTCGCTGGCCCACGCCGCCATCATGTATCTTGCTCCGTCGGACGTTCCCCGGAACGAAGGGTCGATGCGCCCGGTGCAGGTGGTCGCTCCCAAGGGCCTGGTGGTCAACGCGAACTCACCGGCCCCGGTGTGTATGAGCACCAACCATTGCGCCGAGGAGATTGTGGAGGCGGTGTTCCGGGCGTTGGCCCCGGCAGTGCCCCATGCGGTATCTGCGGGATTCTCCCGCCGGCTTCGCTACGCGATTACCGGCTCCGACCCCCGTACCGGACGGCGTTTCATCTGGCACTTCTTCCTGGCGCGGGGCGGCGGTGGGGCATCGCAGGGATACGACGGCTGGACAGGGGTCGGAGAGGTGAACGTGGCGGGTGGGATTCGCTCGCCCAGCATCGAGGTCACCGAGGAGCGGTTCCCCTTCTTCATCCGCAAGCACGAGCTGCGCGCGGATTCCGGCGGGGATGGGGAGTGGCGAGGGGGACTGGGCGCGCTCTGCGATCTGGTCTATGAGGGCGGAGGACCCGCCCTGCTGAACACGGCCGGCGATGGGGTAATCGTGCCGCCGTTTGGACTGTTCGGGGCCGAACCGGGTCTGCCGCACCTGTACAAGATAGTCTCCAACGAGACAGACAGGGTGCTGGGTTCAAAGGAGACTGGAGTAACGGTCAATCCCGGAGACCGCATAGTCTGCTTGTCCTCGGGCGGCGGCGGGTTCGGAGACCCGGCCCGGCGAGCCAAGCCATCCCGCGACTGGGACGTTAAGAATGGTTATGTGACGAGGTAGACCATACCGGCGCTCTCGCTACCCCTCGGCCACCACGTAGTTGCGGAGGGTTCCTATGCCGCTGATTTCCACTTCGATGGTGTCGCCGGGAAACATGTCGCCGTCTGCGCCTTCGGTGCCCATCCATAGAACGTCCCCCGGATGCAGGGTGGCATATTTGCTCAGTTCGCTGATCCAGGTGGCGGTGTCCCAGATTTGGTCTGCCGAGGAGAAGTCCTCCCAGACTTCCCCGTTGTGGCGCACGATTATGCGGAACCCCTTGGGGTCCAGCCCGGTGACAATCCACGGCCCCATCGGTTTCCAGGTGTCGCAGTTCTTGCCCCGGAACATGGTGCGGTCGGCCTGCTGCCAGGGGCGCTGGCTTATGTCGTTGCCGATGGTGTATCCGAAGACATAATCGATGGCCTCGCTGACCGGGACGTTACGGGCCTTCCTGCCAATGACCACGGCAAGCTGGCCCTCGGGCTGCACCGCCCCGGAGCAATCTCTGGGCACGACGATGTTCTCCTCGGCGCCGATGACTGCATGGACGGAACGGTAGTTTGGAGAGGGCCTGTCAGGGTAGCTTGGAGGCGCTCCTCGCCGCGCGGCCATGCCTTCGACATGCCCCCGGTAGTTTGGCCCGGCGGCGTATAGCATCCCCGGCTTTATGGGCGCGAGCAACTTTACATCGTCCAGGGAATGGACGTGGTCGGACACCGCGTATTCATCCAGGGGGTTTCCCCAGACCTCGGTCACCCGGTCGTCTTCCACGATGCCGAAATTGGCCTGGTCAGTACCTACAGCGTCTTTTGTCCGGAACCTGCACCAGATCATATCTGTTATCCTCCTCCCGAGTCATGTGTCCAAACCTCGGGCATGACATTCGTATCATTCATGCTGAAGGCATTATAACCCCATGACTCACGGGCATTGGATAGCGCCGGCCGTGGTGGTTGCAGGTGTATTTCTGTGGCGTTATATTCATTACCGCGGTCTTGTTGGACTGGCAATTTTGAGGATGGCAGAGACGGCTTCAAGGAGGGTTCGTGCCCGACCTGGCATTGGGAGACGTTAAGATCCTTGACCTGACGCAGCACATAGCGGGGCCCTACTGCACCAAGCTGCTGGCCGACTACGGCGCGGACGTTATCAAGGTTGAGCGCCCAGGCGCGGGGGATTCGGCCCGGAGTATGGGGCCATTTCCCGGGGACGTTCCGCACCGGGAGCGCAGCGGTATCTTCCTGCATTTGAACACCAACAAGCGGGGGATCACGCTGGACCTGAAGACGCAGGCGGGCGTTAACGTGGTCAAGGAGTTGGCTGCAGAAGTGGACATTCTCGTCGAGAATTTCCGGCCCGGCACGATGGAACGGTTCGGGCTGGGATACGATGTCCTGCACGAGGTAAATCCTTCCCTGGTAATGACCTCCATATCCAACTTCGGCCAGACCGGGCCATACAGGGACTTTCGCAGCGCGGAGATCATGGTCTACGGAATGGGTGGGGAGATGTACTCCACCGGCCTGGACGAACGGGAGCCGCTCAAGCTGGGGGTCAACGTACACCTGTACCAGGGCGGGGGTACGGCTGCGGTGGCGACGATGGGGGCGCTGTTCGCTTCCAGGCTCCAGGGCCTGGGCCAGCAGGTGGACGTTTCCCTGATGGAGACGCAGATCGGTTCCATTGACCGCCGGATGAGTATGCTGCTTACCTACCAGTATACCGGGGATGTCCTGGGGCGTTCTCCCTTGAGGACAGCGGGATATCCCAATGGCGTGTACCCCTGCGCCGACGGCTATTTCCAGATCGCCGGCTCAAGGAATTACTTTCCCAGGGCCGTGCGGATGATGGGAACGCCGGAGTTCCTGGAAGACCCCAGGTGGCACGAGCCGGAGGCCCAATCGGACCCTGACCTTCAGGAAGAGTTCGAGCCGATGTTCCTTATGTGGACGCTGGAGCGGACCAAATACGAGGCATGGCATACTGCCCAGGAATCTCGGGTCCTGAGCGCCCCCTTGAACACTATGGAAGACCTGGCCCACGACCCGGAGTTTCTGAGGCGTGGCGCATTCGCCCGGATCGACCACCCGGAAACGGGACCGCTTCATTATCCCGGAAGGCCGTTCACCATGTCTGAGTCGCCTTGGAGCATACGCTGCCCTGCGCCCATGTTGGGTCAGCACAATGGCGAAGTGCTGGCGGGCTTGGGTTACTCCTCCGGGGACATGGTCCGGCTGAGAGCGTTGGGCGTAATCTAGGCGGATTTCATTGGACAGGAGATTGCGTGGGACAGGAGATTGCGTGGCTTACTTACCGTTGACTGGCGTCCGAGTCCTGGACATCACCGTGGTCTGGGCCGGTCCCTACTGCACGTCTTTCCTGGCGGACCTGGGGGCCGAGGTCATCCGGGTGGAGACGATCAACACCTTCGTTCCCTTGGGCAGAGGCTCCATGGCCCACCCCACCGAGGCGATGCTGAAGTCCCTGGGCTCTTTCGCCGGAGGGACACCTGACCGGCAGCCCGGCAAGCGGCCCTGGAATCGTTTCCCGCTGTTCAACGCCCATGCCCGGAACAAGCGCAGCGTTACCCTGGACCTGCTGCGTCCCGGCGGGATGGACATCTTCAAGCGGTTGCTGAAAATCAGCGACGTTTTCGTAGAGAACAACCCTACGGAGACTATGGAGAAGCTGGGTATATCCTACGAACTGTTGAGGGGGGAGAACCCGGAAATCATCATGCTCCGTATGCCGGCCTACAGCAACGACGGCCGGTACCAGAACTACCGGGCCTTCGGGCTGCACATTGAAGGGGTGGTGGGACATACACTGCTGCGCGGCTACGAGGACATGGACCCGACCGCGAACAGCAGCGTTCTCATGTCCGACGCCACCGCCGGGACCCAGGGAGCCTTCGCGGTCATGGCTGCGCTGCACTACCGGAACCGCACCGGCAAGGGTCAGTTGATCGAGCTGTCCCAGGCCGAGAACGTGCTGCCGTTCATGGGCCAGCCCTTCCTGGACTACTCGATGAACGGGCGGAGCGCGAGCACCATTGGGAACCGGCACCCATTTGCGGTTCAGGGCTGTTACCCCTGCCGGGGTGACGACCGATGGGTGACGATCACCATCTTCGGAGACCGGGACTGGGATGCCTTGGCAGAGGCTATGGGCAGTCCCGAATGGGCCAAGGACACTCGATTTCAAGATGCCTTGGGCCGCTATCAGCGCCAGGCCGAGATTGACAGACATATCGCGGAGTGGACCAGCGGGCGCGACAATTACGAGATTACGCACCTGTTGCAGGGAGCTGGAATCGCTGCCGGGCCGGTGCTGGACCAGCGCGATGCCTACCGCGACCCGCACCTGGAGGAACGGGGGATTTTCGAGGAGGTGTCCCAGGAGGACGCAGGAACGCACCGTTATCCCGGAACGCCGTACAAGCTGTCCGAGATTCCGATGCCAATCCGGCGCGGGCCGGTCCGTTTGGGCGAGGACAACGAGTACGTCTACAAGACGCTGCTCAATTACTCGGATGAAGAGTACGTTGAGTTCGAGCGGCAGGGACACATAGGCATGGACTACGCCGCAGACGTTCCCTGATAGAATTTGACAGGAGCCTGATGAGATGGGAACGTTCACGGTGCAGCTAAGGGTCGGTGACCTTGCAGGACGAAACTTCGTTGATGTCGAGGCCACGGTTGACACAGGCGCCACATATACACTCTTGCCGGTGGGCCTGCTGGACCAATTGCAAATAGAGCCTGAAGGGACGCGAAGGCTTGAGGTGGCGGACGACAGGATCGTGGAATATCCGATAGGTTATGCAAAGGTCCAGGTAGATGGTGAACAGTCCATCGCCCTGGTGGTTTTTGGCCCAGAGGGAGTCTCACCCCTCTTGGGCGCGACGTCGTTGGAGCTTCTGAGCTTCGCCGTGGACCCGGTACACCGGCGGTTGGTCCCAGTGGGCGGATCATTAAAATCGGCTACAGGCTAAAACAGGTCGGCTATCTCCCGCTCTCGCTGTTCCTCGGGAGTCTCGACACCGCTGAATCTCGCGCTAACCGGCCCCCGGCTCAACTGCTCATAGGACTCGGCGGAGCCGTAATCCCTGGTCCGCACCACCACCGGCATGGGCACGGCATGGCCGAATATCAACGCCTGTTGCTTCGCCTCAAGACGCGACAAGACCGTCCTCAGTTGCCGGCTGCCGGAAGTTCCCGAAAGAACCGCCTCGATGTCGCGGTCGTTGTCCAGCAGGCAGGTCAAACGAGTGCCCAACTGGCTCATCACCTCGGCGTCGATGGCGCTGGGTCTCTGGTCGATGACCATCAGCGTTACGTTGTACTTGCGCAACTCTCGTGCGATGGTGCCGAAAATGGTGTGGCTGGACACGGATGGGCTGAGGAACTTGTGGGCCTCTTCGATGACTATGACCAGCGGCCTGGGGTCCCTGCCCTGGCCGCCCTCGGCCTCCTCCTTTCGCTTCACGTACCGTTCGTGGATGCGCCGGGAGAGCAGGTTGGTGACCAGCATGTAGGCGGTCAGGTCGCGTCCGTACCTGCCGAACTCCAGGACAACGTGCTGACCCCGCTCCAGGTGCTCGATGATGCGCTCCGCGGCGTCGCCTCCTCCGCTCTCCACCAGGAAACCGAAGCGCTTGAGCCGGGTCAGCCGGTTGTACAGCGCCCCCAACGCGGCGGACTGGACCTGTATTTCATTCGACAGTTGGAGCAATGACTCGCGTCCCTCCTGCTCCAGGAATTTGCGCATCCACTCCCGCTGGCCGAACCGCTGCTGAAGGTTGAAAGCCGCGGACGCTGCCACCTCGGACAGGTTCAGGGTCTCCCGCAGCATCTCGATGTCTTCCGGCTCGATGTCCCCGTAACCGATCCGGACCACGTCGTCGATGGACGACCTGCGGCGGCGGGAACTCTCCTCGTCCAGCGTGAAGGTCGAGACTCGCGACGGGAATAGCTGCTTCAGGCCCTTGACGAAGCGGCTGCCCTCGGCGTCGGCTGCGCCCCTGCCGTATTCGCTGTGCATGTCGAAGATAAGGGATGACGCTTCGCCTCCCTGGAGGATGCCCACCAATAGCAGGCGGGTCAGGAAAGTCTTGCCCGTGCCGCTCTTGCCGAAGACGCCGATGGACCGCCGGACCAACTCCCGCAGGTCCAGGCACAGCTTGTGCTCCATGTCCAGCGGGTTGCCGATCCAGAAGTGGCTCTGGTCTTCCCCGCCGAACACGATCTCCACGTCCTGCTGTGAGGCGACCCGGGTCCGGGAAAAATGTGGCGGGATGGTCTTGGCGGCGGCAGGCTGTTCCGAGGTGTCTCCCAGGACGCTGGGCATGATTAGCTGGGGCAGGACCGACAGCGTGCCGTAGGCCACTGTTCCTGCGACCACCTGGGCCGCCAGAGGATTTTCCACCAGCGCCGGGGTGTGCTTCAGCCTGGGGTCGGAGGTGGCTAGGGCAATGTCGGTCACTACGCCGAAGAAACGGTTGCTGGTCCCGTCTATTGTTACCAGCGTCCCCGCCTTGACCCCGTCCACAGGAGCGGAGGAGTCCAACCGGACCTCCAGTCCCTGACTGAGTGAGCCGTCAACGACCATTCCCAGTTCCTGGCCGGGTATTTCCAGGCCACTCCCGGCCGGAAATTCCACGCTCCCGTTGGTACGATGGTCGTTGGGTTGAAGTCCGTTGTCAGTCATGGCGAAACCGTCCGCAGCACAGCGTTCAGTCTGGGCAGGTCACCGGCAAGCTCGGCGGCCAGGGCCGTGGCGGCACGGGCCAGGAACGCCCTGGCGTCGGCATGGTACGCCGCAGCCTCGCGCAAACAGGCGCCGACCACCTCGTCGGCGGCCGGCACTCCCGAATTCAGAAGGAGCCGCAGCCATTCCAGGCGCGAAGTCAACTGCTCCGCCTGTTCCCGTGTGCAAGTGTAGACAAAGGAATGAATCCGCGGCGGCAACGGTGGCAGAAAGGGGCGTATATGGCCGGTTTCCCCATGTCCTACAATCAGGGCCTCGAAGCGGGAGGTGAGCAGCCGGTTGAGTTGGGGGTTTTCCTGGAAGACCTCTTCCTCCGTCTCCATCGCCTCTCCCCGGGCGAGGACCGGACGGCTGGGGTCCAGAGGTTCGGTCACGATGCGGTATACGACCGAGTAGCACTCCGGCGAACCGGCGAGGACCAGGCCACCGAGTGGCGGGGTATCGTATAGCCGGTAGCTCTGGGCCACGAAGGAGGTGGAATTGGCCTCCACCACTTCGCCCAACCTCCCGGTTAATGTTGGATTGGCTGGGGTCATGTCGCCTCCGGGAGTTGCAGCAGGGGCTTCGTCCCAGAATCGCTCCTGCACATTGTGGGGATGATTCGCACCTAGACAGGGCCGACCCGCTCACTGACGTCCAGAGCGGCGGTCAAGTACACTGGGCTAGGGTTCAGGGCATGTTCCCGCAGGCAGGCTTCGGTGAACTTGATGGAGTGTGCTCCTCCGGCATAAACCGCCCGGTCGATTAGCTCCTGGGTCCCCTCCGCGGGAGTCTGGAATTGAGCAGGGTTGGGCGGCGGGGCGGTTGAGTACCACGAGTATATGGCGACGCAACCCTGCCATGCGTACCTGGCGGCGCGGCGGCTATCTGGACCAGACAGGTAGGGCGTCAGCAGACGTAATGCGCTGGGGGCGGTCACGGCGTGTACGAAGGCGATTAAGTCCTTCCGGTTGGCAAGATATATGCCGGCGAATGTCTCCGTCAGGCTGGAAATGAACCGGGAAACATCCGCTCCGATGTCTACCAGGTCAACAGTTGACTCAAACTCCGGGTACGACTCAAGACACTGGATTTGCCGGATTATGGGGCCGGAAGCGTCGAAGTCCTGGCCGTGCAGCCTCCTCACATGCGCCAACCCGCCGGAGGGTGAGTGGCCCGCGTTCCAGCCTGACGGCGTTCCAGGCAAGAGATAATAGCGGGCTGCCCAATATCCAAGTCCCTGCGCTAATTCATGGATGCGCTGGCGAGTTTCGCCCTTGGACAGACTCCTCGCGGCGTGTCCGGTACGGATGAGGCCGTGGGCTGCGGCGGCCATGAGTCCGGGGGCGAGTCGCGGGACCCACTCGCGGATAACGTACTTCCAGGGATGCTCTGCCAGCTCGTTCCGGAAGAACTGTATCCAGTCTCCCAGCCGGTCTCGCTTGCCCAGGTGTTCCCGCCATTCCTCTCTGGGAATGCGGGCCGTGGGCGCAGGCCGGTGAGTCAGGCGGTCGCGGTAACTCTCCACCCAGGGCAAGGCCGCTTCATCGCGTCCCAAGGCGAATAGGGCTTCGGCTGCCATTGGGCCGTGGTTCGCGTTTCCGTTGACCAACTCGGCCCCGGCGAAGCTGATGTGGTCGAGAATTTCGTCGATAGTCGCCGACACGTCACCCGCCCGAGACTTCAGGTCAACCTGGAGGTAGGGGAGCTGCATTGGGCCGATGGAGTACCGCCAGCAGTCAACAGCCCGCGATTGGCGGCCCTAACGCGCCCGGGGCGGCCCTTCTATGCCGATTTCCTTGCTTATCTTGCCGTCCCGCATCTCGAAGATGTGGGTCAGGCGCATCTCGCCCTTGGCGCCGAGCGGAAGCGGGATGAACCCTTCGCGGGCAACCTCAAAGGTTATGATGCTGTCGTCGACAACCCGGTCCTCGGTGGCAAACCTGTCGAGCTTGTGAAACTCGACGTTCTTCAACACTGAGAATATCTCCCGATAGTTGGCGGCGACTGCCTCCTTGCCCTCTATGACAAGATGTCGGCTTGGGGCCTCCCAGACCACGTCGTCGGTATAGAGTTCGATTGCGTCCTCTATCCGCCCGGAGGCCTCGCTGCCGAAATGAGCCTCGACCGCGGCGAGGTTGGCGGCAATGATGTCCTGGTCCATGCTGTCCCGTCCCGCTGGTGGTTGCACTGGAGTATGAGGAGTCCGGTGCCTAGATGACCCCGGACTCTGCCAGCATCGTCAGACGTTCCCTGGGAACCCCCAGTTCCCCGCACAGGATTTCCTCGTTGTGCTCGCCGATCAGGGGCGGCCTGCGCGAGATGCGCCAGGGCGAACCGTTGTAGATGGCAGCCGGGCCGGGATATGTAAACGTTCGGCCAAGCTCCGGGTGCTCGACCTGGACGAAGAAGCCCCGGTCCTCCAGGTGATCATCGCCGATGATCTCGTCCATGGAACGGATCGCCCCCCAGGGGAAGTCGCGTTCCTGGCCGCCCCGGTATACATCCTCCTGGGGCATGTTGAGGATGAAGTTGGCCAGTACGTCGGTGGTGTGTTGTGCATCGGCCTGGACTGTGGCCAGGTCGTTGTACTTCTCGTCCAGAAGGTCTTGGGCCAGCCCGTATTGGTCCATCCACTCGGCCAAACGCCGCAGCCGGGCGGGGTTCAATGCGGTGCCGGAGCGGGTCGTGTTGACCCAACCCCCATCCCTTGTCGGCAGCTGGATCTTTACCGAGTTGTCCGGGGAGGCGTGGCGTCCGGTGTGGCGCAGCACCACCTCTTTGGTGGAGAGGTAAATGGCGATGGCCCCCTCGGTGGTGAGAGCGCATGCTTCATGTATGGAGGCATCCATGTACTGGCCATCGCCGCTCATGTCCCGCCAATAGAGGGCGGCCAGGATTCCAATGTAGGCGTAGTGACCCCCGATGTGCCAGGCATTGCCCCCGCCGGGCGCTATGGGAGGCGCGTTATCCACATCCTCCGGGTCATAGCCGGAGGAGGCCATCTGTCCTCCGCCGGCCATGTGGGCGATGTCGCAGGTCAGGTAGTCGCGCCACGGCCCGGTTTGGCCAAAGGGCGTGAGGGAGCACATGATCAGCCGGGGATTATCGGCCGACAGGTCGTTGTACCCCAGCCCCAGTGCGGGGAGATAACCTGGAGGGAAAGTCTCCAGGATGATGTCCGTATTCGAGGCCAGTTGCCGGAACAGCCTCCGGCCGTCCGCGGTTTCCAGGTCCAGGGTTATGGCCCGCTTGGAAGTGTTGTAGTGCCAGAATGACAGACTGCGTTCCGGGTGGGGCTTGTCGTCCAGGAATGGCCCCACGTAGCGGGTATTCTGACCGCCGGGTGGCTCAATCTTGATGAGGTCCGCGCCCAGGTCGGCCATGAGCTTACCGCAAAACTGGCCCTTTTCGTCGGACAGTTCCAGGACCCGCAGGCCGTGCAGCGGTCCGGGGTTGCTGTAGTCCGGACCGGGATGTCCGCCGTCATTCCCTCCGGTGCTCATAGCGACGCTACCTCCTCGCGCATGTACGGGAACATGGGCATCTCGGGAGGCCACAAGATCCCTTCATCGTATGCCTCCTTGACCTCCTCCGGGGTCAAGCCGAGCAGGTCAACGTACACCTCCATGTTGTGCTGACCGAGCATCGGGGCCGGGCGGCGCATCTGCGCCGGGGACTTGGAGAGCTTGTAGGGCGCGTTCTGGAACCTCCACACCCCGAGCATGGGGTGTTCCATCTCGGTGTACATCTGGCGCTCCCGCAATTGCGGGTCGTGCTCCAGGCGGTTCTCTGAGCTCTGCACCGGCATAGCCCTGACTCCCGCAGCCTGGCATTCGCTGGTCAACTCATACTTCTCGAGGGTCACGGTCCACTGTTCGATGCCCTGGTCAAGTTCCTCCTGGTTGTCGATTCTGTCCTTCAATGTGTTGAACTTGCCGTTGCTCGCCCAGTCAGGGCTGCCCATGACCTTGACCAGGTTCTTCCACTCCTGGTCTGAGTAGCAGGCGATTACGCACCAGTCGTTGTACCCGCCCCCCTTGGTGCGGTAGGTGTTATGGGGCGCGACCGTGGGCCCGCGGTAATTGTTGATCGGGGGCGAGCCGGGCCAGACAGTGCGGTTGCCGGGCGGATAGCCCTCCCGCCGTGCGTCCCGGCCGTTGACCGTTTTGTCCAGGAACGCCGGGCCGGTGAGGGTGATGCCCGTGATCATCTGGGATAAGTCTACATGCTGCCCCTTGCCCGTAGCGTTGCGGTTTCTGAGGCCGGTCAAGGCGCACATCGCGCCGTACATGCCTCCGGTGTCGTCGAGGTAAGACCAACCCCAGCCGGCCGGAGGCTTTCCCGGCAGTCCCGACAGGAAGGTCAACCCGGACAGGGCCTGGGCGGCCGGCCCCATCGTTCCGTAGTAGTGGTGCCTGCCGGTGTGCCCGAACCCGGCCATGGAGACGTACACGATGTCGGGCTTGATCTGTCTCAGGCCATCGTAGCCAAGTCCCCACCGCTGCATGATCCGGGAGCTGAAGTTCTCTATGACTACGTCGGAAACCGATATGAGACGCTTGACCAGTTCCAGCCCCTTCTCGGACCTCACATTGAGGGAGATGCCGCGTTTGTTGGCGTTGGTGTCGACGAACTGCCCGGTGGAGTTGGGTCCGGGCTCAACGCCTTCGGGTATGGTGAACCGGTTCTGCCGGAGCGTGTCGAGGTTCTCAGGCCATTCCACCTTGATCACTTCCGCGCCGAGGGTGCCCAGCCACCGGGCGGCCCACGGTCCGGCGCGTACCCACGTGAAGTCGACCACTCTGACACCCTCCAACGGTCGGGGCATACTCATATGCGTCGCCTCCTGCTGGTCATTAGGAATATCGCCGAATCCCGCGATTTATCGGGAAGTGTAGAGAGGGACAGGCGCACTGTCAACGGGGAACCCAAGCTGGAAACACCCGGCAGTGCTGCCGGGAAATCTCAGGGCGATAACGTATGGCCGATCTGTATCAGGCGAATCTGACGAGTTTAGCCAAGTGACGGAGTCGTATCAGCCCAGTTTGTCAAAGGCTGTGGCTTGGGCCATAATGGGCGCGGCATCCTCCAAACCAGCTTGGGAGGCTCACATGCGAGTATTGATGATTGCCACCAACCGCCACCACCGGCTGATGAGCCGGATGGAGGCCCGGCCCCTTCCCATCGGCATGGCCTATGTGGCGGCCTACCTGGACCAGGACCGGCACTCGGTCAAGACCCTGGACCTCATGTTCTCCGATGACTATCTGGCCGACGTGGAGAATACAGTCAACGAGTTCAAGCCAGACGTGGTGGGCATCTCCCTCCGCAACCTCAGCAACCACAGCTACATTGACCCACAGTGGGCGCTTCCGATAACCAAGGAAGTCATCGACAAAGTCCGCTCCATATCGCGGGCGACCGTAGTTGTCGGCGGCCCGGCCTTCAGCCTGCTGCCGAGGGAGTGTTTCGATTACCTGGAGCCTGACCTGGGCATTGCCGGAGACGCGGGCGAAGCCTTCGCAGAACTGGCCAACCGCATCGAGATTGGCGAGCCATCCTACTATGACCTGCCCGGGCTGGTTTGGCGGGAGGCCGGAGAGACGGTCTACCACGGTATGCGCTGCTATTCCGAGTTCACCAGGTCGCCGCGCCTGGAAGACCTGGACATGGCCAAGTACCGGCAGGCAGGCTTCGGCATCGGAGTCCTGACCAAGCTCGGAGATTTTGCCTACCCCACCGGGGATGCCGCCGAGACAGCCGAGGCCCGCAGTTGGCGGGTCATACGGCCCATTGACGAAGTGGTCCACGAAGTCAAAGACATGGAGGAGCGGTTCGGCCTGAAAAAGGTGTTCTTTATCGACAACGGCTTTAACGTTCCTCTGGACCACGCCAAGTCCCTTTGCCGGGCGCTGAGCGAGGCAGACCTGAAGCTGCACTGGAACACCTGTCTGGCCCCCTTTGGCTGTGACGAGGAGCTTGTCGGTCTGATGAAGAGCGCGGGCTGCGCCCTGGTCGTAATGGGGACGCCCAGGGGGGACGGCCACGGCGGGCACGTATTGAACGAAAGCCGCGAGCGGATGAAGGCGACCTGCGACATGTGCGATGCGGGCGGGCTGCATTACACGGTGTCCCAGAGCTTCGGCGAACCCGGGGAGACCCGGGAGTCGGTGGAAGACAAGCTGAACTTCATCCGCAGCATCAACCCCGCGATGGCCAACCTCCGGGTCGGAGCCGAAATCCAGCCCGGTTCGGCCCTCGCGGCTACCGCCCTGGAAAAAGGCTTGATTTCCGACGAGAGCGAACTCATCCGACCCACCTTCTACCTCGAACCGGATGTCAAGGACTGGCTCGTGGACTACCTCAAGGAACAGAAGGAGCAGAATCCCCGCTGGAACCTGCTTTAGCCGTTACTCGCCAGGAACGACGCCCTGTCTGCCTGAGGCAGGGGTCAATGACAGTAAGGACAAGGAGGAAGAGTGGAGAGCAACCTCAGGGACAAGTATTGCATAGTGGGGGTGGGGGAGACTGAGTACAGCCGCGGGTCAGGCCGCACCACCCGAGCCCTGGGGGCGGAGGCCATCCGCAACGCGATGAACGATGCCGGCCTCAGACCTGAAGACATCGACGGGATGCTGAGCTATCACGGCGGCGACTCCACGCCTTCCACGGCCATTCAGTACGACCTGGGGCTCCGGCCCAACTTCTATATGGACTGTTCCGGCGGCGGCTCCAGCACCGAGGCGCTGGTGGGGCTGGCGATGGGAGCAATCGAGGCCGGGATGGCGGACACAGTGGCCATTTTCCGGTCCATGAACGGCTATTCCCAGATACGGATAGGCGGCACCGGCGTCCGGGCCGCTGCGCCCATCAGCGGGCCGGACCTGATGAAGCGGCCCTACGGTCTGATCAGCGCCGTCCAGAACTTCGCTTTCACCTTCACCCGGCACATGATGGAGTATGGCGTCACCTCCGAAGACCTGGCCCACATCAAGGTTGCCCACAGCAACCACGCCAGCAACAACCCCAAGGCATTGATGAAGCAGCGGGTGACCGTTGAGGACGTGCTAAATTCCCGATGGATAGTCCGTCCCTGCGCCCATTTGCTCGACTGCTGCCTTGAGACCGACAACGCGACATGCGTCATAGTCACATCGGCGGAACGGGCCCGGGACCTGAAGCAGAAGCCGGTATACATAATGGGCGTCCAGGGCCGGGGCACCAAGCCCGGCGGGGACTTCCACTACCAGCACGGTCCCATCACCCGCGTCGCCGGTCACTACATCGCCCCCAGGGTGTTCGACCTTGCCGGCGTTACTCACGACGACGTTGACGTCACCGGCTGCTACGACGCCTTCACCTACACCGTGCTGCTCCAGTTCGAGGACTACGGCTGGTGCGGGAAGGGCGAGGGCAAGGACTACGTGAGGAGCGGCGCCATAAACCTGGGCGGGCGGCGTCCCAACAACACCAGCGGCGGACACCTCTGCGAGGGTTACACCCACGGCATGAACATGGTGATCGAGAACGTGCGCCAACTCCGGGGCATGGCCGACGACTACTGCCCCCAGGCATCCGAGGGCATCCATGCGTATGACTATTCCGAGGGCCATTGCCGCCAGGTCAGGGACGCCGAGATCAGCATGAACATGGGATGGGGCACCCCGGCGGTGGGAAGCTCCCTGATAATGAGGAGATAAACCGATGCCCACCTACGAGTACCGGGGACAACTCATCAGTATCTCCGACGCCGACAGCGAGTACAAGGGCTACTTCGACGCAGCCGCCGAGCACCGCCTGGTGGTCAAGAAATGCTCGGAATGCGGCCTGCTGCGGGGAGAACCGGGGCCGGGCTGCCCCTGGTGTACCTCTCTCGTATGGGAATGGCAGGATGTCAGCGGCAAGGGGACCATCTACAGCTACCAGATCGTGGCCCACACGGTTATTCCCAGCTTCCGCGACTGGGCGCCCTTCCCTATTGTCCTGGTGGAGTTGGACGAACAGCGGGGCCAACCGGACCCGGGTGACGGCCTGCGCATAACCGCAAACCTGGTGGACGCCGACATGGCCCCCGAGCGCGAGGAAAACGTGGCCATCGGCAAGCGCGTCGAGGTTGTGTTTTTCGACGGTGAGGACGGATTTGCCCTTCCCCAGTTCAGGCTGATTGACGAACCGCCCCAGAGCGATGTCTGGAGCCATCAGGCATAGCCTCGACCCATCCGCCGCCGGGGTCTGGTCCAAGCACACAAGCACACTGATACAATCGGATACAACCGGAGGAACCCAGTTGCCCAAGCTGATCAGCTTCGATATCGACGGGACCCTGGAATTGGGCGACCCGCCCGGATTCATCACCATGGAGATGGTGCGTAAGGTCAAGGAGATGGGCTACGTTATCGGCAGCGCGTCCGACCGCACCCTGGACAGCCAGCGGCAGATCTGGAACACCGGCCAAATTACGGCGGATTTCATGGTCCTGAAGCACGACATCGGGCGCGTCAGGGAAGAGTTCGAGGCGTCCGCCTACTACCATATCGGCGACACGGACATGGACCAGTTCTACTCGGAGCGGGCAGGCTTCCGGTTCCTCCACGTGGACAGCGGCGAGGAGAGCATAGTCGCCGCAGACGCCGACTTCAGCGTATTCTTCAGCGCCTGATCACCGGTACAAGTCCTGAAGAAAGAGCCGGCATTCATGCCGGTCACCCGGAGTCAGCCGTTCCAACCTCACCCTCACCGGATGCAGCGGGTCCCAGCGCTTCCGATGGTCCCGCGGCGTCGGAGTCACCGTCGTAGCCCGACTCCGGCAGGGTAAAGTCCTTCCCCTGGTCGGCGGCTATCGCCGTTTTCATCGCAGTGATGGCCACCTCTATCTGGCTGTCGTCGGGCTGCCGGGTCGTCAACCGTTGCAGCAGCAACCCAGGCTTTGCCAACTGCCTGCCCAGCCATGCGCTCTGGTGCGTGCCGCTGAACCGGATGATCTCGTAGCTGATGCCCGCGATGACCGGGACGAGGGCTATCCGGGAGATGATGCGCCATTCCAGGGGAGGCCGCTGGAGGAAGGCGAACACGATGATGGATACCAGCACCACGGTCAGGAGAAACGCCGTGCCGCACCGGGGATGAGGCGTCCCGAACTTGCGCACGTTGTCCACTTCCAGGGGCAGGCCGGCCTCATAGGTATGCACCGCCATGTGTTCCGCGCCGTGGTACGCGAATACCCGCTGGATGTCCCTCGAACGCCCAATGGCCCAAATGTAGCCGACCAGGATGCCCAGGCGCAGCGCGCCTTCCAGTATGTTGCTCGCCAGGTCAGAGGGGATGAAGGGGTCTGCCAGCCTGACCAGCAGCACCGGGAGCAGGAAGAATATGGAGATTCCCAGGATGAGCGAGAGGGCCAGGGTTCCGGCCATAGCCCACCGGGGAATCTCTTCCTGCCCGTCGCCTTCGCTGGACGCGGCAAGATTGGCCGACCGCTGCAACGCCTTGATGCCCAGGGTCAGGGACTCGGCCAGGACCAAGATGCCGCGCAAGAGGGGGACTCTGCGGAGTTTTCCGGTGGCCCATGAGCCGAGACGTTCCTGGTGCCGGTGGATGGAGCCGTCGGGGCGGCGCACTGCCAGGGAAAAGTGGGTGCGGCCGCGAATCATCACCCCTTCGATGACCGCCTGGCCGCCGTAGGTGAATCTGCGCTGGTCGTCCAACTGCGCCTGGGCCGGAGAGGATATGCCGGGGCTGCGGGCTACTGGAGGTTATACCGGCGGCGCATCCGCTCGATGCGGCCTTGGGTGTCCACGATTCTCTGCTCGCCGGTGTAGAAGGGATGGCACTTGCTGCACACTTCCACGCGCATTGCCTGCTTGGTTGCCCCGGTGTGGAACACATTCCCACAGGAGCAGGTGACCACGGCGTGATAGAACTGGGGATGCGTGTCTGCTTTCATTCTTGCTCTCAGTCGGGGCCGGACCCGCCACCGTCTGCCGGCCGGCCCGCGGTGATAGGGCGATGTTCCCGGTCGCTAGATGGGATAGACGCTGACCCGCCGCTTGCCCTTCGCGGCCCACTCGAACTTCACCTCGCCCTCCACCTTGGCGAACAGGGTGTAGTCGCGCCCCAGTCCGACATTGGTGCCGGGGCGGATGCGCGTGCCCCTCTGCCGCACCAGGATGGAGCCGCTGGAGACCAACTGGCCGCCGTAGCGCTTCACTCCCAGCCGCTTGGGGTTGCTGTCCCTGCCGTTGTTGCTGCTGCCGCCAGCCTTCTTGTGGGCCATGCGCGGTCGTCTCCTTCAATACCCGCATCTTGTTGAGCGGGTCTGCTCCGGCGCGGGGCTATCCCCGCCGGATGTCCTCTATTGTCAACCGGGTGTAAGCCTGCCGGTGGCTCCGCTTGCGCCGGTAGCGGGTCTTGGCCTTGTACTTGAACACCATCAGTTTCTTGTCCCGGTAATGGGACTGCACCTGGGCCACCACGCGGGCGCCCTCTATGTACGGCGACCCGAAGGTGACGTTGCCGTCGTCGGAGACCGCCAGTACCTGGTCGAACTCAGTCGTGGAACCCGCGGGAACGGGCAGCTTTTCCACATCCAGGGTGTCGCCGGGTTGGACGCGGTACTGCTTGCCTCCGGTTTTGAACACTGCGTAATCCATACAAACTCCCGGCGATTGATGCTAAAGTAAAGGCATCTTCATGTCAAGCGCGTGTGGGCCCTGCGGTGATGGGTGTTGCAGTGCCGGATATACATCGGATAGACACAGGCAATTCCACTCGCATGGACCGGCCTATCGATCTCGCTTGCGAACATGACCTGTGCAGAGGACCCTGAACATGACCGAAATAACCGGCGACGATATTAGGGGAGCATTTGCATCCGGCGCGAAGTACCTGGAACTCTACCGGGAGTCGATCAACGCCCTCAACGTTTTCCCGGTCCCCGATGGGGATACCGGCACCAATATGCTGCTGACCATGCGCTCGGCTCTGGAGCGTTGCAGCCGGGAACAGTATGCCACCGTTGAGGAAGCCATCGCCGACCTGGCCGACGGCGCATTCTGGGGCGCGCGCGGCAACGGAGGGGTGATTCTGTCCCAGTTCCTCAAGGGATTTGCCGACGGCTCAGCCGGCCTGGACTCCTATGCCGGCCCGGACCTGGGCAGAGCGCTTTCCGGCGCCCAGACCGCCGCCTATGGCGCTGTGGGCCAGCCCGTGGAAGGCACCATGCTGACCGTTATCCGCTCCCTGGCCGAGTGCATCGGGGAACGGCTGGAAGCAGGGGCAGAGGCGAACGTCCGCGAACTCTGGGAGGCTGCCTTCTCCGCCGGGCGGGAGGCACTGGCCCGGACGCCGGACATGCTGCCCGTCCTCCGGGAGGCCGGCGTCGTGGACGCCGGAGGCATGGGCATCCTGGTCATCTGGGGAGGAGCGCTGTGCCATCTGACGGGAATGGACGAGGAAGAACTGAAGGGTGTACTGGACATCGGCTACGTTCCCAACGTCCAAACGGGGCGCGACGAGTTGGACAATGCCTTTCTTGAGGCCATCGAAGAGGTCGAATGGGGGTACTGCACCCAGTTCGTGATCACGGGCGAAGGGCTGTCCCCCGACGGGATACGTCAGCACCTGAGCGAGAGCTACCAGTCGGCGGTCATCATCGGCAATGACCGGAACGTCCGGGTCCATCTCCACGCCCTGGACCCCGGGCCGCCCCTCAGCTACGGCGCATCCGTGGGCCAGCTCTCCCACATCGAAATCCAGAACATGACCGAGCAGAACGTGGACTTTGTCTCCGGCCACCGGGAGTCCCAACCCGCGTCGCCGCTGGCGGTGGTCGCGGTGGCCGCGGGCGGCGGACTGGCCGGGCTCTTCCGGGAAACGGGCTGCGCGGTGGTGGTCAGCGGCGGCCAGACAATGAATCCCAGCGTCGCGGAACTCGTGGAAGCGGTGCAGGCCGCCAACGCCCGGGAGACGATACTGCTCCCCAACAACAAGAACATCGTCGTCTCCGCAGAGCAGGCCGGCGCCAGGGTGCCCAACCTCCACGTCGTCCCCACGACGACTGTTCCCCAGGGAGTTGCCGCACTGCTCGCCTTCAACCCCGAAGGTTCCCTGGAATCGAACCTGGGCACCATGGAACAGGCCATAGGAGAGGTCGTCACCATTGAGGTCACGTGCGCCGTGCGCGACTCCACGGTCGGCGGGGTGGCTGTATCCGAGGGCCAGATGATCGGCCTGGTGGACGGGATGTTGACGGTGGCGTCCGCTTCTCCGGAGGAAACGCTGCGGCATTGCCTGGAAGCGGCGGGCCTCTCCTCGGACATGGTGGTAACCCTTTACCTCGGGGAGGAAGGAGACCGGCAGGAGGCTGAAGCCCTGGTGAGCGAGCTTGAGTCGCGGGAGGCCGGCATCCAGATAGACCTGGTCTACGGCGGGCAGCCCCACTATCACTACCTGGCGTCAATCGAGTAGCATGGAGACTGACCGGACCCGCAACCGAATACAGTATATCCAGCATGGTGTGGAGAGGCCGTAATGGCGATAAAGATAGTGACCGACAGCGTTGCAGACCTTCCGGCCGGGTTGGCCGGGGAACTGGACATAACCGTGGTCCCCTGCAACGTCGTGCTGGGAGACGTCAACTACAAGGACGGGGTTGACCTTGGCCCCGACGAACTGTTCCGCCGGATGGCCGCGGGCCCCGGTATGCCGACCACGTCGCAGCCGTCGATGGCGGAGTTCCAGTCCGTCTACCAGGAACTGACCGCCAATGGAGACAGCATCGTCTCCATCCACCCATCGGCCAAGGTCAGCGGCACATTCAATTCGGCCCAGCAGGCGCGGAATGCCCTGGGGGATGCCGACATCCACGTGATAGACTCCGGCATGGCATCCATCGCCGAGGGTCTCGTCGTCCTGACAGCGGCGCAGCTCGCTAGGGAGGCCGGGTCGGCTGGAGAGGTGGCCTCCCAGGTGCAGGCCGGCCTGTCAAAGACCCACGCCTTCTTCCTGCTGGATACACTGGAATACCTGCAAAAGGGCGGGCGCATCGGCAAGGCGGCGGCCTTTCTTGGCGGCGTGCTGAGCGTCAAGCCCATCCTGGGAATGCAGGACGGCGAAGTCCACCCGGTGGAACGCCCCCGCTCCCGGCAGCGGGGGATTCGCCGCCTGCGCGAACTGGCCGCCCAGATGGCCCCGGTGAGGCAGATGGCCGTGATCTACAGCACCGAACTCCAGGAGGCGGAGGACCTGAAACAGGGATTCAGCGACCTGCTTCCCGGTGACCGGATAATCACCGCCCGTTTCGGTTCCGCCCTGGGAGTCTACGTAGGCCCCCACGCCGTGGGCGTCGCCCTGACCCAGGCGTGAAGCAGGCCCGGTGACATGGCCGCTCGCCCGCCGGGTCCGGCCTCCTGGGTCGGGCCGCTGACCAACATCCTGAAGCTGGAGGAGGACAAGGGCTTCAACAATACCTCCGTGGTGGGCGGCATGGACAGGTTCATCCAGCTTTGGGCAGAGGCCATAGCCGAGGACCTGGGAGACTCCCATGCATGCCGCGCGCTTATCGAAACCCCGTATATCGGCCTGACCCGGGAAGAACGCCCCCGGTGGGTGGAGCAGTGGCGCAGCCTTATAGCCCGGCAACAGGCGGATTCCCGCGAGGCTGGGAATGAGGGGGTGACGCGGCCGGGACGCCCGGCCGGTGCTCCTCCCGAAAATCGAGCCGAAACCCGGACCGAGGCGGTGCCCGCGCCGGAGCCATCCCCTGCACCGGCCTCCGCACCGGCCCCACCGTCACTGCCTGAAGCGACGCGCCGGAACCCGCCCGGCGGGCTGACCGTTGACACGCCGGTGGACAGGCTGCGCGGCGTGGACGAGAAACAGGCGGGAAGGCTCAAACGGCTGGACGTGTACACCGTCCGCGATCTTCTGTACCTTTTTCCCCGGAGGCACCTGGACTACTCCAACGTCGCCAGGATATCCGAGCTGGTCCCCGGGGAAATGTGTACCGTGGTGGGGACGGTCTGGGAGGCCCGGAACCTGAAAGGCGGACCCGCCGGGAAGCGCACCGACACGGAAGCCGTGATAAGCGATGACTCCGGCAACATCCGGGTCCGGTGGTTCGGGCAGCGTTACCTGGCCCAGACTCTTAAACCCAACCGCCGCGTGGCAATATCGGGCAGGGTGGACGTATACCGGGGACAGATAACCTTCGACTCCCCCGACTATGAGCTGCTCGACCGGGGCGGGAAACTCCTCCACACCGGCAGGCTTGTGCCCGTCTATCCTCTCACCGAGGGCCTGACCGGGCGCTCCCTCCGCCGCATCACCTGGCAGGCGTTGCAGGAATGGTTGGGAGGGGTCGAGGAGCCGCTGCCCGAATTAGTGTTGTCCAGGGCCGGCCTCCCTCCCATCCAGGACGCCATCATCAACGCCCACTACCCCGACAGCCCGGACTCGTGGGAGAACGCCCGGCGCAGGCTGGCCTTTGACGAGCTTTTCACCCTTCAACTGGCGGTGCTATCCCGGAAGCGCCACCGGAGCGTCGATGTCGAGGGAGTCCCCATCCCGGCCAACCGCGAGGTGTTCCGCGGCTTCTTCGGCTCCCTGCCCTTCCCGCTTACGGGCGCGCAGCGGAGGTGCATCCGGGAAATCCTGGAAGACCTGAAGCGCGGCACTCCGCCCATGAATCGCCTGCTCCAGGGGGAGGTCGGCAGCGGCAAGACCGTGGTCGCGCTGGCCGCGTCCCTGGCCGCCGCCGCCGCCGGGCATCAGGCCGCCATCATGGTGCCCACGGAAGTCCTGGCGGAGCAGCATTTCGAGACCATCTCCCGGCTGCTGGGCGGCCTGGCCAGGCCCGTCGAGCAGGACTTCCTCGTGACCGTCTACCTGGAGTCCCTGGGAAGGCCCGTGTCGGTGGGCCTGCTCACCGGCAGCACCCGCCGTACCGCCAGGCGGGAACTGACCCAGATGGCCGCCGCGGGCAATCTGGACATACTGGTGGGCACCCAGGCATTGATCCAGTCCGGGGTCGCGATGCCCAACCTGGCCCTGGCCGTCGCGGACGAGCAGCACCGTTTCGGGGTCTTGCAGCGGGGCGCATTGCGCAGCCGGGGCGAACAGATTCCCCATGCGTTGATCATGTCGGCCACGCCGATCCCGCGCACCCTGTCCCTGACCCTGTACGGGGACCTGGACATTTCCACCCTGGACGAGCTTCCCGCGGGCCGGCTGGAGGTGGCCACCAGGTGGGTGTCTCCCGAAAAACGGCAAGCCGCCTATGGGTTCGTCCGCAACCAGGTCCAGGAGGGGAGGCAGGGGTTTGTAATCTGCCCGCTGGTCGACGAGTCGGATGCCATTGAGTCCAAGGCGGCTACGGAGGAGTACGAGAGGCTTTCCAAACAGGTGTTCCCGGACCTGCGTGTTGGACTCCTGCACGGGAGGATGGCTGCCAGGGAGAAGGACGCCCAGATGCGCCGGTTCCGCGACGGCGAGCTGGACATCCTGGTATCGACGGCGGTGGTCGAGGTCGGAATAGACGTCCCCAACGCCTCCGTTATGCTCATAGAGGGGGCGGACAGGTTCGGGCTTGCCCAATTGCACCAATTCCGCGGCCGCGTGGGCCGCGGCGAGCACAAGAGCTATTGCCTGCTCCTGTCGGATTCTCCGTCTGAGACCGCCCGGGAGCGGCTGAACGCCCTGGAGCAGATACATGACGGGTTCAGGTTGGCCGAGGTTGACCTGCAACTCCGCGGGCCGGGCGACTTCTTCGGCACCCGCCAGAGCGGCCTGCCCAGCCTGCGGATGGCCCACGTATCGGACCAGGCCCTGCTGCAACTGGCGCGGGAAGAAGCGGCCCGTCTGTACGAAGCAGACCCGGACTTGACTAGGCAGGAGCACACCGCACTGTCGGGCATGGTGCAGAGGTTTTTGGGTAAGGTCAGCGTGGAGGCCGGGTGATCAGGGGGCGGGCTGAGGGGCTGCGGTTTCCCGGCCGCCCCGGGCAAATCGTCTCCGCCCGCATCCCCCGCAGGTCCGCTCGCAAGCCCGTTCCAAGCCCTTTCAGTGCGCCGCGTTGTTGAAGCGGTAGCCCACGTTCCAGATGGTCTCAATGAAGGAGCGTCCGGGAGCTTCGACCTTGGAGCGCAGACGGCGGATATGAACGTCCACGGTCCGGGTCCCGCCGAGATAGTCGTAGCCCCAGACCTGGCTCAGCAACGCCTCTCTTGTGTAGACCCGGCCCGGGTTCGACGCCAACAGCACCAGGAGCTGGAACTCCTTGTAGGTCAGAGAGACCCTGCGCCCCGAGACGGTGACGTCGTACCGCTCCAGGTCAACCATGAGCTCTCCCACCCGCAGGACCTGGGAGCCTTCGCTGCCATTGACCCGGTAGATGGCCTGCTTTATCCGGGCCACCAATTCCCCTTCGCCCACAGGGCAGAATATGAACTCGTCCGGGTTCAACGAGGGGTCATGGTTCGCCACTTCCTCGCTGGGCACCACCGCGACCACGGGGATTTTCATCTCCCGGCACCGGCCAACCAGTTGCTGGGCCTGCGGGACCGCAATCGATGCCAGGTCCAGCAGAACGGCCTCCGGCGTGAGGGTCCCGCCTCCCGTGTCTCCGGCGGACAGGTCGGTCTCCACCCGGCATGACAGGCCGGCCCGGTCAATCACTTCCATGAGCGCCCCGGCATCGCCCGGACTATTGGCCAGGAGCAACAGGCTATACAACGCCCGGCCCCGGTTTCAACGGTTTCAAACCCTCTTCCTGCCCCGTCGCGGGTATGGTGGATGACTGTGAACACAGGGCAGTATATCACCTGTTCCAAGCGCCGTGACGCCTGGCATGGTCACCAACCAACGTATGGCGCCGGTGGTCTCCCCTTGGGTCGTCTCGTTGTTGATTCGGGCAACCGCGGGCCAAATTGACGGTCAACAACGAGGCTACTATGATTAGGGTCGGCCGGGAAGTATTGAGGACATCTGGGAATGGCCGCCGGACGGAGCATTTTCCATCCAGGAACTGACCGGCAATCAATCTGCCGAGGTGAGCCGATGACTACCCAAACCCTGGTTGAGTCTCCCCAGGATGTGCGGCAGCGCATCCGGTCCGGGGCCTGGCGCGGCGTGACATCCGGCGTCGCCCCCGGCTACGTGCAGGCGAACCTCGCCATCCTTCCCAGGGATCTGGCCTTCGACTTCCTGCTGTTCTGCCAGCGCAACCCCAAGCCATGCCCCTTGCTGGAAGTTGTGGAGGCGGGGGATGTGGAACCGTCCCTGACCGCGCCGGGGAGCGACATCCGCACTGACACCCCTGGCTACCGCATCTACGAAAACGGCGAATTCGTGGCCGAGGTGGAGTCCCTGGTCCCCCACTGGCGGGACGACCTGGTATCCTTCCTGTTGGGTTGCAGCTTCTCCTTCGAGACGGCCATGACCGACGCCGGGATTCCGATACGGCACCAGGAAATGGGCTGCAACGTTTCCATGTACATTACCAACATCCAGACCACACCCGCCGGGCAGTTTTCCGGTCCGATGGTGGTGAGTATGCGTCCGGTGAACCGGGAGCAGATTGTCCGGGCGGTGCAGGTGACCTCCCGCTTCCCGGCGACCCACGGCGCGCCGGTGCATATCGGGGACCCCGCCGCTATCGGCATACGGGACATTTCCCGCCCCGACTTCGGCGACCCGGTGGAAATTCATCCCGGCGAGGAACCGGTGTTCTGGGCCTGCGGCGTAACCCCGCAGGCCGTGGCGCTGGACTGCAAGCCCAGCTTGATGATCACCCACGCCCCCGGCAAGATGTTCATTACCGACCAGCGGGACGCGGACTACGCGGTACTCTAGTATTCGCCAATTGTCTCATGTGTTGATGACCCAACCGACCCTTGGGAGCTGACCGTGGTTGAGCCAGGGCTTACGACCATAGAGGACATCATTCTTCAGCAGGACAAGCGCGGCGTCAGCGCCCTGCGCCCGCACATGGAGCCGGACTTTTGCGACCGCGCCGCCCGGTACGTGATGGAACATCCCGGCAACGTCGCCATCGCCACCGGCTTCTACATATTGTCCGCGGGAAAACCGGAAACGGATGGCCCTCCCGGCGCCATCGCCATCGGCAGGGCGTTGCAGGCCCTGGGCCGGAAGGTGAGCTACATCGGGGACGAACACTGCAACCCGGTGATGCGGGGACTCCTGGACGGTGACGCCGACGTTCTGGACTTCCCCATTGCCGGCGTGGAGACCAGCCGCCGCGTGGCCGGGGATATGCTGGAACAACTGGACCTGGGACTCATCATCTCCATCGAGCGCTGCGGCAGGACCGGCGATGATGCCTACCTGAACATGCGCTCTCTGGACATCACCCCGCAGACGGCCCGTTTGGACTACCTGTTCGAGGCGGGCATTCCCTCGGTGGGGATCGGGGACGGCGGTAACGAGATCGGCATGGGCAACCTGGTGGAGTTCATCCCCGCTGTCGATACCCTTCCCGACGACCCGGCGGTAACTAGGGTGGACCGGCTGGTCATTTCCAGCGTCTCCAACTGGGGCGGCTACGGACTGGTCGCCTCCCTTTCCCTCCTGGCGGGCCGCAACCTGCTGCCGGACATAGAGGAAGAAACCAGGCTGATCCAACGGGCCGTGGACATGGGCGCGGTGGACGGCACCACGGGCGAGCGGAAATACCACGTGGACGGCTTCACCGCCGAAGAGAACGGCCAGGTGCTGGGGCAGCTGCACAGCCTGGTCCATAGCGTGTGTGGCTGATTCGTCACCAATTCGTCAATAGCTCCCTGTCGATACGTTGTCTGTGAACTCGAAGGGCACAGACCATGAGTGCATGGACCATGTATGGACTGCTGCTCAATCAGGAAGAGGGGATCGTCTTGCTAAGGCGCGGAATTTATGGTGTCTGGGGAGGGGGGAGGTCATACCACCACTTCAGTCATCTGTGCAAATCGGGGTAGCTATTAAGATTTAGCTTAAAAGAGCGTGAACCATGAATACGTTTGTTGCTGTTTTGCGTGATGGAGTATTCACGCAAGAAATGGCGGAACAAATCGAGTCAATGGGTTACATACGAAGCGTTTATATGCTCACAGACAAAGCCCTATTGATCCGTTGCCATGCTGACTTACCCCGTGTAGTGAGCGACAGCTTGGGAATGTCGGATGAGCATTCCGAGCCGGTGGTGGGAGTAGTATTCAAGCTAAACGGTTCGTACTTTGGCTACTACGGCAGGGACTTGTGGGATTGGCTTGCGGAGGGACGAAATGAACACGCCGTCTAATCAATCCCCGGAAGTTGGTGGGTATCAGGTCGAACGCTTGGATGATGTGAGCAGGCGGCTGTCTTACATGGAAGGCAGAATGGACTCGTTCGCTACTAAGGAAGATGTCGCGAATGCGAAGCTCCAGATGATGATAACGTGGGTTGGAGTCGGCATCACTATTCTGATTACAGTAGGAACCATCGCCATTCGTTTCTGGTCCACTTCTGGGGGAGGATAGCTTGTGCCTGGAGCAAAGACACCGCGAGGCCGTCCGGTCAACCAAGTACCGGTTGCCGGAGCCGGTACTTGGTACGCCGGAGGAAGTGGCGTGGATAGTGCTACAGGCTAAGGCAGGAAGCCGTATGGCGGTTTGAGGAAGAGGCCGGATTGACCCGGGAGGACCGGCCCCTGGTTCTCCGTGTTGTGGAGCCCGAAGGTCGGGATTCTGGACAGGGTAATAGCGGCCTGTCGATACGTTGCCTGTGAACTCGAAGAGCATAGACCATGAGGGCATGGACCATGTATGGACTGCTGCTCAGTGTGGACCAACCGAAATGGAACGCTGCCATGCCCTTAAGGGTCTTTCGATACTTTGTCTGGACTGTGATTTTTCTGATTCAGGGATAGCCGTGATTTGGAGAATCATGCCCATCCATTCAGTGGCCGGTGGCCAGGCCCCGGCCCCGCTAACCACTAACCACTAACCACTAACCACTAGCCACTGACCACTCGCCTTCAGGGATAGCCGTGATTTGGAGAATCATGCCCATCCATTCAGTGGCCGGTGGCCAGGCCCCGGCCCCGCTAACCACTAACCACTAACCACTAGCCACTGACCACTCGCCTTCAGGGATAGCCGTGATTTGGAGAATCATGCCCATCCATTCAATGGCCGGTGGCCAGTGGCCAGGCCCCGGCCTCGCTAACCACTAACCACTAGCCACTGACCACTCGCCTTCAGGGATAGCCGTGATTTGGAGAATCATGCCCATCCATTCAGTGGCCGGTGGCCAGTGGCCAGGCCCCGGCCCCGCTAACCACTAACCACTAGCCACTGACCACTCGCCTTCAGGGATAGCCGTGATTTGGAGAATCATGCCCATCCATTCAGTGGCCGGTGGCCGGTGGCCAGTCACCGGTGATTAGCGGGGCGGGGTCTCGCCACTCTCCACTCGCCACTAGCCACTGACCACTCGCCCCCATTCGTGGTATTATTGGCCCAATTCGTCGGCAGGCCGCCGTTCCGGGGTGTGTCGGCATGATGATCCCCGAAGTCCCATTCCAAGAAGTCCCATTCCATAAGGAAGGCAAGAGATGACGACTTCGCACAGCAATGGCCATCAGACCAACGGGACCAACGGCGCAGGGACCAGCCGCTATATTCCCAGGGGAGCATCGGGAATCGGGGTCCATGACTACGTTCCCGAGCTCGGCTACCGGGAATACTGGTATCCGGCAGTGGAGGACAAGCTCATCAAGCGCAAGCCCGTGGCCCTGAAGCTGCTTGGCGAGCAGATCGCTTTCTTCAGGGACGCGAACAATGAGGTCGCGGCCGTGTCCGACATCTGCCCCCACCGCGGCGCGTTCCTGTCCGGAGGAATCGGCAAGGGCATGGGCAACAGTGAGTTCAAGGGATTCATCACCTGCCCGTACCACGGCTACACCTTCGACGGAACCGGGCAATGCGTGGCCGCCCTTTCCGACGGCCCGGACTCCAAGCTGGCCCCCAAGCTGCGGGTGCGCAACTATCCCACCCGGACCCACCGGGGCGTGGTGTACATCTGGATGGGCATTACCGAGCCGGTGCCCCTGGAAGAAGACCTGCCCGAGGAGTTCTTCTACGACGACGTGGAGATCCAGACTTACGTCAAGATCTGGCCCATGAACTGGTCGCTGACGATGGAGAACTCCAGGGACTCCCACAACAGCAAGATTCACCGGGGCGGCATCCGCCGGTTCTGGAGCGGGCAACTCTTTAACCGCCTGCCTGCCTTCTGGGAAGGGACCGACATCACCGAAGAGGGCGACAACTACATCTGCATCGCTCCCAGGGTCAAGCAGGGCGTGGAGCAGGGATACTTCCCCGGTCTGAAGAAGAACTGGCCCCAGCATGACTGGTGGCGGTTCCGGGGCGCCCGGCGGCTGAACCCGCTGGTGCAGCAGAAGAACGCCTTCAACAACTCCCGGCCCGGCGGCCTCTACCGGCTCCCTTCCATCGCCTGCCCCAGCGCCCGGGGCCAGTCGCAGCACCTGCGCTACTTCACGCCCATCGACGAAAACAGCACCCGGATGTTCACCTTCGCGCTGAAGCGGGTGAGGAACCGGCTGCTGCCCAAGCTGTGGTGGAAGTTCTTCTACCACACCTGGTACGTGTACTTCAACGCGCCGCAGACCACCAACGAGCGGGAGGACATGCCGGTGCAGGCGGTGGGCGCGCTCGACCCCCACTCGGCACAGAAGCTGGGGGCCACCGACGCCGCGATTATCTTCTGGCGCAGGCGGATGCCCTGGAAGTCCCGCGACGCCCAGCGCATTTGGGGCCGCAGCCGCACCGAGGCCGCGGAGGAGATGATCGAGATCGAAGAGGAACGGGAGGCGGCGGAGATTCCCTTGAACTAGGCCCGCAAGTTCCTGGTAAATTCTTGGCAAAACGGTGGGCCACCTCGGAGAGGTGGCCCAAATTTTTTGGCTTGGAGCCGGGCTTGGGCGGAAGAGACGGTTGGCAGGCCGCCCGGATGTTAGTCGGAGACGTTGCTGCTGTATGAGTAGTCGCGGAAGCGGCGGGGGTACAGGACTGTCGCCAGGAAAATGACGCCCAGGGTCAGGTGGGCGGCGTTTTCCCACGGGTGCTGCACGGTGAACATTCCCAGGTTGATGGACGCGGCGCCGGGGTTCAGTGGCGAGAGTATGAACCCCGCCACTCCGATGGCCAGGAAAAACAGCCCCTCTATCCCCAGGAATACCCGCTTGTACTCGGAGTTCCAGACCTCTCCCACGTATAGCGACAGGACTCCTATGATCAGGTAGGCGATGCTCTGGCCAACCCCAAGATGGTACAGATCGGATGTGGTGGACGGGATAAAGAACCCGGCAATGCCCACTACGGTTAAGATCGCGCCGAAGATCAGCAGGCAACGGCGGTTGGTGAGCCCCTTGGCGTAACTCTTGGTGATTGGACCGTAGCTGACGGTGATGCCCTTCGGTTCTCTCATCATGGCGGTCAACCTCCGCCGGAAGTATACTCCATTTGGCAACGGAAATCCCCATGGTCCGCCTTTTGATACGATTGCGAAATTAAAGAATCTTGGCCAGCTAGACCTCAAAAGCCCGGATGGTGGCGGATCACGGCTATCCAGCGTCGCATCGCGCAGTCCGCCTGGAACCCCTATCATATTGACGAAAGACGGCTATACGAACGGACAGCACTCCCTTGGAGGTTTTTCGTCAGTTGGCTACGTTTGTTTCCCTTCGCATGGTGATCGTCGGGTTGCCATAGGGTCCCCCGGAAAGTGAATCGGGACTGCGATGTTCTATCACTGGTCCTTGGCCCATTTTGCTGCGCCATGCTCCGTTGGGCATTTGAATGCTCGCGTGCTGCCAGGTGCCGTTATCGTCATAGAGGGCAATCTTTTGGTGGCCGTCCTCGAGGCTATCGTCTTTGCATTGCTCGTATCCGAGGACGACGAACACTTCAATCAGGCTTTCGATTCGGCCTGACCTGGACGCATGGGGCGGCCAGTAGCGGCGGGGCGTATGGTCCCACCACTGGCTGGTGTCCCCCGCGGTGTAGGCGACGCAGTTGTAGCGGTCTGACGGCGGTTCTATCACGGCAAATCCTTCGTTGCGAAGGTTGGGGAATGACAGGTTGAGCCACGTCATCCACCTAGGCGTAGCCATGGTCTTCGCCCCATTGCAGCCAGGAATTCTGCATAGCTGCAATGTTGCCGTAGTCGGCTGGAGATACCGGGTCTTCTCCTGTTATCTGTTGCAGCGCCTCAAACCAATGCCCTCCCTGGAAACGTATCCTCTCCATGATCAGGGGCACTGCCGGTTGGCCGATGTTGATGATTTCCTGAAGGGCGGGGTGCGCATTAACCTGTTCCGAGTTGGACAGGAAGAAAGTTTCTTCTTCCCATCGGTCTGCCAATTCCTGGAATTTCTTCTTATCGGCGGGCCTTTGCACCAAAAGCACCTCTTGTTCCAAAAGTCTAACTTCGGGGTTCAGATTTCAGTCACTCACTTGCGGGGAATTCGTTTCGCCGGTGAGTTTCGCAATTTTCTCCTTGGTTAGATAAATTGACCCGAAGGTCATTCGCCCTCGCCCTGTGTAGTAATCGCCTTCAAGGGTGTTTCCTTTTAGCTCCAGTGTGGCCGTTCCCCGGTGGATACTCATTGTATCCGGTGCAGGAGCCTTGGGCTCGTTGACATACAGGTAAGAGAGTTCCGGATTAGCGACATCGGTAACTTTCAGGCTGCCCGAAATGCTGTAGGACAGGGACAGTTCGGTTTCCAATCTAACCACGAGCTTCGACCATTTTTGGGTTATGGAAATCGTGACTTCGTGAATGGAGCCATTCCCGTACGAAGATTCGAGGTATCCAGTCCACTCTCCGTTCAGGTCAGGAACCTTCAGAAGAGCCAGATTCCTCCACAGCCTCCATCTCCAAACATGGCTGTCGAATAGCCAGTACAAGACGGCATAAAAGCCACCAAATGATGGAACGCTCAACCACCAATCAGGATCGAAGTTGGCGACGCCCAACACCACGTCCAGCAGCCAGACCAGCAAGACACCGAGCACGGCGAGGGCGACGGTGACTTTCCCCCTTCCCTCCAAATCGTAAGAATGCAGTCGCACCGGGCTAACTCCAGTTGTTCCACAAGCTGGCGAACCGTGACCCGAGTGTCCTGGCGTTTTCAGCGGACCATTGTTCTTCAGCTTCGCCGAACAGGTATTGTTGCCCGTTCTGGCAAACGAGGCTTTCAAGATTGGCCCGGTTCATCCAGTTGACTATCGAACAGTACGTATCCTGGAATCTTTCCTGATACGCCGAGTCCGGAGCGTTGTAGAGCAGGCATTCCAGGAAATAGGATGGGGCCAGCTTGGACCTGATCTGGCCGGTCGTTTCCAGGTGATTTCTGGCGCTCTTAAACATTCGCACGGTCCGCTTGTGACGGTCCCTGGTGCGGTTTCCCTTGCTCGCTCCGTTGTCGTGGTGGAGTTTCGGGAAGTTGACCACCCAGTGCTTATCCTGCAGGGCTTGGAAAGCAATCCCCTGCACATACGACCCGGATGACGTATACCTTCTGTACTCCATGCAGACCACGATGTCGGCGGCCAGTCTGCGGGATGCCCCCTTCAGTTTGATCGACTTGTTCCCCTGGCCTACCAGTTCTCTTCCAAAGCCGCTTCCAAGGGCTCTAAGTGCTTCTCGCCTGAAATCGTTCCGGCTATGGGTCGGTGGCTGGAAAGATGACGACAGGCGGTCCTGCTCATACTGGGAGAGTGAACTCCAGTCGTGTCGGAAAACGGAGTTAAGCTCCAGCACTACATCAACATCGCTGTCTCCAGGAAGGTTGGTGTCGTTGCGATAAGAACCTTGGAGGTAGAAATCGTATGTCATTCCTGTTGGCCACCGGTGGTTGGCCAACACATTTCGAATGGCTTCGTGAGTCCTGATTGATTTCTGCTGCGGTCCGTGGTCCGACCACCGGCTCAGTTGGGATTCTGGAATAGGCATCTTCTTCGAAACTCTCGTCCCTTGACGCGGCTTGGACTGGTCATGCGCCCATAACCGCCGACGGCAGGGCTGGTTAACAGCTGCTGTCGCTTGGAATTCGCACCGGTTAGGGAGTGAAAACGGAAAGGGCTCAGCGCGGTTTCAGGTCTCCATACCGGAAATGTCTTTATCGGATTCGGTCACCCTCAGAGTAATCTCAAGTCCTGGAGTAACCGCTCGGAAAGCGCCTGCAACTCTTTGGTTTCGCATTCCCACACGATGATGACTCTCCAGCCCATAGCGCCCAGTTCTTCGTATTGACGGGAGTCCCTGCTCACGTTCTCGGCGAACTTTGTTTCCCAGAACTCCCGATTGCTCTTGGGAGTGTAGGCTAGGCGGCAATCCGGATGACGGTGCCAGTAACACCCGTGGACCAGAATCACTGTCCTGTATCTGGGCAGAACAATGTCAGGTCGGCCCGGCAGGTCTCTCCGATGCAGGCGGAAGCGGTACCCCATCCGGTGCAGCAGGGAGCGCACCAGACGCTCCGGAGTCGTGTCGCTGCTCCGGATACGAGACATATTCCAGCTTCTGCGTTCAGGGGTGAGAGTGTCCATTCCGTTCTGCCTCAAGCAGTTGCACCACCCTGTCAGCGACCTGTAAGGACAACAAAGGCGGTACGGCATTGCCTACTTGCCTGTACTGCTCGGTGCGGTTTCCCTCAAAGTAGAAATTATCGGGAAAGGTTTGGAGCCTTGCAGCCTCACGTACCGTCAGGCTGCGGCACTGTGCCGGAGAATAATGTATGAAGTAATGGCCATCCTTGGATATGTGACTGACCACCGTCTTGGAGGGTTCATTCTCACGCACCACACAGAACCTGTCAGTGAAAGTCCCGTCTTTCAGAGAGCTTTCGATATTCTTGTGACCAGGCCGGAGGCCCGGAGGGAAATCTCTGATATGGAATGGCCGTGTGGTTCCTTTTACAAAACACGAGGCATAAAGGTAACGCCACAGATCATCCTTACGGTGGGTCCGGGCCTGGTGGTTCAAAGTTCCCAGCAGCCGATCATCAAGGAACCAATCAGGATGCCATCCGCCGGTGGCCGGTGTCTCGATGAATGTTTCGCCTCTCCCGCTGTCCGGCAATTCGAGATTCTCCAGTGCGTCGCAAATCCTGCGCTGAACGGCTGCCTCTACCTCCGGCCACCAGTCCTGCAGGGTGATTTCCCGAACCGCTTTCATCCATTCAGCCGGTCCGTCACCGGATGAGAGCCCACTTCTGACCCTGGGCAGGTCATTCAGAACTTCAGCAGATGTGATTCTCCGGCCCGGTGTCAGGGGTTCCGGCCTTGCGGAAATGTCGTTTCGCACACCAAGAATGATCACCCGATGCCGGGCCTGCGGGATTTCGTACTCCTCGGTCTTGACGACGAAATCTGTTGGGTTGTAAGGATTGTACCCATCGTCGAGATACTGTTTTCCATTTGACAGATAGTAGAGCTGATACCCAGGGCCCCTGAGGTCCTGGACCATCTGCTGGAACATGGATGTGTTCTGGTGCGAGGCGCTGAGCAGGCCGCGCACATTTTCCATGACAAACGCGGCGGGTCTGTGCTCGGAGATTACGCTCAGGTATTCCTTGTACAGCAGTGTGCGGTGGTCGGTGCTGAAGTCGTAATCGGCCTTGCTCTGGTTCCTGGACCGTCCTATGACTGAATACGCCTGGCAGGGTGGACCTCCGATAAGAATCCAGTCATCTGTTCCGCTGACAGCTTCCCGGATTCTCTGATTGACCATTTCCACGTCTGTTTCAGGATTGCCCAGTTCGACCTGCAGGCAGCGCCGCTTCGCCTCGGATGCCTCTACCGGATGGTTGCGGAACAGGTCCTCACGTGTTAACTGTCCCCGGACATAGGTATAGTAGCTCTCCGGGGTCGCACTTTCTCGGAACTGGTGATAAAAGGTTCTCAGACGCAGGGTCCGGGTGGGCGCCTCTTCTTTTTCGATATGCAGACGAACGTCAAATGGGAATGTCCCGTTCCGGTTCAGTTGACTGAAGCCTTCGCTGAGACCGCCGCAACCGGCAAATACATCGACAACTCCGATCATGACTTGAACTCGTCGAACTCGGGAGGAAGAAGCTCCAGCAGCTTTTCTGTGCTGAGGTCATAGAGGTCCCATGTCAGGTCCAGTTGGGTCAGTACGTCTGCGAGGCGCCGGGCGCTGCCTGCACCTCTTCCTGCCGCTCTAGGCTTGGGTAAGCCATCCTCTCCAATGTAGAGTCTGGTAGCTGCTGCCATGACAGAGTGATTAGTTACCAACTCCTGCCGCGAAGCCAGCTGTTCCACGATATCGCCAGGCCGGTGTAACTGGGTCGCCATGACCGCCATGGCAAGTTCTGGATTGTCCTGGTGGGCGCGGTAAATGAAATAGGGACCGGCCAGGAGATGGCGATAGTAGTTGCGGAAGCTGTTTACGGCGGGGACCCAGCGGTAGTTCCTGCCCGGCTTAGTTCCGTCAGGACAGAGTTGGTCGAAATAGAATGCTGACAGCCAGGCCCATATACCCCTGTCTTCGTCCAGGTTGAAGATGTTGGAATCCCCAAGAAGAGAATGCAGGTACTCTCCGGCGGCGAATCTGTTGACGAACGACCGTGCCTCAACCTCGATTTCAGGACTCACCGCTGTGGAAAGGCCAGGGTCATCCAGGAACGCGTACAGCTCTGCCGTATCCCTCGCTGTTGATGAAAGGAATTGCTCAAGGCGGTTGATCCCACCCGTGTTGAAACTGCGCAGTTTCATCACCTGTCACTACCATTCCGCCGTCTGGCGAAACCGTCATAGCTGCGATTCCTGTTGCAGAAGGAGGCCACCGCCCGGTCAATCCATTGACTGACGGGATCATTACCTTCATTCTCCATCTGGGGCGGTTCCTCCATACCCAGATGACCTGTCGCAAATTCTATCCACTGTTCCGGCCAGTCTTCCTCATTGTCGTCTTCAGACTGTTCCCGGTTCAACAGAATGCGGGACAGAACCATTCTCAGAACTGCCGGGTAGACCAGCGCCATGAATGCCGGATCCCGTGAAACCTCCCGCCACTGCTCGATCTTATCGTTGATAAGAAGGACTATGCCGTCGTCGAAACTCAGCCGGTATACTTCCTGTCCAAGCGTGTCATCGGGCTTCACCGGCAGAAGAGATTCCTGGCCTCCATCCAGCCATGAGGGGGCAATTTGGGTGCCTGCAGCCAGCAACTGCCCCATTTCTGGTTCAGCGACCGACGTCACCTTGACGCGGAATCTGATACCGTCCGGAATACTGAACTGAGGTATGGTCTGTCTACCGGGAAGAACGGGTTCGCTGACCGTTCCAAGTCCGAATCTGGCGTAGATGGTCCTGTGGTACGCTTCCAAGCGGACAAGCGCATCGCCCGGCAGTTTGTGCCGGTCCAGGGAAAGACGGGTGACTTCAAACGCCAGAGGGGTGGACTCGTTATATAGGCCGATTGCCACGTCCTCCGACGTAAGCCGTTTCCTGCCGGTATGGTTAATCTGGGTTACCGGCATTGGCACCTCCTGTCCTGTCGGCCCTCACACGGATGTCCCGGTTCTCGTCAAAGCCGGTTACGGCAATGCGGAACTGCGGGCTGGTAACTCTGGCAACCATCCGGTTGTTCACCGCCTCTGTTAATTCCACTCCAAGGCTTTCGAGCGTAATCGGCTCCCGGTTGACCTGGAAATCGGTGGTCCTGTACCGGGCAAAGGCGTTGCCTCGGCTGCGCGCGTAAGCCACTTCGATCTCTACTTGGTCGCCCGTTTGGAAAGATTGGTGGGTGGGAGTAACTGAGAAACCTCCACTGATTCTGTTGATTCGGAGGTCGCTTGAATGACCGTTACCGCCGTTTCCGTTGGTCCCGCCGTTATCACCTCCATTCGAACCTTCACCACCGTCGGGGAGGGGGAATACATCCGCCAGAAGCCGCTTGTCCACTTCCCGGTTTTCTGCTGATGCGAGGTTGCAGATCTCTCTCACGCTGTTCACGACGAAGCTGACCAGAGACGGCGCCTGGATATAGTCCTTCTTAACTCGGTACTGCTGCCATTGAGTGTGGCTGGGGTTCTCGGCCTGCCGGAGAAAAGATGCCAGCGGTTCGTGCTCTATGACTACTAGGGCACGTATGCCATCCCGCACAGACCGGGGACGAACATCCGCAATCAGAATGTCCTCTCTGATGAAGGCGGGGCTAGTCCCGTAATTGGAATCGTCGCTGGTGATATAGACATCAAAGTATGATTCCTCTGCGGCGGTTCCACGATTTCGCACCGGTACCGGCACTCTGACAGTGAATCGTTCCTGCTGCTGCAACTTCCCACGCAGCACGTCCAGAACCCCGTCTGGAAACAGGCTTCTGCTCCACGTATAGGTTCCTGTGCCAGGGTGCGGGTTGAGGACGTACCTTTCATCTCCAGCGTCCCCTTGGGTGGCCCACTCCGCCAGGTTGACAATTGGGAGCAGCCGAATCAAGTCTTTGTCGTTTTGAATCTCCTGTGCAAGGCTGGCCCGGTCCAGAATAAGCTCGTTGTCGGGCAGTTCCACCAGGACTCTCAGACCTTCGTTGAGAATCGTGTAGAAGTAGTTCTCACATACAGCTCGGACGATGGTCCGTTCGTCAATTTCCTTGTCCGGCCAGGGAACCACCACCGACAGCCCGCTTTCATCCCGGCGTTCCAGTTTGAAGGACCGGATGAACTCGTCTATGACGCTGCTGTCCTCAATCGGCGAAATCAGACCCTCATTCAGAGCGGATGGAATGCCGAAATACCCATCGCCATGGTGGTCTTTGTCTTCCAGCCGGTGCGACCTGAGCACTGACCGGCCCATCAGTAGGCGGCGGGGGTCGTTGTGGCGGATCGTGAGACCAAACAGCGTATTCACCCTGCTGGCCTGGATGAAGGTGGCCTTCCCGACTCCCCTGCTGCCCCTGTCGCCGGGGGATTTGTGAGTAAGGGCCTCCGCCCGGAAGAAATTAAAGAAGTCGTTCCTGTCCCCTTCTTCCGGTTCTCGCCACGCTTCAGTATCCCCGACCAGACCTGTGGTGTCCATGTCCTCGAACACCAGGGCCGTGCATTTCTCCTCTTGATCTGGGATATCGCCGGGGTGCAGCCCGCTTCGCTCCGTAGTGTAATGAGGCCAGGCAGTTGCGAAGTAATTTTCCACGTCTGCCCAGCCGGGGGCAGTCTCCTGGTTGATCAGCGATACGCGTACAAAGGTGGGCTTGTCGGGTTGAATCTTGTTGGCATCCAGAGAATTTTGAATGCCCTCGCGCACCAGTGCCTTACCCGGGTCACTGACCGTGTCGCTGTCGAAAAAGGCGTCGGCAGTCGAGTTGCGGTAGGTGTCGCCAGGGGAGTATGGCTTGAACTGCCAATTGGGTAACATTTTACCTTTTCTCTACGCAGGTTATTTGTTGGTTCAGGAGCATTGTAGTGTCCTGCTGAGCCCTGTCAACGAATGGCGAATGGATGACCTCCTTTCGGGCGAATAAAGGAACGGCCCCCGCGCTGTGAGAGGTTGGCGGGGTCGTTTCTTGTTTGGTTACCTGCCTGCTAATCTAGGGTACGGGCCGGATTGGGTCAATGGCCTAATTGCATCGGGCCGGAATCCGGTCCTTTCTGGGACCGGGCTGCGGGATAGGGATTTCCTGGCCCGCAGGCGGGTTCCTGAGTAGTTGAACAGCCTGGAGGGTTCTGGCGAAGGTTGAGGCGAGTTTTGGGCAGTTTTGAGAGAAGCGGATTGTGGTATCTTGCTCTCTGGGAAGAGTGTCGAAATGGCTCGGAACTGGCTCTGTTGGATGGCGCCTGTTCCGTAGCTGAACGTATCTAATGCACTTCTCTCGCCCTTTGCGATATGATCCGGGGCGATGGCGGCGATAGCGATAGGGCGATAGACAGGAGCGGCCCCGGGATGTGCTGAGAAGTGCGCAGGCCGTGGTGATACAAGCATCAAGCTATGGAGGCAGTGCATTGACTACAGAGTTGGACCCCCGCGCGGCAGGCGGCAAACGTTTACAGGGGAAGGTCTGCATCGTTACCGGCGCAGGCCAGGGCATAGGGCGGGCCACCGCCAGGCGGCTCGGCTCGGAGGGCGGGACCATTGCCGTGGCCGACAGGGTTGACGAGAGCGCAACGCGGACGGTGGGGGAGTTGCAGGACCACGGCGTCACCGCCCTGAAGGTGCTGGCCGACGTTGGGACCTTTGCCGGAGCGCAGGGAATGGTAGACGATGTAGTGGCGGAGTACGGGCGCATCGACGTGCTGGTGAACAACGTCGGGGGAACGATCTGGATTCAGCCCTACCACAGGTACACCGAAGAACAGGTCAACCTTGAGTTGGAGCGCACCTTGTACCCGACCCTGTGGTGCTGCCTCGCCGCGCTGCCGGTGATGATGGAGCAGGGTTCCGGGTCTATTGTGAACCTCGGCTCCCAATCGCCCCGGGGCCTGCACCGGCTTCCCTATGCCGTGGGCAAGGGCGGCATCTTCGCCCTGACCAAGGTGCTGGCGATGGAGTACGGCGGCTACGGGATACGGGTCAACACCGTCTCCCCCGGCGGCACGTCCATACCCGACCGGGTGACTTCCCGGCTTCACCTGGGCGGCGGAGCTATGGCCGACGAAGATACCTCCGAAGAAGCGGCGGAGTACCGCAGGCTGATGGGCGAGGACATCCGGAACCAGCAGGCCATCAGGCGCTCCGGCCTGCCCGAGGAACAGGCCGCAGCCATCGCTTTCCTGGCCTCCGATGACGCTTCGTTCATCACGGGACAGGTGATCAATTGCAGCGGGGGGCAGTCCTGACCCTTCCTGCAATGCGGGTCCTCAGCGGCCCCGCCGGCCCTGGACAGGGTATGGGGCGGCCTTCTCAGTGTCAGACCACCGGCCAGCGTTGCGGGATGGTGATGCCGGTGCGCCGCATCAGGTCTGTGCCCATTTCCTGCACCTCCTGGATTAGCTCCCACTGGTCGACGAAGGTGGGACTGCCCCCGTCCACGACCACGCGGCCGTCTACGATGACGGTGTGAACGCTTCGGCCATCCGCGTTGTAGACCAGGTTGTTGACCGGGTTGAAGATGGTGCGCCACTCGGGCCGCCTGGTGTCGAACAGCACCAGGTCGGCCTTCTTGCCAACCTCGATGGAACCGATGTCCGCGTCCAGCCCCAGCGCCCTTGCCCCTTGTATCGTGGCCATTTCGAGGGCTGTTTCGGCCGGGACCATGGTGACGTCCTGCCTGCCGTCCTTGTAGAGGACCGCGGCCAGGTACATGGAGCGCATGGTCTCCACCAGGTTGGAGTTGTTGCCCGCATCGGTGCCCAGACCAACCGTGACGCCCCGTTCCAGCATCTCCGGCAGCAGGGCTGTCCGGGTCATGCCGGAACCGCCCTTGACGGCCGCGGTGGGACACATTACGGCCCGTGTCCCGGTCCTGGCCATGCAGTCAACCTCTGCCATATCAAGACCAAGGCAGTGGGCCAGGGTGGTGCCGGGTCCAAGGAAACCTGTTTCCTCCAGGTACTCGGTGGGCAATTTGCCGCGGTCGCGCAGGGACGCCTGTTTCGACTGGGGCGTGTTGCTGTGGTGCAGCGTCAGTCCGGTCTGGTATCGGACCGACAGGTCTTTGGCCGCTTCCAGGAGTTCCCGGGAGCAGAACGCTTCGGAGAATGGCATGGCCCAGGCCCGCACGCGGTCCTCCAGCGAGTGGTCGAAGTCACGGATCACGTCCTCCATGTCGCTGACAGCCTCGGCGGTGGAGGACTGGGGCAGGTTGACCGGGTTGGGCCGGTCCGTGACGTGCCTGCCGACGATGATGCGGCAGCCGGATTCCTCGTATGCCCTCATGCAGGCGTCGAGGTGTTTGGTGCTGCCGGGGTCGAGGAAGCAGGTTGTGCCATATCGCAGCAGTTCGGTGATGCCGAGCAGCGACGTATGGTACTCCTCCTCTGGAGTCATTGCCCCCTGGAGGGTGAAGACGTTGGGCAGGTAGGCTGGGCCAAGGTCGTCTGGGAAAATCCCCCTGGTGGCGTGGGCATAGCTGATGTGCATGTGCCCGTTGCAGAACCCCGGCGTGACCACCATCTCGCTGCCGTCGATCACCCTGTCGGCGGCCGCATCCTTGAGGTCCGCGGCCTTGCCCACCTGGGTGATGCGCTGGCCCTCGATTACGACGGACCCGTCGCGGATAATGCGCCGCTCCGGGTCCAGGGTAAGAACGAAACGGGCGCAGTCGATCTTGATTGAGCCTCTGTTTGCGTCTCCGGTTATCATGGGCAGTCCCTTCCTCAACGTTGCGGCTGGCCAATGGCGGAAATTGGCTGGCAAAACCCGTCCACACCCATGATACCGTCACAGCCGCGGCCAGCCAATGGCGCGATGCCTTGACCGGCCGCGGCCGCCGGCCGTTTCCGCCGCTTGCCCCACAGTCGCGCCGTGGGTATGATGCTGGACACTGGTACGGCCAAAAAGGGGGATTTGTGTCAGATACGCAATTAACTTTCGGGTGCAGCTTCGGCGGGGAGGACTATTTCGACGTGGGGGAGTTCGCGCGCCGGGCCGAAGCGTTGGGGTTTGACCGGGTCACCTGCGGCGAGCACCTGATGGACGGCAACCCGCCGCGTCCGACGCTCCTGGGCATCCCGACGATGGCCGCCGCGGCCGGGGCAACCAGGACCCTGAGAGTTATGACCGGCATCGTTATCGCCCCGCTGTACAACCCGGTGCTGCTGGCCAAGCTGGTTGGGACTATGGACCTGGTATCCAACGGCAGGGTGGACTTCGGCATCGGCATCAGCGGCCAGCGGGGTACACAGGTAGAGTTCGACTCCGTTCAAGTATCGGTACGGACGCGGGGCCGGCGCACCAACGAGATGCTGGAGGTTATGAAGCGGCTCTGGACCGAGGAGCACGTGACCCACCACGGACGCTTCTTCGACTTCGAGGACGTGACGCTGCTTCCCCGGCCTGTCCAGCAGCCCCATCCGCCAATCTGGGTGTCGGGCAGGAGCGATGCGGCCATGCGGCGGGCTGCCCTGATGGGCGACGGATGGTATCCATACCTGTTCACTGTCCGGCGTCTCAAGCGCACCAACGACGCCATCCGGGAGATAGCCGCAGAGGCCGGAAGGGACCTGACTGGGTTCCACTGGGGCCTGAACCAACCCATGTCCCTGTCATTTGACCCGGATGCCGCGCTGGAGCAGGCGGTGGCCAACGTGGGGCAGCGTTACGTTACCCCGGAACGGTCTGCCGAGGACCTGGCAAGGGCGCTGTGCATCGTGGGAACCCCGGAGGACTGCGTGGAAGCAATCCGGGAACGGGTCGATGCGGGTGTCCGCGACTTTAACTTCAGCTTCCTGTCGCCCGGCGTGGATGGAGTGTTTCAACAGATGGAGATGTTCTCCAGCAGGGTGATTCACCGTTTTCGATAACCGGGACCGGGCCGGATTATCTACAACGGGCCGGTCTGCCAATCGCCGCGATCAACGGAGGAGTCATGGACTTCGGACTGTTTTTGGAGTTTCCCCGGCGAGAAGGGACTACCCAGGCTGAGGCTTTCGATGAGTGCTTTGCCCTGGCGGAAAAGGGAGAGGCCCTGGGCGTGGACTCGGTATGGTTGGCAGAGTACCATTTCAACGCAGGGCGGGTGTTGTCAGCCCCCGTGACCATCGCAAGCTCGATAGCCACGCGCACCAAGCGGGTCAGGATCGGGCTGGCCGTCCTCTGTCTTCCATTGGGCAACCCGGTGCGCATCGCCGAAGAGGTGGCCACGCTGGACCATATCAGCAAAGGCCGCCTGGAGTTCGGCGTGGGCAGAGGCACTTTCCCCAACGTCCATGAGGGCTATAACGTGCCCTTCCAGGAGAGCCGGGACCGCTTCGAGGAGTTCCTTGAAGTTATCGTGACAGCGTGGACCAGTGAGACTTTCTCCTACGAGGGCAAATACTTCTCCTGCACCGACCTGGATATCGAACCCAAGCCATACCAGTCGCCCCACCCGCCCATCCACCTGGGCATCACGTCGGCGGAGAGCTTCCCCATCATGGGGAACCTGGGCCACCCGATATTCATCAACCCGTCGCGGGTCTTCGCCTTGTCCGAACTTGCGCCCCACATCTCGGAGTACCGAAAAGCATGGAAGGAAGCCGGACATGACGGGTATGGCAGCGTGGGTCTGAGGATACCCATATACGTGGCCGAGACCTCAGAACAGGCTTACCATGAACCGCAGGAGAGCGCCATGTTCTCGGTCAACCGGTTGGGCAACCGGGTAGCCAGCTACGCCGGCTACGGCGGCACCACCGGAGACTGGCAAGCGGAGTCCGACCGGATTCTCGGCATGGACTACGACGACTGGGTGCGGGACAAGGTCGCCTACGGCACGCCGGGCGAGGTGACGGACAAAATCCAAAGGTTGAAGGAAGAGTTAGGCCTGGACCAGATAGTGTTCGAGGTGAACTTCGGTAGCCAGATTCCACCGGAGCGCCAGCACAACTCCCTGCGCATGTTCATGGAAGAGGTAGTGCCCCATTTCAAGTGATCCGAAAGCTATAAAGTCAGAGCGCCGGTCGAAAACCCGGCGGCGCTCCGCCGCGTTGGGCTTGGACCAGGTTACTTCAGCCTAGCGCCGATGATTCCGGGGTAGCCCCGAAGGAACTCCGCGCCGGACACGGCCCGGCGGCCTTCCAGTTGCAGCCTTTTCAGACCAAGCAGGCCCTGGCCAGTTGAGACGGACAGGGGCGTTTCCTCACCATGTATAGTGGTCACCGTTCCTGGCCCAACGCCCGCGCCAACCTCTCCCGGTAAGGCAACCACGTCCAGGAATTTGAGCGCCTTGCCTTCCCAGTGGGAGAAGAGTCCCGGCCACGGCGTATACGCCCTGTGTCTGGTCGCCAACTGTGCCGCCGTGAGATTCCAGTCAGCAAGCCCGTCGTCACGCTCCAGTTTGCTGGTTACGGTGGCTTGTGCTTCGTCCTGCGGGTTTGCCTGAAGCCTCCCGGTGCACCAGGGCGCCAGACACTCCAGCAGCAGGCCGGCGCCCAGGCGAAACAAGTCCGCGGTCAGTGTCTCGGATGTTTCCTCTCCTGTCAGGGGATATTCGGACTGGGCTATGACGGGACCGGTGTCCATACCTTCGTCCAGCAGCATCAACGTCACGCCCGTGACCGATTCTCCCGCCAACACGGCCGAGGGAACTGGAGATGGCCCGCGGTACTTGGGAAGCAATGAAGGGTGGAGATTGAGACAGCCGTAACGCGGTATCGCCAGGACAGATGCCGGCAAAAACCTGCCGTAGGCCGCCACTACGATGACGTCCGGGGACATGGATTCGAGTTCCCCCCCCACTTCCGGAGGCCGGAGGGAGGCAGGCTGGCAAATTTTCAGGCTCCGCTCGAGTGCATGGGCCTTGACCGGCGGCATATCCGACACGCGGCCCCGTCCCCTCGGACGGTCGGGCGGGGTGTAGACGGCTTCAACAGACACGTTGCCTGAACCGAGGAGGGCATCCAGCACCGGAGTTGCGAATTCGGGCGTACCCATGAACACGACGCGCACGGGTCTGTCGCCGGGAAGCAAGCCGCCGCTACACATGTGCAATCGAATTGTTGAAGAATGCGAAAATTCGGGTTGACATTGCGGGAAACCCGTGGGTAGAATAGTTCAACCGCTTGGCGGAATCTTAGTAAAGGAGGTGATGGCGTATGAAACCTAGTTTAACACTCAGGGGCGATGGTAGGCATCTGTCTGGACACGACGAGGTGATCGTACACTAACGCACACCCCTTTACATACGAGAACCCGTTCGTCGGGCCCAGGCCAATGTCTATCATCGCCCCTAGGATACCGGGAGTTCATCAGGGGTTTAACCGGCAGAATGGCTGGGCCCGATCCATTTGTTGGGAACATCGAGGATTTCCAGGCTGTGACCAGATTCGACGAAACGAAAAAGTTGCGCGGATGAAAGGCCCCCAGACCCGAACAGGGCTGGGGTTTTCTTTTGCACTGGAGTGGTCCGATTCCTCCTGCGTCGGCAACCATCAGCAACCGTCGAGATTGACAACGAAAACCGGCCAGCTTTACAATTCCCACGGATCACGGCCAGGAAGTAAACATTCGAGGGTTTAATGCTACGAATTCGTCTGAGAAGAGTGGGTAAAAAGGGGAAACCGTCTTATCGCATCGTTGTAGCTGAGGCTTCCGCGCCGCGAGACGGGGCATACGTGGAATGGATTGGCAACTACGACCCATTGACTGACCCGCCTTCGTATTCCATCAAGACCGACCGGGCTGAAGAATGGCTCAGGAAGGGCGCACAGCCCAGCGATGCCGTAAGGCGGATTTTGGACTGGTCCGCTACAGCCGTTGCAGACAGCAGCGACGGCGAGCCGACCGAGCCGGGAGAAGACATATCAGAAGCTGAAGACCCGGCCGCGGATAATGTTGCCGTAGGCGACGAGTCTTCCGAATCATCAGAAGGCGAGTCCTCCGCCACATGAAAGAGCTTATCGAGTACATCGCCAAGTCACTGGCCAGCAACCCCGAGGCGGTGACCGTTACGGAGGATGTTGAGGATGGACGGGTAATCCTCCGCCTCGAGGTTGCCCCGGAGGACAAGGGGAAAGTCATTGGCAGGCAGGGCCGGGTAGCCCAGGCAATGCGTATGCTGCTCCGGGTTGCGGCGGTCAAGGAAGGTTCCCACGCTATCCTGGAAATAGTATAGGTGGGCCAGGTTTCATCCCGGCCCGTCAGCACGAGGGCAAGCCGCCCGTGGTGAGTCCGGGCGGCGCGCCGATTCCGGGACACATCACTGTTGGGCAAGTGCTCCAGGCGCACGGTGTTCTAGGTCAGATTAGAGTTCGGGTACTCAGCGACGTCCCAGAACGGTTCGACCCAGGACAGACCGTTCACATCGGGCCAGGCGTTTTCCGAATTTCCTCCTCCACTCCTTCGGGGCATGGCCACGCCGTGCTGCTACTTGACGGCGTCACCACCAGGGACGCAGCACAATTATTGGTGGGCCAGCCTGTAACGGTACCGGAGGCCGCAGCCCCCTTGTTGGAAGAAGGGGAGTATTTCCACTTCCAGTTACTTGGCCTGCGCGTTCTCACTGAGGAGCATGAGGAGCTTGGCCAAATCACTGAGATACTGGAGACTGGCAGCAACGATGTCTACGTGGTTTCCGGGCCAAGTGGGGAAGTCCTCGTTCCCGCGCTTGCGGACGTGGTGCGGGAGGTGCGCCTGAACGACGGCCTGATGATTGTCGATCTGCCTGACGGCCTGCGCTGACTTCCCGGGGACGGATTCCATCCGCCGTCTGTCCGAATCCGCCCAGCCCGTGTCCGTCCGAACCCGCCCAGCCCGCCCCCCTGGGCCGGCAAGATGGTGCGGGTGGATGTTCCCGGTTTTGACCCGCGTAAAATCCGAGTGCTAAAATTCCTTCCAAATTCTCAGCGGTGGGGGTGTCTAAGATGTCTGGCCACTCGAAATGGTCCACCATCAAGCACCAGAAGGGCGTCGCCGACGCGAGACGCGGGGCCATGTTCACCAAGCTCAGCCGCGATATAAGCCTTGCCGTGCGCGAGGGCGGGAGCGGCGACCCGGAGATGAATTTCAGGCTCCGGCTGGCCATAGACAAGGCCAAGAGCAACAACATGCCCCAGGACAATATCACTCGGGCCATCAAGAGGGGAACGGGCGAAGGCGGCGAGGGTCCGGAGAGGCTGGACGAGGTCACCTACGAAGGTTACGGCCCAGGCGGAGGGGCAATCCTGCTGCAGGCTGTCACTCCCAACCGGAACCGGACCGCCTCGGACGTGCGGGCTGCCTTCAACCGCGGCGGCGGCAACCTCGGCGAATCCGGCTGTGTCGCATGGAACTTCGATACCAAGGGCGTGATCAGCCTGGAGGTCCATGATGAGGGCAGAGCCGAGGATCTGGGCCTGCTGGCCATCGACGCCGGCGCGGAGGACATCATAATTGAGGATGGCGTTCTGGAAGTCCACACCGCCCCTGAGACACTGTTAGCCGTCAAGGGAGCGCTGGAGGCCGAGGGCATCTCCCCCACGTCAGCGGAGATTTCGCTGGTCCCCAAGACGACGGTCATGCTCGGGGACAAAGAGGCTGAACAGACCCTCAGGCTGCTGGACGCGCTGGAAGAACTGGCAGACATTCAGAAGGCCTACACCAGCGCAGACTTTCCGCCAGAAGTCCTGAGCAAGTACCAGTCTGAGAACTGAACGACGAGCCGGACCAGTTGCCAGACCCGGGAGAAACACGAACTCGGCCCACCCGGGGCGGGTGTCCGAAATGTCCGGCCCCCGGAGTTTCACATGATAGTCCTCGGCATAGACCCGGGCACAGTCCGGATGGGTTATGGGGTCTTGGAGGCGGACCCCCAACCGGAGGCAGATGACTACGGGGTGATCGCTTTGCCGCGCAGTATGCCCCTGGAAGAGCGCCTCTATCAGCTCCACACCCATATCCTGAACATGATCGGCATTTTCGGTCCTGATGCCATTGCCGTGGAAGAGCCGTTTGTCGGCAGGGGTGAGAGGAGCTTTCCCGGCCCGGCTATCGCCGTAGGGCAGGCGCAGGCAGTGGTGCTCATTGGGGCAGCAAGCCAGGGGGTCTCCGTGTTCCGCTACTCCCCGGCGCAGATCAAGAGGGCCGTAACCGACTTCGGCGGGGCCACCAAGCAGCAAATGCAGGAAGCAATCACGGCGAGCCTCGGTCTACGGGAGCCCCCCGAGACCGATGCCGCGGACGCCCTCTCCGTGGGACTGTGCCACCTCGTCCAGTCCCGGAGCACAAGCGCGTTGCTGCGGGAGATACCTCCCGGCCAGGAAACACGATGAGTGCCAACCCCGCTCAATCTTGATTCTTCCGTGACCGTCCCACCCCCTTGAGAGTAGCCCGGAGAGTGATGGGTGATTGTAAGCGTCCGGGGCAGCCTTGAGGCCGTTGGCCCCGACTGGGTGCATATACAGGTCGGCGGCGTTACTCTTCAGGTGTTCGTTCCGTCCTCGAGCATCGCCGGCATGGGCGAGACAGGCGGCCAGGTCTCCCTCTACACCCACCTGCGCATCCGCGACGAGCAGCCCATTCTCTACGGGTTCCTGACTCCGACCGCGTTAGGGCTGTTTCTGATGCTCACCGCCGTCTCCGGGGTGGGACCGCGGCTCTCCTTGGCCCTGCTGTCAAACCTTGACGCCGACGGGCTGCAACAGGCCATAGCAGCCGAGGATGTTTCCGCCCTGAGTTCCACTCCCGGGGTAGGCAGGCGCACGGCAGGCCGCATAATCCTGGAGCTGAAAGGTAAACTGGCCGATACTATCACTGAAGCCGCTCCCATGCCGGCATCTGCCGACTCTGAGGTGGTGGAAGCGCTGATGGCCCTGGGATACTCGGCGTCAGAGGCACGACAGGCTGTAACGGGAATCCGGGGCACGGCAGACCTCTCCGTTGAGGAGCGAATCCGCCTGGCTCTGCAACAGTTCACGCCGGGCAGGTAGGGGAGGTTTGATATAATTGGGCTATATTTATCTACGTTGGAAACATGGGCAATCTAGCAGGAAACTCTCCGGGGAATAGAGGGTCATGACCACCAAAGCTCGCATTCGACGATGGGCGGAAGCCGGACGGGACATCAACGATTCCTGGTCTGAGGGCGCGAGACCGCAGGACAAGCAGTTTGAGTTGACGGCCGATTTCAAGATGACCGGCGACCAGCCCCAGGCCGTGGCAAAACTGTCCGACAGCATAGCCAGCGGCACGGCTCACCAGACCATGATGGGCGTCACCGGCAGCGGCAAGACCTTCACGATGGCCAACATCGTGCAGCAGGTACAGCGCCCCACACTGGTCATGGCCCACAACAAGACCCTGGCGGCCCAACTGGCCACCGAGTTCAAGGAATTCTTCCCCAACAACGCAGTGGAGTATTTCGTCTCCTACTACGATTACTACCAGCCCGAGGCATACGTACCACAGTCGGACACCTACATTGAGAAGGACTCCAGCATCAACGAAGAACTGGACAAGCTGCGCCTCTCCGCCACAACGTCCCTGCTGACGCGGCGGGACGTGCTGATCGTGGCCTCGGTGTCCTGCATCTACGGTCTGGGCGATCCGCAGGACTACTTCAACCTGGTTGCCCAAGTCAAGGTCGGAGACATCCGCAACCGCAGCCGCCTGGTGCGGCAGTTGATCGACATGCAGTACGAGCGCAACGACATGGACCTGGCCAGGGGCAAGTTCCGAATCCGCGGCGACACCCTGGAGATCGTACCGGCCTACGAGGAGGCTGCGGTGCGCGTCCAGTTCTTCGGCGACGACGTGGAGCGCATCGTCCAGTTGGACCCGTTGACCGGAGAGGTGCTGGCCGAACTGCCGGAGGTTGCCATCTACCCGGCTAACCACTTCGTCACCTCCAAGGACAAGCTGGACCTGGCCATAACAGACATCCAGGAGGAGTTGGAGGAACGGCTCACCGAGTTGCGGGACCGGGGGAAAATACTGGAAGCCGCGCGCCTTGAGAGCCGCACCCACTACGACCTGGAGATGCTCCAGGAGACCGGCTTCTGTTCCGGCATCGAGAACTACGCCCGGCACCTGTCCCGGCGCGCCAAGGGCAGCGCTCCCTGGACCCTGCTCGATTACTTCCCCGAAGACTACATCATGTTCGTCGACGAGTCCCACATGACCCTGCCCCAGGTGCGCGGCATGTACCACGGGGACATCTCCCGGAAGCAGACCCTGGTTGATTTCGGGTTCCGCCTGCCTTCAGCCCTGGACAACCGCCCCCTGAGCTTCGACGAATACCAGTCCCACATCAACCAGGTGGTCTACGTATCGGCCACGCCGGGGCCCTATGAGGCCCAGCGGTCGTCGGTCATGGTGGAGCAGGTAATCCGCCCCACCGGGCTTCTGGACCCCATCATCGAGGTCAAGCCGACCAAGGGCCAGATCGATGACCTGCTCCAGCAAATCAGGGACAGAGTGGGAAAGGCTGAACGCTGCCTGGTTACCACGCTGACCAAGCGGATGGCCGAGGAACTGGCCGACTATCTGTCCGAGATGGGCATCCGCAATCATTACCTGCACTCGGATGTCCAGACGTTGGACCGAGTGGAGATTCTCCGGGACCTGCGGCTGGGCGTATACGACGTAATCGTGGGAATAAACCTGCTGCGGGAGGGCCTGGACCTGCCGGAAGTAAGCCTCGTCGCCATACTGGACGCTGACAAGGAAGGCTACCTGCGCTCCAACACTTCGCTGATCCAGACCATCGGCCGGGCGGCGCGGCACGCCGACGGCCACGTGATCATGTACGCCGACCGGATCACCGACTCCATGCGCTCGGCCATCGACGAGACCAACCGGCGGCGGACTATCCAGGATGCCCACAACCAGAAGCACGGCATACAGCCCCAGAGCATCCAGAAGGAAGTCCACGACATCACCGAGGGCATCAAGACCATCTCGGAAAACCGCGCCCGCTACCAGGTCGTCCGGCAGGAGATGTCGCGCACCGACATGTACAAGGTGGTCAAGGACCTGGAAGTCCAGATGAAGGAAGCGGCCAAGAACCTACAGTTCGAGAAGGCCGCCCAGTTCCGGGACGAAATCTACGAACTGCGCCGCCTGCTGGTACTGGAAGAGCAGACCGTGGTCCCTGATGTGTCCAACGTCCATTCCCCTGGCTGAGTCCCGCCGGTTGGCGTACAACTTCGAGCGCGGAGCGACGACAGAGGATGCTGGTTGCAGGCGGAACATGATCCGCAAGGACTCGAGTGTGAAGACCATGTTAGGCGGATTACTGGCCGTCCGCGGCCATCAGGCGCTTTTGCCGGACCCATTCACCTGCCCCAATCCCCGCTCCTATCGAACGCGCGGCGTAGCGCCAGGGTATCCGGTTAGCGTGGTCCACTCGGACGCGAAAGCCCGTCCTGTCACAGGCTTGGGTTGCTATTCCCGTTGCGCCTCTGCAAGTTCGTCCTCCCTGGCTTCCTCAGCCAAGTCCTCCTGGTCTGCCGGGGGGTTCCACTCCTGGACGAAGTACACCAGCATATCCTTGACCATCGCCACCAGGGGCGGGCCCAGGATGATTCCCCAGATGCCGAAGTATTGGCTGGCGATTATGATGACTACGATTACGGCGATGGGGTGCATCTTGAGCGCGTTGCCCTGGATGCGGGGGACCAGCAGGGCATTCTCCGCAAGCTGGATCGCCAGGTAGAGCAGTATCACCCAGGGCGCTTTTTCCGGTTCCGTAGCCAGGGTTACCAGGACGCCTATTGCGCCGCCAATCCAGGGGCCGATTATGGGTATCAGTTCGGTTATGCCCGCGACTATGCCCAGGAAGATCGCGTAGGGCACCCCCAACAGCAGCAGCGCTACGGCTACAATAACGCCGACCACCAGCCCCAGGGTCAGTTGCCCACGGATGTACGACCCCAGGGTACGGTCCATGATGTCCAGCATGGCCCGGATATGGGCATGCATTGCGCCGGGAAAGGGGGCGACCGCCGCCGAGTTGATGGAGCCGGAGTCTTTCATCAGGTAGAAGACCAGTATCGGAAGCGTGGCCAGGCCCACAATGAGGCTGAATGTGCCGGATATCAGCCCGACCGTCTTTTCCACCGCGGTCCATGCTACCCCGATCAGTACATTGCCCAGACCGGCCACTTGCTCCTCGACGCCCTGTTTCAAGTCCTCGGGAATTCTGTCGGAGTAGACTGCTATCCAGCTTTCCACCGTGAGGCGGGCGGAATTGAAAAACCGGGGAAATTCGTCGATGAATAACCCAGCTTCCCTCAGCATGGGCGGTATTACCGACATCAACACTCCGGCGACTGCCACAAGCCCGGCGATGAACACAATCAGGATGGCGACCACCCGGCTCAACTCAGGATAACGCCCGCGCCACGGCATCCCCTGCTCCAATAGCTTGACCACCGGCAAAAGGGTATAGGCGATAACCGCGCTGAGGCCGATGGTCAGCAGTACGCTGCCCAACAGGTACAGGACGATCAATACTATGATCGCGGCCGCGGCGGTCGCCAGCAACATCATCCGCTTGTGTCGCGTTGAGGAGACCATCGATTGATTCACCTTTGATTCAAGTTGCAAAAGCGGTTGCACTGCTGCATGGCAGCCGGGAACATCCGCAGTATATATCAAGCTACGGCATGAGCAAGCGCAGTCCCTGTTCCCGTGGCGTGATTCCGCGATGCTTGACGCGAATTGGCGCTTATTCTACACTTCACCGGGACACTCGACGGGCTGCGTGGACCTGGGACAAACTCCAGGTCCGGGGCTTGGCCGCGAAAACCCTGATAATGTATGGAACAAGCACGTCTTAGCCCAGGTCGGAGGATGCAAGGCGGATGGAGCTGAAAGCATTTATCCGTGACATCCCCGACTTCCCGGAACCCGGGATACTTTTCCGGGACATCACCCCCCTACTGCGTGACCCACGGGCCTTCAACTACGTCATCGACCGGTTCATAGGCCGGTATGACAGCCAGGACTTCGACACCATCGTGGCCATTGAGTCCCGCGGGTTCCTCTTCGGCGCGCCGCTGGCCCACAGGCTTGGGAAGTCAATCGTGCCCGTCCGCAAGCCGGGCAAATTGCCGGCGGCAACGCATAGCGTGGAATACTCCCTGGAATACGGCGCCAACAGCATGGAGATGCACCAGGATGGCGTCCACGAGGGCGAAAGGGTCCTGGTGATTGACGACCTGCTGGCAACCGGGGGAACGCTGGTCGCCGCGGCGAGCCTGGTGGAGATGTCCGGCGGAGTTGTGGCCGCTATGGGCGTAGTGATCGAGCTGACCGCCCTGTCGGGCCGGAATACCCTGGGCGCTTACGACGTGTTCTCGCTGATAGAGTATTGAAACCCGTCCCAGGACTATCACTCGATGGATGGATCCTCAGCCCAGTGCGAGGCCAGAGCGGCCGCAGAGGGTCCACATTGCAGATAATTACGGCAGATTATTACGGAGGAGTAGCATATGGCAAGCATAACCGTCGGCAACGCTGAAATCATCCCGGTCCTCGACATGATTCCGCCCCCGCGCCCTCCCACGGCGATGTTCCCGGACACCACCGACGCGGATTGGGCCGGGCACGCCGACGCCCTGGACAACGGCCAGCTCCAGCTCTACTACGGCTGCTGGGTGGTCCGCTCCGAGGGGACGACCATCCTGGTGGACACCGGCATGGGGCCGGGGCCTCATCCCGACCGGGGCAACGTGGAGGGCGAACTGTTTGAGCGGTTGCGGGACGTGCTGATCCCGGCCGACCGGCGCAATAACACCAACGTCGGCCCGTCCGACGAGGTAAACATCGTGGTCCACACCCATTTGCACGGCGACCACGTGGGCTGGAACCTGCGGTACTCCGGCGGGATGCCCGCCCCCTACTTCCGCCGCGCCCGGTACCTGGTGCCCAGGGCCGACTGGGACCACTTCACCGCTGCCGAGAACCTCCCCGGTGCGCCCCACGTGGAGCGCCAGGTTATGCCCCTCCGACGCCTGCGCAAGATGGACCTGGTCGAGGGTGAGCACAACATCACCGACGAGGTGAAGACCCTCCCGACCCCGGGTCACACCCCCGGCCACCAGGCCATCCTGGTGACCTCCCAGGGGGAGAAGGCGATGATCGTCGGCGACGTGCTCCATAACAAGGCCCAGGTATCCGAGTCCGACTGGTGCGCTGGCGTGGACATCGACAAGGAGGCCAGCCGCCAGAGCAGGAATACTCTGCTCGATATGGCCGAGCAGGAGTCCTACGTCGTGGCCGCGGGCCACTTCACCCCCGGCGACCACTTCGGCAGGGTGGTCCGGCTGGAGGGCCGCCGCTACTGGCAGGCCATCGAAATTTAGGCAGGTATCCGGATGCCGGCGGACCGCAACCGGTCGCCGGCATCCGGAAGCCGCCCGCCGTGACAGGAAACACCAGTGACTACCTCCTTCGAGAACCCAGGTCAAGGACCCGAACGCGACCCTGAAGACCTGCGGCAAGCGGCCGCGGATTTCCGGGTCCTGTACTACGGGGCGGACGCCGACCCCGGCCCCCCTCCGGCAATGGCCGAGCTTGCCCCCGAGGTCATGGACCTGGTGGACCAGGTGGTCTACGGAGAGGTCTACAATCGCCCCGGACTGGACTTGCAGACCCGCAGCCTCTGCACCATCGCCGCCATTACGGTGCTCGGGCACAGCCCCCAGCTATTGCGCCGCCATATCCAGGGCGCCCTGAACATCGGCGTCACCAGGGAACAGATCAGCGAGACCATCGCCCAGATGGTCTTCTACGGGGGTATGCCCGCGGCGGTCAACGCCTTCCGGGTAGCCAAAGAGACCTTCGACGAACTCGGCGGTCTCCGGCCCGCGCCGCCGCCGGTCCCCCAGCGCACGGCCCCGCCCGGCGGCCCGCCCATTTCAGGAACCCAGGAGAGGAGCGCCAAAGATGAAGCTAGGGTTCATCGGCACCGGCAACATGGGCAATCCGATGGCGGCCAACCTGATCAGGGCCGGACACCAACTGACGGTCCACGATCTGCGCCGGGAGGCCGCAACCAACCTGCTGGAAATGGGCGCGGAGTGGGCGGACAGCCCCAGGGACGCCGTCCCGGGCAACGAGGCGGTGTTCACGTCCCTTCCCGTTCCCAGGGACGTCGAGGCGGTGGTCCTGGGCGAGGGCGGAATACTGGAAGGCGCAGGTGAGGGCTGCACCTATGTCGATCTCTCGACCAATTCCCCAACCGTAATCCGCAGGCTCCACGAGATAGCCGGAGCCCGGGGAATACCGGTGCTGGACGCCCCGGTCAGCGGCGGAGTCTACGGCGCGGCCGCGGGGACCCTGGCGGTGATGGTGGGCGGAGACGAGCAGGTCTTCAACCGGGTGAAGCCCGCGCTGGACGCCATCGGCAGCCACGTGGTCTACTGCGGGGACATCGGCAGCGGCTCGGTCTGCAAGATTTGCAACAACCTGCTCAGCATGGGCATCGGCGTGCTGCTGTCCGAGGCCCTGACCCTGGGGGTCAAGGCCGGGGTAGACCTGGCGGTGCTGGCCGACGTAATCGCCAACAGTTCCGGCAGCGCCCGCCGGTTGACCGAGAAATTCCCCCGCTTCCTGTTCCAGGGCAACTTCGAGCCGGGTTTCGCCACCGCACTGGCGGCCAAGGACGTGCGCCTTGCCACCGACCTGGGCCGCGAGCTGGGCATCCCGATGGAGTTGGCCAACCTGGTGGACCAGCGCCACGTGGAGGCCATGCACCGGGGTTGGGGAGCCGAAGACTCCGACGCCGTGGCCCGCATCCAGGAAGAAAAGGCGGGCATCCAGTTGCGGCTGGACGGGGTGTAGCGGCGGTGGGCAAACTGCGCTTGCCGGAGGCCAGGGCGGGACTATGAGCTTGTCGAGGGAATCTCCCCATACCAACCTGGAAGACGCTGCCGACCTGTCGGAAGAGTTCCGGATGCTGGTCGGCCAATGGCTCGAGGAAACCGCGGGTCACTCTTCTCCCGCGAGGATTGCAAGCAGCCCGGCGTATCTAAGGATAATTTCGTTTGGCAGACCGGTCCTCCCTCTTATCCTCAAGGAACTCGAGGCGAACGGCGGCTACTGGCATCCAGCGTTGAGGGCCATTTCGGACGAGAATCCGGCGCCGGATTCCGCCAGGGGCAAGCCACGCCTGATTAAAGAGGCGTGGCTTGAATGGGGGAGAAGGCACAAGTACCTCGGTTAAGGGCCGTGTCCAGCCAGCCTCTCCGCGTCTTCGATGTAACGGATTGTCTCCCGAATTCGCCGTTCAGTCTCTTCTATGGGGTCACACCAGCCGAAGTAGAAGCAATCGCCGTGCAGTTGGCTTTGCCTCGAGTAATACCGTCCTATAAGAATCCGCACCCCATCGTCCTGCAACGCCAACTCTCCCAGTCCCCTGCTGGTTCCCGGTGTCTTTTCCGGTTCCACTCCGGTCCGGGCCAGTATCAGCGCATCCGTAGCCCGCTTGGTGGCCCCCCATGCCTTCTCGGCGGCGTTGCGGATTTTACCTTGGGCCAACATCTCCAGGGCATCGGCATGGAGGGTCCGCGCGTCGGCGAAAATCTCCTTCACCCGGTCAGCGGCCACCAATGTTGCACCCCTGTTCCCAATATCCGGTTTTGCGGATTAGCATGTTGATATTGATAATCCGCATTGCGAATGTTACAAGCGGCCAGTAATGATGGCAAGGTCGCCGGGCAGCGTTCCGGTTACACGTGAGAAACTTCCGCCTGCCCATTGCCCTGGGTAATTGTATACTTGTCCGTACCGGGCCAGAGTCCAACCATCCGTGATATTCGGGTGCAACGCCGGGTGAGGATATGATGCCCATGTTTCCGGCCATGAGGCCGGAGGAATTCATCGCCAAGTGGCGGGACGTCGAGTTTGGCGAGAGGCAGGCGTCCCAGGAGATGTTCCTGGACATCTGCCGACTGGTCGGCCATCCCACGCCCGGCGAGTTCGGCGACAGCCAGGCGTTCACCTTTGAGAAGTGGGTGCCCGGCGGGTTTGCCGACGCCTATCTCGAAGAGCGGTTCGGCTGGGAGTTCAAGGGCAGCGACGCCGACCTGGACGACGCCATGAACCAACTGCTCCGCTACCAGGTCCACCTGAAAACGCCGCCCCTCCTCATCGTTTCTTCCTTCCGCACCATCCGGGTCCGCACCAACTTTCCCAACATGGAAACCATGCTCCACGAAATCCCCGTCTCTGCCCTGGACCGGACGGAGAACCTGGACAAGCTGCGCTGGGCCTTTCACGCTCCAACCGGGTTCCGTCCCGACCGCTCCATGAATGCGGTCACGGAAGAGACCGCCGACCTGTTCCAGGCCATCGTCGAGGACATGGAGCAGCGCAACCAGGACCCGGAGAAGCTGGCCCGGTATCTCAACCAGATTATCTTCTGCCTCTACGCCGAGGACGCCGGGCTGCTCCCGGACGGCCTCTTCTCCCAGGTGGCGCGGGCCAACTTCCGCGACCCGGCGGACTTCGACCAGGCCGTGGGCAACCTGTTCCGTCAGATGTCCGGCGGCGGCATGTTCGGGGCCGACCGGATTGCCCACTTCAACGGCGACCTGTTCGCCGATGCCGATACCGTGGAACTGAGCGGACCGGCCCTGCAACGGCTGGTGGAGGCCACCAACAGGAACTGGCGCAACATCGAGCCTTCAATCTTCGGCACCCTGTTCGAGCGGGCGCTGGACGCCTCCAAGCGGGCCCACCTGGGCGCGCACTACACCAGCGCCGAGGACATCATGCTGGTGGTGGAGCCGGTGGTCATGGCCCCGCTACGCCGGGAATGGGACGCGGTGCAGCAGGAAGTGTCCAACCTGCTGGTGGAAGAGAACAGGGACGCGGCCCGGGTCCGGCTGGGCCGGTTCCAGCAGCGGCTGGTGGAATTGGAAGTCCTCGACCCGGCCTGCGGCAGCGGCAACTTCCTCTACCTGGCCCTGCGCTCCCTGCTCGACCTGGAAAAGCAGGTCATCGACTTCGCCGCCGCCCAGGGCTGGCCCGACCTGACGCCCTCAGTCAAGCCGGACCAGATGCTGGGCCTGGAAATCAATCCCTACGCCGCCGAACTGGCCCGCACCGCTCTATGGATTGGCTACATCCAGTGGCACCAGAACAACGGCTTCCCCTACAACCACCGCCCCATCCTGACGCCGCTGTCATCCATCCGAATGACCGACGCCATCCTGGACCGGTCAGACCCGGAAAGCCCCCGGGAACCGGAGTGGCCCGCCGCAGAGTTCATCGTCGGCAACCCACCCTTCCTGGGTAGTCAACTGATTCGGAGCAATCTAAAAGACTCCTACGTGGAGCCACTTTTCAAACTTTACGGCGACCGTATTCCCAACTCCAGCGACCTCTGCTGCTACTGGTTTGAAAAGGCCCGCGCCCAGATTGCGGAGGGCAGGACGTGCCGCGCTGGCCTGCTGGCAACCCAGGGAATCCGGGGCGGCGCGAATCGTAGGGTGCTGCAAAGCATCAAGGAAGTCGGGGACATTTTCCTGGCCCGCTCCGACCATCCCTGGATTCTGGACGGGGCGGCGGTCCACATCTCCATCGTCGGGTTTGACGACGGCTCCGAGACCGCCCGCGAGTTGGACGGCGTAACAGTTGAATCCATTAACGCAAATTTGATGGCCGGACCTGATCTGACAAATGCACGCAGGTTGACGGAAAACGAGGGTGTGGCATTCCAAGGGCCTGTCAAAGTAGGCCCCTTTGAGATTCCCGGTTCCGTGGCTCAAGAAATGCTCGCCAGTTCAAACCCGGATTTCAGGGACAACCGTGACGTTATCAGCCCTTGGCTCAATGGCAGAGACGTGATGGAGCGTTCCAGAGGCATGTGGATAATAGATTTTCGAGATATGCCAATGGAGCAGGCAGCCTTGTATGAGGCCCCATTCGAGTATGTGAATGAGTGCGTCCGGCCCCTTCGGGAAGGTAATCGTGACCGGCAGAGACGGACCAATTGGTGGCGTCTGGGGCGTAGCGGGGAAGACTTGCGGGAAGCTGTCAGGCACCTTGCCAGATTTATGGTTACGCCAAGGGTTTCCAAACACAGGGCCGCCGTATGGGTAGTTCCCGAAACATTGCCTGATAGTGCAGTAGTCGCCATCGCCCGCGACGACGATTACACCTTCGGCGTCTTGCACTCCCGTTTCCACGAGGTTTGGGCGCGGGCAATGGGAACGCAGCTTCGGGAGGCAGAATCCGGGTCTCGCTACACTCCCACCACCTGCTTTGAGACCTTCCCCTTCCCGGAACCCACCGGGGAGCAGCGGGAGGCCATCGCGGAGGCGGCGCGGGAACTGAACGAACTGCGGGAGGGCTGGCTCAACCTGCCAGGTATGCCGGAGTCCCAGTTGAAGCGGCGGACGCTGACGAACCTCTACAACGCCCGCCCCACGTGGCTGCAAAACGTCCACAACCGCCTGGACCGGGACGTAGCAGACGCCTACGGCTGGCCCCATGACCTGTCCGAGCCGGAGATACTTGAGCGGCTGCTGGTCCTGAACCTGGAAAGAACGGTGTCAGAGTAAGCAACTCTGCCATGATGCGGGACGGGCGCCAGTAGTGGTGTCTAGTGAACATCCCGAAAGATTCCGTTAGACCAAAAGTGACGGCGATACGCGGTCAGGTATGGCTTCGCAATCGAGTGTAACCCTTACAGGACGAGCATCAGCTCTTCATCGGATTCGGAGGGCTGGTATGTCTGGAGATCCTATCTTGTTTGTTCCTATCCTCTTGGGACGGCCTCAGGCTCAGGAACTACCGCAGGGGCTCCCATCTTGGTCGCCCCACCGTTTTGCCCTCAGGCGGGGAGTCCCGTGTCGGGCCAGCACGCGGGGGTGTGCCGGGCGCTGGATGCCTTTCCGGGCCTCGGCGGATGGTCTTTGGGGCACATAGATGGCTCCTTCTCCCGTTTCGGCAGACCTTTTTCCCGGACCGGAGGGCACAGAAGAGACCGGTGTTCTCACTGCGGAGGGGATGGAGCCATCCTTTCTGTAACGTAGTAGGCTGGCGTTGTTGATTGGGGGTGTCCAGCCCCGGGTCTACGCCAAATGTATCTGAGCGTCCCGCGTGATCCCGGACCCGTTATCGTAAGGATCGGTGGAGACGATCTTGGCGGCAGAGGAAGCGCCGTTGGCCTGCCCTGAAGTGTTTGCTGAAAGGATTGCCTTCGGCGGCGGATCTGCAGAATAAATGACGCGGCTGTTTCCAGCCACTCCATCAGGGCAACGGAACCAGACTGTGGATAATGTCCTCGACTAAAAAACCCAGCATAGATACGCAAATTTCGTAAGGAACTTTATCGGCGGCGACATATTGGACACATCAAAGCTGTTGCAAGCGGCTTCATTGCCAACCAATGACAACGCCACAACCCACAGGAACAATGTTCCGCCTATGGCGATTATGGTTCCAATTTGCACCTGCATATTGAACTCCCTACGGGCCCATCTGCCTTAAGCCATCGTGCAGAAGAATGCTCTTGTTCTGGAATAGGACCACTTAATCCCGTACAGCACGCCGAGGAGTATCCAGAGGAGTATCCAGAAGAAGCTGATGTAGAATAGCATTAGAATCAGGACCAGGGCCAGCGGAGGATTTTCTTGTATGGTCTGCATTAACAATCCGACCATTATCCCTATTCCCCCAATTATACCCGAGGTTGTCGCTTTGTTAATTTCCCGCCGACTGCTCAGTCTCGTTACCAGCCCCAATGCGACTATGAAAGTTCCAATAAACTGTAGTACAGTTCCTTGCCCCTTGTAGGTCGGTAGCTCGAACGCCAATAGGTTAACTGTTCTACTTTCCCCAAGCAATCCGCCTGGATTGAATAGGGTCGTATATATGAATATTCCAATAATGGCCCAAGTTGATATCCAAGGCCAGATTCCTGTCTGTGATACACCGGTATCGTTGGGAGGATTCTGCCCTCTTGCGCGTTTCTTTCCCGCAAGGTATACCAGCATCGCGAGTATGCCCCAGGTAAGCAGCAATTCCCATACATTTGGTCGCGGTTTGTTTGCCATCCGTTTGCGCTACTCTCCCCTGTAATCTAACGGCAAGAATGCCCATCGATCGTCACTATCTTCGCTCTTCGCCTAATTCGTCAACAACCGACCGTCAGCTATACACAGTGATGGTTATGTTGCCCTGGACTATTGTTCATGATTTTCCTTAATCTCGGCTTGCCCGGATCCGGGCCGTGCTCCTGATGGGGGTGGATGACCTGGTGCACTTTGGCTTACTGGCATTTGGATGCCCATCAGTTTCCTCGGCCACTTTTCTGCCCTGGAATCCCGCCCTTGTCACGTGTTCCCTGAGGGCCTGGTTGATGGACTGGTGGGCTTCTTCGGGAGTTTCTGCCTGTCCTTCGAACCAGTCAACTACGTTATGGTCCAGCGGGAGGGTGATGTCCTGCCAGTCGGGCTTTTAGAACATCCCGCGTTTGGCCTCGGACCATTCCGCCTCGGTCATCTCGGGCATCACTTTCTACTTCTCATCGCTTGTATAATTCTTACGAGTGTTTTGGTTGTACTGACTTGGTTCAGGGACCCGACTACGTTTGAGGTGTTGCTGTTCCAATTGGGGATTCTGGTAACCGGTCTTCTTGGCTCGTATATCTTCGGTAGGGATTCGGCAGTGGCTATGGCACGTGATCTGGTCAGGCCACATGCGCGTTCAGCTTTTCGGCGGGTTACAGCTCTGTACGAAAGCCTGTTCCGTCTGTCAAACAGGATTGAAGAATTGAAGGGAGGGGAATCTGACCACCAACTTGACTTGGTCCAAGCCCTTGTGAACGAACAGATTCGGACAGGGCGGGACGCGATGGAGGACTGGCGGGACATCATTCCCGAGGAGGTCGAGCAGGTGGAAAGGAGGATGGCCGGAAATGACCAATCAACCTGAACCCATTCGCGGCAAGGTGGCTCGTGTGCTGAATGCCCGGGAAGTGGCTCTCAACAGGGGATCTAGTGATGGCGTTGAAGTCGGAATGATCTTCAATATCCTGAGCTCCACAGGCTCTGAGATCCGAGATCCCGACACCGGTGAATTGTTGGGCTCCGTCGAGTTGCCAAAGACCACGGTCAAGGTCACGATGGTTCAGAATCGAGTCTCGGTAGCATCAACGTTTCGTACACGCAAGGTCAATGTCGGCGGTAGTGGACTCGGTTTTGCTGGAGTGTTTGAACCTCCTAAGTGGGAGACTCGCACCGAGACCCTCAAGACTGATGAGGCTACTAGGGAGGAATTGGACGAAAGTGATACCTATGTCAAGAGCGGCGATTCAGTGGTCCAGTTCATCGAAGTGGTCCCGTTGGACATGGATTTCTGACGCAGCGTGAGCGACCGCGCCTAGACGGTTAGGCAATGACATGCCCTGGGCAAAGGAAGGGTTATGATCGCTTCATAAGCAGCGTTCACCACCCCCTCGATCACCCGGCTCTCCGAAAAGACCCACCTCCGAAGTGGTGCAGTGTCCGGTATCCGACTCGCACGGCCCAGACGTCGGCACCCGGGCGTTGCCCTCTCAAACGCTCTGACGCAGCGGAAACGGTATCGCCAATTGCGTAGTCGCCGCTATCTACGTCGATGGCGACTATCTTCCCGTGATGCGTCTCCTCGATCTGTGGCCGGATGTCCCTCTCGTATATCTCGTCGCCGAGGTGTCCTGTCTCCTCGGCGCTCCGGCGGGCTGGCATAGTCACTTCCTCCTGGGGACGGTCCTATCTGCCGTCCGTCCGAACCCGCCCTGCCCGCCCCCTGGGCCGGCGCGGTGGTCCGGGGAGGCGTTCTCAGCCGCAAGTTACACTGTAAGCTGAGCTTCCCGTCAAAGGCATTCTACTCCTGTCCGCCAATTTCCCACAAACAAGAAGGCCCCGCATACATGGACGCGGATAGGGAGTCCGCCCGTGTGGACCGGGGTTTAGGCTGTACACTGCCCTCCCTCACGGTGTAAATTACTTCCACAAACCCCAACGAGGCCGGATATGACCAGCAGACTGGACCCGCAGACGCCGCCCGCCGCCGGCGAAATGTTCCCGGATTTTCCGCCCAGGGATGATATGCAGAACGCGCTCTACCTGTACAGAACGAGCCACATTGCCGCCCTGACCGCCCACTTCGGCAACCCTGGCTCAACCCTGGTGCTCAGCGAAATCCCGGTCAACTGGCGTCCCAGCCAGCAACTGGACCAGAGGATTCCCGACCTGCTCATCGCCTTCAACGTAGACCTGGAGGTTGCCATCGCGCAGAATGGCTACGCCATCCTGGACCAGGGCAAACCGCCGGACTTCGTGCTGGAAGTGGCCTCCGTCAGCACGGCACGCAACGACTACACCTCCAAGCGGGTGGACTATGCGGCATTCGGAATCCCCGAGTACTGGCGCTTCGATCCCACCGGCGGCCGCCGTCACGACGCCCCGCTGGCCGGGGACACCCTGGTCGACGGGGTCTACCGCCCCATAGAAATCATCCAGAGGGACGAGAGCCACCTGTGGGGACACAGCCAGGTCCTGGACCTCGACCTCTGCTGGGAGAACGGAGAACTCAACTGGTGGGACCCGGCGGCGGGAAGCTACTTTTCCACATACGAGGAACACCTGGAGGCCCGCATGGCCGCGGAGGCCCGCGTCCGGGAACTGGAAGCGGAGCTGGAACGGCGCCGGAATCTCTAGCTCGCCGGAAACCGCTATCTGGTCCGGGGTTCCCGCGACGAAGGGACTGCCCTGCATACACGACGTGCATAGGAGTTTGACCACGTGAAACTTTCTCTCCGGCGGCGCTATGACTGAGAACGCACCTGGGCGGCGCGGCGTGTATTACGGCTGGTACATGGTGGTTACCGCCATGTTCATCTCTGCGGTTACGACCGGCGCGCGCAACGGCTTCGGGGTATTTGTAATCCCGATGAGCGAGGATTTCCAATGGGACCGCACCACCATTGCGTCGGCCGCCGCCATCGGTATGCTTATGAACGGGGTCAGCCAGCCCGTGTTGGGGTACCTGTTCGACAAGTTCGACTCCCGGCGGGTGATCCTGATCAGCCTGGCCATCGTCGGGCTGGCTACGGCGGCCATCAGCGCAACCAATAGCTGGTGGTTCCTGGTGGTAATGTTCGGCTTCGTGCTGTCCGTTGCCATAAGCGGCGCGTCCATCGGGACAATGGGGCCGCTGCTTGCCCGTTGGTTCGTCCGCCGCCGGACGCTGGTATTGGGGCTGGCGGCCGCCGGAGCGTCGCTGGGCGGGCCGGTCCTGCTCCCGTTCACCGCATCATTGGTGGAGTGGTTCCACTGGAGGGTGTCATGGGTCGCCCTGGGAGCCATAGTAACGGTGGTCGCTCTGCCGTTGGCCTTCTCGTTCCTGCGAAACGACCCGGAGCGGATGGGGCTGCGCCCGGACGGTGATCCGGCCCCCAGTTCCGGAGGAGACGGGTCCACGGCGGAACGGCAGCGCGGCCTCTTCGAGGTGGACCAGTGGTGGCACTCGCTCAAATCGCCGCCCATCTGGAACCTTTCGGCAGCCTACACCGTTTGCGGCGTCACCGTCGGTGTCATCTCCGTGCATTTTGTGCCCTACGCCCAGGAGCAGATAGGCGTGTCGCTCACTCGGGCCAGCCTGATTTTCGGTTACCTGACTGGGCTGAACGTGGTCGGCGCAATCGGCGGCGGCTGGCTGGCCGACCGCTTCGGGCGCAAGAACGTGCTGGGAACGGTCTACTTCGTGCGCGGGATTGCCTACGCGACGCTGTTGGCAGGCATGTTCGCTGTTGAGAACAACGTGGTCCTGCCCGTCGTCGGGACGCCTGGGGAGGCGAGCCTCTGGATTTTCGCCACGCTGGCCGGATTTTCCTGGATTGCCAGCGTGCCCATAACCACGTCCTTGACCGCCGAAGTTTACGGGCTGCGGGCCCTGGCAACCATATCGGGCATCTCGTTCCTGTGCCACCAGGCAGGCTCGTTTGTCAGCATCCTGCTGGCAGCAGCGCTATACGACCTGACCGGGTCCTACTTCCTGCCCTTCGCCATTGCCGGATCGCTGCTGATTCCCGCGTCCATATCCGCCTTCACCATCAACGAGAAGAAGTATTCGGTACGCTACCAGTCCGCGCCTGCCCCGGTGCCCGCGGGCGGCGACTGATTCAGGCAAAGCGCATTTCCTCGCGTTTGAGCGCTGTTGAATCGCATCTGCCCCTGTGTTAGGATGACTTTGTTACTAAATTCACGAAGTCATCGTCCCACCCTTGGCCACCGCCCAACCTCATTCCAGCGAAAAGCGGGAATACAGGAGCCCCGGAATGGAAGGGCTAACACAGCGGATCTCCCGGGCCATGCTCGGCCAGGAACAGGCCACCGTCACCATCCTGTCCACATTGCTCGCCGTTCAGGACGAGCTTGGCTATTTGCCCAGGGAAGCCATAGAGATGGTCGCCGGTTTCAACGGCTCTACGATCAACGACGTCTGGGCCGTCGCTTCCTTTTATCCCAACTTCCGTTTCGAGCCGCCCTGTCTTCACCAGGTGGAGGTCTGCTGGGGGGCGTCGTGTCACCTGGTTGGGGCAATGCCGTTGATGGAGGCGGTGATGGAAGCCTGCGGACTGGAATCCGAGGGCGACCGGGAGGACGGGCGGCTTTCGCTGCGTTTCAATACCTGCCTGGGCGCTTGCGCCCACGCGCCGGTCATGGCGATAGACCACCATCTGGCCGGCAGACAGACACCCGATTCCGCGCGGGAGAGAATCGCGGGGCTTTTGGAATAGACCGGCCGGGCCACCCCGGAGGTGGTCCTGGTCTGCCCTCACACTCACAGGCAACGTGGAGTATGCCCCCCAGTTTCCAGGAAATATCAGACGAATCTGAGCGGCGCTGGGCCCGATTGACCAACGGCGATGCCCCTTGGGTCAGGATAGGTTCCGCCCTGTGCGGTCAGGCTGCGGGCTGCGATGACGTGGTCCGTTCCGTGGAGGAGACCCTGTCCCAACACGGCGCAGTTGCCCAGGTGAGCCGTGTCGGCTGTATTGGGCTATGTTACGCCGAGCCGCTCCTGGACGTCATGCTGCCGGGCGGTCACCGCGTCTTTTACGGCAACGTGACGCCCGACACTGCCGTTGAGATTACGGAAGCGCATGTCATCGGCGGCGTTCCGGTCGAGGGGCTGGCTCTCGGTTATCTTCCGGGACCGGGTGGTCCTGATGCCGCCGTGGAGGCCCCCGGGAACATCCCTGACCTGGACTCCCACCCTCTGCGGTCTGTTGAGACCAAGATTGCCCTGCGCAACGCGGGGAACATCGACCCCGGAGACATCTACCAGTATGTGGCCAACGGTGGATACCATGCCCTGAACCGCGCCTTGACCGAAATGACCCCTGAGGAGACCGTTGAGCAGGTAAATGCCTCCGGTCTGCGCGGACGCGGCGGCGCGGCCTTTCCCACAGGCACCAAGTGGCGTTTTCTGGCCGGTTCCAACGCGCCGGTGAAGTACATCCTCTGCAACTGCGAGGAGGGGGACCCGGGCGCGTTCAACGACAAGGCTATAGTCGAGAGCGATCCGCATACCCTGATCGAGGGTATTCTTCTGGCGGGCTACGCGACCGGGGCGAATGCCGGATACATCTTCATACGTCACGGTCACGACGGCCCCATCGACCGGGCCCGTGGGGCCCTGGCGCAGGCCAGAGAGCTTGGGCTGGTCGGGCAGAACATCCTGGACAGCGGGTTCGACTTCGAGCTTGAAGTGGCGTTGACCGGGGACTCCTATGTTGCCGGCGAGGAGAGCGCCCTGATGGAGGCCATAGAGGGCAGCCGGGCGATGCCCCGGTTCCGGCCTCCCTTCCCGGCCCAGTTCGGGCTGTTCGGCAAACCTACCAACATCAACAACGTGAAGACCCTTGCCTACGTGCCGCAGATAATCGCCAACGGCGGGGAGTGGTTCGCATCCATCGGGCATGAGCAGAGCAAGGGAACGGTCATACTCTGCCTGACCGGAGACCTGAAATACACCGGCATGATCGAGGTGCCCCTGGGCATCAACCTGAAGGACGTACTTTACGAGGCCGCGGGCGGCGTGCCCGGCGGAAAGAGCCTGAAACTCATCCAGAGCGGCGGTCCCCTGGGCGGCGTGCTGGGCGCTGACCACGTGGATGTTGTGCTCGACTTTGAGGTGCTGCGCAGCGCCGGGGCGATTCTCGGTTCGGGCGGCATTATCGCCGCCGATGAGGACACCTGCGTTGTTGACCTGACCCGCGCCCTGATTGCCTTCTGCCAGTACGAGTCGTGCGGCAAGTGCTTCCCCTGCCGGATGGGGATGAGCCACCTGCTGGAGGTGCTGGAGCGCATCTGCCGCCTTGAAGGCACACGGGAGGACCTGGGGTTGATGCGCAGGGTGGGCGAGAACATGCAGGCCGGGTCCCTATGCGGCCACGGGCAGTTGGGATTCAACCCCGTATCCTCCGCGCTACGCTACTTCGGGGATGAGTTCGAGGCCCACATAACGGGCGGCGCTTGTCCCACGGGCGTCTGCCTGAAACCCAGGTTTTCCCCTGCCTTGACACGAAGATAATCGCTGGCGGTTGGTCAACAGCGCCTGGCCGCCGGGAGATAGTTCATGCCTGACGACATCACCATCTCGATAGACGGCGTCGAAATACAGACTCAGCCGGGAAAGATGGTCCTGGAGGCCGCCATCGAGGCGGGCATCTATATCCCGTACCTCTGCTACCACCCGGGCATGAAACCCTTCGCCGCCTGCCGTATGTGCGTTGTCGGCGTTGAGGGAGGCCGGGGTTACCCCGCGGCCTGCGCCCTGCCGGTGGCGCCGGACATGAAGATACGCAGCGAGGATGACGACGTCCGCGCGCTTCGTCACTCGGTCATGGAGATGCTGATCGCCGAGCATCCCGACGGCTGTCTGACGTGCCACCGTATTGAGATATGCGGCCCCAGTGACGTTTGCCTCCGCCATGTCTCGGTGCGGGACCGGTGTGTCACTTGCCCCAAGAACGAGCGGTGCGAGTTGAAGGACACTGTCCGTTACCTGGGCATGAACCTGGAATCGCCGCTCCAGTACAAGTACCGGCAGATCCCCCTGGAAGTGAGCGATCCCTTCTATGACCGGGACTACAACCTCTGCATCGTCTGCGGCCGCTGCGTCCGCGCCTGCGAGGAACTGCGTGGGGACGATGCGATCTGCTTTACCGACCGGGGCGGAAGCGCGCTGGTGGGCACTTCCTTCGGCTCCTCGCTGTTGGAGTCAGGGTGCGAGTTCTGCGGTGCATGTATCGACGTTTGTCCCGTCGGGGCGCTGGTGGAGCGGGAACACAAGTGGGAGAAGGCTGCCCGTGTCGAACGCACCATTTGTCCCCATTGCCCTGTCGGTTGCCAGATGAACCTGGAGATTAACTCCCGGGGCGGCTTCGTCCGCGCCATCCCGGAGATCAACTCCCCGGCCAACCGGGGCCAGGCCTGCTTCAAGGGCAAGTTCGGGCTGGAGTTCATCAACAGCGGGGAACGCCTGAAGCATCCCATGGTCCGCCGCAACGGGGCATTGGAGGAGGCTACATGGAACGAGGCGCTGGACCACATGGCCCAGCGGCTGCCATCGTATGCCGGAGACAGCTTTGCCCTCCTCACGTCGCCCAACAGCACCAATGAGGAGCACTACCTGGCCCAGAAGTTCGCCCGGTTGGTTATGAACACAAACAACGTGGACCAGACCTCCGATACCCAGCCGGAGCTTACCAGGGCGTTGGAGCGTTCCCTTGGATATGCCGCCGCCACCAACCCCATCTGGGACCTGGAGCAGGCCGGATGTATATTGGTCTTCAATTCCAACGTCACTGAGGAACACAACGTCGTTGGGGTTCCCATCAAGCGCGCAGCCCGGAAGGATGCGAAGCTGGTGGTCATTGACCCCCGGGAGGTGGAACTGACCCGCTACTCCGACGTCTGGCTCCGCCCAGCGCCCGGCACGGAACTATTGCTGTTGGGGGGAGTGTTGAGGTCCCTGATCGACCAGGGATTGCAGCAGGACGATTGGCTGGATGAGAACTGCGAGAGTCCTGCAACCCTCTATTACGCCCTGCATAACGTCGACATGGATGAAGTGTCCAGGGTCACCCACGTGAGCCTGGATGATATGGCAGAGGCGGCGCGTCTCTACGGAGAGGCTGGCGCGGCTGCGATAGTCTATGCCTTGGACAATGTGCCGTCCGGGGTGAGGGCCGACTGCGTGCGAGCCCTGATCGACCTTTCCCTGCTTACGGGCAACGTGGGCAAGGCCGGCGCCGGGCTGTATCCGATGCGCCAGGGGGCGAACGAACAGGGAGCATGGGACGTGGGCTGCCTCCCGGACCGTCTGCCGGGATACCGCCCGGTCCGGGACGCCGATGCCCGTGCTCAGGTGGAAGAGGCTTGGGGAGGTGAGGTGCCGGAAACCCCGGGTCTGCTTGTGGCCGACGCTCTGGAAGCTGCCGCTGACGGGCGGGTCAAGGCAATGATGGTGATTGGCGACCCGGTTAATTTCACCAATGGCAAACTCGGCAACGGCGTCCAGGCCCTCTCGAACCTGGAGTTTCTGGTTGTCCAGGATACCTTTGCGGGACCGCTGACGGAAATCGCCGACGTGGTGCTGCCCCGTGTCACCTTCGCCGAGAAGGACGGCACTTTCACCAACCTGGAGCGCAGAGTCCAAAGATACCGCCCGGCCGTCCAGGTAGCGGATAACGACGCCCGGCCGGAAAGTTGGGTCATTTGCGAGTTGGCTTCCCGGATGGGCGTCCAGGGTTTCAACTACCTGACCGCAGCCCAGGTCATGGAAGAAATAGCCGGTCTGTGCCCAATCTACGGCGGTGTTTCCTATCACCGTCTCGAGGAGGGAGGCAGGCTGGTCCTCCGCACTGACCTGAACAGCCCCCAACCGACCCAGGTGCTCCACGCGGGCAAGGAGTTTCCCGGGATACAGTGGCCATGCCCGGCGGAAGACGCGCCGGATACCGGGACTCTGTACGCTGAGGGTTTCCCGTCCGGGAACGCCGTCCTGGAAGCGCCTCCCTTCCGGGCCGAAGAGGCAACCGATGACCCGGAGTTCCCTTCCTGGCTGGTGCCCGGGAGGGTCCTTTTCCAGCAGGGCAGGGACATGGAGGTTGTTCGAGGAAGGCGCAACCGCATCCAGAGAGAGGAACGGGTAGAGTTGAACCCGGTCACCGCTGGCGCGCTCGCGGTGCAGGACGGAGACCGGGTGGAGGTGCGGACCCGCAGTGGTGCGGACAACGGAACATTGGTGGCAACTGTCCGTTTCGCCGATGAAGTTCCGGAGGGTGTCATTTCAACCACGTTCCTCTTCGGACAGTTGGCTGAGGCGATGCAGGCGAGCCCGGAACCGGACCCGGCAGCCGGAGTGCCCGGACTGGATATCCGCCGCGCGGCAATCGTCAAACTGGAATAGAACTGGAATAGAGTGGCATTACCCGGCCCGTGGTCTACCGCCATACGCCAACAATCCAGGAGGTCCAGGAATACATGGTGTATCAGGAAACGCAGATGGACGCCCGGACTGTCCCCAACAGCCGGAGAGCCAAGGCTGTGGCCAACCTGCCCGCAGCCCGTTTGGTCGAGCGTACTGACATCACCGGGGACCTCATGGTCATCAAGCTCGAACCGGAGATGGATGAGTTCCGGTTCAAGGCAGGGCAATACTGCACCCTGGGCCTTCAGGGGATCGAACGTGCTTACTCAATCGTGTCGGCCCCGTATGAGCCGTACCTGGAAATCTTCGTCGAGTTGGTCCCGGATGGCGAGTTGACCCCGCTGATGTGGAAGATGAAAGTCGGAGATGCCATGACCATAAGGCCCCGCGCCAAGGGCCTGTTCACCATGGACCCGCGCTATCACCATCACTTCATGGTCTCAACCGTTACAGGCGCCGCCCCGTCGGTGAGTATCCTCCGCCAGTATCTCAGGGATAACGGTGATGGCCACACCTTCTACGTGCTGCTGGGGGCCAGCTACCACGACGAACTGACCTACGACGCTGAGTTGGGGAGCATGGCAAAGGCCCACCCGGGCTTCATAAAGTTTGTACCAACCGTAAGCCGTCCCGCCGAGGAACGCAACTCGGCATGGGAGGGTGACGGCGGCCGCGTCAACGCGATCTTCCAGGACTACCTGGAGAAATTCGACCCTCCCATCGACGATACCCTCATATACGCCTGCGGTCACCCTGGCATGATTGAAGATGTGAAGAACAAGGTCGTGCCCCAAGGCTGGAAGTTCAAGGAAGAACGTTTCTGGAAAGAATAACACCCGCGTCCGGCCCACCACACCGGGCATCTGTGTCGCAAATGGCCTGAAGTGGACGCAGGGAGTGTTCGGCAAACGACGTGCCAGTTTCCGGCGTTCATTCGAGGCAGGCGATCTCCCCGTAAAGACCTCCGACTGCGTCACTCAGCCGCTTCTCCGGCGGCTCGTATGTGGGTTAGAATGGCCTGAACCTGCCCCGGCGGTAAGGGAATTGTGACGCCGATACGCCGCCAATACCTCAAAATCAAGCACTCCTACCCCGATGCCATTGTCCTCTTCCGTCTCGGCGACTTTTACGAGACCTTTGACGAGGACGCCCAAGTTGCGTCCAAAGCCCTTGAAATAACCCTCACCTCCCGCGGTATGGGCAAGGACCTGAAGGTGCCCATGGCCGGGGTCCCCGCCCACTCTTTGGAAGGCTACCTCGCCCGGCTGGTCAAGCAAGGGTATAAAGTGGCCATCTGTGAGCAATTGACCGAACCCTCCGCAGGCAGGGGGTTGGTCGAGCGCGATGTGGTGCGGGTGGTGACCCCAGGCACTGTTTTGGAGTCCGCCTTGCTGGACCAGAAGAGCAATAACTTTCTGGCCGCGGTGGTTGATGAGGGAGAATCGGCGGGCCTGGCCTACGTGGATGTCTCTACCGGGGAATTCGCGGCTACCCAGGTCGCGCCGGAAGAACTCCCTCTTGAGCTGGAGCGCATCGGCCCGGCAGAGGTAATCGTGCCCCTTTGGGAGGAAATGCCCGCTTGGGTTGCTCCCCCAAGCCAGACAGGGACACCCCGTTGGCAGATGACACCGGTCAACCCGGCCTCCTTCGCGCCGGACCTGGCCCGGAAGGCCCTTCTGGACTACTACGGCATCCTGTCCCTTGAATCCTTTGGAGTTGATGGAAGTCCCCTGGCGGTTATGGCGGCCGGAGCCATCGTTGACTACCTGGGGAACACCCATAAGGGGGGCGTTCCCCAACTGGCAGGCTTGGGCCTCTACTCGACATCCGCCTACATGACCCTGGATGCCCAGACCAGGCGGAACCTGGAACTATTCCAGGCAGGACGTTCCGAGGCCCGGGAGTTCTCTCTGCTGGCGAGCCTGGACTTGACCCAGGCGCCAATGGGCGGGCGTCTGTTGCGCCGCTGGCTTGGCCAGCCTCTGGTGCAACTGGAGCCACTGGAGCAAAGGCTGGACGCTGCTGAACATTTCGTCGAAGACGGGTTCCGGCGTGACAGCGCATCGTCCCTGCTGTCCCGCGTCCCTGACCTGGAGCGCATCATGTCGCGGACGACCGCCGGTGTCGTAGCCCCAAGAGAGTTGCTTGCCCTGAAAGCGGGGCTGGAGGCTGTGCCTGACCTGGCCGTGATTCTGGAAGAAGGACCGAACAGCGGGAGGGCCGATGCGCCGGTTATGAACGGTCGTATGGGCTGGCTGCGCCGCCAATTGACCCCACTGCCCGAAATTATTGACCTCATTGATGCAGCTATTGACCCCGAACCGGGCGGAGATGTCGGGGACGGAAACGTCATACGCTCCGGTTTCTCGCCGGAGTTGGACCAACTGAAAGCCCAGTCACAGGAGGCCCGGCGGTATATCGCAGGGTTGGAGCAGAAAGAGCGGGAACGCACAGGCATCAGAGGGTTGAAGGTCGGATACAACCAGGTCTTCGGCTACTATATAGAGGTCAGCAAGGCCAGCGTCCCCCAAGTGCCGGAGGATTACGACCGCCGCCAAACGTTGACCAATTCGGAGCGGTACATTGTCCCGCAACTCAAGGAGTATGAGTCGCTGGTCCTGAATGCCAGGGAGCGTATCGATGAGATGGAACGCTCCCTCTACCGTCGGGTCTGCGGGCAGATAGCCCAGTCCGCCGCGGCAGTGGCCAAGCTGGCCTTCGCGATAGCCCAGGTCGATGTATTTGTCAGTCTTGCCGAGGTGGCAGCCCGCAATGGGTACGTCCGGCCCCGCCTGGACTTCGGAAACGTCATCTGGATTAAGGACGGCCGGCACCCCGTTGTGGAGCAAGTTCTGGGTCCCGGCGCATACGTCCCTAACGACATCTACCTGAGCAACGACGATGCCCGGATCATCGTCCTGACCGGACCCAACATGGCTGGCAAGTCTACCTATATACGTCAGACGGCCATCATCACGCTTATGGCCCAGATCGGCAGCTTCGTCCCAGCCTCCGAGGCGTCAATCGGCCTGGTAGACCGCATCTTCACTCGTGTTGGCCTGCAGGACGACCTGACCACCGGCCAGTCCACCTTCATGGTGGAGATGGTGGAGACCGCGGCCATACTGAACCAGGCTACTCCACGGTCGTTGGTGGTGTTGGACGAAATCGGACGAGGGACCAGCACATACGATGGGCTCGCCATAGCGCGGTCGGTCATCGAACATCTGCATAACGACCGGCGTCTTCGCTGCAAGACCATGTTCGCCACCCATTACCACGAGCTTACCGAGTTGGCCAGCGTCCTGCCCGGTGTCCGCAACTTCACAGTGGCGGCTATCGAAGAAGATGGAAACGTCGTGTTCTTGCACCGTATTGTGCCGGGTGGGGCCGACAAGAGTTACGGCGTGCACGTGGCCCGGCTGGCCGGTTTGCCCGCAGGTGTTGTGAACCGGGCCTGGGAGGTGCTGGCTGACCTGGAGAAGAACGGTGGGAGGAGGGGGCGTGCCCGGAAGACCCGGCCCCAGGCCGGACCGTCGGCGCAGATTCCCCTGTTCTCCTCCGCCCAATCCCTGGCGGATGAGGTCAAGGAACTGGACGTCCCGAATTTGACCCCACTGGAAGCAATCAATCTTCTCTACGACCTTCAACGTAAGGCCAGAGAGGCGGACCAGCCCGGCTGAAGCCATGCGCCAAGATTGGTGAAATTCGGCCAGTGCATCCTTTTGTTCGGGACTGCCTCTGGGGTTAAAATATGCCCACGCAACCCCTAAGGTGGCTTGCCATATTGGCCACACGATGAACCCTGACTGCTGCTGACAAGGAGATGTTTCGTTGAGCGAGAACGTAACCCTTTATTGGTGGCCTCGTTGATCATCTTGCCGCAAGGTAAGAGAGTTGCTCTTACAGAACGGCGCTGAGATCGAGGAACGGGACTATTTCAAGGAACCGTTCACCGAGGCGGAACTGGCATCCCTGGCCGGTGAAATCGGCGCGAGCCAGATGTTCGCCAAGCGTAGCCCGAGCCTCAAGAAGATGGGGTTGGCAGGCAAAGAGATGGCTGACGATGAGATGTTGGCGCTGATGCTTCAAGAACCGCGCCTGGTGCGCCGCCCCATCATCCGGCTCCGGGGCCGGTTTCTGGTGGGCGCGAACCTCAAGGCGGTCGAGGCTGCGCTGACGGAGTGAAGTTCGCCAGCGGTAGTTCGCGTGGCTATGCAGGTGGCCTGTAATCGCTGAGAGGATTAGGATATAATCCCACCGCAGACCCTATCTGTTGATAGAAAGAGCGGCCAAGTATCTGTAATGAAGATATTCTTCGACGTAGACTACACTATCCTGGGGTTGGACGACACCCTGCGCCCCGGAACCCTGGAAACTCTGGATAAGCTGAAGGCGGACGGCCACGAGATATACATCTGGTCGGGGATGGGGGAGCGGTGGGAAGTGGTCGAGAAGCACCAACTGACACCGCTCGTCAGCGGCGTCTACGAGAAGCCCACTCATCATTTCCACGAGAGGCTTGAAGAGCTGAAAGTACCCTTCGAGCCAGACTTCGTGATTGACGACTACCCGGAAGTAGTCGCCGCCTTCGGTGGCGTGTGGGTGCCGCCCTACTTCTTCAAGAGAAACTTCGATCAGGAGATGGACCGCATCTACCAGATCGTGTGCGATTTCATCGCAACCGGAACCTCTGAGGACCGGCAGTACCGGGTAAAGGGTTCGATAGTACCCCTCTTTTAGGGGGCGTTGCCATGCCCATCAAGGTTCTTCCGCCCGACCTGGCCAACAAGATTGCGGCCGGAGAGGTCATTGAGCGCCCGGCGTCGGTGGTCAAGGAACTGCTGGAAAACTCCCTTGATGCCGGAGCATCCTCTATTACCGTCGAGATCAGGAGCGGCGGCGTTGACGAAGTCCGCGTCACCGACGACGGCCACGGTATTCCCTCCTCCGAGGTTGGTGTCGCGTTCCTCCGCCACGCTACCAGTAAGCTCAACGCCGCGGCAGACCTGGACGCAGTTACTACCCTTGGGTTCCGCGGCGAGGCCCTCCCCAGCATCGCTGCCGTATCCCGCCTCAGCTTGACCACCCGTACCCCGGACAGTGACACGGGCTACGGTATCGACCTGGAACGGGGCCAAATCGTCCGCGAAGGATCCCGGGGTTCCCCGCCCGGCGCCACGGTCCGGGTCACCGACCTGTTCGAGAACCTGCCCGCCCGGCGGAAGTTTCTCAAGACCCCCGGCACCGAAGCGGGCCGGGTCCATGACCTGGTGACCCGGTATGCTCTGAGTTTCCCATACGTGCGATTCCGGTTGACCAGCGATGGACGCACTCTGCTGTCAACAACCGGTTCCGGTAGCTTGCGGCAGACCCTGCTGGCAGTCTACGGGGCGGAAGTGGCCGAGGGGATGCTGGACATCTGCGGTGAAGACCCGGAGAGAGGCTACAAGGTTGAAGGGGTTGTCAGCCCTCCTCACATCCACCGTTCCAACCGCACCTGCATAAGCCTGTTCGTCAACCAGCGGTGGATACAGAGCCGCGCCCTTTCCTTTGCCCTGGAAGAGTCCTACCACGGTCTCCTGCCCGTAAAGCGCTACCCTCTGGCGGCCATCAATATATCCGTGCCCCACGCGGACGTGGACGTGAACTCCCACCCTGCCAAACGGGAAGTCCGCTTCCACCACGAGGGCGTCATATTCTCGACCCTGCAACGCGCCGTGCGCGCCTCCCTCATTGCGGAATCACCAGTCCCCGTTATGCAGCCGCCGCCCGGGTCCCGGCCCCACGATGGCCCCCCGGTCTATCAACCAGGTTCCTTCTTCCCACGCAGCGCGTTTACGGGACGCCATCCCGATTATACGGGAGGCCCGACCGATGCGGCAGTACCGGTCCAGCCTGCGCCCGCCCTCAAGGTCATCGGGCAAATCAAGGCAACCTACATTGTGGCAGAAGGACCCGACGGCATGTACCTCGTGGACCAGCACGCGGCCCATGAGCGGGTACTCTTCGACCGCATCATGGAACGGAGCGGGCCGGAGAGACCGGGTAAACTGCTCCTGGAACCTGTGGCTGTAGAGTTGACGCCGGGCCAATTGGAGGTGGTGCGAGACCATCGTGAGATGTTGACCCAGTACGGCTTTTCCGTCGAGCCCTTTGGTGATACCAGCTATCTACTCCGGGCAGTGCCCGGAATCATGGCTGGCCAGCAGCCGGCACAGTCCTTGCTGACCGTGCTGGACATGGTTGCTCTGGAGGGATTGGGCCGGCAACAGGAAGACATACTCGCGGCGTCAATCGCCTGCCACAGTGCGATCAGGGCGGGCAAGACCCTAACCAATGACGAGATGCGGGCACTGCTGGAGCAGTTGGAAGCGACTGCCAACCCTCATACTTGCCCCCACGGGCGGCCAACTATGCTTCACTTCAGCGAAACGCACATGGAGCAGGTGTTCGGCCGCCGGTAACTTCTGGGTTGTTAGACCCCCTGCCAGTAGCGGCGACCCTCGGTGCGCACTATCTTGCCGAACCCGGTGTGGTGGCAGATGGCCATCACCGCTTCTTCGGACTCTGCACGGTCCAGCAGGTGCGTCCTGGTCCTTACCGCCAGGGCTGCGTCCATATCGAAGCTGAAGACCCAGTCCGGCTCGGTAACCTGGGCGGGGCCGTGGAAAACATCGCCAAGGATGAATGCCCTTTGCCCCTGTGAGACTACCGCCAGGCTCATTGACCCCGGAGTATGGCCAGGGGTCGGTATGGCTGTAACTTCGGTAGTCAGCGCCCGTTCCCCGTCCAGAGGGTCAATAACCCCTGCCGTCTCCAGAGGGGCCAGGGTCTCCTGCCAGAATGTGAACCCGAAAGTCTCCTCGTCTTTTGGGGGCTGGAAGGCTTCCCAGTCGGCTTGGTGGAACATGTACAGAGCGTTGGGGAATGTGGGGGCGCGGCCCGACCCTCCCGGCGTCAGGTTCCAGCCCACGTGGTCTGGGTGCAGGTGAGTAAGGAATACGGTGTCCACGTCTCCCAGGCTGACCCCGGCCTCCTGTAGGCTGGAAGTCAAGCGTCCGTCTTTGCCGCCTATCAAATTCCCGACTGTGCCAGGGTTGGTCGCCATGCTGCCGCCGCCTGTGTCAGCCAGGATGGTACGCCCCTCGGAGCGCACCAGATAGCTATCGAAGTGGACCCGCAGATATTCCGTGCCCGAGAAGCCTTCTGGGTACCTTTGCTGGTAGGGGGACCAGGATTCTGCGGGCACGTTAGGAAAAGTCATGCTCAGGGGCAATGCCCCTTCGTTGTCGTGGACCGCAGTTATCTCGACATTGCCGATGGTAATGGTGTTCGCAACCACGGTGCACCTCCAATGCCGAGTCCGGTCAGGTTTTCCCGAAGCCGGACGGTGGGTAGACCGGTCCGTGGAGCCTACCTAGCTTGTGTTCTTGCGGCGCGGGTCCAGCCGGGGGTCACTGGCCGGGTGGAATATGGAATCTTTGCCGGGGAAGCCTTCCCCCGACGCTTTGGCCGGGTCGCTTCGGAATAGGCCAAAGGGAAGGGATGCCGCCGCGGCTGCCACCACGCCGATTCCCACGCGGGCCAGGAACCCGCGGCGGGAGTGACGGGATGAATTGCTGTCAGGCAAGTGTTTCTCCACGTTCTTCTCCTAGGTCTTGCGCAACCGGTCTAAACGTGCATCCAACCGCGTGTCCGGCCATGTGAAGATACTCCAATTCAGACCGGACCCGCCACGTTTCGAGCACTGATTTTACTATCCGTGTAGAGTTTTGGAAACCCGGAATATGTGCCTGCGGTCGTGCCCACTCAAACGTCGTCTATATCTTCCATCAACATTCGGGCCACCCCCCGGCCCATGCGCACCGAGTAATTGGTCCCCCGGTCCTCCGGGTAAATCTGGGTAGTGTTCGCCAGGTAAAGGCGCTCGAACGGAGTGCGGTGGCCAGGGATGTGCTCACCGTAGTTGACGCCGATAATGGGCTGTGCGCCGTCAACCCTGTGGTGGTGGTACTCCAGAATCCAGGACCGGTCGAAGTCCGGGTTCAGCTTGCGCAGGTGCGGGATGAACTCTTCCAGAAGCTCATCTGCGCTTTTCCGGTAAAGCTCGCTGTCCCGGCTGGGATAATTGGTAAGGTATACGATATGGTTTCCGCCGTACAGCGACTTGTCGATCATGTTGGTGTGTTCGATTACTCCCAGGAAGGGAAGGGAGCGGTCGCCCACATTCATCCAGTATTTGTCCGACAAGGGACGGTCAAGCACCAGAATGACCAATACGGCCGACAGGTATTGAACGCCGGTCAGCTTGGCTTCGTATTCCTCCGGCATGGGCGGCGCCAGCCGGGTAAACACATAGGAAGGCGTGGTGGCGATGACCGCGTCGTATTGACGTAACTCAGGCTCTTCTCCGGGAAACTGGACCTCCAGCCCGGTCGCGCGGCCATCCTCGACGGTCACGCGATTGACGCCTGCTGAGACATGGACGTCCCCACCCTGCTCCCGGACCCGTTCGCCCAGCGTGTCGAACACCTCGCCGAAGCTGCCCATCGGGTAACCCAGCCGTTCTTTCTGCAACCCTTTTCCCCGGGACGCAACGCGCAGATAGACTTTTCCCCATAGCCAGGTCATGCCTATCTGGTTATAAAACGCGCCGAACTTGCCCCGCAGCAACGGCTCCCAGATCACCTCGTAGGCCCGGCTCCCCATGTGCCGCTCGAGCCAGTGGGTGGCGGTTATGTGCTCGAACTTGCGCCAGTTGGTGGTCTTCTGCAACACGAATGTCCACCAACCGACACGGAGACGCTCGATTAGCGAGAGGGGCTTGAAGCGCAGCAAGTCCATGGGGGTAGCGAAGTCCCATATCTTCCCGTCGTAGAACAGCCCGACTTTCGATTCCAGCCAGGCAAGTTTGTGACCCAGTCCCAACTCGTGGACCAGTTCGGTCATGTCGGTGTCGCTGACGAATAGGTGATGGTAGCCCCGCTCCAGTTGACCTCCGCCCACCGGGAAGGTGGAGGCCTGGCCTCCGAGGAAGGGCGCTCTCTCGAAGACCTCCGCATAGTGACCCTGTTTCGTCAATTCGTAGGCCGCGGCCAGTCCTGCCGCACCGCCCCCGATGATCCCCACTCTCATGGACCGTCTTCCCTGGGAACTTCGCCCTGGACCGCCTTGCCGGACGGGGAGCGGCGGATAGGGTCCGTCCCCGGATGGGCACGAACTGGCGCCCCCGCGGAAATTCCCGCTTTCTCCTGTGCCGCGTTCGCCGGGGTGGTGGTCAATTGCTTGAGCGAGAGATTCTGCCTGAGCAGAATGAACAGTCCCGCCAGATTGACCGGCAACCACAGAACCACGATGTGCACGAATGTTGCGTAGGCCGCGGCCACGGATGCGCTCACTCCCAGGGCCAGCAGGGTCTGCTGCGCCACTACCTCGAAGGGGCCGATCCCGCCAATGACCGACGGGACTCCCGTTGCCAGGTTGGAGGTTGCGGTCAGCAGGGCAATGGCCAGCACCAGCGCCCACAACGGTCCGAAGAACAGGTCCAGGTCGAAGGCGTGTGAGGTAATAAGGTACACCCCTACCTCGCCGAACCACACCGGCAGCGACAGCAGAAACAGCGACAGGTGTTTGCGAGGTGAGCTGAGTATCTTAAGGCCGTCCAGGAATGTCTCGACGAACCGCAGGACTTTTTCGCGTCCGTACTTCTCAGGTACAAAACGGGCGAACCGGGTTACCCAATCGGCTGCGTTCTGCCAGGATGCCAGTAAAGTCAGCAAACCCAGGGCGCAGAGGAAACCGCACGTACCCGCAAGGATCACCACCGTCCATGCCGCGCGGATTGCAGTTCCGGCGGCATCGAACCACCCGGTTGCAAGAAGGACCGGGGCCGAAGCTGCGACGAGGAACATCAGGGTCAGCCCATCATAGACTCGTTCTACCCCGATGGTTGCCAGGGACGGACCGACGCCGAAGTTCTCCCGGCGCGCCAGATAGTATCCCCGGACCAGCTCTCCCAGCCGCATCGGAAGCACGTTGTTCGCCATATATCCTATGACGATCACCGGGTATAGCCGTGACGCCGGCAAGACTCGCAGCGGCGACAGGAGGTACTTCCACCGCACTGCGCGGAAGTAGACCGCCACGAAGTAAACGGCAACTGCCGGGATGACGTAAATGTAATTTGCCTCCGCAAGCACGGTCCTGATTTCGCCGAGGTTGACTTGATACACCATAAGCGACAGCAGGGCCACGCTCAGCCCCAGGGCAGCCCAGAAACGCCAGTTGGCGGCGAAAACGGAGCTAGTCATCGGCGCCTCTTGCTATGCTAGTTCGTTCACCCGCAGGGGAAGGTCCGTAATGGTCTCTGTGGCAACGCCTCACGTCATCCCCGCCTGCATTCTTCTGCTGTGTGACATGAGTGCCCACTATATTGAACGCCGTACAAATGCACAACCGGCATTCTGTTTGCAGTTGTCACGAAATTTCTCCAGATTACCGGCATCCGAACCGCACCCACTCATTTCACCCGGAGGCAAGAAGGCCATCGGACCAGGGAGTTCACGCATCCTCATTGGCCCCCCGATTCCTTGGGAAGATAACTGTAATACTCCGACTTATACCACTCGTCGTCCAGTCTCCGAGTGAACAGATAGGCCAGGGCATCAGCCCAGGACTCTCGGCTCTTGGCCACTTCCTCGAAGTACCGGAAGTCCAAGCCCAGTTGATGGCTGTTGGGCAAGGCCCGCAGACCCCAAACGAACCCCTCGTTGGCCCGGTCCTCATTGGGGCGGCGGTAACTCTCCGGGAACCATATCAAGTCCCGGAATGGCCCATGGCTTTCGAACCTTTCCAGGGACTCGGCATTTGGCCTGATGTGGGGTAGTGTCAGCAGGAGGGCCGCAGAGTCCTCGTCCTCATCCGCTGGCTTGCAGCTCGTGTTCCAGCCATCCTCACCCTCGTTCTTAAAGCAGCCGAATGAAAGGAGTCCATCCTCCTGGGCATTCCGCACGTACCACTGGAACGGGTACCACATGTCATAGTCTACCCTGACCTCGCCCTCGCCACTGGAGAACACCCGGTCCTCCAAATCGTCGTAGGTGTCTGGCAAGTCCGCACTCCCCTGGGCGTAGGCCAGCATCTCGACATTCGAATCATCGTAGGTGTAGGCGGCCCGGAGCGCCCCCAGAGTGCCAAATCCCAACAGGAGGGCGGCGATGCCCAACCCGGCCAACGCCAGACCCGTCCGAGGCCGGGTGTGACGCACCAGCGCCGCAGACGATACCGAGAGCAGTCCGGCTACCCCCAGGAGCGCCCACGCTTCAGGTGATGGCCCGCCTGGCGATGTGCCTGCGTCCTGGACATACCCATAGACTTGGTAGGACAGCACCGCGATTGCCGCCGGCGGGAGCGCCAGCAGGGCGATCCGCCCTCCCCGCAGTATGTCCCTCCATGAGACCCGTGCCGCCAGGTCGCCGAGGAATTTGCCGGTGAGGAAGATGAATGGCAGCGTGATATTCACCAGCAGCCAGGGCATCTTTTCCGATGCGATAGTATAAGCCAGGAAGGTTAGTCCGGCCCAAAGGGCCAGCGCTATCCCAAGCACATCTCCCTTTCTCAGGAAATGCACTGCCGCGGCCACCCCGAAGCTGATTGGCAACAGCTCATAGACTCCCATCCCGACGAAGTAGTAGTACCAGGGCTGGTTCCCCCTTGCCACCTCCTGCTGGGCGATCCAATACCCCATGCCCAGCCACGACCCGCTGAATATCCCGGCCAAATTAGCGAAGAATGTTGTGTACAGCGTGGCCCAAATCACATAGAACACACCGGCGCATACCAGCCAAATTCCCCCGAGCCAGCGCAGCCCCCAGTAGACCGATACCAACAGCGCACCGAATAGAATTCCTCCTGCCACCAGGTAGTTGACTGGTATGGAGTTGGCGCTGGCGTCGACGTTTATCCCGTCCGGCAGCACAATTCGAACGACTCCCGCCACGTCTACCAATGGCGTGAATAGGACCAGGTACACCAGTGTCAGCATCGGAGGGATCAGCAGGAGCCGCCCGCCGCGACGCCACGGGAGACGCAGCGCCGACCAGGCGGCGACCGCGCACGCGACCAAGCCCACTGCCAGTGCAAAATCCGCCCATGCCAAGACCGCCTGGCTGGTAGCCCCGCTGATGGGCCGGGACAACGCCAGGATGATGGCGGCGATTCCCGATGCCGGTACGGCGACCCCTGCAAGCGGTTCTTCAGTCTCAGCCCGCCCAGCCTGAAGCGGCGAGACCTGGTTGTAAGCGCTAGGCTTGACCCCTGCCCCCTCCGCGGCTGCTCCAGATTGAGCAGCCGTCCCAATGGTGACGCGCCGCCGCCCTTCCCAGGCCGCTCCTCCGGTGGCAGGCTCCGGATTCTGCCGGGGGATCACAGGCCGCCCATCAGAGGTCCTCCGCCGGAGGACAGACCGTCCCAGAAATCCCAGCAGCAGCATCCCCACAAGTACATGAAGCCACGCAGGGAACTCCAGGAGTGGAATCGGGACGAAAGGTCCGGCCCACTCTGGAGCGCCGACGATCCCGTTCTCAACCCCTTGCGGGTTGGTCAGGCTCAGACCGAAAATTCCCTGAAACAGCCCCGCCGTTGCCGCCCACTGTGGCAGGGTCAGCGTGACGAGAATCAGAAAGAACCGGGCGGCAGGTTGCAGATGGTGAGATGGCAACCTGCCCAGCGCCCAGGGCGCGAGGTCCGGCAGCGCAAGCAGAAACGCGATTCCGCCGAACAGGGCCGCCACCAGGTAGGCGGTCTCCTTGGTCGTGAACATCAGCGCTAGAACCGCCGCCGTCAGGACAAGGTAGCGGTCCTTGCCGGATGCGATGTAGCGCCACATCAGGATGAAGATAGAGGCCGCCCAGAACGCCATGATGATGTCGTTGCGCCCGAAGCGGCTGAAATACAGCAGGCTCGGAGACAGGGCAAGCATCAGGCCGGTAAGCAATGCCCCCGCCCCGCCTATGTGGCGCCGCAGATAGTAGGGCAGTCCCGCCAGGGCAGTGCCGAAGATAACGTAAGCCAGCCGGGCCGTGTGGTCATTGTCCCCCAGCAGCTTGAAGACCAGGGCGGTAAGCTCAATCTGGAATGGCCCGTGCATCCAGGGGGAATGCACGTATCCTTCGCCATTGAACAGTTTCCATGAGAAGTGAACGTGGATTGCCTCGTCGTAGTGCATGGTCCTGCCGTCCAGTTCCCACAGGCGCAAGGCCAGGGCGGCGAGCACCAGGACGACAAAGGCAACCTCCAGCCAGCCGGCCCGGAACCCGGGGATTCGTGGACGCGCGGGAAAGGGAGGCGCTATAGCTCCCTCTCTGGCTGATGATTGGGCCGTTTCCTGCCCGGTCTCCACTACGTTCTCCACTACGTACTTGGCGGCGCGAATTCATAGACAATTACGCCGTCCCCTTCCCAAGCGGTTTTCAGCAACCCGTCAAGTTCCTCCAGGTCCTCGATTCCGTATGTGCCGCGCTCACGAGGTCCCAGATAGACGTACCGGACGTCGTAGCGTTCAAGGATGGCCCTTACCTCCGAGGAGTCGCCGCTCCGGTAGACAGCCTCAACGTCTTCTTCCCGTCCGCTGAACGGCTTGCTGCTGCCCCTCCACTGCAACTCGTGGCCCTTCCAGCCCAGGATGGTAGGCAGTCCGGTGCTGGCGGAAATCCTTGAAAAGTCCGAGTAGTCGTCCCCAACCGCCTCGACAATCCGGCCCCAGGGCGCTTCGTCCCGAAGCCACAGAATCGCGTCGTACTCTCCCCTCTCCGAGTTCTCGACGAAGGCGAGGCCGTTGAGGGTGTTGTCCGAGAACTTATGCCCCGGGCTGAACAGGCCGGTACGGTCCAACACGGCCCCAACCGGATAATATAACGAGGCCAGCAAGAGAATACAGGCCAATCCCGTCCAGCCATACCGCCTCGCTACCACGAAAGCGCCTGACGCTGGGATGCCTGTGGGTCTGCCAGTCGTGCTCGAACCGCCCGGCTGTGCTATCCTTCCCCGCGACACCCAATAGAACAGGCCGTATGCCCCTGCTACGGACAGCAGCAGCCATGCCTGGTAGTAGACCTTGAACACCGTGTTCATCCGGTTGCCGAAAAGGTCCACGACATAGAATAACTCTACGCCCGCCAGGAGATAGAACGCCGCTGCCAAAGCGACCAGTGAGAACGACGCGGCCTCCCTGTCTCCGGATTTCTCTCCGAACCGGGCTTGTTGCACTGCCGAGAAGCCGGCGACGCCCGCTGCTGCCAGCAGGGGCAATGCCCAGAGTCCACGCCAGAACACATTGAGCAGGGCGTCCCGGAAGCCATCCCCCAGGTATCCAACTACAAGGATGATGTCTGCCCATAACAGGAAGGGCAGGAGAGTTGCTATCAGCAACAGTTTAACCGCGGGCCCATCTTCACTATCCGGAAACCTGACTCCCATCAGTTGCCGCAGCAGGAACGATACGGCCAGAAAGGTCAGGAACCCGATAACCAGCATAAAGTGGAGCGGTCTCGTCCCCGGGCCTGTTACGGGCAGCACTCCTGACACCTGGCTGTCAACCGACAGGTAAAATGGCAAGAACAGCACAACGGCCAGCGCGACCACGGGGACAAACACCGCGGCCGCGTCGGCAATTGTGCGGCGCACGTCCCTGTTGGCATACCGGTGGGCCTTGACCAGGAGCAGTGCCCCGAACAGTCCGGCCATTACCGGGAAGTCCCAGGCGTTGATGAACGCGAGAGACCCTAGAATGACAGCCAGAGTTACGGCCTGGACCGGGTGTTGACGCAGCCACCCTAGCCCCGGCCTGTTGGGAGAGACGAAGAATTGCAGCGATGCCGACATGGCAAGTAAATTGAAGGGGAGGCTCATAACGTGTGGGTGGAGGTCGCCCAACAGAAAGCTGAACATCGGGAACTCGGTGATGGTGTAGTCCAGGCTCCGGCCATCCACCACGGTATCTATTACCCTGGTAGCCCGCCACCACCAGAGGTATTGGTCCGGGAGAACACTCCCGCCTGACCCGCCGCCTTCCAACCCTTTGACGCCCACCCAGGCCCAGAACGCCTCACTGCCCCAGCCAAGGGAGTGGACCAACTCAACGGCGCCCTCCAGGTTCCCGATTACCAGCAGCAGAACACAGGCAATCATCCCGCATCCAAGCGCCGCTCCCGGCCTTCCCCCGGAAAGACGCACAAGGTTATGTGTTATGCCGAATACGCCAGCAGCCGCCAGCGCGGGGACCAGCGAGATGGAGAGGTTGTAACTCACATTGGAGGCTATCCCGGTCAATTGGGACAGAAATCCCATCATCAGGTACCCGAAGTGGTAGTAGCTGATGGGATAACCCGCGAGCCAGGGGTCTTCCGGCGGAAAATAGCCGGCTTGTATCGAGGCGTTCAGCAGGGCGAAGTCCATCGGTTTCTCCGTCCCGCTTATCGCCGGAGCCTCGGACGTAATCCAGGCCCAGAGCAGGAAGAACGCCAGGAAGACGCACTCTACCGCTATCAGCGCCGGCCATTCTCTTCTCAGGAATCCGGCCAGGCGCTTCCGTTGAGTCCACGTTGCGTACAACCCGCCGATTGCTATGAAGCTGAATGCGACGATGATCGCGGGCCGGGAGACCGGCGCAAGGTGGGTGAGACCCAGCACCCAAAGCGCATAGGAACCGGCAACAAGGGCGAGGGGCTTGACCAGGCTGAATCCGCGGTCAGGCAGGTGGCGGAACAGCAGGAAGGCAATGGGGAAGGCCGCCAGTCCGATGAGTTCGATGGTGAGCAGCCAGACGAGGAGGTCTACCACGGCTGTTCAGAAGGCGAAAGCAGGGAGGATTGATATGGGACGCCAGGCCTTATCTACGGCGCCAGGTCACGATACGGGGGACAGCAGCGCGTCCACAAACTCTTTGCCGTCGAACGGGGCGAGGTCGTCCAGTCCCTCCCCTGTCCCGATGAACATGATGGGGACGCCCAATTCCTGTCTGATTGCCAGGGTTATTCCTCCCCGGGCCGTGCCGTCAAGTTTTGCCAGGAATATGCCGGTGCAGTCCACCGCTTCCTTGAAGGACTTCGCCTGCGCAAGCCCGTTGTGGCCGGTGGTAGCATCCAGGGTCAGGATGACCTGGTGAGGGGCTGAGGGATCAAGCCGCTTCAGCACACGGTCCACCTTCTTCAGCTCCGCCATCAAGTTGGACTTCGTGTGCAGTCTTCCGGCGGTGTCGATTATCAGGATGTCCGCGCCCCGGGCCCGGCTGGCCTGGAATGCGTCGTATGCAACCGCCCCCGGGTCGGAACCGGAACCGTGGCTGATGACGTCCACCCCGACGCGCTCCCCCAGGACCTGCAGTTGCTCAGTGGCGGCGGCGCGGAAGGTGTCCGCCGCGCCCAGGATTACCCTCTTCCCCGATTGTTCGAAGTGGCGGGCAAGCTTGGCAATGCTGGTGGTTTTGCCCACGCCGTTAACGCCCACCATGAGTATGACGTAGGGAGTGGCTTCCGAGTCCGGTCCGGACCACACATCCGCTGAACCGGGGTCTTCCATCTCCTGGACGAGGATATTCTTCAATAGCTGGAACGCCTCGTCCGGGTCCCGAACATCTTCCGCCCTGATCCGCTCCTTCAGCTCCTCGATGATACGCAGGGAGGCCTCGACACCCACGTCGGACGAGATCAGTATCTCCTCCAACTCCTCCCACAGGGAGTCGTCAAGCCGGGAGGTCCGGAACGCCCCGAGAATGCGGCCGAACCACCGCTCTCTGCTCGGTTTCACCCCGCCTTCGGTCTGCTCTTTGTCCTTGGGAGGGTTGCGTCTGAAGAACCTAAGCATGGACTACATCAGGGCCAGTGAGCATTTTGGTCAAAGCATCCTCCGCTGCGGAACGCTCGGCATCGCTGCGGCTGCGGCCCTTGCCCTCGCCCACAGCCTCGTCGCCTATCAGCGCCTCCACGGTGAACACCGGGTTATGGTCAGGGCCTTCAACGGAAACGACACGGTAACGGGGAGTCGGCATACCCAGGGACTGAACGTGTTCCTGGAGCCGCGACTTGGGGTTCTCCCGCGGCCCTCCCTGCTTGAAGAAACGGTCAAGCTCTTCTGACATTGCCATCAGGATGAAGGCCCTGGCATGTTCGAAGCCCCCATCCATGTACACGGCCGCGACCATTGCTTCAAATGCGGCCGCCAGGATTGATGCCCGTTCCCGTCCCCCGTTGGCTTCCTCTCCCCTTCCGAGGACCAGAAGACCGCCCAGGTCCAGCCGCCGCGCCACACCGGCCAGAGACTCGCCGCAGACCAGTTCGGCCCGCCCCTTGGTAAGCTCGCCTTCGCTGAGACTGGGAAGACGGCGGAAGAGCTCGGCGGACACGGCGAGCTCCAGGACGGCGTCCCCCAGAAATTCCAGCCGCTCGTAGGAGTCCGCGGGATGGCCCCCGTGTTCGTTCAGGAAGGACTTATGAATCAACGCCTGCTGAAACGGCGCCGGGTCCGAAATGCTCAGACCCAGCGCCGCTTCGAGCCGGTCTTTTATCAACCGAAGTCCTCTGGACTAGGGCCTGACCCCTTCGTAGGGCCACGGCGGCGACGGGCGCTTGATCTCGCCCACGTGAGCGAACTCGCTCATGGTCTTCATCAGGCCGTCGTAAATCTCCTCGGACTGCTCCGCGGAGGGGATGAACATCTTCAGGAAGGCCGCGTTGCCGCCGGGGAATACGAAGGTCGGAACGCCGAATGCACCCACTTCTTCGACCGCCCGGGTGTGGCTCTCCCCGATCTCCCTCAACAGGTCCGGGTCGACCACGTCCTCCCTGAACTGGGCCATGTCGAGACCAGCTTTGACCACGGCTTCCTCTATGACCGCCGGGTCGTTCAGGTCAACCCGGTCCTCGTGGCGGGCCCTGAGCAAGGTGACGAAGAAGGACTTGAACGCCTCCTTCCCCTGCCTCTTGGCTGCCAGCCCGGCCTGGTGGGCCAGGAGCGTCTTGTCCGAACCGTCCAGGATTTCGGGCTGTTCCCAGACCTTGAAATCGGGACCCTGATCGCTGTTCACCTGGGCCAGGGAGAAGGGCTGCCAGTCGATTTCTACTTCCTCGCCCTTGGCTTCCTCAACTTTTGCCAACCACATGGTGGCATTGTACACGAATGGTCAACGGAAATCGTAATAGCTGGTGACTCCTGCGTCAGACACGGCTATCCTCCTAACAGGTAGATTACAGGATTGTATCCGGGCCATTGATGCTTGTCAAAGTAACTCTCCGGACTCGGACGCCCGCGCCTTTGGGTTCATTTCACCCAGGGCCTTCTCCCCCAATGCATGCTGGTTATTCCGCAACGGTGCAGGCCAGAGCCGCCGCTGCGCTGTACACCACGCTCCCGTCGGCCAGCTCGTACACCGCCTTCACGCTGATGCTGGCCTCCTGGCCCGCCTGGTACTCGCCCTTGGCGCGCACCAGCGGGTAGCCCTGGAGCCGGGCCTGCTCCCGCTTCCCGTCGGGCCGGGTCAGGTCGTAGTCGTAGGCGTACACCTGGGCGCCGGACCACTCCGGCACGTCCCACTGGAACAGCGCCTGGCCGGTCTGCGCGACGCAACTCAGGTTGGACACCGGCGTCGGCGGCCCCACCACCGACACGTCGAACGTGTCGCTGACCGTGTTGCCGTCGCTGTCCTGGGCCGTGACCGTGATGGTCGCCGACCCGTCGGCCACCGCGAGCACCGTCAACGTCCCCTGTAACAGGAAAGCCTCCGCTATCTCAAAGTCCGAGGTCTCGGCGGTGAAGGTGAGGGCGTCGCCGTCGGCGTCGCTGAACACTTCGGCCAGGGACACGTCCTGCGCCCCTCCCTCCTCCTGCGTGGCCCCCGCCTTCAGGTCCAGGTCGGCGACGGCCGAGGCCACCACCGGCGCGGCCTTGATCGTGACGGTGAAGCTGTCCTCCACCGTGCCGCCGTTGCCGTCGTCGGCGGTGACCGTGATGACAGCCGTGCCCCGGGCCTGGGCGTTCACCGTCAGGCTGGACCCGTCGGATGACACCGAGACGGTGGCCTTGGCCTCGTCGGAGGATGCGGCGGTGACGGTCAGGCTGTCGTTGTCGGCGTCGCTGAACACGCCGGACAGGGAGACCTCCTTCGTACCGCTCTCATTGACGATGGTTACGTCGGCGATGGATGCCGACACCGTGGGGGCCCGGTTCTCCAGTTCCCGCAGGGCCGCCGCCACCTCCACCCAGCGGTTCCAGCCCCTATCGGCAAACCCCTGGGCTTCATCCGCCGTCATGGGCGAAAGCGTCGTGTCGGCCACCGTTTCGCCGAAGGCCAGCAGCGCCCGGTCCCAGCGGTCGGTGTGAGGCTTTTCGCTCACCCACTGGGGGTCGTTGCGCCACTGGTACATCCGGGCGATGAGCGCGTTGTACTTCCTCGCCACCGGCGCGTCAAACGTGTCGCTGACCCGGTTGCCGTCGCTGTCCTGGGCCGTAACGGTGATGGTCGCCGTCCCTTCGGCCACTCCGGTAAGGCTCAGCGTGGACCCGTCGGAGGACACGGACACCGTGACTATGGCGTCGTCGCCGGAGGCGGCGGTGACGGTCAACGCGTCGCCGTCGGCGTCGCTGAACACCCCGGACAGGGACACGTCCTGGGTATCACCCGTCTCCAGGCCGGACACGTCGGCGATGGCCGAGGCCACTGCCGGGGCGGCCTTCACCGTCACGGTGAAGCTGTCCTCCACCGCGCCGCCGTAGCTGTCGGCGGCGGTCACCGTGATGGTGGCCGCGCCCCTGAGCCTGGCCGTCACCGTCAGGCTTGACCCGTCGGACGACACCGAAGCCGTGGCAGTGGCCTCGTCCGAGGAGGCGGCGCTGATGGTCAGGCTGTCCCCGTCGGCGTCGTCGAACACCCCGGCCAGGGACACCGCGTAGCTTCCGCTGTCGCTGACGATGGTCACGTCGGCGATGGCTGCCGACACCGTGGGGGCCCGGTTCTGAAGCACCCGCAGGGCTTTGGCCACCTCCACCCAGCGCTCCCAGCCCCTATCGGCGAACCCCTGGGCCTCCGCCGCCGTCATGGGCGTCAGCGTCGTATCCTCCACCGTCTCCCCGAAGGCCAGCAGCGCCCGGTCCCAGCGGTCGGTGTGGGCCTTGTGGTCCTTCCACTGGGGGTCGTTGCGCCATTCGTACATTTTGGCTATGAGCGAGGCGTACTTGTCCTGCCCCTGGCCCACGGCACCCGTGTCGCCCCCGGTCCCGCAGTTGGCGCAGGGGTCGTTCTGGCCGCCGGCGCTGCCAACGCCGGGGGTGGCGTCATGGATGGTGAAGGTGTAGGACGTGCCCCAACCCCCGTTGCCCTCGTAGCTGCCCGCCTCCAGCCAGTTGGGCAGCCTGTCGGCGTCTATCGACACCGTAAAGGTCTCCCACTCCTGGGCGTCGCCGGTGTCGCCGTCCTCCGGTATGGTGACGGTGCCCCGGCTGGCGTCCGAGGGAGGGCGGGTGATGGTGAGCGATGCGGGCCCGCTGTAGTCGGCGGGCTCCGCCGTACCCGGTGTGTAGGTCAGCGGGATGGTGACGTCGCCGTCCACCGTCCTCGACATCCCCACCCCCACATAGGCCGACTCTCCCTCGACTATCACGCTGTCCGGGCCGGCGAACAGCGATACCTTGGGCAACGGCGCGTCGTCGTCGATGATGTTGATCTTCACCGTCTTCGAATCGCCCGACAGAAACCCCGCCGGCAGGCCCGGCTTCAGGGCCACCGAGAAGGTCTCGTCGTGATAGGCCTCGTTGGTGAAGGCGGCGCTGCCGTTGTCGTCTTCCGCCGTGGTGATCACCCCCGTGCCGGTGGTCGCGCCCCCGGCAATGGTGATGGACGACAGCGAACCGTGGTCGGCGGGCTCGGCCGACAGGTCTGTGACGGCCAGCGGGATGTTCACCGCGCTGGCCGTTGCCGCCGACAGGGTGGCGGTAACCGTCACCGGGTCGCCCTCCAGCACCGGGTTGGGCGAGGCCGACAGGGACACCGTGGGCGTGCCGGCAGCGGGCTCCACCAGGCTGAGGGTTGCCGAGCCGCCCGCCGTCCAACTGAAGTCCGTGCCCCTCCACCTGATGTTGCGCTGCTCGGTCAGGGTTGCGGTAGTAGCCCCGACACGGCTGATCTGGGCGTCCCGCAGGGACAGCCAGGTGGTGTCGTCCACCACCAGCACCAGGTTCCCCGGCAGGGCCGGCTTGGCCACGATGGTGAGGTTCCGGCCCGGTCCGGATGTAAGGATGACCTTCTCGATCTCGTAGTCCGCGCCGCCGTGGGTGAAGGTGTGGGGCGAGAGGTGAGTGGAGCATACTTGATCCCTTGAGTTGGTCGCTGTTACCGGGGGATTGTTGCACCCCAACAGGTCGTTGCTCAGCTCCTGCACCATCAGGGTGGCGGACCAGATTGCCGCCGGTCCCGTCGCCTCGTCGTCCCGGATAGTGATGCGCACCGAGGAGGGGGTGCCCGCCGTGATGCCCGTGGGCAGCGGCGTGCCCAGCGCCACGGTGAAGACCTCGTGGTCGGCGTCCGTGTCCTGGGCCGTGGTGATGGCGCCGGTGCCGGTGGTGGCGTTGGCGTTGATGGTGATGGACGTCAGCGCGCCGTGGTCGCCGGACTCCGCCGTGTTGTCGGTGATGGTGACCGGGATGGTCACCGCGCTGGTCTGGGCCGCCGACAGGGTGGCCGTTACCGTGACGCTGGAACCCTCGTCCACCGGGTTGGGGGAGGCGGAGAGGGACACGGTGGGCGTGGCCGGCGTCTGCTGGGCATCCCCATGGTAGCGGGCCAGGGCGATGCGCTCGCCGCTCGCCCCGGCCGCCACGATCTTGCCGTCGGTTTGCAACGCCAAGTCATATGCTACGTCTGCGGATGTGGAGGCAAAGGCGGTGGTGACTTTGCCGTCGGAGTCGAAGGAGGCGTCCAGGTCGCCGTTGGTGTCGTAGCGCGCCAGGGCGAAGTCGTTCCTTGCGCTGGCGTTTTCGCTCTCTCCGGCCACCACTATATCCCCGTCGGACTGTAGCACCACGCCCCTCGCCCGGTCATTCCTGGACCGGATGGCGGTGATCACCTTGCCTGACCTGGTTTGTCCGCTGACGACCGTGCCGAAGGAGGTGTCCAGCGAGCCGTTGGCGTTGTAGCGGACCAGGGCGAAGTCGTCGTTGCTGCCGTTGCTGCTGTATCCAGCCACCACTATATCTCCGTCGGACTGCAGGGCTATGGCTTGCCCTAAGTCGTCGCTGGAACCGATGGCGGTGGTGACTTTGCCGTCGGTGTCGAAGGAGGTGTCCAGGGAGCCGTTGGCATTGTAGCGCGCCAGGGCGAAGTCGTTGTCGCTCCCGTTGTTGCTGTATCCGGCCGCCACTATCTTCCCGTCGGACTGCACCGCCACGTCGAAGATATATTCGGCATTGGAGAGGATGGCGGTGGTGACCTTCCCGTTGTTGCCGAAGGAGGTGTCCAGGTCGCCGTTGGTGTCGTAGCGCGCCAACGCGAAGTCTTCGTTGGTGCCGTTGTGGCTGGCTCCGGCCACCACTATATCCCCGTCGGACTGTAGCGCCACGGCTCTCGCGAAGTCATTCCCGGAGAGGATGGCGGTGGTCACCATGCCCGACCTGGTTTGTCCGCTGACGACCGTGCCGAAGGAGGTGTCCAGCGTGCCGTCGGCGTTGTAGCGCACCAGCGCGAAGTCGTAGTCGCTCCCGTTGTGGCTGTATCCGGCCACCAGTATCTTCCCGTCGGACTGCAGCGCCATGTCTTCCCCTGAATCCACGCCGGAGTCGACGTTGGTGGTGAGCTTGCCGTCGGAGCTGAAGGATGTATCCAGCGAACCGTCGGCGTTGTAGCGCGCCAGCGCGAAGCGTTGGAAGGCATTATTCCCGGCCACCAGTATCTTCCCGTCGGATTGCAGGGCTATGGCATTCCCTCGGTCGGAGCCAGAGCCCATGTCAGTGGTTACCTTGCCGTCGGAGTCGAAGGAGGTGTCCAGGGAGCCGGGGGTGATTGCCGGCTGTGCCTGGACGGAGGGAGGAGTGTCGTGGGCCAAAATGCTCCCCAAAACCAACAGCATGGCGGCCAGGAGGAGAAGGGGGAAGCGTTGGAGGAAGCCGGAGGCCCGGCATGACGCGGGCCTCCGGGGGCGTTCAGAGGCTGAAAGTCGGGGGGGGGGGGGGCTTATAGAGGTTAAAACGGGCACGACCGCCCCAATCAGGCGGCGCACCCGGCTGCCGTTGCTGCCTTCGTCGAACTTGACCCTGAACATGACCCTGCGGCCTCCTTACTCAGTACTCAACGCTGCTGCGCCCGGCCGGTCCCAGGGGACGCGGCCTCCGGCGGCTCGGCGCTGCTGCTTGCTCCGGCTCTCCGCGCCGGCCGGTTCCGGTCCGGGCGCGAGAATCCAGGAAAACCCTAGACCATAATCCGTATCGCCATCCATATTTTTAAGCATCTCTTTTGTATTCGTTGGTGTATACTTTGTGCCTGACCAGCTACGCGGCCAAGGACCCGGACCCGCCACGCGGTTGACGCGGGACAGCGGCGGGCCGGGCCGGGAGGAAGGCATGGAACCGCCGGATCAACTCTACCGGGACTTCGAGGCCCTGCAGGAACGCCTGTCCCGCCTGAGCCAGGCCAGCCTGCGCATCAACGAGAGCTTGGACGTGGACGCCGTGCTCCAGGGGGCCCTGGACTCGGCCCGCTCCCTGACCGGCGCCCGCCACGGGGTGCTGTACCAACTGGCGGCGCAGGCCCCCAACGTGCTGACCCACGGCCTGCTGCTCCGGCGGGTGTGCGGGCCGGAGCACGTGGGCGGGGGTTGGCTGCCGCGCAACGTGGTGAAGAAGCTGCGCCGCAAGCTGGGCGACGATGCCGCCGGCCCCAGGTACATCTTCACCGAGCCACGGGTGGGGTATAGGATGGCGGGGGAGGCGGAGGCGAAGGATGACAGCGCAGGGATTTCAAGCGTGGAGTTGCCGGCTCAGCTTGAGTGACCCGTGGGTCTCTCTCCCTCTGCCGGTGTAGCCGAAGACCGTATGCAAACACGCCTGCCCGGACGGACGGCCTGAAAAAGAGGCGCTGCCGGGAAACAGCCTGAAGGCAACCGGCAGGCTTGCGATGATAGATTGGAAGAAGGGCCGGGCCCGGCTGGAAACCCCCATTCGTATATCCGATGGACACCGGGTTGGGCTGGCAGGCTGGTACACCGGAAGGCGCTGTGAATTCAGCTTGCAGGAAAATCCTTGAATTGCTCAATGCACCAAGGAGAGAAGAAGCCTGCGACGAATTGCACAAATACCTGCTGGACAACGCCGATAGCTAATGACCTTAGAGTACAGGACCCACCCTATGCTGAGATGAATCAGGCTGTGTTCACACAGCCTGATTCCTGTTCATACCGCCACACTTCCTTTGGCCATGCGCTACGGGACACCTCTGCCGGCTCTGGCCCGGCTGACGGCGCGCCCCCAGCCGGCCGCTTTTGGACCCATCTGTAGACGCTGCGCCAATGGGACTGGTCCGGGGGCCTTGGTTTAAGCATTGTCAAAGTCTTCTTTGTCTATACCGAGGTTCCGCCTGATCGCGCTAATCGTTCCTTCAGCTAAATCGCCGCTTCCGTCGTGCTGCTTCCGTGGTTTGGCACGGTTGCCCGATTTCCGTTGACCCGGTTTCGCCACACTTCATGCGAACCTTTGGCCTGCCTATCAAAAGCACAACCGCAATTCACGAGCTTTCGAGCAAGGTCCGCATACTTCATGATGCAACGAGAAGAGTATTCTCGTGCAACTGCGAATCCATTGCGTCGTATTTGCGTCCTTCACTGTGCTGTTCATGATGAGCCGCAATATCCGTCTTGAATTCCGAAATCGTTACGCTGTCTGGAAGTCTATCACCGTGCTCTTTGTAGGAAGCTATGAACTCTTCCGCTACACTCGTCAATATCTCGATGGTTTCTTGCGGAGTATCTGCCCATGCTTGACAACCTGGAAGAGCGGGGACCTCGGCCATGAACTTCCATCCGGTATCTTCTGATGGAGGGTGCAAGACATAGCGCAGGCGATAGTGCGTCATTTCGGCGTCTCCTGGATTGTATATACCCTGGTTCCACTTTAGCACGGCAACTGACGTTGCGTTATAGAAAAAGTGATGGACTCTGTCAATTGGGCTCGTAACCGTTCAGACTTGATGAGGCGAATTTACCGGGACGGCGGTTCCACGGTCCCGCTGAAGGACGCTGGCGTCCGCGGGCTGGTTGTGGCATGAAAGTACAGGCATGAAAGTACAGGCATGAAAGTACAATGGAAACGGGACTGGACTGACCAGGGCGGGCCGGGAAACCCTGCCGGCAGTCATTGCCGGACAACAGGGGGTCATCACTGGACTGCGCCAGCGGGTGGAGGGCCTGGAAGCCCGGTTGTCCAAGGGCCTCGGCCCTGGCTCCGGGATGCCGGGCCACAGGCCCGCCGCCGGAGGCAAGGGGTCGCCGGAGCGGGAGGGGCCGCGCAGGAAGCGGGATCTGAACAGTCGCCGGTCAAGGTGTCCCGCGTCGCGGGGCCGCCCCCTTGCCCCGGAGTCCAATGCCTCCGGAATATGCAGGATGGGTTACACAGGATGGACTGCGACGGAGACAATGGCGCAGCGGGGCTGATGGTATACTGGACTGCGAATCGCAAGGAGGTTCCGGCACGTCTTACGCCGCGCACATTGCCCCGCTCATCGACGCCGTGGAGGGCCGGATCAGCGGCGGTCTGACCGCCATGCTCAACGCCCTGCGCCGCTGCGCTCTGGACCGGGCCATGCCCCTCTACCTCGTGGGAGGCCCGGTAAGGGATGCCCTGTTGGGCCTTGCCGTCCACGACCTGGACTTTGTGCTGGAAGGGGACGCCCCTGCCCTCGCCTGTGAGGTGGCCGCTGGACTGGGCGGGGACCTGGTGAGCCACCAGGCATTTGGCACGGCATCGGTCAGCCTGGGGCCCGACCGGATCGATATAGTAACCGCCCGTAGAGAGACCTACCCGCATCCGGGGTCGCTCCCCCAGGTGTATCCCGGGACCATCGAGGATGACCTGTCAAGGCGTGACTTCTCCATCAACGCTATGGCCGTGCGCCTTGGAGCGGAGCATGAAGGGCTTATTGACCCGCATGGGGGCATGGCGGACCTGGAGGCGGGTGTCGTGCGGGCACTTCACCCGGGCAGCTTCGTCGATGACCCGACACGAATCTTCCGTGCCGCAAGGTACGAAAAACGGCTGGGATTCAGGATAGACACGGAGACCCTGTTGTGGATTAAAGAAGCCGTGGCCTCCAGTCGCATACGGAGACTGACCCCGGACCGCGTGCGCCATGAGATTGAGCATATCCTTGAGGAAGGGAGTCCCGGTCCGCCCCTCTCCCGCCTGGCCGAGCTCGGCGTCCTTTCCCGGCTCGCGCCGGGATTCTCCGGCCTGCCCGCGGTGGAGCGGCTGACGCCGGCGAAGCGCGGGGCAACGCCCATGATGTACCTTGCCGCGTTGGCATATCCATTGACCCCGGCCCAGGTGGAGATTCTGATTGGGCGGTTGAACATGCCCAACTCGTGGGCCAGGGTGGCCCGCGATGCCGCAGCGCTGAGGGAAATTGAGGAGGAACTGGCCAGTCCCGGAATTTCCAACTCCAGGGTTGCCCATTTGCTGTTGGGAAAATCGGAGGACGCAATTCGGGCCGCTGCGCTGGTCAGTCATTCTCCCGCGATAGCGCAACTGCTGGAGGAGTTCCTGGTCAAGTTGCGTCTGCTATTTCCGAAGTTGGACGGCAATGACATGCTGGCCCTGGGCGTTCCCCCCGGTCCGTGCGTGGGCCGGATGCTCCGGGAACTTGCCGACGCTAAACTTGATGGGCTGGTCAACACCATGGAGGACGAGAGGCGTTTCGTGCGTGAAGCTCTCGTCCGGGGAGAGGATAGGCACGTTGGATGAAGAGTTGGAACTTGAGTCGTGCGTGATCTGCGGCGGCGCACTTGATGGAATCCACCAGACTTCGTGCCAGATGTGCGGGGGCAAGTTCCATCAACCCTGGTCCCGCGACAGCGACATCCCCCAGTGCGGCCGTATCGGCAGCCACGAGGAGGCCCTGGCCATCGTGTACCTCTGCGACGACTGCTACTATGGACGCAGGCCCTAGAGACTGGAGTGATTGAAGAATGCAAGCGGTATATATCGAGTCCCACGGCGGCCCTGAAGTTCTGACCCACGGCGAGCTTCCCGACCCGGAGGTGCAACCTGGCGGGGTCAAAGTGAGGGTCCGCGCCACGGCCCTCAACCGCCTTGACCTGTACACCCGGGAGGGAGGGCGCGGTCTCCAGCGTGAATTTCCCCCGCCGCTGATCCTTGGCGGCGACTGCTCCGGCGAGGTTGCCGAGGTTGGCGATGGGGTCAGGGGGCTTCGGGAAGGCGACCGGGTGATCGTCAATCCCCGCCTCAGTTGCCAGCAATGCCCGGTCTGCCTGTCGGGACAGGACGACCTCTGCCGCCGCTCCCTGTTCCTGGGCAGCGCCGTTGACGGCAGCTATGCCGAGTACCTTTCCGTTCCCGCGGCCAACGTCCACGCCATCGGCGGCAGCGTGACCTATGAGCAGGCGGCCGCCGTGCCGACGACCTACCTCCCCGTCTGGAACATGCTGGTGCGGCGTTTGCAGCTAAAACCCTGGGAGACTGTGCTGGTGCTTTCCGCCTCCGCCGGGGTGGGCACAGCCGCCATCCAGATGGCCAAGGATGTAATTGGCGCAAGGGTCATAGCCACCACCAGCACCGCCGAGAAGGCGGCCAAGGCCCGGGAGTTGGGAGCCGATGAGGTCATCAACTACACCGAGGAGGACATCCGGGAGCGGGTCAGGGAGTTGACCGGCGGCGCAGGGGTTGACGCCGTGGTGGACCACGTGGGCGCGGACTTCTTCGGCCCTGCTTTCGCCTCTCTGCGCTCCGGCGGACGCTACGGCATCTGCGGCGCGACCACCGGTCTGCGGGCAGAGCTTCACCTGGGCCTGCTGTTTACCCAGCAGAAGGAAATCTACGGAGTGTATATGGGGACCAAGGAGGATATGCGGGAGATAGTGGAGATGCTGAACCGGGGCGTGGTGCGCCCGGTGGTTGACCGCACCTTCCCCCTGGCGCAGGCTGCCGACGCTCACCGCGCGATGGAAGCCACCGGCTTCTTCGGCAAGCTGCTCCTTACGCAGTAGGGGGTTACTTCAACCAATATCCGGCGACGAAGGTTATGAAGCTGTAGCCCATCTCCGCCTGTTGCACCACGACCAGCCAGGTTCCCAGGAAGAGGCATGTCGCGGTAATGGAGGCCCTTGCGGCCAGCTTCAGCCACGACTCAAGCTTGTCCAGGTTCATCCTGCGGGACTTGAGGAATCAGGAGACTCCCGCCCTTCATTCTTGGGCTTGGCGCGCCCCGTAATGACGCGGATGTCTTCGATGGTCTCCCGGATGTTGCTGCCGATGGGAAGGACCCTCCACCAGTTTATCTTCCGTCGGTTATTTTTGGGAGGGTTATTTTCGGGAGTTTGCTCTTTTTCTTCCATAGTCCAAATACCCTTGTCCAAATACGCTCCTGAGCGTCTGGCACACGGACACTAGACCATCTAACCAGGCTCGACCTAACCGGCCCCGACCCTCTCCCTGCCCCGCAGCCTTCGCCCATGGAACAGGTATTGCTGGGAGTAGCCGCAGTATCGCCCGAAATACCCCTGCGCCCAGTCCAGCAGCACGGAGTCCTTGGGAATCTTCTGTCCGGGAAAGTACCACTCTCCCAGGGCCCGCCGCACCCAGACGTCTATGGGGAATGCTTCCAGCTTCTCCAGGGAGAAGACGGCGATGCAATCGGCGATCTTTGGTCCTATGCCCGGGCACTCCATCAGCTTGTCCTTGGCCTCCAGATAGGGTATTTGGACAAGCTCGTCCAGGTCCAGCCGTCCCTCCAGAACCGACAGTGAAGCTTTGTAAACGTAGGGGGCGCGAAAGCCCAGGCCCAGCCGCCGCAACTCCATCTCCCCGGCCTCGGCCAGTTCCGCGGGCGTGGGGAAGGTGTAGCGGGTGTATCCTTCCAGGCTGGCCGGCGAACCGAAGGCCGCTGAAATGGTCTCCATGTTGTTGTGGATGCGCTGGATGTTGTTGTTGGCGGAGCAGATGAAGGACACCAGGCATTCCCAGGGCTCGATGCGCAGCACCCGCAGGCCGGGGTAACGTTCCACCATCTCAGCCACCCGACCGTCGCGGGTGATGTCCGAGTAGATGGCCTCTATGTCGTCGCCCAGCCGGAAGTAATCGGCGAGCCGGGGAGCCATCTCCGGCTCAGCCGCCGGCGCGCTCCGAAACTCCACTGACTGGGTAGTCTGCCGGATTCGCACCAGGTTGCCGCGAACAACCCCCGTGTACCAGCCGTCATCCCCCTCTCCCGGGTAGTCCCAGCGGTGAGACTGCCCGCTCTCCAGGCTGGCGGCCAGGTCGAAGGGCTGCTCAATGTCCAGAAGCAATTCTTGCCCCTCGTGCCTTGGGAGTGCAAAGGTCATCATAGAAGAGAAACTGAGATGCGTAGCCGGCATAGGACCCAAATCGTCCCTGGGCCCAATTTAGCAATTGTCTGTACTCATTCCCCGGCAAGTCGCGTCGACTCTTTTCGTTATACAAACTCTTCCTATTTACTTGTGGGAGAACCACATTGCTATACCCGCGATTTAATGAGTTGAAAATGCGGGTGTCTATAGGAAATGCCTCCAATTTGCCCAAATTAAACAGGGCTATGCAGTCTGAGACCTTGGGTCCTATGCCTGGATTGCGCATCAATTCTGCTCTGGATTCCTCGTAACTTGCTCTCTTCCTTAGCCGTTCAAGATTTAGGCGGTCCTGACTCACTTCACATGCAGCATCGTAGATGTATTGGTCGTGTTTTGACCCAACGGCGTCTGTTAGACACTGTGGCTTTGTACTGTATTCGTCTATTTGTTTGGATGTTGGGAAAGGATGACGGGTTTTGCGATCCCAACATCTCAGGCCTCTGAACGTAGAAGCCATTTTCTCCATTTGCCCTTTGGTGGTTTCGATTCTCTTGTTACCAGAGAGAACGAAAAACACCAAACACTCCCAAGGGTCCGCACGCATCACCCGCAGACCCCAGTAATTTCTCACCAAGTTCCGCATGTAGATGTCGGTCCCCCAAAGCTTGGCATAGGCTTCGTATATGTCATCGCTCAGCCTGAAATGCCAGTGCAGAAAAGCTTCTGACACGATGTCAGGCCATGGGCTACTGAATTCTAAGGTGTTCATATCGCTTTCGTTTGGATCGTTGGTCTGACGTATGTATATTAGGTCCTTACCGACTATATTCTCGTACCAAGCCGTTCCGGTACTGCTGTTAAGTGCCTTACATTTGCGCCGCCAACGGTGTCCCTGCCCGCATTCCAAAGTTGCAGCCAGATTGAAAGGCTGGTCAACGACGAGTTCCACGGCTCCCTCCTATCCACTCGGCGGCCAGTGTGCCAACCGTGGCTATGCTGCTGGGGCTGAGTGTGCATGGGGGTATGGAGTCCATGAAGGACTTGCCATAGTTGCGGCTGGTGATGCGCCGGTCCAGCACCACGATCACGCCCTTGTCTCCCTTGTTGCGGATCAGCCGGCCTATGCCCTGCCGGAAGCGCAGCACCGCCTGGGGCACAGAGTAGCCCTGGAACGGGTTGTCGTACTGGTCGGAGCGGGCCTTCACGATGGGGTCTGTGGGCACCTGGAAGGGCAGGCGGGTCAGGACCAGCGCCTTGAGGGTTCCGCTGGGCCAGTCCACCCCTTCCCAGAAGCTGCTGGTGCCCAGGAGCAGGCTCCGTGGATCGCTGCCGAAGCGTCCCATGAGCTGCTGGGCCGAACCGTCCACCCCTTGTGCCATCACCTGGATGCCGTTCTCCGCCAGCGGCGCGCGCACCCGGTTGCTGACCGCCCGCAGGGACGAATACGATGTGAACAGCGCCATTGTCCGCCCTTCCGCCGAGCGGGCCAGGTTGATCAGTACCTGGGAAAGCGCAGCGATGTAACCCTGGTCGTTGGGCGGGGGCATATCGTCCGGGATCATCAGCAGCGCGGCCCGCCGGTAGTCGAAGGGCGACCCCACCAGCAGTTCGTCACTCTCCTCCGGCACGCCCGTCCGGCTGCGGAAGTACTCGAAAGTCCGGCCGGTGCTCAGGGTCGCGCTGGTGAGGACCACGCTGTCCTTCCGGGCGAATAGCTGCTCGTTCAGTGTTGCCCCTACGTCCAGGGGAGCGGAGTGGAAGCTGACCTCGCCGCGGGAAGGATGGCGTGAAATCCACAGGATTCTGTCATCATCGCCGGTTCCCAGGATCACGCCCAGTTGGTCCTTCAACGTTTGCAGACTGTCGGCCAGGTTGGAAGCCTCCGACTCCAGGGTTGCCTGGTCCGCATCCGGCGCGAGGGCGGTGGTGGCCAGGAATTGGGCCAGCCGCGCGGCGAAGTTCACGGCCTGCTGCAAGCCCACCTGGAGGTTCTCGCCGGCCAGGGCCATTTCTTCCCATACCGTCTGGCTCCGTATCTGGCGGGTCAACAGCAGTTGAGACTGTTCGCTGGCCTGGCCTCCACCCTGGGAGTTCATCAGCCGCTCGGCCGCGGCCAGCGCCCGGCCCCAGAGGTCCCTGACCCTGGGCAGGCTGGTCTCGACATCGGCTGCCGCCTGTTCCCCGGCCTGGCGCACCGGCGGCGCAAGGTCTTCTCCCCGCAGGGCGGCGCGCAGCCTGCTGATGAGCCTTGACTGGTTATCGATCGCCTCGTCAACCCGGTCGTTGGTGACTTGAAACCCCAGGTGGGCCGTAGCCTCATCTTCCAGGTTGTGGGCTTCGTCGATGATCAGGTGGCTGTAGTCGGGGATTACGTTGCCGCCCATCACCAGGTCTGCCATGAGCAGGGCATGGTTGACCACCAGTATATGGGCCTGTTCCGCCCGCTCCCTTGCAGCGCGGATGAAGCAAGGGCTTCCGTCCCTCTGGCCGGGGCAGAACCCCTTCTCTCCCGCGGATACCCGGTTCCATGTCGATGCGTCCCGGCCCGACAGGTTGATCTCGCCCCTGTCGCCGGATGCCGTGTCTTGCAGCCATACCGCGGTTTTCCCCAACAGGCGCGCGTCGTCCACGGTGGGACTCTCGCTGTTTGCCAGGTAGTTCCACCTCTGAAGGCACAGGTAGTTGCTCTTGCCCTTGAGGAGCGCCGCCTGGACCGACCCGGGTTGGATGACGCCCGCCCCTTCCAGCACTTCCAGCAGGGCGGGGATGTCCTTGTTGAGAAGCTGCTCCTGGAGGTTGATGGTGTTGGTGGAAATTACGACCCTCGTCCGCCTCTGCGCCGCGAACAGCACCGCGGGAAGCAGATAGGCCATGGACTTGCCGACCCCTGTGCCTCCCTCCACGACCAGGTGGTTTCCTTCATAGATGGCTTTGGTTACCGCGTCGAGCATCTGTTCCTGCTCGGGCCGGCTCTCAAACCCCGAAAACGCGGCTGCGAATGGCCCCGCCGGCCCCAGCAGTCCGACAATCTCCGCAAGGTCTAGGTCAACGGCGTCGTTTTCGGCCCGGCGCTGCAACCTGTGGTCTTCATGCCTGTCCAGCCTTGCTGCCAGGCCCTCCAGGTCCAACCCGGTCAGGCCAAGTCTCGAAGTCTTGCCCCGCGAGTCGGCCTCCAGCCCCCGGAACACCGGCGCCAATTCCCAGTTGCTCCGCCCGGCGAGCCGTGCAATGTATTCCGTCAGTCCAGGGTCCAGGACTGCTGCCCGGCGGACTAGGGCGAGGAAGATTCCCTGGGTGGCCCGGGCGTCGCTCAACGCACGGTGGGGGTCGGAATGATCAATAGAAAAATAGTCGCTGAGGTAAGCCAGGGAATAACGCATCGTCTGCGGAAGCAGCATTGAAGCCAGGTCCCACGTATCGTAGGCAGGATTGTCCAGTAGCACGCCGTGGGACTCCAGGAACTTCAGGTCGAACTGGATGTTGTGGCCGATTACCGGATGATCGGCGACGAACTCTGCCACCCGGCCGGCAATGGAGCTGAACAGGGGCGCCCGCTGCACCTGCCTGGGCGAAATGTGGGTCAGCCGCTGGATGTGCTCGGGGATCGTGCGTCCGGGATTGACGAAAGTCTGAAGGGTGTCCAACACCTCGTCGCCGCGGAACTTTACGGCTCCGATTTCGATAATGGCGTCCCGGTTGGAGTCCAGTCCGGTGGTCTCCAGGTCCAGGGCGACGCAGACCTGCGCGAATGGGGATACCGCCGGAGCGCCTGAAGCGGTGTTGGAGAACATGCCGGAATGGGACCTCCCCGCCCGTGTATGAAAGAGCCGGGGTTGACCTGTCTGGGAACGAACCCTGTCCGCCGCTCCCCGGCCGGCACGGCGGTATGAGATGGCGTTCTCCGGGCCTCAGCCCGTGAAGGGTTGCAGCCGCCCCGTGCGCAGCCCCACGGCCGGGTAAAATGCGCCCGACCGGAGGGCTTTCAGAAACTCAGCCTCGTTGTTGATGTCATCCCGGAATGCGGTCACGAACTTCCCGATGCCATTCACCGAATGGGCGTCGCTCCCGCCGGTCACCGGCATCTTCAACGACTCGGCGACCTTCAGGGCAAACCCGTTTTCGTTGTCCGCAGTGCCCCCGTTGGCTACTTCCACGGCGTCCGCCAGCTTGAACACCGGGTGTCCCAACGCTTCCTCGGGACTTTCCGGCAGTGGTTCCGACTCCGACTGGTAGAGCAGGGGACGCGCCATTCGAGGCGTGTTCAACACTGCCCGGAATGGATGGGCCGTCACCACGAACCCGCCCGAGGTCCTGGCCGCCCGGCTGAGGTTGCTGGCGATGTGGAAACCGGCCTGGTACTCGTCCATCCCGAAGGCAAGCATGTGTCCCATGTCGGTCTCGACTTCCATTGCGCGGATCAGCACCACGCTGTGCAGGCTGGCGAAGCGGCGGAACTCGTGCTTGTCCCACGGACCGCTGTGTTCGGTGATGCAAAGGCCGCGGAGGCCGAGCCGGTCGGCTTCCAGGATCAAATCTTCGGGAGACAGGCTGCTGTCGCTGCTGCCCTTGGTCGTGTGTATGTGGAGATCGAAGAGTCTCGCCATGATATATAGGCAACTCCGCTGGTTGCGCCGTGCCTCTCACCCACTGGCGCACCCGGCTCGGCGGCGACTAGAGTCTATCGGGCAGGGCTGGCCCAGTCAATGGCCGAGGTCTACAGAGTCGAGCCATTCGAGCCACTATAGAAGGGTTGACATAACCGCCGGGCATGACACCCGGCTTGGCGCATCGCTGATTTCATGCTGCTGCCTCGGCCAATTCCGGGAATTGCTCCAGTGGCAGGACCTCTCCGGTGGTCTCGAAGTGGTCAATCAACTGCCGGATGCCGGCGGGCACAGGCCGTGTGGTCCCAGAATCGGCTGCATATCCCACGTACACACCTTCCATTGTTGTCAGAAGGAGATCAGAGTCCTCCGGGTAAATCTCCATAGCCAGCGTGATGCTGGTGTTCCCGACGCGGGACACTCTGACATGTACCTCCAGGATGTCATCCACCCGGGCCGGGGCCTTGTACTCAATCAGAGCCTTGACCGTGGCGACGTCGAAGTAACCGCGTTCCGCGATCCGGTAAATGCTGAACCCCAAATTGCGGAAATACTCCGACTGGCCGATCTCCATGTAGTCCATGTACTTGCCGTTATATACGATGCCCTGGGCATCGCACTCCATCCAGCGCACCCTGAGAGAAGTGTAGAACTTGAAGTCGGCCTTCGCCATCGGAGCAGCGCCTACCCTTCATGTCCTGGCAGTGGGGATTGGGGTTGGCCGGTGGCGTCCCGCGACTCCGTGTAACCCAGGGACTCCAGGTAATCCCAATCATTATGGGAAAGGTCTGCGGTCTGGAGCAGGTCCGGCCTCTTTTCCAATGTACGCCGCAGCGATTCCCGGCGCCGCCATCGGTCGATCTCCGCGTGATGCCCCGACAACACCACATCGGGCACGGTCATTCCCCGGTACTCCGCCGGACGGGTGTACAGAGGGTGCTGGAGCAGTCCGGAAGTGATGGAGTCCTGCACAACGTTGTCCATAGATCCCACCACGCCGGGGACCAACCGGGAAACAGCGTCGATAAGGACCATCGCAGGGAGTTCGCCCCCTGTGAGAACGTAGTCCCCGATGCTCACCTCCCGCGCCCTGAAGTAATCTTTCACCCTCTCGTCCACACCGGCGTAATGGCCGCACACCAGAACGATCTCCGGGGCCTGGGCCAGTTCCTCCACCAGTCCCTGGTCCAGGACATCTCCCTGGGGAGACATCAACAGAATGGGTGGAGTCGGAACGACAGGGGTAGTCCCTGAACTGAAGGTCGTGGAGGCGAGCACGGATTCCACTGCCTCGATAACCGGCCCGGGTTTCATCACCATTCCCGGACCGCCCCCGAACTGGTAATCGTCGGCAGTGCCGTGGGCGTCGTGAGTGTAGTCGCGTATGTCCGTAACCGTAACCGAGATGAGTCCCCGGCGCTGCGCCTGACCCAACATGCTGGCCCGGAGAGGCGCTTCGATAGCTTCTGGAAAGAGAGTGAGGACGTGGAACCGCATGAATCAATCATACAGGATTCCACGTCCTCACTCCGCATTGTCATTCCCGTGAAAACGGGAATTCCGGCCAATACGAATATGCTTAGCTGACAGCCGCCGCGGCAAGAACGGGCGCTTCCAGCTTGTCGACGAATGCCTCGCCGCCCTTCATCACCACCTTTATCCTGTCGCGGTCTCTCAGCACCGAAATGTTCCGCAAGGGGTCCCCGTCGATGACCAGCAGGTCCGCCAGTTTGCCCGCTTGCACGGTCCCAATCTCCTTGTCGAGGCCGCAGCATTCGGCGGCCCAACCTGTGGCGGCCTGAATCCCTTGCATTGGAGTCATCCCCCGGTCCACGAGGAGCTCGACCTCGCGGGCGTTGTCCCCGTGGACGTATCCCCCGGCGTCGGTGCCTGCCACCACCTTGACCCCGGCTGCCAGGGCCTGATGCAGGCTCTCCCGGTGGACCTCCAGCAACGCCTTGGCCCGCTCCACCATGTGCGGGGCGCTGACGGTGGAGTGGAACTCGTAGATCTCGAAGGTCGGCGTGAAGAATGTCCCCTTGTCGGCCATAATCTTGACCAGATCGGGGTCATCCGCCAGGTAGCAGCCGTGCTCCACCGACCCGACTCCGGCCTCGACGCACATCCGCAGTCCTGGCCCGCCGACGGCGTGACACATTGTCCTGCGTCCCAAGGCCGCGGATTCTTCCACCAGCGCCTTCACCTCATCGGGGCCGAATTCAATATCCATCGGCCCGTGGCCGGGGCGGGAGCTTGCGCCGCCTGTGGTGGCGAACTTAATGACATCAGCGCCGACGCGCGCCATCTCCCTGACCTTGGCCCGCACCGAGTCCGGCCCGTCTGCCACTCCGGCTGGGGTGTTCGGGTCAAAGTGGTAGGCGTTGTGATGTCCGGATGGGCTTACCCGGTCCGCAAGCCCGCCGGTGGGAGATATGATCCCCACGGAGAGGACCAGCCGCGGGCCGGAAATAAGGCCCTGGTCCACCGCGGTCCTGAAACCGGCGTCCAGGCCCCCTGCATCCCGCAGGCACGTATAGCCGCCGGCCAGCGTGTCCTCGATGGCCTTGGCCGTGCGGATGTGGCCCAGGGACGTTGGTTCGTCGAGTCCCCACCGGCTCGCCAGCGTGTAGTCCTTGGAAGCCAGGTGGTCGTGGCAGTCAATCAGCCCCGGAAGGACCGTCATCCCAGAGACGTCGATTATCTCCGTGTCCACCGGCCAGCTTATTGCGTCGCGCGGTCCCACCGCCTCGATTCGGTCTCCGTTTATGAGCACTGTTGCATTGTCAAGAACGGGGCCGCCGGTGCCGTCGATCAAGGTGCATCCGACCAGGGCTTTCATGGGGGACACCTCCATGCGGATATTGTGGTGCGACGTGCGCCGCAGGATGCATGGCGGCTAGGCCATTCCCACGGGTACTCGCTGCGCCGTCTCAAATTGCGGTGATGCTAAGTTACCCCCATTTCATTGTCAAGATAACGGGTCAAGGTAACGGCGATCGTCCCTCCGTGCTGTGCTAAGCACCCTTCAGCGCATACTTCCCGGAAAAGCCGTGCAACTTTGATTACAGGATAGCCGGTGGTTTGGGTATAATTTTAGAAATAGAACATTCTCCAGCATATATCGTTACTCTTGGCCCCAATCGGGGTCCAAGTCTAGGTGGCCGTCGAATGAACGTTTTACGACACACGGGCAGTCTCAGCTTGGTCTTGGCTGCAGCCATCTCAATTTTCCTGTTATCCGGGTGTTCCCTTGGTGGAGACCCAAAACTGGCTTACGTCTCTGACCTGGGAGCCGGCTCGGAACTGGCCTTGCTGGATACCGGCGCCCGTAACGCTCTCTCCTTGACCAGCAGCTCCGGGAAGGACTCCGACCCCAGGTGGTCGCCCGACCGGAAGCAAGTGGTCTTCGTATCCGGCCAGACCGGCGATTTGGAAATAATGGCTGCTGATACGAAAGGCGAATTCGTCACCAGGCTGACCAACAGCGCGGGAGATGACCTGGCTCCCAGGTGGTCTCCGGACGGCTCCCGCCTGGCGTTTGTATCAAATCGCGATGCCCAACCGGAAATCTACATGATGGACGCCGACGGGTCCAACCCCACTCGGGTTACCACCAACCATACCCACGAGCGTATGGGAGGGTGGTCTCCTGACGGTGACTGGCTGGTGTTCTATAGTCTCGGAGACGAGTCGGAGCAGGGCTTATGGCTCAGGAACCCGGACGGGGTTAACCTGGTCCGGCTGACCGACGGCGACGATACCGGACCGTCATGGTCTCCCAATGGCAACACGATAGCATTCGTGCGCGGCAGCGAGGACAACGCCGAGATTTTCGTAGCCTCCAGGCCGAAGGGCGGGACGTGGTACGATGCTCCCGAGATTACCCAGTTGACCGACAACCGCATGGCCGACCGCTCTCCGTTGTGGTCCCCTAGCGGCAAGTCCATCGTCTTCGTGTCCCACCGTGACGGCTCGGCCGAGATATACACGATGAGACCGGACGGCTCCGAGCCGCGCCGGTTGACCAGCAACGAGTCCGACGATTTCTCTCCCGTGTGGTCCCGCGACGGCAAGAGAATAGCCTTCGTGTCCCGTGTGTACGGAACGGGAGAGATATTCGTGATGGACTCGGACGGCGCCAACCAACTCCGCCTGACTCACAATCAGGTCGAGGACCACTCTCCCCGCTGGTAGCCGTCGCCCAGTCGTCTTTAGTCGCGGTCGATTGAATGGCTATGGGCCAATACCCGCCTAGACCGTCCCGTCCTTGCGGTGCTACACTCCCGTTGGCCTGCGGTCGCCGGGCCAATACCCATCTCTGTGCTCAGGTTGGCCGGTTGCAGAATGGAATATGCGCGCATCGCCCCGGTGATGGGACGGCTCTGGTCACCCTTGGCAGCCGTTACCAGCCAATGGCAGGGCAAAGCCAACGTCCAGATAGCCGTGGCTATTGCGGCGGCGTCCATCGTCCCTGACATGCCCCGGGTGGTCGTTCAGATATACAAGACAAATTTCAGCCACCGCCTCATCTACTCCAGCGGTGCATTGGCGCTGAATTTTCTTCGCACCGACCAACTCCACCTCATCAAGGACTTCGGCCTGGTCTCCGGTAGAGACCAGGACAAGCTGGAGGGTGTCAGGATACATACGGAAGCCACCGGCTGCCCGGTCCTGGATGAGTCCTGGGGATACCTGGACTGCCGGGTGGTCAACGCTATGGACGGGGGAGACATGACCTGCTTCCTGGCTGACGTGATGGCGGGTGATGTGTTGGGTGATGACGGTCCCCTGTGGTGGAGGGACGCCCGGCGGATGATCCCTGACGAGTGGAACCGGGAGTGGGACCGCAAGATTGCCGGGGAGATCGAGGTCTCCCGGAAAAGCATGAGGGAGATAGACCCGACGCCTTGGACGTCCCCTTGATGAGCAACTTTATGTCCACTACAGCGGTCTGGATTGTGCGATGAATGATATACAGGCATTGATACAGAGGATCCACGACTCGCCCCAGCAGACCGTTTTAGCTGTCTCCGGTGCGGGCAGCCAGGCCACGGCCTGGCTGCTGGGCGTTGCCGGTGCGTCCCGCACTTTGCTGGAAGTGGTCGTTCCCTACGGTCCCCGTTCAATGATTGAACTGGTGGGACACGAACCCGGCCAATTCGTCTCTAAGGAGACCGCGCGTGACATTGCAGCGGCGACCTACCGCCGTTCCCTGCATCTGCGTGAAGGCGCTCCCCCGGTCCTGGGTTTGGGATGCACCGCAACCATCGCAACCGACCGCACCAAGCGCGGCGACCATCGTGCTCACATCGCTACCTGGGACGATGAGCGGGTCTCCACGTACTCCCTGCTGCTCAACAAGGGGCTTCGTGACCGGGCCGGAGAAGAGGAGTTGGTGAGCCTGCTCGTCTTGCAGGCTCTGGCCGAGGCGTGCGGAATCGAACCCGACCTGGAACTCGGCTTGACCAGCGGAGACAAGCTCGAGGTGGAACGCCGGACGCATCCCGACCCTTTGTCCCGCCTGTTGTCCGGCAACGCCGGCAGCGTTACGGTCTACCCTGACGGCAGGATGGCGGTTGATGAACCGGTGCAGGCCGCACTGCTGCCTGGGTCTTTCCGTCCCGTACACGAGGGTCACCGCCAGTTGACCCGCGCCGCCTCGGGCATCTTGGGCCTGGATGTTTTCTACGAACTATCAGTGGTAAACGTAGACAAGCCGCCTCTGGAACGTGAGGAAGTTGAGCGGCGGCTGGGCCAGTTCGCCGGAGCAGAGACTGTAGTGCTCACACGCGCCGAGACCTTTCATAAGAAGTCCGCCCTGTTCCCCGGTTGCCCATTTGTAATCGGTTGGGACACTGCGGTCAGGCTGGTAGCGCCCCGCTACTATGGCAACGACGAGACGGCCATGCTGACCGCACTGGCGGAGATCTGGGCTGGCGGCGGCCGGTTCCTCGTGGCTGGACGCAAGGACAGGGAAACATTCCGAACCCTCGCTGATGTTCCCGTCCCCGGCGGGTTCAGTCCATTGTTCCAGGAACTCCCGGAGGCGGCCTTTCGCAACGACATCTCCTCCACCGAACTGCGCGGCGGCATGTGATGCCTGGAGTCAGGCGGCGTGTCTACGAGATTCTCGAACTCGCCGTGCCTGGAGACCGCGTCAGCCGGGCCTGGGACATTTTCATCATATTCCTGATTTGCGCCAACGTCGTGGCCCTCATACTGGCCTCGGTGGAAAACATCAACCAGGCCGCTCCCCAGGTCTTCATCATCTTTGAATCGGCGTCGGTGGCTGTCTTCGCCATCGAATACATCCTGCGTGTTTGGTCGTATGCCGAAGACCCCAGCTACACCCACCCGGTGCGCAGCCGCATCAGATTCATCCTGTCGCCCATCCAGTTGCTCGACCTGTTGGCAATACTGCCCTCTCTGCTGTTGCTGGTCGGACTGGACCTGCGACCGCTGCGGGTGGTACGGCTGGTGGCCAGGGCTGCCCGGCTGAGCCGTTACTTCGTTGGTCTGCGCACGCTGGGCGACGTTCTCCACGCCAGGCGGCATGACATTTTTACGGTCACCATAGTGCTGGGCGTGCTGTTGGTGCTGGCCTCCAGCCTGATGTATTTCGCCGAGAGGCTAGTCCAGCCCGAAGCATTCTCCAGCATTCCGGCTACCATGTGGTGGACAATAGTCACCCTGACTACCGTGGGTTACGGCGATGTCTTCCCGGTAACAATCCAAGGGCGGCTGCTGGCCGGTGTCATAGCAGTCCTGGGAATAGGTATCTTTGCCCTCCCGGCAGGTATCCTTGGGTCCGGGTTCCTGGAACAGGTGCAGCAACGCGAGAGCGAAAATGCGCAGCAGGACCGGAGCGATGAAGTACAGCAGCGCCGGGGCTTGCCCAGAACATGCCCCTATTGCGGTCTGGAAATAGCCGATTGAGCCGGTGACACCGGATTCCACAGGGGCCAGGTTGCCCCTGCGGGCCTTGCTGCTTGAGAAAATTGCGAAACTCATGAGTGCTAGAAGTGGAGCACGAATATTGTCGTTACTGTTGAGAATATCGTAATCCGGCTGTCCGGTATTTCCCTTATATTGCAAGGCTATCAGTCTGCAACCATTGTATTGATGGGTATAGGGACTTGAGCTTGATTCGGGCGTCCCAGTGGTGAAGCGCCACTGGGCCTGAATCGCATCGCGGTTTCGCTGTCCTTGCCAGGCTCCGGTTTCGTGTTTCAGGACGTCCCGGCTGGGAATCCGGCGGTCCAGGCACTGCCGGGCCAGCACCACCAATTCGCTCTCTGCAGGCGGGGTCATAAATGCGAGATGAGGTTCGTAACAGTTATCTGACGAACTCTCCACCATGCCATTTGCGATAGACTTGATCCATGTCAGCCGCAGATGAGGAGTGTCGACGGAACGTCTGATAAATCTGCTCCTCTGTCAATTCCCCCTCTTCCAGACCCTGAGCAGCCTCATAGATTTCCCGAAGTGCAGCGCGTACGGCGTTTTCTCCGATGGCCTGATACAGTTCGAATATTATGGACCTTCCCATGATGTCAAAGCAGTAGTGAAGCTCCAGATCACGTAACTCCGATGGGGTATATCGCTCCTCGATCCTCAACAGGTCTTGCACGTCCTCTATGCCCTTTGCTCGACAGAAATCGACGTTCTGACGTATGTTGGTCCCTAGGTTCCAATTCAGGGGGTTCTCAAACAGACGGTCTTCTACATACAGTTTAATGAATTCCGCCACTCCATTATGAAACCATCTGGGACGTTCGAGGACGACCGCCAATAATAGAAGGTTATTACCCCTATCAGCGATCTTCGTGCGTCGCTTATTGCTAGGCGTGGGTCAACGACTATGTAACTATGACTGTTAACTCCCCAGAATCCACAACCTTCGTTATACGGTAGGTCGGCGCATCCGGCGAAGATCAGGACCAGATCATCTACCGGCAATGGAACGTCCATGAACGCCTCGACCTCCGCCGCCGCCTCCCCAATGACTTCGATCACATCGGTCCGCACGTCTCCTTGAGAGTGCGACACTCCGGTTGCGGTAATCTCACCACGAAGCGGGAGAGTTATGGAAACGGATTCCAGCCTATGCCTCTCGATCATCCCTCGAAAGTTGGTAGGGGAGAAAAATCGATCATCCCGGTCAAAAGCAGCAAGGAGGGCAGCTTCTTCTGCACTCATCCCATCCTTAAACCAACCCTGGCTGAGTATGCTTGAATACAGGCTTGGATACCTATGTAGGAGACGCCCCATTGCGCGAAGGGCAGACGAGTTCCTCATCCGAAATTGACCCTCTAGGAACGGGGACATGATCAGAAGCTCGGCCAGCTTGGGATCTGAGTCCATAGCGACACTCAGCCCCCATATCGCCTGCTGTTCATGTGATGTTATCCCATCGGATATCCACTCGAATTCGGCAATCCTCCTGGCCAGTCTCACGTCCTTCTCGGACATGACCGCCAGGAGCTGTAAAGCGGCTCGGTTATCCTCCGTGGGGCCAGACTGCACCCACGGGAAGAGGCTGATCCGCTGGGCTAATTCGTGATCTTTGCTCGATATAGTAGACAAAGATATGAGGTCGACAGACTCCTCTGGAGACAGGGGGTCCACTGCCCACGGAAGCGTATTCCTCATTTTCTGAAATTCGCTGCTGCGGGACAGTGGCTCATCGACCACGTCGAACTCCTTGGAGGCAACGACCCGGCCATTGACGTGCAGGTCCACCCGATAAGAGCCGATCCGCCACTGGCTGGGAGTTCTCCATCCCCGTCCGTCGCTCCGACTGCTGTAGGTTCTGCCCTCTCTAACATGCGCCTCTGTGGTGTCAGATTCGAATAGGATTCCCCTCGGGCCATACCACTTAGCTTCAATCACATAATCGGTTTGTCGGTTGGGAGCCGGGTGCGTTAGAAACAGCTCCCAGGATACATACCTAGTCGCATGCCGGGGAAAGGCCGACCGGTACACTCGGCTGTAATAGCTGTCGAGACTCCATCCCTGCTCATAGAATCGAATGGATGTAACCTCCGCGTCGATGGAAGGGATATTCCAAGTCGGGACTGGTCGAGGGACTGGAGTCGCGGTGGGTCGCTGGGTGGGTCTCGGGGTAGGTCTTGGGGTAGGTGTTAGTGTCGAACTGGGCGTGGGTGCAGGCATTGGAGTAGATGTAGGTGCGGGAGTAGGAGTCGGTCTGTACACTGAAGTTGGCGAGAGTGTTGTCACGAACGGTGGCATGAACCCAGGTTTCCCATTAGATGATCCTGATGTAGCAGTAGGAGTTGGCCTCGGCGTGGCTGTGGGGGTAGAAGTAGGATCGGGAGTAGCGGTGAATGCCGTCGTCGACGTTGGTTCTGGGGGTGGAGTCTGAGTAAATTCTGGAGCGTCGGTCGGGGCCGGAGACAAAACGGGAACAGCTATTGTCGGTTGGGCTGTGGTCGTTGCAATTCGACTCTCAACCGTCGCGTCTATGTCCGGCGTGGCCGTTGGTATCTCGGTGGGAAGTAAGGCTCTTACTGTGGCCTCGACGTTGGGTGTGGGAGGTGGAGAACTGCATCCGAGCAGCAGAAGTCCTATGAGTAGGGGAACAAGTAAGTTCTTCAAAACGGGTGCCTCCTTGTGACTCAGATTGCCACGGGCATTAGTACTCAGTCAAACTTGGTTTGAGGTCGTAGCTGGTGGTTGACTGGCAATGCTAATCTATCGGTACTTCGTGTTGCTGTGAGGTGGCTGTGTGGTCAGAGAGAAATTTGCCGTCCGGCTGACGCCGGAGGAACGCAACCAGTTGGAGCATATGGTCCGTGCCGGGAAGGGTTCCGCCAGAGTTGCCACCCGGGCCCGCATTCTGCTGAAGACGGACGAGGGCTGGACCGCTCCCAGGTGGCCACGGCATTGGACGGGTCCGAGGGAACCGTATTCCGCATCAAGCGGCGCTTCGCCGGGGGCGGGTTGGAGGGGACGCTCACGGACCGGCCCCAGGCCAACCGGTACCGCAAGCTGGACGACCGGGCCGGGGCCCATCTCATCGCCTTGGCCTGCACCCCGGCTCCCGATGGATATGACCACTGGACGCTGCGGGCCCTTGCGGGCAAGGCGGTGGAATTGGGCTTGGTTGCGTCTTTGTCCCACGAGAGCGTGCGCCGGCATCTCAAAAAAGCCCTCAAGCCGTGGCAGAGGAAGCAGTGGTGCATTCCCGAGGTGAGCGCCGGTTTTGTGGCCCAAATGGAGGACGTGCTGGACCTTTACGCCGAACCCTATGACCCGCAGAGGCCGGTGGTCCGCTTCGACGAGACCTCTACCCAGTTGCTGGCCGATGCCCATCCGCCCCTCCCGGCAAAGCCGGGCAGGCCGGGGCGGGAGGACTACGAGTACCGGAGGCAGGGCGCCCGCAACCTGTTCCTGACCCTGGAGCCGCTGGCCGGCTGGCGGCATGTGGAAATAACGGAGCGGCGCACCAAGGTGGACTTCGCCCACCAGATGCGCTGGCTGGTGGAGGAGGCCTACCCGGAGGCCGGGGTAGGCCGGGTGGTTTTGGATAATCTGAACACTCACCGCAAGGCGTCGCTCTACGAGGCGTTCCCGGCCGAGGAGGCCCGGCGCATAGCCCGGAAGCTGGAGTTTCACTACACGCCAAAGCATGGCACTTGGCTGAATATGGCGGAGATCGAATTCAGCGTCATATCCCGCCGCTGCCCCGGACAGCGGTGCCCGGAGGAGGATAGTCTCTGCCGGAAGTGCACGCCCTGGAGCAGGAACGCAATGAGGCCCAGGCGATCATCAGCTGGCGCTTCACCACCGGGGATGCCAAGAGGAAACTCCATCGGCTATACCCCCCTATTCCCAGCGTGACTGGGTACTAGGGAAAGTGCCGGCGACCCGGTTAAAACAGGTGCAGAAACGCTTGGCGCATATAGGACGCCCCCTTGTCGGCTCGCAGACGCGGGCAACTTCCAACAGGAACCACTCTGTACATCCCCAATTGAATGAGGAGCTTAAAGGGGGCACGCTACGTGCCCCGATCTGTTTTGTCCGACCTCCTCCAAGAATGTAGGATCGCGTCTGTTGCAAGGCCCACCATACGCCACGATTTTGAGGTTGACAAGTCTCCAGTTGCTTGGTACGAATTGACACTCTGATTGGCCGATGCTATATTGCTTTTGCCCCTTCAAGCCTGCCCGCGACAGGTTATAACCCCACCTGATTCATCCATATAGCATGATGTCTATCTCTGGCTTTTATCTTCAAGCCTTTGATCCCACAATTTTCGCCGGGAACTGGACGGCGGTTGCAATTTCCGCTGTTGTGGCAATTGTAGCCATCGGCGGCATGTTCGCAGCATCCTGGATTCTTTCCTCCCGCCGGAAGTCGGATATCAAGCTCACTCCCTATGAGTGCGGTATCCCTCCAACGCCTTATGCGTGGTCCAACATCAGCGTCCGGTTCTACATCTTTGCCATCCTGTTCCTGATTTTCGACGTGGAAGCGGTGTTCCTGTTCCCATGGGCCGTGATCTTCATCAAGCAGCAGGCCCTGGGCAACCCCATCCCCTTCTACGCCATGCTCTTGTTCCTCGGAGTGTTGTTCTTCGCCATCGTATACGCTTGGAAAAAAGGAGCCTTGGAGTGGCAGAGATAGTCCTGGGAGGCGGGAACCAGCCCGGCCCCAGCCTGCTCAATCAGACCTCCAGGATGATGCCGGGCGTCATCACCACCACCACCGAGCAGCTCTTCGCAATGGCCCGGAAGTCTTCCCTGTGGACCATGTCCTTCGGGTTGGCCTGCTGCGCCATCGAGATGATCTCCACGTACATGGCACACCACGATTTCGACCGGTTCGGCGTGGTCACATGGCCCTCACCGCGCCAGTCCGACGTCATGATTGTTGCGGGCACGGTGGTCAAGAAGATGGCCGAACCGCTCCGCCTCCTGTATGACCAGATGCCTGAACCCCGGTGGGTCATTGCAATGGGAAGCTGCGCCACCAACGGCGGCCCATACTACCGTTCCTACTCGGTGGTGATGGGCGTGGACCATATCGTCCCGGTCGACGTCTACGTGCCTGGATGCCCGCCGCGCCCCGAAGCGCTGCTCTACGGCATTCTCAAATTGCAGGAAAAAATAATGCAGGACGCCAAGGCTAGTGGCCGAAGCCGATAGCACACAGGCGGATGAAGCCGCCGAAGATATTCTCGCCGGTCTCTCCGGCTCTAACCGGGACTTTCTCTCCCAGGCGGCCGAGATCCTTGGGGACTATGGGCCGCAGCTTGGCGTCCTCGGGGATGTGCCGCAGTTGTCCATTCAACCGGCGGATGCCCTGAATGTCTGCCGGCAGATGAAAGAGACGCCCGGTATACTGATGTCTCAGTTGCTATGTCTGGCTTGTGTGGACTACAGTGATCATCTCCAGCTCCTTTATGTCCTGCATTCCATGGAGCCGGAAAGGACCCTGGCCATAAAGACCGACGTCCCATACGACAGTCCCAATGTTCCATCGGTCGTGTCAGTGTGGCGGGCCGCCGATTGGTACGAAAGGGAGGCCCACGACCTGTTCGGGGTCGAATTCGACGGCCACCCGGCTCTTACTCCCCTTTTGCTCTATGACGGGTTCGAGGGCTTTCCAGGACGCAAGGAATTTCCTTTCAACGATTACCAGGAGTTCTAGCGCCGTCTGAAAACACGGATCCTCTATGTGATGGGGGGCCGGAATGATGGTTGAGGATTCACGACACAGATGGAACAGCTTGTGTTGACGGCCCGAGTATCATGGGACGACGGCAGGTTCGTTGCCAGGATGGACTCCCTTCCCCTGGAAGGAGCGGGAGAGTCGGTCAGGGAGGCACAGGACGAACTGATACAGGTTATGCGCGCTTGGATCGAGGCCAACGACGTCCCGGATACCCTTGCCCCGGCGCTGGCCGACGCTGGGTTTCCGGGCCTCGAGGAAGATACAGAATTGCAATTGGAATTCGTGGAATAGCAGAGACCAAGACCTGTGTTTGAAGCCCCAGAGGACCAGGCAGAACGGACACCCTTCGAGCGGATCGTCTACCGCATCGAGGAGTCATGGTCGGGGGATACCTGCCAGGCGTCATGCGTTGAACTGGACATGATAGGCTTTGGCGACACTTCGGAGCAGGCGCGGTCTGCCCTGAGAGCGCAGGTAGCCGGCTACCTGGAGGACTGCGAGGAACTGGGCGCTCTGGAGGAAGTGTTGATCGATGCCGGGTTCTACGATAACGGAGAGGTCTGGATGAGCAGCCTGTTGGCCCCCGTTCCAGAACCGGAAATACGTTTCTTCGGCCGTCCCGCAGACTCTGACCGGCTATGGGACGCGGACTTGGACTCCGGCCTTGGAGCCGGACTATGAACGGATGGCGCACTGTACCCCGATTCACCGGCGAGGCTGGCTGATGGCCGAACTTGCCCGGCAAGAAACACTCGGGTCTGCCGCCGGTGTCCCTGAGCGCGGTGAACCCATTGAGATGCTTCTGAATATGGGCCCGCAGCATCCCTCGACCCACGGCGTATTCCGGTTGGTGCTCTGGGTAGACGGAGAGAAGGTCGTCCGCGCCGAACCTCACATCGGCTACCTGCACCGCGGCTCGGAGAAGCTGTGTGAGGGAGAGCAGTACCACCAGATAATTACCCTTTTCGACCGCTTGGACTACGTCGCCAACTTCAACAACGAACTGGTCTACTGTCAGGCTGTGGAGAAGCTCATGGGCCTTACCGTGCCCGAGCGCGCCGAGTACGTCCGGGTGATTCTCTGTGAGCTTAACCGTATCGCCAGCCACCTGCTGTTCGTTGCCACAATGGGCCTTGATGCCGGGGCAATGACCCCGTCCATGTTCTGCTTCCGGGGCCGGGAACGAGTCCAGTCGATGTTCGAGGCGGTCTCCGGCGCGCGCATGATGCACAACTACTTCCGCATCGGAGGTATCAAAGAAGACCTGCCGGACAACTTCGAGAGGATGATTGCAGACCTGCTCCCATTGCTGCGCGAGGATGTGGAAGAATCGGACAGACTGCTGACATTTAACGAGATTTTCCTGGCGCGGCTCAAGGACGTTGGCGTAATCTCCACCGAGGACGCGCTGGACTTCGGCCTCACCGGCCCATGCCTGCGGGCCTGCGGGGTCGAGTACGACGTGCGCAAGGCCGAACCCTACTCCATATATGACCGTTTCGACTTCGACATTCCCATCGGCCTCGATGGCGATTGCTGGGACCGCCACTACGTCAGGGTCCAGGAGATGTACGAATCTCTTAGAATAATCGAGCAGGCCCTGGAGCAAATACCCTCCGGTGACGTAGCATCCTCCCTGGGGCGGCGGTTGATCCGTCCTCCAGCGGGAGAGGTCTACGTCCGCGCCGAGAACCCGAGGGGGGAGATAGGCGTGTATATTATCAGCGACGGGACTGACAAGCCCTACCGGGTGAAGGTACGTCCCCCGTCCTTCTGCAACCTGTCCGCTATAGAACACATGCTCAAGGACTCCTGGATCGCCGACGTGGTGGTAATCCTCGGCTCCCTGGACATCGTGCTTGGCGAGGTTGACCGGTGAGCTTTAACCTGGACTCGCTGGCCCCCCAGCTTCTGACCATCAGCGTGCGGGACGTCGTATGGATAATTGTCGGGCTGCTGGTGATGTTTACGTTCCTGTCGATGATGGTCCTGGTACAGATTTGGCTGGAGCGCAAAGTCCTCGGGCGGTTGCAGCGGCGGCTGGGGCCCACCCGCACTGGCCCAATGGGGCTGATGCAGCCGGTGGCAGACGCTGTCAAGCTGATACTCAAAGAGGACATCCTTCCCGCGGAGTCCGAGAAAGCCATATTCTGGATCGCGCCGGTCATCGTTGTCGTCTCGGCGTTTATGATCTGGGTCACCATCCCCGGCTCTCCCGATGCCGTCGTCCGGAACCTGGAATCCCTCGGCCTGTTCTACATCATAGCCTTCGCCGTCGTGGGAATCCTGGGTCTCGTGCTGGCCGGATGGGGGTCGGCCAACAAGTACGGCACTTTGGGCGGCCTGCGGGCCGCGGCGCAGCTAATCAGCTACGAAATTCCGGTCATCATGGTGGTAATCGCGGTGGCCATGCTGGCCCAGTCCATGAACATGAAGGAAATCGTTGCCCAGCAGTCGACCTACCCCTACGTTCTGATCCAACCCCTGGGGCTGGTCATATTCTTCATTGCCGGGTTGGCCGAAGTGGGCCGCACCCCCTTCGACATTTATTTCGCGGAGTCGGAAATCGTTGGGGGGCCCTTCGTCGAATATAGCGGCGCTCATTGGTCGGTCTTCTTCCTGGCCGAATACGTGAACACCTTCGCCATCGCAGCCCTGACCGTATTGCTGTTCTTCGGGGGCTGGTCTGGTCCTTTCCTCAGTGGCAACTGGGACATCATCTGGTTCTTCGTCAAAGTCTATGCCGTGATCCTGGTGATATTCTGGATACGGGGCACCTTCCCCCGTCTCCGGATCGACCAGCTAATGGCTTTCGCCTGGAAGGTAATGGTGCCCTTGTCCTTCTACACCATAGTCATCACCGGGATTTATATGTTCTACAAATGGCCCCCCTGGACCCTGACCCTGATGTCGCTGGCCGGGCTGGTGGTGGTAGCATATATCATCTACCGCCGGGTTACGGGACCCGCCAACCGGGTCGCCGAGATTCGTGCCAGGCAGGAAGCGCAACGGGATTCCAGGGAACGGAGACGGGAAGCCGTCGCTCCTTAGTATTCCGGGACGGCGCGATTACTGAACGGAGGCTCGCAACATGCTTTACAGCCTCAAGGGCCTGTGGCTGACACTGGTATCGACGGTCAACGGGTTCCGCGAACCCGTGACACGCCAGTACCCTGCCACGGGCAACATTCTCAAGCGGCGGGAAGAGCCGACGCCGGTGCAACCCAGGTTTATGGGATTTCCTGCACTTACCTGGGACAGCGAGGTAGGGGAACCGTTTTGCACCAGCTGCATGGTCTGCATCCGCAACTGCCCTACCCAGTGCATGTCCGCCAACATGATGGATAACCCCCTGCAACAGGAAGGCAAGAGCCACCGGCGCAAAATCGTCGACACCTTCGAAATCAATCTCAATCGGTGTATACTGTGCGGGATTTGCGTTGAGGTGTGCAACTTCGACGCCATCGTTATGTCCCACGAACACGAGATGAGTACCTACCAGCGCAACGGCGACCGCGTCAACCTGCCGGTCCTGTTGGACATCGGACGGAAATTCCAGCGCGAGACCAACTGGATACCTCCAACCGTGCTGGCCAAGCAAAAGCGGGAGGCGGAAGCCGCGGCTGCCAGTATGGATGCACCTGCTGATAGCACTTGAAACAGACCTATCCCTGAAACCGGACTAAAACTTCCGGAGCCGCCGTCCTGGTGGCTCATATTTTGGTGGCAACATTTGTCGACATCCGGTAATCACATGGGACCGATTGGACAGGTGGCTGGTTAGCGGTGTCCTGGTTCCTGTTCATCCTTCTCGCAGTGGTGACCCTCGCCGGCGGCGTGGGGGTCGTCGCCACCCGCAACGTCGTCCACGCGGCCCTGGCATTGCTGGTATCATTGCTGGCCGTGGCCGGAATCTACCTGGTCCTTTTCGCCGAATTCCTGGCCCTGGTGCAGGTCCTGATCTATGGAGGAGCAATCATCATCGTCCTTTTGTTTGCCATTATGCTCACACGCTCCTCTGAGTACCCGCGAATCTCCGATAACAAGCAGTGGCCCCTCGGATTGGTGGCCGCGCTGGGGTTGCTGGCAGTGCTGGCAGCCGCGTTCTGGACCGGGCAACCACAGTCAACCGGGCCGGAAAGCCCGGCCTTGGGCGACCTGGCCAACTCCCTGTTCACCCGCTGGGCCATACCATTCGAGGTGGCTTCCCTGGTCCTGTTGGTGGCCCTGATCGGCGCCATTATCATCGCCCGCACCGGCGAGGACGAAGGCTAGGCTGTGGTCCCTCTGGTCTACTTTCAACTTCTCAGCGCCGCGCTGTTCGTCATTGGACTCTACGGTGTGCTGGCCCGGCGCAGCGCAGTCCTCATCGTGATGTCCATCGAGTTGATGCTCAACGCGGTGAACATCAACCTCATCGCCGCCGCCGCTCACCTCGGTTACAGGTCCGTGGGAGAGGTGTTCGTCCATTTTGACGGCCAGATAATCGCCATATTCATCATCACCGTTGCAGCCGCGGAGGTCGGCTTGGCTCTGGCCATTATTCTCAGGATTTACCGGAATCGCGCCACGGTTAACGTGGATGAAATAGACCTGATGCGATGGTGATGCGCTCCCGGATGACTACTTCGACTCCAACACTCTATAGGCACAGGTCAGGGAGATGACCGTCCTATGACCTGGGCATGGCTCATTCCGGTACTCAGCTTCGCGGCCGCGCCGCTCATCGTGGTGGCTGGCAGGTTCCTGCCTGGCAAAGGCGCATTCCTGGCCATCCTCGCCATAGCGGCAGGGTTCGGCCTATTCTGGCTCACCCTGTTCGGTTTCCTCGAGGCGACCACCGCCACCGATGGGTGTGCCCGCGTCGCCTCTGCCGAGACCGGCAAGGAGTCCGGCCCCCTGACATGCCAATACGAAAAGACCTGGTTCTACGCCGGTTTGCCCGGCCTGGAAGACAGTGTTGAACTGACGTGGGGCGTCTTGATCGACCCGGTGACGGTGGTGATGCTGGGTCTGGTTACTTTCGTAGCCCTCATGGTGCAGATATATTCGCTGGGTTACATGCACGGAGACCCCAGGTTCGGTTGGTACTACGCTGTACATGCCCTGTTCGCCGCGTCGATGCTGGCCTTGGTGCTGGCGGACAACTTCCTGCTTCTTTACGTGTCTTGGGAGCTGGTCGGGGCCTGCTCCTACCTGCTGATCGGGTTCTGGCATGAGCGCCCGGCGGCCAGGGAAGCAGCCAAAAAAGCCTTTGTCGTTACCCGCATCGGCGATGTGGGGATGCTGGTCGGCATCCTGCTTCTCTGGCGGGAAGTGGGCAGCTTCGAGATGTCCGCAGCCTTCGAGGCCGTTCGCAGCGGCGCGATGGGAGAGGGCACGGCGACCGCAGCCGCTCTGCTCCTCTTCCTGGGCGCAATGGGCAAGTCGGCCCAGTTCCCCTTCCACGTCTGGCTGCCTGATGCTATGGAGGGCCCAACCCCGGTCAGCGCCCTGATTCACGCCGCAACGATGGTCGTAGCAGGAGTCTACCTGGTCGCCCGCGCGTTCCCTATATTCGAGGCGTCCGGGTCCGCGCTGCTGGTGGTTGCCATCATCGGACTGGTGACGGCCCTGATGTCCTCAACCATCGCTCTGGTGTCTACTGACCTGAAGCGGATACTCGCTTACTCCACCATCAGCCACCTCGGCCTGATGATGCTGTCGCTGGGCGCGTTCGGATATACCGCCGCCGTGTTCCATCTGCTGGCCCACGGGTTCGCCAAGGCGCTTCTGTTCCTGGGAGCGGGCAGCGTGTTGCACAGCACCGAAGAACAGGACGTCCGCAGCATGGGCGGGCTGCGCCGGGTAATGCCGCTGACCGCCGTAGTATTCTCCGTTGGCGCCCTGTCCCTCGGCGGGATACCGATTCTCTCGGGGTTCTGGAGCAAGGACGAAATCCTTCTGGCTGTCAGCCAGCATCGGAACATCGTGTTCCTGTTGCTGACGCTGCTTACGGCCTTCCTGAGCGCCCTGTACATGGCGCGGGCCATGTTCGTGCCCTTCTTCGGTCAATTGCCCGCGGAGCTTGAACACGTCCACGACGCCCCTCCGTCGATGGCTGTCCCAATGGTCCTGTTGGCGGTGTTGGCCGTGGGGTTTGGGTTCCTTGCCTTCAACTGGCCCGGCGAATACGTCGGATTTGGCGGCTTCGTATTCAATGACAAGCCCCACGGGTTCGAGTTCCTGATATGGTTGGGCGCTGTTTCCATTGTGCTGGCGGTCGTGGCCTTTATCATCGGCCATGCGTTGTACGTGCGGGGCGCGTATTCGGAGCAACGCGACCGTGCCTCCGCATCCGGCTTGGCGCGGATTGTCGAGCGCAAGTACTACATTGACGAGGTCTACCAGTGGACGATAGACCGAGTGGTCCTGATATTCGCCAGCTTCATCGGCCTGTTCGACCGTGCAGTGATCAACGATGTGGCGGTCAACGGGCCTGCCGACACCGTTCGTCATTTGGGAATCGCGCTGCGGGTGCATGTCACCGGACACGTCTACAGCTACGCGCTAGGCATGGTCGGCGGGACCCTGTTGGTTGCCATAATCTGGTGGATCGTCGCTACATAGGTATCGCAACGGAATGCAATTCAGTCAAATGACATTGGTGTGCTGCACAGCAGTCTCCGCGGAGACTGCTACGGCCTGCACCGAAGTACAGGGGCGCTGATCTGACAGCCATGCAAGTATTCGATCAGGTCGTACTGCTCCTGCTCATTGTCGTGCCGCTGGCTGGCGCGTTGCTCACCATGATGATGCCCGGCAACCGGCCCCGGGACGTCTGGTACTTCGCGGTAGTGGTATCGGCCCTCTCTTTCCTGCTGTCCGTGGCCCTGTTCATTCGCTACGACTATGAAGCGGGTGGGTTCCAGTTCCAGAAGACATACGACTGGCTGGAAGTCCCCGTTCACATCAGCCTGTCCCTTGGTGTGGATGGCATAACCGCTCCCCTGATTCTGCTGAACGGTATCATTCTTCTGGGCGGTGTGCTCATTTCCGAGAACATCCAGTACCGCACTCGCGACTTCTTCGTGCTGCTGCTGGCTTTGGGGGCAGGCGTCTACGGCACCTTCGTAGTGCGTGACCTGTTCTTCCTGTTCTTCTTCTATGAGTTGGCTGTCTTGCCCATGTACCTGCTGATAGGCGTGTGGGGCAGTTCTACAGATTTCGGCACATTCCTGCGCACCAAGGAATACGGGGCGATGAAGCTCTTCCTCTACCTGGTCGCGGGCAGCGTGCTGGTGTGGATTGCGATCCTGGCGATGTATGTCAAGGGGGCGGAGCTGGGTTTCCCTACATTCTCCCTCCAGGCGATGGGGACCCTGGCCGAAACCGGGCAATACGGTGAGGGATTCCAGGCATGGGTGTTCCCGATGTTCATGGTCGGGTTCGGTGTCCTGGCCGGTCTGTGGCCCTTCCACACCTGGTCGCCCGACGGCCACGTCGCTGCCCCTACAGCCGTCAGTATGCTCCACGCCGGGGTGCTGATGAAGCTGGGAGCCTATGGCATCATCCGCGTCGGGATGGTTCTGCTGCCTGACGGCGCGGCAGACTGGATGCCGGTGTTGATCACCCTCGGCACCATCAACGTGCTCTACGGTGCGGTATCGGCCATGTCCCAGACCGATCTCAAGTACGTGATAGGGTATTCCAGCGTCAGCCACATGGGGTATGTCCTGATGGGCATCGCCACCCTTGACCGCATCGGCGTAGCCGGGGGCGTGCTCCAGATGTTTTCCCACGGCATAATGACTGCACTAATGTTTCTTCTCGTCGGCGCGGTCTATGACCGTGCCCACACCAGGGACACTCACGTCCTCAGTGGCCTGTTCAATCGCATGGGCGTCACCAGCTACTTCTTCGCCATCGCCGGTCTCGCCTCGTTGGGCCTGCCGGGACTAAGCGGGTTCATCGCCGAGTTCATGGTCTTCACCGGAGCATTCCGTACCTACCTGCCGCTGGCGGTGCTGGCGGTTATTGGCGCTGCCCTCACAGCAGTGTATATCCTGCGCCTGCTGGCCCGCACTTTCTTTGGTGAACTAGACCCGAAGTGGGAACATCTCACCGACGCCAGCCCAATGGAGAAGACGGTTGGCGGAGCATTCGTCATTATCCTGATATTCGTGGGAGTGTGGCCCGCACCGCTGATGCGGGTGATCAACGTAGGCATAGCCTCTCTGCCCGGGCTGTAGACCGGACTGGGCCGCACAGAGCTTCCAATGACGATGGAACTAACCGCAAACCTATACCTGCTGACTCCGGAGTTCGCCCTGGCGGGGCTGGCTATACTGGTGCTCGCCGTGGACCTGGTGACGCCGGACAACCGTAAGGCCCTGCTGGGATGGCTCTCCGTCGCCGGCCTCGTGGCCCTGGTTGTTATTTCCCTGCTCATGCTGTGGCAGCAGCAGGAGACCCTCTACGGTGGCCTGCTGGGGGTCGATGCCTTCTCTCTCTTCTTCAAGGTCTTCTTTATGGGGCTTGGCATCGTCATCATTCTCAGCTCCATTGAGTACGTTGAGAAGCACCTGACCCATCCCGGCGAATTCTATGGCCTCGTGCTGTTCTCAGTCCTGGGCATGAACGTAATGGCCATGTCCCGGGAACTGCTGACGGCCTACATCTCCCTGGAGTTGTTGAGTTTCAGCCTCTACGTGATGGCGGCTTATGCCCGGAACAACGCACGTTCCAACGAGGCCGGACTGAAGTACATCATCATCGGCGCGTTCTCCTCTGCCATACTGCTGTACGGCGTCAGCATGGTCTACAGTAGCCTGGGAGTTACCCAGTTCGCCGCCATCGCCGATCAACTGGCAACAGGGAGCGGCGCAGGCCCGACCCTCTGGGTAGGGTTGGCGCTGCTGCTGGTTGGGTTGGGTTTCAAGCTGGCGGCAGTCCCGTTCCACATGTGGGCCCCCGACGTCTACGAGGGCGCGCCACTGCCCGTGACTGCTTACCTGGCCATCGGCTCCAAGGCCGCCGCCTTCGCCCTGGTGCTGCGCCTCTTCGCCGAGGGTCTCATGCCCGCCGTGGACCAGTGGCGCATCGTGCTGGCCGTACTCGCCGCCGCGACCATGCTCGTCGGAAACCTGGTGGCTCTTGCCCAACGCAACATCAAGCGGCTCATGGCTTACTCCAGCGTCGGTCACGTTGGATTCATCCTCGCCGGAGTTGCCGCCCTGTCCACAGGCTCGGTGCTGGCCGCCAACGGCATCATCTTCTACGTTGTCGCCTATTCCGTAACCAGTATGCTCGTATTCGCTTGCCTGATCTCCTTCTTCAACATGACAGGACAAGAGGAGATAGCCGATTTCGCCGGGCTGGCCGACCGGCAGCCCTTCCTCGCGGCGGCGATTACCATCGGACTGTTCTCCCTGGGCGGCTTGCCCATATTCGCCGGGTTCACCGCCAAGTTCTACCTCTTCACCGGGGTGGCCAACGGTGGTCTGCTGTGGTTGGCTGGTCTGGCGATATTCAGCAGCCTCATCTCCCTCTACTACTACCTCCAGGTCATCCGCCAGATGTACATCAGCCCGGCCGTAGCCCCGGCAGCCCCATTGCCTGTGGCTGGCGGACAGGACATCGATGATGGTGAGAAGGAACCGGTCCCCGAATCCTCCACCGGCGATTCCCACGGCGATGAACCTGGAGGGGAGGAATACCACGAGGATAGTCACCACGCCCCACCTCCACCGATGCCGCCGGAACTGGCCCTGAAGCCTTCGGTCCTGATGATAGGCGTGGCGTTGGTGATGCTGGTTGGCGTCTTATGGTTGGGAGTCTATCCCGCCCCGTTGCTGGACGCCATAGAAGCCGCAAGCAAGGCCATACTGCCGGGACTCTAGCTCACAGGCGGGAAAATGATCATCTCTGTAATCGGCAGCAGTCAACCCAAGTCAGAGGAGCACATCCGCTTGGCTGAGGAGGTTGGCCGGGAACTTGCAAGCCGCGGGATAACCTTAGTCTGCGGGGGAATGACCGGCTTGATGGAGGCGGCCTGCCGCGGGGCGAAATCAGTCGGCGGCACCACAATCGGCGTGCTTCCCGGACGTTCCCCACGGGAGGCCAACCCCTACGTGGACATACCCATCATCACTGGCATGGGGTACACTCGGAACGTCATCGTCGTTTCTACAGGCAGGGCAGTCATCGCCATCGGCGGCGCTTACGGCACCTTGTCGGAAATCGGCTTTGCTTTAGGCTACGACATTCCTGTCATTGGACTAAAGACCTGGCCCCTGACCCAGACCGGGGAGGGCCTGCCCCTGGACGGACTGGTCCTAGCGTCAGACCCGGTGGATGCCGTAAACAAGGCCCTCGAGGCCGCGGAGAGGCGGGGCGATGACTAGCTCCGGGCAAGGCGTAACCATCGTATCCATAGTCGGCCGGGAAGTTCTGGACTCCAGGGGCAACCCCACCGTCGAGGCCGAGGTGCGGCTTTCCGACGGCGCAACCGCCCATGCCACCGTTCCATCCGGCGCCAGCACCGGTGCTTACGAAGCGGTCGAGTTGCGGGACAACGAGCCTGTCCGTTACCTGGGCCGGGGCGTCCAACAGGCCGTCAACAACATCAGCAACGTAATATCCCAGTCTCTTCTTGGGGAATCCGGGCCTTCACCCTTCGACCAGACTGCCGTGGACCGGATGCTTGTCGGCCTGGACCAGACTCCCAACAAGGGTGGGCTGGGAGCCAACGCCATCCTGGCCGTCTCGTTAGCGGTGGCCCACGCAGCCGCGCGCAGCCGCAACGTCTCCCTCTGGAGTTACCTGTCCGGGAATGGCGACGTCAGCTTGCCCGTTCCGATGTTCAACATCCTCAACGGCGGCAGACACGCCTCCAACTCCACCGACGTACAGGAGTTCATGGTGGTCCCGGCCGGAGTGGCCACCTTTTCCGATGCGCTCCGGACCGGGGCGGAAATTTACCACTCCCTGCGAGACCTGCTTCGGCAAGGCGGCCACAATCTGAACGTGGGTGACGAAGGCGGGTTCGCGCCGACCCTGCCATCCAATCGGGACGCCCTTGAAGTCACGACCCGCGCCGTCGAAGTGGCAGGATACACTCTTGGTGAGCAGGTATTCCTGGCCCTTGACGTGGCCGGGTCCGAGCTTTTCGATGCAGACACAGGCCGCTACGTCCTTGAACGGGAGGGCGTGATCCTTAGCTCTTCTGAGCTGATCGCTCTGTACGACCGTTGGCGCCGGGAATTCCCGATCATCAGCATCGAGGACGGGCTGAATGAAGACGACTGGGAGGGCTGGGCGGAAATGCGCCGCAGCATCGGCGGCACCGTCCAGCTAGTGGGCGATGATCTCCTCGTGACCAATCCCACTCGTATCCGGCGCGGAATCGATGAAGGCGCAGCCAACGCAGTGCTGCTCAAACCCAACCAGATCGGCACCCTCTCCGAGACGCGGGACGCCCTGGACATGGCCCGTCAGGCCGGATGGGGCGCGGTAATGAGCCACCGCTCCGGCGAGACGGAGGACACAACCATAGCTGACCTTTCCGTCGCATGGAACGTAGGTCAGATCAAGGCAGGCGCACCGGCCCGCTCCGACCGTGTCGCCAAGTACAACCGCCTTTTGCGTATTGAGCATGAGTTGGGCGACCGGGCCAGGTATGCCGGGCGGGAAGTCTACTCCCGCTTCCGAGGGGGCTGAGCAGTAGGTTCCGCTTTTCAACCCTTGCCCCGCAAGGTATGATATAAGCCATCCACCGGGCATGGCCCGCCGCTGGACAGGGGCCATTTATCCCTCCCGCCCAGAACAGCCGGTGATGAGAGTGGAGGATGCCGGATGACTACAACCAATGCTCTGGACGACAAGTTCGACGATGCCGAAAGAGGTCTCGAATGGCTGGAAAAGCTGGAGGCCCTCCAGTCCCGCTCCGCCTCCGACCAGGCCGCCTACGAAGTCGCGGAATACGTCATGAAGCTGCGGACAGCGGTGACCGAGTTGGCCGGGGACCGCACGGTCGCTGAGTTGACGGAGGCTGTGGGAGCGGATACGGCGCACCTGGTGGATGAGCTGCGTGTAGCGGGTGAAAACGACTACTGGAATACTCGTATACGCCCCGCGCTTCTGAAAACCGACCCCTGATTCTGGCGTGGTTCTGCGCGAACTCAGGTACAGATAGCCAACAGCCGGTATTATCAACGTCTCCCTAACTTACGGAGGTATAGGATGGTAACGAAGATCGGGATCAACGGCTTTGGCAGAATCGGCCGCTTGGTGCTCCGCGCTACCAACAAGTTACATATGGACAAGCTGGAGGTGGCGGCGGTCAATGATCTCACCGACGCCAAGACCAACGCCCACTTGCTCAAGTATGACACTACCTACGGCGGTTATCCCGGTCACGTGGAATCAAGCAACGGTGACCTCATCGTCGACGGCCACAGCATCCGGGTCTTCTCCGAGCGCGACCCGGCGCAAATCCCCTGGTCCGAAATGGGCGTTGATCTCGTTGTGGAGTCCACCGGAATCTTCACCAACGCCGCTCAGGCTGCCGGGCATTTCGAAGGCGGCGCCAAGAAGGTCGTCATTTCCGCCCCTGCTACAGGGGAGGACCTGACCGTAGTGCTTGGGGTCAACGGTCACCTCTACGACGCCGAGAAGCACAAGATAGTGTCCAACGCCTCCTGTACCACCAACTGCTTCGCCCCGATGGTCAAGGTTGTCAACGATGCCTTTGGCGTCGAACATGGCGTGATGTCAACCATCCACTCCTACACCAACGACCAGTCCATCCTTGACCAGCGGCATTCGGACCTCCGACGCGCCCGCGCCGCCGCCGTGAACATCATCCCCACCACCACCGGCGCGGCCAGGGCAGTGGGTCTGGTGCTCCCTGAACTGAACGGCAGGCTCGATGGCATGGCCTTCCGTGTTCCCACTGTCACCGGTTCCATCACCGACTTTACGGCCACGGTCTCCCGCGATGTGACCGTCGACGAGGTCAACCAGGCTTTCCGGGAAGCTGCCGGGGGTGCTTTGAATGGCATCCTGGAATACTGCGATGAGCCTCTGGTAAGCTCCGACTTCCAGGGCAACAGCCATAGCTGCATCTACGACGCCCTTTCAACCATCGTGATGCAAGACCGGATGGTCAAGGTGATGGGCTGGTACGACAATGAGTGGGGTTACTCCTGCCGCACCGCCGACCTCTGCGCCCTAATGAGCGACAAGGGAATCTAACGCCGGGCTATCGGCGTACCCCCTGCGGGTCTCGCGGATATTGAGTGTTCGACTCTCCCCCTCCACTTCCGGCAGTGCCGGGGAGGGGGAGAACCTTTATACCTCACCCCAAGACGAATCGGCAATTGAGCAAAGACCGACGGGAAAAGTTGAGCATGAACATGGATCGTGGAGGTAGAGTGTAACTGAGTAACCATATGCCCGCGCGCCTGACCCCAGCTATCCACGCCGCCCTGCTCGTCGTCGTGGTTCTGTGCTTATCCTCCGTCGCCGTGCCTCAGACTTTTGCCCAGGGTGCTCCAATCCACCTGGGGGACAATACCGAATATGTCGGCCCACACCTGTGGACCATTTTGCAGCGGCACGCCGACGGCGAGACCGTCCCGGACTTTGTGATGGTCGAGATTGGCTACCGCACCGACCTGGAAGTTGATCCACCGTTGGAGGAGTTCATCAATTCTGTCGGCGGCGAGCAAGTCGCCGAGCACACATGGTTCATCCCAACCAGAAACGCACTATCAGTCATCCAGAGGCCGGACCTGCTGTCTATGGCTCAACCAGCGGAGGGGACGGAAGGCGAAGCCGACCCCTACCCCACGATGGACGGCACCCTAATCGATATCGTGGTCGCTTACGCGGGCGGGGTTACGGAGGAGCACGCAGTCCGGTACGCAATGTTCATCTGGGAAGGGAGCGTAGTGTTGGAGATGAGGGCTCCCGACGCGGCTACAGTGGAACGCATCCGCAGATGGCTCAACCGGTGGAGTGTACATGTCCTACCGGCGAGCGATTTCGCGGCCTTCTCGGACGATTTCCTGGCCGCTCTGGTGCCCGTGAACAGACTCACGACCCTCGCTGAGGCATTCCCGGCCACCTACCTCTCGGTGTCCACTCATGCGGGGCAGGGCCTTCCGCTTGATCGAGCGCAGTGGCCTGAGGAGGCCCTGGAGTTTGAGAAGAGCGTGACGGCGGGGTTCTTGCCCCCGCCGCAAGGCCAAGCTTCCCCGGCCACAGTGCTTCCGCCCACGGTGACGCCTGCAGCCGTCTCTCCAACTCCCACCGCCAGATATGACAGCGACGGCGACGGGCTGATAGAAGTCACGCATCTGGAGCAGTTGGACGCCATCCGCTACGACCTGGACGGGGACGGCAAGGCAGATAATGGTTCCGGAGTTGACACCTACGCCGCCGCCTATCCCGTGTCCGGCGAGGAAGTGGTCTGCGGCAACGACTGCAACGGCTACAAACTGGCCCGCCCGCTGGACTTCGCCGCCGCCGATAGCTACGCCTCCGGCGCGGTCAGCGGGGAGTGGACGACGGGCGAAGGATGGCGGCCCATCGGTGATGGTTGGCACCCATTTTCTGCTACATTCAACGGAAACGGACACGCTGTCAGCAACCTGCACATCGACCACGCAGCCCAGGCCGACAGTCCCTCATTCGATGGATTCGGCCTTTTCGGCAGCGTCGGCGAATCCGGCGTGGTCCGCGAGACTGGACTGCTGAACGCCAGTGTGGCGGGCGGGGATTTCGTTGGCCCGCTGGCCGGGTCCAATCAGGGCATAGTCAGCCACAGCTACGCTACCGGCAGCGTCTCTGGATACGGGTGCGTGGGCGGACTGGTGGGAAGCAATGACTTTGGGTTAATCAGTTCTAGCTATGCTACCGGGAGTGTCTCGGGAGGCTTCAAATACCTTGGCGGGCTGGTGGGGTGCAACAACCGCGGCAAGATCATCGCCAGCTACGCCACCGGGAGCGTGTCCGGCGATACCAGGGTTGGCGGACTGGTCGGGGATAACGACGGCTGGGTGACCACCAGCTACGCCTCCGGCAGTGTAGTGGGGCAGAAGTATGTGGGTGGCCTGGTTGGGAATCATAAGGATGGCCAAATCAGCGCCAGCTACTCTACTGGCGAAGTCACCGGAAGCCACTATATCGGCGGGCTGATCGGGGGTAATGGAGGCATAGTTATCTACACCTACGCCGTTGGCAGAGTGTCCAGCGACGGCAGCATCGCTGCGGCGAAGAGGTATATCGGGGGCTTGGCCGGTTACAATCCCGGCATTATCGACACCAGCTTCTGGGATACGGAAACCTCCGGCCAGCGGGTTGGAATCGGGATTGAAATTGGAGATGGGAGGTCTTCAAACGTGCTTGGCAATAGCACTGCCGAGCTTCAATCGCCTGAAGGATACATCGGCCCATACCAGGAGTGGGACGTTACCCTGGGAATCGAGGGCTGGGGAAACACCCCGCATTACAATCTCCGTGACTATTGGGACTTCGGCACGGGCAGCGATTATCCGGCTCTGAAAGTTGACTTCGACGGCGACGGGACGGCGACTTGGCATGAGTTCGGCAATCAGCGTGGACATGCGCCTGGTCTAGTGCCTGTGCCGGTGGTAGATAACTGCGTGGAATTCATAGCCACCCCCGCTATCACCGGCGTTTGGAGCAGCAACTGCGCGTCCGGCAGCCGGCCTGGCAGCTACGCCCGCTTCTACACCTTCACCCTGACCGAACCGTCGGGAGTGATAATCGACCTGGAATCCGGCGATTCCGATACCTACCTCTACCTCTTGCAAGGCAGGGGAAGGACTGGACAGGTCTTTGCAAGCCAAGGTTCCAGCAGTAGAAGCTCCAGGATAGAGCATATGTTGGGCGTCGGGACCTACACCGTCGAGGCAACCACCTACGATAGCGGTCAGACCGGCAGTTTCACGTTAACCGTCAACAGGTTCGCAACTCCTCCACCACCTCCAACGTATACGCCTGTTGCGCCTGCGCCCATCCCGGCGTCGACACTGCCCCCACCACATACGCCTGCCTTCATGCCGACTTCGACTCCCATGCCACCGGAACCCACCAACACCTCTGTGCCAACGGCAACAGCAACTCCGGTGCTGGAACCCGCCCCTGCTCATGAATCAGTCGGCGCGTGCAGTTACCCGGGCGGAGATACCCCGGGGGATATCAGTATGTTCCTATTGGCGGCTCCGCTGATTGTAATAGGCTGGTTGAAGTCCGGCTCGCGGCGAAGGCGGGACCGGTGACTGAATCCAATCCGATTTTGCCCTGTTCTCTCAATCACGCTTCATTCAATTGTCGATTCGCCTTAATGAGCAACCCCATTTTCCTTCACGCTGGACTTGGTCTCTCCAATATGGCATTGACAGTTGATCAGCCTTGTCTGGCCAGACAGCTTGAGTGCTAGCCGATGCTGGGGTCTTGGTTGCAAGGTCTGCCGATAGGCAGAGACTTCCCCTGGTCGTCCCTCGCCCTTGCATTGGTCCTGTTCCTCGCCCTCGCTCTCAGACTGAATGGCGTCAATTGGGACGATGGGTACGGTTTTCACCCGGACGAGCGGGACTTCTACATGCGCGCCGGGTGCATGTATGAAGCCCTGGCCGATAGGCCCGGCTACCAGGAATGCGGCTACCTGATCGATTATCCGGACACCACTGCCGGAATTCCCAGCCTCCTTGAGTTCCTCGACTCTGAACGAAGTCCGCTCAACCCGCACTGGTTCCCCCTGGGCAGTATCCTCTTGTACCTGCTGCTTCCCCTGCGCGCCGTCGTCGAGATGTTCACCGACGTTTCCGCTCTGGACATGCGCTACGTCGGGCGTCCGCTGTCCGCTTTAGCCGACGTTGGTTCGGTGTTCCTGGTGTTCGTGTTGGGCAGGCGCATGTACGGCGTGGGCGTGGGTCTTCTCGCCGCGCTGTTGACGTCGCTCGCTGTAATCAACGTCCAGAACAGCCACTTCTATCGCCCCGAGACCTTCAGCGTCCTGTTCATCCTGGCCAGCCTCTGGGCCATGCTCCGGGTGATGGAGGGACGGCGCTTGCGCGACTCGGCGCTGCTTGGCGTCCTGGTCGGCCTGGCTATGGCCCCCAAAGTGAGCGTTCTCCCTCTGATTGCTCCACTGGCCCTCGTCTACGGGTCCCGGTTGTGGGATGCCCACGAGGGCCGCCTCTCCGCGGTCACGCCCCGCACTGGCGGCGTCATCGCAGGTCACGCCGCGTTGGCCGGAATGTTGGCCCTGGCCGCCTATCTGCTCACGTCGCCCTATTCCCTGCTGGACGCCCGAACCTTCATTGAAGGTGTAGGCAGCCAGGTTGCGATGGCCAGCACCGCTGGTTCCCTGCCCTTCACCATCCAGTACATCGGCACGCCGCCCTTCCTGTATCAACTCCAACAGACATCGGTCTGGGGGTTCGGCCTGCCCCTCGGTATCCTCGTATGGTTGGCCGTCCCGTTCACCGTCGTCATGGCCGTGATGAGTGGACGGCAGCGGCGCGCCGACCTGCTGATGTTGGCCTGGGTTATCCCGTCCCTGCTGGTCCTGGAAAGTTTCGAGGTGCGCTTCCTGCGATACATGGCTCCCCTCGTCCCTTTCCTGGTCTTGATGGGGTCTCGCATGGCGCTCTGGTTGGTCTCCGCAAGCATGGCTCTGGTCCAACGCAGACCCGAGTTCGCTACGGTTGGAGACAGCAACCGCCGCGGGGCGTTACTCCAGCGTCTGGCAAGGTTCTCCCCGGCGCTGGCGTGGGTTTCCGTTGCGTTGGTTTTTCTGGTGGCCGCAACTACAGCATTTTATTCCTTCGCCTTCCAGCAGGTATACGCCGACGACCACCCGGCGGTAGCTGCATCCCGGTGGTTCCACGAAAATGTCCCGGCGGGCACGCCCATCATCAGCGATAACCACTGGGATGAGCACATCCCGAACATGTACCGCTACCGGATGTGGCAGTATCCGGTCTACGAACACGACAACCCGGACAAAATGCGCCGTCTCGCGGCCCGCCTGGCCGAATCGGACTACCTTGTCTTCTACAGCAACCGCCCCTACAGCAGCGTTGCCAGGGATTCGGACCGTTTTCCCTACAGCCAGACCTATTACCAACAACTCTTCAATGGAGAACTGGGGTACAGGCTTCACCGGCGTTTCACCTCATACCCCCGGCTGTGGGGTGTGACGTTCCGGCACAACCCCCTGCCGCAGGCCGGCCTCCCGCCCGCCGCGGGCCAACCGGAAGAGGAGCCGGGGTGGCTCACCCTGGACCTCGGGTATGCCGACGACAACGTTGCCGGTTACGATCATCCGCAAGTCCTCGTATTCAAGAACGAAGCCCGCCTTTCCCAGCGTCTTCTGACCGGCAAACTGACAGCCCTGCCCCACCGTGAAGCGGGCCTGCTAATGTCCCCTGAAGCAAAGGCCCGCCAACGCGCCGGCGGGACCTGGTCCGAGATCATTGACAGGAGCGGATGGCCCAACCGTGTCCCAATACTGGCTTGGCTTGGTTTGGTTGAGTTCGTTTACCTGCTCTCCCTGCCCCTGGCCATGTTCCTGTTCCGTCCCCTGCCCGACCGTGGAATCGTTCTGGCACGGATACTCGGGCTGCTGCTGGTCAGCTATTTCGCCTGGTTGATCGTCAGCTTGGGGTGGGCGGAGTTTTCCCGGACGGCCTTCTACCTGGGTCTCTTGACCCTGGCCATTCTGTCTGGTGCAATCCTGACTTTCCGCGCCAGGGGAATATGGGTATGGGTGCGTCAGCACTGGCAGGTCCTGCTGTTCGCCGAAGTCCTCTTCCTCGTGGCCTTCCTCGCCTTCGTCGCTGTCCGCGCCGCCAACCCCGACCTGTGGCACCCCTGGCGTGGAGGCGAGAAGCCGATGGAGTTTGCCTACCTGAACGCGGTAATTCGCTCTACGTCCATGCCCCCTTATGATCCCTGGCACTCCGGGGGTTATTTGAACTACTACTATTGGGGCTATTTCATTCTCGCCAGCCTGGTACGGGTTACCGGAATCCTCCCCGCCGTGGCCTTCAACCTCGCTGTCCCCCTCTTTTTCGCCCTGACGCTCACCGGCGCCTACTCCGTCGTATACAACCTCACCGAGGGTCTGCGCCGGTCTCAGTCCTCCGATGGCGGCTCCATACCGGAAGATGCTGGAGGTCCTCGCCACACGGCATCCTGGCTAAATCGCAACCTCGCCGTCCTGGCCGGGCTGACTGCGGGCCTGTTCGCCTCAGTTATCGGCAATTTGGACGGCATAGTGCAGGTCGCCCAGGGAAGCTGGCGCGCTCTTACCGAAGGCGCAGCGTTTCCCCCATTTGACTTCTGGCGCAGCAGCCGAATGATTCCCCCACTGGAAGACCTCGAACCGCATCCCCTGGCATTCTGGCTCCCGGACCGTATCTCCGGCCACGCCGACGTTTCATGGCACATAACCGAGTTTCCCTTCTTCACCTTCCTATTCGCCGACCTGCATCCCCACATGATGGTCATCCCGTTCACCCTGCTCCTGATTGGACTGGGACTAAGCCTGGTCGCGGGTCTGAAAGCCGGCGGAATCGTATGGGCCGCCGCATCCGTTCTTGCCCTGGGAGTAACGCTGGGGTCCCTGTGGGCCGTCAATAGCTGGGACTACCCATCATACTTGCTTCTGGCCGTCGTTCTGGCCGGACTGGCGTCGTACTTCCTTCCCTGGACGGCCAAGCGGAGGTGGGCTGTTGGCGGTGCACTGATTGGAGCGGTCCTGGCGATAAGCGTACTAGCTTTCCTGCCGTTCCATCAGTCCTACGAGACCTTCCAGACGGGAATCGAACCGTCGAAGTGGCGCACCCCGATTCACAGCTTCATCGGTGTCCACGGCCTGTTCCTCCTTATATCCGGCACGTTTCTGTTAGTGCGGACCCGACGCACCCTGGTCCAGATTGGTCTCTGGGCGCTGCGGAGAAGAGATTCTTCCGAGGATGCCGGGGTCCGCAACCCCCGTATCAGAATCCCCGCCGCGGTAATCCTGTCAGGCACCGCCGCGGCAATGTACTTCGCGGCGGCAGGCTACTGGACCGCGGCCATGTTGGTGGCGCTGGCGGCTTTGGCAGCCCTGACTGCGGTCCAGGAAATGATGTCGGGCGGAATCGGACGCCCCTGGTCCATCACGCCCCTGGTCCTGGCGGCGATGGCCCTGGCAATCGGCGCAGGCGTGGATATCGTGCGTATAGAGGGAGACATCGGGCGCATGAACACCCAGTTCAAGTATTACCTTGAGATGTGGGTATTGCTCAGCCTGGCCTCTGCGTTTTTCCTGTGGCAGCTAGTGGGCCGTCGCACAAACTTCGGGTGGGCCAAAGCTATATGGACGGCAGTGTTGTTGCTATTCGTGGGGTCAAGCCTCATCTATACAGTTATGGGCGCCAAGTCCCGCATCGCTGACCGATTCTCCGATGGTCCAATCACTCTGAACGGCGCTGACTACATGACGCGGGCCGTCCACTGGGAAAAGGACCGCCCGCTGGTCTTGAAAAATGACCTGGAAGCCATCCGGTGGCTGCAAGACAATGTCCGAGGTTCCCCGGTGGTCCTGGAGGCCCACGGAGACCAGTATCACTGGAACAGCCGTATTTCCGACTATACCGGGTTGCCCACGGTTCTCGGATGGCCTTGGCACCAGATACAGCAGAGGATGGCCTATGACTTCTCAGTGCGGGAACGGGCGACCGCGGTGACAGAGCTTTATGAGACCTGGGATGTGACTCGGGCCCAGGGCCTCCTCGACGAGTATGAGATCACATACATCGTGGTTGGTGAGTTGGAGCGGGCCTATTACAGCCCGGCAGGGCTGAATAAGTTTCAAATCATGGCTCGATCAGGCATTCTCCAACCAGTGTTCCAGAACGAAGGAGTGGTGATATATCAGAGATAGGGCCGCAAATTGGATGGTTTCATTCCCGTCCCCCACACCGTATCCAATACTGCTTACTCCTTCATTCAAGGCAACTTCCAAGGCAACTTCAGCGGCATCCGTTCTCCCTGTGAGACTGTCCTCCGGCATGGGGCCATGCAGATAATCGCCACCCGCCGGGCCGGACCAGCGCCTCTTTCCAGCGTTCAGGACCGGACGCGCCTGATACGGAGCGTAGGTGCGGGACTGCCGGGTTTCCGGCAGTGGTCCGGCGGTGTAGAATGTCAACCGTGAACAGACGCCTTTCAGGGGAGCCGAAGCAGCGGCGTTGCCGCCAACTGCCAGGTGCGATATGAGCACGCCCAGGACCGGCGCCAAGACGCCGCCAACCCCAGGCCGGTTCCGCTTGCCGGACCCGCCCCGGCGGGAGCCCGACGAGATGACCCAGTTCGACCGCCTGTTCAAGTACGGCAACTCCCACCACCTGGCCATCCACCTGGGCAACCCGGACACCACCCTGGTCGAGGCCGACCGCTGGATTGTGCCGGATGCCAGCTTCAACAAGTCCCGCGCCCGCCGGCCTGACCTGCTGGTGGCCTTTGACGTGGACCCGGGCCTGTACAAGGAGAGCAACGGGTACATAATCGCCGAACAGGGGAAGCCGCCGGACTTCGTGCTGGAGGTTGCCTCGGAGAGCACGGGGGATGTTGACGTGGGGGCGAAACGGGAAGACTACGCCGCCCTGGGGATACCGGAATACTGGCGGTTCGACCAGACGGAGACGGGCCGGTATCACGGGGCGCGGCTGGCCGGGGACCGGCTGTTGGACGGCGAATACGCCGCCATTGAAATTGAAGAGCTGCCGGACGGCAATTTGCAGGGATACAGCCCCGTGCTGGAGCTTATCCTGCGTTGGGAAGGCGGTGAGCTGGTGTTCTACGACCCGGCCACGGGGCAGCACGTCCTCACCTATGCAGACCAACTGGCCCGCGCCAATGCCGCCGAGGCCGAACTAAGCCTGGAGCAGCAGGCCCGCGCCGCCGCCGAGGCCCGCGCCGACGCCGAGAGAGAAGCCCGCGCCGCCGCTGAAGCAAGGGTCCGGGAATTGGAAGCGCGTATCTCCCGGGGAGAGGCTTGACCGTCCGGCTGCCGCATTGGGGCAACCCTGAAGTCCGCCAATACCAGGTCGGCCAATACGGCCCGCAATGCCGGGATGTCCCGCCATAGCAGCGAGGTGCGCCATGAACACCGGCAACACGACTGGCATGACGCCGGAGCCCGGACCGTTCATATTTCTTCCGGACCCTCCTGAAGAAAGCAAGGACGGGATGGTATTCGACCACCTGGGGAGGACCGGCAACGCCTATTTCCTGGACCAGTACATAGGCGCCCTGAAGACCACGGTCCACAACAGCTGGCGGTATATCAGCCCGGTGGTCACCGGCGACCCCACCGGACTGTTCGCCCCCGACCTGTTCATAGCCTTCAACGCCGACCCGGAGAACTTCCGCGAACGCAACGGTTACATTATCCCGGAGCAGGGCAAGCCGCCGGACTTTGTGCTGGAAATCGCTTCAGCCTACACCGGAGACCTGGACGTCAGGGTAAAGCCTGACGCCTACGCAGCGCTGGGCATTCTCGAGTACTGGAGGTTCGATCCTGCCGGAGAGTATAACGGGGCCTTTCTGGCCGCAGACTGCCTGGTGGACGGCCGTTATCAACCGATGACTATCGAGCGGCTGGAGGCGGAAATCCGGCAGGGATACAGCCCGGTCCTGAACGTGAACATCCGGTGGGAGCGGGGAAAGCTGGAGTTCCACGACCCTGCAACGAATCAGCACCTCTCCAGACTGGTCGACAGACTGGCGCTGGACAATGCCAGGCGGGATGCCCGCACCGAAGCTGCCCGCGCCAATGCCGCTGAAGCCCGGGTCCGGGAACTGGAGGAACAACTGCGCCGCCGGGGTCAGTGACGGCGTCCGCTTCCAGGTCCCTTCCCCCTACCGGGCTATCCCGGGGACAATTCCGCTGCCCCGGACTTGCCCGGCGGTGTAGAATGCCAACGTAGAATACCAACCGTGAACAGACATCTTTCAGGGGAGCCGAAGCAGCGGCGCTGCCGCCAACTGCCAGGTGCGATATGAGCACATCCGAGACCTTTGCCAAAACGCCCAACCCCCGGAAGCGCTTCCGGCTGCCGGACCCGCCGGAACGGGAACCCGACGAGAAGATGACCAGCGCCAAGCACCTCCACGAGCCGGGGAACACCCACCACCTGGCCCAGCACTTCGGAAACCCCGGCGCCAACCTGGTGTCGGCCGAACGCTACATCACCATGCTGCCGGAGCGGCGCCTCCCCAGCGGCCGGTACCGGCGCTACCCCGACCTGCTGATAGCCCTGGGGGTCGACCCGGCGGCCTACGAGGCCAGCAACGGGTACGTCATCGGCGAGCAGGGGAAGCCGCCGGACTTCGTGCTGGAGGTTGCCTCCCGGAGCACGGGAGCGGAGGACACCGGGCCGAAACGGGGGGACTACGCGGCGTTGGGGATACCGGAATACTGGCGGTTCGACGCGACGGGGGAGTATCACGGAGCGAGGCTGGCCGGGGACCGGCTGGCGGACGGCGAATACGCGGCCATTGAAATTGAAGAGTTGGCGGACGGGAGCTTGCAGGGATACAGCGCCGTGCTGGACCTGTACCTGCGCTGGGAACAGGGCCGGCTGGCCTGGCACGACCCGGCGACGGGAAGGCACATCTCCACCTTTGAGGACGAACGGGCCCGCGCTGAGACCGCCGAGGCCGAACTCGACCTGGAGCAGCAGGCCCGCGCCGCCGCCGAGGCCCGCGCCAATGCCGCCGAGGCCCGGGTCCGGGAACTGGAGGAACAACTGCGCCGCCGGGGCCAGTGACGGCGTCCGCTTCCAGGTCCCTTCCCCCTACCGGGCTATCCCGGGGACAATTCCGCTGCCCCGGACTTGCCCGGCGGTGTAGAATGCCAACGTAGAATGCCAACCGTGAACAGACATCTTTCAGGGGAGCCGAAGCAGCGGCGCTGCCGCCAACTGCCAGGTGCGATATGAGCACATCCGAGACCTTTGCCAAAACGCCCAACCCCCGGAAGCGCTTCCGGCTGCCGGACCCGCCGGAACGGGAACCCGACGAGAAGATGACCAGCGCCAAGCACCTCCACGAGCCGGGGAACACCCACCACCTGGCCCAGCACTTCGGAAACCCCGGCGCCAACCTGGTGTCGGCCGAACGCTACATCACCATGCTGCCGGAGCGGCGCCTCCCCAGCGGCCGGTACCGGCGCTACCCCGACCTGCTGATAGCCCTGGGGGTCGACCCGGCGGCCTACGAAGCCAGCAACGGGTACGTCATCGGCGAACAGGGCAAGCCGCCGGACTTCGTGCTGGAGGTTGCCTCCCGCAGCACCGGAGCGGAGGACACCGGGCCGAAGCGGCGGGACTACGCGGCGTTGGGGATACCGGAATACTGGCGGTTCGACGCGACGGGGGAGTATCACGGAGCGAGGCTGGCCGGGGACCGGCTGGCGGACGGGGAATACGCGGCCATTGAAATTGAAGAGTTGGCGGACGGGAGCTTGCAGGGATACAGCGCCGTGCTGGACCTGTACCTGCGCTGGGAACAGGGCCGGCTGGCCTGGCACGACCCGGCGACGGGAAGGCACATCGCCACCTTTGAGGACGAACGGGCCCGCGCCAATGCCGCCGAGGCCGAACTAAGCCTGGAGCAGCAGGCCCGGGCCGCCGCCGAGGCCGAGCGGGACACCGAGAGAGAAGCCCGCGCCGCCGCTGAAGCAAGGGTCCGGGAATTGGAAGCGCGTATCTCCCGGGGAGAGGCTTGACCGTCCGACTGCCGCATTGGGGCAACCCTGAAGTCCGCCCAAGCGGAGCCAGCCGTTCGGGCTGTCCATTGCGGCCATGCCCGCCGCAATCCCGGCCGGTCCGCGCCTGCTCAGCATTGGACATCGCATGTACCGCCGGGAAATGGAATGCCGGGACCGGAAATACTGCGGGACTTCCGGCTTTCCGGCAATGCCCCGGCGGTGTAGAAGACTAACCGTGAACAGACATCTTTCAGGGGAGCCGAAGCAGCGGCGCTGCCGCCAACTGCCAGGTGCGATATGAGCACATCCGAGACCTTTGCCAAAACGCCCAACCCCCGGAAGCGCTTCCGGCTGCCGGACCCGCCGGAACGGGAACCCGACGAGAAGATGACCAGCGCCAAGCACCTCCACGAACCGGGGAACACCCACCACCTGGCCCAGCACTTCGGAAACCCCGGCGCCAACCTGGTGTCGGCCGAACGCTACATCACCATGCTGCCGGAGCGGCGCCTCCCCAGCGGCCGGTACCGGCGCTACCCCGACCTGCTGATAGCCCTGGGGGTCGACCCGGCGGCCTACGAGGCCAGCAACGGGTACATCATCGGGGAACAGGGCAAGCCGCCGGACTTCGTGCTGGAGGTAGCCTCCCGCAGCACCGGAGCGAAGGACACGAGGCCGAAACGGGAGGACTACGCCGCGCTGGGAGTAGCGGAATACTGGCGGTTCGACGCGACGGGGGAGTATCACGGGGCGAAGCTGGCCGGGGACCGGCTGGCGGACGGCGAATACGTGGCCATTGAAATTGAAGAGTTGGCGGACGGGAGCTTGCAGGGATACAGCGCCGTGCTGGACCTGTACCTGCGCTGGGAACAGGGCCGGCTGGCCTGGCACGACCCGGCGACGGGAAGGCACATCGCCACCTTTGAGGACGAACGGGCCCGTGCCGACGCGGCGGAGGCTCGTGCCGGCACCGCCGAGGCCGAACTCGACCTGGAGCAGCAGGCCCGCGCCGCCGCCGAAGAACGGGCCGCCGCCGCCGAAGCCCGTGTCCGGGAGCTGGAAGAGCAGCTTCGCCAACGAGGGGCATGACGCCGCGGGGTTGACCCTTTTCGCAGGGTGAGCCATCCGGCCCGGGGTGCGCCAGGGCCGCGATTGGCCCGGGACGCAGCTTACGAGTCCGTACCGGAGGAAGGCTCCGCCGTTTCCCCAACCCCGCCGCCATCCTGTACCTCGCCCGTGGCCGGTAAATCTGCACCTGGGGTTGGCGGCACTGTCCCCCACCTTGCGGCGCAGCCGCTTCGTCACGTCCCGCGCCAGCCAGCCCTCGCCTCCCCGCTATAGTGCTTCCCGTCCGGCAGGGTGATCACCCCGTAGAGGGCCGAGTCCAGGGCCCCCCTGGAGCACGGCGTCGAAGTCCAGGCTCTCGTTGATGCGCAGGCTGGCGGCACTCAGGCGGGACAGGCGTTCTTCCAGGGCCTGGTAGTCCCGGTAGAGCCGGTCCGGCTGTTCCATGCCTTCCTCCCGGCGCGGACCCCGCCAACCTCTGCGACAGCCGAATTATGGGTCCGGCCCTGCCTGCAAAGCTGGTCAAGCACAAAGTATACACTAACGAATACAAAAGAGAGGCTTAAAAATATGGATGGTGATACGAATTATGGTGTAGGGTTTTCCTGGATTTTCGTGCCCGGACCGGAACCGGCCGGTGACCGGAGCGAACCGGCAGACAAACTGGAAACCGCCCCGCCGGGGCCGTGTCCCAGGGGACCCGCCGGAAGGGCGCAGCAGCGTTGAGTACTGAGTAAGGAGGCCGCAGGGTCATGTTCAGGGTCAAGTTCAGTGAAGGCAGCAACGGCAGCCGGGTGCGCCGCCTGATTGGGGCGGTCACGCCCGTTTCAATCTTGAAGCCCCCCCCCCCCCCGACTTTCAGCCTCTGAACAACCCCGGAGGCCCACGATGATGCGGGCCTCCACCTTCCTCCAACGCTTCCCCCTGTTCTTCCTGGCCGCCGTGCTGGTGGCCCTGTCGGTGTTCGTCGGCGGCGACGCCGTTCCCCCGGCCCAGGCCCAGACGCCCACCGTGCTGGTGAGCAACACGGGGCAGACGGACACCGTTGCTTGGTTTATTACGAGTAACTATAGCGTGGCGCAGGGGTTCACCACGGGAGCCGCCTCCGGCGGTTACACCTTGGGCAGCATCGCAGTTGCATTGAATGCCACCAACATAACCGAAGCTCAGCGCGACACCATCCGGGCCGAGCTGTGGTCGGCCACCTCGGCCGGCGCGCCGGACTCGAAACTCCACGACCTGACGGTGCCGGCCCATCCTATCTCGACGGGCGCGGTGTCCTTCGCCGCGCCGGCCAACACGACGCTTGCGGCGAGCACCAAGTACTACGCCGTCTTTTACACCGTCGGCGGCTTCGATATGAACCTGGACGCCACGGCAACCGACGGCCAGGACTCCGGAGGCGCTGTAGGCTGGACCATCGCCAACGGCGCTCACAACGTTCAAGCGGATGCGCCAACCTCGACCTCGACGTGGAGCGCAGAATGGAACAACTCCCTGTTCATCACCGTCACCGAGGCCGAGGCCGAGACCTCCTCCGCAGTCACCCTGGTGAGCAACCTGGGCCAGACGGGCAGCGGCAGCACGGCGTTCTCGGGCCAGGCGCTGACCGTCATGCAGTTTTTCGAGACCGGCGCCGATACGGACGGCTACGCGCTGGGCAGCATCACGGCGCAGATGACGGCGAGCTCCGCGCTGACCCAGGCGGAGGTCGGGCGGATCAAGGCCGAGCTGTGGGAGTGGCAGGCCACCGCGAAGACGGCGGACCTGACGGTGCCCGCGGACATCGCGAACGCCAGCGGCAGCGCGGTGCGGTTCGTCGCGCCGGAGGGCACGGTGCTGAAGCCGAGCACGGGCTACGGCATCGCGATCTACGTCTCCAGCGCCGTGGACAAGCTGTCGTGGCACCGCACGTCTTCGAACAACGAGGACGCCGGGGCGGCCACCGGCTGGAGCATCGGGGACGAGAACTACACGGGCGCGACGGCGCCGGGGACGACGCTCACGAGAGGCACCGATGTCTTCCTGATCAGCGTCACCGAGGCCGAGACCTCCCAGACCGTACCGGCGGCCCCCGTCTGGTCGGCGACGTTCACACCGCCGGAGCGGGTAGATATTGGGGTTGGCTGCTTCACCGTGTCTCAATGCACTGGGGCGCTCACTGATAACTCCTTTGCAGTGGGCGGCACAACTTTTTCGATGCTCTCCATTGAACTCTTAAGCACTTCGCGTCGTCTTATAACCGCTTACAGTCCCGATGTCACTACAGCCCTGGACCAACTGAAATTCTGCGTCGGGCCGAGAGCATTCACGCTGGCAAACGCCAACACCAAAACCGGAGACACACGCAGTTTTAACAACACCGGCCTCGCGGCATGGGCCGTCAACGACAAGATCCAGCTCAGCATCGGAAACACCTGCCCGCCGGGCCAGCCCACGGGCCTGGGCGCCACGGCGGGCGCCGCCAGCCTGGACCTGGCCTGGACGGCGCCCACCGTGGGGACGGCCACCGGCTACGACGTGCACTACACCTCGGCCCCCAGCACCGGCCAGGGCGCCGTGGACGACGACGCCGACGCCTCGGGCAGCGACCCCGGCGCCGCCTGGGTGGCGGTGGACCGGGGAACCGAGGCCGACCCGCCCGCGGCCACCCAGTCCCTGACGAGCCTGACCCCGGGGACGACCTACCGGGTGCGGGTCCGCGCCACCAACATCGGCGGCAACGTCGGCTGGGTGCGCACCACCGGCACGCCGACGGCGGCGACCCAGTCCACCAACGCCAACCTGAGCGGCCTGACGGCCAGCGGCGGGGCCAGCGCCGGCGGCGCCTTCACGGCCTTCGACCTGACCCCGGCCTTCGACGCCGCCACCACCAGCTACAGCGCCACGGTGGCCAACAGCGTCACCCACGCCAAGCTGACCCCCACGGTGGCTGGCCCGGTCGACGCCACCATGGTGCAGGTGGGACCCCAGGGCGGGACCCTGACCACGGTGGTCAGCGGCAACGCCAGCGCCGCCCTGGCCCTGAGCGTGGGGGCCAACGCCTTCACCGTGCGTGTGACCGCCGAGGACGGCGTCACCACCAAGGACCACACCGTAACCATCACCCGGCTGGCCCAGGACACCCCGCCGCCGGCCACGGTCACCGTATCCCTCTCCGCCTCCCCGACCACGGTGAACGAGGGTTCCAGCGTCACCGTAACGGCCACCCTGTCGGCGGCGCAGACCAGCGCGGTGACCATCCCGGTCACCATCACCGACAACACGGCCGAGTCCGGCGACCACGGGGCGCTCACGAGCATTGCCATCAGCGCCAACTCCGCCACCGGCACGGGCACCATCACCACGGCCCAGGACGCCGGCGACGACCACGAGGTCTTCACGGTCTCGCTGGGGACGCCGCTGCCCACGGGGATCACGGCGGGCACTCCCTCCTCGGTGCGGATCACCATCCGGGACGACGAGGCGACGGTTCCCGGCGCGGTCACCGGCCTGAGCGTCGTGCCGGGCTACAGCCGGCTGGCCCTGTCCTGGACGGCCCCGGCGGGGGACGTGACCGGCTACGAGGTGCACTACACCACCCACGAGACCGTGGCCGACGGCGCGGACCCGACGCCCTACTACCCGTCCCTGGGCTGGGTGGACGCCCGGCACACCGGCACGGCGCCCTCGCGCACCATCTCCGGCCTGCCGCCCGAGGCCCACCGGGTGCGGGTGCGGGCGGAGAACGGCAGCGGCTTCGGCCCCTGGGTCACGGGCGCCGGCACGCCGATGCCCAGGGCCATCACCGTGTCCCTGTCGGCCTCGCCCAACCCCCTGGTGGAGGGCGGGGACGTGACCCTGACCGCCAAGCTGGAAATCGGCGACCTGCCCACCATCCTCCAGTACGACTTCTTCATCCCGCTGCGGGTGACCCGGGAGACCTCGGAGGAGGGCGACCACGGGTCGGTGGACGGCATATCCATCAGCAAGTACAACTCGTCGGGCACGGCGGTCATTCCGACCCACCGGGACGGCGACGGCGACGACGAGTTCTTCACCGTGTCCATCGGGGTCCCCCAGCCGCCGGTGCGGGTGAAGGGCGGCGCCGGGTCGGTGCGGGTGCGCATCGCCGAGCGGGAGCCGCCCCTGGTGACCCTGGCGGCGTCGCCCAACCCGGTGCACGAGGGCAACGAGGTGACGCTGACGGCCCGGCTGTCCCAGGCCATGTCCACGGACCTGACCGTCCTGGTGACGGTGACCCGGGTCGACTCGGAGGAAGAGGACCACGGCACGGTGGGCAGCATCACCATACCCCGGGGCCAGACCGCGGGGACGAGGACCATCGCCACGACCCGGGACGAGGACACGGACGACGAGCGGTTCACGGTGTCGCTGGGCAGCGTGCCGCTGCCGGCGGCGGCGGGCAGCCCCACGTCGGTGGAGGTGACCATCGCCGACCGGACGGAGCCCGAGCCCGTCGTACCGGCGGATACCTTCGGTCTTCTGTCGGTGTCGCCCAGCCCGGCCCAGGAGGGAACGACGGTGACGCTGACGGCGACGCTGGACGACCCGGCGCCGTCGGGAGGCATCGTGGTGACGTTCCTCACCGCTGGTGAAGGCAGCAGCCCGGCCAGCGCCGACGACTACACGCTGACGCCTTCCACCGGGGAGGGCGGGTCCGTCTTCCAGGACCGCACCCCCGAAATCACGATCCCGGAGGGAGAGCGGACGGCGACGGCGACGCTGAGCATCACGGCGGACGGCGTGGCCGAGGGGGACGAGACGCTCAAGGTGCAACTCTCCGTTCGCTTCCCCGGCAAGCAGGTGGGATACCCCCTCACGCTGACCATCCAGGACGCGGCAGCTGCCTCCAGCACGCCGCAGAACGACCCCTGCGACAACTGCGGGACCGGGGGCGACACGGGCGGCGTGTCCCAGGGGCAGGCGCAGTACGCGGCGCTCATCGCCCAGATGTACGAATGGCGCAACGACCCGGAGTGGGTCAGCGAAAAGGCCCACACCGACCGCTGGGACCGGGCGCTGCTGGCCTTCGGGGAGACGGTGGCCGACACGACGCTTTCGCCCATGACGGCGGCGGAGGCCCAGGGGTTTGCCGACAGGGGCTGGGAGCGCTGGGTGGAGGTGGCGGCGGCCCTGCGGGTGCTTCAGAACCAGGCTCCCACGGTGTCGGCAGCCATCGCCGACGTGACCATCGTCAGCGAGAGCGGGACCAGGCAGGTCTCCCTGTCCGGCGTGTTCGACGACCCCGACGGCGACAGCCTGACCATCAGCGCCACGTCGTCGGACGAGGCCACGGCCACGGCTTCGGTGTCGTCCGACGGGTCCACGCTCACGGTGACGGCCCGGCTCAGGGGCGCAGCCACCATCACGGTGACCGCCGCCGACAGCTACGGAGGCACGGTCTCAGACAGCTTCACCGTTACGGTGAAGGCCGCCCCGGTGGTGGCCTCGGCCATCAGCGACGTGTCCGGCCTGGAGACGGGTGATACGCAGGACGTGTCCCTGTCCGGGGTGTTCAGCGACGCCGACGGCGACTCGTTGACCATCACCGCCGCGTCCGATGAGGAGGCCATAGTCACGGTGTCCGTGTCCTCCGACGGGTCCACGCTGACCCTCGCCGGCGAGGCCGGGGGCACGGCGACCGTCACGGTGACGGCGGAGGACAGCGACGGCAACCGGGTCAGCGACGCCTTCCAGGTCTCGGTCCCGGCGGAAAGCAAGTACGCAGCGCTCATCGCGCGGATGTACCAGTGGCGAAACGACCCCCAGTGGGTGAGCGAAAAGCCTCACACCGACCGCTGGGACCGGGCGCTGCTGGCCTTCGGCGAGACGGTGGCCGACACGACGCTCACGCCCATGACGGCGGCGGAGGCCCAGGGGTTTGCCGACAGGGGCTGGGAGCGCTGGGTGGAGGTGGCGGCGGCCCTGCGGGAACTGGAGAACCAGGCCCCCACGGTGTCCGCATCCATCGCCGACGTGACCATCGTCAGCGAGAGCGGAACCAAGGAGGTCTCCCTGTCCGGCGTGTTCGACGACCCCGACGGCGACAGCCTGACCATCAGCGCAGCGTCCTCGGACGGGGCCGTGGCCACGGTTTCGGTGTCATCCGGCGGGTCAAGCCTGACGGTGAACGCCCAGGCCCGGGGCACGGCCACCGTCACGGTCACCGCCAGCGACGGCAACGGCGGCACGGCGGAGGACGCCTTCACCGTGACGGTGAAGGCCGCCCCGGCGGTGGCCTCAGCCATCAACGACGTGTCCGGCCTGGAAGCCGGGTCAACCCAGGACGTGTCCCTGTCCGGGGTGTTCAGCGACGCCGACGGCGACGCCCTGACCGTCACCGCCGCCTCCGGCACCGAGGCCGTCGCCACGGTGTCCGTGTCCTCCGACGGGTCCACGCTGACCCTTACCGGAGTGGCCGAAGGGACGGCGACCATTACCGTTACGGCCCAGGACAGCGACGGCAACCGGGTGACGGACGGCTTCGACGTGTCGGTGGTTGCCCAGCAACAGCCGCCGGAGCCGCCCAACCAGGCCCCCACGGTGTCCACGTCCATTAGCGACGAAACCATCGTCAACGAGAGCGGGACCAAGGAGGTCTCCCTGTCCGGTGTGTTCAGCGACGCCGACAATGACAGCCTGACCGTCACCGCCTCATCCTCTGACGAAGCCAAGGCCACCGTCTCGGTGTCGTCCGGCGGGTCAAGCCTGACGGTGAACGCCCAGGCCCGGGGCACTGCCGTCATCACGGTCACCGCCGCCGACGGCAACGGCGGCACGGTCTCGGACACCTTCACCGTCACGGTCAAGGCCGCGCCGACGGTGGCCTCGGCCATCGCCGACATGAGCCTGAAGGCGGGAGCCACGCAGGAGGAGGGAGGAGCGCAGGACGTGTCCCTGGCCGGGGTGTTCAGCGACGCCGACGGCGACAGCCTCACCTTCAGCGCCGAGACCTCGGACTTCGAGGTGGCGGAGGTTTTCCTGTTGCAGGGCACGTTGACGGTGCTCGCGGTGGCCGGCGGGTCGGCGACCATCACGGTCACGGCCCAGGACAGCGACGGCAACACGGTCAGCGATACATTTGACGTGTCGGTGGTGGGGCCGCCCACGGCGGTGTCCAACCTGAGCTGCGTCGCGCAGACCGGCCAGGCGCTGTTCCAGTGGGACGCGCCGGAGTGGTCGGGGGCCGAGGTGTACGCCTACGACTACGACCTGACCCGGCCCGATGGGAAGCGGGAGCAGGCCCGGCTCCAGGGCTACCCGTTGGTGCGCGCCAAGGGCGAGTACCAGGCGGGCCAGGAGGCCAGCATCAGCGTGAAGGCGGTGTACGAGCTGGCCGACGGGAGCCAGGTGAGCAGCGCCGCCGCGGCGCTGACCTGCACCGTGGCGGAGTAGCCGCCCTCATCGGGGCCGAAGTCCCTGGATGCACATAACCCAAATGCGGGCGTCCGGCTGAGGTTGGACGCCCGTGTTCTGTTGCTCTGGACCTGGCAGGCAGGGCGGAAGGTCCTTCACAGTGCAACCTCCCACCGGAAAGTTCGCCGTAAACTCCCTTCAGGCCCGCCGTCATTTCCGCGAAATCGGGAATCCACCGGACGTTGGTGGGCGACTGGACCACTGAAACGGAACGGGCCTATATCAGAAGGTCAATTGACGCCCGCCAGAGCCGGTTGTCATAACGAAATTAATGCCGAATACCAAGTCTAAACCATTGACAGACCATTAACATAATTGCTAATGTATAGCCGGAATTTGAAAGAAGTATAAAACAGGAGCGAGCTAGATCGAGACCATAGCCATTATCAGAGACCTGTCTATAATCGTGGTCACTGCGTCTCTAACGATCTTCCTTATCGTGTGGAGCATTTGGCTGTTTCGTCTGTACCGCTCGGCCCGGAGGATTGTCCGCAATGTCGAGGACATGTCCTCCATCGTTTTGACCCGGGTGGTTGAGCCATTGTCAGCCCTCCCTTCGCTGGCGGACATAGGCAAAGCCGTTATGGGACTATTTCAACGATTCACATCCAGAGACGAAAGGGATGAGAAAGATGGCGGGGAATAAGTTAGTCATAGGTCTGGCTGCCGGAGCGCTTATAGGCGCGGTGGCAGGGCTGCTCATCGCGCCCAAAACGGTCAGCAAGTCCCGCCGGATGACCGCTTCCAGGGTTGTGCCCGAGGAAGAGACCGGTAGCCCTGTCAACGGAGTCGTCAGCTAGTTTTCGGACCAGGGACGTTTGGCGCGTCTCTGCGGTCCCCAATATGGCGGCAGGTGGCTGGCTCTGCCCATAGGCGAAAGCCTGGAACATGGGCCGGTGCCTCAACCGACTGGCCCTTCTCTGACCAGGCGAGCGGCTAAGTAGTGTAGTGCTAGTGTTGTGTGGACTTAGCGGCGGTCAGGGAAGGGCCGGACTAATTTTACGACAGCCCCTTCCACTTAGGATACGATCCGAGGACCTTTATTGACCCATTTTTCCCCCGGATCGCCTCTATTGACTCCTGGATTCTGGAGTCCGTCTGATGACCGTCGCAGTCGATTAGAAATATGTACTCGCCCAGTGACTGTTTGGTGGGTCGGGACTCGATTTTTGCGAGGTTTATGCCGCGTCGCGCAAACTCGCCCAGCGCCTGGTAGAGTATACCGGGCGCATCTTCCTGGAATGAAAGACACATTGAGGTCTTGTCCCAGCCGGTCGGGGGATGGTCCTCCTTGTCCAGGACTACGAAGCGGGTTGCGTTGTTGGGGTTGTCCTGAATGTTGCTCCCGATGATTTCCACGTCATAGAGAGTAGCCGCCCTTCTGGGCGCAATGGCGGCAGCGACTAGCGCGCTATCCTTCATGTCAACCACCGCTGCCGCATTGCTCAGTGACGCCATCTGCTGTACGCCGGGGAAGCAACGCTGCAGAAACTCCCGGCATTGTCCGAGAGACTGTGGATGGGAATAGATTACTTCCAGGTCCGATGGGCGCGTTCCAGCCTTGGCCATCAGGAAATGCTGTATGGGCAGGACAATCTCCTGGCGGATGTAAAGCCCGGACTGGCTGATCAACAGGTCCAGGGTAAAGTTCACTGCGCCTTCCAGGCTGTTCTCAATGGGCACAACCCCTTGATCAGTGATTCCCGAGGACACGGCAAGGCCCACGGCGGCAATGGTAGGAAAGGACTGGAGGTCGGCCTCAGGGTCGTAAAGGGTGGCTGCCTCTTCGGTATAGGTCCCGGCAGGCCCCAGGTAGGCAACGCTTCTCGGCATTGCTAACCCCCTGTAAGAATGTCGTACACTTCCTGTTGGTCGTCGGCTGTCACCACCAGGAACAATTCGTCTCCTGCTTCCACCACCATCGTGTCCGAAGGCAAGTGGGTTTGGTCCCGCTTTGTGATCATGCAGATGTAGTTATGTGGAGGCAGGTCAACTTCCACTGGGGACATGCCCACTATCGATGAGTCTGCCGGGACCGAGACACTGACTAACTCCGTGCCTTCGGGGGCCAGGTCGCTGATATGGACCATTGGCTGCCCCGGGATTCCTTCTTCAAGGGCCACAACGGCCGGGTGAACCGCGTCGACCACCACATCGACGCCGAGCCGTTCGAATATGGACCGGTTGTTTGAGTCTCGGATCAGGGCGAGCACCCTGGGAGTCTTGAAGACGTTCTTCGCCACTTGACAGGCGACCAGGTTGGTTGCGTCGCTCCCGGTGGCAGCAATGAGTACGTCGGCCCGTGATGCGCCCGCGTCATCAAGGACCGGCTGGTCTGCGCCGTCACCGCACTGGGCTATGGGCCCGATCTCCTCAACGATCAGCCGGAAACGAGGCTGGTCCTTTTCGATGATCAGGACTTCGTGGCCGGCTGACACGAGGGCCTTCGTTAGGCTGAAGCCCACCTCGCTGCCGCCTACGACTATAGTGAACATGGCATCCGGGTCAGAGTTCTATAGCCTGTTGTATGTCTTGGGTCATTCTGGTAAGGCCCCCCACAACCTTCATCCCCAAGCCCGTGTAGAGTTGCTGAAGATAAGGATTCTCCAGGCGGCAGACAACTCTGGGGACTTCGTGGGTGTGGATCGCTATCTGGGCGGTCAGGGCGTTCAGGTGGTCGTCTCCGGATAGGGCAAGAAAGACGTCCGCGTGACCTACATCCCCTTGGCGCAGGAAATCTTGCAGGTCCGGTGCGGCGACGAATACTGTTTCCAGGCCTGGAAAATTGGAGACGGCATCCAGCCACTCCCGGTTTTCCGAGATTATGGTGACACGGTTCCCGGTCTGGATTAGGCCGGGTATCAGCGACTCTGTAAGTCTCCCACAGCCCAGGATCAGTACCCGCACTTTCTCCTTCAATTGGGGGTGGCCTCAGACAGCCGTGTGTTCTGGAGCGCCCTGGCGGGAGAATATTACCTGGCAGGGTGCATTATCAAGCACATAGTTAGCCGTATTGCCCACCCTGCAGGCCCCAAACCTGCGCCGGTAGGGAATGCCAAGGACAACAGCGTCAATTCCCCTTCCCTCGGCCTCCACTACGATAGCCGGTCCAGCTTGGCGTGCCCGCACGGACCTGGCGTGGACTTCCTTGCACTTCTCTTCGTGGCCTATGGCCTCCATCCGGGCCAGGATCCTCTCGCCGTTGTCAACCGATTCTGGAGACGCCTCCTCCAATGGAAGGCTCATTGGGACTTCGATTACGTGAAGTGCATAAAGCTGGGACTTCGACTTCCGGGCCAATTGGCAAGCCCAACGGAAAGTCTGCTCACTGATTTCACCCCCGCACACAGGCACCAATATCCGGTCGGATTCCGACTTGGACCGTGCTTTCAAGCGCATTTGGTTCCTTCTCCCATCCCCATCTATCTCACGTCTGAAATTATACTTGGGCGCGAGTCTCCAAATCAACATAATCACAACCGGCAGTGTCTCAGCTTGCTTGAGGAAAGCAGGACAACCACCAGGGTTGCCCCTACATTGCGGTTAACGGTGGTTGCAAGGGCGCCCACAAGGGCGCCCTGGGGCAAAATGAGACGCCACCCGCAACTCTACGTCTCTACCGGTTGCGACAGGGCCTGTGAGATAGCCATTCCTGGTAGAATGCGCCGTCATGCACATGATGGATCGCCATAAATGTAGACCGACGGCTAGTGGATGTACACTCCATTACTCGACCGCCAGTTCGTACAATTCCCCCAGGTGCTCGTTGGTGCCGGCGACAATCAAAACATCTCCAGGCTGCACCTCTTCATCATCGGCAGGGTTCATGATGTAGGTCCGGCCGCGGCGTATGGCCAACACCGACAGGTTGTACCTGTCTGATGAGTCGCGCAGGCCAGTTTCCTCCAGTGTCTTGTGGTGCATGGACTCAGGGGGGCGCATCTTGCATATTCCGAAATTGGGCACTATGGGCATGTAGTCAAGGGCTCCCAAGTCGAACCCCACATGGGCGGCCCGGATTCCGCTCTCCATTTCCGGGTGAATTATTTTGTCTGCCCCAATGCGTTCCAGCGTTGAGCCATGAATGTCGCTGGCAGCCCGCGCTATCACGTAGGGCACTCCTATGCCTTTCATAAGCGCCGTAACCAGGATGCTCGTCTGGATATTGTTTCCCCCCATCGCCACGACGGCGACGTCGTAGTCGGACACCTCGAATTCCTTGAGGACAGACTCGTTGGTGGCATCCGCCCAGACTGCATAGGTCACTTGGCCCAGCATCTCTTGGATTTTTTCTTCGTCGATGTCGATAGCAAGCACGTCATGTCCCGTCTGATAGAGTTCCCTGGCAATGGTGGAGCCGAACCTCCCCAGACCGACGACGCAGACTTGTTTCCTCACTTCTTACCCTCCTCTACCCGATCCTGACCCTCTCTTTGGCGAATCTGTAGATGGTGGTCTCCTCCTTCGCCACCAGTGCAAGGGCCAGCGTCATCGGGCCCATTCTGCCAATGAACATCGCGGCCATGAATATGCATTTGCCGGCCAGACTCAGGTCGGGAACTATTCCTGTCGAAGAGCCGTTGGTCCCCAGGGCGGATACCACGTCGAACAGCAGGTCTATGAACGGAATCTCCCGGTCCGTTATGGTCAAAGTCGGCACCATGACGGCCAGCAACCCGAACCCCAGGGCCGTGACCGTGATGGCGCGGAGCACCTGGAAGTGGTGGATTTGCCGCCCGAAGGCTTCTGCATCCGGCCGGCCCCGGAGGGACGACATTACAACAGCTATGATCACCGCGACCGTCACCACCTTTATTCCCCCGGCCACCGACCCCGCCGAACCTCCGATGAACATCAGCACTGGGAAGGTCAGCTTGGTGAAGTCGTCCACATGACCGAAGTCCACCGCCGCGAACCCTGCTGTACGTCCGCTTACTGAGTGAAAGATGGCCGAGACCATCTTGTCCCCGATGCTCAGATGCTCGATCGTCCCCGCATACTCTGCCAGGAAGAATATTCCCGCGCCGAAAGCCCACAGGAACAGGCTTGTGACGATGACCATCTTGCTGTCGAGGCTGAGAGTGACGAACCTCCTCCGCCTCCCTACGTCCACCAACACAGTCCACCCTATCCCCCCCAGGATTATCATGATGGTCAGCAGTCCCATCATGAACCACGCGGACGATAACCGCGCCAGCCCACTTCCGAAGGGGTCCTCGGGCAGTATGGAAAAACCCGCGTTGTTGAAGGCCGATACTGAGAGAAACAGGGACTGCCATGCGCTTTCCACCAGGCCCATCCCGTCCATACCGCGAATGTGGAGGAACATCAGGCCCGCTCCTGCCAGGTAGAAGCCGAACACCACCAGGACGATGTTGCGTGTCATCTGCCGGAGCCCCGCTATCCTCTCCGCGCCGATACTCTCCCGCACCGCAAGCCGTTCCGAAAAGGAAGCGTTGTGCCCCATGAGCGCCAGCAGGAATGCGGATACTGCCATGAATCCGAGCCCCCCTACCAGCATCAAAGCAAAGATCACTACCTGCCCGAACGGACTCCAGTAGGTGGGGGTGTTCTCCACGATGTGGCCGGTCACGGTGACGGCGGAAACTGAGGTGAAGAAAGCAGTATCCAAAGAAGTGAAGTCCACTCCGTTACGCGACACTGGAAGCGCTAACAGAGCCCCTCCCACTGCTATGAGAACAAGGAAACCGAGGATGGGAATGTAGACCGATGACAGAAATCTATGCGGTCGCCGCTCGGGGGCAATGCGAGGTGCGGATGGCCGGGATTCCCGCAAACGGGGTTGCTGAATCACAGTCGTTCCAGCCCTGCTCATAGGGCCTGTCGCCACCTGACTCTCCCCCAATACCTATGATGGGACAACCACCCGACGGGAGGGGCCCGGACAAACCGGATGACGGCTAGGATTCTAGTTGCTCGCCTCTGGTTAGTCAACGAGTCCATGTCATCCAGTAGCGCTGCAATTCGGGGTCTGACCCCGGCTCGACCGGTGGTGGTCCCGGTCCCACCCCACCTGTCTCGCCACCCACAACTGTCATACCCGCGAAAGCGGGAATCCATACCCACCTGGACATAATGGACGTGACATTGCAAAGACCCTGGTCATCTGCCCATGCCAGGCTCCCACGTCAGACACGGTATCCGGCTCCCCTTGTGTGCTAAGATAGGGTGGATTCGTGATTGAACCGAGGTGATTGCACATGGCGACTACCTCCCGGCACGTGGAGCTAAGATTCGACGCGGTGGCCATCGACCGTAAGTGGCAGGTCCGTTGGGAGCGGGACGGCCTGCACCGGGTGAGCACGGAAGACAGCCGCCCCAAGTGGTACGAGATGGTCATGTACCCCTACCCCTCCGGCGATCTCCACATCGGCCATTGGTACAACTACGCCCCCGCCGACTGCCATGCCCGCTTCCGTCGTATGCAGGGGTACAATGTGCTCCATCCTATCGGCTTCGACGCCTTCGGTCTGCCCGCGGAGAACGCTGCCATCAGCAGGGGGATCCACCCCCACGAATGGACCATCAGCAACATTGAGAATATGCGCCGCCAATTGCGGTCCATCGGCGCAATCTACGACTGGGACCGGGAAATCATCTGCTGCCTCCCCGAGTACTATCACTGGAACCAGTGGTTCTTCCTCAAGTTCTACGAGCATGGCCTGGCATACCGCGCCGAAGCCCCGGTGGTCTGGTGTACCTCCTGCCGGACCGTCCTCGCCAACGAGCAGGTGGTCAACGGCAACTGCGAACGCTGCGGGACGGCCATTACCCGCCGCGACCTGGAGCAGTGGTTCTTCCGCATCACCGACTACGCCGATCGCCTCCTCGACTTCGACGGCCTAGTGGACTGGCCCGAGAAGATTCTAACCATGCAGCACAACTGGATCGGGCGCAGTGAGGGTGTCCAAATCTCCTTTGACATCTCGGCCTATGGCTTGGAGGAAAGGGAGTTTTCCACCTTCACTACCCGGATCGACACCATATTCGGCGTTACGTTTGTAGTGCTCGCCCCTGAGCATCCCCTGGTCCCTCAGTTGACCACCGACGCACAGCGGGAAGCCGTCGAGGCTTACGTCGATGAAGCCCGGCGCACGTCCGAAATAGACCGCCTCTCCACCGAGCGGGAAAAGACCGGCGTCTTTCTCGGCTCTTACGCCGTCAACCGCCTCAACGGGGAAAAGGTTCCCATCTTCACCAGTGACTATGTCCTGATGACCTACGGCACCGGCGCGGTCATGGGAGTCCCGGCCCACGACTCCCGGGACTTCGAGTTCGCCAGGAAATACAACCTCCCGGTGCGCATCGTCATTGCGCCCATCGAATGGGATGGCAGCGAGCCGACCGAGGCTTACCTCGGCAACGGCTTTATGACCAACTCCGGACGCTACGAAGGCATGACCAACGAGGAGGGCACCGAGGCCATTGCCGACGACGTGGAGAAACGCGGCTGGGGCCATCGGGCCGTCTCGTATCGGGTCCGGGACTGGCTCATCTCCCGCCAGCGCTACTGGGGCACGCCCATCCCCGTCGTCTATTGCGATGATTGCGGCATCGTTCCCGTGCCCGAATCAGAGCTGCCGGTGCTGTTGCCCACCGATGCCGACTTTATCCCGACCGGAGGACAGTCGCCATTGGCGTCCAACTCCGAGTTTCTGAACACCACCTGCTGCCAGTGTGGCGGTCCCGCACGGCGCGAGACCGACACTATGGACACCTTCTTCGATTCTTCATGGTACATGCTCCGCTACCTCTCGCCGAACTACGGCAACGGCCCCTTCGACCCTGAAGTAATCAGGAATTGGATGGCCGTGGACCAGTACACCGGCGGCGCGGAGCACGCCGTTATGCACCTCCTCTACTCCCGGTTCTTCATCAAGGGCCTCCACGACATGGGAATCCTCAACTTCGAGGAGCCCTTCCTGCGGCTCTTCAACCAGGGGGTCATCCTCGGCGAAGACCACGAGAAGATGAGCAAGAGCAGGGGCAACGTGGTCAACCCCGACGAGGTGGTGGACGTAATGGGCGCCGATGCGGTCCGGTGCTTCCTGATGTTCATCGGCCCGTGGGACCAGGGCGGACCATGGAGCGAGGTCGGGATCAACGGCGTCGCCCGCTGGCTCAACAGAGTGTGGGATATTCTTGGCCGCAACCCGGCGGAACTGGACACGGCCGACAAGGCCGCCGCCCGCGTCCCCGGAGATGCTTCCCGCGACACCATCCGCCTGCTCCACCAGACCATCCGCCGCTGCCACAACGACCTGGACAGGTTCAAATTCAACACCGCCATAGCGGGCTTGATGGAATTGTCCAACCACATGAACCGCGTCTGGTCCGAAGCCAGTGTCGATGGCGATACCTGGGCCGAGTGCGTCGAAAAGTTCCTCCTGATGTTGGCCCCCATCGCACCCCATGTATCAGAAGAAATGTGGGAGCGTGCCGGACACCAGTACAGTATCCACCAGAAGCCATTCCCCGCGTGGGACGACGACCTTGCCGCCGAGCAGATGATTACCCTGGTGGTCCAGGTCAACGGCAGGGTTCGGGACCGTATAGAGGCCCCTGCGGACATTGAGGAAGAAGACGCCAGGCAACTCGCCCTGTCCAGCACCCGAATCCAGACCTACACCAAAGGGAAGTCTATCGACAACACATTCTACGTCCCCGGACGCCTGGTCAACATCGTGGTCAAGTAGGAGGCCAGGCGGCAGGGGACTTCCCTGGCGTCATGCCGGAGCGGCACGATTGCTCCACAGCCCAAACTTCTACGGAGGTCTGCCATGACAACCCAGGTCCAACCAAAAGACAAGACCGTCACCGCCAATGGCCTGAAGCTAAATTACCTCGACTGGGGCAACGAGAGCGCAACTCCGATGGTGCTCCTCCACGGCCTGCGGGGTCACCGCCACTCATGGGACGACTTCTCCGCCTCCGTCTGCCGGGACTTCCACGTTCTGGCCCTTGACCAGCGTGGCCGCGGCGACAGCGATTGGGCGCCCGACGGCGACTACGGCACCGACGCCTATGTGTCCGACTTGGTTGCTTTCAGCGACGTCCTTGGTCTGGACAAATTCGTGCTGGCCGGCCACTCGATGGGGGGTCGCAACAGCATGACCTTCGGCGGCAGGTATCCGGAGAAACTGGAAAAGCTGGTCGTCGTGGATGTGGGGCCGGAGTCGGACCCGAGGGGCGGAGCTCGCATCGCCAGGGAGATTATCAACGTCCCCGAGGAGTTCGATACCTTCGAGGCCGTCGTTGAGTACATGGGCAAACAGAACCGCTTCGCCTCTGATGCCGTGATGCGCCGCCGCCTCACCTACGCCACGAAGGAACTGCCCGGCGGCAAGATCGGCTGGCGCTACGATTTGGCCATCCGCGAGGCCCGGCGCCAGGGTATCTCCACTCCCCAGGAAGACCTCTGGCCAGCTCTGTCCAAGATCACCTGTCCCACCCTGATAGTGCGGGGAACGGAGACCGACCTGCTGACCCGCGAAGTGGCCCATCGCATGGTGGACACTTTCCCCGACGCCCAGCTTGTAGAGATTCCCAGGGCTGGCCACATGGTCTTTGAAGACAACCCGGAAGACTTCATCGAGGCTGTCAAGCAGTTTCTCTAGCCCGGAGGCGAGAAAATGGTCCAGGACCGGAACTCTAGACCTGGCAGCGCCGGGGACGTGGCAATCGGAATCCACGGCGTCGAGACCTGGACGCCCCCAGAGGACCAGATCGGCGACGGTATTATGTTCCGCACCACCAGGGGAGACCTGCGCGCTATCCGGCATGGCGCGCCGGACTCCGACCTGGCAGTGGTCTGGGTCTGCGGCGCGCGGGGCGGGTTCGGCGGCCCTGGTCCCGGGACCTACTCCCGCCTCGCCGAAGGCTTCCGGGAGCAGGGAATCTCTTCGCTGCGTCTCGACTACCGCTATCCCAACGACCTGTTCGAGTGTTTCCTTGATCTGATGGTGGCTGTGGAATTCCTCAAGGACACCGGCTACGGTCCGGTGGTGGTCGTGGGCCACTCCTTCGGCGGCGCGGTGGTCATCACCGCCGGAGCCGTTAACCCCCACATCAAGGGTGTGGTCTGCCTCTCCTCTCAGACCTTCGGGGCTGACCGGGTCTGGCAGGTTTCGCCCCGTCCCATCCTGCTGGTCCACGGCAAGGCCGACACCCGACTGCCATTCTATTGCTCCCAGCAGATATACGACCGGGCGCAGGAGCCGAAGCAGCTCGTGTTCTACGACGGGGCCGAACACCGCCTGGAAGAATGCCGCGAGGAGTTGGAGACGCTCCTTTCCGGCTGGATACCCGAAACCCTGCGCGCCCCCATGCCGGAAATCCCGGCCTGACCCGTCAAGCTATCCAAGGGCGCTTGTGGGCTCGCCCTACTACTGTGACCGGATCCGTCATTCCCGCGAAACCTGGAATCCACCGGACGGCCGGGAGCCAGACATATCACCTGGAACGGAGGTTGACCATGCTGGAATTGATCATTCGCGGCGGTATGGCAGTCGTGCCCGAGGGTGCGGCGGAGTTGGATGTGGGGGTGCAGGACGGACGGATCGCCGTAGTTGCCCAGCCGGGCACATTGGACATCGAAGCTGGCAGGACTATTGACGCTTCCGGCAAGCATGTCCTGCCGGGGGGCATCGAACCGCACACCCACATTGGAATCCCCGTCCCGCGAAATTGGGCTGGCCGTGCCGAGGTTGTTACCCAGCCTCCGGAGGCGGCCAGCCGCGCCGCGGCCTTTGGCGGCGTAACGACGATGGTGGACTTTTCCGGCAGTCTGTCCATCCAACCTGGGGAAGCTCCCGCAACCGGTCCCATCATGCAGCAGGTGGAAGACCGCCGCGATGCCTTCTCCGGTCACTCATATATCGACTACACCTTTCATCACATCCTGTCCGGGGCCGTGTCCCCGGCTACCATCGGCCAGATCGGAGAGGCCATCCAGTCCGGTGTGGCCAGCTTCAAGATATTCACCACATTCAATGCCTCCAGGGTCCCCTACGGCTCCCTCTGGGAAATCTTCCAGGAGGTCTCCCGCCACGGGGGCATAATGGCCGTCCACGCCGAGGACGATGATATCGTGACCCACATGGAAGAGAAGCTGGTCCGCGAGGGCCGCGACCAAGGGTACAACCTGCACCTTGTCCATAACAACATCTCAGAAGACCTTGCCTTCCGCCAGGTATTGCGCCTGGCAAACCACACCGAAACCGGCATCTACTTCGTCCACACCACCGCCAAGGAGGGCGTGGCTGCCATTGCAGAGGCCCGGAGGCGCCAGCAGCCGGTGTATGGCGAGGCCCTGCACAACTACCTGGAATTCACCTGCGATGATTATCGCAAGCCCGGAGGCACGGCCATCCATACCTACCCTGCCATCAAATTCGCCGATGACCGGGACGCGCTGCAGGAGGGTCTGGCCGACGGGTCACTCTGCACCACCGCCACCGACGAGTACACCACCTACAAGGACGTGAAGCTTTCCGGCGACACGATCCTGACTGTCTGCGGCGGTCACAACGGCATCGAGACCCGCATGGCGGTAACCTACGCCAAGCTCGCGGCCACCGGGCGTATCTCCCTGGAGCGGTTCGCCGACATTACGTCCACCAACGCCGCGAAAATCCTTGGCATGTACCCACAGAAGGGTGCAATAGCCGTTGGCAGCGACGCGGACATCGCCATATTCGACCCCAACCTGCACAAGACCATCACCTTGGACGACCTTCACGCGGATTCCGACTACTCTATCTGGGAAGGCTTCGAGTGCAGGGGCTACCCGGTAATGACCATCCTTCGGGGCAAAGTTATCGTGGAAGACGGACAGCTAACCGGAAGCTCCGCCGACGGCCAATGGCTCAGCCGCCGCGTGTCCCCCGGCATCCTGGCAAGGCCCATGTGTTGAAGATACTCGCCGAGACTGAGTTTGCGGCACTTCCCAGTCCAGCCAGGACGGCTACTCGTCTTGGATGGTACAACCAACCCCAGTGATTCGGCGCATTCTCGCAGGGAGCGCGTTCTCCAGTGTGGGTGTGCCCACTTCGGGCCGCTTTGAGGCTGGGAGAATTCATTACTGAGCCAGTGTGGGCCACTTTGGGTCAATTTACCCTGGCAGGCGATGGAGGTTTGGACTGGAGTTGTCCAACCCACTTATGCTAGTCCTGGTCCAGTTGAGCGGTGGTGTGCGGCCATTTCCATGAGTCCCGCCCGGTTTTTGCACCAGACCTTGGCAATTGGAGCAATGAGTAGGCCTGGGCCATCGTCGGCTGGTCCGCGCCGGAGCGGTTGACTACTTTGCCCCCTTCCAGGGACGCCACCGGGATACCATCCCGAAACACGATGCGGTTGCCCAGCACCGCCGGGACCTTGTCGCCAGGCGTGAGAATCCCGGCAAGGTTCAACGGGTCGCAAGCAGACACCACTGCCATGCGCCCGGACGGGGCGCTGGTGTTGGTCTCACGCAGCATCCCCACCGCCTCGGGTAGTGCGTACTGCTCTCCCACCAGCCCTGTCACAAAGCGGCCGCCCCGTATCTCCCCTCGCGCCTCCAGCCGGCGCAATACCCGCACCATATCCCGCCAACGGGGAGCCAGCGACTCCCGCGCCAGCAACTCCGGGAAAATTATTCCGTATCTACGAAGCAACTGGAGCGCACGCAGTTCGTCTGGGTCAGGGTCCGGCTCGACCGGCTCCAGGAGAGACCAGCGGCTGTAACCCTGCCTCTGACGCGGCGCCCGGCTGCGCCTGCGTATGCCGGCACGGCTCAGCGCCCGGTGTCCGTTCACGTTCTGGCTTCCGCTCAATCTTCGCCGAAGCGGTTCCATGCTATCCGACGTCACCCGGCCCATCGCAGCCAGCAGCCATAACGCTTCCTCCACGTCCGAGGGCAGCCGCCGCGTAGCCGAGACCAGGTCGGGGAGGAAACATGCTCCCCGCTTACCGAGCACCTCCAACACCTCTCCGGCAGCGCCGTTCACGTGCCATTTGACTTGCGGCGGTCCCACCAACCAGTCCAGGGACTCCCGCAGGGCCAAAGTCAAAGGAGTCGCGCGGGTCAGCGGATGCCTGACATTCCCGTTTCCACCCGCGCCATTGGCCGATTCCATCCGGCGGCCCAGGCATCCCCATACCACCTCGCCTCCCACGCATAAACGGTCCAACAAAGCCGAATGGTAGTCTGCAATCCGCGCCTGGAGTATCTCAGTCTCCAGCGCCCCGGCAGCAGTCTCGAATCCCTGGAGCTGCTCAATCACGTCCAGCAGACCACCTTCTCCGGTAGCCTTTGTCCCGCTGTCCACATGCTGCCAGCGAAACAGGAACCGAAGCAGGCTGGCCTGGGACACCGGTTCTATTTCTCGCCGCAACCGGCCCAGGGTGCCGCGATGGATGCGGGCCAGGATGCGCCGGTCGCAGAATTCTTCACCAATGGCTCCAGGGGTGAAACTTCCCCTCAACACCAACCCTTCGACCTCAAGCTGCCCCAGCGCATAAGCCACATGCGATTCGTCCAACCTGAGAGTGCGCATCATCTCATGCGCCGATACTGGCCCTGATGCCTCGACCCAACCCCGGACGATGAGCAATATCGCTTCATCCTGGGGCATCAATGGGATGGTGTCGGGGAGGTTGGCCGGCGCCGGCAGAAGGCTCGCCGATGAGTATGCAGCCAGCACGTGCGGCAGCCGTTCCGCCGCAAGCCAAGCAGTCCATCCGTCGGACAATTCGAGCCGAAATGCCCTTCCTGCGTCCACCAACTCTCCGAACCACCGGGACATTTCTACTGGGTCCACGTCCCCACGCCCGTCAAGCGCCCGCTGTTCAGGGAGGACGACGAGGCCGAGGAGAGCGTCGTGCAATTCCTCTCGGTCCCGGATTCTCGGCCAGGCGTTGGACCGCTCTTCCGCGACCGCGGACTGGTCCAGTTGCCCCAGGTCCCTCGCGTCCTCCGGCAGCGCCCGGCGCAGGGTGACGGCCCGGGCGCGGCGTTCCTCCAAGGGCGCATCGTCAAGGAAGGCGTAGGGCATGGCGTTCAGTATCTGGTGCGAGAACACCGACGGTTGTACGGTGTCCCTGGCGTGGACTTCGATGTCGCCCCGCTCGATTGCCGCCAGCACCTCTTTGTGGCCTTCCAGGTCCATCGCTTCGGTGAGGCAATCACGGATGGTCTCGAATACCAGGGGATGGTCCGGCGGCTCTATGTCCTCTCCGGGGGCGTTGTCCTGGCACTGGACCTGTGCCGGAAAGACCGCCGCCAGCAGGTCGTCGGAGCGCATCCGTTGGAGTGGCGCGGGCACCTTCCGTCCCCCGCTGTGCCGGAGCATGGCCAGGGACCGGGTGGCATTCCACCGCCACCGGGTGCCGAACAGCGGCGCTTGCAACACAGCTTGAAGCAGCACCTCTTCCACCGTCTGCGAGGACAGGTAATTGAATACGTCGCCCAGGGGGAAGGAAAGGTTAGGCCCCAAGGAGAAGTTCAGCCCGTCGTCGGTTGCGGTGGCCTGAAGCTCAAAATCGAAGGTGCGGCAGATGCGCTTGCGCAGGGCCATGCCCCAGGCCCGGTTGATGCCTGCGCCGAATGGAGCATGTATGACAAGCTGCATCCCGCCGCTTTCGTCGAAGAACCTTTCCGCCACCACCCGGCGGCCGGTGGGGACGATACCCAGAACACGCTTGCCCTCGGCCAGGTACGCAACCACCTGCCGCGCCCCTTCGGGGTCTATACCTGACTCCTGGAGCAGCCATTCCTCAGCCTCCGGCGGGTACTCCAGCCGCTCGTCTACACTCTCCCGGAGTTCCGTGATCTCGCCGGAAAGCTCCCGGGTGCGGCCCGGGGCTTCCCCGAGCCAGAAGGGGATGGTCGGCGACTGGCCCTGAGCGTCCTCCACGCGCACCTTGCCGCTCTCCACCCGGCGGATTTTCCAGGGCGTATTCCCCAGCAGGAAAACGTCTCCGGCCATGCTCTCGATGGCGAAGTCTTCGTTGACCGTTCCGACAAAGGTGTCCTCCGGCTCGGCAACCACGTCGTAGTCGGCGTTGTCAGGAATGGCCCCGCCGCTGGTCAACGCGGCGATGCGTGCCCCGCGCCTTCCCTTGAGCCTGTGGTTCACCCCGTCCCGGTGCAGGTGGGCCCCGTTGCGCCCCTGACGGGCGGCAAACCCCTCAGACAGCGACTCCACCACTTGGTCGAACTTGTGCCTTGGCAACTCGCGGTATGAGTAAGCCCGGCGACACATATCGAACAGGTCGTCCTCGCCCCATTCCTCGGCGGAGCAGGCGGCAACCATCTGCTGGGCCATCACGTCCAGCGGCCAGGGCGGGATGCTCAGTGTGTCAAGGTTTTTCCGGCGGACGGCGCGGCACAGGGCGGCGCACTCCACCAGTTCATCCCGGGTCAGGGGGAACAGGACGCCCTTCGGCGTGCCTCCAACATGGTGGCCCGACCGCCCAACCCTTTGAAGCAGGAGTCCAATGGACCGTGGAGACCCGATCTGGCACACCAGGTCCACGTCGCCGATATCGATCCCCAGTTCCAGGGATGCCGTGGCGACGCATACCTTGACTTCCCCGTGCTTCAGCTTTTCCTCAGCAGACAGCCGGGTGGCGCGGGAAAGGCTGCCGTGATGGGCCGCTACCGCGTCCTCTCCCATGCGCTCCGATAGCTGGTGGGACACTCTTTCCACCAACCGCCGGGTGTTGACGAACACCAGGGTCGTGCCGTGTTCCTCCGCAAGCCCGGCAATGGCGTCAAGGCTATCGGACCAAAGTTCGTGGGTTGCGATGGGCCCCAGTTCCGACGGCGGCATTCGTATCGAGAGCTCAATGTCCCTGGCGTGGCCGGTGTCCACAATCAGGCAGTCCGGGACCCCCTCCGTGGAGATGTTCCGGTTCCCCACCAGGAAACGGGCCATTTCCTCGACGGGACGCTGGGTTGCCGACAGTCCGACGCGGGTTATGGGACCTTTGGCCAGGGCGCAGAGCCGCTCCGCCGAGAGGGCGAGGTGAGCCCCGCGCTTGTCGTCGGCGACAGCGTGGATTTCGTCCAGGATTAGGGTCTTGACGTGGCGGAGCCCGCGGCGACCACTCTCCGATGTCAGCAGGATGTACAGGGACTCAGGCGTAGTGATCAGGATGTGGGGCGGCTGCTTGGCCATCTTCTGGCGCTGCGACGGGGGCGTGTCTCCAGTGCGGACGGCAGTCCTGATGGGGGGAAGGGGAGTGCGCCGGCTTTCGGCCAGAGCCTTGATCTCCTCCAGGGGTGACTCCAGGTTCTTATGGATGTCGTTGGACAGCGCCTTCAGCGGCGACACGTATACAACCTGCGTTGCGTCGGGCAGCCCCTCATCCAGCCCTTGACGCACCAGTTGGTCCAGGCAAGTGAGGAACGCGGCAAGGGTCTTGCCGGAGCCGGTGGGAGCGGCGATCAAGGTGTGACGCCCCTGGGCAATAGCAGGCCAGCCCTCGGCCTGGGCCTGCGTTGGCCCGGCGAAGCGTTCCTGGAACCAGTCCCGGATGATGGGATGAAACTGGTCGAGCACCATGAGGGGAGTTTAGCACACGGCCACCGGCCTTCTCGACGGGCAAATGTCAATGGATTTCGCAACTTGGGCGTATGCTATACTCCCCGTCAGATAGGCCGGGATGCCTGGATTAACCCGGACAGAAAATGCTGCACGGGAGGATGCAATGTCCGACTTGGTGGAAGCGAAGAAAAACCAGTTCGGAGGAATGGTTGCCGACCCGGATGCGCTTCCAGAGGATCCCGGAGAATTTGAGCGAAGGCTGGATTTATCGATCCGGGAGTGGAAGGCGGAGGGCATCGTTGCCGTGTGGTTGGAAGTCCCCATCAACCGGGCAGCATTGGTCCCCGTGGCCGTTGATGCGGGGTTCCAGTTCCACCACACCGGCGAGGAATACCTGATGATGACCCTTCGGCTCACTGAGGACGCCCGCATACCTCCCTACGCTTCTCACTATATAGGCGCGGGCGGGATGGTGCTGGACGCCAGCAACAACCTTCTGGTCGTCAGGGAGAAATACGCCTTTGCGCCTGGTCGCCCGCCGCAGCTCAAGCTGCCCGGGGGCGCGTTGAGCGCAGGAGAACACCTGGTTGACGCCGTGGTACGCGAGGTCCGGGAAGAGACGGGGGTAGAGGCGGTCTTCGACGCACTGGTCTGCTTCCGCCATTGGCACGGCTATCGCTACGGCAAGTCGGACATCTACTTCGTCTGCCGTCTTCGGCCTTTGAGCAGTGAAATTGCCATGCAAGAGGATGAAATCCAGGAGTGCCTCTGGATGCCCGTTGAGGAGTTCCTGGCGGACGAGGGCATCAGCGAATTCACCAAGTCAATCGTGCTGGCTGGCATCCAAAGCCCCGGCATGGTCAAGGTTGACACCCCAGGCTTTCCCTCGGACGACACCCGCGAGTTCATGGTGACCCGTGACCTTGCGGAATCCGGGTTGCTGATGTTGGGTTAGGCCACCATCCACCAGGGGTCTTCCAGGTAGCGGCGGACCGACTGCAGGAACTCCGCCGCCGGAGCGCCGTCCACAATCCGGTGGTCGAAGGTCAGACTCAGGTACATAGTCCGGCCCTTGACGATCTCCCCGTCGTGAATGACAGGCTTTTCCACCACTCGTCCCACGCCCAGGATGGCCACGTGGGGCGGGTTTATGATGGGAGAGAACCCGTCCACGTCGTTGGCTCCGAGGTTCGTGATGGTGAAGGTCCCGCCGGTCACGTCTTCGGGCCTGGCCCGGCTCTCCCGCACCATCGCCGCCAGCTCCCGCGACTCGGCGCTTATCTGGGACAGTGCCTTGCCGTCCGCTCCGCGTAGCACGGGGGTAATCAGCCCTTCTTCCAGTGAGACGGCCACACCGATGTCGATGTTGGGCATGACTGTGTAACTGTCTTCACCCTGCACCGCGTTGAGCCGGGGGTGGTCTTTCAGGGCCTGGGCCGTCGCCTTGATGACCAATGCCAGGGGGCTGAGGCCGCCCGTATGCCGGGCAAGCCCGTCGCGCAGCGTCATGGCATCGGTGATGTCCGCTTCCGTGGTCAGGGTTACCTGGGCCATTGTCTGGAGGCTCTGCATCATCCGGGAGGCGATGGTGCGCCGCATCCCGGCCAGCGGCACCGCATCCGGTTCCGGCTGCGAATCCGGCTCAGGCGGAGCGGCGATGGCCCGCTCCACATCGGCGATGAGGATGCGTCCACCGGGACCGGAACCTTGGACCGTTGCCAGGTCGACACCGTTGTCCCGCGCCAGACGCCGTGCGGCAGGGACCACCTGCACTCTCGCACCGTCAGTCGCGGGAGCGGCAGGCTGGCGAGCCGCGCGCATAGCCTGCTCCACGTCTGTGATAACGATGCGTCCGCCGGGGCCGGAACCCGGCACCGCCGCCAGGTCGATACCGTTGTCCCGTGCCAGGCGGCGTGCAGCCGGTACTACCTGTACCCGCGTCCCATCCGCGGCAGGGGCTGCGGGAGAGGCTTGCGATTGCGTGGTCGGGGACGGAGACGCTGCCGACGAGGACGGAGCCGGTGATGGACCGTCTACTGCCTCCCCCGGTGCAGCGATGACGGCCAGCACGGTGCGGATGGGCACAGTGTCACCCTCTGACACCATGATGCGGGCCAGGATTCCGGTGGCCACCGATTCCAGGTCGGTCTCCAGCTTGGCGGTCTCGATGGCCACCAGCGGCTCCCCTTCCTGAATGGGGTCGCCCTCGTTCTTCAGCCATTTGACGATGGTCCCCTCGGCCATCTCCATGCCCCATTGGGGCAGCAAAACCTCGGTGGCCACGGCGGCCCTCCTTGTGAGTGATCAGTGGCTAGTGGTCAGTGCGCCCGCCGCCAGCCACTGGAGACTGGCTACCGGTTGTCTACTCAAGCGTTGCCCGCGCTGCCTCTGCGATGGTATCGGCTGTCGGGTAGCAGAGCGGCTCAAGCGCGGTGCTGAAGGGTATGTGAACATTGGCCGTACCCAAGCGCTGCACCGGCGCTTGCAGTGACCAGAACCCCTCCATCGCAACGATGGCAGCGATCTCGCTGGCCGCGCTGCAAGTCTTGTGGGCCATGTCCACCGTGACCAGCCGCCCCGTCTTGGCCACCGAGTCCAGGATTGCCTGCTTGTCCAGGGGGACAAGGGTGCGAGGGTCAAGCACCTCGGCGGAGATGCCTTCCTGGGCCAGGGCGTCGGCGGCTTCCAAGGCGCGGGCCACCATGCCGCCGATGGCCACGATGGTAACGTCGGTGCCTTCCCGTTTGATGTCGGCCACACCGAGAGGGATTGAGTAGTCATCCTCGGGGACTTCCCCGCGCGCTCCAAGGATGGTGCGGTCCTCGCAGAACAGCACCGGGTCGTTGTCCCGGATCGCCGTCTTCATCAGACCCTTGCCGTCATAGGAGTTGCTGGCGAAGACGACCTTGAATCCGGGTATGTGCATGAACAACGGGTAGGAGCGGTCCGAGTGGTGCGCCGCCATGCTGCCGCCGTAGTATAGAGAGGCCCGGTAGACGATTGGCAGGTCAACCTGGCCCCCGAACATGTAGCGCATCTTTGAAGCCTGGCTGACCAGTGAGTCCATCGCCACCCACATGAAGCAGAATGCGCTCTCCACGATGGGCCGCATCCCGACAGCAGCGGCCCCCACCGCCGCGCCCATGAAGGCGTTTTCCGACAGTGGGCAGTCGCGCACCCGCTCGTAGCCAAATTCCTGGGCCAGGCCGGCGGACGCGCCGTAGACCCCGGACTGGATGTCCTCTCCCATGATGAACACCCGTTCATCCCGGCGCATCTCCTCGCGCATCGCCTCGTTCAGCGCCTGGGTCAGCGTGATGTTTCTGGTCTGTTCAGCAGTTTGGGTCATGGTCCACCTCCTTGGAGTTGGAAAACTTGCTGGGACTGTAGGGGTATTTCAATAGGCTGGTCAACCCAAGTCCCGCCCCCTCAGCATACTTCGAGTAATCTCCTGTATACGGCCGGAAATTGCTTGAGGTACATTTCATGGTGCAGATACACACCCACATCGGGTACATTGACTGACGCGCTACTGGCAGAGGAAAAAGCCACCCCCTCCACATCGCAAATTAGGCTGGTGAGCGTTTCGATGCGGGGATGCACCTTGACTTCGATGTTCCTCACTGCCCTCTGAAAAGCTGCGTTCTTGCTGTCGAACTGAGCCTCCAGCTTTTTCAGGTCTTGGTCCAGCTCCTTTTGGGTCTTCCGGTTATCTCCACTCGGACTCAGATACTCCGGTATTAGGCTAACCAGTTGGGACATTGAGCCAATACCAATCGCTAGGAATATCAGGCCTAGCGGAAGCAATGGCCATACGATGAAACCTATAGAAGTCAATCGCCATCCGCGACGTATCCAACGCACGGACCCGCTGGCCCTATCTGCTATATCCCTGGCAGCATGGTTCTTGCCAGCCTCCAAATCAATGGTTGCGACCTCGCTATCCCTGACCTGGCTCTCCCTGACGTCATTGAACTGGCGGACGAAGTCATTCTTCAGATTTTGCCCCAGGCGGTCCAGGTCGAATCCGGTGGCCCTCCCTGCCCACACTTCCAGCTTGGGCCGGACAAAGATGCCGGATTTCAGGTTAGTGAGCACCTCATCGAGGTCGAACACTATCACATAATCTTCGGCGCCCGGGCCAGTGGGCAGCATGAACGCGGTTACTGGACACTCCGGGAATATCGTGTCCTGACCCTGATTGTAGGCTGACTGTAACTGCTCCGTAGTCCAGGAAGCCGCTGAGGTTGTCGCATCCAACGTTTTCCCGGCGGCGTCTTGAGCCGAACCTGCGGCAGAGGCCGCAGTATCTACAGCCTTTTTGGATACGTCCTGGGCCTTGTCTGCTGCCGAGTCTATGGCGTCCTTCAACCTGCCAATGCGATTGAACCTCTGCATTTGTTCCTCATGCCTCCACGTAGAAGCCTGACGCCGGATGTTGTCAAAAGGCCAAGGGCCTCCCGCCTACTCCAGCGGTATCGGGTCGGCGAACATGTCCTCGAACAGCGCCTCCGGCTCCGGGTAGGGGCTTTGCCGGGCGAACTCGGTGGCATCATCAATCTGCTGTTGGGTCTCCGCGTCTATGGCGTCGATCTCTTCCTGCGTGGCTATGCCTTGGGACAGCAGCCGCTCCTTGTGGATGTTGATGGGGTCGCGCTGCTTCCAGAGTTCGACCTCTTCATCCTCGCGGTAGGCGGCTCGAACAATGCGCCCCAGGCCCAGGGAGTGGTCGTAGTAGCGGTACGTCCGCCCCTCAATGAGCGATGGTCCCTCCCCGGCCCTGGCCCGCGCCACTGCTGCTGAAACCGCCTCGTGCATGGCTATGCAGTCCTGGCCGTCCACCAGCACGCCGGGGATGTTGTATGCGGCAGAGCGGTCGGAGATGTTCTCCGAGGCCACCATCTTCTTGAAACTGCTGGACACCGCGTACTGGTTGTTCTCGCAGAGGAACACCACCGGCAGTTTCCAGATGGCGGCCAGGTTGATGGACTCGTGGAACGCGCCCTCGTTGCTGGCGCCATCCCCGAAGAATGGGACGGCCACACGGTCGTTGCCCTGGAGGACGCTGCCGAGAGCCGCGCCTACGGCTGTAGGAATGGATGACCCCAGTATGCCCGACTCGCCGAGGATGCCCACGCTGAAGTCGGCCAGGTGCATGGAGCCGCCCTTGCCCTTGCAGAGGCCCGTGGCCTTGCCCAGCAACTCGGCCATTGCCTTGTTCACGTCGCCGCCCTTGGCTATGGGATGCCCGTGGGAGCGGTGGTTGCCGGTCATCCAGTCGTCATCGCGCAGGGCCATGCAGGCTCCCACGGCGACGGCTTCCTCGCCAATGTAGGAATGGGCCGCGCCAACGATCTCGCCGCGCTCGACGAGCTGGATGACCCGCTCCTCGAACAGGCGGATACGCACCATCCGGCGCAGCATCTCCATGAGCAGAGTCTTGTCCTCTAGCATGGCTCTCTCCTTTCCCTATACGAATATATCCAGGGGCAGAAATGCGGAGACGACGAAGTTCGGAACGTCCACTACCTGGCTCAGCTTCAAGTCCACAGCTACGCTGCAAATCGAGTATGCCTGCTCGCGGGTCCAGCCCCTTTCCATGAGCAGGTCGATCATGTTGAGCAGGGCATTTCTGGCTGCCAGGGAGGCATCCTCGGACTGGTTCACCCCGTCCGCTATGCACATTCCGGTTGAGGCGAGGAACCGGCGAGGCGCGGCCATCTCCGGGCTGGTGAAGTAGTCGTCCCGCTCGAACACCGGAAACCTGATATTGCGCCGTTCTGCCTCGCCCTTCAGGACCCGGAAGCGGACGTGCAGGGTGCAGTCCATTTCAATCGCGGTGCCGCAGCACTCGGCGTCTCCCTGGGCGTAGTGGGCATCTCCCGCCGAAAACAGTGCGCCATCGGTGAACACAGGGAGCAGCAGGCGCGTTCCGGCGGTCAGTTGCTTGATGTCCAGGTTGCCGCCGTTCTCCCGTGGCGGGATGGTGCGCAGACCTTCCGAGGCGACAGTCTCACTGGCGGGGACTGCTCCGTTGGGTTCCGGGCCGAGCACGGCCCCTCCGCGGCGGAGCAGTTCGTCCTCCCGGAGCAGCATCTCCTGTCGCAGCACCCGCGACGGCGCCACGCCTATGGTGCCCATGAAGGACGCGCCGGGGATACGCACGCCGGGCAGGTCAGGGGACTCGGCGTACCCGTCGGCAATGTTCCAGTGGACTACATGGGGTTCCAGGAAAACATCTCGCAGGAACCCGAAGCCGGGTATGATGGTGGTGAACCCCCAGCTTGCCGGTTCGATTTCCAGGATGTTGACCTCCAGCAGGTCGCCGTGCGATGCCCCCTGTACGTAGACGGGACCGGTCAACGGGTGAACCAGGTTGAGGTCCACGTTGGCCAGGTCGGCCGCAGTGGAAGCGGGAATTACGCCACCGTCCAGGGCGTTCCGGGTCTGGAGGACTACCTCTTCCCCCTCCGCGGCTTCAACGGCGGGCGGTATGTCCGGGTGCCAGCGGTTGTGGCCCTTCTCCGGCTCATCGCCGCACCGCTTGGAATAGTCCAGTTCGATGCTTTTCAAGTCCCTCTCCCTTGTGTCCGGGTACGGCAGGCACACGCATTATAGCCCACTCAAGCCGGAGAACGTAGCCCCAAGCGGCAATAGCAGGTCCTTTTCGTTTTCACCGTTTTGCTGTCGTCTGGCCGAATCTGGACATGCCCAGTTTCCAAGGCTATTATACGGGCCAGATTCCCTTAGTTAACATCCACGGAACGGAGGAGAAAGCCGATGATGGCCGCCGATTGGGGAGACATCTACAAGGAGTTGGGCGCAGTTCCCGTCATCAATGCCACGGGAAGCGTGACCATGCTGGGCGGCTCAACCCCCATTCCAGAAGTCAAGGAAGCCATTGACAAGGCCGACGGCGCGTATATCCCGTTGATGGAATTACAGGAACGGGCGGGCGCGGCCATTGCCCGCATGGTGGATGTGCCGGCTGCCTACATAACCTCCGGGGCCGGCTCGGCACTGATGCTGGCCACCGCCGCGGCCATGGCCGGGGATGACGACGACAAGATTCAACAGCTTCCCAACACGGACGGTATGCGCAACGAAGTCCTCATCCAGACGAGGCAGCGCTACTGGTACGACCGCTGCCTCGAGCTGGCGGGGGCCAAGCTGGTCATGTTCGGGTCGGAGGAGCGGACCACGATGGAGGACCTGGAACAAGCCATCGGGCCCAACACCGCCGCGGTCCATTACTACGCCGTCGAGCAGTCCCCAGACCCGGATGCTCTCTCACTGGAGGATACTATTGCGGTTGCCCACGCCCGAGGAGTGCTGGTGACGGTGGACGCGGCGGGGCAGATTTACCCACTGGAGAACTTCGGCAAGTACGTCAGGATGGGCGCGGACTTCCAGTGCATCGCGGCCAAGTACCTGGGCGCCACCCAGTCCGTGGGCCTCGCCTTTGGCTCAGAGGAGATGATTCGCAAGATCGGCCTTCAGGCTTTTGCCAGCTACGAGGGCCGCAGGGTCCGGGGAGTGGGGCGTCCCCAGAAGGTTGACCGCCAGGAGATGATCGGCGCCGTTGCAGCCGTGAGGCACTGGATGACCATGAACCACGAGGACCGGCTGGCCGACGCGGAGCAGCGCAGCCGGTTGATCCTGGGCCTGATATCCGGCATTCCAGGGTTGAGGGCCGAGTTGATCGACAACGTGATCGGCCACCAGCCCTACGGCTTGAACATCTGGATAGACGCCCCTGTGGCGGGGTTCGACATCTACGACCTGCGGAATAAGCTCAAGGAAGGAGACCCGCCGATCTGGACCAGAGTCAGGGACGAGGACGACTTCATTACGATCCACATGTTCGGCCTGAACCCCGGAGAGGACCGCATCGTTGGCGAGAGGATAGCGGCCCTATTCAGGAAGTAGTCTTCGACTGGCCCAGTTCCAGCAGCAATGCACTGCCCCTTCTCTACCGAGAGTGAAGGGGCTTTTTTATCCTACTCAGCCCCGGTTGCCTTCCCCCGGATTGCCCGCAGCACCTTCTCCGGCGTGATTGGCAGGCTGGTCACTCTCGCCCCGACTGCGTCATAGACCGCGTTGGCTATCGCTCCGGCCACGGGGACGTTGCTGCTTTCGCCGATGCCCTTGCTCTGGAACGGGGCAGGCCCGGTGGATGGTTCCAGCAAGACCGTCTCCAGCCTGGGAATGTCCGGCATTGTCGGAATCTTGTAGTCCCCGAGGGTCAAATTCGAGATGCGCCCTTCCTCGGCGACCAATTCCTCCATCAGGGCGTAGCCCAGCCCCTGGATCACTCCGCCCTCAATTTGGCCCTGGTGGGTCATGGGGTTGATGATCGCGCCTACGTCGTGGACGGTCACTATCTTTTCGACCCGCACCTGGCCCGTTTCCGGGTCAACCTCCACCTCCGCTACCTGGGTGCAGTAGGAAGTGACCGGAGAATTGGTCGCCGAGTAGGTCATCTCGCCGGTAATCGTACCCCCGGTCTCGGTGGTTACACGGGAGGTGACCTCCGTAATCGGGACTGTTTGTGCCGGAGTCCCCTCGATTACGAATGAACCGCTTTGCAGGGTGACGTGTTCCTCTTCAGTTTCGTACAGCCCCGCGGCATTTTGGACCAACTTCGCTTTAAGGTCCCTTGCCGCGCCCAGGGCCGTCTGGCCCGCGGTGTAAGTGACCCGGCTGCCGCCTGAGCCGGAATCGAAGGCCACAGCGTCGGTGTTCTGGACCGCGAAGCGCACGTCCTCCACCGGCACTGTCAACTCTTCCGCCACCACCTGCCGCAGCATGGTGTGGGCCCCGGTGCCCGTGTCCCACAGGGCCATGCGAATCTCCACTTTGCCCTCGGCGTCGATGGCAACGGATGCTTCAGACTGTCCCGCGCCCGGAGGCTGGTCGGAGATGGCCATGCCCCTTCCGACGTTGGGACGTTGCTTGGGCTGGCCCCATCCCGATGCCTGGGCGGCGCGGCGTATGGTCTCCTCGGCCCGGACTTCCTCCCAACTGCCGCCGGTGGGGGTCTCGTCGCCGGGACGGATGACGTTTCGCAGCCTGAACTCGTAGGGGTCCAAGCCAAGCGCATCGGCGATCATATCCATGTGCGATTCGACCGCAAAATGGACCTGCGGCTTGGCCGGGGCGCGCATGTGGCCACACGGAACGTTGTTGGTGTAGACCATATAGCTGTCGATGCTAACATGCGGCACCCGGTACGCCCCGCCAAGGTGGTCGGCCCCGCCAAGGTACACCCTGGGCTTGAACGCACCGTAAGCGCCGCTGTTGAAGACCACCGTTGCTTCCCTGGCCCACAGCGTTCCATCATTCTTGATGCCGGTCTTCAGCGTGATGTCGGCAGGGTGCCGGGGATTGGCCGCCATCAACTCCTGAAGGTAGTCCATGACCATCTTGACCGGGCGGCCGGAGTGGAGGGCAAGGTAGTAGCATAGGGGCGTGTCCATGAACGACCCCTTGCCCCCGAAGTCGCCGCCGATGCTGATGGGGTGCAGGGTTATCTGGTCTTCCGGCATGTCCCAGACTGCGGAAAGCTGGGAGCGCAGGTTGAAGGGGGCCTTGTTATTAACCCACATCTCCACCCGGCCCGAGTCGTCTACCCGGGCGACGCAGGCATGGGGTTCGATGTACCCCTGGTGCATAAGCTGGGCGGAAAACGTATGCTCGAACACCCGGTCCGACTCGCGGAAACCCCGTTCCACGTCTCCCTTGCCCCAACGGTTGTGGGCGAACACATTGTTGGTATGCGATGGCGGTTGGGGAAGGCCAACATAGGAAACCATGTCCGGGTGCAGGACCGGCGCGGAGGCTTCCATAGCCTCGGCTGACTCAAAGACAGCAGGCAGCTCCTCGTACTCCACGTCGATCAGGAGCAGGGCCTCTTCTGCCGCGTCGGGGTCATCGGCGGCAACCGCTGCCACCTTCTCGCCGACGAACCGTACCCGGTCCCTGGCCAGCACCGGGCAGTCCCGCAGCAGCCTGCCTACCAGTGCAGGCGGGATGTCCTGTCCTGTGAGCACGGCGCGTACCCCCGGCGCCTGCCGCGCCTTCGAAACGTCGATGTTGACGATGCGGGCGTGGGGGAGCGGGCTTCGCAGCACCTTCCCCCACAGCATCCCCGGCAGATCGACGTCCGCCGTGTATAGCGTCCGGCCAGAGACCTTGTCTGGCCCCTCGGCGCGCGTTACCGGAGTCCCAACGGTGGTGAAGGCAGTGGTCATTGCAACTCTCACCCTATCCTGGGGTCAGTCTGAATGCCTGAGTTTCCAACTAAACGTTCCAGTTCTGGGTTGGTTGACTACTCCTTCAGGTGCTGGTCGAACCAGGCCATCGTCTTGGCCCATGCGTCCCGGGCCGCTTCCGGTCGGTAGCTGGACCGGGCGTTGCAGTGGAAGCCGTGGCCGCACCCGGGGTACATGTGGAACTCGTGGTTCTTGCCCGCCGCGGTCAACGCGGCATCGATTTGGTCCACGTCCGCTGGCGTTGGGTTGCCGTCATCCTCACCGAATAGTCCGAGGACCGGCGCGGTGATGTTCCCCGTCTGGTCGAAGGGAGACGGGCCGTCTCCGCCCAGGGCGTGCATAATGCCGCCGCCGTAATAGACCACTGCCGCGCTCAGTCCGGAGACTGTGCAGGCCGCCAGGTAGGAGACCCGGCCGCCGAAGCAGAACCCCACGATGCCGATCTTGTCCGACTGTACGAAGGGTTGGGCCTTCAGGTAGTCCACCGCCGCCTGCACGTCGGCCACGATTCCCGCGTCGCTGCACTGCTGCATACTGGCGATGGCGTTATCAAACTCTTCGTGCAGGCCCATCGTCATGCGGCCCTGCCGGTGGAACATGGCCGGGGCCAGTCCGACATAGCCCTGGGATGGAAGGCGGTCTGTGACGTACTGGATGTGGGAGTTCACTCCCCAAATCTCCTGGATAACAATGACCGCCGGGCTTGGTTCATTGCTTCCGGACGTGGTCAGGTAGGCTTCCATTGTTTCCCCGCCGACGTCGATATCGACCCAGTTTACCGGCATGATGAGTCCTCCTTAAACGCGAGTGTATCGGTTGGAAACCGTGACCAGAGACTGGCCGCGCCCATTGTAACATGCGTCAACAGGCTATCCCCCGGGAGCGCGAGTCCACGGCTTGTCGTCGTGGGAGCATCCTTAAGGAGACGAACATTGTCGAGGTGACGGATCAGCCAGCGGCCCCTTGGCTATAGGCCGATGACCGTGCCTCCGGCGGCAGCGTCTCTTCCCAGTTGGGTATCAGGTGGTGCGCCGTGTTCGGCAACGCCACTATTGAAATCACGCCTACCAGGCTGAGGCCGAAGGCCGCCCAGACCGCGCCGGTATAGCTGTCCATGTACTCCCACAGAAAACCGCCCAGGACCAGCCCCAGGGCCATGCCCATGCCGCCGCCCAGCAGTTGCCAGCCGTATGTCGTGCCCATCGGGGCGTTCCCGTAGTATTGCCGGTTGATTATCGGGAACGCAGTCATCTCCCCGCCGATGCCGATACCGAAGATCACAGCGAACAGGTAGAAGAACCACAGGTCATTTGCGAACAGCAGCATCAATACCGGGAAGGTCTGGAGCGAGAAGCAAATGGCCATAACCCCCTTGCTCCCCAGCCTGTCGGCCGCAATCGGGACCAGGAACCGGGTGACCGTGCTGACGATGGTCAGAGTCCCGTAAACGGCGGAGGCCGCGCCCAGGGATATGCCCCTCTCCACGGCCATTGCCACCAGTCCCATCAGGATGATGTTGTGCCCGGCGCAGCCCCAGAAGTGGATGCCGATCAGGTTCCAGAAGGCATGTGTGCGTTGCGCCTGCCGGATGAATGAGCTGGTCCTGACCTTGGCGACGGGACCCTTCAACAATTCTTCGGTTGGCGCGTCTTGTGACGCTCCCAGGGGCCTCATGCCTACCGCGCCGGGTTCGTTGTGGAACAGGCGCATGAGCAGTAGCAGTATCACCCCTCCGGCGATTCCAGGCACCCAGAAGGTCATCTTCAGCCCCAGCCCCACAAGGCCGAACACCAGGAAGATGGCCAGGGCGGTACCCAACCCCTGGATTCCCTGCATCGTGCCCATGGCGAGTCCGAGGTGGGTGCGGAACCACAGCGTCACGGCGGCTACCATCGGCACCTGGAAAATCGCCATCGCCGCAGCCAGGACAAGACCGTAGTAGAGGTAGAACTGCCATAGCTGGTCCATGACTCCGGTCATCACCATGCCGCCGACGAAGAGCACGATCCCCGCCAGCATCACCTTGCGAACGCCATACCGGTCGCCAATCCAGCCGGCGACCGGGCTGAACAGGGCCGCACAGACCCACTGCAGGGCGAATGCGACGAAGATGGCGAAAATGCTCCAGCCCATTTCCGTCTGTAGGTGGGGGACGATAACACTGGTGGCGAACCGTATGGAGGAGGTGACCATCCACATGATGGAGCCTACCCCGACAATCACCCATGCGTAGTGGATAGAGTGGTTTCCCACCGACAGTTCAGCCGGGCGAAGGTTGAGTTTCAGCATCCGTCACCGTCCTCACTGGGAACGGATATTCTCCGCCGTTCTCCGGCCAGCCCGTATTTGTGGGCCGGATTCCCAGTGTCGTGGGGGCATTTTACCTGAGCCGTTGCCCGCTCTCAATGACAGACCTTGTGATACAATTCCGCTGCCTGGCCCCAATCGTTGAGAGTTAGCTGCCAGTCTCCAAAGAGGGGAGCGGATATGCCCGACAGTGTTTCGTTGAAAGTGGAGACTAACCTGCCCGTGAAGATGCGGGACGGCATTGTCCTGTACGCCGACGTCTACAGGCCTGATGGCCCCGGACCATTCCCGGTGGTGCTGCAACGGACACCCTACGACAAGTCTGCACCTGGGTCTTTCACCAACCTTGACCCTCTAAAGGCGGCCCGCAACGGCTATGCCGTGGTCATCCAGGACACCCGGGGCCGCTATGCATCCGACGGCCAGTTCTACTGCTTCCGGGACGAGGTCAATGACGGCTACGACACGGTCGAATGGGCTGCGGCCCAGGCCTGGTCCACCGGCAAAGTGGGCATGTACGGGGCATCCTACGTGGGCGCAACCCAATGGCTGGCGGCGCTCTCCCGTCCGCCCCATTTGACCACCATCCTGCCCAACGTCACTGCCTCCAACTACCACGAGGGCTGGACCTACCAGGGAGGCGCTTTTGAGCTGGGCTTCAACGTCTCCTGGACGCTTGCTCAGTTGACGCTGGCCAACTTCGGCGCCATATCATCGGTCAAGGACGTAGGCCCGGAGCGGCGCCAGCAGCTAATCGAAGCCGTCAACGGCATGGAATCTTCCTTTCTTCACTTGCCGACCAAAGAGCTTCCGCCGCTGCTGTACGGTCTCGCCGATTACTACTATGACTGGCTGGCCCACCCGGAGTACGACGATTACTGGAAGGCCCTGTGCATAGAAGACAATCACTCCCGGCTGGGCGTACCCGCATACAACATCGGGGGCTGGTATGACATATTCCTGGGAGGCACCATCCGTAACTTCCTGGGCATGCGGTCCAACGGCGGGACCGACGACGCCCGGCGCGGCCAGAAGCTGCTCATAGGCCCCTGGCAGCACAGTTCCCGCGGCACCAGCGTGGTCGGGGACCATTACTTCGGCCTCGCCGCCGATGCGATGGCCGCCGATCTGGACGGCGTTCACCTGCGCTGGTTCGACTACTGGCTCAAGGGGATAGACAACGGCATCCTTGACGAACCGCCAGTCCGCATCTTCGTCATGGGCGACAACGTCTGGAGGGACGAGCAGGAATGGCCGCTGGCCAGGGCGCAGAACACTGATTACTACTTCCACAGCAGGGGGAAGGCCAACTCCCTTCACGGCGACGGGGAGTTGAGCGCCCAGCCGCCGGGAGAGGAACCGCCCGACGTTTACCTGTACAACCCGGCAGACCCCACGCCAACCCGCGGCGGCGCTCTCTGTTGCAACCCATACTTCGCCGCCAACGGCGCATTCGACCAGCGGGACATTGAGGCCCGGCCCGACGTCCTGGTCTATACGACGCCGCCCCTGGAGCAAGACCTGGAAGTGACCGGCCCGGTAACCGTGTCCCTGTGGGCGGCCACTTCAGCTACCGACACCGACTTTACAGCCAAGTTGGTCGACGTGTGCGAGGACGGCTGCGCCCGCAACCTGACCGACGGCATAATCCGCGCCCGCTACCGGGAGTCCACTTCCCTGGCGAGCGTGGTGGAGCCGGGCCGCGCCTATCTCTACACCATCGACCTGTGGGCCACCAGCAACGTGTTCCAGCAGGGCCACCGCATCCGGGTGGAAATCTCCAGCAGCAACTTCCCCCGCTTCGACCGCAACACCAACACTGGAAGCGTCATTGCCGGAGACGCGAATTTCAAGCCCGCTCTTCAGACGGTGCTGCACGACGCGGAACACCCCTCGCACATCACGTTGCCAGTGGTTCCCAGATAAGCGCCCCACGGGACCGCGACCACGTCTTGACAAAATCATTGGATTGACCGGACTCTCACTTCGCCAGCACCGACCGGTCACGTTGAGCACCTTCCTAATCCGAAGGAGGACGAAAATGGCAGACGTAAGGGTCGATACCATAATCCGCGGCGGGCAGGTGGTTACTTCTTCCCAGGTATATGAGAGCGCCATCGCCATTTCCGGGGAGAAGATTGCCGCAATCGGTCCGGAGCACTTGCTGCCCCCGGCGGACAACTACATCGACGCCGAGGGCAAGTTCGTCCTTCCCGGCCTGATTGACGCCCACGTCCACCTCGACGGGCACGACAACTACGAGCTTGGCGCGTTGGCCGCGGCCAGGGCCGGACTGACCACCCTGATACCCTTCGGCACCTACACCCTGGAAGGCGACGAGACCCTTCCCCAGGCCATCAACCGGACCAAGGAACAGATTGACAGCACCGCGCTGGTGGACTTCGCTTTCCACTTCATCCTGCAGAATCGCCCCAGCATACTGAACAGTCTGCCGGAAGCCATGACTATGGGCGTCAAGTCATACAAGATGTTCATGACTTACAAGAAGCGGCCCGGACGGATGTGCGACGACGACTACATCTGCAACGCGATGGACATGGTGTCCCAGGGGGGCGGGGTGCTCCAACTCCACTGCGAGAGCGGCAACATCATCGAGTACCTGGAAAACAAGCTAATCGGCGAAGGTCACACCCATCCTACCGACTTCCCCACCGCTTGCCCCGACTGGGCCGAGGAAGAGGCCATCAACCGGGCCGTCAAGATGGGCGCCGCCACTCGCTGCCCCACCTACGTCGTCCATTTGAGCACTCAACTGGGGTTGGAGCGCATCAAGCAGGCCCAGGCCCAAGGTCAGTTGGTATGGACCGAGACCTGCCCCCAGTATCTGCTGCTGTCCGACGCCGAGATGGCCAAGGTCGGCCCGCTGGCCAAGATTGGCCCGCCCCTGCGGCCCGAGGACGGGCCGGACCGGGATGCCCTGTGGCGGGGCCTGGAGCAGGGCCACACGTCCATCGTTGCCAGCGACCACTCGCCGCACCCGCAGGAACTGAAACAGGTAGGTTGGGACAATATCTTCGTTACTCCCGAGGGGGCCTCGGTGCCCTTCGGCTCCCCCGGACTGGAGACTATAGTGTCCCTCATGTACAGCGAGGGCGTGGTGAAGCGGGGCTTTCCCATCTGGTGGCTGGCCCGCGTCATGTCGGAGAACCCGGCCCGTATATTCGGGTTGTTCCCCCGGAAGGGCATCATCCAGGTCGGGTCGGATGCTGACCTGCTCATCCTAGACCCCCAGGGAGACCGGATCATCACGGCCAGGGACCATCAAAGCAACGCGGGCTACACCCTCTTCGAGGGATGGGAGGTCAAGGGCCGTCCCTGGATGACCCTGCTCCGGGGCAAGGTCCTGCTGGACCAGGGCGAGTTGCGGCAAGCGCCCGGAGTCGGCCAGTTTGTCGAGTCCGGCTCACCCAGGTCGCCAATGGGAGGGCCGGTGCGGTAACCGCCGGCCTGGCGGCGTTCAACTGGAGTGGATGTCGATGGAGCCGCCGATTGCAGGAGGGAAAGGATGACGACCGACGCTGACACCAGCGATCAAATCGATGCCGCGGAGGTGTGGCGAGCCATCGGACGGCTGGAGAGTGATAGCGCCGCGTTGTTGGAGGGACAGCGGGAAATCAAGGCAGGATTGCAAGAGACCAACCGTCGTATGGACGAAGGTCTGCGAGATGTGAACCGCCGTGTTGACCGGCTATTCTATGCCGTCCTTGCCGTCGGTGGCGGCCTTCTGGTCGCGGTCCTGGTCAGTCGTGTCATTGGCGGCTGAGGTACGCAAGGGGCTACAGCGGTTGGACTGCACCGTTACTTGAACGCGGGCAGCACCTTTTCGGTCATCAACCTCACGGACGCCATCACCTGCTCGTTGGGGATCTGCCCGCCGTAGTTCATTTCCAGGACTACGCCGGAGATGCCCAGCTCGTCCCGGTATTCCTGCAATCTTTCCGTAACCTCGTCCGGGGCGCCGAACATTACCCGGCGGGCCAGAATTTCTTCATAGGGGATGTCCGCCATGCGCCGGAGCCTTTCCGCCCCTTCCTCGCTGGCCGCGGTCTTGATTAGCTCCGTGGCTGCATACTGGATGGCATGGATGGCGCTGGCCTTTGGTTCTTCCTGGGCCCTGGCGGTCGTCTCAGCGACGTATGCCGGGATGCGCAGCGTCACCTCGCCGGGACCGTCGAACCCAGCGTCCTCCCTTGCGGTACGGTAGAGGGCCAGTCGCTCCTTGAGCGCGGGAATGCCGGTGGCGGCGCTGATGAAGATGGGATGCCCCAGCCTGCCCACGAGCGGGAAGGTGTCCTCCGAGGCGACGGCGACGCGCGTAGGAGGATATGGCTGCTGGAACGGCTGGGGGACGACCTGCACGTCATCGTAGGAGTAGAAATCGCCCTGGTGAGAGAAACTGTCCCCTTGCCAGGCCCGCATGATCACCTGGAGAGCCTCGAAGAACCTCCCCCGGCTCTCCGAATAGGGCACGTTGTACCCCTGGTAATACTTGGTCAGGCCGCTGCGCCCGATGCCGAAGTCGAAGCGGCCCTTGCTGATGTGGTCCACCGTCGCCGCTTCCTCGGCGACGCGCAGGGGGTTGGTCAGGGGTAGCACCTGCACCGCGAGACCCACCCGCAGCGTCGACGTGCGGGCAGCGATGGCGCTGGCGATAATCAGCGGCGACGCCAGGACCGACCTGTCCGGCGTGAAATGGTGCTCGGCCAACCACACCGAGTCCATCCCCATCTGTTCCGCCTCGGCGACTTGGCTGAATGACTCTTCAAACGCTTCGGCCTGGGTCATGTCTCCACGGACGTGGAAGTCGGTAAACATTCCGAAGTTCATGACCTGCTCCTTTCATTCCTATGGGATCGTTCCTATAGGCGACCGTCCGACGTTGCCTGGCCATAACCAGGAATCCGCGGGTGACTCATTCGGCAGATCGGCCCTCACTTTGCCCTTTTCGTTGGCGGGCAGTGTAAGGGCCGACTTTCCGTAAGTGAGGATTTGACGCAGCCGGATAGCGCGCCTCGCCTCACATTACGATACGGTTACTTCCTTGAAGTGGGGCATTACCTCGGTGGCGAACAACTCTATGGAGCGCATGACCTTCCAGTGGGGAAGACCCACGAAACCGAAGTTGCCGAAGACGTGCTCAATGCCCGCCTCCTGCACTTCCTTCAGCCGCTCGATGACTACATCGGGGGTGCCACGGAGGGGCGGCAGGCCGGCGTGGCCCAGGTCGTCCCGCCGTTCCCGGTCCCGCTGGCGGTTGGCCCAGTGCTCGTAACCCTTAGCGATGTTGCCGTTGGCGTCCATCGGCATTCCAATCGGAGCCCCGTTGGAACCTATCGACCGCAGCACCCGTGAGGAGAAGTCTTCCAGACCTATCGGGTCCTGTTCAGCCTCTTCCATCGTCGGCGCGACGTAGATCGACTTGGACATGGGCGGGTCGAGGTGGGCGTGTTCGTGGCCGTACTCCTCCATTTTCTCCCGCCACATCCTGATGACCTGCGGGGCCTGGCCCATGATGTCCGTCGGCCCGCCGGCGATCACCTGGATCTGCCGGCTGGCGGCGAAGTCCACGCTGGCCGGGCTGGTGCTGACCGCCTGGAACAGGGGCGGGTAGGGCTTCTGGATGGGCTTGGGCAGCACCCAAAGGTCGTCCACGTTGGTGTACTTGCCGTGGAAGGTAAGCCTCTCCTCGGTCCAAGCTTTGATCATCACATCGACCGCTTCGGAGAACCGCTCGCGGCTGGTGTTGATGTCAACGCCGATGCCGTCAAACTCCTGCTGCTGGTATCCCGCGCCTATGCCCAGATTGAGCCTGCCGCCGCTGATAACGTCCAGCATGGCCACTTCCTCGGCCGCGAGGATCGGGTTGTGCAGCGGCAAAACAATGACCGCCGTGCCGATGCGGATGTTCTTGGTGCGGCCGGCGACCGTGCCGCAGAAGGACCAGATGCCTGACAGCAGCCCATGCCGGGAGAAGCGGTGCTCCCCCAGCCAGACCTCATCGATGCCAAGCTGGTCCGCCAACTCGATCTGTTCCAGCGCCTCTGTCAACGCCTGCTGCTGGGTGAATGTCTCATGCCAGGGAACGATGGTGAAGATTCCGAATTTCATACAGCTTCTCCTATCTGCGCCCCATGCCCATAGTCTACCCGGAGACTGGCAATGCATTCCTGCGGCAATCTTCGGGACTGGTTGTAGCAGGATACACCGGGCCAACAACCGATTCAAGCATCGGCTATCGACGCCCACTCCCTGCCGCCCGCTGCCGGGCGGCTGATGAATCACATGGATTGCTGCCGGCTATCGCCGGTAGTGCCTGTCCAACTCCGAGGCGTAATGTGCTCCCAGGGAACGGGAGTTGACCTCGTCCCTCAGCCATTCACGCAACGACCCGAAGGCGGTTATCGGCCCATCGGAAACCAGCAGATTGTCCGACAACCCGCCGACCTCGTCCCCGGTCAGGACCACGTCCTTCAACATTCGACCGACCAGACCGGACAGAAACAGGGCGACTCCCGGAGGCAGGTGCAAGACCCTTGCCCTGCCGCCGATTGCGCACGCCAACAGATGGACCAATTCGTTGAAGGTGTAGGTCTCGGGTCCGACGGCATCAATGATGAGGTCTTCTTTTTTGGCCGCGGCCTCCACTGCAATCCGGGCCACGTCTTCGACATGGACGGGCTGCATCCGGTAGTTTCCATGCCCTGGCACGACGAAGAGCGGGAACCGTCGCAGCAGCCAGGCGATGTTATTCAGCAGGACGTCCCCCTCGCCGAACACGAAGGCAGGGCGGATGATTGAATGGGACAAGCCCGATTCCTTCAGGGCCTGCTCAACCTGTGCCTTGCCCTTGAAGTATGGGTATGGGGAGTCCAGGGAAGGGTTCGTAATGCTGATGTGGACAAACCGTTGTACCCCGGCGTCGCGGGCCGCACCGATCAGGGTCTTGATGTTCGCCACGGCCCGGTCGAAGGTCACATCGCCGCGGGAGAAGCGCACCCAGTAGGTGTTGTACACGGCAGACGCCCCGGAAAGTTCCGCAACGAGCCTGTCCGGTTCGTCAAAATAGAATGGGGCAACGGATACCCGGTCTCCAAACGGGTTGTGTCGTTCGGGATGCCCGGTAATGGTCTTGACGGTTTCGCCGTTAGCCAAAAGCCTTGAAGCGATGTACCTGCCGGTGAACCCGAACGCCCCTGTGACCACGCTGAGACCGGCCATGTCACCGACACATTTCCATGCGCTCAATGGGTGGGGCTTCAACCGGACCGGGGCCGCCCGGCGTTGCCGCTATGAAGATGTAATCCATCCGGTATGGGAGATGTCGATCACCACTCCGTCGGGTCCCGACCACTTCATCTCGAAGTTGCGCGGAGCGCCGGGCGCGGCCATCATCGTGTCCAGACCCTCCCTGGACGTAATTGACTGCCCGTTGGCCCTGTCCAGCTTTTCGCAAGCGTCGTCGAGATCGTCGACCATGAAGCCGATGTGGTGGATACCGTTGTAGTTGTCCCCATTCGGCCCAACATCGGCATCCTTGCCCGCAGTCTTATGGTTCAGAATTGCCAGATTGATGTACCCATCGGAGAGAAAGACCGCCCCGTTGTCGCTCCGGCGCACCTCTTCCATGTCAAAAGCCGTCTTGTAGAACTCCGCGACCTCGCTGGGGTTGGATGTAGTCAACGCAATGTGCCTGATCTTGGCCATCTATCTCCTCCTTTTGTGAAGAGTTGGGAAAGCCCGGGTCCAGATGCGTTTATTCCTCAACCATGCGGCTGCTGGCGTAGAAGTCCTGGGCGAGGCCGGAGAACCGTTCCGGCAAGAATGGCTTCATCATTGCGGGCACCTTTTTACTCCCGCCAGCCAGATACTCGGCCACGATGCGGCCAGTCAGCGGGCCAAGGTGGATGCCCTTGGTGGTATGGCCGGTGGCCAGCACTATCCCTTCCCACCCCGGCGGAGGCCCTATGATGGGCATCCTGTCCGGGCTTAACGGACGTGAACCCGCAAGTTGCTGGACCAATTCGGCGTTCTCAAGCTCCGGCAGCACGTCAATCGCCCGTTGCAGAAGTTCGATTTTTGCCGACTCGGTGGGCCGGCGGTCGAACTCCTCCCCCCAGAACAAGTGCTCAGTGTCGTAGTCCCGCCCACCAGTGCTGCCAACGCTTAACAGGCCGTCCAGCCGACTGATCATATGCCCCCGTTTGGGAGTGCTAATGAGCGCTGGAAGGGGCGGCCCGTCGTACCTGAGCAGCAGCCGTTCTCCTTTCAAAGGCCGTACCGGGACAGGGAAGCCGAGGGTCCGTTCAAAGGGGGAGCTCCAGGTTCCGGCGGCCAGGACAACCGTATTGCACCGGATGTCCCCGTCAGTGGTCTTCACACCGAAGACCCTGCCGTCTTCGGCAATCAAGTCCGTCACCGCACGCAGGAGCAACTTGGCATGGTTCTTCTCCGCTGCCTGGGCCAGCGCCAACGTCAGCCGGTAGCTGTCGAGCTGCGTTGACTCTTCCTCGTAGACTGCACCCTTGACGTGCCGGGTCAGGCGCGGCTCGATCCGGCGCACCTCATTCCCGTCGATCCAGCGGATGGCGACGTATTTCTGCTGCCAGGACATCGACTCCTGGACTGTCCATACCTCTTCGTCGTCCAGTGCCAGGCGCAATGAAGGCCGGCGTTGGCACATCAAGTCGATGCCCGTTGTAGCCTCCAGGTCCGGGACAAGGGTCGAGAACTCGCGGTAGGCGGCGAGACCGAATTCGAAGGACTCTCCATCGGAGAACTCACTGCCCAGCAGGCTGAGGAAGCCCGTGGCGTGGGCCGATGCCCCGCTGCCGATGGCCTCGCGCTCCACGAGCAAGACACTTGCGCCCTGCTTCGAGAGATAGTAGGCCACCGAGCAGCCAACCGCCCCAGCTCCAATGACCACCACATCCGCCGTGTCGGCCATCGACAAAGTCCTCCCGGCCGAAAGTTACCCGATTATCCTTGGGGCATAGTCAACTGTCAACCGGACTTGACCGGCGCTGCCGGATGTGCCGACGATGGATAGATTCGGTGACTGCCGGACCGGAGGGATGTTGGGAGGTGCACCAGATCATGGACACCATCATGGACAAGAAGAAACCCCACCCTGTAGCGTGTAGCTCGGGTGGGGTTTCCTAAGCCTGTACTTGCTTCTGCGGGTGGCCTATCCTCCAGGATGACCACCAAACTACCGCAAGCTGGCGCCAGCCACGCGCTAATCGTCGGCAGGTACCGAGACGGTCGTATCCTCGTAGGGCTTGCCTGTGGCGGGGTCGATCTCGAAGGGGCTGAACAGTTCCAACTCCTTGCCCATCTCCCGTACCGCAGGGATTACTTCCTCACCCATGAGCTTAAGGCTGCGCATCTGGTCTTCGTGGGTCATCGCGCCGTCGCCGTCCCAGAAGAAAACACTGCCGGGACGCAGGTACTCCAGCACATAGCGGATCTTGGGGAGGACAGTCTCCGGCGTCCCGGTGATGATGGTATAGTCCTCAACCTGCTCCTCGAAGGGCCGACGGTTGATGCCGCCCCGTCCCTGGGGGCCGAAGGACGCCGCCGCCAGCCTGCGGGAGTTGCGAGACGTATGACCGGGCAGGTTCATGATCGCCGGGTTGACCTGCCCCTCGTTGCCTGCGAGGAAGGGATTGCTGACGCCGGAGAGGTACTTGCGGCCGACTTCTTCGGCCTTCTCCTCGGTCTCGTCGACGTGGACCTTCCACAGATAGGAGACGTTCTGCGTACCCGACTGGTATCCGAACTCCGCCGCCGTATCGTGGTAAAGCTGGAATGCGTCCTTGGTGGGCTCCAGCTTGGTGGCCAACAGGACCAACGGGTAGCGGTGCTCGGCGCACCACTTCACCGTCTCGACGCTGACTGTGGACGGTATCCAGATTTGCGGGTGGGGTTGTTGCAGCGGCCTGCACCAGGGGTTCACGTACCGGTATTGGTAGTGTTTGCCCTCCCACCGGAATGGGCCTGGGGTAGTCCACGCCTTTATGATGAAGTCGTGGGCCTCCTCGAACCGTTCCCGGTTGTAGGTCGGTGGGGCGTTGTGGGCCACGCTCTCCCGTCCGCCGCCGCGCACGAACCCGGACACCAGCCGGCCGTGGGAGATCATGTCGATCATCGCCAACTGCTCTGCCAGCCACAGCGGGTCATCCCAGATAGGCAGGACGTTCCCCAGGATAATGATCTTGGCTTTGTTGGTGATACGGGCGAGGATGGACGCCCCGACGTTGGTCACGCCCTGCATACAGAAGGGAGTGCTATGGTGCTCGTTGAGCATCAAGCCGTCGAAGCCCATCTCTTCGGCGTACATCTTCTCGTCCAAGTACCGGTTGTAGAGCTGTGCGCCGACTGATGGGTTGTAGTTGGCGTTGCTTATGGACAGGTCGGTGCTCTGGGTGCCCATAAGCCCCGAGGATTCGTCTTGCCAGGGTTGTTCGGTGAAATGGCCGATTAACATCCGGCTGCCTCCAAACTTAGTGTCGACTGGTAGCCAAGGCTCAGTGAACCCACATTGCCAGTTTAGCCGAAGCCCACGGGTTCCCTAGGATTAGGGCCAAGTCTAGCACCGCCCCCGTCAGGTGTCCAGCGGAGCCGTTCAGCGCGTATTCTCAAGATAGGTGGTAATTGAAATATAGTCGGGTTGAGGCGAACCGGAAGAGGGGCGGAATGGTACGTGACCGGGTTTACCGCCACGATGTCCGTTGTCCTGACTGCGGCTTCAACTGGATGCGCAAGGACGGCTGTTCCGGCGGGAAACAACGGTAATGCCGCGGATACTGACAATCCCAACCTGGCAGATGCTGAAAGGGGCTGGCATTGGCAGTCTCGACGTCAATCACATTAAACGTCCACATTGAAGTCAGGTCGGCCATGCTTCCTCTCCGGCCGGGGCTTCAGTCGATGGGCACTGCCACTTTCTCGACATCGAAGCCGTAGAGTGACGCGGCGGCCCCGCCGACGATGCTGGCCTGCTCCTGGACGGGCACGCCTTTCAGAATCTCGCTCAGCACTTCCCGGGAGCGGGGGAAGGTGGACTCGGAGTGGGGATAATCGCTGCCCCACATGAGACGGTCAACGCCGATGATGTCGCGCAGCCGGATGCCGACGGCGTCCTCCTGGAAGCTGAGATACACGTTGTTGCGGAAGAAGTCGCTGGGGCGCGCATCGTCCTTGAAGCGGTAGGAGGCTTCCTCCTGCCGCTCAATATAGGTGTAGTCCATCGAGTCCAGCAGATAGGGGACCCACGAAAGCTCAAACTCGACGATGGCCAGCTTGAACTTCGGATATCGCTCGAACACTCCGGAAAAGATGATGTCGCACATTGATGTCGCCGGGTAGAAGACCTTGGTGGCCCGGCCGCTGGCGTCGCGGACAGAGGTTGCGCCCGCGCCCCTACTGCGTCCCTCCCGGCGCGTGGCGGTGTGCAGGCTGACCGGCATATCCAGATCCTGGGCCGCAGCCCAGAAGGGTTCGTACTCCGGGTTATCGTAACGCCGGTGTTCCCGCGGGTACTCGGAAATCATCGCCCCCGCCATGCCCAGCCCGGCGCAGCGTTCCAACTCGGCTACGCCCTCGGAGACATCATCCAGGTTGATCATGGCCACGCCTTTGAGACGGTCGGGGTTGGTGGAACAGAATTCCGCCAGCCAGTCGTTGTAGGTGCGGAAGATGGCCGACATCAGGCGGGAGTCGGCAACCCTGAAGTAGAAAAGCCCCTGCGATGGGTAGAGCAGTTCGCCGGAAACCCCGTCAATCTTCATGTCGCGGATGTGTTGGCCGGGGTCGTACCCGCCGGCATGAACATCCTCGAAGCGCCCGTGAGCCGAAATCTGTTCCGGGTTCTGAAAGCGCGCTCCGGCGTTGGAAATGAGGCCGATGCCGGCGATCATCTGGTCATCTTCGACCACCAGATGGTCCACTTCTCCCACCCGCTGCATTCGCGGCGCGCGGTCCCGGAATTCCGTGTCGATGCGCTCAGTCCACAGGTCGGGCGGCTCGAATACGTGGGAATCCGAGGATATGACGAGGAGATTGTCCATACCGGCCTCCTGGCTCCCGCGGCAGCAAGGTCGCTCGCGGGCGTGATGCGTTCAGTTGATGCCCTATTCTAACATCGCCTTCCGGGCAACAGGGTCCACGCGGGCTTCCTGCTAGGGCCAGGACTTGTTTCCGGGGTCGCCTTCCTAGTCCCGGCACTCCGGTGTCAGCCCCGCGTTTTCGCAAAAGGCAAGCAGCATCTCCCTGGACTGGGCTTCGTATATCGGAGCGTAGGCTGCGAACTCCCGGAGGTTGGTCTCGGCCTCCAGCACAGGATCGAAGAGGGGACCCATCTTACTGTAATCGTCCGCCAGCTCCCGGTCCCAGACCCGCAGCTCGTTGAGCGTCAGTTGAGGCTCGAACTGGAACCCGTAGGAGATGCCGTACCGGAAGGCCAGGCTCTGCCTCTTGAACGTCCCGTCCCGGCACAGCATATAGCCATAGGCCAGTTCGGTAGCACCGGGTGGAACGGTGAATGACTCGCCGTGCAGGGTCGGGACCAGGGGCACCCGCAGCTTGCCGAACACCGGGTCCCGGCTCCCTTCCCCGGTGATCCAGATTTTGCGCAGCCCGAACTCATAGCCACCCGTGGGCCCCACCTTCCCGTCCAGGGCGCGGGCCATCAACTGCGCTCCCAAGCATACCCCGAAGACCGGCGTCCCCGACGTCATGGCCTCGGCCATGAACTTCCGCTCCGAGCGCAGCGCAGGGTAGCAGTCGTTGGCCGATTGGGGACCGCCAAGGGAGATGATCAGGTCAATCTCCCCCAGGTCCGGCGGGTTGAACTCGTGGAAGTCGGGCGCGCTGTCGAAAACGTTGAGCGGGCGGAGTTCAAAGCCAAGCTCGACCAGGGCCGAGGTATAGTTTTCGGCCAGGGTCTCGGGCTCGGCATGGCGTATTATCAGCGCTAGTTTCGACGTCTGCATTCGACTACCCCCCACATCGCTATGATGCGGCGCTCCACCGAGGCGGCACGCCGCCCCCCATCCGTCGTGGGCTTGCGGTCCGGGACTTCAGTGTTGCCTGCGGGTCATCGACGGCCAGTCCAGGTCTCCCGGTCCCGGAGGAATCGCGCCTCTCAGGAAACTGACCCAGAGGTCTATAGTGGTAACGCGGCCGTCGTAGTCTGCCGTGACGCCTTTCCACTTGCCGATGGGATTGTCGATCATCCAGTAGTCTTCATATTTGGTCCATGCATCTCCCCGGCTGGAGTTGTACAGGGCATCAGGCACGGCCGGTCCACGGACGCCATCGCGTCCTCACCAACATTCACCCGTCGGCAGCAGGCGTTTGCTTGAGGCCATTTCCAGTTCCTTCCTCTGGGCCATGCCCCGCCATTTTGGGTCCCATCCATTGTCGCTCATCCAAAGGATATATTCCCAGATATCCTTGATCAATGCGCCACACAGGCAGTTACCGACCCTACTCCTACCCACAGATCAAGGGCGAGCACACTCCGCGGCCACCGCGCCAGCCATGCCCTGCCCAACTCCGCATCCTGGGCGCCTGCCCAAGCGGCCGGCCTCCAAATTGCTCCAATTACCATAACGAAATTGTTGAAAGTGGTCTGTCTTCTTGGATAACGTCTAAATTACTCCGAATCGAGTGGCGGCGCAGACGCGGCCTTCCTGCGCCCTGAGAACCTGCCGTGACGTGGTGAAGTGCCTTTCGGCTAACTGATTCATCGGTCTAGCACTGTGGGGTAGGAGTGAGGTGGTGTCCATGAGTCGTAGAGCGTTCCTTGCAGCGGTTGGCCTTTTTTCCGTCCTGTCAGTCGTTCTCTGGTTGGCGACCGGCGTTGGATACGCTCTGGCCGATTCCACATCCTTCAGCGAGTCCAATGTGGGGACCCGCCCCGGACAGGTACAACAGAACCGCCCGCCCCGGTTTACGGACTCTGGCAACAACCGGAGCGTGGCCGAGAACACCCCTGCGGGCCAAAACATCGGCGCGGCGGTTGTCGCTACGGATGCCGACGGCGACACCCTGACCTACTCGCTGGGCGGTACGGACGCCGCGTCCTTCGACATCGTGGCAACGTCGGGCCAGTTGCGGACCAATGCAGCCCTGGACTACGAAACCAAGAACAGCTACACCGTGACGGTCGCCGTCACCGACCTGTCCAGCGCCTCGGACACTATTACGGTGAACATCCAGGTTGCCGACGTGGACGAGGATGGGGAGATTACCTTCTCCCCGGTACAGCCTGAGGCGTACACCGGGCTGGTGGCCACGCTGGCCGACGATGACACTGTCGTGTCAATTCAGAGCTGGCAATGGGAGATTTCCGGGAACAGCACCTGGACCACCATAGCCGGGGCTACGACTGGGACCTATGTGCCCCTTGACAGCGATGTGGGTAAATACCTGCGGGTTACGATCACTTACACCGATGGGCACGGCCCCGGCAAGACCGCTACGGCGACGACTACGCATATGGTGGCGGAAGAGGAAGAGGACGATGACGAGCACGAGGGTCCCGTATTCTCCACCGATACGGCCCAGCGCAGCATCGCCGAGAACGCGGCGGCCAATACCAACATCGGCAGTCCGGTGACGGCCTCCGGGCCGGCAGCCGGAGAGAACCTGACCTACACCCTTGGCGGCACGGATGCCGCGTCCTTTGCCATCGTGGCAACGTCCGGCCAGTTGCAGACCAAGGCCGCCCTGGACTACGAGACCAGGAGCAGCTATACGGTGATGGTTACCGTCACCGACCAGCTCGGCGGTTTCGATACCATAACGGTGAACATTGCCGTCACCAACGTCGACCCCCCCGGGAAGCCCGGCACGCCCACGGTGGCGGCGGCTTCCGTCGGTGGACACAGCACCCTGTCGGTGACATGGGCCGCTCCCGCCAACGCCGGGACTGCCATAAGCGGTTACAACGCGCAATACCGGGCAGGGACCGGCGGGGCCTGGTCCGGTATTGCGCGGAGTGTGTCCGGCACGGCTGCGACGGTCTCCGGCTTGACTCCCGGCACCACATACCAAGTGCAGGTACGGGCCTACAACTCCGAGGGCGCCGGTCCCTGGTCAGACCCTGGTCAGGGCAGGACCGCCGCCCGGCAGCAAGGTGAAGTTCTCGGCGGCAGTGGCGGCGGTACGCAGTCTACGGCCTGTGCGCCCGGCATCGGCTTCCGGACGGGGATCCCCTTTACTTTCACTGCCGCCAAGGGCGGTGAGGACCCGCCGGTCCTGTTGATGGAAGTCTGGAACCGGGAACTCTGCGGGATGGACTTCAAGGTTTCCAGCGGCGCGAAATGGCTTTCCTTTTCCCCTGCCTCGGGCAGGTCCGAAGGCGCGCACCAACAGAGGTTGATTAGAGTTTCGGCCGACATTTCCGGCCTTGGCGTTGGCACGCATACGGCGGCCATCAGGATTACCGCACCGGGGAGCAGCAACTCGCCGCAGACCGTCAGCGTGAGTCTGGCCATTACAGAGCCGGTCCCTCTCAAGCCCGACAACTGCCAGGAACGCACAGTTATTGAGTCTTCGGACGGCACGCTCCGCGTGGTAGTCCCTCCCAACTCCGCGCCCTGCGATACGGGTATCACGGTAGAGAGTCTGGATGCGGACTCCCGGAAGACGCCGGAGGGGAAGAGCGTTGAGGTTGTGCGGGTGGGCGAAGTGTCCGCTGCTTCGGCGGACTCCCGCATCAATGCCGCGTTGTGGGCGCTCCTGCCCGGAGACAGGGTTTCCGGGTGCGCGGAAGCCGCGGCGGCCATGTACCGGGTGGACGGCGATTCGTGGGACTTGCTGACGTTTCGCTGCGAATCGGACACACAAGGCCATATTTGGGCAGTGTCGCCGCTGGCGAGCTTCGGCGTTTATGCCGTAACGCTGCTCGTACCTTCGGCGGAAGCCGTCATCATTGATAGGGGTCCTGGGCCGGAAGCGGGAGATGGGGGAACCAACGGTATCCTGGATTCGCAGGGGCCGGAAGATTCGCAGGGGCCGGGAGCAGGCGCTGCGGGAACCAACGGCACCCTGGATTCGCAGGGGCCGGGAGATTCGCAGGGGCCGGAAGCAGGAGATGGGGGAACCAACGGCACCCTGGATTCGCAGGTCCCGTGCCGTATCCTGGTGGCCCCGGAGCCGCCGTCTCCAGAGGCGGAGACCTGCCAGTGGGTGACCATCCCGGGCCAGGCGCCTGCGGAAGAGAGAACATCGTGCCAGCAGTTGATAGTCCCCGGCGGGTCCAGCCCGGAGGCGGAGACATGCCAGCGGCTGATCGTCCCGGGCCAGGCGCCTGCGGAAGAGAGAACATCGTGCCAGCAGTTGACAGTCGCCGGCGGGTCCAGCCCGGGGGCGGAGACATGCCGGTGGATGGTCGTCCCGGGCCAGGCGCCTGCGGAAGAGAGAACATCGTGCCGGCAGCTGATAATCCCCGGCCGGTCCAGCCCGGAAACCGGGGCGAATACATCCGAGTGCGTCATAACCCTGACAGACCCGGCGACACGGCCGGAAGCCGCGGCTGTGCCGGACGGCGGCCCGGGTGTTGCCGCGGCCGCTGAATCGGCTCCTCCGGTCTCCTCCCCCGAGGCTCCGGCGGAGGGCGGGACCGGGATGACGCTGCCAGGACCCGTTTCCCTGCCCCTGCCGGGTGACCTGGCCTCGTGGATGCCCTGGTATGCGGCGGCCGGCGTCATGGCGGTACTGACGCTGCTGATCACCATCTTATTGGGAACGCACCTGCGGCGGCGGCTGGCCAGGACCGCGGGCCAGTGATCAAAGCGCCCGCCCGGCGGCCCGGCGGTCAGTCCGTATGCGGTCAGCACGGCTGCGCCACAGCGGACCGGACGTCTTCCTTGGGAGAGCTTACCTTGGAGAACTTACCCGCGGAGAGCTTGCCTGCCACGAGGCGCAGGGGAAGGAATCCACCACATCAGACCAGCGGCACCTGTATCGGCCCTAGATCAGGTCTATAGGAAGTGGCACGGAGGAGAGTTCGTCAGATAGTCCACGCATGTAATCGTTCATATCAGAGAGGGAAGATGCGACATGTTTATACTCTCGCGGGTTCGCACACCTCTACTGTTCCTCGCGCTCTGCGCCGTGATCCTCATTCCGGTTGGTTTCGCCGTATCCGCAGATACGACCAATGAGGTGGAACCCATTATTGGGACAGGACCAGGGTCGGGTTAAGTGAGAATCCCGGCTCTCCTGCCAGTGATTCGGTCCCTCTCCCGGTGAACACCTCCTTCCATCAGACTCCCCCAGACTCCCCTACTACAACACCCTGGTCCCCGTGGAAGACCTCGGCCGGGGTCCGGCAGCCCAGGGCCTGATGTGGCCTGATCCCGTTGTAGAACCCGGAAGTAGTCTTCCAGTCCCAACTGGGCCTCCAGGGCGCTGGCGGAGGCTTTCAGGTACACCTCCTCGTACTGCACCGTTCTCCATAGACGCTTCACGAAGATGTTGCCGGAGTACCGTCCCTTCCCGTCCATGCTGATCCTCACGCCGCGGTCCTGCAGAATCCGGATGAACTCCAGGCTGGTGAACTGGCTACCCTGGCCGGTGTTGAACACCGACGGCTGGCCCTGGCCAAGGCCAGCCGGCAGCGCCTCGGCGCAGAATGCGGCGTCCAGGGTGTTGGATAGCCGCCAGGCCACCATGTACCGGCTGTGCCAGTCCATCACCGCCGCCAGATAGAGGGCCCTACGGTTCATGGGCAGGCAGGTGATGTCCGCGTCCCACACCTGATTGGGCCGGGTGATTCTCACATTCCTCAAACACCTGGGGTGGGAAGGGGGAGGTGTCAGTGTGGGATTGTTAAATTGCTCCAATTGTCTTTACATAAAGGTTGAATCTATATCATTTTGTGCTATAACGTCCAAATTGGCCTTGTAGCTTCTAAATTACTCTGGCCGGAGATGGCGCGGGCTTGGCCCCAAGGCGGCCTGCCAGGGCGGTTTGACGTGAATCCGGGTTTAGCACCAGCGCCCAGGCATAGCTCATACGGACTTACCCAGTACAGCAGAGAGAGATAGTCGCGCACTCCGGAACTCCATCCGGCCAGACGGTCAATTTGCTTATCCAAACATCTTACCGGGGGATGGTCATAGAATGACAAGAATCAGAGCCTCTTTTTTCCGCATCCTGATGACGGTCATGATGCTTGCCCTGCTATCAGTGGTCCTGGGGACGGCCTGCCAGGACACCGGGGAGGAGGTCTCGACACCCGCAGGCGATGCCGGGGCGACTGACGCGGCCATGATGGACGAGGGAGTCCCCGGCGTGTCGGACTCCCGGGTCCTGTTCGGGCAGTCGGCAGCGTTCAGCGGCCCGGCGCAGGCGCTGGGCCAGGGGATGCGGCTGGGAATCCAGGCGGCGTTCCACGAACAGAACCAGGCGGGCGGGGTGCATGGCCGGATGCTGGAGCTGATAACCCTGGACGACCAATATGAGCCGCACCTGGCCTATGGCAACACGCTGAACCTGATCAACAGGGAACGGGTTTTCGCGCTGATCGGAGAGGTGGGAACACCCACGTCCCGCTCGGCGTCGCCATTGGCCAACGCGGAAGATGTGCCATTCATCGCGCCCTTTACCGGCGCCGGTTTCCTCCGGGAGGCCGAGCTGGAGAACGTGGTGAACCTGCGGGCTTCGTACCACCAGGAGGCGGAGGAGATGGTGGCGCGGCTGACCGAGGACCTGGGGATAACCCGGGTCGCGGTGATGTACCAGAACGACTCCTACGGCCAGTCCGGGCTGGACGGGGTGGTTGACGCGCTGAGGCAGCGCGGCCTGGAGCCGGTGGCGTCCTGGTACTACCAGCGCAACAGCGACGCGGTAAAAGCCGCGGTTTTCAACATCGTGGAAGCCAATCCCGAGGCTGTCATCATGATTGGGGCGTACGCTCCGGTGGCCAAGGCGATTACCGTGACCCGGGAGGACATAGACCCCATATTCATGGCGGTGTCCTTTGTGGGCAGCAACGCACTGGCGCAGGAGCTGGGGCCGGAAGGGGCCGGAGTTTACGTCACCCAGGTGGTGCCGCTGCCCGATGATACCGGCGTTCCCGCGGTCGCCGCCTACCGGGCTGCGCTGAAGGCGTTTGACGCCAATGCCGTGCCGGGGTTCGTCTCCCTGGAGGGCTACCTGGCGGGGCGGCTGGCAATCGCGGGTCTCGAGAAGTGCGGCGGGGACGTCAGCCGCGACTGCTTCCTCGACGCGCTGCGAAACTCCGGGACGATTGACCTTCACGGGCTGACCCTCCGGTACGGCCCGGGCGACAACCAGGGGTCGGACGCGGTGTTCGTGACCGTGATCGGAGATGACGGGAATTACCACCTGGTGGACAATCTGGGAGGTGGGCGGTGATGGCACGACCCCGGATTACCGCGCCCCTGCTCATCTGCACCCTGGGCGCGCTGGCAATAATCATCGCCGCGGCCGCGGCCGGCTGGCTGATCATTGGCAACCTGGAGGCCCAGAACCGGAGCAGCAGCGCAGACGCCGGGATTCTGGCCGACATCGCCGCGGTAAACAAGCTATCCGGCATACTGGCATCGGAGGCATCCGCGGCGACCAACGGCCGGATGACCCCCGAAAGCATGGCCGAGGCGAGGACCGCCATCGCGGGCAATGAGGCCCGGTTGGCCGAGCGTCTAACGGGCCTGGAAGGGCGGGGCCATGACGGCAGGGTGGAGCGAATACGCCAACGGGCCGATTTACTCACGGCCAACGCATCGCGGATTGAGGATGAGCGACCCACCCTGCTGGAGGCTGTCCTTGCCGGAGAACGGAGCTGGCAGCAGCTTCTCTTTTCCACCAACCAGAAACTGCTCCCGGCCATCAGCTCCAGCCTGGACAACCAGTTCCACTACATGATGACGGGCAGGAGCGATTTCAGGGATGCCGGGCCGGGGGCCGCCGGCACCCTGTCCGAAGAAGAGTACCTTCGCTACTGGCACCTGGCCACGCTGATGGAGTGGACATTCAGCGCGCACCGGAGCCTGCTGGCGGCCAATCTCAGCAGCCAGGATGACCCGACGCGATTGGCCAACAATGAAGAGAGTTTTGACACGGCGGCCCAGCGGATGGGGCATAGCATCGCGTATCTTGCGGAGAAGGGCGGGCCGGACCTGGACCCGGAGGTGATTCCCCTGGCCAACCGGCTGCTGGTTGCCGGGGAGGGAGAGAACAGCGCGCTGGACGCCATGAGGGTGAGGGCGTCAATGGCGGCGCGGGAGCGCAAACTGATTGGGGCCAACAGGCAAATCCTGGCCGGGCTGCAAGGGGAAGTGGACGGCCTGGCCGCGGAAGTCAGGCAGAGCTCGGCGGCCGCGGCGGGCCGGTACGGGCAGGCGGCGTCCAACGGTCGCATCATCATCCTGGGGATAGCCGCCGTTGGAATCGTTGGGACGCTGCTGGCCGCCGGTTACTACGGCTTCAGGCCGCGGCGGCGCATATCCGGATCCCTGGCCGTCAGCTCCCTGGGCGCGCTGGCAATAATCATCGCCGGGGCGGTGGCCGGCTGGCTGGTCATTGACAACCTGGAGGCCGAGAGCCGGGGCCGGGGCGACGTTGAGGTCCTGGCGGCGGCGGCGGAGATAACCCGACGCTCAAGCGCGCTGGCGGCAACGGCATCCGCGGCCAGCAACGCCCGGATGACTCCCGAAAGCATGGCCGAGGCCAGGACAGCCATCGCCAGCAATGAGGCGGAGCTGGCCGGCCTGCTGGCGGCCCTGGAAGGCCGGGGACATGACGGCAGCGTGGAGCGCATAGGCCAGCAAGTCAACCTGCTGACGGCCAACGCTTCGCAGATTGAGGATGAACGCCCAGCCCTGGTGGAGGCCATCCTGGCCGGGGAGCGGAACTGGCAGGGTCTCAGCCTATCCACGAATTACGAGCTTTTTCCCGCCATCGGTTCGAGCCTGGACAACCAGTTCCACTACATGATGACGGGCAGAAGCGATTTCAGAGATGGAAGCGCTCCGGGTTTGGACCGTCTGACCGAAGAGGAGTTCCTTCGCTACTGGCACCTGGCCACGCTGATGGAGTCAGTGTCAAGAGGATACTGGACGCTGGATTTTGCCAACAGGTTGACGGTCCCGGCGCTGGCGGCGCGGGTGGAAGAGACCTTCGACACAGCGGCGCAGCGGATGGAGCGCAGCATCGAGTATCTTGCCGAGAAGGGCGGGCCGGACCTGAATCCCGAGGTGATTCCCCTGGCCAGTCGGCTGCTGGACGCCGGCACCGGAGAGAACAGCGCCCTGGAGGCCATGAAGCTGCGGACATCAATGGGGGCGCGGGAGCGCAGACGGATTGGGGCCAACAGGCAAATCCTGGCCGGGCTGCAAGGGGAAGTGGACGGCCTGGTGGCGGAAGTCAGGCAGAGCTCGGCGGCCGCGGCGGGCCGGTACGGGCAGGCGGCGTCCAATGGGCGCATCATCATCCTGGTGATAGCCGCCGTTGGAATCGCCGGGACGCTGCTGGCCGCCGGTTACAACAGCGTCAGGGGGCAGCCAAGCTGAGACGCTGGCGCGGCTGACATTCACGCTGCCGGAAACCATACATAACAAAGCATAACAATACAAAACATAACAAGGGAGCGGGCGGTCGCGCCTCTCCCGGAGTCCCTGCGTGTCCACGACGGGCAGGCGGCGCAGCGGTCCCCGGTTGGAGACGCAGATACAACGAGGACGACGGGAGGCCCGGCGGCCGGCGTGCATGGGCCAGTACCGGTGTGTGTATCCGCAGCTTGGAGAAAATTGCATAACTCGGCGGGGTGAATGTGCGGTGTCGAAAGGGTCCAAATTGGGACGGAATCCGTAACTGGCGGTGGCAGGCCACAGGGCCACAGGTATCAATAAGATATTGAGCAAGGGGGGCATATCAAGGCGATGGGTTGCCAGACCGCCAACTCTTTAGTCCAGAAGCAGGTCGTTCCAAACAGGACACTCACCACTCTCCAAAATTTTCAGTATGCTGTCTCGGCACAGCCCGCTGGCCCTATCCAGATCAGGAACCTCCAAATCATCGGTGCCATGGACAACCCTGGAAGCATGACCATAAAAGCGACGAATTGCGGTCCATATCTCCTTTCGCTTCTCCAGGGTGTCGCCCAAGTGCCGGGCGCAGGTAATGGCGAGCCGAAACCCCAACTCTCCTGTATCCGAGTCCAGGTACAGAGCCTCCAGTCCTATCCTGAGGTCTATGGCCCTGTCAACGGTCTCGGCATCAACCATAACTGACCTGGCCCATCGGTCTACAGCGACTCGAAATCTCTTACCCGAACTGACGCGGCGTTGAAGTTCCGGAAGAAGATCCCATGCTTTTTTGAGAGAGTCCGAAGTGAGGTTGTGCTTAGTCGTCTCAGGGACGTTCAAAGCGGTCATGCCGGTATCAGAACTTTGAATGATGTTGCCAAAAGACGTTGTAACCGGCACAGGGCCTGGGATCACCATCAGGGAAGGCAATCCCGCTTTGAAAGCCAATATCTCTCCGTATTCACGCCAATACCGGTCGACGCCGATACGCCGGTTGCAGACCAGAGAAAGTGCAAGACAGAAAGTTTCGATGGGTATCTCTCCCAATGCGGTACTGGTTTCGACTTCAGCATCCGAAGCCCGATCTCCGACGGGACGGAAAAGAGCCGGACGGGTATGTGTCTCAAGTTCCAGGAGAGACTGACCCAACAGACTATTTACTGGTGAGGATGAGGCTTCAATAACCGAAAAACGAATTTCATCTGAATAGATAGGCAGAGAATAGATCAAAATGCCATCGCCCGGGGTCAGTAGTCCGGAAGGCGCTACCCCTCCACCAAGCAGAGCCACAGTTTTGTAGTGAACCGGCTCACCTCGGGACCAGCCTTCAACTAGATCAGCGGCACGGCTAGGCCCCAGCAGTGCTGCGGCTCGAATGAGGCCTTTGGCGAAATCATTGACAGAGGAGACGCCCTGATACCACATGTGATCACCATCACCGATGTTCACTCCATCTTCATGCATCAAGACCTCAAACGAGTGGCCTATGCGGTCAGTTGATATGTCGATATATTCGGCGAGAAGACCACGAAGGAAATCGGCCACGGTGTCATCCCATCCGTCCGAAACCACGGGCACAGCCGAACGAACATCGCGGGGAATAGGTAAACGCCCATAGTCAAAGTTCAGTGCCCCTAGCAGTGTTCTAGTTTCATAAATGATCCCATTAACATGGAAGGCCGTATGGGAAACTGCCTCAGAAAGCAATCCAGAGAGCGTTGTCATTGTATATCCACCGGGTGGCAAGATTAGGGTTTGGCATTACTTCAGGAGATGGCACTGCATCAAGGGAGGACAACCGGAGATGAATGGTTGTAATGTTCGGTTTATTGGGAAAGGGTGAGTATAGGATAGGCTTATTGAAGCCCCGGCGTTGCGAGCGCCGGGGCTTTCCAAACTCACAGCCAGTCATTGCCGACCGCCGCTCCAAAAACCAAAAACACAATTACAACAATCACCGGCCATAACTGAACAAACTCATACCCGGCAGGCATAACAAAACCTCCGGCGCAGAACCACCGCCGGAGGTTGTCAATGACTTGGACGGCTTGGTAAAATTAGCCCGTCCTGGACATTGGAACCGTGCCTTACAAAACGGGGTTCCACGCCACGCCCGCTGATGCAAGCGGGCGTTTGCGTTATGGACATTCTTTCAATACTAAGTCTTGGTTGAGCACATAACAAGGCCCCGGCGTTTTAGTGACGGGGCCTCAACTACCGCCTACTTTCGCCCTCACACCCTACTGTCAGCCATATCTGGCCTCCGTAGGCTCGACATATCAAATGCACTTCCCTCGTAGCTGAGGAAGGTAATCCGTGATAAGCTTGTTCTAATCAGGGAATGACAGGAGATAACTATGGGGTATCAAGACGAGGTGAACCCTAACGAGATCATCTTCGTCTATGCGTCGAGCTCTTCCGTACTGAACGCACTTCTGGGCAGAACTAATGAATTAAGTAAGATTGTGGATAAAATAGCGGATGGGAATAGCGAGGATGGCCCACCAGCACTACAATTGTACCGGTACGATCTTAGGGATGGAAACGGGCAACCTCTCGTATTCCCTTTGCGAGTAGTATCCGAGACCATCATCGCTCAGACCTTAGAAGAGGGGTCCTCTGCCGAAGATGGACTCGTTTTCCACATCGCGGGTAATCGAAAGATAGTAATCCACCCTGCAGACTAATGGACATTACCCCAACACCCCCTCTATCTACCATCTGCCAGCCCATACAGCGACGACCACCAACACCAGAACCACCCTCTACGACCGCTGGGCAAGCGACCAAGTCTAGAGCAATCGGACAGCATACGCGGGGGGTGATGACAGTGAATGCTCCAACACGCCGGACTGCCGAGGAGACAGGCCGCCTCGGCGACGAGATCTACGAGCGCGACATCCGTCCCAAGGTCGAAGCGACCCATCACGGGAAGATAGTCGCCATCGACGTAGATAGCGGCGACTACGCCATTGACGGCACTGCCGTTGCCGTAGCGGAGTGTCTGCTGGAGCGGCGCCCGGAGGCTGATGTCTGGTCCGTCAGGTTTGGATACCGCACGCTGCGCAGCTTCGGAGGCAGTTCCCTGCGGAGGAACGGGTGATCGAGGGCTTCGTCAACGCCAACTATGAGCCGGTGATAACCCTTGCCGTGCAGGGTCCGTCGGGGCGTTCGCAGGATATAGAGGCGGTCGTCGATACCGGCTTCAATGGCTTTCTGACCTTGCCTCCAGCGCTGGTGGTGGATCTGGGGCTAACCTTTCAGAGCGAAGGGTGGGCGACCTTAGCAAACGGAGTGAGGAAACTTTCGGCGTCTATGGCGTTACGATGCTCTGGGACGGCCAACCAAGATATATTGATGCCGACGCGATGGGACCGACGCCGCTCGTTGGGATGCTGCTCCTGGACGGGCATGACCTGAGCATCCGGGTCCTGGACGGCGGCGCGGAGTGATACAGCCGGTGGAGTAGCCGGGGGTATCCTCTACCGGAATCCCCGGGACTTGCTCTCCCCTGCCGCCGCGGGCGGCGTACTTCGCACCGCGGGATGGCGGTTTGGCGACCGGCCCCGTTAGGGCCTGCCCGGCGTTCACCCGCCGCGCAGCCGCCGGTTCTCCTCTTCCAGTTCGCGGATACGCGCCTCGGCGGTGTCGGCCCTGGCCCGCACATCATCAAAGGTGAGGATGTGCCGCCCGGTGGCGGGGTCGTGGCAGCCGAGCCGGCCATGCTCCCATCGCCAGTCCAGGTGCAATGCGGCGCTGCGTCCCTGGAACACGCCGTCCCCGACCTGTTCTATGGCCACCGGCACGTAGCGGCCTTGCACCAGCCGGTCGGCGGCCAGCCGGGTCCCGTGATATTCTCCGGTGGCGTCAAACCGCCAGTACTCGGGTATCCGCAGCCTCTGATAGAACTCCCGCTTTTCCCCAACGTCAATGTGGCCCGTGCCTTCGGAAGCGATCTCAAGCACCAGATCGGGGGGCTTCCCCTGCTGCGAAATGACGTAGCCGTTGGCTTCCCGGTAGGCCGCCGGGTCGACGCCGAAGGCCACCAGCAGGTCGGGAAACCTCCGGTCAGCGCCCCGGCGGGCGGTGATGTACTTCTCGCCGGAGACGATGGTGGTCTCAGGGTTGCCCAGGAACTGCTTCAGGTGGTGGTGCAGGCCGGTTTCACTGAGGTGTTCGGCGGAAGTCATGTCATCGGGCTCGCGTTCAGGGGGGTCCGGGAGGCGGAAGTGACTGGTGATCTCCGGGTCCCTTGCGGTAGTCATGTTCGAGCTCCAGGGATTGGCTGCTCTTGAAAGTCAACGGGCGGATGGCGTGGATTATATGGCATTGGGCCAGACAGTTCACGGTAGGGAGAACAAGGCCGCGCCCCGGGAGTCTGGACCGGACTGCTCCCTCCCCCTGAACCCGATGCACGTGTTGCACAGGTACAGGTCCATCCGGCCAGCATTTCCGATGCCCCAGGTCAAACTGGATGGGGGGTGTCTGCCGCCGCGGGCGGCGCACTTCGCACCGCGGGATGGCGGTTTGGCAACCGGCCCCATTAGGGCCTGCCCGGCGTTCACCCGCCGCGCAGCCGCCGGTTCTCCTCTTCCAGTTCGCGGATACGCGCCTCAGCGCTGTCGGCGCGGCCACGCTCGGCGTCCGCCCGTGCCTCGGCGGTGTCGGCCCTGGCCCGCACATCATCAAAGGTGAGGATGTGCCGCCCGGTGGCGGGGTCGTGGCAGCCGAGCCGGCCATGCTCCCATCGCCAGTCCAGGTGCAATGCGGCGCTGCGTCCCTGGAACACGCCGTCCCCGACCTCTTCTATGGCTACCGGCACGTAGCGGCCTTCCACCAGCCGGTCGGCGGCCAGCCGGGTCCCGTGAAAGTCTCCGGTGGCGTCAAACCGCCAGTACTCGGGTATCCGCAGCCTCTGATAGAACTCCCGCTTTTCCCCAACGTCAATGTGGCCCGTGCCTTCGGAAGCGATCTCAAGCACCAGGTCGGGGGGCTTCCCCTGCTGCGAAATGACGTAGCCGTTGGCTTCCCGGTAGGCCGCCGGGTCGACGCCGAAGGCCACCAGCAGGTCGGGAAACCTCCGGTCAGCGCCCCGGCGGGCGGTGATGTACTTCTCGCCGGAGACGATGGTGGTCTCAGGGTTGCCCAGAAACTGCTTCAGGTGGTGGTGCAGGCCGGTTTCGCTGAGGTGTTCGGCGGAAGTCATGTCGTCGGGCTCGCGTTCAGGGGGGTCCGGGAGGCGGAAGTGACTGGTGATCTCCGGGTCCTTTGCGGTAGTCATGTTCGAGCTCCAGGGATTGGCTGCTCTTGAAAGTCAACGGGCGGATGGCGTGGATTATATGGCATTGGGCCAGACAGTTCACGGTCAGGCAAAGCAGTGCGGGCGTCCAGCCGCAACCGGACGCCCGCGTGAACAGTTCCGTGCCCCGGGAGCTATCCCCGGGCTACCCCTCCCCCTCCCACGAGGCCGGGCTTACCGTCACCTCGAAGGCGTCGCTGACCTGGTTGCCGTTGGGGTCCTCATCGAGCCGCCGGCCGGGTACTCTGTGGCGGTGGTCGAATATGCCGCTGGGTCACCATGGCAGTGACCGCCCTGTCATTCCCGGAAACAGGAAAACCGCCCGCACCGATGGGCGGGCGGCTCAAACGTGACCAGGACTATCTATGTGGAGGCTCCGCCGTCAAGCGGTCGCAGTCAGGGGACCTGGCGGCGCAGTTGGTCCTCCAGTTCCCGGACTCGGGCTTCGGCTGCGGCGCGAGCCCTGGCTTCCTCGATGCGGGCCTCATGCTCACTGTCGGCCCGGCCCTCGGCAGCAAGGCGGGCCTCGCGCTCTTCGTCGAAGGTCATCAAATAACCCTGGGCCACATGGTCCCACCACCTCAGCTTCCCATCTTCCCAGCACAGATCCAAGCCCAGCACGGCGCTGTGCCCGCGGAAGTGGCCCGGCCCCGTTTCCAGTATCTCGATTGGCTGGTACTCCCCCTCCACCAGACGGTCACCGGCCAGGGGCGCGTCGTGATGCTGTCCGCCCGAGGGGTCGAACCGCCAGTACTCGGGGATGCCAAAGGCGGCGTAGTCGTTCCGCTTCCCGGTGTAGTCCTCCCGTCCCGTGGATGGAGAGGCCACTTCCAGCACGAAGTCCGGCGGCTTGCCCTGGTCTCGGATGGAGAAGCCCATCTGCTCGACCGCCAGTGCCCGGTCCACCCCGAAGGCGACGAGCAGGTCCGGGATTCGGTGTCCTTCCGTCTGCCCAGGGGTCCATCGTACGGGGATCTCGCTCAGCACAATGGCGCTGTCGCCCTCTCCGAAGTACATCTCCAGAGATGCCTGGCAAGCTGGTTGGTCCAGGTAAAGGGAGTTCTGCATGTCGTCCCTAGGGGGGAAGTCCGGGAACTTTTCCAGTCTCCCGGCTTCCGTCGTCTGACGGGTCAGCCTGCTGGTCATGGCGGTCCTCGTGCGGCGGGTGGAACGGATGGGCGCAGATGCCATTATAAGGCATCGCCGCGCCCTATGAGCGCCGGGCCGCGGCAGTGACCGCCCTGTCGTTCCCGGAAAAGGAAAACCGCCCGCACCGGTGGGCGGGCGGCCTCAAACGTGACCAGGGCTATCGACCAGGGCTATCTATGTGGACGCTCCGCCGTCAAGCGGTCGGCGTCAGGGGGCTTGGCGGCGCAGTTGGTCCTCCAGTTCCCGGACCCGGGCTTCGGCTGCGGCGCGGGCCCTGGCTTCCTCGATGCGGGCCTCATGCTCACTGTCGGCCCGGCCATCGGCGGCGATACGGGCCTCGTGCTCACTGTCGGCCCGGCCCTCGGCGGCAAGGCGGGCCTCGCGCTCTTCCTCGAAGGTCATCAGATAACCCTGGGCCACAGGGTCCCACCACCTCAGCCTCCCATCTTCCCAGCACAGGTCCAGGCCCAGCACGGCGCTGTGCCCGCGGAAGCGGCCCGGCCCCGTCTCCAGTATCTCGATGGGCTGGTACTTCCCCTCCACCAGGCGGTCGCCGGCTAGGGGAGCGTCGTGATGCTGTCCGCCCGAGGGGTCGAACCGCCAGTACTCGGGGATGCCGAAGGCGGCGTAGTCGTTCCGCTTCCCAGTGTAGTCCTCCCGTCCCGTGGATGGAGAGGCCACTTCCAGCACGAAATCAGGCGGCTTGCCCTGGTCGCGGATGGAGTAGCCCATCTGGTCGACCGCCAGTGCCCGGTCCACCCCGAAGGCGACGAGCAGGTCCGGGATTCGGTGTCCTTCCGTCTGCCCCGGGGTCCATCGCACGGGGGTCTCGCTCAGCACAATGGCGCTGTCGCCCTCTCCGAAGTGCATCTCGAGAGAAGCCTGGTAAGCTGGTTGGTCCAGGTAAAGGGAGTTCTGCATGTCGTCCCTGGGGGGGAAGTCCGGGAACTTATCCAGTCTCCGGGCGTCCGTCGTCTGACGGGTCAGCTTGCTGGTCATGGCGGTCCTCGTGCGGTCGGTGGAACGGATGGGCGCAGATGCCATTATAAGGCATCGCCGCGCCCTATGAGCGCCGGGCCGCGGCACGGTTCAGCGGCTGCCTGTTCAGACGCCCGCCCCCCTGCTCGGGTCAGGGGCCGGTCGTCATCGGGTTGGCGAAGCCCCAAGAGCTTCCTGGACCTCGGACTGCCGCGTTCTCAGGATGGACACATGGGGGTGGTTTGGTGCCAGCCCCTCGGCGGTTTCCAGGTAACTCTCCGCCGCCGCCAGGTGCCTGGGGTCCAGGTATGCCGCATTCTGGTAGACGAGGGCCAGCCTGACGTAGCCGTTCCAATACTCCGGTTCGCTCTCAGTCAGGTCCTCTGCGGCCCGGCTGACCATGCGCATGGCCTCCGCGAACGCTTCCCGGTCCTGGGCCAGGGTTTCCCAGTCTCGGACGATGTCTGTGAGCAGGACCTCGCGCGGCCCGTTGGCCAGCGGAGGAAACAGGGTTATCGCCCTCTGGTTGTGGTGCAGTCTCGCCGGCCAACCGGCGGTGGATTCGGCCTCCGCCAACCTGGCCTCGGACGCGGCCTGGTATGCCCTGATGTTGCCCAGGTATATGGCCGTTCCCAGGACGGCGACCAGGAACGCAGCCCCGGCCCACCCGGCGTAGGGATGCCGGGCGGACCGCGCCGTCAGTTGCCGGAGCCGGTCGAGGGCCGCGGCCGCGGTCCGCCCCTTCCGCAGGCCGCCCTCGACGGAGCCGTCGCGGTTCGCGTCCAGGCTGGCCACGAACCCCAGCAGTAGGGCGAACTGCATGAAGGTCGCCAAGGTGTCGAACAGGGCCACGCTGTGGATGAAATAGGCGGCCAGGGCCGCGCCCAGGAACATGGTCAGCGTGTCGTTGTCCGCTCCCAGGCTCCGGAGCCTGGACACGACGGCCCAGAGCAGCAGCAGCCAGATGGAGAGGTATCCGGCAAAGCCGAGAGCGCCCTTGGTGGCCAGTTCGTTGATAGGAGTGACGTGCGCCAGGTCGAACAGTTCACCTGTATCGGCCCCCGCCCTTTCGGGGTCGTAATGCCTCCCCCAGGCCACTATGTAGTTCTCCGGCCCCCAGCCAAGGAGCGGCCTGTCCGCGAAGGCTTCCAGCCCAAAATACGCCGACGACAGGCGTCCCCCGGTACTGATGTCCCTGTCCCCGGCCGTTTGCATCAGCCGTTTCATCGTATGGCTCCGCTCGGCCAGCAGTTGTCCCGGCGGCGTCTCTGCGCCCCAGACCAGGAACAGCCCGAACAGGACGATGCAGACCGGAATTGCCGCCGCCGCGAGCTTTACTTTCTTCAGTCTGCCCCACAGCAGGTACGCCGCGGCCAGGGCGGCCAAGGCAACGGCCAGGGCGACGACGGAGGAGCGGGTGCCGCTCTCCCACATCATCCAGAGGCTGAGGGAAACCGACGCGCCCCAGTAGAGGCGCGGCCAAAGCAGGATGGGACTTTCCCTTTCCCTGCCCCGCCTGCTCCGGCGCACCCGTTTCTGCCTGGACGCCGGGGCGGCGCCGCTCTCCCGCCGGGCAGTTTCGCCGGTGAATGAGGATACCAGGAGGCCCGCCCCAATCAGGGCGTTTACCAGCATGTAAGCGCCGAGGTAGGTGGGATTCCCCAGGGTAACGGAGATTCGCTGGCCCTTCTCCAGGAAGCCGTACACCGGCAGTTGCCAGCCGAAGATCAGGGCCGCGCCCATCAGCGCCATGACCAGGCCCACCAGCAAGTTGAAGTTGAGCAAGAGACGCCAGTCTTCCCGCGTGCGGAAGAGGGACGTCAGGACGAGGATAAACGCGAGCCAGTGCGCCAGGTCTATGACGCCCTGCATACGCTCGTAGGTCGACCAGAGGCTGCGCTGGACGCTGACTCCCGTGAAACTGGCCAGCAGGCTTACCAGCGCAAAGACCGCGAAGGCGATTACTATCCTGGACAGGACCGGCCGGTATGACGCGGAACGCGCGGCCAGGGCCGCCCAGGTTGCGAAGGCTACCTCGATCAGGACCCTGGAGTACAGGGCCTTCCCAACGACGAAGGGATATATGGTGTCGGGGGTTATGACAAGGGGCATGGCCAGGACCAGAAACACGGCAGTCCTGGCGGCAACCAGCAGGGCCCGGTCCATCGTGGTGGTCTCTATACTGGGACTGGCCTCGGCGGCCTGCATGAGCGGCTCAATACCTTTCGCGGATGCTGTCCCGGCCGGCGAATCCCCGGGCTTGCAGCTCCGCAAGGATGACCCGGGCATTGTCCTCCGGGCCGTGTCGCAAAGTGTCCAGCTCCACGTCCGGGGCCGCCGGCGCTTCGTAGGGGTCATCTATGCCGGTAAAGCCCTTTATCTCCCCGCACCGGGCCAGGGCGTACAGTCCCTTCGGGTCGCGCTCTTCGCAGACGGCAAGGGGCGTATTGACGTACACCTCCACGAACCGGTGCGCGCCTATCATGTTCCGGACTCTTTCCCGCGCCGCCGCATAGGGGCTGATGGTGGCGCAGACTGCGATGTCGCCATTGTGGACGGCCTCGCGTGCCATCAGGCCAACCCGGAGAACGTTGGTGTCCCGGTCCCTCCTGCTGAACCCCAGGTCCCTGGACTGGCGCGCCCGCACCTCGTCGCCGTCCAGCAGCGTGACGCGGTTGACTCCCTGCGACAGGATGGCGGTCAGGGCCTTTGCGGTGGTTGACTTGCCCGAGCCGCTGAGGCCGGTGAACCAGACGCATACCCCATGCCCGGAGCGGGACGGCTTGCTTTCAAGTGGATCTTGGTCACCTCCGGGCCTACGGACCGGCCCGGCAACATCCTGGCCAACGGCGGGCGGCGCTGGGAGAGTCTTCCTGCTCATACGGTCTGGCGGCCGACCATCTCGCTGAAGATTCCTCCGGCCGCGCACAGTTCCGGGTAGCTGCCCTGTTCCACCACCCGGCCCTTCTCCATCACGTAGATCATGTCGGCGTTTCTGGTGATAGACAACCGGTGGGAGACCAGCACTACCGAGGCGTCGCCCCTGGCCTGGTCTATGTTGGACAGGATGGATTCCTCCAGGCCGCTTTCCAGCGCGGATGCGCCTTCGTCGCAGATCAGCAGGCGAGCATTCTTGTAGAGCTCGCGGGCGATGGCGATTCGCTGGCGCTGCCCGCCGGAGAGCATGGCCCCCTCGTCGCCAATGGTGGTGCTAAGGCCCTCGGGCAGGTCGTTGACGAACTCCTCGCTGCCCGAGGCGCGAAGGGCCCGCCGGACCCGGGCGGCGTCAACCTGCGGGTCCCACAGGGTGACGTTGTTCTCCACGCTGTCGTTGAAGATGACGCTCTCCTGCGTCACGTAGCCGATTTGGGAGCGGAGCGCGCCCTGGTCAATGTCGCTGTACGGCGTATCTCCCAGGGAGACCACGCCGGACGTTGGCCTCAGAATGCCGGTAAGCATGGTGACAAGAGTGGACTTGCCCGCCCCCGAGGGTCCGACAATGGCCACCCTGCTGCCGGGAGGAATCGTCAGGTTCAGGTCCTTCAGGCCCTCCCCGGAGTCCAAATAGCTGAAGGACACGTTCCGGAATTCAATCGGCTGGGAGAAGTCCGGCGGGACCGTGTTGCTCCCGGCCGCTTCCTCGTGTTCGGGCAGTTCGCGGTCAAGTTTCTGGAAAATACCTATGCTGCCCGACATTTCCAGGAAGTTGTGGAATCTGTCCTGGCACTGGATGCCATACGATATGCCCCGGCGGATGACGACCAGGATGAAAACGGCCTCTATCAGCGATTTGCCAATGCCCCCGGCATATAGGACGACGAACCCCAGCAGGGTGAAGACGAGCACCAGGTCGGTCCCATTATTCACCACCGTCGCAACGCTTCTCTGGGCGAAGAGCAGGCGGCCCTGGGTGCGGATGTTGCCCTGCATCTTGCCCAGGATGCGGTCGTGCGTCTCCGTGGCTTTCAGGTACTTGAATGCCGCGAGCATCTGGGTCATAAGGGCCTGGATGATGCTGTTGTTGGAGGTGTTCCTCGCCGACAGACCCTGGAGGAACCCGGACGCCTTCTTCATCCCAATGTAGGCGGGGACCAGGGCCGCCAGGGTAACCGCCACAAGCTGCGGTTCGATCATGGAAGCCAGCAGGAACATGCTGAAGGCGAATAACCCGCAGACCAGCCCGTTGGTGAGTATGCCCAGCGCCGCAGCCATGTTGTTGAACTCCAGGGTTACGGCATTGTTGAGGACACCGGCGTCGGTCCTGCTGAAGGACTCGTAGCCCATCCTGCTGACGTTTTCCACCACCTGGAGCTTGGCGTCCGTCTGCAGTTTGGCGATGCTCCTCCCGGCAACCAGTCCCTGCAGGTGAACAGCAGGTTCCTGGCGAAGTAGGCACAGGCAATGAACACGACGGCCGAGACCAGCGTGTACTCGATTCCGACCGCCGCGAACAGGCGGTACACGAACCTCCCGATGGCCGAGTCCTGCTCCGAAACGAGGGGAAGGAGCAGGCTGATGGACAGGCCGTCCAGAGCCACCGCGCTGATGGTCAGGAGGAGCCACAGCACGAAGAGCCAGCGCAGCCTCAGATATAGGAAACCTATGATGGCCATCGGGCGGTTTACCTCGGCTTGGATGGACGGTTGGACGAAACAGGGAAATTCATAGTCTCTGTTCCACGCTGGTCAGGTAGTATAGTATAAACTCTATACGCGCCGGGAAATCGTCACTCCGGCGAAAGCGGGAATATATGGGCGGAGCTTCTGGATTCCGGACCGGGTTCGGAACGACCTTCTACGGGAAAGCCTCGCCCCGTCTGCTCATCGTAGCTTTTGGCGGCATCGTTCTGACAGTTGCGGTCTACGCGGCCGTGTTCATGCCGTACCTGCTCGCAGGGTTAGATAATGCCGACGCTGCTTTTGTTTCCCTCACTCGTCCGGGGCATGTACGACAAGCGCTTTATCTGTACAGCGGGGGGAAATGGATGGCGTTGGCCGGAGTCTTCGCATTGACCGGCATGCTTTGCGGTATGTTGACGTGGGTCAGGAGCAGGAACTGGGAACATGTGGCGTTCTTCTCCTCCGCTGTCGGCGCTGATCGCCTATGGATTGCAACGCCTTGGCAGCAAGGGGGCGTGGGACGTGCTGTCGATGTTGCCAATATGCAATGTCATCGGAATGGGCATTGCCGTCGCTATCGAAAAGGGGCCGCCGTGGAGAGACGCGGCGCAGCTTGTCAACGAGAAACACCTGGATAATGCCGTTGCGGTTATATGTCCGTATGAATATATACAGGCAAGGGCTTATCTGCCGGAGGATGCAGTATTCATACAACCCAGTTGGGACGGAAGCGCTGACAGCTACCCTAGAACCAAGAAGGACGGCTGGGCCACGATGAACGAAATCCCCGCACGATGCGACGACGTGTGGCTAGTCCAGGTTAATCGCAATGTCTGTTCTGCGCCGCCTGCATGGGGGACTATGAGCGAGGTGTACGAATTGAGGAATGACAGTGGAAAAATAGTCCTGGCGAGATACTTGCAGTAACCGGCCGTACCATAGCCTGGAAAGCCGCGCCCGCTCCATTGCCCGGCCAGTTTTGAGACGCTAATACGCGAGAACAACAGGAGAAGCCGCCAGTGACCCCTCAGCAGTATCGGCAAGCCAGCGAGCATTTCCTGGCGCAGGCCAGGCAGGAACTGTCGACCGGCGATCTTGCACAGGCATCCGAGAAGGGCTGGGGCGCCGCCGTTCAGATGCTCAAGGCCATCGCCGAGCAGCGAGGCTGGGAACATCACCGTCACCGCCACTACCACAGGGCAGCCAACAGGCTTCGCGCAGCAACCGGCGACAGCGACATCCGCCGCTTCTTCAACTCGGCCAGCGCGCTCCACGAGAATTTCTACGAGAACGACATGGACGCCGCTTCGGTGGCCGAAAGCCTCGACGACGTGGAGGCCCTCCTGGAAAAACTCCTGCCATTGCTGGACCGGACGTAGTCCCGGCCACTTTGACTTTTCGACCAGTTCATGGGGCCAAATTCGATAACTCGATGGCGTGGGCCGCCCGGAAGCCGGCCGGCCCGACCGGCAGATGCAGCCGCAGACAGCCCTGCTTGCGAAATATGATCAAGACCGGCCGTGCCACAGATTTGAACAGGATTAGCGGCCAGGGGCATATCTACGCCCATGGGATGAGGTCGCCTCACCAGCGGGACCGGGAAGCAGGTGGAATGGATAACAGGGTTCGCATTTTCCAGATAGGCATGTTCAAATGCGGGACCACGTCCATCCACCGCTTCTACCTGCGAAGCGGGCTGCGGTCGGTGCATATAGGCACCGAGCGGCTCCTGGCCGCGCGGATGGGCGCCAATATGAGCGCCGGCCGCCCCATCGTGGAGGGGTTTGACTTCTACGATGTGTACACGGACATGAACGACGCCGCGGAGGGCGTTTACGGCGGGGTGAGCTACCTCCAGATACTCAAGGACTACCCGGAGAGCAAGTTCATCCTCAATACCCGGGATACCGGCCGGTGGCTCCGCAGTATGCTGGATATGAGCATTCGTAAGGAGGGTATCTACCACCCGGAAATGTCCGACGCCCAGTTCTGCGCCTATTGGGAAGCGCAAAGGGATGCGTTGCACCGCAACGTGGTCCGGGACATCCCCGAAGAACGGCTCCTCGTGTTCGACATAGAAAAAGACGCCCCGGCGCTTTTGTGCCGGTTCGCCGGGCTCCCGGACGATTGCGCCAAGAACTGGCAGCGCGACAACCCGGCCATTCCTCCCGTAGTGATGTTTGTCCTGAAGTGTATTCCCAGGCCCCTCAAGCGCATGGTCCCGCAGGAAACCAAGATCGCCATCATGAACTCGGTCTGCCGGTGGTTGCGGGTCAAGCCGTGATCCTGTCTCTCATCACAGTGGTCTATAACGACGTGCGCGTGGCGCGGGCCCTGGATTCGGTCCTCATGCAGCAACTCGACCCAGGCGACTCCATACAGATTATGGTGGTCGACGATTCGGACGACGAGACCAGCGAGTTGCTGCTGCGGTACGGGGACGCCATCACCGTGGTCCGCCCACCCGCCCGCCGGGGAATGTACGCCGCCCGCAATATCGGCATTCAGCGCACTTCCGGGGAAATTATCGGATTCCTGAACGCGGACGACTACTACATGGATGCCATGGTGCTGAGAGATGTTCTCCGGGCTTTCCGTCATCCAGGCGGTCCTCTGATGGTGTACGGCCGGACGACGATAGTCGACGCCAGCGGGACGCCCCTTCGCACCACGAAGATCATGCGCTTGACGCTGCCAAGGGCCTTCCTGGGATACATGGGAGAGGACCCAAGCACGTTCTGGCACAGGACCGTTTTTGAACGACATGGCCTATACCGCGAAAACTACCAGATTGCCGGGGACTACGAATTCGGTTTGCGAGCCGTATGGCGCGGAGGGGTGCGCCGGCGTGCCCAGGCGATTCATAGAAGCTTCACCTACATGGAAACGGGCGGAATGTCGAGCCGGAACGGAAAGTTGCAGTTCAAGGAGCGCGTTCGTGCCAGGAGAGATAGCGGATACCACCTCTTCTGCATTCCAATCACCCTGGAATTCCTGGGGGCGGTCAGGTCGAAAGTCAAGAGAATAATTCGACAAGCCATTTGGAGATGACGTGGACGCGCTTCCCGCATTCGTGATCAACCTGGATTCCCAACCCACGCGATGGCAAATGGCGTCATCCCAACTGGTCCGCCTTGGTTTGGAGCATGAGCGTTTCCCCGCCATCAATGGGGCGGCGCTGTCCCGGATTGACCTGGACCGGCGTGTTGACTGGGAAGCCACCAGGAAATGGAAGTTCAACATCACACCTGCGGAAATTGGGGGCTACCTGAGTCATATATCCCTTATCAATCAGATAGCGCAGGACAATCTTCCAGGCGCCTTCATCTTCGAGGACGATTTTGCAGCGTCAGATGACCTGCCCGCGGTGGTGAGAGTCTTATCCCAATGTGAGTTTGAACGGCCTCTTATGGTGAGGCTCTATTCGCCTCCCAGGCAGTTGGCCTTCCCCGTTTATCAAAGAGCGCTGGCCGACGGACTCAAGCTATCTGTGGCTTTCCGCATTCCGCCGGGAGCAGTGGCGTATTACATAAATCGGGCTGCCGCGCAGACCCTGGCTGCAAAGTGCAACGTGTTTTACATGCCCATCGATTGCCAGTACCGGCACCATTGGCAGACGGGGGTGGACGTGCTCATGGTTTCTCCCGCGCCGGTACAGGTAGCCGAAAGCAGCTACGAAGACAGTTCAATGGAACCGGGCAGAAAAGAGCGCAGGCGTTGGACTACAAGGATTCGCCACTACAGGCGAATATCCTATCGGGAGGGCTTCAACATCATCCATTTGCCGGGCCGGGTGATCAGGGCCATGAGGAGTTGACTTGCCGTCTCGTGCAGGCAACCACTGGCGGCAGTTGCCGCCCCGGATTTCTCCGGAGGACTTTGTCCCGTCCCAGCGGGTAAGCGTGATCATTCCCTATTACCAGGCCCTGGATAACCTCCGCCTGGCCATTGCCGCCCTGCACAACCAGACATACCCGCAACACCTCGTCGAAATCATTGTTGTGGACGACGGCTCCGAGCCGCCCCTGTCTCCCGGCGATATTCCGGACGGCGTCAGGATAATCAGGCAGGAAAGGGACGGGTACGGCACGGGCCGGGCGCGGCACGCCGGGGCCTCGGCGGCGACGGGAAGCATTCTGGTCTTTACGGACGGGGACGTCATCCTGCACCCCGGCAACCTGCTGGAACAGGTCCGGTGGCACACCGCCGGGTCTCACGTCTTCTCCTTCGGCGACCTTCTGGCCGTAGATACCGGGCAGGTCAACGTTCATGACCCCAGCATATCCGACAGGCTCATCAACGGCGACGAAAGCATTCCTCACCACCGGCTGGATTGGCACCGTACCGTACGCCGCTGGACCCGTGACTTTACCAAGGGCGAAGACAACCTGTTCAGTTTTATAGCCGGGTATAACTACGCCGTGGACCGGGACATGTACCGGCGGTGGGACCTCGGTAAGCATTCGGAGCGTTTCAAACATTGGGGCTTTGAAGACAGCTACGTGGCCTACCGTGCCCACGCCCAGGGGGCCGTTTTCGTGCCCGCCCACGACGCCAAGTGCTGGCACCTGGGCATACCCAATCACCCCGGCGACAGGCCGCGGGACGTGAAGCTGAATGCCGCGCTCATGGAGCAGTTGGCGCCTCACTCCTTCACGCGGCACCCGGCAGCCGGCAGCGGTTTTGAGGTTCCCCAGTCCGTCATCACCTTGCGGACGGGAAACGCGGACATACTTCTTGCCGTGGTGACGGACCTGCTGGCCGGCCCCATGAGCGACGCGATTATACGGGTGGACCTTTCCGGTCTGGACGCTGATTCGGCTCTGTACGCAAGGAGGCGGCTTCAATCCACGCCCAAGGTCGTGTTCGACGAACCGGGCTCGAGCCTGGATTCATTCCCCGACAGCCCCCTGCACATCGACATCGCCACCCGGGTCCCGCTGAAGCCCCGGCTGATGCGGCGCTTGCGCCGCACGCTGGGGACGGGACCAGGTTTCCGGGCTCAGGGCGAGCATTGCGCTATACTGATGGCCCGGTCGCGGTATCTGCACCAGGCCGCAATGGGCCTTTCGGTAAGCCCCTTGCCTTCGGTCAGGGCAAGCAAATTCACCAGCCGCAAGCTGAAGACCGTACCTGACCCGATGCACGGGATGCGGCAGTATATCCGCAGGAGGCTTCTGCCGAGGTATCTCTTCCGGAGGCTCACCGGTCGTGGCCGCTAGGGTCTTTGCCCTGTACACGTCCCACGTCAACGTTGGCGGCGTGGAAAGCGTCTACAACCTCATCGCCCAGGCCCTCCTCGACCGGGGCTGGCAGGTGGACATGCTGACCAAAGCCGGCGGGGTCCTTTACGAGAGCCGCATCCCCCAGGGATCCCGGGCTGTTACGATAGGCAGGGTGGGAATCCCCTCCTTGCTCAAGTATATGGCCTCCCGAAAGCCGGACTACATCATGTCCGCCAAGATGGACTGCAACGTGGAACTCCTTGCCTGCAAGGCCCTGTATAACAACAGGACCAGGGCCATCATCAGGTATGACGGCGTACTCGATGCCCACTACCTCCCGGAGCTTCTTCCCAAGGTTAAACGGGCTGTTGGCCGCTTCCTGATGGGATGCCTGCTGAAAGAAGCGCACGTTGCTATTGCGGTATCCGATGGCATGATGGCCGCCGCCCTGGAGAGTTTCCCCGACCAGGGGCATAACCTGCACCGGCTGTACAACCCCATTGACACGGGCAAGATACGTGAACTCGCCCGCGAACCCTGCGACCATCCCTGGATAACATCCGGGATGACCGGCGATGTGCCCGTCATTCTCCACGTGGGCCGCCTCGCCCCCGAAAAAGACATCCCCACGCTGCTCCGGGCCTTTGCCCTTGCCTGGCAGGACAGGGAGTTGCGCCTGATCATTGTGGGAATAGGCCCGGAAGAGGCCAACCTTAAACGAGAGGCGCACAGGCTGGGCATCGCGGAATCGGTATCCTTTGCCGGGTACGTTGAAAATCAATATGCGTATCTGGCCAGGGCCCAGGTATTCGCCATGAGTTCCGTGGCGGAAGGGTTGGGCTGCGTCCTGCAGGAGGCGATGGCCTGCTCCGCATCCATCGTCTGCACCGACTATACCTTCGGAGCCAGGGAGCTGCTGGCGGGGGGCGAGTATGGGATTCTGGTGCCCATGTCAAACCCCAAGGTCCTGGCAGAGGGCATGCTTGCCGCCCTGGACCGACCCATAGGCCCAGAGGCACTGCAAAAGCGGGCAACCGAGTTTGACATAGATATCCACATAAGTGAGCTGCTAGGCATCATAGGTGAACCCATTGAACAGGTCATCGCGGCCCGGCTCCGGTAGTAGGAGGCCATGACATGGGCGGCTTGATCAAGAAGGTCTCGGTCATTACGGTCGTGTACCGGGACCCTCGGCTGTCTCGCGCCCTGGACTCGGTCCTGGGCCAGCAGGTGGACTGCGAAATAGAGGTGGTGGTCGTCAGCGATGAGACAGATGACGAGCTGAACGACATCCTCGATAGCTATGGCGACCGCATCACCGTACTGCGCAATCCGGCCAGGCAGGGCATGTACCGGGCCAGGAACCAGGGCCTGGCCGTGGCTACGGGAGAGGTAATCGCCTTTCTCAATGCCGATGACTACTACGCGGACCGCCAGGCGCTGGCCGCCGTCCTGGAGGTCTTCAGGTCCGACCCGGCGGTGGAATTGGTCTACGGGAACGTCAGGAAGGTGAACTCCCGCGGAAAAACACTGCCCAGCCGGTTTGCGAAAGAGGCAAGCAGGCTGAATTGCTATCTCGGCTGGCTGCCGCCCGACCCGACCGTGTTCTACCGGAGGGAGGTTTTTGACCGGGTCCACCATTACCACGAGCGCTTTGAAATCGACGGTGACGCGGAACTGCTGTTCAGGCTGCTGATGAGGGAACGGGCGCCGTACCGGCGGCTGGACCGTATACTGACGAATTTCGAGAACGGCGGGATGTCGAACTGGTCGGTGCGCCAACGTCTGAAGATGGCCTGGGAGTACCGGCTAGTCTGGCGGCTCAATGACGTGCCCTCCGTGCTTTGCAGACTTGCGCCCCTGCTTATCATCATCTTCTGGGTGGTGTCATACGCGGAAACAATCAGCAAATTCGGTTTTGCGAGATTCTCCGGACTCAGAAACTGACCAGGGCAGACATACGGGAGGAAACCGGAATAGGACGATACTGCGGGACCCGAGGGCGGAATTGTCTACGGCAATGCGGAGGCGCTGGATAAGTCCGGTGAGACGATGGCAATCCGGGGAACCATGTCTCCCAACAGGTTGTACTGGTACGCCGTATGGCATCCTCCCGAATCGGCGATCTTCTGTCGCCGGAGCATCCGGGAACGCCATCGCGCCTATAACAAGAATTTGGGACAGTGGGAGAATTTTACCGGCGTACCTGAAGCTGTGCAGAACAAGGTCCGCGAAATCTCGTCTGCTGAGTGAATTTTGCACAGTTTTGTGTGGTCGGAGGCGAATGGGCATGCAGTACGTGACTGGGCTTTCCGACTTTTCGTGTATTTTTACGCGTCATTTGGGAATACATCGTAGCTCCAGGTGGAGACCTGAAGCGGGTCAAGCCGGTGTATCCCCGGAATCTGGTCCAGCTTGGTGTCTGCGGAGATTATGTAGCTTGTTCTCAACCTGAGCATGACGGCGGCGTGGAGCAGGTCGCGGGCACTGACTCCCGGGTATCTCCCGGCCATCCCGGCGGCCAGATGCGTGTCTTCTGGATATATGGGCTCAATCCGTCCTTCCATGGTTGTTTCGAACCGGTTGAAGACCTGCTGTCCCAGCTCCCATCTGTCGGCGGAGAGGTAGTAGTGGATCAGTTCCTGGAAAACCTCGGTGCTGGTTATGAAGGAATCCGGGCGGCTTGCCACCAGGTTGAGAATCTCTATAGAAGGTTCTTTGTGGGGATGTTCCCGTCCGGCGGCGTACATGGGGATATTGGTGTCAAGAAATGATGTGGGGCTCATGCGTTCCTTCCAGAATCCGGTAGAGATCATCCGGGTTGTCGGGGACTTCCATCGACATTCCGGCCAATTCCTCTATCGCTTTGATTCTCCGGGCCTTGATGACGCCTTCATAGGCTTGCTCGATCAGGCGGCGCACGACTTCTGATGCCGAGACTCCGTCTTTCTCTGCCAGTTCATCAAGGCGTTCCCTGCATTCTGGGTCCAACCGGACTTCGAAACGGCTGGCCATGCGCATCTCCTGGAGTTTATCCGTATGAGTTTGTACGTAAGATATTATCCTTATGGTATCATGGCTTGCGCCTCCTCCCCAAGGGTGTGCGGCCTTGGGAACCCGCCGCAGAAGCCGGGCTCAGCCGGCTGTGCAGGCCCAGGATGATGCCGGCCGCCATCCAGATGACGGTGTTGATGTTGGCGGGCCCGATGAAAAAGCCGGGCGACGTCATGCTCAACAGAAGAGCGCCCGCCAGTATTGCGGCGCAGGCCGAAGCCAGCAGCGCATCGGACCTTGCCAGGCCGAGGCGCAGCAGTTGACCGCCCCGGTAAAACAGGAAACTGACCATCAGGGCGAACCAGGCGGGCCACAGCACCCCGGTATAGGCCGCGAACTTCAGCCACAGGTTGTGGACCTCCAGGTCTTCTGTGACCCTTGCTTCGGCAGCGCCGAACCCGTGTCCCAGCAGGGGGCGTTCGGCTATGCTGTCGAAGGCTATGAGATAGTGGCGCAGCCTGTCTGATGTAGCGACCATCCAGCGCTCCATCACCTCGGAATCAGGACCTTCGGGCAGGCGGCTGGGCGATGGGGGCGATACCGGATTGACCGCGATGTCGGCGGGGGACGCTTCCCGTTCCACCGTCACCGTGTAGGTCCTCCTGGTCACACCGTCCTCGGCGGTCACTTCGATGTCAATAACGTTCGGTCCCTCACTGAGTTGGACCGGGGCGCTGGCCCTGCCGCTGACCGCGCTCTTCAATTCTCCCCGCAGCCCGACCTTGACGGTCGCCCTGCCCGTGTCCTTGACCGTGGCGGTCACGTGGGTCGAGGTGACGCGGAATGGAACTTCGCACCCTCTGTATGCGGTCACGCCGGAGTTGAAACTTGGCTCCAGGAAGGTATCCGTCACCCTCAGCGCGCTGAGACCCGCTTCCCCGGATGCTGCCCGTTGTTGTGGCGGCGATAGCGTCGGCAGTCTGGCAAGCGATGCCGCCGGGGTGGTGTTCACGCCCTTCAGCCGCACCCAACTGCTGGAACTGCCGTCTATCTCCACGCCGCCGGAGACCGTGAACGACCTCACGTACACCCCGGCGGCCACCCCGTTCCGGAGGCCCTCGATGGTGTATTCGGTCGTCCCCGGCGGGACCATTATGCCGTCCTCTGCCGTGGCCGAACATTGGTCAGGGGGATTGGCCCAAACGTAGGGCGTCTGGCTCCAGCGCAGGCCGTAGCGGATGTCGCCGTCGCTCAGTCCCGGCCGCGGGTTCGCCTTCCAGTCAACTTTCAGCGTCCCGTCGCCGGGCGTGACCTGTATGTCAACCGGCTCGTAGTCCGGGCTGGGCGCTTCGTCGTCATACACCTTCACCGCGACCTCGGCGATGCTCAGGCTGAAGCCGTAGGCGGCATCGCTGCTGGACGCGGTGTGGGATATGGCGATGACGTCGTGAAAGATGTCGATGTCCTGGGGGCAGTTGACGCCAACGGTCTGCGGCACGTTCCAGTTGTCCCGGGAGAAGGTCAGCGTGGCATTTGTGAGCGCCACGCGGCCGGGGTCGGAACTCCTGGCCCGCACGGTCACCTCGCCGGTGGGCCGGGTATCGAGGACCACGGTATAGCTGCCCTGGCCGCCTTCGCCCAGGTCCAATACCGCCTGCGATATTGTTGCTCCGGGCGCTGCGGGAATGATTTGCCCCGTAAGCACGCCGCTTGCGCCGGATGGGTCGTAGTTGTCAGCCTTGAAGTAGACCGTGGCGTTCGTGGTCCCGTTGACCATGCGCTCGTCCACCATCACGCCGCCGATGGCCGTGAAGTCGTAGCCGGCAATAGCCATCTCCGATGGGTGTGGCTGCTTTCCCCGCGGTGGCAATGGCTCTTCCCGCGCCGGCTGCGGCTCATCTCCGAATAACAGGGCCTGTTGATCGAGGTCCAGGTGATAGAAACAGGAGTGGTCCTCGAAGACCGCGAATGAGACCATAGCCGTCGTCGCGACAAGGGCGACCCCAAGGAGCATTCCGGCGGCCCAGGCCCGGATTTCGCTCCGCAGCAGCAGGGCCGCCGACAGCCCCGCCGTAATCAAAATTTCTATCCGTGACGTGGCCATGAACTGCGCCGCCAGCACCAGGGCGGTCAGCAGAAAGCCGGCCCCGGCCAGCCACGGCGACCAGGCCGGGCGGCGGGCGAAGAAGAGCGCCCCGGCCGGCAGCCAGAGTCCTATTACCGCGGGGGAGCCGTCCGGGGTGTTGTACAGGCGAAACGGGTCGTCTGCGCTGAAACCGCAGAGCCGCGACCAGTGCCAGTCCGACGCCGCCAGCATGGAGACAACCTGTATCGCCAGTATGCCGTACAGTATCGCCAGGGCCGAGACCAGGATGCGCCGGAGGCCCTCCCCGCTCCGGACTATCCAGAAGAACAGCCAGCAGAACGCGGCGGCATGGACCAAGTCCGCCGCGTAGTCGGCCGACCAGTGGAGGTTCCCCTGCAGGACTCCCGGAAGGGACAGGACCGCCAGGACGGCAAATCCCAGGGGACCGAGCAGACCGCCCGGGGTGCGAGAACTGCCGGAAGACAGGGCGGCGACCGAGGTCGTGCCGGCGGCCAGCAGGAAACACAGGATCTTGAGCGCGCTGATAACATCGTCCGGCACGCCCGGAACGTAGTAGTACGGAGCCGTGCCCAGGTATATGCTGAGAAGCCAGGGATACGTCCGCCGGCACAGGTTGGTTACCCGGTCATTTCCGCCCACCGGCCATATTCTGGACAACACGGGATTCAATGCAAGTCTCAGGCTTGCTCACCGGGTCCCGTCTTCTCCGCAGACCCCGCGGAAGCCGCGCCCAACCGGCTGTGCAGGCCCAGGATGGTGCCGGCCGACACCCAGATGACCGCGTTGAGGTGGGCGGCCATGAAAAAGCCGGGCTCCGTCAGGCTCAACAGCAACGCGCCCGCCAGTATCGCGGCGCAGGCCGAGACCGGCAACGCGGCGGTCCTTCCCAGGTCGCGGCGCAGCAATTGACCGCCCCGGTACAGCAGGAAAAGGACCATCAGGGCGAACCAGGCGGGCCAGAGCACCCCGGTATAGGCCGCGAACTTCAGCCACAGGTTGTGTATCTCATAGTCCCCGATATTCACCCTGGCAGCGCCGAATCCATGTCCCAGCAAGGGGCGTTCAGATATGCTGTCGAAGGCTACTGCATAGTGATACAGCCTGTGTGACGTGGCGACTTCCCAATGCTTCCCGTCATCGACCATTACCTGTGATGCAGCGGCTTCCCAACGCTTCCTGTCATCGGCCATCCCCATCGTTTCCCGGTACTGCCGGACGTACTCTTCCGGCCTCCGCTTCAGGTCGCCGGACGACTCGGACAATTGCCTGGGGAGCGCGGAAATCCCCAAGCTCTCCTCAAGCAGAGCGGCCTGTTGATAGACATTCAGATGGTAGTAACAGGAAAGGTCCTTGAGGACGGCAAATGAAACTATGGCCACCGTGGCGACAATGGCGGACCCGAGGACCATCCCGGCGGCCCAGGCCCGGATTTCCCTCCGCAGCAGCAGGGCCGCCGACAGCCCCGCCACAATCAGAATTTCGGTCCGTGTGGTGGTCATGAACAGCGCCGCCAGCACCAGGACGGTCAGCAGAAAGGCCGTCCCGACGGTCCACGGCGACCAGAACGGCCGGCGGGCGAAAAGCAGCGCGCCGGCCGGCAGCCACAGCCCGATTACGAAGGCGGTGCCGTTGTTGTTGTAGTTCAGGCCGAAAGGGTCGTCTGCGCTGAAACCGCAGAGCCGCGACCAGTGCCAGTCCGACGCCGCCAGCATGGAGACGACCTGTATCGCCAGTATGCCGTACAGTATCGCCAGGGCCGGGACCAGGATGCGCCGGAGGTCCTCCCCGCTCCGGACTATCCAGAAGAACAGCCAGCAGAACGCGGCGGCTTGGACCAGGGCCAGGGCATAGGTGAGGGACCAGTAGGGCTGCCCCTGCAGGACGCCCGGAATGGACAGAATCGCCAGGACGGCAAATCCCAGCGGGCCGAGCAGACCGCCCGGGGTGCGAAAACTGCCGGAAGACAGGGCGGCGACAGAGGTCGTGCCGGCGGCCAGCAGGAAGCACAGGAGCTTGAACGCGACGATGGGGTCGGCCGGCACGCCCAGGACGTGGGAGTAAGGAATGATGTCGTCCGGCACGCCCGGTACGTGGTAGTAGGGAGCAATGCCCAGGTATATGCCGAGAAACCAGGGATACGTCCGCCGGCAGAAGTCCGGTACATGGCCGTACCAGCGCCACGGCCATATTATTGCTGCGTGCTGACTCAACATGGGGTAAGCGACAGTTTGATTTCCTTCGCGGTCCTATATGGGCCATGCGCCTGGACTCCGGACCGTGTCCGGAAGGGCGTGGTTCAGGGGTTCCCCAGCGCGTATTCAATGCAACGGTCCAGCGCCTCGTCCAGGCCGACCGTCGGCTGCCAGCCCAGCAGCTTCATGGCTTTCCTGCTGTCCGGTTCCCGGCGCTGCACGTCGGCACGGTAGGCGGGCAGGCAGTTGAACGCCAGTGCGCCGCCCGGTTTGATGACGCCCCGTTCGACTCCCTTGGCGTAGATGCGTTCCGCCAGGCCCCGCATCGTGACCGGCTCCATATTGCCCAGGTTGAATACCTCGTTGCGAGTCTCCTCCGACAACAGGCGCTGCGCAATGGGAGCCGCCACGTCATCTATCCACGTGAAGCACCTGGTCTGATAGCCGGTCCCGATAATGTCCATGGGATTCTGCTGCCGCAACAGCAGCAGGGCGATGAAGTCGGCGAATACGTGGCTCATGCCCTGCACGGCGTCCGCTTCCTCCTGCGGGGTGATAATGTTGAAGGGCCGCCAAATGGTGTAGGGCAGGCCGTAGTCCCTCTCGTAGGCCGCGCACAGCCGTTCCCCGACCAGCTTGGACAGCCCGTAGTCGGTGGATGGAGGCATCATGCCCTCCGTGTCTCCCTCGGCCAGGGGAAACGTGCCGGCTTTCTCGTATACGACCGAAGAGGAGATGTACACGAATCGCTGGACCCCCTGCCGCACCGACTCTTGGAGCAGGTTGGCGTGGAGCCGGACGTCGCCGGAAAGAATATCGGCCCCCCGCATGTGAAACCCCCTGGTCCCGTACACCTGCGCGGCGGCCTGGAGCACCACGTCAACGCCCGCGGCCATGCCGGCAACCTCGGCCTCGGAACACAGGTCGCACTGGCGAAAGTCGTAGCTCCGCTGGCGGTGAATCTTCCCGTACCTGAGCATGTTGTCGCAGCCCAGGACTTCATGGCCTGCTTCCAGCAGCAGGGGGATCACCCGCTGCATCAGGCTGCCCTCGCTACCCGCGACAAGCACCTTCATACTCAATCCCTCCTTCCGCGCCGTCCCGCCAGAATCCTCCCCTGGTCCGGTAGCGGATTGGCTCCCACCGGCCCCACGTATCGACGTAGACACAACGGGGATTCCGGACGTGGGCGCGCACCGCGTTCCAATCGTCGAACTCATCATGGGGAGTCATCAGGACCACCGCGTCGCTTCCCGCTATGTCTCGAAGATCGTCGTACCCCTCCAGGTTCGGTTCGACGCACACCACCGCAAAGCCGGCGTTCCGAAGCCGGTCCCGCAGCTTGGGGCCCAGCGAATTGCGGGTGTCGTCCGACCCGGCCTTGAAGGTCATCCCCAGGATTGCCACTTTCTTCACGCCGGGATACTCGCCCAGCCGCCGGACCACCTGGGCCGGCATTCTCTCGTTGACCCCCACCGCCGTGCTCGCCAGGGTGTTCCACGGAATGCCGTCGGCCAGCATCAGGCTGTCCTTGTACAGGCAGGGCCCGCCCACGTTCAGGCCCGGGGTGGGCAGGTCCAGGCGCGGGTAGTCCGCATTGGCGGCTTCCATGATGCGGTTGATATTCACGTCGTAGGGGGCGCTGATCAGGGCAAACTCGTTGGACAGGGCGAATTGCACGTACCGCGCCGTGTTTGCCATCAGCTTCGCGAATTCCGCCTCCAGGGGGGTCACGCGCAGGCACGCGCCGGAGGAGTAGGTCCGGCAGAATCGGGAAACGATATCGAAGTCCTCCAGGGTGTACGCGCCGATTATGGACGGCAGCGTCGTCATCTCGCTAATCGCCTGGCCCTGGACGCTGCGCTCGGGAAGGCAGGCCAGGTGCAGGTCCCTGCCGATCTCCAACGAAGTGGTCCTGGCCAACTGCCTGGCGATGTTGTCGGTGGCGCCCGGGACCAGGGTGCTCCGCAGCATCAGGACGTGCCCGGGCACGAGGTGGCGGGCCAGGTCATCCACCAGGTCATAGAGGGCGTCCATCCGGGGAGTGAGATTCTCATCGAGGGAAGTGCCTATCAGGACGGCGACGTGCCTGGTCCGTCCTGCCACCGACAGGTCGTTTCCCATGCGGAGCGAACCCGTCGCCAGCGCCCGCTCCAGGACCGGCTCCGCGCCCTCCTCGTGGAAGGGCAGCCGGCCCGACATGATGCGCGCCGCGGCGTCATCGTCTATGTCAACGCCGTGCACCAGGTAACCGGCGTCTGCCAGGACGAGGCTGAAACCCAGTCCCATGTGCCCGGCTGCGCCGATTACCGTAACCTCGTCCGGACTGATCATTCTCCGCTCATTCCCCCGCCTCCGGGCTGACCATCAACACTGCGCCATTGGTTTATATCGGGGTTCCGGCCTGTAACCGACAGGCTCGGCCAGGTCCACCCGGACTCTTTCGCTGTAGTCACTTGCCTGGGCCGGCCGGAACTTCGCTTTCCGGCATCGGTCGCCCGGCCTCCGTATCGGAAGCGGAACTATGGCCCTGCCCACTACCCGCCGCCCTTGGTCCCCCCTGCAGGACCACCGGGACCGACATGGCGATCAGCTTCAGGTCCAGCCAGGGCCCCATGTTGCGGATATACAGCAGGTCGTAACGCAGCTTGTCCCTCTGCGTCGCCCACGCGTCCACCCGGACTTGGGCGAGACCCGTTATACCGGGGAGCGCCGCCAGTCTCCGGCTGAACCCGGATATCCCCAGGTCGTCGCGTTCGTAGTCCTGTGCCGGCGCGGGCCGGGGTCCGACTATGCTCATCTCCCCCCTGAGGATATTCAGGACCTGGGGGCACTCATCGAGATGGCTGAGTCGCAGATACCTGCCGACCCGGGTGAGGCGCGAATCGTTGACCGCGGTAACCAGCGGGCCCTTGCGGTCGGCGTCCCGGACCATCGTTCTGAACTTCACCATCAGGAAGGGTTTGCCGTGTTTGCCCAGCCGTTTCTGCCGGTAGAAGGCCGGCCCCCTGTCCTCCAGGAATATCAGCAGAGGTATCATTGACCAGACCAGGGCCCAGATGGGAAGAAACGCCAGATAAACACAAAGCAGAGCGGTAAGGTCAAAGAGCCGCTTGTAACGGTCATTTCCGGAGAGATTCCTCTGGTCTCCAGCGCTCATCCCAAGTAAAAGGTCACACACGGGAATGGATAATCCCGCTCAACGGCTGCCAGACCGGAATCAAAACCCTGACAGGCAGTCTCCGCGAGTGGAATCGGGAAACTACAGGCCGGGGGAATCGGGGGGCTGACAGGGGTATGGCCGCTCTTAGCAGGCGGCCCACCCTCCCGGCGTTGCTGCTGATATCGAACATGATGTGATGAACTCCTTTCGACTGCGCCCAGTCTTCCCGGCCTGTTCCACTGGGCACGACCTCCGGCGCGCCCTTCCTCCGGCTCGCGCACCCGGCGTATTGCGCTGACATTGGCGCAAGGCTTCTGAAGAATCCTACACTATAATATATACAATACAAGCATGGATTAAGGTTGCTTTTGTACAATTAGTTGTTCAATTGCGCCTGAACAACTGCGAGACCGGAGACGAGGAAGAATGGACCAGCCAGGCCGGCGGGATGGCGGCGACGCAGCGGGCCTGGCGGTGGTTGCGGGGACAACTGAATCGCAACCAAACGGCGGGCGTCCAACCGCAGCCGGGCGCCCGCGTGAATAGGTCTGCGCCTCGGGACCTCTACCCGGACTGTCCCTCTCCCTCCTGCTACGAGGCTGCCCCTCACCGTGGGTTTAAGATCGCTGCGGGGCTGGAGCGCGGCAAAAGCTCCAATCTGAATCTGACCAGGAAAGTTCCTGATTTTATCCAGGTTGGCGGGCCCATTTTGGCGATAGACAGGACCGTTTTCGAGATGCGGCCCGGACGGCTGTAGCGGGTTCCGGTTAGCCGGTTAGGGGGAGGCCGGAGTCCAGGGCGCACTGGAGCACCGTGTTGAACATGCCGTCCGTCGATTGACGCCCTGTCAATCGGGCCGCTTGCCCCAGGCAACGAACTGGCGAATCGACCGGACTACGACCGAGTGGTTGGACCCCGCGAAGTGCGGCGCGATGAGGCCGGTGAAGAACTCAAGCGGCGGGCTCATCATCCGGTGGACCCCGCCGGCGTCATGGTAGTTCCAGCGCACTCCATCGGGTGACTGCAGGGAGACCCTTGCGCCCGTTTCCGCCGCGAACTCGCTATCGTTGAAGTCCTCCAACAGTTCCGGCACGGTCAGTTCCAGGTAGAGTGCGCCGCCCGGAGCAGTCCAGCGGACCAGCTTCTCCACCAGCTCGCGAATGGCGTCCTCGTCGTTCAGGTAGGAATAGGAACTCCAGAAGTTGCTCACCAGGTCGAAGCGCTGCCCGTCAGGGAATTCGTAACCGGCAATATCGGCCTCAATGAAGGAGACGCCGGGGTTTTGCGACCTCGCCCGGTCCAGTTGGGCCGCGCTCCTGTCGATGCCCATCCGACGGTGGCCGGGAAACTGCGCCAGGTGCCACCCCTGCCCGCAACAGGTGTCCAGCCAATTGCCCAATGGCTTCAACAGCCTGCCCAGCAGCGCTACGTTGCATCGCAGTTTCGGCTCCCACAACGGGTGATCGATGTAGAGGGCCGCATAGGGCCGAACATAGCGCTCACCGTAGATCTCGCCAGTCGGGGCGGAATCGTTGTCCGGTATCGGTCGGCCCAACTGAACACCTCGATGCGACCGCGGAGGTCGTCCTCCGGGGCTGCGGGATTCGGCGTTAGCCGAGGCAATTATGGCAGCTTCGGCGAGGAATCACAATAGGTCACGGTAAAAGCGCCGGGAAGTCACGGCAATATCATATACACGTGGTAAACTACAGAGTCATGTGGCTTGGCTCATGCCAAGGTGGACCATGGGCAATCAGGAGGGTAATCCATTGACGACGGCAACCGAAATGAAGGACCGGATTCTGGACCGGGCCGTGGGGGACGAGGAATTCCGCGCCCGCCTCATGGCCGACCCGAAAGCCGCCATCTCGTCCGAAATTGGCGCGGACATACCCGAGGGGTTCGACGTCGTGGTACACGAGGACAGCGCGACTACCGCTCACCTCATGCTGCCGCCCTCGCCCAGATTGACGGAGGCCGAAATGGAGAAGGTTGCTGGCGGCATCGAGTGGATCAATTCCGCGTCCCCATACGTTGGTTAAGCTTATAAGGACGCCAGCCGTAAGATGTACGGGGTATGCTGGTGTCAAAGATGGACGGGCACAATGTCGTTCGCGGAACAGGCATTGGCGGCGACGGGAACCCAAGACAAGCGCAATATGCGGAAGGAGTAAACCATGACCACGGCAACCGAAATGAGGACCCAAATTCTGTCCAGGGCATCGGAAGACGAAGAATTCCGCGCCCGCCTCATCGCCGACCCTAAGGCGACCATCTCGGCCGAGCTCGGGACCACCATACCGGAGGGGTTCGACGTTGTGGTCTATGAGGACAGCGCGACCACGGCCCACCTGGTGCTGCCGCCCTCGCCGGCGCTCACGGAGGCCGAGTTGCAAGCCGTCGCCGGCGGCCACCACACCGGCTTGTGGGGTTAGGGCGGCGAGTCTGGTCGCGGCTTTACAGGCGCTGATGGAACGAACAGGAGGGGTGACATGACGACAGCAACCGAAATGAAGGACCGGATTCTGAACCGGGCCGCGGAGGACGGCGATTTTCGCGCCCGGCTCATCGCCGACCCGAAGGCCGCGATAGCGTCTGAAGTCGGCACTGTGATACCCGATGGGTTCGACGTGTTGGTGCATGAGGACAGCGCCACCACCTCCCACCTGGTATTGCCGCCCTCGCCGGCGCTCACGGAGGCCGAGTTGGAGATGATCTCTGGTGGTTGGCTCGGTTATGGAGCCGGTACTTGGTGAAGCCACGGGTTGTTCAGCCGGAAACACCCGGCTATAGGGAACAACACGGCTATGCGGTCCCTCGCCGGATACGGGAACCCAGGGCAGGACACTATCAGCAAGCAAAGCGGAAGGAGCTACGACATGACGACAGCAACTGAGCTGAAGACCCAAATCCTGAGCAAAGCGGCGGAGGACAGCGAGTTCCGCGCGCGCCTCATCGCCGACCCGAAGGGGGCCGTCTCGGCTGAAATCGGGACGAGCATACCGGAGGGGTTCGACGTGGTGGTGCACGAGGACAGCGCCACCACGGCCCACCTGGTGCTGCCGCCCTCTCCGCAGCTCACGGAGGCCGAGTTGGCTACTGTCGCAGGCGCAAGTTGGGGAACGGACCAGATGATGGGTCTGCCCTGATGAAGTGAGGCGGACGGGGCCGGCTGGAGAAGGCCGCCGGTGGCCTTTCGGCCATTGGAACCTGGAATTTGCTTCGGGAGATACGATGATCCAGCATCGACAAACCCTGTGTACCTGACGAAAGGAGTAGAGCCATGACCACAGCAACCGAGCTGAAGACCCAAATCCTGAGCAAAGCGGCGGAAGACGAAGAATTCCGCGCACGCCTCATCGCCGACCCTAAGGGGGCCATCTCGGCTGAAGTCGGGACGAGCATACCGGAGGGGTTCGACGTGGTGGTGCACGAGGACAGCGCCACCACGGCCCACCTGGTGCTGCCGCCCTCTCCGCAGCTCACGGAGGCCGAACTGGAGATGGCGACTGGCGGCCTCTCAGTAATTGGAACCTGGAATTAACCTTTTGGATACAGGAACCCAGGACAAGCGCTATATGGAAGGGGTAGAACCATGACCACGGCAACTGAACTGAAGGCCCAGATCCTGAGCAAGGCGGACGAGGATAGTGATTTCCGCGCCCGCCTCATGGCCGACCCGAAAGCCGCCATCTCGTCCGAAATTGGCGCGGACATACCCGAGGGGTTCGACATCTCGGTGCACGAGGACAGCGCCACCACTGTCCACCTGGTTCTGCCCCCCTCGCCGGAACTGACGGAAGCCGAGCTGGAGATGGTAGCCGGTGGCGCGAGTCTCTGGCAGAATTCGATGCCTTCCCATATGGGAGGGAGTTAAAAGGGGACGCCGGGGTTTTACAGCCTCGCCCGGGTTCCGTTTTGGGGCAATCGCATTTTGTGGAATGCCGTACTGAGCCTGTCGAAGGGCTCAGTACGGCATTCCATTGGTGATAGCCGACAATTGGTTCACGATATGGGGGAATCGACATGACGACAGCAACCGAACTAAAGACCCAGATTCTGAGCAAGGCAGCGGAGGACGGCGAGTTCCGCGCGCGCCTCATCGCCGACCCGAAGGGGGCCATCTCGTCCGAAATTGGCGCGGACATACCCGAGGGGTTCGACGTGGCGGTGCATGAGGACAGCGCCACCACTGTCCACCTGGTTCTGCCGCCCTCGCCGCAGCTCACGGAGGCCGAACTGGAGATGGCGACTGGCGGCTTCTCAGTAATTGGAGCTTGGAATTAACCTTTTGGATACAGGAACCCAGGACAAGCGCTATATGGAAGGGGTAGAACCATGACCACGGCAACTGAACTGAAGGCCCAGATCCTGAGCAAGGCGGACGAGGATAGTGATTTCCGCGCCCGCCTCATCGCCGACCCGAAAGCCGCCATCTCGTCCGAAATTGGCGCCGACATACCCGAGGGGTTCGACATCTCGGTGTACGAGGACAGCGCCACCACTGTCCACCTGGTTCTGCCCCCCTCGCCGGAACTGACGGAAGCCGAGCTGGAGAAGGTCGCCGGCGGGGTATTTATCTGGGGCTACGTCTAGGCTGCCTGCAGCACGAGCGTGCCGGCGTAGGCCTTGGCAGTGGTGGCCCCGCGGTCCACGACCACCTTTACGTGATTGATGCTCTGCCGGACCCGGTACACCCCACGCTGGTCGAATACTTGCTCCACCCGCGGCCATGCCTTCAGGCCGCGGGCCTTTTCCGGCAGGCACCAGCCCCTCTCCTCCAGCCGGTCGATCAGCCGGTTCCACCCGGAGTGGTCCAGCTCGTGCCATTCCACGGGCCGGTAGAACTCCAGTCCAAGACGGGGAGAAATGCCCTGCGCAGTAACGTCAACACTCAGGCTGACGCCCGGCCTCGCCATATCCGCCAAACTACCGGTTACCCCTTCGGCTTCCGTCAGGGAGCCGGGCCATCTCAACCTCTCCAATATGCTGACCGCGTCTTTGCCGGATCCGGTGGATATGATGAGACGAACTGCGCGTTGCGGCCGGCCCGGCAGGATCCCGGCCTGAGCGACTGAGCCAATCGGTTGCATCAGCCGGTAAATTTCGCGCATCTGCCGCTGAATCGCAGCATCTGGCGTCCGGCCGGCGACAGCCCATAGAGCGGCTGCAAGACGCTCCGGTTCGCCGAACAGCTTCTCCCTGCAGGACTCGTCCTGCACGTCCCGGGGCACTATGAAGATTCCGGGCGAGGCGGGCTGGTCCGACGAAATCCCGGCCAGATCGTATTCCAGGATTACTCCGCCGCCGCCATCGGCGAGCAGCGCCTGCGGGTCGCTCGCTTGCCTGGCGAGAAACGCGCCCAGTGCGGCCTCTGCCGACTCCGGCGGGGCAAGATCGCCCTGGCGGACGTAGAACCCGGCGAGACGGGAGCCGGGGGCGGGCACCACGCAGAAGTCCGCCGCCGGACCGGGGTCGCAAAGGTCAAACTCGAAACCGAAACGGTTGTCGGTCACGTGGATGGGCAGGCGATGCGCCAGCGCCAGAAGCCGTTCCCAGCCGGAGCCGTCGACCAGCGCTGAGGGGAACAGGCTCCTCAGCTCCGCCAGGAATTCGCCAAAGGAGCCGTGCGCCGGCTCGTCTCCCGGCCCTGTCCCGCAATCCTTCATAGAGTCCTCGTCCATGTAATCCTCGTCGGCTCTCATCAGCCTCCTCGTATATGCCTGTCACCTATCGGGCGGGATGGGCGATTCACGTCAGTTGTCGCCTGACCAGGTCCCGGAACACGCCTTCCCGTTCCATCAGCCCTGCGAAGGTCCCCTCCTGGACGACCCGGCCGCCCTGCAGCACGTAGATGCGGTCGGCCCGCCGGATGGTGGAAAGCCGATGGGCGCTGATGATGCGGGTTACGGAGAGCTGCTCGATCTGTTCCATAATGTCGGCCTGGGTCCGGTTGTCGAGCCAGTTGGTCGCCTCGTCCAGCAGCAGCACCTTGGGGTTGCGGGCCATGGCGGCGGCCAGCATGAAGCGCTGCACCTGGCCGCCGGAAAAGGCCGCAGCGCTCTCGCTGCTGACGGTGTACATGCCCATGGGCATCGCCGCGATGTCGGCGTCCACCCGGGCCAGCCGGGCGGCCCGCCAGGCGTCGTCCTCGTTCAGATCCCCCTCGATCCCGATGATGTTGTCCAGCACCGTCTGGGGACGCAGGTGGGCGTCCTGGGGGACGGTGCCGATCCTGCTGCGCACCGAGCTCCAGTTGAGCCGGCTCAGATCGTGACCGTCGAAGTAGACTGCGCCAAGCTGCGGCCTCTCCAACCCCAGGGCCAGCCGGAATATGGTGCTCTTTCCCGCGCCCGACTCCCCGACCAGGGCGATGAACTCTCCCGGCAGGGCATGGATGGTGACGTCATTCAGGACCAGCGGCCCGTCGTCGGAGTAGCGGAAGCTCACACGGTCCAGCAGCACCTCGCCCTTCAGCTCGGGAGCGGGAAGGTCCGAGGCGAGGTTCCGGGGGCGCTCGGCGAGGATAGGCTGCACCTGCTGCACCGCGGGGAGTATGGCGGCGATGGCGGAGAAAGCGCCCCCGAGCCGGACCACCGCGCCGTTGAACACCATGAAGGCGGCGTACATCGCCAGAAAGCCGCCCACCGCCAGGTCATCCCCGCCGACCGCCAGGGCCAGGGCGAACAGCGCCGCGCTTGCGAACAGGGGCACGGCCGCGGTGAAGGCCATCAGGTGCTCCTGGTAGGCCCCCAGCCTCATCTCCGTCTGCTTCTGCTCCCGGTACCCCTGGGCCCACATGATGAAGGCCATGCCCTCGGCGCCTGAGGTCCGCAGCTTGGCCACCCCGCCTATAAGCTGGAGCAGCGTCCCCGCCAACTGCCGCGTTACGGCCAGCCGCCGGCGATGGTAGGGCGTCTGCATCAGGCCCAGCGCGAGGGTGACGCCCAGGGAGACCAGCCCCAGTCCCAGGCACAGCCAGCCCAGGGCGGCGTTGTAGAGGAAGAGCAGGGCGAAGGTGGGGAGCAGGAAGAGGACCGACAACAGCGCGCCCACAACAACGCCCGAGACCTGGTCCCGCAGCTCATGGAGCGCCATGGCCCGCGTGGCCAGGTCGCCAGCGGTGAAGCGGCGGAAGAAACCCGACGGCAGGTCCAGCATCCGGTGCCACAGGGCCGCCCCGACGCGCGCCGCCACCCGGCCCTCCAGCCGCATCAGCGCCGTGCCCTGGATCATCTGCAACACTCCCAGGAGCAGCGCGATCAGCACTGCGCCCAGGGTCAACGCCCCCAGCATCTGCAGGGATCCGGAGGGCAGCGCCTGCCCCACGAAGGTTCCCAGCAGCACCGCGGGAACCAGCATGGCCATGCCCGCAAGCAGCCCGGCCCCGACCAGCCGGACAAGGTCGGCCCCCACCCGGTGGAAGGCCAGCCCCGACAGTTGCCGGGCCTCTGCCGGGCCGTCATCGGGCAGCGGACAGTAGAAGAAATGGGCCTCCCGCTCCAGGGACTCGGCCCGGCGGGCGTTGACCCGACGGAGGCGGCCGGACTGCGGCTCCGCCATCCGGTAGCGTCCCAGGGGGCCCGGGAGCAGGGCGACGGGCGCGCCGTCGTCCCTGCGGATGGCGAGCATCGCGCCGCTGTCACCCAGCCACCAGCGTTGCTCCGGGCGCAGGGCGACCCGTCTCGTGCGCACTCCCGAGGCCACCAGGATGTCGGCCAGCGACGGCGCTTCGGCGGCGGACCCCGGCCGCTGCGCCCGGCCATGGGGCATGCGGAAGGCAATGCCCTCGTGACGACCGACCCGTTGCAGCGCCTCCGGGAGAGCCAGGTCGTCTTCCCCTCGCCGTTCGCCCGGTTCCAGCACCCCGAAGAGGCGGCGGCGCGCGTTCTGCTCACCCCTCTGGCGGTACTCGGCGGCGCTCGTTTGCAGATTGGCGACGTCGGCCAGAAGCAGACGCCGGTTGAGGTCATCGGCGCTCAGGGCGAGACCGTTGAAGGCCGCCAGGACGGACATCAGGCGCCCCTCCCCGTGGAGCTCCTGCGTAGCGACGCAGCGCACCCTGGCTCCCCTAGACGAGGTCGCCCAGCTTGCGGGGGTGACCGGGACCACCCCGGGGCCGTCCGGGTCCCCCTCCTCGGTGCCCAGGTAGGCAAGGCTCGCGTCCCCGCCGGATATCCACACCACGCCCCGGCGCGCCGACAGCGCCTGCCCGGCCTCCACTGGCTGCTCCCCTTCCTCCGCCGATAGAAGCCGGTCGATGCGCGGGCGATAGGTGAACTCCCGCGTCACCGCCTCGGAGACCTCGGAGACCCAGGCCTCCACCTGCTCGACGACCTGTTCATCGCACCCGGCGGCGTCGAGCGCGTCCAGCGGCATCAGGCGCAGCGCGGAGCCGGGAAGGCCCTTGGCCACCAGTACCGTCCCGGTCTGGTCCTCGGCGGCGGGAAACAGCAACCGCCCGGCGCCGGCCCGCAGGAGATGTTTGAAGTCGGCCAGCACCCCGTCGGCCCGGCGGCGGGCCGCGAACACGTCCACCGACCCCTCGGCCACGAACCACAGGACGCCGGGATCGGAGAGGTGGATGGGCCGGTTGCCGCCCCCAGCAACCGGCTCTCCGATAGCGGCGGCCAGTTCGGCCATGCGGTCCGCGCCGGGCGCGCCACCGGCCTGTTGCGAATCGTTGCTCATTCCGTCTCCATCAGGTGCTGGTAGAGGCCGTCCCGGTCCGCCATCAGCTCGTTGTGCGTGCCCCGCTGCACCTCCCTCCCGCCGTCCAGCACCACGATCAGATCGCAGTCGCGGATGGTGCTGAGGCGGTGCGCCACGATCAGGCAGCTGCATCCGCGCCGGCGCAGGGCGTCGTCGATGCGCACCTCGGTGATCGGGTCCAGCGCGCTGGTGGCCTCGTCCAGTATCAGCAGGGACGGATTCCCCACCAGGGCGCGGGCGATCTCCAGGCGCTGGCGTTGGCCGCCGCTGAAGTTTCGCCCGCCCTCATCCACGGGCGCATCATAGCCCTGCGCCCGCGCCATGATCTCATCGTGGATGGCGGCGTCGGCGGCGGCAGCCACCAGGTCCTGCTCGGGGGTCTCAGGGTTCCACAGGCTCAGGTTCTCCCGCACGGTCCCGGCGAACAGGAATATGCGCTGGTCGACCATGGCCACCGAGCTGCCGAGCAGTCCGCGGGGGATATCGGAGCGGGGGTGGCCATCCAGAAAGACCCCCCCGGACCAGGGTTGGTGGACCCCTGCCGCCAGCAGCGCCAGCGTCGACTTGCCCGACCCGGTGGGACCGACCACGGCCACCCTCTGCCCCGGCTCGATGGTCAGGTTGAAGTCCCGGAGCATCGGTTCCCGGTTCGCCTTGTGGCCGAACTCCACGTTGCGCAGCTCAAGCTGCCCGCTCAACCGCACCGTCCGGCTCAGGGCGGCGGCGCTCGCGGAAGGCCGCTCCCCGCCCTGCCGAAAGTATGCGTCTTCGGGGGCGTCCATCACGTCTTCGATCCGTTGCAGGTTGGCCTCCAGGACCTGGAACAGGTCGGCAAACAGGGCGAAACGGCCGATGGGCAACAGGAAGTACGTCGCCAGCACGTAGCATCCCATCATCATGCCCAGGGACATGTCGCCCTCCATCACGCGCCAGCCCGCCACTCCCAGCACGACGGCGTTGCCCAGGATCATGAACACGCCCGGCAGCGCTCCCATGAGGTGCCCTATCTCCGCGAAACGCTGGCGGGCCAGCAGCTCCCGGGCCTGGTAGCCGCTCCAGTGGGAGAAGAACCCGGCTTCCCCCGAGGTCGCCTGCAGGGTGTCGATGTTGCTCAGCCCGTACATCCCCACGCCTTGCAGCTTGCCCTGCTCGCGCTGCAAACGGCGGTTCTCGCCCACCCGCCCCCGGGTGAGCAGCCGCATGACGTACAGGTTGACGGCGCCCAGCGCCGCCACTGCCGCCGCCAGCGCCGGGTCGTACAGGAGCAGGAACAGCAGGAACACGGCGCTGGTCACCAGCTCGATGACCACCCCGACGAACTGCTCGGTCGCCACGGTGGCGACCTGGTCGATCAGTTGGATACGGGAGGTCAGGTCGCCGCCGTAGCGGTTGGTGAAGAATCGCATCCTCAGGCGGAACAGCCGCCTGATGAAGCGGTCTGCGTGGTCCACCGAGAGCCGCACTGCCAGGAGTCTGAGGCAGCGCTGCCGCAGCCAGGTCAGCAGGTACACCAGGCCGCCCGCCAGGGCCACCCCGCCCGCCAGCGCAACTCCCCACTGGGGATCCCGTCCGCTCAGGACATGGTCGACGAAGACGCTCAGCAGGAACGGCAGGGCGGCGACCGGGAGTGACAACAGCAGCCCGCAGCACAGCGCGAACGCCAACGGCCCGGTCACGTCCGAGAGCCAGGGCCACAGCCTGCGGACGACGCCGGGGCGGGAGCCGCCGGGGCGGAAGTCCGGTCCGGCCTCGAAGCTCAACGCGACGCCGGTGAACCCCTGGTCGAACTCCTCCGCGCTCAGCGTGCGGTGGCCGTTCGCCGGGTCGTTTACCAGGTAGTTGCCGCCCCGGAACCCCTCCAGCACCAGGAAGTGATTGAACTCCCAGAAGATGATCAGCGGCATGTTCATATCGCGAAGCTGTTCCGGTTCCCGGCGCCAGCCCTGGGATTCCAGTCCGTAGCCGCGGGCGGCGCGCGTAATGTCGGCGGCGTCACAGCCGTCCCTGTTGACGGCGCATACCTCGCGCAGCTCTTCCACGGAGACCCAGCGTCCGAAGTACGCCAGAACGATGCCCAGGCAGACGGCCCCGCACTCGGTGTCTTCCATCTGAAGCATCAGGGGCGTCCGCGCCCGCCGGGGGCGGAGGCGCGCTCCTATCGGGGACGGAATCCGCATCAGGAGCCGCCTCCCGGCGCCAGGAGGGACAGGAATGAGCTTCGTCCCAACACCACGCGCAGCGACCCCATGGAACCGTCCGCTACCGCATCACCCAGGCCGGCGTCTTCAAGCCGCGCCCGCACCAGGTGGGACCCCGCTGGCGCCGACATCCCCAGGCCCACCAGCCACTCCGGCGGCGCGACGGCCTGCGCCGAGACGTCGGCTACCTCCGCCGGGTAGATGCCGGCATCCCGGTTGCCCCGCGCCACGCTGACCTGCGCCGTAGCGCCGACGCCGATCCGTTCCGCGTCGCCAGACGGCACCAGCGCAAGGGCCTCCGGAGGGCCGGAAGCCGCAGCCCGCACCAGCGCCACCGGCTCACCGGCGCTCACGGGCATCCCCGGCGCGAGACCAAGCATCATGATCTCGCCCCCGGTCACGCTGACGACGTCCGCCCCGGCATCGGTCCCTCCCGCGTCCCCCGCGCTCGTCAGCGCCAGCAGGAGCAGGAGCAGGTCCGCCGCCGTTTCGTCGTCCTGGTCAGCCTCCTCCGCCAGCAACCGGGAGAGCCGGCTCGCCTCTGAATCCCGCTGCTGCTCCACGGGCGGGCGAACCCGGGCGATGGCCTGTCCCGGCTCGACGGTGTCGCCCACCTCCGCCAGGACCTCCACCACTGTGCCGGACACCGGCGCCTGCACGGGGTAGCGTTCGCCGGGGAGGACCACCACCGCATCGTAGGAGAGGCTGCGCTCGACGCTGCCAACGGCGCCGTACACCAGCAGCGCCAGGAACATCACGCCCAGCCCGGCCACCAAGAGCCACTCGTGGGGGGCTGTTACCTGCAGGAGGTCGTCCAGCGGCTCCTGCCTACGGCGCCTTGCCAGCGCCTGCTCACGAAACAACCTGTTGATGAACACCGCGTATAGACCTCTACTTCGTCAGACAGACCCCTTCACCTCACACGTTCCGGCGCTGACCGGCGCACGGGGTCCCCTGGCCTTCCCACTCCATTCGGTTTCCATCCGGTTGCCATCCCCCGGGCATCCCGGGCAGGTTCGCCCCGGGTCAGCCACATCCGTTGATCGTCGGGGAAGAACTGGACTTTGTGCGGAGGGAGAGCCTTCGCTGTACCTGGACAGCCGCCCCAAACGAGAACGACCGCCAGCGCGGCGGCCAGAAGGAGCTTGCGGAGGAAATGCCCGCGTCATGCCGGGCCGCCGGTGTTCAGGATGAGAGACTTGGGGAGGTAACAGGCATCTGCCGCCGGTCCGGGTTGTGTCGGTCGAAAGACGTCCAATCACTTCCCCTCTTTGGGCAAATTCACTGGGTAGCGTACCACGCTGGCATGATATTGCTGTGACTTACTAGTTGAATTCTCGTGATCTATTGTGATTCTCTGTTGGAACCGGCATAATTGCCCCGAAGTACACCGATTTCTGCGACCTCTCAGTTCGGCCTCCACGGTCGCATCGAGGTGATCAGTTGGACCGACCACATGGACCGATGCCGGAGAACGAGGCCGCCCTGCGGGAGCGGCTGGCCCGGCTCAGCCAGGCCAGCCTGCGCATCAACGAGAGCCTGGAGTTCGACCAGGTGCTCCAGGGGGTCCTGGACTCCGCCCGCTCCCTGACCGGCGCACGCTACGGAGTGATGACCCTGCTGGACGGCCAGGGCGGGGTGCGGGACTTCCTGTCCTCCGGGCTGAGCGTCCGGGAGTCGGAGCTTCTCTGGCTGATGCCGCAGGGGCTGCAAATCTTCCAGGTCCTGACCGGCATCTCCGAACCCGTGCGCCTGCCCGACCTGGCGGAGCACGTCCGGTCCCTGGGGTTCACGGAGTTCGCCATCCCCCTGCCGGTGGGGGTCTTACGCTTCCTGGCTGCGCCCATGTTCCACCGGGGCGACCGGGTGGGCCACGTCTTCGTGGGCGACAAGGAGGGCGGCGAGGAGTTCAGCCGGGCCGACGAGGAGACCCTGGTCATGTTCGCCTCCCAGGCGGCTTTGGTCATTGCCAACGCCCGCGCGTACCGGGAGGAACAGCGGGCCAGGGCGGACCTGGAGACCCTGGTGACCACTACGCCGGTGGGCGTGGTGGTCTTCGACGCCCTGACGGGAGCCCCGAAGTCCCTCAACCGGGAAGCCCGGAGGATCGCGGACAGCCTGCGGGACTCCGGCCAGTCTCCTGAGATGCTCCTAGAGGTGATGACGTGCAGACGCGCCGACGGGCGGGAGGTCTCCCTGCGGGAGTTCCCCATGGCCGAGCTGCTGAGCGTGGGGGAGACGCTGCGAGCCGAGGAGATCGTCCTGGGGGTCCCCGACGGGCGGAGTGTCACGGTGCTGCTCAACGCAACGCCCATCCTCTCCGATGAGGGCGCGGTGGAGTCGGTGGTCGTCACCATGCAGGACATGGCCGACGTTGAGGAACTGGAACGGCTGCGGGCCGAGTTCCTGGCCATGGTCAGCCACGAACTCCGGGCGCCCCTGACATCCATCAAGGGATCCGCCGCCACGGTGCTGGAGTCGCCCACGGACCTGGACCCCGCCGTGGTCCGCCAGTTATTCCGCCTCATCGGAGAGCAGGCTGACCACATGCACGGCCTGGTGTCCGACCTCCTCGACGTGGCCCGCGTCGAGACGGGCACGCTGGCGGTCAGTCCCGAACCGGCGGAGGCGGCCCTGCTGGTGGAGCGGGCGAGGAGCGCCTTTGCCAGCGCCGGGGGCAGGAACAACCTGGCCATCGATGTCGAGCCCGACCTCCCCCTGGTGGCTGCGGACCGGCGGCGCATCGTCCAGGTGCTGGGCAACCTGCTCACCAACGCCGCCCGCCACTCCCCCGAGTCGTCCGTCATCAGGATGAACGCCGTTCGGGAAGACCTTCATGTCGCGTTCTCGGTGACCGACGAGGGACGGGGCATCCCGGCGGAGAGCCTGCCCCGCCTGTTTCGCAAGTTCTCCAGTGTGCAGTCCCAGGAGCGTGGCGGGGACACGGGCCTGGGTCTCGCCATCTGCAAGGGGATAGTGGAGGCTCACGGGGGGCGCATCTGGGCCGAGAGCGACGGGCCGGGCCTCGGCGCACGCTTCACCTTCACCCTGCCTACGGTGGGAGAGACCGGGAGCGGAACGGAGGGCTGGAACCCTCCGTTTTCGACACGCTCCTCGCGGCGTGGACAGGGAGCGACGGGAGAACGGGTGCGGGTATTGGCGGTGGACGACGACCCCATGGACCTTCGCTATGTCCAGGACACCCTTATCGCGGCGGGCTACGCGCCGGTAGTGACCGGAGACCCGGAGGAGACCCTCCGCCTCGTGGCAGAGGAGCGGCCGGCTCTCGTGCTGCTGGACCTGATGCTTCCGGGAGCGGACGGCATCGAGCTGATGAAAGAGATTCTGGATGTGGCGGACGTGCCGGTCATCTTCCTCTCTGCCTACGGCCGGGACGACCTCATCGCCACGGCCTTCGACATGGGCGCCGTCGATTACGTGGTCAAGCCCTTCTCGCCGACCGAGCTGACGGCGAGGATCGCGGCTGCCATGCGCCGGCGGGAGGTCCCCGAGACTCTGGAGCCGTACGTGCTGGGCGACCTGACCATCGACTACGCCAGGCGCAGGGTGACCCTTGCCGGCCGGCCGGTGAACCTGCTCCCGATGGAGTACCGGATGCTCGTCGAGCTTTCAGCCGGCGCCGGACGGGTGGTGACCTACGGGCACCTCCTGGACCGGGTGTGGAGGGAGAGGAGCGGCGACGACCTGCGTCCCATGCGCACCATCGTGCGCAAGCTGCGGCAAAAGCTGGGCGACGACGTGGGCAACCCCACCTACATATTCACCGAGCCCCGCGTCGGCTACCGGATGGCGAATGGGGATGCGCCGGGGCAGGAGTGAAGACGAAGCCCCCACTTGCCCCTGCCGGCAAGCTCTCGCCCGTCGGGATGGGAAACACGCTCAGCCTACAGGTTGAGGATGAGCGTCAATGTGAAAGTTCTTGATTTTGACCCGCTAGGTGGTCTTCCCTGCCCGAAGGTAACCCGGGTGGAATTATGGGTGGTGAACTTGCCTCCCCAAGTTGGCACAGGTGGTCAATGTATGTGTCCCGAGACCGGATTCAGTCACGGCCCCGCCGCCGGGCGCGGAACTGCAAGCCGCTTATCATAGCCAGCGGAGCCGACAACAGGAACATGCTGACCGCCGCGGCGCCTGGCGGCATATCCCCGTCCGGGTAATTGCAAGCGCCCCCTGGTCTCGCGGCAGGGGTTGGCCCCTGCGCCGCAATTGGGGTCGCGGTAGGTGCGGTAGTGCTGGCGGGTCCTGCCGGCGCGGGTGTTGACGGCGAAACGAGGGTTGGTGTTGGCGCTGGCGGAAGCTTCGCAGTTGGGATGTGCGATGGCGTGGGTGCAGGCGTGTTCATTGGCGGTGGCGGGGGACTCGCCAGCCCGTTGATGGTTAGCGTGAAGTCGCCGGTCTCCGCCCCGCTATAGGTTGTGACCTCAACTGTGTAGGTCCCGGGGCCCAACGTATGTCCCAACTGGGCGTTTCTTCTGCCGGAGCCGTAGTCCTCAAGGACCTCTCCTGCCGTCCCGGAGCCTTGCAGCAGGTAGAGGTAGGTGCCGGTGTCGCTGGATTCCAGGTCAATTATCACCTCCGAGCCTTCGGCCAGGGTGAAGGTGTAGAAGCGGGCGTAGCTGCCGGGCCGCCTGACCGAGGCGCAGTCGCTGCTCCAAGCGCCGGTGATAACGGCGGTGGCCATCATTTCCACGCAGCCGTCCTTTTCTCCCGGCCTGTGGACGGTCAGCGTGAAGCTGCCGGTCTGTCCAGCTTCGTAAGTGGCGGCCTCTTATGGTATAGGTCCCGGCGGCAAACCCATCCTCAATTCTGGAGTACCGGTCCGGAGACCCCTGACTCCTGAAGGACCTGCCTGTTGTACCTGCTCCCTTCTGCATGTACAGATAGGTGTCGGTATCGCCGGATTCCAGGGTGATGAACACCTCAGAGTCCGTATCCAGAGTGAATACATAGAAGCGGGCATAGCTGCCAGGGCGGTTGAAAGAGAGACAGTCGCCGCTCCATGCTCCGGCGACAACGCCGCCGGCGGGCACCGTTTCCACTTGGCACTCCGCTACAGGTGCAGTTGAACGGGACGCCGTCCGTTCCTGGTGGCCGAACTCCTGCCAGGTTGCCGTTCCGTCGCCGTCGAAGTCAAACTTCAGGGCCGGGTACTCGCTCCCCGTGCCGAAGTCCCAGAAGTCATCTGCTCCGGTGGCCGGATCGTCATCTCCGTCGGCGTCATCCAGGTCGGCGTTCCAGTCCGCGAATATGCCCGTATAGGCAGTGGCCGACTGTAACTCGGCCGTGGTTTTGCCAATCCCAGATGCCGAGGTTTCCCTGCCGGTGGTCTGCGAGTCCCAGTAACTGACCGATACCTTGAGAGTCCCGCTTTCGGCCCCGATCAGCCCACCAGCCTCGACAACGCCCGACACGCTGCCGGTTGCGTAGCTGGCGACGACACGGCTGTGGTGACTCTCACCGGCCAGCCCGCCGACGTTGCTTTCTCCTGACACGGCGCCAGCGGCATAGCTGGCGATAATTCTGCCGAAGTTATTCGACCCGACCAGTCCGCCAACCTCTGCGCCGCCGGACACTCGCCCGCTGTAGCCGGATTTGAATCCGAGGCCGGTCACCTCGCCGGTTGCGTAGCTGGCGATGACTGTACCCATGCTGTTTGACCCGGTCAGCCCTCCGACGTTGCTATCGCCGGTCACTCCGCCGGTGGCATAGCTGCCTCTGATGACGCCGCTGCTCCCTCCGGCCAGTCCGCCGGCGCCGCGACCACCGGTGACAGCGCCGGTGGCGTAGCTGGCAATGATCATGCCGCCAGGCCCGACGGACCCGGTGAGACCGCCGATACCGCCATCTCCCGCGACTTCTCCAGTGGCGTAGCTGCTGCTGATGGTTCCGGAGTTGACTCCTGTGAGCCCGCCGAGGGAGTCGCTGTGGCCGGCACACGACACGCTGCCGGTGGCGTGGCTGTCCGAGATTTCCCCACTATTCAACCCCGCCAATCCGCCGATGACGTTGCTGGCATCCGTGCACCAAATGCTGACGTCGGACCGGCTGTTCCTGATGGACCCCCAATTCACCCCTACCATTCCTCCGATGTTTCCCCCTACGAAGCGATGGCCTTCACCCGGGTTGTAGACCACCACTTCGCCGGAGGCCGCCAAGCTGCCAGTTGCGTGAACGTCGCTGATTTCCCCCATATTCAGGCCGGCTAGAACGCCCGCATTTTCCAGCCCGGCGACGCTGGCATTGTCAATGCCGGTCCTGCCAATGACGGCGGAATAGCCGGTGTAGCCGAAGAGACCGACGGCGGGTGGTTCCTCCGGGGGGCTGGCGCGATTGATGTGTAGGTTGGCGATGGTGTGCCCGTTGCCGTCAAAATGGGCATTGAACCTGCCGCCGTAGTCGTCTTTGTCCCCGATGGGCCGCCACCCTTCATTCGCCGTCCATTCCGTGTTGACCTCACCGGCGGCGTAGCTGGCGGCTTCATTGAAGTCCAGCGAGCGGGCTAGCTCGTAGCCCTGGCAGCCGTTGCCGCAGACCACCTCCGCGCCGGACACGGGATAGGCTGCGGCATAGGACTCAATGCCGGAGCCGGTATCTGCCTTGCCGTCACCGTCCAGGTCGAAGCGGATGGCGTCCAACTGCTCCAGGCTGGAGACTTCAATCAGCCCATCGCTGTCGCTGTCATACCCGGCCAGGTCCGGAGAGACGCCTTCAACCGGCGCGGGCGTTGAGGCCGGCGGCCGCGCCGCCGTTGGTTGCTTGCCGGTTTCCCACCAGCCCGCAAGGCCGTCGAAACCCAGGTACGCCTTCAGCGCCGGGTACTGGCCGGAAGTGCCGAAGTCCCAGAAGTTGTGGGGCCCGGGAGTCTCCGCGGGGTAACCGTATTTCCTTTGATCCAGGTAAATCTCCCAGTCCCGATATACCCCGGCGTAGCCCGTGGCCGCCTGCAAATCCACGGTGGTCTGTCCCGTAACGCCGGCGGCGTCTCCCCGGCCAACCCCGTCGCCGGCGCCGGAGGTTTCAGTGTCCCAGACGCCGCCGGTCACAGTGGCGGCATTGAGTCCTATCAATCCGCCCAGGTTGTCGCCGCCGGAAACCCGCCCGGTGGCATAGCTGGCGGTGATGCTGGCATTGTCCGTATTCCACCCGGCCAGGCCGCCTACGTTCTCATTGCCGGAAACCGGACCGGTGGCATAGCTGGCGGTGATATCGCTCCTATTTTCCCCGACCAGCCCGCCTATGCCCGCATCGCCGGTCACGGCGTTCGTGGCATAGCTGGCGATAATTCTCCCCACTCCGCCGTTGTATCCAGCCAGGCCGCCGGCGGCGGTGCCGCCGGTCACCCTGCCGGTGGCGTAGCTGCCGCTGATCTGGACCCGATTGACTCCGGCCAGCCCGCCGACTCCTGCATTGCCCGTCACGTCGGCCGAGGAGTAGCTGGCAATGATGTAATTCCTGTTCTCCCCGGCCAGTCCACCGACGTACTCATCACCCGACACTCTGCCCGAGACGTAGCTGGCGCTGATGACGCCATCCTGGTACCCGACCAGCCCTCCGACAGCTTGCCCATCGGTTTCCCGGCCGGCCACTGCGCCGGAGAAGTGGCTGCCGCCGATCTTTGAGGTGTAGTCGGTATAACCGGCCAGCCCCCCGACGTAACCGGCCCCCGACACTCTCCCGGTGACGTGGCTGTCCCTGATCTTACCGAGATTGCCCCCCACCAGTCCGCCGACTGTTACGAACCCAGCCACGTGGACATCAATCAAGCCCAGCTTGCGGATGACGGAGTCCGGAGCAGTACTGCCGAAAAGGCCGGCCGGGGCATAGTCTTCAGGATCATCGGTGGGCCGGTTGATGTACAGGTTGCTGATGGCATGTCCGTTTCCGTCGCGCTGGTGGGAAAGGCGGCGGCGTAGGGCTCCGCCCCGGAATCGTGGTCCGCCTTGCCATCGCCGTCCAGGTCGAATCGGATGGCGTCCAACTGCTCCAGAAACTCGATTTCAATCAGTCCGTCGCCGTCTCTGTCGTACTTGACTTTGCCCGGCTGGGAGCCGGCAGTTGAGAATGAGATTGTCGCCGCGGAGACCAGCGCGACGGCCAGGCACAGAAGAGAATACTCCCTGAATCTCGTCACCGGTTCCCTAAGTATGGTTTGTCGACTTTCAAGAATTTTGCCATTGTGGCTGGCATACACCGGAATCCAAGGCCCAGCGACGTTTCTGCCTCTGTACTCTTTGCTCTACCCGGCTGGGCTACAGTCATGGGCCCGCTGCCTGCCCGGAGCGCTCCGGGCAGGCAGCGGGCCCATGACACCAAAATGGTTACTATCTCGACAGCCTGCCCTCGCGCTTCCAACTGTAGCAGCTTTTCGGCGGTATGTGCGGGAACTTTGCCTCCCGAAGAAAAAGCCCCGCCCACATGACGGGGCCTGGAAACCACAACTTGGGCGCAGGCGGTGCGCCCGGCTGACTGCACCGCCATTTTGAACCTGATCGTGAAGGCTCTTGATTTTGACCCGTTAGGTGGGCGTCCTGTTGGGTGGACCTCCTGCTCCGTATCTACAGGACCCCGGAGGTCCTCCCGGCCCGAAGAGGGAAGTCCCGTCGCCGGGGGCGGCCGCCACATGGTGGCCGGGGTGGTCCGCATCCCGTTTTTGTACCGTCAGGGGGTCTGCTAAATTCTTGATGGCCCACCTGGTCCGGAAGATCGTAAGGACGGCCACCGGCAAGTCCTGGACTCAGCCTATTGCCACAGGTCGGGGTCGGGCCGGTTCATCAGTACGAAGCCCAGGTATCCATACCAGATAACCAGCAGCACGTAGAAGCCCCGGGCCAGCGTGATGAAGGTGTCGCGGCCTTCGTTGTTGAGTACCGCTATCATGAAAAACACCATTACGGCCAGGCTGACAAGGGCAGCCAACAGCGAGATTATCCGGTTGAAGTCGTCTCTCGTGGAGAGGCCCAACGCGAAAATGAAGCCCCCAAACCCAAGCGCAATCCCCCCGGCGTAGAGGAGAGCGAACCCGACGTTGTAGACCGGAACGACGCTTCCCATGGTCAGGTCGCCGGTTTGGGTTTGGGCATCGGCCAGAACGAAGTCCATGCCGCCGGATAGAATCCAACCGGTCAGTCCGACGAAGATCATGAAGAAGCCCATCTGGACAAGCGCCTTGCCGTTGCCCTGCAGGGTTACGTTCCGCATCAGCGCATAGAGGCCCGAGAGTATTATGGTCAGGCCAAGGATTATCCCGATGTTGGTTACATTGGTCAGCGCGGCGTTGGCGCCCTTGGCCGTTATGGAGCCGGCAGCGTCCGACACCTTGGCGCTGTCTATCAGCAGCCCACCCGGCTCCATGAGAAAGAAGACGAAGGCTATTATCGGGCCGAATATGAGGGACAGGCCCGCCAGCCGGTTCACGGATATGGTGCCCATGTTTGAACCTCCCTTATTTGATGTCATGGGAGGGACCCATTGGGTTCAATCCCTCTTGGCACACATCCTGACGCCAGAGTTGTGGCATTGCAATAGGGAGGCGGCCTGCCTCCGGGCATTCCCGCAACTCCGCACGATTCCTGACGCCCGGCGCCACCGTCGAGACTCCCTCCATCGACGGGGCATGGCAATGAGCCAGGTATGCCGCAGTATGGCAATTCTCTTCAGCTATGCCTCGGAAGGGTGCCGCCCGCGCGTAATCTGCCAGTTCCGTGTGCTCCTCGGCCAGGGGCCGGTCAATGGCGTTCGTGCAGAATCGTCGCGTCTGACAGCGGTTTCAGCTGCCTCTACCCGTCCCCTCGTAGCGAAATCGTCCCGATTGGATGCGGTTTTTCTGAGCGGTATTTTTGACAAGCCCAGTGGGCTTTGCTAGACTCCCCAACCGTGGTCGGGCACGGAAACCAGAAACCTGCGCAGCTTCGCGTTTTGGGCTATCCACTGGTGCCCGCATCCGGCGCGGTCCGCGGCCCACTAGGACGGGCCGGTATCAGGTCCGTCGCCGTCGGAGGCAGTCGCCGTAGCCGCTCGTATCCCCGCTCTACGGGGAGCTGACGCCCAGGTTGTGAGCAAACTCGGTCTTGCTGCACTTGCTCGCCGCAAATAACAAGAGCCGGTAGAGCGGAATTTCTGTCCACAGAAACCCAATAGGAGGATCATCATGCCAAGACAATTGATACTACATATCAGAATGCGCATACTGTTGATACCAGGTGTCGGTATTGTCGTCCCGGGTGGACTGGCGGTATTCCTGGCTCTGGCGTTGGCTTGCGGACAGCCAAGCGCCGCCACGGACAACACCCCGCTGCCCGCCGCCACCGAATCGCCGGCGCTCCCGGCTGCTACCGCGGTTCCACAACAGCGTTCTCAAGCGACCGGGGCATCGGAACAGCCGGCGGCGCCAGCCACCAAGGTGGAGCAAGCTTCGACCGTCGCGGATGCCGAAGCGGAGCGTCCCATCCTGAACGCCGGCTTCATCTGGTTGGACAGCCCGCTGGACCCTGTGGAGGGATCATGGGTGGCCATTCAAGGGGGCATGGCGGAGAACCTGTTTCGCCTGTCTGCAATCGATCTCAGCCCGGAGCCGTGGCTGGCCACGAGCGTTGAGCGGTTGGACCCGATGACTTGGGAGATTGAGCTGCGTTCCGGTGTCAGGTTTCACAACGGTGCGGTGATGGACGCCCAGGCGGTCAAAGCGTCATTGGAAAGGACCGTCCGGCTATCGCCGGGGGATGCGGAAAGACTGGCGCTTGAAAGCGTGGAAGTCAAAGACAACCAGACGGTCATCGTAACTACTACGAAGCCGCGGCCGACACTGCCGGGGCTGTTGACCAATTCCAACACGGCCATCGTCAACGCGGCCGCGGCTGACGCTGCCGGTGAAGGCAACTTTGTGACTGCGGAAGCGCTGACCGGCCCCTACATCCCCACCGAGTACATTCGCAAAGAACGCCTGAGCAGCGTGGCCAACGACGATTACTGGGGAGGAGTTCCCCTGCTGGCCGGCATCGAGTACATTGCCATCCCGGACACCAACAGCCGGGAACTGGCCCTGCAAGCCGGCGACATTGACTTTGCCATCAACATATCTCCGGAAGGGGTGGAACATTTCAATTCCCTCCCCGGTCTGCACAGCCGGACGGCCGGCGAGGGCGCCTCGGTGGTGATGTGGTGGGTCAATTTCGAGCGGGGCCCGCTATCCGACCCGCTGGTACGCCAGGCCGTGAGCCATGCCATTGACCGGGAAAGCATCGCCGGAGTCGTTGCGCCGGCGGGGACGGGTTCATTCGCCGACCTTTTGCTTCCAGAGGCGATGGCGTCCTGCCCCGGAGTAGCCGGGCCGAGTTACGACCCTCAGCGCGCCCGGGAGCTGCTGGCCGAGGCCGGCTACGCCGACAGCAACGGCGACGGCATCGTTGAAAGGGATGGGCAGCCCCTGGAGATTATCATCGGCGGCTACCCGCAGCGGTTCCAACTGCCAATTATGGCGGAGGCCGCCCAGGCCATGCTGTCCGAGGTGGGAATCCGGGCTGAGGTGAACATCACGGAATGGTCGGTGGTAAAGGAACCGTCCTGGGACCTCTTTGGATGGTTTAACAACGTGGTCGATGCCGGAGACCCAGTCTTGAACGTCAGCAAGTTCGTTGGACTGCACGCCGACGGCACCGACGGCGGGGCCAACAACTATGGACACTACTCCAATCCGGGTCTGGTGGACATCATAGCGCAGGCTGGGCCGGTGTCCGACCTTCAGCAGCGGAGGGAAATCGCCTGCGAGGCATTGGCCGTGGTTGCCGCCGAAACCGCGCTTTTGCCGGTGGCGCACGTGTACATGATGTATGGTGTCAACGAGCACGTTACCGGGTTCGAGCCACACCCGTACCGGCTCTATATGTTCGACTACCGCATCGGCCTGACCGAGTGAGGAATCCCGGCTTTCGCCGCGGAACCGGACCATCACAGGCATGGGAGCGTACCTGGCCCGGCGGCTGGCCACCTTGCCGCTGCTCCTCCTGGGTATCTCGGCGGTCAGCTTCGCGCTGCTGAACCTCGCGCCGGGAGACCCGGCTGAGATTGTGTTTCGCCAGCGCAACCCTGGCCAACTGCCCAGCCCGGCGGCGGTGACCGCCATGCGCGCCGAGCTTGGCCTGGACGCTTCCCTGCCGGTGCAGTACGGCCGCTGGGTGTCCCGGGCCCTGGTGGGCGACATGGGCCGGTCCTACGTCACCGAACAGCCCGTGGCCGCCCAGTTGGCACGCCGCACCGTCCCGACGGCCCTGCTCACGGCCGCCGCCCTGGGCCTGGCGCTGCTGGTCGCCGTGCCGCTGGGCATCCTATCCGCCCGCCGGCGCGGCAGCATCGTGGATACCGTCGCGCGGCTGGGCGCGCTGGTGGGCGCGGCGGCTCCATCCTACGCCCTGGCCTACGGGCTGATCATCCTGTTCGCGGTGACACTGTCGTGGCTGCCGGCCCTGGGGTACGGTTCGGCTGCACAGGTGGTGCTGCCGGCCGTCGCCCTGTCCCTTGCGCCTATGGCTCAGTTGATGCGGTTGATACGCGCCAGCATGCTGGAGACCCTGGGCCAGGACTACATCCGAACGGCGCGGGCCAAGGGGCTGTCCGAACAGACGGTCGCCTTCGGGCACGCCCTGCGCAACGCGCTGCTGCCAGCCATCGGGGCCACCGGAGTTAACCTTGGCTACCTGCTCAGCGGCGCAGTGATAGTGGAGACCATATTCACCTGGCCCGGTTTGGGTCAACTGATGGTGGGCGCAGCCCTGACCAGGGACTACCCCGTTGTGCAGGGGTTCGTGACCTACATCGCCGTGGTGGTGTTGCTGGTCAACCTGGCCGCCGACGTTGCCCTGCGCATCGCCGACCCGCGCCTGCGCTTCGGACGGGACGAGACGTAGCGGCCGATGACGGTCGACAACGAACACGCTGGGGACAGTGTTCCCTTTTCGCCTATAGCCGGCGGTTCACGCCGGCGCCGGCGGTATACCGCCCTGGTGCGGGAACCGGGGACCGCGTTGGGGTTGTTCCTGGTGTTGTCGTTGTTGCTGGCGGGATTGCTTGCGCCCTGGCTCCCTCTGGATGATCCCACCGAGATCAACCTGCCCGACAGACTGCTCCCGCCGTCCGCGGGACACCTGCTGGGCACCGACCATCTGGGCAGGGACACCTTCAGCCGGATCATCCACGGCGCGAGCACAACCCTGCTGGCCGCCTCCATTACCCTGGCCCTCAGCATGACCATCGCCCTGACGGTGGGAATACTGTCCGGATACCACGGCGGCTGGCTGGACACGGCGCTGATGGGGGTCGTGGACCTGCTGCTGGCGTTCCCTTCGTTGATCCTCGCGGTGGCCGTGGCGGGCGCGCTGGGGCCGGGGCTGTTCAACGTGCTGCTGGCGGCCGGCGCGGTGTGGTGGGTGGGCCATGCGCGCATAATTCGCGGAATTACCCTGGGTGCGCGACAGATGGAGTATGTGACGGCGGCGCGGGCCGCCGGAGCCGGCAACTTTCGCATCATCCTGCGGCACATCTCCCCCAACATCCTCGGGCCCATCGTGGTCATCGCTTCCCTGGACGTGGGCTGGATCATCCTCGGCATCGCGGGTCTGAACTTCCTGGGGCTGGGCGCTCAACCCCCCACCCCGGAATGGGGAGCGATGCTCAACGACGCCCGGCCCCACCTGCAAACCGACCCCCGGCTGTTGCTGCTCCCCGGGGCGGCCATATTCGTCGCCGTGCTGGGGTTCAACCTGTTGGGCGACGGGCTGCGGGACCTGCTGGACCCGCGGACTGTCCGGCCGGGCAGTTGACCGGCCGGAACGCAACCCCGTGAGCGCCAGTCCGTTAAGCCGGGCTTGGCGCTGCGGCGCGGGCGCGGTTCCTCGCGGCAATATGTCTGACCGGCAGCGCGCACCGGCTTGAGTTCGCGCTGGTCTTGACCGGCGGGCCCGGTTTCACGTCCTTGGAGCGTGATTTGGGGTTGGTCGTGCCGGGCCTGCGGTCCAGCCAGCCTTGACGACGGAGGCAGGTCGTTCGGCAACCTCGCCGGCGGCAATTTGCGCGGCGACGGTGGATGGCAGTATCTGGGTGTGCATGGTTCCTCGTTGGGTGGGACGGAGTCGGTGGAGCGCGTGGCTGCTCCTGGGGGCAAAACCCGTTCGGTGGGCCTGAAGGGGCTGTACTGCGAACTTTCCGGTGGGAAGCGCCGCTGTAGCCGCTGGCACCTGCTCTGCCAAGTTTTGCACAACCAAAAGGAGGGCGCCCGACCGCAGCCGGACGCCCCCGCTCTTGGGGCCAGTGAACCCAGGGGCTTTCGCCCCGTGTGGGCGGGTTATCCCGCGACGGCGCAGCTCAGCGGCGACGCTTCGCTGCTCTCCTTGCTCCCGTCGGAAAGCTTGTACACCGCCTTCACGCTGATGCTGGCCTCCTTGCGCACCTGGCAATCGCCGGATTTGCTCACCGACGTGCTGCCCACGAGCCTGGTCTGCCCGCTCTGGCCGTCGGGCAGCGTCAGGTCGTAGTCGTAGGCTTGCAACTCGCCGCCCGACCACTCCGGGGCATCCCACCGGAAGGCCACGCGCTCCGTGGTCGCCGTGCAGCTCAGGTTGGCCACGCGGGGCGGGCCGCCGGCCCTCAGGCTCGGCCGGGGCCTCGATCACCTGCACGTTGAAGGCGTCGCTGACCCGGTTGCCGTCGGCGTTCTGGGCCGTTACCCGGACGGTCGCCCAGCCCGGGGCCACCCCGGTCAGCGTCAGAGCGGACCCGTCGGAGTGCGCCGACGCCCGGCCCCGGCAGTCGTCCAGAGAGGCGGCGCTGATGGTCAGAGCGTCGCTGTCGGCGTCGTGGAACACCCCGTCCAGGGCCACTTCTGGGTGGCGTCCGCCTCCAGGCCCAATACGTCGGGCAGGCTTTGGGCCGCCACCGGCGCGGTCTTCACCGTCACCGTTAAGGATACTCTGAACAAGTTGGAGTTGGTGTGGCATAGTATGGCTGGCAGTCTCGATTTGGGTCAAGGGCGAGATAAGATGGACCAACCGGCGTTCTCCGATCTGGAATACCAGAGCAAGAAGCGCAAGACCCGCCGGGAACAGTTTTTTGGAGCGGATTGACGTCCTGCTTCCCTGGCAGAGGCTGGAGGAGCGGATCCGTCCCTTCTACCCCAAGGCCGGACGGGCATCGGCCAGCAACTGGGTGGAGGTCTCGCCGAAACAGACCACCGGCCTCTGCGGGTCATAGGGTTCGGCGTAATGGTCCAGCACGTCCTCCATGTGGGCCACGAAACCGGCGCTCACCTCGGGAATGCACCACTGCTTCCTCTGCCACGGCTTGAGGGCGTTTTTTTGAGATGCCGGCGCACGCTCTCGTGGGACAAAGACGTAACCAGTCCCAATTCCACCGCCTTGCCCGCAAGGGCCCGCAGCGTCCAGTGGTCATATCCATCGGGAGCCGGGGTGCAGGCCAGGGCGATGAGACGGGCCCCGGCCCGGTCATCCAGCTTGCGGTACCGGTTGGCCTGGGGCCGGTCCTTGAGCACTCCGTCCAGGCCGTCCTCCGCGAAACGCCGCTTGATGCGGTATACGCTGGACTCGGCCGCGTCCAGAGCCTGGGCCACCTTGGGCGCAGACCAGCCCTCGCTGGTCTTGAGCAGGATGCGGGCCCGCGTAGCAACTCTGGCCGGACTCCTGCCAGCCCGCACCAGACGTTCCAGCCGGTCACGTTCCTCCGGGGTGAGCCTGACCGCAAACTTCTCTCGAACCATACCGGGCACCTCACAACAACACCAGTTGCCGGCAACTATACCACCTACGCCAGGAATCCAGCATCACCCCCTAAAACAGGTTTGACTGAGGACTAGCCTCAGCCGGAATCGCATTTTGGGCAATTGTGTATGGTGTTGCCGAGGCTGGCGCATGGCCCATGTGTGAGTAGGAACTCCCTATTTGAGGATCCGGTAATTTGACCAAGTTACCCTTGCTCGCCAAGCGTTTAATGGCAGAAGCAATGAGATGGTCGTTTGACTTCGGAGACAGCCGGGGTTGCTTCAATCGGTCTTCCATTGGGGAAAACACCCGTATACTTCGCATGGAGACTTGGCTGAGAGAAAGAGCGTATTGATACTGAGTTCTACTAACCCACTTGAGATTGAGGGATTCAAACCATCTCATTACGGATTGTTGGGTACGCCAAATGCTGTAACGTCTCACCTGATTATGCAACGTTCTCTTTAGCCGATAGAGAGGTTGTCGGCATATCCGCTTCAACAATGGAAGCACAAACGTCTTACCACACCACCCTGTAACAACCAATCACACCGCAATCCAACCTGACAGGAAGCTGTGTTCCTTGAGCCACTGCACGATGTTATCGTCAATCGGAATCATGCTTCCCTTGCGCATCCAAGGAAGTGCTTCTAGTCCGCGGCCGCGGCCTGCTGGTAGCCGTGTTGGGCCACGTGCATGGCGATCTGTTCGTTGGCAAACTCGACTGCTTCGTAAAGGTCTATCAGTTCGCTCTTGTCGTTGACCCACAGCAGGCCGTTCAGCTCATTGTGCTCCCGCAACTGCTCCAGGGTCAGCTTGTTGCGCTTGATGCCGTTGCAGGTGCGGTGGAGCAGGGCCAGGTTGTAGAGTTCGTCGTTGCCCTGCTTGCCCTCGCTGGCCCGGCGGGCACGGATGTGGTCCACCTCAAGCAGGGTATCGTCGAGGCTGCCGTTGGGACGGCGGGGCAGGTAGCCGCAGCCCCAGCAGACGGGGCCGAACCGGTCGATGAGCAGCTTCTTGGCGTCTTCCTTGGGGACGCGGCCCGACCAACCGGCGGTCTGGGCGCTGGAGCGTCTCCCCCGGCGGGGCGGGCGCAGGTCGTGGTGGGGCGCCGGGTCCTCGTCGTCCCGATCCGGAAGCTCGTTGGGGCCAATGGTGCGGGAGACCGCTTCCTGCAACTCAGTCTGGTGGACGCCGAGGGCGTTACGGGTGGCGTCGGTCATGTCCGCAAGTGCGTAACCGTTCAGGTAGAAGCGGCGCTTGAGCATGGTCCAGGAGCGGTAGGCCATGTCGCAGGCTATCCACCGGCGGTCCAGTTTCTCGGCGGCGACGGCGGTGGTGGCGCACCCGGCGAAGATGTCCAGCGCCACGTCGCCGGGGTTGCTGCTGGCCTTGATGATGCGCTCGTACAATTCCAGGGGCTTCTGGGTAGCGTAGCCGGTGCGTTCCCTGGACTGGGACTGGATGGGGTTGATGTCGGTCCACAGGTCTTGCAGCGGTATGCCGGGCATTTCGTCGAGATAGCGTTTATAGCTGGGAACTCCTCCCGGCCTGGTTTGAACGATACGTCCCTCTGCGATCAGTTCATCCATGCGTTCCCGGCTGTAACGCCAATAGCGGGTCACTCCCATTACTTCATATTGCGGATTGCCCTTATCCGCACCGCCTGGCCCCGTGAGATTATCCAGGCGATACCTCCTGTTTGTCTCCGGTTCGACGTACTTGTAGAAATTCTCGATGTACTCAGGGTCGTAGTCAGTGTAGACGGGGTTCCATGTCCACTTGCTCGACTTGGTGTAGAAGAGGAGATTGTCGCTGATGCGCCCGTGCTGGCGGCGTCCCTGCCGGGTGTCGCTGTGGGCGCTGGAGCGTTTCCAGATGATTTGGCTGCGATAGTTCTCCGCACCGAAAACTGCGTCCATGAGCAGACGGAGGTAGCTGTTGGCGTGGTCGTCGCAATGGAGGTAGATGCTGCCGGTGGGCTTGAGGACGCGGTGACACTCGAGCAGCCTGACGGCCATAAAGCAGATGTAGGCTGCTTCGTTCTCGGTGGCGGCGTCCTCAACCGCCTGAATGACGGAGAAGACCTTGGGGTAGTCGTCCTCGATGTTGGCCTTCCATGCGGGGTGGACGTTGGCGTCCCAGGTCCAGACGTCCTTGACGCTGGTGCTGCCGATGCCCTCGTTGTGGGGGACGCCGTGGGCCTCGGCCAGAGCCTTCTCCTCGGCGTATTCGTTGTCGGTGATGGGCGGCCTGGGCCTGCCGGTGAAGGTCTCGTTGGCGGCAAAGGGCGGGTCAATGGCGATCAGGTCGATGCACTCGTTGTTGAGGGCGCGGAGGAAGCGGAGATTGTCCATGATGGCCAGGGTGCGGTTGGCAACGTTCAGTTCTGTCATCTCCCGTCCTCCGGGCCGGGCCATTGTCCGCCAATTATAATGTCCCCCTGGATAGTCAAACAACTTGCCATTGACACCGTGTGTCGTCCCGTTTTATGCGGTCCGGCCAACTAACCACTAATCGCTGACACCTGCCCCTTGCCGGGCCCGGACGCATTTCCCTATCATGTCCTGTACTTGTCAGCCTCGGCCTGCCGCCCTGACCGGGATCCGGACCGCCGTCGAGGTTCTGGAATATCTCATGTAAGTAAAACGTTGGATATGCTCCAATCCCCACGGCAGGTTCAGATGTCCGCAAAAATGAAATTTCCCCCGGCAATCCGGCCCGCCAGCGAGAGGTCCCATGACTCAAAGACCAGCCTCCCCAGGGACGCCCACCAAGCAGGACAAGTTCCCCGCGAATCCCCCCAGGGACGACATGCAAAACCCCATCCACCTCCATGACCCGGGACACCAGGCCGTCCTGCGCCGTCATTTCGGAAACCCCGGCACAACCATCGTCTTGGGCGAAGTCCCCGTTGGCTGGAACCCCCGCCAGCGCCGGGGAGTCCGCGTCCCCGACCTGCTCATCGCCTTCAACATCGACCGGCCGCAGACCATCGAGCAGCAGGGTTTTTCGATAGAGGAGCTGGGCAAGCCGCCGGACTTCGTGCTGGAGATAGCCTCCCCCACCACCGGCCGGAACGACTACACGGCGAAGAGGGAGGACTACGCCAGGTTCGGCATTCCCGAATACTGGCGTTTCGATGCTTCCGGCGGCAGATACTACGACGCCGCTCTTGCCGGAGACCGGCTGATTGAGGGCGCATACCAGCCCGTCGAAATCATCCAACTGGAAGCGGGCCGACTCCATGGCGCAAGCCCAGTCCTGGGGCTGGAACTGTGCTGGCAGGATGGCCAGCTGCACTGGTATGACCCGGCGCAGCAACGTTATCTGCCCACCATAGATGAAATGGACGAAGAACGCATCGCGGAACGGCGGGCAAGGCTGGCCGCCGAAGAGCGAATAAGGGAACTGGAAGCCGAGAACCGGCGGCTGCGTGGTTGAGCAGCTTTGCCGGAAGCAATGATGGGGCGGACTCGTTATCCTTCGGCCAATGCCATGAAAGCGCCTATGCCTGCGGTTACCAAGCCCAACGCCATGCTCCAGCCGCCGACCAAGAGGATGGTTCCCGGTATATACGTTCCTGTTACCGCTACAGCAACCATCAGGAAGAGGGGAATGAGGAACATGGCGCTGGCTATCGAGCTGTTGGATTCTATCCGGGCTGCGTTCTGCCTGGATGCTGCGAGCAACGCCGGGTTGCTACCAGGATTCCGAATAGTGCTGCTATGGCATGCCAAGCCAGCGGCCATCCTTTAACGGCCGCTGGCGATTGTCCGAAGGAAGGGGGTTCCCAGTTTATGGGCCAGTTGCCCACCGCCTAGTCGTCGGCCACGCCGGCGGGTTCCTCCAGCTTGCGGGGGAAGTTGCCCTCGAAGAGGCCCTTGCCTTCCTGACGGTCCCACTGGGCACTGGGAGCCTCGTAGTAGACCTCGATCTCGTTGTCGTCCGGGTCCAGCAAATAGACGCCCAGGGACAGGCCGTGGTCGCCGATGCGCTGGATGCGGACGTCGTTTTCCTTGAGCCGGTTGTAAAGCTCCTGAAGGTCCTCGAAGGTCTCCATCTGCCATGCCATGTGGGCCTGTCCGACCCTGGAGTGGTCGGGGCCGCCGGAGTCCATGCCGATGGCGCGGATGGCCAACTCGTGGGACTTCTCGGTGTCGGCGGACATGAATACGGTGCCGCTGGCGGTCCGCTCCATGACGGTCAAGCCCATGACGCGGGTATAGAAGTCCAGGGAACGGTCCAGGTCTCTGACGCGCATTACCAGGTGGCCCAGTCTCATCGGTGTGTAACCCATTGTCGTACCTCCAGCAATTTTGGGTTCCGGGAAAGTACTCCCGTTGGAGAGGGGGATATCCTGGAAGTCCGCCTATCCCTACAGATCCAGGAACTCGCGGACTCTCTGCTTGAAAGGCTCCTTGTCGTAGTTAGTGTACAACGATATGGAGTTGCGGACAGGGTTGCCGCCGAACATCCGCTCGTAGAGCACCTGCCGCCCGCTGAATGCGCTGCAAGATGCGTCCCAGGCCAGGTGGAACAGCTTGGCCCGGTCGCGGGCCGTCGCGGTGTCCGTAGCCAGGTACTGGTTCACCTCGTCGGCGATGGGGGTGTCGAAATCGGCTTCGGAGGGCAGAGCCATCAGGCTGCTGGTGCCCAGCATCTGGACGATCTCCACCATTCGCGGATAGACGGAGCGTCCGAACAGGGTGCGGCCCGCCCGGATGGAGGATACGGCAGGGCACATGACGCCCCACTGGTTGGGGGCGGCATCGGCCTCTGAAGCCCGGAGGCACGACCTAAGCATATCCCGCTGGGTGATAAGCTCGGCCACCTGCTCCTGCACGTGGGGGATGGTGCCGGAGCCGAGGGTGTCCACTATCAGGTCGGCTAGGCCGAGCATGAACTCGGCCTTGACAACGCACCGGGTCAACACCTGGTGTCCCGTGTGAGTGTCGGACTGAGTGCCGGCGGCATAGCCGTTGCAAAGCTCCACGTTGCCAAGGAGGAAAACCCGCTCCCAGGGGACGAAGACGTTGTCGAAGAACACCACCGAGTCCATCTCCTCGAACCGGGACCCCAGGGGATGGTTGAAGTGGGAGCGGCCCAGGTCGAAGCTCTCCCGGCAGAGGAACTTCACGCCGGGAGTGTCGCAGGGGATGGAGAAGGAGAAGGACTGCCGCCAGTCGTTGTCGTCCAAGCGGTGGGCCGCGACCGGGTAGATGGCAATCTCGTCGGATATGGGGCCGAGGGTGGCCAGGACGCGGCTGCCCCGGACGACGATGCCGGAGTCGCTTTCCTTGACCACGGTCAAGGCCACCTGGTCGCTGAGGGTATCGGCGGCGTTGGGGGTGCGGCGACGCTGGAGGTTGACCAGGGCGTGGGTCAGGGCAATGTCGTTCTCCCGGATGAACTCGTGATAATCGAGCACGTTCCGCTCGAACTCGGGCCGGTCCTGGGCGAAGTAACCGGATGCTCCGGCCCAGGCGGAAAAGATGACGTTCAGGAAGTCCGGGGAGCGTCCCATCATCCCGCAACTGGCCCATGCCCAGTGGGTCATCATGTCCCGCCGTAGTTCCAGGTCCTCGATTGTTCGAGGGATGAGGTAGGACAGCCCGACGGGATCGCCGGTAGTTGGGGAGGCGAAGGTCATTTCCTCACGCAGCGCGGCGTCGTGCTGCATGTCGTACAGGGCGGCGACGGACTTGACGCCGCCGCGGAAGGCCGGGTGGATGGTCACATCCTCCACGAGTTCCCCGTCAATCCAGACTTCGCGAGGGTGGTCGCGCAGTCCCTTTATGTATTCCTGTCCTGTGCGTGCTGGCATGGCCGTCCACCTCGACTTGCCGGATGCGCCGCTTGCAGGCGGGTCTGGCCTGTGGGGTTACTTGAACTCCGGCATTACCTCTTCCGTCAGGAGTTTCAAGCTCCGCTGCACGGCTTCCTTGGGGAGAAAGCCGCCGGGGTTCAGCTCGGCAGTGATGCCGGTGATTCCAAGCATTTCCCGGAACTGGTGCAGCTTGTCCACCACACGCTCCGGGCTGCCGAAGACAACCCTGGTCTCCAACAGGTCCTCGTAAGTCGCATTGGCGAGGCGCTCGTAGCGGGCCTGGCGTCTTCCGGCGGTCTCGGTGCCCTCGCGTCCGTAGGAGTATTCGAAGAGTTCCCGTTGCCGCCTGAAGAACGCCTCGATGCTCTCCTTGGGTTCCTCGATTGCCTCGGAGTCGCTGGGCGCGAGATACATGGGGAAGCGGACGTTGATGTCCCCGCCCTCCCCGGGATGGCCCGCGGCCTGCCATTCCTCCCGGTACTCCATGAGATTGGTCTTCAGGTCCTCGACGTCCATCGCCCGCAGCCCCAGGAATATCGGGTAGCCCAGGCGACCGATGCGCCCGAAGCTGTCTTCGCTGCTGGCGGCGATGCGCACCTTGGGATGAGGTTTCTGGTATGGCAGGGGAGAGATGGAGGCGTTGGTAATGGTGTTGTACTTGCCCTCGTATGAGAAGGTCTCGCCGGACCACGCCTGGAGGATGATGTCCAGAGCTTCCTGGAACCGCTCCTTGCTCTCGCCGTAGTCGATGCCCATGATGTCGTAGGCGCGGACATTGCCGCTGCGCCCAACGCCGAACTCGAAACGGCCCTCGCTAATCTGGTCCACCGTCGCCGCTTCTTCGGCGATGCGCAGCGGGTGGATCATGGGCAGCACCTGTACCGCCATGCCGACCCTGAGCCGCCTGGTGCGAGTTGCGATGGAACTGGCAACGACTATAGGGGCGGACAGCACCGATCTGGCCGGGGCGAAGTGGGCCTCGCCCAGCCATACGGTATCCAAGCCCAGCTCTTCCGCCAGGTCAACCTCCTCCATTGCCTCGCGGAAGGCTTCCTGGTGGGATTCCGCGCGGCCCATCGTGAAGTCGCAGTTTATTCCAAAGTCCATTTTTCACCTCGTCATGCGCGAGCCTGTGAGATAGGGCGCGACACGGGACCTCGGGGCCAAGCCACCGGATCCTATTTCTCTACTCAACAGTATATCATTTCCAGCCAAGGGTCAAGAGAGTTTGTATTATCGACAGATTGGGTAGAGATATTACCTGAATTCGTCGCACACTGCACGGCAGGGCGAGGATTGACAGGCATCGGCCTGCCTGGTGTATATTGCCTGCAATCTGCCGGGGAGGCTGGAGACCGGGACCCGACCCGGCGATGCTATACAGACTCCAACCAGGGAGGTAAGGGAGATGCCAGGAAGCTATAGCATTCTTGTCGGCACGACTGGCGCGGGGCTGTTTCACAGCCCGGACTCCGGGGATAACTGGAGCCGGATAGGCAGCCCGGTACCGGGCGAGTCCCAGATCAGGGCGCTGGCAGTTGACCCGCAGAGTCCCAACGTAGTCTACGCGGGGGCGAACAACGGGATATACCGCAGCGAGGACTCCGGGAGCAGTTGGACCAAGCTGGACTCGCCAATGGAAGGGATGAACATCTGGTCCATCGCCATCGATCCCGCCGACTCCGGCACCATCTTCGTGGGCACCAGCCCGCCGTTCCTGTTCCGGACTCGAGACGGCGGCAAGAGCTGGGAGAAGCTATCGGCGGCCATTGCCCAGGAGTGCGCCATCGGCGATCCCCGGGTAACGGCTTTGCTGGTGGACCCGGTGGACCGGGGGACAGTGCTGGCCGGCGTTGAAATTGACGGGGTGTACCGAAGCCGCGACGGCGGAGATACCTGGGCGCATGTGGACTCGGGGATTACCAACCCGGACATTCACGGGATGGCTTTCAGCGTGGGAGAGCAGAAGACCGTGCTGGTGAGCACGCCGCGGGAGATCTTCGCCAGCCAGGACGACGCCGAGACTTTCCAGTCGCTTGCGGCGACCTCGGCTTTCCCGATGCCCTACTGCCGGTGGGTGGCGGTGAAGGCAGACGACCCCCGCGTCCTGTTCGCGGCCAACGGAGACGCGGCCATAGGCAATACCGGGACCGTCCAGCGTTCCAGCGACGGCGGTCAGACCTGGGAGACTCGCCCCCTGCCGGTGGAACCCAACTCGCCGGTATGGAACTTTGCAACCCACCCCTCAGACCCGGAGCTCATCCTGGCCAACAGCGTCTACGGGGAGTTGTACCGCAGCGCCGATGGCGGCGAGAATTGGGAGAAGCTGAAGAAGGAGTTCACCGAGGTCCGCGCCCTGGCCTGGACTCCCAACTGACCCCAGCCAACCGTGAACCAGTATGGACGGGGCAGACCCTATGGTCTGCCCCGTCCGCATAATGCCTGTGACCCTAATCAGAAATCCGAGTCATTTAAGCGTAACGGGAAGCGCAACGGGAGATTGGAATGACGCAGGCGCAGAACGTTCTCGACCCGCGGGCGGCGGGAGGAAAGCGTTTGGAAGGCAAGATTGCCGTAGTTACGGGGGCCGGCCAGGGGCATGGGCGCGCCACCGCCAGGCGGTTCGTGGAAGAGGGAGCGGCGGTGATGATCGCGGACCGGCACCAGCCCGGGGCGGAACGGGTGCGGGACGAGCTTGCGGCCCATGGCGGCACAGCGGAGACCTTTATAGGGGACATCTCCAGCCACGAGACCGCCACGGCCTTGATCGATGCCGCCAAAGACCGCTTCGGCAGAATCGACATCCTGGTGAACAACGTCGGCGGGGCTTTCCGGCTTCCCGGAAGCGGCGAGATGGGCTGGGAAAAGACGGCGGAAGACCTGATGGGCAACGTTCAGAACAACCTGTTCACCTGCCTGTGGTGCTGCTGGGCGGCGGCCCCGGTGATGATCGGGCAGAGGTCGGGTTCCATAATCAACTTTGGCTCCCACGCCGTCCGGGGGATGGGCCGGCTGGGTTACGCGGCGGCCAAGGGAGGAGTATGGGCCATCACCACGAGTCTTGCCCTGGAGCTTGCGCCGTACAACGTGCGGATCAATCTCGTGGTGCCCCACTCCAGCACCCGGCCGGAGGGAGACACCCTGGTCACCCGTATACCGGGGGAGACGCCGCCGGACGGGGGGCGCGGGCCTGCGCCGGTCAGCGGCGCCAACCTGACGCCGATTCCACTGAACCGTCCGGGCACACCGGAGGAAGTTGCGGCGGCGGTTACGTTTCTGGCCTCAGACGACGCATCCTTCACCACCGGGGAGTCCATCTGTGTCGGCGGCGGGGCGTTCTGCCGGTTGTGAGGGCCGCTACCAGCCCCACATCTCCCGGGCCGTCTCGACCACCAACTCCATCTTGCGCCACTGCTGTTCCTCGGTGAGGAGGTTGCCCGCGGCGGTGGAAGCAAAGCCGCACTGGGGACTGAGGGCCAGGTAGTCCTCGGGTATGTAGCGGCAGGCCTCGTCCAGGCGGTCCAGAAGGCGTTCCTGGGACTCCAGTTGCGGGACCTTGGTGCTGACCAGGCCAAGGACGACCATCTTTCCCCTGGGAACGAAGCGGAGAGGCTCAAAATCCCCGGCGCGGTCCGTGTCGTATTCCAGCAGGAAACGGTCCACGTTGAGGCTGTTGAACAGCTTTTCGGCGATGGGATCGTAGCCTCCCTCGGCGTACCACTTGCTTTCGTTGTTGCCCCGGCAGATGTGGATGGCGACCGTGGGGCCATTTAACCCCCGCGCCGCCTCGGCGCACATGTTGTCGGCGGCGATGGCCTCGTCGAACATCCGGTCCGGGTCCTCGCCCATTTCCTCCAGCCTTCTGCGCCACCGGGGATCGACGTAGTAGCTGTACCTTGGGGCGTCTATCTGGATGTACCGGACTCCCTCTTCCACGAGAGCCTGGACCTCCGACTTGATTATCTCCGCGATGTCCCAGAGCAGGTCGGAGCGGGTGGGATAGAACTGGTCGGTAAGGCCGGGCTGATAGCTGATTGCCGGGAACTGGCTGGGGCTGGGGACTGTGATCTTGTACTGGCCGGGCACGTGCCGGCGCATGAAGGCTGACTGATGCCCGGTCAGCCGCCGGACCTGTTTCAGCCTGCCGCCCACGACTTGCCGGGTGCCCTGCTCGCTGGGCTGCCCGCCGGGACCTTGCCATATCCGCACGTTGGCGGGCTGGTCGACGGTGACGTAACCTTCGACGGACTCTATCAGGTCATTCTGGAACCCGGTGCGGCGATACTCGCCATCGGTGAAGATATCGATGTCCGCCCGGCCCTGTCGATGGAGGGCGTCTACTATCGCCCGGTCCTCGACCTCCCGCAGTTGCGCTTCCTCCATCCTTCCCTGTTGGAAGGCGGCGCGCGCCTCTTTCACCTCGGGGGGGCGCAGCAGACTGCCCACGTGATCGGCCCGGTAAACTTCCGGCATTCGTCTTCCTCCCGCCAAGACAGGCTGACACGCTAAGAATATCGTGCGGCGGGAATGCGGTGTCAAGACCGGTGGCCGGGACCACGCGCAACAGTAACTGTTCAGGGTTGAGGGGAAATGAGCAACTGGCGGCATTCGAGGAAGGGATTCAGGCCCTTGGCCCGCCAGGTTCCAAAGAGGGAGGCCAGGACCATTTTGCTGTCGCTGCCCTGTTGGGAGCGGGTCCCGCCGCTGATTTTACGGCTGATCACCAGGTGGCGCAGGCTCCGTTCAGCGGCATTGTTGTCAGATGGCGTCTCCGGATGCGATACGAAGACGAACAGTTCTTTGATGTGCCGTTCTATCCGCCGGCATAGCTTGGCTTGCACCGCCAGCGGGTCTTCCAGAAAAGGCAGGCACAGCGCCAGCAGCCGCTGCTCCAAGACCAACTGCCCGCGTGACGGTGGCCGCCTTCCCGCAGCAGCCCACGCCCGGGCCTTGGCGTAGAGCTTCTTTACCCCCTTTGCCCACCGGGCCAGCCCGCCGTCTTCCGGGTGCAATTCCTTCAGCGTGTGAATGTCCCGCAGCAGGTGGACCCAACATCTCTGTTTGAGTCCGGGGTAGTGGTGGTAGGCCGCGTAGAAATCGCTCACCAGAATCCCTTCGAAGGACTCGCCCAGGACCTGATCCACCACCTCCCCGCCCCGGCCCCGGCGCAGGAAGAACCGCTCCTTGGGCGTGCTGAAAGTCCAGACGTAGCCGTTTCTCCCGTTCTCCCGCCAACCCGTCTCATCTGCGTGAACCACCGGGCTGGAACGGATGCGCTCCAGGACCTGGCCCACTTCCGGTCCTCCCTGCCGGGCAACCTGCTGGACCGCCCGGACGATGGCCCCAACGCTCAGTTGCAACTGATGGAACACCCGCAGATACCATTGGATGGTCCTCAGGGGCAGCCGTCCCTCTTCCCGCAGGGTCACCATCAGGCTCACCAGATTGGTTCCAAGGCGTTGGCGGCCCGCGGCCAGACCTTGCAGAGGGTCCTGGGGCAGCCGCCGCTTCCGGCACAACGGACAGGTCCGGGCTATGAATACATGCTCTGTGACTTCCGCCGGGGCTGCCGGAATGTCTATGACTTCCCGGGTCCGCTGCACCCAGCCCCCGGCGAGAGCGGTATGGCATTCGGGGCAATACTCCGGGGCGTGGACCACCCGCCCGGTGGGTTCCATCCGCAACCGGGCGAAGCCGTGGGGCCGCTTCTTTCGCGGCTTCTTTTCGTCCGCCGCCGGCTTCTTGCGCCTGGCAGCAGGCTTATGCCCCGGCATCCTGGCCCCCGGCCCGCCACCGGACAACCGGGCTTCCAAGCCCTCCACCCGCTGGCTCAGTTCGGTGATGATCCCCTGTTGTTCGGCAATGACTGCCAGCAGGGTTTCCCGGCTTGCCTTGGTCAGGTCCAGTCCTGTTTCCATTGTCCTTTTATGCCACAGCCAGCCCACCGGCGCCAGTGTCTTTCAGCGGAATCGTAGAACCGCCGGCCCGGTAAATTCGCCTCATCAAGTCTGAACAGTTACGCGCAACATGGCTCGTTGACACCCGTCGGCCACTCCCCTACCATCCGTCCACCATATCCGTTCACCAGCCGCATTACTGACCGCCGGCCGCTTTCGGACACTGGCAAGCGGCAGTTCAGAAGGGCCTATGAAAGCATCATATTTTGCCTGCATGGGATACGCGAGACGGGACGAATTTCCCCCGGACTGGCCTGTTGCGCCAGCGTACCAGGACTCCATGACAACCATGCGCAGCTACGGCGAGGGCATGGCCGAATGCGAACTGGCCGAGGAGGTGGGGTTCGACTGGTTGAGCCTGTCGGAACACCACTACTCCGGCAATCGCATGACGCCCAACCCGGCGGTGATGGCCGCGGCGGTGGCGCAACGGTGCACCCGGGCCAGGATTGCGCTGCTGGGACAACTGCTGCCGATCATCAACCCCGTCCGGGCCGCCGAGGAGATCGGGATGCTGGACAACCTCACCGGGGGGAGGCTGGTGGTGGCGTTCATGCGCGGAGTGGTCAGCGAAGACCAGGTGTACGACCTGAACCCGGCGGAAGGGCGCGAGAGACTGGTCGAGGGGATGGACCTGGTGCTGAAAGCATTGACCGAACCCCAGCCGTTTTCCTGGGAGGGACGCTACTACCGTTACCGCACGGTCTCGGTGTGGCCGAAGCCCGTCCAGCAGCCCATTCCGCCGGTAATCGTGGCGACCCGGAGCGATGACGCCCTCCGGTATGCGGCGTCGAACCGCCTGGGGGTGGGAATCTCCTACGACCCGGTGGATGCTACGGCCAGGGTGACAGAGCGCTATGTCGAGCTTTGCCGCGAGGCAGGCTGGGAGCCTGGACCGGACCATATCGTCTACCGGGGCGGCATCTGCCTTGCCGGGACGGACCGGGAGGCGGAAGCCGTGATGGACGGCCTGGAGGCCAGGGGCGTGCAGCGGGGACTGGCCGTTGGCCCCACACTGTCACGGGCGATTGCATCCGCCCGGGCCGGAGAAGCCTTTGACGGGCGGCGGATATTCGCCGCTGACGCCGGGACACCGGCAGGGCGCGGCCTGAGGGGGATGGTGGGGTTCGTGGGAAGCCCGGACACGGTGGCCTCGCAGCTCAGGGCGTTCCACGAACGGGCCGGTGTGGGGGTTGTTGACCTGGCCTTCCAGCAGCCGGGGATTACCCATGAGCAGGTGATGAAGGGGATAGACCTGTTCGGGAGGGAAGTGCTTCCCCAGATGAGAGAGTTCTAGCGACCGGGACGGTCCGCACGGTGATGTGTACCCGCGCTCGCGGGGCAGGGAAACACCAGATACGGGACACCAGACACGGGACTCCGGGAGGGATGATGGCTGATTTCAAGACCGGTTCTGTTCTTGCCAACGACATTGACTTTCACTACCTGGAGATGGGAGAGGGGCCCCTGGCGCTGTGCTTCCACGGATTTCCCGACCATGCTTACTCCTTCCGCCACCTGCTGCCCGACCTGGCCGGGGCCGGTTTCAGGGCAATTGCGCCGTTCATGCGCGGGTATGCGCCGACCCAGGCGCCGAAGGACGGGAAGTACCAGGCAATCCTCATGTGCCGGGACGTGGTGGCCCTGATCGACGCACTGGGGGACGGGGAAGCTTACCTGATCGGCAATGACTGGGGAGCGGGCGCGGTTACAGGGGCGTCGGTACTTGCGCCGGAGAAGGTGCGGAAGCTGGTGATCATTGCCTCGGGCAGGGCCGACCGGGACCTCCAGATGACCTACCAGCACCTGAAGGGGACATGGCACGGGTACTTCTTCCAGATGCCCCAGGCCGAGGAGGCGGTGGCCCATAACGACTATGCGTTTGTGGAGGAGTGGTGGCGGGACGCCTCGCCGGAGTGGGACATACCGGCGGCGGCCCTGGAAAGCATCCGGGAGACTTTCCGGAAGCCCGGAGTGGTGCAGGCCGCGCTGAGCTACTACCGGGCGAGATATCGGCCGGAGCTGCAGGACCCGTCGGCCAAGGAAGACCAGGACCGGGTAAACGCGGGTCCGGTGACGGTGCCCACGCTGGCGCTGCACGGCACCCGGGACCGTCCCAAGAGGCTGGAGGGGTTCGAGAGCGAGAACATGGACCGGTACTTCACGGGCGGGCTGGAGAAGGTGATCATCCCCGGCACCGGGCACTTCATGCACCAGGAGAAGCCGGAGGAAGTCAACCCGAGGATCATCGAGTTTCTGAAGCGGTGAGCGATGGCAGGCGGGTGATGGCCGCCCGGGTCCGCCGGAAACCCGGGAACGGATTCTCACCCGGTCAGGGCCTGCTCCAGGTCGGCAACCAGGTCGTCGGCGTTTTCCAGGCCGACGGACACCCGCAGCAGGTCGCCGGGAGTGGCGCTGCCGGGGCCTTCAATTGAGGCCCGGTGCTCGATGAGGCTTTCGTAGCTGCCCAGGCTTGTGGCACGGGTGAAGAGGGAGGCCCGGGCGGCGACCCGGAACGCCGCATCGGGGCCGCCTTGGACGCGGAAGGACAGCATTCCTCCGAACATGCTCATCTGCCCGCGGGCTGTCTCATGCCCGGGGTGGCCGGGCAGCCCCGGATAGAACACCTGCGAGACCCGGGGGTGGCCGGCGAGGAAGGCGGCCACCCTTTCCGCGTTTTCGGAGTGTGCCCGCATGCGGTAGGGGAGCGTGCGGATGCCCCGGAGGAGCAGCCAGCAATCGAAGGGGGACGGGACCGCGCCGCCGTCCTGCTGGATTGCGCGCACTTCCGGGAAGAGGGCGCTGTCCTTTGCGCTGACCACGACACCGCCGGTAACGTCACCGTGACCGCCCAGGTACTTGGTGGTGGAATGGACGGCCATGTCCGCGCCCAAGTCCAGGCATCTTTGCAGGACAGGGGTGGCCCAGGTATTGTCGCAGACGCAGGCAATCCCATGTTCGCGGGCCAACTGGGCCACAGCGGCAATGCCGGTGATTTTGAGCAGGGGGTTTGAGGGAGTCTCGACCAGGACGAGCTTTGTGTTGGGGAGAATCGATTCGCGGACCCGGTCAATGCTGGTCATGTCCACAAAGGATGAGTGGAGACCCCAGCGGGACAGGCGCTCCCGCAGCAGGCGTGCGGTGCCGTGGTAGAGGTCCTGGGGCACGATTACGTGGTCTCCGGTTGAGAGGGCCTGGAAGACGCTCATGATGGCTGCCATGCCGGAGGAGAAGGCGGCGGCGTCCGCTCCGCCCTCGAGGTCGCGGACGCATTCTTCGAGAAGGGCGCGGGTGGGGTTGCCGGAACGCCCGTACACGAAGCCCCGGGGGTATGTGCCGTCTTCGGCGCGCTGGAACGTTGTCGACATGTGTACCGGCGGGGTCACTGCGCCGGTGGCAGGATCAACACCACGTCCGCTATGGACGGCCAGGGTCTCGATTTTCATGGTTTCTCCGGGTTGGTGGGTGTGGGTATGTTATGGGTATATTGATGGTGCTGCGATTCAGGATCCCCGGCTATACCCCAGCCTGTATGAGGACGCGGCCCCCGCTCTCGACTTCAATGCTCAAGCTGTGCCCGTGGAGCAGGAGCATACCCACGAGCGGAGTGCTGCCTGTCACATCGGCCTCGATGTCCCTCGGTTTGCCGTCCCAAAGCACGGTCACGTAGTGAACGTCGAAATCCACCTCAGCGTCATTGGCCAGAATTGCCTGGCCCATGTAGGCGAAGGGCAACCCCAACTCATCAACCAACCCGGGCGGCAGGGTCAGGAATCCGCTGTAGCCGGTGTCCACCACGGCCTCGATATCCCGCGTCCGCCCTTCCGGGTCCTGGAGAGGGAGGGTCACGACGGCTTCGTAAGCGGCGTTGACCTCACCCTGGATCACCCGGTCCTCCGCAGTGAGCCGGCCCCGAAGCTGCGGAGGGCCCGGTAGCCAACCCGCTCGCACAGGACATCCACCGCGTCCGGGCGCTGCTCCCGCAGACGCTCCACCGCGACGCGGGTGGTGTCAGCCACGGCCCAGTCCCCTGTCTCAACGTCAATGGCGACGTACTCGCCAAAGTGGCCGGCTTCCACCTGGGGCAGGATGTCCCGCTGGTATATCTCCTTGCCCAGGCGAACCGCCTCCTTGCGGGGCCTGCGCGGGCGGGCCGGTGTCCCCGTGTGTCCCATTCGTCCTCCGTTTTCAAGCCTGCTCTTGAGAGTTTTATCTTACTGGTTTGCCGCCGATGCCAGCAGTATGGTATGACCCGCGGAGATACGCAAGGGTGTTGTGTTTGCCGGTGATGCCTCGAAGCAATACAATGCCGGTTACAGCAGTGGGCCATTGAAAGGGGGCTGGATGGCGGACCCAAAGACCCCGGCGCGGCAGCGCAAGCCTCGCGAAGAGACGGTCCGGCTCGGCAAGGAGATATACGAGCGAGACATACGGCAAAGGGTAGAAGACGCCCACCACGGGGAGATCATTTCCATCGACGTGGAGAGCGGGGATTGGGCCATTGGCGACAGCGTGATCGCCGCCACGGACAGTCTGTGGGCGCAGCATCCCGATGCCGTCGATATCTATTCCTTGCGGATAGGGTACGGCGTGCTTCGTCACTTCGGCGGCAGGCCCTTGCGGAGAACCGGGTGATAGAAGGCGTGGTGAATGCTTTCTACGAGCCGGTGGTAACCCTTGCCGTTCAAGGTCCCGCAGGGCAAGCAAGTGAAATAGAAGCCGTGATAGACACGGGCTACAACGGTCTTCTAACTCTGCCACCGCCGGTCGTGACGGAGTTGGGTCTCCCCCACCGGGGCTATGGTGAGGCCAGTTTAGCCGACGGAAGCGTAATAGAGTTCGACGTTTATGGCGTGACAGTGCTCTGGGACGGCCTGCCAAGACATATCGAGGCCGACGAAGCAGATAGCATCCCCCTCGTGGGTATGCGTCTGCTGGACGGCCATAACCTGAACATCCAGGTCGTGGAGGGTGGCAGCGTTGTCATACAAGCCGGAGAGTAGTGACGGCGTTCCCGAATCAACCCGTCCACCTCAAGGCTTCTCCACCCCCTCTCCCCGTTGTCTCCCCCACCGCTATCCTGCGCCCCACCCTTTTCTACGGCAGTTAGCCTACTGCCGCTTCGACCGACAGTCTGCCGGGTCGCGGCAGGCGCTCAGCTGACCGCTCCTAAAATCCCCGCAATCCGCCGCGCCGTGTCCGTGAAGTGCTGCACCTCCTCCGGCAGCAGGCTGCGGCCCAACACCTTGCTTTCGCGGTAGGACAGCCACTTCTTGAGGACCTGGTACCCGCCCAGCTTGTAGTTCCAGACAGCGGCAGGGACGTTGTTCCAGCGGGCGTTGTCGTTCAGGTGAACGTCAACCGTGGTATCCCCAAGCACGGCAATGTCGTCCCCCAGCGCCTCCCGTTCGGCAGCGGTGTAGTCGCGCTCCACGGCGCGGCCCTGTCCCGGCATCACTGCATCTCCAACACCGAAGTGCCCCCAGCCGGCGGTCAGCGCGAAGTCGTCCCCGCTCATGTTGCGTCCGCCGGCGGTGGACGGGACGGCGATGGCCGCCAGTTCCGGGCGCAGCGTACCGGCGGTCACACCCGCCACCGGCGTCTCCGGGTCCAGCAGCGCGGCCAGCTCCCGGCCCCGGTCGGCGGAGGCTCGCAGATCGTCGGCGGCGTTGGGGACGTCGACGTCGGGCCAGCCGGGCAGCGGGATGCGCGGCCACTCCATCCGTAGCGCCCCTGCGTTGGCCTCGCGGTAGGCCGGGTCGTGCAGCACCGCCAGCGCGTGGTGAAACAGGTCCTCCACTCCCAAGCCCAGCCGGTCGAGATACCGTTGCGCCGCCGCCGACAGGTTGGGCCGGCGCTGCTCTCCGCCGCCGTCCAGAATCCCTTGTTGGCCCTCAGTCTGTCCATTGCGTAGCCACGCGGGGAAGCAAGTTGCGCCCCTGTCCATTAGGTCAAGGCAGCCTATATGGGAAATAACCTGCGGCGGTGACCATTCCCGTCTTGGCTTTTGTTGAGAAACCAAAGCCAAATTCCCATCGAATATATGAGGCTTGTAATCAGGGCGTGGGCGATCTACGAGTTTTTCTCTTGATTCCCAATATATCCATCGGTTGTCGAACGGACGAAAGGCGTATCCGACAAACCTGGCGTCCTCCGGGCCGCCTTTAGAAAGTAGAGAATCGCGAACGTTGCGGGAGTCGTATTCCCGTGGATTGTGCAACGCGAGAGGGTACAGACCTGCAACTGCCTCGTGACTTACATCAGGGTCGAAATATGTTTCTATTCTTTCCCTGAGAGTGCTTAGGTCAATGTCAACTACAAATGAGTCCCGACCACTCTTCACTCCAGGGAACGATGTCGGAAACAGGTCGGGCAGCGACGGCCATTCGCTCCAATCCCGGTTGACAGCAACCTCGGCGAAGGGCAGGCCCAAGAGGAGCGACGGTTCGATGGGCTGGTAGAGGCCAGCCGGCCCTGTTTCTGCCGAGTCTGTGAGTTCCTTGGGCTTGGCTTGTCCCCACAGGTGCCGTAACCCCACGGATTCGGCGGGCGCGTGACCGGCCTTCCTGACGAGTGTGGCGATGGCGGTGCCCACCTGGATGCCGACGGGGTCGCCTGCGGTGGAGAAGATGCTGGGGTCCGGCCTCCCGTCAGGTGTTGTCTTTCCCGTCTTGTACTTGTCCCCATTGAGACAGTCAATGCGAATGGCGTCGAATGCCTCCAGGTAACGCTCCCGCATCCCGGTAAATGACAGGCCGTCCAGCCACGAGTAGTTGGAGATGAAGCAGACGACGCCCCGCCCGGTCTTCTCCGCGATGCGCCGCTCCGCCATGCGGAAGAAGCGGACGTACAGGTCGTTCAGACCCTGCCCCTCGGGTTTCCGCACCTCTTTGACGGTGCGGTAGGCCTCGGACAACTCCCGTTCCTCGTCCACCGCCATGCCCGCGAACCCGTTGTAGGGCGGGTTGCCCAGGATGACCAGCACCGGCGTATCCTGCTTCACCCGCTCGGCCCGGTCCCGCTCCTCCTCCAGCTCCGGAAATGGCAACGGCTTCTGCGTCCTCGGCTCCCAGCCGGTCAGCGCATTGGTAAGGAACACCCCGGCGCGCTCGTTGCCGTCGTCGGATAGCGGCGCGTCCAGGGTCTGCATGGTAAGGCCGACCTGCAAGTGGGCCACCACGAAGGGCGCGGGCATGATCTCGAAACCGAACACCCGCTGCGTCGCCGCCTGCTTCACCCGCGCCCCGGTGAGAGCGCCCAGGCCCTTGCCCCGCAGGTTGGCGGCGATGCGCTTCAGCGTCTCGGCCAGGTAGGCCCCGGTGCCGCAGCAGGGGTCGAGGATGTAGACGTTCTCAGCGGCCAGCCCGTCCTCGATGCCAAGGTCATCTTTCAGGGCACGGTCCACGCGGGCCACCATGTAGCGCACCACCTCGGCCGGGGTGTACCAGACGCCAAGCTGCTTGCGCAGGGCCGGGTCGAAGGCTTCAAGGAAGGGCTCGTAGAAGTAGGGCACCGCCTCGCCCTCGTTGAACCGGGCAAAGAAGGCGTCCCGGTCTACCCGGTCCAGGGCCGCCGCCGTCCAGTCCAGCACCTCTACCAGGTCCAGCGACTGCAACTGCCCGGGGCTGGTCACCTGCTGGAACAGGGCCTGCATGATGGGTGCCCGTAGGTGCCAAACTGATGTGCGCCAGTCGAAGGGGCCTGCCGGAGCCGGCGTCTGCCGCGACCACAGCACCCAGGCGGAGAAGACACCGTAGAACAGCGTTTGCACCAGCGTCGAGCGGAAGAAGGCCGCGCCCCGCTCACCCTCGAACTTCACGCCCAGCGCTTCCTCCAGCGCCGACCGCACGGCGTTCAGGGACGATGCGTCGCCCGATGCTTCGACCCGGGCCAAACCGTCGCGGGCGTAGGAGGCCAGCAGCCGGGCCAGGTCGCGGGGTTCGGCCAGCGTGGCCCGGTGGGACAGGGCGCGGCCCAGGTATTCGGCCAGCGACGGGCCTACGCTGTTGGCGAAGGCGCGGGGGCGTTGCAGCTTCGCCTCGAAGTCGGCGGCGGAGTCGGCCAGCCGGAAGGTCTCGAGCTTTGCCGGGTTGCCCTGGGAGTCCTCGCCCAGCAGCACGAAGTCACGGGTGTTGGTGACCAGCACGAGGCGGTAGCGCTGCCAGTAGCGGCTGACCTGGGCGCTGTCGGCGGTGAGCCAGGCGTCGTCGCCGGCGGGCTTGACCTCCACCACGCCGGCCTCCGGGACTTGGCCATGCCTGGGTTGGCCCTTCGACACCTGCCTGGCGGCATAGAGTCCAAAATCGGGATGTCCGGCGCCCTGCTGGGCCAACTGGCTGACGCAATATACCTTTGGGCGCAGCGAGCCGCCCACGGCGTTCAGCAGGTTGGACAGCGGCGGATAGTAGGACAGCTCGCCGGTGCCGCCGGCCGAAGCCCGGATACGGCGCAACTCGGTGACGTATTCCTCAACCGCAGCCGTCAGTTTTCTTCCGGTCGCTGCCACTGCTCTGTCTCCGTCTCCCTTGCCTGGCTACCGGGGCAGGAACTCAGGCTCGACCAGCAAGTCCGGGGCGCTCAACCCCAATGCCTCGGAGACCGCCTTCAGGGTCTTGAACCTGGGAGACTGTTCCCCGTTCTCCGGCCTCACCAGCCGCCACGGCCAGCATACCGTATCCCCCGGGGCGGCGACCTTCGCCAAGCCGCCACAGCGCATCAAGCGTATCATTCACGACACGCGCCGGAAAGTCCAGGGAGGCTTCCGCAGCTGCTGGAATAGCTGTTCTCGACCTATGCCGATTTCATCAGCAGCAGTCCTTGCGCTGAACAAGGATTGAGGACCTTGGCCACCGCCCCGCTTCCACCTCCTGCCGCGGTGATAGAATCAATTGGTCTCCCCACCGGAGTCGGGGCAGTCCCTACATCAGGCGTCAGGAGGAGCGAAATGCCATTGCATTTTACCGGGCAGGAGTTGGCCGCGCGCCGGGAGAAGGTCGTGGCGGAATTGCAGCGCAGGGGGTTGAACCCGAGCGGCGGAATTTTCCCGATACGCCGTAAACTTCGGGCACCGGCAACCCGCAGTATCGCAGGGCCTCGCCCAATGCCGTACAATCCACGCCATCCACCCGCTGACCTGCAAGAGCCGCGCCCCCCGGAGGTCGAGCAATGACCAACGATGACGCCACCGGCCGCGTCAAAGCGCCGCAGGCCGAAAACGGCCTGACCCCCAACGGCAGGGTCCACCACCTCGTGCAACACCCCGGAGGCCCGGACCCCAAGGCTGTCGCCGTCGCCCGGTCAGTGCTGGAGAAAGAGGGCCCGGATTTCGCCATACTCTTTGGCTCCCGGGCCCGGGGCGGCTGGATCGAGGAATCCGACATAGACCTGATGCTGGTGACACCGGAGAAACCTGACGGAGAGACCCGGCAGGCGGCGTCAGAAGCCGCCTGCATCACGGCTGCCCGCGAATACGGACACGAAACGCCAGTGCAGATCGTCTGGCGAACGCTGGAGCAGTACCGCCACAACCGGCGGTACTGGAACTCCTTGGAGACAGAAGCCTTCCGTGACGGAGTGGTAATGCCCAGGAACAGCGAGGAGTACGACGCCAGCCATTACGAGGATGAGAAAACCGAATACCAGCACGATTGGTCCAGCTACAACGAGAGGCTGCGCCACGCTGAGATCCACCTGGCCGGGTTCGCCAAGATGGAACAAACCGGGTTCACCGGCCTGGAGATGGGGCAGAAAGCCCAGAACCTCATGGAACACTCCATGAAAGCGCTGATTCGCGCTGCGGGAGGCAACTACCGGAAGGAACACGACATAGGGAACCTGCTGGGCGGAATGCGCCACTTCGACCCAGAAGGCATGGGAGAGTTCGGGCTTCAGATCCCACCTGATGTCTACTCGGAATACAGGGGCGGGGACTCGGAGTACTACGAAAGGGAATGGCCGGAGCTGACGTCGTACCCAAACTATGCAGAGAGAACGATGGAGGACGCCGTCCGTATAATCGAGAGGGCGAAGGAACTGAGGAGACAATCGGCCCTGTGAGGCGCAAACCGGCTGCCGGCTCCACGAACATATTGCTCTCTGCGCGGGGGAAACCAACCACTGACCAGTGACACAGCCTTGCACAAGAGACGCCGCACCCCTATAGTAAGTCCAACAAAATGGAGTGAAAACGTGAAGCTGTGAAGAATATCACCGTGGCTATTGACGATGACACGTACCGCTTCGCAAGAATCAAGGCAGCCGAAAGGGGCACCTCGGTTTCCGCGATGGTCAGGGAATACCTCGCAGGCCTGGCAGAGCCCCAGACCGGCCGCGAGACCCTGAGAGAGATAATAGAATCGATCCGCGCCGAAGGCGGAGGCATCAACCCGGCGGACAACCTGACCAGAGAGGAATTGCACCAGCGCCGTGAGGTTCGTTGACACCAACATACCGGTCTACGCGGTAAGCGTCCTCCCGGATGACCAGGCCAAACAGGAAATAGCGGAAAACCTCCTGGACCGGGAAGACCTGGCCATGTCGCCGCAGGTCCTCGGGGAATTCTACCACCAGGTAACCCGCCCCTCCAGGCCCGGAGCCCTCCGTCACGACCAAGCCGTCAGGGTCATCGCAAACCTGGAACGGCACCACATCCACAATCTGACCGCCGGCACGGTGAAAAAAGCCCTGGAGTACCGGGAGAGATTCGGTCTCTCCTACTGGGACTGCCTGATACTCGCATCTGCCAAGCACAGTGGATGTGACGTGGTCTACTCGGAAGACATGAGCACAGAGCAGGAATACGACGGCATCAGGGTGGTCAATCCCTTCAGGGATAGGGTGGAGAGCGGAAAGTGACCAGTGGCCAGCCACGTCAGCGTCCGCACCCGCAGGGATAGACCTGCACAGATTCCCCGGATCCCTGCAGGAGCGGGGAGGGGCCAATTTTCCTGCACATGTCCGGCTACGAATTGGCGGAGGCCCCAGCCATGTCCAATGGACCCAGCACTGAACTTATGGTTGCCATACGGCACCTCTGAGCGTTCATTGCATCCCGCCGCCGCCTCGCTTCCGCCTCCGTTTGTATCCCGCCGCCGCCCCGCTTCCGCCTCCTGCCGCGGTGATAGAATCAATTGGTCTCCCCACCGGAGTCGGGGTAGTCCCTACATCAGGCGTCAGGAGGAGCGAAATGCCATTGCATTTTACCGGGCAGGAGTTGGCCGCGCGCCGGGAGAAGGTCGTGGCGGAATTGCAGCGCAGGGGACTGGCGGCCCTGCTGATTTTCCGGCAGGAAAGCATGTATTACCTGACCGGGTACGACACCACCGGATACTCGCAGTTCCAATGCCTCTATCTCGGAGCGGACGGCAGGCTGGTCCTGCTGACTAGGTCCGCCGACCTGCGGCAGGCGCGGTTGACCTCGGTGATCGAGGATGTTCGCATCTGGGTTGACAGCGCGGGCAGCAACCCCGCCCAGGACCTCTGGCAAATCCTGGAGGAGCAGGGGTGCCGGGGCCGGCGGCTGGGCATCGAGCTGGATGCGTGGTGCCTGACCGGACAGCGGTGGGAATACGTCAGGTCCGCCCTTGAGGGCCGCTGCGAATACGAGGACAGCTCCGAACTGGTGAGCCGGTTGAGGCTGGTCAAAAGCGAGGCTGAACTGGAATACGTGCGCCGGGCGGCGGCCCTGGCCGATGACGCCCTGGCGGCAGCGCAACAACTGGCCAGGCCCGGCACGCCGGAGCAGGAAGTGTTGAGCGGGATGCAATCCGCGGTGTTCCGGGGCGGAGGAGACTATGCGGCCTCACGGTTCATAATAGGGTCGGGGGAGAACGCCCTCATGGTCAGAAATTTCACCGGCTACCGCACGCTGGACGCCAATGACCAACTGCAACTGGAATTCGGCGGGGCCTACCGCCATTACCATTCCTGCCTGATGCGGACGGTCCTGACCGGCGAACCCAGCCGGTTGCAGCTTTCCATGCACTCCGCCTGCTGCGACGCGCTTCAAGCCTGCAAGGACGCCGCGCGGCCGGGTTCCACATTCGGGGATATTTTCGACGCCCACTCCAGGTCCCTGGACCGGTCCGGTTTCGGGGAACACCGGCTCAACGCCTGCGGCTACAGCCTGGGGGCGTTGTACCCGCCGACCTGGATGGACTGGCCCATGATATACAGGGACAACCCGGTGGTGCTGGAGCCCAACATGGTCATCTTCATGCACATGATCCTGCTGGACTGGGACCGGCGGCTGGCGATGTCGGTGGGGGACACCGTGGTGGTCACCGCCAACGGGTGCGAGACGCTGACCAGGATGGGGACCGGGCTTACGGTAAATTGACCGCGAAGAGCGCGGTGTCGGACCGGTCAGGCAAGATGCCGGACTCGTCCACGATGAGCATTTTGGGGGTGAGCTGCACTTTCATCAACCCCGCGGTTTCTCCCGCGCCTTCTATTCAACCGGTTCCTGTCAACCGCTCCCTGTTTCCCTGTGACCTGGAGACGTCGTCTGGCCGGTCATGCGTGGCAAGCGCCGTTGTGGTGGGCGCTGGGGGGCACGTCGAGCGCCGGGTTGGTGTCGAAGAAGCCCACCGGCTTGAGACTGAACCCGCAGTAGGCCACCGGCGAGATTGGCCAGTCCTCCGGGCGCGGGACGTGATGGTAACCAAGGGTGTACCACAGGACCAGGTCGGTGTCTTCCACGTTGCGGTCATTCTTCGTGTATTCGGGCAGGCCCGCGCCGCCGGGGTGCTGATTGGGGTAGGGGCCGGTTGCCGACAGTTCCCCGGGGGCGTAGGGCGTGACCCACAGGTGTTTGGTCATGAACCCGGCCCGCTGGATTATGCTGGCGCTGGGGTGGGCGAAGGGAAGGATGTTTTCGCCGGGCATCAACTTGTAGCCCACAGGCCGTCCCAGCGCATTCTTGACCGAAGGGTTGGATACCACCCAGTAGCGGCCGGTCATGGGGTCAATCACCCGTTGGGCTTCCAGTTCGCTCCTCAGGGGTGTGGCTTCAGCGTAGAAGGCGTTGCCGTGAGGATTGTCCGGCCCGATGGGTTCGGCCACCGTGTTCACCTCGTGAACGGTGTTGGCCTCTCCATCCACGCTCATGTCCAGGCGGAAGTTGAAGAAGTGCTGGTGAATATGGGCGTTCAACCGGGGGGCGACGATGGTGCCGTACCTGGGTGTCTCTCCCTCGGCAATGCCCGCAGTATTGATGATGCCGGTCAGTTTTATCTCCAACTGGATTGACCCGTCCTGGTAGAAGTACCAGAAGAACCCGTATTCGTAGTTGCCCACCGTGGCGATGCTGGAAATGACCAATCTCCGGGAGCGCCGGACCTCCACCTGGCCGGTGCGCCAGTCCGTGTGCTTCCACAGGATGCCGTAGTCCTCCTCGTGCATGCAGCTGGCGTTGGGTATGGTGAAGGCCCCGCCCCGGCCTGTGTTCAGGTCGGCGTCGAAGTAGTGAATCTCGCCGAGGCAATCGCAGCCGAGGGCCAGGGAATTGGTCAGGGAACCTATTCCGTACTCGCCCGCGTCGAATGCGTTCTTGCGGTAGTGGTCTGTGCCGGGGTCGCCATAGGGTACGACCATGTCCGACAGGGCGGCCCGGTACAGAATGGGACGGATTCTGCCCTGGTCCTCGTAGCCTACGTTGTACAGCACCAGCCCTTCACGGGGAGTGAAGCCAATCCGCAGATGCCACTTCTGCCAGGCGACGCTGTGGCCGTCCACGGTGAAACTGGGACCCTCCGGCTGGGTGATTTCCAGGGGTTTCAGGTCCTGCCGGAACTCGCCGGCGAACTCCGCGGCGTAATTGCCGGGGTTGGGAGGCAATGGCATCACTCCGTAATCGTCGATCCGCATCACCTCCATCTTGTTCAGGTCCACCAGGGCGCTCAGCCCCTCTATGGGACGCGCGTAGCCATTGTCGGTGGGGCTGGACCGGAGGAAGTTCCGGGTGAGGGCCAGACGGCGGCCCTCCTCGTCGGCGAACCCGTAGTAGCCGGCCGACCAGGGGTCCACCATGACCAGGTCCGGGTCTGAAATGCCGCGTTTCTCGAGCGCTGCCCGGAAGCCGGGGTTGGCCCTTACGATGGCTTCGCACTCGGAGAACTCATCGAACATTATCCGCGGCTGGACGCCGGGGACCTCATTCCAGCCGGTGACCCGCCCCTCGTTGAGGGAAACAATCGCCTCGTACGTAGCTTCCTCTTCATTGTCCAGGACCACCAGGAAGGCGTCCCGCCGGATGGAGTCGCCGCGCCTGAAGTTGAGGACTTCTTTCTTCTCCGGCTCTTTCAGGACGACGGTCTCAAACCGCACCCTTTCCCCCAACTGGCGGTGTTTCTGGTAGTGTTTCTTGAGGATACTGGCGGCCTCGACAATCTCCTCAGCCGTCAGCGGGTCCAGGGGATGGGAGACGGCCTGACGGGTTCCTGTGTCCGGGCGTTTCTCGGCCGGGATAGCCATGCTGACCTCCTGAAGGCGGTCCTGGATGCCAGGGCAGACCTGGCGCCCTGGTGCCGTTGACGGTAGCACCGGCAGTGTTGAGGGTCAAGAATCCACGCCATGCGGCAAGGCTTGCCGCACAGGGCGCATACAGACCGGCCCCGCCCGGCAGCCCGGCCGCCGATGGCCGGAGTTGGACCACACGGCGGACCGCCGCCCACGAAACTGAAGGCGGCGCATGGGCCACCCATGCGCCGCTTGCCGTTCTGAAGCTGGGGAGCCCCGGTCAGCGTTTAATTGGGGACCCAGGCCATTGCGCCAACCTCGGTGAATTCCCGGTCCAGCTTCTGCCAGGAGTCTCCGGCGTCACTGCTGGAATAAAGCTCGCCCATGAGGCTGGATGCCAGGACAAAATCGGGGTCTGCGGGGTGAGTGGCGAAACCCCAGATGTTGGAGTTCGGGTCCACCGGCAGGGGCCGCCTCTCCCAGGTCTGGCCGCCGTCGGTGGAGCGGTGGATGGCCCCCGCGCCGCCGATGGCCGTGTCGCCGACGGCAGAGAAGATCACGTTGGGGTCTCCGGGCTTGACGGCAACGCCCCGGCTGTATGGCAGGACAAACTGGTCGGTCCTGACCACGGACTGCCAGCTCTCGCCCATGTCGGTGGTGGAGTAGATTTCGCGGGGAGTGCTGACTAGCACCCTGTTGGGTTGCCCCGGGCTGATCGTCATGCCGTGGATGTCGGGGTTCACGCCGCCGTCGATCTGGACCCAGGTGTCGCCGCCGTCCAGACTGCGGTATATGCCGTCCACCTCGACCCCGGCCCAAACGGTCCGGTGGTCACTCGGATCGACCATCAGACCGGTCACCATGGGAGGGCCGATATGGCATTCCTGCGCCATTTGGACGGACAGTTTGCTCCAACTGTGGCCGCCGTCTTTAGACCGGAAAAGGGCGGCAGGCTTGATGCCAACAAAGATGGTCTCGGTGTCCTGGGGGTCGATGGCTATCGACCAGATGGGGACTCCGTCCATGGGCGACCACAGCTTCTCCCATGTCGCACCCTTATCTTCACTGCGGCATATACCGTAGTCCGACCCCGCCAGGATGCGGTCCGGGTTGTCCGGGTAGACGGCCAACGCCCGGACCTGGCAGCCGAGGGGGAACGGCTCCCTGATCCTGTTCCAGTTGTCTCCACCGTCGGGGCTGTGCCAGACGCCACCTCCGAAACCCGTTGCTCCCACGCAGATACTATAGTCCTTTCCCATTACAATAACCCCTCCTCAGGATGTGTTTCCCGTTTCCATGACATCAACGCTCACCGTATACGTAAGTATACCCTGTTTTTCGCGCGATTTTGAGTCCCACCGCGGATGCCGGTCGCCGCCTGCGAGGGGTTGACCTGCGAAGAGTTGAAATGAGTGATATTCTGATCGTGTTCAGCGTCGAGGGCAGTTGGAACCGCGGAGTATTGGCCGGAGTATTGACTGAGGAGGCTACTGATGGCAGACGAACAGATTCGCGTGGGACTCATCGGGGCGGGCGGAAATGTGAGGGCACGCCACATTCCCGGATTTCTGGGGGTTGAAGACTGCGAGATCGTGGCGGTGGCCAACCGGAGTATCGAATCGGGAAGGGCCGTAGCCGACCAATTCAACATCCCGAAGGTATACGGGAATTGGCGGGAGTTGCTGGAGGACGACAGCATCAACGCGGTGTGCATCGGCACCTGGCCCTACATGCACCGCACCATGACGCTGGCATCGCTGGAAGCAGGCAAGCACGTGCTTACGGAGGCCCGCATGGCGTCGGACGCGGCGGAAGCCCGCGATATGCTCAACGCTTCCAGGTCCCATCCCGAGCTGGTCTGCCAGCTGACGCCCACGTCCACCAGCTACACCATCGACAACGTACTCAAACGTCTTATCGACGACGGGTACCTGGGCGAGTTGCTGTCGGTGGACTTCACCTCACTGCAAAACAACTTTGCCGACCGTGACAGCCCCCTGCACTGGCGGCAGGACCGGGCGTTGAGCGGCCATAACACCCTGAACATTGGGGCATCCTATGAGTCGATGATGCGCTGGCTCGGGCGGGGCAACCGGGTAATCGCCATGTCCAAGGTGCACGTTCCATACCGGCAGGACGAGAAGGGGCATCTTACCTCAGTGACCATTCCCGACCACATCGATATTCTGTACGAGTTGGCCAACGGGGCCCAGGTGCACATGCAGATGAGTGCCACTTCCGGGTTGAATGGCGGCAACCACATCTGGATGTTCGGGACCGAGGGGACGATTCATGTTGATCCCCAGCGCCGGGTCTGGGCCGGAAGGCGCGGAGACCCGGAACTGGCGGAGGTGCCCAACCCGCCGGAAACTCAGGCCAGGTACAGGGTGGAGGAACAGTTCACCAACGCCATACGGGGCAGGGAACAGGTGGACATGGTGGCCTTCGAGACCGGTGTCCACTACATGGAGTGGACCGAGGCGGTGTACCGGAGCGCCATGACGGGACAGGCGGTGTACCTGCCTCTTTAAGCCGCCAAGTTGAGCTCCTGTTGATGCGGAGGGGCGCACGTGGGAATGAGGGGGGCACCCAGGAATGTAGATCTCGTCCCCGTGAGTCCATCTTGCCATTGACCCAATCGACACCAAAAAGAATTCCGCCGTCGGGTGGTGACATGCGTATCTCGACCTACCGGGCTTTCGGGTCGTAACTGTTCAGGGTTGAGGGGAAATGAGCAACTGGCGGCATTCGAGGAAGGGATTCAGGCCCTTGGCCCGCCAGGTTCCAAAGAGGGAGGCCAAGACCATTTTGCTGTCGCTGCCCTGTTGGGAGCGGGTCCCGCCGCTGATTTTACGGCTGATCACCAGGTGGCGCAGGCTCCGTTCAGCGGCATTGTTGTCAGATGGCGTCTCCGGATGCGATACGAAGACGAACAGTTCTTTGATGTGCCGTTCTATCCGCCGGCATAGCTTGGCTTGCACCGCCAGCGGGTCTTCCAGAAAAGGCAGGCACAGCGCCAGCAGCCGCTGCTCCAAGACCAACTGCCCGCGTGACGGTGGCCGCCTTCCCGCAGCAGCCCACGCCCGGGCCTTGGCGTAGAGCTTCTTTACCCCCTTTGCCCACCGGGCCAGCCCGCCGTCTTCCGGGTGCAATTCCTTCAGCGTGTGAATGTCCCGCAGCAGGTGGACCCAACATCTCTGTTTGAGTCCGGGGTGGTGGTGGTAAGCTGCGTAGAAGTCACTCACCAGAATCCCTTCGAAGGACTCGCCCAGGACCTCGTCCACCACCTCCCCGCCCCGGCCCCGGCGCAGGAAGAACCGCTCCTTGGGCGTGCTGAAAGTCCAGACGTAGCCGTTTTTCCCGTTCTCCCGCCAACCCGTCTCATCGGCGTGAACCACCGGGCTGGAACGGATGCGCTCCAGGACCTGGCCCACTTCCGGTCCTCCCTGCCGGGCAACCTGCTGGACCGCCCGGACGATGGCCCCAACGCTCAGTTGCAACTGATGGAACACCCGCAGATACCATTGGATGGTCCTCAGGGGCAGCCGTCCCTCTTCCCGCAGGGTCACCATCAGGCTCACCAGATTGGTTCCAAGGCGTTGGCGGCCCGCGGCCAGACCTTGCAGAGGGTCCTGGGGCAGCCGCCGCTTCCGGCACAACGGACAGGTCCGGGCTATGAATACATGCTCTGTGACTTCCGCCGGGGCTGCCGGAATGTCTATGACTTCCCGGGTCCGCTGCACCCAGCCCCCGGCGAGAGCGGTATGGCATTCGGGGCAATACTCCGGGGCGTGGACCACCCGCCCGGTGGGTTCCATCCGCAACCGGGCGAAGCCGTGGGGCCGCTTCTTTCGCGGCTTCTTTTCGTCCGCCGCCGGCTTCTTGCGCCTGGCAGCAGGCTTATGCCCCGGCATCCTGGCCCCCGGCCCGCCACCGGACAACCGGGCTTCCAAGCCCTCCACCCGCTGGCTCAGTTCGGTGATGATCCCCTGTTGTTCGGCAATGACTGCCAGCAGGGTTTCCCGGCTTGCCTTGGTCAGGTCCAGTCCTGTTTCCATTGTCCTTTTATGCCACAGCCAGCCCACCGGCGCCAGTGTCTTTCAGCGGAATCGTAGAACCGCCGGCCCGGTAAATTCGCCTCATCAAGTCTGAACAGTTACTTCGGGTCAAGCGAGTTGACAAACTGGGGAGCCATCTGTTTCATGACGTATCCTGACTGCCACGATGTTGGTAGAAATTTTCCAACCCGAACAGGCCGAACAGTTCGTCGGCAGACAGAGACTTACCCAGGTCGATAGTTACGTCGTCCACGAGTTGGTCAAACAACTCCTGCTTGCTCTCCAATGTCCGGTCAATGCGCTCCTCTATTGTGTCTATGCAGGAATACTTGAACACGTGCACCGGCATCGACTGCCCGTAACGGTGGCTTCGGTCTTCGGCCTGGCGTTCCACCGCCGGGTTCCACCAACGGTCGAGGTGAAATACATAGGAGGCTTCCTGGAGGTTAAGGCCCACCCCGCCGGCCCTCAGTGAAACGATTAGCGCCTTGTGCCGGTCACAATTTCGAAAACTGCGTATGACGTCTCGCCTGTCCTCCAGCGAAAGCTCCCCTGTGAATGTCAAAGGGTCGAACTCGCGCAATACACCCGCCATGGCGTCAACACCAAACCCGTTGCTGACGTACTGAGAAAAAACTATGGCCCTGTGACCCTGTAGGGCCAGGGACTCCATTCTTCGCCGAATGTCTTCAAACTTGCTGGACTCTCCGGTTTCCGGCTCGGCGTTGCAAATCTGTTTCAGCCGCTGGATCAATTCCAAAACGTGCTGCACCCTTACATCCGCCCCTAACTCTCGCAGATATACGATGCCTTCCCGCTCCGCCCGGTTATACCTACGTCGCTGGTTGGGCAGTAGTTCGATGGACAACTTGGTGGTCAGCTTGGGCGGAAGGTCTTCAAGCACATCGGCCTTCTTCCGCCTCATTTGCAATTCCCGATGTCTCTCTCGCAGATTGAGACCGGGGGAGTAGTGGTCTTGAGAAATCAGTTCCCCGTGATCCACGAACTCTATGATGGACGCCAACTCTTCCTCATTGTTCTCCAGTGGCGTGCCCGTCAGTGCCCATGAACGGTTGCGCTTCAGTCCCTTCACGGCAACGCTAGTAGGGTTGCGGTTCTTGATACGCTGGGCTTCGTCCGCAACCAGGATGCCCCAGATCTTCTTTCGTACCGTAGACTGTAAATTGTCGGTGAAATCTGCCCTTAGGGTGTCGTAACTGACTATCCCAACGTGGACTTCGCTTATCCATTGCCACGCCCGGTCACTGGGAGAGCCACGAATGACCATCACCCTAAGCTCCGGTGCCCACTTGAGCAATTCCTGTCGCCATTGGTCCAAGACCGACGCGGGAGCAACCACCAGTACATTCTCCAAAACCCGCTGCACAATCAGAATCCGCAACGCCGCGATTACCTGGATAGTCTTACCTAACCCCATATCATCTGCCAGCAGCAACTTGTCACTGCTGATCAGTGTTCGGACTCCGTCCAGTTGGAACGGCATTAACTCACCGGCCCAGGTCAGGACCGAATGGGGACCGGGCAGCAACGAGTTAAGGGGAGGTGAGAGTACCAGCCGCAGACGGGCGGCAAGGGGTGTTCTTGCGCGTGGGCTTGTGGCTGGAGGATTACCGACGCCGGCAGACTCGGAGCGGTTTCGACGACCAGGATCGGATGGCATTTCTCCTTGGACACCCGTCGCCGGAGTCAGAACTACCGATGTAACCGGCTCCGGGACGGCTTCCGCCTCAGGGAAAAGGGCAACTACGTCAGTAGGCAAATCAATACTACATGGCGTATGCCGCACGCTCGGCTGCTGGACCGGGGCCAGCGGCACAGTGCGGACCGGCTGCGGCTTCAATGGCGGCCGCAACGGAATCCACCTTCGCTGGTGCGACGTCGGAGCGCCGGTCAGCCAGTTTGGCAGCAGCTTCACGAGTCGAATGCTTCCTGAATACCCTGGGCAGCGCGCTCAAAGGGTTCAATCAGCAGTTGGCGCTGCCCAAGGAGTTCTACGGTCTGGGCTGTCACTGAACCGGGAGCGGGCAAACCGTTAGTCCAATACAGGATTAAGCACTCGGATAATCGTTGTGCTTTTTCCGATGGCACCACAGCCGCGGAGTCTTTGGATGCCACACGGCACAGGGGAATTTCCGGGCGTATGTTATCGGAAAATACCGCTGGAGGCGTTTCCTCCGCCAGCGAAAATATTACGTCGGCTTGGTTGCTGGCTGCTTCAAACAAAGCCCTGGTCAAGGCGTACACGGAACGACTCCGGGCGTGTCCCGGCCGCCACAGCACACCGGAGCGAAGGTTGATCCTGGTGAAAGTGAACTCAATCGGTTCTCCTCGAGCCGACATAATGAACAAAGCGCCGCGTATTCCCCTTCCATCCGGTTCGTCAATGAATCGCAGGAAACCCGCCACACCGGAGGGTTCGCCCTCGCCCAGGTCACGGAATGGTATAGGCAACGCAGCGGTCCTTAAACCTGGCGATGAACGGGGCGAGGTTCAGGCCCATAGGCAGACTCGTCTGCCTCATTGATGGTGGCGGAGCCCGGGTCGTCCGAAGCAGGGTGTTCCAGCGTTGTATCCTCCTCGTACCTGAACTGCACTTCCGTCACCTCAATGTCCGGTTCCAATTCAGGATACAATCGGCGCAGGTCCCACTCGCTAATCCATCGCCGGACGAAGGAGCGGATTCTGGGCCGTCTCGTCTGAGCGATTCCGCGCTCAATGTCCGGGGCGTCCCAACTGTATGCCCGGGAATGGATGTCCTTTAGCTTGTCATACAGGAAGGACAGGGTTGCGTCGTCGGGATCATCCAGCGGGTGTAGCCCTCGTTCAATGAGGCGCATCCCGGTTTCTGCTCGGGCCGCAAGCAAATTATCGGTGTCCCTTCCCCTGCCCCGAAGGCGGGGGGCTGCCTTATCGCGGTCTTCCTTGGTGTCGAGAACCAATTCGGCAAGACCTGCGGTGACGGTCCCGACGACTACCAGGCCCGGGTATTTTTCGTCGGCCGCCTGACCCAGCCAACGGGTCAACTCCCCGTAGGACCGGGCGCGCTGGAGAACGCTGTAATTAGCGACCAACTCGATTTCGTCCATGAGTATAACCCAACCGCGGTAGCCGGCAGCCTTGATTAGTTCCAAGAGGAACCGCAACTTTTGCCGGGGCATATCCCTGGCTGTCGGCGCCCGGAAGGAATAGGCCTGGCGTTGGCCGATATGAGTCAGCCCGTCTCGGACGCTTTTGAGCTGAATCTTCTCACCGGCCCAGAACCAATTGATTTCATTCAGTAACTCGGGGTCATTGTCCTTTTCATGAACCAACAGGGTCGCGGGCAGAATGCGATGCAGGCCGTTGTCCTCCCGGTTGGCCCACACGAAAAAATCGGCATAGCTTTGGGAGTTGTATTCCAGCTTCTGGGCGATCTCCTCCACCATGTGGCCGGTAATACCGGGAACCCTGCCGTTGGCTACGGCGGCTTTGAAAACCTTTTCCATGTCGAACAGTGGCGTTTCCTTGCTGATGACCACTCGGCTGCAAACGAAGTTCCGTTGCAGGGCCTGAGTCTCCAGGTAACTTAACAGGTGAGACTTGCCAGCGCCAAACTCCCCCGCAACCAACATCCCCAGGCCGGGGTCTGCCATATCGGATTCGCCGGAAACGCGGTCGAGCATGGAGTTGAAATCACGCTCAACGGAAGGTTGGTGGCATCCCAAGACCGCCACAGCGTCGCTATTGGGTACCCCGTTCCTCAGGGCTTCCAGAGCCCGGCGGTTCACCAACCTGGACGATGACTCTGCTGCGCCGATTCCCATTCCAATCACTCCTGGACAGTGGTGTCCGCCAAGCGGACCAGAGTAGAAAAGGGATTGCCTTGGTTCCGGTCCTGGACTTCATCGCTGATTCTTGCGTAGAGTGCTTGATAGATAAAAAATCCTTTTCCGCGCAATTCCGTATCCAGGAAGTCTTCATCGGCCAGCACCACCATGAGAACGCCTACCAGCCGGTCCGTACTATCAATGAGTTCCCGCATCAGTTCATAGTGGTCCATGGTCGCCGGTCGGGAATAAAAGAACAGGCCGTCTCTCGGATTCCGCCGCAGGGTCACTCGACAGTTGTCCAGTAAGACCAGTGTTCCCGCATATCCAATGAATTTGACCCAGTTAAAGAGGGATTCCAGGAAATGGCGGGCATTGGTACGGACGATGGTGTTGTAAATGGAGTATCGCCGGACGCTGGACACTCTTCGATTGCGCCCGGTTAGCCATTCAATCAATTCCTCCCCTTGCTGACTCTCCGCGCCTCCGCCCATTTCCGCAAGGCACAGATGGGTCATCGCCATCCGGAAATCCCGGGACATATCTGAATTCTGCGTGACAGCCCGGAACAAGGGCATGCGCAATTCCATGCGAACCAGGGACTCATCAACGGAGTTGGCAGCACCAATGGCGTGGACAATGGGCAACTCGGTCTGGGGGTCGATCAAGTCGGTAAGGTACCCCGCATCACTGGACAACCGCAACACAACTCTGCGGGCCAGCAGTCGCCAATCAACTTGCTGGGCGATACGGAAGAAAATCTCCTGGGGCATATGGACCCGGGTATCCCCCGAATCCACGCTGACCACCAGATAGTCCAAGCGGGAACCAATATCCTTAAGCTGTCCCTTTACTAAAGGCGCCAAGGCTTCCTTGACCGGCACGACAAACTTGATGGACGAGCCACCGTCCCTTACGAATCCGTCCAAGTACTCGCTCTTGATAACCTCCAGCCATTCTCGGACAGAAAGCGTGTTGGTCATCGGCCGACTCCAGTGAATTGGATCCCGTAATAGAGCACAGTTTCGCCGTTTGGTCCTACGAAAGAGATGGTCCCCCTGGGATTTCTGGTGCCCGTGGACGCAGGGAAGGATACCCGAGCTCCTGAGCGAACTTCATTGACACCGCTATTTTCCAGGCTATACAAGTCCCGGGCGAAGTCCAACTGGCTGTATTCTCGCTGGGCATCGGGCAAGCCCGTGAATAGGCCATATATCCGGTCCAACCGGACTACTTGACCGACGCCGCCCAGTTTTAATCTGTCGGCAGTGTCAGATTGCGACAGTTCCAGGTAGGCGCCGTACAGAGATTCCAGAAACGGCTGCGGCCTGAACCGGGGCGGGCTTTGCTGGAGCTTCGCCAGGTCTGCCACTATTTTCGTCGGCCTTATAGACGAACTTCTGGATGATTTTCTGCCGCTGGCAATCCGCACCGCTCGGTCTCCGGGTAGAACTCGAAGAACCGAAGGGTGAGCAATCAACCTGCCGTCCCTTTCAAATATCTGGAGCCCTTGCTTATCCGCTTCTTTCTGCAACTCGCCCGCGTACTGGTCTTGCAAGTATGCCAGTTCTTCCTCCGGGGCAAAGGGCCAGGCCTGGGTTGCGTTGCCGACCTGCTGTCGGATCAGGCTCAGGCTTTCCTCCAGCCTGGCGGTCCCTCTTCTGACAGCCGCGATGTTGCCCGCCCTGGCGTCTCTTTGCAATTGGCGCGCCAGCCTGGAAACATCGCCCAATGCCTGTAACACCGAGTCTGCCGCCCTCTCAGTCGCGGCGAATCCCTCTTCAAAAGTGCTCATCCTTCCCTCCACTTCGTGCCCAATACTTACAGAGGATCAACCTGGGAAGCCGCAGGGCATGTCCCTCACAAAAACCACACGGTGGCGCGGAGGTGACATCGCCAAGGGCCGTGCTACGGCTGTCCGCTTTGATGGGATCACTCAACCCAGGCAAGATGCAAGGATCGTTCCCCTGCTTTGGCAGCGTTTGGCCAGGGGGAATTGCGCTGAAAGTGCCCTGCCGATAGGGTAGCGATCAAGCTGTTTTTGGCGCAAGTATTTCTTGCAGTTTCGTGAGAAGGATCTCATCGACCGGGCCAAGTCAAGCGTGGCGCGCTCGTGAATTCCTCTCCGTGGGTAGGTAAAGTGAAACCTGTAGCAGGACGTGAGAGTAGCCACTGGCCATACCAGCATTGAGCAGGATCAATGATCCGATTGGCTTACCAAATTACAGGACTGCCAATGACCGCGCAGTCAGGGTCTAGCCCTCCTAATTGTCACCAGTGCAGCAACGATTATAGGACCAGGACTGATTGCCCCTGGTTGACCCCTGAGGGTTGTAAACCTTATAGAAGATGGCCCAATTACGGCGGTCCAAGCCCTCATAGGGTATTCCCAGAGCCAATGCAAAAACCCCTGCCTTGCTGACAGGGGCTCGGCAACTCAGTCCATTACCGGCAAGGTTGGGCGCTGGTTTCGTTAGAGGACAAGGCGCACCACCGACTACAGATCCAGAGTGAAGGAAATGGAGAAGGTTCTTAATTTTATCCAGATTGGTGGGCTTGAGTGCACGGTAGGTGGAACCGTCTTCGAGATGTGGCTGGGCGCTCTGTGATCCTTGAGAGCCCGGTACTTACGAGTGGTTCAAGCCACTTGCAGTGATCCGGGGCAGGGTCAGCGGAGACCCAGCGTACCGATACGCCGTAGGCGGCCTGGAGAAACTCCGTCCGGGGCCCAGCTGGGTAGGCTTCGGGGCTTTTTCTGAGCACGTCCTGGAACACTTGCTTGTTCAGGCCGAGGTCGGCCACCAACTGCTCCAGTTTGGGGTTTTCCTCCTCCATGACCCGGGGGTGCCCCCCTCCGATTAGCGCGGGCCGAAGGCCACGTCTTGGAACCGGACCGGGACTTCTTCACAGGACGATACTCCTGATCCGTAAGTTTGGACCATCCCGCAAAACTCGCATTTCTGCTGGTCCGAGATTCGGGGAGCAGATTCACCACGCTAGACTTTTGTATCCACAAGGTGCTGGCAACCTTCTAAGGTCAGCCACTTTGGCTGCTTGCACCCTCGGCATATTCAAGTCGAACTACTTGCGCAAACCCGCTGGACAGACCGCATTCCACAGCCGTCGGATCACTGTGCCTAACGTGCGAGGGGGACGCGCTACACCAACCATTCGGGCCCGCTCAACATCCTCATAGGTAGGCCGCAACCGCGGGTCAATCCGATACGACCAGACCACCTCGTTTTCCCGGATGTGGTAGTGACTTCCGCAATCAGAACTGGTCCAGACCGACCCTCCCGTAGGGCCCTTCAACGATACCGATTTCCCATCGAAGTAAACGTGCCACCGACTGGGATGGAGCGAGAGTACCGTAAGCTCACCGCAACCGCACGGACAGCGCAGGTTGACGGTCCGATGCTTGTGGCTGATCCAGATGTCACCGTCCTTGATTTCATCGAACGGGGGCATGGCCTCCACGAAGATCGGACGAAGATAAACCGATGCCAAGCCCGACCGCTCATCTCGCATAACGGATGCTGCCTTTATCGAGAACGAACTTCTGGAGGAACGAAGGGACCTCCGACACATACTGGCCTGTTCGGCGACGCCATTCCATCACCGCAAAGACCGCTCCGGCCGCGTTCACCTCAGGCAACTGCACATTGCTATAGCCCGGAGCATCGCCATGCAGTCTGCCATCCGGTATGGCACCTTTCCACGCGTCTGAGCCACCCTCGTAAAAGCTCGTCGTCACCGCGCCTCTCACCGAGCAACCCTCGATGGTTATACTCGCGCCCGAATCTATAAACGGTACACCAGACGCAGACACCGCTTGGTACACGATGTCCTGACGGGCCGAGTCGCCCTCGGTGAGCTGGTCAATACAGATGAATACGAAGTCGATGGAATGTTCAGCCACAAACTCCGCGAACATATCCTCGCTGTCCACCCTGGCCGGATGCGCATGGATGCCTTCCCGAAAGGCCTGGTATTTGGAGCGATAGTAATCGACCTTGAGGAACGATCCAGTCTCAACCATCTCTATCTCCCCTGCTGTTGGCGCCGCGGGAGCCCGCTTGAAGGTATGCCATTCGACGAAGTCGGGATCCAGCAAATGAATTTCCGACACTGGCGTCTTGGCTATAAGGTCGAAGAGAAAGGCACCGGTTCCGCCCAGGCCGATAATCGCGATCCGGTCGCCACGGATCTGGTCCTGAACCGGTGCTATCGCCGCCCGTTCCTCGAACGTGTTGGGTATGTGAAATGGATCCGGCAACACCAGAGAGACGGCCTGGGAGTGCCCGGCAGCCGCAACAGCACCCAATACCTGTTTCGCATAGCGATGCAGTAAATCATGGGCGGTTTGGTCCGGCTCATAATTGCCTTTAGCACCCTTACGGATGGATATGTTCGACCAGGTTTTTCCATCCCCACCTACAAGGTTCCCAATGGGATTGCCATCCCTATGGTAAACCCGCCCGTCATACTCCCCGTCAATGTTAACCTGGACGGCGTGGACGTCTCCTCCTATCCGGTTGTCAGGTCTCCCGCTGACAGGGTCGTACGACGTCTCGATGCTACAGGTGCCGAGAACCCCGCCCACCAAGAGGCACGGAACTCGAACTATACGAACCACGCTGGGATCGGATGCAGGGTCGACTTCGACCCCGAACCCGACCTGCTTTGCAAAAGCCGCAAGACGATCTTTACGAGACATGCTCAGGGTCCACCGTAAAGCTCGTGCCGTCCTTGACCTGGACGTCCTTGCCAGGCAGCAGAACACCGTCCTCGCCTTTCAGGTCATTTTCATAGTCGATGCCGGGAGTTCCGACGATGTATTTGCCTTCGGCCGAGTGTAGTTCGTTCCATATCTTCACGATTTCGTCGTAGGTGACCAGATCACCCGGCACCTTATGCTGCCGACCGCTTACGTATATTTCCGTGCCACCGGTCATAGTCTCCTGCCTCCGTCCCTTAAATTATTGACAGTACCATGTGTGAGACGCACAATAAGCCTATACCCTGGAAAACCTGCATGTCAATCCTAAAACGGTACGGTGTCCCGTTGTTCGCACAGGAGGAGTCGTGAACACGCGAAAACTGGACCTCAGCGATTTAGGTCAGCTGGTTTACGCCGAGCGAACCAGGAGAGGCCTCAGCCTGCGCGAAGCGGCCGCAGAGACGGAAATTCCGCTCAATACGCTGGCCCGCGTTGAGAGGGGACACGTTCCAGATCTTCAGAAGTTCAAGCGCCTCGTCGAGTGGTCTGGGATTGACATCCAGCAATTCTTCGAGGTCCACGAGAGGGCGACCGCAACGACCGAAGTGATTGCTGAGCATCTCCGGGCTGATCGCAACCTACCGCCCGAGGCGGCAGACCGTATCGCGGCTATTGTGGGAGACCTCTACGAGGCACTGGCACGGCCTCAAGAAGTCGTCGCGGTGCACCTTCGCGCCGCCAGGACATTCCGGCCGGAGGCCGCCAGTTCGTTGGGCGCACTGCTCAGCGACCTGAACCAAGCCTTGGGAGAGGAACCCGATTATGGCGCTGCGTAGAGGATTCAAATCCGAAGCCGAAAGGATCGCCAGACGCTTGCAGACCGATCTGGAGCTGGGTTCCACGGATCCCGTCCCACCGGAACTCGTTGCCCAACTCCTCGGAATCGAGGTGAAAGCGGGCGATGAGTTACTCCCCCGCGAAAGATTCCAAGAACTACAAAGGATTCAACCCGACGCGTTCTCCGCATGCACACTCCGGCCTTCTCCTGACCGCACCGTCATCGTGCATAACCCACTTTCGCCAAAGACGCGTCAAAAAAGCGATTTGGCACACGAACTTGCGCACACGCTCCTAGACCACGAACTCAGCCGTGTTCAACGGCTCGGCGACGTGACCTTCCTATCGTGTGACCCTGTCCAAGAGGAAGAAGCTGCTTGGCTATCCGGATGCCTTCTCCTGCCACGGGCATTGCTACTCGCAGAGGTTCACCATGGAGCGAACGCGACAGAAATCGCCCAAAAACACGGTGTGAGTCAAAGGATGGTTCAGTACCGACTGGATGTTACTGGCGTGGTTCGGCAAACCCGCGCTGCGATGGAGAAGCGAAGCACCAGCAGATAAGCACCCCAGCTCGAGCCAACTCAACTAGAATCCTGTCTGCGATGCCAACCGAACCGGAAAAACAAAAACATTGCCTTCGGATTGGTGATGGGTGCAAGAGTCTATTCAAGTGACGGGATATATCCAGGTTGACGGTCAGAACGAGGATTTTGGGAAGAAGGTCAGCTAACCTTGAGCACTGATACTGCAATCCGTGAGGGCCAAATCCTGACGGGGCCGTTGTTCAACGAGCCTATGCGAGTAGAGACCGTTCGTCCAAATGGTCCCGATTCCGTAGAGGCAGGACTGGTCGGACAGCGCACCGAGCGGTTCCGGCGGGTGACGTTGACGCCAGCTGACATCGCGGACCTGACCATAGCGGATACCACTTGGCCCTACGACGGCGACGGAAGCCTGTTGAAGCTCGGTCTCCAGGCATATTCCCTTGGCATCGCCCACGAGTTCGACCCTTACTTCGGACTTTCCATATCTCGAGTCGACCCGCTGCCGCACCAACTTGAAGCAGTCTACGAATACTTCATGAAACTGCCCAGCGTGCGGTTTCTGCTGGCGGACGACGCCGGCGCCGGCAAGACCATCATGGCTGGATTGCTGATCCGGGAATTGAAGCTCCGGGGGCTGGCCGAACGGGTGCTCATCGTATGTCCGGCAAACCTGACCTTTCAGTGGCAACGAGAGCTAAAGGAGAAGTTCGACCAGCAATTTTTAGTGCTGAAAGGCGGCGACATTCGGGACCAGTTCGGCGTCAACCAGTGGCTAAGCCAAAAACAGGTGATTACATCACTTGACCTGGCCAAACGAGAGGACATCCTACCGGGGCTGCGCCAGGTCCATTGGGACTTGGTAATCGTTGACGAAGCCCACCGGATGTCGGCAAGGGACGAGACCCACAAGAGTATGCGCTACCGGCTGGGTGAGTTGCTCCGTGACAGCGCCGACAACGTTCTGCTTCTGACCGCCACTCCTCACAAGGGAGATCCCCACAACTTCACCCTATTCCTGCAACTCTTGGACCAGGATGCGTATGCCGACGTGAAGTCCATACGCGAGGCTATGGAGCGGAGAAGGGCGCCCTTCTACCTTCGGCGCACCAAGGAGGCCATGGTCTATTTCCCGGAGAGGCAGACGGACGGTACTTGGGCTGCCATGCCGGTGTTCACCAAGCGGATTACTCACACCGCGGACTTCCAATTAGATGGGGAAGAGTTTGACCTGTACCAGGACGTAACCCGGTTCGTCAGGAGACAGAGCACGCGGGCAGCCGCGCAGGGGGATGACCGGCGCGCCCGGGCTGTTGGCTTCCTAATGTCGATGTATCAACGCCGACTCGCTTCCAGTACCTATGCGATGAGCCGCTCTTTGGAAAACCGAGCTAGACGGTTGGACGACGGACTGAAGCAAGCCCAGGACCTGGCGCGAGCGGCTCCGCCCGACCTACCCGACTGGGAAGACCTGGAGGAGATGGAGGACGCCGAACGGGAGCGCCTGGAGCGGATGTTGGAAGCGGTCACTCTGGCCGGTAACGGTGATGAGGTCCGCCAAGAGATCACCGAGCTTGAGGGGCTGGCCAAAGGGGCCAAAGCTGTCGAAGGGTCCGGCAGTGAAGCCAAGCTCAACCGCCTCAGTGGAATCCTCAGAGAACAGGGGTTTTTCGACAACCCGGACCAGCGTTTGCTGATCTTCACCGAGTTCAAGGATACCTTAGACTACCTGGTGGGGAAGCTGAAGGAATGGGGTTTCCGCGTGGGAAGTATCCACGGGGGGATGAGACCGGGTTCCCGAGACGAACCGGGTTCCCGTCTCTACTCGGAGCAGCAGTTCCGAGACGGGGAAATCCAGGTTCTGGTGGCAACCGAAGCGGCCGGGGAGGGTATCAACCTCCAGTGCTGCCACATCCTTTTCAACTATGATATCCCCTGGAACCCCAACCGTCTGGAACAACGGATGGGACGCATCCACCGTTACGGCCAACGCTTTGATTGCCTCATCTTCAATTTCGTAGCCACCAACACCATTGAAGGCCATGTGCTCCAGCGATTGCTGGGTAAGCTCCAAGAGATTCGGGACGCTCTGGACGATGATGCAGTGTTCAACGTGGTCGGTGAAGTGCTGCCAGCGGCCCAAGTGGAAAGGGTGCTTAGGGACTTCTATGCCGGGAGGTTGGGAGAGGCCGATCTGGAAGACCGGCTTTTGAGAGAAGTGGACGAGGGGCGTTTCCGGGAAATCTGCCAGACTGCCCTGGAAGGGTTGGCCTCCAAGAAGCTCAACTTGGAGATGCTGGTTGAGCGCCGCGCTCGTGCTCAGGAGAGGCGAGTTGTGCCGGAAACCATTGCCCGCTTCATGGCCGAAAGCGCCCGAAACGCCGCCTTTACCCTGAACCCGGTACGCGGCCTGCCTCACACCTTTGAGCCGGGCCGGACCCCCACTGAACTGAGACGCTACGAGCGTGAGCCCGACTGGAACCTGTCGGCCCTCACGTCCCGCTATCCACGCCTGTCCACGGACCGAGACACCGCAGAAGAACGAAATCTGGAATGGGTCACCCCTGGCCATCCACTGTTTGAGGCCCTGCGCCGCCACAGTTTGGAACTGGCCCAAGTGCCGTTTGCCAAGGGCGCCTGTTTCTATTCCTTGGATCACGAAGCTCCGGCACGCCTCGATTTCTACCGCGCCCGTGTGGTGGACGGCTTAGGTCAAGTCATTCACGAGCGTCTGTTCGCCGTGGAATTGGCTGACGGACGGGACCCGCTGATACGGCAACCGGATATCTTGGGCAATCTTACCCCCACCGCTAGAGAAGAGCCGCTTTCAGTCGCTTCGTTGCCCCAGGCTGATGTTTGGTTGAATCAGCACGCCCTTACTCCGTTCCTTGAAGAAGTCCGCAGAGAGCGGGTGACTGAACTGGACCGCATCGCCGAGCATGTCGAACTCTCCTTGACTGAGGTGCTACATCGCATCGACCAGGAGATTGGCCGCGCTGCCGAGGAGGTGGAGAACCAGGTGACCGGCGCGGAGGGACGCCTTGCCCAATCCGAGGCCCGCCACGACGAAGCGACGGCCCGCCGGGACCGGAGGCGGCGCGAACTCACCCAGCAACGGGCGCTCACCCTCCAGAGCGTCGAGCGGTTGACCAGCGTTCTGGTGCTCCCCCACCCCGACGGCGACGACCCAGAGGTCAAGCGGCTGCGGCCCAACAACGAGACGGAAATGACTGCCATGCAAGTGGTCATGGACTACGAAAAGGCCCAGGGCCGCCAAGTTAAGGACGTTCACGAGAAGAACTTGGGCTACGATGTGACCAGCCTGGACACGACGTCCGGCGAGTTTCGTCTGATAGAGGTTAAGGGGCTAGCCGCCGAAACCGGAACGATCCTTCTTTCGCCCAACGAGCGGCGCGTTGCCGAGGACCGTCGAGATTGCTATTGGCTCTACGTAGTGACCAACTGTGCCAACGAGCCGCAGTTGCAGGAACCTATTCATGACCCCGCCAGCTTCCCCTGGCACGAAGTCAGCAAGGTGCAACATTACTGGTTGGAAGTGGATGCTATGACCCGGCCCATGGTGGTGCGGGAGGAACAGGCTGACTACGGGGCACCGGAGAGGTAGCCTGTGGTGGCTGTCTCCCGTAAATCTCGCCAATTGGAGTGAAAATATGCGCGTTGTCGACGATGTGAAATGGCTAAAAGAGAATCTGGACCGGATAGAGAAATCTGATTTGAGTGTCCAGCCTTTATACATAGAGAGGGAAATTATAAATGTCGCCAATTCGGCGAGAGGATTGATTGAGGCCATCGAAAAGGTCAAATTCAACTGCTATGGGCATCGTCTAAGGACAAATGTCCGTGCAATTCGTGTAGTCAATAATCCTGACCACCCGGAAAATGCCGAGGTCGTTTATGAACGGGACAGGAACATCTCGCTCAGACAATTCTGCGGAGCCATATTTCACCTGCGCAATTTCACGTTCAACTTCCGTGAGGATGGCGAACACTGGCTTGATGTAATAAATGATCGTTCGGAGAGACACCAAGCATTCTACTCAGATTTCATTTCAGCGTTGAGGACTCTTGTACTTTCCAAGAGACTGGAGGTCTTGGCGTTATGTGACTTGTCAGAGATGGATTCGCGGACGAACCGTGACCCAGTGAGTATCTCTTCGTTGAGTTTCGGTTGGCTTCTGCACCAGCATTTGCCAGAAGAGGACCAACTGAAACTGAGCATATTGGCAGAGATTTTCGGAATTAAGAATGTGCCTGTTGAAACTCTATCCGAGTTGGAATTCTCTATTGTATCAAGAGACACAGATTATCAGGAGACTATAGAATTCGGCCCGCATTGGGAAACTGGGCAAAGAGTAGTATCTCCTGAGTTTTCCAGGGGAGACCTGTTCAAGGTGGTAAGAGAATTCTATAGAGAACCCTACGATTCCCGGAGAGTCCACAATAATTGAACATCGCGTGGTAATAGAAATGGTGAGCCCATGATCCCCAAAGCCTGCAAACGCTTGGCCGAGGTTGACTTTCCCATTGCCGAGGTGTCGCGGCACGCGGCGCGGGAGAAGTCTATTCGGCACGGGCATCCCTCGACGCTGCATTTGTGGTGGGCGCGGCGGCCTTTGGCTTCGTCGCGGGCGGTGCTGCTTGCTTTGCTACTGCCTGACCCATGCGACCCCTACTGCCCGCCGGAGTTCAAGGCGGAAGCGCGTGAGTTGCTGCTGGCGATGCGCGGGCGGGCGTCGGGATGGGAGTCCACCGTCAAGACCGACGAAGGGCTGCGCCAGGTGCTGCTCAAGTTCATTGCCGACTTTGCCAACTGGGACAATGCGGCCAAGGCCGAGTACCTGGAAACCGGACGGGGATTGGTGCAGTCCGCCCACCCAGAGGAAACGCCTCTGGTCGTGGATCCATTCGCCGGCGGCGGGTCCATTCCCCTGGAAGCCCTGCGGCTGGGCTGCGAAGCCTTTGCCAGCGACCTGAACCCCGTGGCCTGCCTCATCCTCAAGGTGATGCTGGAGGACATCCCGCGCCACGGACCGAGCTTGGCCGACGAGTTGCGAAAGGCCGGCGGGGAAATCAAGGCGAAGGCCGAGAAGGAACTGGCCGACCTTTACCCCAAAGACCCGGACGGAGCTACCCCAATTGCCTATCTTTGGGCTCGCACTGTACGTTGCGAATCTCCCAACTGTGGTGCTGAGATTCCCTTGATGCGTTCAATGTGGTTAAGCAAGAAACCAAACCGCAGAAGAGCTCTTCGGCCTTTGGTTGTGGAAGAGAAAGGACTTCCGCCCCAGGTGGAGTTCGAAATTTTTGAGCCGAAGTCGGAAAGAGAAGTGCCCAACCGTACCGTGTCCAGTGCCCGAGCCACATGCATATGCTGCCAAGCAGTGATGACAAGGGGGAGAGTCACCGAGCAGCTCAAAAACCAGCGCGGTGGTGCCGATGCCGTGTTTGACCAGCAAGGAGACCGTATAGGTGGGGCCCGTTTGATCGCAGTAGTGACCCTGAAGGCCGGCCAGAAAGGTCGCTACTACCGCTTACCTAATGATGGAGACTACCAAGCAGTTCGTATGGCTCAGCAAATGATCTCGTCCAAAATTAACCATCGGAAGGGAGATCGTACTCAAGGAATGTGTCCATTCCCCGACGAGCCAACCCCTATCGGAGGAGGAACGGGGGCAGGTCGCGCGTTTGGACTACGAAATTACGGGATGTTGGAATGGGGCGACTTGTTCACGGCACGTCAGAAGGCTGGATTGAACGTACTCGGGCGGGAGTTGATGGAAAATAGTGGGGTCGTTCGCCCAGTTTCTCTCGCATTGGGAAAGCTCGCCGATTTGGCGAATGCTTTCTGCCCATGGGAGCCTAAAGCGGAGTGCCCAAGAAATGTGCTATCCCAAGGGCGATTCAAACCTGGCTGGGATTTCGCTGAAGGAGTGGTTATCTCTGACGCAAGTGGGGGCTTCACAACCTGCATAGAAAATCTCGCCAAAGGAGTACAATCGGTAAGAGGCATAGGTTTGAGTGGGCAATCCGAAGTCGCTGCCGCTCAGCATTCTCCCCTGCCCAGTGAGACAGCTACTGTTTGGTTTACAGATCCACCCTACGATGACCAAATCCCTTACGCAGACCTCTCTGATTTTTTCTATACCTGGTACCGAAGGGCGATTCCTGATTACATCCGTATGGACCCTTTTGATGCTCAGAACGACCTGACGCCCAAAGAACTAGAAGCAGTCAACGATGAGACCAGGCTTGCTGATGGGAAACCAAAGGACCGCAGTTTTTTTCAAGACGCGATGGCACGCGCTTTCGCCGATGGTAAGAGAGTTGTCAAAGAAGACGGCATCGGCACAGTGGTCTTTGCCCACCAGACTACAGAGGGGTGGGAGGCCCTGTTGTCAGGAATGATTCGCGGGGGTTGGACGATAACTGGTTCATGGCCTGTGGCAACCGAACAAGCATACCGGCTTCGGGCTAGGGACTCCGCTGCTTTGGCCACCAGTGTCCATCTGGTCTGTCGACCTCGTTCAGCAAATGCCCCGGTAGGCGAATGGGCCGATGTGCTGCGCGAACTTCCCGTTCGGGTGGGTGATTGGATGCAACGTCTACAGAACGAGGGTGTCCGTGGTGCAGACCTAGTCTTCGCCTGCGTCGGACCAGCCCTGGAAATCTACAGCCGCTACTCCGACGTGGAGACGGCGGAAGGCCGCCGGGTCGAACTGCCAGAGTATCTGGAGAGGGTCTGGGAAGTGGTGGGCCGGGAGGCGCTGGAGCAGGTGCTGGGCACCGCCGAGGCCCGGGCCCGAAACGGTGCGGCCGGTGCGTTGGAGGAGGACGCCCGCCTGACCGCCCTCTTCCTCTGGACGCTTCAAAGCACTGGCGACGCTGCAGTCCCCGCTAACGGCGCGGCGGATGAATCCGAGGAAGATATGGACGATGAATACGAAGCTCCCCGCCGCCGGGTTGCCGGGTACAGCTTGCCCTTCGACGTGGTCCGCCGCTTCGCCCAGCCCTTGGGCATCCACTTGGACGAGTGGGAGTCGCGTATAATCAAGACCGACAAGGGCGTGGTGCGGCTGCGTCCAGTAACAGAGCGGGGCAAGGAACTGTTTGATGAGTCCGGGACCGGTGCCCTGGCAGACGAAATCGAACCCAATGCGGCGGCATCGGGACAGCTAAGCCTGTTCCCCAACGAGCCGCCCGCCGTGCGAGGAAGGTCTAGGAGGCGGGGCCGCCTATCAGCGGCGTCCGACGCCAGCCTGGACGCTCCGTTGCAAGCGACGACTCTGGACCGGGTTCACGCATCCATGATGTTCCAGGCGGCGGGCCGTACCGAGGCCTTGCGCAACCTGCTGCGGGCAGAGCAAGAACGCGGCCCCGATTTCCTCCGACTGGCCAACGCTCTCTCCGCCCTCTATCCCAGGGGCAGCGAGGAAAAGCGCTTGCTGGACGGAATGCTGCTGGCTGCGCCGAGGTAGCCCAAGCAAGGAGTTGGGGGAATGGCGAGTATTGAAGGAATCAGAATCGTAAACTACGGGGTCTTAAGAGACATTACCCTTGGAAGACTCTGGAATACTCAGGGCGTTGCGGCTCTGACGCCAATGACCGCGGTAATCGGGAGGAACGGGGTTGGCAAGAGCTCTTTATTTGACGCTTTCGGCTTTCTCGGCGACTGCCTGAAACTGGGAGTTGAAGAGGCTTGCGACGAGCGTGGGCGGGGTGGATTCGATCGTATCCGCTCGCAAGGAAGCGAATCGCCGATTGAATTCCAAGTTTATTACCGTGAAGAACCCAATGCGCGGCCAATAACCTACGAGCTGGCGATAGACAAGGACGAATCCGGCCGCCCCTGTGTTTCCCGCGAACGTCTGCGCCAGCGGCGCATAGGCCAGAGACGCGGCTGGCCCTTCTCTTTCTTGATTATGAATGACGGTGCAGGCGTAGCTTGGAGAGGAGAGGCGCAAGGCCATCAGATAAACGAGAGTGGGCAGGCAACTTCCGATCTAGCAAGATTGCTTGAACAGCTCTTCAGAAGTGTACGGGATGAGGAAAGTGCGGAGACCGAATATGTCGAGCTTCAGGACAAACGCAGGTTGGGTATAGCGACCTTGGGAGCTTTGAAACAACACCCCCGGATTGCGGATTTTCGAGAGTTTATCGAGGGCTGGTACTTGAGCTATTTTACTCCCGACGCTGCCCGCAGCCTACCGCTAGCTGGCCCCCAGAGACGCTTAAATGTCCACGGAGACAACCTGGGTAACGTGGTTCAGTTCATGGAGCGCGACCACCCGAACAGGTTTAAGCGAATCCTTACCAGCATCGCCGAGAGGGTTCCTGGTATAGACCGGATTGACACGGAACGGAGTCCCGATGGCCGCCTGCTGCTCAGATTCAACGACCGGGGTTTTGAGGACCCATTTTACGCACAGCAAATGTCTGACGGCACGTTGAAGGTCTTTGCCTACTTGCTGATGTTAGAGGACCCGGAGCCTCCCCCATTCATCTGCATCGAGGAACCGGAGAACGGCCTCTATCACAAGCTGCTGGAAGTCTTGGCCGCCGAATTTAGGGCCCACGCTACCGGTAGAAGAGGTGCGCCCCAGATTTTCGTAACCACCCACCAGCCCTATTTTGTTGACGTGCTCAACCCTGAAGAAACGTGGGTCCTGGAAAAGCAAGAGGACGGCTTTTCCACTATTCGCCGCGCCAGCGACGACCCTATTGTCAGAGCTATGGTGGAAGAGGGACTGCCACTTGGCGGTCTTTGGTACAGCGACTACTTGGACCAGAGGTAAGGCCAGTGCATTTTGAGATATTGGTTGAGGACCGATCCGGGAGCATTGTCCTGGAGCACATCCTGGAGAAGATTCTGGGCGCAAATGGGGAGGTTCATTCCTGGAGAATACATCCTTACAGAGGCGTCGGTCGGCTGCCAACAAACTTGCGGGGAGTGACGGACCCGAGTAATCGAATTCTTCTGGACCGGTTGCCACAGCTCTTGCAAGGATACGGCAGAAGCTTACCCGATTCCTCGGCGGTTGTGGTCGTAGTGGACGCCGACGATAAGGATTGCATAACATTCAAGCAGGAGTTGCTCGGCGTCCTGTACGCTTGCGACCCCTGTCCCAAAACGCTGTTCAGGATTGCCATTGAAGAAGGGGAAGCATGGCTTTTGGGTGATCGCGCCGCAGTAAAGTCCGCTTATCCCAATGCAAGGGACTCGGTACTTGACAGCTATGTCCAGGACAGCGTTTGCGGTACATGGGAAGTCCTAGCCGACGCCGTGCATTCCGGCGGGTCCAAATTGCTAAAGAAGTTGGGCTACCCAGCGGCCGGAATAGCGAAATGCGATTGGGCCAGAGACATTGCGCCGCACCTCGACGTGAATCAAAACCAGTCAAAGAGCTTCCAGGTGTTTCGAGACGGCGTAAGGAACCTAGCCGGGATAGGTTAGGTTTCTAAGCATAGAGCGTCTACAAATCTTGCGCCAAATTCGATTGAATCCATACCCATCCCCCATCAAATCGCATCAGCAAGGAAGAGATTCGCCATGGCACTTGATCCTTGGTACCGAGTGGTAACACTCCGCAAGGAAGTCCGGGAAGGACGCTCCTTCAGCCCAGACGAATTCGCTATTGCGTTGGAGCAGGTAGTCTCGGGCTCAAAGGATGCCCCGGCAGACTACACCGACCCGGAACAATTCTTTTCTCGCACCTATTTCACTCGTGCCCTGACCGAGCATTCGGGCATGGTCCTGCGGCGTCTGTCCGGTAGAACGGAAAACACAGCTCCGGTTGTGACACTGGTCACGCAGTTCGGCGGCGGCAAGACCCACACCCTGACTTCACTTTACCACCTCGCCAATGCCGGTCGGGAAGCAGGCAGGTTGCCTGGGGTATCTCAGCTCTTGTTTGAGGCGGGCATCCCGCAAGCACCAGACGCGCGCGTGGGTGTCTTCGTTGGCAATGCCTGGGACCCATCGGACGGGCGGGAGACGCCTTGGGTCGATCTGGCCCGGCAGCTAGCAGGAGATGAAGGTGTTGCCGCTCTAGGCGATAGCGCGCTTACCATTCCACCGGGGACTGAAGCGTTATCCAGAGTGTTCGCTGTAGCCGAGTCCCCTGTGTTACTGCTTTTCGACGAGGTGTTGAACTTTGTCAGCCGCCATCGCAATATGGCAGAATCGTTCCTCGCTTTTCTCCAGAACCTGACCGTAGCCACCACCGGGACTACCCGCGCTGCGGCTGTGATCAGCCTGCCCCGGAGCCAGATCGAAATGACTGAGTGGGACCAGGAATGGCAGGACCGCATCACCAAAGTCGTTCGGAGAGTGGCTCAAGACCTCATCGCAAACGATGAATCTGAGATTAGCGAGGTCGTGCGCCGCAGGCTATTTGAGGACCTGGGAAGTCGGGTTAAGCGCCAACAGGTGGCCGAGACTTATGCGGACTGGTGCTTTGAACGGTCAGCTCGTCTTCCTTCCGAATGGACCGCCGTGGACTCAGCAGCCACGGGGTCGGGGTCCAGGGATTTCCTCCAGAGACGTTTCGAGTCCTGCTATCCCTTCCACCCGGCGACACTTTCCGTATTTCAACGTAAGTGGCGTGCCCTACTCCAGTTTCAGCAGACCAGGGGAGCCCTGGCAATGTTGGCGCAATGGATTTCCTGGGCTGCCCGCGACCAGTTCCACCATGCTCGCACCGAACCTTTGATCACGCTGGGGTCCGCGCCGCTTAATGTACCCGAGTTTCGCGCCGTGGTCCTCGGACAATTGGGCGAAGCACGTCTGGACACCGCTATCGACGCCGACATCGCTGGGGAAATGGCTCGCTGCAAGCCCCTAGACACCGACACCAAGGGTGCCCTTGAAGGCATCCACAAGAGGGTTGGGACCGCGATTCTGTTCGAGTCATCGGGGGGCCAGGTGGACAAAGTAGCCCACCTGCCGGAGTTGAGGTTCGCTCTTGGCGAGCCGGAGGTGGAGACAACAACGGTGGACAATGCGGCCTCGGCACTGGAGAAATCCGGCTTCTTCATGCGCAAGGTAGGGACGGATGGGTATCGCATCCACCATCAGGCAACCCTACGCAAAGCTGTGAGCGACCGGCGTGCTTCTCTTGACGAGGAAACGGAGATTAGACCGGCGATCCGCAAACTTGTCGAGGATGAATTCGGCAAAGGCGCAACAGTCCCGGTAGCCTACTTCCCTGAAAACGGCGATGCAGTGCAAGACTCCCCTCGGCTGACATTGGTGGTTTTAGACCCGTCCGAGGAGTGGCGGCAGGGTGGCCGCCTGACAGAGAACATCGCCCAGTGGACTAGAGAACGAGGCAGGACGCCTAGACTTTATCCGGGCGCACTGGTCTGGTGCGCCAGTAAACCAGGACGAGAACTGAGGTATGACGTCGAGCTATGGCTCGCATGGCGGCGAGTTGAGCGCGAGGTGCAACAGGGCCTGCTCGGTCCTGAATTTGATCAAGCAGACCGTGCCGAAGTGCGGACCCGGGTCAGAGAAGCGGAAGATGCGGCCAAAGAAGAGGTGTGGGCCAGTTACCGCTTCGTGGCTCTAGGGGACGCTCAAGCGACGAGTGGTCTGAAGACCATAGACCTCGGTGCAGGGCATTCCGGTAGCAATGAAACCCTGTCCGGGCGCATAATCGCCGCTTTGAAGTCTGATGGACTGCTCAACGAGTCCGTAGGCGCGGGCTACATAGACCGGCATTGGCCGCCCGCTTTCGAAGATAGTGGCGCCTGGCCCCTCACCAGTCTCCGCCAGAGCTTCTTGAACGGTTCATTGACGCGGCTGATAGACCCTGACGCAACCCTACGCCGTCAGATAGTCGAGTTTGTCGGGCGTGGAGACTTCGGACTCGCTTCAGGAGACAGCGCCGGGAGTCAATACGGACGGCTTTGGTTTTCTGAACCTATAGGAGCAGAAGAAGTAGCGTTCGAATCCAATGTCTTTCTGTTGACCAAATCCAAGGCTGAACAACTCCGGACCAAGCCGACGGAGCAGGAAGAGCAGGACACCGAGACATATTCGGCAACAGACCCCTCTCTCGATATCGAGACGGGCACCGAAATCGAGACGAGCGATCCTCCGCCGAAGCCCTCAGTTAAAGAGAGTCAAAAGGCGACTCTCCGACTGAAGGGCACAATACCCCCCGAAGTCTGGAACCGGCTGGGGACCAGAGTCCTGCCCAAGCTCAGGTCCGGTGAGGACTTGAGTGTTGGTGTCGAATTCTCGGTGAGCGTAGACGCGACGATGATGGGGAACCTTAAGATAGAACTTCGGCAGGCGTTGTCCGATCTAGGGTTGGGCGACCAGGTTCGAATAGAGCCTCTTTGATGGCGCGCAATCAAACATGTAACTGACACTTGCCAATTTTCAATCCCACAGCGAGTGGGTAGAATCCAAACGTGGATATACCTGTCGCTTCCACAGATCGGCAGAACGAAGTGGCTCCGGCCTTGACGGGAAACAATGGCTTCCAAAATTGATTGGACGGACGAAACGTGGAACCCAGTTACTGGTTGCACGCGGGTGTCGCCCGGTTGTGACAATTGTTATATGTTTTCCCTGTACCCTCGCCTTAAGGCCATGGGCGTGCCAGGGTACGATTCTGCACCGGGAGAGGTGCGCCTACAGTTCCAACGCGTTCATGTGCCGCTGTCCTGGAAAACGCCACGTCGCATCTTCGTAAACAGCATGGCAGACCTCTTTCACCCAGAGGTTCCCTTTGACTTTGTGAGCGACGTTTTTTCGGTTATGCTGGCAGCTGCCAGCGAGCATGGTCACGTCTTTCAGGTCTTAACGAAAAGGCCTGGAAGGGCTGTTGCCTGGTGGCAGAACTGCGCCGAGTCCTTCCCTGACGGATGGCCTCCCAACGTTTGGATAGGCGCATCCGTTGAGAGTCAGAAGTATGCCCCGCGACTAACCGTGTTGGCGCGTCTTCCGGCCCAAACACGGTTTGTGTCCGCAGAGCCGTTGCTGGCACCAATGGACCTGACACAATGGCTGGATGCAGGCGTACTCCAATGGGTAATCGTTGGTGGTGAAAGTGGTCCACATGCTCGACCAATGGACTTGGAATGGGCCAGGGACCTGCGGGACCAAGCTGCCAAGGCTGGGGTAGCATTTTTTCTGAAGCAACTCGGCGGCCGCCGAGGGAAGCGAGCCGGGGCCGAAGCAATATTGGATGATCGCATTTGGCAAGACTACCCGACGATAGGTTGAGACGAGACATGCCACTTGGAACGACAACTTGGCCCCTAGAACCTTACACTCAAGGCAAGCATCTTGTTCTCCAGTACTACATGGAAGCATGGTTGCCAATAATGACCACTTGGAACTGCAGAGTGTTGTTCATCGACGCCTTCGCTGGACCGGGTGAATATTCAGGCGGTGAACCTGGTTCGCCCCTCGTAGCGTTGCGCGCCTTAACCGAGCACAGGGCCAGCAAACGCATGAAAGGAAACATAAGCTACCTTTTTATTGAAAAGGACCTCAAACGGTGTGGCCATCTGCAAGAGGTGCTCCGCAATTTCGAGGCCGAAATTCCTTCAAACTGCCGATTTCAAGTGTACAGCTCGACTTTTGACGAAACCCTCACAGACGTACTAGACCGCATTGACGAGCAGAATAAGCGCCTCGCTCCTTCCTTTGTGATGATCGACCCGTTTGGAGTGTCCGGTACCCCTATGAGGACCATCGCCCGTATTCTTTCCAATCCCAAATCAGAAGTCTACGTTTCCTTCATGTTCAGCCACATCAACAGGTTTAAGGAGCACCCAAACTTTGAACGACATCTCGATGAACTGTTCGGCTGCTCTGAGTGGAGACAAGGCTTAGAGATCGCCAGTTCGGTTGAGAGGAAGGATTTCCTCTTCGCCCTTTATAAGCGTCAACTAAAGGCCGCCGGCGCTAAACAGGTTCTTCACTTTGAACTCTATGAAAGTCAGCGGTTGGTATATGCGATTTTCTTCGGCACGCAAAACCTAGAAGGCTGCGACAAGATGAAACAGGCAATCTGGAAAGTGGCCCCGTTTGGAGACTATCGATTTCATGGAGGACAAAACAGCCAACTCACTTTCGGCACAGAACTCCTCGACTTCAGTCCGCTGGAAAAGGCGCTTCATGAAGAGTTTGGCACAAAGGGATGGGTCAGAATCGGAGACGTGACTCGGTTTGTTAAGTCCGACGCGACTGAATACCACTCCGGCCACCTGAAACTGAAGACACTGAATCCGATGGAAAAACGTGGGAAAGTCGACGTGAAGCCGGAGTCCAGAAAACGGCCCGGCACCTATCCAGAGGGAACCCAACTTCGATTTGTGAATTGAGCCGCCTGGCACTCGAGCAGGTAGTTGTCGCCTAAACGCGACAATGGAGCCCAAATACTTCTGGAGGCTGGCGCATTCGCTGCTTGCTCTACTACTCCAGCTTCTCGACTAAGGCGACCAGCCCTTGTTGTTCGGCATCGACGAAACCGTTGTACGGCGTGGAGGGCCCAAATCAAGGTTCTGGGCATTTGCCGTGAATGCAGCGCGCTCCAGCCGGTGCTATCTAGTCAGGGTCAACTACCTGCGCATGAATGGCCTTACGAAAATATGTTTGATTCAACGGGACCGAGGAGACCTTTATCAGCTTGAGCGTGCCAGGCCCGAGCCCAAGCTTGGAACCTGGCAGAGTCGAGGAATTTGGTGAACATGAACACGGCAGCCGACAGCAACCCCTGCCTACTGTGCGGACACTCCGCAACCGGTAATAACCGTTCCAGTGAGCACATTGTCCCAGCCGCGCTCGGCGGTACCCTAACCGTCTCGGGGTTCATCTGCCAACAATGCAACAGCGGTGCGGGTAGCTCATGGGACGCGGCTCTTGCACAGAGTTTTGAAGGCCTCACCAGACTCCTAGTAGTCCAACAGCTTTGAAATGATAGATAATAGGCTGTAATCTTGCCGGTGTAGAGCAAAGGCGAGGTGAAGTTGGGAGGATGGAGATGCCAGCCAAGAAGTACCGGGTCAGGCTGAGTGCGGAGGAGCAACAGGAACTGAAGGGGTTGGTGTCCCGGGGACGGGCGGCAGCATATAAGCAGACCCACGCCCGCATCCTGCTGCTCAGCGATGAAGCCCAAGAGGGCGGGGCAATGAAGGACGAGGAAATAGCCCGGGTGCTGAAGGTGGGCAACGCCACGGTGGAACGGGTGCGCCGCCGCTGTGTCGAGGAGGGTCTGGAGAGGGCCTTGGGACGCAAGGAGCAGGTCAACCGCCGCCCGAAGAAGCTGGACGGTCAGGGAGAAGCGCACCTGATAGCCTTGGCCTGCTCCCAACCGCCGGAGGGCCGGGCTGGCTGGACGCTGCATCTGCTGGCTGATCAGTTGGTGGAGAGGGAGATAGTGGACAGCATCAGCACCGAGACGGTGCGCCAGACACTGAAAAAAACGAACTCAAGCCTTGGCTGAAGGAATGCTGGTGCATCCCGCCCAAGGCCAATGCCGGGTTCGTCTGCGCCATGGAGGACGTGCTGGAGGTCTACCATCGTCAATTCGGCGGCAACGAGGTTCTGGTGTGTTTGGACGAGACCAGCAAACAGCAGGTAAAGGAAACCCGCTTGCCGCGTCCGGCCCGCCCCGGGGCGCCGGCCTGCTACGATTACGAATACGAGCGCAACGGAGTGAGCAGCCTGTTCATGCTGTTCGCACCTTTGGAAGGGTGGCGCCGGGTGGAGGTAACGGACCGGCGCACCAAGGCCGACTGGGCCCGGGTGGTGCAGCAACTGGTGGATGTGGATTATCCTGACAAGGAACGGGTCGTGCTGGTCATGGACAATCTGAACACCCACCATCTGTCGTCGCTGTACGAGGCATTTGAGCCTGCGGAGGCGAGGCGCATTGCGGAGAGGCTGGAAATCCACTATACGCCGAAGCATGGAAGTTGGCTGAATATGGCCGAGATAGAGCTTGGGGTGCTGGCTAGGCAGTGCTTGGACCGCCGGATTCCCTGCCGGGAAATGCTGGAACAGGAGACCCAGGTTTGGCAGAACCAACGAAACCGTGACGCAATACGGGTGGACTGGCGCTTCACCACGGAGGACGCCCGCATCAAACTCAAGTCCCTCTATCCCTCAATCCAACACTGATGGACTACTAGAGATCTCGCGACAAAAGCCGTTACCTCGGGCCCGGGTCATATACGCATCTGATGGCACACCCATCAGGGTACTGCCCGGAAATCGTATGGAGCTCGGCCACACAACCCAGCAAGAAATCATCGAAGGAACCATGACGACCCTGCGCATAACAGCAGCATCGAAAGACGAACTGCGCAAGTCAGTACAAAAAATCAAAGATAGACGGAACTTAGACTTGGATGTCGCGGCCTTAGTAGAAGCCGCCACGGTTAGGTCAAGGTACATCGACGAGCCTTACTTGCTCTTGGACGTCAATTGGGGGCCCGACCATTACAAATCGCTGGTGAAATCCGCGCTGGCGCTGGTTTGCTACGCCGGAATAGATCCATCATCCGCCGAAATTGCGTTGGCTTATCTGACTATGGATACTGAGGAGAGATGCTTTTTCCCGTATTACAAGAAGGACCTGATAAGTCAGCGGGAGGCTGGAATGCCGGTTAACTGCGTATACGTGAATGGTGACACGGTGAGCCGGGAGCTAATGGCGTACGTCGAGATCTTCGGCATCCTGAGAGCGGTCATACGCCTGTCAGAAAAATACGACGGAGACTCTTTCCAGCGCCATTACGCGTTCGACCCGACCAACGGACGCGAGCTCGATGTGGATGTTGAGTTGAACTCCTCCATTCTTGTCGCCGCAGAAAACGAAACCGACTACTATGGAGTGGAGACTGGCGAGTTTTTCGCGGCAATTGACCCAGTGATGCGAAGAGCCACAGCCATCGCAAACGAGAATGAGTTGAACAGGATCATCGTCTCGGCTATGACACAATACTTAGATGGGTTGGGTAAGGCATCCGACGAACCGATGACCGACGACGAATACCGTGCTATGTGGGACCACATAGGCCAATCGGTGATGCCTTTACTTGAACACTTGCGCAGTCCAATGAAACTGCCTTCTCACGTGTTGGAGCAATTCTCGCAGAACTCCTAACTGGCGACCCTCGATAGGACCTGAAGCCTGAAGTCTATGAAACACGCTTTTCCAGTCCAAACGACGGCAGGCCTCCTGAACTTGGAAGACGCCCTCGGCATGGATGGCGGAATAGCCCAACCGGCGGGACCCACCAAGAGGACGTGCTCGTGCTCTTCCAGCCGAAATCCCCGGAGATGGTGTAACTGGAAGCTGAAAGACGACAATTAAGTCTGTCGGCCTGTTGCCTCACCTCGACCGATTCGCACCCAATGGTGTTGTAGAGGACGCCCGCTCCTTCCATCGACTGGCGCACCCCTCCCGGGTCCGGGAAGTCCAGGGAAAGGGTCTTACTATGCCGCCGAAAGGACTCTTCCCTCTGCTCCTGTGGGTCTAGGTCCAGACGCTGACGCCCTCGTCCAACAGACATTTGCCGACGTACCTGCCGATGTAGCTGAAGGCACCGGCTATTACGGCGTTCTTCGGGTGAGACAAAAAACCGAGTTGTCTCTTTCCGCGTCAACCAACGAGAAGTCGCACGCCGCTTAGGCCGTCGACCACCTCATTCATGCGCTGGGGCTGCCGTCCTACTTCCCGTATATTCCCCACCCCACAGTCGCTTGTCCACCGGCGCCTGTCATCAGGCCGGCGTAACCGGTGCCAATAGCAGTCCCTCTTCATCGTTTACTAAACTAAATCCAAGGTGAAATGTACATACCGCTAGACCGCACTGTCGGTGGCCATCCAGTTGGAGCTTAAAGGTGATATGAGGTGTTGTGGAGTCCTTTCAGTCGTTTTCAAGACCCCAGAAATGCACATCCCACCTTGGTATTGGTTTAGAACCGCCGAGGACCCGCCGCCCCTGGAAACCCGGCCTCGACTCCCCCGCCCGCCGAGGCCGCCCCGCTGCTGAAGAAGGCTATGAGACCGCCCGCCAAGGCTGGGCCTATGAAGCCGCTCAGTTGGGTCGTCGTATGAACAGCCGCATACGCCTGCCGCAGCAGTGCCACCGGTACGATGCGTGGCAGCAGCGCCATTTGCGCCGGATAGTGGAACGAGTCCGCGGTCCCCTTGAGCAGCGCAAACACGTAGATCAGCCACGGCTCCGTCATCCCGGCCAGGGCCGCAACCAGCGCGATTCGCACGCCGTTGCTGGCCAGCATGACCAGGCGGGGCGAGTACCTGTCCGCCAGCGACCCGCCGATGAGCATGAAGAAAATGGCGGGCACGTTGCCCACCGCAACCGGGTCTCCGGTGACCAGCAGCACCAGCCACGGGAACGCTATCAGGTCGAACTGGTCGCCGACGGCGGACAGGCCTCCCGCTCCCCACAGCAGCCCGAAGTTCCGCGTTCTCACCAACTCCCGGAATGAAACGCTTTCGGATCGCTCCTTCATTGGGCCGCCTGTGCTTGCTCTTCCACTTAGGGACAGGTCAATGACGACTCGATGAGAACGGCGGCCATGAAAGGCCGCCCTTTCCTTCTCTTCGAGGACCGGCGGCTCAGCCTCCAGCCTGTGTTCGGGCCGATGCAGCGGCCCGCTTCAAGTTTCCTGCCCCTCCGTCTCCCCCCTCGGCATCCGGTAACCGACGCGGGGTTCGGCGAAGATGTACCTGGGGTTCTCGGCCTCCTCGCACAGCTTGCGGCGCAGGCGCCTCACGTAGCTGCGCAGGTTGCTCCGTCCGCCGGGGTGCTCCAGGTCCCAGAGCCGTTCCAGCAGGTGGTCGAAGGTCAGCACCCGCCCGGCGTTGAACGACAGCTCCCAGAGCAGTTGGTACTCGGTGGGAGTCAGGCGCACCGGGCGCCCCGCCACGCTGACCTGCCGCGCCTCGTAGTCGATGGCCAGGTCGCCCAGCACGAAGGGAGCGGCCGGCTCGTTGGGGGACGTTCCGGCCGCTGACCGGCGCAGGGCGTTGCGGACCCGGGCCACCAGCTCGGTGGGCGAGAAGGGCTTGACCATGTAGTCCGCCGCGCCGGCCTCCAGGGCCCGGACGATGGTCTCGTCCCGGTTGTAGGCCGACAGGAAGACCACCGGCACGTCGGCGATGCGCAGGAACCGGCCCATCACCTCAATGCCGTCGCCGTCGGGCAGAAGCAGGTCCAGCAGCACCAGCCGGGGCCGTTTCGTCTCGAATAGCCGCAGGGCCTGGTCCGGGTCGCCAGCCACCAGGGGATCGTAGCCCGCCCGGGTCAGCGCGTCCCGCACGCTGCGCAGGGTCACCGGGTCGTCGTCCACCACCAGGATGCGCGGGCGCTCCCCCGTTTCCCCAGGCGGCTGGGCGGGACCGGACGGCGGCTCCGGCGCAACCCCCTCGGCCACGGGCAGGGTGAAGGTGAACACGCTGCCCCGGCCCAACCCCTCGCTCTCGGCCCGGATGCGTCCGCCGTGGGCCTCCACGATGCCCTTGCAGATGGCCAGGCCCAGGCCTGACCCCAGCGCCGCCGGTTGCCCGTAATCGCTCCGGTCGCTCTCGTCCAAGCCGCTCTCGTCAGGGCGGGAGAACTTGCGGAACAGGAAGGGCAGCCGCTCCGGCGCCACGCCCCGGCCCCGGTCGGTCACCGCGATGCTGACCATGCCCTCCTTCCGGAACGCGCTGACCCTAATGGCCGTCTCCGGCGGGGAGCTGCGGGCCGAGTTGGACAGCAGGTTGCCCAGCACCTGGACAATGCGCCGCCGGTCAGCCAGCACCCAGGGCAGGTCCGGCTCTAGGTCCAGGGTCAGGCTGCGGCCCGGGTCGCCGGCCAGGAAGGCGCTGCGGGCCTCGTCCACCAGGGCGGCCACCCGCACCGGCTCCGGCGTCACCGACAACGCCCCGCTCTCGATGCGGGCCACGTCCAGCAGCGAGCCGATGAGGTCCCGCATCCGGTCGGCCTGGGCCTCTATGATGCGCACGAACTGGAGCAGCTCCGCCGGGTCCAGGGAGTGCAGGGATTCCCGCAGGTTCACCGCCGAGCCCTTGATGGAGGTCAGCGGCCCCCGCAGCTCGTGGCTCACCAGGCTCAGGAACTCGGCCCGCAGCCGCTCCATCTCCTCCAGGGGGGTCAGGTCCTGCAGGGTGATGATCGCCGTCTCCACCCGGCCGTCCTCGGCCAGGACGGGCGTGGCGTTGACCAGGACGGTGACGCTGCGGCCGTCGGGTACGGTGACCACCACCTCCTCGGCGCGCACCGTCTCGCTGGCGGCCAGGGCCTGGGCCAGGGGGACCTCGGCCAGGGAGATCTCCCGACCGTCGGCCCGCCGGAAGGACAGCGCGTCCAGGATCTGCTCCAGCTCGGCCCCCGGCTCCCGCAGGACCTCCAGCATCCGGCGAGTCTCCCGGTTGACGTAGAGGGGGGCGCCGGTGCCGGCGTCGAAGACCACCACGCCCACCGGCGAGGTGTTGATCAGGGTTTCCAGGTCAACCCGGGGCTGTTGCATGAATTTACCGGCTCTCCAATACTGTCACCAAAGTTACACTGAAATTACCTAGAACTTCACCAGTTGTCAACCGTTGAAGTGCTATACTCTCCACAAGTCACTAAGACTAATATTCTTAATGCACACCTCAGCCATTGGTGGGACTACGATGGCGGGCGCCACGGCATTCTGACAGGCGCAACTGGCCAGGATAGACCCACAGCACCAGTCCGGTCAGCCGTGGCGGTTAGAGTTGCGTTAAATGCGTTTCAGTCGTCTTTTTGATCCGATAACATTCTCTGAGAAGGAGCATCAGAGGTCTCCTACATCCAGTCGTGTCACAACTAAGATGCCGGAGGCCAGTGCGCCTTCCCAAGTTACGGCAGTTACAGCCAAAGCCGGTTTTAGCCGTTACATACCCCTGTCAGCCCCCCCCCCCCCCCGACAAATAGGGTAGCGAAACTTACATCGCAGCGCGCGCTGTTCGCGCTACTGATGATTGGACTGCCGGCCACAGGAGTGGCCGGCTTTTTCATGTCCGGCGCAGTCGCACAGGCCCAGCCCTCCGACACCACCGGCGCCGACAACCAGGGGGGTGCAGTCATGGAATAACCAGCATCTGATCCTAAAAAGTTTTCACCAGAAGGAGATCAACAAATATGCTTTTACAGCAGTTCCGATTGATGACGGCACTGGCTGCGTTGGCGGCCCTGGTGGCGGTGATAACCCTCACCGCTCCCGCGCCGGCGGTGGCCCAGGACGACGATGACGACACCCCTGCCGAGGTCACGACCCCCAGCGACCTGACGGTAGTGATCGAGGACGATGCCCTAGTCCTCGCCTGGACGCCGGGTCAGAACCCCGAGTACATCGGGCAGCTGCTTAAAGCCTGGCCGAAGGACGGGTCAAATGAAGGGTATTCGGCGTTCATGGAGTTGGATGTTGACGGCGGGCGATACCCCGTGTATGACTTTGCGCCGGAAGCAACTTACCGCTTTCAAATCGCGGGGGCGATTTTGATTGAGGGAGAGGAAGGCGAGGCAGATGACCAGCTTGGGGAGTTGGGCTATAGCAACGTGGTGGACGTTACACTGCCTCCGAGGGAGTCGACGGCTCCGTCTTCTGTCCCGTCGAAAGAGGACGAGACTCTCGAACAGGTGGAGGACAATGACAATCCCCGGCGACCACAAGGGTTGACGGCAGTCGAGACTTCAGATGAGGAAGTCCTTTTGACTTGGACGCCGGGTGAGCATCCGCGGTACGTGGCTCAGGTGGTTCGTCGTCGGGTGGCGGAAGTGGTCCCCGCCGTTTGGACGGATTTTGAGGTCGGCGCGTCGGCCACCTCATTCACTGACACCACGGCGGAGGAGGGATTCCCCTACATCTACCGGGTGTCGCCCAAGCGAAGCAACGGCAAGATGGGGCCGCCCAGCAATCCGGCGCAGATCATTGGTCCCGGTGCACCGGACAACCGCAAGCCCTATTTTTTGGTGGCTTACAATGTAGGACTGGACCGGCCGTCACCGGAGGCGACTACGGATTTCCGCTGGTTAGCCATTCGTTGGGAGCCAGTGAGGCATCCCCGCTACATTCAGTCTCCGCAAGTGCTGCACATCGCTGACGAGAATGGGCGTGTTTTGCAGAGTTTCCACGGCGGGAATTTCATTGGGGGCAACAATATTTATATTCTCGGAGGCTTCACCTATCAGTTCTGGGTGACCGTGACGCGGGATGACGGCAAGGTCGTGAAGCAAAGCGACCCGTGGGAGTTCTTCGTAAGATATCCATTCCCTCCCAGGCCCGGCCATCCTCAAGGACTGAGGGACGATGCCTGATCCAATGCGGGAGGCAGTATTATGAGGATGCTCAAGATCGCGACAGCAGGCGCTCTGGCAGCTTTGGCGGTGGTTGTAGTCAGCACCGGAGTTCTGATGGCGCAGGACGGTGGCGCGGCTCCCAGCAACTTGGTGGGAGAGTTGGGCGATGACCGGGTGTTGTTGAGGTGGACGCCAGGGATGAATGAGGCATACATAGGCCAGCTGATTCTCCATTGGGAGGACGGCAACAAGGAGAAGACGAAGGTAGGCGGGTTCTTCTCTGATACGACGCGGGATGATGGCTACGTGCCCAGAGCTAATTTCCCGGACGGAGGGACGTTCAGTTTTCAGATTGCGGGTGCAGTCAAGGTAGAGCAGAACGGTCAGGAGACCATTGAGGAATCCGGGCATAGCAACATCGTGACCCTGGTGATTCCGGCGGAGAGCAGCGAGACGGATGACCCTGGAGGGGAGGGCGAGGAGGGCCGGTCGGCCGAACCCAAACCCACCAACCTGGAAGCCACCACGTCCAACGGACAGGTCACCTTGACTTGGACCCCCGGCAACGACGACACCTACACCGCCCAGGAGGTGAAGCGGCGCGTCGTGAAGGGCAAGGGCTGGACCACCATCCGAATTGACGCTTCGGCTTCCCAATACGTCGATAGTGACGTGGAGGTGGGCACCAAGTACGTCTATCGGGTCAAAGGCGTGTGGGACAACGGCAAGGGCCGTCTCAGCAAGCCGGCGAGGGTGACGGTGCGCTGACCCCGGCAGCAACGGCGGATCACGGTTCAAGCGGCACTTCCGCACAATTCAAGCTGCGATAGGGCAAGGTTGAGGCCTGCCCTATCGTCTGTTATCCACTGGAAGGTGGGCGCGCCGGCTCACGCGTACCCGATTTCTATCAGACCGTCATTACCGGGCTGAGCGGACAGTTGCCCCAGGGTCTGGTCAACAGCGCCGTCATGCAGTACCTGAACTTCGACGACACGAGTCTGTGCGCGCCGTCCAACGACGAGTTCCAGACGTGGCTGGAGGGTGTGCCGGACAAGAACGGGCCGACCTGCCAATGAGGAGGGTAGTCCGGTAGTCGCGCGCCGTGGGGGAGTTGGCGTCTCGATAGGTCTGGCGGTTAGGGTGAGGGCAGCGTCGCTGCAGGCAGCGGGAAGCAGCGCGGCATGACTCCAATTAGGAAAGATCCCCGACGCCCTCGCCTGAAGGACCGTCTCGATGCCGAGACAACGCATACCTCACAGCAGAAGGACCCATGACTTCCCGGCCGATTTCCCGGAGCGCCTGGTGCGGTTCAAGGAGGCGTCGGGACTGTCGTGGGCCGAACTGCGCCGCCGTCTCGGCGTCGACCCGGAAACCATCCGGCGCTGGCGGGACAAGGGGGTCTTGCCCTGCACGCAGAACTATCTTGCGCTGCTGGCGGTGGCGGATTCCTTCGGCCTGAGACACCTGTTCACCGATTAGGGGCGGCTACCGCCAGAGAGAGGTCGGAAACGCGAAAAGCGCGGCATGCCGGGCTCCAAGCCGAGGAACCCAAGTGCCCGGCCACAGGAAGCAAGGTTTCCAAGTCCGGCGCCGGATACGAGCCAGGCGCTGCCAAGGTATACTTTTCCGCGGGGACCGCAATACAACGCAGCAACAGGGCGGAACAGTTGGGATTTCCACGCCTCCAGCCTGATCAGCCGCCCTGATTAGCCGCGAAGGAAGTCCAATGAGCCGCATCCTCTATGTCCTGCTGATATTGGCCATAGGAACAGCGGCCTGCTCTCAACCCGACACCGAGCCGCAACAGCGGCAGATGCAGCGGGACGCGCCTTCCGATACTCCAGGGCTCGTCGAAGACCCGACCGCCGTTCCGGCAATTGCATTGCCGTCCCCGACCACTGCCCCCACAGCCACCTCTGGACCGGTCCCGGGTTCCACCGCCCTTTCAACCATCCCCTCTCCAACCCCGGCAGCCACCGCCGCGCCCGATCTCCGGCCGAAGCCCACGGCCACTGATGTTCCCAAGCCTCCGCCCACCTCCGTTCCTGTTTCGCCGGAGGACATTGAGAGACAGCAGTCTTTCATGGAGAACTTCAGGAGCATCTCTTACGAGGCCTCCCTGTCATTGCCCGACCGGTTCTCCGAGAGCGACGGTCCGCTTACGGCCAAAGCCAGCGGGTGGATAATGGCCGACGGCACCAGCCAGATGTTCGCACGAATAGAAATGACCGAGCCGGTGGAGAGGTCCATCGAAGTTGTGACCCTCAACAGCTTCGACATTTACCTGAAGGACCTGGACGAGGGCCGGTGGTACTTCATCCCCGAAAACTCGGACACGGACACGGGACCGCTGGAGGACATCATGCAGCTGCCCTTCATGGCTCTCGCATTCGGGGTAGCGCCGGCCGGGGAACTGGAGCCGGTCCAGGACGGATACGTCTGGAGGATCGAGGACCCATCCTGGGGGTCGATAACGGCCACCTACGACCAAGGTCAGGTGCTGGAGGGGATTACCCGGGCTGACAACAGTGGACAGGAGATGCTGCGGGCAGCTTTTTTCGGCCTCAATGAGCCCCACGACATAGTGCCTCACGAGAAAGGCGAGTTGCTGCCCGATACCTTCTGGGAGCCAGAATAGGCGACCCCGAACCCCTCCGGCGACACGTCGGACACCCCGGGCGAGCCGAAGACGTACGGGAGCCGGACGAATAACTGCGTCGGCCGGGAGATTGCCGATCACCGGAGGCAATGAGGAAGGGAAGCCAGGAGGAACGGAATGCTGCTGACAGAACGCCGTTGCAATCCGGGAACGGCTCCACCATCATAGAGTTATGGTTCGCGGCGGTCCCGTAAGGGTGAACCCGCCGGTCAGCGGGCCATCAGTACACGGTGGGAGGAGCGTTCATGGCCTGGGAGGATGATGGACTGGAGCCGGGGGACTCGCCGGAGGACCGGCGGGAGTTCCGGCGGATGATGGACGCCCTGGGCCGAGACGGCATTGGGCGGATGATCGAGCAGTTGAACGGGGAGATCGAGGCGGCCCCCCACGACATCCAGCGCCTGTACACCCGGGGGCTGCTCCACAACGAGCTGGGGGAGCACCGCCGGGCGGCGGAGGACTACGGCAGGATCATCGCCCTGGACCCCGGCCACGCCAACGCTCACCACGGCCGGGCCCGCGCCAGGTCCGGGATGGAGGAGTACCGGCTGGCGGTGGAGGACTACGGCGCCGCCATCCGGCTGGCTCCGGGCAACGCGGTGGCCCACTACAGCCGGGGGGCGTGCCTGGCCGAACTGGGCGACCTGGCGGCGGCGATGAGCGACTTCGACGTGGCCGTCCTGCTGGCCCCGGACAACGCCGACGCCTGGTACGACCGGGGGTTGACCTACGCCGCGCTGGGCGATCCCCTGCTGGCGGTGGAGGACCTGGGCCGGGCCATCGAGCTGGAGCCTGGGATGGCCGTGGCCCACTACGAACGGGGCATGGCCCGCCGCGACCTGGGTCAGCCGGAGCAGGCCCTTGGCGACTTCGACGCCGCCATCCAACTGGAACCGGCCTACGGGCTGGCCCGCTACGCCCGGGGAATCACCAGAGTCAACCTCGGGGAGTACGACGAGGCGCTCAGGGACTTCGATGCCGTCCTGGCCCAGGACCCGGACAACGCCTCCGCGATGCGGGGCCGGGGGGTGGCCCTGGGCGCCACGGGCCACGACGACGAGGCGCTGCGGGAACTGGACCGGTCCCTGGAACTGGACCCCGGCAACGCCGAGACCCTGACGGCCCGGGGGCTGGCCCACACCGAACTGGGGCGGCACGAACTGGCCATCGAGGACTACACCAGGGTCATCGAACAGGACCCCGGCAATACCCCCGTCCTCTACAACCGGGGGATGGAGCAGTTGAACCTGGGCCGGCTGGAGCAGGCAATTGAGGACCTCAGCGCCGTCATCCAGATCGACCCGGAGAACGCCGAGGTGTACCTGACGCGGGCATTCGTCCGAACGATGCTGGGGGACCACCAGGGGGCCTTCCAGGACTACGACCGGCTGGTGGAACTGATGCCGGAGGAGTCTACGGGGTACCACATGAGGGGGTTCACCCGGTCCCAGCTGGGCCAGCCCCGCCGGGCTCTGGAGGACCTGGGGCGGGCCATCGAGCTGGAACCGGCCAACGTGGAGGCCCGGAGCCACCGGGCCATGGTGTACCGCCACCTGGGGGAGCCAGAAAAGGCGGTGGAGGACTACGACGAGATTCTGCGCCGGTTCCCCGGCAACCCGTCTGCTACAGAGGAGCGGCGGCTCGCCCTGGAGCAGGCGCAGACGCAGACGGAGGCGGAGGGGCGCTGAGACGGCGGGCGGCGGAGCAGGGGAAGCGCCGCCATTCAGACCCGAGAGGAAGACGGGGGAGACGGTGGTCTGTCCGGCAACCGTCTCCCCCTTGCGCGCGGCTAATCGGGCTGCCGCTCCGGCTTCTTCAGCATCCCGCCGTAGCCCCGCTCGTCGACGATGTGGTTCACCGACACCTGGCCCCGGCTGTCGTAGCCGCTGGTATAGGCGTACTCTATCTCGGCGCCCCAGGGCACCCGCCCGCCGATGCGGACGGTGCCGCCGCCCGGATTCCTGCCGCTGTGCGGCCCGCCGGCGCCCTTGACCACCACGCCCTTGCGGTCGTCCTTCTTCCAGCCCATGACCTTCAACTCCACCGGGGCCACCAGTTCCGCTTGGGCCGGCGCGAACAGCACCTCGTGCAGCCGCCGGAGCACGTCCCCCGAGGGAGTCCGCTGGCCGTTCATGACCAGGGAGAGATGGCCGGTGCTGATGCCCGCCAGCCGGGCCACCTGGTTCTGGCTGAATCCGTGAGCATCCATCCGGTCCCACAGGGTTCTGGGGTCAACGGTGGGGCATTGCGCCGCCTCCACCTTCGCTGGGGCCTCCAGCACCGCCTCCACCTTGGCCTGGATCCCAGGGCTGAAATGCCGCTTGCCGCGCGACGCCATCGAGATGTAGCTGCGGGACACGCCCACCAGGTCCGCCAGTGCTCCCATGCTCAGGCCCACCTCCCTGGCCCGCTCCCGGATGCAGGTGCTCTCTCCGGTTACCAGGCCGCCCTGGCGGTAGACCACGCCCTGGCCGGGCACCTCGCCCAGGACCGCCATTGCCCTCTCCCGCAGCATGGGAGTCCAGGCCCTGCTGCCGGCGGACACCTGCGACAGGTAGCCGTAGCTTATGCCCATCAGGTGGGCCAGTTCCTTCAGGGTGAGGCCCTTGCGCCGGGCCGCCGCCCGCAGTTCGCTCTCCGGCTTGCCCCTGCCCGGCTTGTTGTCCGCCGTGCCGTCCTGTTCCTGCGAAGCCTGCTCCGCAACGTTCGCCGTGTTGTCCTTGACGTTGATGCCTGCCGTGGTGTCGATGCTGGTAGTCGCCTTCATGTCGCTTCCTCCGAAACGCAGAAAGCGGGGGCCGGTCTCTTTCGAGATCGACCCCCGCTTCGCTGTAAGCTGTTTGTTTTTTCGGTTGTCAGTGGCAGCGCATACGGCCGCCCTTTTGGTTTCTATGTCCCGCTCACGAGTGAGACGGGCCTGGGGTTATCGCTGGTTCGCGTCTCTCTCCAACCATCAGGTGGCGGAGGGATGAACCGGGTCAATGTTCGTGTCGTTCACCTCCTGTTCATCGTTGTCATGGTCGTTGATGTGCCGCCAGTCGCCGCCGCTGACGCCGGCAACCCCGTTGCTGCCCCGTGCCGGGCACACGTCGCCCAGGGCTGGGCAGCGCAAGGGGAAAAGCAGGGGTGGAGGTTGGCGCAGGGCGCAGCTCGCCCAGGGTGTCCTTCAGGAGAATGCGAACCCTGGGGGGTGCAATGAGAGGGTGATGGGTGAGAGGAACGCAGTCGGGCCAGCGGCTATTCTGTCAGCCACCGCACCGCTGGCAACCGCGTTGCAAGGGCAGGCGTCCGGCTCGCCGCCGTTGCCGACGGAATGCCGGAGCGTGGGGAACGTGCGGCGCCTTTGCTGATGTTCAACAGCCTTGCCGCAGGCGTGGGGACGCAGCCGGAGCCATGTGCTTGCTCCAGCCGCAGGGTGAAGATTGCGAAGCGTTTCAACCGCTCCGCCAGTTGGACCCGATGGGTGGGGAATGCCGGGATGCCGTGCTGTTTCTCTAAGCCACCTCCCTGACAATCGTGATGCGCCTGGGGTAGGGATGCCGCGCCTTGGAATGGGATACCAGGTGAAGCGCGACCCTGCGCTCCGGTGGGCATTGTTTCCCGCTGGGGCGCCGCGAGCGGAAACCCGCGAACGCCTCAGCCTGGGTGAGAACGAAGCGCCGCTAAACGCTCCGTTCCCGCCGCCCGATGAAGGAGGGATCAGCCCCTGCCAAAGGACGGGTGCCCAGCAGCCGGAGGGATCAACTCCGAACTGCTGAACGGTGTCCGGCGGGAGAAGGACTTAAACACTCCAGCCGCCGGACTGCCCCAGGGGAGAAGGGCTTGACACTCCAACCCCTGGGACCGGGCCGGGAACGAGGGACTTGAACACCCCGCCAATCCGGCCCGTGCTGCCTGCGAGGGACTTGAACACCCCGCGTCAGCAGCGTTCCCTCGTGGGCCGGCCTTGCGGCAGAGACCCGGGCTGAGGGAGGGACCCCCAGGTTTCTATGGCTTGAAACCCTGGAAAGCCAGACAACACAGTCATTATCACAGGCGCCGCCGTCGAAAAAGAGTGCTTCCGGCACCCCCCAGGAAAATTCCCCAAATTGCTGACAAGATCACGGGCCACCCCGCCACTTTGCCGGGGTGAGCCGGCTGGGGAAACTCCATCCTGCCGGGTTGAACAGGTGGAGGGCGCGGCGCAGCAGTTCCCGCTTTCTCCGGACCCTGCGGGTGTCGTCTAGGGCCGTCCGGCGCCAGTTGACCTGGCCGTTGCGGTCGAAGCCCCGCAGCGGGAACCGGGCCGGTGGCAGGGTCAGCCCGTGCTCCTCCAGCAGCGCCAGTTCCACCGTGAGAAACCGTTCCTCGACCAGCAGCCATTCCAGCCCCTTGCCCCGGTCCGGGTGGTTCGCCTTGAGTTCCCGCCATTCCTGGATCAACGGCCAGGCATCGCCGAACACGTCCTGATCATCCTCGGCGGGTTCCAGCGTCGCCAGGTCGGGGTACTCGCGCCGCAGTCGTGCCCTGTCGCCGCTCCCACTGGCGTTGCCGGACCCGGCTTCACTCTGGCCGGTTCTCTCCCCTGCTTCCCCGCTTTCCACGCCCGAAAGCCGCTGTTCGACGCCCCGCAACGCCTGACCGTGCTCGTTCCTCAGTTCCCTGACCTCGCCCTGCACGGCGGACAGGCCATCGTTCATATCCTGCCCCAGCTCGTCCACCCGCCCCTCGACTATCTCCAGCCGCCCGGCCAGTTCGTCGTTGCGCTGCCGCTGTTCTCTGGCCGGCGACCCGGCCCCGTCCAGCAATGCCTGGTCCAGGGCCACCCGCATCCGCCGGGACAGTGTGCCGCTCTCCAGGCTGGCCGTCAGGGTCCGGTGGTCCACGCCCAGGTCCGCCGCCGCCCGGCGATGCCCCTTGTCCCGCACCAGGTCGTCCAATAGGGCCATCAGCCGCAGATGGTGCAGGTCCTCGATGCTCTCGCTCTGGTCGAAGCCTCCCTGCTCCTTCGCCATGCTCTCTGCCTCCCGGGTACAAAATGTCCGTTTCCGCCTGGGCCTTTGCACGCCGGCCCCGGTTTCCCGCCGTACAAAATGCACGTTTCAGCTACGGCTCTTGCACACCCACGCCGGAACGTGGACTTGCGCCAAAGTGTTCACAGGTTCAGGGGCATTTCGACCCGATTCCGGCCCGTTTCAGCTTTGACCGGACCCGGTTTTCTCCGCCCCAACAAAACCCGAATCCCTGTACACCCCCAATGATGCCTAACGGCGTCCGAAAAAAAGAGGGCCTGTAGGGGGCCGCACGGATGCGGCCCCTTATGGGAGGTCTTTTCCGGGGCGTTTTTTGTTCACACTCTCTGGCGGCGACGGCGAACACGCCGGCCGCCGAAACCACGGAGAGAGGTGAACGAGTTGACCCTGAAACCGAAAACCCGGCGCATACGCCGTGTGACGCTGCTGGCGGCGGCGCTGCTGCTTTCGGCCATCGTGGCCGTACCGGCCAGCGGCGTCGCCCTGGCCCAATCCCCTCCCCCCGGCGGCGACAACCTCTCCCTGGTCAACCGCGACCGGCAGATGGTAGAGCGCAAGAAGCACGGCGAGTTCATCGCCCGTCCCGTCTTCAGCCGCAAGATCGACGTGCTCCACTACGCCCTGCGCCACCCGGACTCCGGCGATTGGGTCACCAACACCTACCGGGTGCGGGGCGGCGAGAAGCAGCTCACTGAGGGCTGGGAGTACACCTTCGAGTACCCCGTCATCGACGGCCAGCCCGAGCTGCACCCCGAGCAGGCGTTCCTGATGGTGATGTCCGTGCCGAGAACCGGCGGCGGCGACGACCACCTGTTTCACGCATTGGTCCCCGTCCACCAGCCCAAGGGGCTGTGGGACCGGGTGCTGGGCGCTCTCGACCCGGACCGCTGGGCCAGGGCCGGCGCCCGGTGGGTGATCCAGGGGGTCCACGGGACGTTGTGCGGCGTGGTGGAGAGAGCGGCCCAGGAAGACATCCCCGAGTGCGGGGAGGGGTAGCGGTATGGGAGACATTCTCACCGGAACACCCCCCGGACTGACCTACGACCACGAGATAGTCCAGGCCGCCTGGACTGCGGTATGGGCCGTGACCTCGGGAATGCTGGTAATCATCCTGGGCTGGATGGGCCTGAGCTTCATTGTCCAAGAGCACCTGGGCCACCACCAGTCGGGCTGGCGGGAGATGGTGCCCCGCCTGGTGCTGGGCCTCACCGCCGCCGCCTCTTCCCTCTGGTGGTGCGCCCTGGTCATCGACGTGGCCCACGCCACATCCCAGTTCATCGCCGCCGAGCTGAACGTGACACCGGGCGACCTGCTCAGGGCTCCATTGGACCCGCTGCTGAACGCGGTGATGGCGGCCAACACCGGGCTGGCGGTGTTCATCGCCCTGCTCTACCTGGTCTTCGGTTTCTTCATCCTCTACCTGCTGGTGCAGATGGTCCTGCGCCTAGCCCTCATCGACATCCTGCTGTGCCTGGCGCCCATAGCGTTGGGGCTGTGGATTCTGCCCCATACGGCGGGCTGGGGCAAGCACTGGCTCCGGCTGTTCATGACCGCCGTGTTCCAGCAGGCGGTGCAACTCATCGCCATAGCGCTGGCCTTCGGCTTTCTCAACGAGTTCGCCGACATCACCGGAGGCGAGGCGGCCCAGGACCTGGTGTGGATGCTCTTGATGGCCATCGCCTTCATGTACCTGGCGGGGCGCATCCCGTCGATGCTGGGGCATCACGGCACCTTCGACGCCTGGCTGCACACCCTCTACTTCGGCATGTCCCTGCCGGGCTCGATGGTCCGCTCGGGGCGCGCCCTGGGGCTGCTGGCGGGCGGAGCCGCCGGAGGACCCGTCGGGGCGGCAGCAGCAGCATCAGCGGCCACCAGCGCCGCCACGGGCGCGGTGAACTCTGCGGCCCAGAGCTCCACGCCGGCCGGGCAGAGCGGTCCCACGCCCCGGAGCCAGGGGCCTTAGCCAAGACGACAACTACCGGCGCGGCGAAGACCCGCGCCATCCACCCCAGGAGGGGGAGAGATGTGCCAGTAGGCGAGAGGGAAGAACCCGCAACCGGCGCAACGCAAGAAACGACCGACAAGGAGAGAAACCTATGGACAACCTGACGCAGACAATTTCCAACCTCGTCGCCATCCTGCTGGGCCTGGTGGGGGTGGTGGGAGTTGGTTACTTCATATACGGCGCCTACATGTACCTCACCGCCTCCGGCGCCCCCAACCAGATGGAACGGGGCAAGAGCGCCATGATGACCGCTTTGGCCGGCATTGTGCTCGCCCTGGTGGCTTACGGCGTGGTGGAGCTGGTGGTGAACGCCGTGGTGGACCCCGCCGTCACCCCGGACATTCCCGACCCCACCGACGGCGAGGACACCAGCGGCGACGGCGGATAGGAGGAGTGGAATGAGAGAACACGAAGTGCCAACCCACGTGCAGGCCGAGGACAGGGTGCTGCTGTGGTTCACCTTCCCCCAGATCGTGGCGGTGGTGGCGGTGTGCGCCGTGGCCTACGGCATCTATCGCTACTTTCCCTTCGGCCCCGCCGAGTTCCGGCTGGGCATCGCCATCGTCTTTGGTATCGCGGGCATCGCGCTGACGGTGGGGAAGGTGGGAGGCCGGGGGCTGCCGCTGGTGGCCGCCGACCTGCTGAAGTTCAACCTGGGGGCCAGGCGCTACGCCGGTTCCCCGATGCAACTGGCCCGCAGCGAGGCCCCGCCGGTGCCCGAGGCCAGGCCCGCCCCGCTGCGGCTGCTGGTGAAGAAGGCCGCTTCCGGCGTGAGCAAGGCGCTCCGGGCAGCGAAACGCAGGGGCCGCGCACCGTTCCGGCCTCATAGCTGGTTCGGCAAGCGTAGGCCAAGAGGCGCAGAGAGGGCCAACGGCGGCAATGCCGCCAAGCCCAACATCCGCGAGACCCAGGGCCGGAAGCCCTGGTACAGGCTGCTGGCGGTGGCCGGTCTGCTGGTGCTGACCGTCATCGCCATTCCCGGCTCGGCCCTCGCCGACGACCCGGAGGACGAGGACCCGGGCTGGCGGCTGGACGAGATTTACTTCGAGCCGCCGGACCCGGTGCCAGGGCGCCGCATCTTCATCGAGCGGCTGACGGTGACCGGCGACACCGCAACGGTCAGCCTGCGGGCGGCCCACGACCTGGACCTGAAGGTGCGGGTATTCGGAGGCAGGACGGGCAGGACCCTGAAGATGGGGGCCAACGCCATCGTCCACTCCGGGGAGACGAAGACCTACAACCTGACCCTGAACGGCCCGTCGCCGTCCTTCACCTTTTCCTGGACGGACTCTCTGGGATTCTCCGGGGCGGTGTCGCTGAAGAGCGGCCAGATTCCCTACCCGCTGCCCAGCTACGACGGGGAGCTTTGCGACCTGGAAATGACGTCCCTGGAGTGGACGCCGGGGCAAATCAGCGGCGTCATCGCCTCGGAGTGCATCGCCGACACCAGGCAGGAGATTGACCTGCCGGTCTACGGCGGCCACTTCAGCCAGTCGGTGCCCGCCCTGCTGGATGCCAGCGTCACCGCCATCACCGGCAGGGTGACCGTGGCGGCGGGTTCCCACCAGACCAGCGCCCCCTTCGTCGCCAACGGCGAGACCCGGTTCCGGCTGCCGGTGGCCAACGGGAAGGCGGACCACCGGCTGGAAATCACGGCGGAGCTTACGGCCACTCTGAACGTGCCCCTGCCGCCCATGTTGCAAACCGTCCACCACCCGGCCCGCACCGACGTGTACCGGCGCACCGTGCGCCTTTCCTGCGGCGAGTGCTCGGTGTCCCGGACGGTCACCATTCGCGTCTACCACCCGGAGCACGTCCGGGCCGTGGAGAACCGGCGCGCCCCGGTCGCCCGCACCCGACCGGAATCATTGCCCCTGGCGGATGAACTGGGCGTGGGGGCCGACAACCCCTTTGCGTACCTCCACGTCCCGCCGCCCACGCCGCCGCCACCCAAGGCCCAGCAGACCGAGGCGGGCGATTCCTCCTCCTGGTGGAGTTGGTGGCCGTGGTAGGGCGCATCGCAAACATCCTGCTTTTCTCCGGCGCGGCTCTGGCGTCCATTGCCGCCACCGGGCCGGAGGAAAAGAAGGAACTATTGCTGGAAGCCATCGACGCGGTGCTGACCGGCATGGCCTACGCCGGGGTGGGCCTGTGCCTCTTCGCCATCGTCTGGGCCGGTTTCGTGCTCATGGCCGAGGGCGCCGAAGGGGAGGGACGAAGGGGACGGGCGCGGAACGCCGTGGTCATGGCCGTCGTCGGCCTGGTGGTGGTGCTACTGGCCAAGGCCATCGCCGTGATCATCAGCGGCGGCCTGAATCCCATCCTGCCCGGCTAACCAATGACTAACAAGGAGAAACGAACAATGAAACCACCTGCACCCAACATCACGAGAATCATCAGGCGCAGCCAACCGGCAGAGGCGTCTGAGAACGCTGTAGAGCCGCCCAAGCCGCCGCCGGAGCTGACCCTGTTCTTCATGCTGTCCCACCTGGAAGACGACGGTCCGGTCCGCCTGGACGGGGTGAAGCTGGCGGTCAGCGAGGTGATGGGGCTGGAACTGGACGAGCCCAAGTTGGGGGCCTTTGCCGGTTCCCTGAACGCCCTGGACTTTCCGGTGCAACTACTGGTGCGCCAGCACCCGCCGGTGCTGCAAGGGCTGCGGGCGAAGTTGGACGAGGCCCAGCCCGACGACCTGCCGGAACAGACGAGGCAGGCTGCCGACAGCCTGGGCAGGCTCTTGACCACCTTGGAAAACCGGGACGGAATCCTGGACCGGCGCTTCTACGCTGTGTGTGAGCACTCCCGCATGGACGAACTGCACGGGCTGCTGGCCAGGGGCGGTCTGCGGGTGTTCCCCCTGGTGGGCGAGCCGCTGCGCCTGTTCTGGCTGTCCGCTACCCTGGGCGGTTCGCCGGTGGAGAGAGATGAACAACTGGAAACGGAGGTCGAGGTCAACCGCCGCGACATCCGCATCGGCGACCGGCTGGTCCGCTCCCTGCACCTGGGCAAGTGGCCCAGGTCATTGGCCCCCGGCTTCCTGCAAGGGCTGATGGCTACCGGCGCGCCCATGGACCTGGCCGTCCACCTGGGTGCCATCCCGGCGGAGCAGGCGGCCCGCACCCTGGAGTGGCAGAAGGTGAGGTTCGAGTCGGCTCAGTCCCTGTCCTTCAAGCGGGGCCGCAGCCTGTCCCCGGAGGCGGAGATCGCCCTGGAGGACGTGAGCCGTTTGCGGGATGAAGTCCAGAGGGGTAGAGAGCGGCTGTTCCATGCCTCCCTGTCGGTGACACTGCATGCTGAAAATGCCGACACGCTGAAGGACCTTACGCAAAAAGCCCGCGCCCATTTCGCCGCAACGTTGGGCAAGCTGGACAACCTGGGTTTCCGGCAACGGGAGGGGCTGCTTTCAACGCTGCCATTGGCGCTGAACGCCGTGGCGGTGTGGCGCACGCTGGACACTTCCAGCCTGGCAAGGCTGTTCCCCTTCTCTCCGCCGGACCTGGACACCAGGAGCGGCACCCTCTACGGCATCGACCTGCGGGCCTGCGCCCCGGTGGTCTACGACCCCTTCGACGGCACCCACCTCAACGCCAACACCGCCGTCTTGGCAAGGTCGGGTTCAGGCAAGTCCTTTGCCACCAAGCTCGGAGTGCTGCGCGGCCTGTGCCGGGGAGTGCGGGCCTACGTAATCGACCCCGAGGGTGAGTACGCCGACATGGCCCGCGCCGCCGGTGGGCGTGTCCTGTCGCCTGGAGTTCCAGGCCAGGGCATGAACCCCTTCGTCATCGACCGGGGAGATTCCGAGGAACTGTTGCAGCGCATCGGCAGCCTGCGAAGGTTGATCGAGGTGATGGTGGGGGAAAGGCTGTCCGCCGAGCGGCGGTCCAGCCTGGACCACGCCCTGGCCTCCTACTACGCCGAGCGACGGGAGCGCACCGGCTTCAGGGATTTCTATTCCTACCTGGAAGAAAGCGGCGCTGGCGACTCCGAATCCAGTTCGGGGCGGGCCATCGCCCACCTGCTGCGCCCCTTCGCCACCGGCAGCCTGCGCCACCTGCTTTCCGACGAGGGCGACGACCTGCTGACCCACGAGGCCCTGGTCACCGTCTTCGACCTGCATTTGCTGGAACCCGAACTGCGGCCCGCCGCCGCGATGGTCTGCACCGAGACGGTGTGGGCCGCCGCCGCCCAGGACCCCAGGCCCCGCCTGCTGGTGGTGGACGAGGTGTGGAGCATCATGCAGCACCCCGAGGGCGCCGCATTCATGGTCAGCATGGCCAAGCGCGCCCGCAAGCATCGGCTGGGTTTGCAGTTCATCACCCAGGACGTGCAGGACCTGCTCTCCGAGGACAGTTCCCGCACCATCACCGGCCATTCGGGAAGGGCGCTGTTGCAGAACGCGGCCTTCAAGCTCTTGCTCCAGCAGGACGCGGCAGCGGTGAGCACTGTCGGCGAAGCCTTCGACCTGCCGGTCGAACTGCAACGCTGGCTTTTGTCCTGTCCCCGAGGTGACGGCCTGCTCTTGGCAAGGGGCAACCGCTTTCCCATCCGCATCGAGGCCACCCCCGAGGAGACGGAGGTGATCGAGTGGCGGCCCGGACCCAGGCACTGATTCCGGGCCGGGCCTGCGTTCAACCGCGAACCGTCCGGCATCAACGTCAATGGCAACCAATAGAGAGAGGCAACCTTTATGAATCTAAATATCAAGAAAGCCCTGTTCGGCGACGGGCGCAACCAGCGTTCTCCCGTCCTGCTGGCGGTGACTCCGCCCAGGACCGGCGAGCGCACCCTGCTGGGCGTGGAGAACCTGCTCCAGTCCGTCGCCGTTCCCGAACCCTTCTCCCTGGAAATCGTGGGCGACATGGACGGCGTGAACCTGATGGCCCGCTGCCTGGACGACCAGGTGGTGCGGGGCCAGTTGGCCGCCCACTACCCCCAGGCCCGCATCCGCCAGGTGCCCGTGGACGAGGACCCCATCTTCGTCCACCAGGGCGAGCAGGCTTGGGGGATGACGCTCAGGGCTGACGGACCGGAGTACGTGCCCCTGCGCACCTTCCGGGACGATGACCTGCTGGACCCCGGCTCCGACCCCCTCATCGCCCTGATGGGCGCCCTCTCCGAGCTGGAACAGGGGGAGCGGGTGCTGTGCCGCCTGCTGCTGCGCTCCCTGGGCCCCGACTGGTCCCAGGCCCACCAGGCCCGAGCCCACAAGCGGGCGGTGCCGGAGAACCGGGAGCCCTCCTACACCTACCAAACAAAGCCGCTGCAACTGGACGGCGTGACCATGGCCGTGCTGGGCGTGGGCGCCCTGGCCGCCCTCAAGGGCTACCTGTGGGTGCAGGACGGCGAATACCTCAAGGCGGGGCTGCTGGCCGCCGGCTCCCTGTCCGGCGCCATCGTCGCGGGCTGGGCATGGTGGCGCTGGAAGCAGGCCCGCAGCCGGGTCCACGCCCCGCTGCTGATAAGGGAGAAGGTCTCCCGGGTGGCCTTCGACGCCGAACTCCAGGTGGTCGCCGTGCTGCCGGACTCGACCCGGCCCCAGCGGGCCGAAGAGCTGCTGGGCGCGGTGGCCGCCGCCTACCGCCACTTCGACCATCCCGCCGGGGCGCGGTTCAAGGTGAGCAAAGTGAAGCCTCTGGTTCCGGTGATGAACCTCCACCCCGCCGGGGCGGGGCTGTTCGGCCGGCGCAGCGTGCTGGGCGTGCGCGAGGCCGCCGCCCTGTGGCACCCGCCGGGCGCCGGGGACGAGACGCCCTTGGTGGAACGCTCCGGCGCCAGGGCGCTCCTGCCATCGGCCCGGGGCGTGCGGGGCGGCGCGCCGGTGGGCGACACCACGTCGGGCAAGCCCCGGCCCATCCGCTTCCCCGAGGACCTGCTGCGCCGCCACCATCTCTACGTGGCCCGCACCCGCATGGGCAAGTCCACCCTGATGCACCACGTAGTCGTCCACAAGATGCGGGAGAAGGCCGAGGGCCGCGACCCGGACGCCATCGTCGTCATCGACCCCCACGCCGACCTGGTGGCCGGGCTGCTGGAGCAGGTGCCCGAGTCCCTGCTGGACAAAGTGCGGCTGATCGACCTTGCTGACCGGACCCGCGCCCCCGGCATCAACCTGCTGGACACCCGGGTCTTCCCCGACCGGGACCGCACCGCCGACTCGGTGGTCAGGGTGGCGAAGGGACTGTGGGAGCAGTGGGGTCCCCGGATGCAGTCCATCCTGGAGCAGACGGTCAAGACCCTCCACGAGGCCAACGAGCACCCGGACACCGACCAGGCCGGCCAGCACACCATCCTGGACGGGCTGAAACTGCTCTCCGACAACAGGTACCGCACCGATGTGCTGAAGAAGGTCTCCGATCCCTACCTGCTGGAATGGTGGGCCCGGGACTTCGGCGGCTGGCACCACCAATACCGGGCCGACGCCCTGGCCCCGGTGCAGACCAGGCTGTCCTACTACGCATCGTCCAAGCGGGCGCGGGCCATCCTGGGCCAGCCCCGCTCCACCATCGACCTGCGGGAGACCGTCCTGGACGGCGGCATCCTGCTGGTGTCCACCGCCCAGGGCGCCGTGGGTCGCGACGTCTCCGCCCTGGTGGGCGCGTCGCTGCTCAACCTGGTGGACTCGGTGGTCCGGGAGCAGGAGAGCCTGCCGTTGCAACAGCGCCGGGGGGCATTGGTGGTGGTGGACGAGATGCAGTCCCTGCCCGGCGTGGATTACGAAAGCATGTTGTCGGAACTGGGCAAGTACGGGGCCAGCTTCATCCTGGCGACCCAGAGCCTGGCCAAGCTGGACGACCTCTCCCCCACCATGCGCGACACCATCCTGGCCAACGTGGGCTGCCTGGCGGTGTTCCAGGTGGCCGGAAACGACGCCCGGCAACTGGTGTGGGAGCTGGGCAAGGAACGGGTCACCGAGGACGACGTCACCTCCCTGGACGTGCACCACTGCTACGTCCGGGCCACCGTGGGCAAGGAGCGGATGCCCGCCTTCTCCATGATGGTGCGCCAGCCCGGAGACGGCGACCCCGAAATGGCCCAGCGCATCCGCGCCGCCGCTGCCGCATACACCCTGTCGGACCGCGACCTGTCCTTCGCCGATACGGACGCCCAGCAGAAGGTGCGTGACTTCAGGGATGGCGCCGGTGAAACCGCGCAGGACGGCGGGGAGGCGCAACGATGAGAACTCCCGGCTGCGAGGCGGAAATCCTGCGGGCGCTGGCGGAGATGCCCTTCATCGACCGGCTGGAACTGGCCGACGTCACGGGCCGGTCCTGGGGCGCCGTCTACCAGGCCGTGACCCGGCTGGAACAGGACGGGCTGGTGGATTCGGTCCATCACGCGGCGGACCTCACGCCTCCGGCCCGCCGCTACTGCCTCACCACCAGCGGATTGCGAAGGCTGTCCGATGTGAGCGGCGAGACGATGGACGGACTGCTGGGCGGGCGCCCCGTCTCCGAGGGCTGGCGGCGCATCCTGCTGGAGCGCCTGGACACCCTGTCCATTATCTACCGGTTGGCCGCCGCCCTGTCCGGGGTCGCCCCTCCCACCGGCTTCCGCTGGTACCGGGCCGCGCCTCTGGACGCCGCCTTGGAGCTTGCCGACGGCCGCACCGTGGGCGTCGTGCGGCGGGGCCACAACTCCGACCGCTCCCCCTTCGCTAACCGGATGTGGAAGCTGCGAAACACTGCCCTGCCCGGCGCCGTCCTGGTCCTGATGCCCGACCCGGTGCGCCTCCGGCACTCCCGCCGGATGCTGGACGGCTTCCCCGTGCCCGTGTTCCTGGCCGTGGAGGGAGAGGCGGTCACCGCCAGCCTGGACTGTCCGGTATGGAGTCCCCAGGCGGTGAACATCACCCTTGGCCTGCGCCAGATATTGGAAAGTCTGCCGCCGGGCGGCGAGCTTCCCGCAGAGCCGGAGCCCAAACGGGCCTCGGTCCCCGCCGGCCTGTCCATTGCCGGGCCGGGGCGGGAGGTCCCCGACTTCCTGCTGCCCAGCGTCCTCCGGCCCGCCGAGAAGCGCGCCGTCGACCTGGTGTCCGACTGGCCCTGGATCGGCGTCAATGACCTGGCCGGGCTGCTGGGCGTCTCCCGACAGCGGGCCAACCAGGTTGTGATTTCCCTGGAGACCCTGAACCTGGTGGTGCGGCCCCCGGAGTCCGGCGGGCGCCTGGCCCTGACCGACCGCGCGCTGGCGATGCTGGCCCGCCGCGACCGCACGTCGCTGACCACGGCCCGGGGCCGCTGGAGCGCCGCTCCCCGGTTCCCCGGCACCCCCTTCCACTGGACCAACGTAACCGGCAGGCAGAGCCGCCAGCTGCTCCGCAACCTGGAGCACACCGCCGCCGTCCACGCCTTCGTGGCCGCCCTGGCGGTACAGGCCCGCGCCGCCGGTTGGGAGACGGTGTTGCTGGACCCGCCGCGCCGGGCGTCTCGCTTCTTCCGCCACGGCGACCGAACGCGCTCGGTCAATCCCGACGCCTTCGGCCTGCTGCGGCGGGGCGAGGCCGACTGGCCCTTCTTCCTGGAGTGGGAGCGCCGCGCCGTCCGGCCCTCAACCATGTCCCAGCGCCTGGCCCCCTACCTGCGCTATTACGCATCCCACCGGCCCACCGACGACCACGGCGCCAGGCCCGACGTGCTCATCGTCCTGGGCGACGACATCGCCCAGACCCACTTCCTGCGCTTGGCCCGCGAGGAGATGCAGGCCGCCAGTGTCAACGTGCCCCTGTGGGTCTCCCACGAGGAGGCCATCGAGCGGATGGGGCCGCTGGGCCGCACCTGGCGCACTCCCTTCGACCCCTACCGGCCCCAGTCCCTGCCGCCCCGAACACTCGGCCAATAGAAAGGAGAGAACCATGCCCTCATCAAACGCACAGCAGCAGCCAGGTCCCCGGAGGCGCGGAGGACGGACCGTGGTCCGGCTCGACGCGGCGGCCCTGCGGCGGCGGCTACAGGTATTGGGCCGCTCCCAGAACTGGCTCGCCAGGCAGATCGGGGTCAGCCCCGGCTACGTGTCGATGCTGGTCCACGGCGGGCGCTCGCCCTCCCGGCGCATCCGCCGCCGGATGCACAAGGCCCTGGGAGTGAATAACTCCAGCGAGCTTTTCAAGACGGAGGAGAAATATGAACAACCGTAACGGCGCGTCCGCCTTCGACGGACGCGCCCGCCCCAACATCAAGGCGGACGGCACCCGGCCCCTGCCCAGCGGCGTCCTGCCCAGGGACTTCGCCCAGCGCCTGGAGCGCCTCAAGGAGGCCAGCGGCCTCTCCTGGCGCGGCCTGGCCCGGGCCCTGGGTGTGGACCCCAAGCAACTGGCCCGCTGGCGCAAAGGCGTCGAGCCCTGCGGCGGCGCCATGCACTCCATCCACCGCTTCGCCTCCCGGATTCCCGGCGGGACCGAGATCCTGATGGGCGACGACTTCCAGTTCAGCCTCTTCGATGAGGAGGAGCAGGAGGACGAGGACGGCGTGGACGCGGCGGAGGAACGGGACGCGGACGAGGAGGACCAGGACCAAGACCAGGACAAGGAGGAAGGGGAGCACGGCTAGACCCACGGCCCCGCCGGGCGCAAGCGCAACGGCGGCGCGGCGGGGCCTGAAGCGGCACGGGGGTCGCCGACGTTCGTCCTTTCCGTCGGCGCCGGCGGCCACCGGCCGCAAAACCTGCAACGAGAGGCCAGCGGCCCGCCAACCGCCGCTGCGACTGCGCCTATGAAAGATTACATGAACGAGAATGCGCCGGACCAACACGGCGAAGACCAACCGGAATCCACCGGAGACGGCCCTTTGGCAGACTACACGCCCCAGCAGCGCCGGACCATCAACCAGGGCCTGCGCATCCTGGCCCGGGTCGCCATCCGCTCCTACATGCGGCAGCAGGTGGAGCAGGGCCGGGATGAGGGAGACGGTAGTGGTGAGGGGGGCTGATGCCCCCCACCCGCTTCCCATAGTCCCTGGTCCCGGAGGAGGTGTCCGAATGCTGTGGAACCATGAACCAAAGTGGTATGTGCATTTTTGGCGTCTTTCGGAGTAAGGTTGTTACAGTGACATGCAAGCCTGTCTTGGTGGGAGGTACGCCCTAGTATGACAGCCCGCGATCATCACTACGTATGGCGCCATTACCTTGAAGCGTGGGGTAACGAGAGTGCATTAGTTCATTGGTCTATGGACGGTGAAGTTCGTTCTCCCACCAATCCCAAAAACCTGATGGTTGAACGGGACTACAATAAATTGCCTCTAATCTCAAACAACGATCTCGCATTCCTTAGATTATTCGTTGAATCAACAGGGCCGGCAGAGATGAGACAGACTCATCGGAGGTTCGTCGATGACTTGGCACACGTCGCTCAGGCCAACGAAATTATTCAAGGAGACGACAGATTTTTCGCTGACGAAAAACGCCTTGCTCAAGCCGCCATCATCGAAACGATGGAAAACCTGCACACGCAGATAGAGCAAAGCACCCTGTCTATTCTCGAAGAGTTGCGCCAAAGACGAACAGATTTCATCAATGACTATGACTCATCCATGGCGTTCTTTCGGTTCATTGCGCACCAATATCTTCGGACCAGGCGTATTAGGGAAGACTTCGAAGAGGTACATTCAGAAATGTTCCCAAGTCACGATTTTGCTCGACTTGCGCCTATCGTGTCCCATATCGGCGCCGAAAATCTTGGAGCTAGTCTTTTCGTAGACCGGAATGAATTTGACATCATCTTCACCGAATCATGGGACGGTGTTCGTTTCATTACGGGAGACCAGCCGGTAGTTAACGTCATGGGTAATGGATATGACGGAGAGACGACAGAACTCGCATTGTATTACCCACTGTCCCCCGACCTCTCTTGTTTAGTGTCACCCAAGGAATATCGACTCGACTCCGCAAAAGTCCCTGATGAAATAGTACAAGACCTTAATGACTTCATCGCGTGGCGGTCGAAACGCTTCTTGGTTGCTGACTCCAACTCGGAACTTCAGCGCGTCGCCAGCAAACCGCCGCTACATAATCCCCCAACCCGCCGAATCGTCGAAAGCCTTGTCAGGAAACCCTGAGTTTTGGGATTGGGGTTTCGAGGGACTTGGGTTATGTGCCGGCGTTACCCTTCTCAGAGTCAATGGGGTTTCTCGTCTTTTCTTGGTTATCCAATTGGTCTAGCTCTTTTCTGAGCACCATTACGAGAATCACCAGTGGGAGCACAGCTATTACGGCGAGGGGCAGGTTCAGAGTGAGATGCCGACTTTCATCTGAAACCAGGAACATGACCGGGATTAGCACTGGCTGCAATCCAGCAGCGAAGGTTGCCAGCTTGTAGCGCAGCAGGGCGGAGAATATCGCAACCATCACGGATGACACGATCAGGGATTGGATGATGGCGTCCTGGTGTTCATTCAGAAATTTGACCCATTCCGTGTGGCGGTATGTAGTCGAGGTCAAGGCGGACAGGAGCAATAAAGCGACTATGATCGGAATTGCTCCAACCAGACAGGCTATCGTGGTCCTCGGAATCCTGGGGACCCTGAGTTTCTCTCTTATGGTCTGAATCATCCGATCAACTCCCCTTTGGCACGGCAAAGCGGCTGCCCTCTCAGACTCAAGCTGAATCACTCCTACTTTCCGGGAAATCGCACTATGGATGTGCTCATTGAGGATTATGAATGACACAACTCCGGCTGCAAGCGAAACGCCGAAACTCCCCCAGGCTAAAGACCAAGCCCAAGTCTGGTTGTTTGATAAGTCGATACTATCCGCTGCATTTTTGAGAATCGCTGAGGTGGTGATGAACAGCAATGGTGGTGCCATCGCCGCTACAAGTACATTGGAAAACATGGTGAGCTTGGCTTTCGATAGGCATTCCCGCAAACCGAAATCTGCCTGCTCGTGGAATCCACGCTTCGTTTTCCAAGCACCATACCACCCTCCGGCAAATACCCACACCGAGAGTAATACCAATACAATCGGGTGGTTTAAACCCCATCCAGGAAGCAACGCAGTATATAGGACAGTGGTTACGAAGAACCATAACCCGATTACGACTAGGTACAGAATTGCCAGGACTTTTGTCATATGCCAACCCTCAGCGGTCTTGATTCAACAGTCGAGAGCAACGCCAAAGACCTACAGTCATTTTATCAACAAGGTGGAGAGAGTCTCTCGTGAGGAAAACATGGCCGAATCCACCACTCGCCGGAACGGATTACCCGTGCCGGTTATCAATGAATCATCTGTCGGGTTTTCACGTCTGCTCCAGACCTCCGGGCTACTCTTCCGCAACTCCGCCATGTCTCTCTAGGACGATTGGGAGAGCGGCAGTGCGTGAGCGAATCGCAACCATTTCGCCCAGTACCCTTGACGAACTTAGGCCATATCATCCATAATAAGGGTATGACATTGTAATACACATGAAGGCAAAAAGAGAGAATGACCACGCCCAGAAAGTCCAGGGTCATCACCTTCTCCATGCCCCCGGAGATGGCCGAGCAGGTCCGGCAGCTGATGCAGGAGGAGGGTCGCACCATGAGCGAGCTCATTCGCGAGGCCCTACGTCTCTACATGGACGACCGGGAGTGGCGAAGCCTCCTACGCTACGGGCAGCGCCGCGCCAGGGAAATGGGTATCTCCCCCGAGGACGTGGAGCGGCTCCTGGAAGAGTACCAGGACAGAGGCTCCCGGGACTGAAGCATACAAAGAGCAATAGGAGGATAGACAAATGAATGAACGACACGACTACACGCCCGTGGCCCTCTACGCCCGGGTCTCCAGCGACCGCCAGGACGTGGACCTGTCCGTCGCCGCCCAGCTACGCGCCCTGCGTGAGCACGCGGCCAGGAACGGCTACACCGTGGTCCGCGAGTTCGTGGACGAGGCCGAGAGCGGCCGCGTCGCCGACCGGCCCGAGTTCCGCAGGATGATCGACGAGGCCAGCAAGTCCCAGGCACCTTTCCGCGAGATTCTGGTCTGGAAATTCTCGCGCTTCACCCGCAAGCGGGAGCACGCCGTCGCCTTCAAATCCATGCTCCGCAGGAAGGGCATCCGCGTCGTCTCCATCACCGAGCACGCCGACGACACCCCCACCGGCAAGCTGATGGAGGCCATCATCGAGTCCGTGGACGAATTTTACAGCGAAAATTTAGCCACAGAAGTTTTGCGGGGAATGCGCGAGGCCGCCTCCCGGGGCTTCTGGGTCTCCAGCCACGCCCCCTTCGGCTACAACCGGGTCATGATCCAGGACGGCCCCAAGAAGCGCCCCACCCTGGAGGTCAACCCCGATTCCTCCCGCATCGTCAGGCGCATCTTCGACCTGGCCGAGGCCGCCAAGGGCACCCAGGAGATCACCCGCATCCTCAATGGCGAGGGCATAGCCAGCCCCAGGGGCAAGCTCTGGGGCAAGACAGCGTCCACGGCATTCTCACCAACGAGGCTTATACCGGCACTTTGGTATGGGGCGAAGGCGCCAAGGACAAGGGCGAGCCGGTAAGGGTGGAGAAGGCTTTTCCCGCCATCATCACCAGGACCCAGTTCCGCAAGGTGAACCGGCAGATGCGCTCCCGCGCCCCTAAGGTCAGGAACCCCCGCCGGGTTGGAAGCTCCTACCTGCTCAGCGGCTTGGCCAGGTGCCGGGCCTGCAACTCTCCCCTCACCGGACGCTTCGCCAAGAGCGGCCAGTACGCCTACTACGTCTGCCCCACCAACATCAAGGTCGGCAGGGACGCCTGCAAGACTCCCACCCTCAACGCCCGCCGCTTCGAGGCGCTGGTGGTCAACCGGATCCGCTCCAACATCCTCACAGAAGACAGCATCCGCGATCTGGTGAAGGTGGTGGAGTCGGAGATGGGAGGCGTCACCCGGGAGCAGCGCAAGCGGCTGGAGACCATCGACTCGGAGCTGAACGACGTGCGCCAGCGGCTGGGAAGGCTCTACAACCTGGTGGAGACCACCGACATGGAGGTGGACGACTTCAGGCCCCGCATCCGGGAACTCAGGGAGCGGCAGGACCGGCTGGAATGCTCGGCGGAGGAGGCCCGGACTGCCCTGGCCCAGCGGCGGAAGGTGCTGGACGACGTGAACGCCGTCGCCGCCTACGCCCGGGAGATGAAGGACTTCCTGGAGGAGAGCGAACTTACCGAGCGGCGGGCCTTCATCGAGACCTTCGTCAAGGAGATTCTCGTGGTGCCCGGCGACGCCCTGATGCGCTACACCGTGCCCATGCCCCAAGATAGCCTGGCGCCGGGAAAGGCCACCGACAAGGTGGCCCTTCCCGATGCGGTTCTATCTACCGTGCAGGTTGGTGGGCGGTAGTGGACTCGAACCACTGACCTCTTGCGTGTCGAGCAAGTACTCTAACCAGCTGAGCTAACCGCCCGCAAGACCAGTCTATCAATGGCCTAACCCATCGTCAAGGAATGAAAGACCTGTGCCAGGGCTATCGCATATGAAAATTTTGAGGATTCAAATCGGGATTCCCTGAGATTTTCGGCAGACATTTCCAGCCGAATCACCCTGATGTTCGGAAGGTGGGGGCCTCAAATGCCCAAAATTGACGGTTAAAAGAAGGGTTTCACCCGTTAATCGGCCTCTGAAAATCCATATGCGATAGCCCTGGGACCCGTGCCCTGAATGGCCAGTGCTCGAGGTGTAGCAGGAGACTCAATAGAGGCTGCGGAAGTCACCCTGCCGGCCCGCTTTCCCCGACAAATATTGTGCGGCCGGCAGGTCCCGGACCCGTCAACATCGGCTTGGCTGAGTCTGATGATGTACAGAAGCAGTCGGGGAATGGTCATAATATGGCCATAAACCGGACAAATACTGAGCCAATAATATGTATCTGCCTATCAATTCAACCATACGTTACGTTATATGGACATAATGCTCTGCAAGTCAACTTGACCCCTGTTATAGGCGCTGTTAGACTCTGGCCGAGAGTTGAAGGGTGAGACGTGGATGGGAATTAGCGCATCGTCGCGCCTGGTAAACTGGAAGTGCGCCATGCAGAGATACTGTAGCAGACCGAAAATGAGGCGCCGCTACGGCAAGTCTGTGGAATATCGCAGCCGCCAGCGGTACACCCTCCCCTGCGAGCCCTAGCTCCCCCACCCAACCTACGGGGGTCCCAAGCCCCCTCCTCAAGTCCTCCTTCCCGGTCCTGCCTCCGAGTTGCTCTTGCTCTTGCAGCACGGCAGTATTGCACCGAGCGACTCCGTGCCCCGCCCGGACCAGGAGTGGAGCGGCACAGTCCCGTTCAAGTCGTTGCTGTTCCGTACGCGGCCTCGCCTGCCGCTCTTGTGCAGCGGACTCAGTAAGAAGATGCGAGCGGGTCCATTTGCCAACGACATCAAGCCCAATCATTGTGCGCGACGTGCGCTGGGCAACAAGGAATTCAGGAGGTAAACAATGCGAGAGATTCTGAGGTCCAAGATTCACAGGGCATGGGTGACAGACGCCAACCCCGACTACATCGGAAGCATCCTCATCGACGAGGACCTGATGGACAAGGTGGACCTGTGGGACTTTGAGAAAGTCCTGGTCTGCGACATCACCAACGGCAACCGCTTCGAGACCTATGCCATCGCCGGCGAACGCGGTTCGGGCGTTATCGCCGTGCAGGGAGCCGCCGCCCGCCTCAGTGCCGCGGGCAACTGCGTAATCATCATGTCCTTTGAGGTCACCGACCAACGGCCGGACCCGCAGATGATACTCGTGGACCGCGACAACCGATTCGTGGAGTACCTGGAGGGCGCCAAACATGGTCAGCAGGTTTTCTGAGCAAGAGACCGAGTCCTACTACGACGCCGAGGACGAAATCTACCGGTCGGTCTGGGACGAGGAGGGCAGCGTCCACTGGGGCCTGTTCGACGACACCACCGGCACGGACTTCCTGTCCGCCTGCGCCAACCTGGACCGGACCATGGTTGCCAAGGGCCGCATCGGCCAGGACTCCAGGGTGCTGGACCTGGGATGCGGCAATGGCACCACCGCCATCTGGCTGGCCGGCGTGAGCGGCGGCCATGTCACGGGCATCGACCTCAGCGGCGTGCGGGTGGACAACGCGGTCGGGAAACGGGCCGCGCTGGACGCCGCCATGCAGGAGCGCCTGGCCTTCGAGAAGGCTTCCGCCACCGAGCTTCCCTTTCCGGAAGGCTCCTTCACCCACATTTGGAGCCAGGCGGTGATTTACCACGTGCCGGACAAGCGCAAAGTGTTAAGCGAGGCATACCGCGTCCTGGCCCCGGGTGGCGTGATGGTGTTCGACGACCTCCTGCGCCCCAGGCGGGACATCACGCCCGAAGCCCAGACCTACGTCTACGACCGGTTGCTCTTCGACACCGAGTTCAGCTTCGAGTCCTACCAGCAGGCCCTGAAAGACCAGGGCTTCGAGTTGCTGGAGGCCGTGGACATGTCCCCGCACCTGAGGCAGAGCTACCTGTGCCTATCGGAGCGGACCCCCAAGAACGATACCTCGGAACATGCCGAGCATTACGAGTGGCTCACCAAAGCCTATATTGAGACGGCGGCCGCAGTTGACAAGAACGAGTTGGGCTGGGGCCTCTTCGTCTGCCGGAAGTAACATGCAAGAAAGCCACAACAGGGTCCAGTGGGTCTACTCCTCAACTACCAACCGGGAATTGGAGGAGCGGTACGACCAGTGGGCCTCCGAATACGATAGAGACCTGGCTGAAGACTTCGACTGGAGAGCGCCCCAGGCCGCGGTTAACCTGTTCGTGAAGCACGTATCCGCCGGGTCGAAGATTCTCGACGCTGGCGCAGGCACCGGGCTGGTGGGCGAAATCATGGCGCCGCTGGGCTACCAAGACCTCCACGCCATGGACCTTTCCCTGGGAATGCTGGAGGAAGCGCGCCGGAAGGGACTCTACCAGGACTTCCGCCAGATGACCCTCGGCGAGGAGCTGGGTTACGATACCGATTCCTTCGATGCGGTAATCAGCGTGGGCGTGTTTACCACCGGCCACGCCCCCCCTCATGCCTTCGACGAGCTCGCACGGATCACCAAGCCGGGCGGGCATATCGTGTTCAGCCTGCGGGTGGACCTGTACGAGGAAGGCGGATTCAAGGAATACCAGGCGGGTATGGAGGACAGCGGCAAATGGAAGCTGGCCGAACTTTCCGACCCGTTCCATCCCTTGCCCAAGGGCGAACCCGAGGTTGTGCACCGTATCTGGGCCTACCAGGTCACATCTTAACCCGCACGCTCCCCGGTCCCAGCCGGCGAAATCCTCTGTTGGGGGCGGCACCCAGTTCACCCCCTGTATATATCTCCTACAGCCACATCCAAGCAGCCATTCCCGCGAAAACGGGAACCTACCTGCCTTAGCCTTTGCCGCCGGGGGATGGGCGGGTGCTGATGGCAGCGGCAGGAGCGCCCGGTCTTGACATAGTTCCCGGCTAACCCTGCCTACAATCAATTCGGAGCGTCAACCCGCGCCGTCCCTGGCACAGGCACGGTAACGGCTTCCTCGAAAACAGCTATATCCGGAGTTCTACTTGGAACGTTGGGTCCCCGCACTCGGCCTCATCGCTATCATGGCCTTGGCGTGGCTCATCGGCGAGCGTAACTGGAGGGTCAACCTCCGCATCATCCTCGGCGGACTCTTCCTCCAGTTCGCCCTCGCCCTCTTCATCCTCAAGACCCCGGTGGGGGTAGCTGTCTTCCAGGCCATAGGGGCCGTATTCGAGGCGATTCTCGGGTTCACCGATGCTGGCACCGAGTTCGTCTTCGGACAGGAGGCATCCCACCACTTCATTGCCTTCCGCGTGTTGCCCACCATCATCTTCGTCTCATCCATCATGTCGGTACTCTACTACCTGGGCGTCCTGCAGAAGATCGTCCTGGTCCTGGCGTGGGTAATGCGCCGCACGCTGGGCACCTCCGGGTCGGAGACTCTCGCGGCGGCGGCCAACGTCTTCATGGGCCAGACTGAAGCTCCCTTGATGGTCCGTCCCTACGTGCTCCGCATGACCCGCTCCGAGCTTATGGCGCTCATGGTTGGCGGGTTCGCAACCATCGCCGGCAGCGTCTTCGCAGTATATGTCGGGATGGGGATCAACGCCGGGCACCTGGTATCCGCCTCGGTCATATCCGCCCCGGCAGCCCTGCTGATCGCCAAGCTCATGGTCCCGGAAGCGGACACGCCTGCGACCCTCAATGAGGCCGGTATCGCAGTGGAGAGAACGCACGGAAATCTGGTGGATGCGGCCTCCGACGGGGCGCTCGACGGCTTGCGCCTGGCCCTGAACGTGGCCGCCATGCTCATCGTGGCCCTCGCGCTGGTCGCGTTGGTGGATGCCATTCTGGGGCTGGCGGGAGGCTGGATAGGCGGCTGGTTCGGCCAGTCCTGGGACTGGTCCCTGTCGGTGATCTTCGGTTACGCCTTCGCGCCCTTTGCCTGGCTCATCGGCATTCCGTGGAGCGAGTCCCTGCACGCCGGACAGCTCCTTGGGACCAAGATGGCCCTCAACGAGTTCATCGCCTACGCCACCCTGTCCGAATGGTCCCAGCCCGGCTCGGAAGTGGTCCTCAGCGGGCGCACCCGGACCATCCTCACCTACGCCCTGTGCGGCTTCGCCAATTTCGGCAGCATCGGCATCCAGATAGGCGGCATCGGCGGCATCGCCCCGGAACGGCGGCTGGAACTGGCCCGGCTCGGCCTTCCCGCCATGCTCGGCGGCACCTTCGCCATGATGATGACTGCCTGCGTCGCCGCCCTGCTAATCTAGGCGGGATGGTTGGGACTCTTACCACGCCATGCCTGCGATTGAGTGGATGTACGCGTGTTATCCTTACATTGTCCGGGACCATGTCCGTGACAATGCTAGAATTGAGTCGTCGTGTGCCAGTACGCGCTCCGTCTGACGGGGGGAGAATCCGAGTGGCAGCAAGGTTGCGGAGAGGTTATGGATGCACCAACGCGTGAACAGTGGCTGGGTCTTCACCAGGAGTTCCGTGAATTCTGCCAGGCTACCCCCTGGCAATGGTTCGACGATGCTGATCTGCTGGCCGTCGAGCACCCTTCCGGGGAATATAGGGGATATTGTGTTGTCCTTGGTAGCGGCGGGATGGAGTACGGTCTGGCCGTGTACAAGGGCGATGAGGGTCTGGCCGGTTACATGGCGTTGATGTCAGGGGCAATAGACTCAGAGTCTCCTGAATCGCTGTACAGCATGAACGCCGTGTCGGCCATGCTGGCCGACCGCGAGCATCTGTCGCAGGCGGACCGCGACACTATCCGGGACCTGGGCCTGCGGTATCGCGGCCGGGGCAAATGGCCCCTGTTCACCAGTGTCAGACCGGGCTACGTGCCATGGCGGCTGGACTCAGATGAGGCCGTTCTGCTGACACAGGCGTTGCGAAGTGTGAGGGACGCCGCCGTGTTAGTAGAAAACGGGGAACTGACACTCCAGCCTGGAGAGGCTCCCAGGCCGGTCCTGGCCCAGGACCCTCACGGGGGCGGGTGGCAATACCGGTGGTCCCTCCTGAAGTTGCCCTCGCCTCTCCCTGACCCGGACTATCCTGACACGGAACGCATCATGCAGTTGGCCAAATCAAAGCCCAGGGCCGCATCCGTATGGGAGTTGGGGATTTTCCATCTTAATTCCCCAGTCCAGGAGAGCAGAGGCGAACGCCCTTACTTCCCGGTCATTGCCCTCATAGTAGACCCGGATTCCACGCTGGTCATTCCTCAACACTCCACTGGTCCCAATCCATCGGCTGCCGACCGCCAGGGGATGCTGGTCAAATTGCTTGAGAAGGCTCCTGAGTTGCCTTCGCGGATTGTGGTTGACACGCTTGGTACTGCCTTCATGGTCGAGTCGATAACAGCTCCGTTGGACATTCAACTTTCGGTGGGTGACACGCCGTCCATCTACGCCATACAGGAGGGAATGGACGAGTTTTATGATGAATAGGTCTACCCCGATTATGAGGGCGAGCGGAGCCTGACAACACTCTAAATCCCGGAACAGTGAGGTGGCGTTGACCCTTTTTGCCGCCGGTGTTAGCATCGGGCCGGATAGTTTATGTCTCAGCGCGACATAATTACATAATTAAGGAGGGTCAAACATGGACTTTGGACTGTTTACCACCTGGAACGCTGTTTATGAGGGCGGCAAGGTGCCCTGGGACCCCGAGTATCAGGGCGGCAAGCTCCTGGAAGCGGATGCCTACAAGCAGAATTTCAAGGAGATCGACCACATTGAGGACGCCGGTTGGGACTACGTCTGGTTCGGAGGCGGGCACTTCTCCACCCAAGGCAGCATGGACCCCCAGTCCCTGATGCTGTCCGCAGTCATCGCCAACCACACCAGGAACATCAGGATTGGCACCTCCATCCACCGCCCGACCCTGCGATTGCCCGGTGAGACGGTATCTCCCCGAGCGTTGCCCCACGAAAGGTACGCCTTCGACAATCTACAGACCGAGGACCCCTTCCAGGTCGCGGAGCAGGTCTCCATCGTTGACCAGATCAGCGAGGGGCGTTTCATTTACGGCGCAGGTGCCCGCACCCGCGGCTCCGACGAGCGCCGGGAGTACTTCTTCGAGTACCTGGAACTTCTGAAGCAGCTCTGGGAAGAGGACCGATTTTCCGGCTTTGAGGGCAAGTACTTCAACTATCCCGCCTTCTACGAGGGCTACATGAGCATCCCCAAGCCGGTGCAGAAGCCCCTGCCCATGCTGCTCCCGGTGGACAGCCAGGAGAGCTTCGTGCCGATGGGGGAGAAGGGATACCGCATAGCCATCGGCGCCGGCAGTTCCCCTCACAACCTGCGGGGCTCGGCCGTGCTCCGCGAGGACGTCAAGGCCTACCGCAAGGCGTGGACGGATGCCGGACATGAGGGTGATCCCAACACCGTGGTCCGCGTGCCTACCCTGGTGGCTGATACCCAGGAGAAGGCCGACCGCCGCGTTGAAAACCTCATGGACCTCGCCCGCATCTATTACGCGGGACGGGTCGCCATTGGCAGCACTGACGCCGGCAGCGCCGGCCCCGACGCCACCGAGGAAGTCAACCTTTTCGGCACGCCGGAAGAGGTGGTGGAGAAGATCCACATGTTCCGGGAGGCCTTCACCACCGACGAGATAATGTTCGAGTGCAACTGGACGTCGTCAGTACCCCGGGAGGTGGTGATGGACACCCTGAAGTGCCTGAGCGAGGATGTCATTCCCCACTTCAAGTAACCCCGCTGGCGGACAAAGCCCGGTAAATTCTCTGGTAAATTCAAAGGGGTCGGTCAACGCGACCGGCCCCTTTTCCATTCCGAGTTCTCCTGTGGTGTAGGAGCGGCATTCAGCAAGCGCCGGTGCCTATTGGGTCCCTCTCAGTCTGGGGTCGAGCACGTCGCGGAGTGAGTCCCCCAGGACGTTCCAGGAAAAAACAACGACGAATATGGCCATTCCCGGGATCACTGGCAGCCACGGGCCAATCCCCACGTAGTTCTTGGTGGCGCCTCGAAGCATCCCGCCCCATGAAGGTACGTCGGGCCCAACGCCCAAGCCAAGGAAGCTCAGCGAAGCCTCGGCGATTATCGCGGTGCCCATCAGGAATGTGAAGGTGACGATCCAAATGGCGAACACATTGGGAATCATGTGCCGGAATATGATGCGGGCGCTGTTCGCGCCCACGGCGTTGGCCGCAAGCACGTAGTCCATTTCCTTAACGGCCAATGCCTGGGAACGGATCAGTCTCACCGTCGTTGGCATAAATGAGATCGATAACGCAATGATCACGTTATTGATCGAGGATCCCAATGCCGCCATCAGCGCCAATGCCAGGACAAGGCCGGGGAAAGCTATCACAGAATCGATGATTCTTTGGAGGATCAGGTCGTATATCCCGCCGAAGTAGGCGCTGGAGACCCCAATGATCAGGCCAACAGTGCAGCCGACCAGAGCGCTGATCAGGCCCACCCGGATGGAGATGCGGCTTCCCGCTACCAGCCGGCTGAACATATCCCGCCCCAAGTGGTCTCCGCCGAGGAACATCTCCCCGCTGGGCTTTGCGTACAACTTGTTGTGGTCGGTGAGGTTGACCTCCTGGGTCTGTATCAGCGGCGCAAAAATGGCAACGACGACGACAAAGAATGCCAACACCGCACCTACGGTGCCCAGGGGCTTCTTCTTGAAGAACAGCAGGACCTGGTCCCAAAGGGTGAGCCTGGCTCGCAACCCTGTTATGGATTGCCCGTCCTCGGCTACAAGTATGGCTTCACGCTGTTGACTCATAATTCACGACCGTGTGGGCTGTATGGGTCCGCCTTCACTAGCTGTACCTGATGCGTGGGTTCAGCCATGCGTAGGCCAGGTCCACGATCAGGTTGAGCACCAGCACCAGGAACGTAATGATAATGACGATGCCCTGCACCATCGGGAAGTCTCGGTGCTGTATCCCCTTGACAAGCAACTGCCCAATGCCTGGCACGTTGAATATGGTTTCGATCAGGACCGTCCCGCCCATCAGACGCCCAACCTCGAAGCCTGCAACTGTGATTACCGGAAGCAAGGCGTTCTTCAGCAGGTGTCTGCCGAGCACGACCTTCTCGCTCAACCCCTTGGACCGGGCAGTCCTGATATAGTCCTCTCTGGACACCTCCAGGGCCGCCGACCTGGTCACCCGGGCGAGGAAGGCCATGTGGGTAATCGCCAGCGCCAGGGCGGGGAAGACCAGTTGTTGCAGGTTGTCCAAGGGCGCATCCCAGACGTCTTTGTAACCCAGGGGAGGCAGCCAGTCGAACAGGTTGGCCAACATATACACCAGCAGGATTCCTATCCAGAAGTTGGGGACCGCAATGCCCCCGATAGTAATGATCCTGCCCACATAGTCGGGCAACGAGTCCTGCTTTATCGCCGATATGACACCCAGGGGAATCGCCACCGCGCCGGCCATGATAAGAGCCAGTATCGCCAGCTCGAAGGTTATGGGGAACCGCTTCTTGATGTCGTCCCAAACGGGCTGGTCGTAGAAGAAAGAGGTGCCGAAATCGAGCTGGATCACCCCCCAGACCCATGTGGCGTATTGGACGTATATCGGCCGGTCGGTCCCCAGTTTCGCTCGCAGCCTCTGCAGGTCCTCTTCGGTGAATTCAGTCTCCGTCTGTGGGCCGCCGGACAACAGGCTTATGGCAGGGTCCCCGGGCACCAGGCGGAGTATGGCGAATACCAGGGTGGCCACCAACAGCATGGTCGGTATGAACAGGAGGGTGCGCTTGAGCATGTAGACTTGCACGGCTCTATACCTGCCCCAGTTATAGCGTCACCTTTATTATGCCGTGGCTGACGCAATCGGTAGATTATCGGAGGAACGGATATATGTCAATAATTGACTCTTTGAGATATTCGGTTCTATAATGCCGTGATTCCGATTCCAGGTGCCGATAATAGCCTTGGCATGGGTACGAGAATTATGGGAACGCCAACCAGATCTTCAGGAGGATTTAATGCTTAACCGATTGTGGAGAAGCCACAGAATTTCGACGCCACTTGTGATGGCGCTGGTGCTGGTCGCCGCCCTGGCCTGCGGGGGTGCTGCCGCTACAGCCACGCCGCCTCCTCCCGCAGCCACCGCTGCCCCGGCGGCTACCACTGCACCGGCGGCCACCACCGCCCCGGCCGCCACGGTAGCCCCCGTCGCTACTTCCGTACCTGGGGAAGCCCCCACCGCAACGCCCTTGCCCGTTGCCATGAACCCGATACCGGGTTTCGGTGAAGACCCGGTCCGCGGGGGCATTGTAGACATGCAGGCTTTCGAGCCTCCGGGGTCCGATACCTATTACGGCGGGAGCAACGCGGACAACACCATGACCCACGTGGGGCCTATCTTCAACCAGATCATAGAATTCGATCCGGACACCCGAGAAGGGCTGGACATCAGAGGAGGCGTCGCCGAGAGTTGGGAAATCGTCGATGGCGGCCTGACCTACAATTTCAAGCTCCGCGAAGGCATGATGTTCCACGATGGCACTCCCCTGGAGATGAAGGATGTCCTTCACACCCTCACGACCACGTTCACTCCGGATGCGATCCCGTTCCCGGAAGTCAAGGATGAGATTCAGGGCCGCACCCTGGGCAACGCTCAAACGGTGCAGGTGTACATGAAGGAATGGGAAGCGGTTGACGACGGGACGCTGGCCATGCGCCTGAAATTCCCCAGCAACGCCTTCCTGACCACCTTCGCCACATACCGCTTCCCCATCCTGTCCGAGGATGCGATAGCTCAGCACGGCACATTCAAGGTGCCCAACGAAGGCACTCTCGTCGGCACCGGCCCCTATATGTTCGTCGAGTATGACAAGGATATCGTCACCGAGTTGGAGAGAAACCCGAACTACCACCTGGAAGGAAGGCCATACCTCGACGGAGTCCGCTTCTACCCGATCATCGACATCGGCACCATCATTGCCGCCTACAAGACCGAACAGGTGTTGATGAGCGCCGACTACGTGACCAACCTCAACATACCAGACGTTGTGAAGCTTCAGGAGGAGATGGGCGACAAGCTGCGGCTCATCACTACCAGCGTGCCCGACAACCCCAGGGGTGTAATGATGAACGCCAAGAAGGCGCCCTTCGATGATCCCCGCGTCAGGAAGGCCATGAACCTGATCATCCACCGGCAGCCGGTGATCGAGACCATCACCGCGGGCCGGGGATTCATGGGGACGCCAATACCCTGCGGCTTCGGCTGGAGCTTCACCTGCGAGGAAGCGGATCAGATGCCCGGTATGCGCGAGTTGAACGGTGAGAAGCACCCGGACGACATCGCGGCGGCCCAGGCGCTGATGCTGGAAGCCGGCGCTGGCCCCGGGAGCAAGATTCAGATTACCTGCCGCCTGGTCGTGGAGTACTGCGACATAATGCTCATCATCCAGTCCCAGTTGGAGAGGTGGCTTGAGTGGGAGATAACCACCAGGTCGCTGGAGAGCACCGCCGGGTACGATGAATACAGGGCGGGCAATTACCAGATCGCCGTGCAGGCTGCTGGCTTCGCCTTCCCGGACCCGGATGCCTCGGCTGCTTCTTACAGGATGGGCAGCACGTCACATACCCAGAGGACCTTCTTTTACAATGAGGCAGTTGAGCCCTACTGGGAGATCATTAACACTGAGACCGACTTCGCCAAGCGGCGGGACGCGGTCCTCAAGGCCAACGAGTTGCTCATGGAAGATCACTCTTGGGCCAACGTCTACTTCTCGGTGCGCGCATGGCCTGTGAACGTCAGGATCAAGAATTTCATCGACCCTGCCGGTCGCGGCGCGTACATCCAGTGGGACCAGATCTGGTGCGACACCTGCTAGCCGGGTAATCCGGACAGCAGCGAATCATCAGGGCCCCTGTTCACGACGTTGAGCAGGGGCCCTTGTTCATGGGAGGGAATCCGGTTGGTTGCGATTCGGGTGACAGATGTCCTTGGGTTATTCTTTACATCCGCCAAGCTCGGTCATCTGTCCACCAGATGCCGCATCGCCTGGGGTGCGGCAATTGCGGCGCGCTCCAGCAGTTCCTCGCGGGTCAGGGTGACGATAGGGTGGTCTATGATCGCCAGCCCGTAATCGGCGTCGCCCCGGATTCGGGCCATAGCGCGGGCCTGGCTGACGAAGGGCCTGGTGGTCAGGACCGTTGAGGCGACTCCCAGCAGTTCCATCTCCATCGCGTCATGCACACTGCACGACGTACAGGACCCTCATTCCGCCGTGGCGTGAATCATCACATCGCAGCGGCTCGCCAGGTCCTCCAGGGCCGCAGGGTCGGCTGGCCACTGGTGGCCCCCCTTGTTGTGCTCCACCACATCCTTCAGTGAGTAACGCTCGCCGATGACGTTGGCCATCATCCGCAGCAGGTCCTCTGAATGTGGCTTGTTGTTGGAGAGCAGCCCCAGGGTCTTCCCGTCCAGGCTGGCCGGGCGGGTTGCCAGGACCGCCTGCGATGGCTGGGAACCGTCCCTGGGATCGAGAGTGTAGATACCGGCCATCGGATGTGCACCTCCTACTCGGGTACGGCGATCTCCCTGGTGACGGAGCGGCTGCTGCCCCACGATGTGATGATCGCCATGAACTCCCCGGCGTCGCCTCCCGCCGGAACGACGGTTATCCTGTCAGGGCCGGACACGCAGCCAACCAGCCTTCCGCGGTCCGCTCCGGGCGGCAGCCTGTCCATGCGCCGCCACCGGTCCCACTCGCCAACGGGTCTCAGCGTGTTTTCGTACAGAAAACCGGCCACCTGGTCTCGGCTCCAGCCGGAAGCCGCAACGTATGCCATCAGTTCCTGGCTGATGAGCAGCACAACCTCAGACAAGCGTGGCCCGAATCCCTGCATGGCATGGGCGGCGGCGGTCAAAAATCCCTCCGGGTCCTTGTCGCCGTGGGTCTCCAGTTGCAGCGGGGCGTTGCCGGCGACCATAGTGACGGTGCTGGACTCGGAGTTGAATCCCTTGGACTCGGCAAGGGACGGCCAGGGACTCGTCTCCAAGCCCTCGGACAGGCAATAGCTGTACTTGCCTGGGTGCCCAAGGGCGCTCTTGTCCATCTCCTGGGCCACCGAGCCGTAGAAGTTCGCCTTCAGGAGGTTGATTGCCCTGCCGATGGAAGCGTTGGCCCGGTTCCCGTTTCCCATGAGGTTCACGCCGTGGTTCATCCCGATGCGCGAGGCGTAGGGGCCACTGACCATCACCAGGTTGGCGATGCCGTTGGTTGACGTGCTGCTGGCGTGGAAATTGTAAGCACGGTCACACGCCGCCGAGACCGCCGCCACAACTACCGGGAAATACTCTGGGAGACACCCCGCCATGACAGCGCTGATGGCCACTTTTTCCGCCGGGAACTGCTTGCGGCGTATCGACTCGACACCCAGAACATGCCCCGGCGCAAGTCCGCAGTAATCCAGCATGGCCTGTACACGCTCCGGCGTGGGCGGGACAACGGGCAGCCCGTCGGTTAGCCCCTCCCGGAAGTAATGCTCCAGGGCCTCTTCCCAATCACCGAATTGCCACTGCTCGGATTGCATAACCCTCTTAATCTATGCGAAAGACTCTATGCGAAAGCCGCCAGCCGGTGCAATGGCCACTCACCCCGCCTTCACCCAGCGGCACTCAGGCAGGTGGCCGTGGGCGCCCCCGTCTGAGCAGGTGCAGAGAATATCATCACGCTTCACGTAACCCTCGGCGGAGAGGAAGGCGTTGAATCCCAGGTAGAAGGTGTCGCCGTCGTCGATGGACTCGAACCCGGCGGCGAATGCGCGGCGCAATAGCTCTCTCGATGGGGTCAGCATTTGCAGGTCGGAAGATGGCATGGCGGCAAAGCTTGATGAGGGGTTACGGCCCTTCGATGACTTCCAGAACTTCCTGGGCAAAGACCATATCCTCCGTCCCCTCCATCGAGGGGTCTTCCGGCGAGGTCAGAAACCGCACGGTAATCCACACCCCGTCGTTGAAGTTGGTGACCACCTCGCCGGTGGCGTCGTTGGAGAGGCGCACCTTGGTCCCAGGCTCCAGCAAACGAATGTTGACTATCTCGCTCATGGCATCAAAAGAAAAAGGTCAGATTTTTGGCCAGCAGTACGTTCTGGTCCAATACTATCTTGCGGCGGGCGATCTTCCAGCTGCCCGCGGTTTTCCGCAGCAACTCCTCCCGCTTGCCCACCAGGAAGTCCGTCTCCGTCTCGACCCGGTTGCGGTAAATGATGAACCGGCACCTGACCGACACTTCAGATGGGCTGGACATTGACGGCTGCGCGTCCAGCACCTGCACGTTGGACACGATGTGGCAGATGCGCGACAGGGGTTCCTCGGCCCAGTGGACCCCGGTGAGAATCTGGTTCACCCGCCGCGTGAGAGTATCCTTGCCCTCGTCGAACCAGTTGATATCCTGACCCTCCCGGGTGAACTCCCGTTCCAGCTCGCCGAACTTCACGTTGCGTCGCATCGGCATCCAGTAGCGGATGTCGTCTTCCAAAAGCTCCAGCCATTCCTCATACTGGCGGTCGTCCAGAAGCTCCGCCTCGGCAAAGAGGAACCGCTCCACATCGTCTTTGAGCAGCAGCCGCGCTATGGCCTCTTCAGAGTTAGCCAAAGTACTCGCCGCTGCTCTATTCATGCGAGGAACCGTTGCGCCAGTTGGCCAGTCCGCCCCAGTCCTCGGCGTCCATGAACTCCGCCCAGCGGCGGTAGAAACCCCGCTGGTTCTGCTCGGCAGCCTTGGCCTCGGTCGAGTCCAGTATCAGACCGGGCAGCTTCAGCCCATCGTTCTCGTAGTTGGGAGTGCCGTGTCCCAGCCCCATCTCGTAGTTGTAAGCGTAACGGCGGGCGATCACCCCGCTGCTGGCCGAGTGGGCATAGTTCCAGTTCTCCATGTCGTCCTGTTCGGTCAGGCCGCCTGGCCCGGAGTAGCGGATATAGTAGTGCCGCAGGTAGTCCTTGACCTCCTGGGGGGCCTTGGCGTCCACCAGGAACCAGCGCCAGACCTCGGTCTTGTTGACTCCCCTGGGATGCCACACGGCGATGCTCCGGGGCTGGCGCGGCAGGTAGGACATGTTGGGGAAGACCGTCCCTGGCCCGCCCAGAAGCCGCCACAATTGGGCGTCCTTCCGCTTCTTCTCTTCCTCGCAGTGGCGGAAGTATTCGGACAATACCGGCAGGTCCTGGTACGCCTGCGGTATCGGAGCGTCCGCCGGACGGAGGGCCATCACCGTACCATGCCCCCGCTCCGGGAAACTTACGTCCAGAAGCCGGCTCCCCGCTCGCTCGTTAGTGTCGCGGCGGCCCGTGCCGCTGGGGCCGATCCCCACCATGTCCACCGAGCGGTGGCTTATGTTGTGGTAACGGTCACCGATGAAGTTCTCCGCCGGGAATTTCCAGTTGCTGGGCACCAGCCACTTTTCGACCCCGCCAAAGACCTCTGTGCCGCCCTCAGTGCCGTCCCAACCGTCCATCAGAAGGTCCAGGTAGAGCCTGAACTCGCCGATGTAGTCCAGGAACGGCGGGGCCGACTCGTCCCAGGTTGCCCAGATACCTCCCTTGTAGTTGTGCATCTGCGGTACTTCAATCAGTCCCCACTTGGACTTGTCCAGTTCCTGGTGGTAGGCGTTCTTGAAGTACGGCACGCCCACCAGCTTGCCGTCGGTGGCAAAGCTCCAGCCGTGATATGGGCAGGTGAACACCGGCGTGTTGCCCTCGTCGTACCGGCAGACCTTCATGCCACGGTGCATACAAGAGTTCAGGAAAGCGTGGACCTCCCCTTCCCGGTCCCGGCAGAGGATCACCGACTCCTCACCCATAGAGGAAACGAAGTAATCGCCGGGCTTGGGAATCTGCGCCTCGTGGCCAATGAACAGCCAGGCGCGAGCGAACACCTGCTCCTGTTCCTGTTGGTAGATGTCGTTGCTTACGAAGATCTCGCGGCTGATCAACCCGTGGTCGACGTCCACCAGCTTGCCGGTCACTTCATCCCTGGAGGTTGCAACCATCTCTCTTTGCCTCCTTACACGCCGTTTGGCCTGAACACGGGTCAGGGCTACCCTCGCCTGGGGTCCGTTTGCTGGTATCCCGGAGCGTCGTCGGGAAGCTCAGCCCGCAACTCCACTCCGGCCATCGCCTCCAATACCCGCGCCGCTGCGGCGAATCCCTCGCTGCCCCATCCCAATGCTTGCCCGCGCCGGAATACGTCGTCGGCTATGTTGCCCATCGACGATGCAGCGCCCGCTTCCCGGGCCATCTCGCAGGCCAGGTGCAGGTCCTTGGCCACAATGTCCAGCGTCCCGCCGGATACAAACATTCCGCTGAGTACGGAGCGGGGTATGTTGTCGAACACTCGGCTGGCCCCTGCGCTGACCGGAACGACCTGGGCCAGCAGGCCGGGATCGATACCGGCCTTGGCCCCGATTATAAGCCCCTCAATCGCAGTAACGAAGTTGGAATACCCCAGGTATTGGGTGACCAGCTTGGCAATGCAACCCGCGCCACTCTCTCCCAGGTAGAAGATGTTCTCGGCCATGACCTCCAGCAGCGGGCGGCACTCATCGAAGATCGCCCTGTCGCCGGCCGCCATCACCGTCATTCCCGGCGGTCTCCCGCTCACCGGCGCGTCCAGCATCTCCACCCCCCGGCTGCGGCAGATCGACGACACCTTCCGGGAGACTGTAGGTGAGTTGGTGGTGGTGTCGATAATGGCATCACCCTGGGAAAGTCCGGCCAACGCACCCGTATCTTCGTCAAGTACGGCTTGCTCGACTTCACCGGGACCCGGCAACGACAGGAACACCACTCGGCTGCTCTCCGCCACGGCGCGGGGACAGTCCGCCCATGAAGCCCCGGACTCGCAAAGGTTGACGGTGGCTTCCTGGCGTGCATCGTACACCGTAAGCTGGTGGCCAGCCTCAATCAGGCATCGGGCCATCGGGTTGCCCATAGTGCCGGTGCCAACGAATCCGACGCGCATCACACAACCACTAATAGAGATGCAATTGGAGCAGAGAATTGGAGATTTTTCGGGCTTGGAGGCATCTTATCCAGTCCGGGAATGAATTTACGTGTACGTTTCTTACCAGAGGGCTACATTCCAGTCAAGATGGGACCCATCCGGTGGGCGGCCTAACCCGCCGCCGGAGGGTCGACACGGACGGATATGATGTCAGTGTCATGGTACTGTTGGTGCCGCACCGACGAAGCGTAGTTCCGCAACAGCAGCAGCGATATTTCATGCTCCAGCGGGGTCTCCGTGTCGTGCTGCTGGAGCTGCCTCACCTGGTCCTCGATGTTCTCCCCGGTCCCGCCGCCTATGAATTCCAGGTCGGCAACCGGGCCGTCGCTGGATGCCAGTACCACCAACTGCCGGTCGTCCCCGACGTCATCATCATTCCCTTCCAGGTCCAGCGGGGCCAGCGTCAGCAGCGTCTCCTCGGCCACGGCGCTCAGCCGTTCCTTCATGGCCGTGTCCCAGCCCCTGCGGTCGGCGAACCTGGCGATAAACTGGTTTAACTCAGGCAGCGCGTCGGCGTGCAACTGGGACTGGAAACGCATTCTGCGCGGGTTGGTAAACTCCAGGTACAGGATCATTACGATGGCCGCGAACCCCCCGGTCGTAATGGCACTCTTGAACATAGCGCCTATGACCGGCCCAAGGTCCGGCAGATTGAACAGCCCGAACTGGAAGGACGCGCCAATCCAGAAGCAGACGCCCGCAACCACAACCCTTTGGCTGTTCTGCTCGCTCTGGATCACCGTCCGCGCCCCGTCCACGAACAGGGTGCCCGTCACCATGATCAGGTAACCCGTCATGACCGGCCCGGGGATCGTGCTCAACAGACCGGACACCTTCGGCAGGAACGCCACGATGATGAATACGCAGCCTACGCAGTACCCGACCCTCCGGGCGGCAACGCCCGTGGTGCGCGTGAACGCGACTATGCCCGGATGGATTATGTTGGGCACTGCTCCCATCAGTCCGGCAAGCAGGTTGGTTGCGCTCCCGCCCGCCAGCGCGCCCTGTACCTGCCGGAAATCCACGGCCCGGCCCTCGCGCCATGAGACCCGCTGCAGGGCGATGGCTTCTCCATTCGATTGGATCGAGATAATTATGCCGAGAAAGATAAATGCCGGGACGAGGGTCCAGAATGGAATGCTGAAATCCAGGGACAGGCCCGGCCATTCGCCAGGAAGTCCGACCCACGGAGCTTCCAGCACGGGTCGTATGTCATAGATTCCATAGGCGGCGGCAACCCCGCAGCCGATGACGATTCCAATCACCGGCCCCCAGAGACGGAGCAGCGCCGACCCGCGGAGACTGAGCGCGGCTACGACCACCAGCGTTGCCAGGGCGGTCAGAGGGGCGGCTACGGGTTCGGCGGTCGATGCCCGGTCCAGCAAGGCGAAGACAACCGACGCCAGCGTGATCGACAGGATCATCATCACCGTACCGCCCACCACCGGCGTAATGATTCGCCTCAGAATGAACAGCCACTTGGAGATCACCAACTGCGTCACTGCCGTGACCAGCACCAGGGTCGTCAGCGTCGACGGCCCGCCGTCGGCCACCGCCGAGATGCAGAAGGGAATCGAGAATGCGGCGGTGAACATGGGCGCAACGGTCCCGGCTCCAACCGGCCCAACCCGCCGCACTTGTATCAGCGTTGACACGCCCACGACCAGCAGCGATGCGAAGACCATCCACACCACGTAGGAGTAGTCCATTCCCGAAGCCTGGGCAACGATTACCGGCGTGACCAGCAGAGTTGCCGAGGCTATCATGCTGAATTGAAATCCATAGCCCAGCACAGGGAGAATCGGAGGACTTTCGTCCGCCTCGTAGCGGGGGGTCTGAGAAGTTGATGCCGCCAAACTCGTCACTCGCACAAGAGGTCTTTACAGCCTTGAAGATTATAACCAAAGCATTGGCGTCAGCCAACGACTTCCGAACGGTTGGGTTTCTATTCGTCCTCTCCCCACCGGAGAGGGGGAGCCTTTGAAAAGAATAGAAAGAATGACAGCCTGCCCATTCGTTGTAGCAGGGTTTAGGGCGTGTTAACATATTTAATTGATGGACCAGTCAAACATCCGCAACTTCTGCATCATTGCCCACATCGACCACGGCAAGTCCACCCTGGCTGACCGCTTCCTGGAAATCACCGGAACGGTGCGGCCCCAGGACATGCGCGCCCAATTTCTGGACCAGATGGACCTGGAGCGGGAGCGGGGGATTACCATCAAGGGCAAGGCGGTGAGCATGGTCCACCGCGCGCCCGATGGCATGGACTACCAGCTAAACCTGATCGATACCCCCGGCCACGTCGATTTCAGCTATGAGGTTTCCCGTGCTCTGGCCGCCGCCGAAGGTGCGCTGCTGGTGGTGGACGCCAGCCAGGGCATTGAGGCGCAGACCATCGCCAACACGCTGCTGGCTATGGAATACGACCTGATGCTGATTCCCGTGGTCAACAAGGTTGACCTTCCCCAGGCCGAACCGCAGCGGGTCGCCGCCGAGTTGCGGCAGGTGTTCGGGTTCCGGGAGGATGAAGTCCTGTTCGTGTCCGCCAAGGAAGGTACCGGGGCCAATGAAGTCCTGGACACCATAGTGGAGCGTGTGCCGCCTCCCTCCGGCCAGGGAGATGCTCCCCTGCGGGCCTTGGTGTTCGATTCTTCCTACAACCCGTACAAGGGCATCATCGCCCACATCCGGGTTGAGGATGGGCAGGTCCACTCCGGCCAGCGGTTGCAGGTTATGTCCTCAGGCAGGGTGGCCGAAATCATGGAAGTGGGCGCCTTTAGTCCTGCCCCCGAGCCGACTGCATCCCTGGTCACAGGGCAGGTGGGCTACGTGGCCACCGGGTTCAAGGACGTGCGAGAGTGCAGCGTCGGCGATACCCTGACCGACGCCGGCGGCCCGGCCAGCGGCCCGCTTCCCGGCTACGTGCCCCTGAAGTCGATGGTTTTCGCCGGACTTTACGCCTCCGACGGTGAGGACTTTGCCCGTCTCAGGACAGCGCTGGAGAAGCTCCAACTCAACGACGCTTCCCTGACCATCGAACCCGAAAGCAGTTCCGCACTGGGCTTCGGATTCCGCTGCGGGTTCCTGGGGTTGATGCACATGGACATCGTCCAGGAGCGGCTGGAGCGCGAATACGGCCTGGACCTGATCGTCACCGCGCCCAGCGTTGCCTACCAAGTGGTGACTGCCCGGGGCGATACCATCGTTGTTGACAGCCCGTCAAAGCTGCCGTCCCCAAACGAGACCAGCGAGATCCGGGAGCCGGTGCTTGGCCTGACCATCGTTGTCCCCAACCGTTTCGTGGGCGCAATCATGGAACTGATGCACTCGCGGCGTTCCGAGTTCAAGCGCATGGAGTACATCCAGGGGCTGGCAGAGCAACGGGAGGGCCAACCCGGTGAATCCTCTGATCAGGCGCGGGTGGTCCTTGAATACAAGATGCCCCTGGTGGAGATGCTGGCCGACTTCTACAACCAGTTGAAGTCTCGCACCCAGGGCTACGCCTCCCTGGACTACTCCCTTGAGGGTTACGAGGCTGCGTCGCTGGTGAAGGTGGACATACTCATCAATCAGCAGCCCGTTGAAGCCCTGTCGATGATCGTCCACCGGGACCGGGCTTCAAGCCACGGGCGGGCCGTGGTGCAGCGTCTCCGGGACGCGATACCCCGCCAGCTATTCGAGGTGCCGATACAGGCCGCCATCGGCGGGCGCATCATCGCCAGGGAAACTGTGCGCGCCCTGCGCAAGGACGTGCTGGCCAAGTGCTACGGCGGCGACGTGACCCGCAAGCGCAAGCTGCTGGAGAAGCAGCGGGAAGGCAAGCGCCGCCTGAAAATGGTGGGCAAGGTGGAAATGCCGCAGGAAGCGTTCCTGACGCTGCTCAAAATCGGCAGCGAAGAGTAGCTAGACGCCCAGAGTCTCCCGCAGTTCCTTGATCTGCCCCAGGTGCTCTCCCCAGTGTCGCGCCAGCAGCCCGTCCAGTAATGCCTGCCCCGTCCGCCGGTCTTCGCGGTCGTAGCTCCGCAGGTAAGCAAGCGCGGTCTTCCCCGTCAGGTCCTCGTCGCTGCTGGACTGCAATGCCATTTCTATACCCCGGAACAGCGCTGATATGTCCTGTAGGACAGTGTTGATGTCGTAAGCCTGTCTCTCCGGGTTCATGTTGGTGCGGTCGGCCCAGACCTCAAACTCGGCCAGTTCCCCCGACAAGATTCCCTGCAAGATGGTGTGAACGCCGCCAGCCGGTGTGTCCAGGAGGTGATAGACCACTTCTCTCACCGACCATGAGTCAGGGTCCGGCTTCCAGTCGAGGCAGTAGTCCATCCCCTCCAGCAGCCCCAGCAGTTCCGCCTCTATCGATTGGACCTTGGTTAACTGGGCGTCTCTCAGGGTCTCCAACATTCCTCCGGGGCTTGGTGCATAAACGGCCATTCTGACCGCGAGCGGGCTAGGGACGAATTACCATGAGGAACAGGATAATCATCGGCAGCAGGGTCGCTATGCCGCCGAAAATAGTCCACAACCTGCTGGTACGTCTGTAGGCCGGGTCAACCACGCCTCGGGACACGCCTTCCCGCGCCAGCCGGAGCATCTGCCGTTCCAGCGGCACCAGCACGGCCAGCCAGATGATGGCGACGATTACCAGCATGACGAAGGACGCTCCAAGCCACGGTTCCTCAAACCTGCGCCATCCCGTTTGAGATACGATCAGAATTCCCGTGACGAACAGACCGATGATGCCGGGGGCGGTGAAAAAGCAGTCGGACAGGATAACCAACCGGGATGTGACGGCCATCGCCTCCAGGCTCCCCGACCGGTCGGCCCGCACCTTCCAGAAGGCGGCCGTAATCAGGTTGCCCAGGTAGACCACGGCAAATATGACATGGATTGCAATCAGGACTCTGAGCATCGTTCTATCAGGCCATATCTCGGTTAAGGGTGTTTACCCGGCGGTGAAGCTTTCCAGCAGCGCCTTGACGGACTCGCGGGTGTCCTCCCGGGCCAGACCGAAACCCAGGGACGCACGGAGCAGCCCCAGCGGAGTCCCGCCGTCGTAGCGCGACCCCTGAAACTCGCAGGCGTAAACGTCAGTGTCTTCGAGCAGGATTGCCATGCCGTCGGTAAGCTGGATTTCGCCCTTCGCGCCCGGCGCCGTCCGCTTCAGGCAGTTGAATATCTCCGGGGGCAGGATGTAGCGTCCGGCAATGGCCAGGTTTGTCGGGGCATCCTCCCGCGCCGGTTTCTCCACCAGGGACCGGATGCGGTGGACACCCTCAGCCACCGCGTCCGCCTCTACAACCCCGTAGTTTTGGACCACCTCCCACGGGACTTGCTCCACCGACACCACGCCGCCTCCGTGTTCTGCCTGCACCTTGAGCAGTTGGGAGAGGACGCCGGGGGAAGCGTCAAAGATGTCGTCGGGAAGTATGACCGCAAATCCTTCCCCGCCCACGGCGTCTTCCGCAGTCAGCACCGCATGTCCCAGACCCAGGGGCTGTTCCTGGATGACGAAGGAAACGTCCGCCAGGTTTGATGCCGCCCGTACCTTCTCCGCCAGACCGGTTGCCCCAGTGTCAATCAGGTGTTGCTCCAAAGCTTCATGGGACTGGAAGTAGGCGGCGATGGACTCTTTGCCCGTTGCCGTGACGATGACCACGCGCTCGATTCCCGCCTCGGCGGCCTCCTCGACCACGTATTGGAGCATGGGCTTGTCCAGGATGGGCATAAGCTCCTTGGGCACCGACTTGGTCGCCGGAAGGAACCGCGTGCCCAACCCCGCAGCCGGGATAACGGCGGTACGAATCGTCATCGCGCCCTCCTGATTCGTAAAGATTTTAACATCCGTCAAAGAGGTGAACAATGAGCGGCTGCCGGGGTGAAGTGTCCTGACTCCTGTCCCGGCAACGGCTCCCCTCTCCCCGCGAGAGAGGAGTTGGGGGTGGGGGGCGTCTTTTCTCTCCAGGCATGTCTGACTCGGATGTTCCCCACCCTGGCCCTCTCTCAAGGCAGAGGGGGAGGACAAAAGAACCCTGGCAGCATCAGGGCAGTTTGACACCCTTCAGCCTCTGGCCTACCATGTTATTGAGGCCGCGCTAGACGGGGAGCTAGCGGTGCCCTGAACTCGCAATCCGCTATAGCGGGGTTGAATTCCTCCCCCAGGCGGCTCCATTGGTCCAATGTGCCGGGCCGTCGATATTGAAGGTTGGGTCCCACGCGGCGCAGACTTGTGAACCCCGCCAGGCCGAGAGGAGCAACGGTAAGCAGGCCCCTGCGGGTGCCGTGGGATCACCTGGCCCGAGTCGCAGTCCGGGGCACGTTCAATGGTGGTCGTCAAAGGGAGGTGCGTGGTCTCTGAACCGCTAGTCATGGGACCCGGCGCCGCCGGGTTCTCACCCCCGCGGTCCGGGCCCAGACCCAGGAAATCTCTGGGTCAGCACTTCCTGACCGATGGCCGCGTCCTGGACCGCATCGTCTCCGCGTCTGACCTATCCCCTGACAGCGTTGTTCTGGAGGTTGGACCGGGCCGAGGCGCGCTGACCCGCCGGTTAGTGCGGAGCGCGGACCGAGTCGTCGCCGTGGAGATGGACGGCGTCTTGGCCGAAGACCTTGCTCCCCGGTTGGACCACCCTCCCAATCTCGTCGTGGTCCATGCTGATGCCCGCACGGTGGACTTTCCGTCCCTGCTGGGGACGGACCCTCCACGGCCATACCGGCCGGACCGTGGTGATGATGCGGCCTTCCCAGTGACCGGCTCGGACGTTACCTACCGGGTTGTGGCAAACCTCCCCTACTACGCGGCGAGTCCTATCATACGCCGGTTCCTGGAGTCGGACACAAAGCCGGAACTGATGGTGGTGATGGTGCAGCAGGAGGTGGCCCAGTCCATGCTGGCCCGACCAGGCAATATGAGCATTCTGTCGGTGGCCACCCAGTTCTACGCCGCCCCCAGGTTGGTCTGCAAGGTCCCCCCCAGGGCATTTCGCCCCGCGCCCAAAGTCACGTCCTCGGTGGTGCGGCTGGACGTGCGGCAAAATCCAGCGGTAGAGGTGGAATCACCGGACAGCTTCTTCGCCCTGGTGCGGGCCGGATTCGCCGCGCCGCGCAAGCAGTTGCGCAACTCCCTCAGCCAGGGGTTGGGAATCGCGGCGGCTCATGCGGGAAGAATCCTGCAGGACGCCGACTTGGATGGACGCCGCAGGCCCGAGACCCTGGACCTGGAAGAGTGGGCGGCGGTATATCGGCGCTGGGATGAAACACTCATGGCCGGAGTGGACCAGGTTGAAAATTACCGCTCCGGCTAAGATCAATCTCACGCTGGAAGTGTTGGGACGCCGGGCCGACGGATTCCATGAGATAAGGACGGTGACCCAGACCATAGACCTCCACGACCGCCTGGAGGTCGAAGACGCACCGGGCCTTAGCGTGGAGTGTGACGATCCCTCTCTCAGGGGTGACTCCAACCTGGTGTGGCAGGCGGCGACTGCCCTGGCCGGACGCGCAGGCATCCTCCCCCATGCCCGCATCCTCCTGCGCAAAGCCATACCGGTCGGTATGGGACTGGGCGGCGGCAGCAGCGACGCGGCGGCGGCCCTCCTGGCGCTGGACCGGCTGTGGGAGTTGGGCATGTCTATGGACGAACTTGCCGGCGTTGCGGCGCAGGTAGGTTCCGACGTGGCCTTCTTTCTGTGGGGCGGCACCGCCGTAGCTTCGGGAAGGGGCGAGATTGTGCAGCCCGTCCCGCCTGTCCCGTCTCTGCCAATGACGTTGATATGCCCCCTGGAGACAATCCGGGACAAGACGCGCCGGGTATATTCCAGCGTTACCGGGGACCATTATGGCAGCGGCAAGCACACCGGGGAGCTATTGGAAATCCTAAAAGGCGGCCAGTTCGTACCAGAGATGATGTACAACGGGCTGGAACAGGTCTGCCTGGAAGTGTTTCCCGGGCTGGCGGAATTAAAGCAGGTGGTGTCCGGAGCGGCCACGTCCGTTCCGGTAATGTCGGGTGCGGGGCCGGCATTCTTTTGCCTGCCTACCACCGAAGTCGAGCATGGAAGCATTGCAGATGCCTTGAAACCGCATGGCGCACGGGTATACCGTGTACGCACTATGGGGCCGAGGGAAGGCATTCCACAGTAGAGAGCGATGCGCCAGTAGAGAGCGATGCGCCTTTAGCCCATCATCCTTTGGAGGTACGCAAGAGTCCTGATGGTCAATTTGGGTATCATTGGCATTGGTATGGACCCGATTCTGGTCAATGCCGGACCGTTCCTGATTTCCTGGCACGGACTGTTTACGTTCCTCGCCGTGGCCACCGCCGTAGTCCTGACCGTGTATTGGGGCCGCAAGGAAGGTATGTCCGGCGATGCTGTCTATTCGGTGGCTCTGTGGTGCATCATCGGAGGCATAATCGGCGCCCGGACAGTACACGTCATTGACTTTTGGGGAGAGATTTACCGACACGATCCGGTCCGGGTCCTGTACGTCTGGGGAGGCGGGATTGGCATCTTCGGGGCGATTCTCGGCGGTTTCATCGGCGGCGCGGCCTACATCAGGATTCGCAACTCGGACTGGTTCATAAACGCCTGGGGCCGCTGGTTCCGGTTCATGGGCGAACCGGACCGCGCCCCACTGCCCGGCGTCGGCCACCTGGCCGACGTGGCCGCGCCTGCGCTGCTGATCGCAATGGCCATCGGCAGGATCGGCGACATAATCAACGGTGAGCATTTCGCCAATGCGACCGATTTGCCCTGGGCATTCGTGTACACTCACCCGGAAAGCCCCGGATACCTGCGCCCGGCCTCACATCCGGCAGTCGCCTACGAGTTGCTGTTCGACCTCATTCTGGCGGCCGTCATCTGGCCGTTCCGTCACCGCCTGCGGCCTCGGGGAATGTTCTTCGTGATGTACGGGGCGCTGTACTCCACCGGACGGTTCTTCATCAGCTTCCTGCGGATCGAAGACAATATGTACTTCGGGATATTCAACCTGGCGCAGGTGATTGCCCTGCTGGTAATCCTGGTGGCTGTCCCGCTGCTGGTCTACAAAGCCCGGATCGTCCGGCCTGTGCCGGGAACGGGGTAGACCGCCGGAGCCGCCTCCGCCAATGATGGGCTTGGACCGGAGAAGAAATGGCCCATCCCCAACGGACAAGGGGGCAATGAATGCCATTTAGGAGACTTGCCAGTGGTCAATCAGTTGGCGGATAACGTCGATACAAAGTTGACCATAATCGTCCTCGCCGACGGCTTCAGACCTGATGTGCTCCGGGCCTTGGCTGCGTCGAACGAGGTGCCTCATATCACCCGGGCGCTCTTTACAGAGGGGTATTCTCACGAGGGTGTTACGGTCCTGCCGAGCGTCTCGAACATCGCGTACATACCGATGCTGACCGGTCAGTACCCCGGGCCTGCCAACGTACCCGGTCTCCGTTGGGTGGACAAGTCGAAATTCACTTCGGGAAAGCTGTTCCTTGCTGGCCACCGGTCGTATATCAGCCCGTCTCATGTCAAGCTCAACGATGATCTTTCCCCGGACCTTGAGACACTGTTCGAGTTGAACCCGGACTCAATAGCAGTGCGGTGCGATGTCCAGAGGGGCCTGGCCGGGAAGAGCAGTAGCTTCTCTCATATCGCCTCGATGCCTTTCATGTTCTTCGCTCATTATCTCAGGAGAGGGTACTTCGTTGATCGGATCGTGATGGCAGAGGCGTTAAAGCTGTTGGGCCGTACCAACGAACTTCAACAGAGGTTCATATTCCTGCCGCTGGTGGATGTAGATAAAGTCTCGCACCGCTATGGCCCGGAGCATAGGTCCACAATCGAAGCCTACAAGCGGGTGGATGTGCTGCTGGGCAGAATGTTGGACTGGCTTCGCCGCCATGGCCTGTGGAGCCGCACCCACTTGATACTGACAAGCGACCACGGCCACACACAGACCATGCAGCATCTGGACATGTCAACTCTGCTGTCCGGGCTTGGCTACAGCGTTTTTGAACATCCCAACATCTACCGGACCAAAGCCGACGCCGCGGTGATGATTTCGGGCAACTCATTCGCCAACCTCTACTTTGCATCCCAGGGGAACTGGGATGCGCCCCTGACCTCCGAGGAATTGGAGGATGAGCATGGAAAGGCCCTGCGGGCGATACGCTGCCGGGAAGAGGTGGAGTGGTGCGCTTACCGGGACCGGAACGGCGGAATCAAGGTAGTATCGAGGGACGGCGAGGCGGTAATCGGAGTGGATGGCGACAACTACATTTACGCATTCGACGGCGCTGACCCGCTGCGCCTGGCGCCGCAGCATAATTATATCGCCCGGTCGGATGCGCTGTTGAAGACAATAGAGTCGGACTTCCCCGATTCCCTGGAGCAACTCTCGCATCTGTTCAAGAGCAATCGCACAGGCGACGTCATCGTGACCGCCAAGCCGGGGTACGATCTCAGAGGCTGGCGCGAATTCCCGGAGCATCGCTCATCCCACGGCGCATTGTGCAAGGAGCACATGGCCGTCCCAGTCCTGAGCAATCGGCCGCTGAACAGCGACGGCGGAATCCGCACGGTGGACCTGTTTCCTACTGTGGCCCAGGGGTTGAATGTCGAGCCGACAATGCCGCATTTCGGGCGGAGCCTGATGTGACAGGTTGATCAGACAGTCCCGGATTACACCGCGGCAGGCCATTTACTACACCGCAGCGCTGCTGTTGCCCGCTTCGATTTGTACCCTGTTGGTCTGGCGGCTATTTCCCGAATGGTGGCAATTGTCCGTATTCTTCTGGTACTCCATCCCGGGAAACAGCTTTCTCCTTCTACCCCATGAGCCTGCGGTGATATTTGCGGGGACCCTCTACGCCCCCGCTCTGGTGGCCATTGTAGGCGGAATGGCCACAGTGCCGGCATCGGCAATCGACTATCAGTTATTCAAGCGGGCCCTTGCGCTGGGACCGATTGCCCAGGCAAATCAGAGCCGTATATCCCTGTTTGCCCAGCGTGCGTTCCTCTGGCAGCCTTGGTGGACTGTGGTCATCGTGGCGTTCAGTCCCATACCGTTCTACCCGGTCCGCTTGCTGGCTCCCATGTCCAATTACCCTGCGCCGCGATACGTCGTGGCGGTAGTCGTTGGGCGGGTGCCTCGCTACTACCTGCTCGCCTGGGGCGGCAGTTGGGCGGTGAGCCTGCTCAGCTGGAACCCCTTCACCTATATTTTCTAAGGAGCCACACGTCATAGGTCATGGCCTGGTCCCGACCTTTCCGGTATGGACTGCCTTCCCGCCATGCTGGTGGCATTACAAAGGCGGCGCCATGGCCTGGGCGGACAGTCCGCCTCACATCGTCCTGAAGTCCAGTATGCGCAGGGCCTTCACTCCGGGACCCTGGAGCCGGTCGTCGATTATGGAGTAGACCAGGTCCACCTTGTCAGCGCCCGTGTCCCAGGACTCGGCCAGGTTGAACCCCAGCGCGGTCCACATCCTGTCCACTCCCGCCACGTTGAGCGCGAAGTGCTGGCTGGCCGCGCCCATCCACCGGAATCCGAGGATGTCCAGTCCGCGGCTCAGGAAGACGGGCGCCGGGTTGCCCTGTCCAAAGGGTTCCAGCAGCGACAGCCAGTGCAGGAACCGGCCCGTCACCGATGACAGTTCGACCTCCGCGTCTATGTGCTGTACCGGGCGCAAGTCCACTTGATCGAGGGCCGCGTCCGCGTAGGCTGTCAAGTTGGCTGCCAGTGCGGGAAAATTGTCCCGGTGGACGGTGAAACCGGCCGCTTGGGCGTGGCCGCCGTAGCGCACCATCGAGTCCTGGAAGGCGGCGAACGCTTCGGCGAGGTTGAACCCGGGGACGCTGCGGGCGCTGGCCACCAGGTTGTCTCCCCGCGTTGACAGGACCGCTGCCGGACGGTAAAACGTCTCAACCAGCCTGCTGGCGACAATCCCCGAAACCCCGGCGTCGATTCGCGGGTCTTCCACCAAGAGCATCGGTGGTGTTCCCGATGCCATCACGCTCGAGACATGCTCCAGGGCTATGTTGTACGCTTCCTCGGTCTGGTTCCGGCGCTCCCGGTTCAGCTCCTCCATCTGGTCTGCCAGCCGCTCCGCCTCGGTCTGAGACCTGCACGTCAGGAGCCGGTAACTATCCATTGCGTGGCCCAGCCTGCCCGGCGAGTTGATACGGGGCGCAATCTGGAAAGACACAGCCTCGGTATCAATCTTGCCTGAATCAACCCTTGCCCTCCGGTAGAGGGCCAATAGTCCCGGTCGGCGGGTGTTCGAGAGGGCTGCAAGCCCCTGCTGTACCAGGTAGCGGTTTTCGTCGACGAGCGGCACCAGGTCGGCAATGGTCCCCAATGCTGCCAACTCCAGCAGCCCCTGGTCCCAGGGTTGGCCGTAAAATTCATACAGGCCCTGCATCAGCTTGAATGCCAGCCCCGCGCCGCAGAGATCGAAAAACGGGTACGTCCCGCCGGGGAGCTTGGGGTTCAGCACTGCCGTCGCGTCGGGAAGTTCGTCCAGGGGCAGATGATGGTCGGTGACGATCATGTCCGCGCCCAGGCTCCGGGCGTGGGCCACCTCCGGCGCAGACGTCACGCCGCAATCCACGGTGATGATCAGGGTCACCCCCTGACCGACAAGCTGCTCCACGGCGGCGTTGGACAGGCCGTGGCCCTCGTCGGAACGGCGCGGCAGGTATGGGACGACGTTAACGCCAAGCGCAGCCAGACCCTCGGAGATGATGGCCGTGCCGGTAACACCGTCAACGTCGAAATCGCCGAATATGCCGACGTTCTCTCCACCCTGCACAGCCCGGTAGAGCCGTGCGACGGCGCGGTCCATCCCGGCCATGCGCTGGGGGTCGTAGGGCAGGCGGTGGGGAGGTTCCAGGAAGAACCTCAGCTTCTCCCCGGTGTCAATGCCCCTGCGGGCCAGCAACTCGCGGACGGGCATCGGGATGTCGTCAGGAAGCGCAAGGGTATCAACCGGCGGCGGAAGAGACCATTCTTTAGCTGGAACGTTGGTCATGGGCCGGGAGCTTATGCGTATGGCGCGACGGAGTCCGGGTGAGTGAAAACCAGCACCGAGTTGTGTCCTCCGAATCCGAAGGAGTTGCTCATGGCCACCCGCACCTGTTGACGCCGGGCCTTATTGGGTGTGTAGTCCAGGTCGCACTCCGGGTCCTGATCCTGCAGGTTTATAGTGGCCGGCAGCGCGCCGTTTTGCAACGCCTGAACGCATATGGCTGCTTCCAACGCTCCTCCCGCGCCAAGCAGGTGACCGGTCATGGACTTGGTGGAACTAATCGGGATTCGGTAGGCTTCCTCCCCCAGGGCCAGTTTGATCGCCCTGGTCTCCTGGCGGTCGTTCAGCGGGGTTGACGTGCCGTGAGCGTTGACGTAGTCGACCTGCGACGGGTCTAGCCCCGACGATTCCAGGGCCAGCAGCATGGCCCGGGCCGCGCTTTGCCCTGTAGGCCCCGGCTCGGTCAAGTGGTGGGCGTCGGAGGTGGCCCCGTACCCGCGAAGCTCCGCCAAGGGCAAGACGCCCCGCCTTTGCGCGCTGCTCGTGCTCTCCAGCACCAGGACCGCCGCGCCCTCGGACATGACAAATCCGTCCCGCTGTACATCGAAGGGACGGCTCGCTTCCTGGGGCGATTCATTGAACCGGGACAGGGCGCGCATGGAGTTGAACCCTGCCACGGCTATGGGTGATACGGGGGCCTCGCTGCCCCCTGCCAGCACAATGTCCTCCTGGCCCCGGCGCACCATCTCCCAACCCTGGCCCAGGGCATCCGCGCCGCTGGAGCAGGACGAAACCAGGCAATAGTTGGCTCCCATAGCCCCGGTGACCATTGAGACCTGGGCCGAGGCCATGTCGGCCAGCATCATGGGGATCAGGAACGGGCTGACCCGTCTCGGCCCCCGCTGGCTCAGGACTTCCTGCTGCTGGCTCAAAGTGATGATCCCGCCGATCCCGCTGCCGATGATCACGCCCACACGGTAGGGATCGCCGGAACGAGGGTCCAACTGTGCCTGACGGCACGCTTCCTGGGCGGCCACGGCGGCAAGCTGGGCAAAGCGGTCCATCCGTCGCGCTTCCTTGCGCTCCAGGTGCTCCTCGGGGTTGAACCCCTTCACCTCACCGGCTATCTGGGTGTCAAATCCTGTGGCGTCGAAAGCCGTGATGTAATCGATGCCGGACTTGCCTTCGACCAGTTGCTCCCAGGTGGAGGACACATTCAGCCCCAGGGGACTGACAATCCCGATACCGGTTATGAGGACACGTTGGAAGTCGTTCATGCTGTTCCCGGTTTCAGTTAAAGGTTACTCTCAAAGGCTCGAAGGGATGTAGGGAGGAGCGGTTGCTGCTTCCCATTCCGGCAGGATTCACCGGTTGGCATTGCCCTGGCAGTGTCCAGCCCTGGGACCTGTCGGGCGGTCACAATAACGCAGAACGGACGAGGGAACTACCCGCCGTCCGTTCTAGCGCCTCTCGCATGGCTACGCCCCTCTCCCGCACCACGGTTTGGAATATCCAGTTCTGCAATGCGCCCGTCAGTTGGTTGCTCCCTTGCGTTCAGTCTCTGGCGACTCTTCCGCTGCGGGTCTCGGTGACCGCCCGGTTAAGGGTCTCGGTAATTTCGGTTATCCGGTTGGATATGTTCGCCGCGAGCTCCCGTTTGCCGTCATCGATGGGACCGGAGAGCCTGCTCAGGGACTCGGTAAGCTCGGCCACGCTCTGTCCGATGTTGTCCACCACATCCCGGCGGGCATTGGCCAACGGCTGAGAGACCGACCGAAGCCTGTCCGCCAACTCGCCGACGCGGACGGAGATGTTCTCGGAAAATTCAGACCCTGGCAGCGAGACCGGATCGGACCAGCCCCGCAGGCTTTCAACCGCCTCGGTGATGCGGGCGCTGATGGAGTCGCCCAAGTCCCGGCTGGTGGCCGCCAGCCTGAGCCGGTAGGTCCGCAGGATCCGGAAAATGCGCTGGTACAGGTCGTCAATCGGCGTCAGGCGGGCGGAATACCTGTCGAACAGGTCCCGGCTTTCCTCCATTGACCAACGCTCGTCGTAGTGGACGAACTGGCGGCCTGTATACAGGTGGTAGGGCCGCATCTCACCTTCCCGGAGAATCTCCCCGTCGGCGTTCAGGGGAGTGAGGGAGTCCCAGTTGGAGGTGGCCGGAAGCGGCGTCAGCAGGTTCACCGTCTGGTAGTTGCTGATCTCCGTCACCCAGTCCGCCAGTTCCATGATGCCCTGCTCAGTGTCATAGGGCAGGCCGATGATGGTCATGGCCACCACGGAGAATCCCATGTCGTTCATGCTGGTCAGGTCGGTGTGCACCTGCCCCGGCTCCTGCCGCTTGCGCACAAGCTGGAGGTTCTCGGCGTTGTCCGACTCGACGCCCACGTAGACCATCTTGATGTTGGCGTCCAGCATCGCCCTGGACAGCTCCGGGTCTTGCCCCACCTCGGCGCGGGCCTGGCATATCAGGTACATGCCCTCGGTATGGTCCTTCCAGGACTTGAGCCGCTCCAACCTCTCGTTGCGGAACTTGGTGGCCCGCAGCGGGGGCGGGTGCAGGTCATCGGAGATGAATATCTGGAAGGTGCCGTTGCGGGACGAATGAATCAGCCCGTCCTCGGCGAGTTCCCTCAACTGCGCAAGCCGCTTGTGCTCGGTCTCCCTGTTGACGAGACGGTATCCCAGGAATTGCTGGATCACCTGGCAGTAAGTGCAGTTCTCGGTGCATCCCCGGACTGTCTCGATGACGCCGCCCGCCATTGGGTTGGCCGGAGTCAGGTCCCTGATGGAGCGGAAATCCGGCAACTCCACGAAGTCCGGGGCCACGAGTCCTCGCCGGTGGGTCTGTACTACGCGGCCATCTTTCCGGTAGGAGATGCCCGGGACCTTGTCCAGGTACTGCTCCCGCTCGTCTCTCCTGTAGGTGAGGAGCACGTCGCATAGCTGGCCGATGATGTCCTCGCCCTCACGCTGCACGATGACGTCGAAGTTGCCGTACTCGAAGGCTTCCTCGGGCAGGGGGCTCATCTGGGGGCCGCCGCCGATGGTGATCAGCTCGGGGTGGTACTGCTTGGCCAGCCGGGCTATCTGGTAGCCCCGGGGCGCTTCATTGATCAGCGCTGTGACCATTAGGATGTCCACGCCGTCAAGGTCCTTGTCAGGGTCTATGACCCCCGAGCGGTCCTCGAACCAAATCTCCCGCTCGTACAGGTACGGCCCTTCCCACTGGGCCAACGCCCCGGACAGGAAGAGCATCCCTTGACGCGGTATGGCTATATACTCAAAGTTGCCGCCGGCGGAGGCCGGCTGGACCAACATCACCCGCTTGATTCTCGACATGATGTCTCCCTGTTCCTGCTGGAACGGATGGATATGTAGGTTAAGGACTGAGGTGAAGGTTCTCAGTAGGGTCTACCAAAAGCTGCCCTACATTATAACCCAACCGTGCAAGTTGCGATATGCAACTTCAACACGCCCAGGACTTTTTGGACCCAGGACATTTTAATTGCTGGGGCAATGCCCCCTCTCCCCCGAGGGAGGGGCGCCAAAAGGCCCTGGACCAGACCTTGCCGTTGATTCCGGCGAGGATTGTCACGGTTGGAGGCCGGTTGCTCTCTGCGAGACGCGCGGTTCGGCTTCCAAGTGCCGGCGTTCAGCTACCCCCTGAATTGGGGGATGATCTCCCTTGCTATGGTCTCGACGTGCCTTTCGCGGTCTTCGCGGTTGCAGGCGACGCTGAAGATGATGTGACGCGCTCCGGCATCTACATATTCCTGGAGACGGGCTATGCACGCCTCAACCGGGCCAAGCAGGCAATAGCGATGCACAATGTCCGCAAATCCCCCGCTCCGGATATAGCGGCCTCCCAGCGCCATTGTGGCTACCCCTGCTGCTTGCTCCACGGTGTCGTATATGGAGATGTACGGGAAGTATGCCCACTGGAAGCCGTCAAGGCTGCGACCCGACTCCGCGGCGAATTCTCTGATCTTCTCCATGCTTTCCCTGTATCTGGGCGGGTCGTAGAAGTAGGGCATCCAGCCGTCGCCGTACCGGGCGGCCCGGGCCATTGCGGCATCCCGCCGGCCGGAGACCCAGACCGGCGGATGGGGCTGCTGGGCCGGCTTGGGCAGCAGGGTCACGTCATCCAACCGGAAGTGGCGTCCCTGGTAGGAAACGTGCTCTTCGGTCCACAACCGCCGCAGCGCATCCAGGCATTCGTTGGTGCGGCTTCCGCGCTGTCTCACGTTGAGGCCCGCGGCCTCGAACTCCACCGGGTACTCGCCGCCCACGCCGATGCCGAGGGTCAACCTGCCTCTGGAGGCAATGTCCAGGGTCGTGGCCAGCTTGGCCAGCACCGTCGGATGATAGAAGGGGGCCAGTACAATGGTTGACGCTACGCGGATACGCTCAGTGGCTCCCGCCGCAACCGCCAGCAGGGGCAGAGCGGTATGGGTGGGTCCCGGCGGGTTGCCTCTCATGTAGTGTTCGCCGGAGGACAGGTAGTCATATCCCAGTTCCTCCAGCCGCCGGGCCTGCCGGGCGGTGTCGGCGGCCCCTCCGGTCAAGCCGGTCCCGAACTTCAGGTCCAGTACGTCCATAAATCCCATTCCCGCGCCTGGATGTTCCCGGCGGTTACTCCACCGGCGACCCATGATAGTCTACCCTCATCCGATAAGCCAATCCGCGGGACATTCGTTCCCGGCATTTGGCCCTCTTCGCAAGGCTGACCGGAGTCTTCCTGTTTTCCGCAAGGGTTCCCCTCTCCTCACGGGAGAGGAATTGAGCGTGAAGGACGGCATTCCCCCTCATCCCAGCCTTCTCCCTACATGGAGAGGGAGAGTGGAAAGCCCTGAGTGCAAGGCTTGGGCCGGGTTAAAACCCCGTCAACCGGGCCTGGTCGAGGCGCTCATTGGGCCGCACCGGGAGGCCAAGGTATTCGTAGGCCAGCCGGGTGGCGACCCTTCCGCGCGGGGTGCGGTCGAGGAATCCCAACTGGAGTAGGTACGGCTCCCAGACATCCATCACCGTGCCCGCGTCTTCGTTCATGGAGGCCGCGAGGGTCTCCAGTCCCACCGGGCCGCCGTCGAACTTGTCGATGAGGCTGGAGAGCAGCCGGTGGTCCGACTGGTCCAGGCCGCGCCCGTCTACTTGCAGCCTGTCCAACGCTTCCCGGGCCACGGGAGCCGTGACCCGGTTATCGGCCATCACCAGGGCGTAGTCGCGCGTGCGCTTCAGCAGCCGGTTGGCGATGCGGGGGGTGCCCCGGGAACGGTGGGCGATTTCGTCCAGCCCTTCCTCGTCAGCATCCATTTCGAGTATCTTCGCCGACCGCCCGACAATCAGGCGCATGTCCTCCGGCTGGTAGTAGTCCAGCCGGAAGACCGACCCGAACCGGTCCCGGAGCGGCGCGCTGAGCAGGGAGAACCGCGTGGTGGCCCCTACCAGGGTGAAGGGATTGATCCGCAGGTTCACGCTCCGGGCGGCCAGTCCCTTGCCCACCATCCAGGAGAGGAAGAAGTCCTCCATCGCCGAGTAGAGCACCTCTTCCACCATGCGGGGCAGGCGGTGAATCTCGTCGATGAACAGGACACTGCCGGGTTGCAGCCCGGTCAAAATGGCGGCGATGTCTCCAGCCCGCTCGATGGCCGGACCGGAGGTGACACGGATTTCGACCTCCATTTCCTGGGCGATGATATGGCCCAGGGTCGTCTTGCCCAGCCCCGGGGGGCCGTAGACGACCACGTGGTCCAGCGGCTCGCCGCGCATTTTAGCGGCCTGGATGCCGATGTCCAGGTTTTCCTTGACGTGAGGCTGGCCGACAAAGTCGGCCATGCGCCTCGGGCGCAGCGTCAGGTCCTGGTCGTCGGGATGGGAATCGCCGGAAACCAGTCTGGGCTCAGTTTCGTCTCTCGTACTCTGCAAAAGGGTTACTCCTCTGAGAACGGCGCCCCATACCCGCCAAGCTCCAGGTCTGGGGCTTGGCCGGAACGCGCGGGCCAGGATTCGTCCCTAGCCGAACTTGCGGAACAACACGCAGGCGTTTTGACCGCCGAAACCGAAGGCGTTGGACAATGCCGTCCGCACGTCCACCTGCCGCGCCGTATTCGGCACATAGTCCAGATCGCAGTCAGGGTCCCGGGTCTCGTAGTTGATGGTCGGGTGGACCATGCCGGAAGTGATGGACTTGACGCAGGCAGCGGCCTCCAGCGCGCCCGATGCTCCCAGGGAATGGCCGATCATCGACTTGGTGGAACTGATGGGGATGCGATAGGCACGGTCTCCGAACAGCCGCTTGATGGCCACGGTTTCCAGGGCGTCGTTCAGCGGCGTAGACGTGCCGTGGGCATTGATGTAGTCCACCTGTTCCAACTCGACCCCCGCATCCGCCAGCGCCAACCGCATGGCTTCAGCGGCGCATGTCCCCGACTCCTCCGGCTGCACCGGGTGGCCTGCGTCCGATGTGGAGCCAAATCCCGCGACCTCGGCCAGTATAGTCGCGTTCCGGTCAAGGGCGTGGCATAGTTCTTCCATGACCAGCACAACCGATCCCTCGGCGGGCACGAAACCGTCGCGTTCCGCGTCGAAGGGACGGCTGGCCCGTTCCGGATCCTCGTTGCGGGTGCTCAACGCCCGCATAACCGCAAATCCGGCCAGGCCCAACTGGCTGATACCCGCCTCCGCGCCTCCCGCCAGTATGACGTCGGCTACGCCGCGGCGGATAGCCTCCAGGGCGTCGCCTATGGCCTGGTTGGAGGCGGCGCAGGCCGTGGTGGTGGTGGAGTTGAATCCCTTTGCCCCGGCGACTCGGCTCACGTTGGCTGCGGCCATGTTGGGCAGGATCATCGGGAAGAAGAACGGCGACATCCTCATGCCGCCCCGGCTGGCGAGAACGCGGCAATTCTCCTCCAGAGTAGGGAATCCGCCGTTGCCGTTGCCCAACACCACCCCCACCCGGAATGGGTCCTCGGCAGCCATGTCCAGCCCGGCTTCCTCAACTGCCCTCATCCCGGCGGCGACGGCCAACTGGGAGAACCGCGCCATACGCCGGGCCTCGCGGTTGGGCAGGTATTGGGCCGGGTCGAAGTCCCGTACCTCACCGGAGATACGGCAAGGGTAGCCGGTGGGATCACACAGGGTCATCGGGCCAATCCCCGGCTTCCCGGCAACCAGGTTCTCCCAAAATGTGTCGATGCCCTGGCCCAGGGGGGTTATGGCCCCGATGCCAGTTACCACCACCCTTGGACGCTCCCGTGTCACGCCTCCAACTCCTCCCTGTATTCGTCCATTCGATTCCTCAACACCTCCGCCATTAACGCAGGTCAGGCGGCAGGAGGTCCGGGTACAGTTCCGGCTCGATGTCCAGGACGGCCTCCCTCGCCTCCGCGACCAGGAACAGGGACCCGGTGGCCAGGACCAGGTCTCCCGGACGAGCCGCGTTCCTCGCCGCCTCCAGGGCCGCCGCAGTGTCCGCGAATGCCGCCGTTTCCACGCCGCGGTCCCGGAACAGGGATGCAACGTCGTTGGGCGGGACGGACCGCGGATGTCGTGACCGGGAGGCAAACACAAGACCCGCTTTCCCGGCCATCTTGCCGGCCATCTCCGTCACGTTCTTATCCCTGGAAAAACCGGCCACCAGCAACAGCCGTTCGTAGCTGAAATACTCCGGGAGGGTGTCCAGGAGCACTTCGACCGAGTAGGGGTTGTGTGCCCCGTCCACGACAATCAGCGGATCGCGGGAAAGGATTTCCAGTCTGCCCGGCCATTCAACGCTTCGGATACCCTCTTCCAGGGCGGAGTCCGGGATGTCATGGCCCCGTTGACGTAGAGCCTCGACCACAGCCAGCGCGGTAGCCGTGTTCTCCAGTTGGTGCCTGCCAAGCAACGGGACTGTGAGCCTGTACTCATCCTGGCCGGTACTGACGCAAAACTGCTGACCATCCATTGACGACGATTCCAGGCTCCAGGACGAGTCCCGGCCTACCTGTACCGGCATGATGCCGAGGCAGTCGCAGGCGGCGAGAATCGGCTTCAATGCCTCGGTTGGCTGCGGGCCAATGACCACTGCCGCTCCGGGCTTGATGATGCCCGCTTTGTCGGCGGCAATGGCCTCAAGCGTGTCCCCCAGGATGGCAGTGTGATCCAGGCTGACGGAGGTTATGACGCAGACCTCCGGGGATACCACATTTGTCGCGTCCAGCCGTCCGCCCAGGCCGACCTCTACTGTCTGAAAATCGGCGCGCTCCTGGGCAAAGCACTGGAAGGCCATGCCGGTCATATACTCGAAGAGGGTGACCGGACCCACTTCCGGGTCTCCGGTCATGTGGTCCTGGTTGGGCAGCAACTGTTCCACGAGTCCGGCGAACTTCGCCTTTCCGATGGGTTCCCGGTCCAAGCGCACGCGCTCGGTGAAGCTGTGAAGGTGCGGCGAGGAATAGAGGCCAGTCCGGTAACCCGCGGCGTGCAGCACCGAGTCGCACATGGCCGCCGTGCTGCCCTTGCCCTTGGTGCCCGTGATATGGACGGCAGGGACATCCAGATGAGGGTTCCCCATGTCTTCGAGGAACGTCTCCATCCGGGACAGGTCTTCGATCGCTTTCTGGCGCGGCCCTCTGCCGCTGGATCGCTCATGGTCGACCAGCGACAGGAGGTAGTCCACCGAGTCCTTATATTCCAACAGCGCCGTCCCTGTGCCTCGTTGCGTGGTGCGACAATACCATCGGAAAACCCAGCCCCATCACTTTCTTCCAGCCGACTCGTAGTGGCGGGACCCGTCCCTCGATCATGCAGTCCATGATACTGGCCACTAATGGTCCCGTATCGACTTCGGCATCGACCCCAGAGAAATCCTGAGCGCGTCCCGGAAACTGATCGAGCTGATGTAGCCTATGTTACCTTCCAGCTTTCGCGGGGTAAACCCGAATTCATCCTCAACGACACCGGGTTCGGCGACGTTGCGGATGGAAATCATCCGCAATTGATCGGTGGTGATTGGAGGACGCGACTGCACCGCCTGGGCCAACTTCATTGCCAGGTAGGCAGCCCAGACCGGAATATGGATTCTCAGTCTCCGCTTGCCGAGTGTCCTTGCGACTATGCCAACAAGTTCATTGTAGGTAAACTGTTCAGGCCCTCCAATCTCGACGGTGCGGCCTCTCAGTCTGCTTCTTTCGAGGGAGATAGCCACGCAGCGGGCGACGTCCTCTACGGCAATGGGCTGGAACCGGTTGCGCCCTGGACCTATCACTGGGACCACCGGGAACACTTGCACCAGCGCCGCCAGCGCGTTGAGAAACTCGTCGCCCTCTCCGAACATGATCGATGAGCGCAGGATGGTATAGGCGAGTCCACTCTTCACCACCTCCTGTTCACCCTGCCATTTGCTCAACAAGTAAGAGTAGGACTGGTCGGGCCCCGCGCCAATGGCGCTCATCTGGACGAAGTGCTGCACCTTTGCAGCTTTGGCCGCTGCGACTACGGCGGCGGCGCCCCGGTGGTTAACCAGATCGAAGGTGCGCCCGCGGCCCTGGCGTATAATGCCCACCAGGTGTACCACTGCGTCCACATCATAGAACGCCTCAGCCAGTGCGCTACGGTCGGAGATGCTGCCATAGGAAACTTCAACCGAGCGGTCGGAGAACAACCGCTCTCGCCCGGCAGTGTGAACCAGGGCGCGCACTTGGTGCCGTCCCTTCAGTTCTGCCACCACCCGGCGTCCGACGAACCCGGTAGCCCCGGTCACGAGCACTCTCACGGCAGCCTCCACATCATGCTTCCACAGATAACAAACGCCTCAATCAGTGTCAAGGGCCAGGACCTTACCATTCTCCCGCTACCCGGAGGGAAATGGGAGCCTTTGCCAAGAATAGACAGGCCCTGGCTTTGCTACACCGAAAGTTGCTAGGGCAATAGCAAGGGACTACAATAGCCATGTAACTATACTGTGTATGTTCCACGCCGCGCCGCTCATGCTCAGGAATCCAGGCCGGCAGTGCGGGACACGGAACGGGTCTAGCCCATTGAACGCCTCTACTGCGACAACCGCCACTGGACATAAGCCGCCGCTGTGCGACCTTCATGAGCTTGTCCAGCGCATCCTGGACGGTGATGATGCCGGACTGTCGGCCCTGTGCGGCATTGGGGACGACCGGATACCGGAAATGTGCGACGCTGCGTCCGCACTGCGGGATCAGGGCAAAGGTAAGACCGTCACATTCTCGCCCAAGGTGTTCATCCCGCTTACCCGCCTCTGCCGCGACTTCTGCGGGTACTGTACCTTCCGGCAAAGCCCCGCCGAGGCCGGGGAAAACCTGTACCTGACTCCCGAGCAGGTGCTCGACGTGGCGCAGGCCGGTGAGCGTTTGGGATGCACCGAAGCCCTGTTCACCCTGGGAGAGCGCCCGGAGCAGAGATACCCGGAGGCCCGCGAGTGGCTGGAACGCCGGGGATACCGTACCACGTTGGGTTATCTGACCGACGTCTGCAAGCTGGTGCTGGAAGAGACAGACCTGCTGCCCCACGCCAACCCGGGGACCATGAGCCGGCATGAAATTGCCGCGCTTCAACCCTTCAACCCGTCGGTAGGGGTGATGCTGGAGAGCACCAGCGAACGGCTCTACGCTGCCGGGGGGCCGCACGAACACGCGCCCAGCAAGCGCCCCAGGGTGCGGCTGCGGACGATGGAGCTTGCCGGAGAACTGGGACTGCCTTTCACCACCGGCGTCCTGATCGGGATAGGCGAGGACCGCCGGGAGCGAATAGAATCGCTGCTGGCCATCCGGAAAGTTCACGAAGAGCATGGCAACATCCAGGAAGTGATCGTCCAGAACTTCCGGGCCAAGCCGGACACGCCCATGGGCGGGGAGCCGGACGCCGAAGCAATTGAACTCATGTGGACAGTGGCAGCGGCGCGTTTGATACTGGGTCCGGATATCAACATCCAGGTGCCGCCGAACCTCAGCGCGGACAACTACCAGGTCTACCTGAATGCCGGGATCAACGACTGGGGGGGAATATCACCGCTGACCATAGACTACGTGAACCCCGAAGCCCCCTGGCCCGGGATCGCCGAGCTGCGCGACAGGACGCGGGCCGAGGGGTTTGAGTTGCGGCCAAGATTGCCCGTATACCCGGAGTTCTTCGTCGGTTCCGACGCTTTCCTGCCGCCCCAATTGAAGACCAGGGTTGCCCGCCTTGCGGACGACGAGGGCTACGTTAGAGGAGGGGTCCAACGATATGCCGGTAACGAGTAGCGACGGGTCTGATGCCCCGAGCATTGAGGGCCTGATAAGCCATCTGGACCCTGCGGTGGGCAGAATCTTGGGCCGGGCATTGTCCGGAGAGGACATTTCCGCCGATGAAGCGGTCACCCTCTTCGATTCCACTGGTCTTGAATACAACGCCATGACGCTGGTGGCGGATGAGCTTCGCCGTCGCGCCGTGGGCGACATTGTCACCTACGTGGTGAACCGGAACATCAACTTCACCAACGTATGTATCAAGCGCTGCGGCTTCTGCGCTTTCAGCCGGGACTTCCGTGAGGAAGAGGGTTACTTGCTCCCGGTGAATGAAATAGTCCGCAGGGCCAAAGAAGCCTGGGACTACGGCGCGACGGAAGTGTGCATCCAGGCCGGTCTGCCCCCCCAGATGCAAGGGGACATGTACATCAAGCTCTGCGAGGCCATCAAGGAAGAACTGCCGGACATGCACATCCACGGGTTCTCCCCTGAGGAAGTGCTTTACGGCTCTGTGCGCTCCCGGTGCAGCATTCGGGAGTACCTTGAAGGTCTGAAGGCCGCCGGCGTGGGCAGCCTTCCGGGCACTTCTGCGGAGATTCTGGACCAGGAGCTGCGGGACATAATCTCTCCAGGCCGCATCCGCGTGGACCAGTGGGTCGAGGTGATTACCACGGCCCACGAGTTGGGCATCCCCACCACGTCCACCGTCATGTTCGGCCACCGGGAGACCAATGAACACATTGCCCGCCACATCGATTTGCTGCGGGACATCCAGAAGCAGACGGGCGGCATCACCGAGTTCGTTCCTCTGAGTTTCGTGCATACCGAAGCGCCGATGTTTATGAAAGGGCTGGTCAACAACGTCCGCTCCGGCCCCACTGGCATGGACGTGGTCAAGGTCCACGCCATCGCCCGGATCATGTTGAACAACTGGATTCCCAATGTGCAGGCTTCCTGGGTCAAGGAAGGCTCGCGGATGTCCCAACTCCTGCTGACCGCCGGGGTCAACGACCTGGGGGGCACCCTGATCAACGAGAGCATTTCCACCGCCGCCGGGGCGCAGCACGGTCAACTGATGCGTCCGGCGGAGTTCCGGCAGATGATCCGGCAGGCGGGCCGCATCCCCGCCGAGCGTTACACCACCTACGGTGCGAAGCGGGTATTCAGCGACAACGACGAAGAATTGGACCCGCTGGACGTGGTCGGGGACAACGTCGAGGAGTTGTTCGGCTCATACCACAGGCTGGTGAAGCTGGACACCTACAGGTTCGAGCACCCCAACCGGGCAGGCCGGGACGCAGCCTCCGCAGCCGCTGCGTCCGCCGGGGTAGACGACTCCGGCTCCTGTTAGGTCTGCGACCGCTTATGGATGGACATGTGCTGGCCCTCGCGGGCGGAGTGGGCGGCGCGAAGCTGGTTCTGGGCCTGTCCCGGATATTGCCCCCTGAACGGCTGACAGTAGTGGTCAACACTGGCGACGATGAACAGTTCCACGGACTGCATGTCTCGCCGGACTTGGATACGGTGATGTACACCCTTGCCGGTCTGTCCAACCCCGAGACCGGATGGGGGCTGGCAGGGGAGACCTTCAATGCCCTCTCTATGCTGGGGAAGTACGGCGCGGACACTTGGTTCAACCTGGGAGACAAGGACCTGGCAACCCACATTACCCGCACCCGTGCGCTCCGGGAAGGGGCCACACTTTCCGAAGCCACCTCCGAATTGTGCCGCAGGCTGGGAGTCATGCACCGCCTGGTCCCCATGAGCGATGACCCGGTGCGCACGACTTTGAGCACCGGCTCCGGGGAGTTGGCGATGCAGGACTACTTCGTGCGTCAGCGGAGCGAGCCGAGGGTCAACGCCGTCAACTACGTTGGCGCAGACACGGCGTCGCCGTCTCCGGGACTGTTGCGAGCACTGGAGCAGGCGTCGGTGATGGTCTTTTGCCCGTCCAACCCCTTCCTGAGCCTGGGGCCTATACTGGCCATTCCGGGCGTGCGTGGACTGATGGAGGGCTTCACGGGGGTCCGCCTGGGCGTGAGTCCTATCGTAGGCGGAGCGGCGCTTCGCGGACCGGCCGGGAAGATGATGGCGGAACTCGGAGAGGAAGTTTCATGCGCGGCCGTAGCGCGGCAGTACCGGGGGCTGGTGGACATCTTCCTGATTGACCATGAGGACGCCGCCCTTGCTGAGGAAATCGGGCGGATGGGCATCCGGGCCGAAGTAACCTCCATTATTATGAACGACGACGACGACAAAATCACGCTGGCCCGCCAGGTCCTGGCGCTGGCGGATGGATAAGTAAGACGTTGCAGCACCAACCTGTTAAGACCGTCGGCGCAATCGCTATCGTACCCATGAAACCCCTGGCTGACAGCAAGACCCGGCTGTCGGACCGTCTGACGCCCGGTCAGCGGGGCGACATGACCATCGGGATGCTGCGGAGAGTCCTGGAGGCCGTCCGGGGCGCAGCAGTTGAACCCATCTGGGTGGTGGGTGGTGACCATCGGGTGAGAGAGGAAGCCGAAGCCGGCGGGGGACACTGGATGGAGGAACTGGGCAGCGACCTGAACGATACCCTTTCCAGGGCCTTCGATCTGGCCTTCAACCTGCACCGCGGCGCGTTATATCTCCCCGGAGACCTGCCTTTCCTCAAGGCCGCCGACGTCCACAGCGTCCTCGACTCATCGCGCCGCCAGAACAACATCACCCTCGCTCCCGCGCGCCGGGACGGGGGGACGAACGCCATCCTGGTCCCCCAGGGAATCCCCTTCCGCCCGGAGTTGGGGCCGCAGAGCTTCACCCGCCACCTGGCCAGGGCCGCGGAGTTGGAGGTTTCGGTGGCCATTTGCCACAGCCCTGGCCTGGGACTGGACCTGGACGTTCCCGACGATCTGGACACGGCGCAACGTACGGAGCCGGACTTCCTGGAGCGGATGCTGTCCGGTCCGGGGGCAGCGGATAGTCAGTAACCACTAATTTCCGACAACCGGACACGGGTAGCCACGGGGGCTGCCCCTATGTGGAGGCGATGTGTCAACCAAGCCGGTAAACATAGGCATCCTGCTGCCCACGCGAGGGTTGCTGCTCCGCGGCAAGCCTCCCGTCAATGCCGACCTGGTGCTGAGACTTGCGCGGCGGGCCGAGGACGCCGGCCTGGAGTCCGTGTGGGTTGGAGACAGCCTGACAGCCAAGCCGAGGTTGGAGCCATTGGCGGCGCTGGCGGCCGTGGCGGCGTCCACTGAGAGGGTGCGGCTGGGCACGGCGGTAATGTTGCCCGCACTCCGCGAACCGGCGCTGCTGGCCCAGACGATGGCTACCGTTGACGTCATCTCCGGCGGCAGGCTGGTCATCGCGGCGGGGGCGGGCGGAGCGTTCAACGCCGAGCAGCGAGGGGAATGGGCCGCCGCGGGAGTTGACCCGTCGCGCCGCGCCCGGCGGCTGGTGGAGCTGGTAGAGATAGTGAAAGCCCTGGGCGCCGGGGAGACGGTGACCTATTCGGGGGAGCACTTCCGGTTGGACCAGGTGGCCGTGGAGCCGCGCCCGGTCCAGCCGGGCGGAGTCCCGGTCCTGTTGGCCTGCCACTGGCGGGCCTCGGCCAGGGAGACCCAGTTCCGCCGCGCGGCGCGTCTCGGCGACGGTATAATGTCAATCTCCGACACACCCGGCGAGTACGCGCAGGTAGTGGAGCGGGTGAGGGCCATCGCCGCGGAGCGGGGACGGGACCCTGCGGAATTGGAAGCGGTCTTCTACCTCACGGTCAACATGGACGAGGATCTGAGCAGGGCCCAGACTGAGGCGGAGGACTGGCTGACCCGCTACTACGGAGCGAATATCTGGGGAACGCGATGGGGCCCGTTTGGCGGAGCGGAGCGGGTCCGGGAGCGCATGGCCGAGTACGTGGAGGCAGGCGCGGAGACCCTGGTGGTGCGATTCGCGTCCTTTGAGCCGGAGCGGCAGTTCGAAGCGTTTATGGAAAAGGTCGCCCCCGCTTTTCAGTAACCGGCTGTCCGACCTCCACCAACCACCGACATCGGAGGCCCAACTTGTACCCGATAGACCTGACAGGCAAGAAGGGGATTGTATTCGGCGTGGCCAATGACCGCAGCATCGCCTGGGGCATTTCCCGGATGCTTGCGGAGGCCGGGGCGCGGCTGGCCCTGACCTACCAGAACGACCGGGTGAAGGACCGGGTGGCCCGGCTGGCCGATACCCTGCACGGGGCGATTATCCTGCCCTGCGACGCCACCGACGACTCCCAGATTGCCGAGGTCTTTTCCCAGGCCGGGGATGCTTTCGGGGACATTTCATTCCTGGTCCACAGCATCGCCTTTGCCCAGCGGGAGGACCTGAGCGGGCGGTTTGCCGACACGTCCCGGGAGGGGTTCCGCATCGCGCTGGAGGTGAGCGCGTATTCCCTGATTCCGCTGGTGCGCCACGCCGCCGGCCTGATGCACGACGGCGGCAGCGTGGTCACGTTGACCTTCAATGCGTCGCAGCGGGTCTACCCCGGCTACAACGTCATGGGCACGGCCAAGGCTGCGCTGGAGCACAGCGTCCGGCAACTGGCCGCCGAGTTCGGCCCCCAGGGAGTGCGGGTCAACGCCATCTCCGCCGGCCCCCTGGAGACGCTGGCGGCCCGGGGCATCCACGGCTTCCGGGACATGAAGCGGGTCCATGCCGAGACCGCCCCGCTCAAGCGCAATATCACGGTGGACGAGGTGGCCAATACGGCCCTGTTCCTGTGCAGCGGCCTCTCCAGCGGCATTACCGGGTCGATCATTCCCGTGGACGCCGGATACCACATCATGGCGGTGTGAAAAGACAACTAAGCAGCCCTTAGACCAGCAATATCACATACAGAAGTTACCCGCCTTGGGCTACATCACCAACAGGGCGGCGATAATCCCGATAAGGGCGGCCAGCACCCCGCCGCCGATTGCCAGCACGGCAATTACGAGCTTGTCGATTCTGTCATTGACCCGATGGAACTCCGCGGCCATGTCAGCGTTGACCCGCTGAAACCCTGCGGCCACTTCGGCGCTGGTCTGGTCAATCCGGGTGTTGACCTGGTCTATCCTGGAATTGACTTGCTGGAATCCCGCAGCCATGTCGGCGTTGGTCTGGTCAATCCGGCCGTTGACCTGATCGATCCTGGAATTGACTTGCTGAAACCCCGCAGCCATGTCGGCGTTGGTCTGGTCTATCCTGGCGTTGACCTGCTGAAGTTCAGTTCGCATGTCAGCGTTGATCTGGTCAATCCGGGCGTTGGTCTGGTCGATCCTGGAATTGACTTGCTGAAATCCAGAGGTAATGTCGGCATGGAGCTGGTGGACCAGGGCCGACTGTTCTTCAACGCGCCCTTCCAGGTTGCCCAAGGCCCTATCCCCGTTGTCCGATGCCATTGCCGTTGGCCTCCCGATTTGTCTGGTGGGCCAATTCTAGCATTTCCATTGACCCGATGGAAAAGCGTCCCCCTACAGTATCCCCACTTCCCTTAACCGGGCAATCAAATAAGCCTGCTCCCGGTCGCCCTTGGTGCGGTTGCAGTGGGCGCAGAGCAGTTGCAGGTTCTCCAGGTGGTCCGCGCCGCCCCGGGAGCGGGGGACCACGTGGTCAACCTCGAACTGGCGGAAGGGGAATTCCGTGCGACAGCCGTTGCAGCGGCCTTCCTGCGTCCCGAAGAGGACGTGCTTGTTCTGCCGGTAGGGGACAGGTGTGTCAATGTCGGTGCGGCGGGGAATGTCCGTCCGGGCCGTTACCAGCCGGTCGTGGAACAGGCCGCCCATGAACTCCCTGAGCCGCAGATTGACCAGTTCAACCGCCCTGGACGACAGGTCTATGCCGACCCATTGCCGTCCTAGTTTCTCGGCGGCGACGCAGGCGGTGGCGCAGCCGCAGAAGGGGTCGAGCACCACGTCGCCGGGGTTGGAACTTGCCTCGATAATCCGTTCCAGAAGGGCCAACGGCTTTTGCGTGGGGTAGCCGATGCGTTCCTTTGACTGAGATTGAATGGGGTTGATGTCTGTCCATTGGTCTTGCAGAGGGACTCCGGGCATCTCGTCCAGGTAGCGTTTATACCGCGGCACCGCTCCCGGCCTGGTCTGGACCACTCGGCCTTCCTTGATCAACTCCTCCATACGTTCCTGGCTGTAACGCCAATAGCGAGTCACGCCCATTACTTCATACTGTGGATTACCCTTTGCCGCCCCGCCTGGGCCTGTCAGATTATCGAGGGTATATCGCCGGTTTGTACCCGGCTCAACCTGTCTGTAGAATTTTGAAATGTATTCGGAATCATAGTCGGTATATATAGGATTCCACGTCCAATTGTCTGACTTTGTGTAGAAGAGCAAGATATCGTGTACACGCCCATGTTGTCGGCGTCCCTGCCTTGTGTCGCTGTGGGCGCTGGTACGCTTCCAAGTGATTTCGCTGCGGAAGTTTGGCGACCCGAACACACTGTCCATCACCAGTTTCAGGTAGTGGCTGGCCGTTGGGTCGCAGTGGAGGTAGATACTGCCAATGTCCTTCATTACCCGGCTCATTTCCAGCAGGCGCACCGACATCATGCAGAGGTAGGACTGCATCCCCTTGCCGTGGGTCATGCCGGCGGTCTCCAGGGTCTTGTACATGGCCGGGTGTTCGTCGGCTACGAGGCCCATCCATGCCACGTCCAGGTCGGACAGGGTCCAGGTGTCCTTGAAGGCCGCGCCCGCCGCCGCGCTGCCGACAGGGGCGGAATAGTCGCGGTTGGAGTTGAACGGCGGATCGAGGTAAATCAGGTCCACCGACTCGCTGTTCAGCCCGCGCAGGATGTCCAGGTTGTCGCCGGTCCAGATGGTCTTGTCGGCAAAGTTGGGCTGCATGTGTTTGTCCATAGGGTCAATATATCATGGGCGGTGGATTCCCCGCTTTCGCGGGAATATACGTGGGAATGCCAAGGGTTGGAGGGGCATGGAGGTTTTTGTTTTCCTGGACATTTGCTGACATTTTGGACCGCTGCTGAGTTTGGGCTGCCGGGAAAAATTTCATTTTCCCGCTCAAATCCGCTCGCTTTTACGAAGCTTGGTAGTCCGTTGCCGACTGACCGGCGCATTGGCCGGTTGGCGGCGGGCTGGGCGAGGACTTTCGGGGCGGGACATCCTGGGGCCTCAACGGCGGGTGGATTTTGACATTTCCGCTGCGGGCGGGATGTCCGCGTTCCGGCAGGCAGAGACTGATGCTGCAAGACAAAATGGGGGAGTGTGACATAATAGGGGAGTGTGTCCGGGGTTAGGAAGCGGCAAATGTCAGTGCCCAGCGGTCATTTTGGGTGGTGCGGGCGACTGAGGCTTGCCGGTGGACTGCCGCTCCTCCGTTTTCATGTGAACAGGCTTTCGCGGGAATTACGGAATTGGGGTGTCAAGGATGGGGAGAGGGAGCAGCCGGTGCAGGGAAGGCATAGGGGGTGCACGGCCGGAGGGTTACGCGCCAGCAGCATCCAGTTGGCGGCGGTCCTGATCGGCTTCGGCGTGGCGGCCCTGGAGTTCGTAGGCCGCGGCACGGGCCTCCAAGGCCAGGGTATAGGAAGAGTCGAGGGCCAGGGCCTTGGTGAACTGGTCGATGCCCTCCTGGACACGGCCCTCTTCCACCAGGCTCCGACCGCGTTCCGTCATTGCCATTGCGGTGGGTATGCCGCGGCTCATGGGTTTGATGGCCGAGCGCGGCAGGCTTGGAGCGGGATCGGTGTCCGGCGTGGGTTGCGATGCCGGGCCTGGAGCAGGCGTAGCCTGGGTGGGGTCCGGCCCCAGAGCAGTATCCGTGCCACCGGGTTGCGCAGCAGCCGGCTCAGGGGTTGGGGCATCCTGCCGGGACTGGGAGCTGACCTCTTCTGCCGGAGTTGTGGCGGAGGGCGAAGTTGCTATCGGTTCCTGGGGTGCGGGACTGGCAGGCTGTTGCTCCGGAGTCTCTGTGGGTTGGGATGAAACGGGAGTTTCCCCTGCTGCGGGGGCCCCGTTAGGAAAGTCCCGCTTCAACTCCCAGCCGCACGAGGTACAGTAATAGCGGCCGTGGGGCTGAAGCGCGCGGCACCTGCCGCATTCCACGCCCTGGGGTGATGGGCTGGTGGTGGTCTGCGGCGACCTCAGGAACAGCAGGATGACCATCGGCACCATGCAGACGAGCATCCGCGGGTCGTTCTCGCCCATGACCACCATCGTGACCATTATGCCAGCGGTCACGCCGCCCCAGAGCCAGGGGTTCCGGTGCTTGGCCCGGGCGATCTGGATGGTCCATGTGAGGACCAGGGCCAGGGATATGTACATCAGGAAATCTGCCATGTCCGCTTCCTGCTATTTGGCCTTGTCTGGCCCGCCTGCTTCACTGACTATACAACTTTACGCGTTACGGGACAATCACCCCGGAGAGGCCAACGGCGTTGCAATTCAAGCCGTCGGACCTTTCATCACCCTGTCTCTTGCCATCGTTCCCGCCGCTGACCCGCATTCCCGCGGTCCCGCTTCCATTCCCGCTCCTACCCGGCATTCCCGCGAAGGCGTGAATGCATAAGCGCCATCACAGTTACGTTGTGGCATCATATTAGTTCACATAACGACAGATACTTGTCTATTTTCTCATGTCTTGAATTGATTTAGTACGATATGCGTTACACCCTGTTTCATTGACAGGGGAAAGCGCCCGTTGTTAGAATTAGCCACCATTTCACACCCTCGTATGTTTTCAAGCAACAGGTAAACCCTGTTCCCCCGCATGGGACGTATACCGCTTTAAGCACGCCACCACCCTAGAATGCACGACATCGCTGAGGAGGGACCATGAAACTAACCTTGTCCATACTGAAAGCCGACGTGGGATCGATCGGCGGCCATACCAAGCCGTCGCAGCGGATGATGGAGGCGGTAAAGTCGGACGCGGCGGACGCGGTCAGGCGCGGTCTGCTGATTGACAGCTTCGTCGGGCATACCGGCGACGACATCTGCATCATAGCCTCTCACACCAACGGTCCGGACAACACCGACGTTCACCAGTTTGCATGGAACTCCTTCCTGCACGCCACCGACATCGCCAGCCAATATGGTCTTTACGGCGCGGGCCAGGACCTGCTGGTTGACGCTCCTTCCGGCAACATCCGGGGAGCCGGACCGGCGGTTGCGGAGATCGAGATGGACCACGACCCTGTGAAGACCAACCCGGTCCGTCCCGCCGAGTCGTTCATGGTGCTGGCGGCCGACAAATGCGGCCCCGGTGCGTATAACCTGCCCATGTTCCTCGGTTTTGCCGACCCCATGTACTGCGCCGGGCTGATGCTGCCCCGCATCGGAGAGGGGTTCACGTTCAACATCATCGACATGGACAATACGGACGGGGACAGCATAATATCCCTCAACGCCCCCGAGGACTACTACAAGATTACGGTGCTGCTGCGGGATAATGAGCGGTTCGGAATTGACTCCATCGTATCCAGGTACTCCGGGCAGGTGGCCGCCGCGGTGTCCGCGACCCGCCTGCATAACATTGCCGGGTCCTACACGGGCAAGGACGACCCGGTGGCGCTGGTGCGCAACCAGGGCATCTTCCCGGCCCCGGAGGAGCTCATTTCTCCCTACACCAAGGCCCATTACATCGGCGGCGACGCCCGCGGCTCCCACGTCATGCCCCTGATGCCGGTGCCCATCAACACAGCAGTCACCGGGATGTACTGCCTGCCTCTGGTGTCCTGCATCGGGTTCTCGCTGAACGCCAAGGGCGAGTTCTCCGATTCCTTTGCCGACTTCTTCGACAACCCGGCGTGGGACTACGTGCGCCAGGTGGCCCAGGAGAAGGGCATCGCCATGCGCTCCCAGGGCTGGTCGGGCGCGGCAATGCTGCCCTACGGCGAGCTGGAATACTCCGGTTTCCGGCAGAGCATCGGGGACCTGGTGGCCCGCTTCGCCTTCCGCGACGGCAACGGGACCGGCGGGGAAATCCCGGAAAAGGCCGCCAGCGCGGGCGATTAGCCAGCGGCCGATGGCTGCTTGTCATCCGCCAGGGTGGCCTGGTTTCGGCGACACGAAAAGGCCCGGGAGCAATTCCCCGGGCCTTTTCGTGTCAGGTCCGGTTGGCGGGGCAATCACAAGAGTTGCCCCTACGTGGTCACGTCCAGGGACAGGTCCCGCAGTTGGCCCGGTTCCACCTGGGAGGGAGCGCCGAAGAGGAGGTCTGTGCCGGTCTGGGTCTTGGGGAATGCAATCACGTCGCGGATGGATGCCGAGCCGGTGAGCATGGCGACGATGCGGTCGATGCCGGGGGCGATGCCGCCGTGGGGCGGCGCTCCGTACTCGAAGGCTTGCAGGATGTGGCCGAACAGGTCGTTGACCTGCTCCCTGGTGTAGCCCAGGACCCCGAAGACCTTTTCCTGAAGCTCGCGGCGGTGGATGCGGATGCTGCCGCTGGCCAACTCCGAGCCGTTGCAGACCAGGTCGTAGTGGCGGGCGTTGATATTGCCAAGGTCATCGCCGTCGAGCAGGTGCTCCTCACCGGGAGCCGGGGCGGTGAAGGGATGGTGGGACGATTCCCATTTCTCTGCTTCCTCGTCCCACTCGAACAGGGGGAACTGGGTGACAAAGGCGAATATGAGGGTGTCGGGGTCGGCGAGTCCCAGCTTGTCGCCCATGTAAAGACGCATTACGTTGAGCCACTGGTTGACCTGGCGGGTGGGGCCGGCCATGAGCAGGACCATATCGCCGGGACCCGCGCCCACCCGCTCGGCGAGTCGGCGGCTCCACTCCACAGGCATCCTGAGTCCCGCAGAACTGAGGACGTTTTCATCGGTCATGTCGTCAAGGGGTCCTTCGGTGCGGAATCGGATGTGGCTGAGACCGGCGGCCCCGGCGTCGCGGGCCACCTGCTCCAACTCGCGGACCTGGGAGGTAGTCATACCTGCCTGGCCCGGCACAGCGAAGCCTTTGACGATACCGCCCTGGCCCAGTATCGAGTGGAATACCCGGAACTCCGTTTCGGCGGCAAGGCCGGATACGTCGGCCATCTCCAAGCCAAAGCGGAGGTCGGGCTTGTCGGAGCCGTACCTGTCCATCGCGTCCTTGAAGGCCAGCCTTGGGAAGGGCTTGACCAGCTTCTTCTCAGGGACGACGGTCTCGACCATGGTGCTGAAAAGTTCCTCGGTCAGGGCGAGGACGTCTTCCTCCTGGACGAAGCTCATTTCCAGGTCCAACTGGGTGTGTTCCAACTGGCGGTCGGCGCGCAGGTCCTCGTCGCGGAAGCAACGGGCTATCTGGAAGTATTTTTCGATGCCGGACACCATGAGGAGCTGCTTCAATTGCTGGGGCGACTGGGGCAGCGCGTAGAAATTTCCCGGCTGCATCCGGCTGGGCACCAGGAAGTCGCGCGCCCCTTCGGGGGTGCTCTTGATGAGGATCGGAGTCTCGATTTCCAGGAAACCGCGGGCGTCGAGGAAGTCGCGTATGTACTTGACCACCTTGTGGCGTATGACGAGATTGCGCTGCATCACGGGGCGGCGCAGGTCCAGGTAGCGGTAGCGCAGTCTCAGGCTCTCGTCCACCTCCACATCGTCGGTGATATAGAAGGGTGTGGTGAGCGAAGAGTTGAGGACTTCTACCGACTCGGCGGCCACCTCCACGTCGCCTGTGCCCATCAGCGGGTTCTCGCTGCCGGCGGGGCGTTGCTGGACCACGCCCTTGACCTGCACCACCCACTCGGGGCGCAACTGCTCCGCAATCTTGTAGGCCCGGGGTGAGACGTCGGGATTGAAGACCACCTGCACGACGCCGGAGCGGTCGCGGAGGTCCACGAAGATTATTCCCCCGTGGTCCCGCCGTCTGCCGACCCAACCGGCAAGGGTCTGCTGGGTGTCCACGTCTCCCGCTCTAAGGTCGCCACAGTTCGCGCTCTTAAGCACGCGCCGCCTCCAGTGTTTTAGTGGTTGGTGGCCGGTGGTCAAGAACCGGATTTCACCTGCCAGGGACCAACAAGTTTGGCCCAATCTATGGCCGTAGACTGATGATCGCTATGGTCCGGGCAGCCGGTCGAAAATGTTTTCGAATGGGCTGGCCGAGAATGGGCCGGTCTGCCCGTTAAGCATGTCCAACACTGCCGGGGCCAGGGAATCCGGGTCGCTGACCGGCGGCAGGCACAGGGTTTCCAGGCATACGTGGGCCAGGGCCGGGTGGTGGCCGGCGTCCTCGCTATCTTCTCGGGGACTTGGCTTGATGACTAGGTTGGGGCAGGGAAGCCGGGCTGCCGCGGACAGCAATGCCAGGGTGTCGGGGCGATCAATCAACCCCTCGATTGCGACCTCTACGGCAGGGTTGTTCAGCAAGTTTACCGCCATACCGTAGGGCGCTGAGTGTTCTCCGTATTCCTGGAAGGTCTCCGCAAAGGCGCTCAGAGTGGTTGCGGCAACCTGGTGGAAGTCGCTGTCCCCGGTGGCCTGGTGCAGCTTGAGCAGGCCGATGGCCGCAGCGGCATTTTCCGGCAAAGGTTTGTCCCGTACCCGCATGTGACCGATGGCATCCGGGTCGGCCTCGATGTCGAAGAAGCCTCCGTTGTTTTCGTCAAAGAAGCGGTCGATAAGCTCCACGGCGGCGGCCCTCGCCCGTTCCAGGTACATGGGGCGGCGGGTGTAGGAGTGGGCGTCGACCAGTGCGGTCAGGAGGTATGCCCAGTCGGTCAGGAAGGCTGATTCTGACTCCGGTCCGTTGTCTCCGTAAGCGTGGGTCAGTCCCTCACTGTCAACCGCAGCAATGAGCGTATCGAGCGTTGCCAACGCCTTATCCATCAGCGTGGGGCGTTGCAGCTTCCACGCAGCCTCCAGCAACATACTCACGGCCATTGCGTTGCCGTTGACATAACACGACGGGTCCACTGGCGGCGGGGCTGCCGACCGACGGACCGACGGAGGCAGGGCGAAGTAGCCGGAATGAGCGCCTTGGCTTCCCCGGAATCCTTTGATAGAGCTGTCGTACAGGTGGTCAAGCAGGTAGCCGATTGTCCGGGACGCTGCCTGGCGGTAGGGTTCGTGGTCCAGCAGAGCAGCGGCGTCCAGGCAGACGCGGGCAAGGGTTACGTTGTCGTCCAGCAGTTTTTCCATCTGAGGGTCGGACCAGTCCTCGCCGCCGGCGTTGCGGAAGAAGCCGCCATCTTCCGCATCGAACAGAGGGCCGGCGCACATGGCGTCAAGGGTCTTCCTGAGCATCTCGCCGTAGAAGTTCTCCCCGGTGGTGCGGTAGAGATGGGCCACGAACTGGAGAATTGGAGGGTTGGGGAACTTGGGCTCTAGGCCGAAGCCTCCGTTGATGGCATCGTAGGCCCCGGCGATGCGGCGGCTCACCCGGTCAACTATCCACGGCCCGGCCTCCGGCCCGGCGGAGAGCCGGGCTATGCGGTCCCGGTATTGGCGCAAACGTTCTCTGGCCTGGTCGTAAAGCTGTGGCCTGTCCTCCCGGTACGCCTCGCGCAGTTCGGCAATCATGGACAGGAACTGGTCGGGCGGCAGGTAGGTTGCCCCCCCGATGAGGCCGCCGTGTCCGGTCAGAAACGCGGTTGTCGGCCAGCCGCCCACGTTGTAGCGGGCGTTCAGGTCGGGCCGGTGGTCATTGTCGACGCGGATGGCGATGAAATCGCCGGCCAGGACTCGCTGCACGTCGGGGTCGGAGTAGGACGTTTCGTCCATGACGTGGCACCAATAGCACCAGACGGCGGATATGGACAGCAGGACGGGCTTGCCTTCCGCCTGTGCTTGGGCGAATGCCTCACTGCCCCAAGGCTGCCACGCTATTTCGTGGGCCCGGTTGGGAGCCGGGGAGAATCGAAAGCCTGCCAACGCGCCTCCGCGGTCGAACCGGCCCCAGGGTCGGCTCGGTCTGCCCCCGCGCCTGCGGGGAATCCGGTTTGTTCAAAGCTCCCGGTTGTCATGCTAACGGACTACCCCGCGCCTGCGGAGAAGCACGCGCCACCCGGGGCTACAGTTAGCATAGACCAACCCAGTCCCCTTTTCAACGAACCTTTGCCGATGCGATGGCCGTGACCGGTACGGCTAATCCATCAGGGCCGGGAACGGTTCGCCCCACTTGTCCTGAAAGACTACGTCGGACAGGGGGCCGCGGCGCACGGGTCCGAAATTTCCCATCGGGTATCCAATGGGCAGGATGGCGTAGGAGTGTACGCCGTGAGGCAGCCCCAGAATCTCCTCAACCTCCCGCTCGTGACGCAGGTGGCGGGTGGTCAATGTCGCGCCCAAACCGAGAGCGCGGGCCATTAGCAGCATGTTCTGGACGGCGGGGTATATGGACGCGCCGGAGGAACGGGAGGGTGCGGCTTCGCCGTCATCCTGGCAGGCGACAATCCAGACTGGAGCCTCGTGGTAGTGCTCGGTCAGGTATTCGACGGCGTCGTGCTGGCGGCGATAGCGGCCGGGGCTGGAACCGGGAGGCGGCTCGCTGTTCCGGTATCTGGGACCGACCACCTCGTCGAAAGCCTTCTGGTACCACTTCTGGACCTGCTCCTTGATTGACCGGTCCTTGACCACCATGAACCGCCAACGCTGGTTGTTCCCGCCGCTGGCGGCGCAGACTCCGGCTTCCAAAATTTTGCGGACAAGCTCATCGGGCACCGGGTCGGGCTTGAGCCGGCGCATGGCCCGGGTGGAGCCGATGATCTCTATAAGCGGGTCGGATTCGGACATGGGATCCTCCTGTCTCTCTGACTGTCTCTCTGATTTGACGCTTGGGCAAAGACAGATAGGGTAACTCAAAACCGGGGCGGGCGCTTTTCCAGGAAAGCGTTCATGGCCTCGTTGGGGTTGGCAGTGGCGAAGCATAGGGCGAATGCCTTGATACTGTATTCCGCCGCTTCTTCCTCTCCCATCTCCAGCCACTTTGTCACTACTTCTTTCTGGACCGACAGGACGTGCCTGCTCATTGCCTGGAAGCCCCGCGCGATTTCCAACGCTGCCTTGTCCAACTCATGCCTGGGCACTACGCGGTCAACAAGGCCGATGCGGAGGGATTCCGCTGCATCTATGGTCTCGCCGGTCAGGACCAATGCCCTGGCCCTGCCGAGGCCGACGGTACGGGGAAGCAGGGACGCTTCGATCACCGAGGGCAGGCCCACGCGGACTTCCGGGAGGCCGAAAATGGCGTCCTCGGCGGCGATACGAATGTCGCAGGCCAGGGCCAGTTCGAGCGCACCGCCAAGGCAGGGGCCGCGGACGGCTGCCACCACCGGAATGGAGGCGGTTAGCAACCCGCGGGCGGCGGCGTGGAGGCTGCGGATAAAGCGTTCCGCATCCAGCGGGGCCAGGTCCTTCATCTCGTGCAGGTCCACACCGGCGGAGAAGGCCCGGTCTCCCGCGCCCCGCAGGATGATGGCGCGGGTCTCTTCATCCCGGCAGCAACGGCTGACCTGTTCGGTCAAGTCCCGGAAGACGGCGGGGCCGAGCAGGTTCAGGTGAGTCCGGCCGGTGATGCTCAAGGCTGCAATGGCGTCCTGTTTTTCCAGGGTTACGCCGGTGGACATGCTGGTCTCCTGGCAGGCATGGGTGGGATTCCAGGGCTGTTGCGGCCCGGCAATGCCCCGTGTATAGTCGTGTGCGCCCCAAGCCGTGGCGGTCTGACTGGGATGACCGAGCTAGAGACGCTGCAAGAAACCATCGTCAATTGTACCCGCTGTCCCCGTCTGGTGGCGCACCGGGAGGCCGTTGCCGAGAAGCGGCGGCCCATGTACGCCGACTGGGAATACTGGGGGCGTCCTCTGCCGTCATTCGGCGATCCAAACGCCCGTTTGCTGATCGTCGGCCTGGCCCCGGCGGCCCACGGAGGGAACCGGACGGGCCGGATGTTTACCGGGGACCGGAGCGGCGACTGGGTGTTCGGCACATTGCACAAATTCGGGTTTGCCAGTTCTCCCGAGTCACAGCGCCGCGGCGACGGGATGGAGTTGCATGACGCCTACATCACCGCGGCCCTGCGTTGCGCTCCACCGGCCAACAAGCCACTGCGGGAGGAGAGGCTGGAATGCCAACCCTACCTTATCCGGGAGCTGGAACTGCTGACCAACGTGCGGGCGGTGGTCGCGCTGGGCAAGATCGCCTTTGATGCCTATCTCGCGGCCCGCTCCAGTATGGGAATTGAAGTACCTTCCCCCCGTCCTCGTTTCGGGCATTGCGAGGCTTACCGGCTATCGCCTGGGTTGACCCTCATTGGTTCCTATCACCCCAGTCAGCAGAACACCCAGACCGGCAGGCTCACGCCTATGATGTTTGAGTCGGTGTTCCAGCGGGCGAGGATGGTATTGGCCGGATTGTGACGCCTTCCCGTCCTCGCTGCTTCCGGAGGGTGTTGAACGGATGTTAATCGGACAGGCGGACGGTTGCTCCCAGCCGTGGACTGTTGCCCGGGTTTCGCGTCGTGTGGCCCTGCCCGGTCAGGTCTTCGGCGAGGAGGGCTGTGCCGGGGCCGAAGCGGTGGACTGAACCGTCGCCGAGTCCGATTTCCATCTCGCCGGACAGGGTGATGACGTACTGTCGCCGGGGGGCGTTGTGCCAGTCGGAGAAAGAGCCGGGCGGGGATTCCCTGAAGGTGACGCCGGTGGAACCCTCCATTGTGGTCAGATTCGGGTGGGACTCCAGGTCCAACTCTTCGATGTGTGACTGCCCATCGTCTCCGGTATAGAGGCGGAAAATGCCCATCGTTCAACCTCCCGATTGAAAGTCCGGTGGTAGTTGCCCGGTCTTACATTGGCGGTCCGCTTAATGTTGGATAGAGTAACGGTTGCGCGACACCGGCGCAACAAGGAATGATACACTGCGGCGGCGCGGGTTAGAGTAATTTCTGCATAAGCAGCGGAGGAAGACCAGTATGGAAATCGGAGTAGGACTTGACGGAGGGCTGCGGCTTTCCAGCGAAGAACAGGTTGAGCTTTCCCGGGAGGCAGCGCGGCTGGGATATACGAGCATCTGGACCAACGAGGGCAGCGGCCAGGACATGTTCCAGGTCTGCGCCCAGCGTTGGGCCGCCAGCCGGGAGGTTGTGCCGGAGGGAATCGCCACCGGCATTGCGGTCTCGCCGGTGATGTACCGCTCACCGGTGGCATTTGCCATGAGCGGGGGCACTTTGAGTCAGTTGACCGGGGGCCGGTTCTACATGGGAATCGGCTCCGGCGGGGCGTACCGGCCCAGGTCGCGGCAGTCAATGGGGCTGCCCCGGCTGTCGGCGCTGGCCATGATGCGGGACTACCTGATTACGGTCAAGGGACTGGTGGACGGAGAGGAATCCAACTACCAGGGGGATGTGGTAACGCTGCGGGGCATCAAGCTGGACATTGACCCGCCGCCGCAGACCCCCGTTTACCTGGGGGCGCTGGGGCCGGAGATGCTCCGGTTGGCCGGAGAGCTTGCCGACGGAGCGTGCCTCAACTGGTGCAACCCGGAACAGATTGCATGGAGCCGGGAGCGAGTCGCCGAGGGCGCGGCCCGGGTGGGCCGAGACCCGTCCGATGTGAAGATGGTGGAGTATATCCGCATCTGCGTGGACGATGATGTGGACACGGCGCGGCTGGCCTATGCCAAGGCTACTATGGGTTACGCCCTGGGCGCCCAAGTGCCCACGACACGGGAGCGGGGACTGGGCTACCGGGCCCACTTCGAGCGCATGGGGTTTACCGAGGAACTGGCGATGCTGGACGAGATGCGCACCAAGGAGTCGTCCCGTGATGAGGTGGCGGACGCATTCTCTCCCGAACTGTTGAGCACCGTCGGGTACTACGGCAAGGCCGACGGGGCTGCCGGGGCGTTTGCCAAGCTGGCCCAGGGACTGGACACGGCCATCGTGCGGGTTGTGGCGGCGAGGCCGGGCATAGAGTCGATACTGGCCGTGATGCGGGCCTGCGCGCCAGGCAAGGTGCAATAGGCATGGGGGTGCGAAACGGGGAGCAGTTCCTGGAGGGGCTGCGGGACGGCCGGGAAATATGGCTGGAAGGGGAGCAGGTCGCTGATGTTACGTCCCATCCCAAGCTGCGGCGCATGGCCCACACGCTTGCGGGGTTGTACGACCTTCAGCACTCGCCCGAGTTCCATGACAGGATGACCTTTCCCTCCCCCACCAGCGGGGAGCCTGTGTCGCTGTCCTTCCTGGTGCCGGAGACCTACGAGGACCTGGTCCGCCGCCGGAAGGCGCTGGAAGTCACCGCCGGGGCGTGTTTCGGGATGCTGGGACGGACGCCGGACTACGTGAACATCCAGCTTACGGCGATGCGGCAGATGTCCCATGTATACGGGCGCAACGATCCGGTGTTCCAGGGGCGGCTGCTGGCCTACCATGAGCACGTGCGGGAGAACGACCTGTGCCTCACGCATACCTTCGGCCATCCCCAGGTCAACCGGGCCGTGCCCATCGCTGAGCTTCCGGACCCCTACGTGGCCTTGGGGGTGGTGGATACCAACAGCGAGGGTGTGATCGTGCGGGGCGCAAAGCTGCTGGCTACCCTGGCCCCTTTCTCTGACGAGATTTTCGCGCCGGTGGTGCGCCCGCTCCGTCCTGACGCGAAGGAGGACCGGAAGTACTGCATCTCCTTCTCCATTCCCGTCGGCACTCCCGGCCTGAAGTTCATCTGCCGCCAGTCCCACGACCGGGGAGAGTCCCTGTACGATTACCCCCTGTCGGGGCGTTACGATGAGATGGACGCCCTGGCGGTGTTCGACGACGTGCTCATACCCTGGGAGCGGGTGTTCGCCTTCGATGACATTGAGCTGGCCAACGACGCGCTGCGCCGGGTGGTCATGTGGCGCCAGTACATGCAGCAGGTTTCGGTGAAGAATATCGCCAAGCTGGAGTTCGTGCTGGGCATCACCCACGGCATCGCGGAGGGCATCGGCATAACCGGGTTCAGCCATGTGCAGGAGAAAATCGCGGAGATAATCGACACCATCGAGACGGTGCGCGCCTACATGCGGGCGGCTGAGGCTGACGCAGCGCCTTATGAGGACGGGGAGGGCATCTGGCCCGCCGCTGAACCCTGGACGGCCCTGCGCCATTGGTATCCCGACGCCCATGACCGGGTCATCTGGGTCGTGCAGCAGCTTTCCGCGTCGGGACTGATGTTGACCCCTACGGAAGAGGACATAAGCGGGCCGCTGTCCGGGGAGATTGCCAAATACTACCAGGCGGCCAACATGGAAGCGCCGGACCGGATAAGGCTGTTCCGGCTGGCCTGGGACCTGGTGGGTTCCGAGTACGGCTCCCGGCAGACGCTGTACGAGCGGTTCTTCAATGGAGACGTGGTGCAGCTACGGCAGAGGCGGTTCGCCTCTTACGACTACAGCCGGGCGCAGGAGGCTGTGCGGGCGTTCATGTCGCAGGATGAATCTCCCTAGCCCGTGTCAACTTCCGTTGCTGTTCCGGTTTCCCGCCCCGCGGCTGCCAGAAACTGTTGGGCTGCTCCGTAGTCCCTTGCGCCTCCGCGGGCAATGGGGGGTACTAGGTAGACATTGCGGATGCCGGACTCGCGGAACCGTTCGTAGAGTTCCAGCGCGATTTCTACACCATCCCGGCCCTGGTCTAATTCGCGGCGCACCGATTCGGGGATGGAACTGAACAGGACTCCTCCCGCTTTCAGGACTTGCAGGCCAAAGAACACCGGCGCGGCCATCTCCGCACCGGAATGTGCCGCGTAGGCATCCAGAAAACGGCGGGCGTCCGCGGGGTCGAAGATGGGCTGGCTGATGAAGAATCGGGCGCCCGCATCCACCTTGGACCGGGCCAGCCTCACTTCTTTGCGAAGCTCGCGTCCGAGGTCAAGGGTGGCCCCGATGCAGAAATCAGCCGGGGAGCGCAGCCGGCTTCCCCTGAAATCAGCGCCCGCGTTCATCGCCGCGATGGACGTGATGAGACCTGTCGGGGTGTAGTCGCCCACGTGTTTGACTCTCTCCAGGTCCCTTGGGCTGAAGGGGTCGCCTTGCGCGACGATCACGTTTTCCAGGCCCAGCAGTTGCGCTCCCAGCAACAAAGACTCGACGGCGAGCTTGTTCATGTCCCGCGTAACCAGGGTGAATGTGACATCCTGCCCGGTGTGTGTCTTTATGTGGCCTGCCAGGATTGCAGAATTGGTGCGTACCGCCCTTCCGGGGTTGCAGGCGACGGCGATGAAGTCGGCGGGAATGTCCAGTATGACTATTGATGCAGGGTCGCCGGAGCGGGGAGGCGAGAAGTCGCACAGGAAGCAGGCATTCCCGGTGGCCTCGAAGCACCGGTCCGTTACCTTGGCCATCGCTGCCTCCTGATGTTCCAAGCCTCCGGGACCAACTCCGCGGAGCTAACTGTGGGCATAGGTCAGATAGCAGGGGAGATTTGGTCCAGATATTCCCGGAACAGGTCGATGGACTTCTGTTCGGACAGGCCCACGTAGTAGCGGATGCCCTGGATATAGGCCATGACGTCCTTGGCCAGCATCAGGAGGTCATCCCTTGGCTCGGACAGATGGTAGAGACCGTCAACCCCATCCTCCAGCCCGACGTACAGGGTGTCCTCCAGCAACGCGAGGTCCTCGGGGGCAGCGCCCTTGCGGGCGACCCACCGGGAGAACACGAAGGGCAGTCCCGTCCACTCGCGCCATTCCTGGCCGAGGTCGTATCTGTGGGGATAGCCACGGACGCCGCGCCGCCGCCTCAGGGCGTTGTTGCCAGTGAGAAGCAGGGCATCAGGAGATTCCTGCGGTGAGGTCAAAGGCCCCGGAGACTGCCCGTATTTTACTGTCAACAGGACACGGAGCAGTTGCACCCAGGCTGGGTCGTCCTCCACAATTCCGATGGGAGCGCCATCAAGCTCCTCGATGGGCATCCTGGAACAAAGGACGCCGCTGACGGCCCTGTTGTTGGCGGAGACACAGAAACCGGCGACCGGGCCGAAGCGGTCTTCCAGGCGAAACCAGTCGGGCAGGGCTGCCGGAGCAGCGTCGATTTCGACTTCGTCAAGCGCCGCGGCCAGTCCTTCCGGCGGGAGGTCAACCACCTGCACACCGCGGCGTTCCATGTCGATGTAAAACGGCTCGTAGCAGAGGCCGGGAATGCGTCCGACTCGAAGTGTCATATTCGGCTATTTCTTCAGGGACGGCTGCGATGGACTGTGAGCCAGTTACTTCAGGAAACAGGCGGGCCGGAGAAATCCGTTGCCACGGCAGATTCTAGTGAGCCGGTGTTGGGGAGTCAAGAATGCAGTCCGTCCATCCGAACTTTCAGCAATCACCTTCGTATCGGGTTCCGCAACAGGCGGAATCTGGGATAGACTTGTTCCATGAATAAGAAACTGATGCTCTTCCTGGCGATATCGATCATAGCGCTCACATGGACAATTGCGGCCCAACCAGCGCGCGCGCAGGGCGGTCAGGGGACCATTGAAGCGCTGGAAATGGAGGCCGTGAGCGAGTTCCCGGACGGCATCCGGTTCACGGTAAAGGCCCGGAGCGCGGAGGAGATAGACGACATTCGGGTCCGTTTCCGAATTGTTGGCGGGCAGCCGAAGAGCGCCTACCGGGTAGCCGAGTTCGAGCCGGGGACAGAAGTTGAAGCCGAAGCGTTCCTGAAAAGCGGCGGGACCGGCGGGTCGATACCACCGGGCACCATTCTCAGCTACTCGTTTGAGGTCCGCGATAAAGGCAACAACATCCTGCGGACGCCGCGGGAACAGTTTACATATACGGACATTCGCTTCGAGTGGCACACCCTGGCGGAAGGGCTGATCATGGTACACGCCTACGGCGACAACGCGGAGTCAGACGCGCGGGTCGTTATGGGAGCAGCCCAATATGCGATTGAACGCATGACACCCGTCCTGGGAGTGGAGATAACCGAACCCTTTTCCATCGTTTCATACAACAACTACCGGGACATGATCGCGGCTGTCCCATTCCGGGCGCAGGCGGTCCGGGAACGGTTGATCACCCAGGGGATTGCGTTCACCGACGAGCGCGTCTTGCTGGTGCATCACGACGCTTCGGTGGAATCCACGGTATCCCACGAGTTCACCCATCTTCTGGTGGCGGAAGCAACCGGTCATATTCAGGGAGATGTCCCTACCTGGCTGAATGAAGGGCTGGCGGAGTACGCCAACATAGCAGAGGAACGCCAGTACGGGGCGGCTCTCCAGCGAGGGATAGAGAGAGGTGCAATAAAGCCTCTATGGTTCCTGAATACTTTCAGCGGCAGCCCGGAGGACATCATCATTGCCTATGGCCAGGGCACGTCAGTGGTATACCACATGATCTCTTGGGAGGGCGAGGCCAAGATGGCCGAGTTGATGGCCGCCCTGGGGGAAACACGCGACATCGACAAGGCCCTGGAGCAGGTGTACGGTTTCGACGTTCGGGAACTGGACGCCCGCTGGCGCGAGGAAATTGGCCTGGCCCCCCTGCCTACGCCGGACCCCGATGTAACGGTTGTCCCGACGCCCACACCGACATCGCTGCCGCCGCTGGTACTGCCAACGCCTTCGGGCAGCACAGAAGGGGGGCCTGCATCCACACCCGGAGCGGAAGAGGGCGTTACTCCGGCTCCGGATGCCACGGCCACACCGGAACCGGAGGGTGTGGCAGGACCGGCGAGCCAACCCGGACCGGAAGGCACCGGGAATGTCGGGGTCGGGATCGGCTGTGGCGTGTCGCCGGCTGGGCAGGGTTGGGCCGATCTGGCGATGACGGTGCTGATTGCGGGACCTTTAGCCGCCCTGTGTGGCCGCCGGTTTCTGCGGAGACGGGACGGAAACTGAGCGTCTCCACTGATGGCTAACCACCGCCGGACTGCCTGGCCCGGGGGTTGAAGGCGTCGTTCACACCGTCCCCCAACAGGTTGAAGGTGAAGAGCAGCACCGTCAATGTTCCAGCCGGGAACAGGAGCAGGTGGGGATTCGACCTCAGCTCCGAGATGCTGCCGTACTCAAACATCATCAGGCCCAGGCTGGGCGTTGGCGGTTGAATCCCGATGCCCAGGAAGCTGAGGAACACTTCCGCGCCCGCCGCCGACCCCAGCCCGGCGGACACGACCACGATAACCGGCCCCATGATGTTGGGCAACACATGCCGGAGCAATATCCTGGGCGTTGGACTCCCTACCGCGTGGGCCGCATCGACGTACTGATTTTCCCTGGCCGCAAGGACCTGGCCGCGCACCAGCCGGGCCATGCCGAACCAGGAGAATATGGCCAGTCCCAGGGACAGCACCAGGTAGTCCACTACGCCAAGCTTCAGAATCGCTATGCCGAGGGTATCTTCGATACCGCGGACCCACTCCTTGAGCGGAGGTCTGGCAATCGAGACGAAGATGAGTATCAGGAAGATGTCCGGGAAGGCCGTGCACACCTCGCCGGCGCGCATGATGACGGCGTCAATCCATTTCCCGAAGTACCCGGCCATCAAGCCCAGGGATACTCCAAGGGCCAGGCTCCCAGTCACGAGGGAGATTACCGTGATGATAACCGTAGTCCGCAGGCCATATATGATGCGGGTCATCATATCCCGCCCGAGCCGGTCGGTCCCGAAGGGGTGCTTGATGCTGGGCCCCTGCTTGGCCACGCTGAGATCCTGGTCGTCGTATCCGTAGAAGGTGACAAGGGACGCCAAGGCTCCCGATCCATAAAGAAGGACGATGACCGCCAGGCACGCGACCGCGAGCTTGTTGCGCATCAAGCGCCGGATGGATATTGCCCAGTAGCTGCCGGTGGACCGGGGGGGAGCTTCCAGGACCAGGCGCGCGTCACTCTGCACGTTGGCCCCCCGTGAGCCGGATCCTTGGGTCAATCAGGGGATATATCAAGTCCACTATCAGGTTGGCCAGGACGAACAGGGTGGTGCCGATAAGCACAACAGCGATGATTATGGGAAGGTCCCGGGCAAATATGGACTCGATGAGCAGGTTGCCCACGCCTGGGATCCCGAAATACCGCTCCACGATGAAGGACGTGGTGGCCAGTCCGGCGAAAGTGGGTCCCAGCACCGTCACCACCGGAATCATGGAGTTGCGCAGGATGTGACGGCGGCGGATTACGTTTTCGCCAAGCCCCTTGCTCCGGGCTGTGCGCACGTAGTCCTGGGAGATAACCTCCAGGGTGCTGGCCCTGACCAGCCGGGTGAAGAAAGCCACGCCCGGGATGCCCATGACTACGGCCGGGAGGATGATGCGCGTATCGAAGAACCCTCCCCAGCCGTGGGTAGGCAGTATGTCCAGCTTCAGTGCGAATATCATGAGCAAGGCGGGGGCGGTCAGGAACACCGGGAATGACTGGCCCAACAGGGTGAATGCCACTGCTAAAGTGTCCCTGGCGGTGCCTTGACTCAAGGCGGCGTAGAGGCCGATGGGTATGCCGAGACCCAGAGAAATGATCAGGGCGGCGAAATTCAACTGGGCTGAGACCCACATCTTCTTCTTCAGCAAGTCTGCCACGTCCCGGCCCCGGTATTTGTAGCTCTCGCCGAAGTCGCCCCGGACGACCTGGCCGAGATACCGTCCATACTGCACGATTATGGGGTCGTTCAACCCGCGTTGCTCGCGGATACGTTCCACGACTTCGGGTTTATTGTACTGGCCCAGAATGACTTCCACCGGGTCCCCCGGTCCGAACCGTCCGAGGACGAAGGTGACGAAGGATGCGACGATCAGGATGCAGGGCAACCAGAGCAGGCGGCGGACGATGTATGGGGCCAAACCGGACCTCGCTTGCTACCAGGCATTGGGGAACCCTTGGGATGCGGGGCGAACTGCAAGTTACATCAAGACTCGCCCGGCATCGTGACTGCCCTGACAAACCGCTCCGCCGACATGTCGGGGTAAGCAGCTTGTGAGTTCCTGGTGCCGACTATACGTTCAGGATACGGGTTTGGGCCTATTTTAGATAGACCAGCCGGGTTCTTTCAACTTTGCGATTTTCCGGCGGCGCCCGGCGAGTATGGATATGTTTCCCGGTGCCAAAATTTGTGGAGAGGATGGGGGTGAGAGACGTCTTTCCCCGGCAAGCACGTTTGAGCCGTAGACCCCCCTCACCCCGGCCCTCTCTCCAGAGAGAAGGAGAATAGAAAAACCCTGTGTCTGAGTGCTTCTTGTAAGGCATCGGGGTTTTTGTTACGATTGATTCGTCGGGTTGACAGCCCGGCGCGCGCGGCGAGCGTAGCCAAGTGGCCTAAGGCGCCTGTCTGTGGCACAGGAGATCACGGGTTCGAACCCCGTCGCTCGCCCCAACCGGCCCCTCTTGATGCGCCTGTAGCTCAATGGATAGAGCGCTGGGCTTCGGACCCAGAGGCTGCGGGTTCGACCCCTGCCAGGCGCGCCACCCATCCCACCGGGATTCTCAAGACGCTACTCCTGTCCGGTGGTTGCCGGTCCTTCCGTCGTTCCCATCCTTTCCCCGCCTCGAGGCAGTTGGAAGCATAACCCGACCAACAGGACGATAACGGACGGCAGGTACAACACGCCGATGGAGAGGACCGACAACAGGCAGGCGGCCAGAAGAGCAATTACCGATACCCACTGAATCCCCTTGCGGACCAGCCAGGCCACGCCTATCAAGTGGGCTGCCAGCGCGTAAAGGGCAGTCAACACAAGGGGCACCAGCAGGTACAGTCCGGCCCATAGACCGTTGGCCTCGATGAGAGACTTGGTATGCCTTGTCACCTGGACGTTCTGCTGGCCGACCACCTGGCCTGTTTCCGGGTTGACCTGGACCGGGGTTGCGGACACGCCGGAATACACTGGCCCGAAGGCCAACCACAACCCGACCCCCCACGCCAGGACGTGGGCAATCCAAGCCGCGGTCACTGCGCCGTTCAGGGACCCCGCCAGTCCGCGCAGCAATGAGTACATTGGACGGTCAACCCCTCGGGGGAAATCCTACCGGCCCTTCATCCAGTCGGCCACCCGCTCCCCGATGGTAATGGCCGTCGTGTTGGTGTTGGCCCGGACGACGTCGGGCATCACCGACGTATCGGCGACACGCAGTCCCTCAACGCCGCGAACACGGCAATATTGGTCAACCACGGCCATCGGGTCGGTGTCCGGTCCCATCTTGCACGTTCCGGCCAGGTGCTGGGAGGTGGTGATGTTCCTGTTGAGCCAGTCGTCCAGCGCCTCGTCGGTGGCCACGTCTTCATAGGTTGGAGTGAGCGGGCCTTCCACGATGTCCCTGAAAGCCTCGTGTTCCATCAGCCTGAAGCAGATTCGGACGGCTTCCCGCAGCCGCTCCCGGTCTGACTCTTCCTCAAGGAACCCGTAGTAGAGGTCCGGCTGGTCGTGGGGGTCGGAGGAGGCAAGGGTCACTTCACCCTTACCGGCGGCCAGTTCGAGTATGCAGGAGAAGCGTACACCCTCGCCATCCAGCGGGTCGCCGCCCAGGGGGAAGGAGAATGAAGAGGGCATTATCTGCATGTCGTTGCGGAACTCTGAGCCGCCGGCGGTGTAGCGCAGCCCGGCCTGGAGCCTCGGAGCCTCCGCGTCTTGCGGAAAATCCTCCTTGACCCGCATACGCACCGGGGCGTTGGGGTGGTCGCGGAAGTTCTTGCCCACTCCGGGGGAGTCGTGGACAACGGGGATGCCCAGGCTGCGCAGGTGTTCCGCGGGGCCAACGCCGGACAGCATCAGGATCTGGGGAGACGCGATGGCCCCGGCGCTAAGCACGATCTGTTCGGCTTCGACCTGGAAGACCTCTCCACCGCTTTCCACTTCGACACCCTCTACCCTGTTGCCGTCGAAGAGAATGCGGCGCACCAGAACGTTGCCCCGGACGGTGAGGTTGAGCCGGTGGCGGTTGGGGTTGATGTAGGTCAAGCCGGTGCTCATGCGGACGCCATTGGGGTTGTTCATGGGGACAGGGCCCACGCCGCCGGAGTCCGGGTGGTTCATGTCCGGGTCGTGGGGGTGTCCGGCGTCCAGGGCAGCGCGGTAGAAGGCTTCCTGGAAGGGCAGCCACTCCTGCCTCTGGAAGCGGCGCACCGGAATGGGGCCGTCGGTGCCATGAAAGTCGTCCCGGATGTCCGTGTCCGTCTCAAGCTTCCTGAAGAATGGGAGCATCTTCACGTACTCCCATTCGTCGTTGCCCAGGGCGGCCCAGGAATCGTAGTCCTCCGGCACTCCCCGGAGAATGACCTGCCCGTTGATGGCGCTGGTGCCCCCGACGACCTTGCCACGGGGCACCGGCATCGGCTCGTCCTGCTCCGGGCGGCCCTGGGCCTGGAAGGACCAATTGTGGGGCGCGCCTGGCTGTGAAGCCGTGGCGTTGTAGCCGAACTTCAGGTCATCGGGGTAGTGCTCGAAGTCCGGGTAGTCCGGTCCCGCTTCCAGGAGCAAAACCGAGCGGTCGGGGTCTTCCGACAGCCGGGCGGCGACGACACACCCCGCCGACCCACCGCCGATTACGATAACGTCATACTTCATCGTTGATTCTCCAGATTCACGTTGCGGCAATCGTCCTGGGCAACAGTGGCGCTACCGCACGGGCGGCCACATGATCCAGCCCCTGCGGCCGGTGTTGCGGAGCCGGATCAGGTGGCCCTGGATGGTGGTGACGTAGAGGCTGCCCTGGTCCGCGTCGCCATAGGCGCAGTTGGTCGGGCCGTCAACGCCCACGGGCATGGGGTAGGTATCCAGGACGCGCCCCTGGGGACTCCAGACGTAGATCATTGGGCCGGGGCCGCTGACGTAGTTCCCTGCCGTGCCGACGATGTTCCCTTCTGAGTCCAGGCACATGCCGTCGATGCCGCGCTGGGGGCCGCGATGGTCGTTGCCGAACTGGTGAAGGACGATGTACTGGCCGAGGGAGCCGTCATCATTGATGGGGTAAGACCTCAGCTCGCGCACCCCGCCAAGCTCGGCGTCGGTCTGGATGATATACAGGCTCTTCTCGTCGGGAGAGACAAGGATTCCGTTGACGCCGGTGGTGTCGAACGTAACCTGCTGGCAGGTCCAGCTCCCGTCGGGCTGAGGGTCGGCGCGCAGGATGTCCCTGCCCTCCATCTCCGGCTGCTCGCTGGGGTCGATGTTGCCCGCGTTCCAGGGGTTGCTGAACCAGATGCGGCCCTGACGGTCGATGGCCAGGTCGTTGGGCGTGTTGAGCTTCTGGCCGTTCAGGTTGTCGACGATGGTGGTGGTACTGCCGTCCGGCTCGAAACGGACGATGGACCGGCCGCCGGAGCAGCAGCCGTAGAGGCGGCCGTCGGCGTCGAAAGCGAGACCGTTGGTGTGGTTGGTGTTCTCCCGGTAGACAGTGCAGTCTCCAGTCTCGGGGTCGTAGGCCATGATGCGGCTGGCCGGTATGTAGGTGAACAGCAACCGGCGGCCGTCCCAGGCCGGACCTTCGGTCAAGCGGCTAAAGGGTCCTGCGACGTGTTCCCATTGCAGTGACATTCCATCCTCCCATTCTGTGCGTGTGATTATGCCGGGCCGGTCTTGCAAGCCAGGGCTACGGGGAGTCCTGGAGACGGTAGGCCCTGAGGGCCGTGCCCTGGAACATGGCTGCCTGTTCCGTCTCGGAGTAGTCCCTCGTCAGGCGCTTGAAGGCGTTCCAGACGGTGGTGTAGGCGTATGACGCCTTGTCCACCGGGAAGTTGCTCTCGAACATGCAGCGGCTGGGGCCGAACTGCTCGACGCAGTAGGTCAACCAGGGTTCGATGGTCTGGGCCACCTCCGCAGAGGCCGGGGGTATTGCCCGCTGGTGCCAATCATATCCGCTAATCAGGTTGCCGAAGCCGCCCAGTTTGACCACCACGTTTTCATGGGCGGCAACCGCGGCAATGCCCTTCTGCCAGTCGGCGAACACCTCGTCGCGGCGACCGGCGTAGGGGCCTGCGCCGAGGGGTCGCCCGATGTGATTAAGGATGATGGCGGCGTCGGGGAAGGCCGCCGCCAGGCTGGCCAACTCGTCCAACTGGGTATGGTACACAAGGGCGTCGAAGCTCAGGCCCATGCGCTGGAGGCAGTCGAACCCCTCCCGGAACCGGGAGTCCTGCATCATCCCCGGGGAGTTGGAGCGGCCGGAAGTGATTTCGGGGCTGGCGTCCCATGCGCAGGAGAACCGGATGCCCCGGAATCGGTTGTTGCTTGCGGCAATATGGGCCTCCAGCACCGGCTGGACCGCAGCGCCCAGCATGAGGTCGGCGTTGGAGACGATGCCTGCGGCGACGGCGGTGGGGCCGTACTGCCCGCTGGCGCTCTGAGCGGCGATGCCCTGGACGAACTCGGTCTCGCCGATGGGCTTCATCTCTTCCGGGCCGTGCGCCCGGTACATGGAGCGGCACTCGATGAAGACGGTCTGGGCGATGTTGTGGCCGCCGTTCAGGTCTTCAGTGAGCTGGTCGAGCAGGTAACGGTCCCGGCCTGTTGGAGTCGGGCGGTCCCAGAAGTGATGGTGCGGGTCGCAGATGGGCATTCCCGGTTCCAGGGGGTCTTCAACCGTAAGGGCGAGCCATGCGTCGCGTTGGCTGGCCATCTCTACACCTCGCCGTTGGAATCAAGATTGGCGCGCCGGGAACCTTGGGTGACTCCGACCTTGGGTGGCTCCGAAAGAGGGCGTTCCCGAATGCCTTCCGCATATCACACAGAAGGTCTAGTCTCCCAGCGCGAACAGCTCCCTGATGGCATTGAAGGCTTCCAGCTCCGACAGAGTCGGCGCATGGCCGACTCCGGGGACTTCCACCATGCGGCAGTCCTGCATCTCCCGCACCATTTGGGCGGCGGTCTCGGGCGAGAGCAGATCGCTGATGCCGCCACGCACCAGAAGGACAGGGCAAGGGATATTCCTGGCCAGGACCCAGGAACGTTCCGGGTCGGGACGGCGCGGGTTGGTGCGTACCTCGGGGTCCATCTTCCAGGTGTAGCCGCCGCCGGGTAGGGGCTTGACGGCGTGGCCTGCGACTGTGCGTTGTTCCGCGTCGCTCAGCAGGCTGAAGCCCGGGCGCTGCTCCCGGTGCCATGCCAGCACTTTGTCCATATTGGCGAAAGACGCAACAGCGTCCCTGGTGCTGGCGGCGATGCGCTCCCCGCCCCTGGGGTCGATTTCCGGGCCGATGTCGTTGAGCACGGCAAGCTCAACCCGGTCGGGGTACATTCCGGCGTAGGTCATGGAGATGCGCCCGCCCATAGAGGTTCCCACCAGGGAAAATTTCTCGAACCCCAGGGCCTGTCGCACACCTTCCAGGTCGGCCACGTAGGCATCGTTGGAGTAGTCGCCGTCCTTGGCCCAGTCGCTGTCGCCACGTCCACGGACGTCTACCGACACGACGTGATACTTGGAGGCGAAATGCGGGGCAAGATTGTCGAAGGCATGGGCGTTGCCGCTCAGCCCGTGAATCATCACCACCGTGGGCGCGGCGGCATTTCCCCAGTCAAGGTAGTGAAGGTTTAGTCCGCCGACATGAACGTACTTGTCTACTGCGGTCCCGGTGCTTGTAGTCACAGCGCCTCCATTTGCCCTCCGTGACGGTCGTCCCGGCGGCAGTGTTGCTAGATTTTGCGAGTGATGGTCCTGCGATGGGCCTGCAATGATGCGCAGGAAATCGCTAGATGGGCAGCGGCTCCTCGGTGCGCTCCTCGGGCAGCTCGACTCCGAAAGCGTTGACGTTGAAGGCGAGCATGGAGTAGCAGCCCATGAGGGTCGTCAGCTCCGTGGTGCCGGGGACTCCGAACTGGGCCACCACGGCATCGAATGCCGCCTGGCTGACCCGCCGGGTGCGGAAAAATTCCCGGCCGTAGGCCACAACCGCGGCCTCGTCGGCTGCCGGGGAGGGAAGGTCCTTCCGGTCGCGGAGGGCATCGACCAACTCGTCCCGCAGCCCAGCGGCGCGGCCTGCCGGGGCGTGGGCGTTCCAGATGTACTGGCAGTCGTTCTCGCGGGCCGCGACGAGCATCGCCAGTTCCCTGATTCTGGGGGAGAGCGATGTGTCAGTGCGCAGGTATTGGGCCAGACCCAGGGCGAGTTGTGCCGCCTGGGGAGCGTTGAGCATCACGGAGCCTGGTCCGCCGGTGGGGACACTGCCTCTTTCCTGGACGTAGGCGTCGAAGGCTTCACGCTGGTTTTCAGGGACTGATTCACGGGTCACGGTGGGCGTTCTGGCCATGATTTCCTCCCTTGTGTTCGGATAGTATCCGGTGCGCCGGAAGGGTCCGGGGCAACCCTTGTGGTTGCCCCTACACAACGCCGACATTCTACATCGAATCCCGCCCGCCGCCCACCGGCAACAGCCGTATTGTGAAACCCACCCGCCGCCCACCGGCAACAGCCGTATTGTGCCAGGTATGAGATGCAAGCGCGGAAATCCGAATATCACTCCTAACGGGGCAAACCTACGGGGCAAAGCTGGACCGGGCCTGCGCGCCCCACCGGCCGTCGGTGAATACCATTATCCAGAGGGAACGAAAGGTCCCGATGGGACTGCCGTTACTGTCGCACCGGGTGAACTGGATGAGGACGTGGACCTTCTTCTCGGAAGTGTGCAGGACTTCCGTCGAGTCGAGGACCGTGTGGTCCCAATCGGACCCGGCCCGGTCGTAGAAGTCGCGCAGGTAGGTGGCCTCCAGTTCGGCGCGGTCAGCCCAGATGGCGACGCCGTTACCGGAGATGCGGACGTGGGGCACGTGGAGCAGGTTGTACAGAGCCGAGGCGTCGCGGGCGTTGAGCGCGGTCATGAACCCTTCCAGCGCCGACAGCGCACCGGCCTCGCTCTCCGGCCATGAGCCAGATGTCATGGAATTCTCCTTGATAACTTGACGGCTGCCAATCTCATTTGGCTGAGTTTGTGGCCGGGCTTGGGGCCGAGCTTATTCTACCACCGGAATGGCCAGTACACCGGGGCTGGTGTATTCCGGCGAAGTGAGAAACCCCTGGACGTGATAGAATCCCCGGAAACGGGCCGCGTCGGTGACAATGAAGGGTCCGAGAGGTGTGAAATGAGCAGCGCCAGAATCAACGGGATTGATCTTCATTACCAGAGCTACGGCGACGGAGACGCCATCGTCTTTGCCCACGGCGCGGGCGGCAACCTGCTGAGTTGGTGGCAGCAAATACCGTTCTTCTCCCAGCGGTATCGCTGCGTTACATTCGACCACCGGGGTTTCGGTCACTCCCTGGACGTTCCCGCCGGTCCCGGGGCAGGTTCGTTCGTCGAAGATCTGCGAGGGTTGCTGGACCACCTGGGTATCGAGTCGGCGCACCTGGTCGCGCAGTCAATGGGCGGGCGCACCATGCTGGGGTTTGCGGTGGCATACCAGGACCGGGTCAAGAGCCTGGTCATGGCTGATACCGTGGGCGGGATGGAAGTTCCCGAGGTGCTGGAGCAGCAACGGCTGTGGCGCGAGGCCCATCCTGACCCGGGTGAGATTGGCACCCGTGCCGTGTCGCCGCTGTTCGTGCAGCGGAACCCGAACCTGGCGAACCTGTACCTGCAAATCTCGCGCACCAACCCGCCGCGCCAGGACCCGCCCGGAGGGCAACCCGGAGGTCCGGGACCGAACGAACTGGCCCGGCTCAACGTCCCAACCCTCTTCTTCGTTGGGGAGGACGACCAGATTTCGCCGCCCCAGGTCATCGAGGCCGGTGCGCGGACGGTCCCCGGTGCGCGGCTGCTCCGGGTGCCGGAAGCGGGCCACTCCGTGTATTTCGAGAAGCCGGACATCTTCAACTTCGAGGTGTTGCGCTTCATCGAGAGCGCGGCAAGTGCGGAGGAGGCGCAGCCGGCGGTTGCCGGGGCCGGTGTCTCCGACGACGGCTAGGACATGGGGTTTTTATCCCTTCCGGAATAAAGAGGAGCCGGACCGGCCGGCTCGGAACTGAAGGGCAAGTACGCCCGCTGACTTGAAACAGCGGGCGTACTTGCATTGCGGGCTATGGGTGTAGACGGCTTGGCCGGGTCAGATGCCAACCCTTTTGGTTGCTCTCCGGCGGCCTAGCCGCTCCAGGCGCGGGGAGCGATGCCGTCGATGTCAGTCGCTACGTCGACCACCGCCGGCTTGCCGGAGGCGAAAGCCTGCTCCAGGGCGCTCTGTATTTCTCCAGGCTGCTCAACGCGGATTCCGAAGCAGCCGATGGACTGGGCAATCTTGGAGAAGTCGATGTCCAGGAAGTGCCACAGCTCGTCGGGGTTGCCCGGCTCTCCGGCGTAGATACGCTCGTTGCTGTGTTTCTCCTGGTTGAGGGAGTGGTTGTTGTTCACGACTATGACGGCGTTGATGCCGTAGCGCAGGGCCGTCTCAAGCTCGGACATGTGGTACCAGAAACCGCCGTCTCCGGTGAACCCGATTACCGGGCGGTCGGGAACCGCGCACTTTGCCCCCAACGCTCCGGGGAAACCCCAACCGAGGGAACCGGCGCAGCGGATGAAGCCCTGGCCGGGGGCGTTGAGGTCCATCATGGTCCCGGTCCAGATTCCGGAGTGGCCGGTGTCGGATACAACGATGGCATCAGACGGCAGGTAGTCGGTCAATTCCTTGCACAGACGCTCAGGGCGGATGGGCGCCGCATCGGAGTTGGCCAGCGGCTCGACCTCATTCCGCCACTCGCTGACCAGCTGCTGGGCGCGCCCCACCCATTCGCTTCTCACGCCGATGGGTTCCATGACGTCCATCAGCTTTCGCATGGACGCGCGGGCGTCACCCTGGATGGTTGCCTCTGCCGGATAGGAGCGGCCCAGTTCCGACGGGTCGATGTCAATCTGCACTACGGGAGTCCCCGGCGCGGGGACGGTCCATTCGTTGGTCACCTGGCTGCCGGTGTGGCTGCCGATGTACACCACCAGGTCGGCTTCGGACACCACGCGGTTGGCGCACCACCGGGAGTAGGACCCGACGACGCCTACTGACAAGGGATGATCGTCGGGGATAGTCCCCTTGGCGTTAAGGGAGGTGGCGACGGGGATTGACATCATTTCGGCCAGTTGCACCAGTTCCCGCTGGGCCTGGGAGGCAGTCACGCCGCCGCCTGCGACTATGACCGGCCTCTGGGCGGAGGTAATCACCCGCGCGGCCTGGCGCACCTTTTCGTCCTCAGGCTCGGGACGGTATGCCGGGTATTCCCGGTAAGCCTCCTCGACGATGACGTCGAAGTCGGCCTCGCCGTCGGAAATGTTGTTGCCGGACGTGCCCTCAAGGTCCAGGTGCACCGGGCCGGGAGCGCCGGTCATGGCTTCACGAAAAGCCTGTCGGAGCAGGAACTGGAACTGCTCGGGAGAATCCACGGGAACGCTGTACTTGGTCACCGGGTCAAAGGGCGGGAAGTGGTCGATCTCCTGGTAGGCGTTGCGGAACAGCCCCATCCGCGGTCGGCGGCCGGTGATGGCCAGGACAGGGGAGCGGGCGAGGAAGGCATCCTGAAGGCCAGCGGCCAGGTTCGCCGCGCCCACGGACTGGGCCATGCAGATGCCGACGCCCCGGGATGCGCGGGCGTAACCGTCGGCCATGTAGGCTGCGGCCTTTTCGCTGTGGGTCAGAATGCGCCGGATGCCCAGCTTCTCCATCTCCACCATTGCCCGCTGCACTATAACGGGAACGAAGAAAGCATGGGTGATACCGTAGCCGTGCATCGTTTCCGCAAGGAAACGGCCGCCTGTCATTCTAGGCATGACTTACCTCCGATTGACGATTGATTAGGCGTCGATGGTGTTCCCGGTGGGTGAAACGGAACATGCGGGCAAAGTATAGAAAATACGCCTTGCCCGCTGTTCCGAGTACAGTTGAGAGAGCAGCCGCGGAAGGTCTAGCGTTCCTCGAACACCTGCCGGGCTATGGGGGCGACGTTGGCGGCGCAAGGCCAACCGGCGTAGAAGGCGACGTGGGTGATGATCTCGCCGATCTCTTCCTTGGTTACGCCGTTGTCCAGAGCCCGGTTGATGTGCCCCGGAAGCTGGCCGGTGCGATAGAGAGCGGTCAGGACTGATACGGTAATAAGGCTGCGGTCCCTCTTTGAGAGGCCGGGCCGCTCCCACACGTCCCCAAACAATACGTTGGCAGTCAAATCGGCCAACTGTGGAGCCACATCTTGCATTGCGCTTCGAGGTGTAGTCATGTCGTCTCCTTACCCTTTTGTGTTTGGGTTTCCAAATTGCCCTGCCAGCCTCGATCCTTCTCGGAGGGCTGCCGGCTAAGGGCGTGTTTCCTGGACGTGGTTGCCGGCGATGGGTCCCCATGTTTTGCCGAACTCGGCACGGGCCACGCGCTCGCCGGTGAGAGTGGCGGCGGTCTGGCCCGCGAGCCATACGGCGGAAGGGGCAATTTCGCCGGGTTGGACCATCGGTATGTGGGCCGTGCCGGGCCAGTCGCCGTTGCGGTTCATCCAGGTATCCACCCGTCCAGGCTCCAGGATATTGACCGCGATGTTGTGCGGACGGACTTCCTCGGCCAGGCTGAAGAAGGCGCGTTCCAGGGCCGCCTTGGTGGCCGAGTACACCACGCGGCCAGGACGGTAGGCTCGCGCCGAACCGGAGGTTATGCAGAAGATTGAACCGCCATTTCCCGCCTCGATCATGGGTGCAAGAGCATACTTGCACAGCAGTAGAGGTCCGCGGAGGTTGACGGCTATGCAGCGGTCCAAAAGGTCAATGTCCAGGTCGGGGACGGGGGACTCGCAATCGATGCCTGCATTGGCGACCAGAACGTCTATCCGGCCGTAGCGCTGCATGGTCTTGTCCACCAATGACTGGACGTCGGAGGCATTGGCAATGTCGCACTCTATTGGAAGAGCGGAGCCGCCCTGGGCCTCTATCCGCTGGACGGTCTCGCCGATGGTGCCGCTGGCGTACTTCTCGAAGGTTGATCCCGAGGACTCATCAACCACTGTTCTTGCAGCTACTACCACCCTGGCCCCGCGGCCTGCGAGTCCAAGGCAGATTGCCCGGCCTATCCCGCGGCTGCCGCCGGTTACGATGGCGACCTTACCGTCGAGATTCATGCCGGGACTGCCCGCCCCGGAAAACCGGCGAGGGTGAAACTGACTGGGAAGCGGGTCCAAATCGGCCAAGCCGGCCAGGGAGAGGCGGATAGGGGCCGTCCCCAGCCGGAACTTCCATGAATTTGGACCAAGTTCGTGTCCGTTGCGTCCAATATACAGGCTTCTAGGCGGGGCGGAACTTGGGGAGGGAAATCCTGTCGTCCAGGTCGTCGAAAACGACCTCGACTTCCATCCCAATCTTAATGACGGAAGGGTCCGGGTCCACATCCACCAGGTTGGTGGGCATACGGGCGCCGCCTTCCAGTTCGACCATTGCCACGATGTATGGAGCGCGGTCGCGGAAGGCCGGTATGGGGCCGCGATGCACGATGGCGAAGGCGTGGAGGGTGCCCCGCCCGCTGCTCTGGACCCAGTCGGTGTCTCTGGAGAAGCAGCAGGGGCTAATGTCTCTGGGGTAGAAGTAGATGTCGTCACAGGTCTTGCAGTGACGCAGCCAAAGCTCGTGCTCCTTGCACTTTTCCCAGTAGAAATCGGACTCCGGTTGGGGCACTGGAGGCGTGATCGGGGGTAGATCTGCTTGCTGGGTCATCTGATGCTCCTGTTGGCAATCTGTGCCCGAATTGACAGGCCAAGGCCCCTAGAGAATAAGGAGAATTGTATGTATCGTCAAGTTGAACGCGGCAAGGCATATGACCGGATAAAACTTAATCTGACTGACCGCTCATGATGGCGGCTTCAGGCCGGAGGATATGAACGGTTGCCCCGGACACGTGGTTAAGGTAATTTGATTCCCGATGGACTGAATCGGGATTCCAGCCACGCGGCGAGCAGTTGATCCGGCAGAATGGGGGAAGTCATGCGCATTGCAATCATGGGCGCGGGGAGCATCGGCGGCTATTTTGGAGGAATGCTGGCCCGAGCGGGAAACGAAGTTACGCTGATTGCGCGTGGTGACAACCTCCAGGCGATTGTTTCCAACGGACTGCGGGTAGTCCGGGACGATGAGGAGTTTGTTGTGCGGCGCCCCGCCACTGACGATCCGGCACAGGCCGGTATCCAGGACCTGGTGCTGCTGACTGTCAAGACCTATCACAATTCGCAGGCCATACCCGCGATGGCGCCGATGGTGGGGCCCGAGACTACGGTCCTTTGCCTACAGAATGGCATCGACAGCTACGTCTCGGCCGCCGAGACGCTGGGCTATGACCGGGTGATGCCAGGAGCCGCCTACATAGAAGCCGGGCACCCGGAACCGGGAGTGGTGACACAGACGGGAAGCGTTGTCCGTATTGTCTTTGGAGAGGCGGACGGCGGGGCTTCGGAACGAGGCGCGCGCATTCTGGAGACGCTGGAGAGTGCGGGAATTCCCGCCGAGCTTTCGACGGACATTCAGCAAACTCTCTGGAGCAAATTTCTGTTCATTGCCACTATGGCCGGGGTTACGTCCCTGTCCCGGCGGACGATGGCGGAGTTGATGCCCCAACCAGAGTGGCGCGGCGTCATCGAAGGCTGCATGAGGGAGATAGAGGCGGTGGGCAGGGCGTCAAGGGTGAATCTGCCGCCAGACATAGTAGAAAGCACTCTCGATTACATACTAAGCGAACTGGAGCAGATGCACGCATCAATGCACGCGGACGTGATGGCGGGGCGTCCCCTGGAATTGGAGGCGTTGAACGGGGCAGTGGTGCGCGCCGGGAAGCCGGTGAACGTAGCTACCCCGATTAACGATGTCATATACGCCATGCTGAAGCCTCTTATTGATGGAACGGAATAACCGTGGGTGATGAATCAACCTGCCGTCACGCGGTGGCGGTGGAGACGTAGAGAGTGACGGTAGTCACGGAGATGAGGTTTTTGACAATGGCCCAGCCCGGCTTTAGGATTGGGCCAGCTACGCATGGAGAGTGATAGGCATGGATGCAACCGGAGTATCCCACATCGCTATCTGTGTCCGGGACTTGGACAAGTCCCTTGAGTTCTACCGGGACATACTGGGAATGAGGGTGACACTGGACCAGGTGCAGGATACGACCACGGGAGGACTTCCGCATGTCTACGCGCACGCGCGGAAGACTCGCCGGACCGTGCATGTCCGCTATGGGTCTGAGGGCAACACCACTCCATCACTCGTGCTTACGAGCCACCCCGGAGACGAGGCGGACGGTGCACCTATCAAGCTGGACCAGGTGGGAATCAGCCATATATCTTTTTCAGTGAAGGACCTGAAGGGGCTGACTGAAAAACTTATCGCCAAGGACGTGTCCCTGGCCGGACCTCTGGACTCCTTCACCAATGCCCAGGGCGAGACCAACAGCATCTTCGTGTACGACCCCGACGGCATACTGGTGCAGTTCGACAGCGGCGGAGGCGGGTAGACCCTGCCGCCAAGGGGCGATGGGAGGGAGCGTGACCAGCCACGCCGACAATCACGACCGCGAGAAGCTCGCCGGGTGGCGCGGAGATTTGACTTCGGGCGAAGGGGCGGGATTCCCAGTATTCGCTGTCTTCCTGGTGACGCCGGGGGACCGCCCGGCCCACGACATTTTCCGGGCCTACCGGAGAAGTTTCGGAGAACGCGGGGCCGCGTTCCAGCATCTCATGATTTTCGGGCAGCACGGGATATCCACAACCGTCAAGGGCTTGGCCGGGGAATTTGGCCTGGCACTGGACGCCCTGCCCACGCTGGCCCTTTTCGAGAATGGGCCGTCACAAGCCATTCATACCATTGCCTTGCGTTCGGGCGACTATAAGGAGGGGGAGACCGGAAGCCCTGGGAGCCTGGCAGGGCCGTGGATGGACGTGCTCCACCAGTTGGAGGGGGTCATCGACACCGGACCTGACCAACTCGATCTCGCCAGTTCCGAATTCCTGACGCAGCATGGCCTGGAGAGAGGTCCCATGATGGACGTCATAGAGCGGGTGCTGGCGGCAGTCTCCTAGCAGCTTCTCAGCACAACCTCTATCCCAACACACCTGCGGCCATCAGCCCTCCCCAGGCGAGGAGCAATATCCCGCTTAGCCAACTGATTACCCGCCCGCCGGGCGCCGCTTTCTCTAGCAGGACGAATGCGGCCAGGGCTGCTATCCAGAGCAGGTTCATCACGCCCAGGACGAACAGCAGCCCCATCAATGCCCAGCAGCAGGCGAGGCAATAGGCCCCGTGCCGCAGTCCCATGACAAATGCGCCCCAATGGCCCTCTCTCCAGTCGTTCATTATGAAAGAGACTGGCGACCGGCAGTGGTTGAGACAGACCGACTTCATGGGGCTCAACTGGAAGAGTCCCGCCGCCAGTAATAGACCGCCCCCCACGTATCCGCTTGCGCTCTCCCCCATCATGGAAGTGAGCAGTCCATTCGCGTGCAGGCCCCAATTTGCGGTAGTGGCCGCCGCGGCGAAAGCTGTCCATACCAGCAGGTAGGATGACAGGAACAGCCCTGTCGGAACGTATGGAGCTTGGCTATCACGCCGCTGCCGGTTGATGTTGGCGAACATGAGAATCATCGGCGCAGCGGTGGGAGTCATCATCCCCACCATCATTACTGACCACATGAGGAACATTAGAGCGAAATCAGCAGCCGTCCACGACCGCATCTGGGCCATAGCCATTCCCGCGCCCATTTCTTCCATGCCCAACGCCAGGTAGACGAGGTATGCCCATGCCAGGGCTGCGATGGCTGCTATGCCAACAGCTACCACCATCCGGTCTCGTCTCAGCACTGACTCCAATACCGAACTGCTTTGCATTCTCTCTTTCCAGTATTGCGAAGTGATATCAAAGGATACTTTCACGCACCGCGCGGGGCAAAGCAAGTGGGTTCTGAGACCAGAATCTGCATTGACCAGCCCAACCGCTACCTCTATTATCAATAGTTGATGAACTCCAATATCAAAATTCCTGATGTTGTCGCGGCATGGCGCCCTAGCCGTCTTTTCTATGGGTGGTGGATAGTCCTTGTCTCGTCTCTGCAAGGGATGTTCGGCAACGGGGCTATCTCCAGCGGGTTCCCCATTTTCTTCGAGCCGATCCGCCGGGACCTGGGCATCAGCTACGCTTCCATGTCGTTGGTGTTCAGCCTGGCCCGGGCCGAGGGCGGGATGGGCGGTCCGATAGTCGGCTGGATGGTGGACCGGTTCGGGTCGCGGCCGATGATCTTTTTTGGCGGTCTGATTGCAGGTGTGGGGTTGATTCTGCTCTCACGCGCCGACAGCTACTGGCAACTGGTGGTGATTTTCGTCGGCATAGTGTCCACCGGCAAGACGGCCGGGTTGGGACAGACACTGATGGCCACCGTGAACCAGTGGTTCATCCGGAGGAAGGCGGTGGCAATGTCCACCCTGATGACCGCCTTTGCCGGAGGCGGGGCCGTCGTGGTGCCGTTGCTGCACCTGGGCATCGCCAACCTGGGGTGGCGGGATACCCTGCTTTGCGTCGGTATTTTCGTGTGCGTCCTCACGGTGCCGGTCTGCCTCGTTTTGCGCAGCAGACCGGAGGATGTGGGATTGCGACCGGATGGCGATGTTGCCCCCGCTGCCCAGTCCGTCCAGGCTGGAACACAGAGTGGAGTCCAGCAGGCCGCACATGGGGACAATCTGGACTTCACTGTGAAGGAGGCGCTGCGGACCAGCACCTTCTGGGCGATGCTGTTGGGGGTCGTGGCCCGCGTTTCGGCAACCAACGCCATCATCATCCATATATTCCCGATGCTGGAGGGGGAGGGCCTGACGGCCAGCGAAGCGTCGGTATACGTTTCAGTAATGTTTTTCCTGGCGATCCCGCTCCGGTTCGTCATGGGCGTTGCCGGGGGGATGCTCTCGCCGCGGAAGATCCTGTTCGGCGGGCTGAACATTGGCGCCTTGGGCCTGCTGGCGCTGCTGCTCCTGGACGGTCATGCCGGGGTCATCGTGTTTATCCTGGCTCTGGCGGTAGTGGAGGGAGTCAGTTCGGTCAACTGGATCATGCTGGGGGACTATTTTGGCCGGAGCAAGTTCGCCAGTCTCATGGGGCTGATGAGCGTGTTCCACAACGTGGGGCTGTTCGTCTCTCCAATCTTCAGCGGGTGGGTCCGGGACACGACGGGCGCATATAACCTGGTGTTAATCACATTCATTCCCCTCTACGTGGCCAGCGCGGTAGTGTTCGGGCTGGCCCGCAGACCGGCCTCTCCGGCACGCCGAACAGTCGCGGAACAGGCGTCAGCCGCAAGGTAGAGGGGAGTTGCATGATATGAAAGTTGCAGGTGCCAACCCGCCTTGTGTGATGCTATAATGCCGGACAGGAGGTGGCCAATTGGAATGGATTGATTTCGCAGCACCAACCACTGTAAACGAAGCCGTCGGGTTGCTGTCCCAGCATGGGGACCGCGCCCGGATGATAGCCGGCGGCACCGACATCCTGGTACAACTCAGGGGCGGCCGGAGAAGCATCGACCTCATAGTCGATGCCAAGGGCATTCCGGAGCTAAACGAGATTTCCTACGATCCGCAAAACGGCCTCACCCTGGGCGCAGCCGCGCCCTGCTACCAGATCTATGGCAATCAGGCCGTGGCCGATGCCTATCCCGGACTAATGGATGCCGCCACACTTATCGGCGGAATCCAGATCCAGGGCCGGGCCAGCATCGGCGGCAACCTTTGCAATTCTGCTCCCAGCGGCGACTCCATACCGCCGGTGATAGTCCTCGGCGGCGTCTGCAATATCGCAGGGCCTAGTGGCACCCGGCAGGTGGCCGCTGAGAGTTTCTGCACCGGACCTGGCAGGAATGTGCTGGAGAACAATGAGATGCTCGTCTCCATAAACTTCCCTGCCCCTCAACCCCACACTGGAGCCAACTACCTTCGGTTCATCCCGCGCAACGAGATGGATATTGCCATCGCCGGAGTGGGCAGTTCGGTGGTGTTGGACGAGTCAGGTCAGAACTTCGTCTCCGCCCGCATCGCACTGGCATCGGTTGCGCCTATCCCGGTATTCGCAAGCGAAGCCGCCGCCAGCCTGGCGGGCAAACCGGTCTCGGATGAGGCGATCCAAGAAGCCTCCGAGTTGGCCATCGAGGCGTCCAGCCCCATTGACGACATGCGCGGCACCATACGGCAGAGGAGGCACCTGATCGGTGTCCTGACCCGGCGAACCTTGAACAATGCAGTACAACGAGCCAGAGGGGGATAGAGAATGCCCGGACTAGTCCACGTACAGACCACCATCAACGGTGATGAGGTTAACTTCCTTTGCGAGCCTCGCCAGAGCCTGCTCGAATGTCTTCGGGACGTCCTGGGGATGACCGGCAGCAAGGAAGGGTGCAACGATGGCAACTGCGGCGCCTGTACCGTTATGTTCGACGGGCGCATTGTCGATTCCTGCCTGGTCCTCGGAGTGGAAGCCCAGGGCAAGGAGATAACCACCATCGAGGGTCTGGCGACTCCGGAGGGTCTCCACCCCATCCAGCAGGCCTTTTTGGAGAACGCTGCCCTGCAATGCGGCATCTGCACCCCCGGCTTCATCGTCGCAACCAAGGGCCTTCTGGACAACGAGCCGGATGCCGACGAGGCCAGGGTGCGCCACTGGCTGGCGGGCAACCTGTGCCGCTGCACTGGCTACGACAAGATAGTCCGAGCCGTGCTCGACGCCGGGGAGAAGATGCGGCAATAAGCGAACCTGGTTGACTTAAGGACCTAGCTGCGTGGCAACTGTGTTCATTCCCACAATGCTCCAGCCGATGACCGGCGGAGTCAAGCAGGTCGATCTCGAGGCGTCCAATGTGCGCCAGGTCATAGATGGACTCGACCTGCGCTACCCTGGCGTGAAGGACAGGCTGGTCGAGGACGGCAGGATTCGACCCAGCCTGTCAGTGTCCATCGACGGCGAGGTGGCCAGGATGGGGATGCTGGAAAAAGTGGGGCCACGCAGCGAGGTCCATTTCGTGCCTGCCATTGCCGGCGGGACCTTCTAACACCTCGGGGGACGGATCCCATCCGCCGCTCCCCGTCCGGCATGGCGGTGTGGGGCGGCGTTCTCAGGCCAATGCCGCTCACTGACCCCGGCAGACGGAAAACCGCGACGGATTACATTACACTCAATGAGTACACATACGATGACACGTTCTTGGTCTAGGGTGGGCCGGGCGGTACAGGCGAGAGGTGATTGATGGGCAGGCGACCAAAGGCCAAAGTTGTGTCCCTTGTATCAGCAGGCGGCGTGGTGTACCGCCGGGGAAATGAAGGGATCGAGACGGTGCTTTGCGGGAGGACCCTCTCGGGTATTGTCGCCGGTAACGAAGAGCAGTGGCTGGAACGGGAAGGCCGCTTCCCTCCCGAGTGTTTCCGCTGGAGTCTGGCCAAAGGGACTCCCGACCAGGGAGAGACCCTGGAGGAGACAGCCCTGCGGGAGGTCCGGGAAGAGACAGGCCTTGAGGTGGAGTTGGAAGCGCCTATCTCCAGCATCACCTACTGGTTCGCGGACCAGGAAAATTCCGTAAAGTACCGGAAGACGGTGCATTTCTACTTGATGGTCCCGGTTGGAGGCGATACTGGCCTCCATGATCCCGAGTTTGACGTGGTGCAGTGGTTCTCCTTCGACGAAGCCCTCGACACGCTTGCCTATCCCAACGAGGCGGGCGTACTTCGGCAGGCCGGCGAGCTCATATCGAGATACACAGGAGACCGTTAAAATGGTTACACTCCGGGGCGCACGTATAGTCCTCCGGGACAAGAGGCTGGAGGACGCGGAACAGGACTATATCTGGCGTTGCGACCCGGAACTGGCCAGATTGGACGCTACCTATCCGCTAACCATGACCTTCGAGCGGTTTCTGAAGTCATACCAGGACCAGCTCAAGTACCCCACCCCAGGCTCCCACCATTTCGCCACTGAAACGCTGGACGGCAAGTTCATCGGCAATTGTATGTACTATGACCTGGACAGCGTGAACATGGAGGCGGAACTCGGAATTGTGCTCGGCGACCGCGATTACTGGAGCAACGCCTACGGTTACGACGCCGTGGTGACGCTGTTGGAGTTCATGTTCGATGAGCGGAAGCTGAAACGGGTTTACCTGCACACCCTGGAATGGAACAAGAGGGCACAGCGGTGCTTTGAGAAGTGCGGCTTCGCGCCTGTGCGCCAGGTGCGGCGTCTCTCCCATGACTTCATCCGCATGGAAGTGCTCCGCGACAATTGGTATGACCACGCCGAAGAACGCCTGAACCAGCGGTTCGTGTACCGGGACCTGGAGGCAACACGAGTGAGGGAAGCGGAATCCGGGACATAGCCCCGGTTTCGAGAATCAGCCGCTCAAACAGGGCGGCTGATTGTCCACGCCGCCTATCAGGGCCAACCTGCCTTTCAGCCGATCAACCCGCAGAAGTTGCCTCCATCGCCTCGCGCAGGTCCAATGTTCCGTCGTAGAATGCCCGGCCTATGATTCCCCCTTCCACTCCGGTTGCCGAAAGCCGGTGTATATGGTCAAGGGACGCGATGCCGCCTGACGCCAACACCGCCAAGCCGGATGTTCTTACCAGCTCCTCATTCGCGTCGAAGTTAGGTTCGGTCATGGTGCCGTCGCGGGAAATGTCGGTGTACAAGACTCTGACGACGCCCATCCCGGCCATCTGACGGGCCAAGTCCGTAGCGGCAGCGGAAGTTTGCTCCACCCAGCCCTTGATGGAAACCATGCCGTTCCTGGCGTCGAGGGCTACGATGACCCTCTCGTTTCCGTAGTCCTGGCATAGGCGCTCCACCAGAGAGGGGTCCTCCACTGCGGCTGTGCCTATGACCAGCCTGGCGGCCCCGGCGTCCATCACCCGGCGGGCAGAATCGGAATCCCGGATGCCTCCGCCCACCTGGACAGGGATGGTCAACCGGCAAACGATGGCGGAAATGGCCTTGAAGTTGGCCGGGCTGCCTGCCAGCGCGCCGTCGAGGTCCACCAGGTGCAATCGCACCGCACCCTGGTCCTGCCATGATTGCGCCACCGCTATCGGGTCATCAGAAAACACGGTCTCACGCTGGTAGTCGCCCTGGTACAGACGGACGCAGCGGCCGGCTTTCAGGTCTATGGAGGGGATTACTTCCATCACACAGTCCGATGACGGGATGAATCTGGGCTACCCAGGCATGAGCTTCGCGGGCGACGTTAAGTGAGGCTGCCGGACGCCCTGAGCCTGGAATTTTCGATCATGGCAACGAAGTTGCGGTAAACGCGCAGGCCCACCGGGCCGCTCTTCTCGGGGTGGAACTGGGTGGCTACCAGGTTCCCCCGGGCGTAGACGCTGCAAAAAGGAACGCCGTACTCGGTTGACCCCGCGACCCAGGAATCGTCCATCGGAGCGGCATAGTAGCTGTGGACAAAATAGAAGTGGCTGTTGTGCGGAATCCCATCCATAAGCGGGTGCTCAACCTGCATTGCGACGCTGTTCCAACCCATGTGGGGGACTTTCAGACCATCGGGAAGCCGCCTGACTGTGCCTGAAACTATTCCGAGGCAGCTTGCGCCGCCCTCTTCAGTCCGGTCGAGGAGCAGTTGCAGGCCCAGGCAAATGCCGAAGAAGGGCCTTCCCGATGCCACGTAGTCCCGGAGCGGCGCCACCAGCCCCCGAATCTGCAAAGCGGACATTGCTGCCGGGCCGGACCCAACTCCGGGGAACACAACTGCATCGGCTCCGGGCAGTTCCGAAGGGTCGCCGGTGACCACCGGCGAAACGCCAACAGATTCCAGGGCGCGGGTCACACTGCGGATGTTCCCCGACTGGTAATCGATCACCACCACCTTGGTGTGGTCTAACATGATGCGTTAACCGCGTTGGCCCGTGGCCCGCTCGTATGGGAGGTCCCGGTCCTCGTATCGGGCCAGGACGAACAGCAAGTCTCCGAGCCGGTTGAGATAATTGATGATGAGGTCGTTGGTCAGCAGACCCTCCTCTTTGACCGCTACGACCCGCCGCTCGGCGGTGCGGATGATGCAGCGCGCCATGTCGATGGCCGCCGACGCGGGGGAACCGCCGGGGAGGATGAACACGGTGGGCATTGCGAAGTCCTGTTCCAGAGAGTCGATGGTGTTCTCCAGGTTCTCCACCATTTCGGCGGTGACGGGCAGGAAATGCTCCTGGAACAGGTCATACTTGTCCGGGTCTGTCGCCAGCTCAGCAGCGATGGTGAACAGGTCCCGCTGCAACTCACGGAGAGTGTCCTGGACCCTGGCGTCGGAGGTGAAGGCGCGGGCCAAGCCCATAGCGGACACGGCTTCATCGGTTATCCCGTAGGCTTCGGTGTGGGGGTTGTTCTTGGAGACTCGCCCTCCATAGAGCAAGCTGGTCTCCCCCTTGTCGCCAAACTTGGTGTAGACGCGCTTTCTGTAGGAATCCGACGAAGAGGTCACTGCATAAATCCTCGCCCGGAATGTTTGGGGGCGTGGTCCCGGCATTGGGTCAACGGCATTGTAGCATAGGCCCAATTGCCGGGCTATACTGGGTGCGGCAGGCAGGGTCACTGCTCAATCCATTCGGCGACCAATTTGCCGTGATACGATAGAGGCATCTGATTCAGGAAGGTTGTTATGCCACCCGAAGTCCGAGTTATAGGAATCCAGGGAATGCCGGAAGCCCATGAAGGTGATGACCTGGCGGCGCAACTCATGGGCGCTGCTGAGGCGCAAGGTACGTTCATAGAGGCCGGGGACATTATCGTTGTGACTCAGAAGATTGTGTCCAAGGCGGAAGGCCGTGTCATAAGCATCGAAGGGATAGAGGCTTCCCCATTGGCAATTGCCATAACCGAAGGGCACCGGAGGGACCCGCGTCACACCGAGTTGATCCTGAGGGAGAGCAGGCGCATCGTCCGCATGGACCGGGGGGTGATCCTGAGCGAGACCTACCACGGGTTCAACTGCGCCAACGCCGGGATCGACGCATCCAATATCCCGGGATCCAACACCGTTGCGCTACTGCCGGTGGACCCGGACGCCTCGGCGCGCCGGATCCGTGACGCGGTGCGGGAACGGCTTGGGATAGATGTGGCGGTGATCATCTCTGACACCTTTGGGCGTCCCTGGCGGAACGCGGCGGTAAATGTTGCCATCGGAGTGGCCGGGTTCAACCCCCTGTTGAGCTATGTTGGCCAGGAGGATGCCCACGGCAACATGATGTACACCACGGTTATCTGCGTGGCCGATGAATTGGCGGCGATGGCGGAGTTGGTCACCGGGAAAGTGGACGGCGTGCCAGTGTCCGTCATCAAGGGCTACGAGTACGAGCCGATGGAGGACGCCACCCACGAAGACCTGCTCAGGTCTCCCGACAAGGACCTGTTCCGGTAGGGGAATCAGGCTTCCGGCATGGGCCAGTCCGTATTTTCGTCTTCCCACACCAGCGGCAGTTCAAGCTGGCCCGAGTCAGCGAAACCCGAAACGCCCACTCCAAGGAGACGGAAGGAACGGCCTTCACCCAGTTCCCTCGACAGGAGCGTTAGCGCGGTCTCCACAATCGTAGCCTCGGAGCAGGTCGGGAGCGACAGGGTGGTCTGCCGGGTGAAGGTGGTGAAGTCGGCGAGCCTGGCCTTCAGGGTCACAGTCCTGCCCCGCCGGTCCTTGGAAGCAAGCTGTTGGGCCACCCTGCCGGATAGCCGGGTCACTACCCCGGCAAGTTCATCGGTGTCATGGACGTCGGCAGGGAATGTGGTCTCAGCGCTGATTGACTTGGCCACGCGGTGGGTATGGACGGCGCGGTAGTCCTGACCGTTGGCCCTGGCCCGCACCTCTTCCGCCCGCTGCCCGAAGCGGCGCTGGAACCACTCCAGGGGTTGGGCTGCAAGCTGGCCGATGGTGTCGATGCCATCTGAGTTGAGCCGGGATGCGGTCTTGGGTCCAATTCCCCAAAGCCTACCCACGGCGAGGGGGGCCAAGAAGTCCCTTTCCTCGCCCTTTGGGACAACCACCAGGCCGTCGGGCTTTTGCAGGTCTGAAGCGATCTTGGCCACCGATTTACTTGTCCCGACACCCACGGAAAGGGTCAGTCCCGTTTCCTCGTTGACCCGGCGTTTCAGGTCGATTGCCACTGCAATGGGGTGACTGCCAGACTCAACAGCGTTCGTTACGTCCAGATAGGCTTCGTCCAGCGAGAGCGGCTCAACAAGGTCGGTTAGGTCCCGGAAGATTGACATGACCTTCCGGGACTCTTCCCGGTAGCGGTCAAAGCGTGGGCGCACGACTATCCCGTGGGGGCACAGGCGGACAGCGGTGCGCATCGGCATCGCAGAATGGACACCGTACTCCCTGGCCTCGTAGGATGCGGTGGCCACGACGCCGCGGCTCTCCGGCGGACCACCGACCAGCACAGCCTTTCCCTGCAATTCAGGGTTGTCGAGCTGCTCGACGGCGGCATAAAAGGCGTCCAGGTCCGCGTGGATGATGTGGCGGCCCTCCACGCTGTCGTCACCGTTGCGGCTTTTTTGTTGGACTTGCATTGCTGCCCGGTCTAACAAGGAAATAGGGGAGGCCCTGCCACTATTTTACTCTCATCGGGCGCGGCCATCAGCGTGCGAAAGTCATGCCCAGTCGGGAAATCAGAGCACACTGGGCAACAGGCTGGGCAACAGGTTGAGATGAATCCCCGATTGATCCTGCGGACTTCGTTGCGTGTTTGACGGTGAAGGGCTATCCTTTGTTCGGTCAATGACGATACATGATTGACCGGATACGATAAGGAGCGCGTCCGGAGTCAGACCCATTCCCGGCGCGAAGGAGCATCGCTCATTTTCCGCTCCCGCGAGACGCTCAGATGACCCCGGCAGCCGGGACTGCTCCGGCGAAAGGCATATTCTACGGCTGGTGGCTGGTCCTGGCCTGCTCCGCCATGACGTTTTTCGCCAGCGGAATCTTCTTCCGCGGGTTTACCGTCTTCGTGCCGGCGATACGGGACTCACTGCACCTTACCCAAGCCCAGACGAACCTGGTCTTCTCCCTGGCCCGTGCCGAAGGAGGTCTCGAGGGCCCCATTGCCGGATGGCTGATTGACCGGTTCGGCAACCGTGCGTTGCTGATTCCCTGCATTCTGCTGGCCGCAGCCGGTTACTTCGTCTTTGCCCTGTTTGCCGACGGCTTCTGGAGCTTTGCTCTCATCTACCTTGGGATCATATCCCTGGGAAACAGCATTGCATTCCAACATGCCCTGTTTGCCGGCATCAACCAATGGTTCCGGCGCCGGCGTTCCCTGGCAATCTCCACCCTGGCCGCGATCTCCTCCCTGGGCGGGCTGGTTCTGGTGCCGTTGATGTCGGTGATCATCCTCAGCGCCGGTTGGCGCTGGGCAATCGCGGTTTCGGGCATCGCCTACCTGGTGGGAATCCTGCCATTTACGTTCATGTTCCGAAACCGGCCGGAGGACATGGGCCTTCTGCCGGACGACGATACGTCCCCGCCGGTGGTCACGGTTGCGGGCGGCGGAGCGTCGGGCAGAAGGCTGGAGGTCCGGGACTATACCGTCAGGGAGGCGCTGCACACCAGGGCATACTGGCTGCTTCTGGTGGGGGCAGGGCTACGCCAGATGGCCACTATCGGAATCCTGATAAGCATTGTGCCGATTCTCGAAAGCAAGGGCGTGAGCCGCCAGACCGCGGCCAACCTGACCGGCGCGATTTTCGGCATCAACTTTGTGTCCCGCATGGCCTTCGGCTATCTCGCGGACCGGTGGAGCAAGTCCATGATACTTGGGGGCACACTGGCCCTGGAGAGCATTGCGTTCGTGTGTCTCCTGATGGGTTCGTGGAACGACTACAGGATAATCCTGCTGTTCGTGTTCGTGGTGCTGGAGGGAATGGGAGACGGGGCGGGCGTGATAGTCTGGGCCGCCCTCGGGGAGTATTATGGCCGGGAGAAATTCGCCACCCTCCGGGGGATTATCGCCTTCTCGCATAGCTGGGTGCTGGTAGCCACGCCGGTAGCCGCCGGGTGGGTATTTGACCGCTTTGGAAACTTCGACTGGGCGCTCATACCCGGCGCAATCTGCGCCGCAGTGGCGGCGTTGTGCTTCTTCCTGATCAAGGCGCCGCGCCAGTTGACGGTGGAGGGTTGAGTACGATAAGGCCGGTGTATTCCTGTCAATGGCCAAAGGCCAATGAGGACGATAGAATACCCAGGGGAATATCCCCCACAAGCTGGATGGGAAGCAACGGAGGCCCCATGCCAACCATATTGGAAGAATACACCGCCAGGCACCCTGGTTCCGCGCAGAGGTACGCCGAGGCTAAGACCATATTCCCCGGAGGCGTGACTCACGACACACGCTATGCCACTCCTTTTCCACTGTACATGACCCACGGCAGCGGGCCCAGGAAATGGGACGTGGACGGGAACGAGTACATCGATTACGTTTCCGGCCACGGCGCGCTGCTGCTGGGACACTCCCACCCGGAAATCGCCGAGGCGGTTTCCCGGCAGATACTCCGGGGGACTCATCTGGGTGGCTCCACGGAGGAGGAAGTGCGGTGGGCCAAGGCCATCAAGGCGCTGGTGCCGTCTGTGGAGAAGGTGCGGTTCCACAGTTCCGGGACCGAAGCTACCCTGATGGCGATGCGGCTGGCCCGGGCCTACACCGGAAAAACCAAGATCATCAAGCTGCAAGACCACTTCCACGGCTGGCACGACTACGCTATGGCAGGTTCAGACCAGGGCGCTCCGGGAATCCCTGATGCCAGTTGGGGCAGCATGATCGTTGTCCCTTCGGGAGACCTGTCTGCGGTTGAAGATGCTTTGTCCCGCGACCCGGACGTTGCGGGCCTCATCCTGGAACCGACTGGAGCGCACTACGGCCAACTGCCCTACGATACTCCCAACTACCTGAAGGGCCTGCGAGACCTGACGGCCCACCACGGCGTGGTGCTGATTTTCGACGAAGTCGTCACCGGCTTCCGTGCATCTCCGGGTGGGGCACAGGTGAAATATGGAGTATCGCCGGACCTGACGACTATGGCCAAAATCGTGGCTGGAGCCCTCCCCGGAGGCGCAGTCGGCGGCAAGGCTGACATAGTGGACATGATTGCGCACCGCGGAGACCCGGACTGGGACAACTCCCGCAGGGTGTACCACCCCGGCACTTTCAACGCCAACCCCCTGTCCGCCGTCGCCGGGGCAACCTGCCTGGAGATGATTGCCACCCGGCCCATCAACGAGACCGCCGACGCGATGGCAGTCCGATTGAAGGGGGGCTTGAACGACATCTTCGGCAAGATGGAAATGGCGGGCCACGCCCACGGTATCGCATCGATGGTACATGTGGTGTTGGCGGATTGCGATTGCGGCCGGGAGCTGTGCACCATGTCCCACAGCCGCATCAAGGAGACGACAGCTTCCTCCAAGGTCACAGCGATGAAGCGCGGTCTACAGAACAACGGAGTTGACATAATGGGCCGTGACGCCTTCCTGGTGTCGGCCACCCATACGGAGTCAGACATAGACAGGACACTGGATGCCTTTGAGAAAACGATGACCGCAATTCGCGCTGAAGGGCTGGCTTAACGGGCGTAGTGCGCGCTTTTCTGCTAGAATCGGCTGGAAGCAGACTTTCCGGTATCCCAATGCCGTCCTTTTGTGAATAGCGGAGGTTTCGAGCTATGCCATCGTTTACCGAAACGATCAATGTCGGCGGGCATGACATGCCCGTATATGCCAGTGTCCCCAGCGGGTCCGGCCCTTTCCCTGCCGTGGTGGTGATTCAGGCCGCCGGAGGGGTCAACGACTTCATCCGCGGCGTGTCGGATAATCTGGCGGCGGAGGGATACGCAGCCGTAGCCCCGGACCTGTTCCACCGGATGGGGCCGGAGATACCCACCGAGGGGACCACGCGGGCGCAGAACCTCAACGACCGGGAGATACGGGCCGACGTGGACGCCACCGTGGACTTCCTGTTGGCGCACCCGGCCATTGACTCCGGGCGCATCGGCATCACCGGGTTCTGCATGGGTGGCCGGGTGACATGGCTGGCGGCGGCCACGAACCCGAACTTCAAGGCGGCCGTCCCCTACTACGGCGGCAACCTGTGGGCAGTGCGGGGCGATGCCGAGAAGACCCCCTTCGAGCTGACCGACGGGATCAATTGCCCAATCCTCTTCCACTTCGGAGAGATCGACGCCAACCCCTCCCAGGAGGACATGGCCAAGCTGGACGAGGAACTGACCCGGCTGGACAAGCCCCATCAGTTTTTTGTGTATCCCGGCGCAGACCACGCCTTCATGGACCACACCGGCCCGAGGTACCACAGGGAGTCCGCCGAGATTTCGTGGCCCCGGACCATCCACTTCTTCGCCACCCACCTGAAAGGCGCTGCCGTGCAGGCTTAATTCCCGTAGGGATGGACCCTATCCGCCGGTCCCCGGACGGAATGGCCGCTGGGGTGCCACTTGTCAGGGGAGCCAGAAGGTTAACATTCAGGAGCAGAAACGATGCCAAGAGTAGCGTTGGACCTGGAAGACCCGGAACAGCTTGCGGTGCTGGGCGCGACCGGATGGCGCATGGCACCCGGCCTGGTGCCGGGAGAACCGAACCAGGGCCTGGTGGCCGAACTTAAGGGAAGCCCGGCCCGGCTGCCCGACTACGACGACTCAGGGTGGGCCAGGGACGCCGATATTCAGGAGCGCATGTCTTCCGGGTTAACCTTCGCGTGGTACCGTCTCCGCTTTACCGTACCCTCGCAGGTCAAAGGACAGGATGTCTCCGGTTCCAGGATATGGTTCGAGACCAATGTGGACAACTACGGTGAGATTTACGTTGACGGGACCATCGACCGGGCCATCGGCGTGATCACCGGGAACAACACTCCCAAACGCGCCCTGGTGTCCGAAAGCGCGTCTCCCGGCACGGAACACGTCATCGCGGTGCTCGTGGGCAACGCCCCGTTAGGGGAACCGGTGGGTTCCATCTTCATACGTTACGCTACCCTGGCTTTCGAGTAGCCGGGAATCCTCTACAGGACGGGTCCATAAGGCGCCACGACAGTGCCGCCAGGGTATTTGTGAGGTAATCGTGGCCAGTACATCTTTCGCCGGCAAGGTCAATGCCCCTGAGTTCCCCCAAGGGCTGGAATGGGTCAACACTGACCGCCCCCTGACCATGCAGGAGTTGCGAGGCAAGATCGTGATCCTCGACTTCTGGACCTACTGTTGAATCAACTGCGCACACATTTTTCCGCAGTTGCGGAAACTGGAAAAGAAGTATGCAGGCGAGTTGATGGTCGTCGGCGTTCATTCGGCCAAGTTCCCCAATGAGAAGGAACGGGCCAACGTCTACAAGGCCGTGCAGCGCTATGAGCTTGAGCACGCCGTAATCAACGACGCAGAGTTCCAGGTTTGGCAGCAATATGCCTGCCGGGCCTGGCCAACCCTCATGTTCATCGACCCCGAGGGCAAGGTCATTGGCAAGCACGAGGGCGAACTGTCCTACGATGACTTCGACAATCTGCTCAGCCGCATGGTGGCGGAGTTCGACGGCAATGGCCTCATCAACCGCACTCCGGTGCGGTTCGCCTCGGAGCGTGAGACAGGCGGGACGCTGGCGTTTCCCGGCAAGGTGCTGGCAGACGGGACCAGTGGGCGCTTGTTCATCGCCGACACTAACCACAACCGGGTCATCGTGTCCTCTCTGGAAGGCGAGGTGAAGCAGGTCATCGGCGCCGGGGACGAAGGAATGGCCGATGGCGACTTCGGTTCCGCCGTGCTGAACCACCCCCAGGGGATGGCCCTGGCAGGGGAAATCCTATACATCGCTGACACGGAGAACCACGCCATCCGCCGGGCAGACCTAGCCGCGCAGCACGTGGAGACCATCGCAGGCACCGGGGAGCAGGGCTACATGCGGGAAGGCCGAGGCCCCGGCAGCAGAATCTCCCTCAACTCTCCCTGGGACCTGGTTGTGGTTGGAGACACGATATACATGGCAATGGCTGGCTGTCACCAGCTTTGGTCAATGAGTCTCTCAGACGGCATGGCCGGCCCGCACTCCGGCAGCGGGCGGGAGTCCCTGAGCGACGGGCCTATGGCCTCGGCTACGCTGGCCCAGCCCAGCGGCATCACCACCGACGGAGCCAAGCTCTACTTCGTTGACAGCGAGACCAGTTCTGTCCGGTCTGCTGACCTGAGTCCCGGCGGGCGAGTGCAGACCATAGTCGGTCTCGACCTGTTCATCTTCGGGGACCGTGACGGCGTGGAGCACCACGTCCGGTTGCAGCACCCCATAGGAATTACGCACCTGGATGGGACGCTGTACATCGCCGATACTTACAACCATAAGGTCAAGCGCATTCTTCCGGCGATGCGGAGTTCGTTCGCCATGCTGGGGACAGGAGAGGCCGGTCACCGCGACGGGGCCGGGACAACCCAAGCCCAGTTTTCCGAACCCAGCGGTCTCAGCATAGCCAACGGCAAGATGTACATCGCGGACACCAATAACCACCTGATCAGGGTGGCGGACATGGAGACCAGCGAGGTTTCGACGCTGGAGTTGAAAGGCATCTAGCCCCTGACCAAGACCGGGCGGTGAGGGCCTCTACTCTTCCAGGCCTCTTGTGACAACCAATATGCGGTCCTGGCGGGCCAGGTCTTGCTCAATTGTTACGTTGGCTTCGGGGAAGTGTTGGAGTGCTATCTCGGACGCCACCGGCATCTGCTCCGGGTCCAGTTCCAAGAGGATGATACCCTGATCATTCAGCTTGGCAGTGGCTTGGGACATCATCCCGCGGACCAAGTCCAGCCCGTCTTTCCCGCCGTCCAAGGCTGCCCTGGGTTCCCACTGCACCTCGGGCTGAAGGGTGTGGATGCGTTCTGTTGGGATGTAGGGTAAGTTGGCCACGACCAAGTCTACCTTCTCCGGGACTGGCTCAAGAAGGTCCCCTTGGCAAAGGGTAACCCGGTCTGCCACGTTGTGGGAGTGGATGTTGTAGCTGGCCACGTTCAGCACCGGGTCGGTAAGGTCCACTGCGTAAATGCGCGCTGCCGGAATATGAATCGCCAAATTGATGGCAATGGCCCCGGTGCCGGTCCCAACATCGGCTATCACCAGTTGGGCGCTTTCCATCCCCATTAGCGCCATGAAGAGCGCGTGTTCGACCATCGTTTCGGTTTCCGGCCTGGGGACCATCACATCCGGGTTTACCAGCAGGTTGATGCCATAGAACTCCCGGTAGCCGAGGATATAGGCCAGGGGTTCACGGTTCCGCCGGCGGTCGAGAATCCCCCGGATGTCCTGCTCATGTTGGGTCGTCGCCTCGTCTTCCTGGTGGGCAAACAGGTCCTGCCGGGGCATCCGCATCACGTTCATCACCATCACCTCGGCTTCGAGGCGGGCGTCGGGAATGCCAATGGCCTCCAATTCGTGGTGGCAACGCTGAATTATTTCCCGGACAGAGGCCATAGTTACATCCCGGCGGGAGCGAGTGCCAATCTGCAGGTCACAAGGCTAGGGGAGTACCTGTGACCGGAAAGGGAGAGGAGATTGCGCAGCCTGGGAAATGCTGCTGTCCATGCTCACAGCCGATTGGCATAGGGTATGCTACGCGGCCAGCGCATCTCCCAGATTCTGCTCTTCCTCCCATGCGATCAGGGAATCGATGATGTCATCCAACCCCCCTTCCATGACGCGGGGGATGCCGTGGAAGTTGGAGTTGATCCTGTGGTCGGTTATCCTGTCCTGTGGGTAGTTATAAGTGCGTATTTTCTCGGCGCGCTCGGCCGTACCCACCTGGGCCCGGCGGCTCTCGGTGATTTCGGCGGCCTTCCGGACCTCTTCGGCTTCGTAGAGACGAGCGCGGAGCATAGCCATCGCCTTCTGCTTGTTCTTGTGCTGGGAACGCTCGTCCTGGCAGATGACCGTCAGTCCTGTGGGTTCATGGACGATGCGGACGGCCGTGGCGACCTTGTTGACGTTCTGGCCTCCGTGGCCCCCGGCATGGAATATGTCGATGCGCAGGTCGTCGTTACTGACTTTGACATCCACTTCGTCGGGTTCAGGCAGCACCGCCACCGTGGCCGTGGAGGTGTGGATGCGGCCCTGGGCCTCGGTTTCCGGTATGCGCTGGACACGGTGAACGCCCCGCTCATACTTGAGGCGGCTGAAAGCGCCCCTGCCCTGGACTTCAAACACGATCTTGTTGAACCCGCCCAAGTCTGAGGGGTTGGAGTCCATCACGTCGACGCGCCAGTTGTGGAGTTGAGCGTAGCGGGCATAGGCGCGGTAGAGGTCGCCCGCGAACAGGGTTGCTTCGGTGCCGCCGGTTCCGGAGCGGATTTCGACGATCACGTCCCGCTCGTCGTTGGGGTCTTTTGGCAGCAGGGCCACCCGCAGTTCCAGGGCGAGTTTGTCCAATTTTTCCTCGACCTCTTCCAGTTCGTCCCTGGCCATGCGGGTCAGTTCCGGGTCCGACCCTTCTTGCACCAGCGCTTCAAGGTCCTTTTGCTCGTCCACAAGTTCCTGGTGTTTGTGGGATATGTCTACCAGCTTTTCCAGGGATGCCCTCTCTCTGGCCAATGCCTGGATGCGCTCGTAGTCGGTGGCGACTTCCTGCCGCCCCATCAGTTCCTCGATCTCATGGAAACGCTGGAGAACGGGGTCCAGTTTGTCGAATATCGGAGTCATGCTATTTCCTGGCGAAGGTTGGACGACGTAAGTTGAAGTCCCCAATAAATCTGTTGTCTCAATTATGAATTTTATCCCAATGCTCCCCGGTCAACAAGGGTTATGTCGTCTAACCCCATGTCCAATGGAGGGGTTCCTACTCCGGCTTGTCTCCCCAGTGCAATGTCACAGAGCCAAATCCCAGCTTGAGGTATCCAACATTGACGAGGCCGAGCCTTGTGAAAGTCGCGGACAGGTCCTCAGCGTCCCGAAAGTAGCCTACTGATTCAGGTAGGTAAGTGTACGCGGCCCGGTCACCAGCCACGAATCCTCCTAACGCCGGCACCAACCGCTGGGAATAGAAGCGAATGGGCCCATTTAGCCTGCCCTGCGGCAGGGGAGTAAGCTCCAGCGTCCCTATGCGCCCGCCGGGGCAGACGACTCGGACCATCTCAGACAGGGCTCGGTCCAGGTCGGCCATGTTGCGAAGGCTAAACCCTGCGGTGGCGCAGGCAAACTCACCATCGGAAAATGGTAAGGCATGGGCGTCGCCTACCAGCAGGGATGTCTTGCCGGTCAGACCCTTTGCCTGAGCCTTGGAACGGGCCAATGAGACCATCTCAGGGAGGAAGTCTACTCCCACCGTATGTCTGATGCCGGGACATCGCGCCAAGGCGATGGCCAGGTCACCGGTCCCTGTGGCGACGTCCAGCGCACTACCTGTCAGTCCTCTCGATGTGAAACGCGCCGTCTTTCGCTTCCAGCGCAGGTGCAGGCCGCCGGTCATCAGGGTGTTCATCAGGTCGTATCGGCCCGCAATGCGGGCGAACATGTCCGCAACGTAGCGCTGCTTCGATTGGCCCGTCAATCCGGCCAATGGCTAGTCCGCCTTGTCCCTATACTGGAGACCGTCCGGAAGGGCATCGTCGATTCCCAAGGCGACCATGATCCGCCCGACCACGAAATCAACCACGTCTTCGATGGATTTAGGCTTGAGGTAAAAGGCAGGTTCCGGGGGGAGCACCACCGCCCCCATCCGGGAGAGCGTCAGCATGTTCTCCAGGTGGATGCCATGCAGGGGTGTTTCCCTGGGGACCAGCACTAGAGGGCGACGCTCTTTCAGGCAAACGTCGGCGGCGCGGGTCAGAAGGTTGCCGGTAATGCCGTGGGCGATGGAGGCGATGCTGTTCATGCTGCACGGGACCACCACCATGCCAGCGGTTGGGTAGGTCCCGCTGGCTATCGGCGCGCGCAGGTCGCCGACAGGGTGGATGGTGAAGTTCGGGTCCTCTTGCCAGGCGCTAAGGGTCTCGTTGAAGGAGGTCTCCAGTTCCTCTTGCCAGACCATCCTGGCGGCGTTGGAACATACCACTTGTGTCGGGACCCGCCGCTCCAACAGGTGGTCGATAGTGCGCTGTGCCATGAGCGCACCGCTGGCGCCTGAAATCCCAACGATAACCGGTTTCATAGGATAGTGTACCTCTGGACTGACCAGTAACTCACCGGCATGGAGACCACGGTTTACAGCACCAGGGCCAGGATGGTGAATACCAAGTGGGCCATGGAGACTGAACTGTTGAACTTGAAGAATGGCGCGTGCAGCTTGGCGAGGTCGTCCTCTTTCAGGTAGAAGTTTTCGACCACAAGCAGAGCGGCTGCGAATCCCCAGCCGATATAGTAGTAGAAGTTCAACTCCAGCCAGAACCCGAGCGCCAGCAAGGACAGGGCAGAGAGCAGGTGCAGGCCGCGGGTGATGTTGAATGCAGTCTTGATACCAAACCGCTTGGGGATGGAGTTGACCCCGTATTCCCGGTCGAAGTCGTAGTCGGCACAGGAATAGAGAATATCGAACCCACCCGCCCAGGTTGCCACGGCAAACGATAGCAGCACTGCTTCGGGTTCCAGCGTGCCGGTGACGGCAATCCATGCCCCGGCCGGAGCGATGGCCAGTCCCCAACCCAGGAACAGGTTGCAGGCCCAAGTGTAATACTTGGCGTAAGAGTAGAGGATTACGTAGGCCGCCGCCACCGGAGCGAGCACCAGGGCCAGGGTGTTTAGCTGAGAGGCGGCAAAGAAGAAGACAGCCGCCGATACGACCATCATCACAATGACTTCCCGTGGCGACAACAGCCCGCGGGGAAGGTGACGGTTAGCGGTCCGAGGGTTGGCTGCGTCCTCCTTGCGGTGGATGAGGCGGTTGGCCGACATGGCGAGAGTGCGGGCCCCGGCCATAGCCACGGTGATCCAGATGAAGGTGCTCCATGCAGGCCACCCGTCGGCGGCCAGCACCATCCCCATGTAGGCAAAAGGCAGCGCGTACAGGGACTCCCATACCCGAATCGCGTTCAGGTACATGGGGATCCTGGCCAGAGGATTTCTGGTTGTCGCCACCGCGTTCATGGTTTCTTCACACTTGCGATGGAGTTAACTGGAAGTGCCGGATGGTCCCGGGATGTCATACTCTGCCCACCTGTTGTCCACCATTTCCTTGATGGCGCTGTCCATGATAATCTCAGGAGGCCACTCCCGGGTCCGCCCTTCCGAAGCCCACTTGTGAGTGGCGTCAATGCCAACCTTGCCGCCGAATTTTGGAGTGGCCGTGGCGTGATCCAGGTCGTCCAGCGGGCCAGTGGCGGTCACGATGTCCCTGGCGGCGTCGAGGTTGTTGGCCACCCGCCAGGTGACCTCGGCAGGGTCCTGAACGTCGACGAAATGGTCTACTACGACAATTATCTTGGCCAGACTCATCAGCCCAAGCCCCCAGAGTCCGTGCATCACTTTTCTGGCCTGGCCAGGGTATTCCTTCTTGATGGATACGATAACCAGGTTGTGGAATATGCCCTCGGCGGGCATGTTGATGTCTACCACCTCCGGGAGAATCATACGGATGGCGGGCAGGAACAGCCGCTCCGTAACCTTGCCCATCCAGTAGTCCTCCATTGGCGGGCGGCCCACAACGATGGTGGGGTAGATCGGTTTGCTGCGCCGGGTGATGCAAGTAACGTGGAAGACCGGATATTCGTCCTCCATAGAATAATACCCGGTGTGGTCGCCGAAAGGGCCTTCGACACGCTCTTCGCCCGGCACCACGTACCCTTCGAGCACGATTTCGGCATGGGCCGGGACAAGCAGGTCTGAGGTCTTGGCCTTAACGAGTTCCACGGCCTGCTTGCGGAGAAATCCTGCCACGGTCATCTCGTCCATGTCTGGCGGCAGAGGGGCTGAGCCGGTCCAGATGCTCGCCGGGTCGCCTCCCAGGGCTACGGCGACATCCAACCGTTGCAGTCCTCGTTCCTGCCCAAGACGGTAATGGTGCGTTCCGACTTTGTGGGTCTGCCAGTGCATCCCGGTGGTCCGGGAGTCGTACACCTGGAGACGATAGGTGCCGTAATTCTGGACGCCGGTCTCCGGGTCCCGGCTGATGACAAGGGGCAGGGTGATATAGCGTCCCCCGTCCAGAGGCCAGCACTTCAGGATGGGAAGGCTATACAGGTCCACATCCTCACCCTCCAGGACAACCTCCTGGCACGGCGCGCTCCGGACGGTTCTCGGGCTGAATGACCCAAGTTGTACGATCTGACCCAGAGTGCGCAGTTTGTTGATAATCCCTTCGGGCTGGCCTTGGACCAGCCCCAGGAGTTCCCGGAACCGGTCTCCTAGTTCGTCAAGATCATCAACTCCCAACGCCCAACCCATGCGGCGGGCCGAGCCGAAGATGTTGATCAGGACCGGCATATCGTAGCCGGCGACGTTCTCGAACAGAAGGGCTGGGCCACCTGTCTTGACCACCCGGTCGGCTATCTCCGTGATTTCAAGCTCGCTGCTGACCTGAGCGCTGATGCGGGCGAGGTCTCCCCGCTCTTCCAGGAAAGCTGCGAATTCTCTCAGGTCTTTGAAGCTCATCCTATTGCCTCGCAGATTTTGGCCAGATGGCTATGCGGGGGCGGGAACACATGGGTATGCACAGGGGACGGCCGACCCAATGGCCGCTTTGAATGGCTGGCAGGGTGTGGGGAAATAACCGGGGAGGGCTTGCGGGTGATTCTGAGTGAAGAAGAGCGCGAAATGGGAGGCATGGGTGTAAGATGCAGGGCCGCCGGGCAGGCTCCGTTAACCTGGTTATGACGATTCGGACAGGGGATTGAGGTCTTTCGCGGGCATACCTTGAGGGCGGGCATGGACCCGCCCTGGGATCAATCCTCGGGATTCTGTCCCGGTGGGGGATAGCGAGATATCAGAAACCGGAGTTTTCGTTACGCATCTTGCTGAAACAGTCGCTACAGTAGACCGGACGGTCGCCACGGGGGCGGAACGGCACCATAGCATCGACGCCGCATTCGGCGCAGACTATCGGGTACATCTCGCGGGGTGCGTCCTGATACATGCCGCCTCGTTGTTCCGAGCGGCGCACAGCCCTGCAGCTTCGACAGCGCTTCGGCTCATTGGAAAACCCGCGGGCAGCGAAGAACTCCTGCTCCCCCGCGGTAAAGATAAACTCCCCTCCGCACTCGACGCATACAAGGGTCCGGTCCTGCAGTGCCACTGCTTGCCTCCTAAGTGATCCTTGTCCCTATTTTCGGCCTGTAGGTCAACCCTTGCTGCGGATACTATCCATTTGAAAGCGGGACCTGCGGTCTTGGGTAACCTATCCAGCGCCTCGACCTGTATTATAGCGGCTGTTCAGGGAAATTCAAGCTGGTAATTCGAATCTTCTATTGTCTCAATCCACTACTAAGCGGCGAATTCTTCCACATATACGCAATAATCCGTTGTATAACGCTTGATATGCGATCAATTGCAGCAACTGCAGCCTTGAGGAGAATCCAAGGCTGGGTTACGTCTATTTCTCGGAATTGGATTTGTAATCAGACACCAGAAAGCATGACGAAGCTTTGAAAATGGCCCAGAGGGTCTGACCAGGGACAATGTTCATTTCCGCCAATGCCCGGGCCGTGATGTGACAGCGCAGCTCTGCGCCGCAGTCCAGGGTAACTTCGTACCCCGGAGGGCGGAGTTCCACACTCACGACCTCGCCCCGGAACCGGTTCCGGGCTGAAGATGCCTCAGGTTCGCGGCTGGCCAGGATAATGTCGGATGATCGCACCCCGACCGTGACCGGCTCTGGAGTTTCCAGTTGTTGCTCCCCTGCACGCGGGCTGTCCCGCAACGGCACTTCCAACCGTAAACCATTGCCCTCGCAGACCATTGTCCCGTCGATTGGATAGCGGGCAGTCACCGTAAGTTTCAGCAAGTTTTCGACCCCCACCAGCCGGGCTACTTCTCCCTGTCCGGGTTGTCCCAGCACGTTCAATGGCGCTCCCCTGTCCGTGACTTTGCCGAAGTCGAGGGCCTGCGCCTCGTCCCCCAACGCCAGCGCCTCTTCCCGGTCATGGGTCACCAGCAACACGGGTATGGGGGTCTCAACCAGCATCGAGCGCAGTTCGCGCCTGAGCGCCCGGCGCAGCTCCGAATCGAGGGATGCGAAAGGCTCGTCCAAGAGGAGCAATTTCGGCTCCGCTGCCAGGGCGCGGGCCAGTCCAACACGCTGCCGCTCCCCGCCTGACAGCTCCCAAACCCGTCGGGATTCCAGGCCGGTCAGCCGGAGGCTGGATACCAGTTCCGCAACCCTTGGGTCTGAGACCTTGCGTTGAGCGCGGGGAAGACTGTAGGCGATGTTTTGCGACACGCTAAGGTGGGGGAACAGGTGGGTCTGCTGAGTAAGGTAACCTACGCGACGTTGGTGAGGTGGCGTGAAAATCCGGCCGGCAGAGTCGAAGACGATGCGTCCGCCGATCTCCACGTGACCATGCTGAGGCCGCTCAAGGCCGGCGATGGCCCGCAGCGTAGTCGTCTTGCCCGCGCCCGAGGGACCAAACAGCACCAACACCTGGCCGGGTTCGATGTTCCAGTCGGTTTCCAGGATGAATTCGTCCCGTCGAAAGCTGATCCATCCGCTGCTCATTCGCCCTTGCCTGACCTGTGCAATTCCTCTGTCACCGTGGAAGTCACCACCGGCTCTGCCAAGCTCGTCTCGATGCAACTGTCAACCCGGCAAGGATGCCCACTGATACGACCAGCAGCAGGGCTGAGAGGGCCAGGGCGACGGCCAGGTCGGTCTCCATCGCCGTCATGATTGCCAGGGGCATAGTCTGGGTCCGGCCCATCATGTTCCCCGCGAACATCATGGTTGCGCCAAACTCGGAAAGGGCGCGGGCCCACGCCAGGGCTATTCCCGTGATTATGGAAGGTCCCGCCAGGGGGAGTGTCAGACGGAAGAAAGTGCGCCAGGGTGATACGCCCAGGGTCTGCGAAATCTCCTCGTAGTCCAGCAGCACCGACTGGAACCCCAGCTTGGCCGACCGGATGTAAAATGGGGCGGCCACGAAAAGCTGGGCAAAGACCACGGCAAGGGATGTGGACACGATGGAAATTCCCGCGGCATCCAGCGCAGGGCCAAGTATCCCTCCCCTTCCGAAGGCCATCAGCATTGCGATCCCGGCAACCACGGGCGGCAGCACCAGCGGCAACTCAACCAGACCGTCAAGCACGCGGAGCAGCGACGATGTTCCCCGGGCCAGCACGTAGGCGAAGGGTGTTCCCACTACCAGAATTATGGCCATCGCGGCAATGCTGGTGCCCAGCGAGAGACGCAGCGCAGTCATTGCAGCCTCGCTGGTCAAACTGGTCAGCAACCGTTCCTCCTGAACGGCGCGGATGCAGAGCGCGGCCACTGGCAACCCGACGAACAGAACGCACATGATCGTAGAGGCTGTGCCCAGAGCGCCAAGCGCGGAAATTTTCACCATGCCCGCGATTCTACTCCGGAAACGGCTACGCCGTCAGCCCGTGGGTCCGCCGTCAGCCCCGTGTCACTGTGGCGCAGGTCCGAATCCATGCTCGTTCAGGAGAGCCTGCACTTCCTCAGACCTGAGGAAGGTGACAAAAGAGGATGCCAGTTCCGGGTGATGAGAGTCCTTGAGGGCCACAGCCGGGTATACAGCGGCTACGTTAGCGGCCGCTGGAATGGACAGCGTCTTCACCCTGTCCGACACCCCGGCGCCGGATACATCGGTAGCGTAGACGAATCCTGCGTCGGCCTCGTCCAGCGCCACTTTATGGACGACGGCGCGGACACTTGTCTCCGTTGATACCACTTTGTCCAGCACCCGTTCGCCATACTGTGGGCCATAGGTCCGGGAGTCAACGTCCAAGTTTTTGAGGACGATACGGGCGTATTTCCCGGCGGGCACTTCGGGTTGGGCTATTACGATTCTGACCCCTTCCTGCGCCAAGTCACGAAGACTCTTGACCCGGGGAGCCTGGGAAGCGTCCCGGCCCCCTTTCCCAGCCGGAGTAACCACTACGAGCGTATTGGTTGCGAAGGGCACAGAATTTCCCGCGAGCAGGCCGGCATTCCGCGCCAAGGTCATCTGTACATCATCGGCCGAGGCGAACACGTCAGCCTTCGCCCCGAACTCCAGTTGGGCGCGGAGCCTCTGGGAACCGGCGAAATTGTACCGGACCCGCACACCGGGACTGTTGGACTCGAACCGCCTCCCGATCTCCGGGAAAACGGCGGACAGTGAAGCGGCCGCGAATACCACCAAATCCCTGGTTTCCGGGGCAGCCCGGCCTGCGGGACTATCGGAGCAACTGGTCAACATCGGCAGGACCAACGACATGGCAAGCAGGCAGGCTGCAATCCGGCGACGCTGAGCATCGAATTTACGGCGGGTGATCAAGACACCGGAAGGGGATTGGCACAAGTAGTGGAGAGGACGATGGGCCGGGCTGGTGACTGTCGCTGGGTTGCCTATATCGCGTCAAGCAGTATAACACCGGGAATGGAGGCGGCACGAGACCCGTCGAGGCAACGGTCCGGGCTGTGCCAGGCTAATGCTGGATATACGGGGCGCCGGGTTTTCCTGCTTGACTGGACGGTGGCGCTGATGTGTAATGAGGCTCGCCGGGGGGATACGGTCCTCATCAGGCATGAATAGACTGCGGTGGTCCCGCCGCATGAAGGGGTTGATTGATATGGCTCTAGTTCGATGCGTCATGGAGATGGGTATGGGGGTGGACGTCCACGGCCGCGACTATACCAACGCCGCCAAGAGGGCAGTGTTCGATGCCATCCACCACAGCAGCCTGGGGTTCCAACGGCTGCTCGGCAAGTCTGCCGACGACATGCAGGTGGAAGTCACCATCGGCGTTCCTCAGCCCGACCAGGTTGACGGTGACGAGGTGGTGAAGGTGCTGCCCCACGGCACCGCCAGGTGCAAGTCCGTGCTGGGCGGTCTGGAGATCCCCAACGAGGACGGTTCAGACGCAATGGTGATCGCCAACGCGGCCGTGGTCGTGCTGTTCGACGACGGCAAGTAGGGCGATACCAGCCCGCCGCCCTCGTTGGTGGGAATGCGGCGCTGTTCCTCCGGACTCCCGCCGATGCAGAAGCCCCGGTTGTGCGCCGGGGCTTTATCTATTCAAGAGTCAATGACTTCCGCGACCGACGCGCCTATACGGATCCGAAACAGGCCGCTGTCTCGTGAAGGGAGTCCCTTTATGCGTGGGCGTCCGGGGCACGGGTACCCAGGACCTTATCACCCTTCCTGAAGATGCACTTCCGGATGTTGAACTCCAACTCCGTGGGGTCATCAACGTTTGGATAGCGGGCCTGCGCCTCCGGACTCCGCAGGTACTCGTACATCTTTTCCAAGACCTCGTCCTCCGAGCTGCCCGTGACCACCGTCTTGTCGCGGGAATCGGAGAGGAAGTTGCTGGGCCTGGCATAGTAGACGTCTGGCATTTTCTCCTCCTTATTCAGCAGTGTCGCCCGCCGCAGGGGGACGTGCCTGCCTAAAGTCCGGCACAATTATACCCCATTACCGCATTACCGCAATACTGGCCCCGCTCTTGGGAACGCGCCGAAATTTGGGGGCACGGACATGCGTTGGATGTATCTGGCCTATGGCTCGTCATCCGGCTTGCCCCAGCCTCCCCCGCCTGGGGTGCGGATGCTCAGTATGTCTCCGGCCTCCACATCCATCGTCTCCTTGCCCGACAGGTGGACTTCCTCGTAGCCTCCCCGGAGGAGGACGTTCTCTCCCGGCTCTCCGTGGTGGCCGCCGTGGTAACCGGGAGGCGGGATTTTCCTCCGCTCCGACAGAATGGTCACGCGGGCCGGGGTCAGGAACTCTACGTCCCTTACCAGACCGTCGCCGCCGTTGTGCCGTCCCTTGCCCCCGGACCCCCGGCGAAGTGCATAACGCTTCATGCGCAACGGGAAGGCAAACTCCAGGGCTTCTATGGGCGTGTTCATAGTGTTGGTCATATGCACCTGGATGCCGGAAATACCGTCCTTGGCCGGCCTGGCCCCCATGCCCCCGCCGATGGTCTCGTAGTAGACGAAGGGCTTTTCGCGCTCCAGGTCGTGCCCGCCAATCAACAGGTTGTTCATGGTGCCCTGGCTGGCGGCCGGGACCAACTCCGGCAGGGCCTGGGCCATTGCCGACAGCAGAACGTCGGTGATTCGCTGGGAGGTCTCCACGTTGCCGCCGGCCACCCCGCGATGCGGCTCGGGGTTGACCAGGGTCCCCCTGGGCGTGATGATGGTCACCGGACGCAGACAGCCCTGGTTGGCCGGAGCGTCATCGCCGACGATGCACCGGACCACGTACAGGCAGGCCGACACGGTAACGGCCTGGGGCGCGTTGATGCAGCCGGGCCGCTGGGGCGACGTTCCGGTGAAGTCCACCGTTAGCTCATCCCCGGCTACGGTGATGGTTACCGATATTGGGACCGGCTGCTCGCTCTGGCCGTCGTCATCCATATAATCGGTAAGACTGTAAACACCATCCGGAATTTGCCGTATGGCGCTGCGGGTGACACGTTCCGAGTAGACCAGAAGGGCATCCATGTGCTCCCAGGTATCGGGAAGCCCATAGCGTTCCACGATTTCCCCAAGCCGCCGCTCGCCGACCCGGATGGACGCGATCTGGGCGGTCAGATCTCCCTTGCGCTCCTCGGCTGTGCGGGAGTTTCGGCAGATAAGCTGGATCACTTCCTGGTTCAGCCTGCCCCCCCGGGCCAGCTTGATCGGTGGGATGATCGTGCCTTCCTGGTATAGCTCGGTGGACAAGGGGAGCGAACCGGGGGTCATGCCCCCCACGTCGGCGTGATGCCCCCGGTTGGAGACAAATCCCACGAGCTGCTTGCCGTCGGTATCCTCCGAGTAGACCGGCGCTACGAGGGTGATGTCGGGCAGGTGGGTGCCGCCAAGGTAAGGGTCGTTCAGGATGACTATATCGCCGGGACGCAGCCCTGAGGGAAAAGACTCCAATGCGGCCAAAACGGACGCAGGCATGGCCCCCAGGTGGACGGGTTGATGCGCTGCTTGCGCCACCATCTGGCCCTGCGGGTCGAACACCGCGCAGGAAAAATCGCGCCGCTCCTTGATGTTGGGGGAGTACGAAGTCCGTTGCAGCGCGACGCCCATCTCCTCCGCCACCGAGATGAACATGTTCTTGAAGACTTCCAGGCTTATAGGGTCAACCGCCATTGGACACCTCAGTCGGACTTCGGATATGGGCGACCTGAACGCACCGCACATTCATGCCTGGATGTCATCCCATCGCCGTCAGAATGTCCCCGTCACCAGCCACGCCTTCCGGGTAAGCCAGCGTGAAGTATTCCGTGCTCATGTTCTCGCGCATCAACTCCTCTGGCAACTGGGAGAACGGGCCGTCGGGGTCTATCTGGGTCCGGTGACACTCCAGGGACGCTATCTTGGTATCCACGTATTCGGAAACGTTCAGGGTCGTCGTAACCGCTTCGTCCGGAGACCCTACAGTGTCCACCAATTCGCTGGCGAAGGGCGGCGTTATCCCGGCGTCCAGCATTTGCTGCCACATGCGACGGAAGGCGCTGCGGGGAAAGCAAACGTAGTAGAGCAGCATTTGACCAACATCGTTCGCCCCGGCCGCCCGGTGAAACGCCCTCGTGGTCAAGTCGTAGACCGTAACGTGGTCGGGATGCCCGTACCCGCCGGTGGGGTCGTGGGTGAGCACCACTCCGGGACCAACCTCGCCGATGATGTCAACCAGCCTGCCGGCCACTGACTCCGGTTGGGCCTGGAAGAGAGCGTCCGGGTGGTTGTTGTCCTCAGTGCCGGCCATTCCGGAGTCCCGGTAGTTGAGAAACCGCACGTCAGGCACTCCGGTGATTCGCATTGCGCTCCGAAGTTCCTCCTGTCTCACCTGGGCCAGGGTTTCGGGAGTTGCCAGGGACGGATCGCTGATCTCACCAACGTCCCCATTGGTGGCGCAGACCAGAGTAACGTGTGCGCCCCGCGACACGAGCATTGCCAGAGTCCCTCCGCACCCGAACCCCTCATCGTCGGGGTGAGCGAACACGGCCAGCACGCGGAGGCCGGAGAGGCCGGCAGGGGTCTCAGTCATCCACTATTACTCCAGGCTCAATGTCTGTTGCCAGTCAAAGGGTTGGGTTCTCCGGAAAGTGGCTACGCCCTGTCCTGTCCGGGACGCCAAGACACAATCACCTGGTGCAGCGGTTCGGCGTCTCGGATTATCCACCGCCCGTTCGCCTCTTCCAGCATGTCGGGCAATATGGCTTCCAACCGGCTTGCGGCGGGACTTCCCAACTCCACATATAGTCTTCCGCTGAGCTGTTCAAGCGCCTGCTCCAGGTTCTCGAACCCCATCCGGTCTCCCGGCTCCATGTGGTCAAGGGAAGGTTGGACTCCCAATTCCGCGAGGGCGTCGCATAATTCCGGCAGGCTCGGCAGGGGCAGCCGCTCCTCGCCGTGGACCAGTTTCCATAACGGGTAGACCGCGCTCTGCGGCGGCCGGTTGTAGACGATGACCACGACCCGGCGCCGGGCATGGGCGTCCAGCTTTTCCAGGAAGCCGGCAATGTCCCGGACGGTGTAGACCACGTGGGCGCAGATAGCTACGTCGCCGGGTGAAGTAACGGCGTCTTCCCACGTGGACTGGACCAGGGTGACGTTGCCAATGCCGGACTCAGCCGCCTGGCCGGTCAGCACCGCGGCCATGCTTTCCGAGGGTTCCACGGCAACGACGCTGGCGCAGCGCAAGGCCAGGGGCAATGCCAGCCTGCCGCCGCCCGCGCCCACGTCTATTACGGTGTCTCCCGGTCCTGCAAAGCCGTAGAGCCGCTCCAGCAGCGGGTCACCAGTTCGGTAAGGGTCGGCCCGGAACGCCTCGGCGCGGCCCCGCCAGAAGTCAACGGGCGGCGGAACGCCAACGCGCATCCGCTCGGACTGCGCGTGCTCGGCCTCCACCATTTGACGCCATTTCTGTGCGGCTGACACGGCTGTTACGCGCCCGGTTCCAGCAGCAGGTTTCCCAGAGGATCAACCACTCCACCCCACTCCGGCGGCACAACGATGGTCGTGTCCATCTGGAGGACGATGGCCGGGCCGGCGATGCGGTTGCCCGGCTCCAGCAAATCGCGCCGGTATAGGGGCGTCGGTCTTGGCCCGGCACGGAACACGACCTCGGACTCCCCCGCCTGGGCGGCAGATGAGTCCGGTCCCGATTCGGCGGTCTGACTGACGCTGGGCTTGTCCAACAGAAGCTCGAGCTTGAGCCGCAGGTTGACCACCTCAACGGGCTCATCCTTGTCGGAATACCCGAACCGTTGCAGGTGGGCCTGGTGGAAGCTGTTGGCGATGGCCCGGCGCATCCGGCCGGTGTCCTGTCTCCGTGTCAGCGCGGGATGATCGATGGTCAGCTCGAAGGACTGGCCCACGTAGCGCACGTCGAGGAACCGCCGCGCCGTCATCCTTTCCACGGGCAGTCCTTCCTGGCGAAGTTCCTCCCGGGCCAGCAACTCCATGCCGTGGAACTCCTCCTCCACCCGGTCCCTGGTCAGATCGCCGCCCCTCAGCATGACAGTCCGCGAGTAGTCCTTCACCACGTCGGCGATAGCCACGCCCAGGGCGGAGAGGATTCCCGGCCGGGTCGGGACCAACACCCTTGGTATACCCAGTTCCTGGGCCAATTCGCAGCAGTGCATCGGACCCGCGCCCCCGAAGGGCACCAGGGTAAACGACCGGGGGTCGTAGCCGCGCTCCAGGGAGATAGCGCGGATGGCGCGCTCCATGTTGGCGTTGACCACGCGAATGATGCCCAGGGCGGCTTCCGTTGTACCCAACCCGGCTTGCGAAGCGAGGTTGGCAAGCAGACCTTCCGCCCGTTCCCGGTCCAGGGCCAGCCGTCCTCCGAGGAACTGTTCGGGGAGCAGGCGTCCCAGGACCAGGTTGGCGTCCGTAACCGTGATCTGGTCTCCCTTGCCGTAGCAGGCCGGGCCGGGATCGGCTCCCGCCGACTGGGGCCCGACAACCATAGCGCCGCCGCTGTCGACACGGGCTATGGAGCCGCCGCCCGCCCCGACAGTGTGAATCTCTATCATCGGGACGCCAATGGGGTATCCGCCCACACTGGAGCTTGTCGTTTCCTTGATGCGCTCGGGGCACAGGGATACATCCGTGGAGGTGCCGCCCATGTCCAGCGTGATGATGTCCGGGTAGCCTGCCTGCACCCCCGTATAGAATGCGCCGACCACTCCCCCGGCGGGCCCGCTGAGGATCGTGCGCACCGGTTGTTCCGCTGCCATCCCCGCGGTGATGCTGCCCCCTGACGACTGCATGATCCGCAGTCCCTTGCCCAGGGAGTCCTCAAGGCCGCCGAGGTAGCTGGCCATCAGTCTGCCGACGTAGGAGTTAACCACGACAGTGCTGGTCCGCTCGTATTCCCGGAACTCCGGGAGTATATGGCTGGAAATGGACACGAAGGGCGGGTTGGGGAGACCCTGGAGCGCCTCCAGCACAATCTCCTCGTGGGCAGGATTGAGGAAGGAGAAGAGGAACGACACGGCCACGGCGTCCACATCCGATTCTTCCAGCAGATCGACCAGTGCCCTGATGGCGTCCGGGGCCAGGTCCTCGATGATCACTCCGTTGTGGTCAACCCGTTCCGCCAACCCGAACCGCAGCTCCCAGGGAGCGAGGGCAGGAGGACGCTCCAGGTTGAAATCGTACAGGTCGGAGCGGTGCTGCCGCCCAATCTCAAGAACGTCCTCGAATCCCAGGGTGGTGACCAGGGCGGTGCGGCCGCCCTTGCCTTCCAGGAGGGCGTTGGTGGCCACAGTGGAGCCGTGGACAAAGTCCACCCCTGGGAAACCGTCACCGCCGTTGCGTTCAGGGAGCGCCTCAGTTACGCCATTGAGTATGCCCACTGACGGGTCTTGGGGAGTGGAGGGCAGCTTGTGGACTCGAAGCTGTCCGTCCTCCAGCACCGCGATGTCGGTGAAGGTGCCGCCTACGTCTATGCCTACCACCGCCCTAGCCATTGCGGACCGCCTCTCCGTCCGCTTCCAGCCTGGAGATAGTGGACTCGTAGGCGTCGGCTGCCTGGTCATTGAAGCAGACGAACACAACCTTATCAATGGTCGGGTTTGACTCCATGAATCTGACGACCTCGGTCACCGCGATGCGGGTGGCATCACCCACGGGAAAGCCGTATGCCCCGGTGCTGATGGCGGGAAATGCCAAGGTGCGGATGGAATGCTCCGCAGCCAGTTCCAGGCACCTGCGGTAGCAGCTTGCCAGCAACTCCCCTTCTCCGTTTGCGCCTCCTGACCAGACGGGGCCGACGGTGTGGATGACCCAGCGGGCGGGAAGCTCGTACCCGCCGGTTATCCTGGCGTTCCCGGTGGCGCAGCCGCCCAGGGTCCTGCACTCGCGCAGCAGTCCCGGCCCCGCGGCACGGTGTATCGCGCCGTCAACGCCGCCTCCGCCGAGCAATGAGTTGTTGGCGGCGTTCACAATCGCGTCCACCTGCTGCTGTGTGATGTCGCCCTTTACGACATCAATCCTGTCCATCTGCAATCCCCAGGTAAGAGGTAGGGCGATGCGTCCTGTATTGCAACTCCGGCAGAACCAGGAGGGCGTTTAAGCCAGCGCAATGCGCAGTCTCTTGTTTATCCTGCCCTTGCTCTCGTGGCCCACGACCCTGATCGCGCCCACCTCATTGGTGTTGGCGACGTGGGTGCCGCCGTCGGCCTGCAAGTCCAGGCCGCTAATGTCAATGGTGCGCACCTCCCGTATGTTGGCCGGGAGCAGGTTTATCTTGGTGCGTATCAGGTCGGGAATCTGCTCCGCATCCTCGCGGGAGACATGGCTGACCAATACATCCCGCGCCGCCGCGACCTCGGCATTGATCCGTTCCTCAATCTCATGGGCGAACCCGGCGCTCATCTGGTCAAGCTCGAAGTCCATCCTGGCTTCACCGGGGCGCATGTCGCCGCCGGTGACCAGCGCGCCGTAGTCCCGCCACACCACGCCGCACAGGATATGCAGGGCCGTGTGGGTGCGCATCAACCGGTAGCGGCGTTCCCAATCGACCCGGCCTCTGACGGATGTGCCGGCGCGCGGTACAGGGCCGTCAATCTGGTGTATGACCTTGCCGCTGCTGTTGCCGACACGGGTTACCGGGTATTCCAGCCCCCCGGCGACCAGTGATCCCACGTCGTAGGGCTGCCCGCCGCCCCCGGGATAGAAGGCAGTGCGGTCCAACTCGACGCTGTTTTCGACAGCGTTGATCACCACAGCCTCGAACTCATTGAGGTAGCTGTCATGGTGAAAGAGAAGTTCCGTCATTCCCGTCCTTTGCAACCTGTATATTCCGCCCTCCGTACCACAGTCAACAAGAGGCGTTGGCGGCCATTATAGCAAACCGGCGGTTGCCGGTGGCCGGAAATTGCCCTTCGCCGTTCAGTTGCCGGCGGCGCATATTCCTCTAACGGCAAGTCGTGACACGTTGTAAATGATGTGGCTGAAGTGCCATAATACCTGACACGGTTCACGTTGCCCAGGCTCCCGCTCATTACGGTTCAAGACCTTGCCGGGGCCACGTGACACTCTCGAATCAGGTGGCCGGAACATGAAACTGTCCTGTCTGCAAGAGAACCTCAGCCGGGGCCTTGGCATCGTCGGCAGGGCGGTTGCCAGCCGCACCACGCTGCCAATTACCCAGAACGTATATTTGGCCACCGATCAGTCGATGCTGAAACTCTCCGCCACCAACCTGGAAATCGCCATGACCACCTGGGTGGGAGCGATGGTGGAAGAGGAAGGGGCGATAACCGTTCCGGCCAGACTCCTGGCCGAGTTTGTGAATTCCCTGCCCAGCGAACGCATCGACATCGAACTGCAACCGGGGTCCGGCGTCCTGCAACTCAAGTGCGGCCGCACGGAGGCCAACATCAACGGCGCGGACGCCAGCGAGTTTCCGCCCATTCCGACCGTCGATGAAGGAGTGGCGGCGAGCATAGAGACCAGCGCCCTGAAGGAGGCCATCGGCAGAGTGGCTTTCGCCGCGGCCACCGAGGAATCGCGCCCCGTTCTCACCGGGGTTGAGATCAAGCTCGAAGAAGACAGGTTCAGCATGGCCGCCGCCGACGGTTTCCGCCTGGCTGTGCATCACGGCAATCTGAGAGAACCGGTCGAGTCGGAGATAAAGGTGATCGTCCCGGCCCGGGTCTTGAACGAACTGAACCGTTTACTGGGCGACCAGAGCGACCCGGTAGACATAATGATGACCCCGGCCAAGGGGCAGGTGCTGTTCCGGGTCCAGGGGTCCCAGACCGTGGAGACGGTCTCGCAGCTCCTCCAGGGAACCTTTCCCAACTACGAGCAGCTCATCCCCCAGTCGTACCAGACACGCGCGGTGTTCGACCTGCCGTCCCTGCTCCGGGCGGCCCGCACCGCCGCCATATTCGCCCGGGACGGCAGCAACATCATCCGGATGGAGACCCAGCCCGCAGAGAACGGAGAGGCCCCCGGAAAAGTGGTTATCTCCGCACGCTCAGAAGAGGTCGGCGACAATCAGGATGAGGTGGAGGCCGAGTCCCTGGACGGCGCGGAGGGGAAGATCGCCTTCAACAGCCGCTATCTGCTGGATGTACTATCGGTGTTGGAAAGGGGCAAGATCACCATTGAGACCACCTCGTCTTCAAGTCCTGGAGTATTCCGGCCCACGGACTCGGAGGACTACATCCACGTGGTCATGCCGATGTTTGTCCAGTGGTGAATAAAACAAGTCCAGGACGCCTTGACCAACACCAGCCGGTTGGCCCCGGCGGTGAGTTTGACCTTGAGCAACCGCATCATCCGCCGCCTGCCCCTGGAATCCAGGGAACTCAATCCCCCGGAGTACCGCACGAGGCAGGCGCGTACTCGATAAAATCAAGAGCCTTTCACGCCGGGTTCCCGGTGGCGGCGTAACCGGCCGTCTCTCCGGCCACACCCGGACCGGGAAGTTGCCAAGCCCCGGGTAAAGACGCAGATGTTGATGCCATGATCAACGCCCTCCGGCGTGGGGACTGTGCAGACAATCGCCGCCCCGCCGGGCCTGACCAGCGCCTCTTTCCAGCGTTCAGAACCGGACGCTCCGTGTCAGGAGCGTAGCTGCGGGACTTCCGGCTTTCCGGCAATGCCACGGCGGTGTAGAATGCCAACCGTGAACAGACGCCTTTCAGGGGAGCCGAAGCAGCGGCGCTGCCGCCAACTGCCAGGTGCGATATGAGCACGCCCAACACCACGCCCAAGACCGGCGCCAAGACGCCGCCAACCCCGGGCCGCTTCCGCTTGCCGGACCCGCCCGAACGGGAACCCGACGAGAAGATGACCAGCGCCAAGCATCTCCACGAACCGGGGAACACCCACCACCTGGCCCAGCACTTCGGAAACCCCGGCGCCAACCTGGTGTCGGCCGAACGCTACATCACCATGCTGCCGGAGCGGCGCCTCCCCAGCGGCCGGTACCGGCGCTACCCCGACCTGCTGATAGCCCTGGGGGTCGACCCGGCGGCCTACGAGGCCAGCAACGGGTACATCATCGGGGAACAGGGCAAGCCGCCGGACTTCGTGCTGGAGGTAGCCTCCCGCAGCACCGGAGCGAAGGACACGAGGCCGAAACGGGAGGACTACGCCGCGCTGGGAGTAGCGGAATACTGGCGGTTCGACGAGACGGGGGAGTATCACGGGGCGAAGCTGGCCGGGGACCGGCTGGCGGACGGGGAATACGTGGCCATTGAAATTGAAGAGTTGGCGGACGGGAGCTTGCAGGGATACAGCGCGGTGCTGGACCTGTACCTGCGCTGGGAACAGGGTCGGCTGGCCTGGCACGACCCGGCGACGGGAAGGCACATCGCCACCTTTGAAGACGAACGCGCCCGCGCCGATGCGGAGCAGCGAGCCCGCGCCGCCGCCGAGGCCGAACTAAGCCTGGAGCGGGAAGCCCGCGCCGCCGCCGAAGCCCGGGTCCGGGAACTGGAGGAACAACTGCGCCGCCAGAGCTCCTGAGGCCACGGCCGCCTGGCCGGGACAACAGAAACAGGGGGGCGCCACAGACTGGGATCCAACCTCGGCTTTCACTCGGCTTCCCCATCCCCCGCAGCCATCCGGTAGCCCTTCCGCGGCTCGGTGAGTATGTACCTGGGGTCGGCGGCATCGTCTCCCAGCTTGCGGCGCAGCCGCTTCACCACGTTCCGCACCAGCCAGCCCTCGCGCACCCGCTCGGGACCCCACACCCGCTGCAGCAGCACGCTCTGGCTCAGCACCAGGGGGGCGTGGACCGCCAGCTCGTAGAGCACCGCGTACTCCGTGGCCGTCAGTTCCACCGGCTCCCCATCCACCGCGACCAGGCGCTGGGCGTAGTCGATGCTCAGCCCACCCGTAGCAAAGGACACAGAGGGCTCACCAGGGAGGGGATCCATCCGCTTTCTGAGGGCGGCCCGGATCCGGGCCGCCAACTCCGTCTGCGAGAAGGGCTTGACCAGGTAGTCGGCGGCCCCCATGTCCAGGGCCCGGGCCACCGTCTCGTCCTGGCCGTAGGCCGACACGAAGATCACCGGCAGGTCCGCCGTCCGGCGGATGTCGTGCATCAGTTGGATGCCGTCGCTGTCCGGCAGCACCAGGTCCAGCAGGGCCAGGTGGGGCTTCTCCTCCGCCATGAGCCGGGGCACGTCGGCGGGGTCGCCGGTGACTATCGGGGCGTAACCAGCCCTGGTCAGGATGTCCCTGATGTAGCGCAGGGCCTGGGGGTCGTCGTCTACCGCCAGCACCCGCACCCGGCTCCGGCCCCGGGACCGCCGCCGGGAGACGCCGGAGATGGGAGGGGCAGCGTCGGCGGTACCGGCATCCGCCACGGGCAACGTGAAGGTGAACCTGGCCCCCAGGCCGGGACCGTCGCTCTCGGCCCGGATGCGGCCCCCGTGAGCCTCTACGATCCCCTTGCAGATGGCCAGACCCAGCCCCGACCCGTCAACGCCGGACGATATGCCCCCGTCATGGCCCCGGGAGAACTTCCTGAACAGTTCCGGCAGCAACTCCGCCGGTATGCCCCGGCCCCGGTCGGTGACGGACACCGCCACGTACACCCCCTCCCGCACGGCGGACACCGTGATGGGCGATCCCTCCGGCGAGTACCCGGCGGCGTTGGAGAGCAGGTTGCTGAGCACCTGGACCACGCGCCGCCGGTCGGCCAGCACCATCGGCAGGTCCTCGGCCAGCTCCACCTGCAGCGGGTTCCTCGCGTCCCCGCTCCGGAACCGGCTCCCGGCCTCCTCCACCAGCGATAGCAACTCCGCCGGCTCCGGGTCCACCGCCAGGGCGCCGGTCTCGATGCGGGCAACGTCCAGAAGGTCGCCGATCAGGAAGCGCATATGCTCGGTCTGGTCCTGGATGATGCGGAAGAACGGGCGCATCTCCGCCGGGTCCAGCCGGGCCGATTCCGCCGCCAGGGTATCGGCAGACCCCTTGACGGACATCAGGGGTGTCCTGAGCTCGTGGCTGACCATGGCCAGGAACTCGGCCCGCAGCCGTTCCTGCTCCTCCAGGGGCGTCAGGTCCTGTAGGGTGACGACGAAGGACGCCAGTTCCCCCTCGTCCGAGTGAATGGGCGTGGCGTTGAGCAGCACGCTGACGCTGCGCCCGTCGGGGACCCGAAGCTTGATCTCCTCGGCTCGCACCGTCTCGCCAGCCTGAAGAACCTCGGCCAGGGACAACTCTCGCAGGGAGACCTCCCTCCCGTCGCCCCGCACGCAGGTGACCAGTTCCAGCAGGCCCTCCGGCGTCTGGCCCTCCTCCCGCAGCCCGTCCACCAGGCGCAGCGCCTCCCGGTTGACCGAAGCCATCTCCCCGGTGCGGGCGTCGAAGACCACCACCCCCACCGGCGAGGTGTTGACCAGGGTCTCCAGGCCGGCCCGGGCCCGCCGCTCCTCCCGATGGGTTCGGGCGTTGGCGATGACCAGGGCCGCCTGGGCGGCGAACATCACCAGGGTCTCCTGGTCGGCCTGGCTGAACTCCTCCCCGTCCTCCCTGCCGCCCACGAACACGTGGCCCACCCGGGCGCCCAGGTGGAACATGGGCGCCGCCAGGAACCGGTAGACCGGGCCCACCGCCATGGGAATGGTGAAGTCCGTGAAGCCCAGGGCGTGGACGTGGGCCGTCAGGTCGGGGATTCGCACCGGCTCGGAGATGTGGGTCAGGGACTGGAAGATGCCCAGCCCCCCGGGCATCAGCCAGAGTCGTTCCGACTCATGGGCGCTCAGCCCGGACGACAGGAAGTCCTGGACCCGTCCCCCGTCGTCCAGCAGGGTCATCACGCCGTGGCGGGCGCCGGTCAGGGAGCGGGCCGAGTCCAGCGCCCCCTGGAGCACCTGGTCGAAGTCCAGGCTCTCGTTGATGCGCAGGCTGGCTGCACTCAGGCGGGACAGGCGTTCTTCCAGGGCCCGGTAGTCCCGGTAGAGCCGGTCCGGCTGTTCCATGCCTTCCTCCCAGCCCGGACCGCCGCTGTCCCGCGTCAACCGCGTGGCGGGTCCGGGTCCTGGCTGCGTAGCTGGTCAGGCACAAAGTATACACTAACGAATACAAAACAGAACCTTAAAAATATGGATGGCGATACGGACTATGGTGTAGGTTTCTTTCTGGGTTTTCGCGCCGGTTCACGCCAGCGGCAGTCCCGTGCAGCCGTGCGGAACAGGGGCCGAGGCCCGGTTGCGGGGGTCCCCGAAACGACCACGACGCCGGGTTTCAACTTGTCGCGACAGCCCGGCAGAACATCAACCAAGGAGGCACGACAGCCATGTTCGACGCCGGAAACAGCATCAAGAGCAGGACAGGCCGCCTGCTGCGGGCAGCCTTGCCAGTCAAGCCCCCCCCCCCCCCGACTTTCACCCGCTGAAAAGCGACGGAGGCCCACGATGACGCGGGCCTCCATCTTCCGCCTATCCCCGTTATTCCTGCTGGCCGCCGCGCTGGCGGCCCTGGCGGTCTTCCTGGTCCACGACGCCCGGCCGGCTGCTGCCCACCACTACGTTCTCTGGTCCGCCACCCTGACGAACCCGGCCACCAACCCAGACGGTTGCACCAGCACAGATCCGCCCGATCCCCGGAGTTGCCAATTGGCCCTCACGGAGGACGAGTTCTACATAACCTTGGAGCCGCACAAGCATCGGGTCACCGATATTCAGTTGTTCCAGGGAAGACTTGATTTCAGATTGGACAATCCGATCACGTCCCTCTCCCAGCGGCCCCTGACGCTCACCGTCAATGGCAGGAAGTTTCACTCTGAAGACGGCGCGCTTCGCAACTTCGACCATTCTCTGGTATGGGAAAACACCGGCCTGAGCTGGTCTGTCGGCGACACGATAGAGTTGAGCCTGGAGCAGCGGGAGCATATCAGCTGCCAGGTCGGCGGCGGCGACGCGTCCCTGAACCCCACCGACCTGCGGGCCTTCGCCGGCAACGGCGTGCTGACCCTGGCCTGGTTCAACCCGCAGACGGACAAGAACTTCGTAGCCCTGGTCCGCTGGCGGAAGCAGGGGACCACCACCTGGCTGAACCCGCACGGCGCCGTGGGCGAGAAGGTGTGGGCGCGACCCAACTACACCTACGACATCACCGGCCTGGAGGACGGAGCGGCCTACGAGGCTCAGGTGCGCATCGTCCTCACCTCGATCACCATCCCCGGCACCGCGGAACAAGGCGGCGGCATCAGGCCCATACCCTGCGAGAACAGCCAGTGGGTCTCGGTCACCGGCACGACCCAGGCCGCGGCCACTCCGTTCTGGTCGGCAACGCTGACACCGCAGGACTTGGGGGGTGGCTCGCTGGGCTGCAACGACGCCAATGACACTACTGCGAATAGATGCTCCACCGCCGGGGTGCTTTCTCCAGCCCAAATCAGCTATGGCGGGAACACCTACACGGTCGAACAGGTCATACTGATCAGCGGAGGACAACTTCAAATCTTTGTCGATTCTCCAATCACCGGTCTTACCCGCTTCTCGCTGAACGTGGACGGCTCATCCTTCGCCGCTCCCGATGATGCATTGAATGTCTTTATTTGGGAAGATACCGGCCTGTCATGGTCCGCGGGCACGCCGGTCAAACTGAGTCTGGTCGAGCTGCCGCCCCCCACGGAGATCACGGTCACGGCCAACGGCGCCCTACGGGAGGGCGGGCCGTCGGTGAACGTGTTCTTCGCCCTGGACCAACCGGCGCTGGCCGAAGGGGGCGCGACGCTGGGCGCCGATGTCCCGGCGCAAGACCCGCCCGGGGACACGCTCCTGACCCGCTACTGGGTACGCTGGCTGCCCGAGGTCGTCGAGGGCGCCACCGTCGCCGTGATGCAGATGTACGTGCCCGAGGACGACAACGACAACAACTGCCGGGAACGCAAATACAGCGCCACCTTCGAGCCCCAGGTCGCCGGCGGCACGTATCTCTCGGCGGACTTCTCCGTCACCGTCGTGGACAACGACGGCACGGCGGACACCGGCTGCACCGGGGCGATAACCGGGAGCGGCGCGCAGCCGGCCGGCGGGCAGAACGACCCCTGTGAGAACTGCGGGACCGGAGGCGACACGGGCGCGGTGTCCCAGGGGCAGCCGGACTACTCCGGCCTCATCGCCAAGATGTACGAATGGCGCAACGACCCCCAGTGGGTGAGCGAAAAGGCCCACACCGACCGCTGGGACCGGGCGCTCCTGGCCTTCGGCGAGACGGTGGAGGATACGACGCTGACGCCCATGACGGCGGCGGAGGCCCAGGGGTTTGCCGACAGGGGCTGGGAACGCTGGGTGCCGGTAGCGGCGGCCTTGTGGGTACTGGAGAACCAGCCCCCCACGGTGTCAAACGCCATCGCCGACGTGACCATCGTCAAGGAGAGCGGGAGCCAGCAGGTCTCCCTGTCCGGGGTGTTCGACGACGCCGATGGGGACAGCCTGACCATCACCGCCGCATCGTCCGACGAGGCCACGGCCACAGCCTCGGTATCGTCCGACGGGTCCAGCCTCACGGTGACGGCCAGGCTCAGGGGCACGGCGACCCTCACGGTCACCGCTGACGACGGCAGGGGCGGAACGGTTGAAGATACGTTCACCGTAACGGTCAAAGCCGCGCCGGTGGTAGCCCAGCCCCTGGACGACGTATCCGGGCTGGAGATGGAGACGACGCAAGAAGTCTCCCTGATTGGAGTGTTCAGCGATGCCGACGGCGACGCCCTGACCATTACCGCCGCATCGTCGGCTGAAACCAAGGCCACCGTTACCGTGGCAGCCGACGGGTCCAAGCTGACCCTCAGCGGGGTGGCTGAGGGCACGGCGACCATCACAGTGACGGCCCAGGACAGCGACGGCAACCGGGTGGGCGACGCCTTCCAGGTGGAGGTGGTGAAGCGGTTCGCCTCCCTCATCCCCCAGATGTACCAGTGGCGCAACGACCCCCAGTGGGTGAGCGAAAAGCCTCACACAGACCGCTGGGACCGGGCGCTGCTGGCCTTCGGCGAGACGGTGGCCGACACGACGCTGACGCCGATGACGGCGGCGGAGGCCCAGGGGTTTGCCGATAGGGGCTGGGAGCGCTGGGTGGAGGTGGCGGCGGCCCTGCGGGTGCTTCAGAACCGGGCGCCCACGGTGTCGGCATCCATCGCCGACGCCACCATCGTCAACGAGAGCGGGACCAGTCAGGTCTCCCTGTCCGGGGTGTTCGACGACGCCGACGGCGACAGCCTGACCATGAGCGCCGCATCCTCGGACGAGGCCGTGGCAACGGCATCGGTGTCGTCCGACAACTCCAGCGTGACGGTGAAGACCAGGCTCAGGGGCACGGCGACCATCACGGTCGCCGCCGCCGACAGCTACGGCGGGACGGTCTCGGACGCCCTCACCGTCACGGTCAAGGCCGCGCCCGTAGTGGCCTCGGCCATCGCCGACGTGTCCGGCCTGGAGACGGGTGATACGCAGGACGTGTCCCTGTCCGGCGTCTTCAGCGACGCCGACGGGGACGCGTTGACCGTCACCGCCGCCTCCGGCGACGACGCCATAGCCACGGTGTCCGTGTCCTCCGACGGTTCCACGCTGAGCCTTACCGGAGTGGCCGAAGGGACGGCGACCATCACGGTTACGGCCCAGGACAGCGACGGCAACCGGGTGACGGACGACTTCGACGTGTCGGTGGTTGCCCAGCAGCAACAGCAGCAGCAAGTGACTCCCAACCAGGCCCCCACGGTGTCCAGCGCCATCGGCGACGCCACCATCGTCAGCGAGAGCGGGACCCAGACGGTCTCCCTGTCCGGGGTGTTCAGCGATGACGACGGCGACAGTTTGACCATAAGCGCCGCGTCCTCTGACGAAGCAAAAGCCACGGTGTCGGTGGAATCCGACGGGTCCAGCCTGACGGTGAACGCCCAGGCCCGGGGCACCGCCACCATCACGGTCACCGCCAACGACGGCAACGGCGGCACGGTCTCAGACGCCTTCACCGTGACGGTCAAGGCCGCGCCGGTGGTGGCCTCGGCCGTCGCCGACATGAGCCTGAAGGCGGGGGCCACGCAGGAGGAGGGAGGAGCGCAGGACGTATCCCTGGCCGCTGTGTTCAGCGACGCCGACGGCGACAGCCTCACCTTCAGCGCCGAGACCTCTGACTTCGAGGTGGCGGAGGTTTTACTGTTGCAGGGGACGTTGACGGTGCTCGCGGTGGCCGACGGGTCGGCGACCGTCACGGTCACGGCCCAGGACAGCGACGGCAACACGGTCAGCGACACCTTCGACGTGTCGGTGGAGGGGCCGCCCACGGCGGTGTCCAACCTGAGCTGCGTCGCCCAGACCGGCCAGGTGCTGTTCCAGTGGGACGTGCCGGATTGGTCCGGCGCCCAGGTGTACGCCTACGACTACGACCTGACCCGGCCCGACGGGAAGCGGGAGCAGGCCAGGCTCCAGGGCTACCCGCTGGTGCGCGCCAAGGGCGAGTACCAGGCGGGCCAGGAGGCCAGCATCAGCGTCAAGGCGGTGTACGAGCTTGCCGACGGGAGCCAGGTGAGCAGCGCCGCCGCGACGCTGACCTGCACCGTGGCGGAGTAGCCAGCCGGCGGACCCCGGCGGCAACCGGGTCAGCGGCCAGTTCGACGTGCCGGTGAGGCCGGTCTCGCAGGGGTAGGAAGGCGTCCTTTGGACTGGCCGGGATGTTATCCGGCCAGTCCAAAGGAGAAGCGGAAACCCGGGGTCATGCGCATAGGCGGGGTGGCCCGGCCGGCAAAAGTGAGTCCACAGCCGGCGGCCGGAGGGACCGGACCGCCTCATTAAAAGGGCCAGCAAAAGGGCCAGCACCAAAAGGCCGGCGCCACCTTGCCAGTCTGCCATACATCGCCCAGGGTCAGCGGTCCGGCGGTGCCGGGCAGGGTGAAACCGGGGGCCGGGGGCCTGGTCCCCGGTCTGGACCATGTCCGGTCCCTGCAGCAGTTTTCTTGAGGGCTTGAGCAGCCTGCGCGATGCGACCGCCAGCCCTACTCCGGCCCCTGCAGGTATGGGAACATGGCCAACGGGGTCGCGGCAAGCAGGCCCGCGTCTACGGGAAGGGTTGCGCCGGAGACCCATCGCGCCTCATCCGAGGCCAGGAACAGGGCGGCCCAAGCAACATCCCAGGGAGTGCCCTCGATGCCCAGCGGTCCCGCCCTCCGGCGCAGCTCCAGCATCTCCTGGGAGGCGTTGCGGGCGACCATGGGGCTGTGGACATGGCCCGGCGCGATGCAGTTGACCCGGACCTGGTCCCTTCCGTAATGCACGGCCATCGAGTTGCTCAGGCCGATGATTCCTCCCTTGGATGCGGCGTAGGGATGGCTGGGACTTCCGCTGCCGGCACGCAGTCCGACAATGGAGGACAGGTTGACGATGGACCCGCCCCCGGCCTCGATCATCCTGGGAATGGCGTGCTTGCTGGTGAGCATCACGCTCTTCAGGTTGACGTCTATCACCGTGTCCCACAGGTCTTCTTCAACGTCGGTAACGGAGCCGGGGCCGCTGATGCCCACGTTGTTGATCAGAACGTCCAGCTTGCCGTAGCGGGAGACCGCGGCCTCGGCCATGCCCTGGCAGTCGGCGTTGCTGGTCACATCGCCCACGAACACCGACGCATCGCCGCCATCCTCCCGGACCATCGCCAGGGTGGTTTCCGCGTTCTGTTCATCCCGGTCCACCAGGAGCACGCTGGCCCCTTGCCGGGCAAACAGTATCGATATTGCCTGGCCGATGCCAACGAAGTCGCCGCCGCCGGTTGCGCCTGCCCCGGTAACTATTGCCACCTTGCCGTTTAACCGTGTCCCTCTGTCAGTAGTCATCGTCCCGCCCTTCCTGTGTCTGATGTTTCGATGCTCCCCTGCTGGAGGGAACGGTAAAGCGCGTCGATCAGCCGCCTGGCGGTGGAGTCCGACTCGACGACACCGGACTTCATCTGGTTCATCACGTAGCCGAAGCCTATCCGGGCTGCCGGGTCGGCAAACCCGATGGAGCCTCCAGCGCCCGGGTGTCCGAAGCTGGCGTCGTTGGGGCCCATGTTTCCATCGAGGCAGAGCCAGAAGCCGAGGCCGAACCTTGTCCTGTTGGGCAGCATGGTGTCCTGGCCAATTGCCTGTTCGACGGTGGCCTTCCTGATGGTCTCCGAACTGAGCACGCGGACCCCATCGAGGCCGCCTCCCAGGGAGAGCGCGCCGTAGACTCGCGCCAGGGACCGGGCATCGCTGTGGCCGTTGGCTGCGGGAATCTCGGCCCTCCGCCATTCCAAGGAATTGTGCGCTCCCTGGATGGAGATGTTGGCCCTGGCCCCGGCCAGTCCGGGCGGCATGGCTTTCGCAACCTCGGCCTGGCGTTGCTCCATCTGCTGCGCTGCCTCCGGCGACACCACCGCCGAATACATGGTGGCAACCCTCGCGTCATGGCCCGGGTCCAGGCCGATGTGAAAGTCCAGGCCCAGCGGCACGGCCACTTCGTCCCGGAAGAACGTTCCCAGGCTTTTGCCGCTGACGCGCCGCACCACCTCGCCGACCAGCCAGCCGTAGGTCAGCGCGTGGTAGCCGTGGCGTGTCCCCGGTTCCCAGAAGGGCCGTTGGCGTTCCAGGGCGCGGGTCATGGTCTCCCAGTCGAAGGCCGCGCCGTCCGGCAGTTTCTCGCTGACGGCGGGAAGCCCAGCGCGGTGGCTCAACAGCATGTGTACGGGAACTTCAGACTTGCCAGCCTGGGCAAATTCCGGCCAGTATGCAGCTGCCGGAGCGTTCAGGTCGAGCAGGCCCTGCTCGACGAGGCGATGGGCGCAGATGGCGGTCATCCCCTTGGTCGTCGAGTAGACTGTGACCAGGGTATCCCTTTCCCAGGGCTTCCCGGTATCCCTATCGGATACGCCGCCCCAAAGGTCTATGACGGGCTTGCCGTCGACCGTCACCGCCACCGCCGCGCCAACCTCGCCGTAGCTGGCAAAGTTCTCCGCGAAAGTTTCCCGGACCGCGGAGAACCGGGCATCGCATTCGCCATGTACTTGGGCCGTACTCGCAGCCATCCAGCGTCTCCTTAATCAGGGCGAAGATACAGCGGACTCATGTATGGATAAGTGCCGGATTATGGCGGCCGGCACCGGGGACCACATGCCAGGTCCAAATCAGGACTGCTTGCGGCCGTGCCGGCCTACTCGACTATCCTGACGTGGTCGAAATGGTCCGGCTCCAGGTTCAGGGTTCTCCTCAGCCGGTCCCAACGCACGCCCAGCCAGTGGAAGTTGCCCGCGATGCGCTTCTGGACCACCTCACCGGTATCCCCGATTTGCACCTCGCGGACGTTCTGGCCCACCGGGGACGCCAGGGCCTCGCGGATCTGGAACGCCTGCACCGCCTCCACTCTTGTGCCTACTTCAAAAGCATCGCAGCTCAACGCTCTGCTCCAAGCCTTAATTTCGACTCTCGATTGGGGAGATTCTACTGGCACAGGTAATCCGGGTCAAACCGGGCTTGAAATGTGCGAATACGGTTGCGTTTATTCGGACAAGTGATATTCTTCAGGTGTGGACTAAGGAACCTGTGGTAGTGGCCTGACACAAAGGGTAATCATTCTTGAGGCAACGCCAAAGTCCGGCAAGCCCGGTCTTGCACTGAAGGTTGGTCGAGGATGTCTCAGCCGCTGGATAATGGCCCGTCCCTGGAGCTTGCGGCCCAACGGTTCAGACAAGGCATGTGCCCGGGGTGCGGCAGACGCTCAGGCGAGCGCCGGGGCCTGGAGTACCGCGCCAAGTCGGATGACTTGTACTGCCATTCCTGCCGCAAGAGTTGGCCGGTAGAACTGGACATGGACATCCTGCGCCGGGAACTGGCCACCCTGTCGCCGTCCCGCGCGCCGGAGAGACCGTCCCCGGAAGCGATTGATGCGGAAGAGGCCCCGGGACCACGTCCGAAGCCGTCATCCGGGCTGGGCCGGTTACTGCGCCGGGTCCTGGGACGGCGGCGGCGTTGACCGGAGAAATGCAGAGGCTTTGGTCCACCACCGGGGCCTCTGCATTTGCCCGTTAGCGGCTTTCGGCAACTGGCCGCTTACTCCGGCGTAACCAGGGACTCGGCCTCCTCCCCTTGCAGCACGCGCATGATGTTGCCGTAGGCGAATGTAGCCGCCCGCAGGTTCGTCTCCTGGCTCTGCCCTGCCATGTGGGGCGTGACAACCACATTGTCCAGGTCCAGGAGCGGGTTGTCTTCGGGCGTCGGTTCGGCCTCCAGCACGTCCAGGCCCGCGGCGGCGATCTTCCCATCCTGCAATGCCCGGTAGAGGGCTGCCTCGTCCACCACCGGCCCGCGGCAGGCGTTGATGAGAATGGCCGATTCCTTCATCAGGTCGAACTCGCGGTCCGACATCATCCCGCGGGTCCGCCGGGTGAGCGGCACGTGCATGCTCACGATGTCCGACTCCCGGAGCAGGTCATCGAATTCGGCCGGTTCAACCTTCAATTCCTTCTGCACATCCTCCGGGATGTCCTCGATGTCGTAGAAGATGGTGCGCGTGTCGAACCCGGTCAGGCGCTTGGCGACGTGCTTCCCGATGCGTCCCAGGCCGACAATGCCCACGGTCTTGTCGGTAAGCTCCTGCAGGTCCTGAAGGTAGAGGCCGCCGCGCCATTCGCGCCGCTTGGTCGTGCTGTCCCACTGGAGCATCAGGCGTTTGCCCACGTTGATGATCAGCGCGACGGTGTGCTCGGCCACGGCGATGGCGTTGGCCCCGCCGTTGTTGGCCACCGGGATGCCCATCTCCAGGATGGCCGAGAGGTCCAGCCTGTCGTAGCCCGCGCTCAGGGTCTGGATCAGCTTGAGGTTGGGGCACTGACGGAGCACGTCCAGGGAGACGTCGCTGGAGATGATTGCGTCGGCGTCCTTGCAAAGCTCGATCTTCTCCGCGTCGGACATGCCGGGGTCGACCACCGTGACTTCCAGTTCGGAGGGGGCCTGCCCGACCATGAACTCCGCCCTCCCGCCGACTCCGCTGAAGTAGGAAACTTTCCACGTGGGCATCTGGTACCCCTCCTTGCATTCTCTCGAATTTCCGGTTCCGGGATTCAGGTGCAATTATAGCCGAGGGGTTTGGGTTGTCAAAAATGGGGTCTGGGCCTTTCCCTATTGGCCCCGTTCCCTGCGCCTCTCGCGGCGCTTCTCAATGTAATCGGATTCATGCCCTTTCTTGGGGATTCACGCTTTGCTCGGTATCAGCTCCCAGTTGTCACCGGCAATGGACTGACCTCGACTTCCACCATACCAAAAGTGGTTGACAGCGTAAGGGCTTCGTCGCCGAAATCCGCAAGGAGTTCCTTCTCAAATTCGGTAAGGGCTTGACCATGGAAAATCATAGCCTCTTCGATTGACATTCGCGGTTCGGGAAGAGGCTCGCCGTTTTCCAGCATAGACTCTATATGTAAAGATATAGCCTCCCGGACCATCTGCTGAATTTCATCCCAAGTCGTGCCGGCGCTAATGCAACCGGGTAAATCGGGCGGATAGGCACAATAGTTGTTGGGCGTCTGTTCATATATGACCGCGTACCGCAACTTCACCAGTTTCTCTCCCGAAGCCCTGCCCGTCGCAGCACATTCAATCAGGTGCCTTTATCCACGTCCCGGCCCGGATGCCCTGCAATGATAACGCCCCCAAATTTCTCTGGGTGTTTATACACCCGGTGGCTTCCCCGAGTTCGCGCCAGTCGCCAACCGTCACGTTCCACCAGTCTTATGGCTTCTCTAACCTTTGGCATACGCCGGTGCTATCGCAATAGGCAACCCTGGTTTACGCTGAAACCATTATCAGCCGACCTTGTCCGGCTGCGGAAGGTTGACCTCGAACTCGATAATCTCGAAGACCGGCGGCAGGTCCGGGAAATCTTCACAGCCGCCGAACTCCGCCAGGGTTTCCTTTTCGTACTCCGTAAGGGGCTCGTTATGATAGGCTATTGCCTCTTCCAGCGACATCGGCTTCTCGGGCAGCGGGTCGCCGTATTCCAGCATACCCTCGATGTGGAATGGGACCGCCTCCCTTACCATCTCCTGGATGTGCTCCCAAGTCTTCCCGGTCGTGATACAGCCCGGCAAATCGGGCAGATAAGCGCAGTAGTTGTTGGGCATCTGCAAAAAGACCACCACGTATTTCAGCCTCATCGGTCTCTCCCCCGGAGTCCTGCTTGTCTCAGAATATTGTGCCATGTCTTTGGATGTAAATCATCGCTCGGATGTCCGGGGATAGTGACGGTCCCCGACTTCTCATGGTGATGGAATTGGCGGTGGCTTCCCCGCGTCCGTGTCAGCCTCCAGCCATCCCGTTCTACTGTCCTGATGGCTTCCCTGACCTTTGGCATGCTCGCTTATCCACCTCTGGTCACCCCCGGCTTTCCTGAATTGCCTTCCAGACCTTCTCCGGCGTCAGCGGCGTGTCGATGTGCCTGATTCCCAGCCCGGATAGGGCATCCATCACTGCGTTGGTTATGGCCACCGGCGCGGCCACCGTCGGGAGCTCGCCAATGCCCTTGGAACCCAGGGGGTTCAGGGGCGAGGGCGTTTCCGTAGTATCCAGGGTCAGGTCGGCCAGGTAGCCGGCCTTGGGCAGGGCGTAGTCCATCAGGCTGCCGGTCAGCGGCTGACCCTGGCCGTCGTATGCGATGCCCTCGGTCATTGCCTGGCCGATGCCCTGGGCGATTGCCCCCTGCACCTGGCCGTCGGTGATCATGGGGTTGATGACCCTGCCCGCGTCATGCACTGCCACGTATTTCAGGATGGTAGTGTGCCCGGTGTCCGGCGATACCTCCACCACCACTACGTGGACGCCAAAGGCGTATGGGCTGAGGGGAACGGTATGGCTGCCGGTGAAGTCCAGTCCCGGCGTCACGTCCGGGGGCAGATGTTCCTCCTGGTGGGCGGCCGCCGCCACTTCCCTAAATGACAGGCCGTGGTCTGGGTTCTGCCGGTCGAATATCCGTCCGTCCCGGAATTCTATATCCCCGGCGGCGCATCCCAGCATATTGGCCGCGATCAGCGACATCTTCCCGGCCGCATCCCGCAGCGGGTAGTACATTGCCGACCCGCCTGCCACCAGGCCCCGGCTGGCCGAGGTGCCGCCGCCGGGCAGGGCGTCGCTGTCGCCGTGCAGGACCTGAATGTCCGATGGCGCGAGGCCGAGCTCGTCGGCCGCTATCTGGGCAAATGTGGTCTCGGTGCCCTGTCCGTGGGGCGAGACGCCGGTGTATACAATCACTTGGCCTGACGGTTCTACAATAACCCTACCGTAGTCGACGAGTTGGGCCCCGCGCCCGCCGGATCCCTTCACCACCGAAGCAATTCCAACGCCAATCAGCGGCTCGCCGGGTCCGGTCTCCTGTGCAGCCCGCTCCCGCCAGGAGGCATACTCGGAAAGCTCGATTGCGCGGTCGAAAGTTTCGGCGTAATTGCCGGAATCGTAGCTTAACCCGGTGGGAGTCTCGTAGGGGAAGGCATCGGGCGGTATCAGGTTCCTGCGTCGTATCTCCGCCGGGTCCAGCCCCAGTTCCCTTGCCGCAAGGTCGATGGTGCGTTCCATGCAGAATGCCGCTTCCGGCCCTCCGGCGCCCCGGTAGGCCCCGGTGCGGGGCTTGTTGGTTACCACGCCTTTCAGTTCGACCTGGGCGGCGGGCGTCCGGTAGGGGCCAACAAGGCGGTAGCTGGTCAGCCGGGGCACGGTGGGAGTTCCGGGAAGGAAGTATGCTCCCAGGTCGGAGACGATGTTCACGCGAATACCCAGGATGGTCCCGTCGTCCTTCAGCGCGGCTTCCATGTCGACAGTGAAGCCCCGGCCGTGGAAGGCAACCATATTCTCCTGCCGGTCTTCCACCCACTTGACCGGCCGCCCCAGGCGCATCGCCAGATAAGGAATGACCACTTCCTCCGGGAACAGTCCGCCCTTCTCGCCAAACCCGCCGCCCACGTCAGGCGCGATAACGCGCACCTTCTCTTCGGCGCGGCGGAACAGCCGCGCCAGATGCGCCTTGATGCTGTGCGGATGCTGGGTTGAGTCCCATACCGTGAGGATGTCCTGGTCCGGGTCGTGCTGGGCCACCAGGCCGCGGCCCTCCATAGGAGCGGGCGCGAGCCGCTGCACGTGGTAGCTATGTCCCACCACCCGGTCCGCGGCCGCAAAAGCCCCGTCGACATCCCCCCCGGTGTGGGAGACGGTCATGGCCACGTTGCCACCCATATCAGGGTGGACTACCGGCGAGGCGTGTTCCATAGCATCGATGGCGCTTACGACCGCGGGAAGAGGCTCGTATTCCACCCGTACCAGTTCCAGTGCTTCGCGGGCCGCTTCGGGAGTATCGGCGGCCACCACCGCCACTGCCTGGCCCACGTAACATACCCTGTCGCCAGCCAATACGGGGTGGTCCGGCATACGATGGTCCGGCTCATCCGAACCCCGGCGAGTGGGAACGAAATGGACCGCACCCTCAAGGTCGGAGGCCGTAACCACTGCGACGACACCCGGTAGAGCAAGTGCGGGGGCGGCATCCAGGAGCATAATTCGCGCGTGAGCATGTGGGCTGCGCAGGACAACTGTGTAAACCATGCCGGGTAGCTTCATATCGTCCACGAAAGAGCCGCGGCCGGTAAGCAGGGGCAGGTCCTCGAAACGCTTCAGAGACTGGCCGGAGTAAGTCACGTCATACCTCCTATTCGGCAGTAGCCAGCTGTAGATGGTCGCAGTGACGCATTGACCAGGCTCAAGGACTGGCCGGTCTGCTTCCTTCCAGGTACCGGGTATGTTCCCCGGCGTAAGGGTCAAGTACGGGGAAAAACACCAGCAGCTTTGCTCCCCCGGCAGTGGCCCGGAATCCGTGCTCAATGCCGGGGGGCACGACCAGGGTATGGTTGCTGCCAACGGTGTGGGATGCGCCGTCAAGCGTCACCTCCAGGCTTCCCTCCAATATCACGATCAGCTCGTCCATCGTATGGGTGTGAAGCGGCGCGCCCGCCCCGGCCTCGACGAGGTTGACGCTCAGGGTGCTGGAAACCCCCTGCTCGTGTCCCGCGATGTCCCACTTCCTGTACCTGGGCCGCCAGGGTGTCTCGGGGGCCTGATCATGGTCAACTATAGGCATGGAGACGTTCCTTTCGGGGAGACGTTGTTTGTCAGCGATGGGAACTACGCGCATTCTACGCTACTTTCCGCTGACCGTGGTTCCCGAAAACCCCGCATGCGGGCGGACGAAGCGGGCGCGCCGGTCTTGTCCATCGGCATGGAGCAGGTTATCCTTATCCCGGCCGCAATGGTCCGTATATGACATTCAGCGGACCGGGGAAATGACAATGGTAATAGTAGCAATTCAGCGTTGGCTGGCTGCATTGCAGGGCAACAGGCAGGCGCCGGAGCGAACACAGGAACACCGCGGAGGAAGGATTATGGATACGTCCAGGTTCAACCCGTTAACGCCCCAGGAGCGTCAGATAATTGAGTTCAAGGGGACGGAGTACCCGTTCACCGGCGAATACGACGACTTCTACGAAGAGGGCACATACATCTGCCGCCGCTGCAACGCGGAATTGTACCGTTCCTCAGACAAGTTCGATGCCCACTGCGGCTGGCCGGCCTTCGACCAGGAAATTCCCGGCGCGGTGAACCGCCTCCCTGACCCCGACGGCTACCGCACGGAAATCGAGTGCGCAAGCTGCGGGGGACACCTGGGCCACGTGTTTGTGGGGGAGTTCCTGACTCCCACCAACACGCGCCACTGCGTCAACTCCCTGTCGATGCGCTTCGTCCCCACGGAGAAAGGCCAGGTTCCCGGTTAGCACAGGCGTCCGGGCCAACCTGGCGACCGCGCCGCCCGGCTCAACGACCCTGGGCCCAGGATTCCGGCCCCTGGATGTCAACCTGGCGATTGGCGGATTCCGGGCCGGGTTGCCGCGGTCCTTTTACTGTGGTCCTTGGGCGAAGCGGCGTCCGGTTGCCCTATGCACTGTGTGAAGGCTGGCAAGCCTCCCGAAGCCACTCGCGGTCGTCATCCTCCAGCATCGGGCCTATGGTCTCCCAGACCTCCTGGTGATAGCCCTCCAGCCAGGCCTGTTCCCCGGCGGTCAGCCTGTCCCAGTCGATCAGGCGCTTGTCGAACGGGATCAGGGTCAACGGGTCGAAACGCATCCACTTCCGTCCGTCGGGATGCCCCGGCATCTCATCGTCGGGCGCGACCACGTACAGGTTCTCCAGGCGGACGCCGCCCCAACCCGCTTCGTAGTATCCCGGCTCGTTGGACACAATCATGCCAACCTTGAAAGTCTCGTCGCCGCTGCGGGCAGTGATGCTCTGGGGTCCCTCGTGGACGTTGAGGAAGGCCCCGACGCCGTGGCCTGTGCCGTGGCCATAGTCCAGGCCGGCGTTCCAAAGGTGGCTCCGCGCCAGGGCGTCCAGGGCGACTCCGCCCGTACCTTCCGGGAACTTCTGCATCGCCAGGTTGATGTGTCCCTTCAGGACCAGGGTATAGACTGCCTTCTGCCGTTCCGACGGAGTCCCTACGATGACGGTCCGCGTGTCGTCGGTAGTCCCGCCGAGCAACTGGACCCCGGAGTCCACAAGGAAAAGCTCACCGTCGCGCAGGGGGACGTCCGGGCTGGCGTCAGCGTAGTGGATGATTGCGCCATTGCTCCCGGCGGCGGCAATGGTGGTGAAGCTCAGGTCGTAGAAGCCCTCCTCGCTGGAATACTCCTCGTAGAGCAGGTCGCTATAGGCTTCCTCGCTGACCGTTTCCCCAGACCTGATGGAGTCCTGCAACCGCCTGAAGCTGCGAATCTTGGCTGCGGCCGCGTGGCGGTGGGAGTTGCGGGAGGCGGCTATCTCGGTGTCATTCTTGATGGCCTTCAGAGCAACGATAGGGTTGGGCCTCTCATGCACCTGTTGGTCCTCATGCAGCATCAGGCGCGTGCCCATGGTGACGCCCCTGGGGTCCAGCCATACCTTGCCGGAAGCCTCTGCCCCAATGCGCTTCATCGTTTCGGCGTAGGCTTCATAGGGTTCAAAACCGATTGAACCGTCCAGGCCGTCCAGGACCTCTGGAGGCGGGGAAGTGCGCGTGAAGCAAGTTGCCCGCTCCATATCTATGATCATGTACCCTTCAAACACCGGGTTGTAGGCGATGTCCGTTCCCCGCAGGTTGGTGACCCAGGCAATCTCGTCCAGCTTGGTCAGGACCAGCAGGGTTGCGCCTGCTTCCTCCATCTCTTTGCGGATGCTCGCCAGCTTGTCAGGGACACTGCACCCGGTAAGCTCGTCCCCCAGGGCATAGATGGGGTTGGCCGGGGGAGGCGGCTGGTCTTCCCATACCGCATCGACCAGGTTGTCCTCCAGCGGCACAAGTTCCGAGTCCGGCGAGTTGAGGGCAGCCTTGTAGGCGGCGTATGCCTGGGTGGAGACCACGAATGGGTCGAAACCAACACGGATGCTCCCCCGTTCTTTCTCCATCTCGGTGAGCCACTGGCCCAGGGTCTTCTCTCCGGCCATTCCCAGCTTGTGGACGCGGATGCGGTCCTGGTCCACCTCGTCGTCGGCCTGCAGGTGGTAACGCGGGTCCACAAACAGATGGGTCTTGTCCGGGAAGACAAGCACATCCCCGGCGGACCCCCTGAACCCGGTTATGGCTGTCCGGCGTCGCGTGTACTCGGGCACGTACTCATTGAGGTGGGCATCCGAGGACAGCACAATGTAGCCGTCCACTCCCGCCTCTTCCATGCGCCGGCAAAGGTTGGTGAGCCGTTGGGTTGGCGTTTGCTTCTCTCCGGACATAGCCGTCATTTCTCCTCTGTGGTTTAGGTATGGTTCAGGGCTTTTTGTTCAAGGCTCTAACGCAAGAACAGGATCCAGGGCCCAATATCAGGTTGGGGGCAGGCCGGAAAGGAACTCGTCCATGACGCGGGCCAGTTCTTCCGGCCTGTGGTAGCCGATGTCGTGGACCGTGTCCTCAATCCAGCAAACCCGGCAGCGCTTGATGGCCGCCCCGGCCGCGGCAACGCGCTCTCGTTTCTGGACAGCCCGCGGGCTTTCCTCCTGGCCGGAGCGAGGCCCGGCAGGGATGATGATGGCCGGGCACAGGACCTGGGAGTAACAACCGGACGCGGGTTCTTCCCACATGGCCCGCATGACCTGGAGGTGATTTTCCGGGCGCAGGATATCCTGAATCCGGCCGTCTTCATCGTCGTAGACCATTGTCTGAACGATGCGCTCGACCTGCTTATTCCAGCAGAAATGGAGCTGCTTCCGCAGCCTGTCCAGGAACTGCTCGCGCGTCCCCGATACGTCCCGGGGCCTGACCCTGGCCCTGACTGTTTCCCAGGGTTCCCGAAGTCCGCCTGTTGCCGAGGTTCCCCCGTCGATGAGGCCCAACCCCGACACCCGCCCAGGGAACCGGGCGGCCACGTTGAGTGCTGCCGTTGCGCCCCACGAGTGGCCGAACACCGCAGCCCGCGTGATGCCGAGATGGTCCATCAGGCCCACGGCGTCCCCGGCCAGTGTCTGCCAGTCGTAACCACTGTCCGCCTGGGTGGTCTGGCCATGGCCCCTGGCATCCGCGGCGAACAGGCGGTATTTGCCCCGAAGATACCCGGCCGCCAACCCGTACCAGTGGGCCGAAGACGCCAGCCCGTGCATCAACATCACGGGAGAGCCTTCGCCGCCCCAGTCCAGGTAGCGCACCCGGAGGTCCCCGATGTCGGCCCAGTTCTCAACGGGCGGCGTATCAGTGTTCGGCGTCAAATGTACTCCCTCCAGCATACGCGGGGGATGGGTAACTCTCCTGCCTATATCCTATTCATTACGGCCCAAACGGGCAACCCCGGACCAATGCAGTGTTAGCTGTCCACGCCAACGGGTCGAATGGTTGATGTTCCACCCGGGGCATGTGAGATATTTGACACCCGGAAGGCTGAAGGATACGCTTCCGGCACCCCTGATTGCATGTTCCCTGGCAGTCCCAATCGCAAACCGAGGAACGCAGGATGGCTTACGACATCGAGCAGTATCTCAACGTGCGCTCCGCATCCGCGCCGGCCTTCAGCCCTGACGGGAAGCTGATCGCATTTGTCAGCAATCTTACAGGTATTCCCCTTCCCTGGGTCGTTGCCGAGTCCGGCGGTTGGCCTCAGCCTCTCAGCCTTGCATCGGAGAGGACCGGTCAGGTGGCATTTTCTCCGACCGGACGTCGAATTGCATATGACCGCGACCGGGGAGGCAACGAGCACTGGCAGATACTGGTGTCGGACTACGATGGCGGGAACCTCAAGTCCTACACCTCCGACCTGGATGTGTCACATGAGTTCGGGCAGTGGGCCCCGGATGGAGGGGCGTTTTCCTATTCGGCAAACGCAATCGAACGTCGCCGATTCGATGTTTACGTAAGGGGCGTGGACGCACCTACACCCAAGCTGGTCTACTCCGGCCGAGAGTCCAGCAGGCCGGTGGCATGGACTCCCGACGGCAAGAGCCTGATTGTGCAAGAAGGGGCGCGGCCGGAGGGCGCTGACCTCCACATGGTGGACATAGAAGAGGGGACATCATGCCTCCTGACACCACACACCGGCGATGCCGCCTACCATCCAGCCGGTTTCTCGGACAGTGGACGGACTCTCTTCCTGCGAAGTGATGAGGGGCATGAGTTCCTCGGACTGGCAACGCTGGACCTGGACGGAATTCCTGAACAACCCCGGCTTAAATTCATGCTGGTCACGGACTGGGACGTCGAGAGCGCAGCCCTGTCCCCCAACCGCCGGTTCCTGGTCTATTCGCGGAACGTGGACGGCGCATCCCGGGTCACCCTGCGCGATCTCCGGTCCTCACAGGAACAACACATAGGCGAGCTTCCGCTGGGAGTGGTCTCCGGGCTGACCTGGGCATCCCACGGGCGGAAATTCGCCTTCGCTCTCAACAGGTCCCAAGCCACCTCCGATATCTGGACCTACGATTTAAGACAGAAGAAGTTACGCCAGATCACACACTCGCCGCGAGTGGGCCTGGGTGAAGACGCGCTGGTTGAACCACAGGTGATCCGAATGAAGGCGCAGGATGGAGTGGAAGTCCCCTGCCTGCTATATGCCCCCAGGGATGCGAAGCCCGACGGCAGCAATGCCGCCATCGTCCAGGTACACGGCGGACCATCAGCGCAGACCCGCCAGGTGTTTGAGCCGGTGCTGCAATACTTCGCAAACCGAGGCTACGTTGTCCTGGCGGCCAATGTCCGCGGCAGCACAGGATACGGGCGCACCTACAATCATCTGGACGACGTGCGGAAGCGAATGGACAGCGTGGCCGACCTCGAGGCTGTTAACCGCTGGCTACGTTCCTCGGGTTGGGCGCACCCGGAGCGCATCGCTGTCATGGGGCCCTCTTACGGCGGATTCATGGCGCTGGCAGCGTTGACGACATACCCCGAGTCATGGGCCGCAGGCGTTAACGAAAGAGGCGTCGCCGACTTCATCATGCACCTGGAGCGCACGGAACCCCAGGGACGCCGGTTGAGAGAGATTGAGTACGGGACCATTGAGGAAGACGGCGACTTTCTCCGGTCTATCTCTCCGATCAACCATGTGGACAGGATACGGGTCCCGATGGTTGTGGTCCACGGGGCGAATGACCCGAGGGTGTCCATCAGCGTCGCTGAAGCCCTGGTGGCGCAACTTCGGGAGTATAATGTACCGGTCGAATACCTGCGCTTTGAGGATGAGGGGCATGGCCTGGTGCGCCTGGCCAACCGCCTTCAGGCCTATCCTGCCATCGCCGATTTTCTGGACAAACACCTTCACAAACACCTTCAGGGAGCAAATCCATGAACGGAACGGTCGCATCGGTCAACCGCAGCGCAACTCACACCCTGATCAAGCCGAGCCGGGAAAGGATACGGCTACTGGAGGGAATCGGGGTAGAGGGAGACGCCCACGCAGGGAAGACTGTCAAGCACCGCTCGCGGGTATCCGAAGACCCAACCCAGCCTAACCTGCGGCAGGTGCATCTCATCCACGCCGAGCTTTACGACGAACTCAAGGACTCCGGCTTCGACGTTTCCCACGGGCAGATGGGCGAGAATATCACCACCCGGGGCATCGATCTGCTGGGGCTGCCGGCGGGGGCCCGACTCCACCTGAAAGATGCGGTGGTGGAAATTACGGGACTGCGGAACCCCTGTGGGCAACTCAACAAGGTCCAGCCGGGGCTACTGGACTCGGTGCTCGACCATGACGAGTCCGGGAATCCGGTCCGCAGGGCGGGAATCATGGGGATCGTAGTATCCGGCGGCGAAGTGGCCCCGGGCGATCCGGTAAATGTCGAGTTGCCGCCAGAACCCCACCGGGACCTGGAACCGGTCTAGCTCCGCCCGACCCCGCCCTCTAAAGCAGGTTCCAGCGGGGGTTTGCGCCGGCTTCGGCCTTGAGGCGGTCCACGATCCAGCCCCGGACAGACTCGTCCAGGTAGAAGGTGGGGCGAAGCAGTTCGCTCTCGTCTTCGATCAGCCCCTCTTCCAGGGACTTTTGAGCGGCCGAGGTGCCGGGGCGCACCCGCACACCCACGCGCAAGTTGGCCAGAGCCGGGCTGATTTCCCGCAGGAAGCCCAGCTTGGTCTCCACCGTCTCCGCAGTTTCGCCCGGCTCCCCGAAGTACTGGGAAATCACGTAGTTGATGCCGGCATCGTCGCAGCGTTGGCAGATTTCCCTGAGCGGCTCCAGGCGCGCGTCCAGGGGCTCATCCTCCAAGCTTTCGCCGGCGACGCCCTTCATGATTATCAGGCCCGACCCGGCCTGCTTCATCAGGCCCAGCACTTCCTCGTCGCAGGCTTCAGGCACCGGCGCAAGATAGCTGTTCCAGCGCACCTTCATGTCCGCGTCGATCAGGGAGTGGCACAGGGCCTTGGCGTGCTGCAACGGAACGTTGAACCCGGAATCTATGAAGAACACCTTGCGCAGTCCGAACCGCTCCTTCATCTCCTGGACTTCCTGCACCACATCCTCTATGGGTTTCAGGACCCGCCAGTTGGTGTCCTTCCCCACCTCGATGGAGTGGGAGAAGCTGTCATCCAGCTTGGTGACAATGCCTATCCCGAACCCGGCCTGCTCATACCGTGCCATGTCCAGTTCTTCCAGCCGGGGAGGCTTGGCGAAGCTGGAGTAGGCCAGCCCCCGATAGACCGTCTCTCCATCGCTGCTGCGGTATACCAGGCCGGGGAGATTGTGGAAGGTCTCCCCGCTCTCCAGGGAAGCGGCAATCTGGGCGAAGGTCTCGCCGCCGTCGCCCGCCACGCCCAGGTCCGGTTCCAGGTAGTTGAAGCATTCTGTGGGCAGCAGGCTGAACCCGGGGCCGCCGCAGACTATGGCCGCCCTGGACACCGAGCGGACCCGGTCTATGACCGCTCTCGTGGAGGGCAGGGCCCACTGCGGGTCCATGTAGCTGGAGTTGTCCAGATTGCGCAGGGATATGCCCACCAGATCGGGCTGAAATTCTTTAACTGTGCGCTCGGTCTCGCCCAGGTAGTCCTCGGAGAACATCAGGTCCAGGACCTTCAGCTCGTGTTGCTCCGGGTCGAGGTGCCCGGCGATGTATGCCAGCCCGATGGGAACGGGCTTCGCGTTCATGCGGCTCATCAGGCGTTGGTGCCGGTTGGTGGCAATCAGCAGGATACGCATGATTCACTCCCAGGGAGACCGAGTTGTGAAAGGATACCGGTCACACGCAGTCAGGCGCGCTCCCTGTATCTCCCCCAGTCTAGTCACAGACACCGGGTGTGTCAAAACCCTGCGCATTCGAGCAACAGATAGACTAGAGTGTGTGGACACTCAGCCTAGCTTCGCGTTCCTCGGCCATATCGCTGAAGTATATGAGTGAGATAATGCGCATATCGTTTTGGATGATGCTCTAATGATGCCGGACAAAAGCGTGTTATAATTCCGACACAGATTGGAACCGTTCAGGGGATAGATAAAGTTGCAAGATACGCGGACTTGTCGAGAGCGTAGCCATGCGTTTCTGGTCAAAGCCCGTGAATACTTCGATGCTAACGACTATGAGCAGGCGTCGGAGAAGGCTTGGGGTGCTGCCGCATTGATGGTGAAAGAGGCGGCAGAGGCGCTGGGGATACGTCACCGCTCGCACAATCAACTTAGAGAGATTGTGGAGACCCTATCGGAGGAAACGGGAGACGAAGAACTGAGTCGCTTATTCGCTATGGTTGAACACCTGCATACAAACTTCTATGAAAGCCAGTATAGTGAACGAGTTATGAGAAGGCGGCTTAGGGATGTGGATGGATTCGTGGAAAAGATGGCGCGGATACTGGAGTCCCAATCATAGCCAAATCCGCATCACCAAGGCCGCATAATGAACGGGCGCGGATGCCAATCCGCGCCCGTTCAATTCTTGAATGTCCACACGCTCTAAGATAGAGAAGCGTAACGTATAGCCACTTTTCTACGGAGATGTTTAGTCATGGCAAGGATTGGACTGGTCAGGGAGGCCGACGCCACCGGCAGGGTCAAGGAGATTTACGAAGAGATCAAGGGCACGATGGGATGGAATTTCGTCCCGGAGACTTTCCAGTTGATGGCGCACAACCCGGAACACCTGGAAGCCTACTGGGCCCATTACAAGTCGGTGATGGAGCCGGGCCTGGTTGACATAAAGACCAAGAAACTGATTGCCTTCGTGGTATCCGCGATGAACAACTGCCAGGCTTGAGTGAGCTTCCATCTGGATGCCGTGAAGCATCTGGGAATGGACGATGCTTTCCTGGCGGAGGTCGTCGAGGTGATGGCGGAGGTGGGCAAAGGCAATCTGATCATGCACTCCCTGGGCCGCAGGCATTAGGGATACCAGGAAGGGACACCCGGACCCCTGCATTGGCTTGACCCTGGGCGCTCCTGATAAATACAATTCGACCGGATAGATGCAAATTCCCGTGCCTGCCATACACCTACCGCACACAGGGAGGGGACATGAAATACGACTACATCATCGTTGGGGCCGGTTCGGCCGGCAGCACCCTGGCCAGCCGCCTGTCCGAGGACTCGGAAAAGGCGGTGCTGTTGCTGGAGGCGGGACCGGACTTCCCGGACTTCGAGTATCTGCCCGAGGACATCAAGTTCGGCAACAACGTATGGCTCTCGGCCTACGGCCCTCATTCCTGGGGGTTTGAAGCCCAGGTGACTCCGCAGCAGACCAACCTGGTCATTCCCCGGGGCAAGGCCACCGGCGGGTCCAGCGCGATCAACGGACAGGTCCTATACCGGGGGATTCCCGAGGACTACGACCGTTGGGCCGAGTGGGGCAACGACGAGTGGGCCTATACCAGGATACTGCCCTACTTCCGCAAGATGGAGACCGACCTGGACTATCCCGGAGGAGACTTCCACGGCGACGACGGCCCGATACCGGTGCGCCGGTATCCCAGGGATGAGTGGCTGCCCCACGCCACGGCGTTCCAGGATGCGTGCCTGGCCGAGGGGTTTCCCGACGACCCGGACCAGAACCACCCGGAATCCACGGGGGTGTCTCCCAGAGCGCGGAACACCCTGGAAGGCGTCCGCATCAGCACCGCCATTGCCTACCTCGGGCCCGCCCGGCACCGCTTGAACCTGACCGTCAAGGCCGACGTCCATGCCCGGCGGGTGCTATTCGACGGGAAGCGGGCGACCGGAGTTGAGGTTGAGAGCGGCGGCGATATTTTCTCCGTCGAGGGTGAGAACATAATCCTCAGCAGCGGCGCAATCGGCTCTCCTCACCTGCTGCTGCTCTCTGGGATAGGACCTGCGGAGCACCTGGGCAGCTTCGGCGTACCCCTGGTCCATGACCTGCCCGGCGTGGGTCAGAACCTCCGCGACCACCCGTCGGCGACAGTCCTGTTCCGGGCGAGGGGCGAGAAACCCGATGTACAGGCCCCGGTGATACAGGTTGGCCTGCGGTACACGGTGGAAGGTTCATACCTGCGCAACGATATGCAGGTAAGCCCGACGATGCTGACCAGCGAGCACCGGCCCGTGCAGGTGGAGATCAACGACGACGGCAACTACCTGGGCGTCAGTTGCAGCCTACAGTTGGCCCTTGGAGCGGGGGAACTGCAACTGCAAACTGCCGATCCCACCGTACAGCCCTTCCTCAACTACAACTACTACACCGAGCCTTTTGACCTGGAACGGATGCGGAAGGCGGTGCGCCTGGCTATCCGGCTGGCCGACCATCCCTCTTTCCGCGACCTGATCATCGAGCGGGTGTCGCCCACGGACGAGGAGCTTGCGTCGGACGACGCCCTGAACGACTGGCTGATGCACTACACCGGCACGTCCCACCACGTGTCCGGCACCTGCAAGATGGGACCGGATTCCGACGGAATGGCGGTCGTGGACCAGTATGCGAAGGTCCGCGGCGTGGAAGGACTGAGGGTGGCGGACGCCTCCATCATGCCCGACTGCATCCGGGCCAACACCAACGCCACGACGATAATGATCGCGGAGAGGGTGGCCGACTTTATCAAAGAGGGGCGATGAGGGGCGATAGAGAAGGCTGATTAAAGAAGGGCGATAGCGCCCACGGCGGCCAATCCGGCTGTTGACCTGGACAGGGAGGGAGCGCTTCCCTCCCTGTTGTCTTCAGCTAGGCCCTCCGCTGCACCAGCTCGATCAACACGTCGTCGGGACCCTCGATATAGGACAACCGGCCTCCGCCGGCGACTTCCGTTATTGGCAGGACGACGCGGACCCCGGACGCCTCGAGCCGCTGCATGTCGGCGTCAATGTCGTCCACCACGAAACCGAAATGCTCCAACCCCAGCCGGTTCAATTCCGCCACCGGCCTGTCGTCCGGAGACCCCTCCTTCTGAGAGGAGATATTGAGCCGTACCGGACCCTCAAGCTCCATACCGATGGTGATGGTCCCGGGCATGACCTCCCGGGCCGACAATACCCTGGCCCCGAAGTGCTTCTCGTACCATGCGGCCGAGTCGTGGGGGTCCGCAGCGCGGATATGCACGTGGTTTATTGCGTAGCCCATTGTTCTTTCCTCCTGGATTTTCCTCCCAGATTACTCAAATCCTTAACCAGGTCAGTTGATCAGGTCAGTTCGCACCGTGCGGGCTGCTTCCCAGCCTATCCCCTCCCAATGTAGGGCATGGCGGTGGCCATTACAGTCATAAACTGCACGTTAGCGTCCAGGGGCAGGCTGGCCATGTAGACAACGGCCCTGGCGACGTTCTCCACGTCCATAGTCGGCTCGGCCAGGACGTCCCCATTTGGTTGGAGGATGCCGGTGGAGATTAAGCCCGTCATCTCGGTGGCCGCGTTGCCGATGTCTATCTGGCCGCAGGCGATGTTGTACTTGCGTCCGTCCAGGGACGAGGAGCGGGTAAGCCCGGTCATGGCGTGCTTGGTGGCGGTGTAGGGGGCGGAGTTGGGCCGGGGCACCTGGGCCGAGATGGAGCCGTTGTTGATGATGCGGCCTCCCATCGGGTCCTGCTCCTTCATCACCCGGAAAGCCGCCTGGGTACACAGGAAGGCCCCGGTGATGTTCACATCCACGACTCTTTGCCACTGTTCGTAGGTCAGGTCTTCCAGGAGGACCGGAGGTGCGCTGGCCCCGGCGTTGTTGAACAACAGGTCCAGCCGTCCGAACCTCTCCGTGGCCGCGGCAAACAGGGCTTGGACCTGGTCGGGGTCACCCACGTCCGCGGGGACCACCAGGGCCCGGGAAGCATCCGGCCCGGCGGCAGCGGCAGTGTCCTCCAGCGGCTGGGTGCGCCGTCCGGCCAGCGCCACGGAATAGCCTTCCCGCAACAGGGCGAGGGCCGCGCTCCGGCCGACGCCGGTGCCCGCCCCTGTTACGATTGCAACCCTTGCCTGGGAACTCATGGCCCGCGCCTCCTGACGTGTCCGTTTCTCAGTGGGTGATGTCCGCCGGTTTCCGGGACCTAAACGTCGATGCTGTAGACTCTCGCGGCGTTGTCGTGGAACATCGCTGCCCGCTCCGACGGAGAATAACCGCCGGTCATCCGCTTGAAGGCGTTGTACATCACATTGTAGGAGTAGGAAACCTTGTCGGGCGGGAAGTTGCTCTCGAACATGGCCCGCTCCGGCCCGAACTGGTCGATGCAGTAGGTCATAAGGGGGGACATCGCCTCGGCAAGCTCCTCGGAACCGATGGGCGTCTCGCGCGTGTGCCAGTCGAACCCGTAACGGGGCTGGCCAACGCCGCCGAGCTTGACCACGACGTTGGGACACTGGGCCAGCGCCGCCACGCCCTCGCGCCATGCCGGGATTACCTCGCCGTCCCGGTCCCCGTAGGGTCCCACTCGCATGAGGCCACAGATGTGGTTCGACACAATGGTCAGGTCCGGGACAGCCCTGGCGAACTCCGCCAGCTCGCCAAGTTGAGGGAAGAACACGGTATTCTCGTAGACCAGGCCCCTGCGGGCCAGCGCCCTGGCCCCGGCCCGGAATTGCTCGCTGGAGAGCATACCTTCCGGCGCGCGGTTCTCCACCTCCGGGTGGGGGTCCCAACCGGCGGAATGGCGGATGCCCCGGAAGCGGTTGGGACTGGCCGCCTGCAGCGCGTCCAACACCCGCTCCACGCCGTCGCCAAGGTCCAGGTTGGCATGGCCGATGATGGCTGCCGCAGCCCGGCAGGGGCCGTACAGCCCGCTGGCGCTGGCCGCCGCCAGTCCCTGGACGAACTCGACCTCTCCCACGGGCCGCAGCTCCTCTGGCCCGCCGGGGCGGTACATGGCGCGAGCCTCTATGAACACGGTGGAGCGGACATTGTGACCGCTGTTGACGTCGGCCATCAGTTCGTGCAGCAGGTAACGGTGATAGGGGACCCTGTCACGCCGGAAGTCCCAGAAGTGGTGGTGGGCGTCACAGATGGGCATTTCCGGTTCGAGGGTGGGTTCCCCGGTCAAAGCCAGCCAGTCGTTGCCTCCGTATGCCATAACCGCTCCTCCGTCATAGGGTTGGTAACTGAATCTGTCTGAAGACAGGTGTTCCTAATCCTAACACATACCCCGGTGTTGCTGGGCCAAGGTCGGCAAAGTACCAGGGCAATCGCGTTTTAACGTCTGGGACGGAAGGGACGTCAAAGAATCCGATGACATGGTATTACGGCGGTGCGGTTTCCCCTGAGCGGTGCCTTTTCCCGCGTGCGTTTTGTCATTCACCAGGGCCAATGGCACTCACTGGACGGTGATTCCAGGGCTTTTGACCAACCAAGCCGTCCCAACCATGAAGAATTTTACCGTCATAAATTAAAACGCGATTGCCCTGGGCAAAGTACAATCGAAGTATAACCAAGGTAAAAGACTGACGGGACAACAGGCAGGCACGGAGGCGCTCAGGAATGACCGTCTGGGTCGTCAGGGCAGGAAGCAGGGGTGAAGGAGAGGAATTCGCCTTGGATGATGGAATGGCAGGCATCGGTTTCGGTCTGCGGATGAACGTTACCGAGTTCGCAAACCGGGATGACCTGAGAGACCATCTAATCAACGACTTCTATGGTGAGAGCAGCGCCAGGACAGCCGCATCTACCGCCCGCCAACTCTGGAGCTTCGCCAATGAAATCCTTATCGGAGACATGATTGTGCTGCCCAGGAAGCGGCCCAGAGTAGTAGCCGTAGGAACTGTAGCGGGAGTATATGAACATAGACCTGATTTGGACACTCCCCATGTTCTTGCAGTGGACTGGAAGGCGCGGGACATACCGCGGGAGGATTCGACCAGGACTTGCTCTATTCATTCGGGGGATTGGCAACGGTCTATCGTGTCAGGGCAAGCGATGCCAGGGCGCGCATTGAGCAAATCATGGCTGATCATCTGGCCGGGCCGCCGGGTGACGGCGGAGACGCCTCTGCGGATGATGAAACGTTCCAAGTAGACTTGGAGGAACAGATTTCCGGCCGGATTTTGGACCGCATCCGGCAAATGTACTCCGGCGTCAGGTTGGAATACCTTGTGGCGAGTGTATTGAGGGCAGCTGGATACAATGCGCTGGAGACCCGCCAAGGGCCGGACGGCGGCATAGACGTGGTCGCAGGCCAAGGTGACATGGGCTTCGGACGCCCCAGGTTGTGTGTGCAGGTGAAGTCGGGCCGCTCACCTGTCGGCTTACCTGAATACAACCAACTACGGGGCAATATCGACACTTTCGGCGCGGACCACGGATTGCTGGTCAGTCTTGCTGATTTTACGAGACTGGTCAGGGTCGAGAACGAAAGGTCCTTTTTCCAGATTCGTCTGTGGGGGCCTGACGACTTGGTAGACAAGTTGCTGGATACCTACGACGCCCTTCCAGACGACATCCAAAAGGATATTCCGCTGCGGAACCGCAGAATCCTGGTAGAGACAGAAAGTTAGATGCACAGGGCGGTCCTATATCGTCCTGCCCTGTGCCCATGAACGCCCGGCCGAGGGTATCCGGTCCGGTTACCGGTTCACCCACTCAAAACCCAGATGGGCATACCGGACAAAGACGGTCCCGAAGGGCGCGGCCAAGGGGCCGTTGGCGGCAAGTATGGCTATGGTGTGCCGGGCGCCGGGTACGGCATCGGCGGTCACCGGAACTCTTTGCGGGACGTTGAACCCCTGGACTGCGCCCCTGTCCCGGTTGCACTCGCCGTCAATCCAGATCTCGCCGTAGTCGTCGACGCAGGTCTCGAACTGGACGCGCATCCCGTTGGTTGGCAGTCCGTTCACGGTCTCCGGGATGGTGATGGCCGTCCGGTACCACGCGAAGGTGAATCCGCCGGACACCCCAACGGATATGTCGCCGGATACTTCCCAGTCCGAGTCGTCATAGTCCGGCAGCCGGGCCGGGCTGCCCTCACCTCCTCCAACCAGCCCCTGGTTCGCCTCGCCGGGCACATAGCCAATCCGATACTTCCACTCGGCTCCGGCCTCCTCCCGGCCCGGCGATTGTCCTATATCTATCGTTACTCGCGGCATGTTTTCACCTCCCTGTCCGTAGGTTTCCAGGCTACCCCTGAGACACTTGCGATTGTACACCCGCGAGCAAACACACTGGAGTGAAAACCCGCGAGCAAACACCCGCGAGCAAACATCCCGGAGCGAGAACCCCCACACCTGGGCGAATTGTGCTTTAATGGGGCCAGGAAGAGAGGTGGCGGTATGGTCAAGAAGAAGGGGACCGCACTGTTGGTAGTGTATACCGATGTCGCGGTGGAGCATGACGCCGATTTCAACGCCTGGTACAACCAGGAACACCTGCCGGAGCGGCTGAGCGCCCCCGGTTTCCTCGATGGGGCCAGGTACGAGGCTCTCCGGGGAGGCCCGCGGTACCTGGCGGTCTACGAGCTTGAGTCGGTGGAAGCCCTCCAGTCCGACGAGTACCTGCGGCAGAGGGACAACCCAACCGAGTGGTCCAGGCGCGTGTCGCCGCTAATGGCGGCAGGCGGGATGGTCCGCAACGTATACACCCAGATATATCCGCCGGAAAGCTATCCGGATACCCAGGGCCGGGGAATGGCGCCCGCGCTCCAGATTGGCCGGATGGATGTGCCGCCGGAGCTGGAGGCCGGGTACAACGAATACTATGACACTGTGCGTACCCCGGCCAATTTGAAGCTCCCCGGCTGCCTCCACGTGCGCCGCTACCATGCGGTCGAGGGGTGGCCCAAGTACCTGACAATGTATGAGTTCGAGCACGAGAAGGTGCCGGAGACCCTGGCCTGGGAGTCCCAGCGACAGCAGGATACCATGCAGCAGTACATCGGTGGCAGCTACGGCCATGCCCCCGGGTCGCCCGGAGTATACCGGCGGGTGTATCCACCCCGGGCCTTCTGAGGGCCGGGGTGTCCGGTCTTCCAAACGCCAAACGGGAAGTGACGTTTATGCCCCGTAAAATGAGGATCGAAGAAGCCCATGAGTTCCTGGACAGCAAGCCCGGCTGGATTGCCCTGACCACCATCGGCCCGGACGGATTTCCCCATACGGTGCCGTTGGGGTATTTCCGGCTGGGCAACGACATACTGATGGGCGTCAGGGGCAACACCCGCAAGCTGAAGAACATCCAGGATAACCCCAAGGTATCTCTCCTGTTGGAGAGCGGCAAGTCGCGGCAGGACATCAAGGGACTGATGGTCCAGGGCACCGCGACGGTCCATTCCGACCCTGAAGAGACATTGCACTACGCACGGGAGGCGGCGAGACTGCGAGGCGTCCCGGAGGGGGACCTTCCCACAGAGCCGAGGAAAGAAGCCGTTTACATCAAGGTGACGCCGGCGCGATTCAGGTCATGGGACTACGCTCCCGGTTAGATATAGCTTGGAAGCAGGCCCAAGTCTCCGGGAAAATGAGACTCATCCGACTTACGCAGGGGGAAGCGATGCCGAGACTGGAAGGAAAGGTCGCGTTGATCAGCGGCGGAGCCAGAGGGCAGGGCGCGGTTGAAGCCAGGATGTTTGCACGGGAAGGGGCCAGGGTGGTGATCGGCGACATCCTGGACGACCTGGGCATGCAGGTCCAGGCGGAAATCAACGAGACCGGCGGTGAGTGCCTTTACGTGCACCTGGACGTCACCAGCGAGGGGGACTGGCAGAGTGCCGTGGAGGCTGCGGTGTCCCAATTCGGCAAGCTGGATGTCCTGGTCAACAACGCGGGAATAGGCAGCCCCAGGGATGCCGGCGGGGAGCGTATGACCATCGAGTCCCTGACGGAAGGACAGTGGGACCAGGTAATGGACGTGAACGCCAAGGGTGTATTCCTTGGCACCAGGGCCGCCATCCCGGAGATGCGCAAAGCCGGCGGCGGCTCTATCATCAACATATCCTCGGTGGCAGGGCTGATTGGCGGCACCACCACAGCCTACGGCGCGTCCAAGGGAGCGGTCCGGCTGCTCACCAAGGCAACTGCCATCCAGTACGCAGGCGAGGGCATCCGGGCCAACTCGGTGCATCCCGGAGTAATCATCACCGACATGACCGCCGGGATGCTGGCCGACGAGGCCGGACGGGAGTTCAACCTGGCCCGCCACCCCATCGGCAGGCTGGGCATACCGGAAGACGTGGCCTACGGGGTCCTGTTCCTGGCCAGTGACGAGTCTTCGTTTATGACCGGCAGCGAGCTGGTCATCGATGGCGGGCTGACAGCGCAGTAGCGCCAGCGGCCATTGACCAATCCTGTTATCCATAGTGTGCAAATCAGTCCAGGAGGTTGGATGTGGCTATTGAAAGGCTCTCACCGGCGTTGGACTGGATCGTTTCGGCGGACCAGGAATTGGAAGAACTGGGCAACGGCTACGAGGTTGCCGAGGGTCCCCTGTGGTGGAAGGAAGCAGGGCACCTGATTTTCAGCGAAGTCCGGGGCAACCGCCGCAGCCGGTGGACTCCGGGCGCCGGGATTGAACTGCTACAGGAGCCGACCAACAACGCCAACGGTCTTACAAGGGACCTTCAAGGCCGTATGCTTCTCTGCGAGGGCGGCGCTGGCCGGGTCACTCGCATGGAACCCGACGGGAGCATCACGGTGGTAGCCAACAGCTACCAGGGCAAGCGGCTGAACCGGCCCAACGACGTTGTGGTCAGGTCTTCCGACGGGAGCATCTACTTCACCGACCCCGGAGCGCCCGACCCGGAGTTTCCCCTGCCATACTCCGGCGTGTACCGGGTGTCCGCCGACCTGGGTTCCATCTCCCTGCTGGTGTCCGACTTTGCTTTCCCCAACGGCCTGGTGTTTTCACCTGACGAGAGCATTCTGTACATCGCGGATTACCGGGGCGGGCGCATTCGGGCCTTCGATGTACAGCCGAACGGCATGTTAAACCTGGCTAGCGACCGGGTCTTTTGCCAGCTCATAGACCCGGTGCCGGTAACTCCCTACGGTCCCGACGGGATGAAGGTGGATGTTGAGGGCAACGTGTACAGCAGCGGTCCGGGCGGCGTCTGGATAATCGACCCTGCCGGGAACCATCTTGGCACCATCCATACCGGGGCGCAGACCACCAACGCGGGTTGGGGCGGCGATGATTGGAAGACCCTGTTCATTACCACCTTCGGCTCCCTGTTCCGCATCCGGATGAACATCGCGGGAATCCCGGTCTACGGCTGACATCAAACATGGAGGTCTAGAGGATATGGACGCTACCGGAGTCTCCCATATTGCCATCTGCGTGCGGGACATAGACAGGTCCCTGGAGTTCTACCGTGACACCCTGGGCATGACGGTGGGCTACGACCGCATACAGGATACGACCACCGGCGGACTGCCCCACGTCTACGCGCACCCGAGGAAGACGCGGCGGCAGGTCAGGCTGAACATCTGCGAAGGGGAGAATTCTCCCACCATCACCATGACCACGCACCCGGATGAAGACCCGGACGGCGACCCCATCAAGCTGGACCAGGTGGGAATCAGCCACTTCTCGATCTCGGTCCCGGACCTCCAGGGACTGGCTGACCGGCTCGCTTCCAGGGGCGTGGAGTTCGCCGGGCCACTGGAATCCAGGCTCAACGCCCAGGGAGAAGTCACCAGCTTCTACGTCTACGACCCGGACGGAATCCTGCTCCAGTTCGACCGGGGCGGCGGCGGATGACCGGTCCGTATGATCGATCCGTATGAGTTTACAACGGGGAGGGAACAGGAGTTGGCCAGGCAGGGCATAGTCCTCTACCACGGTATCGAAGGGGGCAGCGAACTCAGAGAATATGCCGCGATTGCAGAGGATTGCGGCTATGAGTCGCTGTGGGTAACCGAAAGGTACTTCCACGAGGAGACCTTTTCCCTCCTGGGGTTTCTGGCGGCTGCGACGCAGAGCATCAAGCTGGGCGTGGGCGTCGTCAATCCCTTCACCCGCAACCCGGCGCTGACCGCGATGTCCGCGGCGACACTGGACCGCATCTCCGGGGGTAGATTCCTGTTGGGCCTGGGCCGGAGCGACCGCTGGGTAGTGCAGGACCGGATGGGCATCCCATACCGCCATCCGAGAGCCAGGCTCGAAGAGACCGTCAAGACCGTCCGGAGCCTTCTTTCCGGCGGGAGCATCACGTCGGAGGAAGGACAGTTCCGCCTCAATCGCGTTGGCCTGGCAACCCTGCCTGTCCAGGAGAGGTTGCCCATATACCTCGCGGCCATCGGGCCACAGGCCCTGCGGCTTGCGGGCGCGGTAGCCGATGGCGTGCTTCTCAACGCCTATACGCCAGTGTCCTACGCCAGTTACGCCGTGTCAGAGGTGCGCGATGCGGCGTTGGCAGCGGGCCGGGACCCGGACGAAGTTGACATAGCCTGCATGTTGGTGGTGCGGCCCACGGACGACCTGGAGGGCATGTTGGCAAGTTTGAAGCCGCGGGTGGTGAGGCTGCTCGATGAACCATACGTGGGGGAAATTATACTTGAGAAGGGCGGCTTCGACCCTTCCATTCTGCCTACGCTGCGGGCTTCGGTGAAAGCGGACGGCGGCCGGGAGGCGGTGCGGATGATAACCGATGAGATGGTGGACTCCCTGTACCTGGCCGGCACGCCGCAGCGTTGCGCCGGGCGTGTATCCGAGTACCGGGACGCGGGGGTGGACCTGCCGCTGCTACTGCCCAGGCTGGAGGACTACGCCGCGGTGGCGCGGGGCATGGCAGTCACCTGATCAGTCGGCGGCGCATGAAGAAGGCCGCTATACACAGGGCGACGGCGGCCACGGCCAGCAACTCCGCGACCCACAGCAACATCTGCCATGAGAGGTTGCCGTCCACGAGGCCCCGGGTCAGTGCGGCGGCCGGGGTCAGCGGCAAGGCCCATGAGAGCGCCCGCACACTTTGGGGCAGGTGGTCCAGGGGGAAGAATACCCCGCTGACATAGAACATGGGGATGATGAATACGGTGAAGAAGTTGTTCATCGCGCCGATTGTGCTCGCGGTGGCCGTCAGGACCATTGCTATGGAAGCAAAGGCCAACCCCACCAGGTAGGCGCACGGGATTGCGAGCAGGGCGTATGGCGAGCTTACCAGTCCGAAGCTGGTTGCGGCGATCAGGACCACAACGCTGGACACCGCCGCTCTTGTCGCACCCCACATTGCCTCTCCCACCACGATGTCCGACGGCTCCACGGGCGTGAGCAGCATTGCCTCGTAGACATGGTGGCTGTCCATTCTCAGGTATGCCCCGTAGGTCGCGTCCAGGGTGGCATGGAACATGGCGTAGCTGGCAATCAGGCCGGGCGCAAGGTACTCGGCATACCTGGTGTCTCCGATGTCTCCCACGTAAGCGCCGAGTCCGAACCCGAGGGCCGCAAGCACCACGAACGGCTCAATGACCATGCCGCCGAGTTCCACCTTCCAGCCCCGGATGATGGCGTCACGGTTCCGTTGCCAGATGTGGAACCCGCGCCAGATGAAGCTCGATTGGAGCGCAACCGTGACACTTGCCATCAGTCCCTCAACCACCTGCCCGTCAGGCGGAGGAACACGTCCTCCAGGTTCGCCGGCCGGCGCACCACGTGGTAGCCGGCCCAGCTTGACTCAGCTTCGGACAGCCTGCTTCTGTCGCCAAAGACCAAAACCGAACCGCCAGCGTCCTCGAAGTCCAGCCCCTGTGCCGCCAACTGTTCCAACAAGCCGTTTCCATGCGCCGAGGAGGCATGTATCTGCACCACCTGCTCTCCGGCATGGGACCTCACCAGGTCCTCCGGCCTGCCCTCGGCGAGAATCCTGCCCAGGTCCATGACCATCAGCCGGTCGCACAGGTATGCGGCTTCGTCCATGTAGTGCGTGGTCAGCAGCATGGTTATTCCCTGCTGCTTCAGTTGCAGAAGCCTGTCCCAGACGAGGTGGCGGGACTGGGGGTCCAGGCCGGTGGTTGGCTCGTCCAGTATCAGGATGCTGGGTTCGTGGAGCAGCGCCCTTCCGATGAGCAATCTGCGCCTCATGCCTCCGGATAGATGATCGGGCGACTCCCCGGCCTTTTCGCGGAGTTGGAACAGGTCCAGCGCGGCCCAGGCCCGCTCCCTGGCCAGCTTCCCAGGAATGTTGAAGAAGCGCGCATGGGACAGCAGGTTCTGCATGACGTTCAGGCCGGGGTCCAGGCTGTCCGCCTGGGAAACCACTCCCAGCACGGACTTTATGGTCCTGCGGTGACGCATAACGTCCATGCCCTGGACCACCAGTTGCCCGGAGGTGACCGGCGACACGCAGCAGACCATCTTCATAATGCTGGTCTTGCCTGCCCCGTTTGGACCCAGCACGCCGAAGCACTCGCCCCTGCTCACGGAGAAGTCCACGGAGTCCACGGCCACCAGACCGGAGTAGTCCTTGGTGAGGCCGGCGGCCTCTATGGCGATACCGGGAGTCATGGCTTTACGATAGCCGGCTTGTGGTGAGGGAATTCGCGTGTCACTCTACACTCCGGACCGGTATGGAGTTGGCTGTGGATTGCCGGGCATTATCCCGGCTTGTAGAATCCTGTGCAACGATGTACCCAACTATGGGCGCAAAAATGGGAAGGAGGTCAACAATGGCAATCACGTTGGCAGACGCGAATCGTATGGTAGAGGCGGCATTGGCCAGGGCCGCCGAATTGGACGTCAAGGTTAGCATAGCGGTCTGTGATTCCGGCGGCAGCCTGGTCGCCTTTGGCCGGATGGACGGCGCCAGCCCGGTCAGCGCCGTGGTATGCCAGGGCAAGGCTGCGGCCTCGGCAGCGTTTGGCCGGGCCAGCGGGACGTTGCAGGCCGACTCTCCTGTGATACAGGCCGTCATTGCCGCGATGGGCGGCAGGATGCTTCCCGCACGGGGCGCTGTCCCGGTGGTCCAGGATGGCGCAGTGGTTGGGGCCATCGGCGGCAGCGGCGCGACTGCGGAGCAGGACGAGGAGTGCGCACAGGCGGGCCTGGCTGCTCTGTGACGTGTACCCTGTCCCGGCCAGGAGCCCCGCGGCTCTGCGCCGGTTGGCGCGTGGGTAAATACTGAACAGGCTCCCCGGCCGTCCCTCGAATGGCCGGGGAGCCTGTTCCGGTCTGATGTCCTGGCCAAGGTCTGCGCGTGGCGTTAACCGTTCAGGTTCGGGGTTGGCTCCTTGGGCAGTCCGGCAGCCACCATTTCCCGTGCCCTTGTTTCCATGCCGGGGATGATGGAGTTGATCAGGTCCTGGTCCAGGTCGGCGGCGACGCCGGGATAACCGGCCCGCTCGAGCATGGCCGGCAGCTTGCCGGTCTTGAACAGGTCCAGCGTCCAACCCAGGGTGTCCTTCACCAGGGTCTTGTCCCAGAAAATGCGGTGGTTCTTGTTCCTGGGGCCATAGTGGTAGTGGGGAGCGTCCCAGAAGCAGTCAAAGGCCAGCAGTTCGGTCTCTTCGGTGTAGTGGCGTCCCGGGGTTCCGGCGAGGTCGGACAGCACATGGATGGCCATGCCGCCGTCGCCGCTGTTCTGGAGGCGCATTTCGAGACCGAAGCGGATGTTGCCGGCCTCAAATACGTCGGTGCCCCGGTTATGCTTCACGGTGTTGCGCCCGGTGGCGAACTTCTCCCGGGCCGTGGCGTCGACTTCGGCCAGGCTTGCCTTCACCGCATCCATGTCGATCTCGTCGGCTACCTGGGGATAACCGGCCTCCCGCACCATTGCCGGAAGCGTGCTGCGAATCTGCTTGACGCTCCAGCCAACAGGGTTGCCGTCCACCGTGGGGTCCATTCGGAACATTCTGTTCTTGCCTTCCGGCCCATAGACGTAGCTGCGTTCCAGGTCGAAGCAGTTGAACCGCAGCAGGGTCGTTTCCTTGCCGTCAACGTCCGCGGTCACAAGAATGACCACACCCTGGTCTGAATGGTCCTGCACGTTGCCGTCCCAAAGCTCGTGCTGCACGATAAATGTCACCCGTCCGGCCTGAATCCTGGGCCTCACTGCCTGTTGAGTCATGTCTGCCTTCCTCCCAACATCATTGAGAATTGTGCCGCCGTCAAAATGCCGCGTACACCTTGGCCGATTATACCATTTGAGAACTATGGCGGGGGGAGCCGAAAATCCCCTTAGCTCCCCTTTTCCAAAGGGGGAGAGCTTTGCACAACGAATGGGAGAAAAATGGAATAAAATAGACTCTGCACAACCAACGGGGAATCAGGCTAAATGGCTGATCGCCAAAACTGGACGAAACCTATAATAGTTTCCGGCGACCGTGACTCGACCCGAACCATCGAATTTAAGGACGAGACCCACAAGTCGCAAGGATGACATTGGCAACCGCTCCAACCAACCGAACCCCGGCAACGGCGACTACAGGGCGGCCCAGGTTACAACAAACGCCCTGTTGATTGGGAGGAGCGGGCAACCAGCCAGCACCAACGTCAGAGCCAACCCAAGAACGCCCCCGTGCGCAGGAAATAGGTCAGAGCGGAGAATCGTCCAGTTCCGGAGGTTTCGTCCGGAGGTTTTTCCCAGGAAGCAACGAGGAGAACAATAACCCGGAGGGCTGACATGACCGTCCAAGACGCCCAAACCGACCCTGACAGCCAATTGCTGGACCGGGCGCTGCCTGCAATAGCCCGGCTGGAAGCCTCCCTGTCCGACCAGCGCGAGGCATCGCGCCTGGCTCTCCATTCAGCGAACCTACTGGATGCACTCACGAACCTCAGCCACGCCATTGCCGAGGAACGCGAACAACTGGACGCCATAGATCTCATCTCCCCTGGCAGGTGGGCCGCGGAGGAATTCCACTCCGGGATCATCAGCTGGCTGCTGTACCCATTGGCGCACCACCGGCAAGCCGGGCACTTCATCGCCGCCCTGCTCGACGCCACAATGGCTCCGCCACGGCTGCTCGACGCAAATTGGAGCACTGCCGAGGTATGCCAGGAGTGGGCGAACGTCGTCGACGGACAGTGGGGCTATCTGGACATACTGGTCCTGAACCGGGAATACCGGAACCTCATCGCCATCGAGAACAAGACCTTCTCCCAGGAGCACAGCAACCAACTCACCCGCTACTGCCGCGCCCTGGCCGATGATTACCCGGATTTCGCCAGGCACCACATCTTCCTGTCCCCCTCCGGCGTCTCGCCCTACTTGGAGCGGGACCGGAAGCACTGGCAACCAGCTAGCTACTCCGTCATCCACAACGCCATCCGGCAAGCCCTGGAAATTGGCATTGCGGACCCCGACGCGAACGCGCTGCTTCAAATCTACGCCACCACCATCAGGAGAAACGTCATGTCTGACACCAGCCTCGATCAACAGGCCCGCCGCATTTACCTCGAACACGGGGAGGCAATCGACCGCATCATTGCCAACAAACCGGACTGGGTGGCTGAGGCCAAGCAGTGGCTGAAGGAAGCTGTGGCCAAGCACTCCTTCTGGAAACTGGATCGCGAAGAGGCTCGGTACGTCCGCTTTCGCGCTGCGGACTGGGATGAATTTCCATTAGCCAGACCGGCACCGGCTGGGCACCTGATTCCGACGCGCTGCTCCTCTTCCAGCTCCGGTTCGACGGTGATTTGCCCTACTTGGATCTAGGACTCTCGCCGGCCGACCCCGGCAACGCCGAGATTAGGGAAATCCTCTTCGATGCCGTCAGGCAAAACCCCGCCCTCTTCAAGCCCACTAGAAACTCCCTCATCGACGGTTGGATGATCCTGCACGAGGAACCGGAGTGTATGCTCGACGAAACCGACTACGGACTCGGCTGGGACGACGGCACCGCCCGACGCAAGATTGAGGATTGGATCAACAAATTCGCTGCCGAGCAGTTTCCCGATATGAACCACATCATCGTCGACTGCCTGAGACGGCATCAAGAAACCTGACGCCGCCCAGACCATATTCTCATTGGATGCCCTGAAACGCGCCGTTACAGGCATTGCAGGCCAATCCCGGAAGCTCAAACCCGCAATTGATGCCCTGTCAGTTGGGGTTGCCCTTTGCTATACTTCGCGGCGTCGCCGCCTATGCTTGCAGAGGTCTTCGACCACAATACCCGCGCTGCATGAAGCATCCCAAACTCACCAGATAAGGAAGACGTGAGCACCATGTCGGACATATACACGCTCCGTTTCGAGAATTTCCGCTCGTTGCAGCACGTTAGTATCGACCTGGCCCCTCTAACTGTGCTCTATGGCCCCAACGGCGCGGGCAAATCGTCGGTGATGTACGGCCTTCTGACGCTGAAGAATTTTCTGACCAACCCCAACCAAAACATCCCCAGTCTCTTTTCTTACCCCAGTGTCAGCCTTGGAGGGCTGAACGAGGTCGTTCATGGGCATAAGGCCGGTGGTGAATTGTCTATATCTTTCCACGCCTCCACGTCGAAAGACATAGCGTCAACTTTCACTTTAGGAATATCGGCATCCGGCGGGGCGTCGGTCATGTTGTTCGACACCACCGCCACAGAGGGTATCAGGCACTGGCCAGACGCTCTTGCACTCCCGGTCGCCCTCCCTTACGCGGGCAACCAAACAACGGAAGCATCGTTTGAGGTGCTCAGTTCGCGGGGGGACGGGTCGCCATCAATACCAGGCATGGTGGTATGGAATGGCCTTTTCCTATCCGCCATCCCTGAACAAGCGACGCCCCTGGATGCCCCTGCTGTTGAACGGCTTAATAAAAGGATAAATCTCCCCGTGGAAATGGTCAGGCAGACAGGATTTGTACCGCTCCGGCGTGGCTTTTCCAAGCCTGTCTATGGCTTTGTCAACGCTCCCGGCAACTTGTGGACTGAGGATGAAGTGGCCGGTTTGCTGGCTTCATCTGACGAGCGATACCGGCAATACGATGTGAGCAGATACATGGAGCAAATAACAGGAAAACGGTTCCAAGCACATTCCCTGCATGGCTCGCCCACATTCACGATTGACTCCGTACCTGTTGACTCCAAAGGCGGTGTGCCTGTCTCTATCGTCAACGAGGGATTCGGCATCAACCAACTACTGTATATGCTGACCGTCTGTCTCCACACCCCGTATAAGATAGTGGCCGTCGAGGAACCAGAAATCCATCTCCATCCGTCGATGATTCGGAAGCTGGCGGTCGCAATGGCTCAGATCGCTACCAAAGAGGACCGGCACTTGGTCGTGTCCACCCACAGCGAGGCCTTCGTTGTTGCCCTGCTAACACATATCGCAAAGGGCCAGCTTGACGCTGATGATGTTTCCTTTGTCTTGGCCGAGAACCAGCAGGGAGAGACCAGCTTGACGCAGCGTAAGGCACGCGAAAATGGCCAGATTGAGGGCGGCCTTGAAGCATTCATGGCCGCTGAACTTGAGGACATAGCCGCGTTCTTAGACGTGGCATAGAGGTGGCAGGCTACGATGCTCTTGGTGCTCAATGAGTGGGTGTTCCACGACCTGCTCAAGGATAATGGCCATGCAGCCTTTCGCGCTACAGCGAATTTCCTTATCAGATTTGCGCGTTCCAACGACCAACTCGTGGTTCCCGCAGAGCAACGTTGGAGGGATAAGGCGTATCGGCTTATGGAGATGGCGGACCCGTCCCGGAGACAGGTTAGCAAACTGCTCCATAGCCTGATGCTGAACCCAAGCCGAGCACTCTTCGTTACACCGGAGGACTTGGCCGTGCTACCCCGGCCATCCTATGAATGGGTCCCATCCGAAGACGCCTACCTGGTCGTCACGTATGATGTTGCCGGTGCCGATGTCCTTGTTACTACTGACGAACCATTGGCCAGGGCGATTGACGAGCATAATGGCATCCACTACCAAATGCGGGACGATTTTCTACAGAGCTATTCATCGCACCGGCCCTGAAACGGGCTGGCGTTCACGTCCGGGAGCCAACGGAAGGGCCAGTTAGAGGCGGTTAGAACCCGGACGCTGGTCCAAGACCGGACATTTGCGGACATTTTCACCCATTTGGATCCACTGGAGGGGACAACCCCGGTCAGAACGGCGGGCTGAGATTGGCGATTGCAAGACATGATAGCGAATCGCATCCGGGGCCGGAAGGGGGCAAATGTTAGTGGCTATCTGAGCCAGTCGGCCACCCGTTCGGCGATCATGATGGCGGTGGCGTTGGTGTTGGCGCGCACCACCTGGGGCGCGACCGACAGGTCTGCGATAACCAGCCGGTCCAGGCCCCGGACACGGCAGAATTGATCGACCACCGCCATTGAGTCGGAGTCCGGCCCCATTTTGCACGTGCCGGAAGTGTGCTGGGTAGTGCTGACGTTGCGCATCATCCAGGACTCCAGCGATTGATCCGACGCAAGGTCTGCCTCGGAGGGGGAGCGCCATCCGTTCACGATGCGGGCGAAGGCCGGGTGTTGAAGCAGCCGTTGACTGAGGCGGATGCACTCCCGGACACGCCTGATGTCTTCGGGACTGCGCAGGTAACGGTAGTCCAGCAATGGCGGATCGTGCGGGTCGGCGGACCTCAGCAGCAGTTCACCGGAACTTTCGGCCAGTTCCAACATGCAGGCCAGCCGGACCCCGGCCCCGCCGGCAGGCCAGGCGCCGCCAGGGCGGTCACCGGCGCCGGGACCGGCGTAGTTGTAGGGGAACAACTGCATGTCGTTGCGGAGTTCCGATCCTTCTACAGTGTAGCGCAGGCCCACCTGCATCCTGGGCCCGGACGGGTCCAACTCGAACCCGTCCTTCGTTTCCAACTCCAGGTTGAACATGGGATGGTCCCGCAGGTTCTGTCCGACGCCGGGCAGGTCCTGGACTACCCGGATGCCGTGACTTGAGATGTGGCTTGCCGGTCCAACCCCGGAAAGCATGAGAAGCTGGGGCGTGGCGATCCCGCCCGCGGCCAGCACGATCAGATTGCCCCGCACCGAGAAGCGTTCTTCACCGCTTTCAACCTCGACCCCCACCGCCCTGGGTCCATCAAAAATCACCCGCCGCACCAGGGCGCTGCCCCTGACAGTGAGGTTCATGCAGTGCCGCGACGGGTCCAGATAGGTCAGGGCCGTGCTCATGCGGACCCCGTCGCGGGTGTTGAAGGGAACCGGCCCGACGCCCGTGGAGTCCGGGTTGTTCATGTCAGGGTCGTGGGGAAACCCGGCATCAAGACAGGCCCGATGGAAGGCGCTCTGAATGGGCTGCCACTGCTCGCGGGGGAACCGCCGCACTGGAATCCGGCCGTCCGAGCCATGAAAGTCGTCCCTGACGTCTGCATCGTTCTCAAGACGGCGAAAGTAGGGCAGCAGCTTGAGGTAGGACCATTCGCTGTTGCCCTGGGCGGCCCAGCCGTCATAGTCTTCGGGCAGGCCGCGAAGAAACACCTGGGCGTTCACCGCTCCTGACCCGCCGACGATTTTGCCGCGGTCTGCGTACATGAGCGGGGACTGCTGCGATGCGCCTACGGCGCGGTAGCCCCAATTGTAGGCAGACTCGCCGGAGGTTACGGCCATACTGTAGCCGTTGGCTATCTCTGCCGGCAGGTATTCAGGGGCTAGATAGTCCGGGCCGGCTTCCAGCAGCAACACGGACCTGGCATGGTCTTCGGAAAGGCGGCTGGCGAGCACGCATCCCGCCGAGCCGGCCCCGACTATGATCACATCGTAGTGCATTTCACCGGCTCCAGACCTACTCGTAGGGACGCAGCTTCACCTCATGCAGAGCGGGGATTACTTCCCGTCCGATGAGTTCGATGGAGCGCATGACATCGTCGTGGGGCATGTCCCCCTCGTTGCCGTAGCAGATGAGGTATCCGGGGGCAACGGAATCGAGAATCTCGGTGAGCCTGCGGATGACGGTGTCCGGGCTGCCGACGACGATGCTGCCAGCTTCCTGAAGCTCCTCGTAGGTCTGGATGCGCTGGCCCAGGCGAGTGCCGACGCCTGCCGGTATCTGGCGGATGACCTCGACGGCAGTGCGGGAGCGGTAGCCGGGAGGGTCGTTGTGCTCGGACGGACCCTTGAAGCGGTGCTTGCCATGCCACATGTAGGTGCGGCCAATCTCCTGGGCTTTTTCGTCGGTGTCGGCGCAGAACACCAGGACGTTGCCGCCGAAGTTCCCCGGGCCAGGCTGGTAGCCGGCCTGCCGGGCCGTGTGGATGTAGACCTCCTTCAGCCACTCGGTCTGGCCGCGGATTACCTGGAGGTTCAGGTAGGGGTAGCCGTGTTCCGCGGCCCAGATGACGCTCTCCGGGCTGCCGGTGCCGGGGAACCAGATGTCGGGATGGGGTTTCTGCATCGGCAGCACCCACGGGTTGACGACGCGGTGATGGAAGTGTTCGCCTTCGTACCGGAAGGGGCCGGGCGTGGTCCAGCACTTGAGGATCAGGTCGTGGGCTTCCTCGAACCGGCTGCGGTTCTCGGTGGGGTCGATGCCCGCCTGGAGGGTCTCGATGGAACTGCCCCGGACGAAGCCGGAAATGATGCGTCCGCCGGAGTAGCAGTCCAGCATGGCTATCTCCTCGGCCATGCGGACGGGGTCATTGATGGCGATGACGTTGCCCAGGATAGCAATCTTGACCCGCTTGGTGACCTTGGACAGCACGGCGGCGTCCAGGTTGGCGGCAGGCTTCATGCACCAGTAGGCGGTGTGGTGTTCATTGGTCATTATGCCGTCGAAACCCACTTCATCGACCAGCGCATACTGCTCATGGTACTGGTTGTAGAGGACATGGGCCTTCTCGGGGTCGAAGTAGGTGTTGGGGAACAGGAACCGGGTGGCCTCGTACCGGTCCAGGTCCTCATCGGTGACGTAACCGTTGGGCTGTTCCGAGAACCAGTAGACTTCGACCCTGTCGGTCGGGCGAGTGAGTTGGTCAACCATCTGAACCTCCTGCGGGGGAACGGGCTGTATCAGGTTGTGCGCCGTGTTGTTGGAGGGGATTTTACACGCTGGCTATCATCAACGCACCAAGAAACGCACCAAGGCGGAGAGCAATTGGCCGGGTGGTCCAATGTCCTGGCATCGGTGGACAACTGCTTTGGCCCGGCGTACTATTCCTCCGTGACTCCGGCATTTGAACCCCAACGCTTTTGAGATGGAGAACGTCAGATGACTACGTTAGGATCCGGCGCATTCACCTATGAGGCCATCATGGACTGGGCCAAGCTCCCCGGAGGGGACACTTTCAACATGGTCAGCGCGGTAGCCACTGACTCCCAGGACCGGGTCTATGCTTTCCAGCGCAAAGACCCGCCCATCATGATTTTCGACCGCGACGGGAATTTCCTGGACTCCTGGGGCAACGGCGCATTTGAGTTCGCCCACGGCATCCACATCGCGGATGATGTTGTGTACGTTACTGACAGGGACAGCTCGGTCTGCATCATGTACACGCTGGACGGCAAGCCCATCCAGATGCTGGGGCGGCACGGCGTCCACTCCGACACCGGATGCGAGAACCCCGGAGACCTGGTGCCCCGGGCGGCAGGCCCCTTCAACTACCCCAGCGAGCTGGTCCCTTCTCCCTCGGGAGACCTGTACGTGTCGGACGGCTACCGCAACGCCCGGGTGCATCGCTTCACGTCCGACGGCGAGTTGAAGCAGTCCTGGGGTCAGCCGGGCAAGTCCGCTCCCGGCGAGTTCCACCTGCCCCACAGCCTGCTGGTGGACGGCGACGGCACGGTGTTCGTGTGCGACCGGGAGAACCACCGGATACAGGTGTTCGACGCCGACGGGGAGTTCCAGACTATCTGGACCGACATCCAGCGCCCGATGGATATTGCCGAGGGCCCGGACGGGAACCTGTACGTCAGCGAGGGCAACCGGGACGATTCACCGTCCCGGTTCAGCGTGCTGGACAAGCAGGGGAACGTGCTGTGCCGGTTCCCGGCAAGGGGCGGTCACGGCAGTTGGGTGGATGCCCACGGCGACATCTACGTAGGCACCCAGACCAGCGTGGACAAGTACGTGCGGCAGAGGTAACTTTCGGTCGGGCTAGGCCGCTTCGTCCATTGGTACACAGCATTGCCGGACCTGGCCGTGAGTGCCGGGTCCGGCAACTCTTTTTCGCACGGCTGGCAGCGCAGGCATGAGTTCCATTACCCCCCATAACCTGCATCTGCTACACTGGTACGCGCTCCGGCGGAGGCTGGAAGTCCCACTTCGGGAGAATGAGAATGCCACAGATACGGCCCAACCGGGCCAAGCAGAAGCTGCAACAGGGACAGGTTGTAACCACCATATCCGGCTTGCAGAGCAGCGAGACCATCGATTTTCTTGGCCCCATGGGTTTCGACGCCGCCTGGATTGAGGGCGAGCACGGCCCCGTTACCTGGGACCAGTTGGGCGACCAGACCCGGGCCTGCGATCTGTGGGGGATGACGTCCATTGTGCGTGTTGACGCCAACTCACCCTCGGTGATCACCCGGACGCTTGACCGGGGCGCGATGGGCATAGTGGTGCCCCACGTCAACACCCGGGAAGAGGCAGAAGCGGCGGCCAAGTCGGCCAAGTATGCGCCGCTGGGTTACCGGGGGATGTTCGGAGGGCGGCAGGCATTCGGGGTGCCCGACTACGTGCAGCACGCCAACGAGCAGACCATGATGATCGTCCTGATCGAGGAAGCCGAGGCGCTGCGCAACCTGGACGACATCCTGAAGGTGGACAACATCGACGTGTTCTTCGTTGCCCCCACCGACCTGGCCCAAACGATGGGGCACCTTGGGAATCCGGGGCACCCGGACGTCCAGAAGGCCATAGACGACGGCATAACCCGGATCATCAACTCGGGTAGGACGGCCGGAACCCTGGTGAATGATGACAATATCGTCAGTTACATAGAGAAGGGCGTCAAGTTCACGATGACGTCGTGGAACGCCTGGGTTGCCCGGGGCGCTGCCGGGTTTTTGAGCAAAATCCCCAACTCCTGACGGTCAGGGACGGGAGTTGAGAGCTTCCCGGTATTGCTCAGGGGTGTTGAGGTCCCACAGGACTTCCGGGTTGTCCACCGGGACTCTCATGGTGGCTTCCTGGTGTTTGCGGACTACCGCCTTGACTCCGAATGTGGCCTCTTCGATGTTGGTTAACTCATCGAGCAGTGAGGAGTCCACCAGTATGGGATGCCCGCCCTTTCCCTGGAACTCGGGGATAGTGATGAGGCTCCCGGAGTTGCGGTGTTGGTCCAATAGACCGCGGATGGTTTCGGCGCTGCGGGGCTGGTCAACGTTGAGCATCAGGATTGCGCCTGCGGTTCGAGGGTCCAGGGCTTTGAGGCCGGTCTTGATTGAGGTTGTCTTGCCTCGCAAATAGTCGGGGTTGAGACGCCACGAAACGTGCTCCATCCCTTCCAGCAAAGGGCTTAGCTCGCCGGCGCGGTGGCCCAGGACCACAACCACGTGGCCGACGCCCGCGGAGAGCAGGGAGTTGACCTGGTGCTGCAACAGCGATGTGCCCTGCCAGGGAAGCAGGGCCTTGAGTTGCCCCATGCGCCGGGACTCGCCAGCCGCTAACAGGATGGCGGCTGTGGCCACAGTTGGCTACACTCCGACCTTGCGCTGGGCAATGCTGGCGGCGCGTTCCACGTACCAGTCGGACATCTGGAGGGGGCTTCCCTTGCCGCCGCGCCGCACCATGATGATCTCGGACATGATGCTTACAGCCAACTCCTCGGGGGTCAGCGCGCCGATGTCGAGACCAATAGGAGCATGTACCTCCTTGAGTCGTTCCACCGGGATGCCCTCCATAGACAATCGCTGGTAGATCATCATGTTCTTGCGGCGGCTGCCCAGCAGACCTATGTACCGTGCCCGCGTGGTGAGGGCGGATTCAAGGGCCATATCGTCGAAGCGGTGCCCCCGGGTGGCGGCTACGACGAAGCTGTTGACGTTGACTTCCAGGTGCTTGGGCCACTCGTCGTAGGGAGCGACCACCGTCTGCTCGGCGTAGGGGAAACGCTCCGGGTTGGCGAATTCCTCCCGGTCGTCTACAACGAACACGCGGTAGCCAAGGTTGTGGGCCAGGTCCGCGGTTGCCTTGCCGACGTGACCGCCGCCCACCATAACCAGGGTCGGAGGCGTGGTGAAGCCCTCCACGAATACCTCTGTGCCGTCGTCGGTGGAGAAGGACTCGATGTTGCCGACGTCGGCGACTCGCAGCGCGACCTCGGTGGCCCGCGCGTCGACCTCGGCGTTGCCGAGTGTGCCGGTGGTGGTCCCATCAAGACGCAGGAGCAGCTTGGCGCCCAGATTCGCGCCGCCCTCGGGGACGTTGACCACTGTTGCCAAGCTTACGGCGTCGCCTCCCTCGTAGGCGGAGATCAGCTCCTCGCCGATCTCGGTGTAGTCCTCGGGTCCCCAGAGGGGTTCGAGGAAGAAGTACATGGTCCCGCCACAGACCAGGCCGTCTCTGGCAGCTACGTCCTCGTTGAGGAAGTAGTCCTTGAACTCGGGCCCGCCGTGACGGCGCAGGATTTCCCTGGCGGCAAACCAGATGTCCCCCTCAACACAACCCCCGCCCAGGGTACCGACTCCGCTGCCGTCCTCCCGGACCAACAGCATCGCTCCGGGCTTTTGCGGAGTGGAACCCTTGGTGCGGACCACTGTTGCCAGCACGCCCGACTGACCGTTTTCCAGGAGCTTGACTGCTTCCTGAATAACCTCTTTCATCGTCTCTATCACCTGCGGGGACGAGTTCAACTCAAGCTTATCAAAATCCGTGACCGCAAGCAATTGAGGATGGACACATAGGCGGCCCCATCGCCCTGGCGGTGATGAAAACAGGCCAGAAATTGAGTTTGCGGGGTTGCCGGCCTGCTGACCCATGTGTCTTCTGTCCGGACATTCCGATACTCGCTCATAGCGGCAAGTACAGCACTTCCGTGTGTAAGTAATATCGTGTATAATACCCAATTGAAATAACGTTGTAGACGAATCATCACGAAATTGGACGGGAACCATCGGACTTTACCGCTGTCGGCATAGGTGATACGACACACCGTATGGCAGTCATCGCCCTCACGTCCATCAATCAGCGCAACGCCCTCCCTTACCTGGAAGCCACGGAATCCATTGGGCTGGAAGTCAGGCTCCTCATTCCCGGCGATTCCGCCGACGCGCCGACAGAAGAGTTGATGGCGGGCGTAGGCGGCCTCCTGTTAAGCGGTGGTCCGGACGTCGACCCGGCACGCTACGGGGCAGACCCTAACCCGGAAGCCGGCCTGTACCTTGACCAGGCACTCGATGATCTGGAGTTCAGGGTCCTCGATTACGCACTGCAACGGGACATGCCGGTTCTTGCTATCTGCCGCGGGATGCAGTTGCTTAATGTGGCCTTCGGCGGCCGGCTAATCCAGGACCTGCCCGGTCACAAGGCTCACCAGGAAGACGGCCGGTGGGTCTCAGAATCCCACCAGATATACCTGGCTCCAGGCTCCAAGGCGGCTCCGATCATCGGTTCAGCGGGATTCTTCCGCGTAAACAGCCGGCACCACCAAGGCGTGCGCGAACCGCAGAAGGCCCCGCGGCTCATGGCAACCGCTTACTCAGTGGAGGACGGCTACATTGAGGGTCTGGAAAGCCCGGAACACTCGTGGGTCATTGGGGTCCAGTGCCATCCCGAGAGGCAGAACGAAGTACCAGCTTCGTTCGCCAACCTTTTCCGCGCTTTTGGCGACCGTGCCGAAGGCCATGCGAACCCAACGCATGCAGCCGTTCCACCGGCCTGGTCTGAAGCAAGCCCCGAAGCAAACCACGTGAACCGGCCCGCCGGGGACACACCTATGGGAAGCGGCAGCAGGGAAGAGGAGGAATAAGCCATGGTCACGGACGCCCCAACGCCTCCAAGGGAACAAATCCGCCCGGTGCACATCGAAGACGAGATGCGCACCTCTTACCTGAACTATGCCATGAGCGTCATAGTGTCCCGTGCGTTGCCGGACGTGCGGGACGGCTTGAAACCGGTCCAGCGCCGCATCCTCTACGCCATGCACGACATGGGCATACGGCCCAATTCCGCATACCGGAAGAGCGCGCGCATCGCCGGAGAGGTGCTGGGCAAGTTCCATCCCCACGGAGACGGCCCGGTCTACGACTCGCTGGTGCGCCTGGCGCAGCAGTTCTCCTTGCGCTATCCCCTGATCACCGGCCAGGGGAATTTCGGCAGTGTCGACGGAGACCCGCCGGCGGCCATGCGATATACCGAGGCCCGCCTTGCGCCCATCTCCGAGGAATTGCTGGTAGACATTGACTACAACACAGTGGACTTCGCCCTCAACTTCGACGATTCGATCCAGGAACCCCGGGTTTTGCCCGCGCGATTGCCGAATATGCTGGTCAACGGGGCATCCGGCATCGCGGTCGGTATGGCCACCAACATTCCGCCGCACAACCTGAGCGAGGTGGCCGACGCCATCTGCACGCTCATCGACGATCCCGATTGCACTACCGAGACCCTGATGCGCCATGTTACCGGGCCGGACTTCCCGACTGCCGGGATCATCCGGGGCAGGTCCGGCATCGTTGACACCTACACGACCGGCCGCGGGCGAATAATGATGGAAGCCGCGACGGACATAGAGGAGTTACGGGGCAGCAGGGAACAGATCATCGTCACGGAGCTTCCATACCAGGTCAACAAGGCCAACCTGGTGGAGAAGATCGCGCAACTTACGAGAGAAAGGCGTATAGAAGGCATTTCGGACGTGCGGGACGAGTCCGACCGTCATGGAATGCGCATCGTCATCGAGCTGCGGCGGGATGCCCAACCGGAGATCGTGCTCAACAATCTCTACCGGCATACGGCCCTTCGCTCGTCCTTCAATGCCATCATGCTGGCGATTGTGGACGGCCAGCCCCAGGTCCTGGGCTTGAAACGCTCCCTGGAGCTTTTCATCCGGCACCGCGAGGAAGTCATCCGCCGCCGTTCCGAATTCCTCCTCAAACGCGCCCAGGACCGGGACCATGTGGTCCAGGGCCTGTTGCTGGCGTTGGACCGCATGGACGAGGTGATTGCCATCATACGCGGGTCCGCTGACGTTGAGACAGCCCGGAACAACCTGATGGAGCAATTGCAGCTTACCCAGGTGCAGGCGCAGGCGATCCTGGACATGCAACTGCGCCGGTTGGCCGCCCTGGAACGCGAGCGGCTGCAAAAGGAGCATGAAGACCTCCTGAAGACCATTGCCGACCTGGAGACGCTGCTGGCCAGCCCGGCCAAGATCAAGGCGGTGGTGAGAGAGGAGACGGTCAAACTCAAGGACGACTTCGGGGACGCCCGCCGGACCGTTATCTTCGGCGACGAAATCGAGGACCAGTCCGCCGAGGACTTCATCGCCCACCAGGACGTGGTGGTGACCCTGAGCCAGCGCGGTTACATCAAGCGGGTCCCCAGCCAGACCTACCGGACCCAGCACCGCGGCGGCAAGGGCGTCAGGGCCATGTCGACCAGGGACGACGACGCCATACTGGACCTGCAAGTGGTGGACACCCACGATACCCTGTTCTTCTTCACCAACCGGGGACGGGTATACCCGCTGAGAGTGTTCCGGATCCCGGCGGACACCTCCAGGACTACCAGGGGGACCGCCCTGGTGAACCTGCTGAATCTCTCCCCTGGAGAGCAGATCCAGGCCATGCTGTCCATAGAGGACCCCAAGGAGGACTACCTGCTAGTCCTGGCCACGAGGCAAGGGCAGGTGAAGGCCCTCAAGACTGGGGAACTCTCCAACATCCGGCCTTCGGGCCTGATCGTGATGGACCTTAAACGGGATGACGAGTTGGTGAGCGTATCCCGGGTTGGCGATGCCAGAGACGTAATCATGGTTTCCGAGCGAGGGCAGGCAATCCGTTTCAGCATTGATGAACTCACCCCCCGCTCCCGCAGCGCCGGCGGCGTCCGCGGCATGAAGCTCCCGGACGGAGACATGGTTGTAGCAATGGGCGCGGCGTCTCCCAGCGACCACTTGCTCATAGTGAGCCAGGGGGGTTACGGCAAATCGACTCCTGTAAGCAGCTACCGCCGTACCGGAAGAGGCGGCCAGGGAGTGCGCACGCTACGGGTAACGGACAAGAACGGCCCGGCGGCAGCAGCCAGGATCGTGCGCGATGCTCCAGGTCAAGAGATGTTTATCATCTCAGCCAAGGCCCAGGTGGTCCGGATTACCCTGGAAGACGTGAGAGTCACCGGGCGGGATGCCCAGGGCGTTATCGTGTGGCGGGACCGGGAGGCCGATGACTATGTCGTGTCCATCGCCTGCTTCCAGGAGACGGACCAGGGCCGGCCTGCAAGTTCAAAGAACGGCGGAGGCCGCGACTCGAATGGTGCGCACGGGTCCAATGGAACGAACGGGGCCGGACAACCGGAGTAAACGCGAACAGGGTTGCGGAGCGGACCGCCGGACCGCAGCGAGTTCGCCATTGGCGGTCCGGGCACGGGGAAGTCCTATGCCGGTGCGGTCCACTGTCAGACCGGGGATTCCTGGCCGCGTCCCCAGGTCTGATTCGGGAGTATTGCCCATTACGGGGGCGGAAAGGAGCAACGCCGGAGCGGACACTGCAAGATAACGTTTGGTTATTTTCTCTACCAAAGGAGCTATCGATGAAGCTGGTATTCCTGCATGGCGCTGGAGGATCGAGCCTGTCCTTCTACTACCAAATGAGGCACTTCCGGAACTCAAAGGCGATAGACCTGCCCGGGCATCCCTATGGCACGGCCTGCCAGAGCATTGAGGGATATCTCGAGTGGGTGAGGGGCTTCAACACCGCCCGCAGGTACAAGGATGTTGTATTGTGCGGACACTCGATGGGCGGGGCTATCACTCAACTCTATGCGCTGCGCTATCCTGATGAATTGAGGGGGATCATCCTAATCGGCACTGGAGCGAGGCTCAGGGTGCATCCCGATTACCTCAACCGTTGCGAGAACCCGGGCCAGAACAACCTCGATTGGATGGAGGCCCAAAAAGAGACTTACAAGAGCGTTGGCCCGGACATCTATGAAGTGCTGATGCGGCGGGCATCGGAGGTGGGGCCGGCAGTCGAGTTGAACGATCTGAAGGCCTGTGACCGGTTCGACATCATGGACGAAGTCAGGAACATTTCGCTCCCGACCCAGGTCATCTGCGGCAGCGAAGACATCATGACCCCGGTGAAGTATTCCGATTACCTGGCGCAGAATATCAGGGAGTCACGGGAGGAGATCATTCCCGGCGGCAGTCACTACGTCCAACTGGAGAAGTACCAGGCGGTCAATGAGCAGATAGAAAAGTTCCTGGCGACTCTCAAGTAACGGCCAGGAACTTTACTCCGCAGCCGGGTTGTACCAGCGGCTGCGGTAGAACATGAGGGGAGCGCTGGGATCGTTCTGGTGGATCTCCTCCACCTCTCCCAGAAAGATGGTGTGGTCCCCGTAAACGTGGGACCCGACCACCTTGCAGTCGAAGAACACCATCGCGTTGTCCAGGGAAGGCGCGCCTCCATCGGAGGTGCTATAGCTGTATTCCACATCCCCAACGCGGTCTTCAGGACGTTTGGCAAAATAGACGCCAAGCTCCTCCTGGTCCTGCCTGAGTATGTTTACCCCATAGCGTCCCGCGCGTTCCAGGTATCCGTGGGTGTGGGTCCCGTGAGCGACGCAGACCAACACCACGGGCGGTTCAAGGCATACCGACGTGAAAGAGTTAGCGGTCATGGCGTGGGGCACGCCCTCGTCGTCAATCGTCGTGATGATGGTCACACCAGTAGCGAAGTGAGCGACCGCGGCCCGGAAAGATTCTTTGGTTACCACTACGTTACCCTTCCCGTATATTTGCCCCCATTATAAACACACTCTAACGCTATCGCCAATGGCAATAGCATCCCACCCGGAAAATTGATTCCACCGAGTTTGTCAAAGAGGCGGCCGGAGTCGTCGAACAGAAGCATCATGAGCGGCCGCAGCCAATGCCCGGAATATCCCTCCCGTGACTCCAGGCGACCCGGTGGACGCTAGTCCTTGACGGCGACTTGCGGATATGGCACGAAGCGACCTGCGATTTGCCCGGGTGTGGGCAGGTCATCCAGACTTGGCTCCAGCTTGACCACAGCCCCGGAGGGCACCATGCCATCAAACAGGTCCGGGTGAGTCAGCTCCGCCAGCAACTCCAGCCCCTGCACCACCCTTGGGCCGGGGCAACTGAAGTACTGGTGGTCGATGAGGTAAACCTCTCCGGCCTTCACCGCGGGTATGTCATGCCATCCTTCCTGCCCGGACAGCCAGGGGACCTCCCTCAGGCTCCGGGAAACGTCCGATGAACAGAGGTCGATGAAGAGTTTGTCCGGGGCATAGTCCCGGACCTCCGCCCATTCGACGCGCCGGGCAGGGCATCCGGGAGGATACAGGGTGTTGCCACCCGCCAGGGTCAGCATCTCGGGTATCCAATGACCGCCAATTACGAGAGGATTGATCCCCTCCAGCGAATAGGTCCTGGGCCGCCGCTCTACACGGGACAGCCGTTCGGCTACGGCATCGATGCGTTCCGACATGTCTCCGGCCAGGCGCTCAGCCTCGGCTACGGCGCGGCAAGCTCTCCCGATCTCGTGGATGGTCTCCAGAATCCCTCCTATAGTCTTTGGCTGCAATACCACGACCTCCGGACAGACCGGCATCCCCTGCACCGCACGCCCGACCGCGGCGGCGTCCACCTCGCAGAAGTAGCAGAGGTCCTGGGTCAGCACAACATCCGGAGGGTTCTTCCAGAGCCACTCGGCGTCGAGTTCGTATGGACTCTCCCCCGCCGCCAGGATCTGCCGCATCCGTTCCTCGACCTCATCGCTGGACATGGAGTCAACATCGATCCTGCTGCGGGACACCACCGGCTTGGCCGCTGCTTCTGCCGGGTAAACACACAGGTCGCTGACGCCAACCACGGAGTCACCCAGCCCCAGGGCGAAGAGAATCTCGGTCCCGCTGGGCAGCAGGGAGCAAATTTTCATTAGCGGCAACCTCCAAGAGGCAATTCCTGGTCGCGGAATTCCTGGCAGAAACGCGGCAGGCGGTTGGCGGCGCAACGCCGTGGCCGTTGTTGTATCATAGTGGCCCAGCTATGTCACTACATCTATGGACACGGATCCTGAACGCGGTGGGGGGCCGCCGCCACGCCCGCCGGGGGTCCGCTTCCCAGCCCCAGGAGAACTGGAGCAACTTTGCCCTTCTCAGGCTGAACGCCTACGGGCTGGGAATCAACGGGGTCTTCCTGGGCATCGACACGGTGGTATTGCCGGTGCTGGTGCTGGTTCTCGCGCCGGAGGGCCTGAAGAACACATCCCTGGGAGTCCTTGGCGCGGGCGGGCTTGCGGTGGCCGCATTAGCGCAGGTACTGGTAGGACGGTCCAGCGACCGGACCCGTTCCCGCCTGGGAAAGCGCGTGCCATACATGCTTGGAGGATGCGCCATCGTATGCCTGGGCATAGTGGGCATTGCACTCGCACCGCATTACTGGGTACTGTTCGGTGTCTGGATGATCGTGCAGGCCGGACTCAACATAGGGTACGGCCCACACCTTGCGCTGATACAAGACCTGGTGCCAAGGGGCCGCACCGGAGTTGCCTCGGCGATCAAGATACTCACCGAGGCCGTCAGCGTCGTCATACTCATCTGGATAAGTTCCAGGTTGATGGCATCCTACGATTTCGGGCTGGGCGCCCACTGGCTCTGGGCCGCCCTGCTGATTCCGGGCGCGACCCTGGTCGCCGCCACCGCGGTCAGTTCGTTGACAGTGCTCACGAGACAGGTCTCCGGGGGCCCGTCTGCGGCCACCCTGGAATGGAATGAAGGGACGCTCCCGGCCCTCCACCCACAACTGCGGCGGTTCCTGATTTCCCGGTTCATGATGGTCGCGCCGGTCTTCGTTTTCCAGACCTACGGCCTGTTCTTCCTGCGGGACAAGGTTGGACTGGATGACCCGGTGGTTGAGATCGGGAATATGGTCCTGTTCATTGGCGCAGGCATCGCCGTCAGCGCCTATTCCGCCGGTTGGGCGTCAGACCGCTTCGGACGCAAGCCCGTGATCCTGGCCGGGTCCATCGCGGCGGCCGTCAGCACGTGGGCAATGCTCTTTGCCGGAAGTTCGATGGAGGTCCTGATCATCGCCACCGTCATCGGCCTGTCGGTGGGGGCGCTTCTGGCCTCAGACTGGGCGATGGCCAACGACATGGGAACGTCGGGCCGGGAAGCGATGCACATCGGCGTGGTGAACCTCGCCACCATCGCCGGCGCGGCATCGGCGAAAATAATCGGGCCGGGGGTTGACCTGCTGAACAGCGCTTCCGAGGCTTCGGGTTACTCGGCGCTGCTGATCGGATGCGGGGCCTTCTTCCTTATCGGCGGCCTGGTCCTGGCGCCAATAAGGCCCGACTTGCGCCGGGCCTCCGTTTGATTCTCCGTCCGATTTTCCGCCTGATTCAGAGAAGCCATTGAAACCGGAGACCGGAACCATACGGGCCGGATGTTCCTATCCGGTCCCGCGCCGTCCCGGACTAATGGGACGGCTGGGTCTGCCTGGAGCCTCCCCTGGGCATTATCAGGGAAACCAGGAACCCCACCATGAACAGGGCAGCGGCGGCGTAGAACGCCATGTCCCAGGACGTAAACTCGATGAGTGTCCCGACCAGCACGCCGGCCAATGCACCGAAGGCGGCGTTGCTGCCCCACATCAGACCCATAAACGTGGCATCCAACCCCTTGCCCTCCACCTCATCAATGGCAGCGGCCTGGGTCAGGGAGTTGACCGAGGAATGGAATAGTCCAAACATCAATATGGATACCCACATCCAGATCCCGCCCCCTCCCAGAACGGTGGTGACCGACAGCACGACGGACACAATCATCAGGAAAGCGATTACAGACCGCCTGCCGACCCTGTCCGACAGCGCTCCGAATATCGGCCCGGAAACAACGCCGGGGGCGGATACCAGGGCCACGGCAATCCCGATCTGGATACTGCCCAATGCCGTGAACGGGTCCATCCCGAGACCTTCACTGAGGTACAGCGGAAGGAAGAAGACGTAAGACCGGTCCCCCATCCCCCGCACTGCCGACACGGTGAAGATTGACCACATGCCCGTGCCGCGGAACGCCTGCGCCATGCCGCTGATCTGTGTCTTCAGGTTCTGCCCCAACTGCACGGGACCCGGCTTGGGGCCGCCCACGTTCCAGAGCAGGAGGAGCACTGCAACGCACAAAAGCAACAGCAGCGGCGTGCCTCCGCCCATGATCCATCGCCATCCGATAATGGGCAGGAGCAACGCCGCAACAATGGGGCCGGTCATGTCTCCGGCGTTCCCTGAAGAGCGGTGCAGGGATATGTACCATCCGCGTTGCTGGGGAAACCGCCGGGCGAGCAAACCCAGGGCCGGGGGATGCCAGAGCGCGCTGCCGGCGGAAGCCACGATAAGCGCGCCCAATACCGCGATGTAGTTTGGAGAGATTGACACCAGGAGATAGCCAATGCCAATCAGCCCCATGCTGGCGGCCAGCACCTGGCCGCTCCGGTAGCGGAAGATGTCCACGAAGAACCCGCTGCTGACGCTGGTGACGCCGCTGGTAATCTGCCTGACCGTGGAGAGGACTCCAGCCATCACCGGGTCCATTCCCAGCGACGCGTACATGGCGGTCACAAGCACCGGGAAGCTGTGGCCGTAGAAATGTTCAAGACCATGGGCACCGATCAAGGTGGTGGCCATGGTCCTGTCTTTGATACGGGCTTCCGGTCCCGCAGTGCCCTGACCCTGGGTCTCAACGGCTTGGACCAATTCCCTAGACCTGCTTTCTCGCCATTTTGGGCAACGATTGGCCGAGCCTTGACGCCAGACGGCCCACCTGTGGCAGTATACTCGCGGCATTCGCAAGCGGCAAGTGACGCAGGCACGGCCCGGACGCGCCATTGCCGGGTTGCGGTGAAGGCCCGGAACAGGCCCTGCTTGTCTGCCGGGACCACTCGCCGGGGGGCAGGGAGCGGGGTTATGATTGAATTCAGCCTGCGGCAAGGAAGGAGCACCATTGCGCGCTCTCATAGTATCCGACGTACACTCAAACATCGAAGCCCTGGGGGCTGTGGTGGCCGATGCCGGGAGCCGGGGTGGGTTCGATGAAGTCTGGTGTCTCGGGGACACAGTGGGCTACGGCCCCGACCCGGGGGCCTGCATATCCCTGCTGCGGCAGCATGACCTGGCGGCCGTCGCCGGGAACCATGACTACGCCGCCGTCGGCAAGCGTCCGGTCCACGACTTCAACGGAGCGGCCCGCGCCGCCGCCCACTGGACTGCCGCCAATCTCTCCCCGGAGGACGCCGGTTTTCTGTCCGGGCTGCCTCTCACCGAGACGAGAGGCCCATTCACCCTGGTCCACGGCAGCCTGCGGCAGCCAATCGACGAATACCTGCTGGACTCCAACGCCGCGCTTGCCACCCTGGGGTTGCTCTCGACCCGGTACTGCCTGGTTGGTCACTCTCACATACCCTTCATCTGCGCCGAGAATGGCGGCTCCCCCGAATTCAAACCCTTCACCGAGGACGAGATGTTCCCCCTGCGACAAGAACGGTTGATTATAAACCCTGGCAGCGTCGGCCAACCCCGCGACCGCGACCCTCGCCCCAGCTATGCGATATTCGACGCGGACACCCTTACCATCGAGTGTCACCGCGTAACTTACGATATTGCTGAGACTCAGAGAAAAATGGAAGCCGCCGGGCTTCCCCAGTACCTTATAGACCGCCTTGATCACGGCGTCTGACCTCATGCCCGGAGCAGTCAAGGTGCATCGCGCTGCCCGTCCCGGGCACGTGCGAGGTGGAGACCGATGCCCTCACCCGTGAGACTCTGGACACCAGCGCGATGGAGGGAGAGATTCTGGACTCGGACAAAGAGGCGAGTGGTCAGTGGCGAGTGGCGAGTGGTCAGTGGTCAGTGGCTAGTGGCTAGTGGTTAGCGGGGCCGAGGCCGGGGCCTGGCCACCGGCCACTGAATGGATGGGCATGATTCTCCAAATCACGGCTATCCCTGAGTCAGAAAAATCACAGTTCAGGCAAAGAATCGAGAGACCCTACGTATCCGCGTGTTCGCCTGTCCGAAAATCCACCGGCGGCGTAGAATACGGACCAAGAGGAATGCCCTTGCGGAGGTGATGACGGTGAACGCGCCAACCCGTCCCAAAGAAGAGATCGCCCGCCTGGGCCAGGAAATCTACCAGCGCGACGTCCTGCCCAAGGTCGAGGACGGCCACTTTGGCAAGTACGCCGCCATCGACGTGGACACCGGGGACTGGGCCATCGCCAACAGCGCGAAGGAAGCGTGGAGCGCTTGCGGATGCAGCGCCCCGGCGCGGTTGACGTTTTGATGGAGCGCGTGGGATACCGGGCGCTGCGTAGCTTCGGCGCCGGATCCCTGCGGAGGACCGGGTGATCCAAGGCGTGGTGAACGCCGCATATGAAGCGGTGGTATCCCTTACCTTGCAGAGTGCTGAAGGGCGGACCCGGGAAATCGAGGCCGAGGCGAGTGGTCAGTGGCTAGTGGCTAGTGGTTAGCGGGGCCGAGGCCTGGCCACCGGCCACTGAATGGATGGGCATGATGCTCCGAATCACGGCTATCCCTGAGTCAGAAAAATCAGAGTTCGGAGAAAGAATCGAAAGACCCTTGTTGCGGATGCGACCCTGTTGTAGCATCCTCAGCCACGGTGGTACAGTGCAACCAGTAGTAGGGAAGCTCTGAAAGGGGATGTATGAGGGACCCGGAACCCGCGGCGTCCGCGCAACAAAGGAGACCCTGCACGCCTCCAGACCGGCCAAAGGAAGAGACGGCCCGCCTGGGTGAAGAGATATACGAACGGGACATCCGGTCACAGGTCGAGGCAGACCGGCAAGGGGAGGTCGTTGCCATAGACGTGGAACGCGGCAACTGGGCTATTGGCGACAACGTGATTGCCGCGACGGACCGCCTCTGGGAGCTACACCCGGCAGCCCATGACATCTGGTGCGTGCGCGTCGGGTACCGGGCGTTGCACCACTTCGGGGGTCGTCCCCTTAGGAGAGCCGAGTGATAGAAGGCGTGGTGAACGCTGGCTACGAGCCAGTGGTCCCCCTTCGCGTACAGGGTCCATCGGGGCATACGATGGATATCGAGGCGGTGGTAGACACCGGCTTCACCGGCTTTCTGACCCTGCCCCCTGCCCTGATGACGGACTTGAGGCTACGCTACCGAGGCAGAGGTTGGGCGACCCTGGCCGATGGCAGTGAAGCGCCCTTCGACGTTTACGGCGTGACTGTGCTCTGGGACGGCCTGCCAAGACTTATCGAGGCCGACGAAGCAGATAGCATCCCCCTCGTGGGTATGCGTCTGCTGGAGGGCCACAACCTGAACATCGAAGTCAGGGACGGCGGCAGCGTCGTCATCCAGGCGAGGGAGTAGCGTCGGCGCTCCCGAATCAACGCATCCACTTCCAGGCTTCTTCACTCTCCTCCTCCCTCGCAACCATCCTATACCCCACCCGCGGCCCGGTGATAATGCACCTGGGGGCCGAGGGCGTCATCCTTCAGCTTGCGGCGCAGGCCGTTCAGCCGGTCCCGGCACGCCACCCTGACTTCCAGGCTCTCGTTGATGCGCAGGCTGGCTGCACTCAGGCGGGACAGGCGTTCTTCCAGGGCCCGGTAGTCCCGGTAGAGCCGGTCCGGCTGTTCCATGCCTTCCTCCCGGCCCGGACCGCCGCTGTCCCGCGTCAACCGCGTGGCGGGTCCGGGTCCTGGCTGCGTAGCTGGTCAGGCACAAAGTATACACTAACGAATACAAAACAGAACCTTAAAAATATGGATGGCGATACGGACTATGGTGTAGGTTCCTATCTGGGTTTTCGCGCCGGTTCACGCCAGCGGCAGTCCCGTGCGGCCGTGCGGAACAGGGGCCGAGGCCCGGTTGCGGGGGTCCCCGAAACGACCACGACGCCGGGTTTCAACTTGCCGCGACAGCCCGGCAGAACATCAACCAAGGAGGCACGACAGCCATGTTCGACGCCGGAAACAGCATCAAGAGCAGGGCAGGCCGCCTGCTGCGGGCAGCCTTGCCAGTCAAGCCCCCCCCCCCCCCGACTTTCACCCGCTGAAAAGCGACGGAGGCCCACAATGATGCGGGCCTCCGTCTTCCGACTCTCCCCGTTATTCCTGCTGGCCGCCGCGCTGATGGCCCTGGCGGTCTTCTTTGCGGCCGGCGTGCCGTCCGCCCAGGCCCAGAACTTCGTCTCCGACCATCTGACAGTGGATCATAGCGGTGGTGAATTTGGTTGCGACGACAGCAGCACCGCCCTAGACAACTGCTCCACCGCTTTCGATGACAATGAATTCACCTACTCCGGCGCCACCTATCGGATAACTGCTCTCATCTGGGATTCCGTCATCAACCGGATGACAGTTTATGTTTCCAAGGATGGCTCGACACTTAGCGGTTCGCAGATCAAGGCCGACCTTGGTTCGTTAAGGCTGAATCTCGAGGAAAGGGTGGCGCTCCCTTTCAGCAGCGCTCTGGCAGGTACAGACCGTGTCTGGTGGAGCTACGACCCGGCCAGCGACTGGACGGACGGCCAGCGGGTGAAAGTGACCCTGAGCCAGCCACACCCAGCCACCTGCTCCGGCGCCGCCGACTCGTCGCTGAATCCCACCGACCTGAGGGTCTTCCCCGGCAAGCGCGTGCTGACCCTGGCCTGGCTCAACCCGGACGTGGACAGGGGCATCAGATACGCCGTCCGCTGGAGGAAGAGTGGGACGACTGCCTGGCTGAACCCCAACGGCGCCGTGGGCGAAGTGTTCCATCAGCAACCCAGGTACACCCATGACATCACCGGCCTCGAAGACGGAGCGGGCTACGAGGCGCAGGTGCGCATCGTCCTCGCGACGACATCCAGGGAGCACAATAGCGGGCGTTACCAGCCCGGTGGGTGCAGCGAGTGGGTCTCGGTCACGCGTGCCACGCGAGGGATAGGAGGGGTTGACCCTGCCCCCGACACCATTGGTATGAGCACCACCGGCGCCCTGCGCGAGGGCGGGCCCTCGGTGAACGTGTTCTTCGAGCTACGCAGCGGGGAGAGGGAATTTGACACGCCGGCGCGGGCAGGAGGAGGCGTGACGCTGGGCGCCGACATCCCGGCGGAAGACCCGCCCGGGGACACGCTCCTGACCCGCTACTACGTACGGTGGGTGCCCGATATCGCCGAGGGCGCCATCGTTGCCGTGATGCAGATGTACGTGCCCGAGGACGACGTCGACAACAACTGCCGGACACACGAGTACAGCGTCACCTTCCCGGCGGAGGTCGCAGGCGGCACGTATCTCTCGAAGGACTTCTCCTTCACCATCGTGGACAACGACGGCACGGCGGACACGGGCTGCACGGGGGCGATAACCGGGAGCGGCGCGCAGCCGGCCGGCGGGCAGAACGACCCCTGCGACAACTGCGGGACCGGGGGCGACACGGGCGGCGTGTCCCAGGGGCAGGCGGACTACTCCGGCCTCATCGCCCGGATGTACGATTGGCGCAACGACTGGGACCGGGCCTTGCTGGCCTTCGGGGAGACGGTGGACGACGCCACCCTCACGCCCATGACGGCGGCGGAGGCCCAGGGGTTTGCCGATAGGGGCAGCGGCTGGGAGCGCTGGGTGGAGGTGGCCAAAGCCCTGCGGGTGCTTCAGAACCAGGCGCCCACGGTGTCGGCAGCCATCGCCGACGCAACCATCGTCAGCGACAGCGGGACGAAGCAGGTCTCCCTGTCCGGCGTGTTCGACGACCCCGACGGCGACAGCCTGACCATGAGCGCCGCCTCGTCCGACGAGGCCACGGCCACGGCGTCGGTATCGTCCGACGGGGCCAGCCTCACGGTGACGGCCAGGCTCCGGGGCACAGCGACCATCACGGTCACCGCCGCCGACAGCTACGGCGGGACGGTGGAGGACGCTTTCACCGTGACGGTGAAGGCCGCGCCGGTTGTGGCATCAAGCATCGGCGACCTGAGCGGCCTGGAGACGGGTGCTACGCAGGAGGTGTCCCTGTCCGGCGTCTTCAGCGACGCTGACGGAGACTCGTTGACCATCACCGCCACCTCCTCGGACGAGGCCAAAACCACGGTAACCGTGTCGGCTGACCAGTCCAAGCTGACCCTCAGCGGTGTGGCCGAGGGCACGGCGACCATCACGGTCACGGCCCAGGACTCCGACGGCAACCGGGTCAGCGACGCCTTCCAGGTGGAGGTCTCGGCGGAAAGCAAGTACGCGGCGCTGATCGCGCGGATGTACCAGTGGCGCAACGACCCCCAGTGGGTGAGCGAAAAGCCTCACACCGACCGCTGGGACCGGGCGCTGCTGGCCTTCGGGGAGACGGTGGCCGACGCCACGCTCACGCCCATGACGGCGGCGGAGGCCCAGGGGTTTGCCGACCGGGGCTGGGAGCGCTGGGTGGAGGTGGCGGCGGCCCTCCGTGTGCTTCAGAACCGGGCCCCCACGGTGTCGGCATCCATCGCCGACGTGACCATCGTCAGCGACAGCGGGACGAAGCAGGTCTCCCTGGCCGGCGTGTTCGACGACGCCGACGGCGACAGCCTGACCATGAGCGCCACGTCGTCGGCTGAGGCCGTGGCAACGGCATCGGTGTCGTCCGGCGGGTCAAGCCTGACGGTGACGGCCAGGCTCAGGGGCACGGCGACCATCACGGTCGCCGCCGCCGACAGCTACGGTGGCACGGTGTCGGACAGCTTCACCGTGACGGTGAAGGCCGCGCCCGTAGTGGCCTCGGCCATCGCCGACGTGTCCGGCCTGGAAGCCGGGTCAACCCAGGACGTGTCCCTGTCCGGCGTCTTCAGCGACGCCGACGGCGACGCATTGACCGTCACCGCCGCCTCCGGCGACGACGCCAAGGCCACGGTGTCCGTGTCCTCCGACGGGTCCACGCTGACCCTTACCGGGGTGGCCGAAGGGACGGCGACCATCACGGTTACGGCCCAGGACACAGACGGCAACCGGGTGACGGACGACTTCGATGTGTCGGTAGTTGCCCAGCAACAGCCGCCGGAGCCGCCCAACGAAGCCCCCACGGTGTCGGCAGCCATCGCCGACGCAACCATCGTCAACGAGAGCGGAACGCACGCGGTCTCCCTGTCCGGGGTGTTCAGCGACGCCGACAACGACAGCCTGACCATGAGCGCCGCATCCTCCGACGAGGGCAAAGCCACCGTGTCGGTGTCATCCGGCGGGTCAAGCCTGACGGTGAACGCCCAGGCCCGGGGCACGGCCGTCATCACGGTCACCGCCGCCGACGGCAACGGCGGCACGGTCTCAGAGGACTTCACCGTGACGGTGAAGGCCGCGCCGGCGGTGGCCTCGGCCGTCGCCGACATGAGCCTGAAGGCGGGAGCCACGCAGGAGGAGGGAGGAGCGCAGGACGTATCCCTGGCCGCTGTGTTCAGCGACGCCGACGGCGACGCCCTCACCTTCAGCGCCGAGACCTCGGACTTCGAGGTGGCGGAGGTTTTCCTGTTGCAGGGCACTTTGACGGTGCTGGCGGTGGCCGACGGGTCGGCGACCATCACGGTCACGGCCCAGGACTCCGACGGCAACACGGTCAGCGACACCTTTGACGTGTCGGTGGTGGGGCCGCCCACGCCGGTGTCCAACCTGAGTTGCGTCGCGCAGACCGGCCAGGTGCTGTTCCAGTGGGACGCGCCGGAGTGGTCCGGCGCCGAGGTGTACGCCTACGACTACGACCTGACCCGGCCCGACGGGAAGCGGGAGCAGGCCCGGCTCCAGGGCTACCCGTTGGTGCGCGCCAAGGGCGAGTACCAGGCGGGCCAGGAGGCCAGCATCAGCGTGAAGGCGGTGTACGAGCTGGCCGACGGGAGCCAGGTGAGCAGCGCCGCGGCGACGCTGACCTGCACCGTGGCGGAGTAGCCGCCAACGGCAAAACCCGCCCCGCCGTCCCGCCCCGGCCCGGGCGGCGGGAGCGGGAGGTTGGGCAGTCCCGGGTACATAAAGAGCGGGCGTCCGGCTGAGGTTGGACGCCCGCTTTTGGTTGCGCAAAACTTGGCGGAGCAGGTGGCAGGTGGCTATAGCGACACCTCCCAACGGAAAGTTCGCAGTACAGGTCCTTTAGGCCCACCATTTTTGACGATAGGCAGAACTGCCCCGTCCAGGGCCACCTTCTCGGTGGCCCCTCCGGGTATCAGGCTATCTTCCGGCATGGGCACGGTGTAGCGCAGCAGGGCGTCGTCGGGGGTTACGACGATCTCCTTGACGAAGGACTCGATGAAGGCCCGCCGCTCGGTAAGCTCGCTCTCCACCAGGAAATCCCTCATCTCCTTGGCGTAGGCCGCGATGGTCTCCACGTCGTCCAGCACCTCCCTCCGCTCCGCCAGTATCGCCCTGGCCGCCGCCGCCGCTTCCTCCAGTCGTTCCTGCCGCTCCCGGTGTTCCTTTATCCGGTCCGAGGCGTCGGCCATCTCGATGTCGCTGTTCTCGATGAAGTGCCAGACGCGGGCCAGCTTCCGCTTGACCTCTTCAAGCTCCGCCTCCACTGTCTCCAGCCGCTGGCGCTGCTCGGCGGCAATCCCGTCCATCTCCTCGTCCACCACCTTGACCAGCTGCGTGATGCTGCTCTCGGTGAGTATGTTGTCCCGGATGCGTTCCACAACCAACTCCTCGAAGCGGCGGGCGTTGAGCCTGGGGGAATCGCAGGCTCCGCTGCCCTGCTTGATGAGGGACTGGCAGACGTAGTAGGCGAACTGGCCGCTCTTGGCGTCCTGGCCGGAAAGCGCCCGCTTGCACTTGTGGCACTTGACCAGGCCGCTGAGCAGGTAGGTGCTGCCCACCCGCCGGGGGTGAGTCCGCTTGGGAGCGCGGGAGTGCATCAGCTTGTTGACGCGGCGGAACTGGGCTTTGGTGATGACGGCGGGAAAAGCCTTCTCGATGCGCACCGGTTCGGCCTTGTCCTTCCCCTTGGCGCCCCAGACAAGGGTTCCCGTGTAGACCTCGTTCCTGAGGATGAAGTGGACGCCGTTCTTGGACCAGAGCTTGCCGGTAGGGCTGGCGATGCCCTCGTCGTTGAGGGTCTGGGTGATCTTCAGCATTCCGGTGCCGGCCTCGGCCAGGTCGAAGATGCGCGTGACCACCTGGGCGGCGTCGGGATTCAATTCCAGGGTGGGGCGCTTCTTGGCCCCGTCGGGCACCATGACCCGGTTGTAGCCGTAGGGGGTCCGGCTGCCCATCCAGTAGCCCCGGGAGGCGGCCTCCCGCATTCCCCGCTTTACTTCTTCCGCAAGATTTTCTGAGTAGAACTCGTCCACGGACTCGATGATGGCCTCCATCAGCTTGCCGGTGGGGGTGTCGTCGGCGTGCTCGGTGATGGAGACCACGCGGACGCCCTTGCGCCGCAGCATGGACTTGAAGGCGACGGCGTGCTCCCGCTTGCGGGTGAATCTCGAAAATTTCCAGACCAAGATTTCCTGGAAAGGGGCATTGGTTTTGCCGGCCTCGTCGATCATCTTCCTGAACTGGGGCCGGTCGGCGATTCTGCCGCTCTCGGCCTCGTCCACGAACTCGCGGACCACCAGGTAGCCGTTCCTGCTGGCGTATTCGCGCAAAGCCCGCATCTGGGTGGCCACGGACAGGTCCACGTCCTGGCGGTCGCTGGACACCCGGGCGTAGAGGGCTGCCGGGGTGGCGTCGTGTTTGTTAATCATCGTCATTTCCTCCTTGTGGTTCGTCCTGTCTTTCCAGCCGCGACCGGAGCCGCTCCAAACGCGCCTGGCGGCGCAACTCCCGGTCTTCCATGTACAATCGGAGGGCTTCGCGCACCAGTTCGCTCATGTCGCGTCCCTCTTCCTCCTTGACCCGCTGCACCTGCTCGAACATCTCGGGAGGCAGGGAGAAAGTGATGGTCCTGGAAATGCGGCGTGGGGGCATGATCTCTCTTTTTGCCTAGTGATGTATGCGATTGTCTTACTATATATCATCGGATAACCGGTCTCCACTGTCAAGGGGCCGCTGTCCATTCCTGCCCTCGGGCAAGGAACGCGGCCCAGTTAGCGCTGGGCCGCTGGTATCCCGTGGTGTTCCTTGAGCTTGTTGCCAGGTTCGGGTCAGGTATCAGCTTCCTTCCTCCTCTACCGGACCGGTCTCGGTTTGGGACTCTCCCGCGCGATTGCGCAGGTAGGAGCGGATGGCCACCCTGGCCCAGATGCCCAGCCCGTTGCGGATCAACCGCCGCTGCTCCGGGGTGTAGGACACCGCCGGGTTGTCGGCAGCGGTGCCGGTGTTCCGCTTGCCGGTTTTCTCCGGCTTCTTCTTTCCCTTGTTGTCTTTCATTGGCATAATCACGGCGGCCTTTCCTGGAGCCGCCGGCCTCTCGTTGGGGGTTGGTGCAGGGGCCGCCGGCGCGGGCGGACAGGGCGAGCGCCGGCGGCCCGTTGATGGTCAGTTCCTGAAGAAGGTCGTCTGGACTCCCTCCCCCAGGAGGATTTCCAGGCCGCCCCGCACTTGGCTGGCGAACTCGTAGAGGGACTGCATAGCTCCCCCGCTGGGTTCGACGCCCTTGCGCCAGCGGTAGATCTGCTTGTGGCTCACGCCCAGGGCCCGGGCCATGCCGCTCCAGGTGAGGCCGCTGGCCTCCCGGAGGTGTTCGAGACGCTCCGGGAAGTCGTCGGGCAACAGGCTGAAGAAGGGGACGTATCCCCTGTGGCCGCCCGGGCCTTCCGGACTCCCGCCTTCGCGGGGTCCGGCGTCAGGTTGGTTCATCGGTCACCTCCAATCGGAATAGTTGGTGGAAGTCGTTCATGCCAAGGGCCTTCAGCATCCGCCGTCGGATGCGGCCGGAGGGAGCGCGCCCCTCGCTGACCAGCAGCGACATGTACCCCTTGCTGATGCCGACCTCCCCGGCCAGCCAGCTCTGGGAGCGGTTCAGCAGGGCCAGCCGGTCCCAGAGGGCATTAGCGTCGAGCCGGACAACGGTCCGTCCTCCGCCCCTCCGGCGCCCTCTCCGACTATCCTTTTCTCCGTGTCGCGAACGCATCGTGTTCTTCCCTCCTTATTCCGGTAATTGCTCACTGCGGGGGCAGGGCCTGGGGAGACTCCCACCGGTCGGGAGACCGCCAGGCCTGTCCCAGCGGCCCCAGTTGTTCGATCGCGTCTCTATGGGAGACCCACAGGGGCACGTTGACCCTGTGGGCCTGCATCTCCTCCCTTGCCAGGCGCAGGAAGTGGGTCTGGGCGATGTCGTCTTCGAAGACCACCAGGACGGAGGGACGGACGCCGTGGTCGTCGGTTGGGCGATGGGAGGCGAAATAGCGCAGGTAGGGGGCGAGACGGGCCGACATGGTGGAGGGGCGCACGGCGCGGCGCTCCCACTCCAGGAAGAAGGGCCAGGTCTTGTCGCCCCGGCGCAATAGGCCGAAGGCGTCGGAGTTGATGGAGCGCATCCGGTCTTGGTGGCGGAAGTAGCGGGAAGCCCGCCTTGGCGGGTCCAGTTGGACGACCTCCCAGCCCAGAAGGCGGGCCTGGCCGGTCAGGGCTGCCAGGAAGGCGTGGACAGCGGCGGTGTGCTCGATATTACGGAGCAACTGGCGACCGTTCCTGCCGGAGACATTGCGCCAGTGGTAGTCGGCCTGGGCGTCTTCGGCGTCGATGCTCCACCGCTTTTTCGCCACGCCCAGGGAGGTGCGGTCCCGGCGGGCCAGCAGGGCCAGGCCCCGGTCGGTAAGGGCCAGGCGTCCTCCCGCCTCACGGGGGCGGGCCGCCAGGCCGAAGCCCTCCAGGGGGTTGACCAGTTGGGATGCCCTGGGAACCGAGACGCCCAGCAGTCCGGCCAGCTCCTTCACGGCCAGCCAGGGCCAGTCGGACACCAGGTCCAGGGCGCGCTTCTCAGCGGCCTTGAGCAGCACGGGCAGCAGTTGGTCGGGGATGTCCCACCCCGGGCCTTCCACGGCGAAATCTTCGGGCAGCGTGGCCCGTTGCGGCTCGGTCTCTACCGGAAGCTCGCCGCCTGGTTCGGCCCGTTCCATGACGTAGCGCAGGTCCAGGGCGGCGTTGACGGCGGGGGGAGTCCAGATGAGGTCGCCGGGACCGGCCAGGACCGCCGTGCTTTCCACTGCCAGCAGAGCCGGTACGGGAGCGGCGGACAGCAGCCTGCGGGCGTGCCTCAACCGTACCTCGTCGGCCATGAGGACGAGTACGGTGCTAGGCATTGGTCCCTGGCGCAGCCGCCAGAGCCTCTTGGCGCAGCCGGTGCGGTCGGCGGTCAGGCCCTGCCTGATTATCCCGACGGTCCTGCCGCCGGGCAGGGTCAGGGCGGCGTCCAGAGGGAGGGAGCGGTACCAGCGGAAACGGACGGGAAAGGCCACTCCGGAGACGGCGCAGGCCAGCCGGTAGATGGCGGCCAGGGCGTCCAGGCGTTCCATCAGGTTGCGCCGCCACTGGGCGGAGACGGGATACCGGCGCACCAATTCGTCCGGGGACAGGCCCTCCTGTTCCGCGAGACGTTGCAGCCCGGCGGCGGTGAGGTGAAATCTCCGCGTCGGCGGCAGGGGGTCTACGGCGTGGGGCGCCGGGGCGCAGAACCCGCCGGACTCCAGCTTCTCCACCGCGCCGTAGACCGCGCCCCTCGACCAGCCCGACAGCTCCACCATTTCCAGCCGGTCCAGGAAGGGCATCTCGGCCAGAAGACGCAGCAGTTCGGCCTCGCAGACTACGGGCCTCATTCCCCGGCCTCCTGGTCCTGACCGCCGGTGTCATGCTGGATGGTCTGGCTGTTGTGATCGGCGGCCTTCTCGCCTTCGGATTCTTGCCCGCCTCCATCGCCGGTCTCATCAGCCGCAGAGTTGGCGGATGCGCCCTTCCGCCGACTCCGCTGGTCTTTCCGGCCGGGGCTTTGCTCCGTTTCCGGCTTTACCTCCTGCTGGCCGCCCTCGTTCTGGTTTTCCAGGTCCACAACGCGCTGCCGGTAATCCTCAACCTTCCGGTGGCCCTCGGCGTCGGCGTAGTCCGTCTGCTGGGACGGAACGGTGTAGCCCTCAGTCGCGGCGCGGATGCCCTCTGCAATGGCCGGATTGCCATCCTCCGGCTTGCGCACCACCATGGAGAAGGCGGGCATCCGTTCGGTTCCCACGGTGGCGCGGACGTAGCAGTGGTGCACGTCCAGCGACGTGATGTCGTCCTCGACGACGCGCTCCTTGCCCAGCTCCCACACCAGTTGACGGGCGTCGTTTCCGGCCACCTGGAACACGGCCAGGCAGCCCACGTTGGCCAGGATGGTGTCGCGCATGGTGGGGGAGAGGTCGTCCAGCTTGGCCAGGCTCTGGGTGGCCAGGATGAAGGACGCGCCGAACTTCCCCAGCTCCGACAACATGCTTTCGTAATCGACGCCGGGCATGGACTGCATCTCGTCCACCACCACCAGGGCGCCCCGACGCTGCAAGGACGCCAGCCCGCCCTGCTCCCGGATCACCGAGTCCACCAGGTTGAGCAATGACGCTCCCACCAGGGCGGCCACGTCCCGGCCCACGGTTCCCTGCGCGGTTGAGACCAGCAGCACGCCGCCGTCGTGGACGGTGCGGCGCAGGTCGATGGTGGAGCGGCGCTGGCCCAGGATGGCCCGCGCCCGCTTGGACGATGCGTAGTAGGACAGACGGGTCTGCACCGGGGCCAGGGCCTCGGCCCGGTACTGGTGGTGCCAGCGCCCGAAGTCCCTGGCCCACCATTCCAGCAGGTAGGGGTCGGAAACCCGCTTCAGCGCGTCCTTGCGGAAGGTCTCGTCGGACAGCAGCTTCAGGCCGTCCAGGATGGTGTACTGCTCCCCGGCCTCCACCTGCTCGTTGGCCTCGTGCAGCGTCTTGACCGTCTGTTCCAGGATGGACTGCATCCTCGGCCCCCACTGGTCCCACAGCCCTTTCGCCACCCGCACCACCGAGTCGGCGGTGCGGTCCCTGTCGGCGAAGACCCGGGTGTCCAGCAGGTTGATGCCGGGGGAACGGGTCTCGTCGGCCAGGTCTATGAGGCGTACCTTGTCCACCAGAGACTCGGGAACCTGCTCCAGGATGCCCGCCACCAGGTCGGCGTGGGGGTCCACCACCACGATGGCGTCGCCGTCCCTCCCCTCGGCCTTTTCACGCAGCTTGTGGCTGACCACGTGGTGCATCAGGGTGGACTTGCCCATGCGGGTGCGGGCCACGTAGAGGTGGTGCCTTCGCAGCAGGTCCTCGGGGAAGCGGATTTCCCGCTTGGCCCCGGCGGTGGTGTCGCCCACCAGGGCTCCGCCACGGACGCCTTTGGCAGAGGGCAGGAGCGCCCTTGAGCCGGAGCGTTCCACCAGGGGTGTTTCGTCCCCGGCCCCGGGCGGGTGCCACAGGCAGGCCGCCTCGCGCACCCCGAGCACGCTGCGCCTGCCGAACAGGCCGGGGCCGACGGGGTGCAGGTTGTCCGTGGGGATTACGGGACGTACCTTGCTCACCTTGAACCTGGCCCCGGCGGGGTGGTCGTAGTGCCGGTAGGCGGCGGCTACCGGCTCCAGCAGTTCCCTGGCCCGCTGCTGCCCGGTGTCGGCGGGCAGCACGGCCACGACCTGAAGCTCGGCGTCGAAGGCGATGCGGGAGACTTTCTCACGGATCAGCACCGGGTCGTAAACCCGGCTGCGGGCCTGCTTCCAGCGCCACCAGCCCCAGCCGGCCACGGTGAGAGCCGCCGCCGTTCCGGCAGCCAGCAGCGACGCCTTGAGGTATTCGCCGTCCTGTATCCACAGGTAGCCTCTGAGGGCGGCCAGCGCTCCCGCGCCCAGCACGGCCATGGTCACTCCGTCCAGTTGCAGGGGCTTGGTCTGGTAGGTGTAGGAGGGTTCCCGGTTCTCGGGGACGGCGGCCTTGTGGGCGCGGACCTGGTGGGCCTGGGACCAGTCCGGTCCCAGGGAGCGCAGCAGCAGCCGCGCCACCACCCGCTCCCCCTGGTACAGGGCCGACAGGGCGCCCATCAGGGCGATGAGGGGGTCCGAGCCGGGGTCCAGCAGGTCGTCGTCCCTGAAAGTGCGCAGGGGCACGTACTCCGGTCCGTCGGCCCTGAGCGTCATGGACCACGCCTGCTCCTTTTCAGACAGCCGCAGAGGGTCGTCCTTGGGCGGCACCTCTTGGATGCGGGCCTGGGGGTAGTGGGCGGCGATCTGGCCGCGCACCACCCGGTCGTCCTGGCAGCGGGCCAGCAGGGTGACGCCGTCCATGTCCCCGGCGATCTCCAGGGAGAAGGGTTCGGGGACGGCGATGGACTGGAGCAGGTTCTCCACGCCCAGCAGCGTGCGCTCCCCGGCCCGGGGAGGCGTCACCGCCAGCAGGACGGGAGGACGCCGGTTGCGTCCGTCGCCGAACAGGGCTTTCCTGATGTTGATGTTCATAAGCGTTGCCTCTCTATCAGTTCTCATTGGCGTTGATGCCGGATGGTTGCGGTTGACCGCAGACCCGGCTCGGAATCAGTGCCTTGGTCCGGGCCGCCACTCGATGACCTCGGTCTCCTCGGGGGTGGCCTCGATGCGGATGGGAAAGCGGTTGCCCCGCGCCAGCAGCAGCCCGTCGCCGCGAGGGCAGGACAGGAGCCAGCGTTGCAACTCCACCGGAAGGTCGAAGGCTTCTCCCACGGTGGAGACGGCGGCGGCGTCCTGTTGCAACAGCAGCTTGAAGGCGGCGTTCTGCAAGAGCGCCCTTCCTGAATGGCCGGTGATGGTGCGGGAGGAGTCCTCGGAGAGGAGGTCCTGCACGTCCTGGGTGATGAACTGGAGCCCGAGCCGGTGCTTGCGGGCGCGTTTCGCCATCGACACCATGAAGGCCGCGCCCTCGGGGTGCTGCATGATGCTCCACACCTCGTCCACCACCAGCAGGCGGGGCCTGGGATCTTGCGCGGCGGCGGCCCACACAGTCTCGGTGCAGACCATGGCGGCGGCGGGTCTCAGTTCCGGCTCCAAAAGATGCAGGTCGAAGACGGTGACCAACGCCTCGTGGGCCAGCAGGTCGTCACCCTCGTCGGAGAGCAGGTCCCGCAGGCTGCCGGTGGCGAAGGGACGCAGCAGGTGGGCAATCTCCGGCGTTTCTCCTTCCAGGTAGGCGTAGAAATCGCGGAATCCGGTGCGCTCCCGCCTCTGGGCGTAATAGGAGGCCAGGGCGTGGTCCAATGACGACCGGCGCTCGGCGGAAAGCCGTTCCCCAACCATCACCTCGATGAGCCTTCGCAGGCTGCCGATGCGCTGCAAGAGTTCCTCGCTGTCGCCCCGGTCGATGACGAAGGGATTCATGCCCTGGCCGGGGACGCCCGGCGACAGGACGCGACCACCGGCGGCCCGTGCCATGTCGGCGTACTCGCCTTCGGGGTCGATGACGTAGGCCCGCACACCCCGGCACAGGCCGCGAAAGACCCCCAGCTTGGTGGCGAAGGATTTGCCGGAGCCCGAGCGGGCCAGGACGGCGGTGTTGGCGTTGAGATGGGTGCCGTCGAAGGGGTCGTAGACGATGGGAGCGCAGGCCCTGAGATCAATGCCGTAGAGGGTGCCGGAACGGGTGTCCAGGTCCGGCGGCGAGAAGGGGAACAGCCTTGCCAATGACGACGTGTCCAACGTGCGCCACACCGCCACGGCGTTCAGGGCCAATGGCAGCGTTGACAGCAAACCCTCCCGCTGGCGGAAGGCCAGGTTGTCCAGTTTGCCCAGGGTGGCGGCGAAGTGGGCCCGGGCTTTCTGGGTCAGGTCCTTCAGGGTCTCGGCATCGCCGGCGTGGAGCGTCACCGACAACGATGCGTGGAACAGCCGCTCCCGGCCCCGTTGCACTTCGTCCCTGAGCCGCGACACGTCCTCCAACGCGATCTCCGCCTCGGGGGACATGGACCTACCCCGCTTGAAGGACAGGCTTTGCGCCGACTCGAAGCGCACCTTCTGCCACTCCAGGGTGCGGGCGGCCTGCTCCGCCGGTATCGCTCCCAGATGCACCGACAGGTCCATGGGGGCGCCCGTGGCCATCAGTCCCTGGAGGAAGCCGGGGGCCAAACTGCGGGGCCATTTGCCCAGGTGCAGGGAGCGGGTCAAGGTTTCGCCGATGCGGATGTGGCGGCGGTTAACCTCGACTTCCAGTTCGGCCTCTTCGTCGCGCTCGACGGGGGAGCCGCCCAGGGTTGTGGACAGCCAAAACAGGCGCAATGGCTCTCCCACCAGCGGAAATACTCCCAGACCACCCCGGGCCAGCAGCCCGTGCAGCTCGTCCATCCGGCTGTGCTCACAGACGGCGTAGAAGCGCCGGTCCAGGATGCCCTCGCGGGTCTCCAGGTTGCCCAGCAGCCGACCCAGGCTGTCGGCGGCGTCGCGGGTCTGCTGGGGCAAATCCTCCGGCTGGGCCGATTCCAGCGTCTTTCTCAGTCCTTGGAGCACCGGCGGGTGCTGGCGCACCAGCAACTGCACCGGGAAGTCCAGGGCGTTCAGGGAACCGGCGAAGGCGCCCAGCTTGGGTTCGTCCAGCTCCAGGCCCATCACCTCGCTGACCGCCAGCTTCACGCCGTCCAGCCGTACCGGCCCGTCGGGCTCCAGGTGGGACAGCATGAAGAACAGGTTCAGGTCCGGTGGCGGCTTGGGCGGTTCGGGAACGACTTCCACTGCGTCGTTCCTTGGTGTCCGGTTGACTATTGCCCTGACGTTCGGCAATGTCGCTTTCATTTCTTGTTTCCTCCTTTTCTTGTCTTAAGCGCCGGGCAGGATGGGCGCTATGCGGCCACTGATCAGCAGGGCGATGGCCTTGGCCAGCAGCACCACCACCAAACCGACAACGGCCATGACCACGGCGTTTCTCGCCCGGCCCCGTCGTCCCTCGCCCTCCGCTCCCTCGGCCATCAGGACAAATCCGGCCCAGACGATGGCGAAGAGGCACAGGCCCGCCCCGACGTAGCCCATGCCGGTCAGCACTGCGTCGATGGCCTTGAGCATCTCTTCCTTCTTGTCCTCCGGCGTCTCGGCGGCCACCAACGCCAGGGCCGCCGCCGATGCCAGCAGGATGTTCAACCCGCGCCCTACCACGGCCACCAACTCCACCAGGAGGAATCGCCCACCTCCGTCTGCTCCGCCTGCGGCGGCGGGGGTTTGGGCGGGGGCACGGTGAGGTACCGGAAGGGGTTGTCGGCTCCCACGCCCAGCTCATCCGCCAGGGGCAGGGTCTCCGGCCGGGTGCGGGTGACCGGGGCGCGCTGGTTCTCCACGGCCCGGACGTGCTCCTCGTGGTAGACCCGAATCGTGACCGTCCGGGACACCGAGCACTTGCCGCAGGTGAGACTCACCGTGCGCCGGTACACGTCGGTGCGGGCCGGGTGGTGGACGGTCTGCAACATGGGCGGCAGGGGCACGTCCAGCGTGGCCGCCAGGTCCGCCGTGATCTCCAGGTCGTGGGTGGCCTTGCGGTCGGGAACGGGCAGAGTGAACCTGGTCTCGCCGTTGGGAATGAAGGCCGCGCTGGTGGTGTGGCTACCGGCGGCGACGTTCACCGTTCCCGCGATGTCGGTCACTGTGGCGTCCAGCAGGGCGGGGACCGACTGGTTGAAGTGGCCGCCGTAGACCGGCAGATCAATCTCCTGCCTCGTCTCGGTGATGCACTCCGAGGCGATGACGCCGGATATGCTCCCTGGCGTCCACTCCAGGGAGGTGACCTCCAGGTCGCACAGCTCCCCGTCATGTTTCGGCAGCGGGTAGGGAATCTGGTTGTTCTTGAGGGACACCGCCCCGGAGAAGCCGAGGGAGTCGGTCCACGAGAAGGTGAATGACGGCCTGGGTCCGTCCAGGGTCAGGTTGTAGGTCTTGGTCTCCCCGGAGTGGACCACGGCATTGGCGCCCATCTTCAGGGTTTTGCCGGTCCTGCCGCCGAAGACCCGCACCTTCAGATCCAGGTCGTGGGCCGCCCGCAGATTGACGGTTGCGGTGTTTCCGTTGACGGCCAGCCCCTCGATGAATACGCGGCGTCCGGGCACCGGGTCAGACGGCTCAAAGTAGATTTCGTCCAGACGCCAGGCGTCGCCATAGGGAGGCTCGTCGGGGTCGTCGGCCAGGGCCGAGCCGGGAATGGCGATGACGGTCAGAACCAGCAATCCGGCCACTGCCAGCAGCCGGTACCAGGGTTTCCGGCCCTGGGTTTCTCGATTGTTCGGCTTGGCGCCGTTGCCGCCGTTGGCGCGCTCCTCTCCACGGGGCCGACGCTTGCCGAACCAACTGTGGGGCCGGAAGGGAGGACCCCCCTTGCGCTTGGCCGCTCTCACGGCTTTGCCAATTCCGCCGGCGGCCTTCTTTGCCAGCAGCCGCAGCGGGTCGGGTTTCGCTTCCGGCGCCGGCGGGGCCTCGCTGCGGGCCAGTTGGTTGGGGGAACCGGCGTAGCGCCTGGCTCCCAGGTTGAATTTCAGCAGGTCGGCGGCCACCAGGGGCAGCCCCCGGCCGCCCACCTTCCCCACGGTCAGGGCGATGCCCGCGATGCCAAAGACGATGGCGATGCCCAGCCGGAACTCGGACGGACCGAGGGGGAAGTAGCGGTAGGCGCCATAGCTAACGGCGCACACGGCCACCACCGCTACGATCTGGGAGAAGGTGAACCACAGCAGCACCTTGTCCTCGGCCTGCACGTGTGTTGGAACCTCGTGCTCTCTCATTCCACTCCTCCTATCCGCCGCCGTCGCCATCGTCGCCGTCGCCGCCGTCGGTGGGGTCGGGAATGTCCGGGGTGACGGCGGGGTCCACCACGGCGTTCACCACCAGTTCCACCACGCCGTAGGCCACCAGGGCCAGGACGATGCCGGCCAGGGCGGTCATCATGGCGCTCTTCCCCCGCTCCATCTGGTTGGGGGCGCCGGAAGCGGTGAGGTACATGTAGGCGCCGTAGATGAAGTAACCCACTCCCACCACGCCCACCAGGCCCAGCAGGATGGCGACCAGGTTGGAAATGGTCTGCGTCAGGTTTTCCATAGGTTCGTTCTCCTTGTGAGTCGGATTTGTCGGTTGCTGGTCTATCCCTATTGCCTACTGGCACATCTCTCCACCTCCTGGGCGGTTGACGGCGCGGACGCATTCGCGCCGCCGGTCGTCGTTCTGCTTGCCGTCCGGCTACGGCCCCTGGCTACGGCCCCTGGCTGCGGGGCGTGGGGCCGCTCTGTCCGGCGGGCGTGGAATTCTGGGCCGCCGAGTTCACTGCATTGCCAGCGGCGCTGGTTGCGGTATTGGTCGCCGCCGCTGCGGCAGCCGCTCCCGCCGGTCCTCCGGCGGCTCCGCCCGCCAACAGCCCCAGGGCGCGCCCCGACCGGACCATCGAGCCCGGCAGGGACATGCCGAAATACAGGGTGTGCAGCCAGGCGTCGAAGGTGCCGTGGTGCCCCAGCATCGAGGGGATGCGCCCGGCCAGGTACATGAAGGCGATGGCCATCAACAGCATCCACACCAGGTCCTGGGCCGCCTCGCCGCCGGTGATGTCGGCAAACTCCTCCAGGAAACCGAAGGCCAGGGCGATGGCAATGAGCTGCACCGCCTGCTGGAACACGGCGGTCATGAACAACCTGAGCCAGTGCTTTCCCCAGCCCGCCGTGTGGGGCAGAATCCACAGCCCCAATGCGATGGGCGCCAAACACAGCAGGATGTCAATCAGGGCCAGGCGCAGGACCATCTGCACCAGCAGGTAGAGGATGAAGAAGCCGAAGACCAGGTAGAGCAGGGCGATGAACACCGCCAGGCCGGTGTTGGCGGCCATTACCGCGTTGAGGAGCGGGTCCAGGGGAGCGCGCAGCAGGTCGCCGGGTGTGACCTTCAGGGAGGCCGCTATGAACTGGGATACGGCGTGGGCCACGTCGATTACCAGGGCGCACCACCACAGCGACGATGCGGCGGCGGTCAGGCCCAGCACCAGCCGGGGCACCATCTCCCGCCAGCCCGACTGGTGGTGGCCCAGGTGCTCCTGGACGATGAAGCTCAGCCCCATCCAGCCCAGGATGATCACCAGCATTCCCGTGGTAACGGCCCAAACCGCCGTCCAGGCGGCCTGGACTATCTCGTGGTCGTAGGTCAGTCCGGGGGGCGTTCCGGTGAGAATGTCTCCCATAAGCTCTTACCCCTCCCCGCACTCTTCGATGTCCGTCTCGGTCGCCCGCTCCACCACACCGCACAAAGTGCCGTGGACGCCTTGGATCACCCACCGGGCCCCGGCCCGGGCCCAGCGGTCCGGGTCCAGGGCGCCCAGCACCCGGTCCCACAGACCCTTGGGCTGGTGGACGGGGACCAGGGCGTGGAAGACGTGGTGCTCGCCACCGCCCCGACGGGGCACGGACATCACCATCAGGAACGCCTGCTCGGGGTTCAGCTCCGGCTGGCCGTCCAGGACCGGGTACTCGAAGGTGTACTCCCAGCCCTCGGACAGCTCCTTCTCGCCCCCCCGCACCCGGTAGGTGTTGGTGACCCACTCGCCGGTGTCGGGATGGCGCAGGGCGTAGTGGAGCACGTCGATCTTCCGGCTGAAGACCGGGCGGGCGATGAACTCGCCATCCTTCTTGCGCTCAACCATCTGCCGGTCGCGGTTGACCAGGCTGAGGTTGTCGCCGTCCGGGGGCGGGGTTTGGGCCAGGGCCGCCCCGCTGGCAGGGATGGCTACGAGCGCCGCCAGCAGCAGGGCGGCGGCCAGCATCGCCAGCCGTCTGTCGGGCCGGAGTCTTGGTCTGAAGGTCAATTCCGTCACCTCCCTTGCGTTTTGCGGCGTATTGAGGTCTTGCCGCTGCCGCAAGAGAGTGTGAACAAGGAAATGGCGGTCGAAAACTACCTGTAGGGGTTATCAAGGTTGATAACCCCTACAGGTCTCTTGGCAGACGGCCCCTCCCCTGCTGTACTGGGGGTGTACAGGAGTTTGAGTTTTGTTGGGGAGCCGTCAGGTGAGTCCTTTCAAAGCTGAAACAGGGGTAAATCACCCCCCTACAGGACGTAATCAGTGAACACTTGGAGTTAAGGGCTGGTTCCGGTCTGAAAGCCGAAAACCCAATGGATGTGGGGGTGCGCGACGGGGCGTCCACCGGCCCCCGGATGGGAAAACTGCCCCAAAACGGCCTCCGATGTGCCAGTGCGTTACGCGGCGGTTGGGGCCGCTCCGAGGCCGAATCCGGGCCGGTCGGGCTGCCGGGCAGGCCGGAGACCGGAGAGCGGTTCCCCAGGACTTCGGAGCCGGGACCTGACGTCCACTCAAAGGAGGATCAGATGAAAACCACGGAACACGGAATTCAGGACAGCAGAGACGTGGCCAACGTCTACCACCTGCGGCTGATGACCCTGTTGCAGGAGTTGGTGCGGGACAAGGGCCACCACGGGGCGGCGCGGGTGCTGGAGATCGACCAGCAGACGGTGGCCGAAAGCGCCCGGACCGGGCAGTTGACCCGGCGGGTGCGGCAGGCGTTGGAACGGGCGTTGCAGGAAGGCGTGGGCTCGGCGGCGGCCAGGCAGCGGGAGCGCAACGACCGGTTGGAGGAGCGGTTGCGGGTTCTGGAGCAGGACCACGAGGCGTTGGGCAAGGAGGCGCGGCGGCGGCTCTCGGTTGTCGAGGGACAGGTTGGCAGCTTGCGAGGCCACAACGCCCAGGGAGCCGGACCGGCTGGGACCTGGCCTGGCGGGACGGAATCAGCGCAATCGGTAGCAGGACCTCCCGGCGACGCCACAACAAATCCCCCAGTGCGGCCCCTGCAACGACGGGAGTATCCCGACCTGGCGACGCTGGAGCCTGCCGCTGACGACGAGGAGGTTTTCGGCGGCGCCTGGCCCTTGATAGTTCAGTGGCGGGGGTTGAAGGACAACCACCCCAACGTGGGCAGGGGGCTGGAGTGGCTGAAAGACGAACAGCGGCTGTTGGAACTGGAGCTGGCCTTGCTGGAGGAACACGGCATGACCCTGCCGCCCGAGCAACGGCCATTGCGGGGTTTCGCCAGGAGCGGCCAGATAACCTGGCGCCGGACGGCACTTGACGACACCCGGAAGGCGATAAGGAGGCGCGAGTTCTGGCGCAGGGTCAGGCGCTGGCTCAAGCCGGGGACGTGGCGGAAGTAGCGGCGCACTGGGTCGCGGACGGTTTATGAAAACTTTTGTGGAACTTTATATGAACTCAAGTGAACAATTTGAGCGATTACCGCCTCAGGGGGTTTCCGGGCGGTGTGGGGACGGTTGATAATAATTGCGTTGTCTGGCTTTTCCGAGATTTCCCGCCATAGAAATCTTGGGGGCACGCTCCCTGTTGCCCGGGTTTGACCCGAGGGATGATTCGCTCTCCCAAAGGTCGCCCACGAGGGAATGCTGCCGCTGCGGATTTGAGATTGCTCTCCGCAGGCAGCGCGGGCCGAACCGGCGGAGTGTTCAAGTCCTTCGTCATCGGTCCAGTCCATCGGTCGGGGTTTGACGTTGGTCCCTCGCCCGGCGGACGCCCGTCCGGTTAGTTGGAGTTGATCGCTCCGGCTGCTGGACCCTGGGGCGGAACGCTTGGCGGCGCTTCGCTCCCACCATAGCTGGGGCATGGACGTGGTTGACACTCCCGACCCGGCCGGACCCCCAAACTAACCGGAGCGCGCGGCGCGTTCCAACCGGAACCCAGCCCACGGCGCGGCATCCCAGCCCACGGCACATCTCGGTATTAGAGGAGGTCGTACACAGAAACTACACGGCGTCCCAGCCCACGGCTCATCTTGGAGTCATAGGAGTTGGCTACCAGAAACAGCACGGCATCCCGGATTCCCTCGCCCACCAAGTCTATCTCGCGGAGCGACTTGACTGCTTCGCGCCTTTCAACATTGCGGTTGGAACTGCCGTCAGGTCCGGCCGCCTCATTTCACCTGCGGCGTAGCTGTCGAAAACCAGCAACGGCGCCGCAGGGTCTATACGCTCCGGGCTAGGCGATGCCTTTGCTGACCGGACGCTTACCGTTGCACCGCGGCCCCCATTGAGCCGGCGGCTTGCCAACCAGCCGCTGGCTTGACTGCGTTCCCCTCTCCCATCACCCCACCACTGCAGCCCCCAGGGTTCGGATTCTCCTGAACGACACCCAGGGCGACCTGCGTTTTACGCCAACCCCATCCGGATTTTCCCCTTGCGCTCTCTGACCCTTAGCGTAGTGCGTCTCGCGCCGGGTGGCCAATCCCCATCAATCATCATCAGCAAGGAGTTGCTCATGGGCGTCAGACACCGGTTCAACCATATCAAGACCTTCACATTCAGTGTCGTCGGCTTCGTGAAGAGCCACAGGCGGCTGTCCATCGCGGCGGCCGTGGCACTGCTCATCGCCGGGCCGCTGCTCACCGGGGCCGGCGGCGAAAGTTTCTTTCTCAACCTCATCGGCCTCGGCATCGCCGCACTGGTGGTGCGGCGCGTCATCCGGGCCAACGACAGGCGGAAGGCGGCGCAGGCAAAGCAGGCCAATTGCCGCTGCCATTGCCACTGGCAAGGACGGAACAACCCTCAGCAACAGGGAGGTACGCCATGACAACGATTACTCTGGAAACCCCTACCCCTACTTCTACAGGCCGGTTGGAGGAACTGGTAGACCGGCTGCTGGCGGCCCTGTTCCTACCGGCACCGACCCGGCAGGAACCAGCGGCAAGCATGGCCCGGACCATCCACGAGGCCCGGCGGCTGCGGCAGTTGGGCGATCTGGACGAGGCACTGGCGGTGTTGGCAGAAGTTGACACCGCCAATGCCACCGGCGACCAACTCCGCTGGCTCTACGCCGAATGGCTGGGCATCGCCCGGCGCTGGTTTGCTGGCGACCGGCAAGCGGTTCTCTACAGCGACGCCACCGGCATGGCGGCGGTGCTGGTTCCCCAAGGCGACGAGGACGGCCGGACCCTGGAAACGGCAGCGGTCCTGGGGATGCGCTGGCCGGTGGGCAAGCTGGTCTCACGGCGCAGCTTGCGGGGCCTGAAGCCCCTGGCGAAGGGGGGTGCGTGATGATGGCGGCCAACGCGACGGTGGACATTCCCTCTCTAAAGGCCCGCCACCCCCTGGGCGACACGGTGGAAGCTGCCGGAATCGCACTCAAGGGCAAGGGCCGGGTCAGGCAGGGAGTCTGCCCCTTTCATAGTGAAGCCGAGGGTAGCTTCACGGTGTACGCCGATTCGGAGAAGTTCTACTGCTTCGGCTGCGGCGCTGGTGGAGACGTGCTGGACTTCGTGGGACGGATTGAGGGGCTGACGCTGCCGGAGGTCATCCGGCGGCTGGACGGCGGCGCTGGAAGCGCTCCCGTGGCGGACCGGCGCCCGGTGAAAGCGCCGCGCCCCACGCCCGCTCCGCTTCCGCCCCGCGATCCCGCCCTGCTGACGGCGGCGGTCCGGTTCTACGCCGGACAGCTCCGGCATAGTCCGGTGGCTCGGGCTTACCTGGCCTCGCGGGGCGTTGGGCCTGACGCCGCGATGCGGCTGGGCCTGGGCTACGCCGGCGTCAACGGGTTGCGGGACTATCTCGATTCCGCCGGGTTTGGTGCCGACCGGCAGCGGGCCTCGGGACTGTTCCTGGAACGGGGCGCGGAGCGGTTCACCGGAATGGTGGTCGTTCCCGACATTGCCTGCGGCATGGCCCGGTGGCTCACCGGACGGGCGGTAGCCGCCCGGGCCAAGCCCAGGTTCCAAGCGGTGCCCGGCCCCAAACCGGTGCTGGGCTTGGGAAGGCTCGGCCCGGCGCCGCCGGTGGTGGTGCTGACCGAGGGAGTCTTCGACTACCTGGCACTGGCAGATTGGGGCTACCCGGCCTGCGCCGCCCTGGGAACCCAGGGGTTGGAAAAGGTGGCGGCGGCACTCCGGGGCTGTCCCAGGGTCTTCCTGGCCTTCGACAATGACGGCGCCGGTCTAGAAGCCGCCGAGAGTCTCAAAGGACTGCTGGGCCGCCGCGCCGCCGTGGTCCACATGCCCCAAGGCGTCAGCGACGTGGGAGAGTTGGCGGCTCTGCCCCACGGTCAACTCCTCTTCCACAAGCTGCTGCGACGGGCGGCCCACTCCTCCCACTAGTCCATTCTCCTTACCAACTTCCTCTCTACCGGCCCGCCCTCCCCGGCGGGTCTTCTCTTTTCCCCAACACGCGACTTCTGACGAGGCTTGCCCCGCATTGCGGCCTGGCTTGCCCCGCACACGGCTTCCCTTTGATTGAAGCCGCCTCGACCAACGGCACAACCCAATTTCACACTTCAAAGGAGCAACGTCATGTCCAACGAGAACGGCAACGGCAACAACAACGGCCACCACAACAACGGCCCCGCCAGCCTGAACGGCAACGGCCACCACCCGGCTACCAACGGCGTCAACGGGAACGGCTACGGCGCCCACCAGGACGCCGGGAACATCACCGGCCACGACTTCCTCTGGGACGGCCTCAGTCCCGCCGTGGTCAGCGCCCTGGGGCAGCCCCTGGACCCGGACCTGGTCTCCCAGCGCCGGGGTAGGGGCAACAAGTCCTACGAGTACATTGAGGGCCACACGGTCATCGACCAGGCCAACTCCATCTTCGGCTACGGAGGGTGGGGGTATGAGGTGGCCGGGGACGTGTCCCTGCGCCGCATCGAGTCCGTGAACACCAGCACCGGCGAGGTCAAGGTCTCCTTCGCCTACAGCGCCCCGGTGCGGGTCACCGTGAACGGCGCTCCGTCCCGCACCGACCTGGGCTTCCACGTGGTAACCGACGACAATCCCGAGGGCCACGAGACCGCCGCCAAGGGAGCCGTCACCGACGGCCTCAAGCGGGCGCTGCGCAGCTTTGGCGACCGTTTCGGGAATGGGCTCTACGGGGACCAACCCTCGGCCAACTCCCGTCCCAGGGCGCAGGGACAGCGGCGGGAAGCTGCCGACAAGGGCGACGATAGCAAGTCCAGCCAGGGTGGGGGCAATCGGCGGGACGGTTCCTACCTCCAGCAATTGCGGGGGCGGCTCATCGCCCTGGGCGCGGAGCAGGGTTTCGGCGAGGACCAGGTTCGGGAGGCGGTGCGGAAGCAGACGGGCAGGGACCTGGACGAGTTGCCCGCCAGGGACCTCAAGCCCTTGGTGGAAGGCGCGGCCCGCAAGGTCAACGAGGGGAAGCAAGGGGCCAACGGCAACGGGTAGGCCCCTGGGCCAACATCACCACGCAGGCAGTGGGGCCGCCTCCAGCAAGGGGTAGGCCCCGCTGCCCATTTACAGGAACTAGGAGGAAACGGAAATGACGGCAACTGCTATCCACACGCCCTGGGGCTGGTCCCAGGGCATCGAGGAACTCTGCGAAGGGGTATGGCGGGTTGAAACCGCCGGTCACGGAGGGCTGAAGCTGAGCCGGGAGCGGTGGGAGGAACTCCCCGACCGCGTACGGGACGCCTTTCTCAACCCCACCCTCGCGGAAGAGGACTGCGAGGAACCCATCGCCCGGACGCTGCTGGGCATAGGCGATGCCAGGGACCGGGAGCTGGCGCTCAAGATCGCGGGCTACTTCGACCGCTACGCTCCGGCGCTGCCTTTCCTGCGGGAAAAAGGAGGACAGCTATGAACTCCTCTACCACGACGCGGCCCAGGCCCCGCAGCCTGCCCAGCGCAACGACCAAGCTGGCGACGGAACTGGGCAACCTCTACGTCACCGTCTGCCTGGACCAGGACGGGCAGCCCTTTGAAGTCTTCGGCTCTCTCGGAAAGGCCGGCAGCCTCCAGCACGGCGTAACCGAGCTGGCCTGCAGGCTGGTCTCCCTGCACTTGCGCCGGGGCACGCCGCTGGACGAGATCGTGGACCAGTGCCTGGGCATTTCCGAGATGCAGCCCTGGCCCAACCGGATGGAGGACGGCAGCACGGTGTACGTGCGGGGGTTGGGCGACGCCATCGCCCTGGTCCTGCGGGACTACCTGGGCACCCAAGCCGAGACGGAACCGGCGGAACTGGCCATCGCCGCCGACTGAACCGCAAGGACACGACGCAGCAATGCGCCACACGGGGCCGCTCCCTTCTGACGGGAGCGGCCCCGCTTCTTTTCTAACGGACGCAACGAAAAGCGGAGGAACGACAACTATGACTATCACCATCGACAACCCCACCGACGTGTACTCCCGGCCCAACGCCCGCTTCGGCAGCGGCGGCATCCTGGAGATCCGGGCCTCGGCGGTGGGCAACTGCCGCCGCGCCCTCTGGTACGAGGCCACCGGCTGGGAGGTCACCAACCCCCGCAGCGACGACTCCCTGACCATGCTGGAGGCGGGCAACGCCCTGGAGCCGGTGGTGCTGCGGGCCATGCAGCGGGCCGGATGGGACATCACCCCCACCGATAGGGACAACCCCCGGCGGGTCTCCCTGCGCCTCGGCCCCACCCTGCTGGTCAGCGGCCACGTGGACGCCGCCGGCGTCGCGCCCATCTTCGGGGGCGAACCCAGCATCGTCGAGGTCAAGACCCGGGGGCCGGAAGCCTTCAAGAAGTGGCTGACGCTGGGCGCCGAGCGCAGCCACCCGGAAACGGTGTGGCAGGCCGCCTTCTACACCTACGGGACCTTCGACCATGCACGGGACGTGGTGATCGCCACGCTGGACACCGGCAACCGGGTTTGGGACTACGAGGTGATACCCGCCCATCGGGTGGAGCGGGCCTTCGAGCAAGCCTGCGCACGCCTGGGCGAACTGGCGGCCCACCACGTCATCAACGGGCCGGACCCGGACGTTCTGCCCGAGCGGGACTTCACCGCCGACGACTGGCAGTGCAAGCGCTGCCCCTTCCTGAACGCCTGCCTGCCCGGAATGGCGGCGGCTGACGAACCGGAGGACGAACCTGTCGAGGACATGGAGCCGGTCAGCGACGAGGAAGCGCGGGCGGCGCTCCTGGAGTACGAGAACTCCCAGGAGATGCTGAAGGCCATCGAGGAAGACAAGCAGTGGGCGCTGGGGATGCTGCGGGCCTGGCTCAGGCAGCGGGGCGAGGAAAAGGCGAAGCTGGAGGGTGGCAAGAAGACCCGGACCGTGGGGATGGTCAAGAGCACCCGCTACAACGTGGACCACAAGAGGCTGAACTCCCTCCTCGACCCGGAGACCCGCGCCATCGTCGTCACCGAGAACGTCTCCCGCTACCTGCGGGTCAGCTAGGGCATTTGCTGACGGATACCACGACGCACCGTTATACGGAGCGCAACACGGGGCCGCTCCCCCTTTCTAAAGGAAGGGACGGTCCCGCAACGGCAACCCCAATTCAACAACCAACGGAGGAAACATCATAGCGAAGACCATCAACAAGGTTGAACTGTTGGGCCGCGTGGGAGCGGACCCTGAGATGCGCTACACGAACAGCGGCACCGCCGTTACGCAGGTGCGCCTGGCCACGGACCGCTACCAGAGGAACGGCGAGGAGGCCACCGACTGGCACACCGTCGTCGTGTGGGACAAGCTGGCCGAGGCGGTGGCCGAGTACGTGGAGAAGGGCCAGAGGTTGTACGTGGCGGGCCGGTTAGTCCAGTCCTCGTGGGAGGGCGACGACGGACAGCGGCGCTACCGCACCGAGGTCCATGCCCAGGACGTGGTGTTCCTGGACTCCTCCCGCAACGGTAACGGCAACTACGGCGGCAACGGCAACGGCAACTACGCCAACGTCGGCGTCGCTGCCAATGTCCAGGACGACGACCTGCCCTTCTAACCGCTGGGCGACATAGCCACTTCCGCCACCGGCGGACGCAACACGGGGCCGCTCCCTGCCTATAGGGAGCGGCCCCGCTTTCGTTTCCCAAACTCACCCTCAAGGAAGTGAACCATGCCCAGGAAGAAGCAGGCCAAGGAGACCACCGTTCCCCTCGCCGGAATGGAACCCGCCGCCCCCACGCCCGCCACTCCCGAAGGCGAGGCGGTGCTGGAAGCCCTGCGCTCCAACCTCTCGCTGCTGGGTGAGCTGGCCATGCGCTACGAGGTGGCCTACCAGCCGGAACGGACCGCCGAGATGCCCACTATCAACTGCCCCGAGGACGTTCACAGCCTGCTGGGGCCGGAAATGTCCGCCCTGGCCCAGGAGCAGCTCAGGGTGCTGCTGCTCAACACCCGCAACCAGGTAAGGGGCCAGCGGATCGTTTACCAGGGGAATGTCAATTCGTCGGTGGTCAGGCCCGCCGAGGTGCTCCGGGCCGCCGTCATCGAGAACGCTCCCAGCATCATCGTTTCTCACAATCACCCGTCCGGAGACCCGACGCCCAGCCCCGAGGACGTGGCCATCACCCGCGACCTGGTTGCAGCGGCCAAGCTGCTGGGCATCGACCTGCTGGACCACGTGGTCATCGGCGGGGACCGGATCGTCAGCCTCAAGGAACGCAAGCTGATGGATTAGCCCTTTCCGTCCCGAGACCGGCGCTACGCCGCCAGTCCTTACGCGGGGAACTTCACCCCGCGCCTTTTCCACATTCCCCTCCTACTTCTCACTAAAGGAGGCAACCCATGATTCCCACGGACCCGGCCCCCGAAGCCGAGGGGCTGTTCACCATCAACGCGGGCGGCTACTCGGCGACCGCCGACGCCTACGCCCGCGACCCCCAGACCGACGGTCTCTGGTTCCTGTCAATGGTGGGGCCGCAGACGGCCCTCAAGGCCATCTGGGCCTCCCTGCTGAAGCAGCCGCCGGACACCGCCCACATCATCGGGGGCGTCGAGGGGATGGCCCTCAGCGGCGGCTACCAGCCCTGCCGCGTTCCCCACAACACCATCGGCACCTGGACCACCCGCATCGCCCGCCTGCCCGCCAGCCGCGGCTGGCACGCCCTGGTGTACACCCGCCTGGCCGAGTTCAGCTTCGAGCGCGACGACTTCCTGCTGCTGGCCCAGGACGGGGCCGACCTGCCGGGGCTGCACCACCGCTTTCTCGACCGGCGCAGCCCCCTGCCCCTGCATCGCTCCTGGGCGGAATGGCTGTGGCGCCGGGGGTTGGACACCGGCGAGATTCTCCGGCTGGAGTCCAGCGGCATCCTGGCCTACACCTGCAACCCGGTGGCCGACGACCTCAAGGCCGACCTGTCGGCGGCGGTCGCGGCGGGGACCCTGACCCTCGACCCCGAATACGCCAACTCGGAGGAACGCAAAGATGGATAGAACGCTGAACCCGGTGAAGCGGGGCAACAAGCGCCGCCGCGCCCGCAACTGGAAGGCCTGGCAGTTCTACTCCCCGGACGGGGAAACCTGCCGGTTCTGCCCGCATCCCGCCTCGGACCACCTGACAAGCTCCGGGCAGCCCCACATTTACCGGCCCGCCACGGAAGCCGAGCGCCGCGACCCCTTCGAGAAGCTGTACCGCCACGACCTGCCGGATGGCGACTCGGTGCTGGTCAAGCGCATCACCGTCGCCAACCGCGCCGAGCTGCTCACCGCCTTCTGCACCGCCTGCGCCGCCGAAAAGGACACCAGCCAGGTGTTGTGCTTCCAACGGACCCTGGCCAAGGGCGAGGTGGTGGGCCTCAAGCATCACAACGGCAACAACGGAAGGGGGTAAGCGATGGCGGGAAAGCTGAGCATCCACTTCCCCTGCCCCAACTGCGGCGACCAGTCCGCCTGCCTGGATGAGTTCAACGGAGACTTCCACGCCGGTAAGACCTACACCTGCGCCGGTTGCGGCGGCCAGGTGGTCTTCGTCGCCCTGAGCCTGGAGATACTGGCCAACCCCGAAATCATCCGGTGGGACTGCCACTTCTGCCAGCCCGGACCCTGCCGTCTCGCCCCGTCCCCGGACGGGGCTGACGGCCCGAACACCAACGACACGAACCAGTAAGGAGGAACGATTATGAGACTCAGCGCACAGGCGAAGGGCGGCTTCTATCCGACGCCGCCCAAGGTCGTTGACCTGGCGGCGGGACTGGTTTCGGTGGGTGGCTACGGCTCCCGCCGGGGCCAGATCCTGCGCATCCTGGACCCCTGCTGCGGGGCCGGCGAGGCCCTGGAGCAACTGGCCAAGCGTCTGAACCAGCGGTGGGGCACTCCCATCGAGACCTGCGGCATAGAACTGCACCGGGACCGGGCCGAGGAAGCCGCCGACCACCTGGACCGCGCCCTGGCCGCCGACCTGTTCCAGACGTCCATCGCCAACGGCGCCTTCGGCCTGCTCCTTTTGAACCCTCCATACGATTGGGACAAGGAAGACAAGCGGGTGGAACACGCCTTCCTGACCCAATGCACCCGCTACCTGGCCGACGGTGGGGTGCTGATGTTCATCGTGCCCCGGCAGCGCCTGGCGGTGTCGGCCCGCTACCTCTCATCCCACTACTGGGACCTGCGGTGCTGGGCGTTCCCCTCGCCGGAGCGGGAGGTCTTCGACCAGGTGGTCCTGATGGGACGGCGGCGCGCCGAACCTCACCAGGACGAGTACGCCGAGCAGCAGGTCAGGGAGTGGTCCTGGTCCGAGCCAGAGACCCTGCCCCCCAACGTCTACGCCTGCTTCTCCCCTCCCCTGGTGCCCCCCGGCGACATCCTGTTCACCACCCGCACCGTGGATCCTATCGCGGCGGTGGCCGAGGCGCGGAAGTCCGGGTTGTGGGTGAGCCGGGAAGTCCAGGACTCCCTGTGGCCCGCCCAGGTGGGGCGCACCCGCCCGTTGATGCCCCTGCGGCGGGGCCACCTGGCCATGCTGGTGGCGGCGGGCTTTCTCGACAACCTGGTGCTGGAGGCCGACGGCCAGCGGGTGCTGGTCAAGGGACGCACCACCAAGGAGATGGTGCTGGTGGAAGAGACCGAGGAGACGGAGGTGTACCGGGAACGGCTCAAGACCACCGTGGTCGCCTTGGACCTGGGCGACGGCTCCATCACCGACATCCAGGCGTAAGCGCCCCACCAAATACAAGGCAACGACAGGCCCCGCCGGTTCCCGTAAGGGACGGCGGGGCCTGATTGCGTTCTCGCGACAACCTAAACAACGAAGGAAGGTAGAAATGAAGCTGGGAGAGTTCATCGACCATTACAAGGAGGCCATCGCCCGGCGGGTGGTGGAGTCCTACCCGCCCCTGTACCGGCCCTCGGAGGACCAGCGGCCCCTGCCCCGGCTGCTCAGGAATCCCCTGGGCGGCCAGGCGGACGCCATCCGGGGCACGGCCCTGTCCCTGGAAAACCACCAGGGAACCACCGTCGTCGGCGAAATGGGCACGGGCAAGACCTTCATAGGCGCGGCGGCGGCCTACATGGCCGGGTTCCAACGCTGTCTCATATTGTGTCCCCCGCACCTCACCCGAAAGTGGAAGCGGGAGATCGAAGACACCGTACCCAACGGCCGGGCCGCCATCGTCACCTCCATCACCGACCTGGAGCGGCTGCGGCTGTCCACCGGCGCCGGACCCCTTTTCGCCATCATGTCCCGGGAGCGGGCCAAGCTGTCCTACCGCTGGAAGCCCGCCGTAATCCAGCGCTGGGCCACGGCGGGCTACAACGGCTACGGCGGCCGGCTGGTAAGGGATGAGGAGACGGGCGAACCTTTCCGGGTGCCCTGCTGCCCCACCTGCTACGCCCAGGTGGTGGACAAGGACGGCATCCCCCTGACCGACGAGGAGATGAGGCGCAAGCGGCGTACCTGCCACCTCTGCCGCTCCGCCCTGTGGCAGGCCGACGGCGCCGGCCCCAAGCGGTTCCCCCTGGCCGACTACGTGAAGGTCAGGATGCGGGGCTTCTTCGACCTGCTCATCGGCGACGAGATTCACGAGTACAAGGGTCGCGGCTCCGCCCAGGGCATCGCCGCCGGGGTGCTGGCCGACGCCTGCGGCAAGTCCCTGACCCTCACCGGCACCCTCTCGGGAGGGTACGCCAGCACCTTGTTCCACCTCCTCTACCGTTTTTCGCCGGACATCCGCACCGAGTTCGGCAGGTCGGAGGAGGGGCGCTGGGTACAGCGCTACGGCTTCCTGGAACAGACGGTGCGCCACTCCGACGACGACCACTCCTTCGAGGACGGGCGCTCCAGCCGGCGCAAGGGCTACCGCAAGACGGTCCGGGAACGGCCGGGCCTGGCCCCCGGCGCTCTCTTCCACCTAATCGGCAACTCGGTGTTCCTGCGCCTCTCCGACGTGGCCTCGGGGCTGCCGCCCTACGAGGAACAGGTGCTGCTGTCGTCGATGGACCGGGAGCCGGACCACACCGGCCTGTCCCAGCGCAAGGCCTACGACATGATCTTCGAGGCCCTGCGCCGGGCACTGGCTGCCGCGCTGCAGAGCGGCTCCAAGCGGCTGCTGGCCACCTACCTGCAGACCCTCCTCGCCTACCCCGACGGCTGCACCCGGGGCGAGACGGTCTTCGACCCCCAGACGGGCAACATCCTGGTGCAGGCCCCGCCCCTGGCCGAGGACAAGTTGTATCCCAAGGAACAGCAACTGGTGGACCTGGTGGCGGCGGAGCGGCTTCAAGGGCGCAAGGTGCTGGTCTACGCCACCCACACCGGCACCCGGGACATCACCGAGCGGATGGACAAATTCCTGACCGAGCACGGGTTCCGAGTGGCGGTGCTCAAGGCGGACACGGTGGCGCCGGACCGCCGCGAAGCCTGGGTGGAGGAAAAGGTCAAGCTGGGCATCGACGTGCTCATCTGCCATCCCCGGCTGGTGCAGACCGGCCTGGACCTGATCGACTTTCCGACCATCATTTGGGACGAGGTGGATTACAGCACCTACGTGATGCGGCAGGCGTCGCGGCGTTCCTGGCGCATCGGCCAGAAACGCCCGGTGAAGGTGGTGTTCATGGCCTACCGGAACACCCTTCAAGCCGACGCCCTCAAGCTGGTGGCGAAGAAACTCCAGTCGTCGCTGGCTGTCGAAGGGGAGCTGCCCGAGGACGGGTTGGCGGCCTACGGGGACGACGGGGACGACCTGATGCTGGCCCTGGCCCGGCAGATCGTCAGCGGCGAGGAGGACGCCGATGCCGAGTCGGTGGAAGCGGTGTTCGCCCAGGCGCGGGACGCCGAGGCCAGCGGCGAGGAGTTCCTGGTGGACGACGGCTGGCAGGCGGTGGAGGTCGAGCCGGAGGCCGTCGCGGTCAACGGTAACGAGACCAACGGCCACCGCGACGCTGAGGATATCCGTCATACGGTCGAGTTGGTGGTGAACGGCAACGGCCAGCACGGCAACGGCCTGTCCCTTACCGGAAACGGGGGCAACGGCCACGCCGACAACGGCAACGGTCACTACGACGCCGAACCTACCGAAGGGCAGCAGTCCCTCTTCTCCTGGGCCGAGTTCCTGGCCGAGGAGCCGGTGAAGCCCAGGGGACGGAACGGCCAAGCCTCGTCCACCGCCCCGTCCCTGTTCGAGTGGGCGCTGGCCGCCGAGCAGGAACGGGAGAAGGAGCCGGTGGGCGCCGGGTCCTAGACCGCACAGGCACACGGGAGGGGCCGCCAACCAAGCGGCGGCCTCCCCGCAAAGGGCGACTAACCAAACCGCTACCAACAAAGGAGATGAAACAGTGGCACGAATCTTTGTCTATGACGACCGCGAGTTCCCCGACCCGGACCCCGAGATGACCGTCGAGCAAGTGAAGGCGACGTTGGCGGACTTCTACGGCGAGATCGCCAACGCCTCGGTGAAGGAGACCGCCCGGGGCAACGACACCATCTTCGAGTTCCAGCGGCGGGTGGGCACCAAGGGGGCTTTCGCTCCAGCCCGCAATTAGAGGAGGTTGGAAATGGACAACCGGACCCTGGCCGGTCTACTGGCGGCGGTGCCGCCGGCGGACCTGAAGATCACTGATCTCACGGCGGAGCTCACCCTCCCCAACGGCGGGCTGGACCTGGACGCGGCGGCGGCCCGGCAGCCGGAGGTGGAACTGGCCTGCACCCAGGCCGAACACTACGCCGCCGCCACCAAGCGGCTTCTGGAGACCCTGCGGTGTCAACTGCGGCCCCGCCGGTACTGAGCGACTTGGCCGGTATGCTCCTGCGGCGTCCGCCGTCGCTGCAGGAGCTGATCGTCCGGCTGGGCTACGCCGAGGACTACGCCTGGTTCACCGAACTGGTGCGCCGCCTCTTTCCCCAGGAAGCGGAAACCGTGCTGTCGCTCCCCGATGCCGGCGGAAGGTTGGAACGCTTCGCCCGGCTCTTCGAGGAACGCCACTTCCCGCTGTACGCCCCCTTCATCGAGTTCTTCGCCGACGAAGGAGGGGACCCGCCCTTCACCTGGCTAAGGCGGGGCATCCCCTTCCAACTCATGGGCATCGGCTACGACGGCCTGCACGAGATGTGGGACGGCTACCGGGAAGGACTGTCGGCCCTGGCGCTCCTGGCCGAAGCCCCCGGCTACTACTGGGACGAACCCGACGGGCTGCGCACCGCCTGGCTGGAGGCCGCCGCCCAGCGCATCCCGCAGGGGACGCTGGAGCGAATACCCCGGGGCGGCATTCCCCTGGAGGCGCTCACCGAAGCGGTGCGAGAGACGGAGTACCACGGTGCGGCCCAGGCCGCCGCCTGGATACGGGCCGAGACCGGCAATTTCTTCCTCGACCACACTTACGAGGATGGCGACTACGACGGCTTCTCCGACCCCTGGGAGGAGGAAATCATCGCCGAAGGGACCGAGGAGTGGCGCAAGGCCGATGCCCTGATCGACTCGGCGGTGGGGCTGGCCAACTGGCTGGAGGAGGACCTGCCGAGCCGCTTCGCGGAGATGCTGGACTTCATCCTGCCCCGGCTGCCCGAACCCGACAAGCAAGAACAGGAGGAAAACGATGACGACTGACGCCAACGCGACGGAGTGGTCCCTGCCGGGGCAGGACGACCTGCCCCGGGACCAGCTCCAGGTTCAGATGGAGGTGTACAGCGAGACGGTACTGCTGCGGGGTTTCCAGGGCGATTCCACCTGGGTCAGGACGGTCTCGGCTGACGAGATAGCCAACGTGTTCATCCGGCACCTGGGCTTCTCCTCCGGGCTGCTGCCGGACAACGCCCTCTGGTGGAACCAGGGGGAGACCGGCCAGGTGGTGGCCCTGTGGCGTCCGCCCCAGGTGTGGGCGGTGGCCCTGCAACGGGAGGCGTTCCAGCCTCCTGCCCGGCTCCGGCTGCCCATGCCGGGGCTGGTCTTCGTCTGCTCCCCGGGCCGGGCGCCCTGGGTCTATGCCGCCCTGGAACGGCCCACCCACGCCGAGCAGCAGCTCTTCCGGGCGCCGGCCTTCAACGTCTTCCGGGACGGGCGGGTCTGCCCCGGCAGCCACCGCTTCCCCGAAGACGTGGGGCAGATACCCGAGTCCTTCTTCCAGTCCTTCTTCTCCCTTACCGGAGATACGAGGGAACGGTCGAAGCGACACCCCGACAACCTGCAAGCGCTATGGGAGGAACTGGATGGAAAGGCTGAGTACCCGGTTGAAGACCTGGTTCCCCAATGCACCGTGGGCCACGTCATGGCGGTCTCCGAAGGAAGGCGGGGCTACTACCCCTAGCGCCCCTTCGACCAGTGCCGGGCCGGGGCCGGTGGGATACCTGGTGAACCAGCCCGCCGGACTCTCGGGAAGCCAGGGCGTGGGGTACGACTACGTGCTCGGATCGGGCGGGCTGTACGTCCAGTCCGAGAGCGTCCACCTGACGGCGCGAATACGGGTGGCTCCCGCCACAGTGCGGGGGCTGGCTCCCGTGTCCGAGAAGTTGGCGCTCATTCACGGCCCCATCCCGGCCCATGTCTTCGAGTTGGGCCTGCGCTGGTTCCAGGCCGTCCCCGACACCGAGCGGTTCTTCGCCGTGGGCTGGGACGGCGGGGGCTACCGGCTGGTGGTTCCGCCGCAGGAAGGGACGGGTTCATCCCTGAAATACACGCCGCCCGCTGGGGTGGTGGCCGAGTTCCACTCCCACGGACGCCACCGGGCCTTCTTCTCGGGCACCGACGATGAGGACGAGCAGGGGTTTCGCGTATACGGCGTCGTGGGACGCCTGGATGCACTCCAACCAGAGTTGTCCCTGCGCCTCGGCATCTACGGCCACTTCGCACCCCTGGACTGGCACCAGGTCTTCGACGGCCCGCCGCCCGGCCTGCGGCGGGCACCCGATTACAACAAAGACAAGGAGGCAACCTGAAATGCCCTACTACCTGGACAACCAGTTCCTGCTGGACCATCCCTGGATCACCGTGGTGGGCTGCGGCGGCACTGGCGGCTTCGTCGCCGAGGGCCTCTGCCGCCTCTTCCAGGGCCGCGAGGCCACCATCGTCCTGGTGGACCACGACCGGGTGGAACCCCACAACCTGCTGCGCCAGAATTTCTACAAGGGCGATGTGGGACAGTTCAAGAGCAAAGCCCTGGCTGACCGGCTGGCCCAAGCCTACAACCGGCCCATCGGTTACTCGGTCTATCCCTTCCGGGAGGAGGAACCCCGTTACCCCGGCCTCTCCTCTCACGACGGTCTGGTCATCGGCTGCGCCGACAACGCGGCGGCGCGCCGGGCCATGGCCGAGTGCCTGCCGGGAGACCCCTGCCGCTGGCTCATCGACGCCGGCAACGACACCAATTGGGGCCAGGTGCTCATTGGAAACATCGGTCACCGGGTGGAACTGGAGGAACCTCCCTTCACCGGCGACACCTGCCACCTGGCCCCGGCGCCCACCCTGCAACGCCCCGACCTGCTAACGGCGGTATCCACCAGGCCGCCGGACGTGGACTGCGCGGCGGCACTGGACCTCACCGACCAGGACCCGACCATCAACCAGATGATGGCGTCCCTGGTGTTGCAGGTGGTCCGGCGCATGGTGGCGGGAACCTGCCCCTTCCTGGGCCTCTACCTGGACATGGACCTGGGCACGGTTACCCCCAGCTACGTCACCCCGGAGGCGGTGGCGCGGTTGGTGGGACGCGACTCCTAGCCGGAACCGGCTGAGCGCACGCCGTAACCGGGGGAACCTTCCCCGGGTTACGACGCCAATCACCCCAACCAGAGAGATAAGAAAAGGAGCAACCATGATGGAAGAAGAGGGAACCATTGCCACCGCCGTCTGGCGGGACAACCACAGCGGGCGGCGCGGCCACGCGCTGATGACCAGGGAGATGGGGGAGACCATCCCCGCCCTCTACGCCAACGAGAACGCCGCCGACTACGACGCCGTGCTGGCCCCGGCCAAGCTGTTCACCCCGTTCAGCAACTGGACCTGGTACATCACGGAGTGGGAGGCGGAGACAGGGCTGTGCTTCGGCCTGGTCCAGGGGTTCGAGACGGAGCTGGGCTACTTCTCCCTGGACGAACTGGCGGAGGTCACCGTGTTCGGCGGCGTACCCGCCGTGGAGCGGGACCTGTACTGGCGGCCCACCACCCTGGGCGAGATCAGGCGGCAGTCCGGCGCGTAGGCGCTTCAAGAGAAGAGCACGGGAACCGGAACGAATAAAGGGAGGAACCATGAACGACGAAACTGGAACGCTCACTGAGCAGGCCGACGCCCGCAGCGTGGCGGACTGTCTCTTCGGCGACTCGGCGGAGGACGAGTACGAGCCGGTGGTGGATGCCGGCGACGGAGCCGCCGGGGAAGGACCGGCGGTTGACGACGACGGGGACCAGGATGAGGAAACGGAAAGGGTGGACGAACCCGGCGCTGACGAGGATGGCGGGGAACAGCCCGACACCCCGGAGGAGTTGAAGGTGGTGGTGGCGGTCAAGGGAGGCCGCGCCACCATCGGGGTGCAGCGGCCCTCGGCGGACCCGCACATCGAAGTCTTCGACGGCCTGGAATTGCCGGACCTAGCCCAGCAGGTGCCGGCGGTGGTCGAGAGGGCCAGGGACAGGTGGGAGGAGGCTCCGCAGCATCCGGCCTACGAAAGGCCAGCTCCCCCGGCCAGGCAGCGGAACCGGCGGCAGCAGGCGGCGGCGCCGCCCGACGACGCCGAGGCGGGCGAGGCCGAACAGCCCCTGGCTGAGACGCTCAGGCTGTTCTAGGGGATGCCCCGACACGAGGAGCCGGTGTCCGCGGGACGCCGATGGCAGGACTACGGGGAGGCTTGCCGCCGCTAGGGCGACAGCCTCCCTCGCCCAGCCCATGTGTGGGGCTTTTCTGCGTTTCAGGTACAATCACGAAAGGAGGAAGGACGGGGAAGCCCAGTATCCGGGACGCGCCTGAGGCGACCGTAGAAACTGAAGGGTGGTCTCGATTGACCAGACACGATGGGTCGGAGATGCACCTGTTCGACGAGGACGCCGCAATGAAGCGGGCCCTCTGCGGCGAGGACACCGACGCCAGAGACCGTAGGGGCGTGAGGGGTTACCTGGAGTAGCGGCGATGCGACAAAGGGGGCGGCGCCATCTGCCAGGACTGCAAGAGCCGGGCTGTTGCGTTCACAGGGAACATCATCGACGACCTGAAGGCCGAAGGGAGGGTGAAAGAGGCGGACGAGTACCGCAAGCTAGCGGACACACTGGCCAGGGAGACGGGTCAGGGCGACAGCCGGGGACAGGTGTCAGTGAACCACATTGTCGACGAGCGGGGCTACGGAGTGGTGCTCAACAAGCCGGAGACCGCATAGCCGGCTGTCGCAATGGTGGGCCAGACATTCTTAAACGAGGAGAGGGAGCCGCGATTGCAGCCCCCTCTCCTCTTCTATCGGTGTATGCCGCCCTTTTCACGTTCCCGACCTCTTTCCGGCAATCCCCGTCCCTAATCAGTGAACAGGTGGCCCAGGCCGTGGTCGTCGGACAGCTTCAGCAGCGCCATCATGTGCTGCGCGTTGGGCCGGCCCAGGCCTTCCTTCCAGCGCCATACGGTGTGGGGGTAGGTGCCCAGGCAGCGGGCGATCTCCGCCCACGGCAGGTCCGACTCCTCCTTGAACCGCACCAGGCGCTGGGGAAAGTCCTCGGGAAAGACGTAGGTGTCCCTGAAGTAGTTGATTCGTTGTCGCGGCATCCTTACCACCCCCTTGAAACCGGATCGGGCAGGCTGTGGGAGTTCCGCAGCCTGCCCGGTCTTGGATGCCTCCGGCGGCGGGGGCGTCCAACCGCAGCCGGACGCCCCGCGCAAATAAGGCCGTGCCTCAGAGGTCCACCCGGACCACCCTTCCCCCTACCCCTCCTGGGAGTACGGCGTCACCGTCACCTGGAACGCGTCGCTGACCCGGTTGCCGTCGGGGTCCTCCGCCGTTACGGTAATCGTGGCCGTTCCCGTGCCGGTTCCCATCACAGTCAACGTCGAGCCGTCCACCCACGTGGTCGCCACGCCGTAGTTGGACGACACGGCGGTGAAGGTCAGGTCGTCGCCGTCGGGGTCCTGGAACACGCCGGACAGGTCGATCTCCCGTAACTCCGGCCCCTCCAGGCTGATGTCGGCGAGGGGCGAGGCCACCGTGGGCGGACCGGTTGGCGAGTCCTCGTCCGGCGCCGGGTCATCTTCCGGCTCCGGCTCCACCGACACGGCGAAGTCGTCACTGACGGCATTGCCGTCGGAGTCCCGGGCCGTTACGGTGATGGTCGCCGTGCCTTCCGCGACTCCGGCCACCGTCAGCTTGGACTGATCGGCGGCCACGGTTACGGTGGCTGTGGCGTCATCCGAAGACGCGGCGGTGATGGTCAGGCTGTCGCCGTCGGCGTCGCTGAACACCCCGGCCGGGGACACGTCCCACGTGGCATCCACTTCCAGCCCGCTCACGTCGGCAATGGCCGAGGCCACCACCGGCGCCGCCTTGACCATCACCGTGAAGGCATCCTCCACCGTGCCGCCGTTGCCGTCGTCGGCCGTTACCGTGATTTCCGCCTCTCCCCGGGCCTGGGCGTTCACAGTCAGCGTAGAGTAGTCGGCAGCCACTGACACCGTGGCCACGGCCTCGTCGCCGGACGCGGCGGTGACGGTCAGGCTGTCGCTGTCGGCGTCGCTGAACACCCCGCTAAGGGAGACCTGGCGGGTCCCGCTCTCATTGATGATGGTGGCGTCCGTGATGGCAGAGGACACCGTGGGCGCTTGGTTGTCCGGCTCCGGGGCCTTGGCGACCTCCACCTCGAAGGCGTCGCTTACCCGGTTGCCGTCGCTGTCCTTCGCCGTGACGGTGATGGTCGTTGTGCCCTCGGCCACTCCGGCGAGCGTTAGCCTGGAGCCGTCGTACGCCACCGACACCGTGGCCTTGGCTTCGTCGGAGGATGCGGCGCTCAGCGCCAGGCTGTCGCCGTCGGCGTCGTTGAACACCCCGGACAGGGACACTTCCTGCGTGGCATCCGCCTCCAGTTCGGAAACGTCGCTGAGGGCAGAGCCAACCACCGGCGCGGCCTTGACCCTAACGGTGAAAGTGTCCGACACGTTGCCTCCGTTTCCGTCACTGGCCGTTACCGTAATCTCCGCCTCTCCCCGGGAGCGGGCGTTCACAGTCAGCGTGGTGTGATCGACGGTGACTGATACGGTGGCCACAGCTTCATTCGAGGAACTGGCGGTGGCGGTCAGCGCGTCGTTGTCGGCGTCGCTGAACACCCCGGACAGGGAGACCTCCAGCGTCTCGCTCTCGTTGACGATGGTGGCGTCGGCGATGGCGCTGGCCACCGTGGGGGCTTGGTTGGGCGTGTCGTCCTGCCCGCCGGACTCGATCTCCCGCAGCGCCGCCGTCACCTCCACCCAGCGGGTCCAGCCCCGGTCGGCGTAGCCTTGAGCCTCATCCGCCGTCATGGGCGAAAGCGTCGTGTCCGCCACCCCTTCGCCAAAGACCAGCAAGGTCCGGTCCCAGCGGTCGGTGTGGGCCTTGTCGTTCACGTAGCGCGGGTCGTTGCGCCATTCCTTGATCTTGGCGATGAGCGCCGCGTACTTCTTCGCCACCGACACGTCGAAGGCGTCGCTTACCCGGTTGCCGTCGGAGTCTTGGGCCGTTACGGTGATGGTCGCCGCGCCTTCCGCTACTCCGGCCACCGTCAGCTTGGACTGATCGGCGGCCACGGTTGCGGTGGCCTTGTCCTCATCCGAAGATGCGGCGGTGATGGTCAGGAGGTCGCCGTCAGCGTCGCTGAACACTCCCGACAGGGATACGTCCTGCAAGGCATCCGCCTCCAGTTCGGAAACGTCGCTGAGGGCAGAGCCAACCACCGGCGCGGCCTTCACCCTAACGGTGAAAGTGTCCGACACGTTGCCTCCGTTTCCGTCACTGGCCGTTACCGTAATCTCCGCCTCTCCCCGGGAGCGGGCGTTCACAGTCAGCGTGGTGTGATCGACGGTGACTGATACGGTGGCCACAGCTTCATTCGAGGAACTGGCGGTGGCGGTCAGCGCGTCGTTGTCGGCGTCGCTGAACACCCCGGACAGGGAGACCTCCAGCGTCTCGCTCTCGTTGACGATGGTGGCGTCGGCGATGGCGCTGGCCACCGTGGGGGCTTGGTTGGGCGTGTCGTCCTGCCCGCCGGACTCGATCTCCCGCAGCGCCGCCGTCACCTCCACCCAGCGGGTCCAGCCCCGGTCGGCGTAGCCTTGAGCCTCATCCGACGTCATGGGCGAAAGCGTCGTGTCCGCCACCCCTTCGCCAAAGACCAGCAAGGTCCGGTCCCAGCGGTCGGTGTGGGCCTTGTCGTTCACGCAGCAGGGGGCGTTGCGCCATTCCTTGATCTTGGCGATGAGCGATGCGTAGCGCTTCGCCACCGGCGCCTCGAAGGCGTCGCTGACTCGGTTCCCGTCCACATCCCGGGCCGTGACCGTGATCGTCGCCGTACCTTCGGCAACCCCCGCCACTGACAAATTGGATTGGTCCGCTGCGACCGTTACAGTGGCCTTGGCGCCGTCAGATGATGCGGCGGTGATGGTGAGGCTGTCGCCGTCGGCGTCGCTGAACACCCCGGACAAGGACACATCATGCGATGATCCCTCCTCCAGACCACTCACGTCGCCGATGCCTGAGGCCACCACCGGCGTGGCCTTCACCCTGACGGTGAAAGTGTCCGAAACAGCGCCACCGTTGCCGTCGTCGGCCGTTACCGTGATGGTCGCCGTCCCCCGGCTCTTGGTCGTAACCGTGAGCGTGGAGTAATCGGACGCTACCGATACCGTGGCAACGGTTTCAGCTGAGGATTCGGCGGTGATGGTCAGACTGTCGCCGTCGGCATCGGTGAAGACACCAGATAGGGAGACCTGCCTGGTCCCGCTCTCGCTGACGATGGTGGCGTCGCTGATGGCGCTGGCCACCGTGGGCGTCTGGTTGGGCGTTCCCTGCTGCTGCGGTGCCACTGACACCTCGAAGGCGTCGCTGACCGTGTTGCCGTCGGGATCCTCCGCCGTTACCGTGATGGTCACCGTTCCCGTGCCAAATCCCCCCACGTTCAACGTGGAGCCGTCCACCCACCCAGCAGCCACGCCGCCCTTCGAGACCTGAAAAGTGAAGGTGAGGTCGTCGCCGTCCGGGTCGTGGAACACGGCGGACAGGTCGAGTTCCCGGAGCTCCGGCCCCTCAAGACTGATGTCGGGCAAGGGCGAGACCACCGTGGGCGGCCGGTTAAGTTGGCGCTGGAAGACCCAAGGGCGCGCCTGCTTGATGGACAGTTTGTTGGCGCTGGTGATCTTGAACTCGATCTCCATGGCGAACGGCTCACCGGGCGCGGGCTGGTACAACGCCGCAAACCGGTCATGGATGACGGTGAGGTGTCGGCGCAACTGGCTCATCTGCGCGTCGCTCATGAGGGGTCCCCTCGGCTCCTTCTGATTGGAGTACGCCAGGACTTCGTAACTGCCGTCCGGCAGCAGCAGGATTGCTTCCGGCGTCGAGTGCGCCTCGGGGTTGGTTACCAGGTCCTCGCCGAGCTGCGTGTTGACGTAGTAGGCATCCTCACGCCCACTGAACGGGTCGAAACTGACAGCGACGCCGTTGGCCAGTTCGTCGGAGTAGTTGGGGTGCACCAGGACCCCCATCGCGGTCCGGGTATGATCGACGCGGTGGAAGTCGCGTTCGACGAAGGCCCGGAAGTTCCACAGGCTCGCCCACACCCCCTTGATGGACTTGTCGATGCCATCCTCCTCGGTCTCGTCCGGGTCCTGCGTCTTGGAGTCGTACAGTCCCGCGCCGCTAAAGCCGGGCAGGTCCTCGTTGTTGGTGCTGGACCGGTAGCGCAGCGATTGCCCCTCAGGGTACGTGGCGTGCATTGCGGTCAGGGCGTCGATGATCCACTGCGGGCTTTCCGCGTCCTTGATGGCATCCCGCAGGTCATCCAGCATCTCCTCCTGGACCTCGTAGTCCGTCTGGAATTTCCGGTGCGCCAGCATCGCCGTGACGACGGCGTTGAGCTTCGTGCCGGCCGCCATCGTGAACTTGTCATCATCGTCCCACTTCTTCTTGCCGAAGAGGGTCTCCTCCGCCAGGACGGCGTTTTTCATGAACTCGTCGTAGAAATAGAACGGCACGGCGAACCCGCCGGGGACGGTCCTCTCCGGGAAGTTCAGCGTCCCCAGCACGGCCATGTTGGCCGCCTTGACGCCGAAGGCGTCCCAGTCGTCGAATCCAACGTCGCTGAGGGCGGTGATCTTGGTGACCGAAAGATCCCGATGCGGCGTCTGGGCACTCGCGGGCCGGGAGGATTCGTAGTGTGCATCCACTTCCGCCCTGGTGGCGGCGCGGAGGACGTACCCGCTCCGGGTCACCGTGTAGCGGACGTAGCGGCCGATGAGATCATCGATATCGGAGTCATCCAGGGCGTCGCGGATGAAGGCGTTGGGAATGTCGTCCTGCACGGCGCGCAGGTTGACGTGGGACAGCGGGGTTTGGGGCACAGTGGTGATGACGCCGGCGACCCGTGGCAGGTTGTTGGGCAGCGTCTCATAGATCACAATGTCCCGGGGGTTGGGGCGTTCGTCCAGGCTCATCCTCCGGAGGAAACCGTACCCCTCTCCCTTGTTGAGGGGAAAGAAATCGACTTTGGGGATGTCGTCTTCCAATAGCACGTTGACCCGGGATGCGTCATACAGCGCCTTATCCTTTTGATAAAGCAGTAAGGTTCCCTGGTTCGCCGGGTAGTACGCCAGGTTGTTCTCAAGGAACGGCATGCTGGCTGCCAGCACTTCAAACGTGAACGCCACGGAATCGAAAGCGTGATTTTCGTTAGTGTCCCACGGCCGGAATTGGAACCAGTAGACACCCAGAGATCCGTCGGGAGCGACGACATTGGGGTGATAGATTAGCTCGCCATGCATCATGGCGTTTCTCCATGGACTTTCCGAGGAAGTGTCAAACCCCAGCGCTTCGGCAAACGACATGTGCCACGGGTGTGTATCGCTGTTCAAGAAATAGACGGTAGGGCGGTCTGAGCCAGGGCTAATGATAGTGAACTTGACGTACTCCATATCTTTAAGGTCAGGGTCGACTGCGGAGACTGCGCGGCCTTGGTAGGAGAGCTTCTGGAAGGTCGCATGGTCGGTAATGGACACGGCGCCGTTGGAAATATCGACAGATTCCGCGGGGTTGACCGGGCTCTTCGTTCCCAGGTCCGCCAGTTCCGTGAGGTCATCGATGCAGTCGCCGTCAACGTCGGCCGGTTTGGCGACCTGGTATTTCTTCACGCGGTACTTTTCCGCCGGCAACGGCGCCAGGTTGTCCGCTAGCGTCGTCGTCCCCGGTTCGCCCAACTTCACCAGGACCGGCAGTTCAACGGTATTTCCTTGTACATCATGCAGCACGTAGAGCGCGAAGTAGTCGTCGGCTGTGGACGTGACTACAATGGGGACCTCGGAAGTCGGTATGTCCACGGGGCTACCGCCGCTTATAGGACACCTGCCAGGGATTGTCACGGCGGCCGAATTGGATGCCTCGGTGTTCCAACTGACCCCCTTGGCCTTGACCTGGTACGTATAGGTCTCACCCTGCTTCGCAGCGCCATTGTCCGTGTAACTCGTGTCGGTGGAACCGGTATCGACCACGTAGGGCCTCATGCGGGACTGGCTGGACTTGCGCCGTAGCACCTCATAGCCGGTTATGACACCGGCAGGGTCTGCCGGGGCGTTCCAGCTCAGTCGGACTCCACCGGCAATGGCCGTCGCTTGCAGGCTGCTGGGCGCGGTGGCGGCCGGCGGATTCACGCCGATCTGCGCGATAATATTGGTATCGCCGCCGACTCTCCAAGCGGAGACTTCGCTCGGCGTGTTGGTGTTCGAGCCGGTCGATGGTTCGTGAACTCTGTCGTTGATGCTCCAGCCCGTCGCGGCGCCGGTGTCCTCATCGGTCTCAGATGTAACCTCTACACTCACGTCGAAGGTTTCGGTGGAGTAGACCATGAGGAAATACGTGGTGCTGGCCGACAGGGTCGTGTTGGCCGGGGCCGTGAATCTCACCGTGCCCGCCGAGATGGGATGAGCCGGCACCGTCAGGTCAGACAGCTTGGCGTTCGGTTCTCCCGCATTGTTCCCGCTGGCGACGGCCGACCACAGCTCCGCTCGGATTGTATCGCGTTGGCCTTGGTTCGGGGCGTTTGCTATCACCAGGTCGATACTGCCCAGAGTGTAGCCCCCAGTCTGGCTCCCCGTCGTGAACCCCTGGGCGTACGCAGTTGCGGCGGTTGATAACCTGAATCTCTGTTGGGCGGCCGCCTGGCCGGTGTTGCTCACGTACGCGGTCGTCTGTTGGGCATGGGCGATAGGCAGACCGTCCTGGGCGAGGAGGACCGCTAAGGCCAGCAGGGCGGCGGCCAGGAGGAGGAACCGGGATGGACAAAGACTTTGGAGGAGGGAGGAGGCCCGCATCATGCCGGGCCTCCCGCGCTTTTCAGAGGCTGAAACTCGGGGGGGGGGGGGGCTGAGAGGCTGACAGAGGCATGACCGCCCTCACCAGGCGGCCTGCCTTACTGCTGCTACAGGTGTCGAACATTGCTACGCTGTCTCCTTGATAGCGCCCAACCCCTTCCCGACCGGGTCGGCGCGGCGTTTTGGCCCCGCGTCATGGTCGTTTCCAAGACAACCGCGCCCGGAGCCCGGCTCGCGATCCGCCCGGTGGCGCCGGCCTGGAGCCGGCGCCACGGGTGAGATGAGCCAGCAAAACCCTACACCATGAACCGTATCGTGCAAGTATTTTTAAGGACCAATTATTTGTATTCTTTCCTGTAACTTTTCCCCGCACCGCGCTATAATCAAGCTGCGAGACACCCCGGCCCCAGACCAACCCGCCGCCGGGGGCCGGAAGAAGGGGAGGCACCGAATGAACCGGGCAGACCAGCCCTACCGAGAGATCGAGGCGCTCCAGGAACGCCTGTCCCGCCTGAGCCAGGCCAGCCGGCGCATCAACGAGAGCCTGGACTTCGACCAGGTGCTCCAGGGGGTGCTGGACTCGGCCCGCTCCCTGACCACCGCCCGCTACGGGGTGATGACCCTGCTGGATCAGGGGGGCGGGGTGGAGCACCACCTGACCTCCGGGCTGACCGCCGGGGAGGCCGAACAGCTCTGGCTCACCCCGGAGGGGCTGCGGCTCCTGGAGGCCCTGACCGGCGTCCCCGAACCCCTGCGCCTGCCCGACCTGACGGAGCACGTCCACGGCCTGGGCTTCACCGGCTTCCGAATTCCCCTGCCGGTGGGGGTGTTCCGCTTCATGGCGGCGCCCATGTTCCACCGGGAGGTCCGGGTGGGCCACGTCTTCGTGGGGGACAGGGAGGACGGGGAGGAGTTCAGCCAGGGCGACGAAGAAACCCTGGCGATGTTCGCCGCCCAGGCGGCCCTGGTCATCGCCAACGCCCGGGCCTACCGGGAGGAGCGGCGGGCGCGGACCGACCTGGAGACTCTGGTCAACACCTCGCCGGTGGGCGTGGTGGTCTTCGACGCCAGGACCGGCGAGATGGCCTCGGTGAACCGGGAGGCGCTACGCATCGTGGACGGCCTGCGGGAGGAGGGCCGGCCGCCGGAGGAACTGCTGGAGGTGGTGACCTGCGTGCGCTCCGACGGGAGGGAGTTCTCCCTGCGGGACTTCACCATGGCGGAACTGCTCAGCGCCGGGGAGACGGTGCGGGCCGAGGAGATCGCGTTGCGGGTGCCCGACGGGCGGAGCATAAGCGTCCTTCTCAACGCCACGCCCATCCACTCGGAGGACGGAGTTCTGACTTCTTTCGTAATCACCCTGCAGGACCTGACGCCCCTGGCGGAGCAGGAGCGGCTGCGGGCCGAGTTCCTGGCCATGGTGAGCCACGAGCTGAGGACCCCGTTGGCGGCGGTGAAGGGGTCGGTGGACACGCTGCTGGAGACGGCGGGGGAGCTGCGCCCCTCGGAGACGGCCCAGTTCTTCCGCATCATCCGGGACCAGTCGGAGCGGATGCGCCAGCTGATCGGCGACCTCTTGGACGTGGCCGGCATCGAGACCGGCACCCTGCCGGTGGCCCCGGAACCCTCGGACCTGCCTGCGCTGGTGGAGGAGGCGGTGAGCAGGTTCACGGCCGGGAGAGAGAAGAACCCGCTGCGGGTGGAACTGCCGGAGGACCTGCCCCTGGTGCTGGCGGACAGGATGCGCATCGTCCAGGTGCTGGGCAACCTGCTCACCAACGCCGCCGGGTACTCTCCCGAGGGTTCGCCAATCACGGTGTCTGCCGTGCGCGACGGCATCCACGTGGCGGTGTCGGTGGCCGACCGGGGGCGGGGCATACCGGCGGAGCTGCTGCCGGAACTGTTCCGCAAGTTTTCCCGGGGGAACAACGCAGGCATATCATCGGACGGGGACGGGTCGGGGCTGGGGCTGGCCATCTGCAAGGGTATCGTGGAGGCCCACGGGGGCCGCATCCGGGCCGAGAGCGGCGGCCCCGGCCTGGGAGCGCGGTTCATCTTTACCCTGCCTATGGTGGAGGAGCCTGCGGTCATCGCTCCCGCACCGACGCCGGCGCGTTCCCGGCGGGCGGCCCGGGGCCGGGTGCGGGTGCTGGCGGTGGACGACGACCCCCAGGCTTTGCGCCGGGTGCGCGACGCGCTGACGAAGGCGGGCTACGCGCCGGTGGTCACCGGCGACCCGGCCGACGTGCCCAAGCTGATGGCGGAACACCAGCCCCACCTGGCGCTGCTGGACCTGGTGCTGCCGGGCAGCGACGGCATCGAGCTGATGCACCAGGTCCACGGCATGGCCGACGTGCCGGTGATCTTCCTGTCGGTCTACGGCCAGGAGGAGACCGTGGCCCGGGCTTTCGACATGGGGGCCACGGACTACGTGGTCAAGCCCTTCTCCCAGACGGAGCTGGCGGCCCGCATCCGGGCGGCCCTGCGCCGCCGGCTGGAACCAGGCCAGGGCGAGCCGTCGGCGCCCTACGCCGTGGGAGGGCTGAGCATCGACTACGCCCGGCGCCGGGTGGCGGTGGCCGGGGAGCCGGTGGAGCTGACGGCCACGGAGTACGCGGTGCTGTACCAGCTGGCGGTCCACGCTCCCCGGGTGTTGAACCACCAGGCGCTGCTCCAGCGGGTGTGGGGGCCGGAGCGAATGGGCGAGGGCTGGCTGCTGCGCAACGTGGTGAAGAAGCTGCGCCGTAAGCTGGGGGATGACGCCGCCGATCCCAGGTACATCTTCACCGAGCCAAGGGTGGGGTATAGGATGGCCGTGGAGGAGGGGCCAAGTGGGGAACCGGCATCACCCACGCCCGATTGACATTCAGGCCGGGGCGTAGACCGGCTCCAGCATGGCCGGGCGGAAACGATTTAGCGCTACGCCAATTCACGACGGGTACAAGTCAAGATGTGAGGTTGATTCACAGCTCGCGCTGAACCGGGGCAGGACGTTTTCAAGTGGGTGGGGAATATGTGCGAGGCCGCAGCAGAGAAGAAGCCGTAGGAACCAAAAGGAAGGAAACCTTTCAATCCGCCCTAGAGGACCGGACGGGGTGTTTGACGGGGAACGCACACTGCTCAACAACACCTTCGGACGAGCAGAATCTGATGACAGCAGGCGCTTGAGAATCCGCCGCCCGTCGGAGATGATGGATTCAGGATCAGGTTGCGTTTGACCAACAGGACCGGTATGTCAATTTTCGGGTTGATGAGGCCGGCGCACCCTGGTCCGCCACGGACGAAGCGCAAGGAGGTCCAGCTCCAATGGCGACACCAGCCCTCAATTGTGCGGCCATCTACGTGAAGGCGAACGGTTGGAAGTCTCCCGATTCCGCCGAGGTGGAAGTGCAGATGGCTGAGGCCGAGGACTACTGCAAGGGGAGAGGACTTGAGGTTAGGGCCAGGTACAGCGACGGCCCCAGGCGCCGCGACAGCTTCCACCGGATGATGGCCGACGCCGAAGGCGACGAGCCGCAGTTTGACCACGTCGTGGTGTGGAAGCTCATCTATTTCGCCTGGAGTATGGAGGAGAGCATCCTGGCCCAGGAGAAGCTGCGGGCCAACGGTGTGAGAGTGCTCTCGGTAAAGGAAAGGATGTTCGAGGACTAATCCGTAGGCTCCAGCGTAGAGTAACTCGAAGAGGCCCGGCTGACGCCGGGTCTTTTCCTTTTCGCGCCAGTTCGAGTAAACAGACTGGCGTCGGGCGGAATAACCGGCGACAACTGAGGTCAGGCCCGGCTCCGGCGCCCATCACCGGCGGCAGTGCAGGGCGACCTGGGTGCCGTCCAGCCGCCACACCGTGGCATTCCCGGTCAGCGGCTCGACAAAGGCCGTCCCCTGGGTGGCGGTCAGCAGGGGCAGACCGCCCCTGGCCTCCCGGAAGTTCGCCTGCGCCTGTTCGTTCCGGCACACCATCAGCAGGGGCAGGGGCCGTCCCAGCCTTGCCATGCGGCGGTAGGGGCCCAGCTTGTGCGCCACCCGATGCGGCGCCACCGAATAGCGCTCGTACTCGATGTAGTGGGGGCCTCCGCCGAAGGGGCCGTCATGCACCAGCACCAGCAGGTCGGGCCGTACCTGGGTCAGGCCGGGCACGTTGACCTCGGCCCGCCAGCCGGCAAAGGCTTCCACCCCCTCCCGGGCGAACCTCGCCACCAGCCGGTTCACCCCGTCGTTGTGCCGCCGCTCGTGCTCCCGGTACCAGCGGTCCAGGTAGGGGCCGTGGCGGGACTTGATGATGGCGGGCCGCACCCGGCTCATGTTGGCCGCCCGCCTCATGCCCTGCTCCGACAGGTAGTGCCGCTCGTCGAAAACCGCCACCAGCCCGGTCTCGACGAAACGCCGCAGGTGGCGGCGCACACTCTTGGGAGCGCCGTTCACCACCTCGGCCAGCCAGGCGGCCCGCATGGCGGGGAACTGGCAGACGGCCATGAACAGCCGGTGGGCCAATCTGCCGTCGATAGCGGAAATGTCGGGGTTTTCCCTCAGCCACAGGTTCACGTTCTCAGGACGGCCCACGTTGGGGTGCCCGGCGGGGTCGGACACCAGGTCCCTAGAGGGGCGCAACTCCACCGCCGCGGTGCACTGGCCGTCGGGGGTGCAGAAGATGGTGGGCGTGTCGTGGCTCAAGGTGGAACTGGCCAGCTCCCCGGCCCAGGCGTCAAAGGCCACCACCACCTGGGCCGACGGCTCCACCTCCTGGTCCGGGTCCTCGTAGAACAGCCGGTTGCCGATGCGCAGGTTGCGGTCCTCGTCGTGGGAGTAGCAGTCCACGCCCCAGAAGCGGTGCTGCTCCTTGCGGCGCAGCACCCTTTCTGTGGCGTGGAGACCGGCGTAGGTGAAGGGCGTCCAGACGTCGTTGCCGTAGCGGGCCACGACGTGGTAGAAGCCGCCGTGCCGCAGCAGCCGGAAGTCTGTCATCCGGGCGTCCCTGGAGGCAGCCTGATCGTCGGGCGGCCGGACCACCCGGCCGCTCTTCAGCAGGTCCGGGGCCAGGGCGTAGACCGGCTCCAGCATGGCCAGGCGGCGCAGGGAGGTCTCCAAGCCCCGCGACGTTGCGGTCCAGGGCGGGTGCTCGTGTCCGGGGCTGTCGCTGTTGCCACTGTTGCCGGATTCATCATCTACCGGACTCCTAGCGGCAAAGGGGGAACTGTCCTGGTTCTCCAAGTGGGCCGGATGGTCGTGGTCCAGGGCGAAGCGCTCCTGGTAGTCCTGGGGCAGTTCTCCCTCCGGGTGAAACTGGGCCTGCCCGGCGGCGCGGGCCTCCTCGCGGGGGCTGGGGTGCCGGTGGCCGGTGACGTAGAGTTCGTCCACGGCCTGGCGGGTCAGGAACCAGCGGTGCTGGCGGCGCTCGGTCATGCCCCGCATCATCGAGTCCGCCCAGCCTCCGCTTTTCAGGGTTGCCAGCATCCTTCCAATTTGGCCCTCGGACAGGTCCAGGATGGGCGCCAGGTTGGCCGCGCTGGCCAGGGGCATTCTTGCGATGATTCTCAACAGTCTCCGTTGTTCTGCGGTCAAAGATTGTCGGGGTGCCATTGCTGCGTTTACGTCCTCCTCGGTTCGCATATCTTTCCCTGCCCCCCTCACCGGCGGACTGGCCGGTTCAGGACAGAGCCGCACCTGATGAGTTTGAGGGTTTACTAAAGATGGGTCTGCTGCACGGGCGGAGTTGGTGATGGCGCTATCCAATCACCTGATAATAAAGATACGTTCGGGAGATACTGCTGGATTGCTGTTTCCGTAACACAATGGCCATAAACAGGAATGGAGAGCAATTGGAAGGCTGTTTATCGTTGAGACGGTCAGCCCCTTCAGAGGTCGTCGGGCGGTTCGGGGACGGCATTGTAGACCCGGACCAGGGCAATACCCCACGCCTGTAGCGTACTGGCGAGCCAGACGACAACGCGGTAGACATTCTCGGTGATCTGGGCCGCGACGTTGGCTTCCATCAGGGCCGGGTCGCCGGTCCTCATGTGGAACCGGGCCAGGGTCAGCCGGTGGATGGCCTCCCTGACCAGGGCCATGCCGTGGCCCACGGCTTCGCTCCATTCCTCGCTGGGCGCGGTCTCGTCCGGGAGAGTTCCAGCCGTTCTGAGGTCAACCCAGTGCAGCCATTTCTCGATGTCGTCAATGGCCGGTTCTTCCGCCAGGGGTTTGACCCGTTCCCTAACCCAGTGGTCTATGTCGGTAGCCGGGTCCAGGGTCATCGGGGTCTCGAAGTCCTGCCCTCCGGTCTTCAGTCCCGGCCCCAGGTCCTCCCTGAGCCACCGGTTGCAGCCTGCCGCAGTGGCCAGGAGCACCGAGTAGACCTGGTTGACATCCAGTTCTCCGGTCCCCTCTTGGTCGAAAGTCCTATCGTCATCGCCGTGGCCGTGCCCGCCGGGCTGCCAGTCAGGCCGGTCCCGCTGCTGCGTTTCCTCGAAATTCAGCGCGTATTCGTTGCGCACTGGCATCAAGATTTCGGTTAGCAGGGTCAGCCGCTCGAACTCGGACATTCTGGCGGTAATGTCCTGTGGCCAGGACTGCCGGCTGCGGGCTTCTGTGTCCTCCAGGTCCCGTCGCCACCGGGCTGCCGCCTCTTCCTGTGTAACTGCGCCGTCCATGTCGGACTCTCCTTGCCGGACTCTGTCGTCGACGGGATCAACGAAAGCCCCGGACCCATTGCCGGCACGATTGACATCCGAGGCGAACGCCGTGATATGGCAATTGTTGCCCACCTGCCAGCGTTCCCGCTCTGCGGAGCCGTCACGCGGGCGGCTTTCCTGCTATTGCTGCTGACGTTGATTACGATGCGGCACTCTCCTTCCCGGCGGGATGGCTGCTTTCTCCGCTGTCGAAACCGGAGCTGCGGAACCACCCCCCCGCTCGGCGGCACGGGGCCTCCGCTGCCATTACGGGACCGGAGAGCCAGGAAAACCCTACACCATCAGCCGTGTAATGGGAGTAATTTTCTGGCATCTCTTTTGTATCATTTATTGCAAAAATCACCCCAGAACAGCTACGGACCGGACTTCAAGCCCGCGTGGACGCGGCGGTTTAGAAGGGCATATGGGCATATAATGGATGGGCGATGGACCCCTGGTCTGGCCGTCGCATGCGCCGCCGTTAGTGGGCTTTGGCCCGACAATGCCGGTGAGGCTGTGGCGGCGGGATGTGGTGCTGACCTCGACTAGGCCGGGCAATTGGCTTGCGGACAACTGTGGCGTGTACGGACAAGGACAATAGGGAGGTAGGACTATGAACGAAATAGAACGGGAGGAGGACTGTTGCTCCCCACCCTTCCCACAGGACTTCGGCGAGCGGCTGGAGCGGCTGATCGAGCTTGCCGGTCTGTCGCGGGAGGAGTTCGCTCAGCGCCTTGGCATTGACTTTGACCGGGTGGCCCAGTGGTTCGAAGGCGCGGAACTAACCGGCGGAGAGGTGTGGCACGTCGCCCGGATGGCGTATTCAATCCCCGGCGGCATGGCGATCATAATTCCAGAGACGGCCGGGGGCACGGAGTAGCGAGGGGGTCCGCGCGGCCAAGCGCCTCCTGCGTCAGGATTAAACGGTGCCGTTGCACCCGGCAAGTTCGGCGGCGGCTCTGCGGTCGGAGTCAGCGAAAGGATGCTGGGGGTCCAGGCTGACGGCCTGGTCTAGGTCATCGACTGCCTCGGGGTGCCGACCTAACTCGATGCGGGACCTCCGCCTCTGAAAATAGGACTCGGCGTCCTCTGAGTCAAGCCTTATAGCCCGGCTGAGGTCCTCCGTCGCCTGGTGGTTGTCTCCCAGATTGCTGTGCAATGGCTCCTAGCCCGAACAAGAGACCCCATACCGAAACCAAATTGGCCCCATACTCAGCTCGTAGAACCTTCCTTGTGGTGGGAGAATCATGACAGAAACACACATCAGAGAATTCTTGAGCCAGTATTCTGTTGATGAGCTCATCAACAAGGGAGTTCTCCGAGGAAATACGCGGCTGTTAAACAACAACAGTGTTTCTCGGCTAATTGAATTTATGGCCGAACAGGATGTCAGTCGCCTGGTAGCGCCGGAAAGAGACTGGTTCTTAACCTCCCAGCGAGATTTTCAGAACCCTCTCTCTACGGAAGCGAAGCGGGGCAGAGTTGATGACTTGGCCAACCAGGGTAACGTATTCAACCAACAGAATACGTCAATAAACCCGCATTTCGCTGGAGGCACAGGTCCCGAATTGGATAATCAGGATGAATCTGACGAGCTTAGATTTGGCTTGGAGCGGGACTTACAAAGGGCCTTGCGCGCCAACATCGAGCAACTTGAACCTGGACTAAAGGTCATAGACGGGGGTGTAGAACGGAGCATAGAAGGCGGGAGGATCGATATCACCGCTGAAGATTCCGAAGGTTGCTTGGTAGTCATCGAGCTAAAAGCTGGCAGGGCCGAACTAGCCGCAATAGGACAGCTCCTTTCCTACATGGGTAGTGTGGCTAACGATTTGAACCGCCCCATTAGAGGGATCATCGTTGCCAATGACTTTCATCCTCGTCTAGTCCTCGCCGCCAGGGCAGTAGCAGACATCACCCTAATGGCCTACTCGTTTCAGTTTTCATTTACTGAGGAATAGGTGCGTCTTGGCGTACTGACTCGGTATGGGAAATTGGGATCGACCTAGGGTAAGTCCTGGCTGTGGATTCCGGCGAAATTCTTTGACGCGCGCCGTAGCGAGCGTAAGCGACAATTTTCTAGGTATAGACTTTGGGGCGACGGACCACGTGGTCAAGCCCTTCTCGCCCACGGAGCTGGCGCCCCGGATCCCGGCCGCCCTCGGGAAGCGGCTGGAACTCTTTCCGAGGGAGCCGTCGGGTGGTTCTTTGCCGAGGGAGAGCTGGGCATCGAATACGCCCGGCGCCGGGTGACCCTGGAGGGGAATCCGGTGCCGATCACCGCAATCGAGTTCCGGATGCTGCTGGAACTGTCGGCCAACGCCGGGCGGGTGCTGACCTACGAGCACCTGCTGCAACGGGTCTGGGGGGTGGAAGGCGACGGCGACCTGCGGCCGATGCGCACCGTGGTCAGGAGCCTGCGGCGCAAGTTGGGGGACGACTCCGACGACCCTGCCTTCATCGCCAATGTGCCAGGGGTGGGGTACAGGATGCCTCGGAGTGAGGCACAGAGAGAAGAGGGAAAATTATGACCAGCCGAGACTTCATGGATTTGCGCACTACGTTCTCTAATCAGTCCCGGGACATATGGGAGCGTCTCAGCTACGTCAAGGACTCATACATAACCAGGGGTTCCTTGGGCCCGGTAAGATTCGGCGAAGAGACCATTACAGACCTGATAATGATGGACCTCTACAGGAGAGGGTCAACAGTGGCCCACTTCAGCCAAACTGCCAAACCGGACGAGGCCCTGTGGGGCACGGATTTTGAGCTTTGGCTCGGGTCTGATCAGTTGGGGTGGTTTCGTTTCGCTATTCAGGCCAAGAAGCTCAGCCTGACCGATGACAGGTACTCCAGTCTCACGCAGGGCAATAACAATGGCGAGCAGATAGACCTCCTTGAAGAATACGCTCGACTCAACCATGCCGCCCCCCTGTATTGCCTTTACAACTTTACCGGGAACGCTGATGAGCGCCGACATTATCATTGCCGCGACGGCCAGCCGGAGTTGAAGGAACTTGGTTGCACCGTCACTCCTTCATCGAACATCCGGATGGCTATAAACAGGTGGGGGGCAAAGAACTTCCATAGCATCCACAGCAAGAGGAACACTCTTCCTTGGCGATGCCTGGTTGCATGCCCAATGGTGCAGCGGTCGCTGGTGGCCTTGTCAGCCGACAGCAATGCCCTACCTGTACTTGAAGCGTTACCTTTGTTCGACCCAAATTCGTGCTATCACCGGGAGTTGCCTGTGGCACTACAGAGGGATGGAGGTGGCGTCACCATTAGGGAAAGCGAGAGTGGCGGCGCTCTTATTTCGATCCGCCTGGATGCCGAACGTGACGTCCTCGACCCGGCGGACCGTGTTGATCGGCCCGTAAGGACTGATTTCAGGGAGAGATACCAACGGGAGGCGGGAGTGCCAAAAGCGTCTGCGGTCCTGGACGTGGAGTCTCTGACACAAGCCGGATGATGTTCGGAGTCAGTGAACCCGCTGGGAACTGCTGCGCTCCGCAGGGAAGCCGGAGGAAGTTGTGGTTGCGACCGACGCGGAACCCCCGCGACTGGCTTTTCTCGGGTCGTTGCCCAATCGCGGAACGCGGTGGAAAGGGCACGACTACTGTGGCCAGTTCGCTATGGGTTCATCGACTGGGACTCCTTCGACAAAGGAGGCGAAGCGAGTGTCTGAGCATCCAGCGCAACTATATGAAAGGATGTGAGACCGGGGCCATACAGACGTGAAAACGTGAGGTCGTGGGCTATAGTGATGGGAAAAGAAGGCAGGAGGTTTTTGCAGGACCTGCGTGCCGGCTTTTGGGCCGCGCGCCTCCATTAATGATTCCGGACGATGACGTACCCTCGGTTGCGGGCCGATTGAGCGTATGATAACTTGCCCTACACCGGAAGGTGAGATGGGAGGGGTTCGTTTGCAGCCTCGTAACTCACAACGGAACTAGACGTCGATTCAGCAAGGGATTGGTCAAACGTCGTGGAGCGTGGCTTTGGTAGCGTAGATGTCCAGGAGGGCGAGCGACCGGCCAAAGGTTGCCGGGGCTTGCTTATGGAGCTGTTTCCAAGACGCCAATATCGCGAGCAGCTGCGCTTTTGGCGTCTTTGTATGGTGCTTGTTAGCTTCGCGCCTCTTTTCTTATTGCTGGCCGTACGAGGGAATTCCGTGGTCCCCGAAATCTGGACTTGGGGAGTTTGCGCTTCGCTGATAGTTGTGCCGTTGACCTTTCTGATTCTGCGAGTTGTGGTCGTATGGAATTCGGAAGGAACGGGCCAGGTCGAAGTTGGTACAGTGGAAGACAACCGCACCCATCTCCTTGCTTATCTATTCGCCACTATGCTTCCCTTCTACAGGTCTTCACTCGATACTTGGCGGGACCTCGCAGCCATAGGGATCGCGTTGGCTTTTATTGTGTTCCTTTTCTGGTATCTGCGGCTCCACTATGTCAATTTTCTCTTGGCCCTGTTTCATTATCGTGTCTATACTGTTTTTCCTCCAGATGGAACCGAAGGATTCCACCGACGGACTCCTTTAGTGTTGATAACCAGGCGCAACTTTCTGTCGCGAGGGGAGCTTCTCACGGCTAGGCGGCTTAGCGATACCGTTTATTGGGAAACCAGCGAATGAACTTCGAATTCAACGGCATTCAAAACGTCGAGTTTGGGATCTGTACGAGGCAAAGGGGTGAGGTTGGTTTTTTCGATGTCCCGGTTGACAACGAAGTGCGCCAGATGCTCCAGGAGATGACGGCCAGCACATGGGACCAGATGAACGAGGTATCCAACCAGCCTACTGCCTATGAACCTTCCCAAGCATACTCGGGAAAACAGCACCTCTCCATCGATGCGACGGACCCGTCGGTAGAACTATTCCGCAACCTGCAGCAAGCGGTATCCTGCGAGCCTGGAGGGAATGTTCTTCGGGACCCCCGAACGATATTCTGCTACTTTGCCAGGCTGCGCGATGGTGATGGGCAAAGGCTAGTCGCGATGCGAAGGTCAAGCTCATTTAAGGGCGTGCTCAAGCAGAAGAACCGGATTGTTTCGCTGAACGACGACCGTTTAAGAGCAGTCGGCGACGACTTGTTCCGACTGGACTACGATTTTGATGTTCTTGTAGACGACGAAGAGGTGCGAATTCTGCGTGTGCCGGGATTTGAGACACTGGGTTCGTTGCAGAGCGTCATCCGAGAAGCGGCTTACGAGAATATCCAAGTGTTGCAGGACTCTTTACAGTTCGTTGAAGTGGGTCTTGACGAGCTTGATACCTCGTTCAGCGTCAGCGTAGCTCGCAGATTAGCGTCCGTCAAAAACCAACGTCTGGCGGGAATCACTGTCGATTCGTTGCGTGCTCAGTGTCTAGACAACAACGTTGAATTCACCGAGACTAAGGAAGGTCTGCGATTCGAGGAAAATGCCCTGGAGGACTTGCTGGATATTCTAGACCGGAGGCGCTATGTAGACGGTTTGGTTCCAGGCGAAAAAGCGCGTTACAAGGCCAACAGCAGGCAACGGCTGGGGTGAACTCAAGGAGAACCCGGGTCGCTGAAGCTGCCTCACTCTGGAAACAGGTGCCTGCATCCGTGGAGTTTACCACCGTACTTGCCGTGCCCGGTCGCCCAAGCGCGTGTGCGCGATAAGGGACCATGACCCCGTGCAGGCCAACGACAATGTTTAACGGTCAACATTCCGCTCGTCAAGGGCGTGATCAAGAAAATCGCTAAGTTCGCCCACAGTCATGAACAAGTGATGCGGCCGCGATTCGATGAGCAGGTCAATTTCCTCGCTGCCCCAGCCAGCTCCGATGGCGATAACTCCGGCTCCGTGAGAGGCATGGGTGTCCTGAGCCCGGTCGCCGACATGATAAGATGCTGTTGCATGGGCGCCACACGACTGTAATGCCAGAGTCAAACCATACGGGTCCGGCTTCTGTCTGCGCCCCATCTGATGATACCCGATTACCGTTTCGACGGGCCACCGTTGCCGTTTTGCATATTCCCTGACCACCATGTCCGGGCTGCTGGTGACAATGGCCAGCGGTTGCTCTAGAGCGTGTAACTTGACCAGCAATTCAGTAATGCCCGGATATGGTTCCAGCGCCCGCATACGTGCTCTCACTGTAGACCACTCACGGGCTTGTCTGAGGGGAGCCACCTCGCTCGTGTCGACCAATGTTTGATCGAAGTCGAATATCAGCATTGAGCATCCTCTAGGGTCAAGGTCAACTGTTCCGGCTCCAGCTCGGGACTCGGCGTGAATTCTTCGGGAATGTCAAGGGAATCGTGGCCCGCAATTGGGCTGGGGTCTTGGGTTTCAGCCGACTCTGTACCGGGAGTGGGCATCGCCGTGGGAAGCGGAATCGGACCCAAAGTCCCATTGGTCGTCCATGCATCAGTGATTACGTCGACTCTCTCCCACATCGATAGGTAGCGGTTACCGGTTGCTGGCTCAGGTGTCCTGGTATCTGCTCGGATTGGAAGTCCCATGATGAAGCTTCCGAGTTCTTCCTGGTCGGAGATTCCAACGGCGGCCCCATCGCCAATTAACATTTGATTGCCGCGAGTTTTGCTAGCTGATAGAAACTGCTCCGGGTGGTTGATGCACCCTACGGGCCGCTGCTGCTGATGGGAGTACTTGACCGTGTGCATTGTTCCGCCCTTCACATCCGTTTCGATCACTAGCACCCGGTCTGAAAGACCGCTCTGTATCCGGTCCCGGTACGCGAAGGCCCACCTCGTCAGTTTGGCACCGACTGGACTTTCGCTGACCAGGCAGCCACCACCATCCAGAATCCTGCTCGCCAGCTCACGATTTGCGGCGGGATAAACCCGGTCCAATCCATTAGCCAGAACTGCTACTCCGGTGCCATTGGCATCCACACATCCCTGATGAGCTCTGGTGTCGCAACCCAAGGCAAGACCACTCACAACCACTATTCCTGCCTCCGCCGCCAATCTCCCCGCAGTAAGAGCGGCCCGCTCTCCGAGGGATGTGGGCTCGCGAGTCCCGACTATGGCGACACTCTTGGCCTCGTGAAGGGTCTGGACTTCTCCCTTGACAAATAATACGGCGGGCGGGTCGTCTATTTGGCGCAAACGCTGAGGGTAGTGTCCGGCAGAGAACGGGACCACTTGAATCCCGGCCTCACACGTTTCCTGCAACCTCAGTCCACTATGCTCCCATGCCCATTCTTGCATGGATGACGACCCAGGCAGCCGCTCCGCTAAAGAAAAAAACAAGTCTCGGGGTGCCATGTAGCTCCGCTCTTCGGCAACGGAATCGAAGAGTTGCAGGGCCCTTCGATTCCGAACTCCCTTCATCATGGTCAGGGATAAAAGGACCCGAGCCTCCTGTAGGGACGTCACATCTAGGGTCATGCGATTCACCTTTTGTCAAACTTATACCAGAGTTGGTTCCAAGCCGGTGGAATGTGGCTATTGGGTGAACCCTGGAAATTTGGGTCGTATTCGTTCCAGTATTCGTGCTTGCCCGGGGCTAACCCGTACACCTTGGCCTGAGGATTTTGCTTCTTGATCGCCCTGGCGCTGTAGGAAAGTGTAATTCCGCTAGTGATCAGGTCATCCACGACAAACACATTCTCCGTGGTCACATCGCCCGCTTGGAAATTCGCCTCTTCCAGAATCTCTATCCGTTGGTCCAGGGACTTACGAGGCATGTGCAAACTCGCGTGACGGCGTTTGCTTAGCAATTTGGGAGAGAATTCACTGCTGGATTGGGCGGCGCAATGCCGGGCAAGAACCGAGAGCGTTCCACTTTCAGAAGCAGTCGTTTCACTTGACCTTACCGCCGGAGTGAATGTTACGGACTCGCCGTTCAGGCTCAAGGCGTCCAAAAGCACCGGAATCGCCATTCCTAGCACAGCGCGTGCCGCATTTCGCGAGGCTGGCACCCCGTCCTTAACCCTTAGGAATCTCCTAGACCACAACTCTTCCCGATGATCCCTGTCGAGGAACCTGTAACCAATGGCAAATGCCCCGTCTACGGAGTGGCCGTGGTCCAGTTGTCTAAAGTGTAGCCACCCACTGAGGACACGCGCTACAGCCAAGTGTCACCCTCCTATCGTACCGGCCATGCCGTTATGGTATCAGCGCCCTGTCTTACTCTGAGCACAGGCGGCTATACGCTGGGCCGATTCGTTTCGGTCTTACATGTCGACAACCTGTTGTCAACTTCTGCGCAGTCTGGCAAAGGCAACGGCCTCGGTCAAGGGAATACATTCACTGCCAATGGAGGGTTCCGATCTGATGGTGGCTGCAGCGGCTAAAGAATACGCGAGACGGTTCTTTGATGCGTGGGTTGCCCGGAAAACGGCCGCCGGCAGCTTTGACCACCTCTGCCCTGTTCTCTTGTCGATTGGTTCCTTCGGCATATGCCCACGTTCCTCTCTCGCCGTCGGCTAGGTGGTTCTTACCCCATCCTGGGGCAGACTTCTGAGGGTCGATACCGGGATGTTCAAAATGGCAACTCATCGGGGTCTCGATTCGCTCGGGCCTCATTAAACAGGCGTTCCATCTCGGTAGCCTCTTTCTCGGACGGTTCGCGATAGCACAGCACGAAGTCAGCCCCGAAGCGAACTAATTCCACGTCGGGAGGCATCAGATGTCCCAGTGAGCGGTTGTCCTCTCCCTCGGGATCAAAGGCGCCCACAGCCAGTGATGACGGGTTGTAGGCTATCATAGTCTTCCCATCAGGCCGCAGGTAGTGGCTGACAGGTCTAGGCGAAAAATCTCCATCGATTCGCGACCCTTCATACCCGCCAACCCATGTCTTCACTTCAGACTCTTGGGGACCTTCCTTCCACGCTACGAGTATGGACGCGCCTCCCGCGTAACGATGGGACCTCACGGAAAAGTTAACGCCCGGGAAGTTGCCCTTGAGGGTCCTCCGCACCAGTTTCGCCACTTCAACCACGTCAAGGTATCGCGGCACTAAATGAGTCATTGTCCCTCCTCTACTCACGTTGTTGCATCGCTCTAGGCAACTGAGACGGTCGCGACACGATTACAACACCTTCAACGTTGGGTAGCTGTTCCAAGGCCCTGGATGTAACCGAGTGCTCTTGGACACTGGCCGAGTCGTCGTAGATGAAGACCACTAGCCGCTGGTAATTTTTCGTTTCCAGGAGGTAGCCAACACTATCCTCCATTACCTCTTTCTCAATCCTACGGAAGTCCCCTGCACTTCGGGCAAACTTTACTTCGACTAAGGTACCAATGGACGGGATCCCAAAGTCCGACCTGTATGAGCTATGGCCGACTTTGGGGAGCGTGTCTTCATCAACCAGATCGTCAAAAACGCCTCTGAGGATGAGCCAGGCGATGTCTTGGACTTCCCTTTCTTCGATCACCGGCCAACGCAACGGGGCGGACCTCGTAGGGTCGTCCCAGCGCCATCGCCTCATACTACTTTCAAAACGGCTTAATATCAGGACCACATGAGGCGTAGCCATGACACTGTCGTGAATGCTAGCCGATAAACACGACTTCAACGCACTCCAGACTACAGCCGCGTCCCCGGCGTGTAAGTCATCCAGGTTCGTTAAACAAGCCTGGAGTAATATTCTCTCCTGAAGCGGTACAACACCCGGTCCTTTAGTTTCCGTCTGGAAAACACCTCTTCGCATTCCCCATTCTGTTATGGCCATTTCCACCAGCGATGAATGAGCATCGGAATCCGCTACGTTGACTGCCTTTGCATTAAGCAGTGAATCAACGTACTGATACAACAGACGCTCACTGCCTCTTGGTCGGTTTCTGGATATAGCTACTGATGCAACTTCGCGAAGCCATGTGAGGAGATCCCGCTCCCTGTCATCGAAGGGCAAGGATAGAATTCCAAGGGCGATGCCCAAGAACACCCTGGGCATGTTTGGGAAGGCCACCTGGTCCGAAGGGAATAGCTCTCGTCGCCTTAGTTGCTCCACACCCTGAATGAACACGCTGGAAAAGGCAGTCCTTTCCGAAGGCGATAGGTTTGATATGGAATAACCAAGCGCGGCCAGCTTTCCAAAGTCACCTCTCTGTAGGTGTATCTTGTTCTCAGCCACCCAATTGCTATCGGCGCAACTTACCCGCCAAAGGGTTTCGTATTCCGGGCCTATGGACGAAAGGAAGTGCTGTGCTTCCAAGCCCCCTATATCTGCCTTAACGTTTGCCCTTTCGACTATAAGTGACAGGGACGATAGTTGGCACGTCAGTGTCCTTTCGACGGGATCGCTCACAGGAACCACCGGCTGGTTCTAAGGTGTGTGGTCAGCATGTCAGGGTTCCAGTTCGGCAAACCGCTCAGCTGGCCAAGAAGTCGGCAGATGAACTGCGAGTATGCCGTGGTGACTGGAAGGGTTCCCGGGGAGAAGCTTCTCCAGGATAAGAAGGTGAATTTGTAGACCTGCTGCGCGAGATACGTCAGGTCATCGTAAGTCGATTCTCGGTGAAGCCTGATCAAAACCGGCGTAGGGCAGCCTTGGTGCTGGGTCTTGAGTTGTCTGGGTCCGGTCAAGGCTATGAGGAGTTCCCTGCCGCCGGTCCGCACTGCCCATCCTCGATCCGGGACAAGTTTCCCCTTAGCCCCCCTTGAATCATGGTCATAAGCCGCATCGTCGCTTTCATCAAGGATCGTGAGAGGGTGATCGTATGACAGCGTGAGGAAAGCGAACTCGACATCATAGTCGACGAGGGATTCAACGTACGACTTCACTGCCTTTGCTTCACTGTCCCTTAATGGCTTGAATATATGAAATATCAGCCGAAGCTTGTCACCTTCCCGCCAAGCATTTCGCCTGCTAATCTCCCCAATGCAGGCAGCCAGACTCGCCTTCAGTTCCTCGATATAGTCCTCGTACAGTACCTCTTTCGCAACGTTTGAAAGAAGATAATTCCCGTCCGCGCTGAATATTGTCGTGATTCCTACGACTCGTGAACGAGCCGATAGCCGCCCCTCCCCGAGTTGTAGGCTGTCTAATCCGATTATCAACTCGTGGGCCACCTGGCGGGAGGCAAGTATCGTGTATGGAATCCCTCCAAGCTTCCCGTAACATGCCAGCGCCACATTGTTAAGGATGTATTGTCGGCCAGTGCTTTCAATAGTTTCGATTTGGATTTCCTGTACGGGCACGCCTTGAGACATCAAAGCTGCCTTGGTAACTAGATACGGATTGGTCGATGCGCTGAAGGAGTGGAATTCCTCACGAGTTATTACAATGGCCAGGTCATACCGCCCGCCGTTCATGGCCCCAAGACATGCCTCCCTGTAGGAACGAGCGGGGTTTCCACCCTCATCGAAGGGATACAAGTCAAAGTGACAATCATTCAAGCGATACTTCTGGACCAGTCCTTTCTCGAATCGGTTGGAATTCGGAATTCCATCCTTTAAGTTTCTCAGGAAAATCTCCACTTGCCCTTGGTAAGCCCGAGGCGTCACTACGGCTATACGAGGTTCCTTCTTCGAGAAGAATTCGATATCAAAAGGCCCATGGAGATTCAGGCCGTCGTCATGCCAGTGGTGGGTCTTGTTCCCTGTCGGATGGAAAACAAAGTCAGGGCGAGAAAGTCTGGTAACGGGGAAGCCAGCATCATCGCCTGCTTGAACTACCTTCCCGAACTGGAAAGTAACGCAATTTGCTGCGATAAACTCTCCTTTAGATTCCAAGTGCCTGCTGAAACGGTTTACGAACTCCTTCTTCCCTTGGGCTCCGGTGACTTCAAACCTGGCTTGTTCGAAACGGGAGCGGAGACGCCCTTCGTCCGCGCCGGAAATATGGCTGAGGCACATTAGCAGGTTTTCTATCCGGGGTTCGAGAAGACACTCGCCGGCTTCGACAAAGTTGAGGTCGCGAAAATCTTGCAGCGATATAGTGGATCCCTGGATGGAAGCAACTCTGCCAAGCAGGCTTCCGTCATCTTCAGAAACCACATACTTGCCCTCCAGGTTGATCCCCTTTTTTAGCAATGCCTCGGCGGTTAGAGATACTTGCGCTCGCACCCTGGTGTCCAGCGCTACCACGCAGAGAGGGTCCTTGTCGCGGGGATGCAACAATCGAACGTCGAATTCGTACGCCGGATGCAATGAAAGGCCCCCGACGCCAGACCCGGGGGCCTTCGCTAGAAGCCCAGCTATCATGTCCCGCGAAGTCGCCAACAGTTCTATGGAATACCTGCGGCGCTTCATTACATAAGGGAGGGTCGCAAAGTAGCGAACGAGCGACTCTCGAACGAGACGACATCCGAGTGCATGCTCGTTCAACTTCAGGCGAGTGGTTTCACCAATCGCTTCCGCGTCCTCCGTCAACGGGACCGTCAATACAGAATTGCCTGTGCGGTGGAACACATGGGTAGCAGAATACCGGGAACGCAAGCCACTTAGCTGCTCCCTGCCCTCATACGGCAGCTTACCTCCAACAACATGGTCGGACTTAAACCGAACAGGGAGCGCAGTAAGGGTGAGCTTGACCGGATCGGATCTTTGGCGGCTTGGTCGTTGTCGTTGCATTTCGGTCTACTCTGAGGACGCGAGCAAAGAGATTCGTTGCCCTGTCCAAGGTCAGTTAAGCGATATTTCTGACTTGATCGCGAACCAGGACGGCCAGTCGGCACGATCCAAGGGTTCGCTTCCCATCGAGAGCCCTCAAATTGTATAATGTTGTAGAATCGCAACAATTATACCATAGGAAAGTCATGATAGAGAATTACGTTGATGCTGATGAAGCGGCTAGATTGCTCAAGGTTCATCCGGAGACGGTGAAGCGGCTCATACGCAGAAAACATCTCCCCGCAACCAAGGTAGGGAACAAGTGGATGATCGAGAGGGAAAAATTGCTCGTATTCGGAGCTACGTATGATCGACGGAGGGGGCGGGCCAGACTGTTGATCTAGTTTTTTACCAAGGCCTCTCTTTAATTCGGCAGTGGTATGGACCCAACCTTTATCGTAGACCGCGGATGGATGGCCACCAACACGTTCAAGTTGGCAGGTTCATGAAGGTCTTCAAGTGGGAGTAGCCGTTGACGAGGGACCGGGCGCTTGGGACGGCCAGCCGCTGAGGCTGTCTATGAAGTAGCCGGTAGCATCCTATATCGGCCGCCACCACACTAGCTCTACCCGAGAGGAGTCGAACGGTTCATCGGAAACGGGGAAACAAACTCACTTACCGGCTTGGCTTGAACGTACCTAGTTCAACCGCCCAAGCGTACCTGAGTCTTCCGTTGCTATTGATTCCGCCGAATGAAGGTTCTTGATTTTATCCAGTTTGGTTGGGCATGGATGCCACTACACCCCGCTTGTCGCAGCGCTATCCCAAAATATTCTATCATTTGCTGTCAGATGTAGTCATATGTTACCATTATGCGCATGGATAAAGAATGGCTAGGTACCGATGAAGCTGCGGCCTATCTCCAGATGGGGAAGACGAGGCTCTACGAACTCACACGCACTGAGCGGATCCCGGCGAAACGGGTTGGCAAGAAGTGGATGTACGAGCGATCCGAGTTGGCGGCGTGGATGTCTGGCAGCCGAGGGTTTGCGGACTTCTTTATCAACACGCCCTTCAGCATCGAGGAGAACGTTGGCTTGCGCGAGCCGCAGCGTGAGGCTTGGGCACAAGCTGCTTCCTACTATGGCAGCGGCGGACAGAAGGCGATCATTCAACTGCCGGTGGGATGTGGCAAGTCGGGTGTTGCGGCGATCCTGCCCTTCGGCATTGCAAGGGGACGCGTCCTAGTCATCGCTCCGAATCTCACGATCAAAGATGAACTGCACCGGGCGCTTGACATCACGGATCGTCAGAAATGTTTTTGGCGCCAGCGTGGAGTCCTCACTCCAGATCACATGAGCCACGGCCCATACGTGTGCACCCTCGACACTGGGAACCTGTCGGTATGCGAAAAGTCGCACATTGTTGTCACAAACATTCAGCAGTTCGGCACCGACGCGGAGAAATGGCTCAATAGGTTTCCTCGGGATTTTTTCGACTTGATCATCGTCGACGAGGCTCACCGCGGAGCAGCTGCGAGCTGGCAGCGGGTATTCGAGCGCTTCCCTGACGCGAAAGTTGCGAACCTGACTGCTACGCCATTCCGAAGCGACCGGCAGGAACTCCACGGCGACCTCGTGTTCCGCTACCCGTTCAAGAGCGCAAGCCTCAAGGGGTACATCAAGAAGGTCAAGGCGAGCTATGCGGCACCGACGGAACTCACGTTCACCACGGAGGGAGAGGAGAGGACGTTCACGCTTGACGAGGTCCTCGCGATGAAAGAAGAGGACTGGTTCAGTCGAGGCGTCGCCATGTCGACGGCATGCAACGTGTCCATCGTCGATAACAGCCTGGAGAAACTCGAACAACTCCGACTGACGGGCACCAAACACCAACTCATCGCCGTCGCATGCTCAATCAACCATGCAAGACAGATTCGCTCGTTGTACCGAGAGCGGGGCTATGAGGCTGGGATCGTCCACAGTAATCCGAAACGGCCACAAGATGAGCAAGCCAATAGCGAGGTCATGCGAGACCTCTACAACGGTGTTCTGGATTGCGTCATTCAGGTGCAGATGCTTGGCGAAGGCTTTGATCACCCCAAACTCAGTGTCGCGGCAATCTTCCGACCGTTCCGCACGCTCGCGCCGTACGTCCAGTTCGTAGGCCGCATTCTCCGAGTTGTCGTCCAGAACGATCCGAACCATCCGGACAACTACGGTCACATCGTGACCCACGTCGGGATGAACCTCGACGACCTGCTGAAGAAATTCCGGATGTTCGAGAACGACGATCAGCGATTCTGGGAAGAGGTAACCGGAGGCGTCGAGCCTGATCCACCCAAGGAGGTGCTGGACGGCAGTGCCCGATTGAAGTTGCATGAGGATATGGTTGTAAGCAATGAGATTGTAGAGAAACTTTTTGAGGAGGATTTCCTCACGGCAGAGGATACAGAGATTCTTGAGGACCTGGAGAAGAAGCTCGAGGCTCTCGGTCTAGACCCTCGCTTGGCGGAGCAAGTCGTCCAACAGAGCAAGTCCGCCACCATGGGCCCAGCAGTGACTCCGGCAGCCCAACCGTTCAGCAGCCTCCCTGCGAGACAATGGCAGGAAGCGAGGAAGCGACTTGACGAAGAGGCCCGGCGGACATCGAAGATTCTCCTGAATAGAGTTGGGTTGGGCCCAGAAGGTGTGGAGATCCCACGAAAATTGCGCCCCGATATCGGCGCGAACAAAAACTCGATCGCCGCATTGATCATGGTGAATACAGCGGTTGGGTCTACCGTCGACGACAAGCGCAAGAGACCCGAGTGGACACTCGAGGAGTTTCTTAAGGCCACTGAGGCACTACCTGAAATACTCGACAACCTCGTGCGCCAACTGAAGACAGCCCAAAATGCCTAAGGGGAGGACTCCATCACTTATCGGATCATCCCTGGGGCGTCCAAAGAAGGTCACGTGTGGCCGAACAACGCCCTGCAGCCGTTGCCACGAGGACATCTTGGAAGGGACAACATGCTACGACGTACCGCGTATAAGGAAGCCGCATGCGTCGTCCCGAAGATTCTGTCAGAACTGCTTCGACGAGGTCCTGGAGCAAACGAGACAAGACCTCGACGGTTTCTGCTGACTCGGCGCCGCTCCGAACAATCCTGTACTGAGGGTGTTGATGCCCTCAGCCTCATGCGACGGGGTGCTTAGCCGCTCGGTTTCGCCAGTCGGGGTCGCAAGTGCGGCCCGCCGTGCCAACAACCGCCCTGTCAAAGCCTTGATCTACCGCTTGCGTGCTACCACACGCGCGAACGACAGAACCCCTTCTACCGGAGCGTCGGCCACTATGGCCCACTTTCCCCCGCCATTGACAGGGGGTTACGCAGGGGAAGTAGAACATGTGATGGCGAGGCATTAGCCAACCCCCTATTAACCCACCACGAAATCGAGAAAAACGGAGTGGATGAATGAAGGAAACTTTGCAATACGTGGAATTCTTGGAAGGCAACGCCCACAGGTATAGGACAATTCTCCAAGATATACTCGGCCCATTCGACCGCAGGTTTGTCTTTGGTTCTATAAAAAAGTCAATCGACGTAGAGGATGTGCCGCACACGAACTTCCCGGGCGGATTCCATCTCAATGGTGGATGTGTTGTCGACGTTCACATATCATCTTGGCCGTGGGAGAATTGTAGCCCCGATCAAGGCACTTGGCAGGTTGCTCACGAGAGTGTTCATCTTCTGGACCCCGGAGTTGGTGGATCAGCCACCTTTCTTGAAGAAGGGTTGGCAACGTGGTTCCAGGACGAATCCAAATTCCACACGGAGTTAGTGAGGGCATACATTGAGCGAGGCGTTACACACTCTCAGCACTACAAGGTGGCTAAGGAATTGGTCGATAGTTGCATGCCTACGCTTGTTCCCGTTGTCAAGGACATCCGCTCTCTAGGTGTAAGAATTCGAGAAATCACTGCAGAAATACTTTCACCTCGGTTACCAACCGTAGACAGGGAGACCATCGAGCATCTATGCACTAGGATGTGACCAAGTAATATTCTGGGCTGGATCTTTCGACCCAGGGGACGAGTATCCCTATTCGGCTCTAACTAACTAAGATGGCTTTGCCAATTCCAGCGACATCTCAAAAACGGTTCGGCCTATCGTCAAAATAGGCCCAGCTAACCGGACTCGAACCCCTATCTGCTCCCCGTCTTTCTGACGGTTCCAATCCTCCCAACTGGCGGTTTAGGCGGATCCACTGCCCACGAGTACCGCAACTTCTGGTGTCGATTGAGGCCATGGCAGCGTGGCAGGCTGGCCGGGAGACAACAAAATAACCGGGAGACCGACGAATCTCCCGGTTGTGTGTTCGCTGGGGTCTTTCGTTGGAGGGTACTACCGCCGCAGGAATTTCTTCGGCAGCACCACCCACATGGTGAACAGTCCTATGAATGCTGCCGCGGCGATAAGCGCCTCCATCGGTCCCCCTTCAAGTCAATCTCTATATCCTATTTTACGGACTGGTGTTACAGACCGTTTGCCATGTTGTTACATCTTTGTTAATTCCTTCAGAATCCCCGCACTCATTCGGATCGCCTGCCGGAGGCGGCCGCCACCCTGGGAACCGGCCAAGATTCCAGCCGGTCCAACGACGCCAAACTGCTCAGCGACAGGCCCATGGACTGGGACGAATCGACACTTGGTCCACCTGCGTGCCGGAGAGCAGGGGATTGACGCAGCACCAGGAGGTAGAGTGCAGTTCTCGTACGGAGATGTGTGGTGGTGGGAAACAGGGATGAGACAGCAGGAATTCAGCGTATCCCAGTGGCGAAGGAAAGAGCACTCTCTGCCGGGGCGTCCCGGGCATGTGAGCTTAACCGCCAGCGACAACCGGAGTTCAGTGAACGGCGTTCTGTGGCTCCTGCACATCTGAGCGCTATGGAAATACCCGCTCGCGGAATACGGCAACTGGAAGAGCATCCACAATCGTTTCACCCGCTGGGCAACAGGTACGTGATGATTGATTCCACCATAGTTCGAGCCCGTCAACAGGATGCGGGTGAAAAGGAGGGACCAGAGCCAGGCTCCAGGGCGCTCCTGCGGAGCACTGAGCGCCAAGATACAAGAAGAAGCATCTACTTGCCCTAAGAAACTATCTCAGAACCAACCCCCGCCTACTTGGGGACAAGTTCTTGAATTTCCCGGTTGCCTGGCGTGGCGACAATGCCCTAGCCTGTCACCCCCATCCTGGCCTTCCCCCATCAAGGGGGAAGGGACTCTTGAGATAGTTCCTTGCTGGCGGGGAGGGCGACCGCCTAACCGGCGATGAATCTGGCGGCTTCCTCGGAACCGCCGGTGGCGTCGCCTTCGGTGTAGGACTGGGCCCCGGTGCCGGCGAGGGCGCCTCCCTGCACAATGAGGTACTCATCCCTGATTGGCCGCCCGTCCAGCCAGCACTCCAGAATCTCGCGGACTCCAGAGGCGTACCGGGCCTGGGCAGACAGGGAGGATCCGGATGTGTGGGGAGTCATGGCGTGGTTGGGCATGGTCCGCCAGGGATGGTCATTGGGCGGCGGTTGGGGAAACCAGACATCGCCCGCATAACCCGCAAGATGCCCGCTGTCCAGGGCCCTGGCGATGGCGTCCCGGTCACAGATCTTGCCGCGGGCAGTATTGACGATGTAGGCCCCGCGCTTCATTTTGGCGATGAGGGCGTCGTCAAACATGTTCTCGGTCTCGGGATGGAGGGGGCAATGTATGCTGACCACGTCGCACACACCGGCCAGAGACTCGACGGTCTCGTGGAAGGTGAGGCCCAACTCACTCTCCACGTCGGGAGGAAGCCGGCGCCGGTCAGTGTAGTGGAGGTTAACGTCGAAGGGCTTCATTCGCTTCAGGACCGCCAGTCCTATCCTCCCGGCGGCAACGACTCCCACGTCCATTCCCTCGATATCGTAGGACCTGGAAACGGCGTCGGCAATGTTCCAGCCGCCCCGGACCACCCAGCCGTACTGGGGGATGTAGTCCCGGACCAAGGCCAACATCTGCATGACGGCGTGTTCAGCGACGCTGATGCTGTTGCACCAGGTCACTTCGCATACCGTGATGTTGCGGGCGATGGCAGCCTGGAGGTCGACGTGGTCCGACCCAATTCCGGCGGTTACGGCCAATTTCAGGTTGGGGGCCTTGTCAATGCGCTCGGCAGTAAGGTATCCGGGCCAGAAGGGTTGGGAGATGACTATATCGGCGTCGGGCAACTCTCTCTCGAAAACGGAATCAGGGCCATCCTTGTCCGACGTCACGACGAACCGGTGTCCCCGCTCCGCCAGGAACCTCTCCAGTCCCAGCCCCCCCGAAACAGACCCGAGGAGCTGGCCCGGGGAGAAGTCGATGGACCCCGGCGTGGGCAAGGCCTGACCGTCGGGATAACAGGCCAGGCCAGGTATACTCTCGCGAGCGTAAATGGGAGGGAAGCCCGCCACCGGATCGGGATAAAGAACACAAACAACTTTCTGAGAATCAGAAGAACTCATACCAACCCAAGCTCCTCCATCAATATCGGATAAAGTATATCAGACCACACCGGCCCGACCCTGGCGGAACCGTTCCATCCAGTGGGTACAACGTGTGGCCCCCTTGTAGTCCGCTGGACGGCTCCAACCGGGACCAACCCAAACCTGGCAGCGGGACTTGGCAATCGTCCTGCGGCGGTCCCCAGGGCTATCGCATTTGGATTCTCGAAGACCCGTTGACGCTCACGATTCAGCCGCATACTGGATTAAGAAACTATCTCAAAACTTGAGTTGCCGTTGGCGGCGGTGCCAGGGCAGTGCGCACGCCAATTGGATTAGACCGATGTAATTGGATACTTTCTTGTCGCAGCGCACCAGGATCGCCCGGCACTTGGACATCCAGGCCAGAGTCCGCTCCACCACCCAACGCCGGGCGGGGAGACGTTTCACCCCATCCCAGTCCAGTTTCTCTTTTCCTATCCTCCGGATGTGTCCCCGGTACCCGTGGTCCAACACGGCTTGATGACCCGTCGGGTTGGCGTACCCTTGTCCAGACACAAATGCTGAATTTCTGCCTCAGGGCGCTCCACCACTACCCTTTCCAGAGTCATGGCCAGCAGCCTGGTATCGTGAACGTTGGCCCCAGCCACCACCAGGCTCAGCGGCCCCCCGGCGTCAACCAGGATGCTCCGATTGCTGCCTGCCTTGCCCCGATCCTTGGGGTTGCCGCCCACCGAGTCCCCCCAAAACGTGCTTTGCCCATGGCGCAATCGGCAGCTTGCCATTCCCAATCCACACCGCCTAGTTCCTCACACTCCTCGACCAGCACCGCCTATATGCGCTCCAGTACTCCCAACTCCACCCAGGGCTGGAAGGTCCGGTGAATCGTGCTGTCGTCTCCCAGTTCCCTGGGCAGACGGTTCCATTGGCAGCCGGTGCGCATCCGGAAGATGATGCCGTCCAAGACTCGTCTCGGGTCGGCACGTCTGAGTCCCGTGGATATGGCCGGGTCCATCTCCGCAATGACCGGGTGAATCTGCTCCCAGAGATCATCGGGGGCCTCCCATATGGCAGGCAGGGTATCGCTCTTTACCATCATCCACCACCACACCGGTTTCCCTTATCCTAACCTGCCCTTCACCGACATCTCATCTATAGACCAATATAGACCAAACCTGCTCTGACATAGTTTCTAAGCCCTCTACCTATCCCGTCGGTTATATGGGGATAGCAATTGTCGATTTGCCCCAGGATGGACGACGAGGGTTTGGAGGCGGTGTGCCTGCCAGCAGGGAATGGGGACGAACTATGGTAATCTAGATGCATGTCCAATGATAGACCGGCAATTGATCCCACATCCTTCTGGCGGGCCCTGAAGGCCCGAAAGCTGACTTTCTTTTCCGGGGTGCCCGACTCCACATTCCAGGGCGCCTACAACGCCATGGTAGCCGACCAGGACATCCGCTACATACCCGCCGTGCGGGAGGATGTTGCCCTAGGCGTGGCCAGCGCGGCCTACTTCCATGGTGGACTGGGTGGCGTGATGATGCAGAATTCAGGCATCGGAAACATAGTGAACCCACTCACCTCATTCAACCTCCTGTACAGGGTTCCTGCGTTGCTGGTTGTGGGCTGGCGCGGGTATGGAGGCCCGCCAAATGACGCCCCGGAGCATTGGATCATGGGAGAAAAGACTGCGACATCTTCGACCTCCTGCAGATGCCGTTTGAGATCCTCGAGCCGGGTGAGTTGGAGTTCATCCTGGACAGGTTGCTCAGCGCCATCGAGGGGTTATCGGTGCCTGGGGCTCTGCTGGTGCGGCCGGGGGTGCTTGAGTGATGGACCGATACCGGGCCATAGAGACAATCCTGGAACATGTAACGGATGACGATCTCGTATTGAGCACCACGGGGATGATTTCCCGAGAGGCGTTTGCCACTCTGGACCGGCCCGGCAATTTCTACATGCTCGGTTCCATGGGTCTCCTTTCTTCCTTTGGACTGGGACTGGCCGTCCTTACCCCTCAGCGTCGCGTGGTCGTGATCGAGGGTGACGGGAGTGCACTGATGAGCCTGGGCGCATTGCCTCTCATCGCGGCCGAACGTCCCGGCAATCTGGTCCACATCGTTCTGGATAACGAGGCGTACGAGTCCACAGGGGCCCAACCGTCTATCAGCTCGAAGGTGGATCTCGGAGAGGTGGCAAGGAGTTGCGGTTATGCCCGCATAGCCCGGGCCGACGAGGTCGGGGCACTGGATCGAGCCCTGTCGGGGTGCGCCTTGGGGTCCGGTCCGGTCCTGATTCTGCTCAAAGTCGGGATCGCTCCGGTCGAGGGAATCCCGAGGGTCTCTCACTCCCCGCTGGAAATCCGAGACCGTTTCATGGAGGCCATCCAAAGAGGAGGCTGAAAGAACACTCACGCCATTAGCCACACTCCGGCGGCACTCCCCGTTCCGTCGTTCCCGGCAGCCTGTCTGAGGATTGGCCTTCGTCGCTCATGGGACCGAGTCGTGGCGACGGTCTACGCGGATTGCGGGATTGGCGGTGCTGGACAGACCGATGGAGGACGGTTGCGAAAGAGCCTGAGCAGGTTGTGCCGGTGCAGATCAGGGACCATCCTCTCTGCACTTTCTCCAGACCCCGCAGCAGAAACTGCCGGAACCCTCGCCCCTGTGAGAACCGGCCAGCCGCCCCACGCGGTCCGGGCTCAGCGGCAGGTGGCGCACCTGCACCCCGGCGGGGCGAGGAAGCCAGGTCCAGCACCTTCGTGTCGAACTGAGGTATGTCAGCGGCTGTCCCTGTTCGTCGCAGGCCAATACTGGGGAAGGTGCAAGCGGGACCGATAGTTGCCCATTGGAATGAAGACCAACGTGCCCCATAATTGGTGCCATAAGACGGGTTGCACCAGTAAACGTCTCAGGCCGGAACAGAGTTCACAGGTCAGCCAGGGGTAGATACGCAACCAGAAGAACGCCTCGACGAGGAAAGAGACCGGGCCCACAGGGAGATGTACTTGGCCAACCCCATCCGGGACTTCGAATTGGTAGAAATCAACCTTGACCACGCACAGGATGTGGAAAGTGGTAATTGGGCAACAAGCCACAGCGAAAATGAAACACTGGAGAGGTTGAAAGCAATTTCCCCGGACGCGGCGCAACGTCCGGGTAGAACGGGTCAGGATCCGAAGGCGGCGTGAGCCAAAAACGAGGGACCCGAAGGCAGACGAATAAGTCTAGGAGGGCTACAAGGGGAAATGACCCTGCGAGCCCCCGTTGCCAGTTCCTCAACACAACACCCAGACCCCGCCGACAAGCTTGGAGAACGCAGCGAGGAGCCACGAAGGTCAGCACCTCTTTACCTTCGACATCGTCTTTAGCGTGGAGCCGAACCGCAGCTTCAAGACCCTCCAGGCCACCGGAGGGACGGTGAAGAAGGCCAATCGGCCTCGAAGCCGACGGCAACGACAGGTAGCGCACACAGTCCAGTCGGACGGGATCGGGGATTCCCCCATCGTGCCCCCGCCCAGCAACAGACTGCACCGCTACCCGGGCCGTCGGCACCGAGGACCATATAAAGCTCTCCAAACAGAGGGAGAGCCAGCCGGTCAACCAGGCACACAGCCAGCGCCAGCGGGCCAGTGTGGTCGCCAGGTTCAAGGCGAACCAGACCGGAGGCAGCATGGTTCTCTATCTGAGTTGGTAGGGCCAGGAGCGGAAGACCGGAGTGCCGTTGGGACGCGACGAGGATGCCCTGGAATCGAGTCGGGTGGGTCGGGCAACCATGCCCCTGAGCATCATATGGTCTTGATAGTCCAGATTCAGGTAATCACGCCGTCATCTCATGGATCACCACGGTGTCAGCGTGACGACCGGCCAAGGCGACCACTTCATCCTCTTCGGTACCGTCGCCCATCACGCAGACCACGCCCCACAGCCCCTCCCGTGTCTGCCTGGCAGCCCGGTTGACCAGTTCCTCGCGGTTGTCGGGACGCATGGTAAGCTGAACGCCTCGTACGATGTGACCAACGGCGTCCAGTGCCTCGGGCTCACCAATCACGTAGTCCGCCATGTTCAGCAGGTCCTTGACCTGCGACGACAGGTGGGATGGGTCGCCGTCGCCCAGGGCCACGATGTTCAGCGCCCGATCCCGGGACCGGAAAGCGGCAACGAATTGGCGCGTGAGGCCGATCTGTCGGGCATGGCTGGCCTCATGACCGGCCGAACGTTCCAGCAGCTCCAGAAGGGTCAGACCCGGAAAGGAGTTCTCAGGGTTGGGCGGCGTCGCCGGACGCGCCAACTGCTCTGCCGTCAGTTCGGTCAGCAGGGCGCGGAACCGCTGGTGGGTTGCTTCCTGTTGCTCCATCTCCCGCCGGAAATGCTCTTCCCGGCTGGAGAAGGGCGGCAGCATCTCCATCTCGCCGCGGGCGATCTTCTCCAGCGCGTCCACATACCGCTCCGAGTCCAGGTGCAGCAGGACGTCGCGCACCGACCACCGCTGGCCGAGGAACGCCTCCTCGGTGTCCAATCCCTCCAGCGACTCCAGCAGCGTCTGATGCCCTTCATCGAGGCGTTGCAGCGCGGCGTCGCGTCTCTGGAGAATTGATTCCTGTTCTTCGGGACCCATGTAGTTGTCTCCTGGCAGGTGCTCCATTGACCCTATGGATATTATGACTGGCGGGCGTGGGCCGCGCCCCGCGGCAAGATGACACAGTGGAGGTCCCGGCGTCGAACTCCGGCAAGGAGTCTGTATGAAGCGCCTGCACGAATATGGTCCAAATGGGTTCTCATGGAAGTCGTGAGCCTTAACCCGAATCCACCGATGGAGTGAGGATTCAAGTTGTCCTGAAAGTGTGAAAAGGTGCTCCCGCGTATCTGGGATAATGGTTTTTGTTCGGAAAACCGACCCCAGAAAAGGAGCACCTTTTAGATGGTACCACTTGAACACCCTGAACGCATCCAAATCGCCTTTGACGATCACCGCCTGGTAGCCAATGCCGGGCTGTTGCAGACCGCTACCCTGGCCCTCCGCCTGGGTCTGGGTGAAGTGGTTGACCGGTACCTGGACCTGGGTAACGCCCCGGGCCGGACCAACACCGGCGACAAGCTGCTGACCCTGGTGGCCTCCGCCCTGGCTGGCGGTGACTGCATCGACGACGCCGATGCGTTGCGCAGTGGCGGTACGGCCAGGGTCCTGGGCTGCAAGGTCAAGGCGCCGTCCACCCTGGGCACCTTCCTGCGCAGCTTCCGCTGGGGCCACGTCCGTCAGTTGGACCGCGTGAGCCGGGAGTTGCTGGCCCGGGCCTGGAAGGCCGGAGCGGGACCTGGCGACGGACCCCTGACCATCGACCTGGACTCCACAATCTGCGAGACCTACGGACTGAACAAGGAGGGCACGCGCCGCCATGGCTACACCGGCCAGCGGGGCTATCATCCCCTGCTGGCCGTGGCCGCCCGCACCGGCGAGGTGCCGATGGCCCGGCTGCGGGAGGGAAAGGCCAATACCGCCCGAGGCGCCGCCCACTTCCTGCAGGAGACGATGGGACGGGTGCGCTACGCCGGGGCCACCGGACCACTCACGGTGCGGGCCGGCAGCGGCTTCTATACTCACGCCGTGGTCCAGGTCTGCCGCAAGACGGATATCCGCTTCTCTATCACCGTCCGCCTGCGCCAGAACCTGCGGAATCTGATCGAGGCCATACCCGAGGCGGACTAGTAGTCCATCAGTGTTGGATTGAGGGATAGAGGGACTTGAGTTTGATGCGGGCGTCCTCCGTGGTGAAGCGCCAGTCCACCCGTATTGCGTCACGGTTTCGTTGGTTCTGCCAAACCTGGGTCTCCTGTTCCAGCATTTCCCGGCAGGGAATCCGGCGGTCCAAGCACTGCCTAGCCAGCACCCCAAGCTCTATCTCGGCCATATTCAGCCAACTTCCATGCTTCGGCGTATAGTGGATTTCCAGCCTCTCCGCAATGCGCCTCGCCTCCGCAGGCTCAAATGCCTCGTACAGCGACGACGGATGGTGGGTGTTCAGATTGTCCATCACCAGCACGACTCGTTCCTTGTCAGGATAATCCACATCCACCAGTTGCTGCACCACCCGGGCCCAGTCGGCCTTGGTGCGCCGGTCCGTTACCTCCACCCGGCGCCACCCTTCCAAAGGTGCGAACAGCATGAACAGGCTGCTCACTCCATTGCGCTCGTATTCGTAATCGTAGCAGGCCGGCGCCCCGGGGCGGGCCGGACGCGGCAAGCGGGTCTCCTTTACCTGCTGTTTGCTGGTCTCGTCCAAACACACCAGAACCTCGTTGCCGGCAAACTGGCGACGGTAGACCTCCAGCACGTCCTCCATGGCGCAGACGAACCCGGCATTGGCCTTGGGCGGGATGCACCAGCATTCCTTCAGCCAAGGCTTGAGTTCGTTTTTTCAGTGTCTGGCGCACCGTCTCGGTGCTGATGCTGTCCACTATCTCCCTCTCCACCAACTGATCAGCCAGCAGATGCAGCGTCCAGCCAGCCCGGCCCTCCGGCGGTTGGGAGCAGGCCAAGGCTATCAGGTGCGCTTCTCCCTGACCGTCCAGCTTCTTCGGGCGGCGGTTGACCTGCTCCTTGCGTCCCAAGGCCCTCTCCAGACCCTCCTCGACACAGCGGCGGCGCACCCGTTCCACCGTGGCGTTGCCCACCTTCAGCACCCGGGCTATTTCCTCGTCCTTCATTGCCCCGCCCTCTTGGGCTTCATCGCTGAGCAGCAGGATGCGGGCGTGGGTCTGCTTATATGCTGCCGCCCGTCCCCGGGACACCAACCCCTTCAGTTCCTGTTGCTCCTCCGCACTCAGCCTGACCCGGTACTTCTTGGCTGGCATCTCCATCCTCCCAACTTCACCTCGCCTTTGCTCTACACCGGCAAGATTACAGCCTATTATCTATCATTTCAAAGCTGTTGGACTACTAGCGGCCCATCCCCTACTGGATGCAGGGCACCGCCGACGTGGCCGAGACTGAATACACCCCATTTCAGAGTCAGACCGGCGCAGCACCGGTGCGGCTCATTGTCCGGAGGGTGAGGCCCACCCCCGGTACTCAACTGGCGCTGTTTGCCAGCTACAGCTATCACGCCTTCATCACCGGCCGGGAAGGCGACACCCTGGCACTGGAGGCCGGCCACCGCCGCCACGCCGAGATCGAGAACGCCATCCGGGACCTGAAGTACGGCGTCGGCCTGAACCATCTCCCCTCGGGCCGCTTCCCCGCCAACGCCGCCTGGCTGGCGGTACAGGTGATGGCCAACAATCTGGCCCGTTGGACCCAGCGCATCGCCCTGGGAGAGACGGTGGCAACCATCAAGACCCTCCGGCGACGCTTCCTTTCTCTGGCTGGAAGGATCACCCGCAGGGCCCGCCAACTCACCCTGCATCTCCCCCGGCGCTGGCCCTGGGAGACTCAGTTCGTCTCTGCCCTGGCGCGGTTGCGAGCCCTGCCACTGCCCGCTTGACCCCATACCCACCCAAGGAAACCCCTTCTCCCGCCAAACAATTGAAGGTCTCCCTCCAACTCGCGCCAACCAGACCAGTGGGGGTCTTCTGCTGGCAGTCGTCCTACACCCCATATTCCCCAGGGCAACTCCGGGCCACCATTGACCCTGCCGACCGGTCAATGAGCGGAATCATTGGCCCTCCCACCCCACTAATCTCGTGTACCAAGGCCCAATCGCTTGCCTTTCGGTGGATTTGGGCTTAAGGGAAACCAGCGAACGGTATGTCTGCCAGGCAGTCCGCACAGGGGGCAGTGCGGCGCGGAACTCAGTCTCCTGAAGGAGGAGATGAGCAGCGCCCGGATCATATCCTCCGGGTGGACGGCGGGCCGGCCGTTGTCGGGACAGTAGCGTTCTTCCAGCGGAGCCGCCAGCTTGCCGAAATCGAACTGCCCGTCAATCTGGATGAGGAGGTGGTCCGGGTCGATGAAATCCCTCAAACGCCGGGTGGTGAACTGGAACAGGGTCGACTCTCTGCGGCAGCGGTCAAATGGCTTCAGCATCCCGGTGGCCTCTCGTAGCTGGTTTGCCCGCCATTGTAGTCCGGCACCCTACTTTCATCACGCCCGAATCGCCTTTTTCAACAAGCCGATAACTCCGCCCATTACAATTAAGACCAAGTATCGGCACCCGGATTGGATATGCGACCCTGCGTAACTGTTCAGGGTTGAGGGAAATGAGCAACTAGCGGCATTCGAGGAAGGGGTTCAGGCCCTTGGCCCGTCAGGTCCCAAAGAGGGAGGCCAAGACCATTTTGCTGTCGCTGCCCTGTTGGGAGCGGATGCCGCCGCTGATTTTACGGCTGATCACCAAGTGGCGCAGGCTCCGTTCAGCGGCATTATTGTCAGATGGAGCCTCCGGGTGCGACACGAAGACGAACAGTTCCTTGATGTGCCGTTCTGTCCGCCGGCACAGTTTCCCCTGCGGTGCCAACGGGTCTTCAGGAATGGACGGCACAGCGCCAGCAGCCGCTGCTCCAAGACCAACTGCCCGCGTGACGGTGGCCGTCTTCCCGCGGCAGCCCACACCCGGGCCTTGGCGTAGAGCTTCTTTACCCCCTTTGCCCACCGGGCAAGCCCGGCAGCTTCCGGGTACAATTCCTTCAGCGTGTGAATGTCCCGCAGCAGGTGGACCCAACATCTCTGTTTGAGTCCAGGTTAGTGGTGGTAAGCTGCGTAGAAGTCACTCACCAGAATCCCTTCGAAGGACTCGCCCAGGACTTCATCCACCACCTGCTTGTTGCGGCCCCGGCGCAGGAAATACCGTTGGCTGGGCGTGCTGAAGGTCCAGACGTAGCCGTTGACCCCATCCTGGCGCCAGCCGGTCTCGCCAGCTTGGACCACTGGGCTGGCCCGGATGCGCTCTCTTATCTCCGCCACCAGGGGCTGACCCCTTCCGGGCCACTGATTGGACGGCGCCGGCTATGGCTCCCAAGCTTAGAGACAACTGGTGCACCGTCTTCAAGTACCACTGGATGGTGCGCCAAGGCAGACGCCCATCTTCCCGCAGGGCGGTCATCAGGCTGAGCAGGTTGATGCCCAACCGCTGTTTCCCCAGGACTGCCCCTGCCAGGCCGGCCCGGGGTACCCGGCGCCGTTCACAGACGGGGCAATTGCGGGCAATGAAGACGTGCCCGGTGACCTGGGCTGGAACCACCGGAAGATCGATGACCTCTCGAGTCCGCTGCACCCAGCCCCCGGTCAGCCCGGTATGGCACTGGGGACAGGAATCCAGGGCGTGGACCACCCGGCGGGCGGGTTCAGTCCGCGTCCGGGCAAAGCCGTGGGGCCGCTTCTTGCGCAGCCCCTTCCGCTCCGGCGCCTCCTTGCCTCTGGCGGCGGGCTTGTGGCCCGGCATCCCGGAGCCTCGGCCACCGCCTTTAGACAACCGGGCTTCCAAGCCCTCCACCCGCTGGCGCAGTTCGGTGATGACCCCCTGCTGTTCGGCAATGACTGCCAGCAGGGTTTCCCGGCTTGCCTTGGTCAGGTCCAGTCCCGTTTCCATTGTCCTTTTATGCCACAATCGGCCCACCGGCGCCAGTGTCTTTCAGCGGAACCGTAGAACCGTCGGCCCGGTAAATTCGCCTCATCAAGTCTGAACAGTTACGTTTTGTCCCTGCCCTTGACACCGGTAAAATTCTCCCACCATCCCTTCCAGTTCACAGTTCTGCCCAAGGCTTGATACCAAACTTAGAGGTTCGGGCTATGTGGCAAAAGCTGAAAGCCGCCTTGGCTAAAGCTATAGGCTTCTCAGTGTTTTGCCTATTGGTGTCCGGCCTTTTGGTTTCGCTGCTTGTAGTCTTGTACATCCTCTTGTGGACTATAGCAATGGCACGGGGGAAACCCTTCTTCTAAGAATTCTCTGAACAAGCCTGCTGAGCTTGCATATTCGATCTTGGAGCCGAGGGGCGGCTACAGGTCTCTGAATGAGCAAGGACCTTCCTGCGGGCTGGCTTCGCTCTCTGGCATTTGATGAATCGTACGTCCTTCGACCTGCCCCATTGATCCTCGGGCTATTCTGATGGCACACGGCCCCACGGTCCGGCTACCGGCATCTTGCCAGTTGGACCTCCGCCGTCAGCAGGTTGCCCAGCCCAAACAGCAGCGCCAGCCGTTGTGTGTTCTTCATCAACCCCCGGTAGCGGACCTTGCCATAGCCGAACAGACCCTTCACCCTCAGGAAGGGATGCTCCACCTTGGCTCTCACCGATGCCTTTGCCTGCTCCGCCAGCGCCTCCTCACTCTCCGGTTCCAGCTTCCGCCGCTTGCCAGGACGCATGGCCACCTGCCACTCCACCTCCAACCCCTGGGTCTCCTCCCTCTTGTGGATCCCTTGGTACCCAGCGTCGCCCCACACTACCGTCTCGCCCCCGTGCAGCAGGTTGTGGGCCTCCGTAATGTCGTGGGCGTTGGCCGCCGTCGTGCTCATGCTGTGCACTATCCCCGTCTCAGAGTCCACCCCAATATGAGCCTTCATCCCGAAGTGCCACTGGTTCCCCTTTTTGGTCTGATGCATCTCCGGGTCCCGCTCCCCGGCCCGGTTCTTGGTGGACGGCGGCGCCTCGATGATGGTGGCGTCCACGATGGTCCCCTCTCTCAGCTTGAGACCCTGGGACTCCAGGTGGGCGTTGATCTCCTCCAAAAGGCCCGGTCCCAGATTGTGCCGCTCCAGCAGATGGCGGAAGTTCAGTATCGTGGTCTCATCGGGCAAAGCCCCAGACAGCCTCAGGCCCACGAACCGCCGGACGGACTCTGCCTCATAGAGCAGGTCTTCCGTACCGGGATCGCTCAGGTTGTAGAAGAGTTGCACGCAGTGGACTCGCAGCATCACTGAGAGCGGGTAGGGACGCCGGCCGTTTCCGGCCTTGGGGTAGAAGGGGCGGATGCGCTCCTCCAGCCTCCCCCAGGGAATCAGGCCGTCCATGCGCTCCAGAAACACCTCCCGGCGTGTCTTGCGCTTCTTGCCCTGGTACTCCAGGTCGGAGAACGTCGGCTGGTCCATCGTGTCTCACCCTTGATCTTTGTCGTGGCTGCCAACCGTACTATGCCACATCATCAGACACTTGTTCAGAGTATCCCTAGAAGGCCTTACCGACTTCTGGTACTTCGAAGCCACCGCGCAACTGCTGTGCGACGCGGACCTGGCCAACCTCAACGAAAAGATCGCTCTACTCCCTGCGAACACCGCCGGCAAGGTTGTGTACTTCGCAACCATCCTGCACGCCAACAATCTCAAGGTTGCCGCCCTGCTGGATTCCGATAACGCAGGGGATCAAGCTGCCAAACAGGAGACACTGGTCCACACTCTCGGGAACAGAAACATTCTCCGCACTGGTGATGTATGCCTTGGTGCGGTCGCCAAACCCGAGATCGAAGATCTCCTTCGCAACACCCTCGTTGCCATGGCCCAATCCGAGCTTGGCTGGGATGTCACAGAAATGGCCACAAGGCAGCCCCAGCGGCCGATTGCCGATATCTTCGCCGCTGAGATAGGCGACTTTTCCAAATACCGACTCGCCAAGGCCTTCCTTCGCTGGACGCGCGAACACAGCGCCGCAGACCTCACAGAAGACGAGTGCAAATCATGGGTAGAGCTCATAAAGCGAGTGAATCGAGCACTCAGATAAGGTACCTGAGCAACACGCACAGCACCGGTTCCATAAGGAAGATATCCGAACACGTCACGACCGCCGAACTTGGAAGAGCAACGTAAAGTCATGTGACGCATGACTGCGTCTTCTCGCTGGATTCAAAATACTTATGGTGAAATCCCATGCGCTTCCAGAGAGTCTGTGAAACATTCCCATGATCGGTACTGGCATGGCGGGGCACTGAGTGTACCCGGAGGAGCATTTCGAGAAGGCCTTGAAGGATGGAAGATGGTGACCAGAGCGTTCGTACGAACCATTGGCATCGACTATTCTGGCATGAAAACGCCGACAGCGAGGTTGTCAGAACTAGCCGTCTACCGTGCAGACGGCAACGCAGAACCCCAAGAAGTCGATTCTCCAGCAGTAGCAGCGCGGCGATGGACTCGCAGGGAGCTCGCCGAATGGCTGGTCGAACAACTCAGGGGAAACCGTAAGCCAACCCTGGTTGGCATCGACCATGCCTTCTCGTTTCCGATCTGTTACTTCCGCCGTCACACAACCTCCACCAACAAGGCTGGGATCACTTCCTTGAGGATTTCCAGAGGTACTGGCCAACCGATGGAGACCGCGCGTGGGTGGGTAAAATCCGTAAGGACACGGGCCGGTGTCGCACCGGTGAGCACAACTGGCGCCGGGCAACAGATCGGCATGTCCCTAGAGCCAAAACCGTATTTCAAGGCCAAGGCCAAGGCCAAGTGGCACACTCCACCCACGCCGGTCTTCCCTGGCTGCTGTACATCCGGAGGGAACTGGGGAGAGACGTCCACTTCTGGCCTTTCGACGGATGGGAAATCCCTCCGGGTAAATCCGCTATTGCGGAAGTATACGCATCACTCTGGCATCACCGGTTCTGTTTTGAGGGTAGAAACCAACATAAACGTGACGCCTACAGCATTGCGGGGTGGCTTTCGTACGCGGACAAGAATGGCTACTTACCCACCTTTCTCAATCCCAGTCAGTCACAAACCGAGCGCGGCTTGGCAATGTTGGAGGGTTGGATACTGGGTGTGATGGGGCTCATTCAGGTGGGCCCGGAAAACTGAACAGGCAGCGAAGGGGGAATCCCGCTCCCACATGGATGGCAGGGATCGCTGCTAAGGAGGTGCAAGAAACGCGCGAAGTGCGAGGAAGGCATGGTCATGCCTTCAAGTCCAATGTAGCACTGTAGGATGTGCGGAGTGAAGAGACGATGGCGCAACCGCCCGTCCGTTACCAGATCCACCCCAAGCGGATTCAGACTTGGAAGAAAATACGGACCGAGAGTGCCGCCGGGGCCTCCATCAATGGCCAAGGCAAGAAGACAGGAGCGATGTTGCGCTGATCACTTGCTCGTGCTAGTACTCGGTCAAGTTAGGAATTGATGGGGTACAGGCGATGGAGTTTGGTTCGGGCGTCCTGGATGCTGAAGCGCCAGTTGATGCGAGCTTGAGCCTGGTTACGCTCCAGTTCCAGGGCGCGGATCTCCCGGCAGAGGGATTCCTCGTCCGGGAGACGCTGCCGGAGGCAACTGCGGGAGAAGACACTGAACTCGATCTCCGCCATATTCAGCCAACTGCCATGCTTGGGGGTGTAGTGAAACTCCAGCCTCCTGGCGATGCGCCGGGCCTCCGCTGGCGGGAAGGTCTTATACAGAGACGCCATCCTATGAGTGTTCAAGTTGTCCAGGACCATTCGGATCACAGGGACGCCGGGATATGCTTCGCCCACCAGCCAGCGCATCTGGTGGGCGAAGTCCTCTATGGTGCGCCGCTCCGTAACCGCCACATGGCGCCACCCCGCCAGGGGCTCACAGGTCAGGAACAGGTTTCGGGTGCCCTGCCTCCGGTACTCGTAGTCCTCCCGTCTCGGTTGTCCCGGAGCCGCTGGGGTGGGCGGCCGGGCGTCGGCTAGCATCTGGGTGGAGGTCTCATCGAAGCAGACCACATCAGGGAGTTTCCAAGCCCTTGGTATCATGAGCCCCGCCACCTATCCCTACAGCCGACACTTGTTCTTCCGGACATGCCGATGATGGAACAGGTCGGAACCTGTGTAGATGAACGGACCCAGCCCTTGAAGGTAGGTCAACAGCCGCACTCACAAACGACACCAAACAGGGCACCGGTACGAAGTACCCAGAGGGACAGTGATGTACGGACTCCCCGGAGCAATTCGACAGGCCGGACGCCGTACCGAGCACTGGGTCCATCTTTTCGCTGGACTGACTACATTACGGAAGGCAGAACCAGCCGCGTCAGACGGAATGTAATCTCTCCGACCCGCGAAGTAGATATCAAGCCCCGGACTCCTCGTGGTGGTGCGTCTTCCGACGACCAGAGCGCCTAGCGGGGGGTGGCCACTCACCAGGCTTCGGCTTCAACACCAAGGTATAACTCTAATTTGACTGTGATGCCGATGTTCGTACCGTAGTAATCGTGAGGAGGCCAGACCTGACTTAACCGATTCCCAGCCCAGCGGTGTATGCCGAATGGGTTGGGGAATGACAGGGCTGTACCGGTAGCGCTTCATATGGCACGGTGCTCGAAGTGCCAATGTCTACCCCTGTTGAGCTACCTCAGGTTGACCGGGTGCATGACCCGGAACGGGCAACTACCCATGTCTCGGACCTGTCGTCGCCAAGGCAGGTCGATCCCACTTCGGCAGAGTTTCCTGGACTGGGAAGGAGGCAGGGGTCACAAGTCCTATCACTCCTTGCAAAACCGGCCTCCACAGGCACCGAGTCAGGGACAACGCTGAATCCACCCGACACAATAGGGGACATGGAGTCCTCGGCCACGTAGTCAGTTCTGCACTGCATCAGCCCCACCGGCATGTCGTCCATATCTCCTGCGCCCATGGTGGCCGCGGCAACTGGATAAGCCCTCGACGAGTCCAACCAACTGCTCCAGGGAGAGTACGTTACGGGATGCCACGGCTGAAAGCGCCTCTTAGCAATGCGGTGACCGTGGTATACCAGACCAGACCAGGAAGCCACTATGACGCTGGCGATGGTATCAAAATGAGCGGCAGCAGGGCAGAACGGTGAGCGGTAGAAGCGACAGCGAGGGAGGCTGACGGACAATACGGGGGGTGGCCAGGGGGGCGGCAGTGAGGATGGCTGATGGCCCACATCATGAGCGGCAATGGGCAAAACCGTGAGCGGCAGAATTGCGATTCGGGGCCAAGGAGCTTCGTGGAGACTCGTGGAGAGTTACACCAAAAACCCAAGTGGTGATATACTGTTGTGGAGCTTCGTGGACAGTTTCGCCCCAAAATGGGCGGTTCGTAACGGCAGAAATGAGCGGCAGAACGGTCGCCGGGACGGCTCCGGAAGTTCAGAAAAGGGCCCGATTCGTAGCTGAATGAAGCTGAATCAGGCCCCTGTGGCCCGCTAGCTCAACTGGCAGAGCAACGGACTCTTAATCCGTAGGTTCTCGGTTCGACCCCGAGGCGGGTCACCATCCCATCTCTCGGAAGTTTGCGCTTCCTGCTTCTTGATGAAGCGGGCCAAAACCACGCCTAAAATCCCTCTATTCCTATCCCCCTTTTCATCGGTTATACTGTGCTTGCCTCGCCCCCGGAGGCTGGAGTTCGCAACGCGGACCGCTTGGGCAGTACGAATCACGCCGCGGTCCGTTCTATCCGAAAGGAGCTTTCAGATGAAATTCGGACTGCTTTACGAGGCCCAGCGGCCCTTTGACGGCAACGACGTAGACTGGAACAGCCTCTACAAAGAGACTCTTGACCAGTGCGAGCTGGCCGACCAGGTGGGTTTCGACAACCTCTGGTTCGTCGAGCACCACTTCCTTATGGGTTTTTCCGGCTCCCCGTGTCCCGAGGTCCTGTTCGGCGCATTGAGCCAGCGGACCAAGAACATCCGCATCGGCTTTGGCGTCTCCATCCTGCCCAACCACCATCCGGTGCGCATAGCGGAGCGGGTGGCGATGGTGGACCAACTGACCGATGGACGGGTCGAGTTCGGCACCGGCCGCTCCAACGCCTACGAGCAGATCGGGCAGGGCATTGATCCTCGTGAGACCCGCGACCGCTGGGACGAGGCCATCACCATGCTGCCTCAAATCTGGCAGGAGGAAGGCGAGTTCTCCTGGGAAGGAAAGTTCTGGAACGTACCGGCCCGGCGCATCCTGCCCAAGATCTACCAGAAGCCCCATCCGCGGATTTACCTGGCCTGCACCCAGACCGACAGCTTCCGCCTGGCTGCCGAAAAGGGTATTGGCGTGCTCTCCTCGGCGTCCTATGCCGTGGACATTCTCGCCGAGCACATGAAGGTCTACCGGGAGGCCGTCAGGAACGCCAACCCCGTCGGGGCATTCGTCAACGAGTTCTGGGGCAACAACGTCCACTCCTTCTGCGGGAAAGACGACCAGGAAGCCAAGGAACTGTGCGCCCAGTCCATGAAGAACTTCTTCGGGCCGGACAAGCCGTACATCGCTGGCCGCATCGGCGCTTATGAAGAGCTTCTCGAGGCCTGGGGAGGCGTGCCTGACCACCTGAAGGCCGACTTCGGGCGCTGGCTCCGCCAGTCCGACGAGGACCACCAGAGCCAGGCCGCCGAGGCGGGCATCTCACTCGACTCCGGCCCCGGCGCGGCCCGCGCCGCCATCGCCCAGTTGGACGCCAACACCCTGTCCGACCGGGGCGTGATCATCGCCGGCGACCCCGAAAGTTGCATCAAGACCGTCCAGATGTACGAGGACATAGGCGTGGACCAGGTCATGCTCATCATGCAGACCGAGACCATCGCTCATGAGCGTGTCATGGAGTCCATCGAACTGTTCGGCAAGGAAGTCATCCCCGCCTTCGACAGGGAAGAAGCCGCCGTCGCCGACAACTAGACTCTGGTGAAGGGCAATCTTGGTGAAGCTCCGGGGAAACCTCCGGAGCTTCCATTGTTGTTGGGGGGCGACCTTGAGATGCCGATTCGCAAAGTTACCTGAATCCCGGAACGGTCCATTCAGATGTGGCATGATTCGGACACTAATCTCGCAGAGCGCAGTATCAGAGGGTAGTATCAATGTCCATGCTCAAGACCAACGCTGAAGCAACCTCAACCCAACCCGGATTGGACCCGGCAGATTCCGAGACCGCCGTGGTATTTCGCGGTGACGGCGAACCTGACTCGCCTCGCCGGTTATTGGAACGTCTGGCCGAGATTGACGCGGGGCCGGGTTTCGAGAGCGACTCCTACTCCCTCGGGGGCAGCGTGGCAGCCCTGGAGCGCCATTTTGCCGACGCTCTGGGAAAGGAAGCGGCGATCTTCATGCCCACCGGCACTCTTGCCAACCACCTCGCCATCCGCGCCCTCTGTGACGGCAAGCCCAGGGCCGTCGTGCAGGAGCAGTGCCACCTGTACCATGACTCAGGCGACTGTGTGCAACGCCTGAGCAACATCAACCTGATTCCCCTGGCCAGGGGCCGGCCCGGTTTCACACTGGAGGAATTGAAGGAGGCCGTATCGGAGTCAGCAACAGGCCGGGTGGCCAGTCCCGTGGGCGCTATGATGATCGAGAGTCCGGTACGCCGGCAGCAGGGCCAGACCGTTCCCTACGCCGACATGCGGGCCATTACCGGCTACTGCCGGTCCGAGGGCATCCGCACCCACCTCGACGGCGCACGGCTCTACATGATGTCCGCCGCGTCGGGCATCTCGCCCAGGGAGTATGCCGCGCTGTTCGACACAGTTTACGTGTCCATGTACAAGTATTTCGGCGCTCCCTTCGGCGCGATTCTGGCCGGCGACTCCCGCTGGATCGACGGTATGTACCACACCCGGCGCATGTTCGGCGGCGGACTCTCCCACTCCTACATGGCCGCGGCCCTGGCGTTGCAGGGCGCCCAGGGGTTTGAAGAACGCTTCCAGGCTGCTATGGAAAAGGGGCGCATCCTCTTCAAGGACCTGAACGCACTGGAAGGCATCCATGTCAGTGAGTTCAAGCACGGCTCCAACATCTTTCCCATCTCCCTGGGTCAAGACGCAGACGTTGATGCCATGATCAACGCCCTCCGACGCCGGGACATTCACGTGTACGCGCCCGAGGACCCCGGAGCCGGTTTGACTCTCACCGTGAACACGACCATCCTCCGCCAGCCCAACCAGGCCATCCGTGACGCCTTCGACGAAGCCGTTCAGGAATCCCGGCCATCGCGGTAGGAAAATTCCCGGCTATTGAGGGGCCTCGACTGGGGCTGTGCTAAAATATAACTCCGCCTCGGGGAAGTGTCGGAACTGGTAGACGAGCATGACTTAGGATCATGTGCCGAAAGGCGTGGGAGTTCGAGTCTCCCCTTCCCCACCATCCTTTCCATTCTTGGCCTTCAGGCATTAAGGGTCCGCATGTGCTCAGGATTTCTCCGGCCGGGCCAGGAACTCCTGCACCTTATGGACCAGTTCCTCCGGGTCATACCGGTCCCACAGGATGGTGGCGTTGCGCATCCAGTCCCCCTGGAAGTACCGCTCGTACAGCACCTGCCGCGAGCCGAAGGCGCTGCACGCCAGGTCCCATGCCAGGTGGAATAGCTGGACTCTATCCCGCGCCGAAGCCGTGTCAGTGTCCAGGTAACGCTCGATTTCCTCTCCCAACGGCCCATCGAAGTCCACCTCGGACGGGAGGGCCATCAGGCTGCTGGACCCGAGAAGCTGTATGATCTCCACCATTCTCGGGTACATGCGGATGAACAGGTTGCGCGCCACCGTAATGGGGATCAACGCCGGGCACATCACCCCCCACTCGTCCAGTTCCGCCTGGGTCTCCGCGGCCAGCAAGAGCGCCTTCATTATCTCCAGGTTCTCAATCAGTTCCGCCAGCAGCGCCTGCAATTGCGGAATCGTCTCCGACCCCAGGGTCCTCACCATCAGGCTTGCCACCCCCAGCACGAACTCGCACTTGGCCACGTTCTTCGTGACCACCTGGTGGCCTGAGTGGTTGTACTGGTTCGTCCCGGGACTCAGCCCGTTGGCAAGCTCAACGTCTCCAAACAGGAACACACGTTCCCAGGGCACCAGGACGTCGTCCATGAAGACAATGGCGTCCATCTCCTCGAACCGTGAACCCAGGGGGTGGTCGAAGGTGGAGCGGTCCAGGTCGAAACTCTCCCGGCACAGGAACCTGAGCCCCGGCGTGTCGCACGGGATGGCGAAGGCGAAAGCGTAACGCCATGCGTCCTCGCTCCCTGCCAGTTGCGCATTGCGCACCGGATAGACCGCAATCTCGTCGGACAACGGCCCAAGAGTTGCCAGCACCCTGGGGCCTCGCACGATCAGGCCCGCGTCTGTCTCCCGCTGGATGGCCATGGCCGCGCTGGTGCTGTAGTGCCTGCCGGTCGCGGCGGGGCGGCGGTTGCGTTGCAGGTTCACCAGGGTATGGGTCAGCGCCAGGTCGTTTTCCCGGACGTATTCGTAGTAGCTGATGATGTTCTGCTTGAACTCCGGCCGGTTGGCCGCGAAGTAGTCTCCCGCCCCGGCCATTGACATAATGCTCACGTTGAGAAAGTCCGGCGTCCGGCCCATCATGCCGTAGCTCGTCTCGGCCCAGTGGGCCATCATCACCCGGCGGCGGCGGAGGTCTTCGATGGTCCGCGGCATGAGGAACGAAAGGCCCACGGGGTCGCCGGTGGTGGGGGATGGGTAGGTCATCTCATCGTGGAACCTTGGGTCGTGCTGCATGTCGTAGAGTCCGGCAACCGAACGCGCCCCGTTGGCCAGACCCTTGAACGACGTCACATCCTCGACCTTCTCGCCCCGGAGGTAGACTTCAACCGGCCTGGCCCTGAGACCCTCAAGGTACTGTTCCCCCGTTCGCGCTGGCATCATGTCACCTCAGCCAATGGATTCCCGGATGTCCCCCCGCGGTCCCGGAGGTCTGCCAATGGAGATCCCGGTCAAAATGTCCTGCAACAATCGCGTCGACGCAGACTCGGCAACCGCTCCGGAGACAATCATACTATACGCAGATGGGCCGCCGGGCCAGACCGTCGGTGCGGCGAGCGGGAGCCAACATCCCCTAACCCGTCGCGGCAGCCGCCCCCTTTCCGTTCCGGAGAGAGTAGAATAGTGCAGTCCATCGACCGTTGCAGGCAAGCGTGATCTAGGAGCCCCATTTGCAGCCCCTCTCCAGGGACCGTTCACCCCTATACGCAGTTGTGGCCCTTGGCCAGTTCCGCGCCCTCTGGTGCGTCGGAACGCTCCACGAGTTTGCCAGAAGAATGGAGCTGCTGGTCCTCAGTTGGCTCATCCTCCAGGTCACCGACTCCTACTTCCAGCTTGGGCTTGTACTGTTCTTCAACAACGTGCCCAGGCCGCTCCTCGCCCTCTTCTCCGGCATCGTAGCCGACCGGGTAAACCGGCAGTTGGTCCTCTTTGTCTCCCAGGTGGCCACCGCCCTGACGGCCCTGGTCGTCCTTGGAATGCTTCTCTACGACATAAGCATCGTGAAGCCTTGGATGGTGTACTGCGCCATCCTCCAGCAGGGGGCGAGCCGCGCATTGGAAGACCCGTCCCGCAGGACAGCGATCCTCGACGTGGTTGGCGAGGCCCGGCTTGTCAACGCCCTGTCACTGGATGTCATCAGCCACACTGCGGGCAAAATGGTAGGGCCGATCCTGGGCGGCGTGCTTCTGGACACCGTGGGATTTTCCGGCGCTTATGTCTTCGTCATCGTGGTGCATCTGGTGAACCTGGGCATAGTTGCCCGCCTCAAGGTGCCGCCCGTAGTCCAGAACTTGCAGCGTGAACCCGTCCTTCAGAGCCTCGGCGTGGCAATCAGGTATGCAGTGGCCAGCCCCGCGCTTGCCGGGATGCTCTACGTCACCATCATAATGAACGCCCTGGTCTTTCCAATCCAGCAGTTCATTCCTGCCATTGGCCGTGACCACCTGCACGTAGGCGCAACGCTGGTTGGCCTGCTGGTGGCAGCCGATGGATTCGGACAGCTTGCCGGGGCCGGTCTCATGGCCATGCGGAGACGGGTCAGTTACCACGGACGCATCTTCGTCGGCGGCTCTATTGGCATAACCATCACCGCCATCATGTTCGTCTGGTCTCCCTGGTACGCTCTCGCTTTTTCCTTGCTCGCTGTGGGCGGCCTGGGACAGTCGGGATTTTCCACCATGCAGAGCGCCATCACCATGCTGGCCGCCCCCCATGATATGCGCGGACGCATGATGGGCCTCCTAAGTTTCTGCATCGGCGTCGGCACCCCGGTCGGAGTCTTGGAGATGGGATACCTTGCCTCAGCCTTCATGCTTCAGGGCGCGATCAGCGCCAATCTGCTGGCCGGGCTGCTCCTGATGCTGCCAGTGGCGATCCGGGGCCAGCTCGTTTGGCAGCCCCTGCGGCAGGTTACAACAGACACGGGGCAAACCGCATAAATCCGCCTCCTTCACGCAGGCCCTTGTTGTTTCGCAGTCCCTGGGAGTCATACACCCGGCATGGACCGCGCTTGCTCCCGCACACCGGAAGGGTTATATTCTCGGTAGGCGCCGCCCTGGTATGCCGCCGCACACTGAAACTCCGGGAAACCCAGGGCAGGGCGCGAACCAGCAGACCGCGGGGATAATATGCCGCAAGTCTTCAATTGGCCGGGCCGTCTCAGGGAACTGGCCGACTTCGTGGGCTTCGACCAGGACGACCTCGACCTGGTCCGGTCCACCGCCGACGTGGTGATGGAAAACGCCGACTGGCTGACCGCCACGGTCTACGACAACTTCCTCGAAAACCCCGAGACCCGGAGGTTCTTCGTAAACCAGCAGGGGGAGGTGGATGAGACTCGCCTGGACCGGCGCAAGCACACGCTGGCGCGCTGGCTCAGGGGTTCCATCGGCTTCCAGTTGGACCAGGACTACCCCATCCGCGCTCTGGCAACCGGCATCGTCCACAGCAACCCGCCCAGCCATCGCGCCCATCTGGGTTCCATCCCTGCCCGGTTTATGATTGGCACCATGTCATTCATTCAGACGGCGATGTCCAACCTCTTCAAGGACGAGATGGATGACCCCGTTGATGCGATGCGGGCTGCCATCGCCTGGAACAAGCTGCTGATGCTCCAATTGGACGTCATGCTGGCCGGATACCTGGTGGAGACGCCCACCGAACCTACAGAGGTGCCCGAACACCTCAAGCACCTGATGGCCGATTAGCGCCCAGTCGCCTGGGGGCGGGCCCAACCCGCCATTCCCCTGCCGGCACGGCGCAAATGGGCGATGTTCTCAGAAGGAGAGAGCTGATGACGAAGGTCCTGGTAATCCAGGGAGCCGGAATGAACATGCGCGGCAAGGCGCAGGTTGAAATCTTCGGCCCCACGACTCTTGATCAGATGAACGAGCAGATTCTCGGCTTCGGCGAAGCCCTGGGCGTGGACGTCGAAGTGTTCCACTCCAACATTGAGGGAGAGGTCGTCAACGCCCTGTACGATGCCCACGAAGGCGATGTGGACGCAGTCCTGATCAACCCGGCGGGCTACACCACCGGGACCGGCCCTCTGCTTGGAGCCATCGGACAGGTGCGGTATCCCGTGATCGAGGTACACGCATCCAACCCCACGTCCCGGGGCACGATCTCAAAGGTCCTGCCCACCTGCAAAGGCTCGGTTTACGGCTTCGGCGTCTACGGATATTACCTCGCCCTCGAAGCCGTCAAGCACATGGTTGAGGGGTAGCGCCAGGCAGGTAGCGCGACTTTAACCTGCCCAGTCAGTTACGGCGGTGGGGAAATCACCGATTGCTCAAGCCCTCGGCTTGGGGACGCGCCTTAATTCCCGCCGCCTAGTCGCAGCGCAGGCAGCGGGTCTCCGTGAACACCGACTCGTGGACGTCCGGGCTGCTCAGGAGATAGTCCACGACGATTCGGACGACCTTGCTTTCATCGGGGATGTTGTAGCGGTCCTTGGCCGACCGTAGAAACGCCATCTGGTCGTTTGTCAACTCGATCTCAAAAGCTTGCTTGGCTCCGGCCATCTCAATACTCCTCTGAAATGTTATACGTGAAATGTAATACGCCCGCCATTTGCCGCCATTTGGAACGAGGATGGGCGAGACTGCCGCCTCAGCCGATGTCTATGCCCACGGGGCAGTGGTCAGACCCCATCACGTCCGGGAAGATATAGGCGCCGCTGAGACGCGGCTTCAGGTCCTCGCTGACGAAAAAGTAGTCGATGCGCCACCCCACATTCCGGTCCCTCGCGCGGGTCATCTGGTCCCAGTAGGTGTAGTTGCCAGGCTCCTGGTTGTATTCCCGGAAAGTATCCACGTACCCATGTTCGATGAACTTGTCCATCCACTCCCGCTCTATTGGCAGGAACCCTGAGACCTTCTCGTTGGGGCCCGGCCTGGCCAGGTCAATCGCCTTGTGCGCCGTATTCAGGTCTCCGCAGACGACGATGCTTCTCCCGCCAGCCCGGGTCTTCTCCACCAGTTCGAGAAAGGCATCGTAGAAGCTCATCTTGTAGTCGAGCCGGTCCTGCGACGACTGGCCGTTGGGGTAGTAGATGTTGAACAGCGTAAAGTCGGGATAGTCCGCGATGACCACCCGCCCTTCCCGGTCAAACTCCTCTACGCCGAACCCGTACCTTACCTGTTCCGGCTCAGTCCTGGAGTACAACCCAACCCCGCTGTAACCCTTCCGCTCACATGTCGAAAAGTAGGAGTGGTAGCCTTCCACGTTGCGGACGGCCGCCGGCAACTGGTCGGGCGTTGCCTTGGTCTCCTGCAGACACAGAATGTCGGGGTTCGCGGCGTCCAACCACTCCAGGAACCCCTTCCGGTGGGCAGCCCTCAGGCCGTTGACGTTCCACGACAGCGCACGTATGGGACCGGGCATCTTGACCTCTCCGGGCAACTCGGATGGTGGGTTTGTGAGGAGGTCCGCCGTCACAGCCATACGGACCATCCCTGAAAATTTTGGGCCAGCAGGGGAACGCCTAAACGGTGTCCCTTGCTGGCCTCGTCAGGCCGGGTGACCGGACTGAATTACCTGTATGCTGCGGCAGGGCGCAGCTACGGGAAAAGCGTCTCTCCCGTCTGTTCGTCCACCACCGTGATGGCGCTGACCGGGCAGTTCTCCGCCGCTTCGAGGACATTCTCTTCCGTGTCGCCCTCGGGGTCAGCCACCTCGGATTGGCCATTTTCGTTGATCACGAACACCTTGGAAGCGAAGGTCTCGCACATACGGTTGCCCACGCAGATGTCATGATCAACGCTAATGCGAAGCTTGGCCACGGCTTACCTCCCTATTCCAGCGAGACTGGCAGAGTCTTCAGAGACCGGAAAGTGATGCTCGGCTGGTACTCGAAATCGCCTGTCTCAACCGTTATCTTCTCGTACCGCTCCGCCAGCGACTTGAATGCCTCCTGGGCCTCCAGCCGTGCCAGGGTCGCGCCCAGGCAGTGGTGGATGCCGGACCCGAAGGCCACGTGGGTGTTGGGCCAGCGGGTGATGTCGAAGGTGTCGGGGTCCGGGTGCTTGTTCGGGTCCCGGTTCGCGCTGGAGATGAACCACCGGATGCGGTCCCCCTCCTTGAGTATCTTCCCGGACATCTCCACGTCTTCCGATGCGATCCTCTGGATCGACTTCACCGGCGGGTCGTAGCGCAGGCACTCCTCGGTAGCCCGCACCACCGCATTCGGCGAATCCAGGCTGTCTTCCTTCAGCATTTGCCACTGGTCCGGGTGCTGCGTGAAAGCCAGGGTGCCGTTGCAGATCAGGTTGATCGTCGTCTCATGGCCCGCCAGCAGCAGGAGGATCGCGTTGGCGACCACCTCATCGCGGGTCAGCACTCCGTTCTTCCCTCCGCTGGTCAGGACTGACAGCAGGTTGTCCTCGTCCGTCGGCAGGTCCATGTGCATGTCCACCATCGGCGCGAGGTACTCCTGCAGCTCCTTGATGCCGTCCACCAGGGGCTGCATCCGGTCCGCCTCGCCACGCCCGATGAACAGCAGCTTCTCCGCCATCGACCGGATGAACTGCCGGTCCTGGTAGGGCATTCCCATCATCTGGGCGATGATGAACAGAGGCAAGGGCACAGCAAAGTCCTTCATCACGTCCATCTTGCCATTCTGGTCGGCTTCATCCAGCATATCCTTGATGACCTGCTGGACCATCGGACGCCACATTTCCATGGACTTCGGGTTGAACCACTTGTGGACCACCTTCCGCTGGTCCGTATGCACCGGCCGGTCGTGCTGGATGAACCAGTCCATGAAGAACTCGCGCATATACCCGTAAAGGCCCATGTCCGATTCATCGATTGGAGGGTACGGCGCCCTCTCGTCCCGCTTCCAGAACTCCGACGAGAACAACTCATGGTGGCGGGTCATCCATACCAGGTCATCGTGCTTCGTGATTACCCAAAGCTCGTAGAGTTCGTTCCAGTAGACCGGGTCTTCATCCCTGATCTTACCGTAGTAGGAGTAAGGGTCGGCGATAGCCTCTCCGGTGAACATATCATCCGTGATCGAAGTTACCATATATCCCCCACACGTGTAGGTTACGATTCCGAGCTTGAATGGAACATATTATAGCATGAGGGTTGATGTCAATTCCGCTCTGCTCACGGCTGAATCAGCACTCGCACCGATCCATCCGTGTCCTTCCGGTGGGTGATGACCCTGTGTTCCCCCTGCTCCGCCCAGAGTATCACATCGTAGATGTTCAGGGCGTCTGCCAGGATGGCCTCGACCAGCGAGTCATGGTCCAGCTCGATCTGCCGGGTCAGCGCCGCGATAACCCCGGCGCAGCTCTTGCCCCGCCCGTCGATGACGATCCAGCCATTCCCGGACCCGTTGCCGGGAATCGAAAGCGGCTCGTGATGGACGGCAAGCTCCCCGCTCTTGCGCAGGTCCACCTGCCGCTTGAATTCTGAGACCTTCTCCCAAGTCACCGCCTTGCCCCGGTCGCCGTCACCGCAGACCGCGCCCCGGACGCCGACGATATCCGGGTTCACCCTCGCCAGCTCGTCCAGATCATCGATGCGCAGGTGCCCGGACAGCGCGGTGCTTAGGCCCAGTTGCTTGCCCTGGAATACCATCTCCTTCAGTTCGTTCTCCGGGATGAAGTCAAACAGGTTCCGGCCGTCCTTGGTCAGGGTGTCAATCAGGAACCCGTCACACTGGCCCTCCCTGGCCAACTGCACCATACATTTCGGGTCCAGGCCGCCATACAAATGGTTGTCGGCGAACAGCGATCCGATGAGCTTGGTGTTGGTCGCTGCCATTGCCTCCCGCGACTGGATCAACGTCTCCCGGGCGGTCTCGTAATCGGTGTTGCAGAAACCCACCTTCACCGACGTGGCATTTAACGCCGCCGCCGCGTAGGCAGCCATGGCCACTGTCCCCGGCTGGCTCGGCACCACGCCCAGGGTGACACTCACGTGGTTCTCCGGGGCAATTCTCGACCGCACCTGGTGTACCACGTTGGGATGCCCGGAACCCACCACGGCCTCCTGCAGGTTCTTGACGTCCACCACGTCGGCGCCGCCTCGCTCCGCCTCCAGCGCCTCCTCAACGTCCTGTACGCTGACCATCAGCAGCATCCCGGAAGCGAAGTTATTGTTGGCCGTGAGCCAGGCGGTGCGGCTGTTCACCGGAGCAGCCACCTCCGGCGGCCTCGGCTTGAGCGGCTCCAGTTCCCGGCGAAGCTCGTCCTTCTCATCGGGAGTAAGCTCCATCAGCGGATACCTGGGATGTCCGGCAGCCATCCCCATCAACTCAGCCCAGTACTTCACCATCGGTATTGGAAGCGCGCCGTCATACTTGTCCACTATCCGGGTCCACCACGTGTCCGAAAGCTCCTTGATCCTCCGCAGATGCCTCTCGTAGAACGGTTCGTCCAGGTTGCCTTCGGAAGCCTTGTTGATGAACTGCACGTAGTTGTTGCACTCGGGGATGTCGAAACGCCAGTCAGACGTGTTGGAGAACATCACCTGCTGGTTGAACCCCAACTCCCTCCCCCGCCAGTAAATCCATTCATCGGGGGTGCTGATAATCGCGTCCCGGCCAATGGTGAGGTGGGCCTCGATAGATAGTTGCTGGTTGAAGCTCGCCTCCTTCACGCCGACCACATTGGGTATCTCGCAGAGCCTCTTCAAGTTCGCCGTGTTGAGAACAATCCCAAACTGGGGTGAGTTGTAGAACATGATTGCCAGCCGGGTATTCGACGCCAGGTATCGCACCCACTCCACTACCTGTTCCTCGGTCTTGGTAACCATGTACGGAGGGGCCACGATCAGCAGGTCATAGCCCGTATCCTCGGCGTGGCGCGCCAGGTCCAGCATTGCCCCGGCTGACGTGTGGGTAATGTGTGCGCCGATGGTCCACTGCCCCCTGGCCTCGTCCGACAAGGTGTCCATCACCTGGACCCGCTCTTCGTGGGTCAGGCTCCAGAACTCGCCCATCCCCCATGTGCATCCCGCGCCAGACGTACCCAGCTTGCGGATGTGACGGATGTTGTGCCTCAGCCCATCCTCGTCGATGCGGTCATCAGGGGTGAATGGCGTGATAAGCGTCGTCCATTGCCCTTTCAGGTTCTCCCAGGCCCATTCCTGGGCCTCACCCTTGGTATAGGCTGGCATCTGCTATCTCCTTAAGTCTGGTTCCATCTGAAACGCGGGCCTTCGGTCACCCCTCGGCCCCGGATGGGGTATGGGACGATATTCTCAGATCACACAGCATTTTACTGCCATGATGGGATTCAGTCCACTAGCCAACCGGGTCGGCGGCGGGGTGTCGCCGCTGACGCACTCCCAGTCCCAAGACCAACTCCGGACCCGTGTCACCACGAATATTGCCGGGCCGGAAAATCACTATCTCCGCCCCGGATAACGGTAGTCCCTGGCCATCCCCATCTCCGGCAATGGAGGCTGCTCCTTGGCCCGGTAACGATAGTCCGGGTCCGCCTCCACCTTCGGCCCTATCGCATTGCGCAACACCCCGATCCCCTCAGCCTCATGCTCCACCACATCTCCGGGCTGGAGGAACCTGGCCTTCTCATAACCCTTGCGGATAGCCTCAGCGATGGAGCCTCCTCCGACGGTCCCGCTCCCCAGAACGTCGCCCACGGCGATGCGGCTGTCCCGGGACGCCCGCTCGATAAGCGACCCCCAGGTATGCCAGGACTCTCCGCCCTCGGCTTCGGTCAGCCAGTCGTCTCCGTTGACCCTGACGCTGCACTTGATGTGCAATCGCCCATCCCGCAGGAAGGGAGCCATTTCATCGGGTGTAACCAGCCACGGCCCCAGGGACGATCCGGAGTCCTTCCCCTTGGCGGGCCCCAGTCCTACCGCGCTCTCGTCCCGCTGCAAGTCCCGGCAACTCCAGTCGTTAAAGAGGAGGAACCCCGCGATGTAGTCCATCGCATCCGATTCAGTAACATTCGTCCCCTCCTTGCCGATTACGCAGCCAAGCTCCAGTTCATAGTCCAGCATCTCCGCCGCCGAGGGATACGGGACCTGGTCATCCGGCCCGTAGATGCACAATGGGTTGGAGAAATAGAAGATGGGCATCCTGTACCATGCCTCTTCCCTCTCCCTGGTGCCCTGGGCCGTGGCGTGTTCTTCGTAGATCATAAAGTCCCGCACCGTAGGCGGACGGAGCACCGGCGCCCTCAATCTCACTTGGGACAACGACACACCGGGTGCGCCTCCAGTCCCGGCTTTGGCCAGCGACTCGCGCACCCTGTCAACGGCGTCCCCGTCCAACTCCAGCAGGTCGCGCACGTCCCGCAGGGTCTGTCCCTCACCCAATAGGGATGTAACGTCCACAACCTGCTCGCCGTCCAGCACGCCGCACCGTGGACCCGACCCGGTGTCATACGCTAATAGCTTCATATCGCGTCTCCCGTGACATCTTTCCGAATTGGAAATCCAGGATATCCTGGTTCAACTTCATCCCGCCCGTTGTTGCGGGCCTAGCGTATGCCGCTGCAAAAACCGTTGTCAAGGACGAGCAACAACCCCCGAAATGGCGATATGGACGGTCAACCCACCAGGAACGACACCTACGCTGCTCCCCGAAAGGCAGGTGTCATAAGGCGGCGCTCCCGGAGTTCGCCTTGACTGTGAAACCCTCTGGGGCTAACATTCCACCCACTGAACGGGCTGGTGCCACCCCTCTCGGCCCGCCGGAGCCGGTTGAGCACCGGCGATATACCATAGCTGCGCGAGGGAATAATGTCCTACCAGACCCTGCTGCTGGACCAGGACCAGGCGGTCCTCAAGGTAACCGTCAACCGCCCGGAAGTCCTTAACGCCCAGAGCCGCATTATGCGGGAGGAGCTAGACATTGCCCTGGCTGAGGCGGCGGAGGACCAGTCCGTCCGCGTGGTGATCATCGCCGGAGCCGGCAAACACTTCTCCGCAGGCCACGATCTGGGCAGCCCCGAGGAACTGGAAGACCGCCAGCGCCGGCCTTATGCGCCCGGCATGTCGGGCCAGTTCAAGCGCAGTTGGGACCAGAACCTGGCCAATACCCTCCGCTGGCGCGACTTCCCCAAACCTACCATCGCCGAGGTGCAGGGCTACTGCATCATGGGCGGCCTGATCCTGGCCACATCATGCGATCTCATCGTTGCCGCCGACAACGCCAGGTTCTCCGACCGCACCGTCCGCTGGGGCGGCCCTCATGTCCAGTACTCCAGCCTGCCCTGGGAAATTGGAGTGCGGAAGGCCAAGGAATACCTCTTCACCGGGGACTGGATCGACGCCATAGAAGCGGAACGCATTGGACTGATCAACCGCGTCGTTCCCGCTGACAAACTTGAAGAGGAGACGATGGCCCTGGCCCAGCGCATCGCGCTGCAAGACCCCTTCGCCCTGCGCCTGGCCAAGTTCTCCATCAATCAGATTCAGGACGAAATGGGCTACCGCACCGCCATCACCGGCGCGTTTCAAGCCCATGCCATATCCCTGGCCTACCGGCGGGAACAGCACGGCGATGACTTTGAGCGCAGCATGGGCACTGACCGGGCCAGGCGCAGGGACGAAGCCTTCGGCGACCACCGCTAGTCCGGCTGTGCCGCGACCGAACACCTTGAAGCACAAAGCATGAGCGCCCTATCCGATCTTCGGGTTATAGACCTGTCCACCGCCGTTGCCGGGCCGTTTTGCGCCAAGCTTTTCGCCGACTTCGGGGCCGACGTAATCAAGGTCGAGCACCCCCAGGGCGGCGACGAGGCCCGGTCAATTGGCCCCTTCGCAGACCGGTCCAACCCCGCCAAGAGCAGTGCTTTCTTCCTCTACCTCAACACCAACAAGCGGGGCGTAACCCTCAATGCCGAGACACAGCAGGGGCTGTTCGTCCTGCGGCAGCTTGTCAGCGCCGCCGACGTCGTGGTGGAGAGCTTCCAACCCGGCACGATGGAGCGCCTCGGCCTGGGGTTCGACGAACTCCAGCAGCTTAAGCCTGGAATAATCCTGACCTCCATCACTCCTTTCGGCCAGGACGGACCGTGGAGCGAATTCCAGGCTACCGATCTGGTGGAATTCGCAGCGTCCGGTCTGAGCTCCGTCAACGGCTTGGCATCCCGCGAGCCTCTGAAAGTCCCAGGCTTCGAGACCTATTACCAGGCAGGTGTGAGCGCCTTCTCCGGGGCCATGACCGCAATTTGCCACCGCGACTTCGGAGGTCCCGGCGAGCACGTGGACGTATCTGTCCTTGAAGCAGCCACCACCATCTTCGGCCCGCAGATTCTCGCCGCCCAGCACTCGGGGCGCTCCCCGGGCCGTCGCAATGCCCTCAGGCCCACCGGGTTATTCCCTTGCAAAGACGGCTTCATCTCTCTGAACGTCCGCCACGAACCCACCTGGCGCTTCATGTGGCTCTTCTTCGACGAACCCGACATGGCCGACGACCCGCGCTTCGCCACCCAGAACGACCGCCGCGAACGCAACCAGGAGCTTGAGGAACTCCTGATGCCCCGCCTTGCCCGGTACACGATGGAAGAGTTATTCCACGGCCTCGCTCCCATCCGCATTATGGTGGGGATGTCCCTGGACACAGGGCAGATAGCCAACGACCCTCACCTGATTGAGCGGGGCCTGTTCGTCGAGTCCCGGCATCCGGTTGCTGGAAACGTGCTCCATCCCGGCGCCCCATTCCTCATGGACGAGACGCCGTGGGAAATGCGACGGCCCGCCCCGGCTCTGGGACAGCACAACCGGGAGATCTTCACCGGGATGCTGGGCTATAGCCCAAGGGAGCTGGACCGCTGGCGCGCCCAGGAGATTATCTAGCATGGCCGGGAACGAATCGGAGGGAAGATCCCTCCCATTGGCTAACCTGCGGGCTGTTGTTTTGACCCAGGCATGGGCCGGCGCGGTCACATCCATGCTGCTGGGCGACATGGGCGCGGACGTAATCCAGATTGAGGCCCTGGAGCGCCCCGACCCCTGGCGCGGCGGCTACGCACCACGGCTTTCAGGCACCTACGCCGACAATGACCCAGGAGCGCGCCCCTTCGACCGCAACGCCAACTTCAACTCGGTGAACACCAACAAGCAGGGCATCACCATCGACCTCAACCATCAGGAAGGGAAGGACCTTTTCCTGGACCTGGTGCGAATCTCGGACTTAGTCGCCGAAAACTTCTCTGCGCGGGTGATTCCCAACTTCCGGCTGGAATACCCGGTATTGAGGCAGATAAATCCCAGCATCATAATGTTGCGTATGCCGTCTTATGGCATATTCGGCCCATACGCCATGTATATGGGAAATGGCGGCACCACCGAGCCCATGTCTGGCATATCGTCCTTGCTGGGATACCAGGACGGGCCGCCAATGAACTCCGGCGTCATGCACACCGACCCGGTAGCCGGCATGTTCGGCTACGCCTCGTTGATGATTGCCCTTCACCACCGGAACCGAACCGGGCGCGGCCAGTTGATCGACCTGTCCCAGCAGGAGACCTCGGTACACCTAATTGCCCGGCAGGTAATGGAGCATACCCTCACCGGCGCCACTCCGGGACGGCAAGGCAACCGCGATGACCTGATGGCTCCCCACGGCAACTTCCCGTGTCAGGGCGACGACTCCTGGGTAGCCATAGCTGTCCGTTCCGATTCCGAATGGGTCCGTCTGTGCGAGGTGATGGACCGCCCCGACCTGGCCGCCGATCCATGCTACGCTGACCTCGCGGGCCGGCAAGGACATAGAGCCGACCTCGAGCGCGCCGTCTCGGAATGGACTTTCGGGCAGGAAGCCTACGCGGTAACGGCCCGGCTTCAGGCTGTTGGCATCCCTTCTGCCCCGGTGCTCAAGGCAACCGAGGTGCTGGAGAACCCGCAGCTAAAGGCTCGCGGTTTCTTCGATGAAGTGACCCATCCAGACACCGGGGCCTATCGTCATGCTGGGACACCCTGGCGGCTGGTCAACTCTCCGCGCAGACCCCGCTCTCCCGCACCAACTCTCGGCCAGCACAGCGTCGAGGCCTTCCACAACCTCCTGGGCCTGTCGCACGAAGAGGTGGCCTCCCTCATCGAGAGCGGCATTACCGGGGAAACCCCCGCCCCCGAAGATTAGCCGATAGAATCAAGCGCCCGCAACGCTTCGGCCGAGTCTTTCCGTCTCCCCTATGACGGGCGGTTGAACTGCACCAGTATCCCGTCCGGGTCACGCACGTAGATGCTCCGTATCTCTCCATCGGCATTGGTGAACGACTCAATCGGCCCCGCCAGTTCGAAACCTTTGGATATAAGTTCATGGGCCAGGGCTTCCACGTCCTCAACACCGAAGGAAATGTGGCTTATCCCCACCTGGTCCAGCAGGATAGCGTCTCCGTCCGGCTCCTCGTCGGGGTGGCTCGTCAGCGTCAGCGTCGGTGTAGCCCCTTCTCCGTAGGCCAGGCTGACCCAACGGCGGGTCTTCCGTGCGTGCTTGTAATTGTGCTGGCGCCCGCCTTCCGTCGGGTCTGTTGGCCTGTCCCCCAACACCCTCATTCCCAGCGCATCCCGGTAGAACGCCAGTGACCTGTCCATATCCCGGACGCAGATGCCGATGTGGGTCACGCAAGATGCTTCCATACGAATATCATCCTCCTCCGGCCTGCTCCCCGGAATCTGTTCTGTACCTGGCGTACTTTACCAGGAAGTCCCGGATGCCCCGGAAGTATTGGGTGGTGCCGACGTACATCAGGTCGTTGTGTCCTGCCCCTGGGATGATTTCCAGGTGCTTGTTCCTCGTTTGAAGATTGTTGTGCATTTCCACCGCGTCCCGGAGCGGCGCACCCTCGTCCCATTGTCCATGAATCACCAGTGCGGGGATGTTGATGGAATGCACCTTGGCCACATACGCCTCTTCCAGGGCATTGGCAACGTCAGGGGTCAGGCCGCGCGTGAAGTTTCCAATGGTTGGGCGCCCGCTCTCTATTATCACGCCGTTCAGTCGCTCGGACGCATTGACCGCCAACTCGAAGGCCGAGTGCCGGCCCATAGAACGCCCCATTACATACAGGGGACCCGTGAATTGGCGCACGTGCAGCGTTTCCAGCAGGGACTCCAGCACCTTGTGGCAGTCCGAAAGCATCTTTGAGAAGGCAGGCGAGCCGCCCGACGCTCCATAACCCCGGTAGTCGGCGATGAAGAAATTCACCCCGATCTCGTTGTAGAGCGGGGCAATCGAGTCGTACCCTGCCGCCGTTTCACCATTGCCGTAGAAGAAAAGAATGGTCGGGTTCCCCAGTCCGACCGGGAAGAACCGGGACGACAGCACAATGCCGTCCTCGACGTCGATTGCATAGTCAACGGCCCCTTCCGGGGTTTTGGTCCAGTGGGGTTGCGGGTAAAAGGACCGGGCGGACGCCTCCTGGCTGTCCAGCACGGAATAATCTAACGCAGTCATGTTCATCCCTCCCCGGAACCAATCTCCGGCATTATACTACGCGCTGTGGTAAGGTGGTCCCACGACGATAACGCGCCGACAATTACCGGAGGTGTACCGGAATGGCGAAAATGGAGATCGGACTCTACGACGTTCTGGACCAGGCACAGATGGAGTCCCATGCACTTGCCGCCGACGTTTACGACGAGCATATACGCGGCGCACAGGAAGCCGAACAGATGGGGTACAGGTACTACTTCTCCATCGAACACCAGACCTCCGACGTCAGTTTCCTGAGCGCACCCAACGTCTACCTGACTGCCCTGGCCCGCGGCACCAGCATCATGCGCTTTGGCGTTATGATTTACCAGTTGCCCTTCCACCACCCCATACGTCTCGCTGAAGAAGTGGCGATGCTGGACCACCTCTCAAAGGGCCGGATCGAGTTCGGAGCGGGCACCGGCGTCACCAGCCACGAGTTCCTTCGCTGGAATGTGGACTTCGACCGCAGGCGCGACATCAGCGAGGAAGCCCTGGACATCATCCTCCAGGCCTGGACTGAGGAAAGCGTCAACTACGATGGCGAGTTCTTCAAGTTCGACGAGGTGCTGACCAGCCCCAAGCCCTTCCAGCAGCCCCATCCGCCAGCATGGTTCGGCTGCCACAGCGCGGCCAGTTTCGAGTACGCCGCCCGGATGAACTTCCACGTCTCCCAGAACATCGACACTGATCCGGTGATTGCCGCGAAGTTCGACACCTGGCGCGACCTGTGGCGCAAGGAAGGTCATGCAACGCCGATGCCCAAGACCTTCCTGACCCGTCACGTCCATGTCGCCGAGACGGACGAGAAAGCACGCGCCCAAGCCGAACCACACCTGGCGACCGCCGTCCATCCCGAGGCGGTGCCCGCAGGCAAGGGCCGCGACATCATCGGCGCAACGAGGCTCCGATATGGCCCGGACGGTATGCGAGGCGGAGACCCCGGAACGCCGGAACGAGCTGAACTGCGCCGCACCTTCGCCGAGCGCGCCCGCTCCTACGATTTCTGGGTGGACAACGGAATTGCCCTCGTCGGCAGCCCGGAAACCGTGGCAAGGAAGATGAAGGAGCAGCACGATCTCATAGGACACGACATCTTCTGCGCCCGCCACCTATTCGGCTACATCTCCCCCGAAGCCGCGAAAAACTCCATCCGTCTCTTCGCCGAAGAAGTGATGCCTGCCCTCGTGTAAGGCAGGCTCCCTGACCTCTATGGCAGAGTTTTGAGGCTCGGTGTAATGCCCTTGCGAGGAAAGTCCCTACACCCGCCGCAGCAATTCCTCTTCCAGCCGGTCCACGTCGAAATTCTCGCTGGTTTCGGCCACGCGGGTATCTCCCTCCCGGACCATCCGCTCGGCCTCAGTCTCCTCGAAGGACTCCGGCAGTTCCTCTTCCCGCGCCCTGCGGCGCTGCACGTCCCGCGCGTGTTCCACGAAGAGGCGGCGCATGGCCACCACCACCGAGTCGGTGGAAGACAGGTACTCTGGCATCGCGTACTGGGTGTACTTCTCCGCGTCGTAGTCCTGGTTGCGGAAGTTGAAGTTAAGCTCCCAGTTCCGGTAGGGCCACGTGACGCCGCTGACCAACCGGCGCAGGAACCCCGGCTGGTTCTCGTACCGCTCCACGTTCAGGTAAACCATGCGGGTCAGGTTTTCCTCAACCGGCACCGGCCAGCGGGTGCTGCGGAAATAACGGTTGTTCCCCCCGGTGCGCGACATCCCCGGCAGCCGCGTCCCGTTCCACTCGTTCACGTCCGGCGTGTCCGCCGCCGCCGCCCGGCGCATGGAAGGGTCCTGCCCCTTGCGCCGCGCCTTCCACTCAAAGAACCATGTCCAGGCGAGCCGCCAGCGGTGCAGCGGCCACACCCCGTCAACACCCGGATAGTACATCTGGTACGGAATCTTGCCGTTCTCGTCGTAGTAATACTTCTCGGTCGATGACTTCCCGCTGCCGGGCCGGTAGTGGACGTTCTTGTTGTTCACCAGGTTGACCCGGTAGCCCAGCGGAGTCCGGGGCCGGCCCCCGACCCTGCTGCCCAGGATTCTCAGGGCGTTGCGATGGACCATGAAAGCGTTGTGCGCGTCCATCGTGTTTTCCAGCACCAGCACCCAGTTGCAGTCGAACATGCAGAAAGACGGGCGGCAGACGTTGTGTTCTTCGAACATCTCCGGCGGGATGTCCTCTTCGGGCGGGACGGGTTCGCCATCGCCCATCCAGACGAACACCATCCCTTTCAGGGTTACGGTGGGGAACTTCCGGGCCTTCATCCCCGGCGCGCCGGCCATCTTTGAGTCCGGCCCCTCGGTGAGGAACGCCACGCAGTTGCCGTCGCCGTCAAAGGTGGCCCCGTGGTAAGGACAGGTCAGGAACCCCTCGAAGTAGCACCGGCCCATCGACAGGTAAACCGCCCGGTGGGGACACCAGTCCAGCAGCGCCTGCACCTCTCCCTGCTTGTCCTTGAAGAAAACCACGTCCGTGCCCAGCATCCGCAGCATCTGGGGTCTATTCTTCTTCACGTCCTTCGCCGGAAGCGCCGGGTACCAATACTCCCGGAACCCTGTCGGCGGAATACGGCTGCGCCGGTCCGCAGGGTCGTCGGGCACCTTGAACGGCGGTGTGGAATCGAAAGCCTGGAAGCCCCGACGCATCTTCTTGTAGCCGCCGGGATAGCCTGAAAGTGGTTTCAGCAAAAGCCGCTTCAGTCCCATTGTGCCGCGTCCTATCCGGTAGACTTTTGAAACCTGCCCGCCTCGTCCGAACCCGCCCGGCCCACCTCCAGCGCAACAGCCGTCGGGTTGCCATCATAGTAGCAGAAGTGTCAACAAAGGACTGCCGGGAAAGACTGCCGGGGCACACATCGTAAGGCGCCGGGAGATGATAGCAGGGCAATCGCGTTTTAACGTCTGGGACGGAAGGGACATCAAAGAATCCGGTGACATGGTATTACGGCGGTGTGGTTTCCCCTGAGCGGTGCCTTTTCCCGCGTGCGTTTTGTCATTCGCCAGGGCCAATAGCACTCACTGGACGGTGATTCCAGAGCTTTTGACCAACCAAGCCGTCCCAACCATGAGGAATTTTACCGTCATAAATTAAAACGCGATTGCCCTGGAGATGATAGCGGCCGGTTTCGGGTGCGCGTGAACTGGGCGTATAATGACTATACGGGGAACCGGGGTTGCCGGAAACCGGGACGATAGACCGGGCACGTCAGAGGAAGCGCGATTTTCCGGCGCACAGGTATCGCATGAGCCGCATCGAGGAGAGTGATCTGTGACACAGCAGACCGTTACCGACCGGGACAGGACCGCGGTACTGATCATGGACTTTCAACAGCGGATAGTGAACAACGTCGCCAGCGAACCGGAGTCGGTGATCCGGAATGCTGCGCGAGTACTGGAAGGGGCCAGGGGAGCGGGCATCCCTGTAATATACGTGGTGCATCGCGGCGGGGCTTTTGCCGAATATGCGCCCGACGTGGAGATCCACGAGGGGGTCGCTCCTGCGGCAGGGGAGACGGTGATTACCAAGACGCGGCCAGGACCATTCTCTACCACCGCGCTGGACGTTGACCTTCGTGAAATGGGAAGAGATACACTGGTGGTCATGGGTGTGGCCACGTCGGGCTGTGTGCTGTCGGCGGTGCGCTGGGCCACGGACATCAATTACAGGTTCATCGTGGTATCAGACGCCTGCTCCGATGCAGACCCGGAGGTCCACCGGGTCCTGACGGAGAAGGTGTACCCACGCCAGGGTACCGTGATGACCGCTGACGAGTTTTTGGCGGCGATTTAGTCGTCGAGGACCCGGCTTGATCCGGTTACCTCAAGGCCGGATATTTTGGAGCACATAGGACAACACTCGAGCGGTTGCACCGTCTGGGTGTTTCCGGATTGTCTAGGAGGGCGTCTTGAAGTACGACGTGATCGTTATAGGAGCGGGGTCTGCCGGGGGAACGCTGGCTACCCGATTGTCAGAAGACCCCAGCCGGTCTGTGCTGTTGCTGGAGGCGGGGCCGGACTATCCTGACCTGGAACAGACACCTGATGACCTCAAGTACGGCTACGCTCCCACGGCGTCCGAGATGGGCGCGCCCCACAACTGGTCCTTCGTGGGCAGCGGCTCTCGCAGCCAACCGGAGCCGGTCGCCGTGCCCCGAGGGAGGGTGGTCGGAGGCACCAGCGCAATCAACGGACAGGTGTTCCTGAGGGGCGTTCCCGAGGACTATGACCGTTGGGCGTCCTGGGGCAACGACGAATGGAGCTACGTCAACGTACTGCCCTTCTTCCGTGCGGCCGAGTCGGACATGGATATTCGAGACGACTTCCACGGTTTCGACGGCCCGGTCCCGGTGCGACGGCATCGCCGGGAGGCCTGGTCGAGGATTCAGGAAGCGTTCTACGCCGCCTGCGTGGATGCGGGATACCCTGAGACCTACGACCACAACCATCCCGATTCGTGGGGCGTCGGCCCGTTCCCCATGAACAACCCCAACGGCGTCAGGATGAGCACGGCCCTCAGCTACATCAACCCGAACCGCCACCGCCTCAACCTGACTATCCGGGCCAACATCCACGTCAACCGTATCCTGTTTGAGGGGCAGCGGGCCACCGGAGTCGAAGTCGAAAGCGGCGGCGAGGTGTTCACCGTGGAAGGCGAGCAGATCGTCCTGAGCGCGGGAGCCATCGCTTCGCCCCAGATACTGATGCTGTCAGGCGTCGGCCCGGGGGAGCATTTGCGGAGCCTGAATATCCCGGTGGTCAAGGACCTTCCCGGCGTGGGACAGAACCTGCGCGACCATCCGCTGGTGCCCATCCGCATGGCGGCCAAGCCCGACTTTCCCCAAGACCCGAACGGGCCGAGAATTCAGACCGTGCTGCGCTACACGTCAGGAGGGTCCGATGCCCGGAACGACATGCAGATATTCCCGTCGTCCTTTGCCACTCCCCTGGGAGGCGACCCCTTCGCCAACGAGGGGGTGCGGATGACCTGCATGTTGGAGCTGGCGGTCGGCTCCGGCGAAGTGCGGCTTACCTCCACAGACCCGAAGGTACAGCCCTTCATCGACTGCCGATACCTTGAAGAAGAGTGGGACAGGGAGCGGCTACGGGAGGGTGTGCGCATCGCGCTGAAACTGGTGGAGCACGAGGCGTTCAACGACATAGTTGACGGCCTGGTGTCGCCCACGGAGGAAGACCTGGCATCCGACGAAACGCTGGACTCGTGGATGCTGGAGAACGTCTGGATTGGTCAGCACCTCTCCGGCACGTGCAAGATGGGGGCAGACAGCGACCCAATGGCAGTGGTTGACCAGCATTGCCGTGTCCACGGCATCGAGGGACTCCGTGTGGCCGACGCCTCGGTGATGCCCGACGTTATCCGCGCCAACACCAACTGCACTACCATTATGATCGGGGAAAGGGTAGCCCACTGGATGGCGTCGGATGTCCAGTAGGAAGATTGGGACTGGCATTGGAGTCTATTCGTAAAGCTGGAGCCCGCCCTCGGGGGAGGGGAAGCCGGGAAACTCGTGGAACGCCCAGAGGAAGGCGTTGCTGAGGATACGGCTGTTAGTTGCGCCGCTGAAACGATGGTTGCAGTCCGGCACCTCGCGGATGTGCAGTGACCGGGCGGACAACGGCCCCGATTGGAGCACGTAGGCGAGAAGTCCGGCCATCGGGTCCTGGCCGCCGAACGCGATGTAAATGTCGCCGGTGAACTCTTCAATCCCGATGTAGAAGGGGTCGCCCACGCTGTCGTAGGTCGAGAGCAGCAGGATGCGCTTGACCTGGGGGTAACGCCAGGCCACCGCCCCTACTGCGGAACCGCCGGAGGAAAAACCGGCCATGTAGATGGCCGGAGCGGTGGTCCCGCAGAGTTCTGGAGAACGCTCAAGGCAAAAATCGGTCACGTGGGACAGGCTGTCAATCAGCAACTGGTTCCAGCTCGCTCCCTGGTGGGAATATGGTTCCCAAGGCAGTTGGACCTGGAAGTCGGGCCGGGGCGCGTTGTAGGTAACGAGGGTGGCGATGCCCTGCTCCTGGAGGTGCCTGCCCAGCTTCATCCAACGGTCCTGCCGCCCATCCTTCAGTTCCCCGGAGCCGGGGGAGTTGATGATCATAATGCCGGATGACGTCGGATAGGCGGTGATGGGCACTTCGTAGGTGACTGACTCGCCGCGATAGTCCGGGATTTCCCTGACCAGAGTTTCGTCCACAGTGTTCATTGGCCTATACTGCCAAGGGCATTGGAATAACGCAAGGACGCCAGGGCCAAACGAGGCAGCGAAAATGGGAACGTTCAGCGTGATGCTCGACGTGAGAAACAATAACGGCGGAGAGTGGGCCAGCGTTGCGGCGTTGGTTGATATGGGGGCTTCCTACACTGTCATTGGCGAGGACTTCCTGGCCAGTCTGGGTATTCAGCCGGACGAAAAGGAACAATTCCAGTTGGGCGACGATAGCGTCGTCGAATGGAGCATAGGAGAGGCGCGGCTGCGTTTGGGAGGGTCGGCTAGGACCAGTCCCGTCGTATTCGGGCCACCCGGTGTCAGCCCTTTGCTTGGGGCCTTGACGTTGCAAATTTTCAGGCTGACCGTTGACCCGGTGAATGAGCGGTTGGTCCGGTTGCCGCCCGTCAAGGCACGGCTCATCTAGGTCAAGCTCGCATCGGGCGTTTGGAAGGAACGTGTAGAGAACAACATGGGGACCTATGCCGTAGCCGTCGATGTCGGCGGCACTTTTACCGACATCGTTCTGTGCGACCTGGAGACCAATGAGCAGCGGGTGTACAAAACACCCTCGACGCAGGAGGACCCGGCCGTCGGGTTTATGACCGGGCTGGCACGGATCCTGGAGGACAACGGGGTTGAGCCTTCGGAAGTGGCCCACATCTTTCACGGCACGACCATCGCCACCAACTCGGTGCTGGAGAATAAGGGCGCGCCGGTGGGCCTGCTGGTTACGGAGGGGTTCAAGTACGTGCTGGAGATAGCGCGGCACGGTATGCCACGGCTGGCCAATCCCCACTCCTGGGTGAAGCCGGACCGCCCGGTACGGCCCCGGGACTGCCTGGAGGTGCAGGAACGGACCGGGTACGACGGAAACCCGCTGCTGCCGATGGACGAAGAGGCGGTGCGCGACGCGGCAGACCATTTCAGACGGGCCGGAATCTCATCGGTTGCGGTGTCTTTCATGCACTCCTACGCCAACCCGGAAAACGAGCGGCGGGCCCGGGAGATACTGGGCGAGGCTCTCCCCGGCGTGGCGGTGTCGTTGTCTTCGGAAGTGTTGCCCGTGTACCGGGAGTATGAGCGGACGATTACCACGGTCCTGAACGCCTATGTGACCCCCCGGGTCAGCGTTTACATAGAGAACCTGAAGAACAGCCTGGATGATTTCGGCACCGGCGCGGCCTTCTCGATAATGAAGTCCAATGGCGGGACGATTGGCGCGGATATGGCAGCCAAGCAGCCGGTCTACACCGCGCTTTCCGGTCCAGCGGCCGGGGTCATGGCCACGGCGCAGATAGCGGAGACCACGGGAATAGAGAACTGCATTTCCTTCGATATGGGAGGCACCAGCACCGACGTTTCGCTGCTGCGCAACCGGGAGCCGGGGATGACACTGAACGGCAAATTGGGCGACTGGCCGATACAACTGCCGATGCTGGACATCGCCACCATCGGATGCGGCGGAGGCAGCATTGCCGAGGTCTCCCCTTACGGCAGTCTGACCGTTGGTCCCGCCAGCGCGGGAGCAGACCCCGGCCCTGTTTGCTACGGCAAGGGCGCAACCCGGCCAACGGTCACCGACGCGAACCTGTCACTGGGGCGGGTGAATACGCGGATTGCCGGTGGACAGCTTGTGCTCGACCAGGACGCGGCAGCGAGAGCTATCGACGACAGGATTGCGTCTCGGCTGGGGTTGGACGTTCCGGAGGCGGCCAGCGGCATCCTGAAAATCGCCAACAACGCGATGGTGGGGGCCATACGCAACATCAGCGTGGAGCGAGGCCACGACCCCAGGGACTTTGCGCTGGTGGCCTACGGGGGGGCGGGGCCGATGCACGCCATAGACGTGGCGAACCTGCTGGGAATCGGGGTGGTGGTAGTGCCGCCCCATCCCGGAATTGCCTCGGCATACGGCCTGCTGGTCGCCGAGTTCAAGAACGACTATGCACGGACGTTCCTGCAGAGGCCCCCGGACTACGACCTGGACGGGATTGCCGCGGTATATTCCGAGCTGGAACGGGAGGGCCGGGACTGGCTTAGAGAGGAGGGCGTTCCCGTCGCCAGTCACGGCCTGATACGGTCTGCGGACCTTCGCTACGCCCACCAGGGTTCCGAACTGACTGTCCAGTACACCGGGGCCAATGGGCCTACGGTAGACCGGGTTGGCCTGGAGGCGATGGTAGTGGAGTTTCACCGGCGTCACGAGCAACTGTACGGGTTCTCCCTGGAGCAGCCGGTGGAGATAGTTACGCTGAGGGTCACAGCATCGGGCCAGATGGGCCATGTTCAGATGCCCAGGATCCCGGGCGGCGACGGGGTGAATGGAGCAGTTGTCGAGCGGAGACAGGTCTTCTTTGAGGAGGCTGGCGGGTACGTCTCGTGTCCGGTATACCGCCGAGACGGACTGGGGCCAAAGGAGACACTGCACGGGCCTGCCATACTGGAAGGGATGGACTCGACTGTAATCATCAATCCTGGGTGGGGCGCTCGGATTGATGGATACGGGAACTGCATCATGCGAGCGTCGTGACGCGGGATTCCAGCCATTGGCTCCCTTCCCAAGACTGGAAATATCCCGATTGCGAGGAGCAGGGAATGACGGTATATCAGACTCACCCTCAACAGACTCCAGCAGACCCGTACCAGCGTTCACACCCAGTGGACCCGGTGACTCGGCAGCTAATCAGAGGGTCGCTGCGGGCGGCACGGCTGGAGTGCGAGTTGATCATCGAGCGGACGGCGATGTCGGCGTTCATCCGGGAGAAGAAGGACTATACCGTCAGCTTTTTGGACGGCAAAGGACAGGAAATATACGGCGAGACGATGGGCAGCGACATAATGGGCTGCGTCTGGGAGTATTACCCTGCCGAGTCGATGGCTTTAGAGGACCTGTACTGGTACAACGACCCCTACATCTCACAGGGAAGCATCACTCACACGCCGGATATGGTCTTCATCGCGCCGGTTTTCTACGAGGGAGAGATTGTTGCCTACTGTCATTCCTTCGCCCACTTCTGGGACCTGGGGGGAGCTCGTCCGGGCAGCATCGGCCCGGCCAACACCGAGATTTTCCACGACGGCACGCTGGTGCCGCCCATCAAGATTATCGACCGCGGCAAGCTGAACGACGAAGCGTACCGGATAATCCTGCGCAACTCCAGGTATCCCGACCTGCTGGAAGGAGACTCCAGGGCGTTGATGGCGGCGGCCCAGCGGGCGCAGGAGCGGTTGCTGGAGATGTTCGACCGTTTCGGCAAGGATACCATGCTGGCAGCTATCGAGCAGGACCAGGCCGACACGGCGTTGATGGTAAGAGAGAAGACGCTGGAGGCCATACCGGAGGGAGACTACCCGGTACGGGACTACATGGACCACGGGGGAGTGGGCGACCATTGGCATTCGTTCCATCTGCGACTCAGCCGCCGGGGAGACAACATCCGGCTGGATGCGACGGCAAGCGATGACCAGTCGGACGGATCAATCAATTTCATCGCCAGCGACGGGGCTCTCAAGGCTTACTTCGGGCAGTACTTCCACCAATTCGACCCATCGTTGCTGGCCAACCACGGCCTGCTGGCAGGGGTGGACGATGTTCAGCTGCGTCCGGGCAGTATCCTGCAACCGGAATGGCCCGCGGCCCTGGGATGCCGTGCCCACACCTTCACCAAGTTGAAGGGCGCGGTACGGGCCGTGCTGGCAGGGGCCACCGGCGGCAACGTGATGGCAGGGACCGCGGTGTACGTCATCGCCTACTGGAGAATGAAAGCTCAGCCCACGGACCGGGATACGGGAACGTGGCTGCTGTGTACGGATGGGATTGCCGTGGGACACGGCGCCCGGCCCCATGCCGACGGGCTTGACGCGATATACCAGCGTCACAACGAGAATTACCCCGGCGAGTTCATGGAGATGGAATACCCCCTCAGGCTGGAGCGGTACGCCATTTCAACCGATTCCGGCGGGCCGGGGAAATTCCGGGGAGGCTGCGGCATCGTGCGCGACGTGCGGCTGCTGGCTGACGAAGGCACATTCGGGCTGCGGGTCGAGAACCACCTGTTCCCGGCCTGGGGCGTCGCCGGAGGCATGGGTGGGGGGGTGTCCCTCGTGGTGCTGAACCCGGGGACTCCGGAGGAGCGGGAGATCAGGGCGTTCTCCGACGACAACCACTGGAAGAAGGGCGACCTGGTGCGCATATACACCGCAGGCGGCGGCGGCTGGGGTGACCCGCTGGAACGGGACATGGAACAGGTACTGGATGATGTTAAAGATGGATTCGTGTCGATGAGATCGGCATTGGAACATTACGGAGTGGTCATAGACCCGGCCTCGATGACCGTCGACGAAGACTGTACCGGGGGGAAGAGGGATAGCATCCGCGAGTCCAGGGGGCCGACGAAACTCTTCCACAGGTTCGAGTACTTCGACTCTGAGGAGGAGGAGTTCGAGTGGGTCTGCAAGAATATGCCGCGGCACGATTCCCGGCAATGAGATTTGGACAATCGAGCGCCGGCGGCAGTTTGGATTGCGAGGGAGGGTTATGAGTGGTGATGGTCTGAATACACCGGGCTACATCATTCCTTCGGTGCGGTACAGGGACGCGCCGGCTGCAATTGAGTGGCTTTGCAGGACTTTCGGGTTTACACCTATGTTGGTCGTACCGGGAGAGAACGGGGCGATTGCCCATGCCGAGCTGACTCTGGGCAAAGGGATGATCATGCTGGGCTCGGCTGCCGCGAACGGACCGGAGGAGGAGACGGGGCCGCCGCCGGAGAACGGTCCGGCCACCCATAGCGTGTACGTCGTGGTCGAGCACGTGGACACTCATTACGAACGGGCCAGGGACGCGGGGGCCAACATCGTTTACGAGCTTGAGGACCAGCACTACGGGGGACGTCTGTATGGGTCGAGGGACCCGGAAGGTCACCTGTGGTATTTCGGGTCGTATGACCCCTGGGCAGTCAACTCCGGCGACGGTTGACACTACCGGGGAGCAATCCTAGACTACCAGGCAAGTCCAGCAAGCGATTACGGGAGGGACGGCAATGGTGACTAGCGGCACGGGTCAACGGGATATTGCCATCGTGGGAGTGGCCGAGTCCGATGTAATGGGAACGGTGCCCGACAAGTCATCATTGCAGCATCACGGGGAGGCGGCGCACAATGCCCTGGCGGACGCCGGTCTGTCGAAGGACGACGTTAACGGTCTGTTCACGGCGGGGTTTTCCACCCTGGCCACGGCTGAGTACCTGGGCATCCAGCCCGGATTCACTGACAACACCTCCGTAGGCGGGTCGTCCTTCGTCATCCACGTAGCCCACGCCGTTGCGGCCATCCGGGCCGGGTTCTGCGACGTTGCGCTCATCACCCACGGCCAGGCAGGGCGTTCCACAAGGGGGCGAGTGCCCGGAGACCCGAACCTTCCCACGGCCCAGTACGAATCTCCTTACGGGATTATCGGCGCGCCCATCAATTACTCGATTGCCTGCTCCCGGTACATGCACGAGTACGGGGAGGACAAGACCAGGCAGGGGATGGCGGAGATCGCCGTCGCAACGCGCAAGTGGGCGAACCTGAACCCCAAGGCCGTGATGCACGATACGCCCATGAGTTTTGACGACTATCACAACTCCCGGTGGGTGTCCTGGCCTTTCCATCTGCTCGACTGCTGCCTGGTCACAGATTCGGGGGCGGCCATCATCGTCGCATCTGCCGAGAAGGCAAGGGACTGCGCCAAGGAGCCGGTCTGGGTGCTGGGCGCAGCGGAGAGCCACGACCACAACATGATCAGCATGATGCCATCTTTCACCTCCCTTATCGCACGGGAGTCCGGCCCCAACGCGATGGCCAGGGCCGGGATTACGCACGACGACATTGACCTGACGATGATCTACGACTCCTTCACGTACACGGTGATGCTGACCCTGGAGGCGTTGGGCTTCTGCGGCCCCGGGGAGGCGGCGGACTTCGTGGCCGGCCAGCGCACGGCGCCGGGCGGAGACTTTCCCCTGAACACCAGCGGAGGAGGGCTTTCCTACACACATCCGGGGATGTACGGCAGCTTCCTGCTGGTTGAGGCGGTGCGGCAGATGCGTGGAGAGGCCGGTGCGCGGCAGGTCAATGTCGATGGCGGCGGCAACCCCAGGGTCTCCATCGTCAACGGGACCGGAGGGTCATTGTCTTCAACCGGCACAGTGGTCCTGGCCACCGGATAGGCCGGTAGCGGACAGATTTCCCAAGGCCATGTCTGCAATGCGGAACCTGAGAGGCCGTACCGGCCCTGCACCCGGTATGGGGAGATGTTCTCAGTAGGAGGACTGTATGGCGGGAGACCTTGATCCCAGGGCTGCGGGAGCGCGGCGGTTTGAAGGGCAGGTCGCCGTGATTACCGGCGGGGGTCAGGGGATCGGCGCGGCGACGGCTCGAAGGCTGGCGCAAGAAGGCGCGTCCATCGTCATCGGCGACCTGGTGGCCGAGACCTCGGAGCGGGTCCGCGCGGCAATACAGGACTTCGGCGGCTCGTGTGTCGTATCTGTTGGAGACCTTTCCCGGTGGGAGAATGCCGAGGCGCTGATGGCCAGGGCGATGGAAGCCTACGGTCGGATCGACGTGCTGGCCAACATCGCCGGGGGCACCATCTGGTTCCAGTCATTCCAGCATTATACGCCGGAGCAGATTCAGGCGGAGATCGACCGGAGTTTCTGGACCGCGGTCTGGTGCTGCCGGGCCGTGGCGCCCTACATGATCAAGCAGGGGTCGGGTTCCATCGTCAACATCGCCACCCATGCCGTGACGGGGAGGTTTCGGGTGCCTTATGCCGCGGCCAAGGCAGGGCAGATTGGACTGACTACTTCCCTGGCGCGAGAGGTAGCCCATCTGGGCATCCGGGTCAACTGCGTGGCCCCCAGCGGTACCGGGGCCGACGACCGGGTGACGCCGCGGGACTTCGGCGTGGACGTCCCGCCGCCGGTGCTATCCGAAGAGGAACAGGCGGACCAGGCAGAGTACCGGTCTGCGACACGGAGTTCCGAGATACCGATGGGACGGCGAGGGGAAGCCCACGAGCAAGCTTCGGCTATTGCATTCCTTGCCTCCCATGACGCTTCGTACATCACCGGACAGGTGCTGGCAGTAGGCGGAGGGCAGCCCTATCCATTCTAAGGATATCCGGTCTTCAGCGCCCTCTCCATCCGGAGTGCGGATAGCTTGTGCGATTGCCGCAACGGCGGCGTCTTGACCATCACCAGAGGCTGGTAGCCGGGCCTGCCATCGGGAGAAGCGTAAACCCCGGCTGCCATCTGATCGAACTTCGCCAAGTCCAACACGCTGCCGATACACTCCAGTACCCAGTCATGCCCCAGACCTGATGGGAGCAAGGCTTGGGCAAACGGTGGCCGGTCCATCTCCCGGGACATCATGTCTCCCTCGTTCTTTCTGCCACTCTATTCTCGGCCCGGCCCGCCGGTCATGCAGAGGTCCCTGAAAGCGGGAATCTATCGTCGTCGTTAGACAATTTAGACCACCTGAAACGGAACTCGGTCCCTCGTAACTGTTCAGGGTTGAGGGGAAATGAGCAACTGGCGGCATTCCAGGAAGGGGTTCAGGCCCTTGGCCCGCCAGGTGCCAAAGAGGGAGGCCAGGACCATTTTGCTGTCGCTGCCCTGTTGGGAGCGGGTCCCGCCGCTGATTTTACGGCTGATCACCAGGTGGCGCAGGCTCCGTTCTGCGGCGTTGTTGTCAGATGGCGTCTCCGGATGCGATACGAAGACGAACAGTTCTTTGATGTGCCGTTCTATCCGCCGGCATAGCTTGGTTTGCACCGCCAGCGGGTCTTCCAGAAAAGGCAGGCACAGCGCCAGCAACCGCTCCTCCAGCGCCAACTGTCCCTGGGATGGTGGGCGTCCCCCGGCCGCCGCCCATTCCCGGCCTTTGGCGTAAAGCCGTTGCACTCCCGATGCCCACCGGGCCAGCCCGCCGTCTTCCGGGTACCAGACCTTCAGCGCGTGAATGTCCCGCAGCAGGTGGACCCAACATCTCTGTTTGAGTCCGGGGTAGTGGTGGTAGGCCGCGTAGAAATCGCTCACCAGAATCCCTTCGAAGGACTCGCCCAGGACCTGATCCACCACCTCCCCGCCCCGGCCCCGGCGCAGGAAGAACCGCTCCTTGGGCGTGCTGAAAGTCCAGACGTAGCCGTTTCTCCCGTTCTCCCGCCAACCCGTCTCATCTGCGTGAACCACCGGGCTGGAACGGATGCGCTCCAGGACCTGGCCCACTTCCGGTCCTCCCTGCCGGGCAACCTGCTGGACCGCCCGGACGATGGCCCCAACGCTCAGTTGCAACTGATGGAACACTCGCAGATACCATTGGATGGTCCTCAGGGGCAGCCGTCCCTCTTCCCGCAGGGTCACCATCAGGCTCACCAGATTGGTTCCAAGGCGTTGGCGGCCCGCGGCCAGACCTTGCAGAGGGTCCTGGGGCAGCCGCCGCTTCCGGCACAACGGACAGGTCCGGGCTATGAATACGTGCCCTGTGACTTCCGCCGGGGCTGCCGGAATGTCTATGACTTCCCGGGTCCGCTGCACCCAGCCCCCGGCGAGAGCGGTATGGCATTCGGGGCAATACTCCGGGGCGTGGACCACCCGCCCGGTGGGTTCCATCCGCAACCGGGCGAAGCCGTGCTGACGCTTCTTTCGCGGCTTCTTTTCGTCCGCCGCCGGCCTCTTGCCCCTGGCGGCCGGTTTATGCCCCGGCATCCTGGCCCCCGGCCCGCCACCGGACAGCCGGGCTTCCAGGCTCTCGACTCGCTGCCTCAGTTCCGCGATAATCTCCAGCAAAGTTTCCCGGCTCGCTTGGTTCAGGTCCACTTCCGTTTCCATAGCTCTCTTATGCCACAATCGCACCCCCAGCGCCAGCGTTTCTTGAGGAGAAGTCAACTTTCAGTTATTTCACCTCATCAAGTCTGAACAGTTACGGTCCCTCTTCCAGAGTTGAAATCGTGGTGTAGACTTGATAAAATAGATTTGGCCCAATATGCGATTTTTATATGATAGCGAATCATCGCCAGCAAACACCAGACCCGGCCGGTCGGCGCCTGGAAATCTAAAGCGCCTGAGCCGCCCTGTGGTCTCCGCCTAGATTCCATCAAGACCCATTGGAGACGGAACCGATCAGCTTGGCATCCATGAAAAATGCTCATTTTGCGGGGCGCGCCAGATTGAGGCGAGTGGGGCCTGAGATGCTATTCTAAGCCGGTTTCTTCGTAGTAGAGACTGCTTGATTTGACCGTTATTGACGACATCAAGAGCCGTTTGGACATCACGGAGATGGTGTCCCGGTACGTCACATTGCAGCGGTCCGGCTCCAATCAAAAAGCCAACTGCCCGTTCCACCAGGAACGGACCCCTTCGTTCTACGTGTTCCCCGACCGGCAGACGTGGCGGTGCTTCGGAGCTTGCGCCACCGGGGGTGATGTCTTCACCTTTGTGATGAAGGCGGAGAACCTGGAGTTCCGCGAAACTCTCGAACGGCTCGCCCAGCAGACGGGCGTGTCCCTGCCCCGGCGGCAGGAAAGGGTCGAACAGCAAACCGCCACCGACGTAAACGAGGCCGCGAACCAGTTCTTCCAGCGTCTTCTGGCGTCGGAGCAAGGAGCAGCAGCCCGCGCATACCTGGAAAGACGCGGGGTATCCAAGGAGGCAGTTGCCAACTTCGAGCTGGGTCTGAGTCCTCCGGATGGACGGTCTCTTGGCGACCACCTCCGGCAGCACGGCTTTCCTTCCCAAGCGCTGGAGCAGGCCGGGCTGGTCAGGACTACGGACAACGGCCGGCAGCGGGACTTCTTCCGGGGCAGGCTCATGTTCCCAATCCGCAATGGACAGGGAGAACTGGGAGGATTCGGCGCGCGGGCCCTGGACAATTCTCAACCCAAGTACCTGAATACCTCCCGGAGTCCGGTGTTCGACAAGGGACGTATCCTGTACGCCATGCACCGGGCTAAAGATACCGCCCGGAAACAGGGGATCGTGATCGTAGAGGGCTATATGGACACCATCGCCGCCCATGAAGCCGGGTTCACCAACGTGGTGGCGTCGATGGGCACTGCGCTTACCGAGCATCAGGTGGGGGAGGTGCAGAGGATTTCCCGTGATGTGACGATGGCCCTGGATGCAGACGCTGCGGGCCAGCAGGCGACGCTGCGGAGTCTGGAATCATCCTGGAAGGTGATACAGTCGCAGGTCGCAGGGAGGACACGAGGAACAACGCTGTTCCAGAGACCGGAGATGGCCGGACTCAAGATCGCAGTGATGCCGGAAGGGGAGGACCCCGATGACCTGATTCGCCGGTCTCCGGACGAATGGAGGGACCTGATCGAAAGCGGCACTCCGTTGGTCGAGTATTTGATCGATGCACTAGCGAAGCAGTACGACGTGTACACTCCCCAAGGGAAGACTCAACTGGTAGAAGCGGTGCTCCCGTCGGTGTACGCGGTTGCCACAGGGTTTGAACAAGACCAATACTTCCAGATGCTGGCCGACAAACTGGGCGTGACCAGGGAAGCCCTCCTGTCGAACATAGACCGGCCAGCGGTACCACGGCGTCCAACGAGGCAGCCTCGGGCGCGCCAAAATCCGGCTGCGCACGAGTTTTCGAATGTTGACGGAGACCCGCTGGACGAGTTCTGTCTGTCTCTGCTGCTGCGACACCCCGAACTGGAAACCGAGGTCGTGGAGTTACGGCCCGAATACTTCCACCGGCCGGAGAACCGGGAGATATATAGTCAGTGGCTATCAGCCCGAACGCGGGGCGACGTCCAGCCTGTTGAGTCTATACGAGGTTCTATTGGGGAGGAATTACAGGAGTATCTGGAAAAACTGGTTGGGAAGGAACACCCGGAGATAGAACTCCTGTCCCGGCCCAAAGCGATAAGGGATTGTGTAACAAATATGAGAGACCGCTACTTGAGGGATCTGAAGAGGGAAGAGGAAACAAGGTTCACTGACACGGAGACTGACCTGGAAGAGGACACATTCAGCGGCGTTCTGGAAGTCAATCAGCGAATCAAGGAAAACCAGGACGCCCGAGATACTACGGTCAAAGTTCGCACATACTAGAGGAGGAAAATGCTGAGACACAGCAACGGCAACCAACTGAACCCGGACGAATACCTGGATGTTACCGACGCGCCCGAGCGGCCAAACCCAATCATTGAGATCATAAGGGGAGTGACCGACAGGCAGGACGACGATTCTCTGGCCGAGACCAACGGTATCACATCCGTTACACAGGTGTTGACCACCGAGGCCACGGAAGAACAGTGGGGAGACAGCGGGACGGATGAGAAGTCCCCGGATGCGGTCGCCAGCGCCAACGGTGATGGAGACTCGGAGGACTATGAGTGGGAGCCGGAAACGGAAACTCTTGAAGTCCTGGATGACCCGGTGCGCATGTACCTCCGGGAGATCGGGCGGGTTCGCCTGCTCACGTCCAAGGACGAGCGAGTTCTGGCCCGGAAGATAGAGGGCGGCAAGCATCTGACCGCGCTAAATGGCGAGCTGACCGAAATGGAAGGCCGACCGCCCCAAAACTGGGAAGTCGCCGAGGCTCTTCTGCGCCGGATGATCAACTCCACTGTCCTGGTGCGCGCGTTGAGCGAGCAATTGGAACTCCCCGATGATATGACCCTGGCGCAGATTGCCGAGGATCCGGCGCTGCGGGCAGCGATCGACGCTGAGGTATCCCAGGACTTGCTTGCCAATCTGGGATTTGCCCTGGAGGACGACCCGCTGGAAGTGTACCGTCAGGTCGTGAATCTCTCCCTGGACAGTTGGCTGGTCCCTCCGGAAGCCATCAGGGTATTCAGGGGCTGCACCTTGAACGATTTACCGGCAGCCATGAGGATGCCTGACCGCCAGGCACAGATGGAGAAGTTGGAACCCGTGTTCCGAGGCTTCTTCAACCGGGTGCAGGCCGACAGCGCACGTTCCCAGGCGCACCTGACAGAGGCGAATCTGCGTCTGGTGGTAAGTGTCGCCAAGAAGTACATCGGGCGGGGCATGGCGCTGCTGGACATGATCCAGGAGGGGAACATCGGCCTAATCAGAGCAGTGGAAAAGTTCGATTACCGGAAGGGTTACAAGTTCAGCACCTACGCCACGTGGTGGATTCGCCAGGCGATTACCCGTGCTATAGCAGACCAGGCCCGAACAATCCGCATACCTGTCCACATGGTCGAGACCATCAACAAGTTAATGCGCCAGCACCGGCGGCTGCTCCAGGAATACGGAAGGGAGCCGACTCCCGAGGAAATCGGGGAGGCGATGGAGATCACCCCGGAGAAGGTGGAGGAGATTCTGAAGATTTCCCAGGAGCCGGTATCCCTTGAGACGCCCATAGGGGAAGAGGAAGACTCCCACCTCGGAGACTTCATCGAGGACAGAAATGCGCCGGCGCCAGCGGATGCAGCCTCGTTCCAGTTGTTGAAGGAGCAAGTTGGAGAAGTGCTGCGCACCCTGACGGACCGGGAAGCCAGAGTGCTACAGCTCCGCTTCGGACTACAGGACGGGCGCAGCCGCACCCTGGAAGAGGTTGGCCGGGAGTTCGGCGTCACGCGAGAGCGCATCCGGCAAATCGAGGCAAAGGCGCTACGTAAATTGCGGCATCCGACCCGATCACGGAAACTGAAGGACTTCCTGGAGTAATCCGTACTCGACGGCACTCCTGCCGTTCACTTGGACCAAAGTGGACTGGGGCTTAGAGTATCGGGGAAGCGCCAAAATCGTGAATCGTTGCGCCTGTTGCGCTTGGTGACGTTTTGAACGCGATGCTATACTCGGTCCCAGTCTACCTGGGAGGAGGTTTAAGTGGAAGAATGGGCCATACCTAAGTGTCTCATGTGCAACATAGGTCAGTTGGTACCCTTATCGGACTATGGGGGGCAGGGAGCGGCAGTCCATTACAAGGCATGGGTCTGCACCAATCCGACTTGCGGGTTCAACGTCAAGATCCGCAACGGAGACATCTACCTCAATGAACCGATAACCCCGGGCGCGAACCACGTACCCAGAGCCAGGTAGCGTCCAACCTGTACAACCTCTCAGCGCCGAACACCTCGTATTCTCATCGGACCGTCTATATTCGGCGCCGGGACAGGCATGGTGTGGTTTCGTCGGTCACCGGGCCGGACCCGACCGGACACACCCTAATCTGGACAAGAAGGAGGTGCAATGGAGGCAGGTTACGACTATACGCTGCTCCATCCATCGATAAGACGGCGACGCCATAACAAAGCTCTCGGAGTATTTTTCATTGTTCTCGGCGTGACGCTGTTGGTTATGACTGGAGCATACTATACTTATGGAGCCACGGTCCATGCGGACCCGGTAGGTCCGGATGGAAAGAATGCTGAAGCTTCGGCGAGCGCCGAGCAGTCCTTGACCAAGGACCACGGAGGCTCACCGGCAGAAGCTCCCCCGGATGCCTTGAGAGCCGAGATGGTCTCGAGCCCCCCCGTTTCCCAGCCAGAGGTGGAAAAAGCGAACGGAGCAGGACTGGCCGCATCTTCGGATGCGGCCACCGATCAGGGGGCGCCGGCGTTCTGGACGGACACACCCTCCTATGAGGCCGCATCACCGGAGACCAAGGCGCTGGTGGAGAGCTTTACACCCATAGAGGCCAACCAAGGCTTCCCCCTGGACAGCAGATTGGCCGCCACCCGGATATCGGTCCCATCGGTGGGGATCGACGTCAAAGTGACTGAGTTGGAATCTGAGGAACTGGAAGGGGCCCGGGCCTACCAGACCCCGGACAAGACTGCCGGGCACATCCCGGAGACCGCCAACGCCGGGGAGGCAGGGGGCGCATGGTTCTTTGGTCATACCGAGGCGCCCACCATGGGTGAAGGGTCCGTATTCTTCAGTCTCAAGGAGATCCCTGAGCTGATCGGGGAAGACGAAGGCCGCGACGTCTTCGCCATTGCCGAAAGCGAGGAAGGCCAGTACCTATACCGGCTCAACTCGTTCCAGGTGGTACATGGGGATGACATACGCTTGGACAACTCTGAGGGCGCGACCATACACCTCGTGTCCTGTGTGCCGAAACTGGTCTACGACAATCGGCTCATAGTCTCCGGGGAATTGATCGGCTACAAAGAGTTGAACGGAGACACCTAGGGTACTCCCAGCCGTATTTGGGTCCGGTCGACAAACGAAGGGTACACTAAGCCTTGCGCCTCTCCCGTCGGGAGAGGCGCAAGGCTTTTGAGGATGGTGCGCAATGGTTGGACGGGGACAACCCGGCCCTGACGGGGGGATGCCCCCGCGGTGCAAGGCGTGATGAGACGGCGTACGGCCTCGGTACATTAACGCAGTTAAGGGTGGTTAACCCGCCAGACCGGATCTCCGTTTCACGGGGCGTGTGGACAGCCCGGCGGAATGCCGTATGAGTCCAGCCGGGATGCGTCGTACAAATCTCAGCCGTTAGTAGTCAAGCCGTCGCCACTGATCCGGTGAATGCGCAGCTTCCGGAGACGCCTTCCCAATACCGACACAACCTCGATACGCAGTTGGTCTGTGGTGACCACGTCCCCGGCTACAGGGATTCTTCCCAGGGAATGGTACACATAGCCGCCGACCGTATCCACACCAGAGCCATTTATGCTTGCCCCGAATAGCTCTTCCACCTCGTTCGTAGGGACCCGGGCGTCCACCAGGACACCTCCCATCTCGGTGGCTTCCAATAGCGGCTCCCGGTCCCGGGAGAACTCATCCTCGATCTCCCCGACGATTTCCTCCAGCAAGTCCTCCACGGTCACCAACCCTTCGGTCCCGCCATATTCGTCCACGACGATGGCCATCTGGATACCTTTTTCCTGGAATTCCTCCAGAAGGTCGTCCAAGCGCTTGCTCTCCGGGATGATGAACGGAGGGTTCATCAATGACTGGAGGTTTTGGTCCGTGCCAGTATGGGCCAAAGCCGCCAACACATCCCGCGAATGTACAATCCCTACGACATGGTCGATTGACTCCTCGTACACGGGAATCCTGCTGTGACCGCACTGGGCCATCAGGTCTGCCACATCGTACAGGGAAGAGTTTACCTCGACGGTCATCATGTCAAGCCTGGGAACCATGATCTCGCGGGCCGTGGAACTGTCGAGACCAAGGATGGACCGGAGCATTTCCCGGTCTCTCTGGTCCATGTTGACCAGGTCGGCTTCGGTGATGACCGGGCCATCTCCATTTGCCGGGTCCTCCCAAGGAACGTCACCGATAACCTCCGCTCTCACCAGCGGGTCTCCGAGGGTCATGGGAGGACTGTCCAAGCCTTTCCCCATGATCCTGAAGATAGGGAAGAGCAGGCGTCTCGACCAGACAGGACGCCGAGCCGTTGCGAGGGAGGTCAAACGATCGATAGCGAGGAGGGCAGCCATCATGCCAATGGACAGGGATGGAAGAGTCCACCAAGGGGAAGACTGGTAGTCACGGATGATTCCAAACCCGGAGACAGCCAGGGCGATCACACAGGCAAATCTGACCCAAAGAAGGGCCTGACCGGTGCGCAAGTAAGGTGTGCCGCTTCTGGAGACGCTGCCAATTGGAGCGGCAGCGTACTGGGCCAAGCTGAAGTACGCAAACAGGAGGAGGGATACCGCAAGAACCGCTAGTGCCGGTAAATCGTCTGTGTCCAATATCCTTCACCCTCCCGGGTTCCCAGAGAGCTGTTCACAGGAAACGCAGATCACCTGTGCGGCAGAGGCCAGAGCCATCGTCAAGTATCCACATTCCCGAGGGTCAATTCCAGGAGGTCAATCGGACTCTGATGTCTTTTCACGTATTTTAGCAGGAACACCCACTGCCAGTCTACCGGGAGGCACATCACGGGTCACAACGGCCCCGGCTCCGGTGTAGGCCCCGTCGCCCACTGACACAGGCGCAACAAGCATGGTGTCGCAGCCAATGAAAGCGCCAGCACTCACATTGGTACGGTGCTTGTCTTTGCCGTCGTAATTGCAGGTGATGACACCCGCGCCGATGTTGACCTGTGGGCCGATGCTGGCATCGCCGATGTAACCGAAGTGGCCCATCAGGGCGCCGGAAGCTAGGCGACTGGCCTTGATCTCGGCGAAGTTCCCAATATGAACGCCCCCTTCAAGATGCGCGCCGGGACGGAGGTGACTGAAAGGTCCGATGTCGGACCCGGCCTCCATAGTGGACTCCTCCAGCACCGAAGCTGTCACCCGACATCCGCGGCCAACGGTAGAGTCCCTGACCACAGAGTTGGGACCAATTTCACAGTCCCCGCCGACCCGGGTTTCCCCCAAGAGCATTGTGTTGGGGAGAATCACAGTGTCCTGACCGATGACGACGTCGCTATCGATGTGGACTGAGTCGGGGCCCTGGATGGTCACCCCGGCGAGCATCCACCGCTCCCGGATACGCTGGCGCATAACGGCTTCCGCATGGGCAAGCTGAACACGGTTATTGATACCGAGGATGTCCGCGAGGTCGATGGCGGGTTCGGCAATCACGGTCTCTTCATCGCCGGAGGCGAGGGATATTAGGGAAGTCAGATACCTCTCACTGCTTGGGCTGCGGTGAACGCGGGGCAGATTACCCCACAACCACCGGGCGTCAAAACAGTAGACACCGCCGTTGACCTCGGCAGGAGCCGAGGGATCACGGCTATCATCAGCCGCCTCACGTACTTCTACAACCCGGCCGTGTCCATCACGAATGACCGCACCCAAGTCCTCGGCCGCCGGGACACGGGCAGTAAGCATACCGATAGTTGCCTGGCCCTCCAAATAAGAGGCGATCAGACGGCTCACAGAATTATCACCAACTAACGGGGAGTCGCAGTTCAGCACCAGCAGATGGTCTGCCTGTCCCTCCAGCGCACTCTGAGCAAAAGACAGAGCATCACCTGTGCCGGAGACCCGGGGCTGTATCACGTACTCAACGGTACTTCCAAACAGATCCCGGATGCCACCACAGGTCGAGGGAGAAACTACTACCACGACCCGTTCTATACCAACGCGGCGGACCAACTCCACCGGGAAACGCGCTAACTCTTTCCCGCATATCCGGTGGAGAGGCTTGGGGAGTTTGGACTTCATCCTAGTGCCTTGCCCCGCGGCAAGCACCACTCCGGCCCAACCGGCCATTTCGCGTCCTCCAATTGCCCGTCCTGTCATGGACTGGGGAGAGTGTTTCGTGGCTGTAATGGCGAATGAGCTTCCGAACCGGCCACCAGCCCGGAGAGATTATACCAGCAGCGCCCGGCCGGATTGAGCCGGGGAGTTGGAAACCCCGCCTGGCTGTTACAATTGCACGGTCAGAGCAATTGTCCTGGTCCGATGCAAATACAGGAGGTGTTCCATTGCCGGAACTGCACGAATTGACCGCAACCGAGGCGGCACGGATGATCAGGGAAGGTGAGACTACGCCCGTCCAGTTGATGGAGGCTCTTCTGGACCGAACCAACACTTTTGAACCAAGGCTCAAGGCCTGGGTCTACCTGGACCGGGAGCAGGCGTTTCTGGATGCAGAACAGAAGCAACGGGAATTGGATGGCGGCGCACCTGCCGGGCTGTTGCACGGGGTCCCCGTTGGGCTGAAGGACATCTACTACACGGCCGGTATCCCAACCACTGCGTGTTCCAGGTTGTACGCGGATTTCGTACCCGACCACGACGCTACGACGGTAGCCTTACTGAAGGGAGCCGGGGCAATCGTCATGGGCAAGACCGTGACCACCGAGTTCGCCTGCATGGACCCTTCGCCGACACTGAACCCGTGGAACTCTGCTCATACACCGGGTGGTTCCAGCAGCGGTTCGGCGGTCAGTGTGGCGTCGCGCATGTGCCCGGTAGCGTTGGGCTCCCAGACAGTCGGGTCGGTGCTGCGGCCAGCTTCCTACAACGGTGTGGTCGGGTTCAAACCGTCCTTCAGCCGGGTGAGCCGGTACGGTGTGATCCCCGTTAGCTGGTCCCTGGACCATGTCGGCTGGATGTCCCGCTCGGTGGAAGACGCGGCCTTGCTGCTGCAAGTTCTGGCAGGCCCGGACTCGAAGGACCCGGTGGCCTCCCATGAATCAACGCCAGACTATCTGGAGGGTCTGGACTCCGCTCCACCGCCGCGGATTGGGGTGGTACGCCAGTTCTTCTGGGACCATGCGGACGAAGAGGTACGGCGTCACACTGACGCGGCGGTGGAGAAACTCAGGCTGGCCGGCGCTTCGGTGGAAGAAGTTGCCTTGCCCAGCAGCATCGAGACCGCCATCGAAGACCAACAGGTAATCATGGCGGTGGAGGGCGCAGCCTTCCACCAGCCGATGTTCGAGAAGAGGGGTACAGAGTACCAACCCAGGCTGCGGGAGATGCTGGGCCGGGGTCTGCGGACAAGCAGCGCAGCCTACTCCCGTGCTCAGGAACACCGGCAGAGGTTTATTGTCGAGATGGCCAGGCTGGCGGAACAGGTGGATGTTCTGCTGACTCCCTCAACGCCCACTCCTGCCTTGGCCGACCTCACCAACACGGGGAACACCATGTTCCAGGGCCCGTGGACATCCTGTGGCCTGCCGGTGATCACTATTCCATCAGGACTGGCAGAGTCAGGACTGCCTCTGGGGATACAGATGGCCGCTGCATCCTTCAGAGAGAAGGAATTGCTGGCCACAGCCCGCTGGTGCGAAAAGGCGTTGGACGTTAATCTTGCTCCGCCCTTGTAGTCAACTGTAGGCGCGACACCTACCCTTGCCATCGAAGATACGTTCCGCTATGCACGGTATTGGAGAATACATAATCTGAAGGAGGAATAAAGAGATGCCAGGCACAATACCGACCGAAGAGGAAGTCCTCAGCTATTTCGAGTCTCTGTCAAACTGGGGCCGGTGGGGAGAAGGGGAGACCAAAGGGGCGCTGAACCTAATCACTCCGGAGAAGGTCAGGGCGGCAGTGGCCACGGTACAGGAGGGGACCCGCGTTTCCCTGGCACGGACCGTTAGGTTCGAGGCCAGCCTGGATGCGCCCAACCCGCCGGTCCATTTCATGGTCGAGAGCGGGGAGGGTTGGGCATCCGGTCAGAAGGTGAGCGCACGGCCCAATGCCGCGGCTACCGACTACTTCGGGATGATCTTCCACGGGACCACGATAACCCATGTGGACAGCCTGGCCCACTTCTTCTGGGAGGGCAAGACGTTCAATGGAAATCCGGCGCACCTCGTATCCACGAGCCTGGGGGCGACGGTCGGCTCCGTCGAGGATGCCAAAGATGGGATCATCACCCGCGGGGTGCTGGTGGATGTTCCCATGATACGGGACATCGACTGGATTGAACGAGGAGAGGGGGCGATGCCCGAGGATATTCTGGCAGCGGAGGAACGGTGCGGGTTCAGAGTAGAACCCGGCGACGTTCTGCTGGTGCGTACCGGTCAACTGCACCGACGTAACGTTGAAGGGCCGGTTGACCGCTCGGCGGGTTCCACGGCCTGCCAGGCTGCCTGCCTTCCGCTTTTCCACGAGCGGGATATTGCCATGCTGGGTTCGGATACGGGGAATGATGTGTCGCCTCAGCAGTATCCCAAGCTGTCCAACCCGATACACCAGGTCAGCATAGTGGCAATGGGGGTGTGGATACTGGACAACGCTGACCTGGAGGAGCTGTCGGCAGTGTGCCGGGAGCGGAACCGTTGGGAGTTCCTGTTGTCCATCGGACCGCTGGCCCTGAACGCCACGACGGGATCGCCGGTGAACCCGATAGCGATTTTCTAGGCAGGACGGCCTCGAATCGGCAGAGCGGGGTTGAGCAGTTTTTTGAGGTTCTCAGATCATTACATTTCAGGCTATGAAGCGGACATACTCTCCATTGTGCTTGACGTAAGCATGCCAAGGAGTCGAAGAAGATTCTACCCGGAGTTGTTGTGGACTTTGACCGGGAGAACCAGATCATCGCTTTCGAGATTTTCGATGCGAAGAAGTTAGCCGGTCTCTCCCGTATCAAGGTCGCCATGTCTCCGTTACTTGTGGAGACTCACAAGTGGCAGTCCAGAGGCGTCTGGACTGTGCAGCGAATCCAGCCCGGCGCTATCCCCGAAACCCGCCAGATAGTCTCCTTACCAGCCTGCCGATGAGCAGGTTACAGCTTCAGGATTACGTGAATGGAGACTGCTGGGCTAGGGGAAGTTGGGCGGTGACAGGGACACCCCGAGGGTCCGCTCGCACCAGCGTGCCGCTCCCAGCAACCGTCCTTCCTCCAGCGGAGGGGCGGCGAACTGGACCGCCAGCGGGAGGCCGGACTCGCTCAGTCCAGAAGGGACTACCACAGTGGGCAGCCCTGCGGAGGTCCAGGGGGACTGGAACGCCGCGTCTCCTGTGGTGCTCAAGTCTTCGGGCGGCGGAGCGGGTGTGGCGGGGGTCATTACCACGTCCACACCCATCATCATGGCGGTCATGTCGAGGCGGAACTGGCGGCGCAGACGCTGCGCCTGGAGATAGAACACTCCTGGTATGAGCATACCCATCTCGATGCTGGAGCGAATCCTTGCGCCGTACTCATCGGCCCTGTCGCGGAAGAACTGGTCATGGAATGCGGCACACTCCACGTTGCTGACCGTCCGCTGGCAGCTATGGGCGGTGCCGAAGCTGTCCGGGAGAGCAAGTTCCTCAACCACCGCTCCGGACTGGGCCAACTGCTGCGCCACCGCTTCCGTATGCGTCCATACCTCTCCGGTTGCGTGTTCCTGGAAGAAGCCCCGGAGAAGTCCTATCCGGGGCGGGCGGTCTGACTGTTTGACCTGTTCCTGGTAGTCCGGGACTGGGGAGTTGACGGAACCGGGGTCCTTCGGGTCGTAACCGGCCAATACCTGGAGCATCAATGCAGCATCATCGACGCTGCGCACCAGTATTCCGACAGTATCCAGGGACCAACTGACCGGCACCACGCCGTACCGGCTTATGCGCCCGTAGGTAGGCTTAAGCCCGACGATGCCGTTATACGCGGCAGGGCGGCAGGTGGACCCGCCCGTCTGGGAACCAAGGGCGGCAGCGCACATGCGGGCGGCTACAGCCACCGATGAGCCGCTGCTGGAGCCTCCGGGAGTGTGGGCAGGATTCCACGGGTTGACGGTCGGAGAAGGGTCACCGCTGGCGAACTCAGTGGTAACGGCCTTGCCCAGGATGATACCGCCCGCTTCCCTGATTTTGGTGACCACTGTGGCGTCATAATCGGGAACGAAGTCGGAGTATATTCGGGACCCGGCGGCGGTCTTCATCCCGGCGGTGTAGAAGATGTCCTTCAAGCCCACCGGCACCCCTGGGATATGTCCCGTTGGCCCGGAGCCGGAGAATTCCTGCTCCTTCTGCCGGGCCTCTCCCAACACCTCTTCCCGGTCTATTGTGGCCCAGGCTTGAAGGTCCGGGTCTATGGAGTCTATGCGCTCCAGCAGGGACAAGGTAAGGTCGACAGGGGAAAGTTCTCCTCGCCGGACTGCCTCTGCGGACTCGGCAACTCCCATTTGGAACGGTCCTGACATGTGGCTTCCCCTTTCCCCGGTCTGGTCACGGTTGAGGGAATAATCCCTGAGCTATTCACCGGGGGCGACGTGGGCATTGTGTTAACGGCTAATGTTGGGCCTATTCTCCCGCATGGTAAAAACCCGGCTCGATGTCCCGCACAGGCTGGGCCTGGGAGACTTCATAGAGCTGCCGGGCAGTTTGCTCCAGCGTGGAACGGATGCGGGAGGTCCGCTCGTGCCCCAGGACTGCCTGTGCCCTGACCACGAGGTCTTTAAGAATCTCCTCCTCGGTCCTTCGCAAGGTCATGTCACGCAGCTCCTGCTCGAATATCGCACATAAGTCCAGACCAATTGCCGGTCTGCGGATTGTAGATTAAGGGACTGGACCGGTCAAATCTCCGGAGGCACATGGCAGCGGTACAATTATGTATACTGTGCTGGTATAATCCGACCAACGTCGACAGAATGGCCCTGGAGGCTGATATGCCAGACCGCCTATCCGAGGTCCTGGAGTCCGGAGAGCACACTTTGCTGGCATCCGGGCAGGGGCGCACGGAAGGCCCATTGTGGCATCCCGGCGGGTTTCTCACCTTCGTTGACCTGGACGGGAGCCGTTTACTCCGGTGGGACCCGGACGGCACGTTGAGCGTAGCAAGGGAGGATACCGGAGAAGGAAACGGCTGTACCCTGGACCGGCAAGGGCGGCTGCTGATGTGCGAGGCGGAGCGGAAACGAGTCACTCGCACTGAAGCCGACGGGGGTATCACGAGCATCGCCGATTCCTGGGAAGGGAAACGACTCAACCGGCCCAACGATGTCATTTGCCGCTCGGATGGGACGATCTACTTCACCGACCCCGCAGGCCGTATACCGCCGGAAGAGCGGGAGTACGGGTTTGGGGGGGTGTTCCGAATCAGCCCTGACGGGCAGCTTCATCTGGCTACTGATGGCTGCGAATATCCGAACGGCCTGGCGCTGTCTCCCGACGAATCGGTGTTGTACGTAGCCATCAGCCGCCTGGACGAGCGGTGCCTTGAACTGGAGGAGCGAGGCGAGTTCTGCAACTACAGGTCCGTCCGCGCCTTCGACGTCGCATCCGACGGGACGTTGAGCAACAACCGGATATTCTGCAACATGGCTTCGGCGGAGCCGGGAGTTCCCGACGGGATGAAGGTTGACTCCGCAGGCCGGGTGTTCTGCACCGGTTCGGGCGGTATCTGGGTGATAGACCCCTCCGGAGAACCGTTGGGCGTAATTCGCGGCCCGGAAGTTCCCAGGAACGTGGCGTTCGGCGGGGATGACCTCCGCACCCTGTTCACCACTCCGGGGGACTCCCTTTACAGTGTCCGGGTCAAAGTCCCGGGGCTTCCGGTCCTTTGACCTCAATTCCGAGCGCGGCAACCTGGCCAGACCATGCTGATAGAAAAGACAGCCATAGAGAGACGGACCCTTGGCTGGCGTGCCGGCCGGCAAGATGGCACGGGCCGATATTCTCAAGAGAGGTGCATCTATGACGACAACCCAGACGGTAGGCAGCGGACAGTATACCTACGATGTGGACTTCCACTGGGCCAAGGTTCCCGAAGGCTGGAACATGCCAGCGGCGGCAGTGTATGGCGACTCGAAAGACCGGGTCTACTGCTTTAACCGCGACCCGAACCACCCGGTGATGATCTTTGACCGGGAGGGCAACTTCCTCTCCGCCTGGGGCGAGGGCCTGTTCCTGTTCCCCCACGCCATCATCCTGGACAAGGAAGATAACGTATGGCTGGTGGAGCGCAATGACTGTCAGATCATGAAGTTCACGTCAGATGGGCAGTTGCTCATGACCATTGGCTTGAAGGGGTTCCGCTCGAACACCGGCGCGGACAACACGGACTTCAGTTCCAACGGGTGGCGGCAGGTGACCCACGGCGGAGACCCGTTCAACCTGCCTGCGGGTATTGCGATCAATGACGAAGGGGAGATATTCATCGCCGACGGCTATGCCAATGCACGGGTGCATAGGTTCGAGCCGAATGGACGGTACGTGGAGTCTTGGGGCGGCCCTGGAGACGGCCCCGGGCAGTTCAACCTACCCCATGGCGCATGGATTGACCGCAAGGGACGGCTGCTGATCGCAGACCGGGAAAACGACCGGGTGCAGGTGTTCAGCCAGTCGGGCGAGTACATTTCGACCTGGCCATCCAAGCTGATAGGCCCGGCCGTAATGTACATCGACGATGATGATATCGCCTATGTTGCCGAGCACAACGGCGGACTGGTCAGCGTCCTGAACAGCGACGGCGAGATTCTCGCCCAGTGGGGTTCTGAAGTCCATCGCTCCTGCCACGGCATCTGGGTCGATTCCCATAAGGACCTGTACGTCGTAGAACCCTATGAAGGGAGCCAGGGACGCACGGTAGTGAAGTTCAGCAGAAAAGGGTAGTTGTTGATTGGATTAGGTCGAGTTTGATATATTGTCCGCTGTTGGACCGGGTATCAATCGTGGGGCTGTAGCTCAACCGGGAGAGCGCTTCAATGGCATTGAAGAGGTAGGGGGTTCGAGTCCCCCCAGCTCCACCAAACGTTAGCATAGGTATCTGAGGACCGAGTTCAATGGCGGGACGAGGAGGCGGGATCAGTGCCTATTGAGTCCGTTCGAGAAGGCAGTACCCTGGTTGCAAGGGCAGAGGCGCGGATCGACGGGGCAAACGCCAAGGCTTTTCAGGATGAGCTTGAATCGATCATAGACCGGGAAGATCACGCGGTAATCCTGGACCTGGAAAACCTCTTCTACATCAGCAGCGCCGGTCTGAGGGTGATCCTGCTTACGGCAAAGGCCCTACAGAGGCAGGAGACGGAGTTTGCCGTTTGTGGCTTATCCGACTCAGTGAAAGAGATCTTCCAGATCAGCGGATTCGACAAGATCATCCCGATGCACCCCACGGTGGACGACGCTAAGAACGCCCTGTAACCAAACCCCGCTTCAGCCATTCCCAGGTGTGTCCCATGGGATACACGGTTGTTTGGCTGGGGACTAACTGGCAGCCGGTGGACGAATGACGGAAAGGCCTAGCAGGATCCTGGTTGTTGACGACGAACCTGACGTTCAACCCCTCTTCTCCCAGAGAATGAGGCGGGATATACGAGCAGGTCGCCTTGAGTTGCTGTTCGCTCAGAACGGCGTGGAAGCGCTGGAGGTGTTAAACCAAGACCCGGACATCGACATGGTTGTCACAGACATCAACATGCCCCAGATGGACGGGCTGACTCTGCTGGAGCATATTCCGAACTTGGATTCGGATATAAGGGCCATCATAATCTCCGCATACGGGGACATGAAGAATATCCGCACGGCCATGAACCGGGGTGCTTTCGACTTCGTTACCAAGCCCCTGGACTTCGATGACTTGCGAGTGACGATTGACCGCACCCTCAACCATTTGAAGGAATGGCGCGATGCGCTGGCGTCCAGAGACAAGCTGGTGGCGATTCAGAATGAGTTGGACATCGCGCGGCAGATGCAACAGTCGATCCTGCCCACCCAATTCGCAAAAGGAGACGACTGGGAGATCTACGCCAGCATGGAGCCAGCCCGGAACGTGGGAGGCGACTTCTATGATGTGGTGCCGTTGGAGAACGGCCATGTCGGTATCACCATAGCGGATGTCTCCGACAAGGGGGTCCCTTCCGCCCTCTTCATGATGTCCACCCGGACCATGCTCAGGGGCGCAGCCATCGGACTCTCGCAGCCAGGACAGGTCCTGGAAGAGGTCAATTCTCTGTTGCAGGAAGGAAACGATACCGGGATGTTCGTCACGGTGTTTTACGGAGTGTATAACCCGCACACCGGCGAGTTGACCTACGCCAACGGAGGCCACAATCCACCGCTGATCGTTCATCCCGACGGCAGTTCCACAGTCCTCCCGATGACTGGCGGCATCGCCCTGGGAGTTGTGCCGGAGTTTGAATTCTCAGAGGCCACCGTAAAGCTATCCCTTGGGGAGACGGCATTTCTCTACACTGACGGTGTGACCGAGGCTGTGAACGCCGAGGGGGAGTTTTTCGGTCTGGAGCGGCTTCAGGATATTTTCGCCGGATCCCCGCCCGATGACCCCAGGGAGGCCAACGATGCAACATTCACCGCGGTCCATTCATTTACAGGCGAATTGCCCCAGACCGACGACATTACATGCCTTGCGCTCAGTCGTAGAGAGGGGGCATCGTGAGCGAGACCCTGAAGCTGACGATCCTCAACCAACAAGATGAGCTCAACCGCATTGCCACGGAGGTTGAGGCGTTGGGGGAGCGGGAGGACTGGCCCCCGGACTTGGTGTTCCGAGCCAATCTGATACTGGAAGAGTTGGGACTTAACATCATCAACTATGGGTACGATGAGGGTGTACACGAGATCGAGATCGTTCTCAACTCCGAGCCGGACCAACTGAGTATAGAAATAACCGATGACGGGAAAGCCTTCGACCCGACCGAGGATGCGCCAGACCCATCATTGACAACCCCTCTGGACGAGCGACCAATCGGCGGCCTGGGTGTCCACCTGGTGCGCTCCATGGTAGACGAGTTCCAATACAAGCGCGAGGATGGGAAAAACCACGTGGCCTTGGTAACTCGCAGGGACCGATGATCTCCCGGGCGTGTCCCGCCAAGACCCTCTGGCTCATAGCCTGCGTTATATTGATTTCGCTGGCTATGAGCAGCATCGCAGGATGCTCCTCCCCACGGCCTGAGAACGGGACTGGCGTAGAGGTCACAACACAGCTTACGGCAACCCCTTTGGAGACGCTCAGAGCTGAAGGGGCTAAACCAGGCATCACGGAAGACACGGTCACTTTCGGCCAGTCAGCGGCCTTCAGCGGCCCGGCACAAGAACTGGGACGCAACATGCGTTTGGGCATAGAGGCTGCCTTCAGCGAAGTGAACCGGCAGAGCGGCGGCGTCCACGGTCGGCAACTCCTCCTCGCGTCGCTCGACGACTCCTATGAACCGGAAGCGGCCATCGCCAACACCAAGTGCCTGATCAACCCACAGAAGGCGATTGCCGAAAAGGCCACAGGCCCCAACCAGTGCTCGGTCAAGGAGGGCGTATTCGCCCTGATCGGCGCGGTGGGAACCCCTACGTCCCGCTCCGCTACTCCTGTCGCTGCCGATGCCGGAATACCCTACATCGCGCCGTTCACCGGCGCGGAATTTCTGCGGGACAAGAGTTGGACCAACATCATTAACCTGCGAGCTTCATATTACCAAGAAACCGAGAAGATGGTGGACCTACTCACCCGTGACCTGAGAGTTGAGCGTATCGCCATCATGTACCAGGATGACTCCTTCGGCCGGGCCGGGTATCGTGGGGTCCGGGCAGCCCTAGACCGACGGAGGATGGAACCGGTAAGCATCGGAGTGTACCCACGTAATACAACGGCAATCAAGACCGGACTCGTGGACGTCCGCAGGGGATCCCCTGAAGCGGTCATTATGATCGGAGCGTATGCGCCTGTGGCCGAGATGGTCTCATGGACTCGACACATCGGCCTTGACCCCGTGTTCATGACCGTCTCATTCGTGGGTTCCAAGGCCTTAGCCAAGAGGCTTGAAGACATTGCCAACGAACATGGTCTCGAATCCAAGGGTGAGGGCGTCGTGGTTACCCAGGTTGTTCCGTTTCCAACGGGCGATTCGCAAGTTGCAGAGAGTTACAGGAGAGCGCTATCCGATTACGCCCCGGACGCTGAACCGGGATTCGTGTCGTTTGAGGGATACCTGGCCGGACGTCTGGCGATTTTTGGCCTGGAAAGCTGTGGGAGAGAAGTTGACCGGGAGTGTTTCCTGAATGGCCTGAGAAGTTCCGGACGCTTTGATATCGATGGATTTCAACTCGGTTACGGCGATGGGGACAACCAGGGTTCCGACACGGTGTTTGTCACAGCAATTGATGAAAACGGGAACTATCGCCCCGTCCAGACTTTGAAGGACTTCCAGCGCTGAGTAATCTCATGCAAAAACTCTTGAGGAACCGCTATCGCATTTCATTCCAGCTTTATGCCGGGATCGGCGGGGCTGTGTTGTTGACGGTGGCCGCCAGCCTGGTAGGCTGGTTTTCCTTCAACCAGGTCGGCGACGCCCAGAGACGGATCAACGATGGGACCATACCTGAGATCGCTGCGGCTTTCGGTGTTGCCAGGTACAGCGGCACTCTGGTAGACGCAGGCCCAAGACTCACTGCGGCCGCGACGCGAGAGGAGTTCGACTCGATTTCTTCCAGCATTGCGCAGACACGGAACGATTTCAATGAGCAACTGACTGTCCTGGAGGAAACCAGCGGGGAGTATGGCGGCCTCCCCGAGATCCGCGCGTTTGCCAAGGATCTCACAGACAACATACATGAGATCAATGCGGACAAGGCCAAACTCCTGGAACTTGACCAGCGCAGCGAGGAGATGCGTGAGGAGTTGGCGAAACTGCGCAGCGACCTGGACCGGATCGTGGGGCCAGCGATAGACGACCAGCTTTTCTACACTATGACCGGGTACGGCACGTTGGGGGAATGGCCGTCTTCGCGGGCGAAACACTTCTCAGAGGAGGAGTTCGGACGCTACCGGAATCTCGCCGAGATACAAGCGGACGGGAACATCGCTATCCAACTATTGTCCAACGCCTTCAATCTGTCCGACGCTTCATCCATAGAGCCGTTGCGGGAACGGTTCGAGGCCGCTAACGGCCGAATCGAACGCAGCCTCGCTGGGCTGGAGGGGACGCATCTGCGTTCCGAAGTGACCCCTCTGTACGATGCTCTGTATAAATTAGGGATGGACCCAGGCAGCGGGTTCGCCCTCCTGGCCCAGCAGAAGCGCTTGGCCCAACACATGAGGGAGTTGCTCGACCGCAACCGGCAGATAGCTGACGAACTTCGTGGTGAGGTAAACATTTTGGTCGCTGCGGCCCAATCCAGCGCCCAGCAAGCAACGGCCTCTTCGGAGCAGGCTATTCTGACGGGGCGCACTTTGCTGCTGGCAATCAGCGCCGTGAGCATCGGAGGTGCGCTTCTCATCGCGTACCTGTTCGTCGGTCGGGTAATCTTGAGGCGTGTGGGTATGCTGTCCAACGGTATGCAGAGGATGGCCGGCGGGGACCTGGAGACTGAGGTAGATGTCGGCGGACGGGATGAGATCGCAGATATGGCCGCGGCCCTGGAAGTATTCAGGCGCCACGCCTTGGAAGTCCAGCGGCTGAATCTGGTTGAGAGACTGGCCGGAGAATTGCAGGAGAAGAACGACCAACTGGAATCGGTCAATAACCGGCTCGAGTCCCAGGCAGAAGAATTACAAAACGCCAACGGTCAACTGGAATCAGCCAATGACCGGCTTGAGTCCCAGGCGCAGGAACTACAGGACAAGAATGATGAATTGGAATCAGTCCTGGGAGACCTTCGCCGAGCGCAAGACCAGATTGTAATGCGCGAGAAACTGGCGGCGCTGGGTGAACTTACAGCCGGGGTAGCCCACGAGATCAGGAACCCCTTGAACTTCGTTAAGAACTTCTCCGAGGCGTCCGACGACCTGCTGGATGAATTGCGGGAAACGCTGGACGAAGCGGCTGACAGGTTGAACCAGGAGCAAAAAGACCTAGTGGCAGATATATCCGGGGACCTCTCAGATAACATGGGCCGGATCAAGTTCCACGGGGAGCGGGCCAACCGCATCGTTCAGGACATGTTGATGATGGGACGCGGCACCGGGGGCCAGCAACCCACCGACCTTAATCGTCTTCTCGAACAGAATGCCCGGCTCGCCTTCCACAGCGCACGTGCATTGGATGCCGATTTCCAGATGGCGATCAATGAAGACATGGACCCGGATATAGGCGAAATCGAAGTCGTACCCCAGGACATCGGTCGCGTGTTCCTCAATATGGTTGCGAACGCCTGCGATGCGACAGCCGAGAAACGCGCCGCCGAAGAGACAGAGCCCGACTATGAGCCTTCGCTGTTGCTCACCACCAAGCGGCTGGACGAGGACGTTGAGATTCGCATCAGGGACAATGGGAATGGGATACCCCCGGACGTCGTGGACAAGATTTTCAACCCCTTCTTTACGACCAAGCCGACCGATAGGGGCACCGGGCTGGGCCTGGCTATATGCACTGACATCGTCCGCAAGCACGGGGGTGGGATACGGGTTGAATCACAGCCCGGAGAATTCACGGAGATGATCATTCAACTCCCGACCAATCCCATAATCCTTGGGGACGATGAGACAGCCGGAGAACCTGCCGGAGCGGCCGCGGACTCCTGATGACACACGGCGGCGAGGGCACGTTCAGTCATCCACGTTGAAGGAATATCCGTGAGACTCAGTTCAGTGGCCTGCCGATAGGTCTAAACAAGTGGGCAGGACTAACCGGACCGTCGACGGCTGCCTCTCAACAGTGGCGAGTCCCAAAGCAGGAAATAACCCTCGCAAGTAACCCTCCAGCCAGTAGAAACGGGCGGGACGGGTCCATCCCGCCCACTAACGGGAGTCAACCAGGAACCGGTCGATAAATTCCTGCGCGTTACGGTCACGGTTGAGACGGGCCAGAGACACCGCGCTGGGCAATACTATACCGCCTGAGAACACCAGTTTCATGGCATTCTCTACGGTCATATCTGTTTCGAACAGGTCGTCTTCCATGACGAACGCCAGATTTCCCGATGTTGGGTTGGGGACGGTGGGGATGTACACAACCACCACCGATTGAGGTTCGTCGTCGTTGGCCGGGACATCCTTGTCCCGGTAGGCACGCCCCGTCACGAACCCCATAGCGACCATACCTTCTCTCGGCCATTCCAGGAACACGACCCGGGTGAACCCGAACTGACTGCTCACGCTTTTCGTGGCCTGCTGCGTGACCCCGTATATGGTCTTCACCACCGGTATGACATTCAGCACGGCGTTTTTCCATTCCATGACGGTCCGTCCAATCCTGGTAGAGACCACGAGACCGATAATGTAGAAAATAACAATAGCTACCAGAAGGCCGATGCCCGGAAAGTCCCACGGTTTCCCGTCAACGATTGGCAATGGTCTGATGAACTGGTCGATGTACCTGATGATAAACACCAGGACCAGAGCCGAGACGATGAGCGGCACAAGCTCCATAAGCCCGGCCATAGTCTTGCCTTGTACGTGGTTTTCGAACCTTCGGAAGATGTTCGGCTCCGGGGGCCGCGCCCCAGCCAGGTTGGACCGTGAGTTGCCGCCGTGATTATTTCTGGTGGTCACCCCATGCCCTCCGATGTCTAAATCTGAGGCACTGATATACCGTGAATGCGGGGCCAATACTACGGCTGATGAACGTTATCCCTGCTACGGCGCCAAGTGGGAGACACTCGAGTCAGCCCTACTTTCACCACCCCCCTGCGGGGGGTACAGTTCCCAGCCTGGTCGATACCCAAGCTCAATATATGACTCAAGTGGTGACATGAACAAGGGGTTTAACAGCGGTCAAGTGTAGAACTTAAGGCCCAGTCATGACTTCCCGCCGCGAATTCCTCCCGGTCTACTCCAACGCAGAACCTGATTCCCGGGGCAGTTGTTCCAGGTTTCCGCGACGTCCAATACGATTCCGTAAGCGGGTTAATACCAGGGCAACTACGAATAGGGCTGAAGAGAAAAGGACCACACTGGGACCTGGAGAAACTTTGGCCGCGTGGCTGAGTTCAATGAGATAGCTGAAGTACAGGCCCAGTACGGCGCAGGTAATCCCGAGGCTTGTGGACAGAATGGCCATGCGGCTGAAACTGTTGGTCAGCAGGCGAGCCACAATGGGTGGGATGACAATGGCAGCGGCGATCATCAGTACCCCGAGCACCTGCATGGACACTACGATAGCGGCCGCCAGCATGAGCGAGAATACGGTGTCCACCCAGCCGGTGGGTACACCATAGAATTGGGCAACCTCGGCATCGAAAGTCGCGAACAGGAACAGCTTGTACCCAAGAAAGAATACGACTGCGACAATGAACGCGACAAACGCTATAGCCAGGAGTTCTCCGGCCTGGACACCCAGAACGCTACCCCAAAGAGCAGCGTCCAGGTCACGGGTAAACCTCCGTTGAGAGCTGATTATAGCGATGCCCAGTGCGAAGCTGGCGGTGGTGATGATGCCTATCGAAGCATCGGACCTTATGGTGGGGTTCTTCCTGGTAATCCAGGTTATCAACAGGGCAGAAAGAAATCCCCATGCAGTGGCGCCCAGGTAGAAGTTGATTGACATAATGACGCTAACGGCCGCGCCGCCGAAAGTGGCGTGTGCGAGGCCATGCCCCAAATAGGCCATTCCGCGCAGCACGATGTAGACGCCCATCAGGCCGCAGATCCCTCCGACCAGGGCGGCGGCGATAATCGCCCGCACGAAGAAGGGGTGTTCGAATGGTTCCAGCAGGGCTAGGGGTCCTCTGAGACTGTCGCACCGGTCCGGTGGTGATGGTGTTCACCCACCCGGCCCTCTGGCTCGTGGGTGTGAGGGATTACCGGCTCGCGGTGACTGTCGTCGCGGACCGTAGACACCGGTTCAGGCTCATCCTCATCCTGCATCCAGGAGTGGGCGCTTTCGGCAACCAGGGTCATTCCCCGGTACTGGATCACCGCCATCTCCGCGCCGTAGACCTCTTGCAGAATATGAGGCGTGATGACGCGATGGGGGGGACCGTCGGCCACGATGGAGCCGTTGATGCAGACGATGCGGGGAAGATGGACGGCCACCGCGTTGATTTCATGGGTAGTCAGGATAATGGTAACGCCGGAATGGTTAAGGTCGTGGAGCAGGTGCATCACGTGGTCGCGGGTCTTGATGTCCACACCGGACGTGGGTTCATCCAGAAGGAGCAGCTCAGGGTTGCTCACCAGGGCGCGGGCCAGAAACACCCGCTGCTGTTGCCCGCCGGACAACTCCCGGATGTGGCGCTTGGCCAGACCGGCGATACCCAGCCGCTCCATCATGCTCCGGGCCAGCTCCCGCTCATTGCGCCGGTACCAGGGGAACCAGGCGTTGGACATTGTGCGCCCCATCATCACGGCCTCTTCAACGGTGACCGGAAAGTTCCAGTCGATGGTCTCCAGTTGGGGAACGTATCCTGCCCTATGGCGGCGTCCATTGGCCGGCTGCCCGTTTATCAGCACGCTTCCCGTCATCACGTCCACGGCACCGAGGGCAGTGCGCAACAGTGTGGTCTTTCCGGAGCCGCTGGGGCCGAGAAGTCCGACGAAGTCTCCGCGCATGACTCGCAGGTTGACGTCATCAACTACCGGCGTTCCATTGTAACCGGCGCTGACGCCACGAAGTTCCACCGCCGGGGGAGCGTCAGGGTCAGGTCTGTGCAGGTGCTCAAGTCCGGGGGGGTGCAGCATGTATAACTCTCATCCTTGACTGAAGCGGCGTTGGGACTCCCGAAGTCAACGAGTCAATCCGGCGGTCCAGATGTTTGCCGGTTATTGCGGGTATATTGCCCCGGAAACACCATCGAAGACGGGACCTGTATCGAAGCCGGCCAGAGCCGAGGCGTCGCCTCCGAGGGATGGAATCATAATCTCCAGGTTGGAAACCATGAGACCCAGGTAACTGTGCCGGGGGTCGCCTGGACCTCCGGGCAGGTCGTCGTCGCTCAAGTCATCGATGAACGTTGCCCCTGACTCGGAGGCGATAAGTTCCATCACGTCGCTGGGGAAGACCTCGGAGCCGAACACTGCGGGGATCTGCTCCTCCTGAATCTGGTTGATCAGGCCCATCACCTCTCCGACTGAAGGTTCAGAGAAGTCTGACGGCTGGACTGCGCCAATGACCGTCATACCGTATCGCCGGGCGAAGTATGCCCAGGAATCGTGGTAAGTGAGCAACTTCCGGTTGCTCTGAGGCACACTGGCCACCATAACCTTGATGGCTTCGTCGAGTTGATTGATCCGGGACTGGAGAGCGTCGTAGTTGGCGGAGTAATAGCCCGCATTTTCCGGGTCCCTCTCGGACAGATGATCACGCACGATTTCCGCGTAGCGGAGCCCCAGGATAGGATCGGGCCAGAGGTGAGGGTTGGGGTGGCCGCCCGATTCAGGGAAGGAGAAGTCGAACTGCCAGTCTTCCCGGCTGATGGCCTGATCACCGAGGCTGACGATGGAAGCGCCGTCCTTCAGGTTGGCTTGAGCCAGCTCCAGGCTCGGCTGTTCCAGGAAAAGGCCATTCATGAACACTATGTCCGCTGCGGCCAACGTAGTTGCTAGAGAGAAAGAAGGCTCGAAGGTGTGGGAGTTCACGCCCTCGGGCACGATGCCTTCAAGCCTAATCCGGTCCCCCCCGATGTTCTCGACGATGCTGGTTATGGGAGACACGGTTGAGACGACTATGAGGGAACCATCGTCGCCGGGGACGATCTCAGGAACAACCTCCTGGGACGCTGCCGGCGCTCCGCCGCAGGCGGCAATGAACAGCGCCGCCCCAGCCAGGACTGCAACTCCAGCCAGGCTTCGGATGAACACCCATGCCTTAACGATACTTCCGCTCATGACTGTTCCGACTGTAGACATGTGAGACACCTTCCTCCGATTGTGAGATTCTCCAGGTCGGGGACAAACCCGAATTCCTCCACCATCTGCCGGCTGAACTCGCTAAGGTAGTCCGGGCTGAGGGTAAAGACAGAATCGCAGGAGGAGCAGACCAGATGGTGGTGGGGGTTATGCCGGTCGGTCAACTCGAAGTGGAGCTTGTTGCCGATCAACACTTCGGTAACGACGCCGAGACGCTTCAGGAACTGCAAGGTACGGTATACCGTCGCCAGATCGACGTAAGGGTGCTGCTTCCTGGCCAGGTCCCAGACTTCGTCGACCCCGATGTGATCGCGTTGGCTGGCAACTATGTCAAGCACCGAAAGCCGTTGCGGAGTCATTCGATACCCTTGAGAGCGCAACATGTCCACTGCTGGTTCGTGACCAGACATTGCATCCCCTTGCTATTGCAATTATTTGCTATAGACAATTAGACCATACAGAAGCCAACCTGTCAAAAGGAGCCAGAATTTTGGGAAGCGCCGGGACGCTAACGGTTCACGCGACGGTTGAAGCCGGAACTGCCGTCTGCTTCCCCGGCGGTGTGGCGAACAACACCAGCAGCCCTCCCAAGGCAGCCGCAGCGGTGAATACGTGAAGAGCCAGGTGGTAGTTCCCCGTGTAGTCGTACAGGAACCCGGAAGTGACCGGCCCCAATGCCTGCCCTCCAATCTGGGCTGACATCGTGATTCCTCTTATCGAACCGAGGTGCTGCCGTCCGTAGTAGTCGGCCCACGCCAACCTCACGAGAAGATGTAATCCGCCCACTCCAAAGCCGACCGCGCCAGCAGAAGCCAGGGCAGAAAGCGGTATATAGCTATGGGAGGTCGCTACCGAAGCTCCGGCAAGCACGAATGCGGCCGCAGCCAGCAGATACCGGAGGTGTACGAGCCGGGCCACCGTTGACCAGACCATTCCGGCGACGATCTGGGCTAGGGCAAATCCACTGGCGGTCAAGGCCGCGTACTGGGGAAGAATCCCCTGCTCGATGTAGTGAGGGACCTGGTGCAGGCTTACCCCCGCCTGGACCATGAACCCCGCGCCGGAGAAGACGGCCAGTATCCACAAGGCCCTAGTCCGCAACGCCTGGCCCACTGTGAAGTTGATCTCCCCGGATGCCTCTGCCGGCGCGTCCCCGGCTTCCCGGGTCTCGCTCTCCACCTCCAGACTGGCGCCGGAGGCCGGGTCGGGTTCCAGGCCCATATCCTCGGGGCGGCGGCTCATAAAAATCAGCGGGGGGATGACTCCTACGGCCACGGACAGAACACCCAGGGCCATCCATGCGGTCTTCCAGTCCCATCCGGTGATTATGAACTGGGCCACCAGGGGCATAATGGTCAGCCCCAGTCCCTTGGATGCACCATCTATCGCAAGGCTCAAGGGCCGCCTGCGGATGAACCAGTTGCTCAAGGCCGTGGGTATGCCAAGTTCCAAAGGCCCGGTGAAAATCATCCGTCCCGGCACGTAGAGAGCATAGAAAGCGAGAGGGTTGGACGTGACTGCGAGCAGGACTGATAGCGCACCCGTCAGCATGGAAGATGCAGAAAGCAGGAGTCCAGCGCCGTAACGGTCCACCCATTTTCCTATGAACGGAGACACTACGACGGCACACAGACCTCCCAGACTTACAGCGCCGGAAAACAAGCCGCGGGACCAACCCAGTTCATCGGTCATGGGAACAACGAACACCGACAGGACGGCGACGGTCATGACCGTGCGGGATGAAAGGCTGAGCGCCACCGTGTTGGCGATGATTACCCAGCCATAGTAAAAGGGCAGGGATTGGGCAAACCGGGACCGCCATCCTGCGGCATTTGGACCGGTAGCGTTCAACGTAGGGCCATCCTAGAAAGTGGCAGATACGCCGGGCCAACGCGGATTATAGCCTACCGGGTAGCAATATGGCTGACTCTCACCCGTTGCGGGTGGATGTTCCCCACGGTAGCTAGAGACTTGCCCATGTGCAATAATGGGCCATCTTCCGGAATCGTGGTTGAGAAGCTGGGGGAGGGAACATGCGGCTCGAAGGAAAAGTGGCGTTGATCAGCGGCGGAGCGAGGGGCCAGGGAGCGGTGGAAGCCAGGCTGTTTGCCCAGGAGGGAGCGAGGGTAGTAATCGGCGATATTCTCGACGAAGAAGGCCAGAAGGTGGAGGCGGAGATCGCCGAATCAGGCGGGGAGTGCGTTTACGTTCACCTTGACGTGACCTCGGAAGAGGACTGGAAGAACGCCATCGGGGAAGCCGTAACCCGGTTCGGCAAGCTGGATGTGCTGGTGAATAACGCCGGAATCTACCCTCCAGCCCGCATAGAGGACACCACCGAGGAACTCTGGGACAGGATAATGGACATCAACGGCAAGGGGGTGTTCCTGGGGACCAAGCTGGTAATTCCTGAGATGCGGAAAGCCGGGGGCGGGTCGATAATCAACATATCCTCGGTGGCCGGACTCCGGGCTTCCGCGGGGGCAGCAGCCTACGGCGCGTCCAAGGGTGCGGTCAGACTGCTGACCAAATCCACCGCGGTCCAGTACGCCGGGGACAATATCCGCTGCAACTCGGTCCATCCAGGAATCATCGAGACCGACATGACCCTCCCAACCATCCTCACCGACGACGAGGCGCGACGCCGCAGCGCGGAACGGACGCCGCTGGGACGCATCGGTCAGCCGGAGGATGTTGCCTGGGGTGTGTTGTTCCTGGCATCCGACGAGTCCTCATTCATGACCGGCAGCGAGCTGGTCATTGACGGTGGGAGAACAGCCCGGTAGCCGCAACTTTTGATGCGTAACCCCACTATCCGGCGAAACAAGGAGTTGGAGCCATGCGTCAGCGTGCAGTTAGTTTCGAGGCAGGGGGCCTCACCTTTGAGGGCGTGGTTGCAGTCCCGGACAAGGTAGACCCGCCCGTCCCGGGCGTCGTGATATGTCACCCCCACCCGCTGCGTGGAGGGAGCATGGATAACAACGTCGTCCTGGCCGTGTCGTTCGCCCTGGCAGATGCGGGGATAGCCAGCATCAGGTTCAACTTCCGGGGAGTTGGGAACAGCCAGGGCCGGCATACCGAGGGGGAACTGGAGCACGAGGAAGCGATGGCAGCCATCAAGTTCCTGCGGGACTGGGAAGGAGTAGACGGCAGCAATATCGGACTGGCGGGGTATTCCTTCGGCACGGGCGTCATCATGGGGAGCATCGACCTCCAGGAACAAGGCTCGGCCTTCGCTCTGATTTCGCCATCCTACGAGCGGCTCAAGCTGACCCACCTGAAGACTTCCCCGCGTCCTACGTTCATCATCTCAGGGGACCGGGACCGCCTCATCGACGCCCCTGAGCTGCCGGCAGTCCTCCAGGCATTCGCCGGCCACGTGTCCTACGAGTTCGTGGCGGGGGCCGACCATTTCTGGCATGGGCAGGAAGAAATCATGTCAAGGCAGGTGGTGGACTTCTTCACGAGGCAATTCCATGTATCCCCTGCCCGGTCCATCTAGCAATCCTTTTCAGGTGGGACCTGCGCGAGCAATTCCATGAATGAGAGCGGGCAAAAGGGATGAAGGTCTGCTTTATCGACGTAACCCACTGGCACGCCCCCTCCTACTACCGGACGCTGCGTGACCTCACTGGCGTTGCGGCCCTAACGGCCCGCAACCCGGAAACAGGCAGGGCAGTGGCGTCCTCCCTGGGATCGCGGTTCTACGATGATTGGCGGGAGATGGTGGCGCAAGAACGCCCAGACTTCGTTTTCGCCCTGGGAAAGCATTGCGAGATGGCGGAGACGGCACGCTTTCTACTGGAAGAGGGTGTCCCCTTCGCTATGGAAAAACCTATGGGCCTCAACCTTGCGGAGGTTGAGGGTCTGGCGGAGCTTGCCCGCTCAAAAGGCGCATTCGTAGCTGTCCCGTTCTCCATCAGGTTGAGCCCGTGGGTGCGGAAGGTACGAGAGATGGAGGGTTACGGAGCCGACTTTTCCCACGCTTCCTTGAGGTTCATGTCCGGCCCCGTGAGCCGGTACTATGAGAACGACAACCCGTGGAACCTGCGATTGGCTGAGGCGGGAGGCGGTTGCCTGATCAATATCGGGATACACCTCCCAGACCTGTACCTGCACCTGACCGGGAAGAAGCCCAAGAAGGTCCATGCTGTGACCAGCTCCGACTCCTTCAGCGAAGAAGTGGAGGACTGCGCCCACCTGACCCTTGAGACTGACGATGGTGCAATTTGCGCCATTGAGAGCGCCTACGTTCACGCGCCCTCCCCCTGGTCGCCACGGGTGGAATTCTCCCTCCACGGCAAGACCCGGCAGTACCATTCCGAGGGCAAAGACCGGATGGTATGGTTCGAAGGTGAAGGCCAAAGCGGTCATATCGACGGGCCGCTGGACAACAGCCCCTTCTATCCGGCGTTTGTTGCGGACACTATTGATGCACTTAGGAACGACCGTGCCCCTATAGCGGGAATTGAGGATAACCTGGCCGCCATGAGAATCGTTGACGCAGCCTACCGCTCCGCATCCCTCGGCGCCCCCGTGGAATTGGACTAGGGGTGGACTAACGGCTCAGAACCGTACGGACCGTCACTTGCCAGACTGGACGACCGGCAACGGAGGTAGTAATGAACGCTCTGAGGGACAGATGCGCCATCGTCGGCGTAGGAGAGACCAGGTATACCCGTGACTCGGGCAGGACTGAACTGAGCATGGCGGTGGAGGCTGCCAAGAACGCAATCCACGATGCGGGTCTCAACGCTGACGACATCGACGGCATGGTCCGCTTTACCGCCGACTCCACCGCCCATTCCGAACTTGCCGCGGGCCTTGGAATTCCGTGGCTCCGCCATTACGGCGAGCTAGGGCCGCTGGGAGGCGCAGCCTGCGGTCTGGTGGCCCAGGCAGCCCTGGCAGTGTCCCACGGGATGGCTAACAACGTTCTGGTCTTTCGCTCTGTCAATGGGCGGTCTGGGCAACGCTACGGCTCTGGCGTGGTCACCACCCGTCGAGGCCAGAAGGGTTCAGCCTTCACCGAACCCTATGGACTTCTGGTCCCGGGGCAGTCCAGCGCCCTCCGGATAAGGCGACACATGCACGAATTCGGCACAACGGCCCGGCAGCTTGGCGCGGTCTGCGTCACCCTCCGCAAACACGCCTGCATGAATCCCAGGGCCATCATGTACGGTCGGCCCATCACCCTGGAAGACTACGAGACATCCAAGATGTTCTTCGACCCGCTGCGAATCTTCGATTGCGCACTCGAGGCCGACGGGGCCTGCGCCTTCGTGGTCTCGTCGGCGGAAGCGGCAACAGACATGAAGCAGCCGCCGGTGTTCATCACAAATGCTACCCAGGCTATGCCGGCAGAGCAGGGTAGGTCCGAACGGGGATGGGACGAAAGCGGAGGCGCGCGTATGGCCCCTGAGCTATTCGGCGGCGCAGGGATTATTCCACAGGACATAGACGTCATCGGCTTCTACGACCACTTCAGCCCGGTGGTCATCACCAAGCTGGAGGACTACGGTTTCTGCCCGCGGGGAGAGGGAGGCCCCTTCGTGGAGGAAGGACGTATCGGGGTGGGATCTGACCTGCCCGTGAATACATCAGGCGGACATCTGTCCGAGGCATATATGCAGGGGATGAACCAGATCATCGAGGTCGTGAGGCAACTGAGGGGCCAGTCCTACGCCCAGGTGGAAAACGCAGAGTTCGGCCTGGTGGACAGCGGGGACGGGTCGGGCGCTCTGGTGCTGAGGAGGTGATGTCCGGTGACCACTGCCAACTTTCCCTTACCTATCCCGAATCTGGACAATCAGGTATTCTGGGACAACTGCCGGGAGCGCCGGCTGGTGCTTCGGCGTTGCAACGACTGCCGGGAGTTCTTCCACCCGCCCAAACCCACCTGTCCTCTCTGCTCCTCGGACAACCTGGAATGGGTAGAATCCGAAGGGAAGGGAAAGGTCTACACTTACACCATCACCCGGCAGCCAGTCAATCCCGCATTCAGGGAACGGTTGCCTTGGGGCATCGTGGACGTGGAGTTGGCCGAGGGGGTCCACATGATCAGCAACCTGGTTGACTTTGACCCAGAACGTATCGAAATCGGCATGGACGTTGCCGTGGTCTTCGAGGAAGTCAACGAGGAGATTACCCTGCCCAAGTTCAGGGCTGTATAACAGACTTGGGCAGGGTATCTCGTCAGCGCACGGTCTGTTTGACTCCCATGTCCGACGCCTCCTGAATCGCAGCCAGCAGCTTGTGGCGGCGCACGGCAAAGTCGAAGTCCGGTTCAACCGGAACGCCCGTGTGTATGGCCTCCGCCAGCCGCCGGTACATCTGGGCCACGTTGAACGGAGGACCCTGCGGGACCTCCGGAGGCGCCCAAATCAGACGGTCGGGGATTTCAATTTCGTGCATCACGCTTTCGCCCTTTCCGGCCCCCTCCAAGCGGGTATGATCGATGTGAGACCCGTGGTAGGTGAGCGCGCCATCCCTCCCGAACACCTGAATCATCGGCCCGCTTCCATGCCATGGAATTGAGGCGACGTGGGCGGACGCCACGGCCCCGTTGGCCAGGGTGCCGCTGACCAGGACATTGTCCGGGGTGGTGACCTCCATCGTCTCCTCCAAGTCTGTAAAGTACCACTCTTTGACCTGGGTGCGGACCACAGCGGAGACTTCCTGAATTTCACCCACGCAGAGGCACAGGGCATCGACATAATGGCCGAACTGGATATTCAATGTTCCGACACCTGATTCCCGGTCCTTGGCCCATACCCGGTCCGAAGTCCGATCAAGTCCCACGGCGTTGAAGCTGCTCAGGTGGCAGGAAAGCACCTCTCCCAAATAGCCTTCCTCAATCAGTTCCCTCATGTACATTAACGCCGGTGAGCAGCGGCCCTGAAGCCCTACCATGGTGCGTACACCTTTCGCTCTGGCCAGGTCAGCCAATTGCTGCGTTTCCTCCAGAGTGACGCCCAAGGGCCACTCGGTATAGACGTGTTTCCCTGCATTGAGAGCGTCGGTGGTGAGCCGCAGATGGTATGGCACCCTTACCGCTACCGTCACAAGATCGATGTCCGGGTGATTGACCATCTCCTCGTGATCATGGAAAGCCATCCGTGCTCCGAACTTCCTTGCCGATGCCTCGGCAGTATCTTGGTGAGCCGTGCAGACCGCGGTCAGTTCGTACTCCGGCAACGCAAGGACCGCCGGTATGTGCGCCCCTGAACCCCAGCCACGCTCGGCATTCGCTCCGATAATCCCCACACGAATCTTTTCGTTGGCCATCACGCACCTTTCCAATATCTATTTCGGTACAGGATTCTAATCTTCCTATCCGGTGCGCACGTACTTGTCGACGCTGTGGCTGGTGGTCAGGCCCAGGTAGATGTCCCCGCGGGAATCGACCCAGAGACCGTGGGCGTGACGAGTAGGCCAACGGGCCAGTACGTTGCCGTTGCCGTCGCGGACGCTGGTGTGGGGAGGTTCACCGTCAGCTTCCTGCTCGCAGATGTAGAAGATGCCGTCGCCGTCCCGGGAGATGTCGTTTGGCCCGCCCATCCCAGTCCACATCTCGATAAACTCGCCATCGGGAGAGAAAATCTGGACCCGGCGATTCGCCCGGTCGCAGACGTAGACTTTGCCTTCCGGGTCTACCAGGACGCTATGGGGCAGGTGGAACTCGCCGGGCGAGGACTTCCCCGGCTGACCCCAAGACTGGATGAGTTGGCCATCCCTGGAAAACCTGTGCACCCGGCTGTTGCGATAACCATCAGAAACGTATATGTCCCCGGACGGGCTGGGGACCATCTCTGTGGGATAGTTGAACGGACCGGCAGCCCTGGGGACAAGGTCTCCGGCGCGCTCGCACCCCGTGTCTGAGTAAACCCCCCGCTCCCCGATAACCTGGAGGGGTCTGCCGTCCAGTGTAAAGCTGACTGCCACCGAATCTGAACGGTCGGTGATGTAAACGATGTCATCGGCGATAGTCATTCCATGTGGGTCTGCAATAGCTCCGATTCCCCACCGGCTCAGATAGTTCCCATCCCGGTCAAAGACCATTACCGGGACATCAGTACGCTGGAACACGTAAACCCGGTCCTGTGAGTCTGTGGCCACGGTGCTGACTACACCCAAGGACTCACCGGCAGGCAGTTTCGGGAAGTCCTGGACTAGCTCGTAGGTATATTTTCCGGAACCAACCGTAGTCATGTCGGCGCCCCCTCATCAAATGTGACATCGCCGGGAACTCCGGCGCGTGTGCTCCTCATATTACCATTGACGTAACGGGATAGGACAAACTATCATGGCCCAAGCAATGGACCACACATTCGAAAGGCAGCAAGAATAAGGAGGCGCAAATGGTAACCGAGACCGCTCGGCCCAATATGGTCATCCTAGACCCGACCTCTCCGCCCTTGCCAGTGGACGCCCGGCTGGCAACCCGGCCGGACGATCTGAACGGCAAGGTACTGGGGCTGCTGAACAACAGCAAGGCCAACGCCGAGGCGCTGCTGGAGGAGGTCGGCGCTCTTCTTGAGGAGCGCTATAACTTCGCCGAGGTAGTGCGGAGCGCCAAGCCCAACGCATCGACGCCCTGTCCTGAGAACATCGTCCAGGAGATGGCTGAGAAGTGTGATGTGCTGATCACAGCCAACGGGGATTGAGGGTCCTGCTCATCGTGCAGTCTGCACGACGGCATCACCTTTGAGAAGCTGGGCATCCCCACCGCTGTACTCTGCACCGAGCCTTTCGTTCCCACCGCTCGGACGATGGCGCGCATCCAGGGAATCCCTGACTACTACTTCGCCGTCCTGCCCCATCCGTTGGGAAGCCTGACATCAGGGGAACTCAAGGACAGGGCCAGGGTAGCCCTGCCTCAAGTCATCGACATCCTGCTGGGCAATTCGTAACCGGCGTCCACCAGCGTATTCGGGGGAGCTGCAAACTCCCCCGAGATATTCCCCAAGTTGGCAAGGACACCGCCCGCGATATAACAGGGGCAGTATCGTTCTTAGCCCCGCTATATTCGATTGTTGTCAGAGAGGCGCGTAATGCAAGAAGAAGCCCTAGCGTCGGACCGGATCGAGGTAGAGGACTCCCACAGCGCCATCGAGTATTACTATCAACGGGGCTGGACCGACGGCCTGCCGGTAGTGCCTGCCACTGAAGAGAGGGTCTGGGAGTTTCTGTCCGTTTCCGGACACGCTCCCAGCGACGTGATAGGCGTCGTACCCACCCGGGGCCGGGTGATAACGGCCGAAAAGGTGGCCATCAACGCGGTTATGGCCGGCTGCAAACCGGAGTACATGCCTGTCCTGGTGGCGATCATCGAAGCGATGTGCGAGCCTGACTTCAATTTCCACGGGAGCCTGGCCAGCACCGGAGGCTCAGCCCAGCTAATCGTGATCAACGGGCCGATTGCCAGGGAGCTTGAGGTAAACTCCGGCGTCAATGTTTTCGGCCCCGGCTTCAGGCCCAACTCCACCATAGGCCGCACCGTGCGCCTGATCAACATGAACGTCTGCGGAGGCACGCCGGGAATCCTCGACAAGTCCACCCTCGGGCAGGGTGGCAAGTACAGTATGACCATCGCCGAGAACGAGGAGGCCAGTCCCTGGGAGACCATTAGTGTGCAGCGGGGTTACTCCCCTGATGACAATACGGTTACGGTCTTCGCCGTGTTTTCCCCGACCCAGTTCTCCGACGGGGCCAGCAATTCCCCTGAGCGTCTCCTGGACAACATGGCCTATACCATGAATGGGTTCCGACCCGGCCAGGACGAGTTCGTGGTTGTGCTCTCGCCGGAGCACGCGCGGATATTCCGCAACGCCGAGTGGAGCAAGCGCCAGGCGATGGAGTACCTCTTCTCCGAAGCCTCAGTCTCCACGGAACACCTGAAGCTGAACGGAATGCGTGATGGAGCGGTTGAGCCAGGGGACGATGCAGATATGAACCCCATCGTGTCCACCACAGACGGCATCGTCTTCCTGGTGGCCGGCGGCGAGGCCGGCGGTTTCTCGTCCCTCATCTCCAGGTGGGGCGGCGGCACCAGCAGCAAGTCTATAACCAAGCCCATCAGGCTTTAGCAATCGGCCTCAATATCAATTGCTGGCGGGCGTGCTCATACGCCCGCCCCTCTTTCAGCCCGGACCGCATTCCAACCAGCCAACCCGGGAGACCTGCTCATAAACCCTTCACCATGCAATCAGGGTCCTATCTCCGGCGCAGTACCCTCCTCCTGCTAAGACTCTCCCCTTGAGACTTTCCGTTCCATTTTCCCGTGCCGCATACCCCCTGGTAGCCCTGCGCCAGCGAAACTTTGCCCTGGTGTGGACCTCGATGGCCTTCTCCGGCACCAACACGCAGATGGAGTCTGTCGTCCTGGGGTGGTTCGTCCTCGAACTGACTGACTCGCCTCTCCTGGTAGGGCTAATCGCGGCGGCACGTATGGCCCTGAATTTCCTGGCCATGTTCTCGGGGGCCATTGCCGACAGAGTCCCGCGCCACCGCCTGCTTGCGGTTGTGGAGTTCGCTCAGACGACCTTGGCGCTGGCCATGTTGGGCCTCATCTTGAGCGGTTACCTGGAACTATGGCACATCTTCGCGGTCACGCTGATGAACGGGTTCATCCGCACCTTCCAGATGCCCGCATCCCAGTCCCTGATGGCCGATACGCTGAGCAATGACCTGCTGGCCAATGGAGCGGCCCTGACGAATATGTGCCGCAACATTACCTCCATCCTCGGACCGCTCTTAGGAGGAGTGCTGTACAAGGCGTATGGGCCGCAGGGCGCATATACCGTGATTGCCGTATTCGGTTGCATCAGCGGCATTTGCGCCCTTCTGGTCAACGTTGTCGTGACTTCGTCCCGGCGTGAGGGTGAGTCTGTATTCGGGTCGGTGATGGAAGGGTTGAGGTATGTCAAAGGACAGCAAGTGCTGTGGGCGGTCCTGGTCCTGGCCGTGATTATCAACTTTACGGGGTGGCCTCTGCATACCAACCTTATGCCCATATTCGCCCGTGATGTGCTGGGGACGGATTCCACCGGCCTTGGAATACTGCTGTCCGCCTTCGGCATCGGCGCATTGCTGGGGTCGATGACATTTGCTTCGATGAGGAATCTGACGTCACCCGGCAAGTTGCTGATCATTGCGGTGATCGGCTGGCACGTCAGCATCGCAGTTTTCGGTACATCTACCGTCTTCTACCTGTCCGCCTTCCTGCTCGTTGTCACCGGATTCGCATTTTCCTCGACCCAGGTGATGATACTCACCCTGCTTCTGAGGACCACACTGCCGGAGTTTCGGGGAAGGGTGGTTGGGCTGCGTACCCTGGCCATCTATGCCTACACCTTCGGGAGCGCCAACTCCGGCGCAATGGCGGGGGCCATGAGCGCGCCGATGGCCGCGTACATCAATGGGGCCATCGGCTGCTTCCTTCTGGGTGCGCTGGCCATTCTCACGCCGAAGCTGCGACGGGCATGAGATAGCGGGGCAGCCATATCAGGCGTTCTGTTCCCTCATCTCCCTCTCCGCGCTAATGGCGAGCTGGGTCAGAGTGGCGCTATAGCGGTTGGCGAATAGCTGGGCCACATTGGAGTAGATTCGCATTCCGATCTCAGGTTCCCTGGAGCATAGGGCCATCAAATCAGCTCTCAATATGGCCAGCAATTCCAGGTCTGTCATGGCCTCTGCGGTTGTAATCATGGTGCCGGACTCAAGCAACGATGCCAGCGGGAATGACTCGCCCGGCCCGGCGATGCGCACCGTAATCTCACCAATGTCTGAGCGGGCGGAAAGGCTGGCCTCGCCCGCGAGTATGATGAACAGGCTCTCCGCCACGTCGCCTCCCTGACCCTGTTTCTCTCCGTCCGAAACCTGAATGCGGTGCCCCAGCCCAACCACGCGCTGAATCTGCTCTGCGGACATTCCCCGGAACAGGTCCACATGGCTGAACTCGTGCCCCTCAGCATCGACGGCCGACCCAGTTGACTCGGCAATTTGCTGCGGGCCGAACACCCGCACTTCCGTGTCCGCTATCCGCTGGACCTCCCTGGCTATACTCCCTTTCATCATTCTACCCAGGAGGTTGCGGTCGTGAGTGTACATAGCGATCTGGTCGGCCTGGGACTGCCTGGCAGCCAAGGCGATGCCTTCCGCTACTGAGTCGGATACCATCACCTCCAAGTTCCAGGACCCCGACTCACCGGCTTCCCTGCGGAGAACGGTCTGGAGGTATCGCTGTGCCTCGGCGCGCGAACCCTCTTCCACCTGGCTGCCCAGGATGACGTGGCTGCCTATAGTCTGAGTCCTTCCGGGCGGTATCACCTGCACCAAAAGCACTTCATCCCCAGACGCCAAGTCACTTCTGACCAATGGTATGACTTCTTCAGCTTCAGTAGAGCCGTCCAGGGGTATCATAATTTTCTGAGGCATGGTCCACCTCGTTTATAGGATGGCGGGACGGTCAAGAATGCGGGATGATACGTGCAGGCCGAATTACCTGCCGTCAGTGGGGAGGGCGCTGACCTCTTCGAATACCCGGATAGTGACCTGCTTTCTCAGATAGGGCCGGATACGGTCCTCCATGCGCTTCCTGAAATCGTCGTTGACCCAGGCGTCCCAGTATTCCCTGTGCCCCCAGGTGCTTGACACCATAAACACCCTCGGATCATCGAGAGAGCGCCACGTTTCGCCGTACAGATAGCCCTTCTGCCTGACTGCTTGTCCCCGGAGGTCTCGGAGCATCTGCCACACTAGCTCCTCACAGCCCTTCCTCACTCGCCGCTCAATAAGTACCTTAACAGCCAACGACACTTTCCTCCAGACCCTCAAACACCCTGGACCGGCGGGTTTGTGCATGTTTACAAACCATCCCGCCGGTCCAGGGTGGGAAGAGGCGTTCAGAATCACCCGATACGAACTCAGGTCTTATGCCGCAATACTCTCAGCTGCCCGGTTGACGGGAAGGACTTCCCTGGCCACCGGCTTCGTGCGCGGCTGGGCGAACTGGTAGTACCTCACGCCCGCACATGGCATCCTGTACACCCATTCCGCAGCCTGCTCCTCCTCAGCAGCTGGCTCGATGCGAAGTGTTGTAACCTCCTGGTCCAACTTCAGATTCACCATTTCGTGCCTCCTTGCGTATGGAGTTTTGATGAATCGGTCTGCCTCGGAACTCGCCTGTTGCTACCTGAATTATTGGGCCGGAGCGAACTCGGCGGCCCTTACGATTCGGACTTCGGTGCTCGCGTATCGACGGACCCGTTCTGCCACACTGCCCTTCAACCACTTCGCCAGACCCTTCCGGCTGTGGGTGTACATGGCGATGAGGTCAACGTTCTCCTTGGATGCAACTTCGGCGATTCCTTCCGCCACCGACTTGGCCACAACCACTTCTCCCCTCCACCGGCACCGGTCGGAATTGAGCCGCTCGGCAAAGTAGCTCAGGTACGTGGCTGCCCTGGAGCGTTCATGTTTCTCCAGTTCACTGGATGCTATGAAACCCATGCCTCCGGCTTTGGGGCTGGCCGGAGGAATAACGTGGAGAAGTATGCCTTCTCCGCCGGGCCTGAGAAGACCCTCAGCGATTTCGAGCACGCGATTGGCGCCCCTCAACGACCGGTCCAGCGGGACCAGGATCTTGTCCGGCCTGCCATCGAGCGGTTCACCGGTCTCGTGCCAGTAAGTCCACTCGTAGGCCGCGAACTCAGTGGACCCATATTCTTCTTCAAAGTCCCAACGCATTTGATACCCCTCCAGTACCGAAGTGTGGCCAGACCCCCCGCGCTGCCTAGCAGCCGTACCGGCACCCTGTAGAGCTGGCGGGAGCCGCTCCCAGGATCGCCGGGAGCAGACCCGATGCCAGGTCGGCCTTGGAGACAAAGCTGTCCGCTCCGGCGACAAGGCAAGCGTGGTGATAAGTCGGAGAGTCAACCAGCGCCATCGCAATCACGCGGACACCGGGAAAGTCCCTGCGAAGTCCGGATATGATTTCCAGACCCCCGGACCCCAATCCGCTGGGATCGAACACGATCACGCCAGGGTTGAACGCAGCCGCCCGGGGCAGAGCGGCCTCGACGGAGCCTGAAGTCTGGAGCGCGAACGCCCCTCCCTGCCTCTCCAGGAAGCCTGTCGCCGATTGAAGGAACACGGGGTTGCTGTCTATGAGCAGTACCCTGATTTCCCTCTCCGGATCCACCATCTGCAGTGTTGCCATTCTGAGCCTCTCTAGCATTTAAGGCTGATGGACATAATATGGACTAACAAGACCGTTATGGGTACGGGTAGATTCCCTACCCTGGAGAGGGAAAACACCCTACTTTTGTCTGCAACGCAGGCCAGTGTACACAAACGCATCAGGCACGGGCTTATCTCCCGTGCCTGATGTGTTCATCGCCTCGACCTTGATCGGTTCCCTGGCGGTTGCCCCGGCTGTCCCGTCACCCCCTCGGAGTTCCGCTGGACTGACTGCCCGACTGCCGTTGCCTACCCGCCTGCCGGAACCTGAGCCTCGGCGTTGCTGCTGCCCCCACCGACCAATGAGTCCACTCACTCCATGGCCGTGGGGGCGCTAACAGGTCTCGTTATGTATGAACATTCTCCTCATCGATCTGCACCTCTCCTCGCGCTGGCGGTGCGTAACTACCCTCGCTCGATGAGCGCCTCCACCGGTGCATCACCCTTGGGTGCTCTCCCCTCAGCCTCCACCGGTGGAGGGCGAACAAGGGAACTTCCACTGGTGCAGCCACTCGAAATCTCGGACCATAGTGGCCTCCTTTCTCCGAAGGGACAAGGTAGTAATGCGTGTTACTATCATGCCGGAGACGGGAAATGCGGGGTATGGGGTGTTTCCCTACTATTGACGCGGGAAACACCCCATAAGGAGTGTCCAATATGGGAACAGCAGAGGAGGAATGCCTGGATGTGTGTAGATGGGTTAGTCTACGGAGACCATCCCGTGCTTGACTGCAAACCGGACCAAGCCCGCCAGGTCGTGGATGTCCAGCTTGGACATCAGACTGGCCCGGTGTTTCTCCACAGTCTTCGCGCTGACGACCAGGTCCTGGGCTATGGAGTTGTTAGTACCGCCCTCCGCAAGGAGTTGCAGCACTTCAGTTTCCCGGCGGGTCAGCTTTTCCAGCTTGCCGGATTCTTCATCGGCATCGGACCTGGAAAAGAAGTCATCGACGATCGACCCGGCGATGGGTGGACTGAGATAGGTCTCTCCATTCACGGCAGCCCTGATGGCCAACAATAGTTCTTCCCCGACAGCCCGCTTGAGCACATATCCCTTCGCCCCGCGCCGTAGGGCATGACGGACCATCGTGTCGTCGGCGTGCATGGACAGGATTACGACCTGAGTCTGGGATGAGCCAGAGCGGATTTCCTGTGTGGCCTGAATTCCGTTCAAGCGCGGCATGGAAATGTCCATCACAATAATATCGGGGGCCAGCGACTCCGCCAACTCGACGGCCTCCAGGCCGTTCTCGGCCTCCCCGACCACGTCGATGTCCTCGGCTTTTTCCAGCAGCATCCTGATCCCCTGGCGGACCAGGTGGTGGTCATCGGCTATAATTACACTGACCATTTCATCCCCCTCCCCTGCTATACGTTGCCATACGGCACGGACGCCACCAGGCGGGCGCCCTTGCCGGGTGTTGATTCTATGTCAACTCTTCCGCCCAGAAGCTCGAACCGCTCCCGCATACCTATCAGCCCGATTCCCAGGCCTTTATTGCCCCAGCCATTGCCTGGTGGACGGACGAACCCTTTGCCATCGTCCTCCACGGACAGGGTGACGGCCTCGTCACTCCGGCGCAGCCTTACGTCGACTGTTGTCGCCTCAGCATGCCGGGCTACGTTGGTCAGGGACTCCTGAAGAAAGCGGTATAGGCAAATCGTCACCGCGTCAGACAACCCCAGGGACTCTTCGCCAGAGTAGTCGATATGCAGGTGGGTGCGCTGGGCGAATTCCCGGCAGTATCCTTCCAGGGTGTCGTTCAATCCTACCGCATCCAGTTCTGGAGGGCGCAGCCCACGGGCCAGGAGGCGGATTTTCTCCATTGTGGTCTCGGTCATGTCCACCGCGCTGGCCAGCGTATCCCGGAGGGCGGCCGCATCATCGGGCATGTCGGACTGGACCAGGCCCAGACTTATCTTGAGCGCAGTCAGGGCCTGTCCTGCCTCGTCGTGCAATTCGCGGGAGACACGGTGTCTCTCCTCTTCCTCTTCAGATATGACCCGCATGGTCAATTGCCGCAGGCGCTCCCGCTCCAACTCCAACTGCTCATAAAGCCGGGCATTGGCTATGGCTCCCGATATCTGCGCGCCTACGCTCTCTGCAAGGTGCAAGTCTCTATCTGTGTAGGCGTTGGGTTGAGTAGACTCCAGGTGGAGCACCCCAATGACCTCATCATGGGATATTAGCGGCACCGAGAGAAAGGAACGGAATCCGGCTTCGTAGGCTGGCAACGGTCCGGTAAACCGCTGCCGCAAGTCGTTGATGTCCTTGGGCTGGATGAGCAGCCCGGCTCTGCGCAGGATCACTTCCTGCGTCGGGGAACTGTCCAGGGCGGCCACATCCCCTCGCCGGCGCTGGGCAACATCTCCGCCACTGACGTAGGCGGTGGTGAACACGTCCTGTTCCGGGCCGGCGATGGTGATCACGATCCGCTCAGAGGCGATAAGCTCCCTGACCTGTTGGGCGAATGGCTCATACACTTCCTCGACGTTGAGCGATGAACTGATGATCCGTCCTATCGTCGCCAGCCTGCGGACCTGTTCCTCAGCCTGTTTCCGTTCCGTAATGTCCCTGAGCACCGCCAGGGTAGCCGGTTCGCCGTTGAATGTAATTGCCACCGCGGATGACTCAACCGTACGGACTTCCCCAGTGGTCCGTCGAATGCGGTATTCGTACACGCCCGGCACTGGTTCGCCTCGTTCCCGGGCCAATGTCCGCGCCCGTACCGTGGGACGGTCTTCCGGAACGATGAAGTGGTCGAGCGAAAGGCCGGATGCCTGGCTCATGTCATCCAGGCCGTGCAGAGTCAGGAAGGCATTGTTCACGAACACCCGGGTGGTGCCGACATTGATAACGATGGCATCCGCCACGTTCTCGACAGCGGCGCGGTACTGCTCTTCCCTCTCCCTCACGGTCTCCCAAACGCGGTTGCGTTCGGCTTCGACCATCTCCATCTCGGAGATACGCTGGCGCAGGTCTTCCAGTTCAGAGAGGAGCGGGCTTGTTTCGGATGGCCTCTGGTCCAAAAGAGGTCACCTGCCTGATGCGAGTGTCCGGGGCGGCGGGTAGAACGTATTGCAATCCAACAGCACAGGTGTGCGATGATTGGTCTACGATTTTACACTGACCAGGGCGGCAGGTACAGGAATTGGGCTACATGATAGTGTAGGTGGCCATTGGCAGGCTCCGGTCTATCAACGATAAGCACCGGGAACAATGCAGAAAGTAGAAGGCCGCCCTCTCCGGGGCGGCCTATCTTTCCTGGGGTCAGGGCTTACCGCCGCAAGGCGCTGAAGCAATCGCTGCAATACACTGGGCGGTCGCCACGCGGGCGGAAGGGCACCATGGTGTCAACGCCGCACTGGGCGCAGACCGCGGGGTGCATTTCACGCTCTCCGCCGCCATAGCCACGCTGCTGGCTCCGCCGGGCGCTCCGGCACTCGGGGCAGCGCTTGGGTTCGTTGGTGTATCCCCTGGAAGCGAAGAACTCCTGCTCTCCCGCCGTGAATATGAACGGCGCCCCACATTCCACGCAAGTGAGACTCTTGTCCGAGATCGCCATCTGGATGGCCTCCATATGATGTTTCTTGGTTCAGTCGAGGTCATCCGATGCTAGGGGTAACGCTAAAGAAGATACCACCAACTGGAAACCTTAACTTGCACCTGAGTGCATTATAACAGATATTAAGGGTTCTAAGGCCAGATGTTCACGTCACAGGCGGTGTCTTTTACTCCTGGAGGAGGTTCAAGGATATAGCGGTCTAGGGCTGAAGCAGTATCAGAGGAGGCCATCTTGCTGGCGTTGTTTGGTTCCGTCGCGGTGGCGATAATGTTCGTGAGTTACTGGCTGGAGCGCCGGTCGAAATGGATGGTCTTGGTTTTCGCCCTCGGCTGTGCTATGACCGCGGCCTACAGCGGGTTGATTTCAGCATACCCCGTCACGGTCATCGAAGGGTTATGGGCATTGGTAGCGTTACGACGGTTTGTGCAACGTCACAGGAATGAATCTCCAGTGTTAGAATAGCTGCCAAAAGGGAGGAAGAACTATGCTGGATTTGATCATCAAAGGCGGGACCGTAATAACGCCCTCGGGAGCAGGGCAATGGGACATCGGAATATCAGGAGAGCGGATAGCCGCCGTCGCCCTGCCGGGACTGCTGCCGGAGGACGGCGCCAGGATGATTGACGCCAGCGGCAAGATAGTGGTGCCCGGCGGCATCGAGACCCACGCCCATGCTGCGGCTAATGTGCAGCCGGGAGCGCGGGAACTGGTGGCCGGAGTGCCCAACGCTGGTCCCATCGAGCATTCCCTGGGGGCGATTTGGGGCGGTACCACGACCGTCATAGACTTCGCGCCAGTGCCCAACGAAGGGGACTTGGTCAGGGGCATCCATGAATTCATCGAGCCGTGGCGGGAGAACGCCTATACCGATTACTCTACCCACTGCATATACAATCAGTTCAGTTCGCCCGACGCCATTTCCCGCTACGGTGAACTGGTCAACGCGGGGTTCCCCAGCGTCAAGATATTTACCACGGACATTCGACCTCCGGAGGGCCGGGTCAATTCACTGACTCCCATAGGTAAGATCGATGCGGGCCGGCTGGAGCATGTGATGAACGAAATCGCCCGCCACGGCGGCGTTCTGGCAGTGCATGGAGAGGACGACGAATTGGTGATGTACAACTACCTGCTGGCCCAGCAGCGAGGTCACTGGGACTGGTACAACGTCCACATGATCCACTCCAAGACGGTGGAAGACCTGGCGTTTCGGAGCACGGTCCGTCTGGCGGAGCGCACTGGTGTAGGGCTGTACTTTGTCCATGTGACAGCCAAGGACGGTCTCGATGTTATTTCCGAGGCGCGCAGCAACGGCCTGCCCGTCTATGGCGAGGTGCTGACCCTGGCCCTGTCATTCAACTGCGACCGCTACCGGGAACCCGACGGTATGAAGTATCACACCTACCCATCGTTGAAATACGAGGAGGACCGGCTCCATTTGTGGGACGGCCTCCACCGTTCCGACCTGACGTTCACCGCCACCGACAGCAGCTTCACGACCTACCTGGACAAGATCGCAGGGCGCAACGTGGTCGATGTGAGGGGCGGCAACATTGGCATCGAGATTCGCATGGGAGTCAACTACACCGAGGCAGTTGTGAAACAGGGGATGACCCTGGAGCGTTTCGCCGACGTCACCTCGACCAATGCCGCCAAGCTGCTGGGTCTATATCCTCGAAAGGGCGCAATAGCTCCGGGCAGCGACGCCGACCTGTGCATTATAGACCCATCGTTCAAGAAAACACTGACAATGGACGATCTGCACGTCCGCGACTACAGTCCCTGGGAGGGTTGGGAGGTCGAAGGTTGGCCTACGACGGTGCTGTTGCGCGGCAAGGTGATGATAGAGGGCGGTCAATTGCTGGGTTCGCCGGACGACGGGCAGCTTATTCCCCGGAAGATTGATCCGATGCCGTTGCGGCGGCCCGCGTTCTAACTGAAGTCTGACTGGAACCGGAGCGGGTTATCCGGGTTGTCCTGTAGCCCGTTCCGGTCTACTACCCTTCCCGCCTTGATTATCAGGTCAAGGTTGCGTCCGCCCTTAAGGACTGATATGTCCGCCACCGGGTCCTTGTTCAAGACCAGGATGTCTGCCAGTTTGCCCGGCTCGACCACACCCAGGTCATCCTCCAGTCCCACCACAAAGGCGTTGTCCCGTGTACACGCGGAGATCGCTTCCAGGGGAGTATATCCGCCGTACTTCACCATAATCCCTGGCTCGTTAGCGTGCAGTTCCCCGTAGGGCATCACCGGCGAGTTCCCGCTGTCGGTCCCGCTCAGGACCTTCAGCCCAAGCTCGCGCGCCCGTTGCAGGACCGTTGCGCCTCCCTCCAGGTTGTATTTCATCTGGTCAACTTCCCGCTCGCTGCGGCCAAAGTCACGACCGTACTCGGCAGCGTGTTCCAGGAAGGTAAGAGTCGGCATGATGCGGACTCCCGCCTCGGCTACGGCGTCCAGGTCGGACTCGGTGGCCAGGTCAGCGTGGAGTATCCAGTCGAAGCCCGCTTCAGCGGCGGCACGGGTCGAGTCTGCCCCACGTGAATGGATGGTGATGCGGGCGTTTCGGCGATGGGCTTCTTCGGCAACTGCCGTTAGTTCCTCCCTGGAAATCGTCTGAATGTCACCCCATGTGCTATCGGCCATCTTGATGAAGTTCACGCCGTGCTTGCACTGACGCCGGACTTCAGTGACCATGTCCATCACGTTGTTGCACAGCTTCCCATTCACGTGCTCCGGCGTGCCAACCCACGAAGGCTCATTGTCGGCGATGCTGCCGTAGGTGACGATGAAACGTCCGGCGCAATAGACGCGAGGGCCTTCTATCAATCCGGCGTTGATGGCCTCCCGCACAGCGACGTCGATGAACCACGTCCCGCCCGGTACGCAAACGCTGGTGACGCCTGACCGGAGCACTGTTTGAGCGTTCCGGGCCGCGCGAAGGGTGCTGAACTCCGAGCTTACGGTGCCCCTGGCGATGTTCAGTCCCGGCATCGCCGGTTGGCCGAAAGAGAGGTGGCAATGGCCATCGATCAGCCCTGGCATGATCCATTTGCCGGAGGCATCAATGGTACGCACGCTCTCAAGGTCTTCAGCGTTGACATCCGGGGGCAGAACGCCGACGCTTCGAATACGGTCGCCCTCCAGAACGATTACATCGTTTTCCACCGGGGGCCTGCCAGACCCATCAATCAAGGTACCGCCGCGAATAATCGTTGCTTTCCCGTTCGTGCCTGGCATACGACCCTCCAAGAAGTGTAATGCACCAGCCCTGTCAATGGACAACAAGGCCGTTCTCACTGGGAGGAATTCTTTCGCGAATCATGTCCCCGGAGTGTCTAACTCACACCCACCTGCGAAAAGGCTGCCCTTAGCGCGGCCGTTGCTTCCTCTATGGCCAACTTGCCCTTGTCCAGAACAGCGGACTGGCTGAAGAAACCATGAGTCATGCCGTCATACCGTGTGCATTGGGCGGGAGTTCCAGCCTCTCGCAGCTTGGCGGCGTAAGCCTCACCCTCGTCGCACAGGGGGTCGTACTCGGCGGTGATCACCAGTGCTGGCGGGAGGCCGGATAGGTCCTTGGCCTGCATCGGTGCGGCGTATGGGTTCTGAGCGTCGGCGTCCGACACCAGGTAATGGTCCCAATACCATCTCATCGCGTCCTGACTCAGGCCGTAACCGTCGGCGTTGGCATGGTAGGAGTTGGTGGTGAAGTTACGCTCAGTAACGGGGTAGACCAGCAACTGGTGGACTAACGCGGGCCCTCCCCGGTCGCGGGCCATCAGGCTCACCACTGCGGCGAGATTGCCCCCGGCGCTGTCGCCGCCAACTGCGATCCTTGCCGGGTCGCCGCCTATGGCGGGGGCGTTGTCCGCCGCCCATTGGGTCGCGGCGTAGCAGTCTTCGGCAGGTCCCGGAAACTTGGTCTCCGGAGCGAGGCGGTAATCGACGGAAACCACTACGCATCCCGCTCCTACACATAGCTGGCGAGCGGTGCCGTCCGCGGTATCAAGATCGCCGACAACCCAACCGCCACCGTGGTACCAGACCAGTACCGGGAACGTACCGGTTTTCTCCGGCGTGTAAATGCGTACTGGCACATTGCCGTCCGGTCCAGGGATATTCCGGTCTTCCACCGCGGCGACCTCGGGGCCAGGCGCGCGGGGCCGCAACTTCCCGTTGGCGCGCGCCTCCTCTGGCGAGACGGTATGCGCCGGCGGCAAACCGAGTGCGGCGGTCTGTTCAAGCACCATCTGAGCTTGTGGGTCTAGTGGCATGATTTACCTCCTGTGAATGGTCTGGAGCGCGTCTAGGCAACAGGCGGCAACCCGCTGTCCTGCCGCACGTCGTTTATGATTTCCCGCACCCGCTGCCGGAACGGGGCATATTCAATCTCGAACTCGTCCCGCAACCGGCTGTTGTCTACCAGGTAGTTGCCGGAGTTTTCCAAGCCGCCCTGGCTGTCGAAGTCGATCTGCGCGTCCGGCAGGAAGTCCTTGACCATGTCGGCAAGGTCTCCCAGGCTGATTGGGTGGCCGCCAGAATTGTAAATTGGGTAGTGAGTGGAATCAGCCAGCAGCACTCTGGTAAAGGCTTCGGCGATGTCCTCGACATGAATGGGTAGCCGCATGAGCGCCTTCTGAGGGAAACTGACCGGCTCGCCGGAAGCAGGCAACGTGATGCAACGAACATGGTCGGTGGAACCCCTAACTTTGTCCGGCCCGGTAACGTTTGCAGGGCGTATTCCGGTGATGGACATACCGTAATTGTCGATGAACATCTGGGCCTGGAACTCATTGAACCTCTTGTGCATGGCATACTGGCTGGTGCCATAAGAGGGTGCGTCTTCGTTAATAGGCTGGTCCCCGAAGTGACTCTGCTGGCCGCTCACTGCTATCGAACTGGCATAGACGACGCGGTTCACCCCGCACAACCTTGCCGCCTCAAAGCAGTTGTCCATCCCGACGATGTTCAGCTTCATGGTGAAGTGGGGGCGGTCTTCGCCGCCTCCCAGCAGATAGGCAAGGTTGATGATCCGGTCAGGCTTGGCCTCCAGGATAGTCCTGGAGACGTCCTCGTAGTCGGTGACGTCGCCATAGACCACCTTGACATTGCCGCCCAAGTTGCTGAAATCGGCTGCCGCGGGATTGATGTCCATGCAGACGACATCTTCCCCCTGTTCTACCAACCGCCGAATGACGCGAGGGCCAATGAAGCCGGTCCCGCCAATCACGAGAATCGACATAACAAGCTCCTCCAGAAAGTCCGGGGCTTCCGGGGAGAGCAGACAACTCTGGCCGGCCACTTGACTCCGACATCCCCGGACAGATTGGGGTGAGTATATGGGCTGAAAGAAGGGAGCGCAACAGCACACCGCGATTCACGCCCAAGCATGACGGATGCGCCAGTCCGAAGAGCCGTCAACGACCCAAATGCCGAACATGCCGACACAGCGCGGGCGTGCCGGTATCGAGCAGGGGTTGCCGGCGCAGGCGGGTGTAAAGCACCATGCTCCGGCAACATCGTCCGGTTACATCGGAGGGGTGATTGGGGCGAGGTTACTCTTGGTTAAGGTAAGCGTCGGGGCTGGCCAGGAACTTTGTCCGGCATTCCAGGCTGCAGAAATAATACCAAGCGCCGTTATAGAAACTGCGGGTGCCCTGGGTCGGGTCAACTTCGGCTGCGCCGTGCCGGGTCTGACCGGTCTCGGCCCTGGCAGCCTGTTCGTCTATGTCCACTCCGCAAACGGGGTCAGTGGGCATGTTGAATTCTCCTATCGCGTATGGGGTGGGTGAGTTGGGCTTAATTGACCGGAGTCAGGTCCATACCCAACCGCACCTGTCCGGGGTGGTCAATAAGGGCGTTGGCGATCTTGGCCCGGTGTTCAAAGCTGGTGCCGAGCCTCATTGTCCACGCGGTCACACGCCGGAACCACAGATGGAGATCGAACTCCATCATAAACCCGATACCACCGTGTATGACCTGGGAGGACCTGACCGTCGCTTCACACTTGTCGTTGCAGAACGCCTTGGCCTGGGAGACTTCAACCCCCGCCGGGATGCCCTGGTCCATCTTCCAGAGGGCCTCGTAGGTGAGGAGTTGCCCGCCGTCGACCCAGAGGGTCATGTCGGCGCAGAGGTGCTGGATAGACTGGAAGGAGCCGATGGGCCTCCCAAAAGCCGTCCGATTCTTCGAGTACTCAATGGCCATCTCGGCGTCCTTCCTGGCCGCACCCACCATCTGGGCGCACAGCAGGACAGTAGCGCGTTCAAGCATTGAGTCGGCAATGGGCCAACCGTCGTTGAGGCCGCCCACGAGGTTCGCGGCGGGCACCCGCACGCCGTCAAAGACAACCTTGCTCTGCTTGTCCTTTGCCAACGTCGTCAGAGGGATGTTTGTGAGCCCGGGGCTGCTGGTGTCAACCAGGAACAGGGATATGCCTAGATTCTCCGAAGACGCGGGAGCGGTCCGGCAGACAACCAGACACTGTCCGGCTGCGTTGAAGTTGTCCACGAACATCTTTTCGCCGTTCAGGACGAACTCGTCTCCCTGTGCCTCTGCCGACAAATTGATGGCCTCGGGCACCAGGCGCGGGTTACGCTCGCTGAACGCCCAAGTCATGACCAGGCCGCCACTGCTCACTCTCGGGAGGATGTCCTGCTTCTGGGCCTCACTGCCGTCTGAGGCGATGGCCAAAGCCGGGACCATCGTACTGTGGAAAGGCACTGGGGCGATGGCCCGGCCAACTTCTTCCAGAACCAGGCCGAGGTAGGTCAGGCCGAGACCCTGGCCTCCGTACTGTTCGGGGAGGGACATGCCAAACCAGCCCAACTGGGCTATCTGCTGCCACAACTCCGGGGGATAACCCAATTCATCCCTTTCCATTTCCCGGGCAAGACTCGGAGGACATTCCCCTTCCAGGAATTCCCTGGCAAGGTTCTTGACCATCTGTTCTTCTTCGTTCAGTAAGACATCCATGTAATTTCCTCGTGATGTTTGTGGGAGAGCCGGGGCTACTCTCCCTGGAAGGCGCTAACCCCTGGGCATGCCCAGACCGCGGCGGGCCATCTGGTCCCGCATGACCTGTACGCTGCCGTGATTGATCCCCGACTGGAAGGAACCCATGAGGTTGTGGGCAAATACGCCATCCTCAATGGCATCCTCTGATCCATTCAGCAGTTGGGCGTATGGGCCGAGAATCTGGGAGATGGTCTCGGTGGTCCTCACGCCATGCTCCGGCGCCCAAACTTTCTCGGCCGAGCCTTCATAGGTGAAGCTGCCGCCTCGTTCCACCAGAGACATGCTGCGCATGGTCATCAGGCGGCAGACTTGGGCCTCGATCCACAACTCGGCCAGACGGTCCCGGACCGCTGGGTCTCCGGCTATGGAATGCCCTTCAAAATCATTCTCCTTGACCCAGTTGATGATGTCCTCGTCGCGGCGCACCGAGATGAGATACCGGCTTGCACCAACCCGGTCCAGGTTCAGGCCCATAGCGCCCACATACCATCCCTGGTTTTCCTCTCCGAGGAGGCAGGTGGCGGGAATGCGGACGTTCTCGAAGAATGTCTCGTTGGTCCTGCGCTGGCCGTAGGTGGTGCCAGACGGGGCTGGGGGATCATTCTGGATGGTCCAGAGGGGGCGGACGGTGATCCCCGGTGTATCCATCGGGACCAGGAATATGGAAATTCCCCGGTGCCTGGGAGCGTCAGGGTCGGTCCGGGCCATCAGATAGATGTGAGTAGCGTAGTGTGCCGAAGAAGTGAACATCTTCTGACCGTTGATGACAAACTCGTCGCCATCGCGGACCGCACGGCATTGGAGACCGGCCAAGTCTGCTCCGGCCTGGGGTTCGGTAAATCCCAAGGCAAGCACGATGTCGCCGTTGATCAGTCCGGGAAGGAAGTATTCCTTCTGCTCCTCGGTGCCAGCGGCCAGTATTGCAGGCGCGCCGCTGCCCGCGCCTCCGACACCGATGCCGATCCGGGAAAACTCTTCCTCGACGATGTACTGGTCTAGACGGTTGCCATCCTGGCCGCCGTATTGTTTGGGCCAACTGATTCCGATCCATCCCTTGTCCGCGATCTTCTTGTAAAGCTCACGGACTTTGGGTCCACGTCCTCCTTCGCCGCCACCGTCCTCGACCTCCGTCCGGACCTCGTTGGTAACGTGCTCCGCTATGAATGCCCGGACTTCGTCCCTAAGGGCCTCCTGTTCCGGCGTATACCCAAAGTCCATAATTCGCCCCCTTGCTGTGTCGTTTGCCTGTCGTAAAGGTCAGATAAACGTAGTGAGCCCCCGTCGGCGCAGTACGCTCGACAGGCCACTGACATTGTGCTTACCCGCATAAGTGGTGTCAAGTACGGCATGCCTGCCGTACCAATACCTCTCTCTGACACGCGATGGAGTCTACCACACCCCTGTTGAACACGCGCGCCGGGAATGGGTCAGCGAATCGTGGCCAACATTGGCTTCAGGGCCTCGATCAATGGCGGCAGGAACGTCTGCCAGTCCCCAACTATCCCGAAATCTGCAGCCCTGAAGATAGTATGCCGCCGCATCTGGTTCACCGCGACGATGATACCTGCCTTCTGTATGCCTACGGTGTGGTTGAAAGCTCCCCTGATGCCCACTGCAATGTACACCTTTGGCCCAATGGTGCGGCCGCTGATTCCCACCTGAATCTGGTGGGGAAGCCAACCGGCGTGAACGACGTCCCGGGTGGTGGCCAAAGTCGCCCCGACAGATACCGCCAACTCCCGGACTTTGGGCAACGACTCCGGCCCTCCGATGCCCATCCCGACACCCATCACCACTTGCGCCTGGGTAAGTTCTATGGAACCCAAGTCCTCCTGGATATCTTCTTCTAATAGCCGGGCGTCCCGGCCCTGGAATACGGGAACGTCCACATGCTCGACCGCAGAAGCGATTCCGGTCTCAGGGTCTGTCGGCTCCAGCAGCCCGGCGCGCAGGGTCACCAAGTTTGGCAGGGTCTTGGACAAAATGGGCGCAACCACGTTGCCGCCCAATGCTGGCTTCAACTGGACCAACCTGCCCTGATCATCGATCTCAAGATCAATGGCGTCGCCAGTCAGACCAAGGCTCAAGGCGGCGGCTACCCTTGCCGCCAAGTCCCTGCCGTCGGCGGTGGCAGCGAATAAGACCGCGTAGGGGGAAGCAGCCTGTAGAGCCTCACGTAAGCCCTGCACCACGGCGCGGCCCCAGACCGGCCCCCTTCCAGCGTTCTCGATTACCAATACCCTGTCTGCTCCGCCGGACGTCAGTTCGTTCACCAGACCATCCTGAGGGGAACCAACCAGTACGGCCACCACCTCGCTTTGTGTGATAGAAGTAAGCTCCCTGGCCTTGCCCAACATCTCCAGTGTGACCCGGCGCAGCCCGCTGCGTGTCGTTTCGGCGACAACCCAGATTCCATTTTCGTGGTTGTCCGGAAACCGGGGAAATGGGCCGGATGCCAGCGCGTCCCCAGATTCAGAGTCCAACTCCGCAAGCCGGGCAACCAGCAGTTCGGCTACCTGCTTGGCGGCTGCCTCCGGGTCCTCTTCCTCCACAATGACTCCCAGCCTGCTCGGTTCCACCAACCGGATGTCGTCAACCCAGGTAGGAGAGCCTTCAACCCCGAACTGGGACAAATCGGTGGTCAGGTCGGCACATGAGACCTCATCCAGCGGTTTGGTCTGCGCTTCGGCCATCCCGTCCCTGGTGGGGAATTGCTCTTCGGCCACACCCTCGGTCACGCACACCAAGGCGGGAAGCTGGCACTCCAGCACCTGATAGCCTTCGTCCGTATCCCGCCGCACCAAGATGGTGTTCGAGTCTGGCCGGTAGTCCAGTCTGCTCACCTGGCTTATGTGGGGAAGATCCATCAGTTCAGCCACTTCCGGGCCAACCTGTCCGGTCTCAGAGTCCGAGCTATTGCGCCCGCAGATGACCAGGTCCGGCTCTTCTCTGGCCAGAGTCAGGGCAAGGGCACGGGCGGTGGCAAGTGTGTCCGACCCCGCCAAGGCCCGGTCAGATATGAGCACCCCCCTATCTGCGCCCATTGCCAGACACTGGAGAAGTCCGTCCCTGGCCTGGGGAGGCCCCATCGAGACCGCTACGACTTCGTCTGCCCCCCCGGACTTCAATTCGACCGCCCGGACTATACCCAGCATGTCGAATGAGTTGACTTCGGAAGGCACACCCTCCCGGATTATCGTCTTCTGTTCGTAGTCGAACCTGATTCGGGAAACTACGGGGACGTACTTTGCGCAGACCGCGATTTTCATTGAACAGACCTTCCGGATGGGTTGGGGGCCACCTGGCCGGACGACCAGGCAGACCCTTCCAGATCGTGACGCACCTGGGTAGAGAGCGTTGTCAGCCGGCGGCTGAACTCCACCGGGTAGGCTGCGGGAGCGGTCAGCTTCCTGGACCCGTCATCAAGACGTTCCAAGTCCCGGCGCATCCTGCCTCTCATATCGTCAAGACTCGCCACGGCGCCAATGGCGCATCCCTCCGACATTACATGCTCCAACAGAGGTTCCGCGCCGCGTACCGACTCATCCTTTAATCCGATGACGTCGTGGTGAAACGTACCGTCGGGATTCTCAACGCGGAACACTTGCTTCGCTCCCGGATGGGACACCTTATCGGAGCTCAATTTCATCACGGGACGGCCATCGTAGCAGACCAGCTTGTAAGCCATGTCAGACCACGGTGCGTCAGCAGACACTCCCACCTTGGTGCCTATGCCAAATATATCTATCGGGGCACCGTTGCTGACAAGTTGCTGCACGGCGAACTCGTCGAGGCCGCCGGATGCAAGTATACCCACGTACTGGAGGCCGGCTTCGTCCAGGATGGCTCGGACTTTCCGGCCCAGTTCGGCATAGTCGCCCGAGTCCAGCCGCACGGCCCTGAGACGGTGACCGCGTGATTCCAGTTCCTTAGCGACCTTCACTGCGTTCTTCGCGCCCTGAATCGTGTCGAAAGTGTCCAGCAACAGCACACAGCGGTCAGGAAAGCTCTCGGCATAGGCCCGGAATGCGTCTGTCTCCGTCGGGAACGTGATGATGAAGGAGTGGGCCATCGTGCCGGCGGGGGGGATGCCGTACCTTCGCGCCGCTGAGACGTTGCTGGTGGACTCAAAACCGGCGATATAGGCGCACCGGGCCATCTTCATCGCCGCGTCCGTGCCCTGGGTGCGTCTCGCCGAAAAATCGCTGAGGCTCCGGCCTTCCGCGGCCCAGGCGCAGCGGGCAGCCTTGGTCGCCAGCATAGTCTGGAGGTTGACCTGGTTGATGACGAAGGTCTCCACTATCTGGGCTTCTATAATCGGCGCGGTGACCTCAAGCACAGGTTCATGGGCGAAGAAGAGCCTTCCTTCAGGTATAGCCCGGACTTCTCCTGTGAACCTCAACCCGTCCAGATAGTTCAGGAACTCTCGGGAGAAAATGCCGGTCGAGTCCAGGTAGGACAGGCTAACCTTGTCAAACCGGAAGTGGGCGAGGAAATCAAGGACGTCTTCCAGCCCTGCTGACACGAGGTAGCCGCGGTCCTGGGGAAGGTTGCGGACGAACAGACTGAAGGTGGCTGGCGCGAACATACGATGCTCATAGAACGCCTGGGCCATGGTGAGCTCGTACAGGTCGGCGAACAGTCCTAAACCCTGATCACGGGTTGAGAGCGCAGACTGTTCCATGTGTCGTGTCTCCCGCCCCTGGATGCTGCGAAAGCGGACCGGTTGCGGCGAATCAGACCCTCGGTTATGGTTGTGCCCGCCCACCAGCTGAACGCCAGCCGGATGCGGCGGCATCCCTGGGAGTGATGGCAGTATTGATTGCCGTGGCAGGCCCCATTATGTTGTCGGGCCGGAATCAGTGTCAACCGGCATGGTTCGGAAGGGTTGAGGGTTGGTTGACATAACGAAATCCATACATTACTTCTCCGATTTCAATACATGCCCCGATTCTCCCGGATGCTGGCAATGGACTCATGGGCGTAGAAGTGTGAGGGGCTGCTCGTCTTGACACGGAACGCAGACATGGGTAACATAATCCCATCGGCAACTCAAATACATACGACCATCCCTTTATCGAGAAAGGCTGAGGGAACGGCCCTACGAAGCCAAGCAACCGGTCCTGCCATCCAGGCAAATTGGGACACGGTGCTAATTCCGGCGCTCAAGGCGGCGAAAATCGTCAAGAGCGGAAGATGAGGGGCTCGAACTTAGCTTGAGCTTCTCAATACGAGGAGCTTTTTTTATGCCCCTCTCCCAAGGACCGTTCTAGGAAATATAAGTCCCCTTGACCCGGCTATCTAAACGGACGACAACATTTGACAGAAATCAGACCAATAGAATGGAGCGGCGACAAGCTGCTATTGCTTGACCAGACTCTGCTCCCGATGGAACAGACCACGCTTGAGGTCGCTTCGTGCCGGCAGGCTGTGGACGCCATCCGTGAGATGCGGGTCAGAGGCGCTCCAGCCATAGGCGTCACAGCTGCATACGCCATGGTCCTGGCGGCACGGGAGATCGAGGCCACGGACATCTCCACATTTCTTGACCGGCTGCGGGAAGCCGGAACAACCGTCTCGGCGGCACGCCCTACCGCCGTTAACCTGCAATGGGCCATCCAACGAATGCTCACGACCGCCGAGGTTGAGTCCGACTTGGCCCAATTGCGGGAAAGGCTTCTCGGGGAAGCCCAGCGCATCCAGGAAGAGGACGAAGCTGTCAACCGCCGCATCGGGGACTTGGGGAAAGATCTCATCCCCGACGGCGGCGCGGTTCTTACCCACTGCAACACAGGCGCGCTGGCCACCTCCGGCTTTGGGACTGCACTGGGCGTCATTCGGGCCAGTTGGGAGGCGGGCAATCGGTTCCAAGTCTACAACACCGAGACTCGCCCGTTCCTGCAAGGGGCCAGGCTGACTTCATGGGAGTTTCAGCAACTGGGAATCCCGGCGACATTGATAGTGGACTCGGCAGCCGGGATGATGATGGCCCAGGGCAGGATCAGTTGCGTCATCACCGGCGCGGACCGTATCGCCGCCAACGGTGACACTGCCAACAAGATCGGTACTTACTCTCTGGCCGTCCTCGCCAGAGAAAACTCCATCCCCTTCTACATCGCCGCTCCCGTCAGCACCATCGATTTCGACCTTCCTGCCGGAGACGAAATACAGATCGAAGAGCGCGCCGCCGAGGAAGTGACCCATTTCAACGGCCGCCTCACCGCTCCGGAAGGCGTGCCGGCAGCCAACCCGGCTTTCGATGTGACTCCGAATCGCTACATCGGCGCAATTGTCTGCGAAGGTGGCGTGTGTCACCCGCCTTACTCAGAAAGCCTGCTGTTGGCAGCCAGTTCAGCGCAACTGGCGTAATGGATAGCAGCACAACACTCTGAAAGGAAACCGCAAGTCAGCAACGTGCCAAACGCGAAAGCAAGCCTGGCGATCATCGGTGGCACCGGCCTCTATGAGATGGAGGGCTTGACTGACGTCGAATTTTTCGACGTCGATACTCCCTTCGGAAAGCCCAGCGGCACTATCGCCGTAGGCGACCTGGAAGGTGTGCAGGTTGCATTCTTGCCCAGGCACGGCTTGGGCCACCGCCTCAATCCCACCCAGATACCCTCGAGGGCCAACATATACGCCCTGAAGACCCTGGGTGTGGAGCGGATCATCTCAGTCAGTGCGGTCGGCAGCCTCAAGGAGGAACTGGCTCCCCTCCACTTGGTGCTGCCTGATCAATTGATCGACAAGACAAGGCTCAGAGGGTCGGACACCTTTTTCGAGAAGGACATCGCAGCCCACATCGCCTTCGATGAACCGTATTGCGCTGCCGCCAACCGCACGCTGCTCGAGGGCGCCCGGGAGTTGGAGTTGGCAGTCCACGCCGGCGGCCTCATGGTAGTGATGGAAGGTCCTGCCTTTTCGACCCGTGCCGAGTCTCTATTGCACCGTTCGTGGGGGGCCGATCTGATCGGCATGACCGCCCTGCCCGAGGCAAAGCTGGCCCGGGAAGCAGAGATCTGCTATGCCACAATGGCATGGGTCACCGATTACGACTGCTGGCACGAGAGCATGGAACCGGTCACAGTGGAGCTCATCATACAGAACCTGTTGACCAACGTGGCCAACTCTAAAGAACTCATCCGCAAGGTTGTCCCGCGTCTCAATGGGCCAAGGGAGTGCCCTTGCGCCAATGCTTTGAAGGACGCCATCGTCACGTCCCGAGACCTGATACCCGGCGACCTGAAAGAGAGACTCGCCCCGATAGCTGGCAAGTACCTGAGCTAATAGGAAAGCGGCCAACCCGAATAGGACGCTGAGGAGGCAATGCGATGCCCAGGCAGGACCCCGGCGAACCTTACTTCCGAGTGGACTCTCATGAAGCCAAATCGATGCTGGATGCCGAGCCGGACAACATAGTTGTCGTCGACGTGCGCCGTGACGACGAGTGGGTGACCGGGCATGTTGCGGGAGCGATACACATCCCCATCGACGACCTGACAGACCACATGGATGAAGTGCCCCAGGACAAGAAGCTGTTGTTCATCTGCGCGGCGGGTGTGCGAAGCGGCCTGGCATGTGAAATTGCCGCATCGATGGGTTACGACCCGGCCAACTTGTTCAACATCGAGGATGGCACCCCGGCCTGGATCGGGGGGAACTACCCCACCAACTACGGAGAGAACCCCTAAACAACCAAACTGTCCGAAGGGATACATGCCACTCAAAGGGAGTGGGAGAGGTGGTGAGGGAGCGGCAAAAGGAGAAAACGTTTGACTTCAAGATCATCCACCGGCCACGTTAAGGACCTGAGCCTGGCACAGGAAGGAGTGAACCGCATCGAATGGGCGGGGCGGGAGATGCCCGTCGTGGGTCTCATCCGTGAGCGGTTCATCCGTGAGAAGCCCTTGGCCGGAGTACGCATGTCTGCCTGTCTCCACGTGACGACGGAGACGGCCAACCTCGTCATTGCCCTCAAGGATGGAGGCGCAGATGTTGTCGTCTGCGCCAGCAACCCGCTCAGCACCCAGGACGACGTGGCCGCCGCTCTGGTCCATGAGTACGGGATTCCCACTTTCTCCATCAAGGGCGAAGACGACGAGACCTACTACTCTCACATATCCGCCGTCCTGGACCACCAGCCCAACATCACGATGGACGACGGCGCAGATTTGGTAAGCACACTGCACAGGGAGCGAGCCGAGCTGTTGCGACACGTTATCGGCGGAACCGAAGAGACCACCACCGGGGTAATCCGCCTCACGGCGATGGCCAATGACGAGAAGCTAGCCTATCCCATTATTGCGGTCAACGAGGCGGAGACCAAGCACTTTTTCGACAACCGCTACGGTACTGGCCAGAGCACCCTCGACGGCATTACCCGCGCGACGAACATCCTGTGGGCAGGCCGCAGGGTGGTGGTGTCTGGTTATGGTTGGTGCGGCCGGGGCATCGCCTCCCGGGCCAAGGGTATGGGCTCTCATGTAATTGTTACCGAAGTCAGCCCGGTGCGCGCCCTCGAAGCAGTGATGGACGGCTTTACGGTGATGTCCAGCGTGGAGGCTGCGAAGGTTGGTGAGGTGTTCATCACCGCGACCGGAGGCTACCACGCCATCGGACGGGACCACCTGGAGGTGATGCCAAACGGAGCAATCCTGAGCAACAGCGGGCACTTCAACGTCGAGATCGACCTGAACGCCTTGGAGGAGATGTCCACCGGCAAGCGGAAGGCACGCGAGTTCGTCGATGAGTACCAGATCAGCGACGGGAGGAAGATTTACGTTCTTGGCGAAGGGAGACTGATCAACCTGGCCGCTGCCGAGGGGCATCCGTCGGCCGTAATGGACATGAGCTTCGCCAACCAGGCGTTGGGGGCAGAGCACATAGTCAAGAACCACGGCCAACTGACGCCGGGGGTCTACCCGGTGCCAGAGGACATCGACGCGGAGGTGGGGAGGCTGAAGCTGGAGTCGCTGGGCATCACGATAGATACCCTGACTCCGGAACAACAGAACTACCAGGAAAGCTGGGAGTTCGGCACGTAAGCAACCCTTTACCAGGAGAAGGACTATGGCCTTACTTTTTACAACCTCACCCAAGTACCTGCTCACTTCCGAGTCCGTAACCGAGGGACACCCCGACAAGTTGTGCGACCAGATATCCGACGCAGTCCTGGACGCAGCCTTGGCCGACGACCAGATGAGCCGGGTCGCATGTGAGACCGTTGCCACCAAGAACCTCGTCATGGTAACGGGAGAGATAACCTCCAACTCCAGGCTTGACTTCAACGAGATAGCCCGGCAGGTGATCCTGGACATCGGGTATACTGACGTAAAATACGGACTCGACGGCGGTTCCTGCGGCGTCATCGCCCATGTCAGCCAACAGTCCGCCGACATCAGCCAGGGCGTCACCACCTCCCTGGAACATCGGGACAACGGCGTAGCCGCTGACGCCCGCCGGGCCACCGGGGCTGGAGATCAGGGCATGATGGTCGGGTTCGCCTGCAACGAGACGGAGGGCCTGATGCCCCTGACCGTAGACCTGTCCCACCGCCTGGTGGAGAGGCTTGCTGTCGTGCGCAAGGACGGCACACTTCCCTACCTGGGACCGGATGGCAAGTCACAGGTGACGGTGGAGTACAGGTACGGGAGACCCCACCGGGTCGACGCTGTTGTCATCAGCACCCAGCACGAAGATCAGGAGGACCGGGGTGCGTTTCGGGAGATGATCCGCCAGGACATTATCGAGCATGTCATCAAGCCTGTGGTGCCCGGCGAGTTGCTCGACGACGACACCAACTACTACGTGAACCCCAGCGGCTGGTTCGTCATTGGCGGACCGCAGGGTGACACCGGGTTGACCGGGCGGAAGATCCTTGTGGACACCTACGGCGGCATAGCCCGCCACGGTGGCGGCGCATTCTCAGGGAAGGACCCTACGAAGGTTGACCGCTCCGGAGCGTATGCAGCCCGCTACGTTGCCAAGAACATCGTCGCCGCCGGTCTGGCCGACCGGGTTGAGGTCATTGTGTCCTACGCCATCGGCGTCGCCAGGCCAATCTCCATTTCCGTCGAGACCTTCGACACCAACCACATGCCTAATGAGCGCATCGTTGAATTGGTTGACGAACACTTCGACCTGCGTCCTGGCGCAATCATCGAAGACCTAGACCTGCGGCGCCCGATCTACGGCAAGACGGCGGCATACGGACATTTCGGCCGCAACGACCTGGACCTGCCATGGGAGCGGACCGACAAGGCCGATGCCCTCCGGTCCGCGGCGGGACTGGCATAGTACCAGAGATAATCGTGGCTGGCAGCCCTCGGACTAAAGAAAGCGTTGGAAGGGGCTGGACAATGCAGACACAGCAACAGGGCAGGCCGATTGCCGACCTGTCCTCCGAAGACCGGGTACTGTTCCGAAAATGCCTGGAAGAACTTCGGGAACGCAGGGGAGGTGCGTCCATTGAGAGCGTCCCGGCGAGAGAAATATTGGAACCCCATCTCGATAACGTCCCGGATCGGGTGGGACGAGCGCTTCTGCATGTGATCCAACGGGACGAACAAGGCCCGGCCCGAGGCGAGCTTGCACCGGACTTCAACCTGAAGCTGCTCGGCTCCAATGACCGGGTGTGTCTCTCCAGCTTTCGCGGCCAACGTCCCGTTGCCCTGGTCTTCGGCAGCTACACTTGACCCCCGTTCCGCGCCCAGGTGGGGCGCATAGAGGCGATACGGGACAGGTTCGTTGGACAGGTGGAATTTTTCGTCGTTTACGTGCGCGAGGCCCACCCCACCGACGGATGGCAGGTCGACGCCAACGTGCAGGACGAAGTCTATTACCGGCAGCACCAGAGCTATGACGAGCGGGAAGGGGTTGCCCAAGCGTGCAACCTCGGACTGAACATCACGATCCCCATCCTGGTTGAGGAGATGGACAACTCCATCGACGAGGCATATGGCGCAGCTCCGGAACGAGTCTACCTGGTCGACACAGATGGCAGGGTAGCCTATCACGGCGGCGCGGGCCCATTCTTCTTCAACCTGGACGAATGGGAGCAGGCGATTCAGACGTCCGTTGTCACAGAGGACTCAGTAGCCACCGGCCAAGGAACATCTCCGTGACCACGCCAATCAGCTTCGGAACGGACGGCTGGCGGGCAATAATAGCCGAAGAGTTCACCTTTGAGAACGTAGGCCGTTGCGCCCAGGGTTTGGCCGACTACCTCAAGGCCACAGGATCAGCTGGGAAAGGACTGGTTGTAGGGCACGATACCCGGTTTCTCTCCAGGGAATTCGCCGAGACAGTTGCCTCGGTAATGGCGGCCAATGAAGTCAAAACCCATTTGGCCGAGACCTCTTCTCCCACCCCGGTCCTCAGCTTCAGCGTCTTGAACCACCAGGCGGCGGGCGCGGCCATCATTACGGCGAGCCACAACCCCGGCATCTGGAACGGGTTCAAGTTCAAGCCGGACTACGCCGGCAGCGCAACCCAGGAAATAACCAACCTTCTCGAACACTTCATCTCCAGTGTCGGCCGGGTTAAGTCGGTCCCTATCGTCCAGGCGCGTGAGCAAAGGTGGGTGATCGATTTCGACCCCGCCCCATCGTACATGGAGAAAGTCTCCGGATTGGTGGACCTGGAGGCCATACGCAGCGCCGGTCTGAACATCCGCGTCGATGCCATGTTCGGGGCTGGCGCAGGCTATATCCCCCATCTCGTCTCCGGCGGCGCTACGGTGGTGGATGAGATGCACGGGACTCGCAATCCAGCGTTCCCGGGCATGGAGCAACCGGAACCCATTGCCCCCAATCTGGGACTGTTGATGCAGGCGGTGAAGGAGCAAGGGTTCTCGGTGGGTCTTGCCCTGGACGGTGACGCGGACCGTATCGGTGTGGTAGATGAGCACGGCAGCTTCATTACCACCCTGGAAGTATTCTCGCTGTTGGCCTTTTACCTGCTGGAGGAAAAAGGCCAACGCGGGCCGTTGGTGAAGGGCGTCACGTCGTCCATGATGCTGAACAAACTCGCTCAGCTTTATGGGGTGGACATCCACGAGATGAGGGTCGGCTTCAAGTACATCGGCCCAAAGATGTCCGAAACCGATGCGCTGATGGCCGGAGAGGAAAGCGGGGGGTTCTCATTCCGGGGCCACATCCCTGAAAGGGATGGAATCCTAAGCGGACTGTTCGTGCTTGAGTACATGGCCCGCACCGGCAAAACCCCATCTGAACTGGTACGGGGCCTCTTCGACAGGGTGGGGGAGCACTATTACCACCGCCGCGATGTGACGTTCGACGCGCAAGACCGGGACCGCATTCAGTCCAGACTGGACAGCCCGGACTTGACCCAACTTGCCGGAATGCCTATACGAGGTACAGACGCCATTGACGGGCGGCGGCTATTGTTCGACAACGCCTGGCTGATTTCTCGCTTCTCCGGCACAGAGCCGCTACTGCGCGTTTACGCCGAAGCAGACAGCCAGGCAGACGTGGAAAACCTGCTCAACGCGGCAACTGAATACTTGGGAGTCTAGTACGCCCGGGCTAACGCTTGGTGTACTGGGGAGCCCGCCGTGCGCGCTTCAGTCCGTACTTCTTGCTTTCCTTGATTCGCGCGTCCCGGGTGATGAACCCGTGGCGGCGCAACCCGGCCTTCAGACCGGGGTCGTAGGCAACCAGCGCTCGGGCTACTCCGTGCCTGATGGCCTGCGCCTGGGAATGCACACCACCCCCGATGACCCGTACCATTACGCGGAACCTGTTGCCCATCTCGGTGACCCGAAAAGGTTCCTGGATAATATCCTGCCAGGGACGCCATCCGAAGTACTCGTCTACTGGCTTGCCATTGACTATCGTGGGACCGCCATCGTCCAAGTAGAGTTTCACCTTAGCAATGGACGTCTTACGCTTGCCGGTGCCGTAGTAATATTCCTGCTCCGCTGCGGATCCTACCAAACCTTTACCTGCCCTAAGCCTTATTCATCCGGGACTGTTACTCTCCGAACCCGGCCACTTGTGCCTCGTGGGGATGTGTCTCCCCGGAGTACACCTTCAGCCGTCTGAGCATGTGCCGCCCGTGGTTATTCCGGGGAAGCATTCCCTTCACCGCCAACTCGATAACACGTTCTGGCCTCGTTTCGAGCATGTCTCCAAGCCGGAATGTCTTCAGGTTGCCGACATAGCCGCTGTGCCGGTAGTAGAGCTTTTGGTCCCTCTTCCGCCCTGTGATCCGGACCTTGGAGGCGTTGACCACGATAACGTAGTCGCCGGTCATCACTGAGCGGGAATACTCCGGCTTGTCCTTGCCCTGGAGCGCCATAGCGATGTCCCGGGACAGGCGGCCCAGCACCTGGCCTGTCGCGTCAATGACCCGCCACTTCGCGGGGACTTCGCCGTTCTTGGGGAAATATGTGCTAACTCTCTTCATCTTCTCTGACTACACATGACCGGAAGTCCGGGTATTTTACCTTCATCAGGCAGAGACCGCTGGCCGGTACTGACGGCAGGGAAAAACCTTTCCCCGTCTCTCCCGCCAGCACCCTGCCTAATATGTTCGTATCCAGTTTCCCTTTGCCAACCTCAATAAGTATCGCGTTTGTCCTCCGCACCAAGTGCTTCAGGAACCCGTTGGCCTCGCACTCTATGATAACATCTGACTCTTCTCTCCACACGTCCCACCTGTATACCGTGCGGACCGCGCTCCTGTCGGCTGGATGGTCCGAGACCAGAGGGCGGAAGTCCTGGTCTCCCATCACGGCCTCCGCAGCCTTTGCCATTAAGCTCACATCCAGCGGCTCCCGTAACCAAAAGCTCGTGTGCCGCCCCAGCGGGGATGGCCAATCCCGATTGGATACCGTGTACCTGTAGACCCTGCTAGCGGCGCTCTTCCTGGAGTGGAACTCCGGGACCATCCAGTATGCTGACTGGACCCGGATGTCAGATGGAAGGTAGAAGTTCATCCCGGATGGGAAGGACTCGACCGTTCTGTCGGCCATGATGGCAAAGTCAACCACCTGTCCCCGGGCATGTGCCCCGGAATCGGTCCTGCTTGCGCCCCTGATCCGCACCTCTTGGCCAGAGAAACGACGCAACCCGGATTCCAATTCGCCTTGTATGGTGGGCTGGTCCCGCTGGACCTGGAAACCCTTGTATTTTGTGCCTTCGTATTCTACGAGTAGCGCCACTCTCCTCATGCCGGTTCATCCAGGGGATTGTAGCCTTGGGTGGGATTAGGGGTCAGACCCCCAAATTAAGACGATCTAGCCCGGCGAGGTGCACTCCGGCTAGACCAACTCGATAACCGCTATCTCAGCCCCATCACCCTGCCGGCGGCCGAGCTTGATGATCCTGGTGTATCCTCCAGCGCGGTCAGCGTACCGGGGCGCTACTTCATCGAACACCTTCTTCACCACCATCTTGTTGGGCACCTGAGCCAATGCGAGTCGGCGATGGTGCAAAGTGCCCTTCTTGCCGTGCGTGATGAGCTTCTCGGCGACGATGCGAGTCTCTTTAGCTTTGGCCAGCGTGGTGGTGATCCGCTCGTGTTGGATTAACTCCGATGTGAGACCACGCAGGAGGGCTTTCCGCTGGTCCTTATACCGGCTTAACTTTCTGCCAGCGACACGGTGAGAAGCCATGGTTAGAGATCCCCCTCCTCTTCATCGTCGTGGTCGTCGGCGTCGTCATCCTCATCTTCATCCAACTCATCATTGTCGGGAACTGACCATGATTCTTCTCCAGACTGAGCCTGGCTGGAAGCGGGACTTCCTATGCCACCGGATGCTATCAGCTCTCCCAACTCTTCAGGCGAAAGGGTTACGCCCGTGGGTAATGCGCCTGGTTCCAGAACATCCCTGTTGATGGTTGCAGTCGGAAATTCGTCGCTCGCGTTAGGAGCGATACCATGTTCTACGAGCTTGTCCTTCAACTCAGTCAGGGACTTGAAGCCGAAGTTCCTAATCTTGAGGAGTTCATCGTCGGACCGCTCCAAGACCTCGCCAAGCTTGGTGATGTGGGCCCGCTTCAGGCAGTTCAACGTTCGCGGCGAGAGTTCCAGCTTCTCGATGGGAGTCTGATAGATTTCGGGAGACACCATTAGCGACGCACGGTCCATCCGGGTCTCAACGGACTCGTCCAAGTTGCTAAACAGGAAGTAGTGGTTGACCAGCGAATTGGCTGCGCGGCGCACAGCTTCCACAGGAGAGACTGTTCCGTCAGTCCAGACCTCCAGCACCAGCCGCTCGTAGTCTGTTACCTGCCCCACCCGAGTGTGCTCGACCTCGAAGTTGACCTTTCGCACAGGACTGAAAATTGCGTCCACCGGCAAAACGCCCACCGGCATACTTTCGGAACCTTCCCCTTGCTTGGCCTGCTGGTACCCAACGCCCTGCTCGACGTTGAACTCGATCGAAAGCCGGGAGTCATCGGAGTCCAGGGTTGCCAGATGCAACTCAGGGTTCACTACCTGGAAGTCGACAGATGTGATTATGTCCCCGGCACAGACGCGACCGGGACCTGAGACATCGAGCCGCATCTTGCCAGTGCGCTCAGACCGGGAACGAATCCGAATCCGCTTGACGTTGAGCAGCAGGTCCATGACTTCTTCCTTGACACCGGGAATAGCCGCATACTCATGGACCACATCGTCGATCTTCACCCACGTGATGGCGCTGCCATTGGTAGAACTCATAAGAATCCTCCGCAACGGGTTGCCGATAGTGCGGGCAAACCCTCGCTGGAGCGGCTCGACAGCTACTTTGCCGTACTTGTCGCTCGACTCCAAGACCTGAACACCAAGTTTCGGTGGCTCTGGCCCTCCGTCGGGGTAAGTGGAAGAAATGACGTTAATATCCAACATGCAGTCACTTACCTCGAGTAAAACTCAACTATCAGACGGGAATTGATGGCCTGTTGCAGGTCTTCATCAGCAGGCAAGTTCATCACCCGTCCGGCCATATCCGTAGTGTCCAGCAACAGCCAGGCGGGAACTGGACGCTTCGGAATCCCGTCAGTCCGCTCCTTGTAGAAATCCGTTGCCTTGTCCGACTCCTTCCAGGAAATGACGTCGCCTACCGCAACCTGATAGGAGGGGATGTCCGTCTTCCGGCCGTTGACCTGGAGATGCCCATGCATCACCAGTTGGCGGGCTTGCTTGCGCGAGTCGGCGAACCCCAACAGGAAAACGACGTTGTCGAACCGCCGTTCGAGGGACCTAAGTAAGTTCAGACCGGTCACGCCCGGAGTATCAAACGCCTCAGCCATGTAGCGGCGGAACTGGGACTCAAGCACACCGTAGATGTACTTGGCTTTTTGCTTCTCCAAGAGGTGGACGCCGTAATCAGAGGGCCGCCTGCGCCTCCGTGATTGGTTGCCTGGGGCAGAACGACGACGTTCGATGGCGCAGCGGGGGGTAAAGCAACGCTCCCCCTTGAGAAATAGCTTTTCCCCGGCGCGGCGGCATAGCCGGCAGGAGGGTCCTGTATATCTACCCATCAGGAGCTTTCTTACACTCTCCTTCTCTTCGGCGGGCGACAGCCGTTATGGGGTATCGGCGTCACGTCTCGGATACTGGTAACGGTCAGCCCGGTCCCTTGCAGGGAGCGGATAGCCGCCTCGCGGCCTGCGCCGGGCCCGCGGATAAGCACGTCCACCTGGCGCAGTCCCATGTCCATGCCTCGACGGGCAGCCTGCTCGGCGGCCCGCTGAGCGGCGAAAGCCGTTCCCTTGCGCGATCCCTTGAATCCGACGGTGCCCGCGCTGGCCGAGGCTATAACATTGCCCTGAGGGTCTGTGATACTGACCAGAGTATTATTGAACGTAGAATAGATATACGCCCGCCCCTGGACGACTGTGCGCCGTTCGCGCCGGCGCGCTCTTGGCCTAGGCATGAGTCACATCCACCTACTTCTTTCCACCCGTACGCCGACCCCGGCCAGCCACTGTGCGCCTGGGCCCCTTGCGGGTGCGTGCGTTGGTACGGGTCCGTTGGCCGTGAGCGGGAAGCCCCCGACGGTGCCTCGTGCCCCGGTAGGAACCGATCTCTATCAACCGCCGGATGTTCTGGTTGACTTCCCGGCGCAGGTCGCCTTCGGCCAGGTACTCACGGTCAACGATCTCCCGGATCCGGTCCACCTGGACCTCGGACAGTTCCAGCATCCTGGGCGGTGATTCGGTATCAATCTCAGCCTTGGCCAGAATCTCGGTAGCCAAGGCTGGACCGATACCATAAATCCTCGTCAAGGCCACATGTGCCTTCTTCCGGTCGGGTACATCTACACCTGCGATACGGACCAATTCGGGCCTCCTTTTCCGGCCGGCTCTCGCTCGCGCAACTCTAGCCCTGCCGTTGGGCGTGTCGCGGGTTTGAGCATATAATACGCACCACCCTCTTCCGCCTGATCACCCGGCACTTATCACATCTCGGTTTGACCGATGCGGTTACCTTCATTGTTCGTACACCCGCCAACTACTTGAAGCGATAGGTGATGCGGCCCCGCGACAAATCATAGGGGGACAACTCTACCAGGACACGGTCTCCGGGCAGCACCCGGATGAAGTGCATCCGGATCTTCCCGGACACATGGGCCAATACCTCGTGATCATTGGGCAGCGTAACCCGGAACATTCCGTTGGGCAACGCTTCCTGGACACTGGCTTCCACTTCTATCGCTTGCTTCTTGGCCATAAACTCCCTCTGAACATCATTGTTGCCGACGACCCAAGACCGGGACGATAGGCTCTCACTTGACGTCGGAACAATGGTTGGGGTCCGGGATTTCAACCCCCACCTACGGGGGCGCGGTCATTATTACCGGCCCGTCATCGGTAATAGCTATCGTGTGCTCGAAGTGGGCCGACAGCAGTCCGTCGGCCGTCACCACAGTCCATTGGTCGCCCAGTATTCTAGTGTGCCAATCCCCGAGGTTGAACATGGGCTCGATGGCGATACACATTCCGGGCCGTAGCAACGCTCCCATCCCGGCCTGCCCGTAATTGGGCACCTGGGGGTCTTCGTGAAGGAACCGGCCTACCCCATGGCCGACGAATTCCCTCACGATTCCATAACCTCGGGCCTCACCGTAGGCTTGTACGGCGGCTCCGATGTCCCCGATCCGGTTGCCAGGCACAGCGGCCTTGATACCCTCCATCAGACCGGCCCGCGTATCTTCCATCAGTGCGTCGGCCTCTGAAGTACTAGAACCCACCGCGACTGAGATCGCCGCGTCTCCAATGAACCCGTCCAACGTTGCGCCGACGTCCATCTTGATGATGTCACCGTCCTTCAGGGCTTTCTTGCCAGGAATCCCGTGAACGATCTCGTCATTGATGGAGGCGCAGATGCTGGCGGGGAACCCGCGGTAGCCCTTGAACGTGGGCCTGGCGCCTTGGCGCACAATCTCTTTGTAGGCAATGGCATCGAGTTCCCGGGTGGTAATCCCCGGCTCCACCGCGTCCCTTAACATGCCTAATACCGTGCCAACTATGGCGCCCGCAGCGCGCATGGCATCAATCTCTTCGCGGGACTTGATAGTTATCCCGCCGGAGTACTGGGAGGCAGAGTTGGACGCGGTCTCCCGCTTGCGATTCCTATTCACCATTCCTATTCTACCCTGTAATGGAATTTATATCAAACCCCGGAGCTTGGACCATCGGTTTAACGGCCAAGCGCGACCAGTACCTTCTGGTTCACGCCATCCACGCTGTCCGTACCGGAGACCTCTACCAGGATCCCCCTATCTCTATAATATCCCAACACCGGCAGAGTCTCGGCTTGGTAAACCTCGATTCGTTTCCTGATCGCTTCCGGACGGTCATCCTCCCGTTGGTACAACTCGCCGCCACAACGGTCACAACCGACGGACGGAGGAGTGTCATTCTCCCCTGCGGAAGGGTCTTGGGGAATACTGTGGGGCGCCTGACACTCCTGGCAACTGAAGCGTCCTGCCAACCTTCTGAGTAGTTCATCTTCCGGAACGTCTATGCACACAACTTTGTCGAGGGCGCGAGACCTGCGGTCCAGCGCCTCATCCAGCACCTCAGCCTGGCGCCGGTTGCGTGGGAACCCATCCAGCATGAATCCTTCTTCACTGTTGATAGCCATCACTCTTTCGAGAATGATGTCGATGGTAAGGTCATCCGGAACTAGCAGTCCTTGTCTCATGTATTCAGCGGCGCGGAGACCGAGGGGAGTCTCCTCCCGCAGGTGGTGGCGGAACAGGTCGCCGGAACCGATGTGCGGGACTCCAAGCTGATCCACCAAGAGTTGCGCCTGGGTCCCCTTGCCTGCCCCGGGCGGGCCGAAAAGCACCAGTCGAAATCCTTCGGCCAATTTATCTCAAGAACCCTTCGTAGTTGCGCATCATCAACTGGGCTTCCAGTTGACGCATCGTATCCAGCCCAACGCCGACCATTATCAGCAGGCTCGTGCTGCTCAACGAGATAGCCTGTACTCCCGTCACCAGCGACGCCAAATAAGGGACGATAGCAACGAATCCCAGGAACAGCGCCCCGCCCATCGTTATTCGGACGATGACCCGGTTAAGGTAGTCCTGAGTCGGGCGGCCAGGTCTTATCCCCAGAACGAATCCTCCGTTGCGCTGAAGGTTTTCCGCCAGATTCTGCTGGTTGAAGACCACCAGCGTGTAGAAGAAGGTGAAGATCACCACCAGGACAAAAACCATCACCCAGTACAGTGGAGAAGTCGGGACGAGCAGGTCGGCGAAGAAACGGGCAACATCTCCCACTACTCCGGTGCTTGTGGCGAAGTATGTGGCGATAGTCCCAGGGAGGATCACGATGGAAAATGCGAAGATAAGGGGGATCATCCCGGCGGAGTTAATCCGCAGGGGCAGATAGGTCGCCCCGCTTTGACGGTACATCCTTCCGCCGCGGAAGATGCTCCTCCCATACTGAACTGGGATGCGCCGGTGGGCTTCATTGAACATGACGATCAGCGCGATTATGAGAAGCCCGATAATGGCGAAGAACCCGATGCCGAGAACATTGTCCCGGTCCAGAAACCCCTGGTTCAGTAGTCCGGGGAAACCGGCAACGATTCCGGCAAAGATTATCAGGGAGATACCGTTCCCGATACCCCGCTCGGTAATCAGTTCGCCCAGCCAAACCAGGAACATGGTGCCCGCCACGATGGACAGCAGGGCGGCGACAGTGGGCAGTAGTTGCACTCCGGTAAAGCCCACGAAGGTGATCACCTGGCTCTGTTGGAGCAGTGCCAACTGACCATAGCCCTGGGCCAGTGCAATAGGCACTGTGATCCAGTGGGTGATCTGATTCATCTTGGCCCGGCCAGCTTCACCTTCTCGGGACATCTCCTGAAGGCTTGGAATGACCGGCGTGAGCAACTGCATCACTATGGACGCGGTGATGTAGGGAAAGACACCAAGCGCGACGATGCTCATGCGCCGCAATGCGCCGCCGCTGAACAGGTCCAAGAATCCCAGCAGGTCGTTGTTGCGGAAGAGGTTGTCCAACTGGACCTGGTCGATTCCCGGCATTGGTATATGGGCCGTGAACCGGTACAGCGCCAGGATCGCCAGAGTAAACAGTATCTTCGCCCGAAGATCAGGAAGACTGAAAGCGTCGATGGTAGCTTGGAGCAAACGCGGAAAGCGCGCCCCCTGGGTCTCCGCGGTTAACATGAGATCTAGAGTTCCTCCACACTTCCCCTGGCCGCCTCGATCTTCTCCCGCGCCGAGCGGGTGAATTTGTGCGCAGCCACCGTGACGGCCTTGGTAATCTCACCGTCCCCCACAATCTTGACCGGTTGTCTGAGGTCCCGGAGGTACCCTCCATCCAGAAGCAACTCTGGCGTTATTCGGTCTCCCTCTTCAAACAGATCTAGAGACTGGAGTTTCACCAGAGAGTAATGGGTCTTGAACTTGTTGTTGAAACCGCGGCGCATGGGCAGACCTTTGATTATGGGCAACTGGCCGCCCTCGAATCCGACTCGAGGCCCGCGGCCTGACCGGGACTTTTGCCCCTTCTGACCACGCCCGGCGGTGCTCCCCTGCCCAGCGGCATCGCCGCGGCCGACTCGTTTGCGAGATTTCCTGGCCCCTCGCGGCGGGGCCAGTTGATGTTCCATCATTGGGGTGACTCCTTGCCGAATAGTGGACAATGCCCGGTCCCAGAGAATAGGTTTCAAGGTAAAAGCGGCCGACGGAGGAAAAGCCCACGAAGTACGGTTGCCGACGGCTCTAGCCGTCCACTTCCTCCACGACTACCAGGTGGGAAACCTTGTTTACCATTCCGCGTATCGTAGGCGTGTCAGAGTGTATAACTGAGTGATTCAGCCGCCGCAACCCAAGGGATTTGATGATCCTCCGCTGGTTCTGGGGCTTTCCGATACAGCTCTTCTTCCAGGTTATCTTCAAGTCAGCCATGCTTATTCGCTCCCGAGATCAGGCGGTCCGGTTCGTGCGGTTGACACGGCGGGCCACTTCAACCTCCGGGTCCCTCAGTTGGCGAAGGGCATCCAGAGTGGCGTAAACGATGTTGATCGGGTTCCGGGACCCGAGGGACTTGCCCACCACATCCCTTACTCCACCCAGTTCCAGCATCGCCCTCATCGCGCCGGCCGCAATTATTCCAGTGCCCTCCCGCGCCGGTTTCAGGACGATAATGGTTGCGCCCTTCTTGACCGTTATCTGGTGAGGAATTGTGCTTCCCTTGAGCGGGACGTTGACCATATTCCGCCGGCCGATGGCGTTACCCTTTCTCACAGCATCGGGAATCACCAGGGCTTTGCCCAGGCCCGCCCCTACCTGCCCTTGTCCATCTCCCACCACTACCAGGGCGTTGAATCGCAACCGCCTGCCGCCCTTGACCACTTTGGCGATGCGGCGGGTATAGACTACCCGCTCCTGCATCCCTCCAGTATCTTCCTCACGCTGTCTGGGTGGTCTTCCTCTGTCGCGCGCAAAAACCATAAAGCGCCTATACCTTTCTCAATGGGACAGATGTCAATGGCGTCATCCGGAACCTGTGCCCGGGAGCCGTCAGAACCTCAGTCCGCCTTCCCGGCTGGCTTCAGCAAGAGCCTTGACCCTGCCGTGGTATTTGTAACCGCCGCGGTCGAAGACCACCTGGCTGATCCCCTTGGCCAGGGCTCGGTCCGCCACACGCTTCCCAACCAGAGCAGAAGCCGATGTCTTGGGGCCGGCCAGGTTCCCATCATTCCCAATGTCCTCGACGCTCGAGGCGGAAACTAGGGTTTCGCCTCTGGTGTCGTCAATCACCTGGCAGTATATGTGGCGGGAACTGCGAAACACGCAGAGGCGAGGCCGCTCCGGCGTACCGGAGACCTTCCTTCGCACTCTGGCGTGCCGTACTATCCTCAGCTTTCGTGCGTTTTTATCCTTGGGCACAGCAACGCCCTCCCAAAAACTTCCATGCAACCAGCGGGCTAGGCTTTGCGTGCCGCGGCCTTCCCGGGCTTGAAGTGAAGGACCTCTTCCTGGTATTTGATCCCCTTCTCCTTATAAGCGTTGGGCGGACGGACCTTGCGGATCTTGGCCGCCATGGCGCCGACTTTCTGCTTGTCTATCCCGCGGACATGTACCCGGTTGTTACCCTCGACCTCTAGTGTCACGCCTTCGGCGGCCTGTATCTCGACCGGGTGGGAATACCCGACGTTGAGAACGATTCCCTGGTTCGCCTGCTGCACGCGATAGCCAACGCCCATCAAGTCCAGAGTCCGCGTGTAACCCTCCGTTACCCCTACCACGGCGTTAGATATAAGGCTGCGGGTCAACCCGTGCAGGGAGCGGTGGAACTTCCGGTCCGAAAGACGTTCCACTATGACTGCGCCATCTTCCACCGTAACCCTGACTTCAGGATGGTAGGTTTGTGTCATGGTCCCCATTGGTCCCTTGACGGTCACCTCACCGTACTTGATGTCAACCTCCACCCCCTGAGGGATGGGAATGGGCTTGCGCCCGATGCGGGACAGGGTGCGGCCCGCTCTCTCTCCGTTTCCGTTCCCGTTACCAGACATAACAGAGCAACTCCCCTCCTATGCCCTTGCGCCAGGCATGGTGACCCGCCATGACGCCCTCCGGCGTCGAAAGGATCGCCACCCCCAAGCCTCCGTATACCCGGGGTATCTCCCCCTTTCCTACGTACACCCGCAGTCCGGGCTTGCTAACGCGCTTGAGGCCACTGATCGCAGGCTCACGCCGCTCCCGATACGTCAGGTGCAGCCGCAGGGTAGGATGTTTCTGTCCCCTGGGATGATCGAAATCCCGGATAAACCCCTCCTCCTTGAGAATTCTGGCAATGGCCAGCTTCATCTTGGAGTGGGGCATCATCACAGACTCGTGACGCACCTGGATTGCATTACGAATCCTGGTAAGCATATCCGCTACTGGGTCGGTAACCGGCACTGTATTCCCCTTTCCGCCTACCAGCTTGCCTTGCGCACACCGGGCAACTCACCGTTTAGCGCCAACTGCCGGAAGCATATACGGCAGATGCCAAAGTAACGGATATACGCCCGTGGACGGTTGCACCGGTGGCACCGGCTATGCCAGCGGCCCGGGAACTTCGGTTCTCTGAGCCATTTCTGTACTTTAGAAGTCTTGGCCAAAACGCTTCCCCTAACCGCTAAAAACTTCGCCCCATACCGGCGAGCCGGCCGGCAGATGGCGGTTGGGATCCGCCCTTCGATGGACGCCGCGGATCACGCCTCGCGTACGAATGGCATCCCGTAAAGCTCCAGCAGGCGCACCGCTAGGCGGTCATCCGGAGCCGTAGTAGCTATCGTGATTTGCAGCCCGCGTAGGCGGTCAATCTGGTTGTAGTCGATTTCCGGGAAGATGATCTGTTCCCGGATCCCTATCGAGAAGTTCCCACGCCCGTCAAATCCCCGGCGGGGAATGCCCCGGAAATCCCTGATGCGGGGCAGCGACATATTGATCAGTCTGTCCAGGAAATGATACATCCTGGCTCCCCGAAGAGTCACACTGGTGCCAATGGGATTGCCCTCACGTATCTTGAACCCGGCGATGGACTTGCGGGCCCGGGTGATGATCGGCTTCTGCCCTGTGATGGTAGCCAGATCCCTGGTAGCGGCTTCCATCGCCCGACCATTAGTCAGAGCCTCGCCCAGTCCGATGTTCACCGAGATCTTCTGGATGCGCGGCACCTGCATTGGGTTGCTCAGGTCGAATTCACGCATCATGGTGGGAACGATCTCAGTCCGGTACATCTCAAGTAACCGTGGAGGGGGAGAGGACTCGTCGTCAGCGGCATTGGCCTCCGCAACTGCCGCCTGTGCCGCGGAAGAGCCATCGTTCCGGTTCGACCTGCGCCGCGACCGGCCTCCTTGTTGCTGTTCACCACCCTGGGTCTGTTCGTCATCGGGCATCGTCAATCACTTCCTCGCACTTCGGGCAGCCACGCACCCTTTCACCGGTTTCCAACGTCACGATCCTGGGACGGATTGGGCGGTTGCACTTGTTGCAAATCAACACCACATTGGACACATGGACCGGGGCCTCCTGCTGTATGCGCCCCGACTGCCGGACGCCGGGCCTTGGCCTGACGTGCCGAGTGATGAGGTTCACACCTTCTACAACCACCCGGTTGTCCTTGGTTACCTGACGCTCTACCCGTCCGGTCTTGCCCTTCTCTTTACCGGAGATCACCAGCACAGTGTCACCGCTCCGGATGCGCATTATACCACCTCCGAAGCCAGGGATATGATGCGCATGAACCCCCGGTCACGCAGTTCCCTGGCCACCGGACCAAATATACGAGTGCCCCTGGGAAGCTGGTTCTCCAGGATCAGCACGGCGGCATTATCATCGAAGCTGATGAACGTGCCGTCTGGGCGCCCGTATTCATGGGCCTGCCGGATTATCACTGCTCTCACCACGTCGCCCTTCCTCACCGGGGAATTAGGCGCCGCTTCCCGCACATTGCAGACCACCACATCACCCAGGCTGGCGAACTTCCGGCGGCCGCTGCCGGGAACATTGATCAACCGGATAACCTTGGCCCCGCTGTTGTCAGCTACCGTTAACCGAGTATAGGTCTGGATCATTCCTGCAAGTCCTGTTCGTCCGTGTCCTCTAATTCGCCGTTCTGGTCTTCTTCGACTTCATCAGCCGCCTGTGCATCTGCCTCCAGCTCGATGGGACGGACTTCGGCAACCTGTCTCCGCTCGATGATCTCCAACAGTCGCCAGTGTTTCGTCTTGGAGATGGGGCGCGTCTCTTGGATGCGCACCAGGTCGCCCAACTGGCACTGGTTCAGAGGGTCATGGACCATGAACCTGGCTACCCGCCGCACCCGTTTGCGGTAAAGCCGGTCCCGCTGTTTCCACACCATCTCGACCACCGCGGTCTTATCCACCCTGGTGCGCACAACCGACCCCACGCGCACTTTTCGCCTTTCCTTAGCCAAACCTAACCCTCCACCAGTTCCCGTTCTCGCTTGACCGTGAGCAACCTCGCTATAGACCTGCGGACAAGCCTGGGCTGGTTGGAATCGGGCAACTGATTGGTGGCGGCGCTGAACCGCAGGTTCATCAATTCCCTCTGGGTCTTCTCCAACTCCTGCTGGAGTTGTTCGTCGGTCAAACTTCGGATCTCCTGAATCGTCATGGCAATGCGCCTCTAAGCAGCCTGTGTCGTATCGGCCGCACCGTGGTGGCGGTCAACGATCTTGGTAGGGATAGGCAGCTTATGGGAAGCCAGACGGAGGGCTTCCCTGGCTACCTGTGGGTCAACTCCGGCAACCTCGAACATTACACGTCCCGGTTTCACGACCGCAACCCAATGGTCAACCGCGGCTTTGCCGCCGCCCATCCGGGTCTCGGCCGGTTTCTTGCTCACTGACTTGTCCGGGAATACTCGGACCCAGACCTGGCCACCCCTGCGCAGGTGGCGCGTTACTGCGATACGCGAAGCTTCTATCTGCCGGGCGGTGATCCAGCCCGGACCCATAGCTTTCAGGCCGAACTCGCCGAAGTCTACCTGGTTGCCGCTGGTTGCGGCGCCCTTACGGCGGCCGCGGAATATCTTCCTGTACTTGGTGCGTTTGGGTTGTAGCATCAGGCGCTCCCTTTATGTCTTGACGAGGTTAAAGGTCCGGCTCTTCAAGGAAGTCCAACTCCTCGCCTTCCTCGCCGGCCTGGACAGTGACTTCGATTTCATCCAGTTCCTCGACTTCCTCGGGAGGTGGAGGAAGAATCTCTCCGTGATAGACCCATACTTTGACACCGACCCTTCCCATAATGGTGTGGGCCTCCGCGAGGGCGTAGTCGATATCGGCCCGCAGTGTATGAAGCGGGACCTGACCCATCATCAATTTCTCGACGCGGGCGATTTCCGAGCCGGATATGCGGCCCTTGACCATTATCTTTATGCCCTGGGCCCCTCCCTGCATGGCGCGCTGCGCCGCCTGGCGCATAGCGCGGCGGTAGGCAACCCGGCGTTCCAGCTGGTCGGCAATGTTGCGCGCTACCAAGTAGGCGTTGATCTCGGGTTGGTCAATCTCGATGATGTTCAGTTGAACACGACGCTTGGTGATGGCTTCCAACTTGGCGCGCAGGTTTTTTACCCGTTCGCCATCTCTGCCTATCAGGATACCGGGACGGGCCGAGTGAATGTTGATGACCCCGTCCTGTGCCCCGCGGTCGATCTCGACCCGGGCGATTCCTGCATCGGCGAACATCCGGTACTCGTCACGGATACTGTCCCTAAGTTTCAGGTCTTCCAGCACCAATGCCCTGTAGCTCGCCGCGCTGGGCGCGAACCAATGGGCCTTCCAGTCTTTGATGATGCCGAGACGAAACCCGTATGGGTGAGTCTTGTGGCCCATCAGCTAAAACTCCTCCTCCATGTCATCGACGACCACCGTGATATGACTCGCTCGCTTGGTGATCCGTCCGATCCTTCCTCTGGCCCGCGGCCGGAAACGTTTCAACGGCTTGGCCTGGTCTGCCGTGATACGGACGATCTTCAGTTCGTCCCGGATCATGAACATGTTGTTTTCCGCATTGGCTGCCGCAGACTCCACCACTTTGGCCACGGTCTTGGCCCAAGGAGACGTCAGCAGGCTCAAGGTGTTCAACGCATCGTCAACTGACTGACCGCGCACCGAGTCTAGGATCGGTTTCAGGCGCTTCTGGGACGCACCAATCTGTTTTGCAACTGCTTTGACTTGCGGCAACGGTCTACCTCACGCGGCTGGAGCGTTCGGAGCGGCTGATGTGGCCCCTATATGTACGGGTCGGCGCGAATTCTCCCAGACGATGCCCCACCATGTTCTCGGTAATGAAGACGGGCACGTGCCGCCGTCCATCATGCACGCCAATGGTGAGGCCCACCATATCTGGCATGATCATGGATGCCCGCGACCAGGTGCGGATCACCGTCCGCGCCCCGGAACGCTGGAGCGCTTCAACCTTCTTCATCAGCTTGGAATGAACATAGGGCCCCTTCTTGATCGACCGCGACATATTACCGTCTCCTGCCCCTCCTGATGATGAATCTACTGCTTGCCTTGTTCTTCTGCCTAGTCTTGTGGCCGAGGGTTGGTTTTCCCGTCGGTGACTTGGGCCCCGGCATCCCTATAGGTGAGCGGCCTTCGCCCCCGCCGTGGGGATGGTCAACCGGGTTCATCGCCACGCCTCGAACGTGAGGGCGGCGCCCCAGGTGACGGCTCGCTCCGGCTTTACCGAGGCTTTCATTCTTATGGTCGGGGTTGGACAACTGCCCGATGCTTGCACGGCAATTGAGCAGCACCCGCCGCATCTCCCCAGATGGGAGCCGGATCAGAACATACTCCCCTTCGCGGGAAAGTACCTGTGCGCCGGACCCGGCGCTACGTACAAGTTGACCGCCCCTCTGGGGTGTCAACTCCAGGTTGTGGACCACCGTCCCGGTGGGGATATTCCGCAGTGGGAGGCAGTTCCCAGGGTGAATCTCAGCTTGCGGGCCAGACTCCACCCAGTCGCCCGCGGACAGGGCCACGGGAGCCAAAATGTAGCTTTTCTCACCGTCCATATAGTGAATCAGAGCGATACGGCATGTCCGGTTGGGATCGTATTCAATGGACACCACCCGCCCGGGCACCCCGTCCTTGTAACGCTTGAAATCTATCTTGCGATACATCCGGCGAGGCCCGCCTCCGCGGTGTCGGCTGGTAATCCGTCCCCTGTTGTTGCGGCCAGCGTGGTTTGCCTTCGGCTCCAGCAGAGATTTCTCCGGCTTCCGGGCTGTAATCTCTTCAAAGGAAGGCCGCACGGCGTTCCTGGTGCCGGGTGTTATCGGCCTGAGATTCTTCAATGGCATGGCTAATATCCTTGGAGGTAGACCAATCTAGGGCTACAGCCCCTCTATCAAGTTAATCCGGTCGCCTGGCTTCAGGGTGACAACGGCTTTCTTGACGTCGGGCTGTTTAGTGAAACGTGCGCCGTACCTCTTGCGTTTGCCGCGCAACTTGGTGATATTGACGTCCACTACGGTCACGTTAAAGTTTGTCTCAACAGCCTGCTTAACTTCCACTTTGTTGGCTCTGGGAGCCACCTGGAAAGTATACTTGCCGGACTCTTGCAAAATGGTGCTCTTCTCGGTGATGGTCGGCCTCACCAGGACCTTGTGTATGTCCATCTATTCCTCGGCCTCCGGCTCGTCCGGGAATTCATCACCTCTTCCCTGGATGGCTTTCCGCCCCCTCCGTCCGTGAACTTCTACTCTTAGAGCATCTTCAGCCCAGCGGACAGCATCCAGGGTCATCACGACCGTCTCCCGGTCCAGCAATTCCTGGGCATTGAGGAGGTTAACCGGCAGGGTCCGCACTTTCTTGAGGTTGTGGGATGCTCGCACTACAGCTTCATCCTGACCGCTGGTGACCACCAGCGCCGAGCCGTTGATGCCGAGATTGGCCAGCAGTCCGACCATAGACTTGGTCTTCCCGTCGACCGATGAAAGCGAATCAAGGCAGACCAACCTGTCCTGCCTTACCTTGTCCGAGAGCACGCACTTGAGTGCCATGCGCCTCATCCGTTTTGGCAAGGCCCTGCGGTAGCTGCGGGGATGCGGGCCGAATGCCACGCCCCCATGACGCCAATGGGGAGCACGTATGCTGCCCTGCCGCGCCCGGCCCGTATGCTTCTGAATCCACGGCTTGCGTCCGCCGCCGGAGACTTGGGATCGCGTCTTGGTGTCATGGGTGCCCTGCCGCTTATTGCCCTGGTAAATCACAAAGGCCTGATGCACGAGGGCATGGTTCATGGGGACGGAAAACACCCCATCGTCTACGTCCACCGTGTCGATGGCCTCTCCCTGCTGGTTGCTAACGGAAATCTCCATAGCTAATGCTGCCTTCGAAAATCCTGCCCTCACCCGGGGAACCGTTACTTGGTGCGTCTTATCTGAAGTAGTCCGTTGGGACCGCCGGGAACCCCGCCTTTGACGATGAGAAGATTTCGCTCAGGGTCCACTCTGATTATCTCAAGGCGTTTCGCGGTAGTCCGATCATTACCCATGTGCCCGGCCATCTTCAACCCCTTGAACACTTTGCCGGGGGTGGTGCCGCCCCCAATAGAGCCGGGAGCCCGTGCGCGGTCGGATTGACCGTGAGTCCTGGGGCCACCGCCAAAACCGTGGCGCTTTATGGTTCCGGCAAATCCGCGGCCCTTGGAGCGGCCTATGATATCGACTTTCTCCCCTTCTGTGAAGATGTCAACGGAGACAGTCTGGCCGACTTCAAACTCGGTGGGGTCGTCTGCTTTGACTTCTCTCAAGTAGCGGACGGCTGGCCCGTTCCGCAGGTGTCCCCTCATGGGCCTGTTGGAACTCTTGGCCTTGCCGAAGCCCAATTGCACGGCCTCGTAACCGTCACTCTCTGAAGTCTTCACCTGAGTGACGGTGCATGGCCCCGCCTCGATGACTGTTACCGGGACCACTCTCCCGTCGTCCCGGAAGACCCGGCTCATGCCGATTTTTCTGCCCAAGAATCCCTGGAGCATCGATCGCCTCTAGCTAATTTAGGGTATGGATGCCTGTGCTTTAGCCTGCTGAAGACCTGTTCTTACAGTTTGATGGATATGTCCACACCAGCGGGCAGGTTCAGCCGCGTCAGTGAGTCAATCGTCTTCGACGTAGGTTCCAGGATGTCGATGAGCCTCTTATGGGTCCGTATCTCAAAGTGCTCCCGGGAATCCTTATCCACATGGGGACTTCGGATTACGCAAAACCGGCGTATGTGCGTCGGCAATGGGACCGGCCCGGCCACCCTGGCACCCGTCCGCTCTGCGGTCTCCACGATCTGGCCGGCAGACAGATCAAGCATCTTGTGATCGAAGGCCTTGAGTATGATTCTAACTTTCTGCCTGGTGACCATCTTCCCCCAATCTCTGTCCGCGTTGCATCATCTCAGATTGCCGCTGGCGCGGAGCACGTCCTCGGCAACCTGTTCATAGTGCTTAAATTCCATGGAATAGGAAGCCCGTCCGCTTGTGATAGAGCGGAGCGCTGTAGTGTATGCAAAGGTTTCGCCAAGAGGCAGCAACGCACGTGCTACCTGCACATCTCCCTGACCCTCTATGCTCCTGATTTGCGCCCGGCGTGTTCCCAAATCGGCCAGCACCTCCCCCAGGTTCTCGCCGGGACAGACCACTTCCATGTCCACTATCGGCTCCAGCAGCACTGGGTTTCCCTTCGGAACTCCTTCACGAATCGCCAGCATGGCTGCGCTGCTGAACGCTATGTCCGATGAGTCTACGGGGTGGAAGCTGCCATCTACCAGCGAGACCTTGACGTCTACCAATGGGAATCCACCGATAGAACCGTTGTCCAGCGCTTGTCTGACGCCCTTCTCAACCGCGGGGATGAACTGCCGGGGTATTACTCCGCCGACGATCTTCTCCTCATAAACAACACCGGAGCCTCTTTCCAGCGGCTCCATCTCAAGCCACACATGGCCGAACTGCCCATGCCCTCCGGTCTGGCGTACGAAACGGCCCTCGACACGAACCGGCTGTGTAATAGTCTCCCGGTAAGACACCCGTGGCCTGCCGACGTTCGCGCCAACGTCAAACTCGCGGCGCATCCGGTCTACCAAGACCTCGAGATGGAGCTCGCCCATGCCAGATATGACGGTTTGTCCGGTCTCCTCATCGAACCGGACCAGGAATGTCGGATCCTCGTCGGCCAACTTGCGCAGGGCCTGGGAAAGACGGTCCTGGTCAGCACGGGTAGCCGGTTCGATAGCCACCGATACCACCGGCTCCGGAAAATGGGGAGGTTCTAGGACTACCGGGCGTGGCCCGCTGCAAACGGTGTCCCCGGTGAACGTCTCTCTCAACCCCACCACGGCACAGATATTTCCCGCGCCGATCGACTCTAGTTCCTCTCGGCGGTTGGCGTGCATCAGGATGAGCCGGCCAAGCCGCTCCCGTGCTTTCTTGGTGACATTATAGACCTGCGCCCCTGAATTCTCCGTTCCGGAGTAGACCCGCAGGAACACCAGTCTGCCTACGTATGGGTCAGTAGCCACCTTAAAAGCAAGGGCGGCGAAATCGCCGTCCTCTTCCGGGTGCCTCAGTTGTTCCTCGCCTGTATTGGGGTCTACTCCCTTTACGGCGGGTATGTCCTGTGGTGAAGGCAAATAGTCCACAATAGCGTCCAGCAGCGGATGAATACCCTTGCTGGTAGTGGCGCTGCCGCAGAGGACCGGGACCAGACTGCGCTCAATGGTTGCCCGACGCAGGGCTTGCCGGAGATCGTCGGCGTCTATGTCCTCCCCTTCCAGGTATCGGATGAGAAGTGACTCGTCTGTCTCCACGATCTTTTCGACCATGCTCTGGCGATAGCGTTCGTACTCTTCCTCGTAGCCGGTCGGGACCGGCATCATCTTGGGAACATCGGAACTACTGCCTCTTCGACCTCCGTCGGGATAGACCATGGCAACTCCGCCGAGCAGGTCGATGACCCCTTGGAACTCCGCCTCCTCTCCGATGGGCAATTGCAGCGCGACCGGGTTCGCGCCCAATCTGCGTCGCACCGACTCAATGGTACGCTCGTAGCTGGCTCCTACCCGGTCCATTTTGTTTACGAAACAGATACGGGGGACTTCATAGGTGTCGGCCTGACGCCAGACCGTCTCAGACTGGGACTGTACACCGGCTACCGCATCCAGGACTACAATCCCGCCGTCCAAGACCCGCAGGCTACGCTCGACCTCTGCGGTGAAATCCACGTGACCCGGGGTGTCTATGATGTTGACCCGATGGTCTCGCCAGAAGGCAGTGGTTGCTGCGGCGGTTATGGTGATGCCACGCTCTCTCTCTTGGGGCATCCAGTCCATCGCCGTTGTGCCCTCGTCCACCTCTCCAACCCTGTGGATACGGCCGGTGATGAACAGCACTCGTTCGGTGACGGTGGTCTTTCCGGCATCGATGTGTGCGATGAATCCAATGTTGCGGATCCGGCTTATGGGAATGCTGGTCTCAGTCATAGAGATATCAGAACAGGAGGTCCTTACCTGCGGTAGTGGACGAAGGCCCGGTTGGCCTCGGCCATGCGATGCAGTTCATCTTTTCTACGGACCGCCGACCCCTCGCCGCGGGCAGCTTCCATCAATTCATCCGCCAGTCCCCGCCGCATGGGGATCCCCTTCCTAGACCTTGCCCCGCGAATCAGCCAACGGATCGCCAGAGCCTCGCTGCGGCTCGGACGGAGCTCAGTTGGCACCTGATAAGTCGCTCCGCCGACACGCTTGGGCCTGACTTCAACGGCGGGAGTAGCATTCCGCATCGCCTGCTGGAATACTTCCAGAGGTTCACGGTTTGACTGATCTCGAATCAAGTCAAAAGCGTCGTAGATAATACGCTGTGCGGTAGTCTTCTTGCCACGCTGCATAACGCAGTTGATGAAGCGCGACAATTCTACATTGCGGTATATGGGGTCCGGCGCGACTAATCGCCGCTCGGGCCGTCTTCTTCTCGACATTGTCAGCCCCGTCTCGTCTCAGTTGCTAAATAAAGAGTGGGAGTAACACCCATGACAGCTGGACTCACCAACTGCCTATACCGTGCGCGGACGGTCAGCTCCGTATTTGCTGCGCCCACGCCTCCGGTCCTGCACGCCCTCGCAGTCCAGCGCACTGCGTATCACATGGTAGCGGACGCCGGGAAGGTCTTTGACGCGCCCTCCCCGCACCAGCACAACCGAGTGTTCCTGGAGGTTATGTCCCTCTCCACCGATGTACGCTGTGACCTCTACTCCGTTGGTCAAGCGCACCCGGGCGATCTTGCGCAGGGCCGAGTTGGGCTTCTTAGGGGTCATCGTGCGGACCTGGATGCAGACTCCCCGCCTTTGGGGGCATCCCGGCCCATATCTCGTCCGGTTGCGCAATGAGTTCTGGACGTAATGCAGGGCAGGGGCCTTGGTCTTCTTTCGGACCGGCCGACGCCGTTTTCTCACCAGTTGATTTACGGTTGGCATAGCTGTTCCTCGCCGTTCAAACTGACAGCAGCTAAGGACTCTACCAAATCAACGTCCCATATGTCAATATTGAATCTAGGCTGGCCGCGGCTCAATGCACAGAGGACTTAAGGACACACAAACCCCGGCGTTGCCGATTCCCGCGAAACAACTATTGACAACCCGGCCTCTTCCAGATAGATTGGTGAACAGCAGGTCGGTCCTACTTGGCACGCACTGCATTTAACAAACGAATGGCCCGCCCGGTGCGCCACCATCGGCAGAAGGGGAAGGCGGTGTGAGTCCGCCACGGTTGCGCCACTGTTAACGGGAGCCGGGGCAAATGGAGCTGTGTAGTTATTTCACCCGCAGCGTTGCTCGACGACCGTAAGTCAGGAAACCTGCCCGGGTGTGGGAGCTCTACTCTGCGCCAACAGAAAAGACCCTGGGCGATGCCCGCCAGACCCGGATGAACCCTGGCAGAAGTAGGGCCAGGGTCTTTTTATGTCTGTTTTTGCGTCTAGTGATTATAAGCCTATAACCCCAATGCCCAGTCTGAGAGGAACAAGCTGGCAACCGTGTCAACCGACGACAACCAAACATCAATAACCGTGGTGGCAGTCGGCCCCGGCATGGGTGACCTGCTCACGTTGCAGGGCCGGGAGGCATTGCGCAACGCCGACCTGGTACTGGGATTCACAACCGTTCTCAACGTGGTTCAGCCTTGGTTGGGCGATGCGGAAGTCCGACCCATGACCTACCGCGACCAGGAGGATGTGCTGGAATACGCGGAGAGACAGATCGAACAGGGCAAACGCTGCGTTGTTTGCTGCTGGGGCGACCTGAACGTCTCCGCGCGGGAGTTGCTGGCGCGGGTCCGCCACCGGGCAGACCGGGTCGAACTGGTCCCAGGCATAAGCTCAGTGCAAATGGCGATGGCCCGCACGGGTATCTCCCTCGAGGATGCGGTCTTCATCACCCTGCACAAGCGAGCGGACACGGCCAGCGAGTTGGAAGAACTGGTCCACTACATCAACGAGGGTCGCAGGCACATCATATTGCTGCCGCGCCCCTTCGACCTGATGCCGCCGGCCATCGCCCAGGGCTTGATTGATGCCGGGGTATCCCCTGACCTCCCCGTTACCGTTCACCAGAGGCTCACCCTGGAGGGCGAGCAACGCTGGAGCGGCGGACTCAGGGAATGCAGCGAAATAATCGAAGAATTCAGCGACCTATCCATCATGGTCTTCCTAACAGGGACGACCCCGCCGGAAGGAAGATAGCCGCCCTTACGGGCCTGGGTATGCAGCAACAGAAGTCTATCCTATTCGTCACGGCCGCCGATACTGACATCCTGACGGCGGACAGGGCCTTGTCGGAGATGCCCGAGGGTTTTCCTCCGGTCATTGCCGCCAATCCCATTGCCTCGGAGTCTGAAGGCGTCAACGACGGGCTTGTAGCCTCGGCGTCCCGGTCAGGCGCAGTCGTGTTGCGCCTGCTGGGCGGGAAACGGGCGATGCCGGAAACCTTTGACGTCCTGGTACGCCTGTGCCGGGAACAGGGTATCCCCCTCATCGCCTGTCCGGGGCACCAGGAATGGGACGAAGATTTGGTAACCGCCTGCACCGTGCCTGTGGCGGAAGTAGAAACGGTTTTCTCCTACCTGATGCAGGGAGGCGTCCAGAACTTCCGGAACTTGTTCCTGTTTCTCAGTGACACATACTTCGGCACCGAGCACGGGCATGAAGCTCCCACGCCCCTGCCCTGGGAAGGCATCTATCACCCCGACGTTGCCGATGGGATGGATGTTGGTCAGTTCATCGCTGAAAGGTTTCAGCCGGGGCGGGTCTCCATCGGTATTCTCTTCTACCGCGCTCACTGGATGAGCGGGAACCTGCTGCCCATCGACAGCCTCATCCGCTCCTTGGAGGCAAAGGGGGCCAACGTCCTTCCGGTGTTCGCCTTCAGCCTGAAGCACAGTCCGGAGGGCGATGGTCAGGCCAACCGCGCCTTCACCGAATACATGGTGGACCCTAATGGCGTCTCCAGAGTCCAGTGCATCATCAACACTATGGGCATGTCGATGGGAGACATCAGCGACGAGGGAGCGGCTGTAGCCACCGGCTGGTCCGTGGACTACCTGGACAAGCTGAACATCCCGATGGTCCAGGCGATTATCAGCACCAGCACACAGGAAGAATGGCTGGAGAATTCCCTCGGTCTTGGACCCATCGACACCGCCATGAGCGTAGCCCTGCCGGAGTTCGACGGGCGCCTGATCTCCGTGCCCATCTCCTTCAAGGAAGAATCCTCCGCTGGTGGGCCAAGCAGGTTGGACGGACAGCTCCAGCGGTACGTCGCCAGAGAAGACCGGGTTGACCTGGTAGCCCGGATTGCCATCAAGCAGGCTAATCTGGGCCTGAAGCCCAACTCCGACAAGAAAATCGCCATCGTCCTCAGCAATTACCCCACCAAGGATGCACGCATCGGCAATGCTGTGGGACTGGACACACCTGCGTCGGTCATAGAAGTGCTGCACGCCCTGAAGGACGCAGGGTACAAGGTCAGTGACATACCAGAGGACGGGGACGGCTTGGTACACCGCATAATAGAACGGTGCAGCAACGACCGCGACTCCCTTACAGAGGAGCAACTCCGGCTGGCCGCAGGCCATGTGACCACCCGGCAATACGCCGACTGGTTCCACAAATTCCCATCGGAAGTCACCGAGGAACTGATCCGGGACTGGGGCGACCCTCCAGGGCAGGTGTACCGGACCAACGGCAGTCTGGCCATAGCCGGTATAGACTTGGGCAATATATTCGTCGGGTTGCAGCCGCCCCGCGGCTTTGGGGACAATCCGATCGCCATCTACCACAGCCCGGACATGGCGCCCACCCATCACTACATCGCTTACTATCGCTGGATACGCGACGTTTTCCAGGCCGACGCCATTCTCCACCTGGGCAAGCATGGCACCCTGGAATGGCTCCCCGGCAAGGGCATTGGACTTTCGCCCTCCTGCTACCCGGAGGTCGCCCTGGACGATATGCCCCTGTTCTACCCGTTCATCATCAACGACCCCGGCGAGGGCGCACAGGCCAAGCGCCGCGCCCACGCCACCATTGTCGACCATCTGATCCCTGCGATGACCACAGCCGACAGCTATGGCGACATCGCCAGGATCGAGCAGTTGATGGACGAACACTACCAGTGCCAAACCCTGGACCCGGCCAAGCTACCCCTGCTGGAGACCCAGATATGGGAGATGGTCCAGCAGGCGGAGCTGCACCGTGACCTGGGCATAGAGGCTCTGCCCGACGACTTCGGCGAGTTTATCCTGGAGATAGACGGTTACCTGTGCGAGTTGAAGGACGCCCAGATCAAGGACGGCCTCCACATCCTCGGAGATACCCCCCAGGATGAACAGTTGGTGGGGATGCTCTGCGCACTCACCCGGCTGGACACCAGCGGAATCCCCAGCCTTCGCCGCTCCATCGCGGAGGCCCTTGGGCAGGACTATGAGGCATTGACGGAATATATGGGGGAAGCCACTGCCGCCCAGGTTCCGGACGTGATTGCCCGGCTGGACCCGGAAACACCCGTCCGCACCAACGGGGACGTGCTGGAACGGGTAGAACTACTCTGCCGGGAGGCTTATCGCAAGCTACTTGACACTGGGTTCCACGCCCGTGATGTTGTCCCGGTGGTCAAGGAAGTGCTGGGAGCGCCCGACACGCAAACCCAACGGGTACTGGAGTACGCCGCCACTACCATATACCCCGCCATCCTGCGGACTCCCGACGAGATAGGAAACCTGCTTCGTGGTCTCGATGGGAAGTTCGTTCCCCCCGGCCCCAGCGGAGCGCCGACAAGGGGCATGGCCAACATCCTGCCCACGGGGCGCAACTTCTACTCGGTGGACCCCAAGACAATCCCGTCGCCCGCAGCCTGGGAGACGGGCAGGCAACTGGCCGAGTCCCTCCTGGAAAAGTACCTTGAGGAAGAGGGCAGCTACCCGGAGATGGTGGGCATGGTGGTCTGGGGAACGTCGGCCATGCGCACCCACGGCGACGACGTTGCCCAGATACTCCAACTGCTGGGCGTGAAGCCGGTGTGGCAGCCGGAAAGCCGCCGCATCCTGGGCTTGGAGACGATACCCCTGGATGAACTGGGCCATCCCCGTATCGACGTTACCGTGCGCATCAGCGGATTCTTCCGTGACGCCTTCCCCAACCTGATTGACCTGCTCGACCAGGCGGTGGAACTGGTGGCTTCATTGGATGAACCCCCGGAAAGCAACTACGTCGTCAAGCACCTGCGAGAGGACACCTCCGCACCCGAGGATGACGCCGCACCCGTCCAAGGAATGGACCGTGCCTCCTCCCTATACCGGGTTTTCGGGAGCAAGCCAGGGACTTACGGCGCGGGTATCCTGACCGTCCTGGATGAGCGCAACTGGGAAACTGTGCAAGACCTGGCAGAGGTCTACACCGCCTGGGGGGGCTACGCCTACACCCGGCAGGACCACGGTGTGAACGCCCGCGACCAGTTCCGGCTCAGGTTCAGCCAGATTGTGGTCGCCGCCAAGAACCAGGACACCCGCGAGCACGACATCTTCGACAGCGACGACTACATGCAGTACCACGGTGGCATGATCGCCACCGTCCGCGCCCTGAGCGGCCGCAACCCCCGACAGTTCTTTGGCGACAGCGCAGACCCGGCCCACGCCCGGAACCGCGACCTCCAGGACGAGGCCCGGCGCGTGTTCCGCAGCCGTGTGGTCAATCCCAAGTGGATCGAGTCGATGAAGCGCCACGGATACAAGGGCGCGTTCGAACTGGCCGCCACCGTTGACTACATGTTCGGCTACGACGCCACTGCCCAGGTCATCGAGGACTGGATGTACGAGGACGTGACCGAGAGCTACGTCCTTGACCCGGACACCCAGCAATTCTTCCGCCAAAGCAACCCCTGGGCCTTGAAGGGCGTGGTGGAGAGGCTGCTGGAAGCCATCGAGCGCGGCCTGTGGGAGGAGCCGCCCCCGGAAATGCGGGAGAAACTGCAACAGCTATACCTTGATATGGAAGCAGACCTGGAAGCACGCCAGGAAGGGGCGCAGGGCCGGTAATGCGGCCGGACTGTCTCCATTCGCCGGTCATGTGTGGTACTATGCCAGCGGACAAATATAGCGCATCCGGCATCCTCCAACACCTCACGGGAGGCGGACAATGGAAATAGCTCTCGAACTGATAAAGGAACTGGTCAAGGAAGAGGGCCTGATGTGGGTCGTCGGCGGCGGCCCGGTGGTCAGCGAGAACGACTCAAAGGGCATCAAGGAACCCGAGTACCACGAAGGGTCCCTGACCGTGGAAGCCGACAACTGGCACTTCCACATCATGATAAACGACGTGACAGGAATCCAGTTTGTGGAATCGGATAGCCACGGCGACTTGTTGACATACTACGTGCGGTTCTCAGGGGATAACGAGGAAACCCTCCTACGCGGGTATTTCCCCAACCCTTATCTCGACGATGAATTCAACCGCACCGAACTGCAGGCCGACCGCTTGAAGGCTTTCACCGACATGCGGGAGAGGTATGTCGGCAGAGACGGCGTCATATTCGTGCGCCGCACTCCGCCGGCCCACAGCTAGCCAGACCCCTGAAATCACAGATTCGGATACAGGAGGAGTACATGACAGGCATATTCGCGGGGGACATCGGTTCTTCAAGCCTATCCAGGTGGATACCCTGGTTCCTACTCGCTATGGTCGTGCTTTACTTCGTCGGCTACGTGGACGGCACGGTCCACGGCGCCGTTCTCGGCGCGGCGGGGACGAAGCTTGGCTACGTCCATGAGTTCTTCCACCACGCCCGCCACGTTGCCCTGATGTGCCATTAGGCCACCCTTCTGCCACTACGCGACCAACATTAGGGAGGGGTTTCGCCCCTCCCTAAGATCCAGGAATGACGCGCCCCACCCACGGCCAAACGAACAACCCTGCCGTCGGGTCAAGGTGCTTGTGTCCCCAATTGGCGACGCACCCACAGGAGGACTCAAATGAAGCGGCTGCTACTTACATCCGTCATCGTCGGAGCTATAGCTGGCCTCTTGGTAGGTGGATTCTACAACCTGTTCACCGTCCCTGTGATGGAACGGGCAATAGCCCTGGAAGAACAACGGTCTGCCGAAGCGATGCCCGCTCCTGCTGGCGAGGAAGGGCCGAGCACCGATGTTTCCCTGGGTGTCCAGCGGATCGGCATGGCCCTAGGTACGATGATCTATGGCACAATCCTTGGGTTGGTATTCGCGACCGGCTTCGTGATATTGCAGCGCACAGCCCCCCAGTGGCCCATCATCTGGGTGGCCATCACCATTGGCGCATTGGGATTCTGGAGCATTTCTCTATTCCCGTTCATCAAGTACCCGCTCAACCCCCCGGGTGTGGGGGATGAGGGTACTCTCCTGGCGCGCCAGGTGGGACAGACACTGTTCATCATTATCTCCGCGGTAGCCATAGGCGTGGTGCTGGACACGGTACGGCGGGTGAACCTGCAATTCAGTGAGTTCTCAGCCCGCAGGACATGGTACGGCGTAACCCTAATCGCCTACGCTGCCCTGGCGGTGATAATGGTCTTCGTTTTCCCCGGCAACCCGGACCCTGTGCCGGTACCCATCGACCTGCTGGAGCTGTTCCGCGCCCTTACCGTCGCCGGTCAGTTCCTCGTCTGGGCGCTTCTGTCCGTCGGCACGGCCCTGGCCCTCATGTGGCAGCGGCGCGCCGCGCAGGAGCAGCCAAACGGCAACTTCCGCGCCACCGGCGAAGTCGGTTCCGGGGCATGATTTCACCAGCCATCTCCCGGACTGATCAATGACAACCGGCCCGCTTCAACAACGCCCGGAGCCGCGCTTCCCTTTCACGGCCATCGTCGGCCAGACGGCCATGAAACGGGCGCTGATACTTAATGCCATAAACACCCGCATCGGCGGGGTGCTGATACGCGGCAAGAAAGGGACGGCCAAGTCTACCGCGGTGCGCTCCCTGGCCGCCCTGCTCCCGGAAGTTACAGTTCTCCGGGGCTGTCCCTATAGCTGCGTCCCTGAGAACAGGCAGGGCCTCTGCCAGTGGTGTCAACCCCAGGGCGAGGAGGCTGAACGGTGGGGCGGCGGGGGGAGTCAAGAAGAAGCGGAACAATGGGATGGCGGCGGGAATGAAAATGTGCCCCCTGCGGTAACGCGGCAGGTCCGCATCGTGGACCTGCCGGTGGGCGCGACGGAAGACCGGCTGGTGGGATCCCTCGACATAGAACAGGCCATCAAGACCGGAAACCGCATCTTCGAGCCGGGTCTCATCGCCACCACGCACCGGGGCATTCTGTACGTTGACGAAGTGAACCTGCTCAACGACCACCTGGTGGACGTTCTCCTTGACGCCGCCGCGATGGGGCGCAACTACGTCGAGCGGGAGGGCATCTCCATCAGCCACGCAGCCGAGTTTATCCTGGTGGGCACCATGAACCCCGAGGAAGGGGACCTACGGCCCCAGCTTCTCGACCGTTTCGGGCTGGCGGTGGAAGTGGACAGCGCCTTCACTGCTGAAGAGCGGCGGGAGGTGGTGAAACGCCGCATCAACTTCGAGGCCGACCCCTACGGGTTCATGGACCGTTGGCAGGATGTTGAAGCCCAGGAGCGGGACCGGATTCTCCGCAGCCAAAGTCTTCTGGACCAGGTCACGGTCTCCGACGACATCCTGGGGTTGATTACCGACATCTGCGCGGAGTACCAGGTTGACGGCCTCCGGGCGGATATTGTGATCTATAAGACCGCAAGCACCATCGCAGCCTACGAGGGCCGCACCGGCGTCCTCGCCGAGGATGTCCGGGAAGCCGCCGAAATGGCCCTGCTCCACCGGCAGCGCCGACAGCCCTTCCAGCAGCCACACCTGGTAACGGAACAGCTTGACTCGATGATTGAGGAATTCCAGAACCAGTCCCGCCACCGGGAGCCGGCGGACCAGGACTCCGGGCCGGGCGAGGACCAGGACGACGACCCTGACCCACCGGACCAGCAAGAACAACCTCCCGACCCATCCGGGGATTCCGGCCCGCAGGACCAGTGGTTCGAGGTCGGTTCCCCATTCTCCGTCCGCTCCCTACAGGTCAAACCTCCCGACCATCGCGCAAGGCCCACCGGAGGACGGCGGGCCAGGACCGTCAGCGGCTCTCCATCGGGCCGGTACGTCGGCGCAACCACTCCCCAGGACAAGGCTTCCGACCTGGCCCTCGACGCTACCCTGCGAGCCGCCGCACCTCACCAGCAGCAACGCCGCGACAACGCCGCCACCGGGACCGGACCGTCAGAATCCAGGGATTTACGGGTATTCATCGAACCCTGGGACGTGCGCGATAAGGTCCGGGAGACCAAGACGGGCAGCCTGATCCTGTTCGTGGTCGACGCCAGCGGTTCGATGGGGGCGCAGAGACGCATGGTGGCCGTTAAAGGCGCGATTCTCTCCCTGCTCCTGGACGCCTATCAACGGAGGGACCGGGTTGGCTTAATCGCCTTCCGAGGCACGACGGCCCAGGTTCTCCTGCCGCCCACCGCCAGCGTGGACCTCGCCCAGGTACACTTGCGGGAGATGCCGACAGGAGGGCGGACGCCATTGAGCCGCGGACTTCTGATGGCTCTTGAGGTAGTCGAGGCGGAGAAGATGAAAGACCGGAATGTCCTCCCCCTGCTGGTGCTGCTGTCTGACGGGAGGGCCAACGTGGCTATGGGCGGCCGAGACGCCGCGGGCGCAGAGAATAGCGGGACCGGCTTACCCATCGCCGAAGCGAAGGCAATGGCCGCGGCCATCAAGGAGCAGCACATCCAGTCCGTGGTCATAGACACCGAAACGGACTTCCTGCGCCTGGGCTTGGCCGGACCCGTTGCCGAGGCCATGGGTGCGCCGTGCATCAAGCTGGAAGAGTTGCAGGGCGATGCGCTTGCTGACACCGTCCGTCTGCAACTGCCGTCTTCCGATGAACCTCCGCTTACCCCCGAAGAGGTGCAGGGCCTGCTCCAACACATCAATCTGGCCTGACGCACAGTTTCCGGACAACCGGATTGCCCTTCTGACGCTTATCCGCAGGTTTACACGTCACCGGGGAATTGATAACCTCTTCTTAAATGCTGGTATAGAAACCCCTGACCGCAGCTATATCCGGCTTCATAATCTTGGCGGCCCAAACTACCGAGACCAGGAGACTACCTTGGCACGCACTCTGCCCCATGGTGACATGGACAAAATTCTATCCCTGGCCAAGCGCCGGGGGTTCGTCTTCCAGAGCAGCGAGGTCTACGGCGGCCTCGCCTCCACCTGGGACTACGGTCCCCTGGGCGTCGAGTTGAAACGACACGTGCGGGAAGCGTGGTGGCGTTCCGTGGTGCTGGAACGCGACGACATGGTGGGACTGGATGCGGCCATCCTGATGCATCCCCAGGCCTGGGTGGCCAGCGGCCACGTGGAGAACTTCTCCGACCCAATGGTCGAGTGCCGCCAGTGCAATCTCCGCTACCGGGCCGACCACGTGGAAAGCGATGTCTGCCCTTCCTGCGGCGGCGAACTGACCGACCCGCGCCGCTTCAACCTGATGTTCCGCACCTTCATGGGGCCGGTAGAAGACAGCGCCCACGAGGTCTATTTGAGGCCGGAGACGGCCCAAGGCATTTTCGTCAACTTCGGCAACGTGCTCAACACCAGCCGGAAGAAGTTGCCCTTCGGCATCGCCCAGATAGGCAAGGCCTTCCGCAACGAGATTACGCCGGGCAACTTTACCTTCCGTACCCGGGAGTTCGAGCAGATGGAGGTGGAGTTCTTCATCAAGCCCGGCACCAACGGCGAATGGCTGCAACGCTGGGTGGGCACCCGGCTGGAATGGTACGTGGCCCACGGTATCCGCCGGGACAACCTCCGCCTCCGACAGCATGGCTCCGACGAACTGGCCCACTACGCCAACGATTGCTACGACATCGAATACCGCTTCCCCTGGGGCTGGGCGGAACTGGAGGGCATCGCCGACCGGACTGACTACGACCTCCGCCAGCACTCCCAGTCCAGCGGGGAGGACCTGACCTACTTCGATGACGAGACTCAGACCCGCTACTTCCCCCACGTCATTGAACCCTCCGGCGGTCTGGACCGGGCCGTCCTGGCCTTCTGGCTGGACTCCTATGATGAGGAGCCAGACGGCAATGCCACCAGAGTCGTACTGCACCTGAACAGGAAGCTGGCCCCATACACAGTCGCGGTGTTGCCCCTCAGCCGCAACGCCCGATTGACTCCGACGGCCCGGGAAATCTATGGGCAACTGCGCCGCCACTTCACCGTGCAGTATGACGATGCCCAGAGCATTGGCCGCCGCTACCGCAGGCAGGACGAGATTGGCACTCCATTCTGCGTCACAGTGGACTTCGATAGCCTGGAAGACCACCAGGTGACTATCCGCGACCGGGACACGATGCACCAAAGCCGGGTCCCGATAGCCAAGTTAGTGGCCACCCTCCAGGACAAGGTGGACCATGGCTGGTAGACCTGGGCATGACCGTCGGGCGGCGCATTCCCATCCGGCGCGGCTGACCGTCCTCTGCCGTCTCTGTTGACACTCACTCCCAGCGCTCAGTATCATCCCGTCGGTTTCCGCAAGATTCCAACCTTCCAGTTCGTGAGTAAAGTGACTTCAAACCCGGTCTCCCAGGCGATACGCAAAGGGATCTTCACCAAGACCATTGGCAAGCGCTTCCTCTACTATCAGGAAGTCGGTTCGACGATGGACGATGCCCGCCGCCTGGCCGAAGAAGGCGCAGAAGAGGGCCTGGTGGTCATGGCTGAGCGCCAGACTGCGGGACGGGGAAGATTCGGTAGGAATTGGGTTTCCGGCTCAGAGAACATTCACCTTTCCGTGCTGTTCCGCCCGGCCTTGGAAGTCCTGCCGGAACTCACCATGATCAGCGCGGTAGCCGTGGTTCGCGCCATCCGCAAGACGACTGCCCTGGACCCGCGCATTAAGTGGCCCAACGACGTGCTGGTAGATGGCAGGAAAGTTTCCGGCATCCTTGTGGAAACGGTGGCTGAGGGCGGCGAGATTTCCTACGCCGTGGTAGGGATAGGAATTAACATCCGCCTCGACACCTCCGGCCATCCCGAAATTTCCGACACAGCGGGTTGTCTTGACGACCTGGCAAACGGCCCCGTGGCAAGGGATGAAGTCCTCCGGCAGTTGCTCATCGAACTGGATACACTGTATATACAAGCCCAAGATAGAGGCTCTTCCCGAGAGGAATGGCAGTCGTTGCTCGACACCATCGGCCAGAGAGTAACGGTCTCATGGCGGGACGAGACTTGGGAAGGGATGGCCGAGGGAGTAGACGACACGGGCAACCTGCTGCTTCGGGTGGACAACGGAGAGCTGTTGACCATGACGGCAGGAGACGTGTCACTATCGAGGCAGGCAACCTGAAATGTTTCAGCTTCAACCTGAGTACATTCGCACACACTACCGCATACACTACGCGAGGAATAAATGCTAGACCGGCTCAGTATGGAAGGCAGGGTGGTCTTGATTACCGGCGGCGGCACCGGCCTGGGCCTGGCAATGGTGCGCGCGCTGGCTCGCGCCGGAGCCGACATCTGCATTGCCGGGAGGCGGCAAGCCCCTATCGACTCTGCGGCAGCCGAGGTCGAAGCCCTGGGAAGAAACTCCCTGGCCATATCCACCGACGTTACCAACTCGACCCAGGTAGACCATCTGGTATCCGCCACCATTGACCATTTCGGACAGGTCGACGTGCTTATCAACAACGCCGGGGCAGTGCAGGAGAACGTCACCAAGCCCATCTGGGACATTACCGATGCCGAATGGTCCCAGGTGATGGACGTGAACCTCACAGGCGCGTTTTACTGCGCCCGAGCCGCAGCAAAGGCGATGTCCGACCGGGGTTCGGGGAAGATCATCAACGTGGCTTCCGGGTTCGGACTGAGGGCCGGGCGCGACATTTACATGTACTGTTGCAGCAAGGGCGGCATGATCCAGTTGACCCGCGTTCTTTCCTTCAGCCTAGCCCGGTACGGCATAACCGCCAACAGCATAGTCCCTGGATTCATCCCTACCGCCAGCACTGAATCGGATATCCGGGACACTCTGCCCCGGTCGGGCGACTTCCTGCCAACGGGCAAATTGGGACGGCCCGAGGACCTGGGGCCTCTCGCCGTGTTTTTGTCCTCTCCGGCATCCGACTATATGACCGGGGAAATGTTCATTGCCGATGGCGGCGGTCTGGCCGGGGGAATCACGCCCACTGGTCACGCTCCGGTCATCCCCCTGGAGGCGTAAAATGCCCCTACTCCCTGAGTACAGACTCTCTGGCAGGGTGGCCCTCCTGAACACTACTGGCGGTGATGAAGCGCCGGCGCTGGCCCAGGCCCTGTCCGAGGCAGGTGCAGCGGTATTCGCCATCGCCCGCAGCCGGGCCCGGCTCGACGCCATTGCCGATGCCCTTGCCGGGACATCACCCGGCCTGATGGGCGGCGCGGCGGCGGATGTGTCCACCGCGGACGGCGTGGACCGCGCAATGGAAGCCTTCAGCAGCCACAACGTTCCGGCGGACATCCTGGTCAACGACGCCCGGAGCATGTTCGCCCGGCCTCTCGACGAGATTAGCCCGGAAGAATGGGACGCGGTCCAGTCGCGCAATCTGCGGGCGACCTTTCTGCTCACCCAGCGGGTGGGCCGCGGAATGGTGGCCCGCCAGTATGGCCGAATCGTCAACGTAATTTCGCCGCTGGCGGAACGTGGGATGATCAACGGTTCCGCCTTTGCCGCCAGCCAGGCAGGGTTGCTGTCCCTGACCCGATGCCTCGCCCTTGAGTGGGGGCGGGCTAACATCCGCATCAATGCCCTCGGCACAGGATGGTCCACCGCCGAAGATGTCCCTCTGGAAGTCCAGCAGCAGGAACTGCTGGTCCGTTACACACCGTTGCGCCGCAAAGGCCACCCCCGGGACTTCGGCCCCCTTCTCGTATACCTCTGTTCCGAGGCTTGCGACTATACGACGGGTCAGCCCGTATACGTGGACGGCGGCCTCAACGCCCACCCATAGGACCCACTCCACCAGGGGGCCTTCTCCCTTCCGCGTAAGCGGGAATCCCATGTCCTGAATAGTTGAGGAGTTTCCAACATGCCGGTCTTTTCAAGTTGAACCAGTATGTACGCTGATGTACAATGCTGGCGTGTTGTTGATGAGCACATTTGACCAGGCTGTGGACTTACCCCCACGATGAGACCGGTAACCAGACTGCCGGGAATGTTCGACCTTTCCCAAGAGTCCTGGTTGCGGAAACGGAAAATCCAGGACAGTCTGGCGGAGCTATTTGGGAGCTACGGCTACCGCCAAATAGACACCCCCATCCTGGAACCGACTGAACTGTTCCTCCGCAAGTCCGGGGGGGAACTGGCCTCCCGCCTCTACAGCTTCACCGACGCCAAGAGCAACGCGGTGAGCCTGCGCCCCGAGTTTACTTCTCCCATCATGCGCCATTACCTAGAGCGCCAGAGCGGCATTGACCTTCCCGCCCGCTGGCAATACGCCGGCCCCGTGTTCCGCTGCGAGGACCACGGCCAGGCTGGGGGCCAGTTCACGCAGATAGGGGCGGAACTTCTGGGCGCGTCCAGCGTTTTGGCCGGCGTGGAGATTCTTGACATGGCCGCTCGCGTCCCGGCCTGTCTCGGCTTGAGCGGCTGCCGCCTGGAAGTGTCTGATCTCGACGTGGTACACAGCGTTGTGGACGCCGTTGGCGTTTCGGAACGCGCCAAATCGCTCATAGTCAACTCGGCATCATCCCTGCGTGAGGGCCACAAGTCTGTGCTTGGCGTACTGGAACGCGCTGCCGCGCTGCACGTAACTGACCGGAGCGATGATACGGCTGCCGCGTGGGGCGGTGAGCGGGATAATGACCAGTACTTGGGCCAGGCCATTGCCGGACTGGACGACTCGCAAGCCCGAAACGTCATCCTCGGCATCATGCAGTGGTCCGCCGCGGACCAGTTGGGACAGCGCGACCCGGGTGAAGTCGTGGACCGGCTGCTACGCAAGCTGAGGGGCGGCGACAACCCGGATTCACTCCGGCGCGCCCTGGAACTGGTCAGCGACATGGCGGGCGTCCGCGGCGGGCCGGCAGAGGCGATTCCCGCAGTGCGCAAGGTGGTACAGAAGGCCGGTGCGGCGCCTTCCGCCCTGGACCGCTTCGAGGAGTTCCTGGGACTGGCCGTGAGCCAGACCGAAGTGGAGAAGGGCATCGTCATCGACTTCGGCCTGGTCAGGGGTCTTGCCTACTATAATGGCCTTCTATTCGACGTGACCCACCCGGAGATGGCCCAACCGCTGGGAGGAGGCGGCCGCTACGATGCGCTGGCTCGAGCTCTCGGAGCGGACGGCCCCTTGCCGGCCCTGGGGTTCGCCTACAATCTGGACGCTTTGCATTCACTGGTCTATGGGCGCGTCCCTGCGCCGGAGGACAACACCAGCGTCCCGGCTGCCTTGGTATGCGCCGATGGCCCGGCGGCGCATAGGCAAGCCCTCCGCGCCGCCCAAGACTTGCGGCGAAAGGGTATCAGTGCAGAGATGGATGTGTCCACCCAGGACGTTGACCAAACCATTGCCCAAGCACAAAGACGGGGAATACCTGAAGTGATCGCGGTGGACAGAGATGGTCAACAGACGCGGCACAAAATCAGTCCGGTGAAGGTGTAGCATCTCCACGACGAAAGAAACCCCGGCCCTCCGCATAGTCCTGCCCAGCGACGGGGAGCTCCATGACCCTACCTTGAGTTTCCTTCGCTCATGCGGACTGCGAGTGCGGCGTCCCAGCGCACGGCGCTATGTGGGCCTCATTCCGGCCATACCGGGGGTCGAGGTGCTTTTCCAAAGGGCCGCCGACGTAACCCAGAAGGTCGAGGAAGGCAGCGCTGAGATGGGCATCACCGGCCTTGACCGCTACTTGGAAAACCGGGGCGACCCCACTCCCGTTTCCCCGGTAATTGAAGACCTGCGCTTTGGCAGATGCGATTTCGTTCTGGCAGTCCCTAACTCCTGGCTGGACGTGACATCTCTGTCCGACCTTGCTGATTTGGCCCTGGAGTTTCACCAGCAGGGAAGGCAACTGCGCATTGCCACCAAATACCCCCGGCTGCTGCGTCAATACCTGTTTGGACGCGGCATCAACTACTTTACCCTGGTGGCGGCCAGCGGCACCCTGGAAGCCGCCCCCGCCGCCGGGTACGCCGACCTGATCGCCGACCTGACCGAGACCGGCACTACCCTGCGCGAGAATCGGCTCAAAACCCTGGAAGAGGGGACTATTCTTACCTCCCAGGCTTGCCTTATCGCCAACGCGGATATACTCGCCACATCCGCGGAAGCCAGAGAGTTGGCGCGGTCCATCATCGAGCCGATGGAGGCCCACCTGCGGGCGGAACCGTTCTACCGCCTCACCGCCAACGTGAGGGGCGCCTCGGCCGATACGGTCAGCGGCACTATCCTTTCCCGGCCTGCCCTGGCTGGGTTGCGCGGCCCAACCATCGCCCGCGTCTACAACGTCCAGGAAGAAGACTGGTTCAGCGTCAGCCTACTCGTCAAGAAAGAGCTTCTCATGGAGGCAGTGGACCACCTGCGGAGTTGCGGGGCAGTAGACATAGCCGCATCCGGAGTAGACTACCTTTTCGACGGGTATTCCTATGCCTACCGCCAATTATTCGACAAGTCTGCCTGCACAGAGTAGAGTATAGGCGTCATGCCCAATCTGCCAATGCATATCTATTTGGCCGACGAGGCCGCCAGAGAGTTGGACTGGGGGGAAATCTTCGACCACGCCGGCAGCTTCTTCCTTGGGTCCACCGCGCCCGACATTCGCGCCATGCGCAGGTGGCCGAGGGAGCGCACACATTTTGCCCCCCTGTCGGTGGAAGTAGTAGGAACAGGCGCCCGGACCATGTTCGATACCCACCCTGAACTGATCGAGCACATGGGCCGCTCCCCGGCGACCAGGGCATTCGTCCTCGGATACATCAGCCACCTTGTTGCCGACGAGACCTGGATAACTACCATGTTCCGCCCCCACTTCAGTACCGAGAACCAGATTACGGATACAGAAGTGGAGGCCCACATCTGGGACCGCGCCCTCCAGCTGGACATGGACCGCCAATGCCGCGCGGCAACGGGTAACTTCCACCAGGCCGATGCGGCCCTGGTCTGCTCCGACGAGGGTGTGGAAGTCGGCTTCCTGACTGCCGAAGACCTTGAGGAGTGGCGGGATTGGGTGAGGCGCTTCATAAGCTGGGATTTTTCCTGGGAGCGACTGAAACGCGCCCTCAACCGGATGTACCGGGACAATGACGATGTGCAACAAGAGGTAGACCGCTTCCTTGAGAACATGCCCTACAGCCTGGAGTACATCTACCGGAAAATACCCGAAGAGATGATAGCGTCTTACCAGCAGCAGGTTCTGGAAAACACGATCCTCAAGGCGCGGGAGTTCATGGATGGAACTTAAGACACTTCGCGGTCCCGCCGAGGCCGCAGACGTCCTATCCCGCGTCGACCCGCTGGACTTCAGCGGGCTGCCACAGTCGGTCCTCAACCGGACTCGGGATGTGTTCGGCGACGGCGTGTCTCCGGAAGAGTCGGTTATCCGCATTCTCCACGACGTCCGCAGCAACGGAGACGTGGCAGTAAAGCATTACGCCCGGCTCCTTGACGACGTGGAACTGGACGACCTCCGGGTCACTCCGGCGCAGATGGCCGAGGCCAGGGCTGCCGTCCCCAAGGAACTCCGTGAATCCCTGGAACTCGCGGCGCAGCGGGTAAGGGAATTCCATGAGAAGGTTCTCCCGGAAAGCTGGCTGGACAGGGACCGGGGCCTGGGAGAACTGGTCCGCCCCCTGGCGCGAGTGGGCCTCTATGCCCCCGGCGGCACCGCCGCCTACCCTTCGACCGTCCTGATGACTGCCATCCCTGCACGGGTTGCCGGCGTCCCGGAGGTCATCCTGGCCACACCACGCAGGGGCCGTGAACCGCTGAACCCCTCGGTGCTGGCGGCCGCGGAAATCGCCGGAGTTGACGCCATCTACCAGGTTGGAGGCGTGGCCGCCATCGGCGCGATGGCCTACGGCACCGAGTCCATCCCGTCTGTGGACAAGATCTGCGGGCCAGGCAACCTGTTCGTAGCGTTGGCAAAGAAAATCGTCCAGGGCCAGGTGGACATCGACGGACTGTTCGGCCCAACGGAGACCATCGTCGTCGCCGACGAATCGGCCAGCCCCAGGTTTTGCGCTGCCGACCTTATCGCCCAGGCCGAGCATGATCCAATGGCCACAGCCATCCTCGTCACGGACTCCGAGAGCCTGCTCACAAGAGTGGGCGAGGAGTTGGACCTGCTCATGCAGGCCCAGGGGCGCGGACCGGAAGCGTCAGCGGGGCGGGGGCGGGATACAGAAATAGCCCGCAGCGCCCTGGAACGCCGGGGCCGCGCCGTGCTGGTGGATTCCCTGGAAGATGGCGTGGAACTGGTGAACCACATCGCACCGGAGCACCTATGCCTGATGGTTGCCGATCCCTGGGCCTGGGTGGACCGGGTGCGCAACGCAGGCGGCCTGTTCCTGGGGGAGTTTTCTCCCGAGGTTATGGGGGACTACATCGCCGGGCCCAGCCACGTCATGCCCACAGGCGGAACGGCCAGATTCAGTTCGGCCCTGAGCGTTCACCAGTTCCTGAAACACATGCCCGTGGTCGGGTTGAAACCCCAGGAATTTCAACGGTTGGGACCATCGGCGATCCGCATCGCCCAGGCCGAGGGCCTGCCGGGACACTCCGGCGCAATCAGCGTGAGGCTGGAACACCTGGGCAACGGCGCGGCGGACCAAGCCTGAGGCGATTGCCTGTCCAAAATAGGCGTTTGCGACGCCGCGGCCCTATTTTGCGAGACCCTCTGAGGCGCAGGCCACTCAACCCACTGGATACAACGACATGACTGACATCAAAGAGACCCTCTGAGGCGCAGGCCACTCAACCCGCCGGATACAACGACATGACTGACATCAAAGACCTGATGCTGCCCCACATCCGAAAGCTGAACACCTACCAGGGCGTGGACCCGATGGAGGTGATGGCGGAGCGTTCCGGCGTACCTCCGGAGCAAATAATACGACTGAACGGCAACGAGAACCCATACGGCCCGTCGCCCAAGGTGCTGGAAGCCCTGGGAGACTTCCAGTTCTACAACCACTACACCGACCCCGACCAGCGCAATCTGCGGGGAGTGCTGTCCGAATACCTGGACGTGCCGCCGGAGATGATCGTGGCGGGCAACGGCAGCGACGAGATCATTGACCTGATCTACCGCATGTACGTCGGGCCGGGAGACAACATAATCATCCCGTCTCCCACCTTCGGGATGTACGCCTTCTCCGCCGAGATCTGCGGAGGCGAGGCCATATCGGTGCCGCGGGACGAAGGGTTCGAGATCGACACAGAGGGCATCCAACTGGCCCGGACGCCGAAATCCAAGGCGGTGTTCGTGGCTTCGCCCAACAACCCCACCGGCAACATAGCCACTGAAAGCCAACTGCTGGCGCTGCTGGAGCAGGGCATGATCGTGGTGGTTGACGAAGCCTACTACGAGTTCTGCGGGCAGTCAGCCATGCCGCTGGTCAAAGACCACCCCAACCTGATAGTGCTGCGCACCTTCAGCAAGTGGGCCGGTCTGGCGGGACTGCGAATTGGGCTGGGCGTAATGAATCCCGACGCGGCCGCCACCATGATGAGCATGAAGCCCCCCTACAACGTGAACATCGCGGCGGAGGTCGCCCTGATAGCCTCCCTGGAAGACAGGCCGCTGTTGCTGGGAAGGGTGCAGAGCATAGTCGAGGAAAGGGACCGGATGCTCTCCCTGTTACGGCAAATTCCGGGAGTTGAACCGTGGCCGTCCTCGGCCAACTTCATCCTGTTCCGGCTGCCCGAGGGGAGGGGCAAGGAGATCTTCGACGGGCTGTGCGATAGAGGCATCTTCCTGAGATACTTCAGCACGCCACAACTGAAGGACTACATCAGGACCAGCGTGGGAATGCCCCACGAGACCGACGCGGTAATCAAGGCCCTGACTGAACTGGTGGGGAGCTAGAGGACTTGGCTATAGAGAAATCCCGGGAAGAACCGGCTATTCGCGCACCGCGTTCAGCGTCCCTGGAGCGGCGCACCGGCGAGACCGAGGTCTCGGTGACGGTGAACCTGGACGGGCAAGGCTCCTACGACGTGGACACCGGCAACGGCTTCCTGGACCACATGATCAGCCAGTTGGCCCGCCACGGCCTGTTTGACATAACCCTTCATGCCAAGGGAGATACCCACGTCGGGTGGCACCACCTGGTGGAGGACTCGGCGATCATGCTCGGACGGGCCTTCCGCCAAGCCCTGGGCGACGCGCGGGGAATCCGCCGCATGGGACACGCCATCGTGCCGCTGGACGACGTCCTGGCCATGGTTGCCGTGGATTGCAGCGGAAGGGGCTATGCGGTGATCGAAACCGACCTGGACGGGGCGATGGTTGAGACGCTGTCCGGCGACCTGGTGAAGCACATGCTGGAGTCATTCGCCATCGAGGGCCAGATGAACCTGCACACCAGGGTGCTGGCCGGGTACAGCCCGCACCACAAGGCCGAAGCACTCTTCAAGGCCCTGGCCCGTTCCCTCCGGGATGCCGTAGAGCCGGACCCAAGGGGCGGGCAGCAGGTCCCCAGCACCAAGGGGACGATTACCGGCTGACTCCGCCTCCTGAATCCCGGACGACAGGACCCCCCACTTAAGACCGCATTACTCGAGACCCCCTCACTCCGACAGAGGCCGCCCCCTCCTGGAGATGAACTCCGGGAACGCCTGCTCCACGCCGTAACCCTGCACCACCTCACGGTTAAAGTAGCGCTCGTTTTCGTACTGCTCCCGCAGGTCCTTGTTCCTGCCCTCGAGCAACAGGCGCTTGAACCCCTGGACCGACTCGTGGCGGTTGCCGGCGATGGTGGCGGCGATCTCCATAGTCTTTTCCCGAAGCTGCTCCTTGGGCACCAGGTGGTTGAGCAGGCCAATACGGTAGGCTTCGTCGGCTTCAACGACCCGGCCAGTGAACAGCAACTCCTTCGCCATCGGCCAGCCTACCTGGTTGGGCAAGGTCCAGGAGCAGTTGATCCTGCCATAAGCGGCGGCCAGGAACCGGAACTTGGTGTTCTCGCACCCGATGCGGAAGTCCAGGGACGAAGACAGCACCGCCGCGCCCCCGTAGGCCAGGCCGTTCATCATGCCGATAACCGGCTTGGGGGACGCGGAAATGTCATACGACCAGCCTTCCCGTCCCCTGCTGAGGGCGGCCTGCTCTTCCTCGGAAAGAAGCGCGGTCTCCCGTTGCTCGTGAATGTCGCCGCCAGCGGAGAAGGCCCTCTCCCCGGTGCCGGTGATGACGATGCAGCCGATTTCGTCATCCTCATTCATAGCAATCACGGCTTCATGCAGTTCCGAACTCAGCTTCCGGTTCATCGCGTTCAGGACTTCGGGGCGATTCAAGGTGATGATCGCCACTCCCGACTCTTTTTCCAACAGAATATGCTCGTAAGCCATCGGACCTCCTCAATGCGTCCTGCAATGGTGCGCGGCCGGGTCCATCCGTGTACTGAACCATAAACTAGACGTTACTCGGATGAACGTCGCCCAGGTGAACGTCACCCGGATGGACCGCCGGACATCAGGACTCGTCCTGAATTGTATGGTCTGGGTTGAGGGTAGTCAATTCGAGGGAGGCATGGAGAGAATTGCGAAAGTCCCAATTTCCAGATTCGGGCGCAGATGGGTTTGGGTCAAGCGCAAAGCTAAGGCCCCGGTCTGTGACCGGGGCCTCTTGGTTGGACTATCTGAATGCTACGTTAACGTACACCATGTCCTCCTACTCAATATCCGGCAAAAGCCGCTCAACTCGCTCCACAAATCGGACAACACGGTACAGCCGCCACTCAATAGCCCTTCTATTCATCCGGTCTTCGTAGAAATTACTGTGCAACCGGCTGGCAGCGTCAAACATTTCCCCGAGTGATTCATCACCAGATTCTTCCTCCAGATCATGCGCTATCTGAAGTAAAAGCGCATGACTGGAGTGCGGCAAACCCCTTTCATCGGCCACCGCCTTCACAATCTGCGCCGCAGCTCCCCAGCCCTTCTCGGATGCCTGGGTCAAGTCTCCGGCCTCCAGCTCCCTGAATGCCTTGGCCAGGTACTCCCGGCTCCGCTCCCGGTAAGTCTGAACCTGCTGAGTCATCGCTAAACTCCCCCTCAATTCAGTCAGGCAAGCATACAGTAAATGTTAATTGGTTTATAGGGTTGTTTTACCCTATGCCCTATTTGTGGTTAATGGCCTGCCTTCACCATCAAGCAACCGCTCCAGCCGCTCCAAAAACTGACGGACCATCTGGAGCCGCCGTTCAATCTCCATCTGATTGAACATATCCTCGTAGAAATCAATATGGAGTTCACAGGCCATAGCAAACTGGACCTCCATATCGAACTCGCCACTCTCACGTGCCAAAGCCTGAGCCACAAGAAGAATATCCCGATGCGACCGATGATCCATCCCCCTCTGATCAGCAACCGCCTTCACCATCTGCGCCGTAGCGCCCCACCCCTTCTCCGCCGCCTGGGTAAGCTCTCCAGCCTCGAGTTCTACAATCGCCTTTGCCAGGTACTCCCGACTACGCTCGCGGTAAGTCTGGACCTGTTGGCTCATCACACACCTTCCTTAGTCGGGAGCTTCAATGGGGCCACCGCCTTTCGGAAGTGGAAACAACTATCCTCCCGTCACTGTCAAAACTAGCGGCATGGCTTCAATGGGGCCACCGCCTTTCGGAAGTGGAAACTTGCGCCGACCTGCGGCGTGCCGGTGTAGGGCCGCTTGCTTCAATGGGGCCACCGCCTTTCGGAAGTGGAAACAACGCGCAATAGCGTCACAGCGCTCCGGCATGGAGGCGCTTCAATGGGGCCACCGCCTTTCGGCGGTGGAAACCGGAGGTCCATATCTCAGGGCAGTCCCGCAACTCCCGGCTTCAATGGGGCCACCTCCTTTCGGCGGTGGAAACGGGCCGTTACGCGGTTTCAGGCGCCGACGTACCCTGGGCTTCAATGGGGCCACCTCCTTTCGGTGGTGGAAACGTCTACACAGTCGGCCAGTACGACTTCGGCTTTGTGGAGCTTCAATGGGGCCACCTCTTTCCGGCGGTGGAAACCCGCGTGCAATGTGTGTGCCCGATATTGCAACTACGCTTCAATGGGGCCACCGCCTTTCGAAAGTGGAAACCTGGACCAAGAGCGGACGCGCCATCGTGACCACAACACTTCAATGGGGCCACCTCCTTTCGGAAGTGGAAACAGCCGTATCACTGGGAATTGACGCCGGACGGGATGTAGCTTCAATGGGGCCACCGCCTTTCGGAAGTGGAAACGCGGCGGGCAAATCGACACTGACCTGACCTGGTACGCGCTTCAATGGGGCCACCGCCTTTCGGAAGTGGAAACTCTGGAAGGCGTCATAGGAGTTTTTCACCTTCATAATGCTTTAATGGGGCCACCTCCTTTCGGAAGTGGAAAACGCTATCTGTGTCTAGACTCGGACCTCAGCCGATGATGTAGCGTGACTTTCACCGTGTTCATCTCTGAAATCCGTAGCCGGTTCATGCCAGGTCAGCGCGCACTGTCGTTTTTGTTCCTGCGGAACTGCGAGAGGTGCAAGGGAAAGCCCTCACTACCGAACCTCTCGCATGGGGTAACGTCCTCTCCTGCCCATCACACTATCACCGCCTTCCGTCCTGGCAACTCGCGGGCGTTTCCCAAGACGGTGTAACTCTCGTTCCCCCTCCGTTCGGACGGACCCATGTCCACTATCAAGACCCGGTCCTCCTTCAGGTTCAGTATTTCCGTCAGGGCTTCCTCCAGCAATACCCTCTCCTTGGGAGACAGGTCACAGATGAACACCGAGCATTGCGCCGGTTCGCCAAATCCGTTCATTTTCTTGTAGTTCCGGGCCAGCCGCTTCGGACCGGCAGCATCGCCGGCGGACCTAACGGGCAGCGTCCCTGAAGGCCGGTCCACCCGGCGATGTTGAAAACGTCCCTCGACGGTATCAACGCTGTCCGCGAACTCGCCTTGCACCCATTCCAGGTAGGCCAGCCGGGGACAGTAGGCATACTCGTTGAGCATCCGGGCGGGGACCAGTTCGGGGGCGATGGTTGTGGATGTCATTACGCTGCTCGATCTTGCAGCCTACGGTCACAAGAACAACTGAATGAACGTCATGTTAACATACTGACACTCGGAAGTTTCAAGTAGATAAAGATGATGATAGGATACATAACCGATGGACTCGCCAGGAATTACTTTCAACAAGGCGTTTGAGGCCCTGACCGGGCATACCCCTTTGCGCTGGCAGAAGCGACTTTATGAGCGGCTGCTGTGTCACGATTCAGAAATTCCGGCTGTCTGCGACCTTCCAACCGGCTTGGGCAAGACCTCGGTAATCCCCATCTGGCTCATCGCGCTCATTGGTCAAGCGCTTGAGAATCACGTAACGTTGCCCAGAAGATTGGCCTACATTGTCAATCGCAGGACCGTCGTCGATCAGGCCACGAATGTTGTTGACCAGATACGCAGTAGGCTGCCTAACCCCATGTCTGATGAATCAGCTTGGCCGGAGCACCAAGACACGCTACAACTTCTCGCTTCGGGCCTTCAATTGTTGTCCGTTGAACCGCCATTGCTGGCCGTGAGCACTCTCCGCGGCGAGCTCGCCGACAACGAGGAGTGGAAGATAGACCCTGCCCGCCCTGCGGTCATCGTTGGGACCATTGACATGATTGGGAGCAAGTTGCTGTTCAGCGGCTACGGAGACGGATCATACAAGCGAACACACAACGCGGGGATAATTGGTCAGGATACGCTGATCGTACATGATGAAGCGCACCTGACACCTGCATTCAGCAGCTTGTTGTGCGGTGTCGCGGCGGCCCAGGCCAAGGATGGTGAGCTTCGGCCCATCCGGGTGATGGAATTGTCCGCGACGCAGCGCGGCGACCGCGGTTGCGACGGCATATTTGGCCTGGAACCTGAAGACGAACAGGATGGCGTCGTTGTGAATCGCATCGATGCCCGGAAGTTCATGCGGCTTCACCTGGCACCCCAAGGCAAGGACACTCATGTTCAACTGATAGTGGATTTGGCGCACGCGCATGATTCGGCTCTGTCTAAAGTTCTGATCTACGTCCGTTCGCCGGAGGATGCTGGGAATGTGGCGACTGCGTTGAAGAAGAAGCTGGGGACCGGTTCTGACGACCGAGTGGCGCTCTTGACCGGCACGATGCGAGGCTACGAGCGCGACCGGTTGGTTACCGGGGACCCGGTTTACGGATACTTGCTGAATCCCGAAAGGCAGCCGTCGGCGACGGTATATCTGGTGAGCACCTCCGCTGGCGAAGTGGGGATAGACATCGACGCTGACCACATGGTGTGCGACCTTACAACCCTTGATTCCATGGTCCAGCGGCTCGGTAGGGTCAACCGGCGTGGGGGAGACCAACGGGAGGCGCAGATTGACGTGGTGTGGGAAAAGAAGGAAGAAAATCCCGGTACGCTTGCAATTCTCCAAGAATGGGCTAACGCTTCCGCCGGTGTAATCGACGCCAGTCCCCGGAACGTGCGACGGCTGATTCAGGAGTTAGACAGTGAAGATAGGACCAGCGCGTTCGCTCCTGAACCCGAAGTGCTGCCCGTTACAGACATTGTTCTCGATGCCTGGTCATTGACCAGCGTTGACGATATGCCGGCCCGGCCGGAGGTCGCGCCGTTTCTTCATGGCCAAACAAGTGACCCTCCCGAGACCTATGTGGCATGGCGGTCGGAAGTTTCCCTTTTCAGCAAAGATGGACGCGAAAAGGACCGGATAAAGGGCCGGATACGCGACTGGTTCGATGCCTGCCGCATCCATTCAAAAGAAAGGTTACGGGAATCCACTGGTCGCGTGCGACGGCAGCTTGGCGACATGTTGAAAGAGCGGGACAAGGACGGGAAAGGCCAAGACATCCACGTTGTCCTATTGGATAGACGCGGAAGGGCGGAGATGCGCCTGCTATCGGACGTTGCCAATGACAGGAACATCCTCGAATACAAGACTGTGGTATTGCCCGTAGAAGCGGGCGGTTTGACGCCCGAAGGCACACTAGATGCCAAGACTCTGCCGCCTTGCCCTAATATAGACGTTGCGGATTCGGATGAGATGGGGGAAATTCGACGCCAACGGTGGCTATACCGGTTAGGCGAACCGCTTAAGCCGCTCTTGTCAGAACAACTCAGCGAACCATACACGGAGATGCAGACCAAGGGCTGGCAAGAACGGGAAAGGGTAACTTTGAGGGAACCAGGCGAAGATGCGGACACTGATGAAGGGACGGTGGACTTGGTCTTGCTGGCCCCGGAGAAAGATATAGCCGACGACGACCCCGGTATAGCCAAACTTCACCAGACGCTGGATGAGCATACCAGGGCTATCGCACAGCACATGGATAGCATTGGGAGCCGTCTGGGGTTGGAACCTCAGATCAAGTCCGCCCTTGTTTCTGCCGCGAAATGGCATGACAAGGGCAAAGACCGGAAAATCTGGCAGGATTACGCTTGTAACGGGGATGGAAGGGAACCGTTAGCCAAATCGGTCCGCTACCGTCACCCGCGAGTGCTCGCAGGATACCGGCACGAGTTCGGGTCGTTACTGGATGCCATGCGTGACTCTGACCTGTACGGCGACCCGGAAAGAGACCTTATCCTGCATATAATCGCTGCGCACCACGGACGTGCCCGGCCCCACTTTGAGACGAGGGCTTTCGATAAGGACTTCACCACGGCGGAAAATGAAAAGGCCGCCATTGAAGTAATGCAGAGGTTCGGGCGGTTGCAGAAACGGTTTGGACGCTGGGGACTGGCTTGGCTGGAGTCCCTGATGCGTTGTGCTGATATTGCGGCCTCACAGCCGCAGGACAATTTGGATGGCTCGCCTAGAGATCGGGTACGCCCAAACCGGTCCAACGTTGCAAAATCATAAGGACGTCACGGGCCAACTACCACCGAACAATTAGCGCTATGGGACGAATCGTGAATCACCAAGAACCCGGCATTACAGTCCAGGTTGACGTGACCAACCCGGGCCAATTCTTCGCATGTTGCGGGCTGCTGGAGTTGGCGCACAGGCTTTGGCCTGATGTGGAGGCATGGTTCCATCCGAATTTAGCTACTTTTGAGCTTTCTGCTCCAGACAACTCTGCCCTACAGCCTGACCTGGTCGGTGAGTTGCGAAGATGCGATATTTCTGAGACAGAAAAGGGCACAATTGAGGTTGGCCCACCCTTCAACTTCGCTGTGGACTGGTGGGAGGCTAATGACGATGATCTAAAACCACTGAAGACATGGGCCGGTCAGCAGAAACCTTACAGAATTGCGTGCGCCGCGCGGAATGCCCTCCCGGAAACGACTGAGGATGCACTCTTGAGTATTGGTGCCGTAATGCGCGAGACAAAAGGCCGAGGTCAACCCCAAAAGGTTGAGCCATTTTACTTTGACGCTCGGCGGTTTGCTCCAGCTTTGGACATGGGTTTCTCGCTTGACGCTCATGATTCCGAGACAACGGCACATCCGGCGGTCGAGTTGCTTTGCTTCATTGGATTGCAGCGATTTCGTCCTTCAGCGTCGTCCCTACGGTGGCACTTCGAATACAGTGCCTGGGTTGCACCACTCCCAGCCCCTATCGCGGCGTCAGTCGCTTCTTGCGCCGTAGCGATACCAGGCTCGACGCGTTATCGCTTTTCGACTGGCTTTCGTGACAATCGAAAGAGATACAAGTCATTTGGCTTCGCAGCCCAGATTGGAGATTAGCCATGAACGAGAAAGAGATCGAATCGGAACAGTTCGACAACTGGATTAAAGACGACAGCACCGTCGCCGCGCTTGTGATGCGACAATGGCTGGAATCGGTGGAAGGTAAGGACGCGGTGATTTTCCCTCCGACGTATCCAATGACCAGGGGCACTGGTTACAACATTGACGAATTCAAAGATGGGTCCAACGTATGTCAAATCGACAGCGTTGGGTCTCAAGCTAATCGTATGGAGCCAATCTTCAAGAGGAAAGATTACCGGCAACTAATACCGCAAGTCTTGATCGAGACAGAGAACGAGAAACTTGATCTTTTAGACGCTGGCCATCGGTCCGCTGACGCGATTGTGCGATTTTCGGTGCCGCTCAATTCTGAACTGTTTCAGGCTTTTAATGCCTTGAGAGAGTGCGGAGATGCTGAGAAACTGGCCCGCATCGCACCTACATCCATCGTATTCGGCGCATGGGATTCCCGGTCGACGCAGGTTAAGCTACCCAGAATGGTGAGGTCAGTAATTCGAGCATTCGATGTCAAAGAGATGCATCGCTCCGCACAATACACCACAATCGCCGGGGAGATACTCAAGGACGGTGAGGCAGAAACAACTGAGAGAGGTGCCGAGGCCGAGTTGGGGCTTACTCACGTTCCAGCCGTCATGACCCACGGGGGCGTAGTGGCTGTTGGGGGTATTCGCAGAGATGCTGTGTTGAACCTTGTCCCTCTACGGTCTCTTGGAAGTGCCTCGGGCAAGCCGGAGGACGACGCCAAACTACGGCGATATATACTCGGGCTCTGCCTGATTGCGATTACCGCTCCACAGGATACGTTCCTTCGTGAGGGATGCCAGCTTGTGCCGATGGAAGGCAACCTCGCTGAATGGAGCATTGTTAAACATGATGGAGAGCGTAGCGTGTTCGATATGACACACGCCCACGCGCTTGATTTCGCGGGTGCAGCAGCGAAAGAGTTCAGTGTCGAACAAGCACCTCGTCATGCCAAGTTCGACAGGGGCCTCGCTCGTAAGCTCATGAACGTGAATGCAAACAACCGGAAAGCACTGCTTCGGCAGGATCCCGCGACTTGGTGAGGAGAACTTTACGAAATGAATCAAGGGACGATAACGGGAAAAGGGGCTAATAGGAAATGACCCGTTATTTGTGCGTCTCAATTACGTTCCTTGACCCGCTCTTCCACGGTAAGGGTGATGGAGACGTATCTGAATGGCCACCTTCACCGATGCGGCTGTTCCAGGCGTTGCTGGCTGGCTCGCGAGCCGGCTGTCGAAACTCCCGCTGGTCTGTTGACGAATTAGACTCCCTGCGAGCCGCATTTCTATGGTTGGAGCGTCAGAAACCGCCGGTCATTCTCGCACCCGAATCGGAGATTGTATCTGCCTATAGCTTGGCTGTACCGAACAACGACAGCGACCAAGAATCCGACCGTCAGGAACGGCTCACTACTAAAGGCTTCCGTCCCCGGCAAATTGCCCTTGAGAGCCGTGGGTGTGACTCCCCTGCGGTAGTCCATTACCTGTGGACCATTACGGAAGAAGACTGGCCCGCAGCCCAACAACACGCCGAGGTCTTGTGCGGAGAGGCCAAACATATGATGGCGCTGGGCTGGGGAATAGACCAGGTAGTGGGCTACGGCAAAATTCTAAAGGATACGGAAGTGGACCTTCTGGCCGGGGAAAGGTGGGAACCCTGGCCGAATGACCGGTCCGGCAACCACAAGTTGCGGGTACCAAAGAAGGGTTCGCTGAGAGCGCTCGAAGAAGTTTACGAGTTGTTCCTTACAAGACTAGGCGGGGCGACTCCTAATCCCCGTCTTAGCCACAAGGGATTCGATACAGTAAAATACGTCGGAAGCGCTTCTTTCCCTTACCGTCCGTATGCCGCATTCGAGCTGACCGAGGGTACCTCGTTTCGCCAAGAAGCAACGATCAAGGTTGCCGCCATGCTCCGCTCGCTGGCCTGCCGCAGTAAGAACCAGAGAGATTTTCGAGAGCAGTTCGGAGACGGGACAGAAGTCTATCTCGCTGGCCACGTCAACGGTGAGAAACATACCCCTCCCAGATTTTCTTACTTGCCCTTGCCAACGATTGGTCATCCTAATTCGGATGGCATGATTCGTCGCCTATTGATAGCAGAGCCGTACGGCGGCGACGGTTTCCGTGCCAGGTGGGCGGAGCGTAGGCTTGTAGGGCAAGTTCTGCGGGATATTGACCGAAACGAACGAGGACGCCTGCTCGAAATATCGGGAAGACGGTCAGATAATATGGTCAGCCGGTATGCGGGAGAGAGCCGAAACTGGTCGACTGTCACTCCAGTGATACTTCCGGGTTATGACGACGGCAAACTTGCCAAGGCAGAAAAACTGTTGCTTCAAGCCATTGAGCAAGCAGGACTTTCTATCAGTAGCATTGCAGACCTAACGGTACGAAAAGCACCATTCTGGCCTCGGTCACAACATCCGAAACACTACCAGCGGCCAAGTTACCTCAGACACCTTCCTGGCTGGCATGTTAAGTTGACATTCCAGGAGCCGGCTTTGGGGCCTCTGTCCCTTGGCGCAGGCCGCCATATCGGTCTAGGTCTTATGGCTAACTCGGAGGGGTGAAGATCGCAAGCTGGATATGCGATTGACTGCCCTACTGTCTGGAAAGATCGTACGGTGGGCACACGACAGATTCTCACAATGCCATCCAAATCTCAAAGATGGTACTGCCTACCGTCAAGTCAGGCCCATTGAAGTGGGCGATCTTCATATCGTGCCATTTGATCACCTGGATGTGATGGTTGCTACCTGGTGTTGCTCTACGTTATGCAATGTCCGGCAACAGCCGCTCCACCCGGTCCACGAAAACGGCTACACGATACAACCGCCGCTCAACCTCTTCATGGACCAGCACATCCTCGTAAAAGTTGCCATGCAAGGCATTTGCGCTATCGAATAAATCCTGCAATTCGGGGTCTCCAGTTTCCCGCACCAAGTCATGCGTCAGGCGAATCAGCACTGCATGGTGACGATGCTCCAATCTCCTTTCGCCGGCCACGGCCTTGACCATCTGGGCCGCAGCTCCCCAGCCCTTCTCCGATGCCTGGGTCAAGTCTCCAGCCTCCAGCTCCTTGAATGCCCTGGCCAGATACTCGCGGCTCCGCTCACGGTACGTCCGGGTCTGTTGGCTCATCACGCACTTTCCTTTCAGACGCGCCATTCTAGCCACAATAGCTTCAGCACAGCAATTGTTTTACTTTGTTTTGCCCCACGCCCTATTTGTGGTCTAATGCCCTGCCACAGTTGAATTCCTTTCTCCAGTCCTTTGCCGCCATTTTACTCCTCCATCCTCTCCCTTTCCAAAATTCTGACGGACACCCAGTCAATTCGACATGTTGACTTCCTTTGATAAAGGAATTATAGTGCAATACTGCCTTGGTAGACTCGATGAAATCGGTCGTTGGGCGGCACATTAACAGTTAGATATTGCCTGTGGTTGGCCCCGACAAATGGGGCTCAAGAGGGAAGCCGGTGTGAGTCCGGCGCGGTCCCGCCACTGTAACTGGTGAGAGCTTCTCCACTCCTAACGGAATGAAGCCACTGGCCCATTGTATTCGGGCTGGGAAGGCGGAGAAGATCGTTATCAACCAGAAGCCAGGAGACCTGGCCCCAGGCCTAGCTTAACAGCCTTCGCGGAAAGGTTTAGGAGTGTTCTATCAACAAAGCCTGACCGAGAAGGTCAGGTTTTTTTGTTGCCTATAACCAGGGCAGAATGATTCCCCAGATTGGAGGCTACCGGATGATGAGTTTCAACAGGTCCTTTATTGTGCTGCTGGCAACGTTAGTTTTAGCTATCACTGCCTGCGGTGGAGCGGCCACCGCTGTTCCAGCATCTACTCCCGCGTCAGTTGCTTCGTCACCTGCAACTCAACAGCCGTCAGGCGCAACCACTATGGAAGACAGAGGTTCTTCGACGTCCGAAGAAGTTACCCTAAGGGTGGGTACCGGCTTTCTCACCGCAATCGTGCCTCCGGTCAGGCACACGGCGGTAGCGATGGGCCTCGGAGAGACCTTATTCCGCCTGGGTGATGAGTACCGGCCAGTGCCATGGCTGGCCATCGAGGCAAAGCACCTGGATGAAAAAACCTGGGAAATTACCCTGCGGCAGGACGTAAAGTTTCACAACGGAGTCGAGATGGACGCCGCAGCGGTCAAAGCTTCACTGGAACGGGCCTTCGCCGAGTCGGCATCGATCAAGGGCTTGCTTGATACGGCCAGTATTGACGTAAAGGATGCTTATACCCTGACCATCGTGACCAACCGGCCGAGTCCCATCTTGCCGTCCCTGCTCACCGCGGGCAGGACGGCCATAGTGGAAGTTGGCGCTGTCCAATCCATGGGGGACGCCTTTAACGAAAAGCCCGTTCTTACCGGTCCCTTCAAAGTTGAGCGGTTCCAGCAAGGCAAGGAGTTGGTGGCGGTACGGTATGAAGACTATTGGGGCCCCCGCCCATTGGTGGACCGCCTGGTTGTCACACATATCCCGGACAACAACAGCCTGGTCCTGGCCCTGGAAGCCGGTGACATCGACATCGCCAGGGGCATTCCGCCGCACAGCGTCGAGCCTGTGAATGCTCACCCCGACCTGGTGGTGAGGCAACCCGCTCAGTTTCAACTCAATTTCATGTTTCTGAACACTCAAAGGGAAATCATGAAGGACGTCAGGGTACGCCAAGCCATTTCTCATGCCATCGACCGGGAGGCCCTGGTCAAGGGGGTAATGTTGGGCCAGGCGGTACCCGCCGTAGGGCCCTTCCCTCCCAATTTCCTGAGGTGCGATGAGCTTCAGGGCCGTTCCTTCGACCCGGAGAAGAGCAGAGAACTCCTGGCTGCGGCCAGCTACGAGGACCAGGATGGCGACGGACTCCTGGAGAAAGATGGCCAGCCCCTGGAAATAACTCTGCTTACCTATGGGCAAGGCGGCTTTTTGCCCCCCATGGCGGAGGCGATCCAGGGCATGTTGAAGAACATCGGGATGAAGGTCACGATTCGGACCGTGGAACGGATTGACGCAGTCCTTGAGGAAGGAGACTGGGATGCCAGCATGTTCAACAACAACATGGTGCATACCGGCGACGCATATGGGACTCTCTTCAGTTTCGCCGACCCCAGCTCCTATCTCAATAAGAGCAACTATCAGAATCCCCAGCTTGATGAAATCCTGGCTCAAATGTTCCCCCTGACCGACCGTGAGGAACGCCGGAGAGTGGGCTGCAGTGCCTCACAGGTGATCATAGATGATGTGCCGGTGGTGCCGATCCTCCATCAGAATTATGACTACGGCGTATCCAGGGATGTCACGGGCTTTGACAATCCTTATCCCTTTTTCCTTTACCTGATCGACAGCTCGATAGGAAAACAATGATATGCAGTCATACCTGGTGAGGCGGCTTCTAACCCTGCCAGTGCTGTTGCTGGGTATTTCCATCATCAGCTTTGCCTTGCTGAACCTGGCGCCGGGAGACCCGGCTTACAGCATTCTCAAGGATCGGAATTCCGGAGAGGAGCCTGCACCAGAGGACATACTGGCATTGCGGAAGGAGCTGCGCCTGGATGACCCGGTGGTGGTGCGCTATGGGCGTTGGCTGCTTGGCGCGATGCAGGGTGACCTGGGAGTGTCGTATCGCGGAGGCCAGCCGATAATGAGGGAGTTGTGGCAGCGCCTCCCGGCCACGTTGATGCTGGCGGGGTCCGCCCTGTTGCTGGCAATCGTCGCGGGTATTCCTCTGGGCATCGCCGCGGCGCTGCGGCGTGCCTCATCAACGGACGGCCTCAGCCGGCTGCTGGCTTTGGTGGGCGCCGCGGTTCCCAGCTACGTACTGGCGCTGTTGCTGATGCTGGTGATTGGCGTGAAACTCAACTGGTTGCCAACCATAGGTTATGGGAGCCCCAAGCACCTGATATTACCGGCCATCGCGCTGGCTGCCGGCTCCAGCGCGCAACTGATGCGCTTGACCAGGGCCAGCATGCTGGAGGTGTTGCAGCAAGACTACGTGCGCACCGCCAGGGCCAAGGGCCTGAGTGAGCGGGTAGTTATCTGGATGCATGCCCTGAAAAACGCTTTGTTGCCGGTGGTCACCGTCCTGGGGATAAACCTGGGCCATCTCCTGGGAGGGACGGTAATTGTGGAGAGCATTTTCAGTTGGCCGGGGGTGGGTAAGTACGCCGTGGACTCAATCTTTCTGCGGGATTTCCCCGTGATCCAGGGTTTCGTCCTGTACATGGGCCTCATCTTCCTGCTGGTAAATCTGGCGGTGGATTTGTCCTACCGTTGGCTGGACCCCCGGCTCCATTTTGGCCGGCAGGCGGCCTGAAGGGTTGAGCATTGAATAATTCGCTCTCAAGAATTGGGCGACTGACAGCGCCACTCCTGGCGATGCCCCCTCGTCTTCGGCTCTTCTTGAGGGATCCAGCGACAGTGCTGGGCCTGACTATCGTTGCTGTTGCGGCGATAGCAGCCCTGGCTGCCCCGGCTCTTGCTCCCCATGACCCCACTGAGGTTATGCTGGAAAATCGGTTGCTTGCGCCGGACAGCGTCTTTCCTCTAGGCACCGACAATCTGGGAAGAGACGAGCTGAGCCGGTTGCTGTATGGGGCGCGAACAACTCTCAGGACTGCCAGCGTGATACTGGTGGTAGTGATGGCTATCGCCTTGATTGTGGGTACCCTTTCCGGCTACTACGGCGGCTGGCTGGATACCCTTTTGATGGGGCTGGTGGACCTGCTGCTGGCCTTTCCCAGCTTGATCCTGGCCGTCGCCATCGCGGGGACCCTGGGCCCCAGCCTGATGAATGTGATGATCGCCATGGCCGCCGTATGGTGGGCCAGCTACGCCCGCTTAATCCGGGGTATGGTGCTCTCGGTGCGGCAGCGGGAGTTTGTGGAAGCCGCCCGGGCCATCGGGGCCAGCGATACCCGGATTATGGGGTTCCATATTTTGAGGAACATCCTGGGGCCGGTGGTGGTGCTGGCCACCCTGGACATGGGATGGATCATTTTGGGCATCTCCGGGCTGAACTTTCTGGGTCTGGGAGCCCAGCCGCCCACCCCGGAATGGGGAGCGATGTTGAACGATGGACGTCCCTTCCTGCGAACAGCGCCCCAGTTGATGTTATACCCCGGCGTTGCCATTTTTCTAACAGTGCTGGGTTTCAACCTTCTGGGGGATGGTCTACGAGATGTACTGGACCCCACCAGTGTCCCGTAACCAGAGCACGCCGGCAAAAGTGGGCCGCGCCGGCCGGGATTTGGCCGCCGGTCCTGGTCCAGACAAAGGGCTTGGGGTCCTGGTTGGTGACGCCGGGGGGGAGCCGGTGAGAATCCGGCTCAGTCGCGCCACTGTACCTGGCAAGTCCACTCTCTTCGCAACGGTGCGGAGCCATTGGCCTGTTGCGGACTGGGAAGTTGGAGCGGGCGGCCAGGAGCCGGTAGACCCGCCTTCGGGTGTGCCTTGAAAACGCTTCGCGGAAGGGCGGAGGCAGCAGAACTTGAACAAAATCCCGACCGGATAAATCGGGCTTCGTTGTTGAGAGGTGAAGAGCAATGTCCATGGCTAAACATCCTTTAATCCACAGTCTGTGGGAAGCTGGAGAGCTGGACCCCTATTTCGATATGCCGGTATCTGACGTTAACGAGACCGGCTGGAGCCCGTCTGCCACCCTGTTCCAGGCAGAGGATACCAGTTTGCGTGAACTGGTGATGAGCTACGGTTACGCAAGATGGGGGGCTACCAACAACCACGTTGCTGCCTCAGCCTTCATCGTGGCCTACCTCACACGATTTATCTATCCGATGGTCGGCCAGTATGTACTGAGAAGGAGGGTCCCCAGGGTGACTCTCGAAAACTTGGCCTTTCATCGCACCGATGGCCGTATCGATGCAACTGGACTGAGGCGCCCGCAGTTCGCCGTCCTTCCCGATGACCCGGCGGCCGGTCACCCTGACGCAGAAGTCCTGCACAGCGAGACCGACCTGTACCGGCGGCTCAAGGACTGGGCCTTCAAGTCCAATGTGGAAATTGTGATTGAGGCCCTGTGCCGCTCCGTCCCCGCCAGCGCTATGGTCTCCCAAAACGCGGTAGCCGCTTCGTGTGCCCAGGCCCTGCACCGGCTTTACAGGCACGTCGAAGACAAGAGCCTGGTACTCAGGGATGCCGAGACTTTCTTCGGAGACCCGTCATCTCTGATTTACCGCCAGGTCAGTATGGAAGTCATCGAGCATGAAGGGAAGAGCGGGTTCTTTGCCAGGCGGGCTGGATGTTGCCTGGTCTGGCGCACCAGAGAGGACAATATGTACTGCTCCAACTGCATCCTTCGCCCCAGGGAAGAACAGACCCGCCGGTTTAAGGAGATGCTGAAGAGAATCAACTAACAGGAAACCGATGGGACACTCATAAATGCCTGACAGGTTGGATTTCTCCTTGGTAGAGGGCGACCGGTCTGCGGTTGCACAGGCTGCGGGAGGTCTCCTACTAGAGTGCATGGTCAAGTTTGGAGCCACCAAGTACGCGTCGGCCAACCGCCCCCTGTCAGGGAGTAGCAAAGCACCTGATCATATATCCTCGAAGGTCCCGAACTTAAAAATCGCGATCCGGTGGCTTTTACCATTTCCCGCACCAGCCATAGCGCTGGTTTTGCGGTCGATCAGCCATTTCCGCCAGCACGGCGAACTCCCGCGAGGACAGGTTTCCCAGGACGCTGTGAGGCTCTCGCCGTTTTATAACCTGCACATCGGGTTAACTATGTTCCCGGCGCGTTTCTTTGCATTGCATCAAAAGTGTTGTCTCCTTCGTCATCCAGCAACCGCTCCAGCCGCTCCACAAATTGCTCGACACTCCGCAGACGCCATTCCACCTCTTCACCATACAGCGTGCCCTCGTAGAAATTACCATGCAAACGGTGGGCAGCATCAAACATGCCCCCTACCACCTGACTACCAAGCTCTTGCTCCAGGTCATCAGCCATCTGGAGCAGGAGGGCATGACTGGAATGCGGCCTGCCCCGCACATCAGCTACGGCCTTGACCATCTGGGCCGCAGCTCCCCAACCCTTCTCCGACGCCTGGGACAAGTCTCCGGCCTCCAGTTCCCTGAATGCCTTGGCCAGATACTCGCGGCTCCGCTCACGGTAAGTCTGGACCTGTTGGCTCATCACGCACCTTCCTTCCAGATGCGCCATTCTAGCCACAATAGCTTCAGCAAGGCAATTGTTTGAGAAAATTGCGAAACTCACCGGCGATATGGGAACGGGTCAACCCGGTGGCGGAAAACGAATATCAGAAATCCCGAATTCCCGGCATTCTGTCTCCCCCCTAGACTCGGCCAGGGACAATGCGGCAGACCACGCATATGAAGTCATACTTCGACTCATAGTAGGCCATCTCGGCGCTGAAGCGCTTCCCACACCTGCGGCAATGCTGCGGGCGAATCGTGTATATCAGCCGTTTGACCCAGAAGTGGATGCCGACCAACGTCAGGAAGGCCACGATTCATGTCCCATAGCGTTGCCGGAGGCTCCATCTGACAATAATGCCACTGAACGGAGCCTGCGCCACTTGGTGATCAGCCGGAAAATCAGCGGCGGCACCCGTTCGGAAGCGGGAACGGAAAGCAAAATGACCCTGGCGTCCCTCTTCGGGACTTGGCGGGCCCGGGGTCTCAATCCCCTATTGGAATGCCGCAAGCTGTTGATTTCACCTCAAGTCTGAACAGTTACTTGAAGAGGCATGGAAAATCGTCATAGTTGTGAGTACTGAAGAGCCAATTAGATGACGGTCACAACCTCGGCGGATCCCGCGGCGGAGTTGCCGATCCCAACCACCAGGCGATGCAAATCTGTTGTCCCTCACCTGCGTTGTCTATTCGCTACGGGACCGATATTATCGGTTCAATAGTTCTATAAGTGAAATCCAGAGGAAACTCCTTGATAAATGGAAGGGTTCCAGCACTTCATACACGTCTAGGGCCTACATTCAGCGAATAACGAAGCTATCTGGTCTAGATGTGGCGTATAATGCACATATCTTTAGTTCCACTAGCCTACCAAGAACCTCAATATCCTGGGTCGGGGGACCAATTGAACGGTTTGGTCCGGGTCTGCCGATATTGTGATCATATCAACTGTGGGGCTGATACCCAGCGGTGCATCAATTGCTGGGGTTCCCTGACAGACGTTGACGCGGTTCCCTGGAATCAGCTGCGGCGGACCAGGCTTCGTAGAGCGATATCCCCTAAACGCCTCGTGTTGATAACCGGCATGTCGATACTGGCGGTATTCATGGCATGGAGGATCGCTACTCTATTCGCGCTGGACTCCATCATATTTCCTCCTCCGAGCGCCACCACGAACCTGAGCGCTGAGTCCAACTCTCAATCATGGCCTCAGGCACGGCGGACCCCAGGGAACTCAGGTTTCACACCCGCCGAAGTTCACCTCCCAAAGCGGGTGCTATGGGTTTTCTCCACTTCAAAGCCTCTGCTCGCTGGCCCAGCGGTTTCAGGAGACCGAGTTTACCTTTCCACGCAGGACGGGCGGACAGTCGCGCTGGAACAGGATTCAGGCAAGACCATTTGGGAACATCGCAGCGACCTTCCTTCCAGTTCAACTCCGGCACTAGCGGGTGACCTCGTCGTGACGGCCCTATTGCCAGGCCTCGTAGTAGCCTTGGACATGGACACTGGAGAAACCCGTTGGGAGGTTGACCTGAAGGGTCCAATCTATTCTTCACCTGTAGTGGAAGATGGCTCGGTCTACATAGGTGCGGGAAACAATTACCTGCACGCCCTGGATGTGACCAACGGCAATGAGCGTTGGGTTTTCGACGCTGGTGATTGGGTTGTTGCATCAATAGCTTATTCGGATGAAGCAATTGCCGTAGTTACGCAATTTAGCGACGTCTTCCTGGTCGACCCGGATACCGGCCGGAGACGCCTCTATTTCGATACCGGCTACGTGAGGTTTGGAGGTGGACCGATCATATATGGAGACTCGGTCCACTTCCCGTCTGACCGTGGATGGCTTTGGACCATAGACCGCCATTCAAAGGGGTTTCCATTCGAACGAATCATGTGGAAGGTGAAGCTAAATCTATACGTATGGGGATTAATCGACGAGAAGCCCATCCAACGGGGCGGACTCTGGTCCCATAGGCTGGGCGGCGACCTGAAGTTCACTTCAGCAGCGGCTCATAACACCGTATACGTGACCAACGTCCAAGGACAACTATTCGCTCGTGACGCCGCGACTGGCAAGCCCAGGTGGGCCACCGACATCGGGGAACAGATCTCCACTGCTCCGATTGTCAGCGGGCAAACTGTACTGCTCGGGACACCAGGTGGACAGGTTTACGGAATCGACGCTCTTACCGGAGCCGCCTCCTGGGATTTCCACATAGGAGACTCAATTTCCGCAAGCCCGATAGTCGCCGGCACAATGATGTATGTGGTTACTACTGGGGGGAACCTTTATGCCGTTGCAGGGGATTGACTCGAAAGTCTCACTGCTCCTTCTGCACAAGATTTACAGGATAGTCAACATCGAGAGCACTCGACTTTAGGGAATTTAGCCTCGGAAGTTTACGAGAGACTGAACCCGGGCATTTAGCATCCAACCAACCCCAGCATATCCCGCACTGAATCCTCCCACCACGTCCCTGGCCCTTCCCGTCAAGCATTCTTATCGCCTCTCCTCCCTTTTGTGGCGAAGCAGAACCGCTCAATCATCAGGGCAAATTCCTCTCTGCGAATAGGATTATGAGGCAGAGGCCTAATGAGATGAGATCTTGGCCCGAAATATGGAGGTATATGATAACGATACATCATCATATACTTCCATATTGATACTTATATCGTACTATTATTGCATCTTATTGGCTTGACCCATATATTTCTTAAAGTCTATACTCTCGAAACATTATCAGTATAAGTAATTGGCACTTTAGCTATGTAATCAGTTCAATAATGTGGACTATATTAGCTTACTTCGTACTATTTAGGTTGGATAGCCTTATCATCACGGTCAATTGGTCTCCTGCATCCTGAAACATCGCCAAGCATGGAGGTCTGCTATGAAGCGTCGATGGTTCTTGAGTCCAAGCCTGTTGGTCCTGATTTCCCTAACACTGCTTGTCGGTCTGGTACTCGCTTGTGGAAGTGGGGCTGAGCCGCAACAAGAAACAATTGCGCAACAGGTCCAATCGGAGGAAGCACCGAGTCAGGCAACCAAAGTTTCAGAACCCATAGCAGAGGGATGGAAGCCGCCGACCCTTGTTGGTCGCGCACCTACTGCAGCGCCAGATGCGGCCGCAGCCGAGAAGCCGGCAGCGGCCGCCGCAGCCGCTGCTCCAGCCGCCGTTGCCGCGACGAAAGCTCCCGAAGCCGCCCCGGCCACCGTTGGCCCTGCGGCCACCGCAACCCCCCAGGCTACTGCAACTCCTGAGATCACCATCAAGACAGGTGGGACAATCCTGGCCCACGCCTATGCGAACCCAAGACAGGCCATGGTCCATCGGTCGGGGTCTCCACTCACAAGGGTCACGGGAGCGGTATTCAACAACTTAATGGAGTTTAACCCGGAGACCGACGATCCGGTCGACCTGAGGTGTGAGCTATGCACCTCTTGGGACCTGGCCGAAGATGGCATGACCTATACCTTTAATATCGTTCAGAATGCAAAGTGGCACGACGGAGTGCCCCTCACTTCAGAGGACATCGTGTTCAGCTTCCAGGCTATGAAGGACCCTGATAGTGTGCCAGTACTGGTTGGGCGAAATACATCATCGGCCGTACTCGCCTGGACGGATCTAACCGAGAGCTGGCAGGTGATCGATCCCTACACAGTAGAGGTGGTAACAAAGTTCCCCGCACCGGATTTCTTGCCCCTGATCGCAGTGGATACCAACTCGATCATCGCGAAGCATACGGTCCTGGATCAGGGAATCGCTCAAACCAGCGCGGAATGGCAGAATTTCAACGGATCGGGTCCCTTCAGGATGGTCGAGTTCACCACAGACGTGGGCTATAAGCATGAAAAGAATGATGACTACTGGAGGGAAGGATATCCCCGGGTTGACGGCATACAACACATCATCATCCTGGACGCCGGAACCATCTCCGCCGCTTATCTAACCGAGAAGGTGTACATACAGAACGGACCCAGCAACAACCTAAAGGTCAACCAGATAGTCCAGCTTGAGAAGGATGGCAAAGATGTACTAAGGGTCCAATGGAAAGGCCCAAGTTCCATCTATGGGATGCTTATCAACGCCAGTGTCAAGCCCTTCGATGATCCACGGGTCAGGAAGGCGCTTTACTTAGCCATGCATCGCCAGGCATACGTAGACACCTTCTTTGACGGAAGGGCCTGGATGGGAACGCCCATGCCGCCCGGCACCTGGTTTGGGAAGACCCCTGAGGAAGTGGACCAACTACCCGGGTTCCGGGAGCTCAACGGAGAGAAACATCCCGACGACATTGAAGAGGCGCGGAGGCTGCTAACAGAGGCCGGTCTGTATCCTGGCGGCTTTGACGCCACTATCATGGCCAGGATAGCCGTGTTCTACGGCGAGATGGCTGTTCTGGCGCAGGAACAGTACAAACGGTTCCTCAACATCAACTTTGAGATTCGGCCCGTGGAAGCCGCCGCTGGCTTTGACGCTTACGACCGTGGGGATTACCAGGTTGCCATGCAGGGTCTCGGTCTCTCGATCCTATCTCCCACATCGGCATTGGATTTCTACAGTGCAGGGTACGGTGTGCCACGAAACACGCGTTTTGACCCGCATCCCAACCCCAGAGTTCAGGAACTCATCGAACTGCAAAGGCAGGAGTTGGACACGGACAAGCGCCGGGCTATGGTTCAGGAGGTCGATGACATATTGCTCCAAGGGGACAACACTGTTGTCGGGGCCTTCTGGTTCAATCGCGGCTGGGTATCGAACCTGCGAATTCAGAATTTCCACCCAACCGCCAGCGGCCAGATACAGTTCGGGTGGGAGCACCTCTGGTGCGACCCCGCTTGCTGATCCGCTTCTGGGTGACACACTTGAGCCAGGGATTCGAGTGTCCCCCTGGCCGGGCCTCTGAAGTACAGACCCGTTGTCCAGTACAAACCTGACATTCTTCTGAGCAAGCGACGCACCGAGACCGGCGATTGCGAGGTGAAGCCTGAACGCGAGTATTCCACATCATGTATCCCCTCTCCGTGCACGGCCTCATTATCGGTGTGCGCGGAGAGAAAGGCCCAAGCAGCATGCCTCAGGGGATGCGCGAGTTTATCGTAGCCTGAAATCGACAGCATCCTCTCATATGTAAGGCCGAGGACCGGACTCTGGGTAGGAGCGGAGAGATGCGGGTATATATAGCCAAGCGGTTGCTCCTGTTTATACCTACTGTATTGCTCGTAACCGCGATTGTGTTCGTGCTGTTGCGAGTCGTACCTGGAGATCCTGCTCTCCTGCTGCTGGCCGGAGACGTCGCGGAGGAGGACCTCAACTTCCAAAAGGACAAGCTTGATGAGTTACGGGCGGAACTAGGCACAGACCGTAACATTGTAATCCAGTACGTGGACTGGGTTCTGGGGATGCTCAGGGGAGATTTTGGCGAGTCATTCTTCTACCAGACACCTGCCATAGACGACATTAAGAAGAAGTTCCCGGTTACTCTGGAATTGGCCATTATGGCGGTGCTTCTGGCCAGCTCCGTGGCAGTGCCACTCGGAGCGATCTCTGCCATCAAACAGGACACCAAAGCCGATTACGCCACTAGGATCATCACCCTCATGGGAGTCGCCCTCCCGAATTTCTGGATCGGCATTATGGTGATTCTATTCCTGGCGATCCTGTTCGACTGGATACCTCCTCTCCTATACAACGACCTTTGGAATGACCCGTGGCAAAATGTCCAGCAGTTGTTTTTCCCTGCTATGGCCTTAGGATTTTCCAACATGGCTTTTATCGCACGCATCACGCGGTCCGCAATGCTCGAAGTGCTAAGGGAGGACTATATCCGGACCGCCCGCGCCAAAGGAATGCGGGAGCGCGTCGTCATCTCCCGTCATGCTCTGAGGAACGCCTTGTTGCCGGTAGTCACCGTCGCTGGCTACGAGTTTGGATCGTTAATCTCCGGCACAGTGGCCATCGAAGTCATCTTCACCGTACCGGGTATGGGACGTCTCCTAATTAGCAGCATACTTTGGCGGGACTACACGATGATCCAAGCCATCATCGTCATCATAGCAGTCTTGATCCTCACCTTGAACGTGGTATTGGACCTCCTTTACGCCTGGCTGAATCCCAGAATCCGGTATACATGACCGGGGCCAACGGTCGCGGGGAGAACAATGACTCAACAATCCATCGATATAGAGCCACTTTCCGATCCGTTAATCGGAGAATTGAAACCTAGGCGCACCCTCCGGCAAAGCGTGGTGTGGTTCATCCGGTACAAACCGCTGGGCGTCTTCGGTGGCGTGATAGCATCCATGCTCATACTCGTCGCCATATTCGCAGGCCTGCTCGCGACTCACGATTACACTTTCCCTGATTCGTCTCGGATTCTGGCTCCTCCGAGCTCGGACATGTGGCTGGGAGGCGACTCTCTGGGCCGGGACATGTATAGCCGGCTTCTGCATGGGGCTCGGATTTCTCTGTACGTGGGTATACTCAGTTCATTTATTGGAACCACACTCGGCATGATGGTAGGCATCATCAGTGTTCATTACGGTGGGAAGATGGACCTGATAGTTCAACGGGTCGTCGACGCGATGATCGCGTTCCCTGGCCTTATTCTAGCTATTGCAATCATGGCTGCTTTGGGAGCATCTATCAATAACGTCGTGATAGCGTTGAGCATCGCCTACATACCCAGCGCTACCAGGATCCTCCGTTCCCAGGCTTTGGCCATCAAGGAGATGGACTATATACTGGCAGCCAGGGCGCTGGGCGTTGGGGATTGGCGCATCATGATACGTCATACAATCCCCAATTGCTTCTCCCTCTATATAGTTATCGTAACTCTCCATCTCGGCGGCGCGATCATATCCGAGGCCGGTCTTAGCTTCCTCGGTATAGGCGCTCCTCCCCAGGAACCTTCCTGGGGCGCTATGCTGACCGGTGCATCCCAAAATGTGCGAATCGCACCTTGGCAAGCAGTGTTCCCCGGAGTATGCATAGCTCTGGTAGTGTTTGGTTGGAACCTCCTTGGCGATGCGATGCGGGATGTGCTGGATCCTAGACTTCGCGGCACCACCTGAGCGTTCCTTCGTGGGCCATCCGATCCCGCTACGCCATCGCCCGCCGCGAGGGCCGGACCGTCTGCATCGTCCCCCGACCTCATCTGCGTCGTGGACACCGAGACCGGCAACCCCGTCACCACCGAGCTACTGCGCCACGGCCTCCGCGTCACGGTCCTCAGCTTCCCTTGCCCCCACCACTGGACCACAAACTGTTCCCGGCGGGTCTTGCGCTTCTTGCCCTGGTACTCCAAGCCGGAGAACGTCGGCTGATCCATCTTATCTCACCATTGACCCAAATCGAGGCTGCCAGCCATACTATGCCACACCAACTCCAACTTGTTCAGAGTATCCATAGATGTGATGGTTGGTATCTGGTGTTGCTCTATGCTATGCAATGTCCGGCAACAGCCGCTCCACCTGGTCCACGAACACGGCTACACGATACAACCGCTGCTCAACCTCTTCATGGACCAGCACATCCTCGTAAAAGTTGCCATGCAAAGCATTTGCGCTATCGAATAAATCCTGCAATTCGGGGTCTCCAGTTTCCCGCACCAAGTCATGCGTCAGGCGAATCAGCACTGCATGGTGACGATGCTCCAATCCCCTTTCGTCGGCCACGGCCTTGACCATCTGCGCCGCCGCGCCCCAACCCTTCTCCGACGCCTGGGTCAAGTCTCCGGCCTCCAGCTCCCTGAATGCCTTGGCCAGATACTCGCGGCTCCGCTCACGGTAAGTCTGGACCGGTTGGCTCATCACGCACCTTTCTTTCAGACGCGCCAGTTAGATGCGCCATTCTAGCCACACCAGCTTCAGCGAGGCAATTGTTTTACTTTGTTTTACCCCACCCATGCCCTATTTGCGGTTTAATGCCCTGCCACTTTCCCAGGTATGGGAAGGTTGGTGCGCCTCTGCCGTGCCGGGGGTTGTGGTAAACTGCGTTGCAGTCACGTCCGCCGGACCCGGAGGCGGAAATTCGCGTGCGGGTGGCCGCCATGCAAGCCCAAGCAGCCCGCCACAAGTTCACGTCTGAAGAGTACCACCTGATGGCCAAGGCCGGAATCTTCAGGCAGGACGCCCGGCTGGAACTGATTGAAGGGGATATTATTGAGATGGCCCCTATTGGAAGCCGTCATGCGGCATGCGTAAAGCGGACATCGTCCCTCATGCAACCGGGCCGGACCGCATCCTTTGTACTCGGCGTCCAGGACCCGGTGCAGCTCAGCGACGGCTGCGAGCCCCAGCCGGACATTTCCATCCTGCGTTACTCTATACTGGGTTACGGTAGCGACCACTACGCCGATGCACATCCGAGACCGGAAGACATCCTGTTGATCATCGAAGTGTGCGACACCAAATTGGAATACGACCGGGAGTACGACCGGGAGCACAAGGTCCCCATGTACGCCCGGTGGCAAGCACCGGAGGTGTGGCTGGCAGGCCTGCCCGGCGGCAGGGTAGAAGTCTACCGGGACCCAGGCCCCGACGGGTACAGGCGCAAATTCACGGCGACGGGAGACGACTCCCTGAGCCCGGAACTGCTGCCGCAACTCCGCCTGACCCCGCGGGAGATTCTCGGTCTGTAGCCGGGCAACCCGGACAAGACCGCACTCAAGACCTCATTCAAGACGCTACTCAAGACCTTACGCAAGCAAGACCGCGTTCAAGAACTTAGTCAAGCAAGACCTCACTCAAGGGCATTGCCAGTCATCACGCGAAAAGCGGCCCCAAACAGGCCGGGGCCAAAACAGCCGAAGCAGGCATCTACTCTGGAGGTGGCATTCGTGGCGGAAAAGCTCAAGGCCGGCGAGGCGGTCATCGAACTGCTCAGGCAGGAGGGAGTGTCGCATATCTTCGGAATTGTCGGATCGTCCTTCCTGGACATACTCGACCCGCTGTATGACCGGGATGACGTCAGCTTTGTCGGCGTCCGGCACGAGCAGGGAGCGGCGCTGATGGCGGACGGGTTCAGCCGCATCTCCGGGGCGCCCAGCGTATGCCTGGCCACCAACGGCCCCGGCGTGCTCAACCTGACCTACGGCATAGGCTCGGCCTACGTGGCCCATTCCCCGGTGGTAGTCCTCGCCCCTTCGGCATCACGGGAGCACCAGTACCGCGACTCCACCCAGGAATTTGACCAGGTGGCCCTGTTCCGCCCGATTACCAAGGCCGCCTTCCCCATCAACAAGATTGAACGCCTGCCTGATGCGCTACGCCACGCCTTCCGCGTCGCCACGTCGGGAAAGATGGGGCCGGTCCTGCTGGACATTCCCCGGGACCTGCTGCCGGGGGCAGAAGTGGAATTGGACCTATTGCCGCCGGACAACTATCGCTCCGGCCAGACCCGCAACCCGGGAGACCGCAACCTGATCCAGAAAGGGGCCAACCTGCTCCTGGGCGCGGAACGGCCCGTGATCCTGGCCGGCGGCGGCGTTCAATGGAGCAATGCCGGGGATGAAGTGAGCCGCATGGCCGACGTGCTGGGCGCGGCCATTGTCACCTCATACGGACGGGCCGACGCGGTGCCCAACGACCATCCCAGCTTCCTTGGACACCTGGGGAGGCTCGGTTCGGAGGAGGGGGCAGAGGCCATCCGCCAGGCCGACGTAATCCTGGCGGTTGGCACCCGGCTGGGCCAGTCAACAACTTTCTACGATCACAGGTTCATCCCTGCCGACGCCCGCATTGTGCAGATAGAAATCGACCCAGAGGAACTCGGCCGCAACTACCCGGTGGCCGTCGGCATCGAAGGGGACGCCAAGTCGGTCATGCAGGGTCTATTGGAACAGGTGCAGGAGGCTGAACCGCGTCCCAACGCCCAGTGGACCGGCGAAATCTCGGACTGGTCCGCCCGGCGCAGGCAGCGGCTCGATGATGAAGGACGCCTGGACTCCCTGCCCATCAAGCCGCAGCGGGTGTACGCGGAGCTTCGCAGGGTCATGCCCAGGGACGCCATCATTGCCCTGGACGCGGGCCTTGCCCCCAACTTCGGCCAGGACCGGCTGTACTACCACGAACCCCGCAGCCTGATGACTTCCCTGGACCTGGGCGGACTGGGGTTCAGCTTCCCGGCATCCCTGGGGGCGAAATTCGCCGCGCCCGGCCGCCCGGTGGTCAACTTCAACGGCGACGGCGGTTTCCTGTTCAACGCGCAGGAGTTCGAGACGGCAGTGCGCTACGGGCTGAAAGTGGTCTCGGTCATAATGAACAATAGCTGCTGGGGTTCCGAGAAAGCGTACCAGCGTTACGCCTTTAACGAACGATACGTGGGGGCGGACACCACCAACCCGCGCTACGACGAGTTCGCCCGGCTGTTCGGCGGCACGGGGTTCTACGTGGACCGTCCGGAGGAAATAGGGGACGTATTCCTGGAAGCGCTGAAGGCCGAAGGTCCCAGCATCATTGAGATCCCCACCGACCCGGACGAGATGCCGCGGCCGGCAAGGCTGGCCGACGTCCAGGCTCCCCAGGCCCGTTCCTGAACCCCTGCCGGCAAGGATTATTGTCCGCAGGGACTGTGTTGCGAGCCTGACCCGGGTCAAGTCAAGAGACGACGAAAGGCGCAATGGAAGAGCCAGTTCTGCCCAGTGAAGTAACCCTCGGAGACCAGGCCATAGTGGTGGTGTGGAACGATGGCCACCGCAGTCCCTATCCCCACCGCTACCTGCGGCTCCGCTGCCCCTGCGCCAGTTGCGTCGACGAGATGAGCGGGAGGCCGCGGCTGGACCCGGACTCGGTGCCCCGGGACGTGAAAGCCATCGACCAGATGCAGGTGGGCAACTACGCTCTCCAATTCCTCTGGAGCGACACCCACCACACCGGCATTTATACGTACCGCTGGCTGCGTGCGCTGTGTACCTGTATTCCCTGCAACGAAGCCAGAGGCGGCGAGGAACCTCCGCCGGGAAGGCCCACAATCCGGTAGGCCGCGGAAGGGCGGCCGGTTACCAGCGGCAGGCCCGCATCAGTTGGCGGGGCTGTCTTCCGGGGTCGTGGCCGGGCCAGGTTGGTTGCGCGCCCGGAGGGGGCGCTGGGCCGAGCGCCTGAGCCGCGGCGCGGTGAAAGTGTCCGACTTGAAGGAGAATGTGGTCAATTGGCGGCGAGCCTGACTCCCGCACTTCTCGCAAGTCGCCGGTCCATCAGCCTGGGACACGGGCCGTATCAGCTCGAACTCGGCCCCGCACTCCGCGCAATAGTATTCGTATATAGGCATGGCTACCCCCTCGAAACTGGCTAGATTCTAAACGTCGCATTGCGGCGTTGTCACGTTTTCGCGCAGGCGTGGGCCAGCTTGCAGGGCATCCCCGCCACCCAGTGATAGGATGAAAGGATATAACTTCAGGAGTGTCAACCGATGGCAGAGAGCAGGGATGTGATCATAGTTGGAGGGGGCGCGGCCGGCTGCGCCGCGGCCTATTACCTGGCCCTGGCAGGGGTGAAGTCCACGATTATTGAGCGTGAGGGCATTGCCAGCCAGGCTTCCGGCTACTCCGCGGGCGGACTGAATCCCCTGCAAGGCGCGGAGATTCCCGGCAAATTGGGACAGTTGGCCTGGGAATCCTACTGCCTGCACCTGAAGCTATGGGACGAGCTGCGGGAGGACACCGGCATAGACTATGACGGGCGAATCGTGTCCTCAATCAAGCTGGCGTTCCAGGAGCCGGACCTGCAAGAGTTGGAGGAGACCCTGGACATCTTCACCGCCGCAGCGGGAGACGGCCTTGGGGAGGCGGCGGGACATAATGCTTTCGAGGCCCGCCGGCTGGAGCCTGGCGAGGTCGCAGCCCTGGAACCGCGCGCCGCCGCCAACGCGATCTGTGGACTCTATACGCGGGGAAACGCCGCCCTGGACAGCCGAAAGTATACCCTCGCCCTGGCGGAGGCGGCAAAGAAGCGGGGCGCATCGGTCCGGTCCGGCGAGATTGTGGGACTGGAGAGTTCAGGGGACCGGGTGACCGGCGTAAGGCTGGCCGACGCCTCCATATCCTGCGGGCAGGTGTTGTTGGCCATGGGGCCGTGGTCGCGGCTGGCAGAACCCTGGCTGGGAGCGTACATCCCGGTGGACCCGCTGAAGGGCGAAATCCTGCGCATGGAACTTCCGGGAGACGCCATCCGGCATGACATTTCAGGGGGCGGCGGTTCCATCTACGCCAAGCCGGACGGGCTGGTCTGGTGCGGGGCCACCGAGGAATGGAAGGGGTTCGACAGGACTCTCAGCGGCCCGGCGGTAAAGTCCCTGCTGGAAGGCGCGGTCAGGCTGGTCCCGGATTTGGCGAATGGCCGCGTCGTCCTACACACCGCCTGCCTGCGCCCGGTGACGCCGGACTGGCTGCCCATAATCGGCAAACAACCGGGCTGGGAGAACGTTTACCTGGCGACCGGAGCGGGCAAGAAGGGGGTCCTGCTGAGCACCGGAATGGGAAAGGCTGCGGCGGACCTGATGTGCCAGGGAAAGACCCGCCTCCCCACCGGCGGATTCGGCGCGGAACGGTTCGCGGCAATGGGTTCGACATAATGCAAAACGGCATAATGCAAAACAGCCTCGCAACGTGCTAAACTTCCGCTAAACCTTCTGTCAAACCTCATGGGGACGGGTCCCGTCCGCCGCCCTCCGGCCGGCACGGCGGCGCGGGGCAACGTTCTCAGCAAAAGGGGGCCCGGTTTGCTGAGCATCTACAACACGCTGACGAAGAGAATCGAAGAGGTCAGGCCCATCAAGCCGGATACCGTCACGATGTACACCTGCGGGCCGACGGTCTACCGGGACGCCCACATCGGAAATCTCCGCACCTACATGATGGCCGATTGGATACGCCGGGTCGTTGAGGCCAACGGCTATGAGGTCTACCAGGTCAAGAACATCACCGACGTGGGCCACATGCGGCAAGAGCTGGTGGAGGCGGGCGGGGACAAGGTGATACTGGCGGCCCTGGCCGAGGGCCGGACAGTAGAGGACATTACCCAGCACTACGCCGGGCTGTTTCACCGGGACGAGGCCCGCCTGAATATCCTTCCCGCCCACGTCTACCCCTGGGCCACCGAGCACATCACCGAGATGGTCTCAATGGTGGAGGCGCTGATGGGCAACGAGTTTGCCTATGAGCGGAGCGGCAACATCTACTTCGACGTGGCCCGCTTTACCGACTACGGCAAGCTCTCCCGCAACACGGGGGCGGACCTGCTTGAAGGGGTCCGCGCCGAGGCAGACCCCCTGAAGCGCGACCCACGGGACTTCACCCTGTGGAAGGCCGCGGAGCCGGGGCGCGACTACAAGTGGGACAGCCCCTGGGGAGACGGCTTCCCCGGCTGGCACATCGAATGCTCCGCGATGGCCCACAAGTACCTGGGCGAGGAGTTCGACATCCACACCGGCGGGGTGGACAACATCTTCCCCCACCACGAAGACGAGATTGCCCAGAGCGAGGCCGCTTTCGGCAAGCGCCACGTCAACTACTGGGTCCACGCCCAGCACCTGCTTGCGGACGGGGCAAAGATGGCAAAGTCCTCGGGCAACGTGTTCCTTATCGAGGAACTAATCTCCCGGGGATTTGACCCGCTATCCTTCCGTTACCTGTGCATGACCGTCAGGTACAGGCACCGGATGAACTTCACCTTCAACTCCCTCCGGGCCGCCGAAAAAGCCCTAACCAACCTGCGCAACCGGGTATGGGTATGGAAGAACCAGGGAGGCGAATCCGGGCCGGCGGACGAAGCGGCGAAGTGGCGTCAGCAATTCTGGGAAAGAGTCGAAAACGACCTCGACATTCCCGGGGCACTGGCTTTGACCTGGGACATGGCCCGCTCGGAGCTTCCCGCACATGACAAGCTAACACTGGTCCTTGAGTTCGACAGGATTTTCGGCCTGGACCTGGACAAGGTCCCCGAGACCTACGAACTGCCGGAGGGCGTCGGCGCCGCGGTCGGCGAGCGGGCATCCCTGCGGCAGCAGGCGGACTACCAGAACGCCGACGAGCTAAGGGCCAACGTGCTCTCCGAAGGCTTCATGGTCGAGGACACTCTCTCCGAGTCTCGCATCCGGCCCAAGACCCTTCTCGAGAAGCAGGGGGAGCTGTGGGCGTCGGTCTCATCCTCCAGGGAAGTGGAGTCCTTCCTGGACCGCCGGTCCGAGTACGACTTCACCTACATCCTGAACGCCTACAGCCACCCGTTGGACGTGCAGCGTTGCGTCAGCAGTATGCTGCGATACCCGGGCAGATACAACAGCGAAATCATCGTGATCGACAACGGTTCCACCGACGGGGCCGGCGAGTGGCTTGAGGAATTCCAGGCCAGCCGGGACTCGGTCCGGGTCATACACTGCGATCACAATGTCGGCGACGCAGCGGGCAAGAACATCGGCCTCAAGCAGAGCCTGGGCAAGAACATCATAATCCTGGACGGCTCCGCCGAGGTGGTCGGGGACATCCTGGACACCATTCACGAGCGGCTGGCTGACGATACCGTGGGGATATTCGGCCCCTTCGGGCTGACCACCGACGACCTACAGCATTTCCACGAAGAGGTGGACCAGGGCGACGCAGACGCCATGCAGGCCTACTGCATGGCCTTCCGCAGGGAGAGGGTGAACGAGGTTGGGCTGATGCGGGAATGTTTCCGGTTCTACAGGAACCTGGACATCGACTACTGCTTCCAGTTCAAGGACAAGGGCTACCGGGTCGTTGCCGACGCGAGCCTGCCCCTGGTACGCCACGAACATCGCCTCTGGACCGAACTGGATGAGAACCAGCGGGACGAACTGAGCCGCAAGAACTTCGGCCGTTTCCTGCGGCGCTGGGGCAACCGGCCCGACCTGCTCATCACCGCGGGCGGCCGCGGCTTCGGCCATTCCTTCTTCCACCACTGATTCTTGCGGCACTGATTCCGAGCAGACAGACCCGCTGACATGAGCGAAATGGCCCGGAGGCTCCTGGCAGGAGACCGGCGAGCGCTGGCCCGCGCGCTGACCCAACTGGAGAGTGGAGACCCGGCCGCCGCCGAGGTGCTGCGGGGCGTGGACGGACATACCGGGTCCGGCTACACGGTGGGGATCACGGGTCCGCCGGGGGCTGGCAAGAGCACCATCGCCGACCGGCTTACGGCAGTCCTCCGGCAACAGGACAAGGTGGTGTGCGTCCTGGGGGTTGACCCGACAAGCCCCTACTCCGGCGGCGCCCTGCTCGGGGACCGGATAAGAATGCAACGCCACTACCTGGACCCGGGGGTGTTCATCCGCAGCCTGGCCACCAGGGGCGAGGCCGGCGGCTTGCCCCGCATCGTCAAGGGCATGGCCAGGCTGCTGGACGCCTCCGGCACAGACGTTGTGCTGATAGAGACGGTGGGCGTTGGACAGACAGAGCTAGGGGTGCTGGATGTTGCCGATACGGTGCTGGTAGCCGTCAACCCGGAGTCCGGCGACGGCATCCAAGCCCTCAAGGCCGGGATCATGGAGATCGCGGACATCTACGTCGTGAACAAGGCCGACCGGGATGGCGCAAACCAGGTGGCCGCAGCCATCACCGCGATGCTCAGCATCGGCCCAGCCCATGACGGCTGGAAACCGCCGGTAGTCCTGACCCAGGCGCAAACAGGGGTGGGCATTGACGATCTCTGGGCCAGGGTGCAGGAACACCGTGATTACCTGTCCGGCTCCGGCGAGTTGGAAAGGCGGCGGACGGAACGGCGGCGCAGCGAGTTCATGGAAACCGTCAGCGAAGAGTTGGTCCGGCGATTGAAAGCATTCCTGGAGGCGGACCCAGACCTGACCGACGCCCTGGAGCAGGTGGCCGGCAAGGAAGCAGACCCGTATTCCCGTGCCCTGGATTTTCTGGCCTCATCGGAATGGCCTTTCTCCCCGCCCGGGTCCCAGCCGTCCACCGGGGCCTAGCTCCGGCCATCACGGTCCTGCTTCGCGGCCAAAGAGGGACCGATTCCCCCGGCAACGAGGAATAGGGTTGACCGGCCCGGCCCGGCCCCGCGCTCCCCGCCGGGAGAGCTTCCCGAAACCCCGGCTTTACATGCCGGCCGGGACCCCAGCCTGGCCATTCCCTACCCGCTGTTCTGACTCCCCTCGGAGTGGTCCTGCGCGCCGTTGCCCATGCGCAACAGCGGTGACAGCATGGACGTAAACTCCATCGGGAAAATCCACTTGGTGGAAGGACTGGCCCCCAGGGATTTCAGCGTATCGAAATACTGGAGGCTCATGGTCTTGGAGTCCACCGTGTTCGCCACCTGGAAGATGCGTTCCAGCGCATCGCTGAAACCCTGCGCCCGGAGGATCTGGGCCTGCTGGTCTCCCTCGGCCTGAAGAATCTCCGCCTGGCGGTTCCCCTCCGCCTTGAGAATCTCGGCTTCCTTCTCACCCTCGGCGCGGTTGATCTGGGCCTGCCTCTGACCCTCGGACTCGGTGATCTCGGCTGTCTTGATAGCAGCCGCGGACTTCTCCCGCTCCATTGCCTGCTTCACGCCCGGCGGCGGGTCTATCTCGTTCACCGCAACTCCCTGGACCTTGACGCCCCAGCGGCCGGTGTTCTCGTCGAGGGCGGCCTGCAACTGGTTCTGGATGCGCTCCCGCTCGGCCAATGCCTCTGCCAGCGAAATGTTGCCGATTATCGACCTCAACTCGGCCACGGCCAGGTTCCGCACGGCGGAACTGTGGTCCGCCACCTGCAGGACGGCTTTCTCGGCCTGATCCTCCAGCACACGGTAGTAGAGAACGAAGTCCATGTCCACGACGACATTGTCCCTGGTGATGTACTTCTGTGTCGGGACACGGTCCACCTGTTCCCGGGTATCAACCTTATGACCCTGATAGACGATGGGGACCAGGAACCTGAACCCGGGCTGGGCCACCTTGTCAAACCTCCCGAACTTCAGTACCACCATGCGCTCGTACTGTTTTACGATAACTATACCCGATGCCATTGTGGCCTCCATGCGCCCGATTTGATTCAGTCTCCGGCATCATCAAGGCGGATTACAGTCAACACCACGCCATTGACGTCGATGACTATTACCTGTACGCCAGTCTCGATAAAGCTACCATCTTCACTTACCGCTGTCCAGTTTTCCTCCCCCAGGCGGACGAGGCCCCGCGGCTCCAACCGGCTGTACACCGATCCGACCTGTCCCACCAGGGACGGGGTGGTGAAGTCAGGCTCGTTGCGCCTTGACTCGACGATGATGCGTCCCAGGTACAGCACGGCGAAGGCGAACACCGCGGCCGTTCCGCCCAGCAGCCAGTAGTTCACGGAAATGTCGGGCAGGGTGGGAGAAACGTCCCCGAATTGCGAGAAGAGAAGCAGCCCGCCGATGAGGAAGGAAATGACTGCGCCAATTCCCAGGATTCCAAACCCGGTGACCTGTATTTCCAGGAACACCAGCACCACGGCCAGCAGGATGAAGGCGACGCCGACCCAGTTGACCGGCAGGTTGCCCAGGGCCAGAAAGGCCAGCAGCAGGCATATTGCCCCGACGACTCCCGGCCCGATCAATCCTGGGCTGAACATCTCGATGATGATCCCCAGCCCGCCGACGGTGAGCAGGATAAACGAGATGTTGGGGTCGGAAATAACTTCCAGGAAGACCTCCAGCACGCTCCGTTGCAGCGTCCGCACGTCGGCGTCCCCAAGTTCCAGGGTGTCCACTCCCGAAGGCGTCTCAAATTCCCTGCCCTCAAGTTGAGCCAGAAGGTCGTCCAGGTCCTCGGCGATGAGGTCCACGACGTTCAGGTCGAGGGCCTCCTGCGAGGTGTATGACGCCGCAGTCCTTACCGTCTGTTCCAGCTTGTCCTCGTTCCGGCCGCGTTCCTGCGCTATGCTCCGGATCAACGCCGCCGCGTCATTCTCAACCTTGCTGGCCAGGGTCTCGGGAACATCCCCCCCGGAAGAAGAAACGGGGGTGGCCGCGCCGATATTCGCGCCCGGAGCCATCGCCGCGAAGTTGGCCGCGGCGGTAATGAAAGTCCCGGCAGACCCGGCCTGCGCCCCCGCCGGAGAAACGTACACCGCCACCGGCGTGGCGGATGCCAGGAGCATTTCAACGATGCTCCTGGTGGATTTCAGCAACCCGCCCGGCGTATCCAACTGTATTATCAGAAGCTCTGCGCCATCGGCTTCGACCTGTTCAAGGGCGCGGGAAATGAACCGCTCCTTGACGGGGTTGATCACCCCATCCACGTCCATCACCAATACCTGTCGAGCCTGGGCGTGGGCAAGGTGAGGACCGGTTATGCCCAGCATGGCGCAGAACGCAAACAGCACAACCAATGATGCTCTCAGGGATGCTCTCGTGGAGCGGGGAAGGGACATGGCAGCTTCCTATCGTCAATCGGGGTCGAGGCCAGTTCCGCGCCGGTCAATTCCCATTACATCATGGGAAGCCCAAGCAACAATGTCAAACATTGTCAAACATCCAGACGCGCGACAATCCCAATGGACCACTCCGATGGTCACTAATGGTCAGTGGCGGGGTGGTCTGATATACTTAGCCCGCTGTCGTTGGGACGCACAAGAGCAGTCTTTTGCCTGTTGAACATAGTGCGCCCAGTCGGGGTTTCGATGTCCGAAGACGAGAGGACCTATCCCCGGGACCGGCTGCAAGGCGATTCCGGGGGCAGGACCCCCACAAGACAACCCAGACCTTACATGGAGGTACAAGTATGGCCACAGTAGCTGTGGAGGTGGTGTACCGGGGCATTTTCCAGAAGACCCTGGCCCGGAACATCGTCCGCTCCATAGTCTTCGCCGCCAGGAAAGAAGGCAAGATCGGCACCGCCTTCGGACGCTACGGCGATTCTCCGGAGCGCAACGGCATCCCGGCCAAGCAGTTCGCCATCGTCGCCGATGACGCCGAGGAGCTCGAGGAAAACCTGGCCAGGTACGAAGCGTCGGAGGTGGACGTCACAATCAACGTGGACGACACCATGTCCAAAGGCATCGAGTCCTGGGCATGGTACGGTCTGCAACCCATCAACGAGCTTACCAAGCCCGGCGGGACTCTGATTGTGACTTCTCGCCAGGGCGCTGATGATCTGGTCCAGGACATGCACCAGAAGGACTCCCCCTACAATCTCTCAATCATCCGGAGCACCGTCAGCTTCTCCGGCCTTTGGGTCTACAAGGACGACCACACCGACGTGAGAATCCTTGGGAACCTCTGCCGCGTCTGCCCCCAGCTGGTCAGCCTTGACTCCATGCTGGAGGCCATCCGCGAGCAGTTCGATAACGAGACCAAGGTTGCCTCCGCCCGGCGGGCCTACGATCTTGCGACCGTCCGTCCCGTGGAACCCGGCGAGGGCAATCCGGAGACCCCCTTCAAGTTCGAGCTTCCCGGCTGGAGGGAGATGGAGGAGGCGCTGGTAATCAAGGCAATAGATGAGGGCACCGGCTTCCGGGGCGGCGAGGAAGGCTACCAGCCCGTCCGCAACTCCGTTTTCAAGAAGTTCAGCACCAGGTCGATGCGGCCTATCGTCAATTTTGAGACCTGCATCAAGTGTACCCTTTGCTGGCTCCAGTGCCCGGATACCTGCTTCGACGTAACTCCCGACGGCCTTTACGACGCCAACATGGAGTCCTGCTGCGGCTGCGGCGTGTGCGAGGCAGTTTGCCCCGTGCCTGACTGCGTGACCATGATCAATGAGCAGCATTTCAACGACAACAACAGCCAGTACGAGGCATGGCAAGCCGACGCAGACGGCTACAAACAATGGATGACCGACCTCATCGAGGTCCAGAAACAGGAATCCAGGAACCACGGCTTCCACCACGTCGGGGGTTATGCCGAAGAGATCGCTGAGTCCGCTCAGCCCGCTGGGGACGACTAATGACTACGACCGCGCAACCAGCGCTTTTCCAATCGGAAACAGAAGAACTGATAAGCGGCAGCGAGGCCATCGCCATCGCGTGCGCCCTGGCCGACGTTGACGTGATCACCGCCTACCCAATCCGGCCCTATGACACCGTGATGCAGTACGTGGCCAAACTCAAGGCCGACGGAGCTTTCGACTGCGACTTCATCGTCGCCGAGAGCGAGCATTCCCAGTTTGAGATTGTCAAGCACGCCTCCGCGGTTGGCGCAAGGACTTTCTGCGGCTCCAGCGGGGTGGGCTGGTTCTACGCCTTCGAGGCCATCACGGTTACGGCCGGTCTGCGGATGCCCGTGGTGGCGATGGTCGGCAACCGCGCCCTGGACGACCCCGGCGCGTTCGGCGTTGAGCACAACGACGCGATGGCCGTCCGGGACCTTGGCTGGATGCTCTACTGGGTCGCCACGGCCCAGGAAGCGTTGGACGCCGCCCTCCTGGCCTACCGCGTTGCCGAAGACCCGAGCGTCTTCCTGCCGATGGCTCTCAGCTGCGACGGCTCGTTCCTGACGCACTCACAGGCCATCGTCAACGTTCCCGCGGCCCAGCAGGTGCAGCAGTACCTGCCGCAGTATGACCGGGGCCGGTTGCAACTGCACCCGGACAATCCCATCACAGTCGCTCCCCAGGTCAACGAAGACTGGCTGATGGAAATCCGCCGCCAGGCCGACGAGGCCATGCGCCGGTCCGTGGGAGTTATCCAGAGCGCCTACGCCGAGCTCAAGGAAGTCTTCCCGCGCTCGTCATACCAGGACCAGCCCAGCCCGTTCATCGAGGAGTACGAGACCGAGGACGCTGAAATCGTCATCGTGGGCATGGGAACCCTGGCCCTCCCGGTCCGGGTGGCGGTCCGGCGTCTCCGGGAACAGGGCAGGAAGATCGGGTTCCTCCGGGTGAAGTTCTTCCGCCCCTTCGCCACCGATGAACTCAGGGAAGCTCTCTCCCGGTGCCAGGCAGTCTGTGTCATAGACCGGGACTATTCCTTCGGTTCGCCCTCCTACGCGGGAGTGCTGTTCAACGACCTGCGCTCAGCCCTATATCCGCTGGATAACCGTCCCCACATGCTCAGCTTCATCGCCGGACTGGGCGGCCGGGAGGTACATGTCAACGATGTAAACGAGATGGTTGACATCACCCAAAAGGCCGTCGATACTGGAAAGATAGACCAGGAAACCACCTGGATAGGTGTGAGGGAGTAAGAACATGACCACCGTTCAAGACCTTCCCCAGATTCGAGGGGTCAAGAATATCCCGCTCGTGGAGGGCTTCACCTCCGGTCATCGCACCTGCCAGGGTTGCGAGTCCGCCCTCGTGATGCGGCTCATGATCAAGGCCGCCGGACCCAGGACCATAGTCCTGGGCAGCACCGGCTGCATGTACGTGGCCAACACCACCTATTACAGCACCCCCTGGGTAGTGCCGTGGATGCACACCCAGTTGGGTTCTTCCGGCTCCGCCGCCACGGGCACTGCCGCAGGCCTGGCCTCGATGATGCGCAAGGGCAAGATGAAGCAGGAACCCATCAACGTCATCGCCTTCTGCGGCGACGGCGGCGGGGTGGACATGGGCCTGTCGGCGATCTCCGCGGCCCTCCAGCATGATGAGTACAACCTGCTGATCCTCTGCTACGACAACGAGTCCTACGCCAACACCGACATACAGGTCTCCGGCGCGTCTCCCTGGGGGGCCAACTCGACCTTCAGCCCTCCGGGCAAAGAACACCGGATAATGAACAAGCGGTGGAAGAAGAACATGGCCCCGATGCTGGCCACCGGCCACCCGGACTGCCGCTACGTGGCCACGGCCTGCGGATCATACGGCCTCGACTTCAACAACAAGATCCGCCGCGCCCTGACCATCGGCGGTCCCACCTTCATCCACAGCATCGACCCCTGTCCCAAGGGCTGGGACTACGACCCCAAGTTCTCCCACGAGTTGGGAATACTGGCCATCGAGACTGGTCTCTGGGTCCAGTACGAGATCATCGACGGCGAGCTGATACTCAACGGCCCGTCCCGCGCCATTCGCAGGGGGATCCGCAAGCGGAAGCCCATCGAGGACTACCTGCTGCGCCAGGGACGCTTTGCCCACCTGACCCCCGAGGACATCAAGCACTTCCAGGAAAAGGTGGATGAAAGCTGGGAGAGGTGGTGGCTTCCCGGGGTAATCCCCCTCAAGAAGGACAACGAGGAAGACTAACCCGAGAGTTCCACCACGGAAACAGGGTGACTACAAGGGGCGGCTGTTAAGCCGCCCCTATCGTTTATCGGGAGACTGACCCGGGCTCCAACTTCAGTTGGCTGCCGCTCCACAAGCAAATACTTGCCCCAAAAGCGAGTAAGGTTTAGAGTAGGGAGAGTTTCCCCCGCCCATGACATTGACCCTGGGGGCCGGACACCGATAGCGAGCACAAGGAGGTTGCCATGCGCCTGGACCCCATAAATCTCTATGATTACGAGGCGAGAGCCAAGCAGGTACTCCCCCATAATAACTGGACGTTCATCGACGCCGGCGCGATGGACGAGTTCACAACCCGCCGCAACCGCAGCGCGTTTGAAGACCTCACCCTGCGGCCCCGGTTCCTCCGGGCCGTGGAGAACCGCGACCTGACCACCACGGTACTGGGCGAGGAAATCAGTATGCCCATCATGATCGCTCCGGCGGGCAGTCACATGCTGGCCCACCCGGAGGGAGAGCTTGCCACCGCCAGGGGCGCAGGGATGTCCGACACCCTGATGATGCTCAGCACCTCCTCCAACTACAGCCTGGAGGAAGTGTCCGAAGCTGCCAGCGGCCCCCTGTGGTTCCAGCTCTACCACCGGGGATACGACCTGACCGAGATGCTGGTCCACCGGGCTGAGGAAGCCGGGTTCAAGGCCATCGCCCTGACCGTGGACACTCCAGCCCCAAGTCCCAAGGAACGTGACCAGCGCAACCGCTTCCAGAGAGTGGCGGAACTGGGCAACTTCCGGGCCGAGTCCCGCCCGGAAAGCGAGATAAGCGGCACCGACGAGTCACCGGGATTTGAGGTGTCGCGGACCGCTCCCCTGACCTGGAAGGAGCTTGAGTGGCTGCGCGGGTTGACCTCGCTGCCCCTTGTCCTGAAGGGCATCAGGACCGCCGAGGACGCCCACATCGCCGTCGAAAGCGGCGTCGATGGCATCCTGGTTTCCACTCACGGCGGACGCCAGATGGATATGACGATGGGCGCCGTTGAAATGCTGCCGGAAATCGTGGAAGCCTCCAAGGGCCAGGCTGAGGTCTACGTCGACTCCGGTGTCCGCCGGGGCAGCGACGTTGTCAAAGCCCTCGCCCTGGGCGCAAGGGCAGTGGCCATTGGCCGCCCCCTGTTCTGGGGGTTGGCGGTTGACGGCGCCGACGGCGTCCACGGTGTCCTTGAACTGCTCCGGGAAGAGTTGGACCGCTGCATGGCCTACTGCGGCCAGACCTCCGTCCGCGACCTGGAGCCAAACCTGGTCAACATCCCTTACGGCTGGGGCCCCGGCAGAATGGCCCCGTAGCACTCACACGGACCATTGTACGGACCATTGTTCTGATGAAAAGGGCGTCCCCGTTCAACAGGGACGCCCTTCCTGCTATTCGGTAATCCGGGGCTACAGCCCGCGCATGTCGAAAGGAGAGCCGACTACACCGGCCACTGCTCCATCCGGTAGGCCATGTCCCAGAACATGTACTCGTAGCGGGTGCTGATTATGAACGCCTCCCTCATGGCGTCCAACTCCCGCTGGTCTGCCTTCTCGGCCTCCCGGTCGACGAAACTGCGCCATGCGTCCACGCTGTCCTGGAGCAACCCGGCGACGTAGAACGACGTCCACTGCCCGTAAAGGGGGTGCTCCGATTGTCCCACTCCGTCCTTCAGTTCATGGTACGTCCACGGGCAGGGCAACAGAGCCGCTGCCGCAGGACCCAACCCGTGCAGCGATGCGGTCGTGAGCATGTGGTTGACATAAGCGGTATTGGTTGGTGACCGCTTCACCTGCCGCACGTCCTCCATCGTCAGGCCAGCCTCGGCCACCAGCTTGTGGTGCAGCGGGCGCTCCACCGGCGTCATCACCCGCCGGGCCAGTTCCTCCAGCAGGGCTGAGGTGGGGGCTTTGGCCAGGGTCAGGGCAACGGTCCTCGCAAACCCTTCCAGGTACAGGTAGTCCTGCCCCAGGTAGTATTGGAACTTTTCCAGCGGCAGCGTCCCGTCCTTGATCTCCCTGAGGAAGGGCTGATCGAAAATCTGCTGCCACATGGGGGCGACTTCGGCCCGCAACCGGGCGCTGAAGCTATCCGGCATTGGCGTCCTCTCCTGGATTGTCGTACTGTCGCTCTCCCAGCATCCCGCGCACCATTGCCAGCGCCTGATCCGCTTCGGGATAGTTGGGCCTGAGTTCGATTGCCCGCAGGAAGTCGTCCCTGGCATCGGCAAGGCGTCCCAGAATGGCCAGAGAATTGCCCCGCCTGAAATGCGCCGCTGCCAGCCCCGGGTCCAACTCCAGCGCTGTCTGAAAGTCTCGCAGGGCCGCTTCATGGTCTCCCCTGTCCGCCAGCGCCACTCCCCGGTTGAGATAAAGGGTGGCAAAGGGAGGGCCGAACCGCAGGGCCCGGTCGAAGTCGGCTATCGCCTCATCCGGCCTTTCAAGGTTGCGGTGGGAAATGCCCCGGTTGTAGTAGGCGTTGGCAAAGGTGGGGACAACTTCAACCGCACGGGTATAGTCATCGACGGCGAGGTGAAACTCATGAATGTCGTGGAACAGGTTCCCCCTGGCATAGTAGTAGTCCGCATCGTTAGGGCGAAGTTCGATTGCCTTTGAGAAGTGCTCCCGCGCCTCTTCCCGCCTTCCCGTGTCCCGGAAGGCGATCCCAAGATTGTAGTGGGCGTTGGGCATATCAGGGTGCATCTGGATGGCCTGTTGAAAATCGTCGATAGCCTGGTCGTAGTGCTGCAGGGAGGCATGGGCCACGCCGCGGGCGTAGTAGAAATCGGCATCCCCCGGATTGATGTCTATGGCCTGATTGTAGTCCAGAAGGGCTTGCTCGAAGTTGCCGGTATACCGCCGGATAACACCCCTTGCGTAATAGGCCACGGCATATTCCGGGTCTGCGGTCACCGCAGCCGTAAAGTCTCCGATGGCCTCGTCCAGATTTCCGCCGTTTCGCCGCGCCAGGCCCCGGCAATAATAGGCAACAGCGCACTGGGCGTTGATGCGCAGGGCCGCATCAAAGTCCGAGATGGCCTGGTCGAGCAGACCCTGTTGCAGGAACATGCGTCCCCGGACCACGTATTCGAGTTCATTAGGCTGGTCAGTCATCACTCAACCGGACGTGCCGTAGCTTACTGCGTTCCCCTGGCCTTCTCAAGCTCTGACTCCCTGAGTTCAACCCGGCGTATCTTGCCGCTGATGGTCTTGGGAAGCTCGGACACGAACTCCACCGCCCGGGGGTACTTGTACGGCGCTGTCGTTGTGCGCACGTGGTCTTGCAGGCTGACCACCAGCTCGTCCGAGCCGACGTAGCCCGGCGCCAGGATCACGAACGCCTTTACGATGTCCCCCCTCACCGGGTCCGGACTGGCCACCACCGCCGATTCGGCAACTGCGGGGTGCTCAATAAGCGCGCTCTCCACCTCGAATGGACCGATCCGATAGCCGGCAGAGATGATCACATCATCCGCCCTACCCACAAACCAGAAATACCCGTCCTCATCCCGGTACGCCTTGTCCCCGGTGAAGTACCAGTCTCCGTAGAACGCCGATTCCATCGCCTCCGGCCCCCGCCAGTACTCCCGGAAAAGACCAACGGGCCTGTCCGGCTTGACCCGGACTGCGATCTGTCCCTCTTCATTGGGCGGCAGTTCGTTCCCCTCATCATCGACAATGGCGACACGGAAGCCGGGAACCGGCTTGCCCATCGAGCCGGGACGCACCGGCAGACAGCGGTAATTGCCCACCAGCAATACGGTCTCGGTCTGCCCATAGCCGTCGTAGATGGTCAGGCCAGTGCCTTCCTCCCACTTGCTCATGACTTCGGGGTTCAGCGGTTCGCCCGCGCCCGTGCAGTGGCGCAGGTTGCGCAGGTCGTACCCGGTCAGGTCCTCCAGCACCAGCATTCGGTAGGCCGTTGGCGGGGCGCAGAAGGATGTGACGCCGTACCGCTCCAGTATCCGCATGGTCAGCGCCGGGTCGAACCGTCCCCGGGCATCGTGCTGGAGCACCGCCGCACCCTGGGTCCACTGGCCGAACAGCTTGCCGTATGCGGCCTTGGCCCATCCGGTGTCCGAAATTGTCCATTGCAGGTCGGTGGGCTTCAGGTCGTGCCAGAATTTGGCGGTGAGCACGTGGGCCAAACCATAGGACGCATGGGTATGCAGCACCATCTTGGGGTATCCCACAGTGCCCGAGGTGAAGTAAATGAGCAGCGGGTCATCGCTACGAGTCGGTATGACTTCGTCCAGATAAGGGGAAGCCTCGGCCATCCTTTCCCCGTAGGAGACCCACCCCGTCCGGGAGCCGCCCACCAGCAGCAGGTGACGGAGAGAAGGGCAAGCCCCCGCCGCGGCGGCTACCTTCTCCCAGTTCTCCTCGTCGGTGACTGCCAGGGCGGCCTCGGCCTCGTTGACCCTGTATTCGATGTCGTTGGGCGTACACAACGTTGTCGCCGGCATCGGCACCGCGCCCAGCTTCATCAGTCCCAGCATCAGGACGTACCACTCCGGGATGCGGGGCAGCATCAGGAACACCCTGTCCCCCTTGCCGACGCCCAAGTCTTTGAGCACATTGGCGCACCGGTCTGAAAGGACCTTCAGGTCCCAGAAGGTGTGGTGCCGGGCATTATCTCCCTGCGGGTCCAGGGATATAAGCGCCAGCTTGGTGCGGTCCCTGGCCCACTCATCGACCACATCAAAGGCGAAGTTGAAGCGCTCGGGCACATCCAGCTTGAAGTCCCGAAAGGTCTCCTCGTAGTCCTGCATGTTGGGGACGGAAGTATCCATCGCGCCTCTCTCGAAGGGTCAAATATAGCTGCGCAAGCGCCTGCGCACGGCCAATTATAGTGCCAATTCCCGACTGTAGACCACCCCGCAATCCTCGGCACGGGAACTGTCGCCCACCCAAGCAGGGAGGACCAACCAGCAGAGGTCTACCGCGCCGACGGGAACTCCGGGGGCCTTCGTTCCCGCAACGCCTGAAGGCCCTCCCGTATGTCATCCCCGAAGAACCCCAGGCTCTCCAGGGCAAGCGAGTAGTCGAAGGAAGTGTGCCCGGCCATCCGCAACCACTGGTTCAAGGCCCGCTTGGTATACCGGATAGCCGACTGCGGCCCGGACGCCAGCTTTCCGGCGACTTCCATCGCCGTGGGCATCAACTCTTCCTGCGACACTGCCATGCTGACCAGGCCAATTCGTTCCGCTTCCCTGCCGTTCAGAAAATCGCAGGTCAGCAGGTAATACTTCGCCTTGGCCATGCCGCACAGCAGGGGCCAGATGATTGCTGCATGGTCCCCCGCTGCGACGCCAAGCCGGACATGCCCGTCGGTGATCCGTGCGTCCTCGGCGGCGATGGAAATGTCCGCAAGGAGGGCCACCGCCAGCCCGGCCCCGACCGCCACGCCGTTGATGGCCGAGATGACCGGCTTGTCCAGGTCAATCATGTTGTGGACTATGGCCCCGGCCTCTTCCATCATGCGCCCGACCGCCTCGGGGTTGCCGATGGCCTCCTCGATCATGTCGAAGTCGCCGCCAGCGGAAAAGGCACTGCCCGCCCCGGTGATCACAGCGACCCGCACCGCCGGGTCCTGGCCCAGGTCAGGCCATATCCGGCTCAACTCGTAATGAAGCCTGGCATTGGTAGAATTAAGGGAGTCGGGCCGGTCCATCGTCAGCAGGGCCACCCCGTCCGCCACCTCTACTCTCAGATGCTCATAGCTACTGTAGTCAGCCATACCAGATGCTCCGATGCTGATGTAGACCCAAACCCGGTTTCAATAGATGACACCCGCTTCGGCCAGCCTCTCTATCTCCGTGTCCGGCAGGCCGAGCAATTCCCCAAACACATACAGGTTGTCCTCTCCGATATTGCTATAGCTGCCGAACTCCATCGGCGTCTTCGACAACCGCGCCGGGGAGTTCCACGCAATCCCGTCACCCCTCTCCCATTGAGTCGCCGGGACCCCTCTCTCGGCAAGGTAATAGGGAGTCTCCCGATAAAAGCCCCTGGCCTTCAGATGCTCACTGCGGAACAGGTCATCACCCTGGGAGACGATGCTGGCAGCGACTCCGGCGGCCTGAAGCCTGTCCATGGCCTCTTCAGCCGTCAATTTGGCCGTCCATTCCTCAACGTGGCCGTCCAGCAAGTCCTGATTATCGAGCCGACCCATAGCAGTAGCGAACCTCGGGTCTTGGGTCCATTCCGGGTTGCCCACAGCCTCGCAGAATGCAGCCCATTCAGCGTCCGTGAATACGGCGATGGCGCAGTACCGGTCTTCGCCCAGGCACCGGTACACGCCGTGGGGCGCGGCGGAGGGGTCCCGGTTTCCCCGGCGCGTGGGCAACCGTCCATCAGTCTGATAATCGAGTATCGCGGGTCCGGCCGTTACAGCCCCGGAACGGAATATCGAGGACTCCATGATTGCCCCGTGCCCGGTACGGTTGCGCCGCAGCAGCGCCCCGATGACGGCCACCGGCTGGAATATGCCGGTGTGGTAATCGGAATACGAGGTGTTGATGGCTACCGGAGGTTCGCCTTCTTCCCCGCTCATCAGGGACACGCCGGACATGTGCTGCACCAGAATGCCGTAGGACTTGTAGGTGTAATATGGCCCGTTGCCGCCCAGTCCCGTCTGCCACATGATGACCACGTCCGGCCTGACGCTCTTGACCGCGGGAAAGTCCACGCCCCAGCGGTCCAGGATGTTGCGCCGGAAGTTGGTCATAAAGACGTCGCTGACCCGGATCAAGTCCAGGAGCAGGCCCCGGCCCTCCGGCGTGCGCACGTCCAGGGTTATCCGCCTCTTGCCCCGCTGGTAGTCGGGCTGCCCTGCTCCACGGGACCAGGCCGGGATAAAGGCCATCTCATCCAGCACCTTGTTGGTCTCCACCTTGATGACCTCTGCTCCCAGAGAGGCCAGCAGCCGTCCGGTCAAGGGCAACGCAACATAGGGGCCAAGCTCGACGACACGAACGCCTGATAGCGCCTTGCTGCCGTTGCCTACCATTCGACCAACTCAGTGAATTCCCGCCGACGCAGCATGGACAAGTCCATTTCGTTGTTCGCCGGGTCCAACGTTATCCACCATTCTTCCATCGTCAGTGCGCCAACGATGACGTCTATCTGACCAAACTCCGTCTCAATCGATTCATCAATAACGTAGGCGGTGATGTCAAATTCCAGCCCCTGGATTGTTGCCGCGAAGTCGCAGCGTTCGTCCAAACGCCTTTCGCTTCCTCCAAGGCCGACCATGACCGGCGTAGTTCTGCGAGACAGGCCGACTCCGGGGTGTCCCTCACGAGTCACGAATGAACGTACAGCCCCCGTATCGAACATGGCATTTAGCGTCCGCCCTTCGACTTCAATCTGCCTGACTATTCTGGACATCCCGCTTCCTCAGTGTCGTTCCTGCCCGATCCTCACCAATAAGCCAGAGTTACGCGCTATCTCCCTAGATTGCACCACTTTCCCTAAGCTCCGCCAGTTCCTGCCCGGTCAGTCCCAACTCGCCGCAGTATATGTCCCGGTTGTGCTGCCCCAACAGTGGGGCCGGACTGCCGGACGGAGTCACGCCCTCAATGTCGAACACGCCCAGGGGGTACTTGAGCTGTCCCGCACGGGGATGTTCCATCTCGGTCCAGGTATGGCTGGCCTCCAGTTGCGGGTCCTGCAACAGGTCTGACACGTCCGTCACCGGCAGGAAGACCAGGTTTCGCCTTTGCCCCTCGTGGAACAACTCGTCAGCGGTAAAGCGGCTGGAAAAGTCGATGAACATGGCGGTCAGGATGTCGATGTGGGGAGCGCGGTCCTGGTTCCCGCCCCGGTACTGCTCGTTAAGAACTTCCTCGTTGCCGGTTACCTCATATATCCACTCGGCCAGGGCATCCCACTCCCGGGGAGTGATGATGCCCGCCGAAATCCAACCGTCCTGGCAGGGAAACGCGCCCAGCGGCACCACCAGGGTCGAGTTGGTCCCCACGCGGGTCACGTTCTCCCCAAGCTGCATCCACGCCAAGGCAGGGTGGGCGTCAGTGTAGTAGGTGATCAATGCTTCCTGGAGAGACACGTCGATGTACTGGCCCTCGCCAGAGAGCATATCCCGGTAGTAGAGCGCCCCCATGATCGCCACCGCTGCGTACTGGGAGCCGGGGAAGTGAGACTGCTCGTTGCCCTGCCGCATCGGAGGACCATCAGGCTCCCCGGTAATCTGCATGTATCCGCTGGCGGCCAGCGCAATGAGGTCGGAAGACTTGTTGCCTTTCCAAGGCCCTGATTGTCCAAAGGGGCTGATGGATGCCATCACCAGCCGGGGATTAGTCACCCGCAGCGACTCGTATCCCAGGCCGAGACCTTCCAAGTACCCAAACGGAAGACTCTCCACCAGAACATCCGCCGTCGCCGCCAACCGCCGCAGCAACGACCTGCCGGACTCGGTCTCGATGTCCAGGGTAATGGAGCGTTTATTGGTGTTGTAGTAAAGAAAGTAGGCGCTTGCCTCCGGGTCCGGAACATCTTCCGCAAAAGGCCCGCGAGACCTGCCTGGATCGCCCCAAGGCGGCTCGATGCGCACCACGTCGGCACCGTAATCGGCCAGCAGCTTGGCGCAGAACACTCCCTTCTCATCGGTCAGATCGAGGACCCGGTAAGGAGGGAGGAGGTTATCGTCTTGGAGCATCGATGCCGCCGTCGAGATGATTATGCGGCCCGTGTAACTTGCCGGCGAGTGAGTGAGATTCTAGCCGTGGCCCGGTATGCAGTCAAGGAAGCCATGTCTGGCACGTCCCCAACCTGCCGACTACCGCCGTCAGAACTCCACTGCTATAATGCGCCCATTCCTTCACCACTCGCCGTCAGGAGGCGCGGTTTGCTAGGAGTGCTCAACAGGTACGTCGACGGCCTGCGATTCCAGGACTACCGCACCCTTTGGACAGCCAATGCCTGCGCTGGAGCCGCAGCCTGGGCGCTCATCGTAGCCAGAGGCTGGCTCGCCTACGACATTACCGGCGGACTTACCTGGAGTGGAATCGTAACCCTGGCGGCCATGATTCCCAGGCTCTTCTCCACTCCCCTGCTTGGGTTCCTGGCCGACAAGTTCGACCGTGCGGGGCTCCTCAAATGGACCTACACCCTGAACCTGATTCACAACGTAGTGCTGGCCGGGCTGGTGATGACCGGGATCTTCGGCGGAGCGGCGGGCCTGTGGGTGTTGCTGGCCCTCTCGCTCGTTAACGGCACTCTCCGCGCGGCCCAGATGACCATCACCCAGTCCCTGATTCCCAACCTGCTGCCCGAAGACCGGCTGCTGAACGGCATCGCCCTGAACCAGGCCACCCAGCAAGGTTCCCGGCTGGTTGGGCCAATTGCCATAATACCCTTGCTCGAACTGTTTGGCATGGGAGCGGCCTTCTGGATGTGCAGTGTCTTCTATCTCATCGGGCTGGTACAGGTGTACAGGATCGCCACCCGGTCGACAGGGGAAATTGACCGCAGGCGCGGCTTCTTCCAGAACCTCGTGGCCGGGTTCGAATATGTTTACGGACAGCCCCAGCTTTTGGCAATGGTCATGCTGGTCCTTGCCCACTGCTCGTTAGTGATGTCCTACGAGGCGATACTGCCCGGCATTTCCGTTGAGAAGCTGGGCTCCGGCGCTATCGGCGTCAGCTACCTGATGGGCGCTGTAGGCGGAGGCGCGCTGGCAGCGTCGATCTTCATCGCCGGGGTGCATAGCGTCAAACTGCGGGGATACCTGTTCCTGTTGTTTGGCATCACCAGTGCACTCGGTCCCATCATCATGGCGTTGACCACTGTTCCGTGGCTGTCCGTGCTCGCGGCCATCTCAATGGGCGTGAACCAGTCCGGGTTCATGACCATCAGCCACGCCATCATCCAGAGCATGACCGACGACAGAGTACGGGGCCGCGTATCCGGGGTCTATTCCATGCACGTAGGCGGCAGCATGGCGGTCAGCAACTGGCTAAGCGCAATGGTGGCCGACATCTTCAATGCTTCACTGGTCATGGCTGTAGGAGGTCTGATTCTCATCGTGGTAATCTTCGTGAGCGTCGGCGTAAGTCCCCTGCGGAGACTCTATTTCCCCAGGGTCGTTCCCGCGGCTCCCGAACCCGCGGCCCTGGCATAGCCTGCAAAGGCAGCAAACCGTTCTCCACTTCGGTAAATTACCAGGAGGTACGCATCGTGCCGTCCGAGACTGACGAACTTGCCCGCTACCTGGAACTGACCCCCGGTTCCAAGGCCAAATGGCAGACCGCAACCGAGTACCTGCCAGGGGGAGACAGCCGCAACTCCATCTTCTGGGACCCATACCCTATATTCCTGACCGAAGCATCGGGCAACAAGACGGTGGATGCCGACGGCAACGAGCGCACCGACTTCATCAACACCATGACCACCATGATCCTCGGCCACGCCTTCCCCCCGGTGATGGAAGCGGTAACCGAGCAGCTTTCCCGGGGCGTAGCCTACAACGCGCCCAATGAGCACCAGGTAAGGTTGGCCCGCCTGCTCTGCGAGCGCATCCCCAGCTTCGACCTGGTGAGGTTCACCAACTCCGGCACCGAGGCCACACTGAACACCATCCGAGCCGCCCGCGCCTACACCGGGAGAAGCAAGTTCGCCAAGGTAGAGGGCGGTTATCACGGCACCCACGACGCGGTGACGGTGAGTGTCCGCGTAGACGTATCCAAGGCAGGCGACCCTGACCGCCCCCAGCCGGTCGCGGCCAGCGATGGTCTCGCCGAGGGCGTCCTCGACCAGGTGGTAATCATCCCGTTCAACGAAGTCGCGGCGTCACGGCGGATCCTGGAAGAGAACAAGGACGAGCTTGCCGCCGTTATAGTCGAGCCGGTGATGGGTTCCGTGGGCATGTTGCCCGCCACCACGGAGTACCTGACCATGCTCCGGGAGTTCACCGAGGCCAACGGTTTAGTCCTGATCTTCGATGAGGTAATCAGCTTCCGCGTAGCTCCCGGAGGCTCCCAGCAATACTACGGCGTAACCCCGGACATGACCTCACTGGGCAAGATAATCGGCGGCGGGTTCGCAGTGGGGGCCTTCGGCGGCCGCAAGGACATCATGGACCTGTACGATCCCACCAAGGGTCCCAGGGTTTCCCATGCCGGCACCTTCAACGCCAACCCCGTGACCATGCTCGCGGGCGCAGTAACGATGGAGCACCTGGACGATGGGGTGTACCGCAGCCTGGCCGAGATGACCGAGAAGCTGCGCCAGGGAATCCGGCAGGTGTGCGATGAACTGGAGGTGCCGGTCCAGGTAACCGGCCTGGGGTCACTGTTCGGCATCCACTTCACCGACAGCGAGATTCACAACTACCGCGACCTGGCCGCCACCGACCGAGACCTGCGGGCCCACGTATTCCTGGGGCTGCTCAACGAGGGAATACTGATTGCTCCCAACCTGGTCGGCGCGCTGTCCACATGTCTCGGTGACAAAGAGATGGCCGCCTTCCTCGACGCATTCAGGCGCGTCCTGGAACGGCGGCCATTGCCCTGACCAGCCTGTCCGGTCTGGTTACACCTGTCTAGTCCTCGACCGGAGGCCGCTTCCGCCATTTCCCTTCCGGCGGGTAGACCGGGGTTGCCAGGCGCCTGACCGTCTCCGCCGCGAACCAGTCTGCCACTTCCTCCCGCCACTTCAGGTAGTGGGGCGCGGCGCGGTGGGCTTCGACAGCAGCCTCATCGTGGTAGATCTCGTAAAGGTGAATGGTGTTGGGGTCGTCGTTGTCCTGCAGCACGTCGAAACGGTAGCAGCCCGGCTCATCGTTGTTCGAGCCCACCGCGTCCCCGTGCAGCGACGCCATAAATGCTTCCTTCTTGTCCGGTTGTATCTGGATCGTAACTATCAGCGCAATCATGCTGCCTCCACTAAGAACGTCGCCCCATACCTGGTACGGGGCCGGTACGGCCGCTGAGGACCCGCATCGCGGACTGATTTTTCCCAGTTGCCGCCGGTTTGTCGCCGGTCCCGGCCGCCAGCCGGGAATCAGCGGCAGCGCAATTATATCCGGGGCCGGGCGGGGGAACAAGCAGACCACCCTGGCCCGGATGACATGGCACCATCGGCGTTGTAGAATGGCGCAAATTGTCAGGCGGAGGTAGTTTATGGCAGCAATTCCAGCGGCTATTCCAATTGTCTACACTCTGACCGTGTGTCCTGCCTGCGACCACCTGCGCAGTTCCTGGGCCAGACAGGGCATCGAATACGAGGAGCGGCGCGTCGACCAGAGCCAGGACACACTGGACGAGGCCCTGGACTACGGCGATACGGTACCCATCATCCTGTACCCCGATGGGCGGGTGGAAATCGGCTTTGAAGGCCGCACCGGTTGAGAAATCGGTTGACGGGCCGTGGGTCCGTTCATTCGCGCCGCAACCGGAACATGCCGATTGCGTACACAGGAAAATAGCCAACGCGACAGGAGGAACAATCATGACCCAGCAGGCAAGCGTGGTAACTCCCGAGCGGTTTGAACAGGGAGTCAGCTACGAGACGTACATGGGCCAGATCAAGGTCAACAAGGCACGGTTCGAGGAGTTCTACAACAATTTCAGCGTCACCGCCGAGGACGCAGCCGCGCTCAAGGAGTTGGTTGGCAAGACCAACGGCCCGGCCAAGATGCTGGTGCTGGGCGAAGACTGGTGCGGCGACGTGATCCGGGGTCTGCCCGTGCTCGCCCGCATGTCCGAGGCGTCCGGAATGCGCATGGTCGTATTCCCCAGGGACGAAAACCACGACATTATGAACGAGTTCCTGAAGAACGGGCAGTGGATGTCCATACCCACTGCCGTTTTCTACACCAAGGACCACGAGTACATCTGCCACTGGATCGAGCGGCCGGAGATCGCCGAACAGGAGATGGAGCAGATCGAGAAGGACATCCGCGCCGAGAACCCGGACATCACGGACCAGGAGTTTGGCCGGGAGCGGAGGGCGAGGACCGCGGCCCGCGCCAGGTTCTGGCAGGATATGACCGTAACCGAGATCAGGGACCTGCTGGCCCGCAGCATCTCCTAGCTGCGACCCCACAGGGCACTCCCTACAGAGTACCCGCTTACAGAACAGGCGGCGGCCGGGCTACTGGAAACCGGCCGCCGCCCGCTCATTTCACCGCCCATTTTAATGGTTGTTGTTGGCAGAAGAAGGCGGCTCCCGCAGCAGCAGGAACATCGCCGCTCCGAAAAAGCTGACAATCGCCACCGCCAGGAATGGGACTGTATAGCTGCCCCTCTGGTCGAACATGATCCCCGCGAACAGCGGCGCAACCAGCAGCAGGATGTTCATCGGGATCATCGACACGCCGGTAATGCTGGCGAAGGCCCTCCGTCCGAAGTAGGCCCCGCGTATCGCCGTCGTCAACGGCGTCCTGCCCCCGAACCCGATCCCCAGAAGCACGGCGAAAATGTACGCCAGCAGCTCCGTGTGCGCCACCAGCAGCACCACCACCGCCGCCGACTGCACTACCGAGAAGGCAAACAGGGCCAACCGGATGGATACCCGGTCCCCCACGTAGCCTCCGATCAGGGTGAATATCGCCCCGACCCCCGTGTATGTAGCTACCACCCAACCCACTGTCTGTAGCGAGAATCCCCGGTCGTCCAGCATTGGCCCAAGATGCACCATCAAGGTCACGATAACTATTGACGAGCAGGCGTGGCCAATGGTGATGAGCCAGAAAGTCCCGGTGCGCAGGGCCATCTGCCAGGTATAATCGGGAAGGTTATCGGCAGCCGAAGGCCGGCCTGATACGGCCGTTGGGATTGGCTGCTCACCGTCCGGGTGCAGCCCGTACTGCTCCGGACGGTCACGCACCAGCCGGGAGATTGGGAACGCCAGGACAATGATTGCAATTCCAATGCCGGCGGAGGTCAGTCTCCAGCCCAGTCTCCCCGGCACGTCGGGGTCCACGGCCCAGGCCAGCGCAGGGACGAGAACGATTCCGCCCAGGGCGAACCCTTCCATCGCCAACGCCATAGCCAGGGACCGCCGCCGCAGAAACCAGTGGTTCAATACCGTCATCATCGGCAGCCATGTGCCAAGCCCGGCCCCCATGCTCATCACCACGAAGGCCCCATAGAACTGCCACAGGTGATGAATCTGGCTGAACAGCAGGAACCCGATTCCCAGCAGGGGCATCCCCAAAAGCACCATCTTCCGGGGCCCCAGCCTGTCCACCAGGTAACCGGCCACCGGACCCATGATCGTCCCTTCGACCCTCGTGAGCGAGAAGGCGAGGGAAAGCTGGGCACGGCTCCAAACGAACTCCCGCTCAAGCACGATGAACCAGGCGGGCATCCCCTGGAACATCGGCACGCTGCCGAGGACCATGATGAACGCCGCGACCCCGGTCAGCCACCAGCCATAGAAGGCTCCCGTGGCCTTCCTCAACGACCCGGCTGCCCAGCGCTGCCCGGTCAACATAAGCTTTCCATGAATATCACCACTATCTGAATATCACCGCTACCTGGAATCTCACTACTACCCACTCGAAGCGCCTGGGACAACTTTGCAGCGCCACGGGTCGTCCTGATCTGCTTTTGCCCCAACAAGTGTACTGCGAAATCAGCCTATCAGGAAGCAATTTTTCGTAATGGCACTGGACGATTGGCAGAGCGGGGAGTAGTATCCGTGGCAAACACGATAGACCCAATGCAATACCCAACGCAGCAATCTAGGAGCGGGCAATGAAGTACGGTCTGTTTATGATGCCCTCCCACCCCCCGGAGCGGGACATATACACAGCCCACGAGTGGGACCTGGACTGCCTCGCCCTGGCCGACGAGCTCGGCTTCGACGAAGCATGGATCGGCGAGCATTTCACCAGCCCCTGGGAGCCGATCCCCGCGCCCGACCTCATGATCGCCCAGGCGTTGACGCGGACGAAGAACATCAAACTGGCCACCGGCGTCCACCTTCTCCCCTACCACCACCCGGCGGAGCTTGCCCACCGGGTTGCCTACCTCGACCACATGGCCCAGGGCCGGTTCATGTTTGGCATAGGTTCCGGAGGTCTCCCCAGCGACTACGCCCTCTTCGACGTAGACGGCACGGGCGGGCAGCACCGGGACATGACCCGTGAGTCCCTGGACATCATCCTCAAGATATGGCAGAACACGGGACCCTTCGAGTACAAGGGCAAATACTGGAACGTCAACATACCGGAAGAAATGTACGGCTTTCTCCGCTACTTCCTCAACCCCTACCAGAAGCCCTATCCACCCATCGGCGTCGCGGCAGCCAGCATAGCCTCCGAGACGCTGAAGATAGCCGGGGAACGGGGTTTCATCCCCATGAGCCTCGGCTTGAACGCCGAGTACATCGCCAGCCACTGGGAGTCTGTATCCGAGGGCGCGTCCCGGTCCGGTCTAACCCCGTCGCGCAAAGAGTGGCGGATCGTCCGGGACGTGTTCATCGCCGACTCCGACGATGAGGCATGGGAGAAGAGCGTCAACGGGATGTTGGGCCGAGTGTGGCGAGACTACCTCATCCCCCTGTTTGAGAACTTCGACCTGCTCAAGACCTTCAAGCACGACCCCAGCGTACCCGATGAACAGGTGACTCCAGAGTACCTGGCCGAGCACCAGTGGATGGTCGGCTCCCCCGCAACCGTCGAGGCCAAGCTCAGGCGCCTGTACGACATGTCCGGCGGCTTCGGCACCCTGCTGGTCCTGATCTACGACTACATGGAAGACCAGGTTGGCTGGGAAAAGTCCATGAAGCTGCTGGCCCAGGAAGTAATGCCCAACGTCGGAGACCTGGTCCCCGAATAACCGGACAGGAACCGGGCATGAGGAAGGACTTCGGTACGGCTTCCTCATGCCCAATTCAGCAGGCAGCGGCCCAACCCCGGTATCTAAGAGCTGGCGGGAAGGTCCGCCACAATCGTCGGAATCTCAAGCTCATGCACCAGGTTGACGAACCGCGGCACGTCCTCGTCGATCACGTCCTGCAACAATGCCGTCCTGGCGTCTATCCGCCCCGATAGCTGGTCGAACACCTGGAGCGATTGCCGAGTCGGAGCAAAGTCCGCGCTGGACAGCACTGCGATCAACTCCGCCAACTGACGGTTCAGCTTCACAGGCAGGTTCAGCCGGTCCCGCGCCCCGGTATATCCGGTCTGAATCAGGTCGTCCTCGATGTCCGCCAGCTTCCGCTTCAACGCCCCTGCGGCCGCTACCAGCGTCTCATGTCCCCGGCCTCGCGTTTCCCACTCCTCCACCTGCTGCCGGACGCGACGCAGGCGGTTGATATGGTCGTGAGTGTCCGAGAGCTTGTCCCGGACCTTGATCAGCCACTCAAACTGCGAGTCGTAGTCCGCCTGGGTCGCCGCCAGCCTGGGGTCGGCCACCAACTCGAAACTCTGCGACTGGGACTCACCTGAAACGGTCAGAGTCACCGTATAAGTCCCCGGCGGAGCCACGGGCCCCGTGACCATATCCTCGGTGGTCTTGTCCCCGGCCACCTTCCTGCCGTTGGGGTAGCGCAGGTCCCAAACCAGCCGGTTCAGACCGGGTTTGGTCCTGAGCGGCGGCCCCTGCTGACCATCGGCAGAGTCACCTTCAGCGGGCTTGCTGGAATAGCTGCGCACCAGCGCCCCGGACGCATCGTGAACGTCAATAGTTAGCTCACCACCCGGCGCGTCCTTCAGGTAATAGCTGATGATCGCGCCGTTGGGCGGGTTCTCCCCCGCGTCCAAGAACACCCGCATGGGAACGTCGTCCGGCCCCTTGGCCTGCGTGTATGCCACGTCCGCCCCCAACCCCAGCCGGTAATTCTTCCCAGGCGACGCGCTCCTCGGGGCCATCGGCGACCGCAGCCGCACGGTGGCCCTTGGCTTCAGCAGCCGGGCGTTCTCCCCCTCCAGTTCCCGTGATACCTGCCGCAGCTGGGTAACGTCATCCAGTACCCAAAAGGCCCGTCCGTGGGTCGCTGCCACCAGGTCATCGTCCTTAACCAGCAGATCGTAAACCGGAACGGTGGGCAGGTTGGTCTGCAACGGCTGCCATGAACCACCGTCGTCGAACGAAACGTGCGCTCCGCTCTCCGTGCCGCAGTACAGCAGCCCGCGTTGGCCGGTGTCTTCCCGGATGACCCGGGAAATGTCCCACTCGGGAATCCCGTCGTTGATCTCCGTCCAGGTCTGCCCGTAATCATTGGTCTTGAAGAACATGGGCTGCGGCTCGTCCAGCTTGTAGCGGGTGGCAGCCAGGTACGCCGAAGCCGGGTCGTGGGGAGACGCTTCAATCATGGACACCAGGCTCCACGCCGGAAGCGTCGGCGGAGTCACGTTGTCCCAAGTCGCGCCCCCGTCTCTGGAGACGTGAACCAGCCCATCGTCGGACCCGGCCCAGTAGACTCCCTTCTCGTGGGGAGACTCCACGAAGGCGAACACGGTGCAGTAGGTCTCCGCGCCGGAGGTGTCCTTGGTGACGGGTCCGCCCGACACCTGCAACTTGCTCGGGTCGTTGCGGGTCAGGTCCGGGCTGATGGCCTCCCAACTGGTCCCCTGGTCGGTTGACCGGAAGATGATGTTGCCCGCCACGTAGAGAACATCCGGGTCGTGGGGCGAAAACTGTATCGGGTAGGTCCACTGGAACCGGTACTTCATCTCTACCGCACCCCGTCCCGTCAGCAACTCCGGCCAGACGGTGATGATGCGCACCTGCCCAGTATCATGGTCGTAGCGGAGCATATTGCCGCCCCCGCCCGCGGAGCTTCCGATAGCCCCCGAATACACGACGTTTGGGTTGTCGGGCTGGAGAGCGATGTAGCCGCTTTCCGAATTGCCCACCGTATAGCAGTCGTTCCAGGGCACCGCCCCCTTGTGGGTCCCGGATGGGACGCAGATGGCCGAGTTGTCCTGCTGGGTCCCGTAAACGCGGTAGGGGTAACGGTTGTCTGCCGCCAGGTGGTAGAACTGCCCCGTCATCTGGTTGTAGATGGTGGACCAGGTATCCCCGCCGTTGAAGCTGACGCAGGCCCCGCCGTCGTTCCCCTCGATCATCCGCCGGGGACTGCGCGGGTCGATCCAGAGATCGTGATTGTCGCCGTGGGGCGTCGAGACCTCCTCGAAGTTCCTGCCCCCATCAACCGACTTCCATGCGCTGTAGTTCAGCACCCACACCGAGTTGGCGTCGTGGGGGTCGGCGAAAATGTGCTGGTAGTACCAGGGCCGGCCCTGAAGGTCCTGGTTGTCGCTCACCTTCTCCCATGTCGCCCCTGAATCGTCCGAGCGGAACACCGCCGAGTCCTCGGCTTCCACGGTGGCCCAGACCCGGCCCGGTTGCGCCGGGGACGCGGCGACCCCGATGCGGCCCAGGATGCCGGAAGGCAGTCCCGGATTCCCGGTAATCTCCTCCCAGGTGTCGCCGCCGTCGGTAGATTTGAAGATTCCGCTCCCCGGTCCGCCGCTGATGAGACTCCAAGGCGTCCGCTGCACCTGCCACAACGCGGCATAGATGATCCGGGGGTTGTTGGGGTCGATGGACAAATCAATTGCCCCGGTCTTGTCATCCCGGTGCAGGACCTTCTCCCAGTTCTTCCCCCCGTCCCTGGACCGGAACACGCCACGCTCCGGGTTCGGCCCGTAGGCATGGCCCAAGGCCGCCACGTACACCAGGTCCGGGTCGGTGGGATGCACCCGGACGCGGGAGATATAGCGGGTGTTCTCCAAACCCAGGTGCGTCCAGGTCTGGCCGCAGTCCGTCGAGCGGTAGACCCCGTCACCGTGGGACACGTCGCCCCGGATGCAGGCTTCCCCCATCCCGGCGTAGACGACGTTGTGGTCGCTGTCCGACACTGCCAACGCGCCCACCGCGGCGGTCTTGACGAACCCGTCGGAGACGTTCCGCCAGTAGACGCCGCCATCGTCGGTCTTCCAGACCCCGCCGGCGCAGGCCCCGAAGTAGAAGACCATCTGGTCCTGCGGGTCCCCGGCCACGGCCACCACACGCCCCCCGCGAGGCGGGCCGATGCACCGCCAGCGAATGGTCTGGAGCATGTTGGCCGGAACAGGGCCGGATGCCTGGGTTTGCGGGGATTGGACGGTAGTCATAGAGGGACCTCCACGTGGGATGTTGTACTATTCGCAGACTCTTGCCAGCCGGCAACGTCAGTCTCGTCAAGGAATGACGGCTACATTGTGATTCAGAACCCGCGCAATGGCAACCGCCGCTTGTGATGGCATAGCCTTGCGAATATGATTGCGCCAAGAATTGCAAGCGGTTCCGACGGGAGTAACCGAATGACTACACCCGATTCCACGCCCATCGCCGATAGAGTCCGCTTCTGGGAAGAACAGGACAAAATCAACCAGGAACTTATCCCAAGGGTAATCCGCCAGCACGAACTGCTCACCGGCCATATCGCTGACCATGAAAACCTACCACTGATCGCTGGCAACGCCATCAGCCAAGCTCTAGCCGAGGCGCGGGAGGAACAGCAAAGACACTATGACACTGCCCTTGATGCCGCCAGGCAGGAACTGCAACAGCAATACGATGCCTCGTTGGAGACTGCCAAGCAAGAGAACCAGCAAAAATATAACGCAGCCCTGGAAGCAGCCAAACAGGAACAGCAGCAACTACACGACGCGGCCCTTGAAGCCGCCAAGACCGCAATCAATGACGAGGCCCAAGCCAACCTGGACCGGGCGGTAACAACCCTGGACCAGGAATGGCGCAAGACCCGGAACATCCTCATAGGCATAACCGCCGCATCCGGCGCAATAGCTGTCGCCGCAATAATCGTGGGCATCCTAATCTAGCAGGAGAGCAACAACGCCATGACCATGCAATCATCCACCCTGCTCCCGGCCCTGCAAGAACTACCCGGCGGCGACTCGGGCCAGCACAGGACCTTCCGGGAACACATCACCGGCATCGTTAGCATGGACCGGGCCATGTACGCCGCCGAGTTTGCAACCGTATCTTCTGCCGGGATGTGGGGGATATTCAGTCGAGTCAACGTCGACGACAAACTCTTTGATGCATTTGAGGCACAGTACACGAGAATATCGGAGGACCAATCGTTGTATGAATACTCTCAACAGAAACTGGAGGAGGGCCCCGAGTCGTGGGAACGATTCATCGACCAATTCAAGGGTAAAGTCGCCGAGTTCGACGCAAAGGACTTACTGGAGGCTGATGGGTATTCCAACGTAGAAATCCACCCTAACCCTAGTAACGAAGGTTGGGACATCAGCGCCACTGATTCCGACGGCCAGGAAGTCCTCATCCAGGTCAAGTCCTGGACGGAAGACAATGCCTCTAAGGTGATTGAGGACATGGCCGGTAACGATTACTTGTACTACGTTAGCGCCGAGCTTTACGACAAGATAGCTGTGTCCAGACCCGAACTGGTAGACCGGCTCACCAACATCGGTAGCACTTCCGACTTGGAAGGCACTACAAAGGAAGGTCTCGACCTGCTGATCGACAACATGGGCATCGACGTACCCGACGGCATCGTAGACATCGTTCCTTACGCTGGCGCAGTCATCGGAGGGGCGCGCTTGATTCACAGTGTCCTCCAGACAGAGAGGGAGTTCAACGCAGCTGACCGCACCACCAAGAACAAGATTCAGGTGGTGCAGACCCTCACGCTGATGTCCCGCATGGGCGTCACCACCGTCCTAGCAGCAGCGGGCGGGATGGCAGGAACAGCGGCAGGAAGCGCGGTGCCAGGAGTGGGCAACCTGATCGGTGGCGTCGCCGGTTCGGCAGTCGGGGGAGTGACGGGAATGTACCTCAACAAGCACCTCCAACCCCACATGCTCAACCTGGCCCTGGACATTACCGGGTTGACCAACGACGACCTGTTCTACTACAAGAACAAGCCCCGCATCGACACGGTGGCCTTGAACTTCCAATCGACTGCCAGGGAACTGGCAGCCGCCCCCGCATAGTAGGGACGGTTACTGTGACCGGGCCTCGATGTACTCCAGCGCCGCTCTGAGGAGGAACCCGGACCTGGACTCGCCCTCCCGCCTGGCCCAGGCGTCAATCACGGCCAGCATCCGCGACGGAACGGTGATGTTGACCCGGGCAGCCTTGTCCGGGATGTCAGCTAGGTCAACGTCGATGAGGCCCCAGATGCCGTCATAGAAGTCCTCGTTAGCTTGGTGCTTCTCAATAGCGTGTGTCTCCGGGAGCGGTCCCCCGCCTGCCATGATGCCTTCCAGGTGCACCAGGATAGCCTCCTGGACCGAGGCGAATGCTTCATCCAGCGTATCGCCTCCGGAAATGCAGCCGGGAAGGTCCGGAACTGTCACCCCGTAGCTGCTTCCCTCGTCTTTGTGGACCACAACAGCGAACCTCATAGGCGGCTCCTCCAGTCCCAACCGGCTTGCCGGTAGATGCTCCGCAGTGCAGGCAGGGGAATGTATTTGCGGGGATGCTGCACCGTCACCATGCCGGGCTTTTCGGGGTGAGTGAATTGGTGGCGGCTTCCCCGGATGGGTGAGAGTTTCCAACCATCCTGTCACAGTATTCTAATCGCGCCCCTGATGCCTATGTGTATGTTATACACACTGCCAAATGGAAGCCAATAATCAGCCGTTTGGTGAAACTTGGCGCCTCTTCGTGGATAATAGACGGCGCTACGGAACTGCTTGCAGTGCAAGGGAGTATCCTGATGATTATCGACACATCAAGGCCCCAGGGCGCGATGACCGGGGCGCGTTACATCGAGAGCCTGAAGGACGGCCGCGAGGTCTGGCTGGACGGCCAGAAGGTATCCGACGTTACGGCCCACCCCGCCCTGACCGGCATGGTCCACGAGCTGGCCCGCATCTATGACCTGCAACACTCTGCCGAGTTCGGGGAACAGATGACCTTTGTCTCGCCGGAGACCGGCAACCGTTGCAGCCTGTCCTGGCAGTTGCCCGCCTGCGCCGAAGACCTGAAGCGCAAGCGCCGCAACAGCGAGATCTGGAACGCGCAGTCCTGGGGCCAGCTTGGCCGCAGCCCCGACATCCTCGCGCCCCACATCATCACCCTCTACAACTCCCGGGAAGCCCTGGCCGCGGTCAAGAACCCCCACTGCGACTTCGGCGAAAACATCGCCAATTACCACCGCCACTGCCTGGAGAACGACCTGTTCCTGACCCACGCCCTGGGCGACCCCCAGGTGGACCGCAGCGAGCAGCCCCAGAACGAGCAGCGGGCCGTTTTGGAGGAGGACATTGCCCTGCACGTGGTCGAGGAAACGGCGGAGGGCGTGATCGTCCACGGGGCGAAGCAGTTGGCCACCGCCGCGCCCATCAGCAACGAGACCTACGTCTCCCTGTCGGCCACCTTCATCCGCCGGGCCGACCCACGGTTCGTGCTGGCCTTTTCCATCCCCACCAACAGCCCCGGACTCAAGGTCCTGTGCCGGGAACCGGTCTCCCAGTTCCCCGGCAGCTACGGCCATCCCCTGGGCGCGCTGTATGACGAACAGGACTCGATGCTCTTCTTCGAGAACGTGCTGGTCCCGTGGGACCGCCTATTCATGCTCTACGAGGCCACGCCGCTGCTGCAAAGACTGGGCAGCAACGTCAACTTCATGGGCTGGGCCAACCTGTGCCGCATCCACTTCCGTATGCGCCTGATGGCCGCGGTGGCGACCATGATTGCCGAGGCCATAGGCGTGATCGAGTACCGGGAGGTAGCGGCCAAGCTGGGGGAGATGGCCACCTATTGCGAGATGTGGCGACACGCCATGGACGGCGTGGAGCACGGCGCATACATGACCGACGGCGGCCTCATGTCCCTTGGCTCCATGTCCGGCATGAACATATTCTTCGCCCAGACCTCGGCCCGGATGGTGCAGCTTCTCCGGGAAATATCCGGCTCCGGCATGATCATGCAGCCCAGCGAGAACGACCTGGCCAACCCGGACCTTCGCCCCTTCCTTGACCGCTACATGCGCGGCAAGGGCGTCGGCGTCGAGTACAAGTCCCGGCTCTACCGCCTGGCCCACGACCTGGCCGTATCCTCCTTCGGGATGCGCCAGGAAGTGTACGAGTACTGGCACGGCGGCGACCCCAACCGCAACCGCATCAACCTCCTGCGCACCTTCGACCAGTCGGACGTGACGGCCCAGGTAAAGGACCTGGTCTCCAGGCCCCTGCCCCACTGAGACGCTATGCTCATTCACGCACGGCATACACTACATTAGCCCGACATTAGCCCAGCCCAACATCCTGGAGGGATACACCCAATGTTCCAAACCTCCCCCATGGAGCCCTTTGAACAAGACCCGGTGACAGATTACAGGCAACAGTCCAGGGAGTTCCTGGGCAAGGGCCGGGAATACCTGGCCGCGGGCGACCTGCACCAGGCCGCCGAAAAGGGCTGGGGCGCAGCCGCATGGATGGCCAAGGCCGTGGCGGAAGCGCGGGGGTGGCAATACCGAAGGCATGACGAGTTCTTCACGGTGATGTACCAGGCCGAGGAGCTGTCCGGTGATGCCCGGCTTTCCGACTTGCGAGGCCGCGCAAACGAACTGCACGGGTTCTTTTACACCCGCAATACACTCCTGCGCCCCAATGTCATCAGCCAAAGTCTTGACCGCATGGAGCTTTTACTGGACATCCTGGAACCCTTGACGGCATCGTAAACAGCCAGCCGGGAGACTTCTAATGTCCCAAACCTCTCCCATGGAACCCTTTGAACAAGACCCGGTGACAGACTACCGGCAACAGTCCAGGGAGTTCCTGGGCAAGAGCCGGGAATACCTGGCCGCGGGCGACCTGCACCAGGCCGCCGAAAAGGGCTGGGGCGCAGCCGCGTGGATGGCCAAGGCCGTGGCGGAAGCGCAGGGGTGGGAGTACAGGAAACACGACCAGTATTTCGATGTGATGTACCGCGCCGAGGAACTGTCCGGCAACACCCGATTGCCAGGGCTATGGCACGTTGCGAACACGCTCCACGGGTTCTTCTATACCCGCAAGATGCTCCTGCGCCCAGAGCGCATCGGCCGCGGGCTTGACCAGATAGAGACGGTCATGGATATCCTGGAACCACTGGCCGAGCCGGGGTAGTCTGAACTGTGATTTATCTGATTTCTGGATTACCCTGATTTCTTTGCATGAATTTCCTGTTGGTTACTCGCTTGAATTCAAGGCTCCTTGCGCCAAAATTGATGAGCAACCCCACCTCCAGGTCATATGCCTCCAGGTAATTGATTGCCTGCGCCAGGTGTACGTCTTCCAACCGGGCAATGGCCTTCAATTGACCGAGCCGGGGTAGTCTGAACTGTGATTTATCTGATTTCTGGATTACCCTGATTTCCTTGCATGAATTTCCTGTTGGTTACTCGCTTGAATTCAAGGCTCCTTGCGCCAAAATTGATGAGCAACCCCACCTCCAGGTCATATGCCTCCAGGTAATTGATTGCCTGCGCCAGGTGTACGTCTTCCAACCGGGCAATGGCCTTCAATTCCACGGAGACCACGTTATCCACCAGGAAATCCACTCTCCTTGACCCTATTTGCCGACCTTTATAATAGATTGGCATTTCATGTTCTCGGGTAAAGGACAGCCCTTCATCGGCCATTTCGACTTCCAGCGCCCTTTGATAAATCACTTCCTGGAACCCATTGCCCAAGGCGGAATGGACCATCATAGCGCACCCGATCACCTTTCCGGTTAATTCAGAGTACCGATGCCCTCTCATAATCACGCCAATCCCATAATCACAAGAATCACAGTTCAGACATCAGCTCAACAAAACCTGAAACTGCGCCGGGTCCTGCCCAAAGTAGGCCAGCAATTCCTCGCTACGTCTCGCTCTCTTCGGCGCCCGCATTACACTTCGACCTGTCACGTCCCCATCGTCGTGTGGAAGTAAATGTCCTCAAGGGCCAGGGGCTTGGTCAACAATCCCTGTTCCTGCGATGCCTGTACCGCCCGTTCGACGTTCTTGCCCATCGCCCGGATACCGATGGGATACGGGTCAGGGCCGATGACCGATGCTTGACCGGCAAAGTCCGAGCCGGGGAAATAGAGATAGGCGGCCTGCGCCTCCCTTGCCCTCTGGATGGCTACCTCCTTGGAACGCCGCAGCGCATTGAACAGCTCCAGCGCAACCCAAGGATGCTCCCTCAGAATCCGGTTCTGCACGATGACGTGGTGGTTGCAGTGGAAGAACCCCGTCTTGCGGAAATACTCGTACACCACGCCCTTGCCATCGTCCGCCAGCAGCTTCCTGATTCTTGGGTTCTCTGTCGTGGGGGTGCCGCCGTAGCGGTCGATTACCGTTGAGTCGCCTGCCGTGACCCGTCCGCCCGAGCGCATGGCGGTGAAGGCGTCGATCTCTCCCTGGTCCAGCATTACGTCCAGGGTCTGGTCCACCGTCAGCCAGTGATGGGTCACACCCACCGGACCGGCGTCGTCCAGGCCCAACGCCCCTCCATGGCTATGCTCCCTGGTGCGGCCGTTGAACCACACGTTGTCGCCTGCCTCGATGCCGTAGAGGTCCAGCAGGGTGGCGCGAAACCAGAGGCCGGCGGTCATGTCGTAGTCCGGGATGCCAATGCGCTTCCCCTTGATGTCGGCCAGGGACTCGATGCCGGACCCAGCGTTGACATAAAGGCTCGGCCATACATGCCCCCGGCTCAGGAACACCGGCAGGGCCGACCAGTCCCATTTCGAGCCGTCGCTCCGCTCCAAGGCCAGCAGGGTCTCGGATATGGACATCTCGGAAGCATCGAACTCGTCATAGGCCAGGTTGCGGTAGAACAGGTCGCTGGGCGGGATGGTCAGCATCTCCAGGTCTATGCCCTCCGGCCTCACAGTTCCGTCGCGCAGGGGCTGGACCCTTGGATTGTCGGAGAAGGCCATCGTGATATGTATTGCCATCGTTCCACTCCTTTGACAAACATCCGTCCAACGTGAATAGTGTTCCCGAACAAGGATTCGTCCCCGAACAGCATCGTCACACCCGGGGACACTATAAGTCCCACGGTCAGGAGGCGCCACTACCTTGGTTGGAAACCTCTGGCGGGATGCCCTGAAGAAGCGCCACTACGGATGGGTCATCTTCTGCCTGGCCTTCCTCAACCTGACGGCCGAGGGCGGGATCAAGAACACCGCTCCGGTGTTGTTCCTGGCCTTTCGGGAGAGCTTCGCCCGGAGCGCTGCCGCCACCGCCGGGATATTCTCGACCTCCGGCCTGACCGGGGCGTTGATGTCCCCCCTGCTCGGCGGAATACTGGACCGACTCGGCCCAAGATACCTGTTTGCCCTGGGCGGGACAGTGCTGCTGGCCGGCTACATGGGCAGCAGTTTTGTGTCGGAGTTCTGGCAACTGTTCATCTTCTACGGCGTGGTGGTCACCATTGGGGAAAACGCCGTATCGTCCTTCACCGCCACCGCCAATCTGGCCCCCTGGTTCCCCAAGAGCCGCGGCCGCGCGTTGGGACTGGCCGACTCCGGCAACCCCGTTGGCCAGGGCATTTTTGCGCCTTTGGCCCAACTTCTGATCTCGCAGGTAGGCTGGCGGATAACCTGCCGCATACTCGGGCCGGTGTTCTTCCTGATGGTCGTTCCCGCCAACCTGCTCTTCCAACGCGGTCCTCCGAACCCGGTGGAAGAGCCTGTCCGGCAGGCTGCATCTCAACCCGGCACCGCACACAGGGGACAAGCGGGGAGGCTGCTGCGCTCCGATGCCCTTTGGTACCTCGTGATGGCCCGGACCATTTCGTCGGTGGGGATACAGTTGACCAACGTCCACATGGTGGCCTTCTTCGTTGCCGGAGGGTATTCCGCGCTCCAGGCCGCATCGACCATCGGGGCCGTGGGTCTGGTCGGGTTGGTGGGGCGGCCTGTCACCGGCGCTCTCTCCGACGTGCTTGGCAGGGAGCCGGTCTTCACCCTGGGGTTCGGGATGCAGATCACCGCCATCGTGGTGGTGCTGCTTCTCGGAGACGGGGAGGCGCTGTGGCCCCTGGTGGTGTTCGTGGCGTTCTCGGGCCTGAGCGACGGCATCGGCGGGCTGGCCCTGAGCGCGAAGGCGGCGGACATCATTCCCGCAAACAGCCTGGGCACCGCGATGGGAATTATCCAGGCGGGGCGGAGCGTCGGGCTCCTGGCAGGGCCGGTGATAGGCGGCCTGCTCTTCGACCTGCAGGGGGACTACGCGGGGGCGTTCCTGCTGGCGGTGGGGTTATACGTTGCCGCCATCGGGTTCCTGTGGGCGACGCGGCTGGCGCGCCGCCCCGTGATTGCCTGAGGCGCGGCAGTTACCTGCCGACCCAACCGCCGTAGATGGGATACTGGCTGCAAACGAACTCGATGTAGGACGGCTGGTTGGAGTCGTTGGCGGCCAGGGCGCGGTTCAGGGCCGGCCCCACATCCGCAGGTTCCGTCACCCGCTCGGTGTGGTAGCCCAACTCGCCGATCACCCTGGACATGTCCACTTCTTCGTACCCCAACACCCGGTGGGTAAAGGGGTCGTGTCCGTCTCCCCAGAAGCCGGGACCGTAGCCGGAGAAACCGCCGTTGCTGACGTGGGCGATGGTAATCCCCAGGTTCTGGCGCAATGGCACTTCCAGGTTGCCCATCATGTAGCCAAGACCGGCCTCCCCGGTAACGGCCACGCAGTGCCGGTCCGGGAATGAAATTTTGGCTGCGATGGTGGCCGCAAGGCTGAACCCCAGGGACGACACGTTCCCCCAGCCCAGGAACCCGCGTGGTATCAGCGTGTCGTACACCGTGCTCAACTGGTCCCGAGTGTTCCCCGACTCGTGGGTGACGAAGGACCTGAGCGGGTCGAGCACCTCCATCAGCCCGGCGTAAACCCGGTAGGGGTTGATTGGCGTGTCCGTGGAGGCCATCGCCTCCCTGTACTGGGCCAGAGCCTCGTCCCGGGCCGCCCTGACTTCCGCCATCACGCTTCCCGGTTCTCTGCCGTTTCCCCCGGTCTTGTCCGACAGCGTCCTTTCAAGGGCTTCGAGGGAGAACCGGGCATCCCCTATCAGGGCAACGGACGTGGGATATGCCTTGTTGACGTGCAGTTCGTCCACGTTGCAATGGATGATCTTCTTGGCCACGGCGTTCGGTATGCCGTGGCTGAACCGGCCCGGCGAGAGGCTGGAGCCGACGGCCAGCAGCAGGTCGCACTTGTTCAAGTAGTGGTCCACCTGGCCGCCCCTGACTCCAACGAACAGGGGATGGTCTTCGGGGAATGCGCCCTTGGCCTTCAGGGTGGTGATTACCGGGGCGTTGGCCAACTCGGCGAATGACCTGAGCTGGTCCGACGCGCCCGCGTAGATCACGCCCTCACCGGCGTAAATCAGCGGGTCCCGGGCCTCCAGCATCAGGTCCACCGCGGCAGACACGTCGGCGGGGTCGGGGAGCGACTTCCATGCCTTGACCGGCAGGTAGGGATCGGCGGTCTCGTCGAACAGGGCGTCGGCGTCCGGGATTGCCAGCACCACGGGGCCGGGCCTGCCAGACCGCAGCATCGTGAAGGCGCGGCGCATGAACTCGTGAAGCCGCTCCGGCCTGTCCAGGTAGCCGTACCACTTGGACACCGTCTTCAGGCTGGCCGTGACGTCGAACTGGCTGTTCTCGGTCCCGCCAATGGGCACCCCGTCGGTGATGCACAGCACCGGGGAGCCGTCCTCATAAGCCTGGGCCATGCCCGCATAGGCGACCTGCAACCCTGCGGCGTTGACGCCTCCCTGGAAGGTAGCCACTCCGATGCGGGGGGCGGGCCGGGCGGGTCCGGAGGTCGCCCCGGCGTTGATGCGGGAGTAGGCATCAGCCAGGGCAACCGCGTAGCGGTCGTCCCGCATCATCACCATCTGTATTCCTTCCCGGCCAAGGGAGTTATTGACCCGGCAGACCGGGAAAGTGGAGACCCACTCCACTCCTTCCTGCTTCAATACCCGTGCTATCCCGGTTCCCACGCTTACAGTCATAGATCAGTCCTCCTGAACTTGGTCTCCGTACAGGGGCGCGCCCTTGGAGAGTTATGCTGGCCAATTATACACTCCGGCAGAGTCCTGCCCGGCCCCCAATTGTGCCCGGCCCCGATTGATTGAGCGATTCCACCCGCCGATTGTGCATAGCCACATGCGGGGTTAAACTACCGGCATTGCCGGTCATGGCCGCGGAAGCGGGGTGGGGGCGGGGTACAAAAAGAGGGGTTTGAAGGAGGGGTTTGAATGCGGGTCTCCACCGGGTTCATACATGGCTATGCCGTAGCCGATTGGGACGAACTTTCCACTTTCGCAATAGAGGCGGAACGGCTGGGCGTTGACAGCATCTGGTCTCCCGAGGCATGGGGGTTCGACGGGGCAACGCCGCTGGCATACCTGGCGGCCAAGACCTCCAGCATCAAGCTGGGTACGGGGGTGCTCCAACTGGGCACCCGCACCCCGACCAACACGGCAATGACCGCAATGTCCCTCTACTCCATGTCCAACGGCAGGTTCCTGCTTGGGGTCGGCACCAGCGGCCCCCAGGTGATTGAGGGGTTTCACGGCGTCATCTTCGACGACCCGATAGGGCGCACCCGCGAGACCATTGAAATTATGAAGCAGGTCTTTTCCGGGCAGCGCGTCGCCTACCAGGGCCGCAACTTCCAACTCCCGGTCCGGGAGGGCCAGGGCAAGTCCATCCGCACTGAATCCCCCGCCATGCCGGACATCCCCGTCTACATTGCCTCACTGGGTCCGCGCAACCTGCGGCTGACCGGGGAGCTGGCCGACGGCTGGAAGGGCACATCCTTCATGCCCGAACACGCCGATGCCTTCTTCGATTACATCAGGGAAGGCGCTGACAAAGCTGGACGGGCGATGTCGGACATTGACCTCCAGGTGGGCGGCTCGGTGTTATTCACGGACGACGTGGATGAGGCGGTGGAAGCCCTGAAGCCGGGCTTGGCCTTCAGCCTGGGCGCGATGGGGTCACGGGAGTACAACTTTTACAACGCCGCCTACTGCCGCGCCGGATACGCCGACGAGGCGAAGGCGATACAGAACCTGTGGATTGACGGGCGCAGGGACGAGGCCCGCAAGCTGGTCCCTGCCGAGATGGTCCTGAAGTCCAACCTCATCGGCACCGGCGAGATGGTCAAGGAGCGCATCCGGGCCTACCGGGACGCGGGGGTAAATACCCTGGCGGCGTCCCTGCGTTACCGGGCCGTGGGCCGCACCGGGCTTGCCGTTCCCGGCCTGAAGGAACGCATAGAGGTGCTGGGCCCCCTGATGGACCTGGTAAGGGATGTAAACGAGGAACCTTTCGAGCCGCCCTGGTAATTCCTGGAGCGGTGGCTGCCGCACTAAACGGCCTCTCTTACATAATATCCGATACCCGGAGGAGCAGATGGCAATCCAGATTGATCTCAGGGTACCTCCCTGCAAGCCCGTTACCGAGCTCGCCGGCTTTGCCCGCCAGGCCGAGGAGGCAGGGTTCGACGGCGTGGGAGTGCTGGACTCCCAACTGCTGGAGCGCGACGTATTCGTCAGCATGGCCTTTGCGGTGCACGCGACGGAGCGCATCAGGATTTCGTCGGCGGTCATCAACCCGGTTACGCGCCATGTCTCCGTCCTGGCCTCGGCAATGAAGACCGTGGCCGAGCTTGCGCCGGACCGGGTGGAGTTCTGGATGGGCCGGGGCTTCAGCTCAGTGCAGACCGTTGGAGTGCGCCCTGCTTCCGTCCGGCAGATGCGCCGGGCGGCGCTGACCATGAAGGAACTGCTGCGGGGAGAGGACGTAACCTTCAACGACGTCCGCAGCCGGATGCGCCATGCGGGGGGCGGGGCCGGACGCGGCTCCGACGCGCCGCCGATTTTCATCGCCGCCCACGGTCCCCGCGCCATTGAACTCGCGGGCGAGGTGGCAGACGGCGTGCTTTTGCAGGTGGGCATCGCACCCGGGTCCATCGAGGTAGCCCGCCAACACCTGGAGGCCGGGGCGAAACGCGCCGGACGCGACCCTGACGAAATCGAGATGGCCCTGACCGCAACAACCATCATCCACGAGGACCAGCAGGAGGCCCGGGAGATTGCACGTCCGCTGTGCGCCCAGCGGCTGATCGAGACTACCCATGAACCCTACCTCCGGGCGGCGGGAATCGACCCGCAGGAACTGGAGATTCCCCAGGGTCTGCGGGACCTTTACCCGGACATACCCCATGCGGAGGACTGGGAAGAGGCGATGCGGCTGTGCCAGTTCATGCCCCAGGACCTGCTGGCGCAGATATGCGATGCCATAGGACTTATCGGCACACCGGAGTATTGCGCCGAACGCCTGCGGGAGGCCGAGGCCCAGGGGATCAAGCGTCTCTACCTGATGACCTCGGAGACCTACGAGTTCCCCCACCGGGAGCTGGCGGCGTTCAGGGACAGGGTCTTCCCGGCGCTGGCGTCCGCGGCATCCTGAAGTCCCCTTGAGCGCAGGTCCTGCCCCGGAAAACATGGCTGCTGCGCGGGGCGGAGGGCGGGAAGATACGGCTGCTGTGCGGGGCAGCGGGCGGGAGGAAACGGCTGCTGTGCGGGGCGGAGGGCAGGAATAAATGGTATCATGGGGCCGCCAATAAGTCGGCAACGGACCACCATACCCTGCCCCGGCAACGGGGCGGGGCGGGATATGAAAGGAGTGTCTCATGCCATTCGGCGGTAATGACTGGCTGGACCTGACAATTGAGCCGGCCCTGGAGCCGGAACTGCCCATCTGCGACCCGCATCACCACTTCTGGGACATGCGGACACAGCGCATCCCCTACCAGCGATACCTGCTCCACGAGCTGGCGGCCGACACCAACAGCGGACATAACGTGCGCTCGACGGTGTTCGTCGAGGCGCGGGCCATGTACCGCGCCGACGGCCCGGAGGAGATGAAGCCCGTGGGAGAGGTGGAGTTCGTCCAGGGGCTTGCCGCGGCGGCGGATACTGGGCTATACGGCCCCTGCAGGGCGGCGGCGGCAATCGTGGGCCACGCCAACCTGCACCTTGCCGACCGGGTTGAGCCGGTGCTGGAGGCCCTGCAAGCGGCCAGCCCCAACCGTTTCCGGGGCATCCGCCACTCCGTCACCTGGGACCCCAACCCGGAGGTGGAAAACACCGCGGCCATCGCCCAGCCGAACCAGTTGGGGAGCGAGACCTTCCGGGCCGGGGCGCGGGTGCTGGCACGCATGGGAATGTCCCTGGAAGCCTGGATGTACCATCCGCAGCTTCCCGAACTGGCAGACTTCGCCAGGGCCGTTCCGGACCTGACCATCATCCTGAACCACATCGGCGGACTGCAAAGGGTCGGACCCTACGCGAACCGGGACGACGAGGTACTGGCCAACTGGCGCGCCGGAATCGCAGCGGTGGCCGAGTGTCCCAACGTCAATATGAAGCTGGGCGGCATCGGCATGCCCCGCACCGGCTTTGACTGGCACCTGCGGGAGACGCCCATCGGGTCGGAAGAGCTGGCCGAGGCGATGGCCCCATACATGAATTACTGCATCGAGCAGTTCGGGCCGGGCCGCTGCATGTTCGAGAGCAATTTTCCGGTGGACAAGGTCTCCTACTCCTACAACGTGATGTACAACGCCTTCAAGCGCCTGTCCAGCGGCTACTCGGCCAGCGAGCGGGCCGAAATGTTTCACGACACGGCAACCCGGGTCTACCGCATCAACTGACCCCGAAGGTCCGTTTAACCCATTTCCCCGCAGATGCGGGGTATGCTGGAGAGAGGTGACTACGATGGCGCTGCCTGAGCGCATGAAATTCGGAATCTTCCTGGGTCCCTTCCACCGGGTGGGCGAGAACCCAACCCTGGCCATCGACCGGGACCTGGAACTGGTCCAATGGCTTGACTACCTGGGTTACGACGAAGCCTGGATCGGCGAGCACCACAGCGCGGGGTGGGAGACCATCTCATCGCCGGAGATATTCATGGCGGTGGCGGCGGACCGGACCCGGCACATCAAGCTGGGTTCCGGCGTGATCAGCCTGCCCTACCATCACCCGCTGATGGTCGCCAACCGCATGGTGCAGCTTGACCACATGACCCACGGGCGCGTCATGCTCGGCGTCGGTCCCGGGGCGCTGCCCGGAGACGCCTACATGATGGGCATTCCCCACGAGGTGCAGCGGGAGCGGATGGATGAGGCCCTTGGCATCGTGCTGCGCCTGTTCACCGAGACCGAGCCGATTACCTACAAGAGCGACTGGTTCGAGTTGAACGAGGCGATGCTGCAACTGAGGCCGTACCAGAAGCCCTACATGCCCGTTGCCGTGGCCTCGGTGCAAACGCCGGCGGGCGTTGCATTGGCGGGGAAGTACAGCGCCGCCGTGCTCACAATCACCGTGCCACGAGACCCCAGTTCCGGTCCCTCGAACCTGAGGGCCCTGTGGGACATCGCCGAGGAGTCAGCCGCCGAGCATGAGCAGACGGTCAACCGGGACGACTGGCGGCTGGTGCTGCCGGTGCACCTGGCGGAGACGCGCAAGGAGGCGATTGAGCAGGCGCGGCTGGGTTCCGGCCGCTACCTCCGCGAGTACTCCGAGGGCACCAACGGGCGGAAGCCGGTCTATGACGGCCCGCTGGAAAAGGTCATCGACTACATGGTCGATTCCGGTTCGTGGATCATCGGCACTCCCGACGACTGCGTGGAGGCCATCAAGCGGCTGGACGAGCAGAGCGGCGGGTTCGGCGGGTTCCTGGTGCAGACCATCGACTGGGCGCCCAGGGAGCAGATGCTCCACAGCTACGAGCTGCTGGCCCGGTACGTCATGCCCCAGTTCCAGGGTTCGCTGATCGGCACCAAGGCGTCCAACAAGTGGGCCGCCGAGCGCCAGGAGGTGCTGGTGGAGGGCCGGACCCGGGCCCTCGACCGCGCCCGCCAGGCATACGCGGAACGCCCCCGGTAGGGTTGCGGCTCAAGTGCCGCCGAACAGGACGCCGGACGCAGCCGGGCGCCAGGCCACCTTGACGCCCGGCTATTTGCCTGGTTCCTATGGTGAAGCGGCCGCCTCCCACAACAAGTCCCTGTCCATTCACCGCTGGTGCCCCTGGATAGCCGGATTTTCCGGTGAGTTCGCGCACAATGCCATCGCCCAGTATTTGCCGTTTCCCCGGCGGGATAGCGTCGTGCTGGACCCATTCGCCGGGGTGGGCACAACCCTGGTGGAAGCAAACCGGCTGGGCATCAACGCCGCGGGTTTTGAACTCAACCCCTTCGCCGCACTGGTCTGCAGGGTCAAACTGGCATCAGGGAACATTCCCCTGAGCGAGCTTGCGAACGGCATCGATGGGTACCGGGAGTTTATGGGAGCGCAGGCGTCCCGTCCGCACCTTGCGCCGCGCAACTCGCCGCCGCCTGGGTTCAAGAGCCGCATCCCCTTCTTCTCCCCCGCCGTTGAACGGAAGGTCCTGCTCACCCTCGACTACATGGACGGCCTGGAGGCGTCCATAAGGGAAATCTTCAACGTTGCCCTATCCTCGGTAATCGTAGACTTCTCCAACTACTCATACGAGCCGTCCCTGGGTTCGCGCCCCGCGGCCGGCAAGAGCCTGGTCCATGATGCCGACGTCGCGAAAGCGCTTCTTGCGAAGCTCGACCAGGTACTGACCGACATCACAGAATTCCAATCGGAACTGTCCAGCCGCAATCACACACCGGGATGGCATGTGTACGAGAGTTCCTTTTTCGACTCTGAAGAAATTATCCTGCCCGGTTCTGTTGACCTGGTAGTAACCTCGCCGCCATACATGAACAATTACCACTACGTCAGGAACAGCCGCCCCCAGTTGTTCTGGACCGGACTTGTCAAGTCTTCCGCCGAGTTAAAGCGGCTTGAGACTGACAACTTTGGCAAGTATTGGCAGACCGTCCGGGGCGGCTCACCCATTGACCTGGAACCGGAACTGCCGGACCTGGAAGAGACTCTCGCGGAGATGCGCAGGGTCAACGAGACAACGGCTGGCGGGCAGGGGCGGCGGTCGGGGTCAAAACGACTCTATGGCGGAAATGGTTGGGCCAACTATGTCGCGGCATACATGAACGACCTGGACAGGTTCTGTTGCCTGCTCAACAGCTTCCTGAAGCCCGGAGGCGCAGCGGTAGTCGTGATTGGAAACTCCATGATTCAGGGCAGGGAAATCAAGGTCGAAGAATACCTTTGCCGGATCGGAGAGCTTCAAGGATTGTCGGTCCTGGGGGTTAGTAAACTGAGAGAGCGCGTTGGTTCCAGCATCGTAAACAGCGGTAGCAGACTCCAGACGAATAAAAAGTCCCCCCTGTACGATGCTGCGGTAGTTCTCCGCCGTCCGGCCTAATTCCGTGGGGAAATCTGCGGTCCTACTCGTTGACGCAGTCCGGCATTCCCGCCCCACTACCGTCATTCCCGCGAAAGCGGGAATCCATAGGTGTTGGTATCGGTTTTGCACAGTATGAGTTCAGACAAAATTGCGAGACCCGGCTTGGCGATGCTAATGGACCGAACCTAACTTAGTATGAATGCGTGCGTTCATTTAATGCAGTAAACGGTCTATTGTGGTAAAAAAGAGACCGGAATTTTCCCAAGGCGCACGCATGGTTGATCGGCAACAGCAATTGACAGCAGGGTGCCTGTTCAGTGGAATGGGTGGGTTTGCATCCGGCCTTGCCAGGGCTGGCTTCGCTATCGAGTGGTCCAACGACAACGACGGATTCGCTTGTGAGGCGTTCCGCCATCGCTTCCCGGATGTTCCGTTAGTTGAGAAAGATGCGCGGGAGCTGTCTGTGCATGGAGACAGCTTGTCGGAAGTTGACCTAGTGGCTGCCGGGTTTCCCTGCCAGAGTTTCTCGCAAGCCGGGAGCCGAAGCGGATTTGAGGACCCTCGCGGTGAGCTTTTCTTCGAGATTCCTCGCCTTCTCGGAGAGTTCAGTGTAGAGCAACGCCCCCGTTTGGTTGTCCTGGAAAACGTTCCTTACCTCCTGCATGGTGCGGAAGGAACTTGGTTCGATGAAATTCGACGGGCGCTGCGGCGTGCAGGATACTGGTTTAGAGCCGACTCATGTTGGGTAGTGAACGTGAAAGATGAAACGGATCTGCCACAGGACCGCGAGCGGTTGTTCATGGTCGCGGCGTCGCGCTACCATTTCTCGTATAATCCATTCCGCACCCCTCCACCCAACAGGCCAAGCAATGCGAGCCTCCGCAGCATCCAAGACTTCATTGACCGTGACCAGCCTGGAACTGCGGATGCGTATTTGTCTCCAGATAACCGCTATTACAAGATGATCAGCAGCAAGATGGCTACGGGGGAGTCTGAAGCGAACCTTTATCAGTTACGGCGCTCTTATGTACGGGAGAAGAAAGGTGGATTGTGTCCCACACTGACTGCAAACATGGGTGGCGGGGGGCACAATGTCCCATTTGTCAAAGATGCATGGGGAATTCGCAGGCTAAGTGTTGATGAGGTAGCGTGCTTACAGGGGTTTGACTCTGCTGGATCATTGTTCCCCGACATACCGGTCTCAGAACAGTACCGGTTGCTAGGGAATGCAGTCTGCGTAGACTTAGCTCACTTGATAGGCAGCAAGTGTTTGGAAATCTTGAACGGGGAGGGCGCACGATGACCTCAGAGATCGGCTGGAGATTCCCGCCGACTAACGGCGGTCAAGCTGATGCGTTCAATGATGCGGGTATTGCCCACTTCAACGGATTGCCAATGGCGAGTCTTGCCCGCGAGACGCTACAAAACTCTCTGGATGCCCGGGATGACATGGGGATACCTGTCCACGTCTCGTTTGAACTGGTCCCTCTCAGCCCGGAAGATATTGGGCTAGATGAATTGGCAGAAGCGATTGACGCCTGCGAGCAGGTAGCCGGAGACGACCCAATGGCTAAACACGGGTTAGAGGCTGCACGGGGTGTTATAGGGGAAAATACAATAACATGCCTGCGTGTTTCCGATAGCAATACTACTGGATTGCGTGGGGACCAATGGCGTACGTTAGTCAAAATGAAGGGGCTAAGCTTGAAGCCGGGCGTCGAAGGCGCGGGCGGGTCTCATGGATTCGGCAAGTACGCCCCCTTTGCGGTCTCGGATTTGCGAACCGTGTTTTACTGGACTTTCTATCAAGAGAACGGTCAAGCAGTAGAACACTTCCAAGGTAAGTCGGTACTCATGTCCCACCAGGGCAATGAAGGGGAAACACAAGGGACTGGGTTTTACGGCATTAAGCAAGGTTGCCTCGAACTAGAAGGCGAGCAGGTTCCAGAGAGATTCCGCGTCCTTACGAAAGCGGGAAGGGCAGTCCAAGGGACCTCCGTAACGATTGCGGGATTCCGTGCAGACCAAAATTGGCGGCGGAATATCGCTGCCAGCGTAGTCGGGAATTTCTTCCATGCCATTCACAACGGCTCGCTGTCTGTGATTGTAGAACCGGATGCTGACAGTGACCTGCTCGATATTGACCAAACTTCTCTAGAGGCGTGGTTCGCAGACCTTCTGGAGAATGAGGCTGGCCCCGAAGACCCAGAAAATGCGAATTGGGGCGCGGTCAGGCAGGCGCAGATGTTCTGCCAAATCATAAAAGAGACCTCCCCCACCTCCGAGACCCAAGACCCGGATCTAGGCCATTGCCGGTTGTGGGTTCGAGTGGGAGATGGTTTGCCGAGCAAAGTTGCGTTAGTGCGGCGCACGGGTATGCTGGTTACTACTGAGCAAATCGGGCTAATTCGGTTTCCAAGGTTCAGGGACTTCGCCGCTGTATGTGTCTTTGAAGACCCCACGGGCAACGAACTGTTGCGGGGCATGGAGAATCCGCAGCACGATAAGTTTGAACCTGACAGACTCCCGGAAAGCGACCGCGCCCGGGGGCGGCGAGTCCTTAACCGCATCACGCGCTGGATAAGAGACGAGGTTCGAAAGAGTGCTGGCCCGACCGAAAGTCCCGGTTCTACGGTATTATCTGAACTTGCCGTCTATTTGCCCTACCCGTACCCGGATGAGCCTTTTGACGACGTCAACCGCGAGGGCGAAGGAACAGATGAGCCCGGATTCGGGGATAGAGTGAAGGTAAATCTCAAGCCGGTCCGACGCCCAACACCGACGGGGTTGCCAGATGATGAAGAGGACGGAGGAGACGCCGCTGGCGACGACACCGGTTCAGATGGAGGAGCATCAACAGGGGAGAGTAGTGGCGAAGGCGGCAACGGAGGTGAAGGTGAAGGCGACGGGAACGGAGGTGCTGGAAGTGGCGGGGGTAGCAAGCCAAAGTCAAAGCGCATCCCGGTCTCCAATGTACGTATGTTGGCCATTGAGGGGCGGGAAAATACTTACCGGATCAGTTTTCGAGCAGATGGCAGCGGCATTGCCAAACTCGACCTTGAGGAGGCGGGAGACTCGTCTGCAATACGTCGCAACGACATTCGCGCTGTGGACAACGACGTTAGACTGAATCATTTCCCGCTAGTCAGAGGCCAACGGACCGAGTTGGAGATCACAGCCGATGGACCGATAGGCGGGAGGTCTTGGCGTCTGACCGCAGCGGAGGCCGTGGAAGGTTAGCGATGAGGTTCGACCCGAGCAAAGCTTGGCCACACCCTGTACTGCGGCCCCCGAGCTACGGTGACGATTACCCCCGTGCCGAGTTTGAGGTTGAGATAGAACTGACAAGGTCCCCAGGTAGCACGGCAGTTGAAGTACAGGCAGAGTTTCAACTCAGCGAACCTGACCTGCTCCGGTTGGTTCACCAAGGTTCTTGCCAATATGTGCTGTTAATCAAGGCATCGAGGACCCATTTCCGGGAGCTCCTAGTTTCAGACGGTGTAAATGTCCAGAAAAACTACCCCGCCGGTGCCTTGGCCGGCCGAGTGGAATTTGCGCCGTTCCTGGTATGCACAAGGGACCTCACCGACTTTACTTCCAAAGGATGGCACCACGACTACAGTGGCAGAACCTTTAACATCTCAGTCGGCTCTGTGCTGGCAGAGGACGAACCTAAAGACTATTGGATCGATACAGCTGACGAGGCGCCACTCGGATCGATATTCGGACATAAGCCGCAGTCCAATCCGACCGATTTAGCCGACGGTCGTTGGACATACGAGTTTGGCGAGGACCGGATCTGGATCGTGATGTCAGACGCCGATTCCAAGCGCTTCATGGCCGCCAGGGACCGAGTCAATAACCGGCCCGACGGTCAGTACCTAATGAACGGAATCTATCTGCCAGCGCTGGTGGCAGTTCTGAACGAGGTAGACAAGAACGTTGATGATTTCCAAGACTATAGATGGTTCGCGTTCTTGGATCAGCGCCTTGAGGAGGCAGGGTGCAGTCAGCTTGGTTCAGCCAATGCGGACCGCTTGCTTGACGCTCAGGTAGTCCTTGACTCCCCCTTCCCCAGAATGCCCTTGATCGCCCGGGAGACCTAAGTGACACAGCTTCAGTATTACACGACTGAAGCGCTTGAAGACCTCCGGCGCACGATTACCTCGCGGTTGGACTGGTACTATGCGCCCGCCGGAGACCTCCCTACCTTCGTCCCTCCAATGGGCGTCAGAAGTTCTCATATACCCGCGCCTGTGTTGGCGGAAAACCTTCGGACGGACGTAAACCAGCCACCCTCAACCGATGTCGACAACGCCCTGACCGTCTACGTCGCGTTGTCCAACTTGACAGTCCACCAAGCATCAATAGAACGGATGTGGGTCTACTTGTGCCACCGTGACTGCCCTCAGTATGTAGCCGCACGTTGGTTGAACCAGCGTCCTGAGAAAGATGAGGACGCCATTAGAGAGATTCGGAACCACTTCTTTGCAGTCGGCAACCGGGCGCTCATCCGGGATAACGGAGTCTCGCGCCTTTGGTGGCTGGGCAAAATCGCGCATGACGTCGACCGCGAGAATCCAAGGCAGTTTTTGACTATTCTTCTCCACCGTCAGGACGTCCGGTCCGCTCTGATCGAGCGCCCTTCAGTATCCATGAACGTGCGGGTGTTGAAGGGGATTTACAATGTAATGCTGGAGCACTGGAACAACGGCGGAGCGTTGTTCGAGCGGCAAGCCTTCAGAACTTGGATGGTGGCGTTGAACCGCCGCGGTGGCGTGGTACTCTTGGATGCGTTGCCAGATGAGGCTCTTGGACGCCTGCTGCACGAAGAAGCCGAACGCGCCATCGGATGATACGGGCATGGACAATCTGACTCCCGAAGACCGTTCGTGGTGCATGTCGCGTATCCGGTCGCGGGGAATGAAGCCCGAAATAGCGGTTCGGTCAATGGTCCACCGCCTTGGATACCGGTTCCGCCTCCACAGGCGCGACCTGCCTGGCACTCCGGACTTGGTGCTGCCCCGTCACAAAGCGGTGATATTCGTCAACGGCTGTTTCTGGCATTGGCACCCTGACCCGAACTGCCCTATCGCGGGCTTGCCGAAGTCCAATCTTGAGTATTGGAAGCCCAAGCTAGATCGAACGCGCGTCCGCGACCAACAACATGTCGCCGCTCTCCAAGCGGACCACTGGAGGGTGTTGGTTGTCTGGGAGTGCGAATTGAGGAACCCTGCCGATGTTCTATCACAGATAAACGAATTCCTGTACGTATTGCAGCCAGAACAGCCCCATTGGTATCGGGGGTGAAGGCATTGCCCGTCTCCTTTTTGCGGTTTCCTCTTTTTTCAGTAGATAACTCCGCCACTTTACCCAGAAAGGAACCACCTTAACGGAATCTTTTGCCAGGAAATGCGGGTAACAAAGCGGGAAGAGGCTGCGCAGGCGGCCCAGTCGATTCCCAGTGCTGCCGGCCCTGCCCCTTCCTTGTCACGCAAGTTGCGCTGACCCGAATTCCCCTAGTCCATCGGCCAGATACGCCGCGCGGTGAGGGACGCCACCACGTCTATACCGTCGTAGAGGCGGCCCCGCGCCTTCCAGTCGTCGCGCACTGCCCCCAACTTCTCCCTGGCCGCGGCCGGGTCCCGTTGCTCGGTCTCGTAGATGGCGAGATACTTGCCCCTGGTGGCCTCCGGGTCGGTGCTCTCGTAGCGGTAGGCGGTGTGGAACGCGCCGCTGTCCAGGATGTCCGGGATGTGTACGTCCTCGTACCAGCGGTTGAATTCCTTCTCGTCGTGGGTGTCCTTGCAGTTGCTCAACACCACCAGGATGCCCAGGGCCGGCTTGGCCGCGGCGTTGAACTCGCCGCCCCTGCGCTTGAACACGCCCACCGTCACCGGCTGGATCAGGGGCGTCCCCCGGTCCGCGCCGGCCCGGATGCGGTCGCTGGCCTCGCGGTGGGCGGGCATGGCCTTCTCAACCTCCTCCCAATCGGTCTCGTAGGTGGCCACGTACTGGCCCGCCGGTGACGCGGGGTCCGAGTTGGCGAACCGGATAGCGTGACGGAAGACCCCTGGCCCGGTCACGTCCGGCACGTGCATGTGGTTGTACCAGTAGTTGAATTCATCAGCCCTGGAATCGTCGGTGCAGTTGGTGATCGCCAGCAGCAGCCCGTTTGGGTATCGTCCTTCCATACTCCCTCCTCAAGCTCCAGATCCGGGGTTCGGACTTGCGGTTTCGGCAGCGCGCAGCTGCGTTATAAGGGATAGTCCAGTCGGGAGAATAGTACGGCGGATGGGCAGACTTGTCCACCGGGATGCAGCCCCCGCGACTAACCGCTAGTCACCGGCCACTGGCCATCGTCCTCTAATCGGCCGCGGCAGGAGTCGCCGCAAGCCTGGCGGACTGCCGGTTCGGGTCACCGAGGAACAGGAACAGGGATGCCCCGGTGGAGCTTACAATGGCCACCGCGGCGAAGGGTATGACGTAGCTTTGGGTCATGTCGAACATGTACCCCGCGAACAGCGGCGCAATCAGCAGCAGGACGTTCATGGGCACCATCGACATGCCCATGATGCTGGCGAATGACCTCCGCCCGAAGTAGACGCCCCGGATCGCCGTGGTGAGCGAACCGCGGCCTTCGCCCAGTCCCATCAGCAGCGCGAACAGCATGACCATGGGCATCGTGTGGGTCGCCAGCAGGACGACCACTCCCAGGGACTGGAGAATCGAGAATCCGAAGATGGCCTGACGGATGGGAATCCGGTCTCCGATATGCCCGCCAATCAGGGTCGAACCAATGCCGATGGCGGTGTAGATGGAGATGACCATGCCCACGGCCTGGAGGGAGAACCCCCGGTCAACCAGCATCGGCCCCAGGTGGACCATGATGGTGACGACAATGGTGGTGCAGCAGGCGTGGCCGATGCTCATCAGCCAGAAGTTCTTGGTCCTGATGGCCTCCTGCCAGGTCCAGCTTCGTTCCTCGGTGCTGGCGGCGGGGGAAACAGTGCGCCCGGCGGCAGGGGCGGGGGCCTCCTTCTCTCCATCGGGAAGCTGCCCGTAGTCCTCCGGCCGGTTCCGCACCATCTGGGAGATGGGGAACGCCGCGAGGACTACCACGACGCCGATCCCCATCGCCACCGGGCGCCATCCGAACTGAGTGTCGTCCATCGCCCATGTGATCAGGGGCACCAGCGCCACGACTCCCGTGCGGTAGCCGACCAGCACCCACGACATGGCGGTAGCCCGGCGGCGCACCCACCAACTGTTGAGCACCGTCATCATGGGCAGCCACGTGCCCAGGCCGCCGCCCAGGCTCATGATCAGGAACGCCGCGTAGAAGTGCCATAGCTCCCTGATTTGCCCGAACATCAGGAAGCCAAGACCCAGGATGGTGGTGCCGATGACCACCATCCGCCGCGCCCCCAGCTTATCAATCATGATGCCTTCCAGGGGGCCCATGATGCCGCCTTCGACCCGGGAGAGAGAGAAGGCCAGGGAAAGCTCGGTGCGGGTCCAGCCGAAGTGCCGCTCCAGCACCACGAACCACGCCGTCATGCTGTGGAAGAAGGGCACGATGCTCAGGATCATCACCGTCGAGGCCAGGACGATAAGGGACCAGCCGTAAAAGATTCCCCCTTTCACCTTCTGGGTGGCCGGGGGAATGCTGGTCAGGACCAATATCAACAGGCCCGAGGCCATGATTGCCAAACCGGCGATGGTCATGCAGCAGTATCTCTTTGGACTGGGGAAATGGACTGAGAAAATCTGCGGGTCAAGACTGGCGCAGATGATAATAATACATAAGAATCTTTATTACAAATCCTGGGTGCCGGGATGCTCTGCGGCATGGGCCTTTACGAAGGCCATCGTTGCCGGTTTTCCCACGTTTTTCCCCACATTCGCAGTGCAGCCAACCACTCTGGCCATCCCGCATGAATTCGGCCATCAATCGTTCGCAACGGAGCCGGGCCGTCCGTTCCCGTAACCCGAACCTACAGGGCGATCTCAGACGCCAACTCGCGGTAGCGGCAGAAGGCGTTGGCCAACTGCATCTGCCGCGGGGTGCGGCATTCGGGGGTGAAGAGCTCCGGGCATCCCACCAGGACGCAGACACAGCGCGCCCTGGACGTGGCCACGTTCAGCCGGTTCAGGCTATAGAGGAACTCCATCCCGTGGGGAGCGTCCTCCGGCGTGGAAGTGGCCATCGAGTAGACCACGACGGGCGCTTCCTGTCCCTGGAACTTGTCCACCGTGCCCACCCTCGCCCCGGGCAGCCGCTCCTGGATCTTGAAGACCTGGGCGTTGTAGGGGGCGATTACCAGGACGTCCTCCAGGGTAATCGGACTGTCCCGGCCTTCACGGTCGGTCCAAAGGGAGTTGCCGACCAACAGGCCCCGGACCAGTTCCGCCACCATGTCGGCCTCCTCGTCGGAAGAACTCTGGTTGCCACGGTGCGGGGCAGGCAGGAAGCGAAGCCCGGTCCCAGATACCGGCCCCGGGGATACGACCTGTTGTAGTTCAAGCCCGGAACGCGATGAGAGCTTGCCCTCGTAGAAGGTCTCCGAGGTGAAGGCACAAACGTCAGGGTGGAGCCGCCAGGTCTCCTCCAGGAACAGCCCCTGGCCCGGCTCGATGGTCTGCCGTCCTCCAAGGAGGTGGCCCAGGGCCGAGACTTCAGTGCCATCGGGATGGGTGCCCTGGGTGGGCTGGTCCAGTTGCTGCGGGTCCCCCAGCAGGACCAGGTTTGGCCCGGCATGGGACACGGCAAGGACGTTGGCCAGGGACACCTGGGCCGCTTCGTCCACGAACAGCACGTCCACCGAGTCCCGGGCCTCTCGCCTGGCCCAGAGCCAGGCGGTGCCGGCGGCAACCTGGCAGCCGCCCTCCAGCTCCTCGAACACCCGGCCGTTGTCAGCCGTCAGGACCACACGAGGGTCGGAAGGCTCTCCGTCCGGGCTGCCGCTGATCTTGCGGACAGCCCGGATGCCAATGCCCCGTTCCTCCGCTGCCGACAGCGCCTCGTCAAGCAGGTTGACGATGACCTTGTGGCTGTTGGCGGTGATTCCCACCCGGGCGCCGTTGGCCGCCAGTTCGCAAATCATCCTGGCCCCGGTGTACGTCTTGCCCGCCCCCGGAGGACCCTGTATGGGCAATACCCCGAAATCCCCGCTGGACGCGATGCGCAGCGCGGCCTCCAGGGCCGTTTCTCCATGCCTGCGGACCGGGTTGCTATCCACGCGCGGCGGCTCCCGCAGCAGCAGGTCCCTGGCGGCCCGGTATGCTCCGGCTCCGGCAATGCCGTGGTCCGCCACGTGCTCGCCGGTCTGCACCAGGGCCTGCTTCAGGACGCCGGTGCGCACCAGGTCGTGGGCGAATACGCCCTCGGGGTGAACGTCCGCAGTGTTGCCGCGCTTCCGGATGTCGACGGTGAAACCTTGCGGGTCCAGGGACACCAGGCTCCCCAGGGGATATCCTCCGGGACTTCGCAGCGCCTCCCCGCCCCGGAGCGACGTTTCCTGGACGGGGAACCGGTAGCGGTGGACCGGCGCCCTGTCACTGCCTCCAACCCTGCTTACAAACTCCAGTTGGGCCAGCGCCCCGCGCTCGTCCAGCAGCTCTTCGACCGTGCAGCCGCTCAGCCGGAAGAACTCCCACCAGACCGCTTTTTCCTCCCGCCGGTGCCAGTCCAGGATGTTCGCCAGGATCCATCTGGCCTGCTGTTCCGGGCCGCGCTCCTCCGGCGATACGGGTACGTCCCCGGCGATGCGTTCTCCCAGGTCCCTGATCATCTGCTGCCATTCGGTCAACTGTTCCGACGCATCGCCATCTGCCGGAAGGGGACGCTCGATGTCCGTCCCACCCTCTACCAGGCCGCGCCGCACCTCCTCCAGCCAGTCGCGGAGGCGAAGGGTGGAGGCACAGTCATCCCGGTTGTATCCCTCCACCGCGGCCCTGTATTCCTCGCGGATCTCCTCCGGGCAGCCCAGCTCCAGGGAGGCGGAGATGTTGTAGAGGGCTGCGTTGGCCTCGTTCAGGGCCACGTCCCGGTCGAACCCGTAAAACCTCTCCAACTCCTTGATGGAATAACTCTCGACGCTGGCGCGCAGGCCGCCGCGGACCACCCGGTAGAGGTCGATGAACAGGCCGGCGCGGAGCATCCGGTCAACCTCGTCCTCCCGGGTGGCATGACGCCCCATCAGCCGCTTCATTGCGCTGGGTTCGTAGGCCGCGTAGTGGTAGATGTGCATATCCGGGTGCTCAGCCCAGCGGTCCATCACCCAGTCGACGAACTGCTCGAAGCATCTCTTCTCTTCCTCGTAGGACAGGGCCCACAGCCCGGTGTATTCGTGCTCGCCGGCCGTCACGTATCCGAACAGGTACTCAAGGCCCCCGGGACCGGCGAAGGGGTCGCCCTCGAAGTCGAAGAACACGTCCCCCGGTGAGGGCTGAGGCAACTCGGCCAGGCCCGTCACGGGCTCGGGAGTCAGGGTCTCGTAAACCGGTCTGCCGCTCTTCCTGCCCTCCACCTGCACCCGGGCCTGTTCCCGGACTCTCTCGTAGCTGGCGGCTGCGCCCCGTTCCGGCTTCCACGGCAGGGGCAGGGGAACTGAGGCCAGACCGCCGGTGGTCGCAACCTCCCGGTTCGTGAGCTCGTCGACTTGCAGTCCGCTGATGCCTGCCACCAGGCAAAGATGGTCGTCACGGCGCCGGCGGACCGCACACTGCCAGATCCACGGGCACACCTCGCAGTGCTCCCTCGGGTCCGGGTAGGTCTCGCCCTGGTTCCCATTGGCAATGGCCGACTCCAGCCGGGTCTTCACCAGCCGGTAGTAGGCCGCGTAGTCGCTGGTGCGGTACTCCTGGGGCTGGAACCCGGTCCAGGGGGCCACAACGTACATCCGCTCCGGCAGGACGCCCTGCACTCCCCGGACCAGGTCGGCGTAGAGGGACAGTTGCAGGATTGTGCCGCCCCTGGTCTCGCGGGCCAGCTTGGTATCGATAACCTCATAGGACCAACTCCCGATGCCGCTGGGGACTTCCACCCGCTTCAGGATGTCGGTGCGTCCTCCCCATTTGCCGTCAGAGAGCGCGCCCTGAACGATGACCTCGCGGCCGGCCCGCATGGCTTCTATGGTCGCGGCTACGGTGGAATCGTCGAGCCCCGTTCCGTTGATGAAAGTCACTTCGTGCCCGGTCGCCTGCAGGTGACGGATGTAGTCTTGCTCGTGGGCCAGGCCTCTTTCGCGCATCAGGTCCAGTGACGGGTCCCAGCCACCAGGGGCCGGCCTTGTCCCGGCCGCCGCTTCATGGTCGAGCATGGTCAGGTGCCGGCAGGCCAGGTGGTTCACCAGGTCGGTGGCGCTGAGCCGGATATTACCGTCGACGATGTGCATGGGAACTACACTCACTGTGGAATTTAGGGTGGCCCCAGGCTGAGGGGCCCAGGGTTGGCCGTTCAGCCTATACTTGCCCGCCGCCCCATCCAGAGAGTACGGGGGTGTGGGAAAACCGTAATGGACATTCCATAGTGGACATTGCTGGACAAAGTCAAGGGAGAGGGACACCGAGGTGAAACTGGCTGTGGGCAAGAATGGACGTTACTGGACGGCTTTTGGAAGTCGAGGTGGTGCCGAAGGTCGGAGTCGAACCGACACGGGGTTGCCCCCACCGGTTTTTGAGACCGGCGCGTCTACCATTCCGCCACTTCGGCACAGCTACGAATTCGCCGTTCCGGAGACCGTTTTGCCTGAATTGTCACCGGATTCTGCCACCTTGGCACTCCAGGACACTCAGCGCCACTCAGAGATTTTATCACATCCCCCGGGCAGGGTGGACCGCAGGTGTTCAAACGGTTGGGCCGGGGGGCTTTCGAGGCGGCGTTTCGGGAATGGGTTCGCGGGGAATCCGGCGGTCAGGCGGATGCAGTGACCATTGACGGCAAGAGTCTGAGGGTATTCATGACGAGGAATTGGCGGGAGGGCATCTGGTGGCGGCATGCGCCCATCAACTGGGCCTGACTCTGGCACAAAAAGGGGTATACGGAGGAGGAAGGGGAGTTGAGCGCAGCACCGGAACTGCTGGCGCAAGTTGATCTGAAGGGTCGGGTGGTGACCGGGGATGCTGGACCCAGAAGCCTTCCAGCAGTGGTTCCTGGGGTTCATGGAGCAGTTTGCTCAAGGTCTGGAGGGTGTGGTGTCCTGGACGGCAAGGCTTTGCGGCGTTCTTACAACCGGGCTGAAGGACGTTCACCCCTGCAACTGGTCAGGGCTTGGGCTGATGAGCAACGATTGGTGTTGGGGCAACTGGCCGCCGCCGGCAAATCCAAGGAGATTGCCGCAGAACCCCAACTGCTGAAAATGCTGACCTTGCGGGGCCAGGTGGTTACCGCTGGCGCCATGCATTGCCAACGCCAGGCAGCCCAATAGGTGGTGGAGCAGGTGGGAGACTACGCGCTGGCGCTGAAAGACAATCAGGGTACGCTGCATGACGGCGTACAGTTGTTTCTGGATGTCTCTGGACGGCCCGGCCACGCCCGTAGCGCAGGCATGATTGTCCGAACGAGTCCTGGTCATCATCCACCTGTGCCGGAGCAGTCTGGCGGGTGATGTGCAATTGCTGTCCAAGAGCTCGTTGTTTTCTCCATGTCGTTCAACTGTGGGGCAATCATCCGGAATCGAGACGGGTGGCCGAAATTAGGGATACTCTGAACAAGGCCCGTCATGGCCTGACTGGTGTCTGACATATGGGTAAGCGGGCGAATAGCGCGGTCCCGGACTGGCTGTCCGGCATTCAGCCCTGGCGTTTTGCCTCCTTAGCAGGGCCATCGTGGGCTAGACGCAGGCCTGAGGGTCGGTTGGCAATGCCCGGGTCCAACTACACCCCCAGTTGTCCCTCGACAGTTAGCAGGTTTCCCAGCCCGAACAGCAGGGCCAGACGTTGCCTGTTCTTCATCAACCCCCGGTAGCGCACCTTCCCGTAGCCGAACAGACGCTTCACCTTCAGGAAAGGATGCTCCACCTTGGCCCTCACGGACGCCTTCGCCTTCTCCGCCAGCGCCGCATCACTCCCAGGTTTCAGCTTCCGCCGCTGGCCAGGACGCATCGCCACCTGCCACTCCACCTCCAACCCTTGAGTCTCCTCCCGCTTGTGAACCCCCTGATACCCGGCATCTCCCCACACCACCGTCTCCCCGCCGTGGTGCTCACGCTATGCACTATGCCCGTCTCAGAGTCCACCCCGATGTGCGCCTTCATCCCGAAGCGCCACTGGTTCCCCTTCCTGGTCTGGTGCATCTCAGGGTCCCGCTCCCCAGACCGGTTCTTGGCGGACGGCGGCGCCTCTATGATGGCGGCGTCCACGATGGCGCCCTCCCGCAACTTCAGCCCTTGGGACTCCAGGCGCCCGTTGATCTCCTCCAGCAAACTCTCCCCCAAGCCGTGGCGCTCCATTAGATGACGGAAATGCAGGATGGTGGTTTCACCGGGCAATGGACCAGTGAGCTTCAGTCCCACGAACCGCCGCACCGGATCAGACTCGTAGAGCAGGTCCTCCATACCGGGGTCGCTGAGGTTGTAGAACAGCTGCACGCAGTGAATTCGCGGCATGGCCGGCAGAGGGTAGGGGTGCGGCCCCGTCCGGCCTTGGGGTAGAAGGGACGGATCAGCTCCTCCAGGCTCTGCCAGGGAATCAGGCCCTCCATGCGCTCCAGGAACTGTTCCCGGCGAGTCTTGCGCTTCTTGCCCTGGTACTCCAGGCCGGAGAACGCCGGCTGGTCCATCTTATCTCATCCTTGACCCAAATCGAGGCTGCCAGTCATACTATGCCACACCAACTCCAACTTGTTCAGAGTATCCTTCACGAAGATGCGATTAAATGTCGGAGATGTTGGGAGTCCGATTCATCTACGGATGCAACGTCCCAATAGAAGGAACAAGACAATCCCATGTTGTCCAAAAGCATAGGAAAGGACAGTCCCATGTACAACCATGCACCCGTGGAAAGCGTAGCCGAGGCATACCTGGAACTTCTGGCGGCCCGCGGCATTGACTACTTCTTCGGCAACGGCGGTACGGACTTCGCGCCCATAATCGAGGCTTACGCCAAGCGGCTCAGCCAGGAGCAGCCGCTGCCCAGGCCCATCCCGGTGCCCCACGAAGTCACGGCGGTCAGCATGGCCCACGGCTACACCATGATCACCGGCCGTCCCCAGGTCGTGATGGTGCATACCGTGCCCGGCACCGCCAACGCCATCGGCGGCATTGTCAACGCGGCGCGGTCCAACATGCCCATGCTGTTCAGCGCCGGGCGCACCCCCATAACCGAGGGCGACGCCCGGGGTTCCCGCGACGGCAGCATCCACTGGGCGCAGGAGTCCTTTGACCAGGCGGCGATGGTGCGCGAGTGGGTCAAGTGGGACTACGAGCTGCGCCACGGCGCAGACCTGGAGGGCGTGGTTGACCGCGCCTTCGCCATCGCCGAGTCCACGCCTCCCGGCCCGGTGTACCTCACATTGCCCCGGGAAGTGCTGGCCGAGGAAGTGGCGGGCATCGACTACCAGACCAGGTCCCGGCAGCAGAAGGCCGGGGACAGGATTCCTTCCCCGGAGGCCATTTCCCAGGCCGCCGACGCACTGGCCAACGGCCGCAGCCCGCTGCTGGTGACCCGTGGCGCGGGCAAAGACCCTCTGGCGGTGGCCCCGCTGGTGGAGTTGGCCGAACTGCTGGGCATGCCTGTGTTCGAGTCCGGCGCGCTGTACGCCAACTTCCCCAAGGACCACCCGCTGTACGCCGGGCCTGACATCGGCGCGGCACTGGGAGAGTCGGACGTGGTGGTGGTCCTGGAGGCCGACGTGCCGTGGACACCCAAGCGCCATGCCCCGCCAACCGGCGCCACCGTCATCGGAATCGGCGAAGACCCTCTGTATTCCGCCTACCCGGTGCGGGGCTTCCAGGTAGATTTGAACCTGTCCGGCAACCCCAGGCTGATACTCCGGTCGCTGGCAGATGCAGTCCGCACGTCAGGGGTGGACGCCCAGGCCGTCAACGCCCGCACCCAGGCGTGGGCCGCCAGGTCGGCGCAGCGGAGGGAGCAGGAGCGCAGCCGGGCCGAGGCTGCCAGCGGCCAGTTCCCGGTCAGCAAGGGCTGGTTCACCAAGTGCATGTCCGACGTGCTGGACGACGATACGGTCGTGCTCAATGAGCTTGGCATTGACGTCAACCTGCTTGCCGTGACCAGGCCGGGGAGTTTCTACAGCGTCCCGGCGTCGGGCGGGCTTGGCTGGGCCATCGGCGCGTCCTTGGGAGCCAAGCTGGCCGAGCCGGAGAAGACCATAATCTGCTGCGTGGGAGACGGTTCCTACATCTTCGGCTCCGGCACTGCGGGACACATCGTGTCTGAGGCCCAGGACCTGCCCGTGCTTACCATCGTCTGGAACAATGGCATCTGGAACGCTGTCCAGAGCGCTACCCGGAACACCTATGCTGACGGTTACGCCGTCCAGACCGGCAACTTCGCCGTCAGCACCCTGTCCCAGTCCTTCCAGTACGAGCTGATATGCCAGGCGGCCGGCGGTTACAGCGAGCGGGTTGAGGACCCCTCGGACGTGCCCGCAGCCTTGGAACGGGGCCTGAACGCCGTCAGAAACGAAAAGCGCCAGGCCCTGCTGAACATCATCGGCCAGTAACCTGGTCGACCCCAACGGGCGAGGCTGATACTCGCGTTCCACGACGCCTGAAGCCTCACCGTTGGGCGGTCGCCGCTCCTTCCTCCGCCCCGGAACCGCACCCTCCTCCACCAGCCAACCGCGCCCGGAGCCCCGGCAGACCGGGATGCCATGAATGCCATCAATGCGTTCAAAGATGACATAAAATTAAAACTCATCTAAAATTAACATAAAATTCCTTGCTTTAACGGGATGCCCGTTGCTATAAGTGAGATTACATAACTTCAACCGCCTCCGTCCGGGACGGTGCGTTGAGTCAGTCACTGGGAACGCCGCCCCATACCGGGTATGGGGCCGGAGCGGACGCTGAAGGTCCGCTTCTCGGAGAATCCAAGTCGGCAAGTCAAGTAAGGACCGGTCCATGCTGAAGAGCGATGTAATTGAGGTGATCGGACGGGGGTCAAGCGTCGATTTCCTGATCGACGACGCGGCTCCCTTTGACCTGGTAACCCGCAGCTTGCGGGAGTACCTGGAGGACAACAAGGGGCTGTGGTCCGGCGGGCGCATCACCGTGGATGTGGGCACGCGCATTGTCTCGCAGGAGCAATTGAAGGAGATCAAGGCGATCATCGAGCAGGAGTCTGGACTGGAAGTAGTGCGGTTTTCCTGCCTGGCTGAGAACGTCGCCCCGGACCGCCGCGCCGGCCTGGGAACGGCAGATAGCACCCGTCCCACTACGAAGCTGGAAACCAGTCCCCACCTGACAGAAACTCTCGACCTGCCGAAATGGGAGCCGCCGGCCCTGTCCACCGCCATTCCCGCCGGGCTCATTCCGGCCTTGAAGACACCCCCAGGGCCGGAGGGGACTGTGGTCCCAACGAAGCCGGTCCGCGCCGGGAAGAGGCAAACCGGCGGGCCGCGGCGGGCCGTCAGCCAGAAGCGCCAATGGCTGAACGCGCTCCTGGTCAAGGCCACATGCCGTTCGGGAGAGATCATCCGCCACGATGGCGACGTGGTCGTAATTGGGGATGTGAATCCGGGCGCGGAAATAATCGCAGAGGGAGACGTGGCGGTGTTCGGACAACTTCGCGGGTTTGTCCACGCCGGGTCCACCGGCAATACCCAGGCCACCATAGTGGCCCTGAACCTGGACTCGCCGCGTATACAGATTGGACCACACGCCGGAACATCCTCCGATGCCGGCCGGAGGCCCAAGGGTGCCGGCACCGGGCCGATGATGGCTTACGTGCAGCACGGGTCCATACAACTCGCTCCCTTCGCGGGGAGTTTCGCAAATTTGGGTAAAGGGGAACCTTATGATGGGTAGGACTATCGTTATCACTTCAGGCAAAGGCGGTGTAGGCAAGACTACCGCAACTGCCAACATCGGCTCGGCCCTGGCCATGCGGGGCAATAAGGTTGTGGTCATTGACACTGATATCGGGCTGCGCAACCTGGACGTGATCATGGGCCTGGAGAACCGGATTGTTTACGATCTGGTTAACGTTCTCGAAGGGAAATGCAAACTCCGCCAGGCAATGATCAAGGATAAGCACGGGTATGAACTGTACCTGATTCCCGCTGCCCAGACCCGGGACAAGGACTGCATAGACCCTGACCAATTGCGGGGTCTGTGCGCCAAACTGGAAAGTGAGTTCGATTACGTCCTGATGGACTGTCCGGCAGGTATTGAGCAAGGGTTCAGGAACGCCGTGGGCGCGGCCGGAGAGGCCATACTGGTCACGACGCCAGAGGTATCGGCCATCCGTGATGCCGACCGGGTGATCGGTCTTCTGGAAGCATCGGAAATACACCGGCCGCGTCTCATCATCAACCGGGTCCATCCGGACATGGTCAAGCAGGGCAATATGATGGACAAGGACGATATCGTGGAGTTGCTGGCAGTGGATGTCCTGGGGTTGGTGCCGGCGGACGAGAGGACGATTACCGCCGCCAACAGAGGTGTCCCCGTGGTCCACGACAAAAGGGCCCCTTCAGGCGCGGCGTTCCTCAGAATCGCTGCCAGGGTGGACGGTGAAGAAGTGGAGCTTGTGGACCTGTACGAACGGTCCGGCATGCTCGCCAAGCTGAAGGAAATCCTTGGTATCGACCGGAGGGCCTATTCTCATGCTTGATCTTTTCCGATGGATGCTCGGCCACATCGAATCGAGCGACGGACGGGAGCGCAGCAAAGACACGGCGCGGCAACGCCTCAGGGTCGTCCTGATCCAGGACCGCATCGACCTCCCTGCTGACAGGATGGAGTCCATGAAGCGGGAAATATGGGATGTGGTCTCCCGATACCTGGTGGTGGACGATGACTTCCTGGAATTCGAGATCCGCAGGCTCGATGAACTTGTCGTCCTGGTATCCAATATCCAGGTGAAGGACACTTCCGAGTTGGCCCCGGCCCGCTGAGGTCGCCGCATTACCGCTGCATTCCCGTTTCGGATGACAGGCCGGGCCAGTGGCCACTTTGTCTCCATAACGGCGTATAATCGCCTGGACACCCGAGGGGAGACTATGTCTGAATCGGAAGCCCTGGTCATAGGCGGCGGGATAGCAGGCGCATCGACTGCCTACCACCTGGCAGCTCTGGGGCACAATGCAACCCTGCTGGAACGGGGCGACATCGCCTCTGAGGCTTCGGGCGCCAACGCGGGATCAATCGGCGCCCTCGGCTGGGGCCAAATTCCCGGCCTCCAGGACTACCTGACAATGGGCAGCCTGGAAATCTTCAAGACGATGCAATTGGACCTTGGATTTGACCTGGAGTTCCGAATCTCCGGCTCCCTTCAGGCAGTCCAGGACGAAGCACAGTATGATTTCATCCGGGACCGGGTCCAGGTCCAGCGGTCTCAAGGCTACCGGGTAGAGTTGCTAACTTCCAGAGAGGCCCAGGCTTTCGAACCCGGTCTCAACCCCGACATGCCCGGCTACATGTACTCACCCTTCCGCGCCCAGGCCAATCCGGTCAAGACAACTCAGAGCTTCGCCACCGCCGCGGAACGTCTGGGTGCACGTATCCTGACCGGTTGTGAGGTCGTCAGCATCTCCACCATGCCCGATGATTCATACCGCGTCACGACCCCAATCGGGGAGTTTCAGACCGGAAAACTCGTGCTGGCCGCGGGCGCATGGTGCCGCCCCTTGGGGACAATGCTGGGATTGGAGATTCCGGTGGTCCCGGTGCGCGGGCAGATGTGGGCCACCGCTCCCCTGCCGCCCAGAATCTTTGCCACCATCTCATCCTCGGAATCTGCGCTCGACTGGAGCAGGCAACCTTCCGGGAATGTCGATGGCCCCCCGGAGCTTACTCACCGGGGGCAAACACGCCTCACCCGTCATCTCTACGGTCGTCAGACGCGCGACGGTGAAATCATATTCGGCGGCGACCGGCAGTTGACGGGCTACGACAAGGCGCCGGACGCAACGGGAATTGAGGTCAACCGGGGCCACGCAGCCGAGGTGTTGCCTCTGCTGCGTGACCTGCCGGTCGCGCGGACATGGGCCGGCCTGATGCCCTTCACCACGGACGGCAGTCCTGTTATCGGAAAGGCGCCTGGCCTGGAAAATCTTTACATCGTGACCGGGCTGGCCTCATCGGGGTTCGGCAGAGGACCAATGGCTGGTAAACTGGTCGCCGACTACATCCACACTGGCCACATGCCCCATGTCCTGACCGAATCTGACCCGGCAAGATGCGTAACTCCTCTGGATTGATGATTCCGCGGTCTGGCCTGTATCATCCACAACACAAAGCATGGGTCCACCCCCAATCTTCCCTATTGGTATGGCAAAAATGCACTTGGCGCTGACCAACGTCAACCTGATTGACTGTGTAAACCCGGCCCCGGTTCCCGATGCTGCCGTACTGGTGGAGGACGGTCGGATTGCCGGCGTCTACCGCGGCGGTCCGCCTGGCGAGGGGTGGGGACATGTTATCGACCTGGAGGGAGCGTATCTCCTGCCAGGACTGTGGGATGTGCATATCCATCCGGAATACGTCACCAGCCCAGCCCCCACGGTCGCCCAGCAGACCGCCCGGTTCGGTCAGGAATTGTCCGAAGGCTTGACCGAAGCTGGCGTCACCGGCGTGCGCTGCGGCGGCGCAGCCCACTTCATGGACGTGGCCTGGCGGGAGACCTTCGCTGAGGGGAAAGTCCCCGGCCCCCGCGTGTTCGCCTGCGGCAACTTCCTCACCACCACCGGCGGCCACTTCCTCACTTCCGGTCACGCCAGGGAATGCGATGGGCCATTTTCATTCGTCAGCGCCATCCGGGAGCAGATCAAGAATGGCGTAGACCACATCAAGCTGAACCTGTCCGGCGGCGTAATGGGGCCGTTCTGGGACCGGACCACCAACACTTTCCTGCTGCCGGAGGAGCTTGAGGCGGCCTTCGCCCTCTGTCATCAACGGGAATACCGGGTTATGGCTCACGCCACCAATCCGGACGCGGTCAAAGCCGCCCTGCGGCTTGGCGCCCACAGTGTCGAGCACGGCTACGTAATGGACGAAGAGTGCCTGCAACTTTTCCTCGAACGAGACGCTTGGTACGTGCCGACCCTCGGCATCACTCACTTGACGCCGTCGCAGACAACGACCGACCGGGAGCGCCGCTACGTGGAAAGGCGTGCGCTGTCCCCGGACCTGGTCAAGCGGGCCGAGTCCGCAGCCGATGCTCACAGGACGTGGTTCCGGCAGGCCCTCCGCTCCGGGGTTAAAATGGCCCTGGGGTCAGACGTCTTCCCGCTGCGCGAGTCCGCTCTGCTGGAGATTGGCCTGTGGGTCAAGGATGGCGCAACTCCCTGGGAAGTCCTTCAGGCGGCCACCGTCAACGCGGCCCAATTGTGTGGAAGGGGACACGACCTGGGGACAATCGAACCCGGCAAGCTGGCCGACCTGATCGCAGTTGGCGGCAACCCCTTGGACGACATCGAAAACCTGGGAAACCTGCTCCTGGTGGTCAAGGAAGGCACGGTCGTGTCCGATAAGCGGCGTCCGGACCCGAATCCGCCCAAAGAATAGGAGGGCAGACATGGCGGGCAACAGGATATCCATTGGAAACGTTGAGATTACGTCCCTCTCCGACGGCATCCTTGAGTTTGATCTGTGCAATTTCTTCCCCGGCATTCCATCCGAAAACTGGGCGCCATACGGAGACCATCTTACCGAAGAGCACAATGTGCGTTTCAACCTGGCCTGCTTCCTGGTGCGCTCCGACGGCAGGAACATCGTTGTGGACACCGGCCTGGGACCAAAGCCCGCCGACGCGCCGGAGACTCCCTGGGGCGAATTGCTCAACGACTTTTCCGCGCACCGCGTCAGGCCCGAAGAAATCGACATGGTGGTGATGACCCACTTGCACCGGGACCACGTGGGCTGGAACCTCCAGCCGCGGGACGGCAAGTTCGTCCCCACATTCCCCAACGCCCGTTACTACATGAGCGCCATCGACTGGAACGCTACCCACGACCCCGCGTTGCAGCAGGACCGCTTCCCCAACGCGCCTGATTGCGTCTGGCCGTTGCAGGAACTGGGCCTGGCAGAATTGATCGAGGGCGAACACCCTCTCACCAGTGAGCTGACGACATTGCCCACGCCGGGCCATACCCCCGGGCACATGAGCATCATGATCACTTCCCAAGGGGAGCGGGGCCTGATTCTCGGCGACGTGCTGCACAACACGGTCCAGGTGCATGAGACCGATTGGGTGTCCCGCGCCGACATAGACCCGGAGCAGACCCGTATCACACGCCGGTCTCTGATGGAACGCCTGGAACAGGACGGGACAACCGTCCTATCGGTCCATCTTCCCAAGCCCGGCTATGGCAAGATTGCCCGGATGGATGGCCGCCGTTACTGGCAGCCGCTCCAGACCTGAACACCGCCGGCTCTCGCTTTACGGCAATCGGGAAGGCATGGCGCCGGCCGCGCCTCTCAATGCAACACTCCCTCCTGCCGGAGCATATACAAGGTCGCTTCAAAGTCTGCCAGCCCACTCAGGTCCAATTCAGGTGGCTCCAGCGCGTCCAGCGGCGGAAGCCCGTCGGAAGGTGGTACGCCCGACGCCAGGGGATACTCATGGGTCTTCTCGGCCACATGCCGCTGCGCCTGTTCAGACAACAGGTACTCGATGAAGAGGGCCGCGTCCTTCTTGTTTTCCGACGTTGTCAGTATGCCCGCGCCCGCCACCAGCATCAGGGACCCGGGGTCGCCGCCTCCCATGAAGTGGTTGCGTGCGCCGAAGCCCGGCCCTTCCTCTCGTAAGAACCGTTCCACGTAGTAATGGTTCACAAATCCAACATCCACCTCTCCGCTGGCCACGGCAGCCACCGTGGCCGTGTTGCTCGGGTACTCCCTGGGGATGTTGGCCTGGATTCCCCCCAACCAGGTGCGGGCCGCATCGTCGCCTCGCTTTATTCGGAATGCAGTGACGAAAGCCTGGAAGGGCGTGTTCCGGGGCGCCCACCCGATTCTCTCCTTCCACTCCGGGTCTGTAAACCCTTCTATCGATCCGGGCAGTTCGGTCTCCGGGTCCACCGCCGCCACATTGTAGACCACGGTACGGACACGACCGGAGGTCCCAACCCAGTAGCCGCGGTCGTCGCGGAACCTGGAGTCCACTTTCGCCAGGAGTTCACCGGGAAGAGGGGCCAGAAACCCGCGTCTCGCCAGGAGGCCGAGCGACCCCGGCTCCGACATAAAAACCACATCCGCAGGAGTGTTCTCACCTTCTTCCATAATGGTCGAGGCAATGGCGGTGCTGCCGGCATACTTGACCTTGACGTCTATGCCGGACTCTTCTGCGAACGAATCTATCAGAGGTTCAACCAGGCTGCTGGACCGTCCGGCATAGATAGTGAGCGTCTTATTTCCGTCGCCACAACCGGCAAGAAGCGACGCTGGAGCAACCATGAGAAGAGTCGAGATGATTAAGGCTTTCCACAGGGCCAGGACTCCGCACCGGCTACGAAATCGGGTATCATGTAATCGGAAACAGGAGAGCATTAAACTCCAGGAGCTTCACCGCCTCATGCTGGAACACATGGGAATTCGTTGGGGGTTCGTCTTCCTTCGCTCGGCGACTCACCTGGAGCCGGAACAGTCCCGCGACCTGATGCAGCAGGCCGTGGAGATGTTCCTGGCCGGGGAGGACGAGCGAAGGGTGAAAGACTCGGACTTCGAAGGCCGTCTCTACACGGAACGACGCTATGAGGTAATTGGCGGACTCGGCGGCCAACGCTTCGACGCCGACCTGGAGACCGTCTATGGCAAAGACTCTGCCTCTTTCCTCATCAACGAGCAAACCGGGGGCGGGGGCGCTCCAATTTCCAGGAACTGATTCTTCCGACAAGCCATATCAGCTAAACGGCGCGTCCCAATGGTCGGCTCCGCAGACCTCTGACAGGGGCTTGCGCGTCACTGGCCCGAACGCTCCCCTGGGGTAGCCGAGCGGTATGCAGTAGACTACCAGGGCTGTATCCGGGATACCGAATAGCTGATGTACCCTGTCCATGACCACCGGGTGCAGGGTCGTAATGGTGCCTCCTACCCCGAACCCCCTGGCCGCCAGGAGCATGTTCTGGGCGGCGGGAATCACCGAACCGGCCCCGGCAGAACTTCTCACCGTGGAGCAGAGGAGCACCATTGCTGGCGCGCTGCCGATCTCGTTGGCCAGACGCATAGCGGACCGCATTGGACTCTTGCCCGGCGGAATATCCTCCGGCCCGTTGATTCCGGCATCCTTCCGCTTCGCCCACCACGCCTCATGGTACAGTTCCCCCAGTGTACGGCGCTTCTCCTCGTCCTCGACCACGATGAAGTGCCACTCCTGGGTGTTCCCGCCGTTGGGGGCGCGTATGGCCGCCTCCATGATGTCCCGCATTACCTCATGCGGAATCGGGTCAGGTTTGAAGCGCCGGATAGCCCGTTGAGTGAACATCACTTCCCCCAACGAGATGTTGCCTAGCCGCTCGGCAGGGGTCATCGATCATCCTCCTGTACTGTCGTTTGGTCTCCGTGAATTCAAACGGCATGTGCCGCCGCGCGTTCAACCGAATCTTACCATAGCGGCTGCTGCCAGGAAGCCTGTGGTAGTTCTGTGGGAGGTCAGGTTGACACCAATTACCTCCCTTACTACACTCACTTGAGTTTGAACAAGCGCTACGTGTCCAGACTGACAAACGCCATACCGGGGGAGGGCAATCATGGCCAGGTTCGAGTACCTGGAGGCGCATACGGTCCGGGAAGCCATGTCCCTGTACCGGCAGCATAGCCCGGACGTGCGGTACGTGGCGGGGAGCACCGACTTCCTGATTCGTTCCCGCATGGGAAACTGGGACCCGGAGTATGTCGTCAACATCCAGCACATACCGGCGTTGGAACGAGTCTCTTTCAGCCGCAGGAACGGCCTGCGCCTTGGCGCATTGGTCACCGTTCAAACCCTGGAAGACCATGACGCCGTCAGGATCCACTATCCCGCCCTGGCCGCCGCGGCCGCCGCCTTCGCCGGCGTGCAGGTGCGCAACCTGGCCACCGTGGGAGGCAACATCTGCAATGCATCTCCCGCCGGAGACACTCTCCCGGCGCTGCTGGCCTTCAACGCACAATGCCTCAGCAGCGGGCCGAGACAGGGCGACAAGCGTTCAACCCCGCTGGACCAGTTCTTTACCGGCCCCGGCCGGACGGCGCTCGCTCCTGGAGAACTTCTCACCGAGATCAGGCTTCCCCCGCCGGGACCCAACACCGGCTCCCTGTACATAAAGCATAGCCCCCGCGGCGCTATGGACATCGCTACCGTGGGTGTTGCCTCCGTCGTGACTCTCGACGCGGGAGGGATGGTGTGCCGGGAAGTGCGCATCGGCCTTGGGGCCGTCGCGCCCACTCCCGTCAGGGCTTACGCTGCCGAAGACATCCTGCGGGGCAAGGAGATAACCCCGGAACTGCTTGCGGCCTGCGCCGAAGAAGCCAGGAACATCTCGACTCCCATCGACGATGTCCGCGGCTCCGCAGCATACCGCAAGGAGATCGTCGGCGTTCTCACCCGGCGCACCCTGGAACGCGCCGTTGAGATGGCCCGGGCAGGGGCCATGCCATTTGAGATGCAGCGGCGGCTGGCAGTACAGGCCGCCTTCTACTAGCCCAACCATCCATTCCGCCAACCGGCCACACCAGGAGTTAGACCCATGAAGATGCCTCTCCACCTGACCGTAAACGGAGAACCCCGGCAGGTCTCGGCAGAACCGTACTACTCACTGTTGGACACACTGCGCGATGAACTGCGACTGACGGGCACCAAGAAGGGCTGCGACGAAGGCGACTGCGGGGCCTGTACCGTCCTGCTGAACGGTGCGCCCGTAACATCTTGCCTGGTGCTGGCCCACAGCGCCCACGATGCCGAGGTCACTACTGTGGAAGGTCTGGCCACCCGCGAGGGCCTGCACCCCGTCCAGCAGGCGTTTGCCGAGTACGGCGGGTTGCAATGCGGCTTCTGCACCCCAGGACTGATCATGTCCGCCGTGGGTCTGCTGGAGAAGAACGCCAACCCCACCGAGGAAGAGGTCAAGTACGCCATCGGGGGCAACCTGTGCCGCTGCACGGGCTACACCAAGGTCGTCCAGGCCATCATGGCCGCCGCCGAAAAAACCCGGTCGTGACGCCCTGGCCCAAGTCCCATTGTCCTGCTTCCGTGTCCCCTACATCTATGAGGAGTGACTGGAATGATGACTGAACACAATGTCCTTGGCCACAGCCTCCCCCGAGTGGACGCGCTGGACAAGGTCACCGGCCGCGCCACTTACGCCGCCGACGTATATCTGCCGGATATGCTCATGTGCAAGGTGCTGACCAGCCCTCGTAGCCACGCCCGCATTGTGAGCATCGATACCGGCAAGGCGGAGCAACTGCCGGGAGTCCGGGCCGTCATCACCGGTCACGACTTCCCTGACCGCTACTTCGGCTCCGGCGCGGTCAGGGACCGGCGCATTATGGCCCGCGACGAGGTCTTCTACATTGGCGAGCCGGTGGCCGCCGTGGCCGCCGACGATGAGGTAACGGCGCAGGAAGCCCTGGATTTGATCGAAGTAGAGTACGAAGACCTGGAGGCCATAGTGGACCCCCTGGAGGCCATCAGGGAGGGTTCCACCCTGGTCCACCCGGACATGCCCAACTTCGAGGGGTACGGCTTCGCTATGGGCGGCAACAATTGCACTCTGCTGGATGCCGACCGGGGCGATGTGGACCAGGCTTTCCAGGATGCTGCCCACGTCTTCGAGGAGACCTACCACTCCCAGGCCATCAACCAGGGCTTCCTCGAGCCGATGGCCTGCGCCGCCAACGTAGAGGCCAACGGACGGCTGACCGTCTGGGCTTCAACCCAGGGTCCCTACCAGATGCGCGCTCAACTGGCGTCGGTGTTGGATATACCTCTGTCCAGCATCAAGGTCAACGCGATGGAGTTGGGAGGCGGCTTCGGGGCCAAGCTGCGGCTGGCCTTCGAGGCATTCCCGGCTCTGTTGGCCATGAAGACGGGCCGGCCAGTAAAGCTGATCAACACCAGGGAAGAAGTGTTCACCCTCAACGGTCCCCGGCTGGCCACCACCATCCATCTCAAGACGGGCGTAACCGGCGACGGACAGATCACCGCTCGGGAGGCCCACAGCGTCTTCGACGTGGGGGCATACCTGGGTGCGGGACCCAACGCCGGCGTCGGCCACGCCCTCGGCGCGTACAATATCCCCAACTTCCGGCTCCGTTCCTACGGCGTCTACACCAACAAGATCTATGTCGGCTCCTACCGCGCCTCGGGCGTTGCGGACATGCACTTCGCCGTTGAGTCCCACATGGACAGCATTGCCCGCCAGATTGGGTTGGACCCGCTGGAGTTCCGGCTGAAAAACGTGGTCAAAGAGGGCGACGTCAATGTTTCCGGGGCCACCGTCCCTGCCAACGGCCTGCTGGAAACCATTGATGCGGTCAAGGAGAAGATGGGGCTGCCCAGGAAGACCGAAGAAGGCCGCGGCGTGGGCATATCTCTGGGCGAGTGGCGCAGCGGCAGCGGCCCTTCCACCGCGTCCATCAGCGTGAACGAGGATGGCACGGTCAGCCTGCTCACCGGGTCCGTGGACATCTCCGGCAGCGACACGTCGCTGGCACAGATAGCCGCTGAGACCCTGGGCGTGGAGTTGGACCAGGTCATAGTGGCGAAACGCGACACGGACATGGCTCCCTTCACCGGCCCCAGCGGAGGCAGCCGCATCGTCTACAGCCAGGGCAAGGCGGTACAGATGGCGGCAGAGGATGCCCGCGACCGGCTCGTGGGTCTCGCTGCCGAACGGTTTGGAGTCTCTGCCGAGGCTTTGACTTGCCAGGGAGGGAGGGTCTACGTTCAGGACAACCCGTCCCAGTCCCTCACCCTCAGTCAGCTGGCCGCGGCCAGCTTGACCTCCCGAGGCGGCCCAATCATCGGGCTGGCCGCCCTGTCGAGTATGCCCTACGCTCCCGTGTTCAACACCCAGGCGGCGGAGGTGATAGTGGACAAGGCGACGGGCCAGGTTAGAGTTACCAGGTTCGTCCAGTCGCAGGACGTGGGCGTGGCCATCAACCCGATGGGCGTGGAGGGCCAACTGGAAGGCGGCGCAGTGCAGGGCATAGGCCGCGCATTGAGCGAGGAGATGCAGATCGACCCCGAGACGGGCCGTGTGCGCAACCCGTCCCTGTCCACCTACCTGATGCCGTTGGCAATCGACATGCCAGCCATCGAGAATGTCCTGGTGGGAGTCCCCAGCGCCGATGGACCCTTCGGCGCCAGGGCCGTGGCCGAGCCGCCCGGGTTCGGCCCCCCCGCCGCCATCGCCAATGCCATATACGACGCCGTGGGGGTCAGGATCAAGGAACTGCCCCTGTCCGCCGACCGCGTGTTGGCCGCGCTGCAAGGGCAGGAAGGGAGCGAATACCATCTGGACGTGGAGTCCCTGAAGAATGCGGAGGTGGGCTGACCGGAGACGGAAGAATGACAACCCGACGACAAAAGACCGTGCAGGACCACGTTGATGCCGCCCGGAGATTCCTGGACCAATCGGACCTGGAATTCGCTGCCGGAGACAACCGCCAGGGTTCAGAGAAGCTGTGGGGAGCGGTTACGCAAGCCGTGATGGCTGTTGCCAAACAACGCGGGTGGGACTGGGGGAAGCATGGCACCCGCGGGGCGGCAGTATCCCGGCTGGACGAAGAAGCCCCTTCCTACAAGTTTAATTTAGGGTTCTTCGCGGCCCAACAGTTTCACGCCAACTTTTACCATGACTTCATGGAAGAGGACGAAATTGACCAAGGCCGCCCGTTGGTCAGCCAGTTTGTTCGAGACATACTGAGTATGGTGGATAGATAGGCCGTTAAACCCGACGGCTTCTAGGACTCAAAGACTGTCTCCAGCTTGGCCGATTCCGCCGACCGCGTGTTGGCCGCGCTGCAAGGGCAGGAAGGGAGCGAATACCATCTGGACGTGGAGTCCCTGAAGAATGCGGAGGTGGGCTGACCGGAGACGGAAGAATGACAACCCGGCGACAAAAGACCGTGCAGGACCACGTTGATGCCGCCCGGAGATTCCTGGACCAATCGGACTTGGAATTCGCCGCCGGAGACAACCGGCAGGGTTCAGAGAAGCTGTGGGGAGCGGTTACGCAAGCCGTGATGGCTGTTGCCAAGCAACGCGGGTGGGACTGGGGGAAGCATGGCGCCCGCAGGGCCGCAGCATCCCGGCTGGACAGCGAAGACCCGTCCTACAACTTTGCCCAGGGACTATTCGCAGCCCAACAGTTCCACGCCAACTTTTACCATGACTTCATGGAAGACGACGAAATTGCCCAGGGCCGCCCGATAGCGCATAAGCTCGTCCGCGATTTGCTCAGGCAATTGGACGGGCAGTAGCCGTCCGGTACGGAGCTTCTAGGACTCGAAGACGGTCTCCAGCTTGGCCGAACTGTCGAAGAAGTGCTGGAGGCTCTGGTTGACCCGGAAGAAGATGTCGGCGCGGAACTGGTCGCCCGTGGCGTTCTTGGAGATACCGCCCTCGATCATCAGGTCCAGGGTGTTCAGGGTGTGACGCAGGTCCGCGCCGTCATTTTCCCTGGTGTTCTCGATCAGGTCGCGCCACTGCTCCATGTCCATTTCCAGGAAAAAGTCGGCGTCGATCAGGTCGTACTCGGTGCCCTCTTTGACCTCTGAGCACTCGAACGCCTCGAAGGTGATTACGAAGACCCTTTCCCCCGCCTTGACGCCCATAGTCGCGTCCACGCTGCCGATGCGACGGAACTCCGGGTCATTATTGACCAGTCCCTGCAACCCCTGAAACCACTCAACCGATGGGAATAGTAGACCGCTCGCCCCCTGGGCGTTCATTTGCTGCCTCCTGGTACTTGGTGAAAGACCCTCAATCCGGCGCTGCCCCCGGTCGCCATGGAGGTCTTACTCCTTGAAATATGGCTCCCCGTGCTCCTTGGCCTCGCTGAAGGGGACCATGCTCTTCATGTGAAAGTCCGGGTCGGAGTTGGCTGGCGCATTGGCCAATGCCTGGTCCACCATCTTGAAATACTTGGGGTCCAACTGGTCCAGTTTGTCTGCCTCGGATCTGAGGTAGGCCACGCGCGACATGATACGCTGCAAACTGCCGCCTTCACAGAGCTTGCAATTCGTTGGGTCCGGCGAACTCATCGAGCGAAGGAATACGCTGTTGACGCCGCCACAGTCCTGGCAGCGGTACTCGTAAATGGGCATGGCAGTCCTCTATGCCGGGGGCGCTTCCGGTTCGGTTTGTTCCCGCCGCAGGTACGCGGCCAGGTCCGGAGCAAGGTTCTCTTCGGTCTTGCCGATGCCAACCCACTGCATACGGGCAAGATATTGCTCGATGTACTGCTGCTGGAAGTCCTTGACCACTTCCATGCCATTGGCAATGTTGGACACTCCCCCGCCGAATATGATGGCCAGCGCCTCCCAGAGCACTGGGTCCTTCATGTCCTGGGCCAGGTCTCGTTCCACCCCACGCATCAGGTTGTTCAACCCCATGCCGAAACCAGGGTCCCGGTTGTCTACGGCGTACTTCAGGTGCTGCATCCCGTAGCGCATGTGCCGGGCTTTGTCTTCCAGGCAGCGGCGGAACATGTACTTGTCCGCCTTGTTCCGGGCATACGCCTCGCCGTAGCGGTACAACAGCATGGTGAGAGTTCCCCGGATGATGTACAGGAATATGCACACCTCGGTCCATCCGGCCCTGGCTTCCATCAACCGCCGGTTGAACTGCCCCGCGCTTTCCAGACCCAGCGCCCCGCCATTGGCCAGGGCGCGCTGACGGAACACGGTGTAGTGCCGCCCGGTGTCGAAGACTTCTGAAGCCAGGAAGGTTTTGACCTCGTGGTAGGCATAGTTCATCCGGTGGAGCCACTGTCCGATGGTGTCGGTCTCGATGGAAGCCTGCTGCGCCAACTCGGTGCAGAGTTGCCGCATGGCAAGCTCGACATCATCGGTCTCAGTGGGGAGTTCGTCCCAGGGAACATCCGCATGGGCCATCCACCGCCGTTGAATCGCCTCTTCGTAGAGGTCCACGGCGCAGTCCGCCCACAGGTCAACCTTCTGGCTGAGGGAATAAAGGTCCGTGCGCGGCACGCCGGGGATGGGGAACGCGCCCCGGGGCCGGCGGCTCATGTCCGTGCTGTACTCGGGGATTTCCCCGTAACTGCCAATATTCAGCGCCCGCATGGTCATGCCGTGCTTGCCGGGCTGCGCCCTGATGCCCCACTCCAGGGTATCGTTCATCCAGTCCAGCGGCTGCGGGCCAGTGGGAGCGGACGGCTCTTGTGCGCCGTCGGGCTGTTCCCCGGTCTGGTTGGGTCTTTCTTCGTCGTTAAGGGCCATGTTAATCCTCAGTGGGCCTGTTGGGGAGAAACCCGTGAAATGGGCCGGATAAAGTAAGACCTCCCTCGAAGCGATCTCGGGAGGTCTCGAAATGGCGCAACGTTCTTGCTACGGCGCGGCGTTGTAGGCCTCCAGCAGGGAGGGGTTGACGCGCCCGCTGTGGATCCGGTCGTCGAACCCGGCGGACTTGAGTCTCTGGAAGTATTCCTTGACCTGCCGCTGGCGAATGGCCATCAGGATTTTCTGGCCCTCGTCAATCTTGTCCTTGCCGCCGCCGAGCAACACCGCCAGGGCTTCGCTGGTGAGCTGGTTCCGGCCTGCGGGGTTCTCGCCGCCCGCGCCGGTGGACTGGCGGCTCTCGCCCTCGTCCAGGTAGCAGTGAATCTCTTCCCGGCGCTCCGGTGTGAACTCGTTCATGTACCGCAGGTGTAGCACCCCGATGGCCACGTGCCGTGCCTCGTCCTGGGCGCACCGGCGGTAGATCATCTTCTCGGCCTCGTTGTAGGCCATCATCTCCCCAAGACGGAAGAGCGTCAGCACATTCCCTTCGCCGGTGATGTGCAGCCGGGAGGAAAGCTCGGTGAACTCACGGGCGTTGTCGGTGCCGCCGCCCACCACGTCGCTTACACTGTCGGTCATCCGCATCAGGCCGCCGCCGTTGGCCAGCGCCCGCTTGCGGAACACATCCAGGTGCCGCGACTCGTCCATCACCTGGGCCAAAAGGGCCAGGCGCACCTCGTGGTAGTCCGGGGACATGGTGGAGATAAACCGGCCCGGAACGTCCGAGGCGACGAACTCCACCTGGGCAAAGAAGGTGGCCAACTGGCACTCGGCAGCCTCGATGTCATCGGGCAGGGCTTCCAGCGTCTCCCACGGGATGTCCGTGGCGGAACTCCACTGTCGGGTGACGAACTCCTGGTAGAGTTTGGTCAGGTTGTGCGCCCAGACTTCGCTCTTGGTGCGGAAGGTGTAGGCCCCGAATTGGGCGACGTTGCCCCGGGGAATGGACCCCTGGACGCGACCGGTGTTGTTGGCCGAGAAGTCTTCAACATCCTCGCTCGCGACATTCTCTTCCAGCTTGCTCAGCCATGAAAGGTCAAATCCCTGTTCCCTGGCCTGTTCCCAGTAGGAAGTCCGGTCCTGAACCGTGGCCATGTCATCTACCTCCTCTGAATCCCGCCCGCGCCCCGCTGCCGCCTCCGTGAATACAACGCCCACGCCGGGGGGCGCAGTCTTGGACTTCGACCGCGTATCCACGATACTACGTGCCGGCCATACATTTGTCAACGTCCGATGCCCGAATGGCAGCGTTCCATTTCAGGCGGTATCGCCAACCGGCGGCGCACTGCCGGAGAAAATCTAATTTCCCGGACATTTCCGGTCACTTTTCCTTACTGTCGAGCTTTGGGGCTGGAGAATCTCACTTTTCCGCTCAATTTCTCCCATCTCGGTCTTTCAGCGAGGGCAAAATCCAGGTCAGGGCAGTGGGAGCGGCTGACGGGTAAAAGACATAACCTGGCATAAGGCATGATGGGGAAAGGCATCTAGTACTCAGTCAACATGGTTATAGGAATTATTCGAGGAAGGGGCAATTGGGGTTATCATGTATGGCGGGAAGCGTTGATGGCAGGGGGTGAGGGTGATGGTCCGGGACAAGTACGCGGTGCGGCTGGCGGCGGAACAACGGGAAGAACTCCGGCATCTGATTCGGGTGGGTAAAAGCCCGGCAAGGGTGACCGCCAGGGCGCGGATTCTGCTCAAGAGCGATGACGGCTGGCCGGCGCCCCAGGTGGCTGAAGGGCTGGATGTAGCCCTGAGCACCGTATACCGGATCAAGCAGCGTTTCGCCGAAGAAGGGTTGGAGGGGGTTTTGCGGGACCGTCCCCAAGCCAACCGGCCCCGGAAGCTGGACGACCGGGGCGAAGCTCACCTGATAGCTCTGGCCTGCACCCCGCCGCCGGCCGGGCATGAGCGCTGGACCCTGCGCCTGCTGGCCGGCAAGGTGGTGGAGTTGGGGCTGGCGCCCTCCATGTCCCACGAGGGGGTGCGAAAGCGTTTGAAAAAAACGCCCTCAAGCCCTGGCAGAAGAAGGAATGGTGCATCCCCCAGGTGAGCGCGGAATTTGTGGCCAACATGGAGGATGTCCTGGACCTGTACGAAGAACCCTATGATCCCCAACGGCCGGTGGTCTGCTTTGACGAAACTTCAACCCAGTTGCTGGCAGAGACCCGGCCCGCCTTGCCGGCCCGGCCGGGAATTGCGCTGCGGCAGGACTACGAATACCGGCGGGAGGGGACCCGCAACCTGTTCCTGGCTTGTGAACCCCTGGCGGGCTGGCGGCAGGTGACGGTGACGGGGCGGCGCACCATGCAGGACTTCGCGCAGCAGATGCGCTGGCTGGTGGACGAAGCCTACCCGGAGGTCCCGGTAATCCGGGTGGTCCTGGACAATCTGAACACCCATCGCCGGGCATCGCTGTACCAGACCTTCCCGGCTGAGGAAGCCCGGCGGATTGCCAGGCGGCTGGAGTTTCACTACACCCCCAAGCACGGCAGTTGGCTCAACATGGCGGAGATCGAGTTCAGCGTCCTGTCCCGCTCCTGCCTGAAGCAACGGATCCCCAGCGAGGAGGCTCTCCGGCGGGAAGTACAGGCCTTGGTCAAGGAGCGCAATGCGGCCAGGGCCACCATCAACTGGCGGTTCAACACCCGGGACGCCCGAACCAAGCTTCACCGTCTTTACCCTTCCGATTTCACGGTTGACTGAGTACTAGGGTTGGAAAGAGGCGTCGGAAAGAAGCGAATGCCAGTTGTTTGATGGCCACTAGACTTGACGATATCAAGAACTTTCACGATTAGGTTTGCCCTGGAACTATAGTTGTCCAATCCCTCCTCATATTTCCCTAAAGGTTGGGGCAGCTACCGTACCTCAGCAGACGGCCATGAGGCATACTCTCATGCCACACAGGCGCACTCTCTACGGAGCATCGGCTATAGACCCTCATGCTTGTACAGATTCCCGGTATTCCGTCGAACCGGTACCTATTGGATTTTCGATGCTATACTGCCCTCAGTAGTAATAGAGCATGTCTGATGGAGTCAGGCTGAATGTGGCAGGCCATTTGCCTTGCGCAGTCTTGAATTGAACATCCAATTGGTTCCTTGGCCGAAGCGATAGGAGTTACTCCAGCGAAGCAAGTGATGTATCTTCTCTTTCAGACACTACTCACGAAGTGTCGAGCGATTTTGGATCTTAAGGCAATTGTTAACAACACAATTGCCGCAATCTTGGGCGGCATTGGGATTGTGATATTTGCCGCCATTTGCGCATTGCCGTCACCTGGCGTAGAACAGCCAGAAGCCGTACTGGATGCAGAGGACCAAACTAGAGCGCAAATACACGTGAATAGGGAAACTGAGTCGTCTATACGTTCTCTAATCTCAGGATCTGGTGTTATGTATATGCGGTATATTCCTGTAGACGAACGCGACCAGAATGACTGGATAGTGGTTCAACAAGAGTTGGAAGCCGATCCAATGGGGAACCTACCGAATTCGGTCTCTCTTGAATTGGATGGGTTGGAACCGTGTACTGAATATCTCGTAGAAGCATCGTTGAACCGTGATTTTTCGGCTTCGAAATCAGCCTTATTCCAAACACTATGTGATCAAGATAACTAGGATTGTGAAACCCAAAGAGGGGTCACAGGGAGCGGTGGAGGTCAGTTGCTGATCTCAGAGGGCCACTCCTAGCCTCCACGCAGGGCTGTTGGGTTCAATTGTGCTGAGCGGCTTTACACAAAAATTGATTCTAATTCCCCATTTTGTGCAGGGGTTTTGCAATTTTCCCCCAAGTTGCTGTCAGTTGACAGCCTCCTCGCTCCTTGATTACCATCGGGTTCCAGGATGCAGCGTTTCCAACTGATGATGTCTCCGCTTTTCTCTCAGCTTGGCAAAGGCATTGCCATGGACTCGATGTTTCGGTAATCCACGGTTACGGCATAGTTCGTCGGGCTGAGATGGTTCCCGAAGTAAGGGAGGCACTTGATCTCATGCGAATCTCTCGGAGAACCAGCGGTGGGCGGGGTGAGTACGAAATCAGCGAAGAGTCCAACGGGACTTCTCCTCGCCAACTGATTGGCCTCAGGCTTATGTTTGATCTGAGCGGTGGCCTCGTTCTGGGCACTGATACTGTGCTCAGGGAACAGGCGGGAAAGCTGCGCATCAGGAGATCAAGTGCCACCACGGTTCAGATCCAGCGACAAGTTGCTGCTGCGTTGTTAATGCCCAAGCCTGTACGGGCTGATGACGCTCTTGGTCCAGGAACTCCAGTCATGAGACAGTTTAAGTACGCGATAAATCACTTGCATGTTCGAGAAGTATTTCTGACGGATACTGATGCGGTTCTGCTGCTTGAAACCTTTGCTCTGCGTAACCAAACTTACGACGCTGACGAACTCACAGTTTCTGAGCGAGTAATGATGTTGCTTCGCGTTTGGAGAGAAAAGCACAAGTTGCCCGGCGAGATCGCACAGGAAATCGACGTTCATAGAGATCTTATTACAACTCACCAGCCGGTCGGAGTTGCAGCGGAAAGAATAGTGGAAAGGCTGGACACCCTGCTGCTGAAGTACGCTGACGATTTTGATGTTCCTTACAGCAGAGGCTCAGACGTCCTTAGCGCCGTGAACGACATTCTCAACGTGGTTCGTCCTGCTCCTGTTCTGCAGTTGAATGAGGTGGATCCAGAAGAACCTGAACTGCGCCGCCGCGTGATCAAGGAATGGAAACGGTGGAGCAACGTTCGAGGCTCCGCCGGTGCTAAGTTCAGGTCCGATGTTCGATTGGCTTACCGTGCTACGTGCGTTATCTGCGGCGAACATTTGCCAGCTACTCCGCAGAACTCTCGGCCAGGTGTGGATGCTGCTCATATTTTGCCCTGGGCAGATTATCACTTGGACCAGGTATCCAATGGCGTTTGCTTGTGCAAGATTCACCATTGGGCTTTTGATGAAGGTCTGGTGCGAATAACTTACGGATGTGATGGCGAGTATCGGGTCTGGGTGCCAGATGAGGTGAAAACATCGATGGCCAACGAGGTCCCAGGATTTTCGCTTGAACTCTTGACCAGGTACGAAGGAACGATACCTCGTGAGCGTCTCCCTGAGTCCCCATTGAATCGGCCCAACCCCACGTACCTTGCCGAGTTCAACAGAGAACTGGACATGGCATAGCATCCATCGATCAGGTTAAAGTCTCTACATCCTTTAGCGGGGTTTTGCTCTCGGGAGCCGCATCCTTCACGGCGGATCTGACACATCACGATACCCGCGAACGCGTTTGGTGGTGTGGGCTTTTGCGCCGCATCTGTCGCCCGAATCTCTGGCGACCGGGTTGCTTGGTCGTTTGGGTGTTCGAATTCTTCTAGTAGGCGGATTGCCTGTCGACTGACTATCAGACTGGAGCAGCGGTGCTTTTGAATGATTTCTCAATCTTGGATGATTCTGTGGCTGAGATCGGAAGGATCAATTGTTGTGGTTCGTTGTTATCTTCTGAAGCGTTGGGGGTTCCGTTCGCTCGGTTCAAATAGTCTGCTATTCTTCTGGCGAGCCACTCTGCTACCGGCACCGTAACGGCATTACCCAAAGCGTGGTACCGGAGACTGTCCAGTTTCTCTATGTCGGCGTACTCTTCAGGCGGGATGGTCCAGCCATCCGGAAATCCTTGGATACGTTCGGTTTCAAGCGGCGTTAAGCGACGGACGCGCCCATCCGGGTAGCTCACGTACGTCCTGCTCCAGTCTGTGCCCGTATGCCTTGGGGAACACGCATAGAGACAGTACGCTATTCCTTGGACGATCGGGCCTTTGACAAGATCTCCAAAGATTTCCTTAAAGGGGGAAATAGATTTCTTCCCATCCGTTCCGTTCTCCGTAGGATCCCCGCGGCCGCATTCGGGCTCAAAAAGTATCTGTCCGGGACCGGTCCAGTCTCCACGGCATCCAACAATGTAGACTCTTTGGCGTGATTGGGGGACTCCGAAGTTCTTGCTGTTAAGCACACGCCATCCCACGCCATACCCGAGTTCGGCCAGCGTTCGAATAATGATTCCGAAGTCCCGGCCTTTGTGGCTAGAGAGGAGACCTGGAACATTCTCGATGACAAAAATTCGGGGGCGTGAGTTTCTAAGGAGTCGAGCGTACTCGAAAAATAGCGAAGAGTGTTTCCCTTTAAGCCCAGCTCTTGGCCCCATTGCAGCCAACGAGACGTCCTGGCAGGGGAAACCTCCTGCCCAGACTTCGGCGTTTGGTATGTCCCCATGTTGGACCTCCCGGATGTCCTCGGCAAGCTTGATTGACGGCCACCACTTTCGGAGCAACGTGCGGCAAAATGGGTTGATTTCACACTGGAACTCGACCTTGAACGATCCTGTCGATTCAAAACCTAGGTCGATCCCTCCGATCCCGCTGAAGAACGACGCTACACTGTAGACTTTGCTTGTCATGGTTTTTTCTGCTCCGAGTGATGTCGTCTTCCGATCCGTTCGATGCAGGCTCTTAGCGCCTCTTGGTCTTGAATCTCGCATTCCCAGATTATAATCGGGTTCCATCCGTGACTGATCAGAGTCTCGCAATTCCTTTGGTCCCGTAACTGGTTACCTCTAATTTTAGGTTCCCAGTATTCGAGGTTAGACTTAGGCAACCTGCCGCGGCGGCATCCATGACCGTGCCAAAAGCACCCATGCACAAAAATGACAGTCCTATGACCCGGCAACGTGATGTCCGGCCTACCTGGTAAGTCCTTCCGGTGCAACCGGAATCGAAACCCAGCTTGATGCAATACTTTCCGCACTGTTAGTTCAGGCGTGGTGTCCCGGGAGCGTATCCTTCGCATATTCTCGCTGCGGCTCAATGGGTTCATCACGGCACACCATCAGATCAGCAACTTTCTGCGTTTGCCTGTTTTGATATTATAGGTCGCAGCAAACCGCTCTAGGTCTTCCCTTTCTATGAACCACTGGCGACCTCTCCGAATGGCGGGCAAGCGCTTTTGCCAAATGTTCCTTCGGATGGTCTCCGGATTGACGCCTAGGAACACCGCCGCCTCGGGCACTGTCATTTCGTTTGTTCTAGTCATGGCTTGGCACACTACCTTTTTCTAGTGTAGGATACTACAACAGAAGCGGCATGAGTGACAAGCCAACTCTCCGCTAAACTGCCGCCGTCGGACGAGTGCAAGATGTCTTGACCAGTGGGCCCATCGAAACTCTCTCGCTTCGCCTCTCTCAGCTAGTGTTTGCCGCTTGGAGGAAGTGGGCAAGAGAACCTACAGATGCGCTGTCGGCGACAATCATTGGAACCGGCTTCCTGAATGCCCTCGTCGTACTCGCTGTGAAGCCCTCCTTCGCCGCTGAATCACCATGTCTCTGTAGGGGGCGGCAGTGCGGCTGTAACGTAGCATACTCTGTTCCCCCTGCAGTTGCTCAGGCGTGGCACTTCTCCTGTCTTCGCGGCTAGTAGTTGTGTTGCGCCGGGCCGGAGGAATTTCACTTTTCCTCTCATTTCCGCTCAATTTCTCCCATTTCGGTCTATCAACAAGGGCAAAACCCAGGCCAGGGCAGTGGGCGTCGGCTGACGGGTACAAGACATACCCTGGCAAAAGGCATGATAGGGAAAGGCATCCAGGGTTGGAAAGAGGCGAATGTCAGTAGTTAAAGGCCGGGATGGGACTGCCCCCGGCCGGGATGGGGCAACTCTAAGCTGCGCCGCTGCCTTTCTGATTCGCGTTCAGAATCAGGGACCGGCCCAACTCAGGCGTTGGCGGGCGTAACCTGCTGTTCCACAGGCACGGCAGGCCGCGCTGGGGGCCGGGCGAACAGGATCACCACCGCCGTCAGGCCACCCAGGACCGCGAAGGCGATTAGCGCCCAGGCATAGCTGTTGGTCAGATCAAACACAATCCCGGACAGCACTGCCCCCACCGCCTGCTCCAGGCTGGTGAAAGGCTCGGTGACTCCCCGGATAACTCCCAGGGACTGCCTGCCGTAATAGTCCGCATAGGCCACCGGCGGGACCGAGAGCATCCCGCCCACGCCGAACCCGAACAGGCTGGAGTAAATCAATGCCTCCGCCGTCGTGTCCATAGTGAGGAATAGCGCCGCTGGCACGGCCACCGCAACGGCATCCGCAGCCAGCACATACCTCACCGGGAACCTCTCCGCAATCCATCCCCAGAAAAGGCTGCCCGCTCCCATGAATGCCGCGGACAGGCTGATGCCTATGCCCGCCGAGACCGCGTTCAACCCATTGTCTCGTAGCAGGGCCGCGAGATGTGTGTTGACTCCCGCCTGCACCAGGAACAACGTTCCGATGCCGCTGGCCAGAATCCACAACGCCGGGGTCCGCATGGCCGCCCGCAGGGTCCACTCCGGCTCTGCCGGAGGAGCCGGCTGTCCATCGTCCGCGGCGGCTGCGTCAGCCACGTCTCCATCGGGTCTCAGCCCCAGGGTCTCAGGAGTCTGTACGATGAGCAGGGCCACGGGCGCGAGGGAGATAATCCAGACCAAGGCTCCCAGCACGATCCAGGCGTCTTGCCAGCCGCGGGTCGCAATAATTGCGGACGCGATGAGCGGAAACAACACCAGGCCAATGGAATGGGATGCAAAGAGCATTCCGTTGGCCCGGCCCCGCATCCGCACGAACCACCGGGACACCACCACCGACGCCCCGATCTGCACGGGGCTGGCAAAAATTACCCGGCCCACGCCGTAGGCAACGTAGAAAGCCACCGGCACGGTGGCCCACGCCAGCGAGATGGTGGACAACCCGAGGATGAACACGCTTGCGGCCAGGACCAGCCTCGCCCCGTACCGGTCCACCAGCCACCCCACCACCGGGGAGACTCCCGACGCGGCCAGACCTCCGAAGCTGGCCGCCCCGGCGATGAGCGTCCGGCTCCAGCCCAGCTCCTCGGCCAGCGGAAACATGAACACGGCAATGGTCAGGCTGGCCGCGGAGTTGCGCACCACTTGGGTAGTGCTCGCCGATGCAAGCACTACCCAGCCATAGAAAAAGGGGAGTTTCCGGGACAGGAGTTGTGCCGGACTCAGTTGTGCCGGACTCATGGAATGGGTTCAGTCCTCATGGCTGCATGGGAAGGCCCGAGGTACGGCGTTTTCCTGTGCTACCACACCTCGGGCCGTTCTGCCCGTAAAAGCTGACGTGCCGGATTGTCTGCTGGCGGTTAGTCGGGCGTCGCGCTCCAGACGGTGAAGTTGCCGCCCATGGGCATGGGGCCGCCGGACACTGCTATCTCCGGCTTCACCCCGGTGACCGACCTCGCCCCGGCGCGTCCCTGGATTTGCTGCATGCAGTCGGTGTGCATCCAGAACCGGCTGCGGCCGCTTCCGATGTTCCCGCCGCTGGGCAGGACCGGGTTCGGCCCCTCGATGCTGATGTCGGTCTGGTAGAAGTCCAGGGCATCCCCGAACTTCATCCCCCGGTATCCCAGTCCCTCGATGTGGAACTGGTGGAACTCGGCGAAACCGTCGTACATGTTCTCGAAGGACAGGTCATCGACGGTGATTCCCGCCGCCTCGAATATCTTCCGCCCGGTGCTGGCGGTCTCGGCCTGTACCTCCTCCAGCGTCGGGGTGAGGCTCCGGGCCGACCCGCGGCTGGAGGCGTGTCCCAGGATGTACACCGGCTTCTGCTTCATGTCCTGGGCCCGGTCCGCGGTAGTGAACAGATAGCTCGCCGCCACCATGATCGGGATGTCGTTGTCGAACAGGTTGGCCGGTTTGGCGATCCACCGGGCGGCCAGGTAGTCCTCAGGGGTCAGCTCCTCTGGACGGTGCTGCGCCCAGTACCCTTCGGGGAACATCAGGCCGTTCCGCCTGGAGTTCTGCATGAACGGGGCCATCATGTCGTGGTTCTTGCCGTACCGGTGGCAGTACTCCGCGAACTGGAGGGCGGTGCCGAAGCATCCCGGCGGCCCCCAGATGGTGCGCCCAGGCCCCAGGGCCAGGCTTCCCGGAACGACTTCCGACGCGCTGCTGCCGCCGTGGTTGTAGCGTCCGTCCAGGTTGTGCCAGCCCTTCAGCACCAGGCAGTTGTTGGCCAGCCCGTCGCCAACGGCTTGGGCCCCGATGACTACCGCCGCGGACATGCACCCCGGGGCGTTCATGGTGAACTTGACGTTGGTCAGCTCCGGCATGTTCTTGATCAGCCACTCGGCGCTCAACTGGCCTATGCCGTCCAGCGGGTCGCTGGAAGGATTGAAGGCGTTGACCACGTCCATCGGAATGGGCGTATCGGGGTCCCAATGCGCCCCTGTGGTTGTAACGGGAACGACGACGATGCCGTCTACCTGGTCGGGGGAGACGCCGGCGTCCTCAATGGCCCGGCGCATGGCCAGAATGCTCAGAGCGCCGACGGAGGTCTCGGGCCGTCCGTCCCAGCGCCGGGCGGTGGGCGAGTGGCCAATGCCGACTGCCGCTACCTTCCCCCTGTGTTCCCAAACTCCGAGTCCTTCGGTGGACCGGTACATCGATTCAGGCGCCATCTGTGTCGTCATGGCTTACTCCTTGTCACTGTGAAATGGTCGGGAAACCTCATAAATCGGGAGACCGGCGGGGTCAGGTCACTACCTCCCACTCGGGCACCACCTGGCCGTTGGTTGTTGGCTCGAATATCACCCGGACGGACCCTCCTATCGGCACCTCGTCAACGGGAGTGCCGGGCAGGTGGGAGTACATCTGGATATCCGGGTCTTCCTCCAGCATTATCACAGCCAGGTTGAAGGGCTGGTCTCCCTGGAGGGACCTGATCGGGCAGTCATATACCACGCAGTAGTTGTAGATGGTGCCCCGCCCGCTCATCTCCTTCCACTCCAGGTTGTCGCCGGAACCACACCCTCCGCACCTGGGAAGGGGTGGATTTTGCAGTCTGTTACAGGCGGTGCAATTCTGGATGACCAGCTTCCCATTGGTGGCAGCGTCCCAGAAGGGTTTGGTTAGCTCGTCGGGCTCCACGCCCTGCTTTGCCATCTGCTTTCCTCCATACTTGGCAGTTCCCCGGAGTATATTCCCGCAACAAGGGTTGCGGCGGTGAGGTCTGCCCGCATCCGGTATCGGAGAACCCGCACCGGCCCTGAACGGCAGCTCCTCGCCGTCCCGGTCACGTGGCCGGACCCACGGCCAATCGGCGCTCATTTTAGCACCGGGGGGCCGGGTTTGACCAAACTGTAGAGAGTCTATCAGGTTACGTCAATTTGAGGAAGTGCGGCGGCGCAATTCTTCAGAGCGCCCCAATTGAGCGCCCCGATTGTTGGAAGACGCTCTGGTGAGGGCAATGGCCCCACAGGGCTTCCAACCGTCACATTACGGCCGGATTCTGCGCCGTAGTTTCCTCGTGGTTCGGGCAACGGTTATACTCCCGCTATCCCGGATTCCGGCCTCCGCAGATACCGGAGATCAACAGCGTATATTTCAGTATCGGGGCGGCAATGCAGTCCCAGGCGAGGGCCCAAGATGGTGAATCTATGCCATTCCTGGATGTAAACGGCGACCGGTTCCACTACCACGTGGACGACTTCTCCGACCCCTGGCTCGCAACCGAAGCGGTGCTGCTGCACCACTCTGCCGGGGGCAACCTGCACAGATGGCGTGCCTGGGTGCCCACCCTGGCCCGTTCCGGCCCGGTGGTGCGCTTCGATATGCGGGGCCACGCCGGGACGCCTCCGCCCCCGGACCTGCGGTTCTCCCTGCCTGACCTGGCCGCCGACATCGCCAGGGTGATGGATGGACTGGGCATTGACAGGGCGCACCTGGTTGGGGCCTCGGCAGGCGGGATCATAAGCCTGCGTTTCGCTCACGACTTCCCCGACCGGCTCCACAGCCTTACCCTGGTGGCATCCACTCCCCGGCTGGCCCGCATGGGCGCAGGAATGGACGCCGCCGCGTGGCGGCGGACCCTGGAGCAGGACGGCACCCACGCCTGGCTGCTCATGGACGCGGACAAGCGGTTCGGCCCCGGTGCTCCCATGCAAGTCATCCAGTGGTACGCCGACGAGGGGGCCAGGACGCCCGCTCCGGCTGTGCTGGGGCTTCAGGCCTGCCTTCTGGCGGAAGACCTGACTCCGCTGCTGCCCGAAATTTACGTGAGGACCCTGATACTCGCGTCGTCCAATGATGAGATTACGCCGCTGGAAGTCCAACAACTGATGCAACAGCGGATGCCCAGGGCCAGCCTGGAAGCCTTTGACGGGGTGGGCCACAACATGAAGGTCGAAATACCGGACCTGCTGGCCCAAAGGACACTCAGCTTCATCACGGGAGCGGGTTAGGACCATCCGTTCCCTGAAACCAACCGCAGAAACCAGTTGCAACCGCCCCTCGGCGCGTTTTCTGCGGCTGGGCAATCTTCCGCCCCAGGTCCGCGGGAATAGTTCTGCGGGATTTAAGGAGAAGCGCCAATGGTTGAAGACCGGACCCACGACGAGTTGATACAAGAGCAATTCTCCCGGCAGGCCGCCCTTTGGGACTCCTACATTAGGTCCGGGGGGAACGAGGAAGTCCTGGCGTGGAACATCGGAAGACTCGAGTTGCGCTCCGATATGCGAGCCCTGGACGTGGCAGCCGGCACCGGAGTGGTGGCGCGGGCGATGGCGGCCAGGGTTGCTGAGGCGGTGGCCATTGACGTGACCCCGGAGATGGTCGCTCAGGGCAAGCAGCTTGCCGAAGCGGAGGGCTTGAACAACGTGGCCTTTGATGAAGGCGACGCCCGCCACCTTCCCTATGGCGACGCCAGCTTCGACGTCGTAACCTGCCGGCTGGCGATGCACCAATTCGAAGATCCCGACCGGTGCCTCCTGGAGCTGGTCCGGGTCTGTAGACCCGGGGGACAGGTGGCCATCATTGACATCACGACCTCCGATGATACCGTCACCGCCGGGACACACAACCGCCTGGAACGCCTGCGGGACCCGTCGCACACCAACGCGCTTAGTGCCAGCCGCCTGCAGGAAATGGCGGAACGGTGTGGGCTGACTATCGCAGATGCCTCCTATTTTGATGTTGAGCGGAACCTGGAGAGCTGGATGGACCTGACCCAAACGCCGCCGGAATCCCGAATAGCCATCCTGAACGAACTGCAACGGGAACTCGACGGCGGCCCGGCCACCGGGATGTATCCCTACTTGCAGGACGGGCAGTTCATGTTCAAGCACCGCTGGGCGATGCTGGTGGGACGAAAGCGGTGAAGCAATGGGACCATCACGCAACGCCTCCGGCCCGCGTCGTCCTCCTGGCACATGGACGTGTCCCTCCGGAGCCGATAAACTGGGGCCAACCCCCAACCAACCCCCAACTGAATGACAATGATATGGAGTGTTCCCATGAAGAAGGTCGTAAGCGAGATAAGCGGCGCTGTGTTCAGCCTCCCCTGGCTCGTGGCCAAGGACGAGGGCTTCTTCGAGCAAGAGGGGATCGACATGGAGTTCGTCCAGGGCAGGACCAGCGGACAGGTGGTCCATACCGAGAACCCGGAGGACGTCAACCCCATTCTCGGCCACGTTGCCTTCGAAGAGTCCAGGGTGTCCATCTACCGGGCTTGAGAGGAGGGTCAGGTCCGTCGGGCCTATGAGAGCAATCAGGGAGCGCGGATCATCGCTCTCCGCTCCGCCGTCGCCACGCAGGCCATCCTCGTCCGGGGCGACTCCCGCCACTACTATCCCGGCACCCTGGGCAACCAGCCTGTGGCTGTCCAGTTCCACGCCGGTTCCCACTACGTCGCCATCCGCCTCCTCTCCGGGTATCTGCCCGAGGAGAAGCTGAAGCTGGTGCATTACGGCTCGCCCCAGCACCGCTTCGAGGCGCTGATGAACGGTGAGGTGGCCGCCGCCGCCCTGATGGAGCCCTGGATCACCCTCGCTGAAAAGCTCGGCTGCCGCGCCGTCTGCGAGGGACACTACCTCGGCGCGGAAAACGCCAGCGACGACATGGACGAAGAGACCTTCGCCGCCATAAACCGGGCCGTGGTGCGGGCCGTGGACATGATCAACGCCGGCAAGCGCAGCTATGTCCACTATCTTATCGAAGAACCGCGCTTCGCCGCAGTGGCGGCAAGGTATGGCGGAATCACCCCGGACGACTTCCACTTGCCCCGGCTCCGCTACTCCTACAACACTCCCTACACAGACGAGATCGTGGAGGACACCTATCACTGGATGGTCAAGTGGGGACTTCTGGATGCCGGAGCGTGCAGCGCGGACCTGGTGGACAACCGCGTCGCCGAGCCGCTTCCCGTCGGCGACTGAACCCGGCTGGGACTGGATCCTCCTTCCCCCCCGTCGGCCGGGGTTGGCGCTTGGCCGACGTCTCTTGCTGTGCGTTGGGAAACTGCCTCAACGCGGACTGGTTTTCCGAATGCCGGAAGGCTGGAGCGGACGACGGCCCCGCTCAGGCCGAGGGCGTCGGGACCCACCACTCCCGGCCTCTGGGTGTCTCCACATATTCCGGCCACCGGAGGTCCACCGGCGGGGGGAAATCCGCAGGCAGCAACGGGGGCGCCCACCTTTCGCCTCCTATGCCGCCGCCGGTACGCTCCCGGAACTCGGCTTGCGCCCTTTCCAGCTCTTCAGGGACGGTGAGCAGATCGGTCAGAGTGGCCGCGATGGCCTTGCCCGCCGCGAACATTCCAGGGTCGATGCACTCTCTCACCCCGCCCATGGCGTTCAACGTCCACATCGGGTAGGTATAGCCCGGCTCAGGAGGTCTCAGGCGTGGACGCGAGGTCTGCAACCGGGCAGTAGGGGCGTGCCAGGTATATTCCACATAGTCATCGGAGGTAAAGCTGTGCTGCCAGGGCGGCAGGCTTTGCTGCTGGACCGCCTCGTAGTCCTGCGGGGTCTGTAGTCTCAGGGTGTCTGGCGCAAAGGGTTCTTCCATCGGCTCCAGGCCCAGGTTTTCCTGTATGGCGCGAGCGAATTTTCGCGCCTCTTCTCCGAAGGCCGGCGGGCCGACCGACTCCAGGTTGCGGTAGGTAAGCTCAGACAGGGCCAGGTTGGGCAGGCCCACCCGGGTCTTGGTAACCCACCGGGGCGTGACCACGCAGCCGGTCACCTCTGCGGCATGGCGGGCGTTGCGTTCCAGCACCTGGTAGATTCGTTCCTGAATGTCCAGCGTGGGGGACCGCCAGGCGTACTGTATCTGGCTGAAGCGGGGCGGAAGGTTGTCCGACGTGCATTGCCCGCCGGCCATGATGTACTCATTCAAGGTCCAGGTCCCGGTGTGCGGGAACATGGCCTCCTTGGTGTACTTTGTATTGGTGTACATCAGGCACACCGCGTCCAGGGCGCCGGGGCAACGCGCAACGGTATGGTGACGGTCCGGCGCGGTCAGGAGCCGGGAGTCCATCCATTTTTCCGGCTCCAGGCATTCAAAAGTGAACACGACGCTCCAGTAAGACCCGCAGTGAGTCTCCCAGGAAACGGTGTTGGTGCTATAGGGGTGGTAGACTACCGCGGCGTCCAGGCCGTCGTAGTACCCCTTGGCGGCGTGGACCGGCTTGGAGCCGCAGATTTTCTCCGCAGGCTCTCCGAAGAGTCGAAGGGTCCCGGACAGGCCGTGGGACTCAATGGCCGCCTTGGCGCCCAGTATTCCCATCAATGCCGCCACTCCCAAGGAGGAATGGGGGTCCGTATGCCCTGCGGCCCAGGGGTGCAGACCTTCCCTGGGAGCCTGGTAGGGCACTGCCCGCTGGGAATTGCCCGGGACCGCGTCGTACTCGGCAAAGGACGCCAGCACCGGCCCGCCCAGCCCCCAGGTTGCCGAAAAGGCCGTGGGCATCTCACCCGAGCCCTCTTCTACGGCAAAGCCGTGCCGGCGCAGCAGGTCTACGTAGGCCCGGGCCGACAGGTATTCCCGGTACGCTGGCTCGGCATAGTGCCAGATCTCCTGGTGGAAATCGGAAAGCCACTGGCGATGGCTCTCAATCCAATCCAGCGCGGTTGTCTTTGTTTCTGCAATTCCCGTCATGATGATTCTCCTGGAACAACGCTGCCGGTGGGAAGAAAACCCGGCCCCGGGCCAATGGCTGTACACTCGTCCGAGTCATTGGGAAGGAACCATGAAGGAACCTTAAGGAACGCCACAGGCGCAAGGGTGTGATACACCCTTGCGCCCTGCACGGTCAGGAATCCATCCTCACGATGGGGTATAGCCTCGTGCCTCAAGACCGGGGGCGAACGCTCCGTCGCTCTTGACCTTCCTTGGGACTTCCGGCTATCCGGCTTACCCGAGGTGTTGGTGGATAAACGAGGTCATCTGTTCAAGGGCCCGCTGGGCAACTTCCGAGGACGGGTTGCTCAGCAGTCCTTCGCCCTCGCCTTCGAAAATCGTCACATCGATCTGCCCGCCGGCCTTGCGGTATTGCAGGATAAACTCGTCGAGGTCCGGGCGCGGATGCCCTGCCTCGTAGCTTCGCGCCACGCACAGGGTGGGCGGCAATGCCGTGCGTTCCCCGCCGGCCAGCATACGGGCCGGAGCGGCCTCGGCCATAGCCTCTTCCGTCTCCCAGTACATGTCGTGCATGGGCACGATCCGCTCGGCCATGCCCTCCGGCGGCGTAACGTCCTCTCTGAGGCCCTTGACATAGAGATAGCGCCCCAACGGATCGATTACCGGAGAACACATGATCACACAACCGAGTGTGCCATCCACCCCGGCAGCGCCATTCGGCGTCGGCAGCGCCGCGTAGCGTGAGTCGTTCGGCCGCATCCCCAGCAGCATGGCCTGGTGCGCGCCGCTGGAAGTGCCCATTGCGCCAATCTTGCCCGAAATGCCATTCCACGCTTCAGCCTGGGTCTTGCACCAGCGAATCCCGTAGTGGATGTCGGCGAAAGAGGCCGGGTAGGGCGCTACCGGAGGCACTCGAAAGTCCAGGGCAGCCACTATCACGCCATTCCTGGCCAGTGCTTCGTTGGCTGCGTTGCCGTTCAAACGGTCTCCCCTTACCCACGCGCCGCCATGCAACTCAACCATTACCGGAAAGGGTCCGCTGCCGCGGGGCTTGAAGAGCCGCGCCAGTAAGGGCGTTTCGCCGTGCCGGAGATATTCCACGTCTTGGACGTCAACTTCATAGGTCTGCTGCTTGCTGATGGTCATGACAAACTCCTCGCATTGGTTGGCCCTCGGGACCGGGTGAGCTTAGGGTAAATCCCGGCGGCATCCCCGTCAATTGGCATCCCGAAACAATGGCAGTGCTGCAATTCGGAGGGGGTTGTCCCCGTGGCGCGGGCCGCCTCATGGCGTTATCATATCCCGGACATGGCAAACGACTTCACCGGCAAATCCCCTGAAGCGCTTAAGGAGGCCGCAGCTTCCGTCCTGGAAGAGGCCGCCGCCCGTCTCCACTCTATTCTGGCGGAGCTTGCCGGCCGTGTGCAGCCTTTCCCTGGCTTCATGGGAATGACCTCGTTGCAGGCCATCGAACTGGACCCGGCGGTGAATCCCGGTGGAGACCGGGGTTGCGTGGTCGTGCTGCCAAGCGGTGAGATATGCGGGCTGGACCTGGCAGTCATTTCCGGGGCCGGAATCGAAAGCCACGTTGACTATGTTGAACAGTTCATCGAACTCGACCTGTCCCCGGAGGAATACATAAGGTACGCTGTCGCCGCGACTGACGCCCTGTCCCGGCAACTGCGCTGAGCCGGAAAGCCGCCAACCAGTCCCCCGCAGTCACAGTCCCAGCCGGGACCTTGCCCATCCCTTCAGGGACTTCCACCTTGGCGCAAGCCAATTGTAGTCGTCCAGCATCTCCTCAAGCCGCCTCGTCCCTCCGGTCATGAGCGGCCTGCCATGTCCGACGCAGGCGGTCTCGAAGGGTATGCGGGACAGCCGCTCTATAGACGCACGGTAATCCCTGAAATTGGTCCCCGGAAAGAACACCGGACGCTTTAAATCGGAACCGTTGGACAAAAGCATGTCTCCGAGGAACAACACGCCTTCGGATTCAAGGTAGAAACACACGCTGCCAGGAGTGTGACCGGGTGTATGAATCACCTGCAGACCTTCCATCACCGGCACCGTCTGCCCGTCCTGAAGTGAATCGTCGTAGTAGATGCGCCGGAACAGGGGGACGTTCCAGGAAGGCAGCGGCATCTGACCTGAGTAGTGCAGCCACCTCCGGTCGCTTCCGGTCCGGCCTCTGGTATCGTCGGGATGTACGGAGACCGAAGCTCCCGTAGCCCGGCACAGGTCGGGCAGCGGCCCGGTATGGTCCGGGTGGCTGTGGGTCAGCAGGATGCGGTCGAGTTCTTCGGGGTTGCGTCCGATGCTTTCGATATACCGGAGAATCTTCCCGCGGTCCCAGGGGAGACCGGCGTCTATCAGCGTCAGTGAGTCGGAGTCTTCCAGCAGGTAGGCGTTGCTGGTCCTGAGTCCCGGAATCCGGTGTGTGCCGGGCCTGATTTCCATCTGGGGACGGGTCCTTTTCGCCGCTACCGGGCTGGCACGGCGGTATAGCGCGACATTCTCAGTCCGGACCTATTCCTCCAGGATGATGTCCCCGCTCTGTCCGCCTGTCTTGCTGACCAACCGCACCGCCTCGATGCGCATTCCCCGGTCCACGGCCTTGCACATATCATAGACCGTCAGCCCGGCCACCGACACCGCGGTGAGGGCCTCCATCTCGACTCCAGTCTTGCCGGAAGTGCGGGCCGTCGCCGTAACAATTACCCGGCTATTGGTCTCGTCCAGTTCCAGGTCCACGTCAACCTTGTTCAAGGGCAGCGGGTGGCACAGGGGAATAAGCTCCGAAGTCCGCTTCGACGCCATGATGCCTGCCAGTTGCGCAATGGTCAGAACGTCGCCCTTCTTCATCAACCCCTGCTTGATCAGCCTGAGGGTCTCCGGCTGCATCGACACATGGCCCCTGGCCACGGCCTCCCGGTCGGTCACGGGCTTCCAGCCCACGTCAACCATGCTGACGCGCCCATCGTCATCAAGATGTGTAAGGCTGGTGGACTTGGCGGGTTGATTCATTTCAGATTCCCTCCGGGCATTCCCGAACTGCACCATCATTCCCGTCAAAGCAGGAATTCGCGGCCAACCTACAAGAGTGGCGGCGGGGCTGCCTTATATCCTGGATCTGCCGGCAGACCCTTGCCCTTCGCAGCAGCAGTAGCCAATTGGTCGCACCGCTCGTTTTCCTTGACCCCCGCGTGACCCCGGACCCACTTAAACGTCACGTTGTACTGTTCCGTCAGTGACAGGAGCCTTTCCCACAGGTCGGGGTTGATGGCCCGCTCTCTACGGTTCCGCATCCAGCCGTTGCCCCGCCACTTGTGCGCCCATCCCTTTTCGACAGCGTCCACCATGTACTTGGAATCGCTGTACAGGGTAACGTCGCAGGGCTGTTTCAGGGCCTCCAGGCCAACGATGGCCGCCATCAACTCCATGCGGTTGTTGGTTGTCTCAGCATAACCCCCTGACAACTCCTTACGATTCCCTTCGGAAAGCAGCACCGCCCCATAGCCACCCGGCCCTGGGTTCCCAATGCAGGCCCCGTCCGTATAGATAATAACTTCGGTCATGCGCGATACGTCCCACACGGCTTGTGTTCTGCCTCTACTTCGCTACTCGTTAATCGTCTCCTGATTAGGTCTTGCGGCCTCTTCATCTGGGTCGTACTCAAATGTCACGTCCAAAGGTCTGGTTATTTTACTCACTGCCTGAATTTGGAACCCCAATACGTTGCCGTCGTCGTCAAGTTTGATGTCAGCCCGGCCATCTTTGGTCTCAACGAACTCGCCAGCCTTGCGTTCCCAGATGACCTCCAGGAAATCGCCTTCGGGATCATACCAAATGTTGACTCGCTTCATTTGCTTAACTTACCTCTTCTTGGAAATGCGCCTGGCCATGTGGGCAGTCAACACAAAGGCATCGTCCAGATTGGAGCATACGACTACGCGAATGAACTTGCCGCCTCTAACAGTATTGGTGAACCACTTGTAATACTCGCTGATTCTATCTGGGTCGGTTCGTGAAGCCACTACTGCATCGGGCGTTTCGACGGTCTCGGCTATTGCCCATTCCATCCCAACCATCTCAGGGTGCCTTTCGAGGATGTGGTGCAACCGCTCATCAGTCAGCCTTACCGACTGCCCTTGGGAGCCTCGAAGCATCATACGGGCTGTAAAAACACTCCGATGCTCACCCGCCGATGTGGAACATTTCCACCTTCTGCGGTGCGTTCTCCAGGTAGGCAAACTCGGCGCGTTCTTCAGAGTAACGGTCTGTCCGCTTACGCCAGATGCTGCTGATTGTCTCCGCCAGTTCCCCATCGCTGGCCCCGTCCCTCATGGGGCCGCGCAGGTCCATGCCCTGGCTGGCGAATAGGCAAGTGTACAACTTGCCGTCGGTCGATAGCCTGGCCCGGGTGCAGCTTGCGCAGAAGGCTTGGGTTACTGACGCGATGACGCCTATTTCCCCTTCGCCGTCCCGGTAGCGGTAGCGTTGGGCAACCTCACCGTGGTAGTTGCTCTCCAAGGGTTCCAGGGGCATTTCCGCGTCGATGCAGCGGACGATCTCTGCCGCGCTGACCACCTGGTCCCACTTCCAGCCGTTCCGGTTGCCCACGTCCATGTACTCGATGAATCTGACGATGTGGCCGGTGCCCTTGAAATGCCGGGCCAGTTCTACGACCGTATGGTCGTTGACCCCCTTCTGCACCACAGCGTTGATCTTGATGGGCGAGAGACCCACGTCGGCGGCCGCCTGGACCGCGTGGAGAATGCGCCGGGTGCCAAACCCCCGCCCGTTCATAGTCTTGAACACTTCCTCGTCCAGGCTGTCGAGGCTCACCGTTACCCGGTTGAGGCCGGCGTCCCGCAGGGCCTGGGCCTGCTGCGCCAACAGGTAGCCGTTGGTGGTCAGGGTCACATCATCAACACCGCCGATGCGGGACAGCATACCGATAAGCCGGTGCAAGTCGGTCCGCAGCAGCGGCTCTCCGCCGGTGATACGGAGCTTGTTAACGCCCAGGCCGGCGAAGATGACAGCCAGCCGGGAAATCTCCTCGAAAGTGAGTATCTCCTCCCTGGGCAGGAACTCATACGCCTCTCCGAATATCTCGGCAGGCATACAATACGGGCAACGGAAGTTGCACCGGTCGGTAACCGATATTCGCAGGTCCCTTATCGGCCTGCCAAGGACATCTTTCAACATGGGAACGTGCATCTCAAACGCTCCAAGCGACTTGCAGCCTTTCCAGCACTGCTACGGCTCTGCGGGCCGCGTCGGATCGATGGCTGATGCGGTTCTTCTGTTCTACGGGCAACTGGGCCATAGTCCGGTCGAATGAGGGCAGGTAGAACACAGGATCATAGCCGAATCCCTCATCTCCCACAGGATCGTATTGTATCATTCCCGCAACCGACCCAACCACGCTGGCCACATCGTTCCCCACCCCGCTCCGCCGTCCTTTATCAAACTCCGGCACGTCACCAGCAGCGGGCGGCCTCGCCACAGCTATCACGCAGCGGAACCGGGCGGTGCGCCTTTCCCAGGGCGTTTCCCCAAGGTTCCGCAGCAGTAGCTCGACCCGGTCCTGGTCCGATTCGCAGGCGCCGCCGCCGTAGCGGGCGGAACGCACTCCAGGCTCGCCCCCAAGGGCGTCCACCTCCAGCCCGGCATCATCTGCCAGGGTCAGCATTCCAGCTTCCGCAGCATAGCCTCGGGCCTTCAGCCAGGCGTTGTCCAGGAATGTCTCACCCGTCTCCTCGACCTCCAGGGTGACGCCCACATCACCCAGCGACACCATGTCGTAAGGTATGCCCCTGAGCAGACCCCGGTACTCCCGCATCTTTCCCGGGTTGTGGGTTGCCACCAATAACCTGGGTTTCGACAGAGCTGCCACGTTACACCGTCCCCCGTTCGCGGAGTCCATCAATCTCATGTTCATCCAGCCCCAGCCAGGAGCCGTAGACTTCCGTGTTGTGCTCGCCGAGGACCGGTCCGGCGTGGACCACCGAGCCGGGCGTCTCGCTGAACTTGGGGACCACTCCGATCATGCGCATCGGGCCAAGCTCCGGGTCATCCACCTGGAGGATATCCTCCCGCTCCCGGTAATGGGGGTCCTCCGCGATCTGGGCGGCATCATAGACTGGACCCACAACTCCTCCCGCCGGGATGAGCTTGCTCATCACATCTGGCATCGAGCGTCGACCCAGCCATGCCTGGAGTGCGTCGTTGAGGGCTTCCCGGTTGTCCAGGCGGGCAGCGTTGTCCCTGAACCTGGGGTCTTCAAGCAGTTCCGGCATACCCATCGCCCGGGCCAGCACTTCAAAGGTGCTCTGGGAAGTGGCGGACAGGCCCAGCCAACGGCCCTCGCCGGTCTGGTAGAGACTGCGCGGGGCAGCGTCGGTGAAGTCGTTGCCCACACGCTCTCTGGATATACCCAGCAAGTCGAAGATGGTCACGTTTGGAATGCACAACCGGAAGAGCGGCTCGAAAAGGCTCACGTCGATGACCTGCCCCTGCCCGTCACCTGTGGTCGCGTCCCGCCGATACAGGGCCATCATCCCGGCCATTGCGCCGAATACCCCGGCCAACTCGTCAGCCAGAGGGACGGGAGGCAGGAGTGGCGGCGAGTCGGGGAATCCGCTCATGGCTACATAGCCGCTCATGCACTCAGCGATGGTCCCGAAGCCGGGCCGGTCCTTGTACGGCCCCGTCTGTCCGAAGCCTGAATAACGGACGTAGACCAGTCTCGGATTGACCTGTCTGAGGTTTTCCGGCCCCAACCCCCAGCCTTCCATCGCCCCAGGCCGGAATCCTTCAATCAGCAGGTCAGCCTTCCCGGCCAGGTCCTTGAGCACCTGCTGCCCCTCTGCGCCGGCCAGATTCAGAGTGACCGACTTCTTGTTGCGCGAGTGGGTCTTCCACCAGAGAGAGATGCCGTTGGCGAAGGGTCCCCAATTGCGCAGCGGGTCTCCGCTTCCCGGACGCTCCACCTTGATGACCTCGGCGCCGAAGTCGGCCAGGAGGCTGCTGGCGGTGCCTCCGGCGACGATGATGGACAGGTCCAGAACTTTCAGGCCCACCAGCGGGCCGGTCTGGTCTACCAACGCTGCTCTCCCTTCTACTTGGCCGGCCGGGCCGGTATCAGCACATGAACGGACGGGTGGTCTTTCCACCCGAATTGGTATCAACCCTGGGGAATGGTTGCCCCATAAAGCCATCGTATATGATGGAGCATTCAGTGCGCCAGTAGTAAATGGCATTAGTCTCCGTTGCCGTTAAGGACCGTGGCGCTCTGGATAGAAGGTCAAGACCCCAAGATCGTGGATAGCCGAGAAGGGCTGGTTTCGATTGTGCCTCTTTTCACTACTTAACTTCGGATGCCGCTATGGTATAATTTCAGCCGAAACGGTTCCAGCCAATGGCCGAGGGGTATGCTCGAAGATTATTTCCGCCAATACGGGCTGATTGCGATCTTCATGGCAATCGCCGTCATCGTGCCCACGAGCATGTTGACCATTTCTTGGTTGGCGTCCCGCATGGGCATTCGCCCCAGAAACCCGACTCCAGTCAAGCAGGAAACTTACGAGTGCGGGATGGAAGCCATCGGCGGCCGGTGGGGTCAGTTCAACTTTCGCTACTACATGTACGCCGTCCTGTTCGTTGTCTTCGACGTCGAGGTCATTTTCCTGTATCCATGGGCAACCAAGTTCCTGGGGTTGCCACTGTTCGCACTGATCGAAATGTTCGTGTTTGTGGCTATTCTCCTAGTGGCCTGGGCCTATGCTTGGCGGAAGGGAGACCTGGAATGGGCATGATTGGCGAGCAAGACATGCCGGGCATCGAGTATGGCCCTCTCCGCGACCGTACATGGCACATCGACCGCACCGAGGGCGCCAACGTTCAGGGCCTCAAGGATGCGTCGGTCGAGCCGCTGTCCGAGCCGTTGATAGAAGTGCCTGACGACCTTAAGGGGAACCTGGTCGTTACCTCGGTGGACGCATTGGTCAACTGGGGGCGCAAGTCGGCGCTATGGCCGGTAACTTTCGGCCTGGCCTGCTGTGCCTTCGAGATGATCGCCACGGCTATGGGGCGGTTCGATATAGCCCGTTTCGGCATGGAAGCCTTCCGCGCTTCCCCAAGGCAGGCGGACCTGATGATCATTGCGGGCACTGTCACCTGGAAGATGGCACCGGCCATCCAGCGGATTCACGAGCAGATGGCCGAACCCAAGTGGGTTATATCAATGGGAGTTTGCGCCACCAGTGGAGGCCCGTACTTCGGGTCATACAGCGTGGTGCCCGGAGTTGACCACATAATCCCGGTGGACGTTTACGTGCCTGGTTGCCCTCCCAGGCCGGACGCACTCCTGTTCGGGGTTATGGAACTCCACGAGAAGATTAAGAAGTACCACAACCTGCGCTCCCATTTGCGGAACGGCCCCAGCGGGACCCTGCCGACAGGGAATTCGTGATGCCCTTCCAGGCTTTGACGGGACAAGCCTTGGCGGACAGGCTGGCCGAGGCTGTGCCGGACTCGGTAGTACGTACAGAAGGCGATTGCGTTTGGGTGGAGCCGTCCCACATCGTCCAGGCAGCGCAGTTGCTGAGAGACGATCCCGACCTTGATTTTCAGTTTCTGAACGCCATCAGCGCGGTGGATTTCATAGACTGCTTTGACGTAGTGTACCATCTGACATCCTTCCGACAGCAACACAAGGGCGTGGTAAAGGCACGGCTACATGGACGGGAGTCCCTTTCACTGCCATCAGTCTACGAGGTATGGCGGGGGGCAGACCTTCAGGAGCGAGAGGTCTGGGACCTGATGGGCATCCACTTTGAGGGACACCCAAATATGAAACGAATCATGCTGTGGGAGGGGTTTGACGGACACCCGCTGCGCAAGGACTACCTTTAGCAGTGGCGTCCATGTTTCCATCGGTAATGCGACCCTTAGCCGTAGAGCACCGCGAAAGCGGGAATGACGGACTGCGGCGTCTGGAACCTCGGTGCGGGGCACATCATCAAGTATGCATCACTCCCAACCTCTTCGGAAGCGAAGTGTAGTTATGCCCATACGCACCGAGCCGATGACGGTCAACGTCGGGCCGCAACACCCCAGCACTCACGGAGTGTTCCGGCTGCGCATTACATTCGACGGTGAGGAGATACTAGAGGTCGAGCCGGTCTTCGGCTACCTCCACCGAGGCACAGAGAAACTGGCCGAAGAGAGGAGTTACGTTCAGGTAGTCACTCTGACGGACAGGCTGGACTACGTATCCTCGATGATCAACAATCAGGCCTATTGCCTGGCAGTGGAGCAACTGTTGGGGGTAGAGCCTCCGGACCGGGGGAAGTACCTGCGCACCATCGCCGCCGAGCTGCAGCGCATCGCGGCGCATTTGATGGGCATCGGATTCTTCCTGCAAGACCTTGGTACTTTGGGCACGCCCCTGATGTACTGCTTCAGGACCAGGGAGAAGATCCTCGACCTGTTCGAGATGCTCTGCGGCGCGCGCATCACCGTCAGCTACCTCCGGCCCGGGGGCGTGTTTGCAGATGCACCGGAGGACTTCTGGCCCGCGCTGGACCGGTTCCTCAAGGACCTACCGGGGGAGATTGCCGAGTTGGAGCAGTTGATCCTGGAAAACGAGATAGTGATGATCCGGACCCGGGGCGTCAGTACGCTGCCCCTCGACATGGCCATCAACTCGTCAGTGAGCGGCCCGGTGCTCCGCGCCAGTGGGCTGGCCTGGGACTGGCGCAAGGCAGAGCCTTACGACGCCTACGACCGGGTAGATTTCGACGTGCCTGTCGCCCATAACGGTGACAACTACGACCGATTTTGGGTGCGTATGCAAGAGTTGCACCAAAGCGCCAGGATCATCAGACAGTGTGTTGAGCAGATAGAACCGGGACCGGTGCGGCTCGACCTGCCGCTGGTGTTGCGGCCCGATCCGGGGCGGGAAGCCTACGGGCGCGTTGAGGCTTCCAAGGGCGAGTTGGCGTTCTACCTGTTAAGCGACGGGGGAATCAGCCCTTACCGATGTAAGATACGGTCACCGTCTCTCATCAATCTTACAGTCACCGAGCATCTTCTGGTGGGGTGGAAGTTGGCGGACATGATCGTTACCTTGGGCAGTGTCGATATCAACATGGGTGAAGTCGACCGGTGAACTGCGTCCTATCCGAAGACAACATTCTCTACGGGACTCCGCTGCTGAGGTGGGTCTACGAGTTAGCCGGTCTATTCCTGCCCTGCTGGCTTTCCTACTTCATCGCCGGCTTTGTCATAATGTTCATCCTGGTCAACGCCGTGCTGCTGGGCGCGGCGGTATTTGTCTGGACGGAGCGGCGGCTGGTCGGGCGGTTGCAAAACCGGGTTGGCCCTAACCGTTGGGGGCCCTTCGGGATGTTCCAACCCATTGCGGACCTGCTGAAGCTCATCGTTAAGGAAGACCTGATTCCGGAGGGGGCGGACAAGATTGCCTTTGTAGCCGCACCCATAATCATGGTAGCGACAGCGGTCCTGATGCTGGCGGTGGTGCCCTTCGCCAAGAATACTGCGCTGGCAGACTTGAACGTAGGCGTGCTGTACGTGCTGGCAGTAACGTCCCTGACGTCGGTGGCCATCCTCATGGCCGGATGGTCCTCCAACAACCGCTATGCGCTCTTCGGGGCAGCCCGTGGCGTGGCGGTGCTGATCAGCTACGAAGTGCCTGTGGTGCTGTGCCTCTTGGGAGTGGTGATCGTTGCCGGATCAATGTCGTTGGCCGACGTGGTGGCCAGCCAGACCGTTCCCTTTATCCTGGTACAGCCTCTGGCCATGTTTGTGTTCGTGGCCGGGACTTCCGCGGAGCTTAACCGGACTCCCTTCGATGTCGCAGAGGCGGAGTCGGAGCTTATAGCCGGTTACCACATAGAGTACAGCGGCATCAAGTTTGGGCTGATCCAGGCGGCGGAGTTCGGGGGCGTGGTGGCAGCGTCGGCGGTTATTGTCACCCTATTCTTGTCGGGTTGGGCCGGACCCGCCAGCAACTACATCGGGTGGCTCTGGTTCCTAATCAAGATCGGCGTGGTGGCCTTCCTGTTCATCTGGATAAGGGCCACATACCCACGCCTGCGCATCGACCAGATAATGGCCTTCGCCTGGAAGTTTCTGATGCCCTTGAGCTTTATCAACCTGCTGGCCGTAAGCCTGGAGGTCTATTTCCTCAGAGACTCGAGCGGCGCGCTGACCACCAGCGATCTCTGGATAATGACGGTGATTAACCTGGTGGTGTTTGTGGTCTGCATCCCGCTGTTCGGCAGCCTCATAAGCGACAAGGTGAGACCGGCGCGGCTACAACCTATGGCAAGAGCCACATCCGGCTCCAGTGTTCAACAGAGCGGGGGTGAAGTGACATAATGTATGGGCTTGCGATGGTCAAGGGCCTGATGGTCACGCTCAAGAACCTGACCCGAAAGCCTTTCACGGTGCAGTATCCCGAAGAACGGCTGACGCAGCACCCGCGCTTCCGGGGAGAGGAATTTGTCTGGTACGAGGAAAGATGTACCGGCTGCGCCTCATGTGCTAAGTATTGCCCGCTGGGAATCATCAAGATAGTCACCAGCCCCAGCGAGACGGCCATGGACCAAGGCGACAAGTACCGGCTGGAAGTCTTTGATATTGAGCTTCAGCGGTGCATGTTCTGCGGACTGTGCGTAGAGGCCTGCCCCTACGACGCGCTTTTCATGGGCAGCGGGTTCGAGCAGGGGAAGTACTCCCGCAAGGGGATGTTCATCTCCATCGATCAGTTGCGTCAGTCGGAAAAGCACCCCAGCACCTTCTTCCGGCCTCAACTGGAGTCCGAGGGGTACAATCCCCACAAAGACCGCCCCCTGGACTGGAGGGAAGTGGGCCGGGAAAGTTGGAACTGGCACCGACGGGAAAAGATGGGGATGCGCCTGGCTGCCAGCCCCGGCCTCGGCGAGGGGTCCGCCCAAGAACCGGAACCCGCGGTGCGGGAATCATCGGACGCGAGCAACGGGGCTTCCTCCTAAATGCTGTTCCAGGACATAGTCTTCTGGTTGCTGGCAGTTGTCGCCATTGGGTCCGCCCTGGGCGTGGTCCTGATTAAAGACCTTTTCCGTGCCGCGCTTCTGCTAGTCTTGGTGTTTGTGGCGGTCGCGGGCTTCTTCGTACTGCTAAGCGCCGAGTTCCTTGCCGTAGTGCAGGTGTTGATCTACGCCGGGGCCATTTCCATCCTGCTCATATTCGGCATAATGCTTACCCGTAACGTACCCCAGGGCAATATAGCCAACCGGCTCCAGATACCCGCCGCAGTGTTCGCGGCCATGCTCCTGGCAGTGATGGTGACGGTGGCAATACAGACAGAGTGGGCCGGGTTGACCGGCGACCAGGAGGAGATAGCCAACTTTGTGCAGACCAGTGCGGTAACGACCGTCAGCGCCGAGACTGCCGCTCCTGCGCTTGCCGTGACGGATTTGACTGTCGAACAGCACGACAGCGTGACCAGCGCCGGCCTTGCCGACCTACTGGTGAGCGACTTCGTGCTGCCCTTTGAAGCCGTATCGCTGTTGCTGCTGGCGGCGGTCATTGGCTCACTGGTGCTGGTGCGGTCGAGGTGATGGCCCATGTCTCTTGAGTCGGTGCTGATTATTGCAGCTATATTGTTCGCCATCGGGTTGTACGGTTCGCTGGCGCGCCGCAACGCGCTGGTGGTGCTAATGTCCATTGAGTTGATGTTCAACGCCGTCAATCTGACCTTCGTTGGACTGTCGCGGTACATCGTACCGGCGGGAATTCAGCAAGACCTGGGAACACTGCTGACTGGGCAAGTGTTCGCTGTGTTCATAATCACGGTAGCGGCAGCAGAGATCGCCCTTGGCCTGGGGATAGTATTTGCAATGTATCGCAACTCGGAGTCTGTGGACCTGACCGACGCCGTGGAGCTCAGGAACTAGGATTTCGCTAACCTTATGTGGGTAGAATTCAAAAACGCGCCCAACCTTATGCTGGCCGAGATGTGGAAGGAGGTCCTGGAAGGGGAAGGGCTTCCCACGCGCATCCTGCCGGAGGGAGACATCCTCGATTGGGGGGAACGAGTCCCCTTCCGAGTCTACGTCCCCAAGGGGCGGGAACACGTCGCCGAAGAGATTCTGAGGAAGCTGTAGATGGTTAGCGAAGCCTCGGTCTGGGCGATATTCCTGCTGCCGCTGGCGTCCTTCGTCATTATCGCCCTGGTTATCCGCCCGTTCTTCAACCGGTACGCCGCGGTAAGCGGCATCCTGTTGATAGCAGCACTGGTGGTGTCTCTAATCCTCTCCATCCTGGCCTTAAGTGCCGTCGCCAGCGGGCAGGAGCCGGAACTTCAGGTTTACCGTTGGCTTGATCTTGGCAACGCCGCCATCGAGTTCTCCCTGCTATTGGACCCGCTGACCGCAGTCATGGCCATGGTGGTTACGTCCGTTAGCCTGATGGTCCAGATTTACTCGCTGGGATACATGAGAGGCGACCCCGGCTATGCCAGATACTTCGCCTACATGTCACTTTTCACCGCCGCCATGTTGGGACTGGTTCTGGTGGCCAACATCCTGGTCTTATATGCCTTCTGGGAGTTGGTGGGCGTGTCGTCCTACCTGCTCATCGGGTTCTGGCACGACCGTCCCGCCGCGGCGGCCGCGGCCAAGAAGGCTTTCATCATCACCCGCATCGGCGACCTGGGTCTGTTGATCGCAATCCTGTACCTATTCTTCCAGGCAGACGAGTTTGCGGCGGCGGGCATGAACGCTTTCCACATCCCCGACATCTGGAAAGCGGTGCAGCCCCTGGCAGCCAGCGGCGCGATTCTGGCCGGGACTGGGCTAACATGGCTGACGCTGGGAATATTCGCCGCCGCGGTGGGAAAGTCAGGACAATTCCCGCTACACTCATGGCTTCCGGATGCTATGGAAGGCCCCACCCCTGTAAGCGCACTGATCCACGCTGCGACTATGGTTGCCGCCGGGGTATTCTTGGTGGGGCGGTTTTACCCGGTTTTCCTGGCCGCAGAGGGTACATTGACCATTGTTGCCCTCATAGGCGCGTTCACCGCGCTTATGGCGGCGACTATGGGCCTGGTGATGAACGACATCAAGCGGGTGATGGCCTACTCCACCGTGTCCCAACTCGGTTACATGATGGCTGCCCTGGGACTGGGGGCGTATCCGGCAGCCATCTTCCATCTCGTTACCCACGCCTCTTTCAAGGCGCTCCTATTCCTCGGTGCGGGCAGCGTGAACCACGCCACGGGGACTTTCAACATGCGGTACATGGGCGGCCTCCGTCAGCACATGCCTTTGACCTATGCCCTGGTGGTCATTGGGGGTCTGAGCCTGGTGGGCATCTTCCCCCTGTCCGGCTTCTGGAGCAAGGACGAGATCTTGGTCAGCGCATGGACCGGAGCCGGGGTGGTGGAACCTTGGGTCAGCGCGGCGACGCTGGCAATGCTGGGAATCGGAGTGTTGCTCACGGCCTTCTATACACTGCGCATGATTTACATGACCTTCCACGGCGAGTTCCGCGGCGGGGCGGAACAGGAGCAGTCGGATACTGCGGCGGACTCCCAAGGCGACGATGCCCACGATGCGGGCGGGCACGGCGGGGTACATCTGGCCGAGTCTCCGGTGGTCATGGCCGCGCCGATGGTAGTCCTGGGCATCGGCGCGGTAGTCCTCGGCTTTCTATCCAACCCCCAATGGATAGACCTGTTAGGGGTGCCCAAGCACTGGATAACTGAGTTCTTCGAGCACGGCGTGGCCCCAGTGCTCTCTTCGGATGCGCCGCACCTGGTACTGCCCAAGTTCAACTTGCTAATTGCGGCAATCTCCACGGTGATTGCCCTGATAGGAATGGGACTGGCCACGGCACTATATCAGCGCGGGTCCAGCCGGGAAAGGGACCCGCTGGAATCCGCTGGCCTGCTGCACCGCCTGCTGGCGGACAGATACTACATCGACACCCTATACGAAGGTGCCCTGGTACGGCGGGCCTTCTACCGGGCCTTCGCCGGCGCCATAGACTGGTTCGACAAGAACGTCGTGGACAGAATTGTTGACGCCATAGCAGCGGTTTTCCGAAACTTCGGAAGGATTTTCCTTGCGCCATTGCAGACCGGGGAGGTACAGGCCTACGGACTGGCTGTGGCGTTGGGGACTCTGATCATTCTGCTGGGGTTCTTGTTGGCGTGAGTGGATCTCGATCAATCGTGCCGGGCCGGAATTCCACGAGCACCGCTATCAGGGGCCAGGTGGCGTAGTGGCTATGTCTCCTGTCGGTCCGCTTCTGACCGCCACCGTCTTTTTGCCCGCCGTGGGAGCGCTGGTCATCCTCGCCCTCCGTCCGAGCGACCGCGGCGTCCGCGCCTGGGCGTTACTGGTGGCTCTTGTCGATTTGGTCCTGAGCCTGCTGGTGTTCAGCATGTTCGACCGGTCCGACGGGGCGGCCCGGTTCCAATTCGTTGAGCAATTTAGCTGGTTTTCCGTCGATACTTTCGAGGCGAGTTACCTTCTGGGGGTGGACGGACTCAGCGCGCCCCTGGTGGCCCTGACAGGTCTGCTGGGGATATGCGCGATTTTGGCCTCGTGGCACATAAATGTCAGGGTCAAAGAGCATTACATCTGGCTGCTGGTATTGCAGACCTCGGTCATGGGCGTGTTCACATCCCTGGATCTGTTGCTTTTCTTCCTATTTTGGGAACTGGAACTGGTGCCGATGTACATGCTCATCTCAATCTGGGGGGCGGGGCGCAAGGAATACTCGGCCATGAAGTTCCTCATTTTCACCCTGCTGGGCAGCGCGTTCATGCTGGTGGCCATCGTGGCGGTCTTCCTGACGCCGGAGATAGGCACATTCAACATGATAGAACTGTCCCAAGCCGGAACTATGCTGTCCGTCGGCGCCCTCATTCCTCTGGCTTCCTTGTTCTGGATGTTCTTCATCGCTTTCGCCATCAAACTCCCGACATGGCCCGTACATACCTGGCTCCCCGACGCGCACACCGACGCGCCCACCGCGGCCAGCGTGATGCTGGCCGGGGTGCTGCTGAAGATGGGCGGCTACGGCCTGCTCAGGATAAACGTCGGGATGTTCCCGGCCCAGGCGGAGCAATACGCCTGGGCGCTGGTTGCCCTCGGCGTGATCAGCGTGCTCTACGGAGCGGTGGTCACAATCAGGCAAACAGACCTGAAACGGCTTATCGCCTATTCCAGCGTAAGCCACATGGGACTGGTGATGCTGGGCATAGGCTCAATAGGAATAACCGAGGGGACCCTGACGTCCGCAGGTCTGAACGGCGCGGCGATGCAGCTATTCACCCACGGGACCATCACTGGCCTGCTTTTCCTGGCGACGGGACTGGTCTACGACAAGGCCCACACCCGGTACATCCCCGACCTGGGAGGCGTGGCCGGGCGTATGCCCCTAGTGGCCACGGCGTTCCTGATTGCCGGGCTGGCGTCGCTGGGACTGCCGGGCCTCAGTGGATTCGTATCGGAGGTCCTGGTGTTCCTGGGCGCGTTCCGGGCTTACCCCTGGCCCACGGCTCTGGCGGTCATCGGTATCGTTCTCGCTGCCGGGTACATCCTGTGGATGATGGAGCGGGCATTCTTCGGACGGCCTCGTGAACGGTTTGCGGACCTGACGGACGCAACACTCGTGGAAGCCGCTCCTCTCGTGCTGTTGGTGATCACAATCGTGGGGATCGGGGTATACCCGGCCCTGCTGACGGAAGTTTTCGAGATGGGTCTGGCGCCGATGATAGACGTCCTGAACGGCGGCGGTTAGAGAGTCCATGTCTCTGTACGACATCTACATCATTTCCCCGCCGCTGGCAATTGCCCTGGTGGGGATACTGGTCATCCTGCTGGACCTGGTAACGCAGAGAAAGCGGGCGCTGCCGGCCTTTGCGCTGGTGGGGCTGATCGTCCCGGCGCTGCTGCTGGTTGCCCAATTCCAGGACCTGGGAAACACCCGCGACCTGTTGGAGTCCCCGGCGGCGATGGGAGACGGCAAGGACAGCGTTCTCCTGGGTAGCCTGGTAGTGGACCGGTTTGCCCTGTTCTTCGGGTTCCTGGTATTGGCCGCCACTGCATTGGTAATTCTTGCCTCGGTTGACTACGCGGAAAAGCTGGAGCGGCGACAGGGAGAATACTACGGGCTGATACTATTCTCGGCCACGGGTATGGTGCTGCTGGCCAGCGCGTCGGAACTGGTGACCATATACATCTCCCTGGAATTGACCACCTTGCCGATAGTGGCCCTGGCCGCGTTCCACGCAAGCTCCAAATCCAGTGAAGCGGGGATGAAGTTCCTGATTATAGGGGCCATCAGTTCCGCGGTCATGCTCTACGGGATGGCGCTGGTGTTCGGCTTCACCCAGACCACGGACTTGACGGGGATAGCCTCGAAAGTCGCGGAAACCACCGGCGGATTGTCATTTGAAAACCTCGCGCTGCTGACTGGTGTGGTGCTCATGGTGGCCGGGTTCGGCTTCAAGATATCCTCGGCGCCGTTCCAGATGTGGGTCCCTGACATCTACGAGGGCGCGCCGACGCCGGTGGTGGCCTTTCTGTCGGTAGCCAGCAAGGCGGCTGCATTCGCAGTTCTGGTCCGGGTGTTCTATACGGGTTTCTTCGGGGTGGGGCCGGACTGGGGCGTTCTGATGGCCATACTGGCAGCAGTCTCCATGACCGTCGGCAACCTGGTAGCCATGAGCCAAAGCAACATCCGTAGGCTATTCGGCTACAGCGCCATCGCCCATGCCGGATACATCCTGGTGGGCGTGGCCGCGGGAATCCAGGGCAGCGCCGACGGGGCAGCGGGATTCGTGCCCGTGGGTCCCAACAGTGTGCTCTTCTACCTGGGCGCGTACACTGCTGCCAACCTGACGGCCTTTTTCGCTATCGTAGTTATAAGCAGCCGAATCGGGAGCGACCAGATAGACGACTACGCGGGGATGGCCCGGCGCGCACCCGTATTGGCCATTGTTCTGACCCTTGCCCTGATTGCCCTGGTCGGTGTGCCACCCACCAGCATATTCATTGCCAAGCTGTACGTGTTTACGGCAGCAGTCAAGGGAGACCTGGCGTGGCTGGCCATAGTCGGCGTGATAAACAGTGTCGTCTCTGCATACTACTATCTGCGAATCATCCGGGTGATGTTCTTGGAATCCCCTCCATCCGATGAGCGAATCCCCATGTCCCCGTCTTCGTGGGTGGCGATAACGGCGTCGGGAGCCGCAATGTTGTGGATGGGCATCGCTCCCGGGTTTGTACTGAGGGCCGCCGAAATTGCGGTGGCGACTTTGGCGGTGCAGACATAGCCGCCGCCCGCGTTGACACTAATTCTGGGCCGATGCTAGACTGCGCGTGCTTTCGCGCCGGGCAATCGTTGGACCAGACTAGGCGCTGTCTCAGAAGCCGATCAAGGACGGATTGCCGCCGTTAGTCCTATGAACTACATCGGCATCATCTACAACGCCCGGATACCGGAAGCTCTCGACCTGAGCAGCGCGATTTTCCATCAACTGAACCTCCACGAAGACAGCTGGATGTCCCCCGCAGAGAACCTGGAAACGCTCCGCACGCGGGCGGAACAGACCGAGTTGGTGGTAACCGTGGGCGGCGACGGGACAATTCTACGGGCCGTCCAGGTTACGGCCGCCAACGAGATTCCGGTTGTCGGCATCAACATGGGCCGTCTCGGTTTTATGACCGAGCTTCAGGTGCACGAGGCCCTGGACAGGCTCCCATTCTATCTGGGTGGCGAATGCAGGGTTGAAGAGAGGAACATGGTCCAGGCCCGAGTGGTCCGCAACGGGCTGGAGGAGACAGAGGTATACCATGCCCTCAACGACGTGGTAGTAGCCAGGGGGGCAGTGTCGCGGGTCGTGACCATCACGGGCAGCATCGATGACTCCCTGGTAACGACCTTCAGGGCAGACGCCGTGATACTGTCCACCGCCACGGGCAGCACGGGGTACAATCTGGCTGTCGGCGGTCCGATCCTTGATCCCACTTCCGAGTCATTGGTGTTGAAGCCGGTGGCGGCCCACATGGGCCTTACCGCAGGGCTGGTCCTGGATCCTGCTTCGAAGATTTCCCTTGCCCTGGAGGGGTACCAGGACGCCATCGTCAGCGTGGACGGGTTCGTGGACTACCCACTGGCGCCCGGTGACCGGGTGGAGTTGGAGCAGAGTCCCCTGAAAGCAAGATTCCTCCGGGCCAACCCGCCAAGCTACTTCTTCGGCACCCTGACCCGCCGGTTGGGTTTCAGCATCCGGGGCCAGTGAGGAAATGAGCAAGATGCCAAACGCCGACTTGGAACCGACGGTCGAGAGCAAGAGGGTCTATGAAGGCCGGATTGTCAACCTGCGGGTCGATACGGTCAGGCTCCCCACCGGCCGCGTGACCACCAGGGAGATTGCGGAACACGGCAACAGCGTCTGCATCGTTCCCATTGACTCCGACGGCAACGTCCTCCTGGTGCGGCAATACCGCAAGCCCGCGGAGGACACTCTGCTGGAGGTGCCCGCGGGCGGGATGGACCCAGGGGAGTCGCCCAAAGACTCTGCATTGCGTGAGCTTCAGGAGGAGATCGGTTATACGGCCGATGACCTCAGACCCCTCTCAAGCTTCTGGCTGGCTCCCGGATGGTGCACTGAGTTCATGTATTCCTTTATCGCAACTGGTCTGCGGCAGGCGAAACTCGCCGCAGACGACGACGAGAATATCACTGTAGAGCGTATACCGCTCGGTGACGTCCCGATGCTGATTCAATCGGGGCAGATCAAGGACGCGAAAAGCATTCTCTCCCTGGTCATGACACTCAACCTAGTGGACCGGGATAAATGCTAAACTATGGTGACGTTCGGATAGTCACCGGGAACTATCTCCGGAGGAGCAGCATATGTTAGAGCACGATGTTCTGGTGGTCGGCGCCGGACTGGCGGGGATGAGGGCGGCAATCGCTGCACGCGCCCAGGGAGCCAACGCCGCAATCATCAGCAAGGTCCATCCGGTCCGCAGCCACTCCAACGCGGCACAGGGGGGGATCAATGCTGCCCTCCTGGACCGTGGCGACGACTGGGAAGACCACGCCTATGACACTATCAAGGGAAGCGACTTTCTGGGCGACCAGGACGCCATTGAAGTGATGTGCCAATCGGCGGGCCAGGCCCTGATCGACATGGAACACTTTGGGGTGACTTTCAACCGCGATGACGAGGGTAAGCTGGGCACCCGCGCCTTCGGGGGCCAGCGCCGGGCGCGCACCTTCTTCGTCGGAGACTTTACCGGGCAGGCCCTGTTGCACGTGATGTTCGAGCAGCTCATCAAGTCGGGTGTCCGCCGCTACGAGGAGTGGTTCGTTACCGGCCTCATTGAAGAGGACGACCGGGTCTGCGGCGTAACCGCCCTGGAAATCCGCACCGGCCAGGTGTTTGCCATCCGGGCCAAGACCGTCATATTCTGCACCGGGGGCCTGGGCCGGGTCTTTGAGCCGAGCACCAACGCACTCATCGTCACCGGCGACGGCATGGCATTGGCTTACAATGCCGGCGCCCGGCTCATGGATATGGAGATGGTCCAGTACCACCCGACTACGCTGGCGGGCAATGGCGTGCTGATTTCCGAGGCTGCCCGCGGCGAGGGCGCGTACCTGCTGGACAAGAATGGCGACAGGTTCATGGAGAAGTATGCTCCCAACATGATGGAGCTTGCCTCGCGGGACGTGGTATCCCGCGCCGAACAGACCGAAATCAACGAGGGCAACGGCATCAACGGTTGCGTCCTGCTCGACTGCCGGCACCTCGGCGAGGCATTGATCAGGGAGAAGCTGAGCCAGATCCGCGAGATCGGCATCGACCTGGCCGGCGTGGATATGGTCCATGAACCGATACCCATCCGTCCTGGTATGCACTACATGATGGGCGGCATCAAGACAGATGTGGACGGTCAGACCAACCTGCCCGGCGTTTACGCCGCCGGGGAATGCGCCTGCGTAAGCGTTCATGGCGGCAACCGCCTGGGAGCCAACTCCCTGCTGGATACCATCGTCTTCGGACAGAGGGCGGGGAACCATGCGGCCGATACCGCACGCGACATGGAATACATCGAGTTCGACGTTGATGCGGTAGTCCGGCGCGAGGAAGAGCGTCTCCAGGGTATCCTGGACCGGCCCCAGAACGGCGACCGGGTGGCCAGCGTCCGGCTGGGAATGGGCGAGTCCATGAACCGCAACCTCGCCGTGTACCGCCATGAGGAGGGGATGCGGGAGACGATGCACGACCTCCAGGGCCTGAAGGAGCGGTATACCACAGTGCCGGTGGACAACAAGGGCCGTGTGTTCAACACGGACCTGATCTTCGCCCTGGAACTGGGGTTCATGCTCGACTGCGCTGAGACCATTGCCGTCAGCGCCCTGGAACGCAGAGACAGCCGGGGCGCGCAGGCACGCACCGACTATCCCGACAGGGACGACGAAAACTGGATGAGGCACATCGTCACCGCCAAGGGAGACGAGGGCCCGGAGATCTCATATTCACCCGTCTCCATCACCAAGTGGACTCCTGAAGAAAGGAAATACTGACCAATGGACTTGACTCTCAGGGTCAGAAGGTTCGATCCCGATTCAGACAACCCCGAACCCTACTGGCAGGATTTTCCCGTAACAGTCGAGGACAACGCGACCGTTCTGGACGCCCTCATCAAGGTGCGCGAGGACGTGGACGGCACTCTGAGCCTGCGCTGCTCCTGCCGCAGCTCTATCTGTGGCTCTTGCGCTATGCGGATCAACGGCCATGCGACACTGGCCTGCAAGGCCCAGGCCAGGGACGCCCTGGGTGATGACAACACCATCACCGTGGAACCGGCCGGGGTCATGCGCGTGCTCAAGGACCTGGTGGTCGACTTCGACCTGTTCTGGGACAAGATCATGGCGGTGGAACCCTACTTGCAGCCACAGGGGCCGGAGCCGGAGGGAGAGTACATCGCCTCTAACGAATCGATGCTGCACCTGTCCGGCGTAACTGCCTGTATCATGTGCGGCGCGTGCGTCTCCGACTGTACGGTGCTTGAGGTTGATCCGACTTTCATGGGTCCGGCGGCGCTGGCCAAGGCATACCGGTTTACCGCCGACCCCCGGGACGGAGACGAAGAGGGGCACTCCGAGGACCGCCTGAGGATGCTGAGCGAGGCGTCGGGCATGTGGGACTGCACCCGCTGCTTCGAGTGCGTGCAGGTCTGTCCCAAGGGTGTTGCCCCGATGGACAGGATCATGGCCCTGCGAGACCAGGCCCTGGCCGCAGGGATGGACAAGAACTACGGCGCGCGCCACGTGCAAGCCTTCAGCGACCTGGTGGAGCACAGCGGTTGGCTGGACGAGCTTAGAATCGTGCCGATGACCATGGGGTTGGGCAATGTGCCCGCGCTGCTAAACGTTATGCCCGAGGCCCTGCGCGCCCTTACCCACGGAAAGTTGCCGCCCCTGATGCATCCCGAACTTCCCGGAGCGGAAAACATCCGTAACCTGTTCCAGAAGGTCGAGCAGGGTGGCGAGGATCCGGAAGGCCACCATTAGCCCCTGCACGGCTGACCTGAATCTGTCGACCCGGAGGCCAAGTTTGAAATACGCCTTCTATCCCGGTTGCGTGTCCCGCGGCGGCTGCCCGGAATTGTACCCGGCGGCCAAGCTGATATGCGAACGCCTTGGCATTGAACTCGAAGAGATGCCCGGAGCGTCCTGCACCGGGGCCGGAGTCCTTCAAGAGAAGAACCGAACGCTGGGAGATACCCTCAACGCGCGGACCTTCGCAATGGCCGAGAACCTTGGCTTGCCCATAATGACCATTTGCAGCACTTGTCAGGGCGTAATGTCCCAGGCCAACCACCGGCTCAAGAACGACCCGGAATACCTGGCGCAGGTCAATTCCTACCTGGCTGAGGAAGGACTGGAGTACAAGGGGTCCGCGGACCCCAAGCACTTGCTGTGGGTTCTCATCGAAGACTACGGAATTGACAGGCTGACCAACCTGATCACCCGGCCCCTTGGCGGAGTCCGGCTGGCCCCGTTCTACGGCTGCTACCTGGTCAGACCCACCGAGGCCCTGGGCATGGAAGAAAACCCGGAACGGGCGACCTCATTGGAGAAGTTGATCGAAACCCTGGGCGCGACAGTCGTGGACTACTCGGGCAAGACCCGTTGCTGCGGTTTCCCCATCCTCACCATCAACGAGCGCAACTCGGTGGCAATGGTGGCCAAGCACACCCTGGACGTGAAAGACCTTGGTGCGGACGCAATGGTGACGCCGTGCCCCCTGTGCCACCTTAACCTTGACGGGTTCCAGCCCAAGGCGTCGGCCCAGGCGCAGCGCTCCATCGGAATGCCCATCCTGCACCTGCCCCAGGCCATCGGTCTGGCCATGGGAATCTCTCCACAGGAATTGGGACTGCGCCGCCACATCGTGAGTATGGCTCCTTTGGTCACAAAGCTGGGGGCGAGTGTCTGACCGTCGTTTGCTGAGGCTACATAATGGAAAACAGGGCTGGCAGAATCGTCTATGCCAGCCCTATTTTGTGTATCCCGTTCACCGTAGCCCATAAGTGTCGGGCAGCCCTTGGTGAATTCGCCACTACTCGGGAGTCTTAGCCGAACAATTCTCCCACTCGAACGCTGAACCTGGGAACTACGTCATCCCCGGTAAGCGTGTCCTGATCCGATAGTGTCACAGGCTCTTGTGAAGGACGATGAACCACCGCCGTCCGCATCCTCGGGTACAGGGCTATGACCATGCGTGTGCCGGCTTCCAGCCATTCGGCGACTTTCTCCCGTACCTCGCTTGGCCGGTCATTTGGCGAGACTACCTCCACCACCAGGTCGGGGGCGAGTTCCAGGAAGCCATCGGGTAGACCGTCAGTAGGGAGTCGGTCCGCCGACACGAAGGCCGCATCAGGGGCACGAACTGTATCAGGAAAACGATTCAGAATAAACCCGGTTTCGGCGGCAAAAACTTCCCCCAGTCCCTCATCATCAACATGGTTGCCGAGGAAATTTGCGGCACGTCTGGCAACCCCCCCGTGTTTTGCGCCCGCTGCGGCCATTTCGTAGATTTTCCCTTTCACCAACTCCATGCGCCGCCCGTTGGCGGGCAGGTGCAACAGGTCTTCAGCACTGAACAGCACCTTGCGCTTGCGGCGAAAGCCCGTGGCAGCGGTAACCATGCAGTTGCCCCCCTAGTCCCGGAGAGCCGGAATTACCTCGGCAAATGCCTGGATTGTCCGCTCCACGTCCTCATCCGTATGGGCCATAGACGGGTAGTACTTCTGGCCACCCTTCAGTATGCCGCGCTCCAGCAGACCCGAGTTGAATCGGCCCATGAGCTGACCGTCGGCCCTCAGCCCGTCGCGGTAGTTGTTCACGGGCTGACTGGCGAAGAAAACGTCAAAGATCGCGTCCTCCCCGCACATCTGGACTGGGATACCGTTCTCGTTGAAGAGGTCCATCATGGCGGTCCTGACCCGGCTGCCGACACTGTACAGCCGCTCGTAAGCCCCCTCCTTACGCAACTCGTTCAGGGTCGCCAGCCCGGCGGCGCAGGCGATTGGGTTCCCGTTCAGGGTGCCTACCTGGCTGACGAATGAGTCAGAGTCAGCCGCCCCCTGGTCGAAGACAGAAAGAATATCAGCACGGCCCATCACCGCTGCCAGCGGGTATCCGCCGCCCATAATCTTGCCCGTCGCGCAGAGGTCCGGTGTCACGCCGTAGAGCTCCTGCGCTCCGCCGTAGGCCAACCGAAAACTGGTTACGACCTCATCGAAGATCAACGGTATCTCGTATTTGGCCGTGACCTGTCTCAACCCCTGAAGGAAGCCCGGTTGGGGAGCCAGTATCCGCTGCAACGGTTCAACTATCACCGCGGCCAACTCGTCGTGATGGGCTTCGATGATGGTCGTGGTCGTGTCGATGTCATTGAATGGCGCGATGAGCATCAGGTCCCGGATCGCCCTCGGAATGCCGCTGTTGTTGGCCTCTGCCTGGGGAAATTCCTCCGACGCCGAGGGAGTCACGCTCATCTGCGCATAGTCGCTGGTACCGTGGTAACCGCCTTCAAACTTGAGCACTTTTTCCCGCTTGCGATAGGCCCTGGCAGTGCGCATGGCCTGGAAGCAGGCATCGGTGCCGCTGGTGGTGAACCGCACCCGCTCGGCGCAAGGGACAGCCTCCACGAGTTGCTCGGCCAGCAACACGGCTTTCTCGTTGGTGGCGAAGAAGGTGCTGCCCTGCTCCACGGCTTTAATTACCGCCTCAGTGACCGCCGGGTGCGCGTGGCCCAGAATCATCGGGCCGGAACCCATCAGCCAGTCAACGTACTCGTTCCCGCTGACGTCGTAGACGTGGGAACCGCGGCCCTCCCGGACCAGGAAGTTCAGATCGTCCTGTATAGCCAGGTTCCCGGTATTTCCGCCGGGCAGGTATCGGGCCGCTTTTTCGAGCAGTTCCGTCTCAAGTCGCGTGCGGTTGGGCATGGGTCAGCCTCCGTCTTGGGGATGTACAGATTCGTGCGCTTCGACTACCTGGACCACCTTATCACCTACCTGAACTATGCTGTCTCCTTCGCTCAGCGGGGCGAGAGTTGAACCTCCGCCAATCCTCAAGGTCCGGACCCTCCTTTGATTCCCCGTCAGGTCCTGTGCCACCCCTCTCAAACCCTCACCGAGCACCTCCAGACTGCTCTTGACCAGGTAGGTCTCGTAGGTACGTCCTATGGAAAACTTGGGAAAGACTTCTGTCGCCTTGACCCCGATCTTGTCCCTGCTGAACTGGCCAAGCGTCTCATGCGTGTCTGGATCCCGGACCGGAATATCGGGAGTAGTCACGCGGAAGGTCATCCCTGGTTCAACGCCTGCTTCGCTGCCCCTGTTAATGATGACCTCTCGTTCGTTTAGAATTTCTGCAACCTTTCCTTCTATCGCCACGCGTTAGCCCCTCCACGACACCAGCGGATTCTGAAGCGACTGGAGCGGTACGTCTTCCTGAGAGTCCCTTGTGATTGCTACGCCGGTGGGAAAAGATGGGTCTTGGTCCATTCTCAACTCTAGAGCACTCCAGAATTTATCGTTGGTCCAATCGACAACCTTGCAGACACTGGAGCCCTCGTAAAGTCTGAACACTTCGACAACCCCGAGGGTTTGCTGGTTTGTTGCGTTTGACACAGCGAATTGTTCGCCTACTCTAACCCCAGCTTCGGAGCCAATCTCCAGGCCAACTGCCAGACTTCCTTCTGTGGATGCAATACCCGTGGCTTGGACAGTGATGCTGTAATCCATTATAGCCTTTCTCACCGTTTGAATGGTAATCCAGCCCAAGAGATGCTTTAAGAGTCTTGATATAGTAATCACCAACACTTTATGTAGCATAATCAGGATGCCGGTGATGCCGGCTGACGCCAGCACTGCTATGGCGGCCCTGAGATATATCTCGCGGTCTGACATAGCGGCGTCAGTTCCCACGAGAGTCAGCAAAGCCAAGGCAACTGCAAGAACGATTGTAAACAGAAGAACGAAGGCGCCCGCAATCCTCTTCAATGAACTCAATGCCTCTAAATCCGTTGGCCTTGCAATTTACTGATTATATGCACACTAAAGGCAAAATACCGGCCCAGGTGAGCTTTCACCTGGGCCGTGCTCGAATTAACGGTGCTGTCTACGGGACAGGAATCTGACACAGGTTCAGTCGTTGTTACCCCTCTGCCTTGGCCTGGTGCATCACGTCCACCAGTTCCTGGACGCTGGCTGCGGACTTGTTCAGGGAAGCCCTCTCTTCATCCGTGAGGCGGATTTCAACCACCTGCTCCATGCCGCCTGCTCCCAGCTTGGCCGGTACGCCGACGCACAGGCCGTTGACGCCAAACTCTCCCTCCAGGTAAACGCAGCAGGGGAGGATGCGCTTCTTGTCCAAGAGCACCGCTTCAACCATCTGGGTGATTGCAGCCGAAGGGGCGTAGTAGGCGCTGCCTTCCTTCAGCAGAGCAACGATCTCTCCGCCGCCGTCCCTGGTGCGTTGTACCAGTTGGTCAATCTTCTCCTCCGCCATGAGTTCGCTTATGGGGATGCCTCCGACGGTGGTGTAGCGCACCAAGGGGACCATGTCGTCACCGTGGCCGCCGAGAACGTATGCCTGGACGTCCTCCACCGAGACGTCCAGTTCCTGGGCGATGAAGGTGCGGAACCGGGCTGTGTCCAGAATCCCGGCCATTCCGAACACGCGGCTGCGCGGGAACCCGGAACTCTCGTAAACGTTCTGGACCATCGCGTCCAGGGGATTGGTCACGGCGATGATGATGCAGTTGGGCGAATGTTTCACCACTTCCGCGGTAACCGCCGACGTTATCCGCATGTTGGTGAGGAGGAGATCATCCCGGCTCATTCCGGGTCGGCGGGCTATACCGGCTGTGATGACCACAAGATCAGAATCGGCGGATTCTTCGTAGCCGTTGCTGCCGGTAACCAGGGCGTCGGACCCTACGACCGGACCGGCTTCGAGCATGTCCAGAGCCTTCCCCTGAGGAAGGTCCTCGACGACGTCTACCAGCACAACGTCGGCGTAGCCGAGAGACTGAATCCTGAGAGCAGTGGTTGCGCCAACGTTGCCGGCGCCGACTACGGTTACCTTACTTCGCATCTGGTTAGTGCTCCTCTGTTTAATTGGCTTGATTTGGCCGCCCGAATGGCGTCTCAAAACAGGGCACGGCGGTATCCCCTTGTACTCCATCCGAGCATGGGGAACTGGGGCCCAGCAGAGCGGTTAGTTAGAAGGAAGCGGCACTTGGCCCCCCAAGCGTTCATACGCCTGTAAGCCGGCCGGCTGGAGAACGCCCCTCAGCCAACCGGCCTGTTGTCAGATCCCATCCACAATCGCATTCAAGGTGGCACTGGGACGCATGGCTTTGGCGGCCATCTCGTCGTTGGGACGGTAATAGCCCCCGATGTCCATCGACTGGCCCTGGGCGTCGTTAAGCTCCTGAACGATCTTTTCTTCGTTGTCCGCCATCTGCTGGGCCACCTCGGTGAACCGGGTCCGCAACTCCGGGTCCTTGGTCTGCCTGGCCAGCATTTGCGCCCAGTACAGAGCGAGGTAGAAGTGGCTGCCCCGGGTGTCCAGTTCATTCACCCGGCGCGACGGAGCCCTCTGGTGTTCCAGATGCTCGCCAATGGCCTGGTCCAGGGTCTCCGCCAACAGTTTGGCCCTTTCGCTGTTGAACACCTCGCCGAAATGCTCGAAGGAGGCGACGAGGGCGCAGAATTCGCCCAGTGAATCCCACCGCAGATGCCCCTCTTCCAGGAACTGTTGCACGTGCCTGGGGGCCGACCCGCCGGCGCCTGTCTCGAACAACCCGCCGCCATTGAGCAGGGGGACTACCGAAAGCATCTTGGCGCTGGTGCCCAATTCGAGGATGGGGAAGAGATCGGTCAGATAATCACGCAACACGTTGCCAGTTACGGCAATCGTATCCTGGCCGGCCCGGCTGCGCGCCATCGTTGCCCGCATGGCGTCGAGGGGAGGCATTGTGCTAATGTCCAATCCAGTCGTGTCATGCGTCGGCAGATATTTGTCCACCTTCTTGATCAACTCAGCGTCGTGAGCCCGGTTCGGGTCCAGCCAGAAAATGGCCGCCTGTCCGGTGAGCCGGGACCGGGTGACCCCAAGCCTGACCCAGTCCTGGATAGGAGCGTCTTTCGTCTGACACATTCGGAAGATATCACCTTCCTCAACGCTCTGTTCCATCAACGTGGCGCCCGATGCGTCAACGACCCGAATCGTCCCATTGCCTGGAGCTTCAAAGGTCTTGTCATGGGACCCATACTCTTCGGCTGCCTGGGCCATCAACCCCACATTGGCGACGCTGCCGATGGTGGACGGGTCGTACGCTCCATGTTCCTGGCAGTCCTCTATCGCCGCCTGATATATGGTCGCATAAGAGCGGTCAGGGATCAGTGCGACGGTGTCGTGCAACTCGTTGTCGGGACCCCACGTGCGTCCGCCATCGCGGATAACGACCGGCATAGAGGCGTCAATGATCGTGTCACTCGACACGTGCAGGTTGGTGATTCCCCGGTAAGAATTGACCATCCCCAGTCCCGGGCGGCTTTCATAGACCGCCTGGATGTCCGCCTCGATTTCCGCTCTCTTGTCCTCCGGGAGGTCTTGAATTTTGGTCAGGAGTTCGGCGACCCCGTTATCCGGGTCCACCGCGACTTGTGCCAGTTCCGCGGCGTGTTTTTCAAACACGTCCTGGTAGTATACCGACACGCAATGTCCGAAAATAATCGGGTCCGACACGCGCATCATGGTGGTCTTCAAATGGAGGGAGAGCAACAAGTCGTCGGACTTGGCCTTTGCAATTTCCTCGGCGTAAAACTGGCGCAACGCACGGACATTCATCGCGGCGCAGTCGATGATTTCCCCGGATTGCAGAGGGATACCGGCCTTGAGCTCCGTGACTGTCCCGTCGCCAGCCACAAATTCGATATTGGCTGACCCGGCCTCCGTCGTGGTGACGGCCTGCTCACTGCCGAAGAAATCCCCGCTTGCCATGTGTCCTACACGAGTCTTGGACACTTCCGGCCAGTCCTGCATCATCCGGTGGGGATTGCGTTTGCCATGCTCCTTCACTGCGGTGGAGGACCGGCGGTCGGAGTTTCCTTCCCGTATGACTGGGTTGACCGCGCTGCCAATCACCCTGGAATAGCGCGCCTGGGTTTCACGTTCTTGGTCGGTCGAAGGCTGGTCGGGATAGTCGGGAATGTCGTACCCCTTGTCCTGAAGTTCCGCGATAGCAGCCTTTAGCTGGGGAATCGAGGCGCTGATATTGGGCAGCTTGACAAGGTTCGCCGACGGCTCCAGGCACAACTCGCCGCACATGCGCAGATAATCGGGAATTCTCTGCTCATCCGTCAGATTGTCTGGAAAATTGGCGATGATGCGTCCGGATAACGATATATCCCAGGTCTCGAGTTCGATGCCCGAACTCTTGGTAAAAGCCTGGAGAATCGGCAGCAGTGAGTGCGTGGCAAGGAACGGCGCCTCATCAGTTTCGGTGTAAATGATCTTGGCGGCTTCTGCCATTTTCCTCTCCTCAGTTAAGTAAGTTTCACCGGCCGTTACCAGTTGCCCAGAGACGTTCGGATACGGAAATCGTGAACATTATACATCCCTCCCCAGGCTTGGGATAGTCCTAATTGCCAGGCGGCAGCGCCGCTGGCGGTTACACTTGCTACCCAACTGTCCTGCATCCCCAGTGGCTGTGAGGCGGCGTCATCCGTTGGACACGGAGAATCACGGAAGCGCATGGGTTATCATAGAGCAGGTTTGGTCCTTGGGTAACTCCGGCTTCTCCACCCTGCCGCTGAGGTGTCACTATTCATGGCCGCATCCACTGCTGTCAGACTCCCGGCTATAAACAAGGTACTCTTCGCCGCTGACCATATTGGCTTGCAGGCCATCGGGTATTTCCGGCAGTCGTGGATTCTCTTCTTTCTGGCCCCCCCGGTGACGGAGGGTTTTGCCCGGGTGCCCGATGTGCCGTTATTCGGGTTCACAATCGACGCCCGGGTGCTGGCCGGGCTTATGATCTTCGCCGGGCGCTTCATCGACGCCTTTACCGACCCCATCATCGGATGGTGGAGCGACCGTACCCACAGCCGTTGGGGCCGGCGCATTCCCTTCATACTGTTCAGCACGCCCTTCTATGCTCTGTTCGCTGCGCTCGTCTGGTTTCTTCCAACCGGGGAGGCCAGTTGGTGGAATGTGGTCTACTTCGTGATAATGCTGGAACTCTTTTTCACGGCGGCGACCATGTCCAGCGGGGCCTTGGAGGCGTTAGTGCCGGAGGTGACCCGAGGGGCTGCGGACCGGATGAACCTGGTGGGCCTCATATTCCTCTTTGCCGTCGTTGGCGCCGCTTTGGGTCTTGTCGTTGGCGGGCGGCTTGTCGATACACTGGGGTTTCAGGCAATAGGCCTGATTCTGGCAGGTACAGGGCTTGTGTTCCGGTACATATCGTTGGCCGCGGTCTGGCGGCACGCTCCACGGTACACTGTCCCTGCACGGGTCCCGTTCTTCAGGGGAATACGCGACACATTGGGCAATCCTCAGTTCATATATTACCTGCCCACCTTCATCATGTTCACTACTGGGGTGGGCGTGTTGCAGGGTTGGATACCGTTTTTCGCGTCGCAACTGTTGGGGGCGGAGGAAGAAGGCGGAGTGTCCGCCATCCTGTCCAGCACCGTAATTGCAGGCGCGGTAGTCAGCGGCATCTTCTTTTGGCTCCTGCTGGACTGGGGCAAAATCAGCAAGAGACGCGCGTATGGCATCTGCCTGGTTGCCAGCGGAGCGGCATTTCCTCTGTTGGGGCTGGTGGGCTTGTTCTCGGAGAGTGGTACGATGGTTCAGGCCATCGTTCTGGTGTTCATCGCCGGGCTGCCCATGTCGGCAGTGTTTCTGCTTCCCAAGGGAATAACCGCCGACATTGCCGACTACGACGCGATACTGAATAACGAGCGCCGGGAGGCAATGTTCTACTCCACGCAGAACTTCCTCGAGAAAGTGACCTATGCCCTTCCCCCACTGCTGTTGAGCCTGGTCCTGCTGTTGGGAGACTCGACGGAAAACCCATTGGGCATCCGCCTTGCTCCGCTGATGGCTGGAGGGTTGGTGCTGCTGGGGTTCGTGCTGTGGCCCCGCTACCGCCTGCCCGACGCGGTGACCGCGGAATCAGTGGCCGCGGCAGGACTGGACAGCAGGGTCAGGCGGTAAGCTGTTCCAACAGCGCGGTCGGCTCATTTACCGGGAGTTGGCAGGCGTAGTTCCGGCAGACGTAAGCCGTGGGCCTGCCATTTACCATACCTCGTCCTTGCAGCAAGGGTATCAAGTCGTCGACCTGGAGTGGCCCGGCACTCCAGGAACCAGCGACGACCTTGTTGGGCATGAAACCGTGGAAAACGGCGTCCAGCAGGGCGCGAGTACCGGAGTCTTCCCAAGGGCCTATAATCGCCACTTCCTTGACCGTCGAAACGTAGAAGTCCAGCGTGCCGAGCCAGACCCCGGAACTGGCCGGTGCGCGGGCCATGTGCTCCCGCAACGACCGCAGGGGGGTGGCCGCCTTCACGCCGTAATCGGCGTTACCAGTGAAGATTGCCAACCGCAGCAGCATGTCAGTCGCCACAGACCCGCCGCAAGGCTGGGCATGGTCGAACACATCCCGGGGCCGCACCACCAACTTCTCGTGGTCCGAACCGGTGTCGTAGAAGCCCCCGGCGGTCTCGTCCCAGAAGAGTTCGATCATGGCATCTGCCAGGGCTGTGGCCTCGGTCAGCCAGCGTTGGTCGAAAGTCGCTTCGTAGAGGGCCAGTAGACCATCGGCAACGAAAGAGTAGTCTTCCAGATAACCCAGCAGCTTGGCTTCACCGTTTCGGTAGGTCCGCAACATGCGGACCTCCGGCTTCATGGTTTCCACAAGGAAGGCGGCATTTCTGACCGCCGCTTCCAAGTAGTCGGGTCTGTCCAAAGCTGGAGCGGCCTCGGCAAAGGCACGGAGCATGAGGCCGTTCCAGGAACTCAACACCTTGTCGTCGAGCAGGGGATGGACCCTCCCCTCGCGCACCTTGAGGAGTTCGCGCTTGCCCCTTTGGATGACTCGTTGCAGTTCTTCTAATTCCATTCCCTGCGACCGGGCGAACTCGGACTCTTCCCTGGTAATGTTGAGGATGTTCTTGCCCTCGAAGTTGCCCTGGGCCGTGACGCCGAAGAAAGCGCAGAACGTATTGCCGTCCTCCTCTCCCAGAACGGACCGGATTTCATCTGGAGTCCAGACGAAGAACTTGCCCTCCTCCCCCTCGCTGTCGGCGTCCTGGGCAGAGAAGAATCCCCCAGTCGGCCCGGTCATCTCTCGCAGCACGTAGTCCAGGGTCTCCTCGGTTATCCGGCGGTAGAGGTCCCGGCCAGTGACCTGGTAGGCGTGGAGGTACAGCCGGGCCAGTTGGGCGTTGTCGTAGAGCATCTTCTCGAAGTGGGGGACGAGCCAGTAGGGGTCGGTGGAGTAGCGGTGGAACCCGCCGCCTATCTGGTCGTAGATGCCGCCGTAGGCCATCTTTTCCAGGGTCAGATCGACCATCTCCAGGGCGCGAGGATTGAAGCCCTGATTATGGTAGCGCAACAGGAACTCCTGGGTCATTGGCTGGGGAAACTTGGGGGCAGGCCCCACGCCGCCGTTCTGGTAGTCGAAATTGGTGGCCAGGTTGGAATATGCCTGGTGCAGCGTCTCGGTGGTCAGAGGATCGACCCCCCTGGGGACCTGGCCGGCGAGTCCCATCTGCGACGTGAGTTGTCCGGTTACGCGGTCCACCTCGCCGCGGTTGTTGTGGTAGGCGTCGCTGATGGCCAGGAGCAGGCGCGGGAAGCCGGGCATCCCGCCGCGGTCTGCCGGGGGAAAGTAGGTGCCGCCGTAGAAGGGCTTGCAGTCCGGGGTCAGGAAGACGGTCATGGGCCAGCCGCCGCTGCCGGTGAGCATCTGGACGGCCTGCATGTACACCGCGTCCAGGTCAGGGCGTTCCTCGCGGTCCACCTTGATGTTGACGAACCGCTCGTTCATCAAGGCAGCGATGTCCTCATTCTCGAAGGACTCCCGCTCCATGACGTGGCACCAGTGACAGGCGGAGTAGCCGATGCTCAGGAGGATGGGCTTGTTCCCGGACCGGGCAAGCCCCAGTGCCTCCTCCCCCCAGGGGTGCCAATCAACGGGGTTGTTGGCATGCTGGAGCAGGTAGGGGCTGGTCTCGTTGATAAGGCGGTTGGGCATGTTGCACCTTTCCGGTGGTGTTTTTAGATCAGGTCGAGTCTTGGCAAGGCATACGTTCGATTCCCGGCAGGCCGTTAGCGGTCCTCGAAAGAGAATTGGAAGGAGTACGCCTTCAGCGAAATGTTGGGAACGGCGCGGGCCGCCATAACCAACCGTGGGTGAAAATCGTGGGCAACCAATATGCCTCTGACTGGTCTTCCTTGATCGTCGTCGATACTTCCCATGTAGGATAGCAGTTGGGCGATGCTCTCGGGTTGTGCTGTGCCAGCTTTGAGTTCGATGACCACAAGATCACCTTGGGTGTCCTCGGCTGTAACGTCAATGCGGCCAGCTTCTACAGTTCTCTCGGTACCTCCGTCAACAACTTTGAGCCCCGGTTCTAATTGACTGATGTTGTTTCGGAGGGCGCGTTGAAGGTCACGTTCGAGTCCAAATTTAACCACGTTTGAATCGTCTCGCGGAATCTCAGACCGTTGCTCCTGTTGATCTTCCGATAGTTCTTGCTGCGGTGTACGACGGAAATGTGGGTTGATGTGCAGATTTTGCATGTTGAAGACATTCCCGCGATTCTGTAGATCTTCGACCCGGCCCTGCTTAGCTTCCCCAGAATCCGGATTGGCGAATACGCCATCCGAAGTTAGATGCCAGCGCCGTCTAACGGCTGTTAACTGCGTGACGTTGCGCTCTTTCATCAGTCTGATTAAAGGTTCAACGCTTGTGGCCCTGAGTTGATACTCGCTCCCATACAATCGCAAGATTCCTCTGTCTTCCAACTCATCCACTGAGAACGATTCTAGGAACTCCCGGATGTCTTGTTCCATAGCCGACCATCTTGCCATTGGGATTTGTTGCTTGCTGTTAACTTTCAAGGGTAATGGTTACGATTTCCGGCCCGGGCTTTGCCTCGGTGCCCGGAATGACTTCGCAGGATTCTATGCCTTCCGGCAAAGGGTCCCCGTGCTCCACCATCATTTCCAACATGGCCTGTGCTACCTCTTGAACCGATTCCAGGACATGTTCTTTTGGCTAACAGGAAACGGCGCAGCCTGGGATCATTGGTATCTCGGCGAACCAGGATCCATCCTCATCCTTCTCGACCTTAACCGGGAAAACGTAGGTCTTCATTTTCCGTTCTCCTCTCCCAGCAACTCCACGAAGTCCGCCACCGGCATTGCGCCCAGGTCTTCGCCGTCGCGCTGACGCACGGCGACGGCTCCAGCCTCCATCTCCCGGTCGCCAACCACCAGCATGTAGGGGACTTTCATCATCTGGGCGTTGCGGATTTTCAGGTTCATGCGCTCGTTGCGGTCGTCCACGTCCACACGCAGACCACCGGCGCCCAGAGTGTCCCGCACTCCCGCCGCGTATTCGTGGTGGCGGTCGGCTATTGGTATCACCACTGCCTGCACCGGGGCGAGCCACAAGGGGAATGCGCCGCCGTAGTGCTCAATGAGTACGCCAAGGAACCTTTCCATCGACCCCAGGATTGCGCGATGGACCATGTATGGACGCTGGCGGCTGCCCTGGTCGTCCTGGTAGGTCAGGTCGAACCGCTCGGGCAGGTTGAAGTCGAACTGCACCGTGGTGCATTGCCAGGCCCGCCCGAGGGCGTCGGTGATGTGGATGTCGATCTTGGGGCCGTAGAATGCGCCGCCGCCTTCATCCACGTTGTAGGGCAGGCCCTTCCGGGCCAGGGCGCCCTGGAGCGATGCGGTGGCGTGGTCCCACATCTCCTCCTCGCCAACGAACTTCTCCGGACGGGTGGACAGGGCAATACTGTATTCGGAGAAGCCGAAGTCGCGCAGCAGCTCGAAGGTGAGATCAAGCACCCCGCCGATCTCGTCCTCCACCTGCTCCGGACGGCAGAAGATATGGGCGTCGTCCTGGGTGAATCCCCGCACCCGCATCAGGCCGTGGAGCGCCCCGCTGCGCTCGTAGCGGTACACCGTGCCAAGCTCGGCGAACCGCAGGGGCAACTCGCGGTAGCTGCGGAGGGCCGAGCGGTATATGGCGATGTGAAAGGGGCAGTTCATGGGCTTGAGGAAGTATTCCTGCTCGTCCACGTCCATTGAGGAATACATGCTCTCCCGGTAAAAGTCCAGGTGGCCGCTGGTCTCCCACAGGGCCGCCCTGCCGATATGGGGAGAGTAGACCACCTCGTATCCGAGGCGGTAGTGAAGATTCTTCCAGTAGTCCTCGATTATCGACCGTACCCTGCCCCCGTTGGGATGCCAGACGATCAGGCCGGGGCCGATTTCATCGTGGACTGAGTACAGTCCCAGCTGCCGTCCAAGGGTGCGGTGGTCGCGGCGTTCCGCTTCTTCCAACCGGGACAGATGGGCTTCAAGCTCATCCCCGGACTCGAATGCGGTACCGTAGATGCGTTGCAGCATTGGGCGGCGCTCGTCGCCGCGCCAGTAGGCCCCGGCCACCGTCAGCAGTTTCACGGCGGCGATCTGAGCGGTGTTTTCGACGTGTGGACCCTGGCACAGGTCCACGAACCCATTATGCCGATAGATGGACAGTGTCTCCGCGTCTTCCAGACCTTCGATGATTTCAAGCTTGTAGGGTTGGCCGGCAAACATGGCCCTGGCCGCGGCGGCGTCCAACTCCTCGCGCTCAAAGGGGTATGCGCCGGAAATGGACTCCCTCATCAGACCCTCAATCTGCTCCAGGTCTTCCGGGGTGAAAGGGCGGGAAACGTCGAAGTCGTAGTAGAAACCGTCCTGAGTGGGAGGACCGATTGCAATCTTCGCTTCCGGGAACAGCTTCAGCACGGCATCGGCCATGACGTGAGCCGCCGAATGGCGCATTCGATGCCGGAATGCTTCCCTGGGGTCAACGTGTCCTGATTCCAGTGTTCCGTGATCTAGCATTTCTCCGCTTCTTCTCCCTGAACGCCCCCGGATTGGCAGGAAGGCCCGTCCGTTTAGCCTAATTATAACCCAGGCAGGCTTTGATATACTGGACGTGAAGCAATAGCAGGCGCATGTTTGCATGGCGAGCATAGCTTCCACGTCCGGATGATGTCCGTCAACGATGGAAAGGGCCGCCCCGATGCGTATCAGGAGGGATTTCCGAGTTATGGAAGAGTTACTTCAGGAACTAACGGAGATGTGTCAGAGGATCGAGACCGTTGTGGAGCGTCTTTGACCTCTCCGGCAAAGAGAAATCCATAGCCGAGATGGAACTGGAGGCCGCCCAACCGGGCTTTTGGCACGATACCCGGCAGGCCCGTAGGAAGATGCAGGAGTTGGGACGTACCAGGGACACCGTGACGACATGGCAAGAGCTACAGTCGCAGACGCAGAGCCTCAAGGAGTTGACCGAACTCGCTATCGCGGAGGAAGACCAGTCAATCCAAGCTGAGCTGGAAGAAGAAGCTCGACAGATCGCATCGACCCTGGCCCGGGAGGAGATTGACTTGACTCTCTCCGGTCCCTACGACGACCGCTCCGCGATCGTGTCCATCCATTCCGGCGCCGGGGGGACCGATTCCCACGACTGGGCGGAGATGCTGCTTGGCATGTACATGCGCTGGGCAGAGGTAGAGGCGCGGGATGTTCAGGTGATGGACCTTTCCTATGGCGACGAGGCGGGCCTCCGGGGTGCAACGGTGGAGATCGGCGGGCACCACGCCTTCGGGTATCTGAGCGCCGAGCGGGGAGTACACCGGTTGGTGCGGGTTTCGCCCTACGACCCCGCCCTGAGGCGTCACACGTCCTTCGCAGAGGTTGAGATTCTGCCGGCCGCAGAGGAGGACTCAGAGGTCTCGGTCCGCCCGGAGGACGTGAAGATGGATTTCTTCCGGTCCAGCGGCCCCGGCGGTCAGAATGTGCAAAAGGTGGCTTCTGCGGTGCGGCTGACCCATATTCCCACGGGGATCGTGGTCACCTGCCAGAACGAGCGCTCCCAGCACCAGAACCGTGACTTCGCCATGCGTATCCTCAAGGCCAGGCTCCTGGCAAAGCAGACCGAGGAACGGGAAGAGGAATTGGCCAGACTTCGAGGGGAACGAGTCGTCCCGGAGTGGGGCAACCAGATCAGGAGCTACGTCCTGCACCCCTACAAATCAGTTAAGGACCACCGGACCAATTTCCAGAGCACCAACCCCGACGCCGTGCTGGACGGGGACCTGAACGACTTTATCCAGGCGTACCTGATGTCGAAAGTGGGAATGGATGACCAGTAATCATTGACCGAAAACACGGAAGAAAACAGAAGAGCGTTGGCCAATGGCCAACGCTCTTGATTTTAGCGGTTGGACGTGCCCGGACTAACCGTCCGGTCAACAGTTTCCGAGGATGTGGCCCATGCGGAGTCTCTTGGTGCGGAGGTATGCCCGGTTTTCATCGTTCGCAGTGGCTTCCACCGGGACTCGCTCAACGATTTCAATCCCGAAGCCGGAGATCCCTACAACTTTCCGTGGGTTGTTGGTGAGCAACCGCAGTTTCGATACCCCTAGATCCCTGAGTATCTGACCGCCGATGTCATAGTGACGCATGTCTGCATCGAACCCCAGGGTACGGTTGGCTTCTATGGTGTCCATACCGGACTCTTGCAGAAAGTAGGCCTTGATCTTGTTGTGCAGGCCGATACCCCTGCCTTCCTGCCGCATATAGAGGAAAACTCCAGAGCCCTCTTTTGCCAGGGCGGTCAGGGCCAACTCCACCTGCTGGCCGCAGTCGCAGCGCAGGCTGCCGAACACATCGCCGGTCAGGCACTCGCTGTGGATCCTCACCAGTACAGGCTGGTCAGGCGCCCACTCGCCTATGGTCAGAGCAATGTGCTCTCCCGGGTCGACTGAACTGCGGTATGCGATTGCCTTGAAGTCTCCATACTTGGTGGGTAAACGGGCTTCAGCCACCCTCTCGATCAGGTTATCGTGGCGGCGGCGGTAGGCGATTATCTGGGCGATGCTCAGAATCTTGAGGTCGAATTTCTCGGCGAACTCCTCCAGGCTCTCCATCCGGGACATCGTGCCGTCATCGTTCATAATCTCACACACGATGCCCGAGGGGTACATTCCCGCCATCTCGCACAAGTCTACGATGGCCTCGGTATGTCCGGGCCGGGCCAACACACCGCCAGGGTTGTAGCGGAGCGGGAACAGGTGCCCGGGACGCGACATCTCTTCAGGCTTGGTATTGGGGTCAATCATTGCCTTGACAGTGGCGGCCCGGTCGTATGCGGAGATTCCGGTGGTGGTGCCCTTGTTATAGTCCACAGATACCGTGAATGCGGTATGCTTCTTGGCCGATATGTTCTTGGAGACCATGAGCGGAATATCCAGCTCATCCAGCCTCTCTCCCGTCATCGGCATGCACAGCAGACCCCGCGCGTGAGTGACGGCAAAGTTCACTGCGTCTGGAGTGACCATTTCTGCCGGCATGACCAGATCACCCTCGTTTTCCCGCCCTTCGTCATCAACTACAATGACGAATTTGCCGGCTCGAAACTCGTCAAGGGCTTCTTCCACGCTGCAGAGAGGCATGGTGCTGTCCTTCTCCCGCCTGGGAACGGATCCTATCCGCCGCTCCCCGGCCGGCATGTCGGTATGGGGCCGTATTCTCAGTAGCGAGACCCGGCATTGACCGGGTCACCGCGCCAGGATGCTTTCGACGTACTTGGCCAGGATATCCGCTTCGAGGTTCACCCGGTCCCCGGTAGCCTTGTCCTGCAAGTTAGTGTTTTGGAGGGTGAAGGGTATTATGGACAGAGTGAATGAAGATACCGACTTTTTTACCACGGTGAGACTTATACCGTCAACAGCGATGAAACCCTTCTCCACGATGTATGGGCTGAGCCGTTTGGGGTTGCCCACCCGGAATATGAAGCAGTCTCCCTCGGGCCTGATCGAGATTATTCGGGCGGTGGCGTCAACATGACCCTGGACCATGTGCCCGCCGAGCCGGTCGCTGACGGAAAGGGGCCGCTCCAAGTTTATCTTGTGGTCAGGTTCCAGTTTTCCCAGGGATGTGCGGCGCAGCGTCTCAGGAGATACATCAACACCGAAGCCGTCTTCATCCAGTTCCACCACTGTCATGCAGGCACCGTTGATGGCGATGCTGTCACCCATCTTAAGGTCTTCCATGACACGCGATGCCCGAATTGCCAGCCGATTGTTGTCGAGGGTTCCCACGGTGCCTACTTCTTCGACGATACCTGTAAACAAGCCCTTATCCTCTATGCCGGTCTCCCTCGTCGAGGGACGGGTCCCGCCCGTGCGTGCTGGCCCCCTACCGGGTATGGGGCGGCGTTCTGAGTGGGTATCCGATAATCAGCCAGTCGTCGTCGATGCGCTCCATTCGGGACCGTCCTATGCGCACGGCGTTCGCCATGTGGATGGCGCCGATGCCCTCCACCGGTGATGAAGCGCCAAGGCCGCCGATAATTACCGGGGCGATGAATGCGTATACCTTGTCCACGATACCGGAGTCAAAAAGGGCGCCCTGTAGTATGCCTCCTGCCTCGGCGAACAGGGACACTACTCCGCGCTTCCCCAACTCGGCAATCAATAGGGAAAGGTCCGGGCGCCCATCCGGGCCTGCTTCCAAGCGGAGCACTTCCGCGCCGGCGCAAGTAAGCGCGTCGACCCCCGGATCGGGAGCATCCTTGGCGACGACTATCAGTGTATTGCCGGGTTCGCTCAACAGGCGCGCGTTAGCGGGGGTATGGGCGTGGCTATCAAGTACCACGCGCAAAGGCTGGCGGGACAGTGGCTCCCCGTTACCGTCCCTGGCAGTCAATTGCGGGTTATCAGCCACCACGGTGTTAACGCCCACCATGACGGCGTCGATCTCCCGGCGTATTTCCTGGACGCGGGCACGAGCCTTGGGCCCCGTAACCCACTTTGAGTCACCTGTATGGCTGGCTATCTTGCCGTCCAGGCTCATGGCAAACTTGGAAATAACGAAGGGAAGACCGGTCAGGATGTGCTTGGCGAACGCCTCGTAAAGTTCAGCTGCGGCTTCCGCCTCTTCTCCAACGGAAACTCTGATGCCGCCAGACTCTAACTCCGCCATGCCCTGGCCTGCCACCACCGGGTTGGGGTCCTGCACTGCTGCATGGACCTCGACGATCCCGGCGGCAATGATGGCCTTGGTGCAAGGAGGGGTGCGTCCAAAGTGGCAGCAGGGCTCAAGAGTGGTGTAAAGGGTCGCGCCGCGGGCCGAGTCCCCAGCCATCGCCAGGGCCTCAATTTCGGCGTGATTGCCGCCCGGAGGCATCGTGTGCCCCGACCCTACCACCGCGCCGTCCTTGACGATAACAGCCCCCACGGCAGGGTTGGGGCTGGTTGTGCCCAACGCCTGTCGCGCCAGACCAATCGCCTGCATCATGTAACGCATCTGTGCCGGTCTATCCCCGGGGCGCCGGGGTCTGATGGTCAGAAACCACGATGGGCAGTCAACTCTATCCAGGTTGCTGATACTGGATAACGGAGTTTATCAACGCCAGGGCCAGGTTGCAACCGTTGGAGAGCTGGGGCAGGGCAATCGCGTTATGGATGATAGACTTGGCAGGGTGTAAGACCGAGGTTGTGCGGGAGGATGTGGGGAGCCATGGAGCGAGGGAGGGGTGTGTCTATCGTGGAGAGTTTTGAGGGATTGGAGGACCCCAGGATTGACCGGTGCAAGCGGCACCAGTTGCTGGATATCATCACCATAGCCATCTGCGCCGTCATCTGCGGTGCCGACTCGTGGGTTCACGTCGAGATGTTCGGCAAGAGCAAGGAGGACTGGTTTCGCACTTTCCTGGATCTTCCCCACGGAATACCGTCCCACGACACTTTCGGCGACGTGTTCTCCCGTCTGGACCCGGACCGCTTCCAGGAATGCTTCATGGAATGGAGCCGGTCAGTGGCTGATTTGCTGCCCGGAGAGGTGGTGGCCATCGACGGCAAGACGGTGCGCCGTTCCCACGACAAGGGAGCGGGCAAGCAGGCCATCCACCTGGTCAGCGCCTGGGCCTCGGCCAACACCCTGACCCTGGGGCAGGTGAAGACAGAGGAGAAATCCAACGAGATCACTGCCATACCCCGGCTGCTGGAACTGCTGGACTTGAGGGGATGCATCGTAACCATCGACGCCATGGGCTGCCAGAAGGAGATTGCTCAGGGGATTCTGGACCGGGAGGCCGGCTATCTGCTGGCAGTCAAGGAGAACCAGGGGCGGCTCTGCCAGGACATCCGGGACCTGTTTGAGGGTGCGGAGGAATGGGGATTCGATGGAGTTCCCCACGACTATGCCACCACTCTGAACAAAGGACACGGGCGCATCGAACGGCGGGAATGCTGGGTGATCAGCGGCCCGGCCTGCCTGGACTACCTGAGCACCGGGAGGGATTGGCCCGGTTTGCGGTCGGTGATGAAGGTGGTGGGGCGGCGTGAGACTGACACGGGGATTACGGTGCACTCCCGGTATTACATCAGCAGCCTGGCAGGACCGGCCGAGCGGATGTTGCGGGCGGCGCGGGCACACTGGAGCATCGAGAACTCGCTGCACTGGAGCCTGGATGTCACCTTCCGCGAGGACCAGAGCCGGATGCGCAAAGACCACAGCCCCCAGAATATGGCGACGCTGCGGCAGATAGCCCACAACCAGCTGAAACGGGAAACCAGCCTGAAAGTGGGCATCCAGGGCAAACGCCTGCAAGCTGGCTGGAGGGATGACTACCTCCTCAAAGTCCTGCTCAGTTAAAACGCGATTGCCCTGGAGCTGGGGCAGGACGATTGCCACGTCAGGGAGCCTGGCCGTAGAGGCGGCGATGCTCTGTTCAGGGCGGAAGGCGCGGGTCTTGGCTTACAGGGGCATGGACATTGCCGGGGGAAACCATCTTTCCAGAGCCAATGCCGCCAGCGCCTCCGGCCGTTCCCCTTGATTCGCACCAGTCGCAGCCAAGATAGAATCACTCGGTCCTGGTCTGGGATGGTGACGGGAGAGAGCCATCAAATGCCTCGGAACCATTGACGTCCGCCTACTTCATGATGTCGTACTTCCTCCAGCCGGGCACATGAGCGGACAGCAACGCCTTAAACAGCTTCCCGTGGTTGGGCACGCGCAGGTGCAGCAACTCGTGAGCAATCACAAAGTCCTGGAATCCGGTCTCCTGATCGGCCAGGTCGCTGGCCAGCGTGATGTTCCCCGCTGTAGAGCAGGAACCCCACTTGCGCGTCATGCGTTGTACGCGCAACCGGGGCGGCTGCACTTTCAGCCGCTGCGCCCAGCAATCGACGCGCTCGCTGAGGGCCTTCCGCCGCTGGTCATCGGTCAACTTCGGCATCCGTCCCCACCAATATCGCAAGCACGCGCTCGACCGCCCGGACCCGTTGGTCCGCCTGAAGCCCCAGTAGAGGCAAGTACAGGGCCGCCCGCAGCCGTCTCTCTTCGTCAGCGTTGTCGGCAGCATTGGTAAAGCGGGCCATGAGCGATTCGGCTTCCCGTGCCAACTCCATGGCGTTGACCCCGGCGGAACGAAGGTCGGGCGCGTCTTTCAGCGTCCAATAGACACCGAATGCCCGTGGCGAAAGACCGGTGTCAATCCTGGACTTGGCGGCCGCCTCCTTTTCTCTTGCCAGGGCCGCCAGCAAGTCCATCGCTGCCAGCCCTGTAATTGTGCGCTCTTCCATCCCTTTCAGAATGTTCTCCGCCCGTTCTTTCAGGGGTCTCAGGACAGCGCCCATCTCCGGGTCATTCTCCACTTCGCGCTGGAGACCCCTTACCAGGTTGAACACCTTGGCCTCGTCGCTTCCCTTGTCCGCTTGAAGCGCGCGCAGGGTCTGCATATCGAAGGTCACGGTTTTCGTCAGGTAACCCAAGCCCTCCTGACTCGCTCTCTCCTGCACCATCCGGCTGGTCTTGCTGGCCAGGTCCGCCACGTAGGTCACGCCGGTAGCGTAGCCGTTTCGTACCGCCTCATAGAGTTGGGCCAGTTGCTTGTAGGCGTCGATGTGGTCCCGCAGTTCCGCTCTAGGGGAGAGTATCTCCCAGAGGGCTTCGATCTCCTTGTAGGCATCGAAGAAGACCTTGCGGGTCTCCGGGTCCAGGAAGTGGCCATAGACCACCTGCTCCAGCCTCTCGTCGCCCATGCCACCGCCCAACTCTTCAAGGTATTTTGCTTCGGCATCGGCCATCTTCTTCCTGAACTCAGTCATCAACAGGTCGAGTTCATCGATGGCCCCGCTCACGTCGGAGGAGTCGAACTGCAACGCCTTCTTCAACTCTCGCAGCACGCCCACAAAGTCAACCACCAGGCCAACTCGCTTCCGCTTCCCCTCGGCGTCGATGTAAGGACGGTTAACGCGGGCTATGGCCTGCAACAGCACGTGGTCCCGCATCGGCTTGTCCAGGTACATGCAGTACAGGACGGGAGCGTCGTAACCCGTCAGCAGCTTGTCGGTGACGATGAGAATCTTCGGGTCCCTTTCCGCTTTCTTGAAGTCAAGCCGTGCGTCCTCTTCCTGGCGTGGGGAAAGTTGGAGCTCCGCAACCAGGGGACGGTCCAGGATGTCCCTGGAGTTCTCGGTATAGACCGCCGCGCTCCATTCCGGCGGCAGCAGCTTGTCCAACGCCCGCTTGTACTTCGCGCAGGCCTCGCGATTCACGCCAACCAGGAACGCCTTGTAGCCCAGGGGCATCACGTTTTCCTGGAAGTGCTGGGCGACGAAAGCGGCGATTCTTTCAATGCGGTCGTCGGCGGTGAGGAAGGTGCGCAGCCCGACGGCCCGGTCCAGGACCCGGTTGAGTTCGTCCACGTCGGTGACGCCCTCCATTTCGGCCAGGGCGAAGAACTCCTTGTCCAGTTGTTCCGCGGGAACGGTCATCTCGCTGGGCGCCATGGTGTGGCGAATGGGCAGCGTGGTCTCGTCCTCGATGGACTCGGCAATGGTGTACTTGTCCAGGTAGCCCAGGTCGTCGTCGGCCCCGAAAATCTTGAACGTGCCTTCGCCGTGGGCGGTCCTGGCGATTGGCGTGCCGGTGAACCCGACTATGGTCGCGTTGGGCAGGGCCGCCATGAGATAGGTGCCCAGGTCTTTGGCCACGGAGCGGTGGGCCTCGTCTATGAAAACGTAGATGTTGTCCCGGGTGTTGGCATCCCTTTCGATGCCGTCGAACTTGTGGGTCATCGAGATTACCAGGCCGCGCTTGCCGGTCCGGAGCAGGTCCCGCAGTTCCGCCCTGGAGTGGGCCTGCCATACCGGGATGTCCTGCTGCTGCATCTCCCCCAGCAGCCGCTCCACCCAGCCCGAAAGCTGCCCCTCCAGTTCCGTCCGGTCCACGACCACCACCACCGTCGGGTTCCGATACTCGTCCTTGCGCTCCAGGATGATGCGGGCGGCGGTGAGCAGGGTGAAGGTCTTGCCGGACCCCTGGGTGTGCCAGATGAGGCCGCGCCGCTTGTCCGGCTCCGCGCAACGCTCCACTATCCGGTCAACGGCCCGGCGCTGGTGCTGCCGCAGCACGGATTTCCTGGTCTCCCCGTCCTCCACGTAGAAGAGAATCCAGTCGCGCAGGGTGCGCAGGAAGTCCGCCGGCTCGAAGAAGGACTGGACGGCGAAGCGGTAGCTCTCCTCCGGCGTTTCCTTCCAGCGGGCCATGTACCGGCGGGAGGCGTTCCAGGTGACGCCGTACCAGTAGTCCAGCAGGTGGGTCACGTTGAAGAGCTGCGCCGCTCCCAGCAATTCCGGCGTCTCCCGCTCGTACCGCAGCAACTGGCCAATGCCCCGCTCAATGGCGTCGGCGTCCCTGGGGTTCTTGTTCTCCACGATGGCGACGGGGATGCCGTTGACCAGGAACATCACGTCGGCACGGTTGCCCTTCCGTGCCGGCGGTTTCAGCGTCCACTCCCAGCTAACTTGCAGGACGTTGGCCCCCGACGTATCGAAGTCAATGAGTTGTACCGGCTTTTGACGTTGCTCGGCATCGTCGTACCATTGCCGCTCCCCCCGCAGCCATTCCAGCATCTGCCGGTTGCCCTCGATGCTCGGCGGCAGCGATTCCAGCCGCTCAATCACTGATCTAACGGCATCGCCGGTCAGCCAGGGATTGAACCGGCGCAGGGCGTCTTCCAGTTCGCCCCGGAACAGCAGCCCCGCCGTTCCGCCGCGCCGGGCCAGGGCGTCCTCGGGCGCAACCGGCGCCCAGCCCACTTCCGCCGCGTGGCGGACCATCGGCATCTGGACGGTGTTGGCTTCGGTGATGTTCAAGGCAGTCATGGCCGGTTCTCGCTTTGACGATGTCCTGTGTTAGTCATATACTTAGCTAATCATTTTTATGGAAGAGAAGCATGGCAACAGTAAACGTACATGAAGCCAAGACCAACCTGTCCCGCCTGCTCAAGCAAGTCGAGGCCGGTGAGGAGGTCATCATCGCCCGCAACGGCAAGCCCGTGGCCCGGCTGACGCCGGTGCGTAAGCGCGGCAAGCGCCAGTTCGGGTCCATGAAAGGCCTGATTTCCATTGACGAGCGCTTCTTCGAGCCGCTGCCGGAAGAGGAGTTGAAACTGTGGACCGGGGAAGGTGATTGCCATTGCGAATACTGCTCGACTCCCATGCGTTGATTTGGTGGTTAGCCGGTGACAGCCAGTTGTCGCCTTCCGCCCAGCGGGCGATAGAAAATGAAGAGAACCACGTTCTAATCAGCGCGGCATCGGCGTGGGAAATCACCACCAAGCACCGGCTCGGAAGACTGCCGGAAGCGGAAGTGTTGGCGTTGGACATTCCCGGAACAATCGCCCGGCAGGATTTCGAGGAACTGCCAGTAACCGTAGCCGACGCCGCCCGCGCCGGGTCGCTGCCCGGCATCCATAACGACCCCTTCGACCGGATGCTCATCGCCCAGACGTTGGCGCATGACCTCGTTCTCATATCCAACGAATCCCTCTTTGACCAGTACGGCGTCCGCCGGATGTGGTAGGGGCCTACCCAGACCGCACCCGCCCGCCGGTGGGAGCGCGGGCAACTCCGGCCGCGCCCATCCCACTTCCGCCGCGTGGCGGACCATGGGCATCTGGACGGTGGCGGCTTCGGTGATGTTCAGGGCGGTCATGGCCGATTCTCCGATTGACTTACTCTCCCGGCTGGATATACGCTTGGCTGAACCCAATACGGTAAGGAGCTAATCATGGCAACGGTGAACCTGGACGAAGCAGAGGTCAGCCTGCATAACCTGCTGGAGCGGGTCGAGGCTGGCGAGGAAGTGGTCATCGTCCGCAACGGCGAGACCGTGGCCAAGCTGGTGAGCGTCCCGAAACGAAAGTGGGGCGAACGGCAACCCGACGTTTTGAAGGGAAAGTTTGTCCTGCCGGACAGCTTCTTCGACCCCCTCCCAGAGGAAGAGTTGAAACTGTGGGAAGGCGGATAACAGTGCGGATATTGTTGGACACTCATGCCTTCATCTGGTGGTTTGTCCTGAGCGAGCGGTTGTCACAAGCCGCTCGCCAGGCGCTTGGGGATTACGGTAACGACGTGTTGGTCAGCGCAGCGACGGCATGGGAGATTGCCACCAAGCATCGGTTGGGCAGATTGCCGGAAGCAGCGACGTTGGCTCTGGACATACCCGGGGCGGTAGCCAGCCAGAATTTCGAAGAAATGCCTGTGAGCGTGGCCGAAGCAGCCCGCGCCGGCGCGTTGCCGGGCCCCCTCCGCGACCCCTTCGACCGGATGCTCATTGCCCAGGCTCTGGCGCATAACCTCGTACTCATCTCCAACGAAGTCCTATTCGACCGCTACGGCGTCCGCCGGGTGTGGTAGTGACCTAAACAGACCGCGCCCGGCCCCCGGTGGGAGCGCGGGCGACTCCGGCCGCGCCCAGCCCGCTTCCGCCACATGGCGGACCATCGGCATCTGGACGGCGGCGGCTTCGGTGATGCTCAGTTTAGTCATGGCTTGCATTGTGGAATCGGATACCATAGAATAAAATCCAAAGGTTCCCCTCCGATGACAAGAGCCCAAGGGGCTCTCTCCTTGAAAAATGGAGTAGTTGGAGGGGTCATTTTTTGTAATCCGTCAGTAGTAGTACACATTGCTATTTCGGAAGATATCAAGCTCGCTCGAGACCACCGGCCGAATCCGGTTGAAAGCGTCCTTATCCCCCTGTTCATGCTTCCTGAAAATTGCCCAGCAGCAGTAGTCTGCAACTTGCAAGCCATAGTGCGAGCGGGAATCGTGGTGCAGGATGCGATATTTGGGCCGTGTTGGCAGCATTTTGGCCAGAGCCGTTTTGATCGCCCTATGAACAGCCTGTCGCTTCCTCTGTAGGGGGATGTTGTCTGTAATGATAATGACTTCATCAACCGTCCTGCTTGCCAACTCTTTTAGCACATACCGGAGCAAATGCCCCATCATCTCCGGGTAGAAGCGTCGGTCATCCCTCAATTCAGGACCAGTTTTCCGTTTCTCTACAATCAGGCTGTCTATACGCAATCCGCTCAGATTGTCAGCTATGATGTCGAACACTCTATTGCGGACGTGCCGGTTGTCATTTGCACAGTGAAAGCGCTCTTGTTCCAACCCCCACTCGAGGCAATCATACTTATATGATTCCAATTCCTTGCCAATCTGGAATGGTCTTGTCATACAAACGCTGGTCAGAAGGAAGTAACGAGTCCCAACTGGACTGAAGTCCAGATTTCCTGATTCATCCAAGAACAAATACACGGTCCTGTCTATTGAATTAACTCCCTAATCCCCCCAATCCAACTCCCCCACCCTTATCTCCCCCGTCATCAGCTTGTGCAGCAACGCCTTGAACAATTCCTCCAGCACCGCCCGCTTCCGCCGGTGCAGGTCTATCTTGCGGTCGATGGCATCAAAGACGTCGACGATTCCCCTCTGTTCGTCCAACGAAGGAACGGGAACCTCGAATCCTCGGAGTTTCCCTGCGCTGATGTTGGCTTGACTTACTCCTCGACTGGCAAGTTTCTTCAATTCGGATTGAGCGGAATCCCAATTGAGAAAGTAATTGAGAAACTGGGGACATAGACGAGTTTCGTCAACTGATACCCGCACTAAGTACGAAGCGAAGACAGCATCCGTCTTCTGTTCGACAATCGCGGTCCTCCCCACCAACTCGTAACTATTGGTACGGTTAAATAACAGGTCATTTGGGTTGAGGCGGTATGTAGTGGCAGTTTCGCAATCAACATCAACATACAGCAATTCACGGAAGAGTACCCTTCCGTCCTGCTGGCAGTTCATCCGAAGAATGGGATAGCGACCTGATTCAGCACCTCGCACCGAAAGACCGTATTGCAATTGCCGCGCGAACTCACCGATTGGCCGCAACTCCCAACTCTCCGGCACCGCCCCTATCTCCGTCTCCTTCTGCCCCTCGCCTCGCAGTCCGCAGGTGAACAGGGTCCGCATGGCTGCGCGTTTTAGTTCCTGGCTGGCAACGATGCTTCGTTCTTGCACTCTGATAGCGTGGTGCGCCCGGCTGAGTACAGTGCTGATGGCCTGCTGTTCGATAAGCGCCGGCAAAGGCACTTGAAGCGCTGCCAGTCGTCCGCGGGACAGATTCGGAATTGTCGTCTTGTTGCCAGCACCCTCATATATTCCAAGCAACGTAAAAGCTGCTTGCAGAAAGTATACGTAAAAGCGAGGCTCGATTTGCTTGTTAAGGGGACGCAGACGGTGCAAGTGATTCTGGAACGACATCGTATCAACTTCACCGTTCCAGATAGCCGCCCGGCCTATCTCCCCTCCTTCGCAGACCAGCAGGTCACCCTTTCGCAGCAACTTGGCGGGCAACTCGTCGCCAGAGATTGACATTTCATCCACTGAAGACAGATCAATCTCGTCCCATAGAACGTTTGATGTCCGCAAGAATGGCATCTTGTCGGTGCCGTTGCGGGCAGCAGCGGACATAGTTTTGCCCGCGCCAATCTCGAACAATTCACCCAGGGGGCGCCAGTCCCAAGTTTCATTCATCGTAGACTCACCAGCATCTTCGCCAGCGATTGGTCAATCTCGTGGGACTCAGCATCGAGCCTCTGCAAATCATCAAGGATTTCAGCGATAGAACGCTGCTCAACAGCACCAGCTTGACCCACCCACCGGCTGGGGCTGAGGTTGTAGTCTGCTTCCACCGCCTGCTCCCGGGTGATTACGGCAACCTCGCCCTCCACCGGCTCGCCTTTCAGGAAGGCCGCTGCCAAAGGGCGGATGTCCTCCTCCGGGATGTAGTTCTTGGGCTGGCCCTTTCCCACGCGGCGGCTGGCGTTCAGGAGGGTTATCTTGCCCTTACGGGATGCGGCCTTGCGCTTGGACAGGACCAGGATGATTCCGGCGGCGCTGGTGTTGTAGAACAGGTTGTCCGGCAGCAGGATCACGCCGTCAATCAGGTCGCGGTCCACGAACCACTTGCGGATGTTGCGCTCCCGGTCCTCGTTCTTGCTGCCGGAGCCGCGGGTCACCGCGCCGGTGTCCAGCACCACCGCCGCCCGCCCCCGCTCGTTCAGGCAGGACAGGGTGTGCTGGAGCCAGGCCCAGTCGCCCCGCCCGGTGGTGACGCCGCCGGAGGGACGGAAGCGGTCGAAGGGGTCGTTGGCGAAAAGCTGCTGGTCGAAGGGCTGGTTCCACATGGGGTTGGCAACCACCACATCGTAGGTGTCAATCCGCCCGGCGGCGTTCTTGAACCTGGGGTTGATCATGGTGTCGCCCCGGGCGATTTCGACATCCATGTCGTGGATGATGGCGTTCATGTGGGCCACGGCGTAGCCCTCGGCCTGCAACTCCTGGCCGCGCAGCTTGAGGGGGACCCGGACGGTGGGGTCCAGTTCCCTGGCCACCAGTTGAAGTTTGACCAGCAGCCCGGCGGAACCGCAGGCGTAGTCGTGGCAGGTCTCGCCGGGCCGTGGGCGCATGATGTGGGCCATCAGGAAGCCGACCTCGGTGGGGGTGAAGAACTCCCCCGCGCTCTGGCCGGACCCCTCAGCGAACTTCCTCAGCAGGTACTCGTAGGCCCGGCCCAGGAAGTCGGGCTGCACGTCGGCCAGTCCCAGGCGGTAGCGGGGGTCGGAGAAGGTCTCCACCACGGCGGCGAGGCGGGCCGGGTTGATGTCCCGCTCGCCGTTGCGCTCGCCGGCGAAGTCCACCAGGTCAATGACGCCGGACAGCGTGGGATTGTATCGGACCACGGCGCGCATCGCCCTGGTCAGGTGCTCGCCGATGTCCCTGGGGCGGCCGCTCCGGCCCTGCTGGTCCGCCGGCCAATCGTAGGTCTCACGCCCGCTGACCACGGCCCACCGCGCTTCCGGCGGCAGGTAGAAGCGCAGCAGGTTGTGGTCGTCCTCGGAAATCTCCTGCGCGACCTCCCGGTCTCCGAACTCCTCGGCCAGCCGGTCAATCTCGTCGTCGAAAACATCGGACAGGCGCTTGAGGAAGAGGAGCGGCAGCAGGTAGTCCTTGAATTTCGCTGCGTCCCGCGCCCCTCGGATGGAACAGGCCGCGTCCCACAGCATCTGCCGCATCTGTTGCTGCATATCCATAGGCCCGGCGGAAACGGTAGCGGCTTGTCGCCGACGGGAGCGGCGGCGAGTCACGCTGGCCGCCGACTCGGTTTCGTCAACCGCCGGCTCGGTGGCGTCGATGCCCGCCTCGGCAGCGAGGGCCGCGATGGCGGTCCGGGCCGCCCGTTGCGGCTTGGTCACGCCGCCCTCCCAGCGGTTGACCGTGGCGAAGGAAACGCCCAGCCGCTCGGCAAGCTGCTCTTGCGTGAGGTCCAAACGTGAGCGGATGGCCTGAAGGATAGCAGGAATTGCTTGAGGTTCTGTTATATCTGCCATCAATGCAGTATAACATTCTGTCCGGTGTTCTCCTGTCACGAATACACCGGATTCGTTCACTTGGACGAGGGGTTTTGGACGAGGGGTTTTGGACGAGGGGTTTTGCGTCATCCATCCGCGGGGCGGCCTCAGCCAACCCGCACCGTTGTACGGGCCGGGACCCGATGTTAATATCAGCTCAGCCCATGCCGGGACCGGAATTGGCGGGAGCCGCGCATGGACTGGCGGGACTGGAGTCACGACACAACGCAAGGAGGCAGGGTATGGTCACCAATTTGGGTCATGTCGGTCTTATCTGCGACGACTTCTTCAAAATGAGGGACTTCTACACCCGCGTCATCGGACTGACGGTAACCGATGAGGACCCGGACCGGGGAAGCTGCTTCCTGAGCGCCGACCCTGACAACGAGCACCACGAGTTGGCCCTTGGAGAGGCAAGGGGCGATGACCATCCCATGGGACCCCGGCCCAGGACCACCGGCGTCGGACAGGTTTCATTCATCGTCGAGAGCATGGACGCGCTGAAAGACCTGTACCAGCGGCTGCTGGAGGAGAACGTCCGCATCGACCAGACGGTCACTCATGGAATCTCCTGCAGCGTTTACTTTTTCGACCCGGAGGACAATCGGGTCGAGTTGTATTACAAGACCGGCTACGTTGTAAGACAGGGGTTCAGCCGTCCCATTGACCTGGGCAGCCAGTCCAACGAGGAGATCCTGGCCTTCTCCAAGTCCTTTGAAGCCACCGAGGGGCCGTTCCAGGGCGCAAAACTGCCGGTGTCACGGTCCTAGCCCGGCCTGCGCCGCGGCGTTCAAGCAGAGTGGTGTTCAAACAGAAAGGAGTGATCAGTGCCTTACGCCAACATAAACGGAGTTAACCTGTATTACGAGGAGTATGGGGCCGGCCCCGCGGTCATGCTGACGCCGGGCGGACGGGTGGACCACAATGGCCTGCGTCCCATGGCTGCCCTGCTGTCGCCCCATTGCCGCGTAATCATCCACGACCGCCGCAACTGCGGCAAGTCCGACGTGGTGATCGGCGGTGAGCTTTCCGAGCAGCACCTCTGGGCCGAGGAGATGGCGGACCTGCTGAAACACCTGGGCGCTGCCCCGGCTTACCTGGCCGGAGGGTCCGCCGGTTCGCGCACTTCCCTGACGGTGGCGGTGCGGCGCCCGGAGGTGGTAAAGGGTGTATTTGTCTGGGAGGTCTCCGGCGGGCCGAGGAGCGCCGAACTGATGTCCCCCGGCTACTACGGACAGTATATCGAGGCCGCCGAGCGGGGCGGGATGCCCGCCGTGGCCGCTACCGAATTTTTCGAGCAGCGCATCCGGGACAACGCTGACAACCGGGAACGGCTCCTTGCCATGGACCCTGGGGAGTTCTGTTCCGTCATGCGCCGCTGGCGGGACCAGTTCTCCCAGCCCAACCCCGTGGGAGACCTCACCGAGGAGCAACTGAAGTCCATAACATGCGCGGTGCTGGCCTTCGAGGGCAACACGCCGGACGACGTTCACCACAAGTCGGCGGCAGAGAACTTGAAGCGGCTGGCGCCCAACGCCGAACTGCGCCCGTCGGCGTGGACCCACGAGGAGTGGGCGGTCATCGGGCAACACGACAACACCTTCCCGGGCATCGCCGCCACCAACCGCTACCACATGAAGTCCACTTTCTATGCCGCGCAACTGCTGGAGTTCATCGCCAGGGTCGAAGCCCTGCAGCCTTCAGCCGTGGCCTGACCGTACCCCGCACAGACCGAAAGGGAGGAACACGATGGGAACCTTCAGACTCTACTCCGGCGATGACGGACAGTCTCACATTGAAACCATCGACCTGGACCAGACGCCTGACTGGAAGAGCGCCCAGGCCGCCGCCACCATCAGCTTCAGTGAAGCCCCGGCCGGCCGCTTCTCAGACTGGCATACCGCGCCGCGCCGCCAGTTTGTCATAGTCCTGTCCGGGCAACTGGAGATCGGCCTGGGCGACGGCTCCAAGCACGTCTTCGGCCCCGGCGACGCCCGCCTGGTGGAGGATACCACCGGCCAGGGCCACACCACCGCTACCCACGGCGACCAGCCTTGCGTCACCTGTACCATCCCCCTGGCCAACCAGTAGACCGGCGCAGCTCAGGAACCGGCCCGGGGTTGGAAGTGCGCATGCCGGAGCGCCGTCCGTGCCGTTGCAGACCGACCGCGCCATTGCAGACCGTCCGCGCCAATGCAGAAAGGTGAAGCAAAGATGTATCTGGAAGGCAAGGTTGCCCTGGTAACCGGAGGGGCCCGCGGACTGGGCCGCTCCATGGCCCTGGCCTACGCCCGCGAAGGAGCGGACGTCGCCATCGTGGCCCGCACTCCTTCGGAGCTGGACGCCGCCGGGTCGGAAATTCGCGCCCTGGGCCGCCGTGCCCACACTGTCAACGCTGAACTGACCACCGGCGAGGGCGCAAACCGGGCAGCCCGGGAGACCATCAGCGAGCTGGGGAAGATAGATATCCTGGTCAACAACGCCGGCGGATACCGTCTCTTCACCAACGACCTGACCCACGCTGTTACGGTCCTGGACATCACCGAAGAGGAGTGGCGGCGGGTGATGGAGTCCAACCTGACCACCACTTTCATGACCTGCAAGGCGGTCCTGCCCCACATGATGAAACGCCGCAGCGGTGTCATCATCAACCTGACTTCAAAGAACGTGGCCCGCCGGGGCCGGGCCGGACAGGCGTCCTATGGGGCGGCCAAGGCGGCGGTGGAGCGGTTGAGCGAGTCGCTGGCGGACGAAGTGAAGGACTTTGGCATCGCCGTCAATATCCTCGACCCCGGCTGGAATCTGACCAGGCCCAACGACGACTACGATGACGAAGTGCACAGGCGCATGAGGCTGCCCGACGACATTGCCGAGGTGGCCGTATACATGGCCCGGCAGACCCCTGAGACCATGACCGGCCAGTTGGTCTCCGCGCCGGAATACGACGAAGAGCACGGGATACAACGGCTTTCAGCCTACGAACGGCTCCACCCTTAGCTCCCATCCGGGCAGCCCGCATATCCAAGTCTCAATTGGACATTTGGATAGACATCTGGACGAGGTCAACAAGCGATGGAACACCGCAAACTCGGCAACCTGGACGTCTCGGTCATTGGTCTCGGAACCCTGCGGACTTTCGATGTTGCCGGTGACGAGGAGATAGCCGTCCGAAGACAGATTGTGGACAATTGCCTGGACAGCGACGTAAACCTGATCGATACCGCCGCCTGGTACGGCCAGGCGGAGCGGGTCCTGGGCGAGATCACCGGGGACCTTCGGGACCGGTTCTACATCGCCACCAAGGTGCGTACCGAGGGCAGGGAAGCCGGCGAGGCCCAAATCGCCCGCTCCTTCGAACTGCTGAAGACCGGCTACATCGACCTCTTCCAGGTCCACAACATGATCGACTGGCAGACTCACCTCCCCACCCTGGACCGGCTCAAGGGCGAGGGCAGAATAGGCATGGTGGGCGTGTCCGCCATGACGCCCGATGCCTATCCCACCATCATGGACCTGATGCGCCAGGGCCGGGTGGATGTCGTCCAGATTCCCTACAACGTTCTGAACCGGACCGTTGCGGACGAGCTGCTGCCCCTGGCCGGGGAGCTGGGCACGGGCGTTCTGGTGATGGAGCCGTTGCAGAAGGGCCGCTGGGTCCTCGAGTTGAAGCAGCAGCCCGACCTGGAGCCGCTGCGGGAATACGGCATCAACACCTGGGCCCAGGCCCTGCTGGCCTGGGTCATTTCCGACCGCCGGGTGAGTTCGGCCATACCCGCCACGACCCGCCCCGAGCGCATCCGGGAAAACGCCCATGCCGCCGGGGCCGCCGGATTGCCCCAACAGGCCCGGGACTACATCCGTTCCGAGGCGGAGCGGTGTTTGTAAAGGGCAACCGGCAAGAGCGTCACGCCCCATTTGGCCGCATCTGCCGCCATCGCTGCCGGGAAGTAATCCCTACTGGAATTTCGCCGGCGCCAGCAACCTGCCGCCGGATTGCCCGGCTACCGGACCTCCCAAAAGGGAAGCCCCCGCCGTGACATCAGGGGTTTCCCGACTTTATCCCCCGGTTTGGGCTGAGAGTATGGCCAACTAAACTGCCAGGGTGAACCCCGGCGCGAAGTCGCCGGGCAGCACGCAGACGGTCCTGCCGTGATGGATTCGCTGCCGCGGCATCGGCGGCTGCCCTTATCGGAAGGCGGAGGTACAGGCTCCGGCGGTCTGAATGCCTGTCCCCCCGGACCGTCGAGTGCCGGGATTCCCCGTCCTCCCGCTCCTGTAAGCCCGCCCCGGACCGGGCGCAGGGGCGGGCTCTGCCGTTGGCGGCTATTCAATAGACGGTGCCGGAAAGGAGGCTCCGCCTCCTACTCCTACGAGGCCGGCCTCACCGTCACCTCGAAGGCGTCGCTGACCCGGTTGCCGCCGGGGTCCTCCGCCGTAACCGTGATGGTGGCCGTTCCCGTGCCCGCTGCCACCACCATCAGGGTGGATCCGGATACCCACGTCGACGCCACGCCGTAGTCAGACGATACGCTGGTGAAGGTCAACTCGTCCCCGTCAGGGTCGTGGAACACGCCGGGCAGGGAGAACTGCCGCCACTGTAACCCTTCCAGGCTGATGTCGGGCAGGGGCTGGGCCACCGTGGGGGGCCGGTTGGGCGTTTCCTCGTCCGGCGGCGGATCCTGTTCCGGCTCCGGCTCCACCGCCACGCCGAAGGTGTCGCTGACCCGGTTGCCGTCACTGTCCTGGGCCGTAACGGTGATGGTCGCCGTGCCCTCGGCCACGCCGCTGAGGGTCAGGCCGGAGCCATCGGAAGCCACGGTTACGGTGGCCTTGGACTCATCGGAGGACGCGGCGGTGACGGTCAGGGCGTCGCCGTCGGCGTCGCTGAACACTCCCGACAGGGACACCTCCTGCGTTGACCCGGCTTCCAGACCGCTCACGTCGGCCAGGGGCTGGGCCACGTCTGGGGCGGCCTTCACCGTAACGGTGAAGGAATCGTCCACCGCGCCGCCGTTGCCGTCGCTGGCGGTTACCGTGATGGCCGCCGTGCCCCGGGCCTGGGCGCTCACCGTCAGGCTTGACCCGCCGGATGCCACCGATACGGTGGCAATGGTCTCGTCGCCGGACGCGGCGATTACGGTCAGGCTGTCGCCGTCGGCGTCGTCGAACACCCCGGCCAGGGAGACCGTCCGGGTACCGCTCTCGTTGACGATGGTAACGTCGCCGATGGCCGAGGACACCGTGGGGGCCTGGTTGGGCGTTGTCGGCGGCGGGGCGACAACCGACACGTCGAAGGCGTCGCTCACCCGGTTCCCATCTGAGTCCCGAGCCGTCACCGTGACGGTTGCCGTGCCCACGGCCACGCCGCCGAGGGTCAGCTTGGACCCGTCGGAAGCCACGGTTACGGTGGCTTTAGTTTCATCGGAGGAGGCGGCGGTGACGGTCAGCGCATCGCCGTCGGCGTCGCTGAACACCCCCGACAGGGACACGTCCCGCGTATCCCCCGCCTCCAGCCCGGACACATCGCCGATGCCTGAAGCCACCACCGGCGCGGCTTTCACCGTAACGGTGAAGGCGTCCTCCACCGTGCCGCCATTGCCGTCGTCCGCGGTGACCGTGATGGTGGCCGTACCCCTGGCCCGGGCGGAAACGGTCAGCGTGGAGTAGCCGGGCGCCACGGAGACGGTAGCCACGGACTCAGCCGAAGATGCGGCGGTTACCGTCAGCACGTCGTTGTCGGCGTCGCTGAACACCCCTGCCAGGGAGACCTGGCGGGTCCCACTCTCGTTGACGATGGTGATGTCGGCCAGGGCAGCGGACACCGTGGGATCCTGGTTGGTCTGCTCCGGCTGTGCGGCGGCCTCGATCTCCCACAGCGCCGCCGCCACCGGCACCCAGCGCTCGCCCCAGTTCGTATCGGCGTAGCCCTGGGCCTCCGCCGCTGTCATCGCCGTCAGGGTCGCGTCGGCCACCGTTTCGCCGAAGGCCAGCAGGGCCCGGTCCCAGCGGTCGGTGTGAGCTTTCTCGCTGACCCACTGTGGGTCGTTGCGCCACTGGTACATCCGGGCGATGAGCGCGTTGTACTTCCTCGCCACCGGTGCGTCGAACGTGTCGCTGACCCGGTTGCCGTCGCCGTCCTGGACCGTGACCGTGACGGTGGCCGTTCCCTCGGCCACGCCGGTCAGCGTCAGACTGGACCCGTCGGACGCCACCGACACCGTGGCCTTGGACTCATCTGACGATGCGGCGCTTATGGTCAGGGCGTCGCCGTCGGCGTCGCTGAACACCCCGGCCAGGGACACGTCCTGCGTCGCTCCCGCCTCCAGGCCGGACACGTCGGCGATGGCCGAAGCCACCACCGGACCGGCCTTCACCGTTACGGCGAAGGCGTCGTCCACCGCGCCGCCGCTGCCGTCGGCGGCGGTCACCGTGACGGTCGCCGTGCCCCGGGCCTGGGCGCTCACCGTCAGGCTTGACCCGTCGGATGCCACGGATACGGTGGCAATGGCCTCGTCCGAAGAAGTGGCGCTTACGGTCAAACTGTCGCCGTCAGGGTCGTCGAACACCCCGGACAGGGACACCTGCCGGCTCCCGCTCTCGTTGACGATGGTGGCGTCGGCGATGGCGGCCGACACCGTGGGCGCTTGGTTCTCCAGCTCCCGCAGGGCCGCCGCCACCTCCACCCAGCGGCTCCAGGCGCTGCCCCGGTCGGCGAACCCCTGGGCCTCGGCCGCCGTCATGGGCGTCAGGGTGGTGTCCGCCACCGTCTCCCCGAAGGCCAGCAGCGCCCGGTCCCACCGGTCCGTGTGCGCTTTCTCGCTGACCCACTGAGGGTCGTTGCGCCATTCGTACATCTTGGCGATCAGCGCCGCGTAATCCCCGGACGGCGCCTGCTCCTGATTCTGCTCCTCTTCGGCCGCCACCGTCGCCACGAAGTCAGCCGACGCCGCGCCGCCCTTGCCGTCGTTGGCCGTTACCGTGACGGTCGCCGTGCCAGGAACCTGCCCGGTCAACGTCAGACTGGAGTGGTCCGCAGCCACCGACATGGTCGCCGTGCCCTCGGCCACCTCAATGGTGGCTCGGGCGGAGGGGTCCGCCACCGACACCGTGGCAATCGTTTCATCGGACGATGCGGCGGTGATGATCAACGCGTCGCCGTCGCCGTCGTCGAACACGCCCGACAGGGAGACTTCCCGGGTTCCGCGCTCGTTGACGATGGTGACATCGGCTATAGCCGCCGACACCGTGGGGGCTTGATTCTGAAGCTCCCGCAGGGCCTGGGCCACCTCCACCCAGCGGCTCCACGCGCTGCCCCGGTCGGCATAGCCCTGGGCCTCCGCCGCCGTCATCGCCGTAAGCGACGTGTCCGAGACCGTCTCCCCGAAGGCCAGCAGCGCCCGGTCCCACCGGTCGGTGTGGGCCTTTTCGCTGACCCACTGCGGGTCGTTGCGCCACTCCTTCATCCTGGCGATGAGGCCGGCGTAATCGGCGGGCGCCTGCTGTTGCTGCCGTGGCGACGTGGTGTCCGACACCGCCACGACTATGTGGCCCACATACTTGCTGTCCGTGGCGCCCTGTCTGGTCATCCGGTGTCCGATCCCGACTATCTCATCGTTGGCGTCCGCGTCGGCTACGCCCGACACGGTGAAGGTCTTCGGCGTTTCCCAGTCCGACGGCGTAAAGGTGTGCGACGCCGGAGACACGGTGAGCGCTCCGGGATCACCACTTGTGGCCGTGATGGTGACGTTCGCCAGGATCCGGCTGGCCATGGACAGCCGATAGGTCCCGGTTCCGCCCTCGGCAATGCGCAGGCTTGGTTCGCCCAACCGTCCGGAAATCTCATATCTGGGAGAGAAGACGTCGTCGTCCCCGACGGTGATGGTTGCCGTGTCCCAGCCGTCGCCGGCCTTGCGCCAGCCGGCGGTGGTGGCGGCGACGGTCACCGTGAACGTCTTGTCCGGTTCGCCCAGGCGGTCGTCCGGCGAGTGGGCAATGGTGATTGCCGCGGCGGTTTCCCCCGCGGCGACGGTTACCGGAGAGGCGATGCTGGCCACTTCATTCCTGAGCGTGGCGTCGTTGAAGTTGGGCGTAACCGTGAACTCCACGCCGCCCGCCGGGGCGGGCCGGTTCAGGGTGATGGTCAGTTTGGCGGCCCGGCCCTCGAGAAAGCGAACCTGGCGGGTGACGATAAAGGTCTTCACACCCTGCTGCCGCTGCTCCGGCGACTTCAGTTTCGGGTACCGGTCGGGCGCGCCGAAATCCCAGGGGTCGTCCGGGCTGCCGTCGCCGTCCAGGTCCAGGTTCCAGCCGGCGTAGATGCCCTGGTAATCCGCTTTCCAGGGCTGCTGCAACTGCTCCGTGGTTCTGCCCACGCCGCCGGCGCTGGTCGTCCAGCCGGAAGTCTTCATGTCGTAGTAGCTGTTCGTTACCGTGCCGCCATTATTGAGGCCCACCAGGCCGCCCATGACTTCCCCGCCGAACACGCGTCCGGTGGAGTAGCTGGCGGTGATTTCGCCCTCGTTATTGCCCACCAGGCCCCCCAGGTGGCGGCCCAGGGGATGTCCCCAGCCATGGATGTACTCGGTCCGCACCACGCCCCTGGCGTAGCTGCCCCGGATGGAGCCGGAAGCGGTGTTGTAACCCACCAGCCCGCCCATGTTGCTGGTGTGCTTGCCATCAGCTCGGGCAGTGGAGTAACTGCTCCGGATGGAGCCGGCGTTGCGGCCCACCAGTCCGCCGATGTCCCGTCCCCTGCCGTAGCCCGCATAAATGGACCTGCCTGCGCTGCTGCTGTCCGAGATAGTCCCGGTGGGGCCGTTCACCGCCACCAGCCCCCCGCCGACGCCCGCCCACGCCGTTACCGGGCCGTTCACATGGACGTTGCTGATGGCGCCGTGATTGACGCGGGCCAGCCCGCCGACGTTCGGCTGCCGTGAGTACGCGTGGGAGAATTTCAGCGTCAAGTTGCGCACGACGCCGCTGGCTTGGATCTGGTGGAACATCGACCCAGCACGGAGGTTGACGATGGTGTGCCCATTGCCTTCAAAGACGGCCGAATAGCTGGGAATGTCCCAGGTCCATGCGGCGCTTGCTATATTCAGGTCGGAAGCCAACTCGTAGCCGGCGCAGCCCGTCTGCGGGCAGCCCATGCCGTCGGCAGAGCGGGGGAATCCGATGCCGTAGTAGCCCAGGCGCCGGGAGTCATATGGAGCTTCGCTGGGAGAGCCGTCGCCGTTCGGGTCGCCGCGGACCACCAGCAACTGGGAACTCCTGGATATCTCAATCAGGCCGTCGTCGTCGCTGTCGTAGTCGATGCGGAGGATCGAGCCAGGCGTCAACCCGCGCTGTTTGGTCACGCCCAGGCTCTTCAGGACCGGGTACTGGCTGGCCGTGCCGAAGGCCCAGGGATCGTCGCCGTTGCCGTCGCCGTCCAGGTCCACGTTCCAGTTGGCGTAGATGCCGCTGTAGCCGGTGGGAGATTGCAGCTGCGCCGTCGTCTGGCCCGCGCCGGCGTGGCTGCCGCTCTGACCGGAGGCAACGGTGTCCCAGTAGCTGGCAGTGATGGTGGGGGCGCCATTGCCGTAGCCCACCAGGCCGCTGCGAACGCGAAAATCGGGCGGGCCGGAGACGGCGGCGGCGGAGTAGCTGGCGGTGATGGGCCCGCTGTTGTGTCCCACCAGCCCGCCGATCATGTAGTGTCCCCCGAAGTTGGTCTGCGTGGTCTGCATGTTGGGGCGGTCGGTGTAGACCTCGCCGATGGCGTAGCTGGCGATGATGGACCCGCCGTTGTGTCCCGCCAGACCGCCGCCCTTGATGCCGATGGGCAACCAATCCACATGAAGGTACACGGCGGCGGCGGAGTAGCTGTTGGAGATGACGCTGGACGAGCCGGCGAACCCGGCCAGGCCCCCGGCGGCCAGGACGGTGTTTCTGCGGAAGTAGTCTCTGATCCGATAGGGCGAGAGGTGTTCGCCGCCGGTGGCGATGTTGGATACCGCGCCGGTCACCCAGCTGCCGCTGATCTTGCCGTGGTTCACCCCGGCCAAGCCGCCCACGCGCCCCCGGTTGCAGATAATCTGCGGGCGGCTGCTACAGTAATGCTCCCGGGACACCTCAACGTCTTCCAGGCCCACGTTGCGGATGGCGCCCGTGGCGCCGACCTCCTCGAACAGCCCGAAGTGGGCCAGTTGGATGTTTGCCACCGGGACGCCGGTGGCGTCGGACTGTTGCTTCGGTCCCGTATCGATATACAGGTTGCTGATGACCCGGCCGTTGCCCTCGAAAATCGCGCTGAAGGGGTCGCTGTCGATGCCGATGGGCAGCCATCCGTGGCCGCTGTTCCAGTAGTCGTCCCCGTCGTCGGCGTCGCCGCTGCCGTTGGTGTCGAAGTCCAGGTTCGCAGCCAGCTCGTAGCCCACGCAGCCCGACGATGGACAGCCCATGCCCGCTGCGGCGTTGGGGAAGGCCGTGGCGTAGCCGGCGTCGCTGGCGGCGCCGTCGCCGTCCAGGTCCCAGCGAATTGCATTCAACTGGGCCAGGCTCGACACTGAAATCAGGCCGTCGTCATCGGCATCGTAGTCCGTGGTTGACGGCTGGGCGTGCGCCGCGCCTCCGAAGGCGAAGAGAACCGCCAGGACCGCCATGGCGGCGGCCAGCAGCAGGGTCAGCGTCAGTACGCCCAATCGCCCCAGGCGCCGGTTGGCCCGGACGGCGTGAAGCCGCCGCAGCGGGGGCAGAGCACGGAGGATTCTGGCCAACTTTGCTTTCAACATGGTGATGTCTCCTGGTCCCTGGGTTCGGGTAGCTGGCGGAAGAATTTTCCACATCGGCCTGTCGACGGTGATCAGACGGTGATCAATGGAAGAACCGGCGCTCCGGGCGGCCGGCGGTTTTCGGCGGGGGAAAGCCGGGGTGGTGATAGAGCGGGGCCGCCCGTCTGCTGGGGCGGGAGTGGCTGCGGTTGCCTCTGAGATCGAACATGGGTAAGCTATCTCCCTGTTATCGCTCGTCGCCTTCCCGGGAGGGTCGGCACGGCGGATTGAATCCCGGCGTCGCGGTCGTTTCCAAGGCTGCCGAACCCGGGTCCCGACTCCTTCCTGCCCGGTCGTGCAGACCTGCCCCTCGCACGACGCGCACAAGAAACGAACTGAACCGTACATCATAATCCGTGGAATAGTCCGTATCTTTCAGGTCTCATTTTGTAATAGTTGTTGTATCATTACGCCTGACCAGCTATGCAATCGAGTCCCGCACCGCGCCGCAGCGGTCCCGGGGTCCGGGCCGGGAGGAAGAAATGGACCAGCCGGAACAGCTTTACCGGGACTACCGGGCCCTGGAAGAGCGCCTGACCCGCCTGAGTGCGGCCAGCCTGCGCATCAACGAGAGCCTGGACTTCGACCAGGTGCTCCAGGGGGCCCTGGACTCGGCCCGCTCCCTGACCGGCGCCCGCCACGGCGTGATGACCCTCCTGGACGACGGGGGACGGGTCCAGGACTTCCTGGCGTCCGGGCTGAGCGCCCATGAGTCGGAACAACTCTGGCTGATGCCGGGGGGCTGGGCATCTTCCAGTCCCTGACCCACATCTCCGAGCCCGTGCGAATCCCCGACCTGGCGCAGCACGTCCACGCCCTGGGCTTCACGGACTTCACCATTCCCATGGCGGTGGGCCCGGCCTACCGGTTCCTGGCGGCGCCCATGTTCCACCTGGGCGCCCGGGTGGGCCACGTGTTCGTGGGCGGCAGGGAGGACGGGGAGGAGTTCAGCCAGGCCGATGAGGAGACCCTGGTGATGTTCGCCGCCCAGGCGGCCCTGGTCATCGCCAACGCCCGAACCCACCGGGAGGAGCGGCGGGCCCGGGCCGGCCTGGAGAGAAGCACCCGCTGAGCGTGGAACTGGCCGAGGACCTGCCCCTGGTGCTGGCCGACAAGCTGCGGGTGTTGCAGGTGCTGGGCAACCTGCTCTCCAACGCCGCCGCGTATTCCCCCGAGGGTTCGCCCATCGCGGTCAGCGCGGTTAGGGACGGCGTTCACGTGGCGGTGTCGGTGTCCGACAGGGGCCGGGGCATACCGTCGGAGTTGCTGCCCGAATTGTTCCACAAGTTCTCGCGGGGTTCCGGGGCGGACGCGCCGTCCGGCGTGGACAGGTCCGGGCTGGGCCTGGCCATCTGCAGGGGCATCGTGGAGGCCCACGGGGGCCGCATCCGGGCCGAGAGCGACGGCCCCGGCCTGGGCGCCCGGTTCACCTTCACGTTGCCCATGGCGGAGACTGATGCCTCCCTCGCGCCGGCGCCTGTCTCCGGCGGCTCCCGGCGGCTGGGCCGGGGCCGGGTGCGGGTGCTGGCCGTGGACGACGATCCCCAGGCCCTGCGCTACGTCAGGGACGGGCTCACCCGGGCGGGTTACGCGCCCATCGTTACCGGCGACCCGGCGGACGTGCCCCGGCTCATGGCCGAGCACAAGCACCACCTGGCGCTGCTAGACTTGGTGCTGCCCGACACCGACGGCATCGAGCTGATGCACCAGGTCCACCGCATCGCCCAGGTGCCGGTGGTCTTCCTGTCCGAGTACGGCCAGGGCGACACCGTGGCCCGGGCCTTTAACCTGGGGGCCACGGACTACGTGGTCAAGCCCTTCTCCCACACGGAACTGGCGGCCCGGATAAGGGCGGCGCTGCGACGGGGGCTGGAACCGGCCCAGGCTGAGCCGCCGGGCGGTTCCTACGCCGTGGGGGAGCTGAGCATCGGCTACGCGCAGCGAAGGGTGGAGTTGGCCGGGGAGCCGGTGGACTTGACGCCCACGGAGTACGCGGTGCTGTACCAGTTGGCGGCCCAGGTCCCCAACGTGCTGACCCACGGCCTGCTGCTCCGGCGGGTGTGGGGGCCGGAGCACGTGGGCGAGGGCTGGCTGCTGCGGAACGTGGTGAAGAAGCTGCGCCGCAAGCTGGGCGACGATGCCGCCGACCCCAGGTACATCGCCACCGAGCCGAGGATGGGGTACAGGATGGCCGCGGGGGAGGGGGAGGAACTGAACCACCCGGATTCGCCGGAATAGACGGCAGGGCCGCCGGTCGTGCGCGGCTCCGGTCCCCATCACCGCTGGCAGTGCAGGGCGACCGGGGCGCCGTCCATCCGCCACACCGTAGCCCTCCCCGTCAGCGGCCCGCCGAAGGCCGCATCCCGGGTGGTGGTCAGCATGGGCAGCCCCTCTCTGGCCTCCCGGAAGTTGGCCTCCGCCTGCTCCGTCCGGCACACCATCAGCAGGGGCAGGGGACGCCCGGCCCTCGCCATGCGCCGGTAGGGACCCAGCTTGCGCGCCACCTGATTCGTCGAAACGGAGTAAAGCTCGTACTCGATGTAGTGGACGCCTGCGCCGAAGGGTCCGTCCGTCACCAGCAGCAGCAGGTCGGGGCGCACCTGGGTCAGGCCGGGAACGTTGACCTCGCCCCGCCAGCCGGCCACCGCCTGCACTCCCTCCCGGGCGAACCGCACCACCAGCCGGTTCACCCCGTCGTTGTGCTGCAACTCGTGCTCCCTGTACCAGCGGTCCAGGTAGGGGCCGTGGCGGCTGCGGATCACCGAGGGCAGGACCCGGCTCATGTTGGCCGCCCGCCTCATCCCCCGCTCCGAAAGGTAGTGCCGCCCGTCGAACACCGCCGCCAGCCCGGTGTCCACGAACCGCCGCAGGTGGCCGCGGACCTCCGCAGGCGAGCCTCTCACCACCTCGGCCAGCCACGAGGCCCGCATGGCGGGGAACTGGCAGACGGCCAGGAACAGCCGGTGGGCCAGCCTTCCGTCGATGGCCGCCACGTCCGGGTTCTGCCGCAGCCACAATTCCGCCGCCTCGGGCCTGCCTACGGTGGCATGTCCCGATGGATCGGAGACCAGGTCCCGGGAGGGGCGCAGTTCCACCGCCGGGGTGCAGTTGCCGTCCGGGGTGCAGAATATGGTGGGCATGTTGCGGCTCAAGGTGGTGCGCGCCAGCTCCCTGGCCCAGGCGTCCACGGCCACTACCACCTGGGCCGAGGGTTCCACCTCCTGGTCCGGGTCCTCGTAGAAGGTGCGGTTGCCGATGCGGAGATAGCGGTCCTCCTCGTGGGAGTAGGAGTCCACGCCCCAGAACCGGTGCTGCTCCTTGCGCCGGAGCACCCTTTCGGTGGCGTGCAGCCCGGCGTAGGTGAAGGGGGTCCAGATGTCGGGGCCGTAGCGGGCCACGGCGTGGTAGAAACCGCCGTGGCGCAGCAGCCGGAAGTCGGTCATCCCGGCGTCCCCGGAAGCTGCATCCCCGCCGGGAGGCAGGCTGACCCGTCCGCTCCTCAGCAGGTCCGGGGCCAGGCGGTAGACCGGCTCCAGCATGGCCAGGCGGCGCAGGGACATCTCCACGCCCCGGGACGTGGCGGTCCAGGGCGGGTGCTCGTGGCCGGCAACACCTTCGCCCCCGTCCGTGCCGGCCGCATCAGCGGCGGCGAATGGGGAGTCGTCCTGGCTCTCCAGGTGTACCGGATGGTCGTGGTCCAGGGCGAAACGTTCCCGGTAGTCCTGGGGCAGTTCCCCCTGCGGGTTAAACCGGGCCAGCCCGGCGGCGCGGACCTCCTCGCGGGGGCTGGGGTGCCGGTGATCGGTGGTGTAGAGAGCGTCTACGGCCTTCCTGGTCAGGAACCAGCGGTGCTGCCTGCGCTCGGTCATGCCCCGCACCACCGACTCCAGCCAGCCTCCGTCGCGGAGCGCCCGCAACATCCGTCTCACCCGGTCCTCGGACATGCCCAGTATGGGCGCAAGGTTGGCCGCGCTGGCCAGGGGCATCCTGGCGATGATTCTCAGCAGCCGGCGCTGCTCGTTGTTCAGTGGTTGCCGGGGCGCCATTGCCATCCCTCCTGCATCTTTGCCCCTCCCATTGCGCCGCTGCCGAGCCTTGCGTCGCGGTCAGTTGCCGCGGGCGGCGGCGCTGGGCGAGGTTATTCGTATACCGGATACTTGACATACGTCTGAGCAGGGACAGCAGATTACCTATATCGTCATACGATGGACGGAAACCGGAGTTGGGGCCGCCCGGAACGCTGTTTGCCCGCCGGGTCGGACACCCCTTCAGGCGCAGTCGTCCGGTTCGGGAACAGCGTCGTGGACCCGGACCAGGGCCAGGCCCCAGGCCTGCAGGGTGCTGGCCAGCCAGACGACAACGCGGTAGACGTTCTCGGTGGTCTGGGCCGCGAGGTTGGCTTCCAGCAAAGCCCGGTCGCCGGTCCTCATGTGGAGCCTGGCCAGGGTCAGCCGGTGGATGGCCTCCCTGACCAACGCCATGCTGTGGCCCACGGCTTCACTCCATTCCTCCCGGGGCGCGGTCTCGTCCGGCAGGGTACGGGCCATTCTGAGGTCCGCCCAGTGCAGCCATCTCTCGATGTCGTCATCCGCCGGTTCTTCCGTCATGGGTTCGGCCCGTTCCCCGGCCCACCGGTCTATGTCGGTCGCCGGGTCCAGGGTCATCGGGGTCTCGAAGTCCTGACCGCAGTCCCTCAGTCCCGGCCCCAGGTCCTCCTTGAGCCACCTGATGCAGGCTGCCGCGGCGGCCAGGATGACCGAATACACCTGGTTGACGCCGGGATCTCCGGTGTCTTCCTCCTGGCCGGTAACCCTGTCGTTATCGCCGTGGCTGTCCCCGGCGGGCTGCCGGTCAGGCCGGTCCCGCTGCCGGGTTTCCTCCAAATCCAGGGCAAGCTCGTTGCGCACGGGCATCAGGATTTCCGTGACCAGGGTCAGCCGCTCGAACTCGGACATTCCGGCGGTGATGTCCTTGGGCCAGGACTCCCGGCTGCCGGCCTCCGCCTCCTCCAGGTCCCGTCGCCACCGGGTTGCCGCCTCTTCCCTTGTGACCGCGCCGTCCATGTTGGTCTCTCCTTGCCAGCCTCCGCCGCCTTGGGACGGATGGACCGGGTTACCGCAGAAGGTACGGGGGCATCACGGATAGTCTAAGGGTTGGGGAGTTTTCGGGAAACCGGCAAACCGGGGTGTCAGCATGAATGCGGGTGGAGAAATTCGAGTCTGGAAAGATGCTTTGTTGTTGGAAACCGCCGCCTGGCGGTAAAATGTGGGTTGTAGCGAGACGTCCACGAGAGGAAGACGGATGAGAGACAGAGAGACCCCGGCGAATGAGCAGGGAGAGGCGCTCGTGGCGCTCCCACGCCGCCCCCGTGAAGAGACGGCCCGCCTCGGTAAGGAGTTGTACGAGCGGGACATCCGCCGTCGGGTCGAAGCCGGCCACCACGGCCAATCGTCGCTATCAGGGTTGACCCAGGAGGCACTGGTCCGGGCGGCGCACATAGGGGGTCACGCTGGTGAGGCTGGAGAATGGAGAACAGTCTCCCAGGTTCAGGACACTGAAAGCGGTCGCCGAGGCCGTGGGGATGGACGCCCCGGACTTGCTGGTCGAGCCGGAGTTCCCGCCCCGGTAGCCAGTAAATAGGGTGGCTGGCCGCTCGGTCTCAAATGGTTGCAGCCAAGTCCACTTGGTGAGCCTGCCTGACCGATGCGGCTTCTAGAAGGGATGGATATTGACCTGCCACAGGGTCGGCGATGATTACCGGCTTACGAAAGGATTCCGCAGACCGACGCCGAGTTGATCAAAGTCCCGCACATTCCGGGTGACCACTGTCAATCGGTGAACAATAGCTGTCGCGGCGATCATAGCATCCTCAGCCAAAGTGTCCGACTTCCTGTGCATTAGCCGCGCCCACTCGCGGAATGCGGCCGCGTCCATTGGCAATACTCCATAGGAAGCCAGGACATTGTTCAGCCAAGTCTCCAGCTCCTCAGCCTTGGCCGCATCCTGCTCACGGGTAATCTCGATCCCTGCCTGGATCTCTCCAACCGTAACGGCAGACACGAAGAGCTGGTCCCCAGGCACATCCGCTATCCAATCCAGGACGGCGCCATGGGGACGGGGGCGACGCAGTTCCGACACCACATTGGTGTCGAGCAGATACGTGTGCCTACTCCACGACCAAGGGTGTTCGGCGACGATGCTGACCTCTTGGCGGCGTCAGGTTCTCAGTCCTCGCCTCCGAACTGAGGAGCAACTCCTTCAGGTCCGGCCTGGTCAACTGTTCCAGTTGGCGCCACTGCTCTATGGAAAGCAGGACGGCCGTTTCCACCCCGCGCTTGGTCACGATCTGAGGGCCTTCGACCCGAACGGTCTCGAGCAGTTCGCTGAATCTGGATTTGGCGTCTTGGACCGGCCATTTCCTGAGCATGATGCACTCCGGTCGGTGATTATCTAACTATTTATCAGACTAGGTATGGATTGCCGCGGTGTCAATAACGGTGAGCAATAAAGAGGACTCTCCAGGTCCGCGGATTGAATCCGGAGAGTCTTATTCACGGTCTGTCCCTACAGGGTGTCCAGCCGCGCCGCCGGCCGTCCGTTCCGGCGGGCCACCATGCGGGTAAATCCCAGGGTTTTCCCTCTATCCAGAGCCAGCATATCGGCCTCGTCGCTGGGTTTGCCCAGCCGTTCCGACCATAACAAGTCCGACGCCATCCAGTGCCTCCACCCGTCCGGGACCAGGTCGGAGAGCTCGACGGTCACCAACCCGCTTCGTTCCCAGTGACGTTTCCACCAAGCCGGGCTGTGGAGGCTGAAAAATGCCGGCTCCCAATATTCCCGGAGGTGCTCCGGCGCATCGGCGGAGGCCAGCTCTTCGACCAGACCGGGCACTACAATCCCCATTTGCCCGCCGGGCTTGACCAGCCGGGCCATGTGGTTCTCCAGGTAGAGATCATCTGTCCCGAAGTAATGATAGGCGTCCACGCTCACCATGGCATCGAAAAACCCGTCGGCGAATGGCAGGGCATGTGCTTCGGCGTGGAGGGGAAATACTCTATCTTCAACTCCGGCGGCACGGATGCGGCCAAAGTTGTCGCTGGCGTCTGTCCATAAGTCCGTCGCCCACACCTGCAGCCCGTACTCCTTCGCCAGGAATATGGAGCTTAGTCCCTTGCCGCAACCCATATCCAGGACCCGCATTGTGGGGTTGAGATTCATGCGCCCCGCCAGAGACTCCGTCAGCCACAGAGCATTCGGCCCCATCATGTTTTCCAGGACCCAGTCAGGATCATAATTCGCCGAGCGGGGAAACTCGGCCGGCTGAAACAAATTCTCCCGTCCCTCATCTCCGCCGCACATACCTTACCTCCTTTATTCCGGCTCAGCATGGTTATATCCAGACCGGTTGCCGGAAGTTTCCCCATGCTCCTTCCCAAGAGATGCTATCAGATTCAGCCGAGGGTAGAGTTTTGAGACCGGCGCATCTACCATTCCGCTACTTCAGCGCTCCTTTTGCTTCTATACCTTCCCGGCCCCGTATGCTACCATAACCCGGCGCTGACCACGGTCTTCCCGTCTAATGGTCACACGAACGGGCCGCTGCGTTCCCGCCATAGAAATCGCCTGCCCTCTCTGCCAACGGGTTGCAGCAGGTCTGCCGGTTGGCTATACGGAAACTTGGGCTGCCTTGACTCGAGAATTAACGTAGCCCTATAATCTCACCATCAGGATTCGTAATCGGCCATGCCTAAACGCACGTATCAACCGAAAAAGCGCCGCCGCGCCAGAGTCCACGGGTTCCGTTCCAGGTCCCGAACTTCCGACGGCCGGGCTATATTGAAGCGCCGACGGTTCAAGGGCCGGCACCGTCTGGCTGTCTGACCAGAACCTTTCGGCGATGCAGCGCAAGTATCGCCTCACCGGTGCAAAGCGGTTCTCCCAGATCCACAGCGAGGGCCGAAGCACGGCGAACCGATTGCTGGTGGTCAGGTGTCTGCCCAACGGGCTGGACCATCCACGGTTTGCGTTCATGGTCAGCAAGCGAGTCGGAAACGCCGTAGTCAGAAACAAGATAAAGCGCAGGCTGAGGGAGGCGCTCAGAGCCTCCCGGGTGCGACCCGGTTGGGACCTGGTTTTCATAGCCCGGCGCGGAATCGAGAAAGCAGACTACCGCGACTTGAATAGGGCCACAGGAAACCTGTTGCGGCGCACACAACTAGAGATCCAAGACCCGAAAGGGGAGGTCTGAGGCCCTCCAATGGGCCAAACAGATGAAACGCGCCATCCTCTTATCGATTTCTCTGTACCAGGACGGACTATCCCCCTTCATTCCATCATCCTGCCGTTACACCCCGAGCTGCTCCCGATACTCCCAACAGGCCGTGGAACAGTACGGCGCCATGAAGGGAGTATGGATGGGAGCCAAGCGCCTGGCCCGGTGCCACCCCTGGGGTGGACAAGGATACGATCCCGTACCATGACACTACTATCAGAAACACGGGTCCCAGAAACACGGGTCCCAGAAACACGGATCATCAACGCGGCGGGGGGCCGGCACAACCGTCGGAGATCCAATTCTCAGCCGTTGCATTCCTCCTGATCGTCTTGCTCCGCATCTCCGCCCAAAGGCCGGACACGCCGGACTCGATTGAATCAACCAGTCAGCCGGGGGACAAGCCTGCCTCTCCTATGCAGAAGCGGGCGTCCTCCGTATGGAGCAGCATTGCCTGGCTGGCGGTGGTCTTGCTGTTACTGGGATGCGCTCCCGGAGACCTCTCCCGACCCAGCACTGGTTGGTCTCCGGTGGCGGCTGCCCCAATTCCCCAAAGCACCGGCAGCCTGATCAACGAAGGAAGCACCTTCAGCCCAGAGGACAACCTGCTCTCCGTTACCGACCCCAACCCATTCGTAGTTGGCCATGTCATAGAGATAGGTGGAGAGCTGATGGAGGTCACCTCGATCTCCTTCCGCGACCTCGGCGTGGCGCGGGGCATGAGCGGAACCACACCCAGGGCCCACCCGGACGGCTCCGAAATCATGCTTCTGGCGGGAGACATGGCCATATACATCGGCACCAAGCAGGGCGCGGTGAAGTCGCTGCGTGACGACGGCTCAGGTATCCCATCGGTGGAATGGATTTCTTCCCCGCTGGACCCGGAACAGTGACCGTGCTCACCAGGCTATCATGGCCCGCTTGGGTCGCAGCGTTTATCCTGGCGGCCGGATTGCTCGCCGGATGCGGCGGGTTTACCTCCAGGGGGCCTCAAGGTCTGGAGGGTTCCTTCGGGTCCCCGGCCATTGGCAAAGACCGCGTCTATGTCAGCGGCGTCGATGGCTATCTGTACGCCTTCGACCGTCTGACCGGCGAATTTGAGGAAGGAGCAGGCTGGAGAGTCCGCATCGGCTCCGGCATCCCACAGCCATCGCTGGTGTCCGGTCCGGCCCTGGACAGCGAGGGACGGGTGGTTGTAGTGGGATCGGAGGACGGTAATGTCTACGCCTTCGACGCCGTCACGGGTGAGGAGAAATGGAAGCTCCCCAACCCCACCGGCGGCAAGGTCTGGTCTACTCCCTTGGTCCGTGACCAGACTGTCTACTTCGGCTCCCACGACAAGCACGTATACGCCGTCTCCCTGGAGAACGGAAACCGGAAATGGGCTACCCCCACCGGAGGAGTGATCGTGGGGCGTCCCCTGTTCTTCCGCAACCAGGTCATAGTTGGCTCCTTCGACAAGAAATTGTATGCCCTCGAGGCGACTTCAGGACGCCAGTTGTGGACGGTGACCGGTGACAACTGGTTCTGGGCCGGGCCTGTCACCGATGGGTCATCCATATTCGCGCCCTCAATGGACGGCAACGTTTATGCCATTGACCGTGACGGGAACGTGCTGTGGAAGCACGGCATGGGTTCGCCCATCGTCTCCCGCCCGGTCCTGGTCCCACAGGGCCTGATGGTTGCCGGGAAAGACGGGAAGGTCAGCCTTCTGGACACGGATGTATCGGTTGCGGAGGGCCAGAGGGAGATCGCCTTCACCAACATCCACGGCGGCGCTGAGGTTACGGCGCCCCTGTTCGCTGTCGGCAATTCGGTGTTCGTCGGTTCCCAGGACAGCACTGTGACCCGTATCGAGGTCCGGACCAACCAGGCGGGGCAGGCGTCAGTCCGCACCCATTGGTGCCTGGACACAAGACACGGCGACGTCCAGTGCGAAACGGCCGGGGAGTAAGTCTTTTTGGAAGCCCTTACGGTAATCTGGAACGAGGCAATCATCCGGCCGATGCTCAACACCCTGATGGTGTTGTACGTTATCAGTTTCAGCCAGATGGGCATCGCCATCATCCTGCTCACCGTCCTGGTCCGGGTGGTCACCCTGCCCCTGACCCTGAAGCAGCTTCGCCAGATGCGGACCATGAGCAACCTTCAGCCAAGGATGCAGGAAATCCAGCAGCGTTACCGCAACGACCGGGCACGGGTGTCCCAGGAGACCATGCGCATGTACCGGGAGGCCGGCGTCAACCCCATCGGCTGTCTCGGGCCGCTGGTGGTGCAGATGCCCATCCTCATCGGGCTGTTCCGGGTGTTGATCCAGACGGTGTTCTCCAAGCCCGACGACCTTGTTGGCCTTTCCGACAAGCTGTATAGCTGGATTCCCCTGGTCAACATCCATTCCGCCGCGCCTCTGAACGCCACGTTCCTGTGGTTGGACCTCGGGCAGCCCGACCCCCTGACCGTCGTCATACCGGCGCTGGTGTTCGTATCCACGTGGGTCCAGCAGAAGATGACCATGACCCCGACTACCGACCCGCGCCAGCAGTCCAACCAGACGATGATGCTCTGGATGATGCCGCTGATGATCGCCTTCTTTTCCTTGCAATTCCCCAGCGGCCTGGCTCTGTACTGGATAGTCTCCAACGTCATAGGCATAGCCATACAGTATTTCGTAACCGGATGGGGCCCGCTGTTCCCGCTGCTCCCCAGGGGCGCCCAAGCCCCGGCGCCTCCTCCAGAACCGGCAGGTTCGGCAGCGGATGAAGGTCCCGGAGAGGAGATGGGAGACAATGGAAGTTCGCGTGATGACCGCCCGTACCGTCGAAGAAGCAATCGAACTCGCCCTCAAGGAGCTAGACGTCGACCGCGACGAGGCCGAGGTAGAAATACTAAGTAGGGGCAAGGCCGGGTTCCTGGGCATTGGGGCCGAACTCGCCAGGGTCAGGGTGACCAAGATCGCCCAGGGTGATACCGCCGCCTCCATCGCCGTAGAGACCCTCAGCAACATCCTCCAGGCGGCCAACGTCAACGTCAGCCGCACCCTCAGGTCCGCCGACGACCCTGACGTGGGCGGCCCCATCATCGACCTCGCCGGAGAGGACTCCGGCTTGCTAATCGGGCGCAGAGGCCAGACTCTTCAGGCCCTCCAGTTCCTGGTCAACCTGATAGTGCGGCAGAAAATGGGCGAAAACGTCCGGGTAATGCTGGACGTTGAACACTACCGGCAGCGGAGGGAGTCCTCCCTGCGCGATATGGCCAACAAGGTAGCCGCCAGGGTTATTGAAACCAACCGCAGCGTCACCCTGGAACCCATGCCGCCCGCCGACCGGCGCATCGTCCATACGGCCCTGGCCGACAACCCCCGGGTCACCACCGAGAGCACCGGCGAGAGGGACAACCGCAAAGTAACCGTCATGCCCAAGAATCCGTAGACTGGCGGGCGACGATTCCAATCGTTGCCCACCCGTCATTCCTGCTAAAGCGGGATTCCACCGTCCCGGCCCTGGAAGGGGTCCCGGCGGAAATCTATGGCTACGGTCAGTCCGACACTAGCTGAGGCCATCTCTGTTCGGGTGACATAGCGGCTCGGAGTCCTCCCTCAGCTTCTTGAGCCTTACCAGCCTGAGCTCCTGGTACGAGCATGAACCGCCAAGCTCGTCGAAGACGGGGCGCAGCAACTGGTGCCCCATGACATCGAATGCGCCATTGATCGCCTCGAGGCGTTGGCCGGTGGGCAGAAGGTGATCGAAGTCCACCTCTTCCCCCTCCCGCACCAGGAGTTCCAGATGCCCGACGATAGTGGTCTCCGCCAGGCCACGCAAATGTGCGACCCCCGTCACAGAGGCCCCGGCAGAGATGAGTCTGCCCGTCTCCCGGAAAGACTCCCCAACGGTGCGGGGCCGTCTCTGTTCCAACGCGAGATCAGGACCCGCCGCTGGTCTGCGTTTGGCTTCCATCTGCGGGGAACCGTGCCGGTCAACATAAGCCTTGATGACCCGGAGAAATGGCCCGCTGAGTTCCCGTAACTTCGCCTCCCCAACTCCGTAGATACCGGAGAATTCTTCCCGTGTTACCGGTGCTTTGGCCGCCATATCCCGCAGTGACCTGTCCCCGAATATCATAAAGGCCGGCACGCCCTGTTGGTCTGCAATCCGTTTCCGCAGGTCCGACAGCTCATCGAACAATTCTTCATTGTACGGCTCGTGATCGTCGCTGCCAGTCCGGATGCGGTCCCGCCGTCCGGTGCGGCTGGAACGGGCATCGGTTTCGGCGTCGCGTGTATTGGGGCGGCTCACTGGCCGGGTCAGTGCCAGTGATTCGCGGGCTTTCAGGAACTGACGGCCTTGGGGCGTTACTTGCAGCGTCGGATACTGGCCGCCCGAACCGGCCAGCAGGCCCCTGGAGAGCAACGCATTGACCAGATGGCGCAGTTCCTCGCGGGACTGGTCACGGACAATGCCAAACACCGAGAGTTGGTCGTGCCCATACTCCCGTATCCTCTTATCCGCCGACCCCAGCAGCACACGGATGATGTATGCTGCGCCGAAGGTCTCGCCGGTTCGGACTACCGCGGACAGCAGCTTCTGGGCGGTCTCAGTAGCATCGTACTCTTCCTGGGGACTCAGGCAAACGTCGCAGCCCCCGCAGTCCCGCTCCGGCCATTCCTCTCCCAGGTACTCCAGCACATACCTGCGGCGGCAGGTCGACAGGTTGCAGAATGCCACCATCTGCTCCAACCGCGTCCGGGAGCGTTCCCGCTCCTCAACGTCCTCCATCCGGCCCAGGAAATACTCCTGCTTGGCCTTGTCCGCGTAGGAGTAATAAAGAACGCACTCGCTGGGCATCCCGTCGCGTCCGGCCCTCCCTGTCTCCTGGTAGTAGCTCTCCAGGTTCTTGGGCAGGTCGTAGTGGACCACCAGGCGGATGTCGGGCTTGTCGATGCCCATGCCAAATGCGATAGTGGCCGCCACCACGGGAGTTTCGTCCCGGATGAACCGGTCCTGAACGGCACGGCGAGCCTCCGGCTCAAGCCCGGCGTGGTAGGCTTCCGCCTTGAAGCCGTGCCGTGACAGTGTATGGGCCATCTCCTCTGTGGACTTGCGGGCGGTGCAGTAGATGATCGCCGACTCGCCCCGATGTTTCCTGAGCAAGTCCAGAAGCGGCTCCAGGGACTTTTCCTTGGGTTCGACGGCATAGGTCAGGTTGGGACGGTTGAAGCTCGAAATGAAGACGTCGGCTTGCCGAAGTCCCAGTTCCGCCAGTATGTCCTCCCGGACCGGCTTCGTTGCCGTGGCCGTCAGCGCGACGGCGGGAGCGCCGGGCGCAACCTCCCGGAGAGACTTCAACTCGCGGTAGGCAGGGCGGAAGTCGTGTCCCCAGTGGGAAACGCAATGGGCCTCGTCTATCGCCAGCAGCCGCACGTCCAACCCTGCCAGAAAGTCCCGGAACTCGGGCAGGATGGCCCGTTCCGGGGCCACGTAGAGAATCCTGATCCGCCCCTCCCGGACCATCTGCTCGGCCCTGGCAATCTGCCCCTGGGTCAGCGAACTGTTGATGAAACCCGCCGGAATGCCGTTGGCCTTGAGCGCGTCCACCTGGTCCTTCATCAACGCAATCAACGGCGAGACAACCAGGGTAAGCCCGCCAAGGACAAGGGCCGGGAGTTGGTAGCACAACGACTTTCCGCCGCCCGTGGGCATGAGGACAAAGGCGTCGTTCCCGGCCATCAAGGAGGATATGATCTCCTCCTGCAACGGCAGGAAACCGTCAAACCCGAAGTGGGTCTTGAGCAGGTCGAGCATGGAGGCGGACGCAACCAAGGGCGCAAGCTCCTACACGCAGGCGTCCCTGACCGCCTGCGACACCGCGGCTAGGCGGGCCACATTGGTCTCGCCGCCCCGGAAGCCGTTGGTGATGTATCCTACGGCAAGCCCGGAATCGAAGTCGGCCCACCCGATGGAAGTGCCCGCGCCGCCATGCCCGAAGGTATGGAGGGGGTCCGCGGCTGACTCGCCCATCCGGTTGTCGCCCAGGGCCAGTCCCAGTGACCGCCGCGCGAATGCTCCCAGGGACTGGTCAACGGCTTCCACCTGTAGCGTGACCGCCTCGTCCACCGTTTCGGGCTTCAACAGTTGGACGCCGTCCAGTGATCCGTGCCGTTCCAGCATCGCGTAGAACCGGGCCAGATTCCCGGCCGAAGCGATGCCGTTTGCGCCCGGAGTGATGGTGTGGTGGACTTCCGGCTTGTCGAAGGTCACGGCGTAGCCATTGGTGTCCGCCCCTTCCTCCATCACGTGGATTCGAGACACCCGGTGGTCATGGACCGGAGGCAGGTTCACGAAAGCGCTGTCCAAATGCAACGGCGCTGCCAGTTCCTCGGCCAGGAACTGGTCGAAAGCGCGCCCGTCAATCCGCCGCACCAGTTCCGCAATCACCCAACCGTAGTTGATGGGATGGTAAGCCAGCACCTCACCGGCCGGGTACTTGGGCGCGGCCCGCTCCATGGCGCGAGTGACCTTGGACCAGTCGGCCCAGTCCGTCCAGGGCAGGTCTTCGGGCGTGTCGGGAAATCCCCCGCGGTGGCTGAGAATGTGACGAACCGTCACGGCATCCTTGCCGTTTTCGGCGAACTCCGGCCAGTGCCTGGCCACCAGGTCATCCCACTCCAGCCGGCCTCGTTCCTTCAGAATATACAGGCAGGCGGCAGCCAATGGCTTGGTCGACGAGAACAGCACGAACATGGTATCCGGGTCCACGCGCCGTCCCGTGCTGGAGTCGGCCAGTCCTCCGTGGATGTCCAGCACCGGCTTGCCGTACCGGTATACCGCCAGCCCCGCGCCGGGATGGGCGCCATCGGTTATCTGCCGGTGGAACAGCTGCGTGACTTCCTCCAGCCCGGCGGCGGTCATGGAAACGGTTTCCGGCGACGTCAACGTGACCATCTTCTTCTCCTCCAGTGATGGATAGCGGGCCAGCCGCAGGCATTCAAAGTGCCGAGGCGGTCCGTCCCAGGTCGGGACGGACCGGATTTCAGCCGTGTTACCGACCCCTCCAGACCGGCGCGCGCTTCTCCGCGAAAGCTGCTACCCCTTCCTGCGCGTCCTCGGTGGCCAGGACCTCGTCGCGCTTCTTCTGGGCAAAGTCCACCCGCTCCACCAGCCCCATCTCCGCGCCCTTGAGCGATGCTTCCTTGATGGCGGCCAGGGCCAGGGGCGCGTTGGCGGTTATCTTGCGGGCCATCTCCTGGGCGCGGGGCATGACATCTTCAGGCGGGACCACGTAGTTGACCAGCCTCAAGTCCAAGGCCTTCTGCGCATCGACGAAATCGCCGGTGAACAGGAACTCGAAAGCGATGTTCCGCGGCACGACCTGGGACAGGAGCGCCGGGCCGCTGACCGACGAGATTCCCCGCTTGGCCTGGGGCCAGCCGAACTGGGCCTCGGTGGATGCGATGCGGATGTCGCTGCCCAACGCTATGCCGCACCCCTGGGCCAGGCAGATGCCGTTGATTGCCGAGATGATCGGTTTCCAGATATTGGACTGCACCACGTACAGGTCGCCGGTGCTGGGACCCTCGTTGGCCCTCGCCTCGGCCATGGCCACCAGGTCATGCCCGGTGGAGAAGGCGCGGCCCTTCCCGGTAACGATAGCGCAGCGCACTTCCGGGTTGTCGCTCACATCCTGGAAAGCGTCCCAGAGCATCTGGCGCATCTCAGGGTTGATGGCATTCAGCTTTTCGGGACGGTTCATCGTGATGTAGGCGATGCCGTCTTCGATTTCGTAAATGACTTCTCTCTCCGTCAAGTCCGGTCCTCCATGTCCTGGTTCGCGGCCGGCGTGCCGCTTCGCTCTCAGATTATGCGGGAGCCGGTCGGCCTGGTCCCGATAACTCCACGCTCTTCCAGTCCGTCGATCTCGCCGTCTCCGAGACCCAGCAGGGACCCGTAGACCAGGCGGTTATGCTGCCCCAGGGCCGGGGCCGGCCACCGCACCTCTCCCGGCGTCGCGCTCATCCGGAACGGTGTTCCAGGGTACATCTTCGGTCCCACCTGTTCATGGTTGACGCTGACAAACGTGCCCCCGTCCATGTAGTGCGGGTCTTCGAGAAGGTCGGGACCGTGCATCACCGGGCTGGCCGGCACCCCGGCCCCCTGGAGCTGGTGGCTCACCGCATAAGTGTCCTTGTCCGCCGTCCAGCCGGAAATCAGCCGGTCCAGTTCCTCCCGGTTCTCCAGCCGCCCCGTGGCCGTTGAAAATCTCCCGTCTTCTGCCAGCCCCTGTCCCCCGACAATCTCCGCCAGTTCGCGCCATTCCGCGTCGCTGGTAACCGAGATGGCCACCCACCTGTCGTCACCGGCGCACTGGTAGGCGTTGTGCGGCGCAAAGTACGGCGAGTGGTTGCCCTGGCGCTCCGGTTCCCGGCCCGCTATCTGGTAGGCCAGCACCTCGCCCCCGATCAGGGCCACCGCCGACTCCTGCTGGGAAACGTCGATGAACATCCCCCGCCCGGTGCGACGCCGCCATCGCAACGCCGCCAGCACAACGCCCGCCGCATGTGCGCCCGTGATAGGGTCGCCGTGATTGATCCCGGACTTCATCGGCCCCTCGCCGGGATACCCGGTCATGTGCGCCATGCCCGAAAGCTGCTCCTGCCCTATTCCGTAGGCCACGTACTTCTGCCACGGCCCGTTGTTGCCGAAGGCCGGCATGGAAACGTATATCAGGTCGGGACGCAGGCGGCGCAGGGTCTCGTAGTCGTAGCCCAGCCGGGCCAGGCTGCCCTGCCGGAAGTTCTCCACCAGGACGTCGCTGATGGAGACAAGCTGGTCAAAGACCCGCCGGCCCTCTTCGCCGGTGATTTCCAGGCTGGTCCCGTACTTGCTCATGTGCAGGCAGTTGAACCAGCCGTTCCGGTTCCAGGGCTGCTCGCCGGGGTCGGAGTCAGGGTAGGCCGCTATCCCCGGCGCGGGGTTGACCGGGCCGCGATGGGAGTCATAGACGCTCAATGACTCCAGCTTGATGACCTCCGCCCCCATGTCCGCCAACAGCTTGGTGCAATACGGTCCCGCCCAGATACGGGACAGGTCCAGTATCCGGTAGTTCCGGAGGGGCATCCGGGTCTGCGGATTGGGGGCCATGCCGGTTGGAGTCATCCCAGCACCCCCACGGAAAGCAGCCGGGCGATTTCCGGCTCGCTGATCCCAAGCCGGCCGGAAAGCGTTTCCCGGGTATGCTCGCCCAGCGATGGCGCGCGCCGGTAGACCCATCCAACGCGCTTTCCGAACTTGGGTGAGTCCTGCCCATCGCTGCCGGGACCATCCATCGAGGGAGCAAGGGACGGGGCAAGTTTCATGGGAGCGCCCGGATACTTAAGTCCGTCCTGTCCCGGACCATCCAACTCCACGAAGTAGTCACGGGCGTTCAACTGCTCCATGTCCAGGATGTCTTGCATCGTAGCCACGTAGGCGAACCCCAGGCCCCGGTCCTGCCCCGCCTTGAAAATGTCCACCTTGTCGTGGTCCAACAGCCAGGGAAGCATCAGGGCGTCCACTTCGTCCGCGTTTATCATCCGCCCGTTGCGGGACTCGAACCTCGGGTCGGCCAGCTCCTCCCGCTCCATGATTTCCGCCACCGCGGGCCAGCGCGTATCCGGCCCCGCGATTATCCCCACGAACCCGTCCCGGCAGGGATAGATCCCCCAAGCGGCCCGGCCATACCCACGGTTGCCGACCCGGGTGAACTCGATCCCCGAGTAGCTGTACTGCATCAGCGCGTTTTCCAGGATGTTCGTCGCGTACTCGGCGATGGACACGTCAATCTGCTGTCCCTCGCCGGTCTCTTCCGCATACATCAGCGCGCCCATGGTCGCCACAAAGGCGACCTGCCCTGTGCCAAGCTGGGCCAGCGGCGCTCCCTCTTTCAGGGGCGGCATGTCCGGCTCGCCGGTGATGTTCATCAAGCCGCCCGCGGCATAAAGGTTGATTTCCGTCGCTTTCCAGTCCCGGTAGGGGCCGGTCTGCCCGTAGTTGGAAATGGAGGTCATCACCAGCGCCGGGTTGGTCTTTCGCAGTTCCTCGTAGCCCAGGCCCAGCCTGTCCATGGTGCCGGGAGCGAAGTTCTCGACCACGATGTCGGAGGAGGCGGCCAGTTGGCGGGCGATTTCCTTGCCCTCTTCGGATTTCAGGTCCAGTGCGAAGCTCTTCTTGGATGTGTTCAGATACAGGAACCAGGCCCCCGCATCATCGCAATTATCGCCCTGCGTCCCGGTTGAGGCGGGGACCAGTGTCGAGACCAGCGGCCCAAACCGCCGCATAGGGTCGCCGCCGGGAGGCTCTATCTTGATGACTTCCGCTCCGAGGCTCGACAGGAGCTTTGTGCAGTAAGGGCCGGCGAGGTAGTGAGTCAGGTCAAGCACCTTGACGCCTTCCAGCAACCCCGCGGTCTCTTCGCTGTGCGACGACTGATTGACCAATTCCGCCGGTGTACCTCCAGTCGTTCCGTGTCCGGGCGCGACAGCCATTGTGCCATCGGCCCCAGCCAAATGCAATTGCGCCGCGACATACCCATCTGTGCAGACCGTCCATTTGTGATATTCTTCCTCCGTCGGCGCAACTGGCACGCGGCCAACCCGAATACGGCCAGTCAACACGCGACTACACACCAACACCGGCCCCAGGAGGCAACTATGGAGCGTCCCGTTTTCCAACCGCCGGGAACCCCGGTCGAGGAACTGGACACCCCCGCGCTGGTCGTGGACCTGGGCATAATGGAGCAGAATATTCGCACGCTCCACGCGGCATTCAATGGGGCGTTCAATGGAGCGTCCAATGAATCTAAGGCAGGCGTCCGCCCCTTCGTTACCCCGCACCAGTGCCCCCAGATCGCTCACGTTCAGGCCAACGCCATCAGCGGAGCAGGCGATGCACGGGCCACGGGCATTGCCGCAACCACCGTCGGCGAGGCCGAGGTATTCGCCCAGGCCGGTTTCTCTTCCATCCTGGTCGCCAGCCAGATAGTGACCCGCTCCAAGATTGCCCGCCTGTGCGCCCTGGCAGCTTCCAACCGCATGTCGGTAGCGGTTGACTCTCCCCAGAACGTAGCGTCTCTCTCCGAAGCGGCGACTGCCGCGGGCGTCACCCTTGGCATCCTTGTAGAATTGGAAGCCGGGCTGGGACGCTGCGGCGTCATGCCAGGCCAATCAGCCGTGGAGTTAGCCAGAGAGGTCCCCGGTTCGCCGGGGCTTGAGTTCATGGGCGTCATGGCGATTCCCCCGGTGGACGTAGCAACGGAAGCCGGCATGCGCCAGCAATTGCAGCCCGCCCTGGACACCCGAGAGTTGCTGGAGCGTGAGGGGTTGCCCGGAAACGTCAGCGTGGCCGGCACTCACAACTACAGCGTTGCGGCCGGCATCGACGGCATCACCGAAGTCCAGGCTGGCTCGTATCCCCTGATGGACTTCCGCTACTGCCAGCTAAGGCCCGAGTTCCGGCCGGCCGCGAAAGTCCTCACCTCGGTAATCAGCCACCCCGTCGACAGATCGGCCGTGCTGGACGCCGGACACAAGGCCACCGGCCCGGACCGCGGCACGGCAGTCCTGGTAGGCATACCCGGCGCGGCGGCCAACCGCTTCAGCGCCGAGCACGGCGTCGTTGACCTCGAGGAGTCCGCCGTGTCCCGGTTGCGCCCCGGCGACAGGGCATGGCTGGTCCCCAACGATCTGGCCATGTGCGTCAACCAGTACGATTACATCCGCGCGGTGCGCGACGGCAGGCTTGAGGGATACTGGCCCGTCGCCGCCAGGGGAAGGTTCACCTGACCCCCGGCCGCAGGGCGGAACCCATCCGAGCAGGAAAACGAACAAGAAAAAACCCGCGAAGGGAGACCCGCAATGACCCAGCTCTACCGTCCCGCACCCGGCACTCCCGTCGAAGACCTGGAAACCCCCTGCCTCGTCCTGGACATGGACGCCCTGGACCACAACATGGACGTGATGGCCGACTACTACGAGGGCCGGAGCAGCAAGCTGCGCCCCCACAGCAAGAACCACAAGACCCCGGCGCTGGCCCACCGCCAAATGCGGCTGGGCGGCACCATCGGCGGGGTCTGCGCCGCCAAGGTCTCCGAGGCCGAGGTCATGGTCCACGGCGGGATACCCAGCGTCTTCATCACCAGCGAGATCAGGGAGCCGCTGAAGATAGAGCGGCTCTGCACCCTGGCGCAGCAGGCGGAAATGCTGGTGGCCTGTGACGACGCGGACAACGCCCGTGACCTGTCCCGCGCCGCCGCCGACCGGGGGGTGACCCTGGGAATCGTCATCGAGCTTGAGACGGGTCTGAGGCGATGCGGCGTCCAGGACGCGGCCCAGGGTGTGGAACTGGCCAAAGCGGTCCAGTCCATGCCCGGCCTGGCCTTCCGGGGCATTATGAGCCACCAGGTCATACCCGCCATGCCGGAGCGGGAGGACCGGGTCACCGAGGGGCGGCGGGTCATCCAGGGGGTCATCGGCCTCAAGGACGCCATTGAAGCCGCGGGCATCCCGGTTGACATCGTCTCAACCGGAGAGACCTGGAGTTACGACGTGGCCGGTGAAATCCCCGGCGTCACCGAGATACAGGGCGGCAGCTACCTGGTAATGGAGACCGGCTACGGCTACATGACCGACTTCCACTACGCCGGCAAGGTATTGACCACGGTAATCAGCGCCCCCCGCCCCGGCGTTGCTGTCGGAGACGCCGGACAGAAGACCATCGCCACCCTGCGCGGTATGCCCGAGGTGGAAGGTCGCCCCGGCGTATCGGTGGAGTCGATGGACCCCGACCACGTGGTCTTCCACGTCGATGAGGGGACAACCCTGAACGTGGGAGACCAGGTAACTCTGATCCCATCGCAGCAGGACGCCACCGTAAGCCGCTGGGACCGCTTCATCGGCATCCGCGACGGCAGGGTTGAGGCCGTCTGGGACATCCAGGCCAGGGGTTGCCACAACTAGAGCGTCCCGGATAGAAACTCAGACCCTGGCGCATCAAATCAGACCGGGCCTTCTCAAGTCCCCTTCAGCCCGCCGCCGGTTGAGGGCTGGCTACTGGACTGTCACCGCCACCGCGACTGAGCAGTTGTTCCCGGTGTTGGACTCCCCAGCTACCGGGTTCACGCACGCGCCGTAGTAGTGCGTTCCCGAATTCTGCGGTGCAGTTAGTTCAATGGACGATGAACGACTCCCCGCCACGGGAACGGGAGTCACCCAGCCAGTTCTGATCTGCGTGTCCTCTGTAGTAATATCTTGGTCGGTCGAGCGGTAGTAGCGCAGGGTGGTCCCGTCCGACGGGCCATTGCCCTGGTTGTGCACCGTGGCCCTCAGCGTGAATGATGCTCCCGCCGCCAGGCTGTCAGGGCTTGCCGAAGGCGATTGGACAACCAGATCAGGGGCACCTACGACGGTAACTCTCACAGCGATCGAGCAGTTGTTGTCCTTGTTGGACTCGTTCTGAAAAGGTTGCACGCAGGCGCCGTAGTAGTATATCCCCGCGCTTGACGGCGCGGTCAGGCTGATGGACTCGTTGCTGGTCACCGATGCCGCAAGACTGCCCACCGGGTCCTCTGTACCTACCTGCGTGTCCTCTGTAGTAATATCCTGGTCGGACGAGCGGTAGTACCTCAGAAATGTGGATGGTGACGGACTGCCGCCCTGGTTGCGCACCGTGGCCCTCAGTGTGAAGGACGCTCCAGCATCCGGGCTGTTGTCACTTGCCGAAGCCGATTGGACAACCAGATCGGGGGCGCCGGCGACAATAACTCTCACCGCGACTGAGCAGTTGTTTCCTGTATTCGACTCCCCATTGACCGCATCCACGCAGGCACCGTAGTAGTACGTCCCCGCGCTTGACGGCGCGGTCAAGCTGATGGACTCACTGCTGGTCACCGATGCCGCAAGACCACCCACCGAGTCCGTGCCTACCGGCGTGTCGTCGGTGTAGATGGTTGAGTCAGCCGAGCGGTAGTAACGCAGGGTAGTCGAGGCCGATGGACTGTTGCCCTGGTTGCGCACCGCGGCGTTGAGCGTGAAGCTCGCCCCGGGATCCAGGTTGCTGTTGCTGACCGTGGGCGCGTCCACGACCAGGTCGGGACCCCCTACTGGCATTCCGGATGTCGGGGTAGTGGCGGTGTCGACGTTGGACGCTGGGCCTGTGCCCGCCGAGTTGATGGCGGAAACCCGGTAGTACCGGGTGCTGCTCGCCGTCAGCCCGGTGTGGGAGTATCGAGTGACGGTGGAGCCGGTGTTGGATACCTGGCTGCTCCAGGACGAGCCGTCCGTCGAGACCTCGACGCGGTAGCCGGTGATGGCCGCCCCGCCGTCGCTGGCGGGCGCAGTCCACGACAGGTCGATCTGGGTCTGCCCGTTGGCCGTGGCCGTCAAGTTCGTGGGGGCGCCCGGCGGCTGTGCCGTGGCCGGGCCGAACAGGTAGAGGTTTATGAGCCTGATCACGTCGGTCTTGGTGATGGCGTTAGTGCCCGCGCCGAAGAGGTAGTCGTTGATGGCCTTTATGACCTCGTCCTTCTGAATCCCCGGCGTCCCGTTGGTATCGTACCTGTCAACCAGCGGGTCCCCCGTCGCCGCCTCTACCGTCACCGTGTAATCGCCGCCGACCGTATGGGTGTTACCTTCAGAATCGCTCAGGGTCCCGGAGAAGGGATAGGGACCATCCACATCGGACGCGATAACGGTGTATGTAAAGGAGGTCTCCCCTTGCAGGGCGAATATGACCTGCTGAGGATCAAGATCGACCTGGTCAAGACTGCTGGATATGTATCTGAACCCTTGGGGCAGCCTCTCCGTGACCGAGCCGCTCGAACCGTAGTTGGCAACGGCGATGGTCACCGTCACCTCTCCGCCCGGCGAAACTGTTTCCGGGGAGAAGGACCTGGTGGCGCTGGCGCTGGGGGTTACCTGGGCAACTACAGGGGCAGTGCCGAACAGCCCCAGCGCACCCGTCATTGCAGCAACCATCATTACCGCCAACATCCCTCTCAGCATACCCCTCATCTCCCTTGGCTGCCTGGTTGCGCTTGATGGGTCCCGCTTCACTCTGCGGCGGCATCGTCCACCGCCGTTGCCATTCCGGCTCTACGGTTGACTGACCGTTGGGAGGATACAGTTCCCCCTTGGTCCACGGACCAGTCTCATACGGTATACACCAGTGGTTGCGGCCGAAGCAACCGTTATCGCCACAGCGTTGGAGCAATTGTTTCCCGCACCGCACTCTCGACTGACCGTATCTCACCCTGCCCTATCGCAACAAAACTCTGCCCGGTGGCAACCGTTGGGCAGCGGCCACCGGGATTATCGCGCTTCCGGCTCCCCGGCCAGTCCGTTACGACGGCTGCGGGGCAAAGTCCGGCGAAAGCATCAGGTAAGTCTTCTGCGCCTCGATAAGCCCCCGCACCGCGGGCAGGTACTTCCCCGTCCAGTCCGGGTCCTGGGCCACCTGTGCCTTCGCCTCGTCCAGGTGCGCGTAGTCCCGGTAGGCCCAGATGTGGACCACCTGGTTCAACTCTCCCACGTCGCTGTAGTACCAGCCCGCCAGCTTGACCCCGTACTTGGCCCGGATGGGAATCGACAGCTCTTCGACCGCCTTCATGTAATCGGGAATCGCGCCCGGCTTGAACGTATACTGGCGAAAGTCGTAAATCATGCCTTCATGCCTCCATGTAGTCTGATTGCCGCGTGACAGGCCATTACAGGCCCAGTATCTCTCCATCGGGCGAAACGTCCATGTCCAGCGCCCGGGGCCGGGTCGGCAGGCCGGGCAGGGTCTCGATCCTGCCTGCCAGGGCGTACAGGAAGCCCGCTCCCACCGACGCCCGGATGTCCGAGACCGGGAAAGCGTACCCCGACGGGCTGCCCCGGCGAGCCGGGTCGTGAGAGATGGACAGGTGGGTCTTGGCCATGCAGATGGGCAGATTGTCCCACCCTTGGGCGGTGAAGAAACGCGCCCTGCGACGGGCCTCCGCGGTCCAGGTGACGGACGAAGCCCCGTAGACCCGCCGGGCCAGGGCCAGCACCTTGTCCTCCACGCTCGCATCCAGGGGATAGGCGTAGTCTATCCCGGCGGGAGTCACCGTCGTATCGGCGGCGCACCTGGCAACGGCTTCCGCCAGGGCAACGCTGCCGTCGCCGCCGCCGGTGAACCCCTCGTATTCGGCGGTGGCATAGGCCCCGGCATCCCCGGCTATCTCGGACACCGTGCTCAATTCCTCGGTACTATCCCCCTCAAAGCGGTTCAGCGCCACCACGACGGGGAGACCGAAGCTGCGGACAATCCCTATGTGATGCACCAGGTTGGCCGCACCCGCCTCAACCGCTTCATGGTTGGGCATGGCCAACTCCCGGCGGCGCGCCCCCCCATGCCAGCGAATGGCCCGGAGCGACGAGACCAGCACCGCTGCCGCCACCGGCAGACCGCTCTGCCTGGTCTTGATGTGCATGAATTTCTCAAACCCGAGGTCCGAGCCAAACCCGGCCTCGGTGATCACGTGGTCGGCGTAGCCCATGCCCAGCTTGTCGGCGATGATTGAGCTGCAACCATGCGCGATGTTTCCGAAGGGCCCGGCGTGGACAATCGCCGGTTGCCCCTCAAGGGTCTGCACCAGGTTGGGCATCACCGTATGCCGCATCAGGGTCATCAGCGGCCCGGCGAATCCCAGGTCGCCCGCGGATACTGGACTGCCGTCGCGGTTGGTCCCCACAACGATCCTGGAGAGCCGGTCGCGCAGGTCCTCCAGGTCTTCGGCCAGCGCCAGTATCGCCATGATCTCCGATGCGGTTACGAAGTCGAAACGGGTCTCCCGCAGCGGGCTGTTGGCGCTGCCGCCAAGCCCGGTCGCAACCTGGCGCAGCGAGCGGTCCGATGCGTCGGTTACCCGGGACCACTGGATTCCCTCCGGCGCCATGTTGCAGGCGGCGTTGCGGTAGACGGCGTTCTCCACCAGGGCGGCCAGCAGATTGTGGGTGGACCCCACGGCGTGGGCGTCGCCGGTGAAGTGGATGTTGATCTCATCTTCAGGGACTATGCGCGCCCTGCCGCCGCCCGCGCCGCCGCCCTTGATCCCGTAGATAGGGCCGAGGGCAGGCTCCCGCAGGTTCACCACCGGGCGGTATCCCAGCTTGCCCAGTCCCTGGGTCAGCCCGATGGCGGTGGTGGTCTTGCCCTCCCCCGCGGGTGTGGGCGTGATCCCCGTCACCACTATCAGCTTGGCCGGCCTGTCCTCCCTGATCGCGTCCAGGCTGATCTTGGCCTTGTAACGGCCAAAGGGAATCAGGTGCTCCTGATCGACGCCGAGACGTTCCGCCACAAGGTTGATCGGGTCCATTGCTCCCCCAATTCCTGCTTATTCCCCCGAGGCTTCCGGTTGGCATGACCGGCGCGGCGTCCCTCTCCCGGAAGGAGGGGGGTTGGGGCGAGGACCTATGCTCCGGCCTGCATCGCCTCGACCTCCCGCTCCAGCCGCTCGATGTCCTGTTCGCTCAGGTTGAAATACTTGGCGTCGGGATGGTGAACAACTATCGCCGACACCGAAGATTCAGGGTCCATCATGGACTCTTCAGTCAGTTCGACCCCGATGTTGGAGGTAACATCCAGCAGCCGGAACAGTTGCTCCTGGTCCTCCAGCCTGGGGCAGGCCGGGTAGCCGAAGGAGAACCGGCGTCCCCGGTACTGGGTGCGGAACAGGTCCTGGTAGCTCAGCCCCGCCGGGTCCCCGAACCCCCACATCTGCCGGATCTGCTGGTGCAGCAATTCCGCGAAACCCTCCGCCGACTCCAGGGCCAGCGCCTGCAGGATGTGCGCGTTCAGGTACTGTCCTTCGGCCATCCACTTCTCGGCCAATTCCCGGACTCCCGGGCCAACGGACGTGACGAACATGGCGATGTAGTCCACGTCATCGCCCAACCCGCCGCTTCCGGGACTCACGGTCCTTCCCGGAAGAATGTAGTCCGAGAGGCACAGACCGTCCCTCTGGGACTGGCGGCCAAAGTAGAACCGCTCGACCACCGTCTGCCCGTCCGGAGCCAGCGCCAGCAGCCACTGACCGTCCGACCGGCAGGGGAAGAACTTGAACACCGCGTTGGCGTTGATGTCCGGGTGGGCCAGCACCATGTCCTCCACCCGGCGGACCGATTCCCTCAACTCGACGGCCGCGGCATCGCCCGCCTCCAACGCTTCCGCGAAGCGTCCGTTGAAACCGAGATGGCGGACGTAGAGCATCTGCGGGTTGATGTAGGGGAATATCTGCGTCATGTCATAGTCGCGCAGCACGTGGAGCCGCAGGTCGGGCGGACGCTGCGCCGGAACGTCCCGACGCACCTGGGCCGGCGGGACCGGGGCCGCGGCGCCATCCCCGGATGCCGCGCTCCTACGGTTTTCCGCGTCCAGCATATCCTCGGTCTCGGCCTGGAGTGATGCTGACAGTTTTTGACGCTCGTCCGCGTCCTGTATCGTATTGGCCAGGGCCAGTCCGCTCATCGCGTCCTGGGAGTAGGCCACCAACCCGCCATATTCGGGAGCGATGTTCAGCCGGGTGAAGCGGTTGGAAAGCGCCGCTCCTCCCACGAGGATCGGGCAATCAACCTGGGCCTGCCGCAGGTCATGGACTGTCTCAACCATCATCCGGGCCGACTTCACCAGGAGCCCGGAAAGACCGATGATGTCCGGCCGGTGCTGCTGGCACGCCTCTATAAGGTCCTGGGGCGGGACCTTGATGCCCAGGTTGATGACCTGGTAGCCGTTGTTCGACAGTATGATGTCCACCAGGTTCTTGCCGATGTCGTGGACATCCCCCTTCACCGTCGCCAGTACCACCTTGCCCTTGTTGGCGCTGTCGTCGCGCTCCATGTGCGGCTCCAGGTGGGACACCGCAGCCTTCATCGACTCCGCCGATTGGAGCACCTCGGCGACTATTAGCTGGTTGGCGTTGAACTGCCTTCCCACTTCCTCCATTCCCGCCATCAGCGGGCCGTTGATGATTTCCAGCGGTTTCCGCCCGGTCAGCGCCTCGTCCAGGTCCTCGGTCAGCCCTTCCTTGGTGCCCTCGATAATCGCCAGGGCCAGCCGCTCGTCCAGGGGCAGCTGTAGCCGGTCCTGCGCGGACGACTTCGGGGCCTTCTCCCGGAAATGGGCCGCGAAGGCCGCAACCGGGTCCTCGCCGCGATACCAGATGAGGTCTTCCGCCAGCTTGCGCTCCTCTTCGGGAATCGAGTTGTACCGCTGCATCAACTCCGCGTTGACGATTGCCATGTCCAGCCCGGCCTGAACGCAGTGGTACAGGAAAACCGAGTTCAGGACTTCCCGCCCTGCCGCAGGGAGGCCGAAGGATACGTTGGAGATGCCCAGCACCGTCTTGGCCTGGGGCAGTGCCTCCTTGATCAGCCGCACGCCTTCAATAGTCTCCGCCGCGGAGCCGATGTAGTTCTCGTCGCCGGTCCCGCAGGGGAACACCAGCGGGTCAAAGACGATGTCCTCCAGCGGAACGCCGTACTTCTCCGTGAGAATTTCCGCGGAACGCCGCGCGATCTCCAGCTTCCGCTCCCGGGTGATTGCCTGCGCCTGCTCCTTGTCCTCGTCGATGCAGCCCACCACCAGCGCCGCCCCGAACCGCCGCGCCAGCGGCACCACGGCCTGGAACCGCTCCTCCCCGTCCTCCAGGTTCACCGAGTTGATGACCGACTTCCCCTGGAGGTGCTTCAGGGCCAGCTCTATGACCTCCGGGTCGGTGGAATCAACCATGATGGTGGACTTCACCTTGCGGGTCAAAAGGTCAAGGAATGCCTCCATGTCCGCCGATTCGTCTCTGTCCGGGTCCTGGAGACACACGTCCAGGATGTGCGCGCCGTTCCGCACCTGCCGGCGTCCTATCTCGGCCGACTCCTCGAACGCTCCCTCGGCGATCAGGCGGCGGAAACGGCGGCTTCCGAGTACGTTTGTGCGCTCCCCCACAATTACCGGCCTCACGTCCTCGTCCACCAGCAGGGCCTCAATCCCGGAGACCCTGGTCTCCTGGGACTGGACCGGCTGGCGCGCCGCTTTGCCTTCGGCTATTTCCGCAAGCCTGTGGACGTGTTCCGCCACCGTGCCGCAGCACCCGCCGATCAGGTTCACCCAGCCGGAATCGATGAACCGGCTCAGGGTGGAAGCCATCATATCCGGGGTCTCGTTGTAGTTCCCGTTCTCGTCGGGCAGGCCGGCGTTGGGCAGGCAGGCCACCGGGAACCGGGACAGTCCGGCCAACGTCCGCACATGGTCGGTCATAAACTCCGGGCCGGTGGCGCAGTTGAACCCGATCCAGAGCAGGTCGCGGTGCGCCAGCGAGGTGTAGAATGCCTCGGCATCCTGTCCCGCCAGCAGGGTCCCCATCGGCTCCACCGTGCCCTGCACGGCCACTGGAATCTCGCGCCCCAACTCGGCGAAGGCCCGGTCGATGCCTTCCAGCCCCGCCTTGACGTTGATGGTGTCCTGGGACGTTTCCAGCAGCAGGACGTCGGCTCCCCCCTCCATCAACCCCGCGGCCTGTTCCTGGTACGCGGCGGCCAATTCGTCGAAGGTAACGCCGCCGGTCACCGATATGGACTTGGTGGTCGGCCCCATCGACCCGGCGACAAACCGGGGTTTCTCCGGGGTCGAAGCGGCATCGCACAGTTCGCGGGCGATGCTGGCCGCGGCCTGGTTGATCCGGCGCGCCTCGTGGGCCAGTTCATACTCGGCCAGCACAACGGAAGTTGCTCCGAATGTGTTGGTCTCCAGGATATCGGCCCCGGCATCCAGGAACCTCTGGTGAATACCGGATATCGCATCGGGCCTGGTGAGAACCAGGTACTCGTTGCAACCCTCGTACTCGGGACCCCCGAAGTCCTCCGGGCCAAGCTCAAGCTCCTGGATCGACGTGCCCATCGCCCCGTCCAGGACGACGACCCTGTGTGCCAACACGGACTTCAAAACGTTGATTCGCTGATTCGATTCCATAAAACGTCTACCATCATTCATTGAGAAGTATCCAACTTAAGCCTGGGCCTTTCGCGCATTCTGTCCAGGGCCTCAAGTTTCCGGACTAGGCTCATCCGCTTGCAGCGGCGATGCCATTTCTCCTTCTCTCGGAACGCTAATTCCGCGAAGGCTTTGGAGTCTGTTGGCAAGGGTTTTTTGCTGGTCATCGAACCTTTCCAACAAGGCTTGCAGTATGCTTTCGTCCGCGTCTTCGATCAGATAGCTGACACGAAGCCTATCTCGCTGGCGGTTGGCTGTAAGGTACAGCAAAATCAGGTGTTCGGCAGTGGCTACTTTGGCCCGCAGGTTGCCAATCCGGACTTTGTTCGCCTGCTCCACGGTGTCGCGGTAAAGGGGCATAACTGTCGAAGGGAATAGCTGAATTGGTACGCCTCCCAGTATCTGGTGCCGTCCCTCTTGCCCTTCCGCCTGCTCAGCGATGACACCGTAGGCTCGCAGGTATTCCTCATCGCTATCTGCCAGGATTACCACGTCAATGTCCTCGGTGGATATTGGCTCCATATACGCAGTGGCGGCCACGGCGCCAGTAATCGCGTAGTCCCGGATGACACGACGGCGCTTTAACCCGTTAAGGGCCGCAACTGCGTCTATGAAAGCCACTGATTGCCTCTAGCCTCCGAACCAGTCCGCCAGCGCGCCCCGGTTCCGGTCCAGCCAGCGGCTGTTCAGCCGCACCCGCTCGATGGACTGCCGGATCGTCCGTTCCCCGGCAGGGGCCGGATGCTCCCTGAAGAACTCCTCGATTTCTTCGATCCTCGCTTCATCGTTGAAGTGGCCGCAGACCGATACCAACCTCATCAACCCGAAACCGCCGCCGCCGTACCGCCGGTCAAACTCTGTCCAGTTGTCCTTGACGAACTGCCAGGCCAGGTCCCGGCCTTTCACATTGGCTGCCACCGCCGTCACCACGCTGATGGTGTCCTGCGAGCGCACGTCCGGCGTAAGCGACCGCTCCAGCGTCTCCGTCAGCAGCTCGGGCTGGGCAAATCTGGAAAGTCCCAGCAGCAGCCGCATCTTCTCCTCTTGAAGCGCGGCCCGGTTCTCCAGTTCCCAGAGTTGCCTGTATGTGGTCTCATCCCCGGCATGGCCCGCCAGCGAGAACACCACGCCGCGCAGGTCCGGGTGTACCTTCTCCCGGTCCTCCAGGAACATGTGGAACAGGTCCATCGCCTGGGACAGCACTTCGCTGTCGTGGTAGCTGCCCGCCTGGCTCAACACCGTGGTGCGCAGCAGGGCGTCCATGTGGCCCTCTCCTGCCCGGGGTTCCCATCCTGAACGCCGCGCCGCCGGGCCTATAAGCTCCCGGGCGAACCGCTGGAACGCGTCGTAGGTGGGTTCATCGGACAGCATGGAGTTGACGTCGTGAAGATTGCTGGCCAGATCGCTCCAGACCGAGGCGTCGTCCTCGTTGACGTAGGCGCTGGCCAGCGACAGGAACTGGCTCACCGGCAGCAGGCCCGCCCGCGACAGGGCATAGGCGTCGTTCTGGATTCCCAGCCGGTCGGTGGCCGGAATGCTCCGCTGCCGGATGGCCGGCACCAGCCGCTCCCAGTCCTCCTGTGAATAGTTGACCCGGAAGAAGCCGGTCTGGTCCGGGTTGACCTTGAACCAGTCCGAATCGGGTGCATGGGTGGCGGGCGCGGCCACCCGCAGGTTCCCCTGCCGCCCGTCCATGACCATCGCGGCAGACCCGGACTCGCCGCCCGAGGACACGCCAACCGGCACCTGCCAGACCTCCGGTTCCGGCGCGGACTCTTCTTCGAGCCGGTCGTACACGAACCGCTCCTGGTGCAGGGTCAGTTCCAGGTCGCCGCCGCTGCGCGAGGACTCCACCCGCACGACCGGGTAGCCCATCTGCTTGGTCCACGAGTCCATGATGGACGTAACGGGCTGGCCCGACGCCGATTCCAGGGCCGACCACAGGTCTTCGGTCCGGGCATTGCCGTACAGGTGGGCCGATATGTAGCCTTGCAGTCCCTGTTGGAAGGTCTCCGGGCCAAGGAACTGCTCCAGCATCCGCAGGACCGATGCGCCCTTGGAGTAACTGATGGCGTCGAAGAGCTGGCTGACCTCGGCCGGGTCCTTGACCTCCTGCTCGATGGGGTGGGAGTTCTTCAACCCGTCCAGGCTCAATGCCCGGTTGGTGTCCATGTTCACGAACTGGGTCCACATGTCCCATTCCGGGAACAGCCAGTCAACCGCCTTGCTCCCCATCCAGGATGCGAAACTCTCGTTCAGCCAGAGATCGTCCCACCATGCCATCGTCACCAGGTCGCCGAACCACATGTGGGCCATCTCGTGCGCCACCACCTCGGCCACCCGCTGCCGCGTTCCCGCCGAGGAGTTTGCTTCGTCCACCAGCAGGGCGGTCTCCCGGTATGTGATCGCACCCCAGTTCTCCATCGCTCCGGCTGCGAAGTCCGGGATGGCGATGTGGTCCAGCTTCTCCAGCGGATACGGAATGCCAAAGTAATCGTTGAAGAAGGACAGGAGCTTGACCGAGGTATCCAGTGCAAACTTGCCCTGGTCCTCCTTGCCCCTGGTGGTCCAGACGCCTACCGTAGTCTGCTCGTTGGCCTGCTCTTCTATTCCAATCAGGTCCCCCACCACGAACGCCAGAAGGTAGGTTGACATAACGGGAGTCTCGCCGAACCGCAGCGACTTCAGCCCCGGTTCCGGCCGCGTCTCCTCCACCGCCGGGGTATTGGAAATCGCCACCAGGTCTTCAGGAACAACCAGGGTAACCTCGAAACTGGCCTTGTGGGCCGGTTCGTCCCAGCAGGGGAAGGCCCGCCTGGCGTCAGTGGCCTCAAACTGGGTCGTGGCCAGGAAGCTCTGCTCACCCTCCGGGTTGGTGTACTCGCTGCGGTAGAACCCGTGCAGCCTGTCGTTCAGTATCCCTGTGAAACTGATGTCCAACGTGGCGTCACCGGCCGCGATGGCATTGGGGAACCCCAGCGTCACCGTCTGCCTGTCTTCATCGAACGTGATCGAGTCCGCTGCCACAGACGCTCCACTCTGTTGTATGGACGCCGAGGCGATATCAAGCTCGACGGCGTTCAGCACGACCTCCGGCGTCGCCTCGACCACCGAGACGTCCACGCTCTCACTGCCATCGAAGGTGAATTTCGTCAGATCGGGTTTCAGTGTGATCCTGTACTTCCGTGGGACTACCGAGGTTGGCAGCACAACCGCCTCGCCGTTTTCTCCGGGGTTGGTCATGGCCTGTCACCTCCGCAAATCTTCTCGTAACTGCATGGTCCCGCCGCTCGCCCTTTGACCCGTCGCGGACGGGCATTCCAAGTGGTCTATGGGACTCTGTAAGTTTACCATCATTTATGAAAACGCGCCGCGTGTCATCGTTTTTCGTCACGCCGCGGGTATCCCCGGCTGGTCTCACAGCCCCCCGATTATGGACTTGTCCAACTGCTTTCGGTCTGGAGATCCCGGTCTCCCGGCTGTGCCTGTGGACATGCGTTCACAGGCGTGGCCGCGTACCGGGAATGTTATCCGGGAATGTTATAATGTGACTCGACCGCACGGCCCAGCACTTTAGCATGGCCGCCGCCCGGCGGCGCGTCGCTGGATTCATGCGCCGTGTCCGACACTAACAGACGACACTAAACAGAAGGAAATGCAAATGCCCGCGAAGACTTTGTTCGAGAAAATCTGGGACGCCCACGTAGTCCACGAGGAGCCGGGGGAACCCGCCCTCATCTATATAGACCTCCACCTTGTCCACGAAGTAACTTCGGCCCAGGCCTTTGACGGCCTTCGCGTGGCGGGACGCCAGGTGCGCCGCACCGATCTCACCGTCGCCACCGCCGACCACAACACGCCGACCTGGGACTTGTCCATCCCCGTCACCGACGAGATTTCCCAGGCCCAGTTGGACGCCCTGACCCGTAACTGCGAGGAGTTCGGCGTCACCCTTTACGACCGCTTCAGCCCCCTCCAGGGCATTGTCCACATCATCGGGCCTGACCTGGGATACACCCAGCCCGGCAAGACCGTGGTCTGCGGCGACAGCCACACCTCTACCCACGGCGCGCTGGGCGCGTTCGCAATCGGCATCGGCACATCCGAGGTCGAGCACGTCCTGGCTACCCAGACGCTGCGCCAGTTCAGGCCGAACACGATGGAAGTCCGGGTCGATGGCTCCCTGCCCCCCGGCGTCACCGCCAAGGACATTATCCTGGGCATCATCGGGCGCATCGGCATCAACGGCGGCACGGGCCACGTCATCGAGTACACCGGCGACGCCATCCGCTCCCTGTCGATGGACGGCCGCATGACGGTCTGCAACATGAGCATCGAAGCCGGCGCGCGGGCGGGCATGATTGCCCCCGACGACACAACCTTCGAATACCTCCGGGGACGCCAGTTCGCACCCCAGGGCGCGGACTTCGACGCCGCGGTCGAGCGGTGGCGGGAGCTCGCCACCGACCCCGGCGCGGTTTATGACAGGACCGTGGTCATCAATGCCCCGGACCTCGAACCCTTCGTGACCTGGGGCACCAACCCCGGCATGGTCGCCCCAATCTCCGGGCGGGTGCCCGACCCGGCGTCCTTCGACGACCCCGCCGAGCAGGAGTCCGCCTCCCGGGCGCTGGAGTACATGGACCTCCAGCCGGGCACTCCCATGCAGGACATCAAGATCGACCGCATATTCCTCGGCGCATGTACCAACGCCAGGCTTGAGGACCTGCGGGCCGCCGCCGAGGTGGTCAGGGGCCGCCAGGTCCACCCCGACGTATACGCGATGGTCGTCCCAGGCTCCGCCAAGATCAAGCGGGAGGCCGAAGAGGAAGGTCTCGACGAGGTCTTCAAGGAGGCTGGACTGGACTGGCGCGTTGCCGGATGCTCCATGTGCCTGGGCATGAACCCGGACATCCTCGACCCCGGCCAGCGTTGCGCCTCCACCTCCAACCGCAATTTCGAAGGCCGCCAGGGCCCCGGAGGCCGCACCCACCTGGTCAGCCCCGCGATGGCCGCCGCCGCCGCCATCGCCGGTCACTTCGTGGACGTGCGGGACCTGTAGCCATGACCGTCAGGCCGGTTCCTGGGACCGCATCAACTCTGCCGTACAGGCTGACGCTGGACATCCGCGCCCTTGACATGACGGAGGACCAGTTCCTCAAGCTGTGCTCCGACAATGGGGACTTTCGCTTGGAGCTCACGGCGAAGAGGGAGTTGATCATTATGCCGCCTGCGGGCTCGGCAACGGGTGGACGCAATAGCGATTTGAACGGATTCCTGTTCGTATGGTCGCGGCAGGACGGGACTGGGAAGACCTTCGACTCGTCCACCGGATTCACACTGCCAAACGGGTCCATATTCTCCCCTGATGCTTCGTGGATACTCCTGTCGCGGTGGCAAACTTTGACTGAGGAGGAACAGGATAGGTTCGCTCCCATTTGCCCGGACTTCGTGATAGAACTTCGCTCGCCGTCGGACAACCTGCCGGACGTCCAGGGTAAGATGGAAGAGTACATCGAGAACGGTGTCCGGCTTGGCTGGCTGATTGACCCCAGGCAGCGGCGCGTCCACATTTACCGTCCCGGCAAGGCCGCCGAGGTGCTGGAAGACCCGGCAACCGTCTCCGGCAGTCCCGTGCTGCCCGGATTTACCCTCGACCTGCGGGAGATATGGGGATGACCATCAAGCCGGTTCCAAGCGCTGCCTCCACCCTGCCGTACATGCTGGCGCTCGACTTCAGCGCCATCAGCATGACCGATGACGAGTTCGTCGCCTTCTGCTGCGACAACGGTGATCTCCGATTCGAGATGACCGCCAACAGGGAACTGATTATCATGCCCCCAGCGCATTCTGATACGGCTTGGAAAGAGGGCAGGCTTTTCCTCCAGGTGGCAAACTGGGCCGACATGGACGGCACGGGCCTCGCCTTCAGCGCCTCCGCTGGATTCACCTTGCCTGACGGCTCCATGAAGGCCCCCGGCGCATGTTGGATACTACGGGAACGATGGAACGCCCTCGAACCGGCAGAGCAGGCAGGGTTTGCCCCCATCTGCCCTGACTTCGTAATCGAGCTCCGTTCACGGACGGACTCCCTGGTCTACGTGCAGGAGAAGATGGACGAGTACATTGAAAACGGCGTCCGGCTGGGACTCCTCGTAGACCCGGCGCAACAGCGCGTCCATGTGTACCGTCCGGCCCAATCTGTGGCTATCCTTGATCGACCGGACGCCGTCTCTTGTGAGCCGGAGTTGCCCGCATTCACATTGGACCTTCGTGACATTTGGCGGCCCGTGGGCGGGTAATCCGTCCCGGGATCCCTACTAATCAGCAAGAGAGAGGAAGAATATGGACCCCTTCACCGAGCTTAACGGCGTAGTAGCGCCCCTGGACCGGGTGAACGTCGATACCGACCAGATCATCCCTGCATTCCACCTGAAGAGCATCGCCAGCAGCGGATTTGAGGACGCCCTGTTCTCCCGCTGGCGGTACAATGAGGACGGCAGTCCAAGGCCCGACTTCGTCCTCAACCAGCCCTCCTACAGCGCCGCGAAGGTGCTTGTCGCGGGCCACAACTTCGGTTGCGGCTCCTCCCGCGAACACGCCCCCTGGGCCTTGCGCGACTACGGGATCAAGTGCATCATCGCGCCCAGCTTTGCGGACATCTTCTACAACAACTGCTTCAAGAACGGCCTTCTCCCTCTCCGCCTTAGCGAGGAGCAGGTCCGTCAGGTTATGGACAAGGCCCTCTCCAAGCCCGGTATCAACCTCACCGTCGACCTGGTGGGCCAGCGCCTGTGGGACGAGGACGAGGAAATCTCCATCACCTTTGAGGTTGACCCGGCCCGCCGCCACAACCTCATCAACGGTCTGGACGACATCGGCCTCACCCTCCAGCACGAGGACAAGATCGCGGAATACGAGGTCGGCCGCGGCCTCTAGATATGGGAGCAAGTATCACCTGTTTCCCTCACTCCCGGTAAGTTTCCAGTGCGTGGGTGATAGGGCCATCCTCTACCCCTGCACCCACAACACCCCTTCTTGCAATGGGACCCGGTGTTTGCGGTTTTTCCACTTGACGTTTCGTTCTCTGAATTTGGAGAAGCCGTATGAGCGGAACCCTGCATCCAGGGCCAACTCCCCAAGCCACCGCTCAGTAGGCACATGAATACCGTATGGGGCCGAGTCACCCACTACGAAACAAGCCTTGCCTCCATCGGCGCAGACCCTCCTGAGTGCTCTCCAAGTCTGGCGCATATCGGCAAAATACGCGGCCACCATTAGGTAGTAGTCCTTCCTTCCGCCGTGACTGAGGCGTTCCACCTCCAGCCGGACACTTCTCCAAAGAATGTCATTTCCAGCCTGGTAGCATCGCCATAATCGTAATTGTTGGCGTATGGCGGAGAAGTTATGACCAGGCCAGCCGAATCGCCCGGTATAGTTCCCAACTCCCGGGCATCGTCAAGAAACACCTTGGCGTCGTCTCGAATTCCGAGCATCTGCCAGGATCTCATATCGGTCAACATCCGCTGTACCTGCATGTTGAACGCTTCCAACGGAGGCAATACCTTTGCCTTCGCCTTTGAAGGAAGTACGTACTGCCAGGGGGCGGTGCCAGCGGAGGAACACGCCCGGAGAATGCAAACCAGGGCCAGCCAGGTCAGCCTTGACTGCGGGCTGCCGTCATCCAGTTCTTCCCAGGCGCAACGCAGGCTATTGAGGTCCAGAAGGGACTCGTCCGAGAAACACCGTTCAATGAGCTTGGGATATGGTCGTACAGGTGGTCTGCTGGCCATGGCCCGGTCGGCTACGCACTGGGCCATGTCATAAAACTCTGCTACGGGGGTGCGCCAGAGAAGTTTGACCTCTGCAATCCGCTGGATAAATGGCTGGGCTTCCACTCCGTAGGACGGTACGCCCGCGTTCTGGCCGGACAAGACTGCCGTTCCCACTCCTGAGAAGGGGTCCAGAACGGTTAACCCGCCGATGGTCTCCCGGTGTTCCTCTATGACCCTTTGAGACCATTCCGCTGAGAATCCCGCCGGAAACCGATACCAGCCGTGTACCGGCAGTCTCATGTTGTGGGTGAACGTAGACTCTGTGTGACGAAACCATCTGGACTCAGACTTAGCCATGTGCCTCCGCCTGCCATTCGATGTCAGATATGGTCTATCTCAGCGAAAGCGCAGCAGTCAAAGGGCAAATGACATTACCGGGGAAAATGGTGTTGATCAGGTTAATGCGCCTGCGGTGGCGGATACGCTCGGGCCACTTGCTCCTCAAAGTCCGTCTCGTAGCGCTGCATTCTGCCCTGCCGCACCTGCTCGTCCAGCGAAGGACGCTGCACCGCCCGCGGGTTGGTCGGCGCGTACCCGATGATCCCCTCGTCTTCCCATGCAGCCAGTTCGTCCTCGGTGTGGCCAAGTAACTCCGACAACACCAGCCTGTTGTGCTCCCCCATAAGTGGCCCGGCCTTCCTGTCCACCGATGGAGTCAGCGACAACTTCCAGGGACGGCTGGCGTAGGGCAGTGGCGGCATCCCGGTGCTGGGGTGGTGTGAGATCACCTCGTAGAAACCCCGCTCCTTCAGGTGCGGGTCGAACAACAAGTCCTTGGCATCCAGGACTGCGCCTGCCGCTACGCCGGCTGCCTGGAGCTCATGCGTCAGCCGGATGGAATCCCATTCGGCAGTCACCTCTCCAATGAGACCATCCAGCTCCCGGCGGTTCTGCCACCGGCTCAACCCATCGGCAAACCGGGAGTCGCCGGCCCATCCGTCCCGTCCCAACACCCGGCACAGGGACTGCCACTGCGAATCGCTCTCCACCGCGATGGTGATCCAGCGGTCGTCGCCCTGGCACGGATAGCATCCGTGGGGAGCCATGCTGGAGTGGCCGTTGCCCATCCTCGGTTCAATCCGCTTGTTGGCAGAGTAGTCCATCAGGGCTTCTGGAACGGTGACCGCGGCTGTCTGGGTCTGGGAAACGTCCACGAACTGTCCCTTGCCGGTGCGAAAACGGTGTACCAGCGCGGCCAAAACGGCAAAGACAGTATGCTCCCCGGCTGTGTAGTCGGTGTACGGTATCTCCGGCAGCACAGGCGGGCCGTCCACGTATCCGGTCATATACGCCAGCCCAGACGCGCCCTCGGTCGCGGGCCCCGTAGCCCCGTAGTTGGCCCATGGGCCGGTGTAGCCGTAGCCGGTGGACGAGACCATGATGATGTCTGGCTTGATCCGCCGCAGGTCTTCGTACTCCAGCTTGAAATTCTTGATCACCCTGGGAGTGAAGTTCTCGGCGAAAACGTCGGCGACCGCGATAAGCTCACGGAGCAAGTCCAGTCCCTGCGGCTTGCTCAGGTCCAGGGTGATGCCCAGCTTGTTCCGGTTGTGCTCGTAGAAATTCGCGCCCCGGTTCCAGGTCTCCCCTTCAACGTCATTCTTATACAGAGAATCGCCCCGGTAGCCTTCCATGCGTTGGCACGACTCGAATCGGATTACCTGCGCCCCCATGTCCGCCAGCATCTTCATGGCCCACGGGATGGCGATAAGTTGCCCCATCTCTATGATACGGACACCTGCCAGAGGTCCTGCCATAGTCAGATAACTCCCAGAGCCCTCATAAGGGAAAGTTCGCCATCGCTGTTGCCCAATTGTTCGCCCAGCACCTCCCGGTTGTCCTGTCCCAGCGCGGGGGCCGGCCGTCGCACCTCCCACGGAGTGCCGTTCATCAAGAACGGAGGGCCCGGATGCTTCACCGGCCCGGTTGCCGGGTGCTCCACGTCAACAAAGAACCCGCGCGCCTCGAACTGAGCATCAGCCAGCGCGTCCTCCGGCGACTGTATCATGCCGTAGATGAACCGCTGCCGGTGCGCGGCATGGAACACCTCAGCCTTCTGCTGAGTGCGGAAGTGATTGTCCAGTATCTCCCCCAACTCCTCGGCGTTCACCAGCCGCGCCGAAGCGCTGGAAAACTTCTCGTCGTCCAGTTCCGGCAGACCCATGTGATCGACCACAAGCTGCCAGTTGATGCCCGCCGAAACTCCCGGATTAGGGAGAATGTATCCGTCTGACGTGGCCCGCACCCGGGTCAGGTCCCCGCTATGATTGGGCTGCCTACGCCGCACCGCGCCGGTATAGGTGAAATTGTTCACCACGTCCCGCAGGCCCGAGGTCACGCATTCGTGTATTGACACGTCTACGTGCTGCCCCTGCCCGCTGACCTGCTGGTGGTAGAAAGCGATCAGGGAGGCCGAGGCCGCATCGGTCCCAGCCTTGAACTGGGCCTGGTGCAGGGCATGTTTCAGCGGCTCCCTGTCGTATGCCCCGAAGATGTACATCAACCCGCCCAGCGCATACTCCACTATGTCCGTGGCCCGGTAGTCCCGGTAAGGGCCGGTCTGTCCGAAGTTGGAAATCGAGACCATCACCAACGCAGGGTTGATCTCGCTCATCACGGAGAAGTCCAGTCCCAGCGACGCCATAACCCTCGGGGAAAAGTTCTCCACCAGAATATCTGCGTCCGCCGCCAGCTCCTTGAGCATCCGGACGCCACGACGGTCCTTCAAGTTCAATGTGACGCCACGCTTGTTGGTGTTCAGGTAGTGGAACAGGAGGCTCTTCTCGGCATCCACCTCATCGTGAAAGAAGGGCGGCATCCGGCGGGCCGGGTCGCCTTCCGGCCGCTCTATTTTGAGAACGTCGGCCCCGTAATCGGCCAACAGCTTGGTGCACCAGGGTCCGGCAACATGATGGGTGAGGTCGAGGACCTTCACCCCTTCCAGGGCTCCAGCGGGCATAGCCGCAAATCTCCCACCAATCAGATATTCGAGGCAGCTACGCCTCTAAAGTGACTATCCCAAAACTCGACTCAATACCAACCCGTCATTCCCGCTTTCGTGGGAATCCGTACACCCTAATCATCAGGGATCGGAATTAGGCAGTGCGGCTTGGTTTTGAGTCAGTTTCCAATCTTAAGGACGCCAAGATGCATCTAGGCTTTGCGCCAGCGTCTTGCCTCTCCCACTACCCTTCCGGGTACGTCAGCCGCAGCAGCACATGCCGCCGGTTCTGCGTATACGGCCTGACCTGCTCCGGCCACCGGCCGCTGTCCACAGCCTCGGCCCATTCCTTGCTGGTCAGGACCGACGGGTCCTCCAATTCGTACAGCGCATGATATTTCGGCTCGTTCTCCACCACGATGGTCCGGGTCTCCCCGCCCATGACCATCGTAAGGGGCTGCGTCTCGAACCGGGACACCGACACCACGCCCGACACATCCGACAACAGCGGGCAATGCTCAGTGTTGTAGACCTCATTGAACAAGTCGCCCTTCTCGGCGTCCACGTCCATGCTGGCAATGAACAGGTACCTGGAGCTTAACGCCATCCTACGGACTCCTCACATCTGCCTTCTTCCATACCATATGTTGCCTACTGTGGCGTCCTAAAACGCCCGCCGGTGGGACGTCTCCGTCTCCGCGCTGGTGATGAACTCCAGCAGCACAGCCCTGCCTTCCTCCTCGGTAACCCGGCGGGCACGCTGGAAGGCTCCCGCAACGTCGGACGGGTCCTCGATTCTCTCGGCGTAACCCCCCATCGCCCGGCCCATGTCGGCGTAATTCCCGCCCAGGTCCCGGGTGTTATACAACCTGTGCGAGTCTTCCATCGCCCTGGTCTCAACTGCCATTGTTGAGTTGTTCAGCACCACGGTGATGATCGGAAGGTTGGAACGGACGGCCGTCTCAAAGTCCAGTCCGGTCATCCCAAAGGCGGCGTCGCCCATGAAATTGACGCACACCTTCTCCGGCGCGGCCAGCTTCGCCCCGATGGCCAGGCCCAGTCCCGTGCCCAACCCGTGGGACTTGCCCCAACCCAAGTAGGTGCGAGGGCCGTTAGAGCGGTAGAAGGGCATGATCTGGTCGCGCGGGCTGCCTGAATCGTGCGTTACGATGGCATCCTCCGGCGGGATGGTCTGCATGAAGTCCCAGATCACCCGGTAGGGATTGATCGGCGCATCGTTGTTGCCCAGCTTGTGCTCCCAGTCGGCCAGCCATGCGTCCCTTTGTGTCTTGATCTCGTTGGCGACGCTGTCGTCCCCCTGTCGTCCGCTGCCCACAATCTCCTTGCAGGCTTCAATCATCTGCCGGAGCACCAGTTTCGCGTCTCCGACGATGGGATAGTCAACATTGTAGTCCTTGTTGATGTCCCGGGGGTCATTGGTGGCCTGTATGAGGGTCTTTCCCGGCGGCAAGTTCATCGACATGCCATGCTTGGTGAAGCTGGAGCCGATGCCAAAAATCAGGTCGGAGTTGCTCACGAAATGGAACACTGGACGCGACATGCTCCCGGACCCGCTGCCCAGCGCCAGGGGATGAATCTCCGGAAAAGCGCTCTTGCCCAGAAGCGTCGTCATCACCGGCGCTTTGAGCAACTCTGCCAGCTCCACCAGTTCATCGGTGGCCTGGGCGTAGAGCACTCCCTGACCGGCATGGATTACCGGGCGGCTGGCCTGGCAGAGTGCCCGGGCTGCCGTCTCGATGTCCCTCGGGTCTCCCTGAGCCGCCACCTGCCTGCTCGGCTGGTAGAAAAAGTCCTCCTCCGACACATCCTCCAATGCAATATCGGCGGGAATCTCGACCAGCACCGGGCCGGAACGGCCCTGCCGCAGCGCGGCAAAGGCCCGGCGCATCACCTGGGATGTGCGGTCGGCCGCGTTCACCTGTTCGATGTACTTAGTGACGCCGGAATAGTTGGTCATCGAGTTGAAATGGGGAAGAATCCCCTGCCGCTCCCTGGGATGCCCCAATGGCAGCAGCAGCATCGGTGTGGAGTCCGAGTAAGCCGTGGCCACGCCGGAGTAGGCGTTCTCGGCTCCCGGGCCATACTGCATGGCGAATACGCCCATCTTTTCCCCGTTGGTCACGCGGCTGTACCCGTCGGCGATACCGACGCCCACCCGCTCCTGGCGGCAGATGATGGGCCGGATACCGGCCATCGCGGCGGCCTCGATAACCGGGGTGGTGGGGAAACAGCTAAGGTACTCCACGCCCTCCCTCTTTAGGATCTCCGATATGGCGTCAATCGTCTTCATTTAGAAGACCTCCTTATGAAGACCTGCTTGGTATCTCTGCCCCGGCCGGTGTCAGCTTGGGAATTCGGCCAGTCCGGCTGGCGCTTGCGCAAACTCGGTCGGCGCCAGAGTTTTCGCGTCAGCGCATCCAGCAAGACTGAAGGAAGTATACCACCTCGCAATCGGGCATGGCTGATGACAATTGTCAGTAGACGCGAACAGGGCCCTTATATTCCCCCTCTCCCTCAAGGGAGAGGGCGGGGGTGAGGGGAGACCCCCGGCTCAAACACCCTTAAGAGGGAAATGCGTCTCTCACACCCAAGCCGTCATTCCGGCGAAAGCGGGAATCCATACGCGCCGACGCAAGGAACGTGACCTTGCAAAGGCCCTGTGGAGTGAGGCTGGAATAGCGGGGAAACTGCTGAATGGTCTATATCTCCCGGAAACGTACCAGACGGTACGTGTAAAGACACCATGAAAGTATGTTGGCGCCCGCGCTTGCGCCGACAACGGCTGCTATGAAGGGTGGCGTCCTGATCGGGGCGGCCGGATTGTACACTCCCTCCGGGTAAATGACATGACCCAGGCTCCATCCGACCCATGCGCCGACCATGCCTCCGATCAAGGCGAAGATCAGGTTGGTCCAATGCACGTTTGCATGGACTTCGGGCTTGAAGTAACTGACAAACCCGCCAACGCCAGCGCCAACCCCGGCGAAGCTGACGAGCAGAGCGCTTGGCAGCGTCGGTCCCGGAGGAGTAATGAACCAACCAAAATACAGCCCGACCACGCCCAGGAACAATGCCAGTAGGACGCCGAAAGACACCCGGACGCCCATTGCTACTGCTGAAAGCAAATTCCCAATGCTCCAAGTTCAAAGTGCGGATAGCTGCCCATCGCCAACGCCACATCTCGAGGTGCGCGCCGACTAATCGGTTCTTGCCTTCTCGTTACTGACAGCAGGGGCCGAAGCTTCCATCCTCTTTTCGACTCGGCCTTTCTATTATCAGCGCAGCGAATTGCCAAAGGCAAGCATACACGCGAGGAATACCGGCCCCGTCAGCCATCTCTGCGCCGTGCGGCGCAGGAAAGAATGACACTCCGGGGCTGGCGTTGTCAGACCTGATCGAACACCGGCAGCAGGTGGATCGCCTGTCTCAGCAGACAGAACGTCCTCGGCAAGCGCAGACCACGGCCGTCAGGGTCTCTTGGTCGTCGGGAAAATCCCCTCTCGCAAGGGGGAGAACCAAGGTGAGGACCCGCCCTCGACCGGACCGTGGGCGGGGATCAACCGGATGTCCTTGGATGGCTAAACCTCCTGAAACGAAACGCTAACAGGCAACGTCAGACCATTGACAAAATTCGATGGCACATGTTAAATGTTCGGACATTCGAATCTGGGCTTAAAACGGCCCGCAATATTACGCTAGAGAACCTAGCAGGAGGAAGGAGATGCCACGAGTCCCGACCAGATTCATCTTATTAGCGGGGTTACTCGCCGTCCTTGGCGCGATCATAGCCTGCGGCGGCTCCGCAACGGTCGAACCCGCCCCCAGGTTCACCCCTGGCGTGGCCGCCACGGAAGCCGCCCCGGCGGCGATGGCTGAGGCCACCCAGGCCCCGATGGCCGAAGCAACTATGGCACCCGATACGAGCATGATGGCGGAGCAGGCGGGGACTGTCACCCTGGCCACCCGCAACATTCGCTCCGGTGCGGGCACTCCCCGCTTCTGCACCGCCGGCTGCTCCGAGCACATCTACCAGTTGGCCATCACCGAAACCCTGACCGGCGTGGAGGCCGGACCGGGCGGCGTTCTCGACCCTCAGAACACACCGCTCCTCGCCGAGTCCTGGGAGCTTTCACCCGACCTGAAATACATGGACTTCAAGCTCCGCGAGGGCATAATGTTCCACGGCGACTGGGGAGAGATGACCGCCGTGGACGTAGCATTCAGCTATAACGACGCCAACGCCTTCACCACTCCCGAGAGCATTCACGGTCAGGCCGGTGACTTCGCTCCCTTGATCGGCAACGTTGAAGCGTTGGACACCTACACCGCGAGGTTCAATTTCATCGAATCACGTCGTGGTCCAATGTTCCACCAGGCCATGCCCCTGCGGTATATGGGCCCCTTCTACCAGAGTGCGGGCATCACGTCGAAGAAGGTCTTCGACCAGCACGGCGAAGAGGGTATGCGCGAGATATACGTCGGCACCGGCCCCTTCCTCTTTGAAGAGTGGAAGAAGAGCGAAATAATCCGCGCGACTTCCGTGACCGAGCACTGGCGCAAGGTCCCGGCCATCAAAGAGGTAGTGATCCTGGACATACCGGAAGCCGCCGCCCGCACCGCGATGCTTGAGACGGGTGAAGCCCAGATGGCTGGCGAACTCCCCTTCAAGGACATCGTCCGGTTGCAGCAGGCCGGGGGCTTCGACCTCCAGCGGGACAACGGTTTGGCCCATGAGCGAGGAGTGTTCTTCTCCGGCAACTACTGGGAGACCGAGCACCCCCTCAGCGGAAAGATGCTGGAACGGCCCCTGGCGGACAAGCCCTGGATAGGCCACTTCGGCGATGATGAATCGATGGAACGGGCGCGCAAGGTCAGGTGGGCCATGTCCATGGCCGTGGACCGCGAGGCCCTGAATGACAGCCTGGTCGAGGGCCTTGGCGAGGTCTGCTACCTGATACAGATCTCCATCAACCAGCCCGGCTGGCAGGACAAGTGGGAGATCCCCTTCGACCCCGAGGGTGCCAAGGCGCTCCTCGAAGAGGCCGGATACCCCGACGGGTTCCAGGCTGAGCTGTGGGTAGGCCCTGGCGGGTTCACCGCTGAGTACGGCGACGCCGTGGCCGGTCTCTGGCTCAAGCACCTGAACATCGAGACCGTCGTGGACCGGATCACATACACCAAGTTCCGGCCGACGCTGGTGCAGCGCACCAACACCCAGATTTACGCCAGTGCCGGTGACGAGGGCAAGACCGGGTTCCCGGTCCACTGGCCCAAGGGCTTCCAGGGCAGCGCACTGACCGACGGAGGCTGGGGACCCGGATTCGAAGACCCCTTCTACACCGAGCACCTCTTCAAGATGAACCGCGAATCCGACCCGGAGAAGCGGCTGGCAATGGCCGAAGAGTACTTCGACCACGTTCACCATCAGATGGTGCAGCCCTGCTTCGTCGAGGTCCCATTCCACGTCATGTACGACACCAACCAGGTCGCGGAATGGAAGCTCAACCCCAACATGAACGGGAACTTCAGCGGAGCCAGCAACTTCGAGAGCATCGTCCTGAAGTAACCACACCCGCTGCTCGTTCAAAGGCCCGCCGGTGCAAGACCGGCGGGCCTTTCCTTTTTGACGAGTGCGTCACCTCGATGCCCACGACCACACCCATACCCTTGGACTCTCTACCCCGTTCCAGAGCAGAGCACTCCACACGCTCACTCGATTATCAAGGACAGACGTTGCTCCTCAGTGTCCTGTCAACCCTCCTTTGACCCGCACCATCCGGGATGCTGTATCACTTTTTGAATTTGGAGGGCGTTATGGATGATCCAATTGGGGAAGGGTATGCCGCACTGTGTTGCAGAGATTGCGGGTCTTCTCAATTATCTCTTTGGGCTACCGAGCGCCTGCTTCCACTGACGTCTCTTTCCCAGTTTACGAACCGTCTTGACCAACTCGGGCGTCGCCAGATGCCTTGCACGTGGCAAGCTGTACAGGGCCAACACGACAAGCAGCCCGAGTGCTGGCGGGCCATTGACAACATACAAGAGGCCGCAGACAAGAGAGGGACGGCAACGACAGTGTTGGATGGATGCCCGGATCCGCATAATCGTATTCGGCTCTGCTACTGCTCAAAACCGATGTCTCCTTCCTTTGCAGCGTCAATTTGCTGACAGAACGAAGGTGGATCCAAGCCCTCGGAATGCGAAATCCGACAGGGAAGTCGACATAAATTAGTAATGGTGTCCGCAGCAAGTCAATCGAGCCGCCCGAATCATCTTGAGTTCCACATCTCACTTCGACTTGGTGGCATAATCCCTGGAAACTGTGTTGCGAAATGGTTATCCATTCATGTAGAATCCGCAAACAGAATTCACAGGCTGGTTATCCGCGCCCGGCAATTGAACTAACAAGGCGCCGGTAATCAGAAGAGATACGCGAATGCAACGTTTTATCATTCGACGCCTGATATACATGGTCGTGACCATGATCGCGGCTACTCTACTGGTGTTTACGCTTTCCCGCATAGTGGGCGACCCAAGGCTTCTGTACGTGCAGGAAGGCGGCTATGGGTTGAGCCAAGAGGCATGGGACGACCTGGGCAGGAAGCTGCACCTGCAATACCCGGTCATCGTTCAGTACGGGTTCTGGCTTGCAGATGCTCTCCGGGCTGACCTTGGCGAGTCCATGCTTGACAGAAAGCCGGTGGCGGAAATTATCTGGGAGGCGTTTCCCAACACACTGCAAATGGCATTAGGCGGCTGGATCGTAGCCACTGTTCTTGGCGTCCCGCTTGGCGTACTGTCCGCCGTCAAGCGGGGAAGCATCTGGGACTACATAGGACGAACCGTCGCCCTGACTGGCCAGACTCTACCGGTGTTCTGGATCGGAATCATGGGAATCCTCATATTCTCTGTAGCAATAAGAGATACTGCATTCGCTCCACTCGCCCTCCCGGTGGGGGGGAAGCCGGACTACTTCAGCATCAAACATTTCATTCTTCCCTGCATCACGCTGGGATGGTTCCCGGCTGCGGGTTATCTGCGCCTAACCCGCTCGGCCATGTTGGACGTAATGGACTCCGAATACATAAAACTGGCAAGGGCCAAAGGCGTCAACTCAACGATGGTCCTGTGGAAACACGCCTTCCGCAACGCAATCCTAGCGCCGTTAACGTTTTCGTCCCTCATTCTGGCCGGGTTCATTACAGGGGCCATCGTTACAGAGACTGTGTTCTCCTGGCCTGGTTTGGGACGGCTGGCGTTCACAGCGGTTGATGACAACGATTTCCCTCTGATGGTTGGACTCGTGCTTGTGTTCACTGGCATGTTCTTGGTGGTGAACATGATCACCGACTTGCTCTATGCTTATGTTGACCCCCGAATTCGTTACGGTTAGGTAAACGATGGCAGACGCATCTTTATCCGCAAGCCGACCCAGGTCCCTGTTACCGTCATGGGAGACGGTAAGCTATGTGCTGCGGCGCTGGCCCGTCTTCCCGATCCTCATCATCGCGGTCTTGGTGGTGGTCGGGTTACTAGCGCCTATTATTTCCCCCCATGATCCCTTAGACGTAGACCTGGATTCCAGAAATACCCCACCCTTCTGGTATCAAGCCGAGATGGCTACCAAAACGGTAGTCCAACAGGTAGACAAGTGGGACGTTGAAGCCCGGGCGACGCAGATCTCCCTGAGAGACGTGCGGAAGCAATTCCCGGACAGGGAGTGGGCACTGGGCGATACAGTGGAAGTCGTCACCAAGCTTGGGGGCGACTCAGACCATTGGCTGGGCACCGACCAGACGGGAAGGGACATCCTGAGCCGGATGATTCACGGCGCCAGAGTCTCTCTCCTGGTCACTGCCGTGTCGTTGTCCAGCGGGTTGGTGGTCGGTACGGTGCTTGGGCTGGTGGCGGGGTACGCTGACCAGATATTCCTCCGGTTCGGCAATCATATCGACGAAACCATTATGCGGATCGTCGAGATTACCTACGCCGTGCCTACAATCCTGATTGCGCTGGTCATCGTGATCGTGTTTGGCCAAAGCTTTGCCGTCCTACTCGCGCTGCTGGCGTTCGTTGCCTGGAACGCTTTTCCCCGCAATGTGCGCGCCGAGGTGTTGTCGCTTAAGACCTCAGACTACGTGGCGTTGGCCAAGGTCGCGGGCGCAGGCCCACTGCGGATCATGTTTGTCCACATATTCCCGGGCGTGATCAATACCATACTGGTGATCTCTACGTTGCGCGTTGGACAACTGATACTTACCGAAGCCATCCTGAGCTTCCTCGGTGCGGGCATTCCACCTCCCAGGCCTGCCTGGGGCGCGATGGTTGCCGATGGGCGGGAGTACCTGAACGATGCCTGGTGGATTGCGCTGTTCCCAGGAGTTTGCATCTTCCTGGTTGTGATGGCTCTCAATTTCCTGGGCGACTGGATGCGTGACCGCTTCGACCCCAGGCTGCGGCAACTGGAATAACGAGAGACACGAGTAAACCCTTCCTGATGAGCGGGAAGGGTTTACTAGAGAGGTTTGAATAGATGGCGGCTACCGAAACGAGAGACGAAGTAGTCCTTGACGTCAAGGACTTGCGGACTTATTTCCGCACCAGGTGGGGCGAAGTCAAGGCCGTTGACGGAGTTACCTTCGACCTGCGGAAGGGGGAGACCCTGGGGATAGTCGGCGAGTCCGGCTGTGGCAAGTCGGTGACGATGCTATCCCTGATGCGCCTGATACCGATGCCACCGGGCCGAATAGTGGACGGCTCCATATCCCTGGACGGAGAAGACCTGCTGCAACTGTCTGAAGACGAAATGAGCAAGGTGAGGGGCAGCAAGATCGGACTCATCATCCAGGACCCAATGACCTCGCTGAACCCCGTGTTCTCAATCGGAAACCAGGTAACAGAGGCAATCCGCATTCACCAGGACATACCCAGGCAGAGTGTTATGGAACGCGCTCTGGACGTGTTGCGGAAGGTCAACATCCCCGCCGCAGAGACCAGGGTACGCGATTATCCGCATCAGATGAGCGGCGGTATGCGCCAGCGTGTGGTGGGCGCCATTGGCATTTCCTGCCAGCCCATGGTCCTGATTGCCGACGAGCCGACCACATCCCTTGATGTGACTATTCAAGCCCAGTACCTCAAGCTGCTTAAAGACCTGCAACAGGACTCGGACCTGTCCCTGATATTCATCACCCACGACTTCGGCATAGTTGCCAAGATGTGTGACCGGGTAGCAGTGATGTATGCCGGCAAAATCGTGGAGTTGGGCAGCGTTAGGGATATATTCAACAATCCGTCCCACCCGTACACGGAGGCGCTGCTGTCGTCTGTGCCCAAGATGGAAGAGGACGTGGACAGGTTGTATGCAATTGACGGCCAGCCTCCCACGCTGCACAACCTCCCGCCAGGTTGCTCCTTCGCAGCCCGTTGTCCGTATGTGATGGACAAGTGCCGGGAAGAGTATCCACCAGAGTTCACCGTGGCCGAAGGCCATCACTCCAAATGCTGGAGACTAGAATGACAACTCCCTCTGGAATGACGACCACCGCAGAGACCGCTTCCGGCAACGGTACTGGGTCGGTGTTGCTCGAAGCGCGAGACCTCAAGAAACACTTTCCGGTTACCCGAGGCATCCTGCTCTCCAAGGTTACGGGACACATCAAGGCAGTGGACGGCGTGTCCTTCCAACTGCGGGAGGGCGAAACCCTGGGGATAGTGGGGGAGTCAGGTTGCGGTAAGACCACGACGGCCAAGATGGTCCTTATGTTGGAACGCCCCACGGAGGGGACTATCCTGTTCCAAGGTGACGATGTCTACGGGGGAAGCGAAGTCAAACGCAAAGAGTACCGCAGTTCAGTTCAGGCCGTGTTCCAGGACCCGTGGAGTTCGCTCAACCCGCGGATGCGGGTAAGAGACATCATCGCAGAGCCGATGGTGATCAATTGGCAGCTTTCCCGGAGCGAGATCCAAAAGCGTGTATTGGAACTGCTGAACAATGTGGGCTTGAACGACTATCACGCCAACCTTTATCCTCATGAGTTCAGCGGCGGGCAGCGGCAGAGGCTGGCAGTAGCCAGAGCGCTATCGCTAAACCCCAAGGTGATAGTGCTGGACGAGCCGGTCTCGGCCCTGGACGTATCGATCCGCGCCCAGATAATGAACCTACTCAAAGACATTCAATCGGAATTTGGCGTCAGCTACATCCTCATAGCCCACCACTTGGCCACGGTGCGCTACATGTGCCACTGGGTCGCGGTCATGTACCTCGGGCAGATAGTGGAGTTGGCTCCGGTCAAGGAGCTTTTCGACAACCCCCTGCATCCCTACACCAAAGCGCTCATGTCCGCTGCTCTGCCGTCCCACCCTGATACCCCGCAGGAGGAAATGATACTGACGGGAGAAGTGCCGTCTCCGCTGAATCCGCCAGAGGGTTGCCACTTCCATACCCGTTGCCCGATGGTCATGGACCATTGCTCAGTTGACATTCCGGATGTCAAGGAAGTGACGCCCGGACACTTCGTGTCCTGCCACCTGTACTAGCAGTTAGTGTCCCACACGGGTGGAAGGGAGGAACGGCCTCTGGACCAGGGGCCGTTCCTTATTTCTGGAATAGACTCCCTATAGAACGACTCCGGAGGAGCGTACAGCCTACAGCCGCAAGGCTGGGCGGTTGTGTTCCCCAAGTGTGGATGGTAATCTGCGCAATAGGCAATACCGGTACTACACAATGCGTCCAGAACAAAAGCGAACGTTTCTCCAGCAGCAAGTCCAGAGATTTTCCAGACGTTACCGATACTCATAAGCCAGCCGGACAGCCGCGCTTTAGATGGGAGATAGCGGCGGCACTCCAAGGAGGTAGGACCGATGACCCAACCCCAGATCGATGTCGGACCGCGCCCCCTCGATGGGATCAGAGTTCTCGACTTGACCTGGGTGAGGGCTGGCCCATGGGCTACCCGGTGGCTGGGGGCGCTGGGGGCCGACGTTATCAAGGTAGAATGGCCCCTCAATGAGCGGGGCCGGTCCAGCGGGACAACACCGCCTGGGTTGGAGGTCAACCTCAACTCTTCAGCGAACTTCAACGACACCAACGCCAACAAGCGGAGCATGACCGTCAACGTCCGCAGTCCCCGGGGTCTGGACACTATCAAGCAGTTGGTGACAGTCTGCGACGTGGTGGTGGAGAATTTCAGCGCCACGGTGCTGAGAAGGTGGGGGTTGGGCTATGACGAGCTTCGCAAGCTCAAGCCGGACATCGTGTACCTCTCCCAGTCCGGGTTCGGGCATACGGGCCGCCAGAGCCATTACCTCACCGCCGGGCCGATTGCCCAGGCGTTCTCGGGAATGACGTACCTGTCCGGCCTGCCCGGAGCTCCGCCAGCCGGCTGGGGTTGGTCTTACCTTGACGACACCGGCGGCATGTACATCGCCTTCTCCATCCTGACATCCCTTTACCGGCGCAACATGACCGGCCTTGGCCAGCACGTTGACCTTTCCCAGATGATCATCGGCGCGACCCTGAACGGCTCCGCCCTGCTGGACGTAACCGTCAACAACCGTCCATCGCGCCGGGAGGGATACCCTCCCGGAAACCGCGCCCACTGGCCCGGTACGCCGCTGACCCACAACTACCGGGGGCCGACTGTAGCGCCGCACAACGCCTACCGCACCCTGGGAGGCGGGTACAACGACTGGTTTGCCATCGCGTGTCTCAACGACCAGGAATGGCAGGGGTTAGTAAAGGTTATGGGTTCCCCCGCTTGGGCGACGGATGCCAAGTTCGCCACCGTCTCCGGCAGGCTGGAACACCAGGAGGAACTAGACCGGAACATTGAGCGGTGGACCCAGACTATAGAGAAGTACGACCTGATGGAGCGATGCCAGGCGGCTGGAGTCCGCGCCATGCCTGTCCAGAGTTCCGAGAACAGGGTGGACCACGATTCTCAACTGCGTCACCGGGAGATGTACCTGGAACTGGACCATCCCGTCCTGGGTACGCGCAAGTTCCAGAACGCACCCTTCAAGCTGTCGGAGACGCCCGCGGTCAACGCCCGCTGCGCCCCCCTGATGGGAGAGCACAATCAGGAGATCGTCGAAGGTCTTCTGGGAATCAGCCATGAAGAGTTTGTGGCGGGCTACGATGACTTCACCTTCTGGCCCGAATCCTTGACCCGATACTCCTACATGGATGACATGATCGGGGCGAGCTATAGTCTCAACGGCGGAACCCCTGCCATTGCCACGGATGCTCAACCCGCCGGCAAGTCCCGGCAACGATCTCATGCAGGAGACGGCGCCGACAGTCCGGGTCCGCTCACGGGTCTGCGCGTGCTGGAAATCTCCGGCCAAGAGGCCCAGTTCTGCGGAAAATTGCTGGCAGACTTGGGCGCGGACGTTATTAAGATCGAGCCGCCGGGAGGCGAGTCTTCCCGCGCCATCGGTCCTTATATGGACGACATGCCCCACCGGGAGCGCAGTCTTTCCTTCTGGCATTACAACACTTCCAAGCGGGGAGTCACGCTGAACCTGGAAGCAGAGGACGCCCGAGGGTTGTTCAAGCGGCTGGCCTCCACGGCCGATGTTATCCTGGAGTCGCTGCCTCCGGGTTACCTGCCGTCCCTGGGATTGGGGTACGAAGACCTGAAACAGGGGAACCCCGGCCTGGTTATGTGCTCGCTGACTCCCTTCGGCCAGACCGGGCCCTGGAAAGACTACCTGACTACGGACATGCTCCACATGGCGGCGGGCGGGCAGATGGGATGCTGCGGCTACGATGAGGTGGACGTGCCCCCGGAGTTTCAAGGCGAAGTTCCCATCGCCCCTGGCGGGGGCAACGCCTGGCACATGGGCAGCCACTACGCCTACATGGCCATCGTGGCTGCTCTGTTCTACCGCACCAACTCCGGGAAGGGCCAATACATCGACGCCTCGATACACGATGCCTGCGCTCTTACCACCGAGATGCACATCAACACCTACATTTATACTGGCAACGTAGTCCGGCGGCAGACCGGCCGTCACGCCTCCGCCTCACACACCGACCCGGCCCAACTGCTGTGCGGGGACGGCAATTACGTGAACGCCGCGGCAACCCGGCTCAACGTCCGCCAGTTGCGCACCATGGCAGAGTGGATGGACAGTTACGGCCTGGCGGCAGACCTGCTAGACGAACGCTACAGCGACCCGACGGTGATTAACGAGAACCGCACCTACATCAACGACCTGGTCATGAAGTTCGTGTCCACCCTCAGCCGGGACGAAGTGGCCCACGGGGGGCAGGAACGAGGATTCAACTGGGGAGCGGTTCGGACTCCCGAAGAGTTGGTCGATGATGGTCACATGAATGACCGCGGGTTCTGGATGGATGTAGTTCACCCTGAGTTGGGACGCACTTTCAAATACCCGGGTCCCGCCGGAATCTACAACGGCTCTCCTTGGCGCATATCGCGGCGAGCGCCGCTTATCGGCGAGCACAACGAAGAGGTCTACTGCGGAGAACTGGGGATTTCCGCCGAGGAGGTGGCATACCTGGTGGAGAGCGGCGTACTCTGACTCGGGAATACAGGAATATTCCAAGTTAGATTGGAAGCGTTCCGTATCAGGCGGTCCAGCCATCTGATGACGGTTGGTCCGGGAGTGAAGCCACCTGAATTGGAACGCCACCGGTCAGATTACATAAATTGACCGGCAGTATATCGGTAACTATAATGGGGCCACGACAGGTCTTGGCACGGACGGCGCAGGCATGGAACGGCCCGCGTTGCGCGCCTACCAACTAAACCACAGGAGAGGCGATTTATGGTCCATCAACAGGCTGCACTGCTAAAACCCGAAACAATGGTGGAAGAGTTCCAGAAAAACGGCGTTACCCACGTGGTTACGATCCCGGACAGCGAGACCAACTACCTGTATGAACTGATGAAGGACCAGTCTTGGCTGGATATCGTGCCGGCGTCTCGGGAGGGTGAGACCTTTGCCATCGCCCTGGGCCTGCTTGTGGGCGGAAAGACCCCGGTCGTCCTGGTCCAGAACACTGGCATGATGGAGTCCGGCGATTCCATCCGGGGCATGGCCCTGGACTCCGGTTTCCCTCTGGTCATGGTCATAGGCTACCGCGGCTGGACCCGGCGTGGCGTCATATCGGACTCGGCCGCGCGCTACACCGAGCCGTTCCTGAACGCGATGGGAATCAACTACTACCTGGTGGAACACGACGACGACGGCGAACGTATTTCAATCGCCTTCGAGGAAGCCAAGAAAAACAAGTGCCCGGTGGCGGTGCTTGTCGGCGACGAGTACCACGGTTTCAACCGTTAGGCGATCCTGCCTCAAGGAATGAACGCCCGGCGTGAGTACCCAACGGCGGGGCTAATCAAGTCAACCAGAACAAAAGCATTGTTACTGGAGGTAACAGGTGTTTCAAGCTGAAGATATGTTCAAGGCCTTTGAGCCACACCGCGACAAGTCCATAGTCATTGCAACAGGCACCTCCGGCCGCCATTGGCGCGATGTGAGCCAGGACGAAGCCCGCGACCTGTCCATGGGCGGCGCGATGGGTCAGACCACCTCGGCGGCCCTTGGCTTGGCATTGGCCCAACCCGACGAGAAGGTTGTCCTCTTCGATTCGGAAGGCGCACTACTGATGAACATGGGCATCATCGCCACCATCGCCGGAAAAGGTCCCAAGAACTTCTACCACTTCCTGATGGACAACGAGTGCTACGCCACCACCGGCGGCCAGCCCGTGCCCAATGCCCAGGACATCAACTACGCGGGCATGGCGAAGGAAGCGGGTTACGTTGCGGCATACTCTTTCGACAACCTGGAGGACTTCTCCAACAACGTCGAGCAGATTATGAAGCAAGAAGGGCCGGTGTTCATCTCGATGAAGATGGTGCCGGAGATCGAGAACGCCCCCATCGGGTTGCGTGAGCGCAGGCCGACCCGGAGCCGAGGCGAGACCATCGACACCCTTCGCAAAGAACTCGGTCTGTCCGACTAGGGCCAAATTCCTGCTTCCCGACAGTCAGTCCTAGTTCCCTGGCATCCCTCGGAATCGGACTTAATTGCGCCTCCGAAGAGCAGCTTCGGAGGCGCTTATGGCTTCCCAACGTGATGATAGGGCTGGCCGGCTCAGTCAGAATTCCGAATCTTGTAGTACATCTTGGGCTCGGTCCCGTTCAGTACGTTTCTTACCCTCGGGGCGTGACGTATGAGGACCAGCGCGGTGATGAAGCAGCTTGGGACCAGCGCATCGGGGAACCAGAAATAAGCGGCGACGGGCAAGATCGCAGTCCCCAACATCTGGCCCACGATTAGTATCCGCGTAAGCGCCACTCCGGCCAGGTAACCCAGGCACCATACCCCTACTATGGCTGGCGCGAGATAAAAGCCCAAGACTGTGGCGCAGGCCAGTCCCTTTCCTCCCTTGAACTTCAGGTACGCGGAATAGTTGTGCCCGGCGACTGCGGCAATCCCCGCCACTGACCCAGCCGCCTGTTCGTTCAACCCGGCTGTCCTCGCCAGGAAAACGCCGATGGCTATGGCCAGGGCCGACTTGAGCATGTCTCCCAGGAGCGCTACCAAGGTGAGTTTCTTCGAGTTGGTGGCCCGGTGTACGTTGAGAGTGCCAACGTTCCCGGAACCCAAATCCATCACGTTCCTGCCTGCGAACACATTGACAAGCACATAGGCCGTTGGAAACGCGCCAAGCAAGTAACCGGCTACCGCGATGGCGGACCAGATGATGTACTCAGTGGCCAAGCTGCGCCCCCTTGGGCCAGGATGCGGACACTCGCAGATTCAGGGGTAATGTTGAGCGTTGCCGGTTGGCATGTCAATCGCAGCACATGCAAATCCAGAGTGCTAGAATTAAGCGATGGCCATCTCTGTCATGGTTGGACCCCGCCCGGCAGGCCGTCCTGAAATCCATGTACTGATCTCGTTTCGTATAGCGGGAGGGCTTGAACTCCAAGGACGATGGAACTTTCCGAACTGCGGGAAGCGGTGTCCGAATAGTGAACCGTACTGTGGGAGTAATATCACTTGCGGTCCTCCGGGACTGGACTATTTTCGCTCTCTTTGTTGTTATTCCATTTATCGCGGGGTGCTTTGAGATTGCCCCGCGTCCAGGGAGCATCCTTCCTACCCCTGTATCTACTCCCCCCGCGTCCACGGCAACACCACTGCCTACAGACACTCCTGCGCCAACAGACACTCCATACCCCACTGATACTCCGGAGCCAACCAGCAGGCCGTCCCCGACTCCCACCTACACACCCGAACCAACACATACGCCCACGCCGGAGCCGACTGCTACTCCCACACCTGTCCCGACACCCACACCGACCGCCACCTCCACGCCTACGCCTGAGCCCACGGTCACTCCTACTCCCAAACCCCGGACCAGCCCAACGCCAGGGCCGGGAGTGCTGCTGAGGGTCTGGCATCCGGTGACCGGGAGCGAGGTCCCCAATGACGCGGTGGTTGTTGTCGGGTTGACCGACACCGACGCCGCCGTAACCATTAACGGCCGTTTAGTTTCGGTCGACCGCGACGGAAGGTTCCAGGCAGAGACCTTCCTGTCACCCGGGCGCAACATCATCCGCGTGGTTGCCATAGGCGCCAATGGCAATCAGGCGTCTTCAGAACTGACCGTCACCTCTCTTGCCCTGCCTCCTCAGCCCGCAGTCCTGCTGGTCACTGAGCCAGTGAACCAGAGCGTTATCCAGGAGGCCAGCGTGCGTCTGGCGGGCAGGACAACTCCCGGGGCAGCGGTGATGGTCAACGGGGTACAGATATCCGTCGACCCCTTACTTGGAATCTTTGAATCAAGGGTAGAATTAAGACCGGGACCCAATGTAATCAGCATCGTCTCGACGATACCTGACGACCGCAAGCTGAGAAAGGAAATTGCGGTTATACACCGGCCCGTCACCCAATGAGTCTCGGGTTCGTGTATACTCCTAGCAAGATCGGAGGTGACAGAATTGCCTAAGCCGAAAGTTTACTTCCGCCCTGGTTGATTCACCTGCGGCAGAACGAAGGATTTTCTTTCGTCGAGGAACATCGAATTTGAGGAAGGGGACGTCGAGCACGATCCCGCATCCATGAATGAACTGCTGGAGCGCGGATTGAAGGTGGTGCCGGTTACCATCTGGGGCGACGAGGTGGTCATCGGCTTCAATGCCAAGGAATTGGCCCGGCTCTTCGACCTCAGCGGCGACGTGCCGGTGGCTACACCAGCAATTATGGTGGACAAGTACGATACTGTGCTAACTGCCGCCTGCCGTGCGGTGCGCCAGATACCTGGGGAGTACCTGGACTGGGAATCACCGGAGCGGAGCCGGCCCCTGCGCACCTTTACATTCCACATCATGGACCGTCCCGACCGGGCGCTCAACGCCTACCGGGTGGGGATGTATTCCAGCGAGGACCGGGGGCGAGATGTGCGTGTAGTGCTGGGCGACGCGGGCTTCGAGGAGATCGCCATCTACGGCGAGGATGTACTGCGGAGAGTAAAGGCAGCGCTGACCGGAGAGACTGATTTCAACCTGGAGAAGGTCCTGGACTCCTATATGGGTCCCAAGACAGCCCAGGAACTGATGGACCTGGCCCTCGGGCACTCGGTGCATCACCTGAAACAGCTCTATGAGTATATGGGCCTGGCGGGGATCACGCCGAAGGAGCCGCTGGGTCAGGAGGACTTCGACGGGGTAGCTGTGCCCACAGAGCTTTTCTAGGAATGTGAATGCAGGAAGGATTCCCACCGCGGGAAGAACGTCCGGGACCAAGGTTGCATCCCGAACGACACTACGGGTCCTGGCCCGCCGGCGAGCCTTCCAACCGTATCGCCCAGGGTTTGAGGACGGCGTAGAGGAAATCGTTGGCCGGCGTGGCAACTCCATGCTTGCGGGCCATCCTCACCAGGGTGCCGGTCAGGCCCTCCAGTTCCACCGGGCGTCCATCGGTGAAGTCTTTAGCCAGAGAGGCCCTTCCCTGGGCGGGAAACCCGTCCAGGGAAGTCATGGCCCATTCAAGTGAGTCCTCCATGATGGGCGCGCCGCTGGCCCGGCCAACTTCCAGCGCCTCTGCGATAGCAGCCCGGATCAATGCGCGGGTCTCCGGTACGGAGCGCATCTCCTCGTACACGGTATTGCTGGCGGCGTTGACCGCGGCCGACCCGGCGATGTAGGCGAACTTTTTCCAGAGCATTCCGGGCATGTTCTCGTGCAAGTCCACTCGCCAACCCGCATCCTTGAAGACGGACAATAACCTCTCACTTCGCCCGGAAATACCAGGGCGAATTTCTCCGAACCCGGCAAGGCCAGGTCCGCCCTGGGTAACTACGCCCGGCTCGGAGATTCGGCCCTCCATATAGGCAGAGCCGATCATCACTCTGTCCTCTCCGAAGACGGCGGCCAATTGATCGCCGTTGTCGATGCCGTTTTGCAGGGTCAGGATAATCGTATCCACGCCGACCAGCGGACGGATGGCCTCAATGGCCCCAGCATTTTGGTGCATCTTCACGGTGAACAACACCAGGTCCTGTTGCTCCACGCCGGATGTCTCTTCCAGGACAACTCCGGTCACGGTGAACGTGCCGTCCAGCGTGCTCTCAACGCGCAGTCCCCGCTCGCGGATTGCGGCGAGATGAGCGCCTCGGGCGATAAAGGTCACTTCATGGCCAGCGCGGGCAAGCAACCCTCCGAAGTAACCACCGACTCCACCTGTGCCCATAACCGTAACCTTCATGTGGCCTGCTCCTTCGAGACTGGTCATACTCCGCTATGCGCAGATTCCCGCTTTCGCGGGAATCACGGGTTAGAGCAGCCTACCCGTACTGCTCCCGCAAGTCCCGTTTCATGACTTTGCCCATGACGTTACGCGGCAGTTCGTCAATGAACACTACGGAACGCGGCCGCTTATATCCGGCCAGTCTCTCGCGGCAATACTGGATCAACTCGTCCTCGGTGACTTCCCCACCGCCACGGACGACTACCGCCCGTACCTCCTCCCCCCATTCCAGGTCAGCCACGCCGATGACAGCAACCTCGCCCACGTGGGGATGGGACAACAATACCCGCTCCACCTCTTCGGGGGAGACCATTTCGCCGCCGCGCTTGATGAAGTCCTTAGCCCGGCCGGCGAGGTATATATAGTCGTCCTCGTCCCAGTAACCCAAGTCGCCAGTGTACACCCAACCTGACCGGAGAGAGTCTCGCGTAGCTTCTTCCTGTTGCCAGTATCCGCGCATCATCCGGGAACCCCTGGCAACGATCTCGCCGACCTCTCCGACAGGGACCGGACTGCCGTCCTCGTCCACGATCCTAACTTCCACGTCTTCAAGGGGCTTTCCTATGGACGCCAGCCGCTTGAGTTTCCTTTCGACCTCATCATCGCTTCCCTCCAGGACATGGTCTTCCGGGGGCAGCATGGTGATGGTAGATGCCGTCTCAGTCTGACCAAAGGCATTGATGAACCGGGCCGCAGGAAACTTCCGGATTGCCTGGCGTATGACGTCCACGGGCATGGGGGCAGCGCCGTAGGTGATCACGTCCAAGGACGACAGATCAAACTCATCGAACCGGGGATGATCCATCAATTGCTTGAGCATCGTAGGTACCAGCATGGCCCGGTTGGCCCTGTGCTTCTGTACCGATTCCATCCAGTCCACCGCGTCGAACTGGCGCATGACCACCAGGGTCCGGCCTCCATATACAGCGGCCAGAGTTGCCTGCAATCCCGCAATATGGTACATGGGCACCGTCAATAAGTTGGTCTCCTCTTCGTCGGGGTCCGCAGGCATGACCGTAGCCAGAAGATAGCTTGCGAAACTGTCATGAGTCAGCATCACCCCCTTGGGAATGCTGGTTGTGCCGGAGGTAAACATAATCACTGTAGTGTCTTCATCCCCTGCCTCCGGGAAATTCAACTGGTCGCTGATGGCGTCCGACACCAGGTCCCCGTAGCTGGCGCGTCCTTCGGTAGCCTCACCATCCAGCACTATTACCCGGTCTGGAACCAACCCGCCATTGTTGGGAACCAGGGGTAAGTACCTCTCGCCGATGAAGAGCATACTTGGCTGAACGATGTCCAGCATCTGCAACAGCTCGTCAGACTTGGCCCTGAAGTTGATGGGCACGTAAATGGCGTCGAGCTGGGCCGCCGCGAAATACAGCTCAATGTTCTGAGGTGTATTGACCTGCATGACGGCGACGCGGTCTCCGCTGCCAATGCCCCTAGACGCCATCGCATTGGCCAGCGCGTTCACCCGTTCCTGTAATTCAGCATAGGTAATTGCGCTATCGTCGAATTGGATAGCCGCCCTGTCAGGGACGATTGCCCCGGCGATCATCAGAAACTCACTGGTATTCATTGGCTTCCTCCTGCGACGGCAAGTCTCATCTCCAGCTTGAGGGCTTCATCCAGTGGCAAGTCCGCGCCCGTTGACAGCGATACCTTCGCCGCCGCCACGGCTCCGGGATCGAGGGAGGCTATCCCGCGGGCCACCTCCAGCGCGACGTCCTCAAGCGCGTCGTCCGGGACTATTCGGGTTATGATGTGATACTTCAACGCCTCTACCGCATCGAACCGCCGTCCGGTCAGCAGCAACTCGGGTGCCCATCCCATACGGGAGTGGCGCGGCAGGGTCTGGGTCCCTCCAGCAGCCGGGACCATTCCCAATTGGGTCTCCGGCAGGGCGAAAGTGGTACTCGCGGCGGCTATTCGCAAGTCCCCGAACAAGCATATTTCGACCCCGGAGCCGATGCAGAACCCGTGTACCGCGATGACAATCGGCTTAGCCAGCCGGAGAAACTGGCCCCAGACGTCCCGCTGCCAACGCACCTGACGCGCCACGATCAAGGAAGGGGCTGAACCGAACTCGGTCAGATCTGCCCCGGCGCAAAAGGCCCGCCCTTCCCCAGTTATCAGCAGGCACTTGGTGTCCGGGTCTTCATCGACGGCGGACAACACCTCGGAAAAGTCGTCCCTCATCTGCATGTTATAGGCATTGAGAACTCTGGGGCGATTCAGGGCGACTCGCGCCACGCCGTCATCCTTGCTGAAGAGCAGCGTCTCGAATCCGGACATGAGACTCAGACCTGGTCTCCAGCCCGGAGGTACAGCTCCTCCATGTCCACTTCGGTGTAGCGCAGGCCGACGTTCTCCAGATTGTGGGCGTCGCTCACTTCAACCAGCATCAACCCGTGCTCTTCGGCGACCCTGGCCACCTGGGGCTTGCGGATGTGCCAGTTGTGGAGGTAGTTGTCGATCTCTATGGCATGGATGCTGTCATCGACCCGGATGTTGGGAGTGTAGTAGCCGGGGTGGCAGTAGATGCGGAACACGCCCCCGCTATCCAGGAACAACTCGCTGACCTGGTATTCATCGAAGGGGTTCTGTGGAGGTCTGACCTCAATCTCCCAGCCAGGGATGATAATCGCCTCGCCGGGAAAATGCCGGTACACGAGGTCGCGGAACTCAAAGGCCCAGTCCTTGTTATGGTGGTCTGTGACGGCAACCCCGTCAATGCCCATGGCCTTGATCTGTGCCAACACCTTTTCGGCGATAGCTATGGATGGAGGCTGAAAATTGAATGCCTCGCAGATATGCGTGTGCAGGTCAAGTTTGACTTTCAAAGTTTATGCCACCTTCACATATGATTGTCCGATGTTGCGCTTGGACAGCGACCGGGCTGACCATCAACGTCCGGTGAAGTTGGGAGCACGCCGCTCCAGAAAGGACCGGATTCCCTCGGCCCGGTCTGCCGTGCTCTGCAACACAACATTCAGGTCCGCCTCCAACCGGAGGCCCTGTTCGAGGGTAAGCTCCGGCCCGCAAACGAGAGCTTCCTTTGCATAGCGGGCCGCGATGGGCCCGCCGGCCAGGACAGCATCGGACAACGCCCGAGTCTCATCCTGCAACCGTGCCGCTTCCACCACGCGGTTGACCAATCCGATGTTGAACGCCTCGCCGGAGTCCAGGATCCGGGAGGTCAACAGCATGTCCCCAGCCCAAGCCGGTCCTACCAGCCGCGGCAGCCGCTGAGTTGCGCCGTCCCAGGGCAATGCGCCTCGGGAAATATCAGTAACGGCAAACATGGCGTGGTCCGCCGCAATCCGCAAGTCTGCGGCAAGGGCCAGTTCCAGCCCGTGGTCTATAGCGTCTCCGTTGACCGACGCGACTACAGGCATGGGAAGGGACGCTACTGACGATGCTGCCTGCATCCGGGTGATCCACTCCAGACGCGCGGCTCCCGACTCTGACTCAGCCGGGGGCGTCTCCCTTCCGACTGAAAAGGCATCACCCGATCCGGCGATGACCACCAACCGTACTCCGTCCTCAATGGCGATTTTCCCGCAAGCCTCACGCAATTCGACTGCCATTACGGCATCGACGCTGTTCCGGAACTCAGGCCGGGCAAGAGTGATTGTGGCCACCGGCAAGGCAATTTCAAGGGTCAGAGAGCGGAATCGAATCTCAACCACCTTCACTACGGAATCTGCCAAAATAATAGGGCTACACGTTAGCCTTGACAAGGGTTTGACCCTCAATTACCATTATTTGGCGTCCGCACAAATCGGGCGCTAAGACGTGCGCAAACCATAAACTTACGAATTCCATTGCCATGGAGGAAGGAGGCAAAAGTGGCGAACTTCGTTCCGCTGGGCGAGCGGGTAGTGATCAAGCCTATAGAGCAAGAGCAGACTACTAAGGGCGGCATTTTCCTACCCGACACTGCTAAAGAGAAGCCCCAGGAAGGGGAAGTAGTCGCAGTTGGACCCGGGCGCGTTAGCGATGACGGATCGCGGATTCCTATGGAACTGGCAAGCGGGGACCGCGTCATTTACTCCAAGTTCGCTGGCACCGAATACAAGGACGGCGACGATGAGTACCTGATCCTCCGGGAAAGCGATATCCTCGCCAAGATAGGCTGAACCATGAGGCGTACTCCAAGCAACCCTATCCAATTGAGGAGGTTTAGACAGGATGCCCGCTAAACAGATGGCTTACTCGGAAGAGGCGAGGAAGGCGCTTCGGTCAGGCATCGACATTCTGGCAGATTCAGTCAAAGTTACCCTCGGTCCCAAGGGTCGAAACGTGGTCTTGGACAAGTCCTTTGGCCCTCCGCAGGTATGCAGCGATGGAGTAACTATCGCCAAGGAAATCGAACTGCCTGACAAGTTTGAAAACATGGGCGCCCAACTCCTGAAGGAAGCAGCGACCAAGACCAATGACGCTGCCGGTGACGGCACCACAACCTCCGTCGTGCTGGCTCAGGCCATCATCAATGACGGGTTCAAGAACGTGACCGCCGGCAGCAACCCAATGGCGATCAAGCGGGGCATCGAGCGCGCCGTCTCCGCTGTGGTCGAAGAGATCGGAAGCATGTCCGAGCTCGTGGAGACCCGCGAGCGCATCGGTCAGGTGGCCAGCCTGTCGGCCCATGAAGAGGCCATCGGCGAGACCATCGCCGAGTCCATGGAAAAGGTCGGCAAAGACGGCGTTATAACCGTCGAGGAGTCCAAGGGCCTTTCTGACGAGATCGAGTACGTCGAGGGAATGCAGATCGACCGCGGCTACATCTCCCCTTACTTCATCACCAATGCGGACCGCATGGAGTCGGTAATCGAGGACGCCTCCGTGATGATCACCGACAAGAAGGTCTCCGCGGTAGCAGAGATGCTTCCCGCCCTGGAAAAGCTGCTCCAGATCGGCCGCAAGAACGTCGTCATTATCGGCGAGGACGTCGACGGCGAGGCCCTGGCTACCCTGGTGGTCAACAAGCTGCGCGGCACCCTCAACATATTGGCCGTCAAAGCCCCTGGATTTGGCGACCGCCGGAAGGCCATGCTGGAAGACATCGCCATTCTCACCGGCGGCACGGTCATCAGCGAGGAGACTGGCCGCAAGCTGGACAGCGCGGCCCTTGAGGACTTCGGTCAGGCCCGCCGCGTCTCCGCCACCAAGGACGAGACCACCATCGTTGAAGGCCGGGGATCCGAGGACGCCATTCAGGCCCGCATCAACCAGATCAAGGCCCAGATCGAGGAGACTACTTCCGAGTTCGACCGCGAGAAGCTGCAAGAGCGCATGGCCAAGCTCTCCGGCGGCGTCGCTGTCATCAAGGTCGGAGCGGCCACCGAGATCGAGCTGAAGGAGCGCAAGGCCCGGGTCGAGGATGCCCTGTCCGCCACCCGGTCGGCGGTTGAAGAAGGCATCGTGGCCGGCGGCGGAGTGGCCCTGGTCCGCGCTCAGCGCGCCCTCGATAGCGTTGGCGAGGTCCCCTCTGACGAGCGCGTCGGCGTGGACATCATCCGCCGCGCCCTGGAACAGCCCCTGAAACTCATCGTAGAGAACGCCGGATTTGAAGGCGCAGTGGTGCTGAACCAGGTCAAGCAACAGGCCGACGACTACGGCTATGACGCCGAGGTCGGTGAATTCGGTCCCATGCTGGAGCGCGGGATCGTCGACCCGGCCAAGGTGACTCGCTCGGCCCTGCAAAACGCGGCCAGCGTGGCCAGCATGGTGCTGACCACCGAGTCGATGATCACCGAGATTCCCGAGAAGACCCCGGCCGCCCCGGCCATGCCCCCGATGGACTACTAGCCGAGGCGATCCAGCAACGAGACCCTGACGGCGGCCGCCCCTATTACCTGGGGCGGCCGCCTTTTATACACACCAAGTATATATGACCGAGCCGGCATCCTACACTAAAGTATTCGACAGCCCGGGGGCTGCCCTCAGCGATCTATTCGACGGGGCCTCCATCCTCATATCCGGGCACAACGGCGCAGGCGCTCCCGAGAGCCTCATCCGAGCCGTGATTGCATCCTCCGTGAGTGGCCTGACATGCGTCTGCCAGGGGGCGTGGCCCCACGGCCCTGAATCAGCGGACCTGGCTGACCTGGCGGAGTCAGGGAAGGTAAGCAAGCTGATAACCCCCCAAGGCTTTGATCCCACCAGGCCCGGCCCTGTGAAGCAGTCTTGGGAGGATGGCCGACTCCAAGTGGAAATAGTCCCCCAGGGAGTGCTGGCGGAACAGCTCCGCGCTGGAGGCGCGGGACTTGGCGGCGTGTTCATCCCGGAAGGTGTGGGGACCAGGTTCCAGGATGGACATGAAGTGCGGATCTTCAACGGACGGGAACACATTTTCCGGCCGGCTATCCGGGCAGACTTCGCCCTGCTGCGTGCCGATGCCGCCGACTTGGTCGGGAATCTCACCTACCAGGGAACACAGCGGAATTGGAACCCGGTAATGGCTATGGCCGCCCGTATCTCCATAGCCGAAGTGGATGAGATTTTCGAGCCTGGCGGGATCGACCCGGAGCTGGTCATCACCCCGGGAATCTTCGTGGACCGCATAGTTCAAACTCTCTAGCCGTCAGTCCTGCCGGACACGTCTCGTAATCCCCAACTCCCAAGGAACAAGAGGAACATGCCCAACCCGGAAAGAATTGACGACCATCTACTTGCATTGAGGGTGTCCAGGGAACTAGCTCCCGGAGAAGTTGCCGCCCTTGGACCAGGGCTGCCAGCCCTGGTCCCTGGCGCGGTCTCCTTCCAGACCGGCGTCGTCTTCCTGTCAGAATCGGGTGTGGTAAGTGTCCAGAGACCGGACATCGCCTCTGCACCGGGCGCACCTACCGGACCGGGATGGTCGGTCGTCAGCATGGTCGAACTGGCGGCGATGGCCAGGGCCGGGTACGTGGATGCCGCGGTGTTGCAACCAGCCCAGATTGGCGCGGACGGCGGATTTTGCCACTGGACCAGCGCCGCAACTCCAGGACTGCTCCCCCCCGCGTCGGCGGTTGAACTATCACACGGGGCAGTCCGTGCAATCTTCATGTTGCCCCATATTGCAACCGACGGACAGCCCAACATAGTCGAGCGATGTACTCTTCCAATCGACGGAGCGGCGAGTCGAGGAACAATCATCACCGATATTGGCGTCCTGAGCATTGACGAGTCCGGCCTTACGCTCACCGAGGTAGCTCCAGGCTGGCGGTCAGACGACGTTGGAGACCTCACGGGGGCGCCAATTGAAGTTTCAGACAGGTTGACGGTGATGGACTTCAGCCCACCAGAGCCTGGGAGCTTCAGCAAGGTTTACTCCAGCGGGGCCGAAGCCGTCGACGATATGCCCGACGGCTCGACCGTTATGATCGACGGTTTCGCCGGGCCCGGCGGGATGCCCCACTACCTGATGGTGGCCCTGCGCGATCATGGAGCGAAAGACCTGACGATGGTCAGCAACACCGCCGGAATCGCGCGCATCATTGGCTTCGGCACCCCCCCAGGCTACCAGGCCATTGACCACAGCATCCTGATTGAGAACGGTCAGATCAGGAAGGCTATAGCTTCATATCCGGTCTCGCCATCCCCGGCGCGCCCCAGCACCTTTGAGCTTGCCTGGCAGCGGGGAGAGGTCGAAATTGAGGTCGTGCCCCAGGGCACCCTGGCCGAGCGGATTCGCGCCGGGGGCGCCGGAGTCGCCGCCTTCTATACCCCCACCGGCGCGGGCACTCTGCTCACCGAGGGCAAGGAGACCCGGACCATCAACGGCAGGGAGTATGTGCTGGAACCTGCCCTCCGTGCTGATTACTGCCTCATCCGAGGCTACAAGGCCGACACCCTGGGCAACGTGGTGTACAAGGGCACGTCCCGAAACTTCAACGCAGTCATGGCCCCGGCAGCCGGCGTCACCATCATAGAGGTCGATGAAATTGTCGAGCCGGGGGAACTGGACCCGGAAGCGATTGTCACCCCCGGAGTATACATCGACCGGGTGGTGCAGCGTCCGCCGGACTTCTCACCCTACGAGTAGAGGAATCTGCTAATAATGCCGGACCTGGAAGATAAACCCCGACTAGACCGTGAGATAATCGCCATGCGCGTGGCCAAGGAACTTCCCCACGGCGGCTACGTCAACCTGGGCATCGGCATCCCCACGCTGGTATCGGCCTTCCTGGCTCCCGGCCAGGTGGTCTTCTACCACAGCGAGAGCGGTGTGCTCAATTGCGGGCCGTTGGCGGATGAAGGCGAGGAGGACATCGACCTGATTAACGCCGGCGGCCAATTTCTCCAGCCGGTGCCCGGAATGTCCTACTTCGGGTCTGCCGACGCCTTCGCCATGATCCGCGGCGGTCACGTGGACGTTACGGTCCTTGGCGCGCACCAAGTCTCGGCCAGGGGCGATCTGGCCAACTGGATGCTTCCCCAAAGGGGCGTGGGCAACGTGGGCGGCGCGATGGATCTGGCCGCGGGCGCGGACGACGTGATTGTGGCGATGGAGCACACCGACCGCCAGAACAGGCCCAAGATAGTCGAAGAATGCACCCTGCCACTAACCGGGAAGGGCTGCGTCTCCCTGATCGTCACGGACCTGGCGGTAATGCGCTGCACCCAGGAGGGTCTGGTTTTGGAAGAAGTGGCCCCTGGCTGGACCGCCGAGGAGGTGCAGGAATTGACCGCGGCCAGGCTAGTTGTGTCCCAGAACCTGCAAGAGTACCAACTCTAGCTTGAGTAGGACTGGCCCGCACCATTATTTGGACACCATCTAAATTCACAGCCAGTTTCATGCTGGTAGTCTATCTGCCTCATCAGATTTAGACCAGTCTGAACAGTTACGGAAGATTGATGCGCGTTGACTTCCCCATTTGCGGGTGTTAAGCTACCGCAAACGCACATACCAGTATTGCTTTCGGGAGCTTGGGCAAGCCAGGCTGAGAGGGTGGCCGAAGATCGTCGCCGACCGTCCGTACCTGATCCGGGTAATGCCGGTGTAGGGAAGACGTAAAGGCTAATCCCAGACCGCCATGCTCGACCGTTGGCGGTCTATTTGTATTCACCTCGAATTGGAGACGTAGGACAATGGCAGACGACCTGGTAATCGCTGGAAGAACATTCAAGTCGCGTCTCATCCTGGGCACGGGCAGATACCGGACTATGGAAGAGATGGTCGAGGCCGTCGAAGCCTCCGGCGTGGAGATGATCACCGTCGCCATCCGCAGGCTCGACCTGGACGACCCCACCAAGAAGACGCTGCTGGACTATATCGACTGGAACAAGTACCAGATACTCCCCAACACCGCCGGTTGCGCCACTGTCGAAGAGGCCCTCTTCGTGGCGCGTCTGGGCCGGGAAGTGGGCCAGACCGACCTGGTAAAACTTGAGGTGATCCCCGACCCCAAGTACCTGTTCCCCGACGGCGGGGCCACCCTGGAGGCCGCCCGGCGACTGGTCGAAGAGGGTTTCGCGGTCTTGCCATACATCCACGCCGACCCCGTGCTGGCCAAGAAACTGGAAGAGGCCGGCTGCGCCACCGTGATGCCCCTGGGGTCTGCCATCGGTTCCGGGCAGGGCATCCACACCACCGAAGAGGTCAGGATGATCATCGAGCAGGCCAACATACCTGTAGTCGTGGACGCCGGCCTGGCAGTCCCGTCGGACGCATCCCAGGCCCTGGAAATGGGCGCAGACGCCGTGCTGGTCAACACCGCCATCGCCCAGGCTGACAACCCCGGCATGATGGCCGAGGCGTTCAAGCAGGGAGTCGAGGCAGGAAGGAAGGCGTACCTTGCGGGCAGAATCGGGGTGCGGCCCTACGCTGCCGCCAGCAGCCCCACCACAGATGTTCCCCAGCCTGTCCCAACCGGAAACTAGGCAGTCATGCCCATTGCCTTGCCTCAACCCCTGCTCTGCCTGGTGACCGACCGCACTCTGGGCGATGAGGGGGAGATGGTGGACCGTATCGCCGCCGCCGTTGCCGGGGGCGTGGACATGGTCCAGTTGCGGGAGAAGGAGTTGCCAGGCGGTCGCCTGTTGGAGTTGGCCAACGAGATTAGCGATGCCACCGATGGCCAGTCCTTGTTGATGATTAACGAGCGGGTCGACGTGGCCCTGGCTGCCGGGGCCGCGGGTGTTCAGTTGGGGGAAGAAGGACTGCCCGTATCCACTGCCAAGCAGATTCTAGGGCCGGGCCGGGTGGTTGGACGCTCCGTTCATTCCGTAGAGGGGGCGGTGGAGGCTGCCAGCCACGGGGCCGACCTGCTGGTAGTGGGAACCATGTACGAGACCCGTTCCCATCCGGGCGCGGCCGCTATCGGGCCGGGCCTGGTGCGGGAGATTGCCAATAGGTGCAACGCACCCATGATCGGCATCGGAGGCATCACTACCGGCAACCTGGGGGATGTCCTGCAGGCGGGCGCGTGCGGGGTTGCCGTCATCAGCAGCATCCTGGCCGCAGATGACCCGGAGCGGGCGGCCAGGGAGTTGAAACAGGCCATGTTGTCAGAGTGGGAACGCGGGCGTTTCGCCCGTCAACGCCCCGGTGAAAGGATAACTTAGAGGAGGCTCCCGAGCGGGATGATTAACTTGACGGTGAATGGCAAGCCGCGGGAATTGGAACAGACCGTTGACCTGGCGAGCTTCCTGGATGATTTGGGGGTTAACCTCCAGCATGTGGCCGTCGGCTACAACGGGGAAGTCATCCCTAAGCAAGAATACCGCAGGGTGAAACTGGACGAGGGCGACGTGCTGGAAATCGTCCGTCCCGTGGGCGGCGGGTAGAACGGTCTATCCCCGAGTTTGCGAGGAAAACATACCCCTCATCCAGTCCACGATCCGGGTCGCGGAGCGCAGTTTGCCGGAACAGCCTGAGTTGGACATTGACACCTTGGACCGGCTCATGGTGGAGGTCGTCCGGGGTCACCCGGAGCAGGTTGTTGGGTGGATGGCCGGCAAGCCGGGCGCTTGGGGATTCCTCGCCGGGCAGGGCGTGTTGGCCTGCCGCAAGTCGCTCGGCCGCTCCTTGACCGACCTGGAACGCCGGCAAGTGTGGAACAGGCTCTGGTGGCTCCTTGAGCGGCTCAAGGAGCGGATGGCCCGGCGAGAGTGAACCCGAAAGGGCGGGCCACCCGGCGACAGCCGCTTTAACGACTGAGCGGTCCCCGCAGTTGCGGCGACTCCAAGACCTCCGGGTTGATCACCCTTATCGGCTCCCCGGCGGCAAACGCCCGGATATCCTCCACGACACCAGCATAGAAAGCCCTGTAAGATTCCTCGGTGACGTAGCCAAGATGGGGCGTAATCAGCGTGTTGGGCTGCGCCAAGAGCGGGTGGTACTTCGGCAGCGGCTCAACGTCCATCACGTCCAGCCCTGCCCCCGCGATTGCGCCGCGCTCCAGGACGTCAATCAACGCGCTCTCGTCCACGATGGGGCCTCGGGAGATGTTGATGAAGTAGGCGGTCGGTTTCATCAGCGCCAGTTCACGCGCCCCCACCAGTCCACGGGTGCGGTCGCTCAGCCGCACGTGAATGGAAACGAAGTCGGAATCGCGGAACAGCGTGTCTTTGTCCACCAGCGTCGCCTTGCACTCGGCGGCTCGTTCCGCAGTCAGGTTCTGGCTCCAGGCGATGAGGTTCATGTCAAAGGCGTTCCCGACCAGCGCCACCAGTGAACCGATGTGTCCCAGCCCCAGGAGGCCCAGGGTCTTGCCCTTGAGTCCCACGCCGACAGTGGTCCCCCAACTGCCGTCGCGAGTACGCTGGTCCTCCAAATGGATTTGACGCGCCAGCCCGATAATCAGGCCCCAGGTAAGCTCGGTCGGACCTTCCCCGGACCCGGGCGCGCCGCTTACCACGATGCCCATCTCCGTGGCCGCGGCCATATCGAAAGAGGCGTTGCCGCCTCCCGTCGTAATCAGGTGCCTCAGATTGGGGAGCCGTTCCAGCAATGAACGGGGGAATGGCGTCCGCTCCCGCATCCCCATAACCACGTCGAAGTCTCCCAGCCGCTCCGCCAGCGCGTCCTCCTCGGCCAGGTGGTCCCGGAAGAACTCCACTTCCGTCCCTGCCGGAAGCGAGTTCCAGTCAGCCATGTCGGAAGCAACACCCTGGTAGTCATCGAGTATGGCAACCTTCACCCTGGTCAGACCTCCATCCTTGCTTGGGTTTCCTGCTTGCTTTGCCTACTTGAACGCCGGCATTACTTCTTCGGTTAGAAGCCGCAGGCTGCGCATTACCGCTTCCTTGGGGAGCAGCCCTCCGGGGTTCAGCTCTGCGGTGAACCCGGTCAGCCCCAGGGTCTCAATGTAGCGACCCAGTTTGTCGGTCACCGCTTCCGGGGTGCCGAAAATCACCTTGGTCTCCAGGATCTCCTCGTAGCTCATGGTGGCCAACCGCTGAATGCTCGCCCGTCTCCTGGGAGTGCTCGCTGTGTTCGCCCCGGCTTCTTCACCCCCGAATTGACGCCGGAAGCGGGCGAAATATGCTTCGATAGTCTCCCGGGGTTCCACCCTTGCGTCCTCTTCGTTAGGTGAGATGTACATCGGCACCCGCACTGATATGTCGCCCGCATCGCCGGGGTGTCCGGCATCCCGCCATGCCTTCCGGTAGTCTTTCAGGTTGGTCTCCAGGTCATCCCTGTCCATGCCCCGCATTGACAGGAAGATGGGGAAACCCAACCGGCCCACGCGCTCGAAGCTCTCCTCGGATGTAGAAGCCAGGCGTATGGGCGGGTGGGGCTTCTGGTAGGGAGACGGCGACAGCACAGCTCCTTCAATTTGGTTGAACTGGCCGTGGTAGGAGAAGGGCTCTCCTTTCCATGCCTCCAGGATGATGTCCAGAGCTTCCTGGAACCGGGCCGGACTTTCCTCATAGGGGATCCCCATGATCTCGTAGGCCCGTTGATTTCCGCTCCGTCCGACGCCGAACTCGAACCGGCCCTGGCTGATCTGGTCCACTGTGGCTGACTCCTCCGCGATCCGCAGCGGGCTTATCAGGGGCAACACCTGCACAGCCATACCAACACGCAGCCTCTTGGTGCGCGCCGCGATTGACCCTGCTACTACGATGGGGGCAGACAGCACTGACCGGTTTGGATTGAAGTGAGACTCGCCCAGCCAGACCGTGTCCAGACCCGCCGCGTCGGCCATGTCCGCCAACTCGAAGGCTTCCTGAAACACCTCGTTCTGGGTAAGCCCTCTGGTGCTGTAAAAGTCCATGAAAATCCCGAAGTCCATATTACCCTCCCCTGAAGCTAAGGATGATGGGGCCACGGGCCGCCTGGTCAAGTCACGGCCACAGCCCGGCCCTACACTTCCCTCATTCAACTCTCCGACCGAAATGAGCGCTGGTTGACGCTACGCGGGAAGTAAACCATAGGGCCGCATGAGGGTCAAGGAACGCATGGATCCGGCACTATGCTTGACCAGTAGTGCCTGCCAGTCTACCCTAGTCCAGTGGCCCGCGTTTCCCCGCAAGGGCATGGGAAGGCCGGAGGGAGTATACCTATGGACTCCACAGAATACGATGTAGTGATCATCGGCGGCGGGATCATCGGTCTCTCAACCGCCATGCAGCTTTTGCAGGACAAATTTCCAAGCTGGAAGATCGCCGTAGTCGAGAAGGACGAGGAGTTGGCCACTCATCAGACCGGCCACAACAGCGGCGTTATCCACTCTGGCATCTACTACCGCCCCGATTCCCACAAGGCACAGTTTTGTGTCGCCGGGAAGCAACGGTTATTGCAATTCTGCGACGAGAACGAGATCGAGTACGAAAAGTGCGGCAAGGTGATCGTCGCCACCGACGAGTCGGAACTGGGCAGGCTGGACGACCTGTACGAGCGGGGTATTGCCAATGGAGTCGATGGACTGGAGAGAATCGGTCCTGAGCGCCTCAAGGAGATTGAACCTCACGTCTCCGGGGTGGCCGCGTTATGGTCTCCCACTACGGGCATCATCGATTACCGGAAGGTTGCGATGGCCTACGCGATGCACTTTCAGCAGGCCGGAGGCGACATCTTCACCGGAGCGCCGGTCACGCGCATAACCAAGTCATACGGAGAGTTGGTGCTTGAAACCGACCGCGGCACCCTTCGCACCAAGCACGTGATTAACTGCGCCGGTCTCTACGCCGACCACATCGCCACCATGACGGGCGAACAAATTGACGTGCGAATTATCCCTTTCCGCGGAGAGTATTACACTCTCAGGACTGAAAGCCATCACCTGGTCTCCGGGCTGATCTACCCTGTGCCAGACCCCAGGTTCCCCTTCCTGGGTGTCCACTACACCAGGAATATCAAGGGGTACGTTGAGGCAGGGCCCAATGCCGTACTGGCGTTCAGCCGGGAAGGTTACCGCAAGTCGGACGTGGACCTATCAGAGTCCTGGGCCACCATGAGCTACGGCGGCTTCTGGAAAATGACCAGGAAACACTGGAAGACCGGCATGTCCGAAATGAACCGTTCCTACCGGAAGTCTGTCTTCGTGAATGACCTGCAAAAGCTGATACCGGAAATCACAGCCGATGACCTCGCGTCGGGAGGCTCGGGCGTCCGTGCCCAGGCAGTGGACACCAGGGGATTCATACTGGACGACTTCAGAATCATCCGCGGACGTGAGGCCGTGCATGTGCTCAATGCCCCTTCTCCCGGGGCCACGTCATCCCTAGCCATCGGCGAACACATAGCCGGGCTGGCCGCCGAGTCCTTCGGCGAAGGCGGTTAAGCCATCCCTGACGAGCTCCCACCTTCCGAAACTGGACTTTAATACATCCATCCCAGCAACCGGTAAAGTCCACGTGAGCCGTTCTCATATTTATTGCCGGAATGTTACACGCTGAGTATAATTCAGGGTCAGCGGTGTACTACGGGGGCTGGATTGGCGTCTACACCCGGAACACAGGTGGACCTCGGTAGCTGGACCATAACTCGAAGCTGGGTGCAAAGCTACCTGCACGCCGTGGGCAACCCCGAGTCCATTTCCCTTGAGTTAGAGTTGGCGCCACCTATCGCCCTCTCGGCCTGGGCCCTCGGATCTATGCTTAGCACCCTGTCCTTGCCCGCCGGCACGATCCACAGCCGCCAGGAGTTGAAAACCCACCGGCCTGTCAATCTTGGAGAAACAGTCCGGGTAATCGCCCGCCAAGGGAAGCCCGCCCAGCGCTCCGGGCTGACCATGTTGGCCGTAGCCTACACACTGGAGGGTGAGGACGGCATCCCGGCACAGAGTGGCCGGAGCACAGTTCTCACCGGAACCGGCCCCAACGCGACCGTACAGGACCGAGACGCGGCAGGACGCCCCGAAAGAGGCTCCAGGATACCGGACGATGCCCACGGAAGCGACTGCCCGAATGCCCTTCCCGCAGCAACTATGACCATAACCCAACCCCAACTGAATGCCTACGCCCAGGCGTCCGGGGATAGCAACCCCCTTCATCTGGATGAGGACTTTGCCGCTGCTACTCAGTTCCAGGGAATCATTGCCCACGGAATGCTGACGCTTGCCGCCGTCAGCGAAATGATGGAAGCAAGGTTCGAAAGAGCCTGGTTGGAGTCCGGGGCGCTGAATGTCCGGTTCAAGGGGGCAGCCTACGTCGGAGACAGGCTTCAGTCCTATGGTCGCATAACCCGCGAATCCGAATGCAACGGCGACCGCCTCGTAACATGCACCGTGGGTGTAAAGGCTCTGCACGACCACCAGGAATTGATCACCGGCACGGCCTCTGTTCAGAACAGTCTGAGTGCCAGTTGAAGTATTGATAACTGCCGATACCAAGCGGACTTAGGAAGAAGAACGATGCCCGAGCAAGGCACACCATCCTCGTCACCCATAACGGTCGCGGTTGACGCAATGGGAGGGGATTTCGGCCCACGCGAAACCGTTCCCGGTGCGTTGCAAGCCCTTCAGTCCCACAACATCAATCTCGTCATAGTGGGAGACCTGGACCAGGTCCAGTCCGAACTGGCCCGCGCCGGTACTGCATCGGACAGGGTGCACATCGTACCCTCGGACGGTGTCATCGGAGATGACGAGCACCCCATCGAGGCCCTTCGCCGCAAGCCAAACTCCTCGATAGTCACTGCTACGAAACTCGTGAAGGCTGGAAAGGCCGACGTGCTCGTCTCAATGGGTTCCACTGGAGCATCCATGGCCAGCGCCGTCTTCATTCTTGGGATGATGGAAGGACTGGAGAGGCCCTGCATTGGCGGTCCGTTCCTGGGTGTCGCTCCCAAGACTGTGCTGGTGGACATGGGGAGCAATATAGATTGCCGCCCGCCCCTGCTCCTCAGTTTCGCTGCCCTCGGGTCAGTGTTCGCACGCCAGTTCCTGGAGATCGAGAACCCCAGGGTGGGCCTGCTCAGTGTCGGGGCTGAAGAGGCCAAAGGCAACCGGCAGGTACAGGACAGCTTCCAGGTATTGGCCAGCAGCCACCTCAACTTTGTCGGCAACGTGGAGGGGATGGACTTCTTCACCAACAAGGCCGACGTCATCGTATGCGACGGTTTCGTCGGCAATATACTGATGAAATTCACCGAGGGTCTCGGCACCGCCCTGTCTCGCTTCATTGAAAAGCGGTTGGAGTCCTCTCTGGCCCCAGAAGACCTGGCCAGCATATCCTCCGATCTCTGGCAGACCACCAACCTTCCTCGCACAATGGGCGGTCCGCTGTTTGGAGTCAACGGGGCTGTGGTCCTGGGACACGGTTCCTGCCGGGCAAGTGGAGTCGCCGGAGCAATAGACACCGGAGTCCGCTACTTCGAGATTGGGCTGGTAGACAGCATGAGGGAGGAACTGGCATCCCTGGACCGGAAAAACCCGGTATCGCCCCAGCGGGCACCGGGTTGAATTCCGCGACGGGGATTGGGGAATATGCCTGACAACAACCTGGAGGGTTCGGTGGCCCTGGTGACCGGAGCGTCCCGCGGCATCGGTGCCGTGGTAGCCGCCCGCCTGGCCGAGGCAGGAGCCAAGGTGGGCGTGAACTACCTCTCCAGCCACGACGCTGCCGCAGAGGTTGTCGATTCCATCAACCGCCGGGGCGGAGAGGCCATGCTGGTTGAGGGCGACGTTGGGCAGGAAACCTCCGCGGCCTCTGCCGTGAAACAGGTCATTGACCAGTGGGACCGGATCAACATACTTGTCAACAACGCCGGCATCAACCGCGACCGTCTCCTCCTCCGCATGACCTCCGACGACTGGGACCAAGTGCTGACCGTGGACCTCAAGGGGGCGTTCCTCTGCACCAGGCATGTCATGCCCCACTTCATCCGTCAACACGGTGGGCGGGTCATAAACATCTCCTCAGTAGTGGGCATAAGCGGCAACCCGGGGCAAGCCAACTATGCGGCGGCCAAAGCCGGCCTCATCGGGTTCACCAAGGCCGTAGCGCGCGAAGTAGCCAGCCGCAACGTAACGGTGAACGCCGTGGCCCCTGGATACGTCGCCACAGGAATGGTGGAACAGCTATCCGAGGAGACCCGCCAGCGCATCCTCGACCGCATTCCCATGGGAAGGTTCGGCACACCCGAGGACGTTGCCGAGGCGGTGCTGTTTCTCTGCGGCCAAGGCGCAGCCTACATCACCGGCCAGGTCCTGACCATCGACGGTGGCATGATCGCCTGACGGCCGATGTCCCATCCCTCTCCCTGGACTACATCACAGACGGCCAGCCGGAATCCAACTCCTCTCCACCGGAGACCAAGATGCCACACTTGCAAGACCCTGCCCACAGACTCCGCGAACTTCTGGAAGCTCCCGGCATAATTACCGCGCCAGGGGCATACGACTGCCTCACTGCCAGGATTATCGAGCAGGCGGGATTCTCCGCCGTCTACATGACCGGTGCGGGGACGTCGGTGGCCCGGCTGGGCCGCCCCGACCTGGGCCTGGCCACCATGACCGAGATGGTGGCCAATGCCGCCGCCATCGTAGACACAGTCAACGTACCTGTGATTGCCGACGCGGATACCGGCTACGGCGGCATCCTGAACGTGCAGCGCACCATTCGCCAGTACGAGCGCTCCGGCGTCGCTGCGGTCCACATCGAAGACCAGGAAAGCCCCAAGCGATGCGGCCACCTGGACGACAAGCACGTCGTCCCTACGGAGGACATGGTCCGGAAGGTCCGTGCCGCCGTTGATGCCCGTACCAACGATGATTTCGTCATCATCGTCCGCACCGATGCGCTGGCCGTCACCGGATGGGACGATACCATGCGCCGCTGCGAAGCCTACGTAGAGGCCGGCGCCGACGCCCTGTTCGTCGAGGCCCTGCGATCCCCCGAAGAGGCGGAGAGGGTCTGCACAGCCTTCGACGTTCCCATGCTCTACAATTTTGTAGAGAGCGGAAAGTCCCCGCTCATACCCTCCTACGAGCTGGAGAGGCTTGGGTTCAAGATGGTGATATTCCCCGGCAGCGCCTTCATGGCCGTCTGCCGCACGGTTGCCGAAGTCATGCGCAACCTAAAGCAGTACGGCACCACCGCGCACCTGATGGACGGCATGACTACGCTGCAAGAGTCCTTCGAGATAGTGGGGCTGTCTGAAATGTTGGCCCAGGACGCCCGGTACGCTTCCCACGGGGCCACGGGCTCCCATCGTACAATCTGATGAACCCTCAACTGGCTGGTTTCGTCAAGGAATCCCTGGAACGAGGCCAGGACCGGGGCGCCATCCAGGACGTGCTTCTGCAAGCAGGATGGCAGGAAGGCGAGGTGCGCAACGCCCTCTCAGCGTTCGCAGACATCAACTTTCCTGTCGCAGTCCCACGTCCCAAGCCCTCCCTTCACGCCCGCGAGGCGTTCCTGTACCTGGTGTCCTTCATAGCCCTGTACGTCGCTGCCATCAACTTCGGTATCCTGGTGTTCGGACTCATCGACTGGACTTTCACGGATCCCCTGGACCGCGGCGACCGCTACCCTTCCTTCGGAAAAGCAACCGTAATCGCCTCGGTCATTGTGGCCTTTCCCCTCTACCTCTTTATGATGCGGCGGCTGTCATCCGAAATCGCCGCAGACCCGGAACGCCAGCAATCGCCTGTGCGCCGGTGGCTGACCTACCTGACCCTGGTGGCCGGCGCGGGCATCATCCTTGCCGACGTGATCGCCGTTCTCGCCAACCTGCTGTTGGGCAACCTGGCGGTCCGCTTCCTGCTCAAGGTTGCCGCCATCATGGTTATCACCTCCTGCATATTCGGCTTCTACCTTTGGGACATACGGCGGGCTGAGACCCCCGCCAGCGGGTTGAAGGCTCCCCCCGCCGTGTGGGCGCTTCTGATTGGCGTGACTGTCGTAGTAATTGCCTGCATCGGTTACTCTGTTTACCTGTTTGGTACACCCGGAGAGCAACGGAGCATTCAGTTCGACCGGGAGCGTGTATCCGACCTGACCAACATCTCCTACAATGTGGACGACTTCTGGGAGCTCAACGGGAAATTGCCCGCTGGATTTGAGGACATGTCCGGCGCAAGGTATTCCATAGACTCCATCCACGACCCTGAGACCGGCGTTCCCTACGAGTACCGCGTGGTTGATGGAGCCGAAGGCGCATACGAGCTTTGTGCCGTATTCGCCACCGGCACGGCCGAGCGCAGGGAAAGAAACCCCCGGTTCTCCGACGACCCCTGGGGCCACGGCATGGGCAGGACCTGCTTCCCGCTTGAAGTCCGGCGGGAGCGGCCAATGCCAGTCGAAGTAGTCCCGGAGCCTCGTCCCATCGGTACACCGCCGCCCTGAGTCGGTTAGAATGGCCGAAGAGCCAGCCTGCGGGAGGTGAGTCATGGCCAATGTAGTTCTGGTGGTAGACATGGTCAAAGGGTTCCTGGAGCCGGGCCACAACCTATACTGCGGCGATGAAGCGCGGCAGATCATTCCTAACGTCCGCCTCCTCTTGGAGCGTGAGACCGCCAGCGGCTCTCAAATCCTCTTCATCTCCGACCACCATGATCCAGACGACCTGGAATTCAAGATGTTCCCGGTCCACTGCGTCAAAGGAACCGAGGAACCCCACGTCATCCCGGAACTGGAGAGGTTCGTCACAGGGGCAAACGTCATCCCCAAGAACCGTTACAGCGGCTTCTTCGGCACCGGCCTTGCTCAGATGCTGGAGAGGCTGCAACCGGACAAGCTGATAGTCTGCGGAGTATGCACCGACATCTGCGTTCTCCACACAACCGCCGACGCCCGCAACCGCGATTACCCCGTGGAGGTCCCCGCTGACTGCGTGGCCACCTTCGACCACGACGCCCACACCTGGGCCCTGGGCCACCTTCAGAAAATACTGGGGGCCTCAGTCACCTGACATTCCGGTCAGAGACACTGCGGTCGTACCGTCATGATTCTGGTCTGCATCTACGGCCCGGCGGCATCCGGGAAACTGACCATCGCCAGGGAAGTAGGATCAAGGACGGGGTTCCCGGTCTTCCACAACCACCTGGTAGTGGACATGCTGGTGCCGGTGTTCGGTTTCGGCACACCGCCCTTCGTCGAACTGCGGGACCGGGCATGGCTGGACGTGATGGGTAGGGCGGCAGAGGAACGTTTGCCCGGTCTGCTGTTCACCTTCACACCGGAGCGCACCGTCCGCCATCGCTTCATCGGAGACCTTAACGACAGGGTAGCCACCGCCGGCGGCAAAGTGGCCTACGTGGGACTGACCTGCCCTGAGGAGGAGTTGGAGTGCCGCATGAAGAACGAGTCCCGCGCGGAATTCGGCAAAATACGCTCCCTGGCCCAATACCGCCGCATCAGGGATTCCGGAGGCTTCGAGTACCCTCCAATACCCAACACCGGCCCGACCATTGATACCTCTACGATGGAACCATCCGAGTCTGCCGTCAGAATTATCCAAGCCCTCGGCCTTCCCACCCTGTCCTGACCAACCCCGGCACACGGCCCAAAATCTCTGCGCCCTTGTTGTTCCGTAGTTCCAGGGCTATTATGTGGGCAGCCAACCCGGTCTCACCCCCGCCACGTCAGACGCCCAGCGCATCGAGGTTATTATGCTTTACCGCACATACCGTTACTCCCAATGGGACGGCACCCAGCGGATATTCGACATTGACGCCGAGGACCTGATGGACCGGCTTGCCGATGAGGTCCTCAACCAGGGCGACGTTATGCGCGCCCTGCGGGAGATGATGCGCCAGGGTCTCCAGAACCGGGATGGTCAGCAGTTGCCCGGACTGCGCGACCTGTTGGAGCGGCTGAAGGACCAGCGCCGCCAGCAGATGCAGCAGTACAACATGGATTCGGTGGTTGACGACATCCGGGAACGCCTTGAGGACATCATCCGCACTGAGCGCGAGGGCATCCAACAGCGGTTGGACCAGGCCAGATACGACGTGTCCCAGGAGCATGGCGAAGACCGCGCCCAGCAGGAAAACCTGCTCGATCTTCTGGAGCAGCGCGCCCAGCGGAACCTGGACAAGCTGGACGACCTGCCCGAGGGAGTTGGCGGGCAGATCCGGGAGTTAATGGAATACGACTTCATGGACCCCGAAGCCCAGGAGAAATTCCAGGAACTCCTGGACATGCTCAAGAGCCAGATGGCCCAGAACATGGGCCAGCAGATGCGCGACCAGATGGAGGGCATGACCCCGGAACAGATGGCCGCCATGGCCGAGATGATGCGTCAACTGAACGAAATGATGCGTGACAAGCTGCAGGGCAGGGAACCCAACTTCGACCAGTTCATGCAGCAATTCGGTCCCATGTTCGGCGACAACCCCCCTCAGTCCTTCGAGGAACTGATGGAACAGTTGCAGCAACAGTTGGCCCAGATGCAGTCATTGATGGACAGCATGTCCCCGGAGATGCGCCGCGAGCTGGAAGACTCGCTCATGTCCGCCCTGTCCCCGGAGATGCGCGATCAGATGGCTCAATTCGCCTCTCTGATGGAACAGCTAATGCCCATGGACCAGTTGCGCCAGCAATACCCTTTCCTGGGCGACGACAGCCTGACAATGGAGCAGGCGATGGAAATGATGCGCAACATGCAGGACCTGGACCAGTTGGAGCAGGCCCTTCAGGAGGCGATGCGCACCGGACAACTCGGCGACGTGGACCCGGAGAAGCTGGCGGAGTTGCTGGGCGAGGAAGCCCGCCGCGCCTGGGACGAAATCGACCGCCTCCGCAAGATGCTTGAGGAAGCGGGCTACATCACCGGCAACGACAAGGTGGAGTTGACTGCCAGGGGCATCCGGCGCATCGGTCAGAAGGCCCTGAACGAGGTCTTCGCCCACATCAAGAAAGACCGCATCGGCGACCATGACATGGAGATACGCGGCAACAACGGGGACTGGCTGGGCGAGACCAAGACCTACGAGTTCGGCGACCCGTTCCAGATCGACCTCCAGACCACGGTAAAGAACGCCGTGCTCCGTTCCGGGCCGGAACTGCCGGTCAGGATGCGCCCCGAGGACTTCGAGATTTACCGCACCGAGCACATGACCAAGGCCGCCACCGCCGTCCTCCTGGACCAGAGCCGGTCTATGGGCCTGTTCAACAACTTCCAGGCCGCCAAGAAGGTTACGCTGGCCCTCATGGCCCTCATCCGCGGACAGTATCCCCGCGACAGGCTCTACATCATCGGCTTCTCCGATTATGCCCGGGAGATCAAGGAGGAGGAACTGGCCGACTCAAGCTGGAACGCCTGGGTCTCGGGCACCAACCTGCACCACGCTCTCATGCTGGCCCGCAAGCTCCTCAGCCGGGAAAAAGGTTCCACGAGACAGGTCCTCCTTATCACTGACGGGGAGCCTACGGCCCACCTGGAGGGCGAAAGGGCCTACTTCGCCTATCCTCCCAGCTACCGCACCGAGCAGGAGACTCTCAAGGAGGTGAAACGCTGTACCCAGGAGGACATCCTGATTAACACGTTCATGCTGGAGAACTCATACCAGTTGGTGAACTTTGTGGACCGCATGACCCGCATCAACCGGGGCCGCGCCTTCTTCTCCAGCGCCAACAACCTGGGCGAATACGTGCTGGTGGACTACGTCCACCACCGCAGGAAGCGCGTGGCGGCTTAGCCAGACCAACCAATCAATTTGCTTTTGCGCCGACGCTCCGGTTCTGATAACATATTGGAAAACATAAATGGCCAGGTGGCATGGCCCTTGGCCGATAACGGCCGCGCTTTTAAGGCAGTCCCGTGAGGCTGGCAAAGTATAGCGTCCGGCTCCCAATGCTCGGAGCACGAGACTGTTCTCTATACCCCCTTGCCGCCGACTGGCAGGGGGTCTTTTCTTGCGCGGCCACAAGTATAGGACGCGCCCGGGCAAGCGTCGGCAAAGGCCCCTCTCCCCATTGCGAGGGGGTTAGGTGAGGGTCAGTTTTGCCCGAATCCGGCAACCGCGCCACATAGGAACCGGATGGTCGAACGTCAGATAATGAATGGCCAGGATATCCGCCGGGCGCTGGCCAGGGTGGCCCACGAGATACTGGAGAGAAACCGTGGGGCCAACGAACTTGTAATCGTTGGCATATACACCCGGGGTGTTTATCTGGCGCGGCGTCTGGCCGGCAACCTGCTCCGGTTCGAGGGAAGCGAGGTCCCCACAGCGACTTTGGACATCAATCTTTACCGGGATGACCTGCACGCCAGGAAGGGTCCTGTAGTCCGGCCAACCGAGATTCCGGTGCCCATCCAGGGCAAGGCCGTCGTGCTGGTCGATGATGTTCTCTTCACGGGACGCACCATCAGGGCGGCGATGGACGCCCTGAAGGACTTTGGCCGCCCGGAGCAGGTCCAACTCGCCATTCTGCTGGACAGGGGGCACCGGCAGCTCCCAATCAGGCCCGACTACGTGGGCCAGAACGCGCCGACTTCAATGGACGAGCAGGTCAAGGTGCGGCTGGTAGAGACCGACGGCGTGGATGAAGTTGCCATCATTCGGCAGGACAAGCGAATTTGACAAGCGAGATTCAGACGATCAAGGAATCATCCGGCCAGGACTACAACGCGCCCCCGGATACAGTTCCGCGCCGCTATGTGCTGGACCTGGACGATTTCTCCACCTCCGAGATTGAGACCGTGCTGGAATCTGCCAAGGGCATGGCAGAAGTCCTGGGGCGGGACATCAAGAAGGTCCCAACTTTGCGGGGCCGCGTAATCGTCACCCTGTTCTACGAAGCCAGCACCCGTACCCGCATCTCCTTCGAGGAGGCCGGAAAAGTCCTCAGCGCAGACGTAATTAACATGTCGGCCAGCGGCAGCAGCACGGAGAAGGGTGAGACGCTTCTCAACACTGGTCTGACGATCCAGGCGATGGGCGTTGACATAATTGTCATCCGCCATCCCCACTCGGGAGCGCCCTATCTGCTGGCGCGGCGCCTGGACCGCGTGGGCATCATCAACGCTGGTGACGGCATTCATGCACACCCTACCCAGGCGCTGCTGGACCTTTACACGGTTAAGGAGAATTTTGGCAGGCTGGCGGGCCTGAAACTTGTCATCGTCGGCGACGTGATGCACAGCCGGGTGGCCCGGTCAAACATCTGGGGCTTCGCCAGGATGGGCGCCCGTGTCGTGCTCTGCGGCCCCTCGACCCTGCTGCCCCTCGATATGCTGCAAGGCCGGGACAAGCTCGGATATGATCATCCCCTGGCCTCTGTAGAGGTGGACACAGACCTTGACCGTGCCATAGAGGACGCCGACGTAGTGATGGCCCTCAGGTTGCAGTCAGAGAGGCAGAACTCTGGATTCCTCCCCAGTCTGCGGGAGTACATAAGGCGCTGGCAGGTGAACGACACCAGGTTGGACCGGGCTAAGGCCGGCGCGCTGGTGATGCACCCCGGACCCATGAACGAGGGCATTGAGATAAGTTCCAGCATCGCACATGGCGACCGTGCAGTGATTGAGCAGCAGGTTACTAATGGCGTTGCAATCCGGATGGCCCTTCTCTACCACCTCTCCGCTGCACAGACGTCCGGCCAGGCGCTTGGCGGTACTTCGGAGGTATACACAGATGGCCGCTGACGCGACTTCCATACCAGTGTTCATCCGGGGAGCGAGGGTGATCGACCCGGCCCGCCGTATAGATCAGGTGGCCGACATTCTTGTCCGTGACGGTCAAATTGCGTCAGTAACCCCCCACTCCACAGAAGCATCACCCGACGGAGTGCAGGTTATAGAGGCGGCGGGCATGGTCGCCTGCCCTGGATTCATCGACATTCACTGCCACCTCCGCGAACCGGGTCTAGAGTACAAGGAGACTATCTACACGGGGTCCAGGGCCGCGGTCAAGGGTGGCTTCACAACCGTATGCGCCATGCCCAACACGGAACCGCCCATAGACAACGCCGCGATGGTTGAGTTGGTCCGTCAACGGGCCGCTACCGACGCCGTTTCCCGAATCTTCACTTTTGGTTGCGTTACCAAGGGACGCCGGGGTAAAGAATTGTCGGAGATGGGTGAGTTGGCAGACGCCGGCGTCGTGGCTTTCAGCGACGACGGCGACCCGGTGGACGATCCGAACCTGATGCGTCTGGCTCTCACCTACAGCGCCGACCTCGGACTGACCATATCCAATCACTGCCAGGACATGTCCCTGTCTCACGGCGGTGTTATGGCGGAGGGCCGTGTCGCGTCGATGCTCGGACTGCCAGGCATACCCGCGGCGGCGGAGGAATCCATGATGGCCAGGGACATCGCGCTTGCCGGCCTGACCGGGGGCAGGGTACACCTGGCCCACTTGAGCACCGCGGGCAGCGTGTCCCTGGTGCGGCAGGCGCGAGAGCGGGGGATTGCCGTCACGGCCGAGGTATGCCCGCATCATCTGACCATCACCGACGACTGGGTGATGGGTCCACAATCCCTGGCTGGCGGGGTGGCGACCGCCTTCTCCTACGATACGTCCACCAAAGTCTATCCGCCCTTGCGAGGCGCGGAGGACATAGAGGCGCTGATACAGGGTTTGGGCGATGGAGTCATCGATTGCATCGCCACCGACCACGCCCCCCATGAGCGGGTCAGCAAGGAAGTTACCTACCAGGATGCGGCTTTCGGCATCAGCGTTCTGGAAACCGCGCTGGGGTCTGCTCTCAGGTTGGTCCACGAGTCCCGCATATCAATGCCCGCACTGGTGGAACGGTTCACCTCCGGCCCGGCCCGGGTCTTGGGACCAAGATTCAAGCATCTGGCAACCCTGTCCCCCGGCACTCCTGCCGATATAGTCGTCTTTGACCCCAACCGCGAGTGGACCGTCGACTCCGGTGAGTTCGCATCTATGGGCAAAAACACCCCACTGCATGGGGTCACTCTGAAGGGCAAGGTTGTTGCCACGCTGGTTGAGGGGTCCATCGCTTACACTGAGAACACGGTCCCATACAGCCGTGCCGGCCGGGGAGCGGCGGATAGGGTCCGTCCCCAGGAGAATGGACAGAATGGCTAATCCCGCGCACCTGGTCCTGGAGGACGGCTCGGTTTTCCGCGGAGAGTCATTCGGCGCGGAGCAGAGCGGCTACGGCGAGGTCGTTTTCAACACCAGCATGACCGGCTACCAGGAAGTCCTGACCGATCCCTCCTACGCCGGGCAAATGGTTACTCTCACCTATCCCCTCGTCGGTAACTACGGCATTAACCCCGAAGACTACGAGTCGAAGCGCATCCAAGTCTCCGGCATGATCGTCCGGGAACACTGCGACCGCCCCAGCCACTCCTTGGACCGAATCACCCTGCACGATTTCCTTACCTCTCATGGTGTCCCCGGCCTGAGTGGAGTGGATACCCGGGCCATCACCCGTCGTCTGCGCAGCGCCGGAGTAATGATGGGCCTGATCACCCACGAGTCCCCAGAGTTGGCCCTCGAAATCCTGTCCCGGCAGCCACCTTACGACGGAGTGGATTTTGTCCGCACGGTAACCACCGACGTGCAATACCGTTGGGATGACCCACCACTTGAACCAGGCGCGCCCGGTTACCGGATCCTCGTCAACGACTGCGGCCTGAAATACAACATTCTCCGGCTCCTGAGGAGCCGGGGCTGCGAGGTGATAGCCATCTCCGCGGCCACCAGCTCCGAGGAAATGATGGCCCTTAATCCCTCGGGCATCCTGCTGTCACCAGGACCCGGTGACCCGCAATTGCTCGACTATGTGGTTTCAAACATCCGTAAGGTCTTGGGCAAGGTGCCGGTCATGGGCATCTGCCTCGGGCACCAGATGGTAGCCCGCGCTCTGGGCGCAGACACCTTCAAGCTGAAATTCGGTCACCGGGGTGCGAACCACCCGGTCCAGGACCTGAGCGATGGCCGGGTTTACATAACTGCCCAGAACCACGGCTATGCTGTACGCTCCGATTCTCTGCCTCCTGGACTGGAGGTTACCCATATCAACCTGAACGACCAGACCATCGAGGGTCTGAAGCACCGCGACTATCCCGTGTTCACCATCCAATATCACTCCGAAGCGTCACCGGGCCCGCGCGAGAACGAATATTTATTTGATCAATTTCTCGATCTGGTGGCCCAGCACCAATAGACTGCAAGCAGGAGGGACCGCCTATTTGACAAACGGCCACGCGACAAAAGACAAGAGCGCCAGAACCTCTCAACCTTTATCTTTTTGCATTTATTGCGAGGTTTTTTAATGTCTTCTTTTTCTATGGTCATAATGGAGGAGGGTGTGGAAGTGGAGATTCCTGGCGAGTTGTCAGAAATCATAAGCCTTTTGGACCAGGAGGTGCCCTATTTCTCTTGTGAGTCCCACATGTACCAACTCACTCCTACGAGGATCGAGGTGGGCAAGCGGTGGGAGTTGATTATCAAGGCTATCGACCAGACCCGGCGCGATCAGCCTCCCTTCCAGGTAGCGTGGATCGAGGTCGAGCCGACCGAAGATGACAAGTCGGTGTTCCGAATCCCGCCCAGGGACCGGGACCCGGACTCGGAGGCAATGCAATTCGATCCGATGGGCAAGTTGTACGGAGCGTTTGCGTTCAACTGCCTCAACGTCTTCCAGGAGCGGAATTACATCGAGCTACCGGGTGTGCTTCCCACAATATAGGCAGGGACGAGTGCGCAATTCGCCACCCGTCCCGGAACAACGCAAACTATCTGGAGAACGTCGCCCCATGCCGCCATGCCGGACTGGGAGCGGCGGGAAGGACCAGTCCCTCGAGGGAGAGAATGGAGGCCAACATAAGCTCCTATACAATCCAGGCCAAGCCGGACAAAGTGTTGGTCATTGGCTCTGGTCCTATAGTCATAGGTCAGGCAGCGGAGTTCGATTACGCCGGGACCCAGGCATGTACCGCCCTCCGAGAGGAGGGCGTCACCACCGTTCTGGTCAACTCGAACCCCGCCACCATAATGACCGACGACGACATTGCGGACCGGGTATACATCGAGCCGTTGACCGTCGAGGTGCTTGAGCGGGTCATCCGCATTGAGCGCCCCGACGGTCTGCTACCGACTCTGGGAGGGCAAACGGGCCTCAACCTGGCCGTTGCGCTGGCCAACGCCGGCGTCCTGGAGCGGCATAACGTCCGCCTTCTGGGAACTCCGCTTGAAACCATACGCAGGGCGGAGGACCGGGAGTTTTTCCGCAATTTCCTCCACGAAATTGGAGAGCCTGAACCACGGAATTTCACCGCCGCATCCACTGAGGAGGCCCACGCGCTGGGGCGCCAGATGGGCCTTCCTCTGGTCATCCGGCCTGCCTACACCCTGGGCGGCAGCGGCGGTGGCATCGCCAATACGTGGGAAGAGTTCGAAGCGATTGTGCAGAGCGGCCTGTCCGCCAGCCCCATCTCGCAGATACTTCTCGAACGCTCTCTGGCAGGCTGGAAGGAGGTCGAGTATGAGGTGATGCGTGATGGAGCAGACAACTGCATAACCATCTGCAACATGGAGAACCTGGACCCCATGGGGGTCCACACCGGGGACAGCATCGTCGTCGCGCCCAGCCAGACCCTGACCGACAAAGAATACCAGATGCTCCGCACTGCCAGCCTGAAGATCATCCGTGGTCTGGGCATTGAAGGCGGTTGCAACATCCAGTTCGCTCTGCGCCCCCACCCTGTGGTGGTCGACGAATTGTCCCTGCCCGATACACTGGAGTCCGACTACTACGTGATCGAAGTCAATCCCAGGGTAAGCCGCAGTTCAGCCCTGGCCAGCAAGGCGACGGGATACCCTATTGCCCGTGTGGCGGCCAAGATAGCCGTGGGGAAGCGGTTGGACGAGATACCCAACGCCGTCACAGACAAGACCAGGGCCGCATTCGAACCTGCCCTGGACTACTGTGTCGTCAAATTTCCCCGGTGGCCGTTTGACAAGTTCCCCAACGGTGACCGGCGGACGACGACCCAGATGAAGGCCACAGGCGAAGTGATGGTCATTGACCGCTCATTCGAGTCGGCTCTGCAAAAAGCTGCCCGCGGTCTGGAGTTGGGCGGGCGGTCCCTTCTCTGGGAACATCCTGACTGGAGGGATGCCCAGGGCGTAGACCTCGAAGACCCGCGTTTCGGACCCAATGACGAGCGCCTTTGGGCTCTCATGGCAGCGGTACGGAGAAACATAGACGGGGAAACGCTGACTCGCCGCACTTACATCGACCCCTGGTTCATCAGCGCGCTGGAGCGCATTGTAGGCATGGAACGCCGCCTGCTCTCCGAACCGTTGACTCCCCAGTTGCTGCTTCAGGCCAAGCGCTTGGGGTTCTCCGACGACCAAATAGGAACGCTGGCTGATGTCCTCCCCGAGCAGGTCCGAAATCTACGCCACGCATGGGACATTCGCCCCGTTTACAAGACCGTGGACACCTGCGCCGCCGAGTTCGAGGCAATTACTCCCTACTACTACAGTTCTTACGACCAGGAAAACGAGGCCCTGCCCCTGCCCGGCCCCAAGGCCATAGTCATTGGCAGCGGCCCAATCCGTATCGGCCAGGGGATAGAGTTCGATTATTGCAGCGTCCATGCGGCCTGGGCACTGTCCCGAAACGATGTGCGCAGCATTATGATCAACTCCAACCCTGAGACGGTATCCACCGACTTCGACGCCAGCGACCGGCTCTACTTTGAGCCTCTCGACGAAGAATCGGTGAGGGACATTATCGAGAACGAGGCAGGTGATGACGACCCGCCTCCCTGCGTGGTCCAGTTCGGAGGCCAGACTGCCATCAACCTCTCCCAGTCATTGGCGTCGGCGGGCCTTCCTATCCTGGGTTCCAGCGCGGAAGCCATCGACATCGCCTCCGACCGACATAAGTTCGAGGAGTTCCTCGCCCGCCTGGGCATCCCTCAGCCACCCGGCGCAGCCGTAAGTTCGGTGGAGGAGGCGTTGCGTGTCGCCCAGAACATCGGCTACCCGGCAGTTGTTCGCCCCAGCTATGTCCTGGGGGGAAGGGCCATGGAAATCGTCCAGAACGCTTCAGAGCTGATCCGTTACCTTACAGTGGCCGCGGAAATCGCGCCTGACAAGCGGGTGCTGATCGACCGATATATCGAGGGCAAGGAGTGTGAGGTTGACGCCGTATGCGACGGCAGCCAGGTGTTGATTCCCGGCATTATGGAACATATTGAACGGGCCGGGGTCCACAGCGGCGACTCAATGGCCATCTATCCCGGTCTGAACCTGACCGAGGAAGAGGTCGACACGATCGTTGACTACACGACCAGAATCGGCCTGGCGCTTGAAGTCCGCGGCCTGATGAACATCCAGTTCGTCATCCAGGGTGGTCCCCCCTACCGCAGCCCGCAACAGGAGGCGGAAGCGGGGTGGGGGCGGGATGCTGTCGGCGCTGCCGACAGCTCCACAGCGGTCTACGTCCTGGAGGTGAACCCTCGCGGCAGCCGCACGATTCCTTTCATCTCCAAGGTAACCGGCGTGCCGGTGGCCTCGATGGCGACTCGGGTCATGCTCGGCCATTCCCTGGAGCAACAGGGATACCAGGGAGGGTTGTGGCCCCGGCAACGGCTGGTCGGAATCAAGGCGCCTGTATTTTCTATGGGCAAGCTGGTGGGCGTGGACTGGCATCTGGGCCCCGAGATGAAGTCCACCGGGGAGGTGATGGGAATTGACTGGGACTTCGGCAGCGCCTTATCCAAGGCTCTCATGGCCGCCAACCTGAACCTCAACAGCCGGTCTTCGGTCCTGCTCAGCATTGCCGACCACGACAAGGCCGAGTCCGTTTCCCTCATCCGGGCATTGCACCAGGCCGGGTGCCGTCTCTACGCCACCGAGGGCACGGCGGCAATGATCTCGGCAATGGGTATGCCGGTGACCACGGTCAGCAAGATGCTCGACGAGGGAAGCCCCAACGTAGTAGACGTGGTGAACGACGGCACGGTCACCGCTGTGATAAATACCCTGTCTGGTGACACATCCGTGATGCAGGACGGGTTCCACATCCGCCGCGCCGCCGTGGAGCGTCAGACCCCATGCTTTACGTCCCTTGACACTGCACGCGCCGCGGTGGAAAGCCTGTTAATGGGAGAAGGGGCCTACAGCGTCAAATGCACCGGTGAATATCGTAATATGGGGTGACATCCCACTCCAGAAAGTTACGGAGTCCCGCTGGAAATGCCGGTTGACACGAGACGTCAAGACGTCTCATACTTTTCCCATGTCCATACAATCTAAGAATCCCCCTGGCCAGGTCCGGGATGCCATAATCAGAGTGCTGGAAAAGTCCGCCTCCCCCCTGACCGTCAAGGAGATTACGGAGCGGGTGGCCGGCGAAATTGGCGCGATACCGGCATCCTCAGTCCGCTCGTACCTCCGGCTCAATACCCCCGGAACATTCGTCAGGGAAAGCCGGGGACTATACCGGGTTCAGGACTATCCGGCCAACCCGCGGCAAAAGTATTTCGAGCATTTGGCAGACCGGGAAGCCTCGTTTGTTTACCAGCAGTCGGTACTGCACAACGACGATTGCTTCTCCTGGATTGCCGGACGGCCGGAAAACTCCATCCACGCCGTTGTAACAGACCCCCCTTATGGCCTCCACGAATACACCGACGAGCAGCAGGCCAAACTAAGGTCCCGCAGGGGCGGCGTCTGGAGAATCCCTCCTTCCTTTGACGGGAATACCCGTTCCCCACTGCCCAGGTTCACCACATTGGACGGGAACCAACTCGCCGCCATAGACGATTTCTTCTACGTTTGGGCAGATACGTTGAGACCTGCGCTTGTGCCCGGTGCGAACGTTGTAGTCGCGTCCAACCCCCTTGTATCACATATCGTATCCACCGCCCTGGCAAAAGCCGGGCTGGAACGCCGGGGGGAGATAATACGCCTGACCATGACCATGCGCGGCGGCGACAGGCCGAAGGGCGCACATGAGGAATTCCGCGATGTCAGCGTGATGCCCAGGTCGATGTGGGAGCCGTGGCTGCTGTTCCGAAAACCTCTGGAGGGCAGGGTCAGGGACAACTTGAGGAAGTGGGCAACCGGCGGTTTCCGGCGTCCCGGCGAGGACAAGCCCTTCGGGGACGTCATCCCCTCGCTTCCCACAAGGGCTGCTGAGCGGGAACTGGCCCCTCACCCCAGCTTGAAACCCCAGTCCTTCCTGCGCCAACTGGTCCGGGCAGTCCTGCCTCTGGGCCGGGGAATCATCCTTGACCCCTTTGCCGGGTCGGGTTCCACCCTTGCGGCAAGCAACGCCATCGGTTATCAGAGCATCGGCGTTGAGAAAGACCGTCACTACTTCCTGGCCGCCAGGGAAGCCGTCCCCAAGCTTAGCGCACTAAGAAACTATCTCAAAACGGTAGAGGCAGAAAGGGAGAGGGATAAGCCGGTTCGGTTAGGATGAGGGGGAATCAGGTGAGGCGGTGAATGATGACGGGAAAGAACGAGATTCTGCCTACTATTTGGGAGGTTCCGGACGATCTCTGGGAGCAGATTCACCCGGTCATTCTGGAGATGGACCCTCCCAAGGCTACGGGACGGAAGCGGGTTCATCCCAGGCGAATTCTGGACGGCATCATATTTCGCATGCGCACCGGCTGCCACTGGAACCGCCTGCCCCGGGAACTGGGAGACGACAGCACCATTCACCGCACTTTCCAGCGGTGGGTGGAATTGGGTGTGCTGGAGCGCATCTGGGCGGAGTTGGTAAAGGAGTGCGAGGAACTGGGTGGTGTGGATTGGGAGTGGCAGGCTGCGGATTGCGCCATGGGCAAGGCACGTTTTGGGGGGATTCAACAGGCCGCAATCCCACGGACCGTGGCAAGGCAGGCAGCAAACGGAGCATCCTGGTCGAACGGGATGGAGGGCCGTTGAGCTTGGCAGTGGCCGGAGCCAATGTTCACGACACCAAGCTGCTGGACATGACCTTGAACGGCATAGTGGTGGAGCGTCCCGAAACCGGGACCCAGCATCTGTGCCTGGACAAGGGATACGACAACCCAACGGGCCACGAGGCGGTGGCGACTCACGGGTACCGGGGGCACATCCGGCGTATAGGAGAGGAAAAGCTGGACGCCACAGGAGTGAAACGCCATCCGGCCCGCCGGTGGGTGGTGGAGCGCACCCTGGCTTGGCTGTCCAAGTGCCGGGCGATCCTGGTGAGGTACGACAAGAAGGCATCCAACTACATCGGGCTGATCCAACTGGCCTGCGCACTAATCTGGTACCGGCGGCAATGGCAACTCAGGGTTTTGAGATAGTTCCTAAGCGTCAACCAGGACGCCGAAGCCTATAGACCCAATTCTCACGAAGTTTCCTGATTCCATCCCGGTGCAGCGTGGCCGTCCGGGTCCCAAGTTCGCCGCGTGGGTTCCGCCGGAAGTCTTCCAGGGTAACTTCGCCGAGGTATACCTCGGTTAAACGTCATGGGGCTACGGCCGGCGGCCGGTTCCGTCTCGTTATCGACTTCGTAAACGAAGACGCACATCCATTGGTCCCGTGCGCCGTGAGTGTCTACCGCACCCCCACGGTTGCGGGTCGTCTTGACCTCTACGCCCTGGCCGCCTGCCCTCACTGAGTTTTGTGGGTACACTCCCTGCACAACCAGGTCGGGATGCCCGTTGAAGTATTGGTTTTCCACCAATGTCCGTGAGTGAGTCGCCAGGCTGGCGGTGAGCATGTCGGATAGCACGCCCGACATTATGGCCGGGCGCAGCATATCGTCCAGACGCTGAAGGCCCTTGGATGTCAGATGTTCGTTTACGTCGTAGAAAAAATCATAAACGTCTGTGATTGCCAACCGGAAGTCATCGATTCTCAATTGGTAGGGAAGCTCAAGGCTATGGTTGAAACTACCCTCATCGACAACATTCCTTACCACTGGCATATCATACGGCCGCTGTTTCGCGGTAGATAGTGGAGTGTACTACCCGGTGAAAATGCGTTCCCTCAGCGGATAAATCCTACCACTCCATTTCCATGCCCAGGCCCTTGGCCTTCGCCTGCTCGTAGACCAGCTTGGCAGCTGCTACGTCGGCGACGCCAGTGCCCATCAGCTTGGCGAAGATCACCTGCTCCGGGTTGTCCCGCCCTGCAACCATTCCGGCGACTGCATGGCGCAGCTCAATCATCCGGCTCCACTGGAAGACGCCGCGGTCAACCGCGCTGGCCATGTCCCCCGCTTCTATGGGGGCCTGGTCCGCCGAGTCCACGAACACCTTGTCGGCCCTGGCCAGCATCGAGTCCGTCACTTCCTGGACCCGCCAGGTGGTCGGGCCTGCGCCGATGACCGTAGCCCCCGGCGAGACCCAGGCTCCGTCCACCACGGGCTCCGTGGCGGCAGCGATGCAGATGACGATGTCGCTGCCGGTTACCGCTTCTTCCCCGCTGTCCACCGCGCTTACGTCTACGCCCAGTGACTCGCTCATGGACGCCGCGAAAGCCTCCCGGCGCTCCGGAGTGCGGCTGAACGCCTTGACCTTCCTGATGTTCCTGACCCTGGCAACCGCCTCCAACTGAGTGGGCGCCTGGTATCCGGTCCCGATGATACCTACCGTCGCTGATTCCGGGTTGGACAGATACTTCACTGCCACGCCCGTAGTCGCGCCGGTGCGCAGTTGCCCAAGCCGGTTTGCCTGGGTGTAGCACAACAGGACTCCGGTGTTGGCGTCATAAAGGCTGACCTGAAATGAGTATGCGCCACGGACCACGGTATAGGTCTTGACACCCAGCACGTCATCGTAAAAGAGGCCCCCGCCCATCACAGACAGCATTCCCCCGCTGGCAATTATCTTCCGCCGGGGCAGGTTATAAGCCTCGCCATGTCCGAAGTGACGTTGCATAGACTCTATGGTCTCCAACATCTCTCCCATGCCGATAGCTTTCGAAACATCGTCGTCGCGCAAGAAAAGTGCCATCCGTCCCTTCCTGTCACTGGTTGTGTGATGGTCTGGAGTGTTGCCCAACCTGGACGCGCCCGCTCCGTCGCCCAATCCACCCGATAGCCAGTCGCCTCGGGGATTCCCTGCCCAGGCAATCATTGGACGCCGCTCGGGGCAAGCTCACAGCACCAGGCTCGAGCCGCGGGAACAGGCAAGCGTGCAAACACGCAAACGCGCGACTACCGCGCAAACCGATGCGGGTTGCCGAGGACTACTGGCGGGGTAGACGGCGCAAATTCCCTGAGCGGGAACAAGTCGTGGGCTACTTGCCGTCGAAAAAGTCCCGGTTCTTGATGATAAATGGGCGCCACTTCGAGGGAACAGCAAACTCGTCGAAAATGGCGCTGACCGGGCACACCGATTCACAGTAAGAGCAGTCGATGCAAATCTCTGGATCGATGTAGTACATCTCCGCTTCGTCGGTGGTCTGAATACAGTCCACCGGGCAGACCTCTACGCAGCTTGCGTCTTTTACCCCGATGCAGGGTTCTGTGATCACGTATGGCATATACCCGCAACCACTCTGGCGCTAAGCCGCTCATCGTGGCCACCAACAGGCCACGTGAGCGCAAGCTCAATATAGGTTCGGCTCCATTTTCGATTCGGCCAATATATTTTGTCAAGCGATAACGTATGATATATTATATCGAATCCAACCGGGAGACGGATTCTATCCGCCGCTCCCCGGCCGGCACGGCTGTATGAAGCCGTGTTCTCAGTCGGTATTAGTTGGGGGCAAGCTTTATGGAACTGCGCGAGTTGATCAGCTTTTACCACGTAGCGCGCCTTCGCAGCGTATCCAGGGCGGCCCGCACCCTGGAGCTTGGCCAGCCAACTGTCACGACCCACCTGCGTAAACTGGAGAGCGAATTCGGCATCACACTCTTCGACCGCATCAAGCGCCCCATTCAGCTCACGTCTGAAGGCGTGACCCTCCTGGAGTTGGTGACGCCCGTAGTCCAGGCGGTAGATACTCTGAAGACCCAGATGGACTACTCCGAACGGCTGGGATCCTTCGTCGTCGGAGCATACCACGACCTGCTGATGCACCATCTGCCCAGGGGCATCCAGGAGTTTCGGTCCCAGATGCCGGATGTGCGGATCCGCTTGCTGGCGCGCCCATATAATGGGCTGATCTCTCTGGTCAAGTCGGGCGAGTTGGACCTTGCGTTTTGTTCTCCCCCTCCCGCCGACGATCCATCCTTAGAGTTCCAGGAACTGTTCGAGTACAACGTCGTCCTGATGACCCCACCTGGGCACCCGCTATTGGAGAGCCACCCCGTACAACTCCAGGATGTAGCCGAGTGGCCGCTGATCCTCTCCGGCCCGGAGAGCCTGACCCGGCAAAAAGTGGAGGGTGCGCTGAAGAACCAGGGAATCAACTACGAGGTCGTCCTGGCTATGGACGACACGGAGTCGATCAAGCGATATGTGGAGATCGGGTTGGGGATGGCTATCGCGCCCGACTTCACTCTTCACCCGGAGGACCACGACAAGTTGGGCGTCGTGCGCCTCGACCATATCTTTCCCGGGTCGGTCATCGGCGTCTGCACCCTTCGGGGCAAGTTCCTGGGAAGAGCAGTCCGCAGCTTCATAGAGGCAATGTCAGACCAACTTCGGGGCTACCACGCTGAGCTTTGGGAGTGGGTCCGCTCAGACGACGACCAGATGGCTTCGGCCATTCCATCTGAGTACTGAGTCCGGCCATTGCGGACGCATCAGGTCAGGTCTGGACCTCAGCCTGCCCGGATAACCTCCCGTACTCTGCGCCGCAGGTACGAGCGTGCAAGCAGCAGCCGGCGGCGGCACTTCTGGCAGGTTACCCCAATATCCGCCCCCAGCCGGGTAACCTCCCAAAGGTGATTACCGCATGGATGCGCCTTCTTCATGCGCACCACGTCGCCGATTTTGAGGTCTAGGTCCATCCCTTCCCATCGGCCTCCAACACTCGGTTGATGCCGTTACGCAACTTCTCCGCTTCCGTTCGGGCTGACGCGCCGAAGTCGCGGTCCTGTGACGCATATATGATTCCCCGAGAAGAATTGACGATGGCCAACCTTCCTTGCGAGTCTACGCCGTTGCGCACCACCGCTTCCAGCCCGCCACCCTGGACCCCTACGCCCGGGACCAGCAGTGGAAGTCCGGGGCATAGCTGCCGCACCTCTGAGAGCTGCTCCGGATATGTAGCGCCCATGACCAGCGCCAGATTTCCATGTTCATTCCATCCCGACACGGTCAGGGCCAGGTGGCGATACAAGGGGACCATTCCATTCGGAGTACTTACATGAAGATCTTGAAGATCACCGGACCCGGGATTTGAACCACGGCACCAGACAAACACACCGCGGTCTGGGTCGACCATGAATGGTTCCAAGCCGTCTTTCCCGCCCCAAGCATTGACTGTCACCGCGTCGAACCCCCAAACGCTGAACATGGCCCTTGCATACGCAGCGGAGGACACATCAATGTCCCCGCGCTTTGCATCCGCAATGATTATCACTCCGGGCGCCTGGGCACGAATGTAGTCGATGGTGCCCTGCAACGCCCTTAGACCCGGCAAACCCAGGGCCTCATAGAACGCCAGGTTGGGCTTGTACGCGCACACCAGGTCATGGGTAGCGTCAATAATGGCCCGGTTGAAGTCCAGAACGTCAGGCACAGGCATCCGCTCCGGATCAACGTCCAACCCGATACAGACCAGGCTCCGCTTAGCCTCGCAGGCTTGATTCAATCGTTCAACGAATGACGGCATAGGTACATTATAGGGCCCGCACCGTACCCAGCACATCTATTTCATCTCGATACTTGTCACATTGCCCGGTCCAACGCAAGTTGTTAGGATTGGCGGTGACCTCAACAGCGAGGCCAACACGAAGGATACCCCCGTATGCAATTGGGTCCCGACTTGGTGGACGGCATATTCGTTAGACGGTTGAACCGGTTTGCAGCCCTGGTGGACGTGGGAGGACAGGAGGTCATGGTCCACGTTGCCAACTCGGGCCGGATGGGAGAGATGCTGGTCCCCGGCTACCGGGTCAAGCTCAAACCTGCGCGGGGCGAGCATCGCAAGACCAAGTTCGACCTAGCCCTGGTCCAAATGGAGGACACGCTGGTTTCAGCCGATGCCCGGCTCCCCAACACGCTGGTGGCGGAAGCTCTGGATTCGGGCAGGCTCCCCCAATTCAAAGACTATGAGAAGGTGCAACGCGAGGTAACATTCGGAGATAGCCGGCTTGACCTGATGCTGGAAGGCTGCTCAGGACGTTGCTACATTGAGACCAAGTCCGTCACCCTGGCCGTGGACGGAATTGGCCTGTTCCCCGACGCTCCTACCAGCCGTGGAGCCAAACACATGCGCAGCCTTGGGCACGCCGTAGGATCAGGCTACGCCGCTGCGGTGGTGTTCGTAGTGCAACGCAACGACGTTGTATCCTTCGCCACCAATGATTACGCCGACCCGGAGTACGCCCAAGTGTTTCGAGAGGCGCTGGCAAAAGGAGTGCAGTCATACGCCTACAAGTGCGACATCAGCGAGTCTGCCATTACCTTGTCCAGTCCCCTGCCAATCCGAATCTGATGCAGGCCAAGATGAACACCCGCTCCGTCGTTGCGGAAGTGAATCATCCGAATGCCTACGGCATGGCTCCGAGGTGGCATGAGTTTCTGTTGGACGTGTATGACCGGCTCTACCATTACTACGGCCCCCAGGGATGGTGGCCGGGTGATAGTCCTCTGGAGGTGGTAGTCGGAGCAATCTTGACCCAAGCCGCGGCGTGGACCAACGTAGAACGCGCGTTGAGCAACCTGAAGAATGCGGACTGCATGTCGCTACAGGCAATCCACGAATGTCCGCAGGATGAGTTGGCCGCCATCATCCGACCTTCCGGCTACTTCAATGCCAAGGCCCGTAAACTGAAGGCCTTCGCCGCTCACATCATCGGACACCACGGCGGCGACCTCGGTTCCTTCCTCGCTCGTCGCCAATTGAAGCTACGGAAAGAGCTTCTGAGCATCTACGGCATAGGCCCTGAGACCGCCGACGATATAGTCCTTTACGCCGCCCACAAACCGTCTTTCGTTATTGATTCGTACACTCGCAGGATCATCGGTCGGCTTGGCTTCCTCAAGGTGGACTTGCGTGGCGGCTACCACGAGTACCAGGCACTGTTTCACGACAATCTCCCCACCGACACAACTCTTTTCCAGGAGTATCATGCCCTGCTGGACCGCCATGCCAAGGAGACATGCGCCAAAGCTCCCCGGTGCTCCGGTTGCTGCCTCCTCTCCCTCTGTGACACCGGCCAAGCCACCACTACCGACACATGATGGACCGGGTTAGCGGCCATGAGTCGCCGTCGAGGGCCAGCATTGACCCATTTGGCGGACCGTTGCTATCATGGCCTGCAATGGCCCCAACGGCAGGTCGTGGCTTATCCCAGATGCCGGACACCCCTGCCAGAGTCCCATTGTCCTATTCCCCAGACTCTCCAGGAGGCTGAAGCAATGCAGGTTGCACGGCTTTACACAGGCAACGACGGCGAGTCCCACTTCGAGGAACTGGACCTTCCCTACGAGAAAATTGCCGACGCCGAGAGAACTGCGATGCAGGATGCCACGGGCATCCAGTTCCGCCGCAATCCTCCCGGCCACTTCAGCGACTTCCACGTCGCTCCGCGCCGCCAGTACGTGATCACCCTTGAGGGGCAAGTTGAGATCGGGCTTGGCGACGGCACCAAGCGCGTCTTCGGTCCCGGGGACGTGATGCTTGCCGATGATCTCACAGGCCGGGGCCACACCACCGGCGTCTACGGCGACGTGACGCGGGTTTCCATTGCCATTCCCTTGGTCGAATAGCCGCCAGCAGGAGGCACCCATGCCTACGGTGCAACTCGACCCCACCCTGAAGATGTACTACGAGGACGACGACTACACTGACCCTTGGCGCACGCCGGAAACCGTCGTCCTCCACCACGGCAACGCCAAGAGTTCCCGCCTCTGGTATGCCTGGGTGCCGCTTCTGGCCCGCCAGTACCAGGTAATCCGGCTGGATGCCAGGGGTTTCGGACGTTCCAGCGTGCCTCCGGAAGGATACGATTGGTCCCTCAGCAACTTCGCCTCAGACCTGCTCGCCCTCCTCGACCACTTGGAGTTGGACAAGGTGCACCTGATTGGAGAGACCGTTGGCGGTACCATTTCTCTCCAATTTGCCCATGAGCACCCCGAGCGGTTGCATTCCCTGACCGTCTGCACCTCTCCTTACAAATTCGCTGGTGTCTCCACCTACCGGGAGTATTATCGCCTGGTGCAAGAGGAAGGAGTGGCAGGCTGGGCCCGCGCCACCGGAGACCGGAGGGTCGATCCCAACAGCGACCCAGCCCACCACCAATGGTACATCGAGCAGATGTCCAACACCTCGCGGCGTGTCGTGCTGGAGACCCTGGCCTACCTGGCGACTCAAGACCTGTCGGATGTGCTTCCCCAAATCCAGACACCCACGCTGATCCTGGTAGCCGAGGACAGCGTTGCCAACAACCCCGACCGCACCGTGGGGATGGCCCGATTGTTGCCCGACGCGCGGCTTTTGGAAATACCTGGCACGAGTGGGTACGTGCAGCACTCGGCGCCGGAAAAGTGCGTAGCCGCATGGCAGGAATTCATAGGCAACCTGAGCGGCCGGTAGCCAGGAGTTGCTGCCGCCTTCACAGGCAATTTCTCCCCGGCTATCCAAGTCCAGGTTTCTGGCGGGCCTGCAATGCCTGAAAAGGCTCTATCTGGAATGCTACCACCGTGAGCTTGCCGACCCGATAGACCCCGGCCGGCAGGCGATTTTCGATGCCGGGACGGCGGTCGGCGAACTGGCTAGAGAACGATTCCCCGGCGGCACGCTCGTCGAAGAGCCATACTTCGCCCATGCTCAGGCAGTAGCGTCAACGGCCGCCTTGCTGTCCGACCCACACGTTCCGGCATTGTATGAGGCAGCTTTCGCATTCGATGACATTAGGACCAGGGTTGATATCCTTCTCCGATGCGGCGATGGGAGATTCGATCTCATCGAGGTCAAGTCAACCACCAGCGCCAAACAGGAGCACATCCGGGACGTTGCTGTCCAGATGTATACCGTGGAGGGGGCTGGAACCCCCATTAGACGGGCCTTCCTGATGCACATCAATAACATCTACGTGTACCAGGGTGGGGACCACAACTTGGACGAACTGTTCTCCCTGAAAGACGTCACGGAAGAAGCCAGGGCATACGCCTCGGAAGAAACACTTTACGCATTGGCGCGGATGCGGGAGTCACTGCAACTGGCCGAGACATTGGACATCGGCACCGGACGACACTGCACTACCCCTTACATGTGTCCGTTCTTCGGACACTGCCACCAGGGCGAACCGGAGCACCCGATTCGGCATTTGCCCGGGTTGCGTCAGAAGAATTATGAAGTCCTGAAGGAATCAGGAATCGAGGACATCGGTAGCATACCGCCGGATTTCACCGGTCTCTCCGAGTTGCAGATTAGGGCACGGGAGAGCGTGATTTCAGGGAAGCCTTTTGTCAGCGCAGACCTGTCATCCAGGCTGAGAGTAATCGATTTTCCAGCGAGCTTCCTGGACTTTGAGACCGTCGGCTTGGCTGTTCCGATTCTCGTGGGGACCCGGCCTTACGAGAGAATCCCATTTCAGTGGTCCCTTCACATAATGGATTCCGACGGAGGACTGACGCATCACTGGTTTCTGCACGACGGCCCCGGCGACCCGAGGGAGCATCTTATAACCAGTCTGCTGGATGCTATCCCTACTCAAGGCACGTTGGTCGCCTATTCCGGTTATGAAGCGGCCGTGATGAAAGGGTTGGCAGAAGCCTTCCCCCAGTATGAGACCCCTCTGCTAGGCTTATGTGACCGGGTTGTAGACCTGTTACGGATAATCAGGGGCAACTACTACCATCCCGAATTCCACGGCAGCTTTTCCATCAAGTCGGTGCTCCCGGCACTGGCGCCTGACCTGGCCTACCACGATCTGGAAATCCCGGATGGCTTGGCCGCCTCGGCATCCTACGCCCAACTGATTGCCGGGGAAATGCCGCAGTCCGACAGAGACCGGACAAGGGCCGCCCTGCTCGTCTATTGCGAAAGGGACACGGAGGCGCTGGTCCGAATCTTTAAGGCGCTGTTGGCGGAATCCGGCGGCTAATGCAGCCTTGCCCACGGTCACCAGCAAAACTACATCAGCGTTAGGCGCCCAAGGGGAAAGGGGAAGTCGCGGTTCCTTAGCCGGGGTTGCGTATTCTAACCCGCTAGAAGAGGGACTTGGACTGACCCCCGTCTACGTTGATACAGGCGCCGGTCACCAGGTCGGCCCTGTCGGACGACAGGAAGGCAACCATCTCACCGATGGGTTCGGGCCAGCCGAACTTGCCCGCGGGCAAGTTCCGGTCAATGAATTCGGCGACGACCTCCGGGGTATTGTTCTGCTGGAACCGGTCCCAGGTGCTGCCTGGAAAGTCGATGGACCCAGGGGCCACGCAGTTGACTCGCACGTTCAGTGGCGCAAGTTGCAGGGCTAGGTGCTTTGAGAAGGCAATCAGGCCCGCCTTGGCCGTCATGTAGTCGATTGACCCGCCGTGCTCCCGCCCGTAGATGGACGATATGTTGATGATGCGCCCCCAATTCTGTTCTTTCATGTGGGGCAGCACCATCGCTGCCAACCGAACCGCGCAGACCAGGTTTACCTCCAACCCCTCGCGGAACTGCTCGAGGCTGGTCTCCTCGAAGGCCACCGAGCCGCGCCGGCCCCCGACATTGTTCACCAGGATGTCGGGATGGCCCAGGTGGTCGATGGTCTCCTGGTGGAAACGAAGGGCGTCATCCTCGCTGGTAACGTCGGCCTCGGTGCCGTGGGCCTGGTATCCGAGGCCGCGAAACTCGCCTACTGTCTCCTCCAGCGTCTCAGCGCCCCGGGCACAGATGGAAACCTTGCAGCCTTCCCGGGCCAGCGCCAGGGCCGCTTGACGCCCCAAACCTCGACTCCCGCCGGTGATCATCGCAACCTTGCCTTCAAGTCCCAGGTCCATAGCGGCCTCCATTAACCTGTAGCGTTAACCCAGGGGAACCCCAACACTCAATAAACGCTTTGCAGGCGCCCCCGGTCTGGCAGTGAAATTATAGCGGCTGGACTGACCCCGCGCACCTCGCCGCGTGGGACGCTACCTACGCCCCGAAAACAGCCCAAGCCCACAGCTAGGTATTTGTGCCTGCCAATGAGATAATCTACAGGATGCAGACTTGTAAACCGATAACGGAGAGAAGCAGGCTCCGCCCACTCGCACGCCCGGTAAAGCCATCGTATTCCCAATCCGTTCAATCCAGAACGAAATGACAATTATCCCTGACCGTGGGGCGGCAGTGAGGCCGCATAGCGACCGTTGATCCCATCCAATCGCAACAACCTCTCGGTAGCCGCCGCTGACTTCCTGACCCGGCGTTCCGGCTGGACCATCGCCATAATCCTGGCATTGACCGCAGTCCTCCTGATTCCCGCGTTCCTGATGCGGCCCACGGAGCAGGCTTCCCAAGACCCGGGTGGTCCGGTATTCGACCTGCAAGAACTGGTCAACGACCGCTTCGCTACCCGATTCCACATCTACAGCTTCATCGTTGAGGACCGCCAGGGGGATATTATGCGCCAGGCTCCCCTGTGGGAGCTCTACCAGAATGAGCGGGCCCTGCGGGAATCGGACCTGAAGGGATACCTGTTCAGCGGGTACGACGTGGACAGCGGCCGGCGTCTCCAGGGCATCTTCACCATAGCCGACGCTGTCCAGGCCCTGCTCAGCCTCGACCCCCGCACCAACATCACCCTGGAAACCGCCACCGACGCCCAGGTAAAGGAAGCCGTGGCCCGCATCCTTGGCAGCCCAGCCGGAGAGTTCTTGCGCGCATCGCTGTCCAAAGACGCCACCTCCCGGACCATAATGGTTGATGGACGGGAAGTGGTGGAGTGGCGCGCCAAAGCCCTCTCGGTCTTCCTGGCCGCAGATAACGAGAAACTGGGTGGCGGCCCGCTGAGCATCGGTCTGACCAACGACGCAACCGCGCTGGAGAAGGAGCGTTTCGGTCGCCGGACCCAGGAAATTCTCCGAGGCCAGCAAGATTCCTACCGCCTGTGGGGCCTCGCGATTGACGTAAACCTGACCTCACTGGAGCAGGGGCGGACTGCTGTTCCATTCATCGCTGCCACCGTGGTCCTGGTGCTGGTGGTCGTTGGCGTGACCCTCCGCTCCGTCAGGGCGGCAGGCTTGGGATTTTGCGGACTCCTGATCCTCTTGGTCTGGCTCAAGGGAATATCGAACCTGATTGGACTGAAGTCGTCACTAACTCTGGACCTCATCGTGCCAATAGCCATGATTTCCCTGGGCGCTGACTTCATGATACACGCCGTCCACAGGTACAACGAGGAACGGGAACACTTCCCGCACCCCGCTCCGGCGTTAAGGGCCGGGCTGGCAGGCGTTATGGGTGCGCTGGTCCTGGCCACCCTCTCTGACGGCATCGCATTCCTGGCCAATGTGACCTCTGGCATCGAAACTATCATCGGTTTCGGCATAGCAGCAGGGGTTGCTGTCCTGTCCAGTTTCGTAATCATGGGCATTCTCATCCCTCTGGCGCTGATGCGGTTGGAGCAAAGGAAGGCTCCCCATTCTTCTCAACTCACCCCAGTGGAGGACAGGCGGGATGCAGACGAACCCGTGGGAGCTCATCCATCACGTAGCCGGATCGCCTGGGTGGTGGTCGAGTTGGCAAAAGTCCCCTGGGCAGTGCTGCCGATTGCCGCAGTAATAACATCGACAGCGGTCTACTTGTCCTTTCAACTGGAACCCAAACTGGACATCAAGGACTTCTTCGACTCCGATTCAGACTTCGTGGTGGGTCTCGACAAACTGGAGGAACACACTTCCGAAACTGTGGCCGGTGAGCCAGCGGTCATCTACGTGGAAGGCGACCTTACGGCACGAGAGTCGCTGGACGCCTTGAAAGACTTGCTGGACCGACTCTCGGCCAACGAGACTCTGGGCAATACCGAGGACGGAAGTGTGTCCCTCTATAACCGGACGGTGTTCGACCTGTTGCGCCGAGTCGCCGAGACCCCGATTGCCCGTCAGCGTGTGCTTGAGGCAACTGGGGTCTCGATATCCGACGTTGACGCCGACGGGATTCCCGATACTCCCGAGCAGACCCGCGCAGCCTACGACTACATGATTGACAATGGAGTGCCTCTGGACGAGCAGAGAACGGCGTATGCCCCCATTCAGGTGCGGGAAGTGCTCTACCACGACGGCGAGAAACAGGCCATCATCTTCATCATCGGAGTGCTCGGTTCCCGGGAACAGGCCAACCTGAGGAGGTCTCGGGAGTCGCTTGAGCAGGACCTGGCGCCCTCACGCGAGGTGACATCCATCACGGAAGCTCGACTTACCGGCTCTCCCTTCGCACGTGAAGCAACCCTGACAGCTACCACGCGGGCGCTTACGATATCATTGCCGGTTGCGGTTGCGGCCTGTCTGTTGCTGCTCACAATCTGGATGCGTTCACTCGGCTTCGCCGTGGTGACCATAGTTCCCATCGGGCTGGTTGTGTCATGGCTCTACGCCTTCATGTACCTGACCGGGTACAGTCTCAACTTCGTCACCGCGACGATAGCCGCCGTTTCAATCGGGGTTGGCATAGACTACTCGATACACATGACCCAACGCTTCCGACAGGAACTGGCGAACAATTCTTCGCCCGTCCCGGCCCTGCAGGCCGCCGCGGCCGGAACTGGGGTCGCCCTGGCGGGGTCGGCGGCGTCCAGCATCATTGGGTTCGCTGTTCTGGGATTCGCTCCTATGCCCCTCTTCTCCACCTACGGCGTGATCTCGGCGGTAATGATATTGATGGCCGCCATTGCCTCGCTCATAGTGCTCCCATCTCTGCTCCTCATCGTAGCCCGCCTGAAGTTGCCCACCTGAAACAGGGCCCGTGAGATTCTGACCCGCCGTGGATGGGAGTTCCCATAAAAGCGGCGTGCTATAATACCGCGAAGCAAGCGGCAACCGGCGAAGTCTGCCGATTCTGCCTCGATTCCCAGACCAGGGGGCCCCGGATGATCAAGCGTTTCTCGGTGCTGTATGTAGGCCAAATAGATCTGGACAATCCGGGCGCCGACGGCACTCCGGCCAATGACCGGCGATACCCCAACGAACAGTTGGTCCAGGCCTACGAGCACGCAGTAAATCTGGCGAAGCACATGGACCAGCTTGGCTACTACTGCATGTGGACCGCGGAGCACCACTTCCAGAGGGAGGGCTATGAATGCTTCCCCAACCTGATTCTGCTTGGGGTCCATCTGGCTGGTCAGACCAGACGGCTCAAGTTCGGCTCCGCATTCAATATCGTTCCGATGTGGCACCCCCTCCGGCTGGCCGAAGACTTCGCAATGGCGGACGTCCTCACGGGGGGGCGCCTTATCTTCGGCGTAGGCCGGGGCTACCACTCCAGAGAAGTGGAGACCTTCGGCGCTCCGGTAATCGACAACGACGCCAACCGCGAGCTCTTCATGGAGCAGATGGAGGTCATCCTCAAGGCCTTCAACGAGGAGTCTTTCAGCCACAAGGGAAAGCACTATACCATCCCCGCCGACGTGCCATACCGTGGTTACCAATTGGAAGAAATAACGATGGTGCCCCGGCCGCTCAACCGCCCGGTTGAAATCTGGCAGCCCATAGCCAGCGGGCGCACCCTTGAGTTCATCGCCAGTCAGGGCATCAAGGCAATGGTTGCCCTGACCGGGGAGGCGCTGGTCGAGCAGATGTTCCGCTCTTACCAGGAGCACGCCCGGAATGCAGGCCGGGACCTGCTCCTGGGCCAGGATATGGGCTTAGGTCTGGGCTTCTACATAGCCGGTACTCAGCAGGAAGCGATTGACCGTGTGCGCCCATATCACGACGAGCGGTACAAGTGGTTCGCTCCCTTCGGGTTCGTCCGGTACACCGATTCCCAGGGCAGGATGTGGGGGACACCCGGAGCGCCTTCCCGGGTGCCTACCATTGAGGACGGGGTGCAGCAGAAGGTGTGGATCTGCGGGCCGCCGGACCAGTTCATAGACTTTCTGCGCGAGCAGGAACAGAAGTATCCTGGACTGGAGGACATAATCCTCCAGTGGCCGGAGGGTATGCCCTGGACAGAGTTCAGAGACCAGTTGACGCTGTTCGCAAGGGAAGTTATGCCAGCCTTCACAACCCCGGACGAAGCCTCCGTAGCGGCTCCCGCCTCCGACGGCGGCTGACAGGCAATCCCCTGGCTCAGACCGGAGACGGCCACGCTACCGCCAAATTCATCCGCCGGGTGAATAGCGTCACCCTGCGGACCGCACTCGCTCCCAGGGAGTCCCGGATTGGCTAACCCTGCGCACGTTGCCCTGGCCAAGCGAGGCGCCGGGGCCGTGGGACGGTACAGGGCCGGAAGTCAGTGGATACGGCGTCAGCTTGACCTGTCAGGCGCGATGCTGAGCCGGGCAAAACTCACCGGCGCAGACTTCGCACACGACAACCTCAGCCGCATCGACCTGACCGGTGCGGACATTCACCTCTCGGAATTTGCAGGCGCCAACCTGCGCGGCGCTCACCTGTTCCGTGCCAATGCGAGCCGCAGCGATCTCCGGGAGGCCAACCTCACCGGAGCCTCTCTGGTCCGCGCCGACCTCAGCGGCAGTTGCCTCATCGGGGCCAGCCTGCGCGGCGCAGACCTGTCTTTCGCCGACCTGTCCCGTGCCGACCTGGAGGGAGCCAACCTGTCCGGCGCTAACCTGACCTCGACCAGGCTCTCCTGGGCCAACCTGACCGGGGCAATCCTGAGAAGGGCGAGGATGAACGGGACAATCCTCGATCTGGCAGACCTTAGCGGCGCGGAAATGCGGGGAGCAACCCTGCACCGGGCGACCCTGGACGACGCGACATTCGACGGGGTATGCCTGGAGATGACCCTGATCGCTGACTGCGACCTGAGCCGTGTGCTTGCCTTGGAGCGTGTGCATCACCTGGGCCCGAGTATCATCGGCGCAGACTCCCTGGGGAGGTCTCGCGGCTTGATACCCGAATCATTTTTGCGGAGCGCGGGGGTTGCCGAGGCCCTGATCGCGTCACAACCCCGGCTGCAGGGCTTCCAGCGGTCCGACCCGAGGGTACTGCTGCTGGGCTCGGTGAAGGATGCAAGTTTCATTGAACGGGTCCTGGAGGACCTGCGGAAGTCCGGCAGGCTGTGCTGGAGCCTCTACGTGGACGACGAACCGGCGTTCAGGGACCAGGGAAGCGTGGAGGAGAAGGCGTCATACTATGACCGCTTAGCCTTGGTCTGCTCTGCCAACTCTTTGCAAAACCCGTTCGGAAGCCGGTCATTCACAGAATTGTCCCGCGGTGAATCACCAGGCCGTTCACTTCTCCCGTTGGCCATAGATGACCAACTCTTCCGAAGCGGCGAACCGCTGTGCGTCGAACTGCGCGCCCTGGAAACCGTGGACATGCGGGGTTGGGAAGATTGGGCCGTGTACCAGCGCGGACTGGCCGCCCTGGCGGCGTCCCTGGGCGCCGGGACCGCTCCCTGCTCCAACTAGCCTTCCCATGCCGTAATGCGTGTGCCTGATACCCTACTCTTCTACCGGTGTGTCCTTATCCAGCATTAGGCAGGGTTCGCCCCATTGATTGGAGTCGGATACATCCCATCCGATGTCGGAACCCGCGGGCCGCAACCGGATGCCGTCGCCTCCCCCGTACACCAGGAGTATCACCCCATCACCCGAGTCCTCGGAGAGCGCGGCCATTGCCGGGCACGGGCCATCTTCACCCCAGCCGGTCACATCACACCAAACGTCATCCCCCACCTGGTTGGCGGTGAACACCCGGCTTATCTCCCTGGGTTCCGACAACAGGTCAAATACCCTGTTCAGGTCCATCGGGCTGTTACACGCCGCTACGACTTCGACTTCCAAGAGCATCCCAGTCCCCCATTCCGGTTCTAGGCCATTGCAATACTACCGGCGATTCTAGCACACGGGCCATAACTCCAAGCCCGCCTTGAAAATGCCCGCAGACAGTCCCGAAGAAGCACGAAGAACAGGTGGAGCGGGGTGTTCGCATAGGAGGAACGCAACGGCCGCCACCCCCTCCTCGGCGGTTGACTCACCATGTGACCACAGATAGTATACTGGCAAGTCTCCTGCCCACCGGGCGAGTTTAAGCGTTGTCTGGCCGCCGCAACCTACCAACCGGAGGAGCATTATGGCCACCGGTATTTCCACCTACCGGCCCCTGATCACCGGAGTCACCCACATGGTATCGACAGGCCATTACCTGGCCACATCGGCGGGCTTCCGCATCTTGGAGCAGGGGGGCAATGCCACCGATGCCGGGGTTGCCGCTGGCATTGCCCTCAACGTGGTGCTGCCCCAGTACACCAGCTTCGGCGGAGTGGCCCCGATAATCATTCACGATTCCCAAAGGGGAGAGACAGTGCAGATCAGCGGCCTGGGTCGCTGGCCACAGGAAGCCAGCATCGACTACTTCATGGAGCACGCCGGTGGAGATATGCCTCCGGGCGCGCTCAGGACGGTGACTCCCGCGGCTGCTGACGCCTGGCTCACGGCGTTGAAGCTCTACGGATCCATGAGCTTTGAGCAGGTTGTAACCCCAGCGCTGGAGTTGGCCGAGGGAGGATTCCCGATTCCCTTCACACTTCACCGCGCGCTGGTCCGCGCGGGTGACCCACTGGCCCATGACGAGGGCGATTCTCGCCACTGGCGCACCACGTCCAGCGTCTTCTACCCAAATGGCAAAGCCTTGGGACCGGGTGACATGCTGGCGCAACCTGACTTGGCCCGTACCTTTCGTCGCCTGATCGATGTTGAGCGAGGTCACGCCTGTCAAGGCCGGGAAGATGCGATTCAGGCAGCCAGAGACTTCTTTTACCTGGGGGACATCGCCCGCGAGATGGTGGATTTCTGCCGGTCGCAAGGCGGCCTGCTGTCCCTGGAAGACTTGTCCGGATTCAGCGTCGAGGTACTGCCCCCGGCCGCGGGAAGGTACAAGGGTATCGACGTTTTCACCTGCGGACCCTGGTGCCAGGGACCGGTATCCATTCAAGCCCTCCAAATACTGGAGAGCTTCGACCTGGGAGCGATGGGCCACAACAGTCCAGACTACCTGCACACGGTCATCGAAGCCTTGAAGCTCGCCTTCTCGGACCGCCACCACTACTACGGGGACCCCGACTTTGTAGATGTCCCGCTGGAGGGTCTGCTGTCCAAGAGCTTCGCCGCTGAGAGGGCCAACTCGATCAACCCCGGCTCAGCGTACCCCGAGATGCCCAACCCCGGAGACCCCTGGGTGCATCAAGACAACGTATCAAGAGCCTCTAAGCTGACGAAGCCGGAGCCTGTGGGCGGTGCAATCCCTGCCGACACCAGCTACGCCTGCGTGGTGGACCGCTGGGGCAACGCCTTCTCTGCGACCCCCAGCGACGGCATCGGGGGCGCGCCAGTCGCCGAAGGACTGGGTTTCGTGATCTCGCCCCGCGGCTCCCAGTCGTGGCTGGACCCGGAACATCCCTGCGCCATTGCCCCCGGCAAGCGTCCCCGGCTCACGCCCAACCCCGGCCTGGCCATGAAGGCCGGGAAAGTATGGATGCCCTTCGGCACTCCCGGCGGCGACGTGCAGTGCCAGTCAATGGTGCAGCTATTCCTGAACGTAGCTGAGTTCGGAATGGACGTCCAGACGGCGATTGAAGCCCCCAGGGTCTCCACCTGGAGCTTCCCCAACTCCTTCCATCCCCACGCCTACCACCCGGGTTTGGTGGGAGTCGAGGGACGCATCCCCGCGGAGACCGCCGCCGAACTGGAGCGAAGGGGCCACCGGGCCGAGGTCTGGGACGAATGGACGGGCCGGATGGGTTGCCTCTGCGCCATCGAGGTAGACCTTGAACGGGGTGGCCTGTCCGCAGGGTCTGACCCACGCCGCGACGGCTACGCAATGGGCCGGTAACCATCGAGACCCGCCGTCTTCGATTCCCAGTCCAAGCTGGGCCGCAGCACATGGTGAACCATGCCTAGCAGCGAAGTAGCCGACGTACTGGTAATCGGGGCCGGCGCCTCGGGCGCGGGGTTCACCTGGAGCCTGACCCAGGCGGGGATCAAGGTCGTCTGCAGCGTGGCCTCCACACCGTTGTCTGCCGCTCGTGGCAGTGTCGACGGGAACAGCGTCCCCTGGGGTCTCACACACCACCAGACGCTCAACGAACGTCTCAGCCATGCCGTGGCCATCATGGTCCTGGCTGAGGACCTGCCGGAGGAACACAACCAGGTCACCCTGGACCCGGAGCTTACGGACAGTCACGGCATCCCTGCGCCAAAGGTGCAATACACCATCAGCGAGAACACCGGTAAGATGCTGGCCCACGGCGTTGAGATGGCCAGCCGGGTGATGGAGACCGCCGGAGCGAGGAAGGTATTTGCGTCGTTCCTGGAACGCAACGCTGGGGCTCACCTGCTCGGCACTGCCCGCATGGGAGGCGACCCTACAACATCGGTCGTGGACCGCTGGGGCCGTAGCCATGACGTTCCCAACCTGTTCCTTATCGACGGCAGCGTCTTCGTAACCGCTGCCAGCGTCAACCCTACGCCTACGATTCAAGCCCTGTCATTGCGCACAGCAGATTATCTCAAAGGCGAAGGCAAGGACGCCACCGGCTGAAATCGCCGCGTTGCACCGTAAACCTGGTTGGCCCAACCCTGGCCTCGAAGGTCTGGCAACTACTGCGCCGTCCGCCCCCCGTCAATAACCAGTTCGCTGCCCGTGACGAAGGACGACTCATCCGAGGCCAGATAGAGCACACCGTAGGCCACGTCTTCCGGCCTTCCCAGCCTGCCCAGCGGAGTCCGCTCCATGCGGTTCTGCCGGTAGGACTCCTGCGAAAGCAGATGGGCGGTCATCGGCGTCTCAATGGTCCCCGGATGGACCGAGTTGGCGCGGATGGCATCCCTGGCGTACTGGATAGCCGTGGCCTTGGTAAAAAGTCTGACCGCCCCCTTGGAGGCAATGTAGGCGGCAGACATGGTGTTGCCCACCAGTCCCGCCACTGACGAGATGTTGATGATCGAGCCGCCGCCTGCACGCCGCATCTCGGGTATAGCGGCTTTCGTTCCCAGGAAAACGCCCTTTGTGTTGATGTCCATCACCTGGTCCCAAAGCTCTTCAGACGTCTCCTCCACACGCTCTGTCCGGTATATGCCTGCGTTGTTCACCAGAATATCCAGCTTGCCGAACCGGGCGACCGCTGCGGCGACGGCCTGCTGCCAGTCGGACTCGCTGGTCACATCAAGTTTGACGAACAGGCACTCGCCGCCTGTTTCGTTGATCGCGGCCTCGGTTCTGCGCCCCTCTTCTTCCAGCAGGTCGCCTATGACCACTCTCGCGCCCTCGCTGGCGAATAGTTTTGCTTCAGTTGCTCCCATCCCCCTCGCGCCGCCGCTGATCAGAGCAACTTTGTTCTCCAGTCTCATCATTGCCCCTTCCGATGTCAGGATGAAGTGATTGTAAACGTATCAAATTGACAGTCAATGGCGAGGGTATGGCAAGCAGCCGTGCCTCGGGTCTGATGCTCCGGTTTGACCCTACGGTCGCCCGGCTATAGAATTGACCGGCTTCGATATTGCTAACTTCGCCCGCAGCTAAATGCTCCAATCACCAACTTTCAGACCTGTCGCCCGCATGTTTTCCTTGGCCCTTCCCGCCGCCTTGCTGTTGATGCTTGCCGGTTGCGGGGGTCTTCCCGGTGGGCCTCAGAAGGCCGTGGATTTCCAGGTCACGCTTTTCAGCGGTGACAAGTTCCAAATGTCGGAACAGGTAGGCCGGACGGCGGTGGTGCTCAACTTCTGGTTCCCTTCCTGCCCACCCTGCCGCGCCGAAATGCCCGACTTCGAGGAGGCATGGCGGGACTTGCAGGGGAAGGACGTGCGGTTCCTGGGACTGTTCGTGCCCCTGGGGCTGGACTCCGAGCAGGACGCCCGAGACTTCGTTCAGGAGCTTGGTCTGACCTACGATGTGGCCACCGACACCCGGGCCGAGATCGCTGACGCCTATGAGTTGAAGTTCTATCCGACGACCATATTCATCGACAAGTCGGGGCGAGTTTACTCAAAAGAGATCAGCGTCCTGGACCATGAGAAAATCACCCAGATCGTCAGTGAAATGGCCCAAGGATAACCCGATGGCGTCACAGGCCGATTGTACCGGCAGTAGCAGCACTCTACGCATGGACCCGTCCGCTTATTTCACGCTCCGTTTATGACCGTACTGGACTGGATTCTGGTGGGCATCCGGTGGGCCCATGCGCTGGCCGCAGTGTCGTGGGTCGGCGGGAGTATCTTTTTCCTGGTGGTCTTGCGTCCAGCTATCCGGAAGGCCGACGGCGGCGGGGTTGTGGGGAGACTCGCCGGAGCAGAGTTCCGCAGCCTGGTCAACACCGCCATAGCCGTACTGGTGCTTAGTGGGGTAGTCCTGTCCGTGTCCCGCCTCACCTCGACCGCGGTCTCCCTCCCCTACGTCATTGTGCTTACGGCAAAGATAGTCGTGGCCCTCTATATGTTCAGCGTCGTATGGTTCCTACAGAGGCGGAGCAACTCCGAAGAACCTGTCATGGGGAACGGGCTACTGGCACGGGTCAAGCGCAGACTGGTCAGCCCGGTGGCCATCGTCATAGGCGGGACCGTGGCCATCGGACTTGCCGATGTCCTGGATGCCTTATTCGAGCGGGGTCTCGCCGGGTAAATTAAGCCGTCGCCCTGAACATCAGTCCTGGCTCTGTTCTAAAGAGAAGGCGTCTTGAGGAGGACGAGTGAAGAAAGAACTCATGGATATACTGGTCTGCCCGGTGTGCAAGGGGGACTTGGAGCTTCGCGTCGATACTGAGGATGCGGAGGAAGTCGTCACTGGCGCCCTCACCTGCAGGCGATGCAATGAAACGTATCCCATCGAGGACGCGATCCCCAACCTGCTTCCCCCCGATATGCGAGGCTAGGCCCGGTCCGGGGACGAATACTATCCGCTGCACCCGGCCGGCACACTGGTACAGGGCGGCGTTCTCAGTAGAAAATCGCCGGGGGAGATTCCCCCGGCGAGCAACCACGCCATAGCGCAGAACAGGCTATTCCAAGTCTCTCTTAGGCATCCCCAACCAGCACCTGCACGACCAGCGGGGCCAATTCCTCGGCTCTGCGGCGCAGGGCTTCCCGGTCAAGGTTCTCTATAGGGTGTTCCGTAAATATGGTAGGGTAGTCAGGCGCTCCCCACATGCGGGCCATGCCCTCGGCGGTAGGTATGAAACGGTCGGTGCAAATGGTCGCTGAAGGAATGCCTGCGTTCTCCACGTGAATTCCGTCGTGCACACTGCACGCACTGCAAGACCCTCAATCCCCGATGGCGACGATCACTGAATCGCAGTGCTCCGCCAAGTCCTTGATCGCCTCCGGGTCCGCCGGGCGGGAGGCGCTGGGCTTGCGGTGCCAGCGCACGTCGGAAATCTCGTAACGGGTGCGAAGCAGGTCTACCAGCTCCTCCAGGAGCACGTCCGCGTTACGCTTGCTGTCGTCGATAATGCCGAGCCGCGTTCCGGCCAGGCTTGGCAGGCGGGGTGCGCCGTCAAAGGGCGCGACTATCGCCTGAGTGGTCGGGTTGACCAGCGTAATATCTTGCTTTTGGGTCATTGCCGCCTCCTTTGGTCTGGGTGACGCGCGGTCTGGGTGACGTATGGTCTGGGTGACGCACCAGCGGCCCGGCCGGTACGCTAACGTACTGACTTGGTAACTGCGGTCGAAGCCACCTTTGGCCCCCAACTGGGGATAACGGATGCCATATTGGACTCTTCGCCACCGGCGAACAGGAGCAGGATGTCCTCCGGCTCAGGGAGCAGAGGCACAAACTCCTCTTCATCTCCAGGTTCCGGGTCTCCGGGCAGAACGCCCGCCTCCTTCAGGTCCCCCAACGAGCGGCGGATGTTTGCGTAGAGGTACTCTCGCACCTGCGCCTTGGTCCAGTCCTTCCACAACGTTGACGCTCCCGCTATCGTCACGCCGATTTGCCCCTGCCGCAGCCCCGCGGAGCGGTCCCCCACCGAGCCGGAGGTGGACATACTCGTCCCCAGTGACGAGGCAGCGTCCGCAATGGCATAGAGAATCGACTCCGGGTGTCCGGTGGCCCGCACCTGCCGGGGACTCTCCGCCGCAAACACGGTGGCCGTGCTCTGATCGCGGTCAAAGCCGCGCTCCACGTGGAACGGTTCCCAATGGGTCTCCGTCTCCGCCTCGGCGATACAGTAGCTGTACTTGCCTGGGTGTCCGATAACGCTGCGGTCGAACAGCCCTGGGATGGCGGCACAGGCGTTCATCAGTATGAGGCGGATGGACCGCCCGATGGTAGCGTTGGCCCGGTTGCCAGGCCCGAACAGGTTGTTCCGCGAGTTGATGTTCAACTCCCGCACCACCGGTCCGTTGACCACCACCAGAATCGCCGAGCCGCCCATGCTGGAGGATGGGCCAACCAGGTTGAACACCGGGTCCAGCATGGCCTCAGTGGCGGCGAGGACCACCGGCAGGTACTGGGGCAGGCATCCGGCCATCACGGCGTTGGCCGCCACTTTGCCGACGGTGATCACCCGCCGGCGTTCGGGAATCTCCCCCACCACCTCGCCGGCAGGCCGGCCAACGTATTCCAGAAATTCGTCCACTCTTTTGGCCGTGGGCGGCACAACGGGCAGTCCGTCCGTCCAGCCCAGGTCGTAGCAGACCTCGGCGGCCTCCAGGGGGTCGGCCCACTGTACTGTGGTAGTGTCCGTGGCGGTGTCGCCCTGTCCGCTCAAATCGTCCTCGCTTCCGAGCCGGGATTGCCCGCGGGCCTGTCTACCAGACCCGCTCGTACTTGGATATGCTGCGGAGTTCCTGTGGCGGGTCCATGTGGGAGCCGCGTATGGTGTAGGACACCTCCCCCACGTAAACGTCACCCTTGGAGTCCACCGCGATGCCGTGGGGAGCGATGAACTGACCCGCCCCCTCGCCTTCTTCAGGAGCGCCGAACATGCAGACCCGGTTGCCCTTGAGGTCATAAATGGTGACCCTGTGGCCCAGTCCGGGGGCGCCGGCGGGAGGAGGCGGCCCGGGAGCGTTGAGCTCGCCGACGTAGATATGGTCCTGCCACAGCACCATCGCGTCCGGGCGGTGGATGTTGTTCCACATCTCGATGAAGTTACCCCGCGCATCGAACAGTTGGATGCGGTGGGCCTCCCGGTCGACCACGTAGACCCGGTCGTCGGCATCGATAGCGATGTTGTGGGGCCGCATGAACTGTCCGGCGTCGATCCCCGAGTCTCCCCAGGAAAACTTGTACTCGCCTTCGCCGGTGTAGACGTGTACCCGTGAGTTGCCGTACCCGTCGGATACGTACACGTCGCCGTTGCTTGGCATGATCGCCGCCGAGGTGGGCCGGTTGAATGGCTCGCCGCCCCAGATCGGCTTGGGCTGGTTGCGCTCGCCGATCTCCATCAGCTTCCTGCCGTCGGGCGAGAACTTCTGGATGGTGTGGATGCCGTCATCGGCGCACAGCAGGGAGTCGTCGTGAGCGATGTACAGGCCGTGGGTGCGGTTGCTGAACTCGCCCTCCCCGAAGCTGCGCAGGTAGTTTCCTTCCTGGTCGAACACCATGATCGGGTGCTCACCGCGGGTCAAAACGTACACGTTGTCCTGGGAGTCCACCGCCACACCGGGACACTCCAGAAACCGGACTCCTTCGGGCAGCTTGGCCCAGTTGTCCACATGCCGATAGAGAAAATCTCCCTGTCCGTAGGTATCCGCCATATCTCCCCCTATTCAGGTAGTTGTATGTTCGGACCTCGAGTCGCCGGCACAACTGCCGAAAAACCCGCTGCTATCCTAAAGTCTGGGCTATGGGGTGTCAATGAGCGCCTAGCCTGCCGCAACCCAGTCTACGACCCGCTCCCCGATCATGAGCGCAGTAGGATGGAGACCGCCCGACCGGGGGATTCGCGGTGCAACAGAGGCATCCGCTACCCACAACCCCTGGACTCCCTTGACGCGGCAGTATTGGTCGACTACCGCCATCGGGTCTCCATCAGGCCCCATCCTGCACGTCCCGGACACATGCCTGGCAGTGCCCACCGTCTGGCGTATCCACGTGTCCAGGGCGTTGTCATCAGCCAGGATTTCGTCCGTCGGCTGAATCCGGTAATCGTATACGTCCTTGAACTCATCGGATTCCAGGAGGCTGATCCCGAACCGAATGCCTTCCCTTACCCTTCGCATGTCATCGGGATGCTGGAGGTAACGATAGTTGAAGGTTGGCTGCACGTTGGGGTCAGCAGACGCCAATCTGACGTACCCGGATCCTTTAGGCAATCCGAGGGTACACGATATGCGCGCCGCACGTTCAGGGGGAATGTCGTTGGTCAAGTACTTCGTCCTTACGCCGGGTACGCGCTCCGCCCGCTCGTCGACAACCGTGCTGGTTCTCAGCACCATGTCGTTAGTCTCGTCGGACCCTTGAGAGGTGTAGTGAAGGCCATAATGCGGTGCGTCAACATCGTGGCCGGTTAGATCAACCCCATCCCTGACCTTGAAAGTGGCTTGCGCGCTCAGGTGATTCCATAGCCCCTGGCCGACTCCCGGCAGTTCCTGGACTACGGGTATTCCGAATTGCTCAAGTTGGTCCCTGGGGCCGATACCCGACAGCATAAGCAATTGCGGAGACCTGATCGCGCCGGAACTCAGCACAACACGGTCCGCTTCAAGGGTGAAGACTTCGCCTCCGCTCTCGGCTTGCACACCGACGGCTCTCATACCATCGAACAACACCTTCTGGACGAACACACCGCCTCTCACTGTCAGGTTCAGCCGGTGACGCATCGGATTGAGATGGGTTATTGCGGCGCTCATCCGCACGCCGTCCAGGTTGTTGGTGGGGGATATGCTGAGGCCGGACGGGTTTGGGCCGTTGGCGTCTCCCGAGAATCCGTATCCCAGCCGTGTGCAGGCGGCAGTGAAGGCCTTCTGGAGGTCACTCATATCTCCCGACTGCCGCCGCCGTACCGGCATTGGCCCATCGGACCCATGGAAGTCATCCTGGATATCGACATCGTGCTCCATCCTTCTGTAGTAAGGAAGCACCTTGTCATAGGACCATTCATCGTTCCCCAGGGACGCCCAGGAGTCGAAGTCCTCCGGGAATCCCCTCTGCATCGCCTGCCCATTGATGGATGAACCGCCGCCGATCACCTTGCCCTGGGCTACGTGAATCTCCCCTTGCTCCTCGGTGATTGTGCCTCGCAAGGCCCAGTTGTGTTCCGAGTCCGGGGATTCCGCGAACCTGGTGCCTCCATACTTCACTTCGTCAGGAAGGGTGGAGTAATCGGGATAGTCATTCCCGGCCTCCAGCAATAGAACAGAGGTATTCGGGTCCTCGGCCAGCCTGCTGGCCAGGACCGACCCCGCCGCCCCTCCGCCAACGACAATGACATCGTACTTCATGCGCCCTCCTTAACTTCCCTTTCCAGGTTGGAGTTGATTGCTGCGAAGCGCATTATACCCGACAAACACTCCACAGCACGAAATGTATCATCAAAGAAGCTGCGTAGATTTCCCGTCTCCACAACAGAAGCGGGCCCCTGCATGAGAGAGGCCCGCTTCTGTTGCGAAACTAATGCGGGGCACATAAGCCCGCGCGTTAAAAATTCCCGCCAGCCTCAGCCAATGCTATCCCGGCCCTCGCCCTTGAGGTAGTCCGCGGTACGCAGCGCAAGCGCCTGTATCGTAGTCGTCGGGTTGATGCTCGCGCCGGTGACGAAGGTGCTCCCGTCTATGACGAACAGGTTGGGAACGTCATGGCTCCGGCCCCAGCGGTCCACAACCGACGTCGCCGGGTCGTCTCCCATGCGGGCAGTGCCCAGCAGGTGCCAGCCGGCGTTGCGCCGCTGGTGTGCGGTGAATATCTCCCTGGCTCCGGCGGTCTCCATCACCCGGCTGGCCATCTCAACGCCGTGGGCCAGCATCTTATCGGTGTTCTCGCTGATGGTGTACTGCACCTTTGGCGCAGGTATGCCGTGACTGTCCGTAAGCTCCGGGTCCAGGGTGACCTGGTTGTGTTCCTCCGGCAGATCCTCGGTCATAATCGTGATTCCCACGGTATGACCAAACCGCTCCTCGAAGGTCTTGTGATGCTCCTCTCCCCAGGGCACCCGGTTGCCCAGCAGTCCGCCGAGCGCCGAGGACAAAGGCGTAGTCGCCGCCCCGCCAATCTGGAGACCGTAGCCCCGGACAAATCCCCGGCTTAAGTCGGTCTCGTAGAATTCGTGGCTCAACATGGTGCTTCCGCGCGCGCCCTGCTCTGCTCCCAGCCAATCGTCGAACACCCCCATCACCATGCCGCATGGGTGGTGCATCAGGTTCTTCCCCACCAGCCCCGAACTGTTGGCCAGCCCGTCGGGGAACAGGTTTGACTTGGAGTTCAACAGCAGCCGCGCCGTCCCTATCCCGTTGGCCGCCAACACCACCACCTTCGCCCGCTGCTCCCGCAGGTTCCCCTTGCTGTCGTAGTACAATGCTCCCGCCGCCCGCCCCGACTTGTCCACCATGATCTCCCGCACCCGGGCATGGGTCTTCAGCTTCGCCCCCTGCTGCAATGCCTTCGGCCAGTACACTATGTCCACGCTGGCCAGGGACCGCAGCACCTCCCCGGTGTCCGGGGGCCGTCCGTCGTGGGCCACCGAGTTCAGCGCCGTGTCCGACGACCACCAGTGCCAGCCCAGCTTGTCAAAAGCCCCGGCCAGCGCCCTCCCGCCGGGCCGGATGGACAGCGGCGGGCAGGGACGTTCCGGCTTGGGCGGGTACGCCGGGTCTCCCGCATACCCCGATACCCCCATCATCCGGTCGTTCAGGTCGTAGTAAGGTTCCAGTTCGTGGTAGGTCATTGGCCAGTCGTCGCAAACGCCGTCCAGGGACTTGAGCCGGAAGTCCGAGGGATGGAACCGGGGGAAGTGGGAACCCCAGTGGATGGTGCTGCCTCCCACCGCGTTGTACATCAACGGGGCGATGGGAGTCTCCCGGCTGTTTACCGGGTAGTCCTCGGGCAGGCCGCGGACGTTGGGATCGGAGTGGAAGTCCATCTGTCCGTGCAGGGGCGCTGCGGGGTCTCCCACGGGCAGGTATCCCCTGGGCACCCAGCCGCCCTGCTCCAGGCAGACGACTTTGATCCCCGCCTGGGTCAGGCTCCATGTGAACCCCGCGCCCGATGCGCCGGCCCCGATTACCAGTACGTCGGCTACTTCGCTGCTAGGCATGGTCTCTCCTGTACGGGACGGTTTCTTCAGACGGCTTCTTCAGCAGGCGCTCTGCAAGCGAGCAACAACCATCTTCTTGTTACGCCATCTTCTTGTTACTCCGAGGAAAAGAAAGCGACCGCTGTCCAGACCTTCTCTAGCGGGCCCGCTCAAATACGGCCGCCACTCCCTGGCCTCCGCCGACACACATGGTTTCCAGGCCCCACTGCACATCGCGCCGCTCCATCTCATGGAGCAGGGTCGTCAGTATGCGAGCGCCGGTGGCTGCGATGGGATGACCCAGGGATATGCCGGACCCGTTCACATTCAGCTTATCGTGATTGGGCAGTTTCCACTCTCGCAGCACCGCCAGCACCTGTGCGGCAAACGCCTCGTTCAACTCGATCAGGTCCATGTCCTCCAGGTTCATGCCCAGCTTGCCCATGACCTTGGACACTGCCCCCACCGGCCCGATGCCCATGTATGCCGGGTGACAGCCGGTAACTGCCCATCCCCTCAGGTAACCCATCGGGGTGAGACCGAACTCCTCCAGCTTGTCCTCCGCAACAACCAGGCATACCGATGCCGCATCATTCTGACTGCTGGCGTTGCCTGCCGTAACGGTGCCGTCGGGCATGATGGGCCGCAGCCGGGCCAGCGCCTCCATCGACGTGTCGGCCCTGGGGTTCTCGTCAGTGGCGAATGCGACGGGATCGCCCCTTCTCTGCGGGACCGGAACACCGACAATTTCCTTCTCAAACTTGCCCGCCTCAATCGCTGCCACCGCTCGCTGGTGGCTGCGCAGAGCGTACTCGTCCTGTTCGTCGCGGGAAATCTCGTACTGCTTGGCCAGGTTTTCCGCAGTCTCGATCATGCCGGAGATGTAGCCAAACCGTTCTTCGGGAGATATGGTCTCCCTGGCCCGCGCCAGCCGGTCGTGGAATGTCACCGACCCGAACCGCGCTCCCCACCGGGACTCATTGGAGTAGAACTCCGCCGTGCTCATGCTCTCTACGCCCCCGGCAATGACCGCGTCGGCGTTCTCGGTCTGCACCAGCATCGATGCGTTGAGGATCGCCTGCAATCCCGACGAACATCGCCGGTCGAGCTGGTAACCCGGCACCTCAATGGGCAGCCCCGCCTTTAGCGAGACCAGCCGCCCAATCGCGGGGTTCTCGCCGCTGGGATACCCGTGGCCCAGGATAACGTCGTCAACGTTCTCCGCGTCCAGCCCGCTCCGTTCCAGCGCCGCTTGAACGGCTATGCTCCCCAGCTCCGCAGCGGAGGTGCCGCGCAAAGTACCGCCAAAGTTACCGACGGCGGTACGCACAGGTGACACGATTGCAACTCCTCGCATGTCCAACTCCTTGGCAATTGATGGCGTGTGGGACCCAGGATAGCCTATCCGATTAGACCGGCGGCCAGGGTCAACGGCTATCATACAGTGCGGAAACTTGGGTGTCTAATGACGTGAACGCGAGGAGATGTCAAGGAGCGGGAAACGGGACCTCCCCGCGCTCCAGCAACCCATGCTTGCCGCGTTGACACTGCCCGAACCCCACTCCTATACTTGAAACCCCGAGGGGGTGTAGCTCAGAGGGAGAGCACCTGCTTTGCACGCAGGGGGTCAGGGGTTCGAATCCCCTCACCTCCACCATTTGACTCTTCATAGCTGGACCCTCCCAGCGAAAACTTCGCAACTTGTTGCGCTCAGGCCACCGCAGAGGATAATGCAAAGGGCGATGACCAGGACGTTGTGCAGAAAATGCCGCTCCGCGTTACCGTGTCTGGGATCATCAAAGGGCTCGAGTCCCTCAATCGTCATCCCCATCACTACTAACTCTATACAACTTGGCGCCAAACCACTGCGCCTCTATCTGCATCTACATCCCCTGCTGCAACACCTCCTACACCACTCCCCTCAAATGCGATTGCCCTGAAGACCCTTTCAGGACCCGTTGACTTCAACCCGGCGGGCGAGTAGTATCTTTTCCACAAGAAAATTGCCTGGGTCACTATATTTATTTGGAAGGAATACCGTGCAACCGTCGGCAACTAGAGATGTACACATCGAGTCCATGCAGCCTCTCACCACCCCGCGAAATCTCTTCAGCTCTCTCCCCATAACTCCCGCCGTGGAAAAGACTGTCTTAGAGGGCCGGGAACAGGTGCGAAAGGTTCTCAATGGCGAGGATCTCAGGCTGCTGCTCATCGTCGGTCCCTGCTCCATCCACAGCAAGGAGTCTGCCCTGGAATACGCGGGCCGCCTCAAGGAACTGTCCGAAGAACTCAGCGACCGCCTTCTCATCGTGATGCGGGTCTATTTCGAAAAGCCCCGCACCACCGTTGGCTGGAAGGGGCTTATTTATGACCCCCACCTCAATGACACCTTCGACATCGAGGCCGGACTCCGCACCGCCCGCTCTCTCCTTCTCGAAATCAGCGAGATGGGGGTGTACGCCGGCACCGAGTTCCTCGACCCGGTCGTCCCTCAATATCTGGCCGGCCTGATAACCTGGGGCACCATCGGCGCACGCACGACCGAGAGCCAGATCCACCGGCAGATGGCCAGCGGCCTGAGCATGCCCGTCGGATTCAAGAACGGCACCGACGGCAATGCCCAGATCGCCGTCGACGCCATGCTGTCAGCCCGCAGCCCGCATGGTTTTCTGGGCATGGACGGCGATGGCCACACCGCCCTCATCCGCACCACCGGCAACCCCGACGGGCACCTTGTGCTCCGAGGCGGCAATGCGGGACCCAATTTTGGCGCCGAAGCTATCGCTGAGGCCAAGGACCGCCTGGGGAAGGCCGGCGTCCGCTCCCAGCTCATGGTTGACTGCAGCCACGGCAACTCCAACAAGGACCACACGCAGCAGGCCCGTGCTTTCAAGGATGTAGTTTCCCAGAGGATCAGCGGGGACCGTGACATCATTGGCGTGATGCTGGAGAGCAACCTCAACGAGGGCAACCAGCGACTCTGCGAAGACCTTTCCCAGTTGCAGTACGGCGTCTCCATCACCGACGCCTGCATCGGCTGGGGAGAGACCGAGGAGCTGCTCCATTGGGCCTACGAAGCCATGGGTGACCTCGTCCCCACTCCCGTCTAGCCGGGTCTCCACACTCAGACTGCAGAAACCGCCGGGGTTACCTAATCCCCCGGCGGTTTGTCTTCCCCCAGCCCTCCCATGCCCTGCACAACGTACTGGACTGTTTGACAAAATTGGAACATGTTTGGTATACGATCCTCGACTCCTCATATCTGGACCTCCCATCGAAAAGTTCGCAATTCGGCACGTTCCGGCCCACCACCGGAACAGTCGCTCGTGCCATTGGTATGAGCATCGAGGTCCATAGCTTGGGCCCACCCCGATTATGTCCAAAGAACCGCGTCCACCTCTTTCACCATATACTGAATTATTCCTGTCCGCGTGACGAAATGATGAACCACAGTGAGATTGCCAACTTCATTTGGGGTGTCGCGAACCTGGTCCGGGACGCCTTCAAGAGGGGGAAGTACCAGGATGTCATCCTGCCGCTCACCGTATTGCGGCGGCTTGACTGCGTGCTCGGACCCACCAAGGAGGAGGTCCTTCAGCGTCAGGCTGAGCTCCGTGGCAGAGGGTTGGAGGACTTGCATAGCCAACTCTGCCGGTCTTCCGGTTTCGCTTTCTACAATACCTCCCGATACGACTTCGCGCTGCTGCTGGCGGACGCCCCCAACGTCGCCGCCAACTTGAGGAACTACATCGCGGGTTTCAGCCAGAATATGCGGGAGGTACTGGAAAGGTTCGACTTCGACAACACCATCAGCAAGCTCGACGAGGCGGGCCTGCTCTTCCAGGTGCTGGAGAGATTCGGGAATGTGGACCTTCATCCCGACCGCATTGATAACGCCATGATGGGCACAATTTTCGAGGAGCTGATCCGCCGATTCAACGAAGCGCTGAACGAGAATCCTGGCGAGCACTTTACACCCCGGGACGTGGTACACCTCATGGTCGGCCTGATGCTTGCCGGAGATGAAAACAGAATCGGCGGCAGCGGTGTGGTGCGTACCGTCTATGATCCCTGCTGTGGCTCCGGTGGAATGCTGACCATCGCCAAGGAGCGCATCAACACCGGCCACCTGGATAACGGCAATCAGCTGACCGGACCGGTCAATCCAAATGCTGAGATCCACCTCTTCGGCCAGGAGGTGAACCCGGAGACATGGGCGGTTTCCAAATCGGACCTGTATATGAAAGACCCCACAGGCCGGGACGCCGACAGCATAGTCTTCGGAACCACCCTCTCCAACGACCGGCACGCGGCCAGGTCCTTCGACTACCTGATCGCGAATCCGCCCTACGGGAAGGACTGGAAGCGGGACGAGAATGCGGTTCGCGCCGAGCATAATAGAGGCAGTGCCGGCAGATTTGGGCCGGGTCTCCCGCGCATAAGCGATGGTCAACTCCTGTTCCTGTTGCATATGCTCGCCCGCGCCAAGGCTCCGGAGGAAGGCGGCTCGCGCATCGCCATCATTATGAACGGGTCTCCCCTCTTTACCGGGGACGCTGCCAGCGGCGAGAGTGAGATACGCCGCTACATCTTTGAGAACGACCTGCTGGAAGCCCTGATCGCTCTACCCGAGCAACTCTTCTACAACACCGGCATTGCCACTTACATCTGGCTCCTTACCAACCGGAAAACCCCGGAACGCAAGGGCATGGTGCAGCTCATCGACGCTTCCGAATTCTGGACTTCGATGCCCCGAAGCCTGGGCGACAAGCGCCGGCAGGTTCCCCTGGAGAAAGCCCGCGACATCCTGAAAATCCTTGGAGACTACCGGGACGGGGAGACCCGCCGGATTGCCAAAGACGGCAGGGAAGAAAAAGCCGTGGTAAGCCACATCTTCCCCACGGCCCACTTTGGGTTCCGAAAGATCACGGTGGAACGCCCGCTCCGGCTCAACTTCCAGGCAATCCCGGAACGTATCAAGCGGCTTGAAGACGAAAGAGGCTTCCAAAACCTGGCCAAGTCAAGGAAACGAGGTTACGCAGCCACTCGGGAAGAAGCGCAAGGACGCAGGTTACAAGAGTCGCTCCGGAACATGCTGAACGGCTTGCCCGAAACGGTGGTAAGGGACCGAAGGGCCTTTGAAGGCATCCTTGACGACGCATCGAAGCGCGCTGAGATTAAGCTGTCTGCTCCCGTTCGCAAAGCGGTCCTCAACGCACTGGCGGAGCGCGACGAAACGGCAGCCATTTGCACCGACAAGGCTGGCAAACCGGAGCCGGACCCGGAACTGCGCGACACTGAACGTGTGCCTCTGGCTGAGGACGTGAACGCCTTCTTCGAACGTGAAGTCAAGCCCCACGTGCCCGATGCCTGGGTTGACGACTCCAAGAGGGATGCCAAGGACGGCGAGGTTGGGATAGTAGGCTACGAAATCAATTTCAACCGCTACTTCTACCGGTATTCCCCGCCGCGTCCGCTGGAGGACATCGAGGCAGACATACAGGGCATTGAAGCGGACATCGTTCAAATGTTGCGAGAGGTTACGGCGTCAGCGTCCCCTTAACCGTTTGGCCTCCCATGATGTCCTGAAAAGGTCGGCAAACCTATAACATTTGCCGACCTAAATTTACAATCCCTTCGCGGTCTTGTAGAATGTTGGTATCGCCAACGCCGACAGGACTAACACGCAATGACCGTGGAACTCACACAGGACATCCTTCACGAAGCCGGCATCGGCAACTTCTTCCGTCCGAGTCAACTGGAGGCGCTGGGGATACCCTATCACAGGCTTCGACAACTTGAGGCTGATGAAGCCGTCGAGCGCGTGGGATGGGGCCTTTACCGGTTGACCGAAACAGAACCCACGGAACGCTACTCGATTGCTTCCGTGTGCGCCCGGGTCCCCAACTCGATAGTCTGCCTGCTATCGGCGCTCCAGGTGCATGAGATTGGCACCCAACTCCCGCGCCACGTCTGGATCGCCATACCCCACAAGGCAAAGGCCCCCATTCTGAAGGGAGTCGGTGTACGTCTGGTCCGTTTCAGCGCCGCCGCCTTGACCTATGGAGTCCAGGAAACCAGTTTTGAGGAAGTTCCCGCTCGAATTACCTCCCCGGCCCGAACGATAGTTGATTGTTTCCGGTTCCAGCGCCTAATCGGAAGGGAGGCCGCGCTGGAAGCACTCCGGGAGGCACTCCGGGACCGTAAGGTGACGACCGCCGAACTCAATCGCACCCTTGAGTTCCTGCCTTCGCGCCGCCTCAGGGCCATACTGGAAACCGGGGTTCTATGAGCCCGTCAGTAAAGTACCGAGGGAGCAAGACAACATGGTTGAGAGCCAGCCCCTCAATGAAGAATCCGCCGCCGTACAGACACACCTGACCATCATGCAGGGCGTGATAAACCGGATGGCGGAGAACAGCCGCTCCTGCAAGGTGTGGTGCGTCACCCTCGTCGCCGCAACCCTGGTGCTGGTAGCCCGGACCGGGGAACCCCAGCACGCGCTGATTGCGTTGGTCCCGACGCTGTTGTTCCTGTTCCTGGACTCTTACTACCTGGCGCTGGAGCGGGCGTTCATCAAGTCTCAGAACGCATTCGTAGGCAAGCTGCACCGGGGCGAGCTAGAATCCGCCGACATTTACCGGGTAATCCCGTCGGGTATGGGGTTGCCCCTGATTATGAGGTGTCTGTTCGGTTCGGTGTCGATATGGCCCTTCTACCTGCTGGTCGCCGTAACGATACTCCTCACCTGGTGGCTCATAATCCCGTCGGATACCCCACTCACCGGAGGAAAACCTTGACCACTAACCAGGTTCCCAAGCTTAAGGTATTCATCAGCTACTACCACTCTGATGACCAGGAATACAAGAATCGGCTCGTTCAGGCATTGAACAGCAAGCTCATTGACAAGTCGGTTAGTCCGGGAGACATACACGACGAGAATCTCCCCTTGGAAGAAATTAGGCGGAGAATCCGGGATGACCATATTGCCGATGCCGTAGTAACTATCGTCCTGATTGGCCCCTGCACTTGGCAGCGCAAGCACGTGGACTGGGAGATTTCGGCCAGTATTATTGACCGGCCCAACAACAAACGTTGCGGGGTGGTAGGCTTGCTGTTGCCCACCCACCCGGACTATGACAAGTGGCCGAAAGACCGCAATCCTCGATTGGTCCCTCCCAGGCTGGCCCAGAACATCGGCGGCAACAATCCCTTTGCCGCTATTTATAAGTGGCCTCGAAGACGTGTTTCCAAGAGAGTCATTCCGAAAGTTCATCGGGCATTTCTGCGGAAGGACAAAACGCCCTGGCCCGACGATGTCCTTGACCTATTCGTAAACAACCGTAGCGGCGATTGCCGCCGGGGTTGGCAGAACTAGGCTAGAGCAAATTAGCATGGCGACGTTGACCGAAAAATACAAACCATACCCCGCCTACAAGCCCTCCGGCATCGAGTGGCTTGAGGAGATTCCGGACCATTGGGAGGTAAAGCGGCTGGCTTGGCTCACAAAGTGTCTGGACAGCCTGCGAGTGCCGCTAAATGGGCAAGAGCGTAATGAAATGCCCGGGGAATATCCTTATTGGGGTGCGAATTCTATCGTCGACTACATCGATCGCTGGATATTTGATGAAGAACTTGTGCTGATTGGTGAGGATGGTGCTCCATTTTTCGACCGTAACCGAGAGGTTGCATTTGTGGTCAGCGGAAAGATTTGGGTCAACAATCATGCTCATGTGTTGCGGCCTGGACCGCAGATTTTCCCCAAGTTCCTATCAAACGTCCTAAACTGCGTGGGTTACAGTACGTTCACTGACGGTACTACCAGAGACAAACTTACTCAGAACGATATGAACATGATCCCGATTCAGTTACCACCCCTCCCCGAGCAGATAGCCATCGCCGCCTTCTTGGACCGGGAGACGGCCCGGATTGACGCGCTGGTATCCAAGAAGGAAAGGCTGATAGAACTGCTCCAGGAGAAGCGCACCGCCCTAATCAACCGCGCCGTCACCAGGGGTCTTGACCCCGAAGCGCCGATGAAGGACTCCGGAGTCGAGTGGCTGGGGGAGATTCCGGCTCATTGGGAGATTGCCCCGGTTTATGCTCGTTATGAAGTTGCTCTCGGTAAGATGCTAGACACGAAACGAATTAGCGGTGAATCACTAGGATCGTATATTAGAAACGTCGATGTCCAATGGGATTCCGTGAATACCGACGATCTGCCGCAGATGGACTTCCCTGAGCAGGAGCGCGAGCGGTATCGACTTCAAACGGGCGATTTACTGGTTTGTGAGGGTGGGGAGGTGGGCAGAACTGCCATTTGGCAAAGCAATACCGAAGAATGCTTTTATCAGAAGGCAATCCACCGTGTGAGACCGCGTTCACAGGGGGATGTTCCTCGCTTCTTTTACTACCTGATGTATTCGGCGGCTCGGCGTGGCGTTTTCCTCGCCGGAGCTAATCCCAACACCATTCCACATCTCACGGCAGTCCAACTCAGACACTATCGTTTCCCATTTCCCCCTAAATCTGACCAAAGGGCCATTTCCTTCTTCCTGGACCAAGAAACAGCGAAACTTGACAGCCTCACAGCCAAGGTCCACGAGGCTATCGAACGCCTGAGAGAGCTTCGTACCGCCCTCATTTCCGCCGCCGTCACCGGCCGGATTGACGTAAGGGAGGGGGCGTCTTGAACCGGGTTGGGGTCAAGCCTGAGTTGCTGCGCTGGGCGCGGGAGCGGTCCGGGCGAGAGAGCGGCTACCTTGAGAAGCGGTTCCCCAAACTCGAAACGTGGGAACGGGGAGAAGCTCTGCCAACATTCAGGCAGTTGGAGGACTTCGCCAGGGCCACATATACACCCATCGGTTATCTGTTCCTACAGGAGCCGCCGTTAGAGGAACTCCCGGTAACCGATTTCCGCACAATGGGAGGTGCGGAGATTCGCCGCCCTTCTCCGAACTTGCTGGACACCATCCATCTCTGCCAGCAGCGCCAGGACTGGTACCGGGAAGAGGCCCGTACTGCCGGTGAGCCGCCGTTGGAGTTCGTCGGCAGCCTCGACACCGCTGTCTCTCCTGCGATTGCCGGAACACGCCTGAGTGATGCTCTAGGTTTTGATGTTGAACAGCGGCGGCAAGCTCGAACCTGGACTGATGCGTTGCGGCAATTCATTGAGCAGGCAGATACATCGGGAATTCTCGTCATGGTAAGCGGTGTCGTGGGCAGTAATACGCAGCGCAGGCTCAATCCCGAGGAATTCCGCGGATTTGCACTTTCGGACTCACTGGCCCCGCTGATTTTCATCAACGGGGCTGATTCCAAGGCGGCGCAAATGTTCACCCTTGCCCACGAAATCGCCCATCTTTGGCTCGGCCAGTCGGGGGTATCGAGTCCCCAGGCGTCGACCACCCCGGACCACACTATCGAACGTTGGTGTAATTTGGTTGCGGCGGAACTGCTTGCGCCAGCCGATTCAGTCCGCGATGAATTTGATCCCGGCGCCGAATTGAAGGTTGAAGTGAACCGTCTCGCCAGGCGGTTCAAAGTCAGTACACTGGTGGTCCTTCGACGCATCCATGACATCGGGGAGCTGGGACGGGACAAATTCCGGTCCGCCTATCAAGAGGAGGCAGATCGCTTAAAAGACCTGTCCGGAAGCAGTGGCGGCAACCCCATCAGGAACGTCGGAGCGCGGGCCAGTAAGCGTTTTGCCCGTGCTATTGCCACAAGCGTCCTGGAAGGCCGGACATCTTACAGCGAAGCCTTCCGGTTGCTGAGCATCAGGAAACTTTCTACCTTTGAGAAAGTCGTCGAAAGCCTGGGAGTTGGCGTTTAGATGGCTTACTTGCTGGACGCCAACGTGTTCATCAGCGCCAAGAACCTTCATTACGGGTTCGACTTCTGTCCGGCATTCTGGGAATGGCTGATAAGAGAGAACCAGGCAGGCAAGGTGTATAGTATCGAAAGAGTCGGCGACGAGCTATTGGCTGGAGCCGATGATCTGGCACGATGGGCGCGGGGCAGAGGCGGCGATTTCTTCCTTCCGCCGGACGCTGCCTTACTGCCCGCATTGGCAGAGGTCAGCACATGGGCCACAGGACAAGCGTACGACCAAGCGGCGGTTAGCACGTTCTACCAAGTAGCGGACTACTACTTGGTAGCTCAGGCTCACGCTGGACAACACACGGTGGTCACCCATGAGAGAGCGTCGGGTTCCAGAAGGAACATCAAAATTCCAGATACCTGTATCGGGCTTGGCATTAAATGTGTAACGCCCTACGAAATGCTGAGGAACGAGCGGGCACGATTCGTACTTGGCCCGCAAAACTAATCCGATAGAGGATGATTTGGCAGTAGAAGTTTCGGAACGGGCCTTTGAAGACGCCATCGAAGCCTGTCTGCTCCAGAACGGCGACTGGTTGGTTGGTGAGGAACGAGGTTCCTACCTGGACCCGACGCCCGGCGGGTACCGGAAGCGGACATCCGATGATTATGACCGCGCCCTTTGCCTCATCCCGGAGGACGTGCTGGACTTCGTGCTGGTGACCCAGCCCCAGGAGTGGCAGAGGCTTTCCCAGCATCACGGGGCCGCCGTGGAGGAACAGTTCCTCAAGCGACTGGCCTCCGAGATTGCCCGCCGGGGCGCCCTGGAAGTGCTGCGCCACGGCATCCGGGACATGGGCTGCCGGTTCCGGCTGGCCTACTTCCGCCCGTCCAGCGGCCTGAACGAAGAAACGCGGCAGTTGCATCGGGGCAATGTCTTCTCGGTGGTCCGTCAGCTTCATTACAGCGAGAGGAACAACAAGAGCCTGGACCTGGCCCTGTTCCTCAACGGCATCCCCATCTTCACTGCGGAACTGAAGAACCCACTCACGGGGCAGACGGTGGAGGATGCCATACGCCAGTACCGGACGGACCGGGACCCCCGGGAGCCGCTGCTCGCCTACCGGCGCTGCCTGGCCCACTTCGCCGTTGACCCCGACCTGGTCTATGTCACGACCCAACTGGCCGGGCCTCAGACCCGGTTTCTGCCCTTCAACCGGGGCAAGTTCGGCGGCGCCGGCAACCCGCCCGTTCCGCCGACACAGAGCGGCTACGCCACATCCTACCTCTGGGAGGAGACCTGGGTACGGGACAGCGTGCTGGACCTGGTGCGCCAGTTCATCCATGAGGTTGAGGAGGAAGACGACCGGGGCAGGAAAACGGGTAAGCGCTACCTGATCTTCCCCCGCTACCAGCAGCTCGACTGTGTGCGGCGGTTGGTGAGCGATGCCCGGCAGCGGGGAACGGGACAACGCTACCTGGTCCAGCACTCAGCGGGGAGCGGCAAGACCTTTACCATCGCCTGGCTGGCCCACCAATTGTCCACCCTCCACGATGCGGACGACCGCCGGGTATTCGACTCCATCGTGGTAATTTCCGACCGCCGCGTGCTTGACCGCCAGCTTCAGGCGGCGATGCGCCAGTTCGAGCAGACGCTGGGCGTCGTGGAGAACGTGGACACAACCTCCAGGCAGCTCAAGGAGGCGCTGGAATCCGGCAAGACCATTATCGTCACCACGTTGCAGAAATTCCCGGTGATTGCCAGGGAGATCGGTGAGTTGCCGGGCCAGCGATTCGCCCTGATAGTGGATGAAGCCCACTCTTCCCAGTCCGGCGAAAGCACCGGAGACCTGAATAGAGTGCTGGCTCCTTCTTCTCTGGAAGAGGCCGAATCGGAAGAGACCGGCCAGGTAGCGTCTGAGGAGGAGGAACTGGACAACGCCGTGCTAACCCAGATGGCAAGGCGGCAGCAGCCCCCCAACGTCTCCACCTTTGCCTTCACCGCCACCCCGAAACCGAAAACGCTGGAGCTTTTCGGCGCTCGCCAGCCCGACGGGTCTTTCGCGCCCTTCCACCTTTACAGTATGCGCCAGGCCATCGAGGAAAGGTTCATCCTGGACGTCCTGGAAAGCTACACTACCTATAGGGCCTACTGGCGACTGCTCAAGACGACTGAGGACGACCCGCGCTACGATAAGTCCAAAGCCTCTTACCTGCTCCGGTCCTTCGTGGACCTGCATCCGCACGCCATAGACGAGAAGGTGCGGATTATGGTCGAGCACTTCACCGCCAAATCTCAGAGCGAAATCGGCGGCAAGGCGAAGGCCATGATTGTGACCCGCTCCCGCCTGCACGCCGTCCGCTACAAGCTGGCCGTGGACCGGCGTCTTGCCGAGTTGGGTAACCCGTTCAAGACCCTTGTCGCCTTCTCCGGGACCGTACAGGACGTCGGCCAATCCTACACTGAAGCCAACATGAACAGCATACCGGAGGCCCAAACCGCCAGGACGTTCGAGGCCCCGGAATACCGGATGCTGATTGTCGCCAACAAGTTCCAGACCGGGTTCGACCAGCCGCTGCTGCAAACCATGTACGTGGACAAGAAGCTGGGCGGTGTCAACGCGGTGCAGACCCTCTCCCGGCTGAACCGGACGCACCCCGACAAGCCCGGCGCCATGGTCATCGATTTCGCCAACGAATCCGATGACATCCGGGCCGCCTTTCAACCCTACTTTGAAACGACAATTTTGTCGGAGGCAACCGACCCTAACCTGCTGTATGAGGTCCAGACGCGGCTGAAGACTTACCCGGTCTTCACCGATGAGGATGTGAATGTCTATGCCGGAGTGTTTTTCCAGCCTGGTTCAACTCAGGACCAACTTCATGCCGCACTGTCTCCTTCAATTCAGCGATTCTCAGAGCTTCAGGAAGATGAGCGGCAGGAATTCCGGGGCCAGGCAACGGACTATGTACGCCTGTATTCGTTCCTGGCCCAGGTGATTACTTTCCTGGATGCCGACCTGGAAAAACTCTACCTCTTCGCTCGGCACCTCCGCAGGTTGCTCAGGGTTGACCGCGAAGAATTGCCCCTCGAAATCCAGCAGAACATCGACATGGAGTCCTATCGTATCCAGCAGACTGCCAGCGGGAAAGTCGCGCTGGAACGGAAGGGAGACAAACTCGACCCGGTGCGGACCAAGGAACCAGGACAAAGAACGCCGGAAGAGTTGGAGGCCCTCTCACGCATCATTGCCGATCTAAACGAGCGTTTCGGCATCGAGTTGGGTCCCGAGCACCGGATCACCCTGGGCAGAATGATGGAACGTCTGGAAGAGGACGCGGCTCTGGAGACCGCCACGAAGGTCAACACGCTGGAGAACGTGCGGATTACCTTTGACCACAAGGTCGAACAGGTCATCCAGGAAATCATAGACCTGAATTTCGACCTTTACAAGCGCATAACCGATGACCCGGCCTTTGGTGAGGTATTGAAAAACCTTTTGTTTGACCAATACCTCCAGACGCACCGCGGTACCCAAAATAGTGAGGAAAACGATACTCGCTGATTACTTTCAACGAGTAGTCTCCGGCTCAGACTCCCATACGATGGAAGACGATGCAGTTGAAGATGGCCGGCAAATAGTGCGTGGCTTCGTCTACCGGATAGTTGGCATGGCGGGAGGGTCCGGTACTTGACCAGGCCTACTCGTCAGAGACCTTTATCAGCAGCTTGCCGAAGTTCTCCCCCTGCATCATGCCGATGAAGGCGCGGGGAGCGTTTTCCAGGCCCTCCACCACATCCTCCCGGTACTTGATCTTTCCCTCGCGCATCCACGCGGCTATGCGGCGGCGGCCCTCGTCGTGGCGGTCGCGGAACTGGCTTACCAGGAAGCCCTCGGCCCGCGCCTGCCTGCCCACCAGCAGCCCCATCTTCCGGGGTCCCGGCTCCGGTTCGTCCTGGTTGTACTGGGATATGGAGCCGCAGAGGGAAATGCGCGCCCCCAGGTTCAGGTGGTCGAAGACCGCGTCGGTCACGTCGCCGCCCACGTTGTCGAAGTAAACGTCGATGCCGAGCGGGCAGGCCGCGCCCAGGGCGTCGCTGACGTTTTCGGTCTTGTAATTGATGCCAGCGTCGAAGCCAAGCTCGTTCACGATGTAGTCGATCTTGGCCGGGGAACCGGCGACCCCGATGGTGCGGCAACCCATGATCTTCGAGATCTGGCCCACCACCTGTCCCACCGCGCCGGAGGCGGCCGACACCACCACCGTGTCGCCAGTACGGGGCTGCCCAACCTCAAGGAACCCGAAGTAGGCGGTCATGCCGGGCATACCCAGCACACCCAACGCAGTTGGCAGAGGCCCCAGGTCCAGGTCAACCCGGCGCAGGTTGCTCCCGTCGGATACGGCATACTCCTGCCAGCCCAGGGACCCCTCGACGATTTCACCCACTGAAAAGGCCGGGGTCCGGGAGCGAACGATTCGGCCCACCACGCCGCCGACGATGACCTGGCCGAGTTCCATCGGTGTGGCGTAGGCATGGGTAGCTCGCATTCGGCCCCGCATGTATGGGTCCAGCGACAACCACAGCACCTGTACCAGCACCTCTCCCTCTCCCGGTTCCGGGACAGGCGATTCGGCCAGTACAAAGTCGGACTCCCTGGGGTAATTGACCGGCCTGGACCCGAGGGTAATCTGTCGGTTGGCGTCTCCGGGCATATCGTTTCGTTCCTCGCTAACAGGATGTCGTCCGGGATGGTTGCCGGGGCTTATTCCGGCAACGGCGGGCGGGCCTTGTGCCAGTCCGTTGCCTGCTCGTAGGCATAGGCCAGCCGAAGCAGCAGGGCTTCGTCCAGGTCGCGTCCGACTAGCTGCAACCCAACGGGGAAGCGGCCCTCCTTGGCGAATCCGCAGGGGATGGATATGGCAGGCAGCCCTGTCTGGCTGCCCAACCCGTTCAGGTACACGGCGCGAGACCGGGCGGGAACGGTCCGGCCCCTGATGGTGGCGGTGTCCGCGTCCCACCTGTCTCCAATGGTGCTGCCGGTGGGCATGGCGATGGCGTCGACCCCCTGGAGAACTGCGACAACCTCCTGGCGGATGGCCATGCGCTTGTGCTGGCCGTGAAGATACTCGGCAAAGGTCTGGGAGTCGCCACGCTCCAGTTGCGGATGCAATTCAACCCAGTCGTTCAGGACATGCTCAGGGAAGTTGTCCCTGAGCCAGACTGGGGCTTCCGCGGCCAGGGAGTTGTTCCGGGCTTCATAGCTCAGCGGGATGTTCACCTCCTGGACCTCTGCACCCAGCTCTTCGAGGACTGCCACGGCCTTGCGCACCGCATCTTCCTCGTCTTGTCCGATCCAGTCCTGCCAGACCCAAGAATCGGAAGGCAGTCCGATTCTCAGCCCCCGGATGCCATCGCGCATGGTCGCCAGGTATTCCCCGGGCGGGACGTTCAGGCTTATCAGGTCGGCGGGATCGTAGCCCGTCAGGGCCTCCATCGCTATTGCGTTGTCCTCGACCGTCCTGGTTATAGGCCCCGCCTGGTCCGTGGTCCAGGACGTTGCCCAGACCCCGGCCCGGCTGATGCGGCCAAAGGTGGCCTTGAAACCGGCCAGACCGCAGTTGCTGGCTGGATGGCGCACCGACCCGCCGGTGTCGGTGCCGATGGACAGGAGGCCCATCCCGGCGGAGACTGCGGAACCGGAACCGCTGCTGGTGGTTCCGGGACTGGTGTCCGTGTCCCAGGGGCTGTAGCACATCACCGGCGTCTCGCCGCGTCCGATATGTGAATAGACCTTGCCCAGCAGGATGGCCCCGGCATTCTCCAGCAGGGTATGAACGGTGGCGGACTCGGCCGGCTTGAAGTCAATCTCCCTGGGGTTGCCGAAGGTCGTGGGCACCTCGTGCGTCGCTATAACGTCCTTGAGCGTGTACGGGATGCCGTGCAGCGGTCCACGGTGATGGCCGTTGGCGATCTCCGCCTCGGCCTGCCGCGCTTTCTCCATTGCATAGTCGGCCGAAAGAGTCGTGAACGCTCGCAGCGTGGGGTCCAGCCTTTCGCTCCGGCGGATGCTGGCCTCGGTCAATTCCACCGGGGACAGTTCGCGCTTCTCGATTAGGCGGCTGACCTCTCCGATGGTCGAGTTGAGCAAATCCTTGTCGGTCATCGAGTCCTCCCCCGTTGCCGGTAACCGGTGACCATCCACTAACTACTGGTCACTAGCCACTAATCACTGGATATTCGGCCTGGTCAGGCCGGTAATCGCGGAACTTGGGCATGACGTGGGTTGCGAACATTTCCATGGAGCGCAGCACCTTTTCCTGGGGAATCTGTCCCAAGGAGAAGGTGCAATTGAGGTAGGTCATGCCGGTGGCCTCGGTCAGACGCTGGACTTTCCCGGCAACCGCATCGGGGGTTCCGAAGAGCCAGTCCTGGTAGAGCATGTCGGGGTCGTCTTCCCCGGGCAGGGCGGCGGTCAGATCGGTGCGGGCCTTCCCCGCGTCCACGCGGAGGGTGTTGGTGCGGAGTCCCCGTGCGCTGCGGGTGTGCCAGACGGCATGGGGAAGCTGCGCCTTGGCGTCTTCTTCGGAGTCGGTGACGTAAACGCCACGCTGCACGATGAACTCCTGGGGCCAGCTCCGGCCCGACAGGTCCACCGCCTGCTGGAACATGCGCCACGACTCGATAACGCGCTCGGTCGAACCCGCCGTTCCGCCCGTGATGACGTTCATCCCCCGTTTCAGGGCCGAGGCCATGCTCTCCACGCTGGAGGTGGCCCGCCAGAATGGAGGGTGTGGTTCCTGCAACGGGCGGGGCAGGATGGTGGTCTCTGGAATCCGGTAGTAACGGCCCTCGTGGGAGAAGGGAGCATGGGCCAGGGCATTGGTTATGACATCCAGCGATTCCTCGAACATCTCCCGGTTCTCTCCCAGGGGCCTCTGGAACCTCTGGAACTCGTACTCCTGGTAGCCAGTCCCGAACCCCACCTCCAGCCGTCCATTGGTCAGGTGGTCGAGCATGGCTATCTCTTCAGCGGTGTGGATCGGGTTGCGCAGGGGCAGCACCACCACCGCAGTGCTGAAGCGCACCCTCTCTGTATGCTGGGCCAGGGTCGAGATCAACAACAATGGGTTGGGCAGGAAACCGTAGCTGGAGAAGTGGTGCTCCGCGGCCACAACGTAATCGAACCCCAACTCGTCGGCCAGCTTGGCCTGCTCTATGGCGTTGGCATAGACCTGGGAGGAAGGGAGCATATCGGGGGACTGCATGAGCATGAAGATTCCGAATTTCATCTGGTCTCACCTTGGTTTCGATTTGGATGTTCCAGAGGTCAGCCCCGGTTTCTCCGGGAAGCCCGGACTGCTGGCGTCCACCTTCTGGGAGACGTCACTACGTACCGCAGCCGCTCCCGTTCTCACCCGGCTGATGCCGCAGGGAAAAGCCGACTTCGGACCTGTCTCCAACCTGTAGGGTGACATTGCCGGTAAGCGCCCGGAGTTGGCGGAGTTGGCGGTTAGAGTCTATAACGAAAGGCCGGGGTTCCGCCGAGGCCAGAGCTTCCAGGCCTGGTAGAATCCCCTCCACTTCCTCTACAACCTCTTCAACTTCGTCAAGCGACGACCAGTTCTCATAGAAGTTGCGATGACCCCTGTCAAAAGCGTCATGCAAGGCGCGGTTGAACGGCCCGGTGTCGTACTCAGGATATGCAGCCAATAGGTGCCGTCCCATAAATTCCACTAACGAGTGGGAATTGTGGTTCCAGCCCCGCCGTTCTGCCGCCAGCTTGAACATCTGGGCTACTGCGCCCCAAGCCTTTTCGCCCGCCTGAAGCCGGTTGCCAGTTTCCAGTTCCTGGCGTGCGTCGATGATGAAACGCCGGGCCAACTGCCTGCGCTCTTCAGGGGTCTGGTGGTCCCCATGCGGGGGAATGGACGGCACTGCGGTCATGGTACTATGGCCCTCCATCAGGGGCTTTGGAGAGGGGGTCTCGGGACACCAGGGAATGGCAACGGGATGTCATCACGGGCTAGTATCCCTTCTGCTTATCGATCACGCTCAGCAACTCGCGGCCATCGGAGAAGCGGCGCAGGTTCTCGCAGAACAGGTCGATGGTCCGGTCCAGCCGCAACGGGGAGCCGCCGGAAGCGTGGGGTGTGATGATCACGTGGGGATGGTCCCACAGGGGGCTGTCCGCGGGCAGCGGCTCGGGCGAGGTCACGTCCAACCCGGCCCCGGAGATCAGGCCCTGGTCCAGTGCCTCAAGCAGCGCATCGCCGTCGATGATGGGGCCGCGAGTCACGTTTACCAGGAGCGCTCCGGGTTTCATGTGCCGGAAGGCTTCCCGGTCGAACAGGCCCCGCGTGCGCTGCGTCAGCGGACAGCAGACCGACACTACGTCTGACTGCTCCAGCAGGTCGTAGAAGCGGTCGGTGCCCCATATCTCCCGGACGAAGTCGGGCTTCTCCAGCGGCTCGGGATCGACGGCGATTACCGCCATGCCGAATCCCCCGGCGCGGCGGGCAACCTCAATGCCAACCCCGCCCAGCCCGACTATGCCCAGGGTCGCCCCGCCCAGTTCCCAGGACTCGCGCCGGATCGACATGCGATTGTCCCAGGTGCGCTCGCGGACAGCCCGCCCTACGCCCCGCAGCAACCCCAAGAGCAGCGCCCAGGTATGGTCTGCCAGGTGGGTTCCCACCGTGCCCTTGGCGCTGGTCAGGATGATGGGGCTTTCGACGAACTCTGAAAAGAGCAGGTTGTCGATGCCCGCGCCTTCGGTCTGTACCCACTTCAGTTGCCGGGCAGCCTCGAACAGGGGGCGGCTGAAGGAGCCGAAGATAATATCCACGTCGCCCACCAGGGCCAACTGTTCTTCCCGGGTGCGGGCGACGATGATTTCGTTGTCCCCGGACACCGCCTGAACTCGCTGCATCTGCTCTTCGCTCAGTTCGTCCAGGTTGGCGTTCATCATTATTTTCAAGGCGCAACCTCCGGCATGGCCTCCCAGTCCCGTGGGAACCCTGTTGTATATGGCTGGATTTTACACCTTTTTGAATGGCGCCGCGCCCGGTTCATTCTCCCGGTTCATTCTAAGGAGAAACATTCAAAGGGAAACATCGTAGCGCCGGTGGACCAGGATATTCCCCAATAGTTGCGGCAGTTGGGGTTATGCAGCCCGGACTCTTGTATAATCCGTCCCAACTTCCCGACTCGAATATCCGTACTTCTCTGGAGTATTTAAGGAGGATGGCGATGCTGGTAGTTGACTCGCAGATACACCTTTGGGGGGCCAATCTCCCGACCAATCCGGCCCACCGTCAGGTGACTTCCTACACCGCAGACGAGGCGCTGGGGGACATGGACGAGGCGGGCGTGGACGCAGCGGTGATCCACCCGCCGGGGTGGGACCCCAACTCCGACGCCATTGCGGTGGAGGCAGCGCGGCAGCACCCCAACCGGCTGTCCATACTGGGCAAGTTCCCTCTTGACGACCCGGCCAGCGCCGGACTGGTAGAGGGTTGGAAAAACCAGACGGGGATGCTGGGACTGCGGTTCACTTTCCTCCAACCCCACCAGCAGACATGGCCCACGGACGGGACCATTGACTGGCTGTGGCCCGCGGCCGAAGCTGTCGGGCTTCCTGTGGGACTGGCTTGCGGCGGCTTTCTGCCCGTTGTGGGTCAAATTGCGGAACATCATCCGGGGCTGAAGCTGATCGTTGACCACATGGGGCGGCCTACCGGCCTGAGCGGGCCGGCGGCCTGGGAATCCCTGCCCCAGTTGCTGGACCTGGCCCGGTATCCCAACGTGGCGGTGAAGGCGTCCGGCGCGCCCAGCTACTCGGCTGAGGCATATCCCTACCGCGACATCCATGACCACATCCACCGCATATACGACGCCTTCGGCCCGGAGCGCATGTTCTGGGGCACCGACATCACCCGGATGCCCTGCTCCTGGCGGGAGTGCGTAACCATGTTCACCGAGGAGCTTTCCTGGCTGACCGACGCGGACAGGGAACTGGTCATGGGCGCGGCCCTGTGCCGGTGGATAGGCTGGGACTTGCCGGAGGTTTAGGGATGGGTATAATGTGAGCCACTACCAAGGGCAACATCATAAACGCGAGGTCAAGAGCTATGGCTGAGACTACAGGACTGGGACACGTTGGAATCTACGCGACAGACCTGATGCGGCAGCGGGACTTCTACAGCCGGGTTATCGGGCTGAAGATCGCCGATGAGGACCTGGAAGGCCGGGGAATGGTGTTCATGAGTTCCGACCCGGTATCGGAGCATCACGAGTTCGTCCTGATGAAGGGCAGGGTCAAGAACGACGACACCAACGTCATCCAGCAGATTTCCTTCAAGGTGCCTACCATCGGCGACATGCGGGAGTACAAGCACAAGCTGGAGGAGGAGCCGGACGTAACCATCGAGCGGATCGTCAGCCACGGCAACGCCTTCGGCATGTACTTCCTGGACCCGGAGGGGAACCGGGTGGAGTTGTACTACCGCACCGGCTACCCCGTCCCCCAGCCTCACGGCGACCCCATCGACCTGGAGAGGTCGGACGAAGAACTGCTGGCAGACGCCAGGGAGCTTCTGAGGACCAAGCAGCCGGTCAAGTAACGAAGACTGTTCTGACGCGGGTAACGCCGCGACCGGAAAACCGCGCCCAATCCCGGCAGTGTCGCCTCGGGATTGGGCGTCTCTATTCGCGGGAGATGTATAGATGAAAATAAGCAACGTGGAAACGTTCCTGGTTGACGGCGGGTGGCGTCCGTGGATATTCGTCAAGGTGGAGACCGACGAGGGAATCACCGGCTGGGGCGAATGCACTGATCCCCGGTCTCCCAACGGCGTTGCCGGCACCATCAAGGACCTGACGCCGACGCTCATCGGCCAGGACCCGGGGGCCTACGAGATGCGGGCATGGGACATGTTCCGGGCGTCGCGCCAGAGTCCCGGCGGCATCGTGGCCAAGGCCATCGCGGGCATCGACTGCGCCCTGCTGGACGCGAAGGCCAAGGCCCTGGGCATCTCCGTAACCGAGCTTTTCGGCGGTCCGACGCGGGACTCGGTGCGGGTCTATTGGTCCCACTGCGGCACCAGCCGGGCACGCTACCCGGAGCTTCTTGGGACACCGCCCATCCGCACGATGGAAGACATCTCCGACCTGGGCAGGGAGGTGGTGCAGCGGGGGTTCACCGCCCTAAAGACCAACGTGGTCATGCCCGGCGACCCGGCCACGGTGTACGGCGGCGGTTTCGCCCGCGGCCCCGGCAGCACCGACGGCACGATCACCGCGCCGGTGCTGCGCCACATCGAGGAACTGATCGGGACGTTCCGCGACGCGGTGGGGCCGGACGTGGACATCAACCTGGACCTGAACTTCAACTTCAAGCCGGAGAGCGCGGCCCGCATCGCCAAGATGCTGGAGCAGTTCGACCTGCTGTGGCTGGAGATCGACATGTACTCCCCAGAGGCGATCCACCGCATCCGCGAGTCCACCAGCACCAAGATATGCACCGGCGAGAACCTGTTCTACATGCGGGAGTACCTGCCCTACTTCCAGATGCAGGCGGCGGACGTGTTCATGGTGGACGTTCCATGGAACGGGTACACCCAGTCCAAGAAGGTGGGAGACCTGGCGGAAGTGTTCCAGCTAAACGTAGCCCCGCACAACTACTACAGCCACATGTCCACCTTCATCAGCGCCAGCCTGTGCGCCGTCCTGCCCAACGTCCGTATCATGGAAATAGACATAGACGACGTGCCGTGGAAAGACGACATAATAACCGAGTTGCCGGAGATCACGGACGGCTACATGAACATCCCCAATCGCCCAGGCTGGGGCGCGGACCTCAACGAGGAAGAAATGCGCAAGCACCCCTGGACAGGGTAAGTTGACTCCCCTGTTTGAGCGCGGATGGCTCCTGCGGCTTTAGTCAGCCCGCCTGTAGCGTTCCAGTTCCGCTTCCAGTTCCCGGACACGCTCCTGGGCGGCTATGCGGGCTTCCCGCTCGTCGCCGAACCTGGGAATGTGGCGTCCAGTGGCCGGGTTATACCAGCCCAGTTGACCCCCTTGCCATCGCAGATGCAGGTTGAGGACTGAACTGTAACCCTGCCAGGACTCCTCGGCGAGCTGCTCGATGGGGATCGATTCGTAGGCATCGTCCACAAGCCGGTCTCCGGCCAGAGGCGCTCCGTGGTGTTGGCCTCCGGAGGGATCGAAGCGCCAGTATTCGGGAATTCCGAGAGCGGCGTAGCCCGTCCGCTTCTCGCGGACGTCGCGCCGCCCCGTGCTTGGCGACCCGATTTCCAGCACGAAGTCCGGGGGCTTGCCCTGGTGAGAGATGATATAGCCGTTCTCTGCCTGGTACGATTCCGGATTGACGTTGAACGCGATGAGCAGGTCCGGCGCCATCAGCCCCCTCCGGCTGGTGGTGGGTTCCCGGCTGATGTAGACCTCGCTGGTGATGATGGTTGTGTCCGGGTTGCCCAGGTGCTCGGCCAGGTGGAGGCCGTTGCCGAGGGAGTTGAAATAGATGTAATTGTTCATGTCCTCGGGCGTGGGAGCATCCGGGAGCCGGACCGAGCCGGGAGGATGTTCCGTCATGGGAGAGGGTCTGGTGGTCATGGCGGACCTCATTGGTTTGTATGAAGGCATTATAGGGCATCGCGCCGCCTACCCGCCTACCCTCATCCCCCCGCCCAGGCTCTGGCCCTTCCACTCCGGCCGGTAGTAGGAGTAGACCGAGGACGTGACCGGCTCGGCGCGCACCGGGAAGAGGGCGCGGGCCTGGAACTCCAGGGACACGGTCTCCCCCGGCTCCATGTCCTCGATGTATATGATCACCTTGCGTCCGGCCACGTCGTGGCGCTTGATCCTCGGTTCAGACTCCGCCATGCGCTGGATGGACTCCATGACCGGGCCAAAGCCGGTGGGTATGGACACGTCCAGCACGACCATGCCCGCCTCCACGAACCTGGGAGGATTGAAGGTCACGTCGGCCGATACGGTGATGATGTCGTCCACCTCCACCCGGTCGGTTCCGTAGTCCACGTCAATGTCGAAGATGGGCTTGCCCACCGTCTCCACCTCCGGGGTGTTGAACCGGCGAACCGCCTGCACCACCACCTGCCCCCTGCCGATGCCGGAGACCTCGATCTCCGACCCAGCCGGCACTTCAAGGATATGCACCACGTCGGCGTTCCCCGGGGTGATGCTCAACTCCTCCTCCCATTCCCCGGAGGACAGGCTTACGCTCATTTCAACGTCCGAGCGGGCATGTGCCGCGAACCTGGTCAGGGCTTGCAGACCCACCACAGTGTCCTGGGTCGAACCGTAGCCGCCGTAGGCGTTGCGCTGGTTGACCAGCCACTTCCCGGCGTTGGATGCGTTGATCATGTCCCCGCGTTCCAGCAATGCTAGGGTCGCGTACCCAGTGGTCTCCACCGCCGCGCTCCTGCCGGGTTGGGGCGGGTGGATCATCCCCCGGTTGCGTGGGAGCATTCCCGCCGCCACCGGCGCGGAACCCCAGCTAAGGCCGCCGTCGCCTGCTTCCGCCATCGACATCAGCTTGTCGTAGGCTGCATCGGCCCCGTTGCTCCCGGCAAGCTCCAGGGCGTAGGATACTATGGCGGCGGTGTAGGGGGCGTCTATGCCGTCCAGTTCCCCCTCCAGGTAGTCGATGGCCCTGGAGGATGCATCCTGTTCCCCCGACTCCAGCAGGGCTATGGCCACGTAGGCCGTCAGGGCCGTGTTCCCCTTCAACCCGCCCAGAAGTTCCTGGTGGTGGAGGAAACCCACCGGCTCAAAGGAGCCGTCCCCGCGCTGGTGGCGCAGTATCCAGTCCTGAGAGGCGTTCAGCACGTCGGGGTCGATGTGGATCATGCCCCCGGCCTGGGAGAAAGTCTTCAGCACAAAGGCGGTGAGCCACAGGCTGCCCTCCTCGTCGCTGTCCCCGAAAGCGGAGAAACTGCCGTCGCCCCGGCGGTAGGTAAGCTCCCGCTGGTAGCCGGTGATCATCAGCCGCTCCGCCTTGGCCATGACTTCCGGCTTGATTTGCCCGGTGTCGCGCAGGTAGTCGGCCACGAACACGTTGGGAGCGAACAGGATCATGTTCTGCTCCCCGCAGCCGAAGGGCATCTGCAGCAGCCCCTCCAGCCCGTCGATGGTCTGGGCCAGGTAGCTGCCGGTGACGGAAACCAGCGTCCGCGCCGAGTCGTCCACGGCGTTGCCGGGTACCGACCCGTCGAATGTGTGGCGGCTGCCCGGGGTCAGCACAAGGTTCTCCACCAGTTCCTCGGGAACGCCCTCCGGTTCCACCAGCATTTCCTTGATAACCGCGTCGGCGGCTTCCGTGCTGCGGGCCGAGACCTCCAGCTCCATCTTGCCCACATCCGTAAGGCGGATGCGGAACTCCGCCCCGCCAATGTCGTTGGAGCCGACGGTGACGCTCCGGCGGGGGATGTCCAGCAGTTCGTAACCATCCGACGGGGACAGGTCCACTTGGATTGTCTGCGGCGAGTCCAGGTAGTTGTACAACGCTACCTTCGCCGGCAGCACCTCGCCCCTTATGCCGGAGAAGGGCAGGTCAACCTGGAGGAAGAAGGGCTGGAAGACCTTCAGTTCGCTCTCGGCAATCCCCAGCCCGTGCTCGCTGGACAGTCCCACGGCACGCAGTACCCACGTGGTGATGCTGTCCGGCGCTTCCACGGGCACCGTTGCCAGCCCATCATCGTTGGTGGTGACGCCGGTCCAGAGCCAGGTTTCCGGGAAGAACTGGCGGACGCGGGTAACCTCGGCAAGCTGGTCCGCCGCCCCTCCGGCGTCGGCTGAGACCGCCACCGGCGCGGGAGTTGCCATGGCCGCCGGTGCGGCATCCATCACAGCCATTTCCTTCTGGACCATAACGCCTCTCATGGCTTCCGCCACTACCTGGCCAAACTTGCGTTGAGGACGGTACTCCTTTCCTTCCGGGACGTCCTTGTTGGTCATCACCACCACGCCGGCGTCCTGGAACGCCTCCATCGCGCCCCGGGCGGTGACGCGGCGGTGGATGCGCACGTCGTGAAGCTCGACCCGCGGCTGCATGTACAGCCGTTCCAGCTCGTTGAAAACCTGCTGGAGGTTGAGCCGGTTTTCGGCAAGGATGAACACCGACCGGTCTACCGCCACCAACCCCACCTGTGCCGGTCCCTGGGTCTCAACGTTGATGTCCACAGCCTCGCCCGGCATTACCTGGTCTTTCCCGAAACCGGCTTGTACCCGGTGCGGGTAGACCGCCGCGACGTTGAACGGGATGTAGTCGGCGGCAACCTCGCCGTCGGGCAGCACCTGGTACACCAGCAGCCGCGCGCTGGGGGCCATGACCGGGGTCACAGTGAAGGAAATCTCGGGCGAGTCCGAAATCCGGGAGAAAACGACCTTCCCCCGCGCCACGACCTCGTAGTATAGGTTGGTCGTCTCCCTGGTGGTGTGGACCTTGAACCGGGTGGTATCTCCCACGTTCAGGTTGGCCGGGCCTTCCTGTACCACGTGGATGAAGCTGCCCGAGGGGGAATAGCTGGCCCGCATCTCCAGGGACGCCCAGGCGTCGTTGGTGCTGGCCTCCACCATCAGCCCGACCGCATCCTCGGGCGGCTCCACCGTGAGGACGGCGGTGCCGTTGCGCGTGCTTACCCGCTGCTCCCGCCTCTCGATCTGTTCCAGGTCGTCGTCCACGTATTGGAGGCGCACGGTCACCCGCTTGTCCACCGGCTTGTTGTCCGGCGTTTCGGTGACGACCAGGAAGGAGAAGGGGAGGGACGGCTTGAAGACGCTGCTCTCCGACACCAGGTGCAGGTTGACCGGGGACTCGGCCACGGTGAGCAGCCGGGTGGTGGTCTCCTCGTAGCCGGTGCTCTTCTCCCGCACCGTAACGTCCAGGTTCACGTTGCCCATGCCGCGCCCCGCGGGGACTCCCGCCACGTAGTGGACGGGCGGCAACTCGAAGGACTCGCTGCCGTCGATCTGCCGGGTCAGGGTGGCGAACTCCTCCCACGCGCCGACGTAGCGAGAGGCGACGATCTCTACCTCGCCCTTGACCGGCCTCCCGAAAGTGTACTCGGCGTCGACCCGGCCCGTGATTTTCTCGTTGGCCAGCACCCACTCCTTTGGCAGGTCTACGGTCACCTCGTACTTGGGCAACACGTACTCCTCGACCCTGACGTCCACTTCCGCCACCGCGCCGTCATTCTCGCTTTCGCGGGACTCCACTGCGCGGGCGGTTATCTTCCATACGCCCAGGTTCGGCTCGCTGGAGAGGGGCATGTCCAGGGTTGCCATGCCGTATTCGCCGGTGGCGACCGTCTGCTTGAACACCTTGGATCCCTTGGCGTCCTGCACCTCGATGGTAACGTCGCCGGTCAGGGGCCGGAGTTCCGGGCCGACGGTGAGGACGCGCATCATCACCTTCTGCCCCGGCTTGTATATGGGCTTGTCCGTCTCAAGGAACAGCGTAGCGCCGGACTCCACCCGCAGGGACGCGGTATCGCTGAAGCCCGGTCCTTCCACGGTGAGCAGGTAGTTGTCCGGAGGCAGGTCCGGCACGGGCAGCGTGATTGACCCGGCGCCCATGACCAGCCCCGAGGCGGTCGCGGCCTCGCGTCCGCCGGTGTCCAGAGAAACACGGACGATGCCCTGGGCGGGGATGCCGCCGTCGAACAGGGAGACCGATATGCTCCCCGTCCGTCCCGACCTGAGTTCCCGCGGCGCGATGGCCACGTAGCCATCGACCCTTTCGGAAAGCGGCGTGTCCGGGGTCTGGGCGGTGGGAGTTGGGAGTTGGAACGGCGTCGCTTTCGGGACCGTACCGGTGGTTGTTGCCGGAGACCCGTCCGGGGTGGCCGTTGGCGCTCCCAGGACGATCATCGTGGGTGTTCCCGACACGGCCTCAGGGGTAGCGGGAGTTTCGTTTACGACGGGTGTCCCCGGCACGGCTTGGGGCGTGGCGGGAATTTCGGTTACGATGGTTGGAACAGGCGGGGTGATGGTCGTTTGCTGCCCGGAACATCCCAGGACCGGGGCGGCGGTGAGGAACAGGACTCCCAGGGCCAGCAGCAGCGCTCCGTACTTCATGGCTTTACCTCTCCAGGTGTTGACGCGGTGTGTTTGGTCTATATGACGGAGCGCGGCGAAGAAAAGTTCCACCCGGTGGGACTCGAGGTCGCTGTTCCGCATCAGGTGGCCTGGCCCACTGACATTCGCCCCTTGCGAGTCCCGGATACGCCTTCCTGTCATAGTACCCGTCGGGATTGGCCAACTGCTCTGCGCATGGCAGAATCCAGTCCTCTGCGGGGGGTCGGGTCCCCATTAGCAGACCGCGCCGGACTCGCCCTCAGTTCCGGTCAGTGGGTCAGGATGGGGAGAATGTCCGGATTTGCCCGGAAATGTCCGGGAAAATAAAACGTGCCGTCCTCTGGCAGAGTCTGCAAGCACTCTGCCGGGTGCAGGTTGCGATGGACAACCTGGCGCGGCCAAGACTACTATAGTCAGGATGACTGGCAAGTGACTCGCCGATTGGAATGGAGGAGTGATGGCCTTCACGAGAATTCACCATGTCGGGATGGTGACCAGCGACTTGGAAGTGGCCCGGAACCTGTTCTGCAACGGCTTCGGCCTGTCAGTGGACGAGCACCGGACCCCCTGGCCCGGAGACGAGAATAGCGGTCCGGTAACGTCGGTTGAGTTTCCCATCGGCGAGATTCGCGTATTGTGGAAGGTGGTAAATTGCCATCACTTTTTGCCAACAATTGAGCCTGAAAACAGCTTGCATCGGCGAGATGTTCTACAAGGTAAGCAGGCCCAACAACTCCAGTAGCAGCGAGGCCCGGTTCCTGAACGAGACCAACGGGCGCGGCGGAATCCATTACATCTCCATCGCCAGCGATGACGTTCAGACCGACTTGGAAACCCTCCTGGGCCAGGGGCTGCGGCTGAAGTCCGACTGGGACGGCTCCGGGCCTGTGTTCCTGGATCCGGCGACGACCCAGGGGTTGGAGATAGAGATCAGGCCCGACGACCACTACTACGTCCACCCCTACTTCCGGGGCAAGGGGCTGGTAACCGGTATGGCCCACGTGGGCATCGCCGCCCGCGACGCGGGGGAAGTGCGTGAGTTCTGGGGCGGCGTCTTCGGACTGGCGGAGGACAAGTCAATGGAGCGCGGCCTGGTCCGTGACACGGAGCGTGCGCCCCGGCCAGCCGGTGACCCGGTACACCTGGTCGAGTTCCCCCTGGGCGGGTCGGTCGTCGAGGTCAGCATTCCGACCACCGGGGACAGCGGCACGGCACGGCTGGTGGCGCAGCGGGCAACACTGGGCGCGGTCTATCATCACACCTGCCCCCACGCCCCGGACGTGCACAGCTTCACCGAGGAGGCGCTGGCCGCGGGCATCCAGCAGATTGGCAACATCCCTCCGCGGGAGGAGCGCGCCCGCGTCGTGGCCTGGTTCCACCCCCGCACCTGCCTGGGAATGCTGGTGGAGGTGTGGAACCGCCCGCCGGGAGACTTCCACTACCAGGGTTAGAGGACAACTACTCCGGGAACAGCGTCAGCACGAACACCGACCGGGAATACTCGGCGTTGGCGCTGGAGCCAATGGCTACGGCGCTGAAAGCCTTTTCAAGTATCTCGTAGTCTTCAGAATCCATGCCGACGTCATCCGGGTCCACCTGGGCGATGATGCGCTGCAGGTCGACGAACATCAGGCCCTTCATGTCATCCGGCAGGTGTCCCCGAATCCGCTGGTACTCCGGCGCGTCGGCCAGGGCTTCGCCTTCGCCTTTCTGCACACTGACTATGGTCTCCAATACGCGCTCAGTGGTGCCAACGGTGAAGTAGCTGTCGTGAAACACATACCCCGGAGAGTAGGCCGTTTCGCCCATGATATCCTCGAGGTCGAACACCATAGCGGCCCCATCCGCGCCAACGTCCACTGAATCGCGCTCCACCGGGGCCGCTGATTCAATCAGACCGGCAACCCGGTCCATGGTGTCTTCCAGGTCGCCCTGTCCGTCGGGAATATAAGACAGCATGGCTGAGGCATCCACCGCGTATTCCTGGAAGTCGTCCACACTCTCAAAGTCGAAGTCCCGCACGCTGATCATGGCCTGCCCTGCCAGGTGGTCGAAGACGTCCTCTTCCAGGTTGATGTCAGTCAGGCCCTCAACGATGTCGATTCCATAGTCCAGCACCTCGTCGAGGGAAGAGTTTGTGCTCAACTCACTCTTTGTACCATCGCCAGGCAGATTGTATTGCAACTCCTCGAGGGCATATTCGAACTCAGGAGGAAATCCCAGGTCTGCCAGGGTGTATCCCTCCAGTTCCGCGCGCCAGTTGTCCAGGTCAGGGTCAAACGATGCCGCGATAAGCCCCAGCATGTCACTGGGAAGAAGCGATGCAGGTTCGCCGATGCCCGGGAAGCTGGCGGCGAATTCTGACCCGTTGGGGGCCACCGTATCCACTACCAGCCCACGGTCAGCGAACCGGGCAGAGACCGCAATCCAATCGGGAGTTCCCAGGATTGCGGACATTTGTGTCCTGGGCATCAGATCAACTCCAGATACGTCCGAGAGCTCGTCCATAACGGCCGTCAAGTCCACGTAGAACGATATGACGCGAGGGTCAGACATGAGAGCGCGGGCTTGCTGAAACCCTTCGGCCCCTGCCAGGGACTCTCCATCGCCACCGGAAACGCGGCCCAGGACCTCGTCGAGACCATCTTCGGTGGTTGCGAAGACGAGCCAGTCCTTGGACAGGGCGTAGAATTGTTCCTCACCGTCGTCGGCCCAGATATCGAAGCCGCCGGAAGAATCTTCCTCAAATCGCGCCCCTTCCTCGTCCTCCATGTATTCGAGCCAGGTCTTCAGAAAGTTTGATGCGGCGTCGTGGTCCTGCACGCCGAACATCGCCACCGCATCCGCTGATTCAAAGTCCTTTGCTTCCAGCACCGCGAAGGATATATCCGGCCCGAGCCAGGGGAAAACGTCGGCCTCAAAATCAACCCCGGTATCGTCTTCAAATTCATCCAGGAACTCATCCACCGAGTCTCGAAATTCGGGGATGTCCTGAAAATGCTCCCAGATATTCAGCATGTGGCGGCCCTGGGCCACGCCGGGACTGAGGGTAGCCCAGCTATAGGCCAGCACATCACCGGGGAAGTACCGGGCCGTGTTCTCCGGCTCGGAGGACCTGACGCCAGGGAGAAGAAAGTATGCGGCTGCGCCCGCGGCTATGAGAACCAAAAGCGCCGCGATTACTATGAAGACCCACTTCATCCCTTTCCTCCCCACAGCGGAGATGGCGCGCCATTGGGTGAACCGAATTACCCCGGCTTTTGTTTCACAGACTGCCGCCCCGGGGCTGTTGGCACAACCTTACTATAGAAACATGCGGACAGCCACATTACGAATTGCGGTATATGGCTATTTTGACAGCGGCCATGTCGGGGAATGAGCGGCTGTGCGACGGCATAAGGATTAGGAGGGTTGGCCTAAGGGGACACAGATGGCATATAGAGGTGTAATTAGCGGAACGGCTTATACTCGCCGGCCGTCAGGGTCTGCATTGCCCAAAGTGTGCGGAGACCCGGAGGCAAGAGATGGACCAGGAGACAGTTAGACCGCCGGGGCTCCTTGAGGCAGACAGGTTAACTTTGCACGGCGCTGAGAGCCTCGCTCTGAGACTCGCTGACCTTCACGACTTTGTCGAAGCCGCTAATGTCGAATATCTCGCGGATCGGGTCGGAGAGGGAACAGACCCCGAATTTCACGTCCTGCCTTTCGAGGGCTTTTGCGATCAGGAGAATTACCCGAAGCCCGGCACTGCTGATGTAGGTGAGCTGCTCCATATCCAGGATGACGGAGTGGTCAGCATTCTTTATGACCGTCTCCAGGGCTTCCTGAAACTCCCTGGCATTGGTGCCATCAACGCGGCCTTCAGTCTTTGCGATCAGAGTATCGCCTTCTTTCACGGTATCAATATCCATCTGATGTGCCTCTTTCAAATCGGTGTATGGGGGTTGTTGCTCTGGGCCGGGGCATGTCTTCTGGCGCAGTTGTTTCAACAGCGGGAGGTGCATTCCTGCCTAGCCGGGTTTCCAACGCCTCCATGCTGCCACGGACCGGGGCAACCGGGGCGCAGCCCAACTCGGCTCAGGACTAAGTATACCTCAGCCCGCCAAACTCATGGACACGCTGCCCGCCAGTCGTCAATGGCGGGCGCCCGGCACCCGAGGTTCCTGTTGTTGGAAGACCGCCGCGGCCGGAGGCTCCGGCTACTCCTCCAACTGTACGGTGGCGGTTACCCTGGGGACGCTGCCTACCACACGAGTCGTGTGCCCATGCCCCGTCACGTCTTCGGCGAGGTTCACGTCTCCGGCGCCAAGCCGGTGGACCGTTCCGTCGGCAAGGCCGATTTCCGCTTCCCCGGAAAGGGTAATGATGTACTGCCGCCGGGGCGCCACATGGAAGTCGCTGAAACTTCCCGGAGGCGAGGCCCGGAATACAATCGCCTTGGCATTGTGCAATGTGGTCCAGTCCGGGTGGGACGACGGATCAATTTCTTCGATGTGGGACTTCCCGTCGTCCCCGGTATACAGCCTGATAGATCCCATGGGTCCCTCCTGTTATCGTAAAGTCCCGGCCCTAATCTTAACCCAAAATCGGGCCTTTGTACCGGGATTCCCGGATAGCATGTCTAAATCCGGCTGTTCTTAAGTGAGTTCTGGCAGAGAGTGGTCTTCACTATTCACGGCGACCCTTCACTTTAGTTGATGCCGCGCTGCATCCCTCCATCGATATACAGATCGGAGCCGGTCATGTAACCGGCGCGGTCCGACGCCAGAAAAGTTACCAGGTCCCCGACCTCCTCTGAACGCCCCAGGCGGCGCATGGGAATCCGGGCTACCCGCTGATGCAGCACCTCGTCCGCGCTTAGACCCTGCCGCACTGCCTCAGCCTCCAGCGACGCTTTCAACCAGTCAGTCTCAACGGGACCGGAAATTACATTGTTGACCGTGATGTTGAACCGGGCCAGTTCAGAGGACAGTCCTTTCAGATAAGCCATGAACGCCACCTGAGTGGACGTGGATACTACCGCTTCCTCGGTGGGCTGTCGCACGTCGATGGGCATACAGTGAATTATCCTGCCCCATCGGAGCTGCCTCATGTATGGGACGACTTCGCGGCTGAGACGAACGGCGCTCAGGTAGTTGTGCTCGAAGGCGGCCAGCATCGAATCGTCACTCATTTCGGAAGGATGTTCCCAAGACTCGTACCATACATGGCTTACCAGAATCCCGATCTGGCCGAACCGGTTGACGGTCTCCCGCACCACGCGCCGGGCGGACCGGGCCTCGGACAGGTCCACCGGGATTGCCAGCACGTGGGTCTGGGATGCTATACGCGCGAGGTCCAGTTCGGTATGGCGGAGGTCCTGTTCATTTCTGCCGCAGATGGCCACGTTGGCACCCTCCCTCACCAGGGCTGTAGCGATGGCCCGGCCCACGCCCCTGGTGCCGCCTCCTACAATGGCAACGCGGTCCCTCAGACCCAAGTCCATTTCCCCACACTCCCCGTTGGTGGTTAGCCGCCAATTTTCAGTACCGGCGCTGGCGCTCAGTTGCCAGGCGCCCCGGCTGAAATTAAAAGAAGACTGGCAACTCCTCTAGATCACCAACTTGTCCTGCATCTCCTTGATGTCCGGTCCTGAATAGCCCAACTCCTCCAAGATTTCACTGTTGTGTTCCCCGAGGAGGGGAGGATGCCGGTCCAACCCGCCCGGGGTCCCGGAGAACTTGATGGGCAATCCCGTCTGCTTGATGGCCCCCAGCGTCGGATGCGGTATCTCCTGGAACATGTCCCTGGCCAAGACCTGCGGGTCAGAGAAAACGTCCGCCAAGTCATTGATCGGTCCTGCCGGGACGCTGGCCTGGTTAAGGGCGTCGACCCACTCCAGCACGGGACGCTGGCTGAAGACCTCTCCCAGAAGGGAGACCAGGTTATCGCGGTTCTTGACCCGGTCCGGGTTGGTGGCGTAGTCCGGGTTGTCCTTGAGGTCCGGCCGCCCAATAGCCTCGCAGAAACGCTCCCAGATGCGCTCTGAGCCGACGGCCAGGTTAAGGAGTTTGCCGTCCTTGCATTGGAAAGCCTGGTAGGGGACCAGGGTCGGGTGGGCCGCGCCCAAGCGTCTCGGAGCCTCGCCATTGGCGAAGTAGTACGCTGCCTGGTAGGTGAGCCATGCAACCTGGGCATCCAGCATGGACACGTCGATGTACTGGCCCTCGCCGTGGACGTGCCGGTGATGAATCGCCGACATGATGCCGAAGGCGGCCCACATTCCCGCGCCGATGTCGGTGACGGCCACGCCGATCTTCTGCGGCTCCCCGTCCGGCTCACCCGTGATGCTCATCAGGCCGCCCATACCCTGCATGATCTGGTCATAGGCCGAGCGGGTACGGTACGGCCCGCCCTGCCCGAAGCCGGAGATGGAGCAGTAGATGATCCCGGGGTTGGTTGCCTTGACTTCCTCATACCCCAGGCCGAAGCGGTCCATAACCCCGGGGGTGAAGTTCTCCACTACCACATCCGCGTCCCTGGCCAGTTTGAGGAAAATCTCCTTGGCCTTGGGGTCGCGCAGATTGAGGGTTAGGCTACGCTTGTTGCGGTTGATGGAGAGGAAATAGGCGCTTTCCTGCTGGATAAAGGGCGGCCCCCAACTACGGGTGTCATCCCCGGTGCCGGGAATTTCGATCTTGATGACGTCGGCCCCGTTGTCTCCCAGCATCAGGGTGCAAAACGGTCCCGCCAATGCGCGTGTGAGGTCCAGCACGCGAATACCTTCAAGCGCCTTCATTCTCCTGGCTCCTCGTCCTGCTTATGTGTTGTCCGCATGGTCGATCAGGCTTCGGCCCAGCATCCCGGAAAAACGCCGAATTTCCTGACAAATCCCTGCTCATGTGCTGCTCGAGCCTTCTCCAGCAAGGGCCGTGCAGAACGCGAACAATCTTACCACAGTCAGAGTGGCTAGTTGCCATAACCTGCACGAGTGAATTAGGATTGTACGCGGAAAATCACGGGGAATGGAGCGCGGACGTATCGTCCGCACGCTGTGAGGGACATCGCAGAGGCTATCATCCAGGAATGTGCCTGTGGCCAGTCTCCACTGATCCCCCAACCAGAATTCGGAATGGTGACATGCGTAGGTCTTCAGGCACTCGATCACTCTGGGCCATAGCCTCAGCGCTTGTAATTTTATTTGCCATATCGGCCTGCCAGGGATCTCCCGCGGCGACGGAAGCTCCGCCCGCTACAGTGGCGCCCCAGACTGCCAACACACCCGAGCCGACGGAACCGCCACCCCCAACCGATACGCTGATTCCCACGGACACGCCTGCACCGACGGATACTCCCGTACCCACAAAGGTTCCTGCGCCCACTGACGCACCCACGCCGACGGATACGCCGGTCCCGACCAACACGCCCTTGCCTGCGAACACCCCTATGCCTACTGCCACGCCCGAGCCAACTGCTACCCCGATGCCGGAACCCACTCCGACCCCCATGCCCACGAATACCCCGGAGCCGACGGCCACGCCAACCCCCAGTTTCGACGGGGTATTCGTGATGACCGTTGCCAAACCCCAGGGCAAGTCCTTCTCCGGGAAGCAAGTGGAATTTCGCATCGGCGATCTGGAGGCTGTGGAGTCGGTAGAATGGCAGGAAGGCGCAGTGACGTTGCTGGACCTGACGGCGTCGGGCAGGCTGGGCCTGCTGCCGTTCAGCCCAACGGTCCAGGCCGATGACCTGCCAAGTTCGGCCACGCGCCCGGCAGGTCTGCTGGCCAGGCCACTGGCCCAGGCTGCACCACCTGCGCCCCCTCATATCATCGTCGGTACGGCGGCGGTCAATGGTTCGGGAGTCCCGGAGGGAACGGTGATCACCGCGTGGGTTGACGGAGAAGCGGTTCCCGGAGCCTCGGCGGAAATCATGGCTGCGCCGGAAGAGGGCACATCAGTCTCAGAGCAAGCTGCCAGGACCGTCGAGCCGTTGGGAGATAACCTTGTGCGTGTGTGGAGCTTTGACACCGCAACCCAATCCTGGCGCTTCTTCGACCCACGCCCAAGTCTGGCGCCACATAACACCATCACGGAGTTCAAGCCAAGGACGTTCTACAACTTCATGATGAAAGAAGCCCAGTCGGTGACTCTGGATGGACGCGAGTTCGATTTCGTGGCTGGCCGGAACCCGGAATTCTGGTGATTTGGAACCGGCACCCTCTGGAGACAGCCTGTATGAGGCTGGATGGATAGCCAGACCAAAAACACATTACCCTGTTGCCATTCCGGGTCTTCGGGGATACTATAGGGCAACTGGAGAGGTTGAGTTATGCGCAGAGTAATCGTTCCGCTGCTCTTTATCGTTCTCGTGTCTCTGGCCGCGGTGCTGCCACCGGTGTATGCCAGTCCCGGCGACGGGGTCAAGACTGTAGAGAAGGCTTGCGCCCTGGAAGAATAGGCCCGGACGGCTTTACCACAGTTCTCCGTAGTGGTCCATGCCTCCGGAGAGGTGAGTCATGCGCAGAGTGATTGTCCCGCTGCTCTTTGTCGTTCTCGTGTCCCTGGCCGCGGTGTTGCCTCCGGTTTATGCCGGCTCCGCCGACGGGACCAAGACAACAGTGAACGCTTGAGCCTCCGATGAATAGGCCCGTGCGGCCCTTCTGCAGTTCCCTTCGTGGACATACTCCACTTGCATCACACCGGTCATAATGGCATGCCCGGATGACTCGTATGCCAACCTGTAACCTCCTACCGATTGCCTGACACAGGCCCGTGCTTGTCCGGGCGGTCAGGCACACCCGGCCGGTACCGGGACGGGAAGAGCGGCAATGTCCTCATTTAACGACAACGACCCTCATTACGAACCCTCAGAGTTCCCGACTCCTCGTCCCGCGGGACGGGTGGTGCTGATCGATGACCTGGACCGGGTGCTGCTGTTCTGGTGGGATGCCCTGAAGGTCTGGATTACGCCGGGCGGGGGCCTGCGCTCTGGCGAGACCTACGAGGAGGGAGCGCTGCGGGAACTCCAGGAAGAGACGGGGCTGTCAGCTCAGGCACTGGGGCCGTGGGTCTGGACAAGAGAGCATGTGTTCCGATGGAACGGGCGGCTTTTCGATGCGAGAGAGCGGTTCTTCCTGCTGCGCACTCCCAAGTTTCAAGTGTCCACTGAGAATATGGACCCTTCGGAGTTGGAGGAAGCATACGTTCACCACTGGTGGACGGTGGAAGACCTGGCGGGCAGCACTGAATCCTTCGCCCCAAGACGCATCGCCGGTCTGCTGCCGCAGCTTATCAGGGGAGAGGTTCCCCCGGAACCCATAGACACCGGGGCATAAGGGACACAAGAGTGAGTCTGTAGGCGAGGTTCAGGATAGGGGGGTTACATGGTGCCGGGGGAGGGACTCGAACCCACACACCCGCGAAGGTAGCGGATTTTAAGTCCGCCGCGTCTACCGTTCCGCCACCCCGGCTGATTCTCCTCTCCGCTCCCTTCACTCGCTCAACTGGGGTGCCCCTGTCCACTCGGTTAGGGTCTCCCTGGGCCACAATGGGGATTCCGATAGTGCCGAAACGTGTAGCCTGGAGTATCCCCGGCGGGTGCGTTGCTTGATGGTAAGGATACGGGTAGGGTTACTGCTGAAGGCAACTCGGGGGAGTTAATTTGGAGGCGACGGGCGGATTCGAACCGCCGAATAGAGGTTTTGCAGACCTCCGCCTTAACCACTTGGCTACGTCGCCCCAGTGCTGACAGCGCCGATTCCGGAAGTTGGTGCCGAGGGCGGGATTTGAACCCACACAGGCGATCGCCCACGGCCCCCTCAAGACCGCGTGTCTACCAATTCCACCACCTCGGCCTATTAGCGAGATATAGATTATACCATGAGTTGCGTACACGTACACCCATCAATTCTTGAAAGAATCAAGAAGGGGCAAGAATGTGGGAGTGGAAGCGGGGAAATGGGCAATAGGTCGTCATTGTACAAAAGCGCGAGGAACGCTACCCCGTCTATCTTGACCGGTTGCAGCCAAGTAAAGGAACCGGATTGGACATGCACATCCAAAAGGCTACGTGTCGAGGGCAATAAATTGGTCCCTCCTAAATCTCCCGGAACTCGGGCTCCTGGTCTTTTAGGTAAAACTCGTTTGCCCAAAGTTCGTCCAGGTATTCCTGCTCGGCATCGGTCAGCGGCGGAGTCTCCACTGCCGCGGTGTATTCCTTCAACTCTTCCAGGTTGGTGAAGTTGGGCAGGACCGAAACTATTTCAGGCTTTTTGAGGCAGAACTGAATGGCCGATTGGCCCAACGTCCTGGAATCTTCCAACTCCAGGAAGCGGACGCGCTCCACCTTCTGCAAGGCTTCCTTCAGCCACTCGGCGCGGCGGTGGGCGCGATGGTCCCCCTCGGCAAAGGTGGGAATCTCGATGTATTCCCCGGTCAACGTGTTGGATGCGTGGGGCACCCGGGACAGCAGTCCGACTTCATGCTCACGGGCTATGGGGAAGAAGTCTATGGCCGGTTCCTGCTCCAGGATGCTGTATATGATTTGCAGGCTGTCCACCTGCCGGTCCGCCATCGAGGTCTGCCCTTCCTCGAACCAGCCGATGTCTGGGCCGAGGGCTACCCCGTAGTAGCGGATTTTGCCCTCGACCTGGAGCTGTTCAAGAGTCTCGAACAGTTCGTCCCGCTCCAGGGCGTCCACCCTGGGATTGTGAATCTGGTAGAGGTCAATGTAGTCAGTGCCCAGCCGTTTCAGGCTCTGCTCACAGGCGTAGGTCACGAACTCCCGGTCGAACCGCTGGACCCTCTCCTGGTGTCCGATCCTGGGAGCGGTCTTGTCATAGAAGTCGTACCCGAACTTGGTGGCGATGACCAGGTCTTTCCGGCGGTGGCCCAGGACCTTGGCCAACAACTCTTCACCGTACCCCTCGCCGTAGGTGTCGGCGGTGTCGAAGAAGTTGATCCCCTCTTCCACCGCGTTCTCCAGAAGGGAGGCGCGCTCGTGGTCCTCCAGCTTCCCCCACCAGTTGGTGGCAACGGTCCAGACGCCGAATCCCACTTCGGACAGCATAAGGTCGGTTCGCGGCATTTGTCGGAATTTCATGGCAACCGTTTTCCTTGAGTGGATTCGTTTAGCCAGTGGCCCATAACCTCGATGAAGTCGTCCCTCACCTGACTGCTGGCGCCGCAGAATTTCTTGATTAGCTGTTCCTTGAACTCCTGTGGGTCCTGTCCATCCGGGACTGGCATAGTGTCAATGGGGTCGCAGGCCAGAATCATATCGATGCCGGGACGGAAATCTTGATTGACGGTCATACCCAGCAGCCCGGCGCTGCTGGGCCAAGTAGCGTCAACGACCGTCCAGCCCTGGTCCGTGTTGACTCGCAGATAAGTATGCACGTCGGGAACGGGACCCTCGGCGACCAACCTCCTGAGTTCTGACGGGAAATGCCCGGTGTTCTCCACCGTGAATCGGTGGTGGCACATGACCACCTTGGATTCCAACCCCATCTCCCGGAATATGTCGGCGAGAAGGTAGTGCTTGCCGGAGCAGGTTCCGCACCATTCATCGATGATCGCCTCCGGCTTCCGGGAACTGGCCCGTCTGTAGGGCATATCCCGCACCATGGCGAAAGCTCGTTCCGGCGTGAGTGGATCATTGTCGGCAAGAAAGCCGCGAGCGCGACTCTCTTGCTCAAGCAGAGAAAGCAGGCTGCTCATATAAATTATCCAGCCGCCACCGCCAGCCCCAGGCTGCCTTTGATCTCGTCTATCTGCCGCTGGAACTCTTCATCAGACAGGACAGGTTCCAGCTTGCCCAGGGACACGGGGTCGAGAATGTCCACCCAGGAGGTGCAGCCACTGTACTCTTTATAGTAGGGCACGGTCACGGGCTGCTCCATGCGGTAGACCCTGATCAGCATGATGGCCAGCGGGAGCATGGGTTTCCAGTGGAGGCGGGACTGAGCGTAAGCCTTCGTCCAGATGTAATGCGGGGCCAGGTCGTCCACCTTCTCCTGGTCAGAGATTTCGATAAGCTCCTCGACCTTGCCGAAGTGCGAGAAGGTGATCACCTGCCCGTCTCGTTCCTCGTCCAGCAGGTCTCGCAGCGCAGGCTGGAACTCTTCGCGCAGCAGTTCTTCCCGCTGGTGTTCGTAGGTGGGGTACAGCAGGAACTCAGGATGTATCACCCGGAAGTCCTGGCTCTCTTCGTGAATTCCGCCCTTGCGCAGCAACAGCGTCTGCCGTCCTTCGGCCAACGCCCGCACTGTTACCGCCCATTCCTTAAGCGCCACTTGACAACTTTCAGCCAACATCATCCCTGGCTCCAACGTGTTGATTCGGTAGTGTGAGATTGAGCTAATGTTAACATCGGCCTTGGCCGAGGCTCAATCCCCGCGCCTACGCTGACCAGGGCCTGTTGGCAAGATGTTCCAACCGCAGCAGGCCGGCAATGTTCCTTGATGTGACCTCCGCCACCTCTTCCAGGGTTATCCCCTTCAAATCCGCGAGTTTCTGGGCTACGGTCTGGACGTGGCGGGGCTCGGTCCAGTTGTGCCGGTACTTCTTGAAGGGCTGGGGCGAGGCGTCGGTCTCCAGGACGATGTTCTCCAGGGGGATAGCCTTCGCCACCTCTTGCAACTCCGGCAGTCTCAGCAGCGGACGGGCCAGGGAGATGTAGAAGCCGCCGTCGATGGCCTCCCGCGCCGTGGCCTCATCACCCTGAAAGTAGTGCATCACGCCCCCCACGTCACCAGCTCCCTCCTCTCTAAGGGTCTGGAAGACCTCCGGGTGGGACTCCCGAGAGTGGAAGATGATCGGCAGGGAGAGGCTCTTGGCCAGACGAATCTGCTCCCGGAACACCTGGTACTGCACATCGTGGTCCGGGGAGTCGGGCAGGAAGTCCAACCCGATCTCGCTGATGCAGACCACCTTTTCGGAGTCCTCGGCCAGGGACTTCAACTCCTCGTAGGTCTCACCGTCGATCCTGTCACGGGCCTGCATCGGGTGGATGCCCACTCCTGCGTACAGCATGTCGTACTCGTTGGACAGACCGATGCACTTTTTTGTGGACTCGACGGTGGTGCCGGCCATGACGATAAACCGGACTCCGGCGTCCTCGGCCCGTTGCAGAATCTCCGGCATCTCATGGGCCGGGTAATTGTCGATGTGGGTGTGGCAGTCTCCGAGAATCGGTTCTTGCGGCATTTGCCTTACTCCGTATCAGGAAGGATTAGTAAGGGATGATTGTTACGGCAATTGGAGATAGTATACACCCGCCCGGCGAGCATGGGTTTCCATCATAATTGGGAACGGAGATGGACCATAGAATCGGACTGCACGGCTTGCATAGGCCCTGCTGTAATGCTCTTGGATTGACCCTTCTTTCGCACTACGATTATCGTTGACACTGCATTAGGGCGGTGTTAGCATAATTGTCTAGTCAACAGGTCAACAATTGCAGGCCGCGCGCTCCGGCGCTTCCAGAACCGCGCCTGCCTGAGAGGGTGACTGTAAATGGCCACACAGCGGGTCATCTCGCGGACCGAGACCACTTCCAGCGATCTGGATACCGACTACAAGTGGGGATTCACCATCGACATTGACTCCGATGTTGCCCCCAAGGGTCTGAGCGAAGACGTCGTCCGGCTCATTTCCGCCAAGAAGGGAGAGCCGGAATGGATGCTGGAGTGGCGGCTGAAGGCTTACCGCCACTGGCTGCGCCTCAACTACGAGGAGCCAGCCTGGGCCAACATCGAGCACCCCAGGATCGATTTCCAGGACATCTACTACTACGCGGCTCCCTCATCGGGCAAGGACGCCCCTAAGAGCCTGGACGAGGTGGATCCGGAGATCCTGGAAGCCTTCGACAAGCTGGGCATCCCTCTGGCCGAGCGGGAAAGGCTGGCCGGCGTGGCGGTAGACGCGGTATTGGACAGCGTCTCCGTGGCCACAACCTACCAGGAGACCCTGGAAAAAGCGGGCATCATCTTCTGCTCCATGAGCGAAGCCATACGCAACCACCCGGACCTGGTGCAGAAGTACCTGGGATCGGTGGTTCCCTACGGGGACAACTTCTACGCCAGCCTCAACTCGGCCGTGTTCAGCGACGGCTCCTTTGCCTACATACCCAAGGGGGTCCGCTGCCCCATAGAATTGATGACCTACTTCCGCATCAACCAGGCCGACTCCGGCCAGTTCGAGCGGACCCTGATCGTCGCCGAGGAGGGTAGCTACGTCAGCTACCTGGAGGGCTGCACCGCCCCGGCCCGCAAGCAGCACCAGCTCCACGCCGCCGTGGTAGAACTGGTCGCTCTGGACAACGCGGAGATCAAGTATTCCACCCTGCAAAACTGGTTCCCCGGAGACCGGGATGGACAGGGCGGCGTGTACAACTTCGTGACCAAGCGGGGGAAGTGCGCCGGACAAAACTCCAAGATTTCCTGGACCCAGGTGGAGACCGGTTCCGCCATCACCTGGAAGTATCCCAGCGTCATCCTGCAGGGCGACAATTCGGTGGGCGAGTTCTATTCGGTGGCTCTGGTGAACAACCACCAGCAGGCGGACACCGGCACCAAGATGATTCACATGGGCAAGAACACCAGGAGCACCATCGTGGCCAAGGGCATCTCGGCAGGTCAGGGAAACGCCACCTACCGCGGCCTGGTCAAGATCATGCCCTCTGCGGATAACTCCAAGAACTTTACCCAGTGCGACTCCCTGCTCATCGGCGACAGGTGCGGCGCGCATACGGTGCCCTATATTGAAGTGCGCAACCCCACCGCGCAGATGGAGCATGAGGCGTCCACGTCCAAAGTCAGCGACGACCAGCTCTTCTACTGCCAGCAACGGGGCATCGGCGTCGAGGACGCCCACTACATGATAATCAACGGCTTCTGCCGGGGAATCTTCCAGGAACTGCCCTTCGAGTTCGCAATGGAAGCCTCCCAACTGCTGAAGGTCAGTCTTGAGGGTGCAGTGGGGTAAGCAGGAGCCACCCCCAAATCCATCCAACTCCAGGTGAGTGTTCCCAGAACCTGCTCCTGTAACCATCAGACCACTATTATTGTCACGGAAACTGTCAGCTAGAGGACCATGAGCGACTCGAACAGCAACAACCAACCCATGCTTGAAGTCCACGACCTCCACGTCAAGGTAGCCGACTCGGGCATCCTCAACGGGATCGACTTCTCCGTCAACGCCGGGGAAGTGCACGCCATCATGGGACCCAACGGCTCCGGCAAGAGCACCCTGGCCAACGTCCTTGCCGGACGGCCCGATTATGAGGTCACAAGGGGCGAGGTCGTTTACCAGGGCCAGGATCTGCTGGCGATGGAACCGGAGGAGCGCGCCCGAGAGGGAGTATTCCTCGCCTTCCAGTACCCGGTGGAGCTTCCCGGCGTCCGTGCCTGGCAGTTCCTCAAGGCAGCGGTCGACGCCCTCCGCGAGCATAACGGCGAGGAAGAGCTCAGCGCCCGCGAGTTCGACCGTATGCTCCGGGACAGGATCAAGATGGTGGAAATCGACCCGGACCTTGCCCGGCGTACCGTCAACGAGGGCTTCTCCGGCGGCGAGAAAAAGCGCAACGAGATTCTGCAAATGGCCATGCTGGAGCCGAAACTGGCGGTCTTGGACGAGACCGACTCGGGCCTGGACATCGACGCCCTGCGGATCGTGGCCGACGGGGTGAACAAGCTGCGCAGCGACTCCAACGCCATCGTGCTGGTGACCCACTACCAGCGGATGCTCAACTACATCACTCCCGATTTCGTTCACGTCCTGATGGACGGCCGCATAGTACGTTCCGGCGGCCCCGACCTGGCCCATGAACTGGAGGAGAAGGGCTACGACTGGATTCGGGAGTCCGTGGAATCCGGTCAGTAGCCTGATGACGGTCAGCAACGTCTGATGACAACATCCACCATACGATACCCACGGTATCACGAAGACTTCCAGGCCCTTGCATCCGCCGGTCCCGGCCCGTCCTGGCTCGGCGACCTGCGCGCCGCAGCCTGGGAACGGTTCAACGAACTCGGTCTGCCCACGGCGCGGCGGGGCAACGAACGTTGGAAGTACACCAACCTCCGGCCCCTGGCGGCCATAACATTCGAGTCTCCGCAGGCCACGGACTCCGGCAGCGGACTGGACGCCGGAACCGTGCGCAGCCTGGCCCCCTGGGACGACGCATGGACCAACCTGGTCTTCGTGGACGGCAAGTTCACCGAAGCTCTCTCGACCACCGCGCCGGGACAGGACGGGAACGTTTGCAGTGACCTGGCCTCAGCTTTGAGTGAAGATTCGGGAGCTATCCGCGATAACCTGGCCCGGCTGGCCCTATTCGACGACGATGCCTTCGCAGCCCTGAACACCGCCTTCACCAATGACGGCGCATTGGTCCAAGTGCCCGACAATGCCGTGTCCGCTTCTCCGGTCAATCTGGTCTTCATCGCCACGGAAGGGCCACAGCCCCAGGTCACCCACCCCCGGACCCTTGTCCAGGTGGGGAGGAATGCACGGCTGACACTGGTGGAAAGCTACGTCAATCTGGCCGGTGGGAGAAACTTCACCAACGCTGTGCTGGAGATGGCAGTGGGCGAAGGCTCACATGTAGATCACTACCGCTTGCTGATGGACACGCCCGACGGGTTCCATGTCGGCACCAGCCGGGTGCTGCAGGGGCAGGACAGCTCGGTGACTTCCTCCTCCTTCACCACCGGCGCTGCTATGGCCAGGAACGATTTCCTGGTTACTCTGGACGCTCCGGGGGCATTCTGCGAGCTGAGGGGCCTCTACGCCACCACCGGAAGTCAGCACATCGACAACCTGATCAACATCGACCACGCCAAGCCCCACACCACCAGCCGGTTGTTCTACAAGGGAATCCTGTCCGGCAGGTCGCGGGCCGTCTTCGGCGGGACCGTGACGGTACGGAGAGACGCCCAGAAGTCCGACTCCCGTCAGACCGACAAGAACCTGGTCCTGTCCCATGAGGCTGAGGTGGACAGCAAACCGTCCCTGCTGATATATGCCGACGACGTTCAGTGCGGCCACGGGGCAACCGCCGGACACATAGATCAGGACACTCTCTTTTACATGCAGAGCCGGGGGCTGGACCGGGCCGCCGCCACCAGGATGCTCATTCAGGCGTTTGCCGCCGAAATAGTGGATACTGTTGGCGTGGAGCAGGTCCACGGATTCCTTGAAAGCGTCTTCGCAGATGCTGTTCCGTTTGAGAACATCGCCCCATACCCAGCACGGGGCCGGAGCGGACGCTGATGATCCGCGTTTTCAGTGCAGAATCGGTCGTATTCGGGGGGAGACCATGACCACCGGCAGCCCATTGGATCATAGACCGGTCATCGGCCCTGGAGTGGATGTTGAAAAGGTGCGGACGGATTTCCCCGCGCTGCACCAGATGATCAACGGGAAACCTCTGGTCTACCTGGACAACGCTTCCACCACCCAGAAGCCCCAGGCTGTCATCGATACCCTGGTGCAGTATTACACCCTCGACAATTCCAACGTTCACCGGGGCGTCCACACCCTGAGCCAGCGGGCCACCGACCATTACGAAGAAGCCCGCGCCAAAGTCCGCAGGTTCATCAACGCAGAAACGGACGAGGAAATCATCTACGTCCGCGGCACCACTGAGGGCATCAACCTTGTCGCACAGACCTTCGGCAGGGAGAACGTCGGGGAAGGCGACGACATAATTGTCACCGCGATGGAGCACCACTCCAACATCGTCCCCTGGCAAATCCTTTGCCAGGAGCGCGGAGCGAACCTGAAGGTAATCCCCATCACCGAACAGGGCGAGCTGGTGATGGAGGAATACGAGAGACTGCTGGGTCCTCGAACCAAGCTGGTGTCCATCGTCCACCAGTCCAACGCCCTGGGAACCGTCAACCCGGCCAAGCAGATTGTCGACATGGCGCACAGCCTGGGCATCCCCGTGCTGGTGGACGGCGCTCAATCGGCCCCTCACATGGCCATTGATGTGCAGGAACTGGGGTGCGACTTCTTCGCCCTTTCCGGGCACAAGCTCTATGGACCCACTGGCATCGGGGTCCTCTATGGCCGGGCCGGCCTGCTGAACGCTATGCCCCCGTATCAGGGCGGCGGCGAGATGATCAAGTCGGTCACCTTCGAGAAGACTATCTACAACGACCTGCCCCACAAGTTCGAGGCCGGAACCCCGGACATCTCCGGGGCAATTGGGCTGGGCACGGCCATCGACTACATCTCCAACCTGGGGATGGACAACATCTACAACTACGAGCGCGAGCTGCTGGAGTACGGCACGCAGCGCCTGTCCGCCATCGAGGGGCTGCAAATCATCGGCACGGCGCGGGAGAAGGCAGGGGTGCTGTCCTTCGTGATGGAGGGGATCCATCCCCACGACATTGGTACTATTCTGGACACTGAGGGAATCGCCGTGCGCACCGGCCACCACTGCGCCCAGCCTGTTATGGACCGGTACGAGATTCCCGCCACCGCCAGGGCATCCCTCGCTCTTTACAACACCAGGGAAGAGATAGACGCCCTGGTCAGGGGAATCGACCGTACCCTAGAGGTCTTCGGAAGAGGTCTTTAGTCAATGCCAGACCTGAGCGAGCTTTACCAGGAAATCCTGCTGGAACACAACAACAAACCCCGGAACTTCTACAAGCTGGAGGACGCCGACCGTACCGCTGACGGCTTCAACCCCCTCTGCGGTGACAAGATTGCCCTCTACCTGAAGCTGAATGGCGGCGTAATCAGCGACGTCGGGTTCCAGGGTTCCGGCTGCGCCATCTCCAGGGCTTCCGCCTCGATGCTCACTCAGAGCGTCAAGGGGCGCAGCGTGGAGCGGGCCGGGGAGATATTCGACGCCTTCCACCGGATGCTTACCGAACCTGGCGAGGAACCGGACTACGATACCCTGGAAGACCTGGAGAGTTTGGCCGGGGTGGCCGAATTTCCAACGCGCATCAAGTGTGCTATTCTCCCCTGGCACACGCTCAAGGCCGCCCTCCAGGGCAGCCAGGAATCCGTTACCACGGAGTGAGACCTGTTCCCCGGCAGGGCGCTCATACAGGTAGCTGGGCCATTCCCCGGCCGGCAACTGGATTCTGTGGATGTGAGGACGTGAGGAGGATATGGGCAAAGAGGTCTGGGTTGTCACCACAAACTTGCAAATATACCCGGTGATCGAGGATGAATCCCGTATTGTCGGGGTTTTTTCAAGCAGGGAGAAGGCCGAGGAAGCCGGACGGGATACCGTCGCCTCGTTCCCCGGCGCTGACCTTCACCCCGACATCAAGTTCGGCACTGAAGTACACTGCTACCGATTGGATGATCTGCTGACAAACCCCTATGCGGATGACTTTCGAGACTGTCCAATAGAATGAAACGGGATCTTGAGCGAAAGTCTCAAAGACTCCAATCCCATCGAAAACCTTTGAGGCCATGCCAGACGTTCCGGATGTAACCCTCGACGGACTCTACGGCCAGATGGTCCTCGACCATTGCCGCAACCCCAGGAACAGTGACCCACTGGGCGATGCAGACGTGGAGGCCGAGGAGTTCAACCCCTTCTGCGGCGACCGCGTGGTCTACCAGCTAAAGCTGGACCAGTCCGGGCGAGTTTCCGGTGCAAGCGCCAGGTCGGAAGGTTGCTCCATAATCCGCGCTTCGGCGTCGATGATGGCCGAACTGTCCACTGGCAGGACGCTGCCGGAATTGCAAGCCCTTTCTGACCGTGTGAGAGAAATGATGCAAGGACGCGGCATCGGCGACGGGCCCGCCGCGGACCTGGGAGACCTGCACGCGCTGCAAGCGGTCAGGCGATACCCAGTGCGCATCAAGTGCGCCCTGCTCCCATGGACGGCCCTGGAAGTTGGCGTGGAAACGTTTCTGGCCTGTCGGGGCTGAGAAAGTATCTCAACACCGGACCACCCAATGTGTCCCGCTTTGGCGCAGTGGAATTTCGCCCCTATGAGGCGCGCAGCAGCCCTCGCAGGTATGCGATGTGGCCTTGGTGCTGGTACAACTCGCCAACGATCTGACGGCAGATCGCGCCGACGGACATTTCCGGCCGTTGCTCCCTGGGAACCATCGCGTAGTCGTCGGCAGTCAGGTCCTGGAGGTACTCAAGGGTCCCGGCGCGGACTGCCGCCCCATACCTCAGCAACTCCGCCAGGTCCAGAGCCGGGAACTGGGCCACTTGCTCCTGAGTGTGACCAAAGCCGTTGTCGCGGGTGGGAAGCCCGAATTTCTCGTTCCACCCGTCCCGCTCCCATATCTCCAGCTTGCGCTGGATGAAGAACTGGAACCACATGTCTTCCACCCGGAGCATGTGCCACAGTATCCAGCCGATAGGGTTGGCCTCCGGTCCGGCTCGCCATGTAAGCTCTTCCGGGGTCAGACCATCCAGCGCCTCTGCCAAAAGTTCCTGCTCCTTCTCCAGGGCGTCCGCGATGAACTCATTAAGTTCCATTGCAACAGGCCTCCTTATGGAGTGATCAGCGGAAACATTAACACGAAGGGAGACTATTTTCATCCATGTCCGCGCCTGACCCACATCCATCAAGCCCCCTGCCATGATCGCTCCGGTGTGCTAAACTCCATCTGGCCGTTGGCGGGCTGCTGAGTCAGCCTGTGCGCCGTCACACAGTCAAGCAAGGAGCCGGTACATGGCCGAATCCCTGATAACGGATGAAGTCCGCGCCCTGATCGGGCAGGAGACCGAGCCGGAGCGCAACCGGTTCCCCATCAGCGACGAGATGGCTTTTGACGTGGCAGACTCCATCCAGGACCCCAACCCCCTGTACGTCGATGCGGAATACGCAGGGCGTAGCAGGTTTGGCGGCCTTCTCTGCCCGCCGCTGGCCACATGGAAGGATATCGGCCCGCCCATCGGGTATTTCGGCGCGGGGCAGGACTGGCACTTCGAGGTGCCCTTGCCCTTCAACAGCTACGGACTGAACGGGGGCTCCGACTGGCAGTTCCTGTCTCCTTCATACGTGGGCCTGTGGATTACCCGCCGGTTCCGTATTCTGGACATCTATGAGAAGCAGGGACGCTCCGGGCCGCTGGTATTCGTGGTGCGGCAGGAGATACAGACCGGACAGGACGGCCAGGTGATCAACCAGGCGGAACGGGTCAGCATTCATCGGGCCTTGCCCGTGGGTGACGAACCTACGGAAGCGGCCAACGTGCGTGATGACCTGGTGACCGTGGAAGTGTCGCCGCCCTCTCCAGCGGAGGTGCTCACCCGGCCTGACGCCACTCCCGCGCCCCACCGCTATTATGAGGACATATCGGTGGGCATGGAACTGCCCCCGGTGGTCAAGGGTCCTCTTACCACTACCCACCTGGTCCGCTGGGCGGCGGCCAACGGCAACTACGCCCGTATTCACTGGGACCTGCCCTTCGCCCAACTGCGCCAGGGGTTGGCCAACGTGGTGGTCAACGGTTCGCTCAAGAACCAGTATCTGGGCCAGTTGATGACCGGGTTCGCCGGCGACGAGGGCTGGTTCAAGCGGTTTTACGTGGAGCACCGGGGCATGGACTTCCCCGGCGACGTGATAACAGCGTCCGGAGCCGTCACCGGCAAGGAGGAGCGGGACGGTTACGGCCATGTGTATTGCCAGGTCGCCCTGCGCAATAGCCGGGGCGAGCAGACTGCCTCGGGGCACGGCACGGTGGTCCTGCCCAAGCGCGGCCAGACCCTGCCCCTGGCATGGGATGCGGAGGACTGATGGCCCTCGGTCTGCTGGAAGGCATCCGCGTTCTGGACCTGGGTCCCGAGATTGCCGCCCCTTTCTGCGCCCGGCTCCTGGCCGACTACGGCGCAGACGCGGTCAAGGTGGAGCCCCCGGGTGAGGGAGACCCGGCCCGGCGCATGAGCCCTTTCGCCGGGGACGAGCCTCACCCGGAGCGCAGCATCCCTTTCCTGTACCTAAACACCAACAAACGGGGCGTCACCCTGGACATATCATGCGAGTCCGGACGGGAGGTCTGGATCAGCCTGCTCCGGGAAGCAGACGTTGTCGTCCACGGCTTCCCGCCGGAGCAGGCTGACAGCCTTGGTCTGAACTTCGATTCCCTGGCCCGGGTAAATCCGGGGCTGGTGGTCACCTCGATCACCGCCTTTGGGATGACCGGCCCATACCGCGACTTCTCCGCCACTGACATCGTCATCTGCGCCATGAGCGGCCTGATGTACCACTCCGGCGACTCGGACCGAGAGCCTCTGCGCAACTCCCTGAACCAGTCCCTCTACGTGGCGGGGGCAAACGCCGCCGTCGCCACCGTTGCCGCCCTGTTCCACCGCATGGCCACCGGCATGGGCCAGCAAGTGGACGTTTCGGCGGCGGAATGCCTCGCCACCCACCTGGTGCAGGCAGTCCCGTTCTACGACTACATGGGAGCAATCAAGGGGCGTCGTCCGGTGCGTGGTTCAGGCTTCGAGGAGCTTATGCCCGCCCGTGACGGCTATGTCGTCCCATCGGTCCAGGGTTCCCAGCCCTGGTCAACGGTGGCCGAACTGATCGGACTGGAGGCGTTGCAGCAGGAGAAGTTCGCCTCGGGCGCGGGGCGGGTCGAGCATGGCGAGGAACTGAAGGCCCTGCTGATTGAGGGGCTGTCAAAGTGGGACCGCAAGCCCCTGTTCCAGGCGTCCGGGGAGCGGCGGCTCGTCTTCGGGATGGCCCAGGACGCCGGAGACCTGTTCGATTGCCCCCAACTGCGGGAGCGGGGCTTCTACGTCGAGGTTGACCATCCCGCTGCGGGCGTTGCCGAATACCCCGGCATGGGGCCAGGACTTTCGGAAGGACCATTTGAAGTCCGCTACCCTGCGCCGCTCCTGGGCCAGCACAACCGGGAGGTCTACAGGGAGGAACTGGGCTATAGCAACGAGCAATTGAATGTGCTGCAAGAGTCGGGGGCCATCTGATGGCAAACGGGCCTTTGACAGGAATCAGGGTAGTTGATCTCAGCCGCGTTTTCGCCATGCCTTTTGCCGCATCGTACATGGCCGACATGGGGGCTGAGGTCATCAAGATTGATACCGGCGACACCCGGTTCATGGACACCACCCGCATCCTCAATGGCCCCTACCCGGACAACGACCCCGGCGAGCTGTACTGGGAGCAGGGCGGCACCTTCCAGACTCTGAACCGGGGCAAGCGCAGCCTGACTCTCGACCTGCGTTCCGAAGCCGCCATAGAGGTGCTGAAGGACCTCATCCGGCTCAGCGACGTGGTCATGGAGAACTTCACCCCCAGGGTGATGCGGCGTTTCCGCCTCGACTACAACAGCCTGAAATCGGTCAAGCCAGACCTGATCATGGTCTCCAACACCGGCTATGGGCACTCCGGCCCCTGGAGCAACTTCGGGGCAATGGCCTCAGCCCTGGAGCCGACCCACGGCTCCGGCGCGTTCACCGGGTATCTCCCTGCCGGGCCGCAGTCCCGTTCCGCCGCTCCCGGCCCGGCTGCAGGGTCCCCCTTCCCCTCTCCTTCCGCCCCATGGCCTGTCTCCTCCGGGGAAACCGATGGCCGGCCCGCATCGGCGGACGTGCCCAACAAGATGGGTAACTCCTACACCGACTTTCTGGCCTGCTTGACCGCGGAACTTGCGGTTTTGGCCTCGCTGATGCACCGGGCGCGGACCGGTAGGGGGATGTGGATCGACCTGGCCATGTACCAGGTGGGCGTGTCCTTCCTCGGAGAGGGCGTCCTGGACTACGCCTACAACAGACGCAGGACACGCCGGATAGGGAACCGTCACGAAGGCATGGCCCCTCATGGTTGCTACCCATGCCGCGGCGAGGACGAGTGGGCCGTCATCGCCGTGCGCGACGAAGCCGACTGGCAATCTCTGTGCCGGGTCATGGAGAAACCGTCCCTGGCAACGGAATCCCGGTTCGCCAGCGCCGAGTCGCGGCTGCGGCATCAGTGGCAGTTGGACGACATCGTGTCCCGGTGGACATCCACGCTGGGCCAGTACGAGGTGATGGACCGGCTGCAGGCCGTCGGCGTTCCCGCGGGGCCGGTGCTGAACGCCAGGGGATTGCTGACCGATCCCCACATCCGGGCAAGGGGCCTGCTCGAAGGGGTGGAACATCCGGCGGAAACCGGCCTGGGACACCGGGAATACCTGGGCCGGGGCTGGAAACTGTCAGGCTCGGAGGTCAAGATGCACGGCCCGGCCCCCATGCTGGGCGAGGCCAACGAGTACGTCCTTGGAGAGATTATGGGCCTGGATGCTGCGGAGATTCAGAGCCTCCGCGATTCCGGGACCATCGGGGAGACCGCCGTGGGGGCCCGCATCCCCGAGGCGCCGTCGCTGGAACGCCAGGTCGAACTGGGCTGGACGGTATCCTACGACCCGGACTTCCGGCAGATTCTGGGAGGCCCTGGCCCGGCCTGATCGGGGTCTCGCTTACGCAACCCCAGCAACTCTTCCAGCAGCCCGAAGAACCGCGCACTGTCTACCTCCCCGCTTACCGCCACTTCTGGGTTTCCGTCATGCGGCAGCGTAGCCCCGAAGAGTTCCGGGTCCTCCAACTCCACCCGCAGCCCTGTCTTGCGGACAGTTATCACCTCCGGGTTAATGGCTGCGGCTACGGTCAAGGGGTCGTAGAACTCGAACCTCTGGCGTCCCTCCTCTCGGCCGAACCAGTTGGCCAGTATCTGCAACGCTAGCCGACCCAGCCGGTCATTGCTCCGGAGAGTTCCGGCGTCTTCCCGAGTTATGGCCGCCTGCCGGCACGCCCCAAGCTCGATCAGGGTGATGGGATACACACGGGACAGGACAAGATTGGCGGCGTTGGCGTCGCTGTGGATGTTGAACTCGGCGCTGGCGGTTGTGTTGCCTGGGACGTCGACTGCGCCGCCCATGACAACCAGCGAGTTGAGTCGCTCAAGGGATTCCGGGTACTGGTCCAACAGCAGGGCCAGGTTGGTCAGTGGGCCAAGGGCGATGATAGTAAGCCCGCCGGGCGCATGGTCCAAGGCCCCAGCGAGGAACTCCACGGCGCCAATATCCACCGGGCGGGTCTTTGGGTCTGGCAGCCTGCGTCCTATTCCGGTGGGGGTGTGGAAACGGTAGGAATGCCGGAACCTGCCCCGGTACGGACGCGCGGCCCCCGCGGCCACGGGAATGTCCTCGCGGCCTGCATATTCCAGCAACGCAAGGGCATTGCGGGTCCCGCGGGCAAGGGGGACGTTGCCACCCACTGTGGTCAGTCCAACGATCTCGAATGCCGGACAAGCAAGAGCCATGAGAATGGCGATTGCGTCGTCCACTCCCGGGTCTGTGTCTATGACGATCCTGGACCCCTTCACGAGCCTATATCGCCTCTTCTTCGACCGCCCGGTACCGGATGAAAGACGTCACCGCGTCCAGTGAGGTGTGACGGAAGCGATAGCCCGTCTCATGGTGCAGCCCGGCGGTACTCATCACTATGGGGTGTCGCAGGAAGTCCAGCCCGGCAGCGGAAGCATCGCGCCGGGATCCCAGGTTCCATGCAAGCCGGGCCATAGGATAAGCCAAGAAAGATGGCAGACGGATGACTTTCCCTTCCATTATCTCAGCTATCTCGCTGCAGAAGACCACGCCGTCTCCGGCCACGTTGAACAGTCCGGGCAACCGCCGCTTGATGAATATCGTCATCACCCGCGCCAGGTCGTCCTCGTACACGAACTGCATGGGCAGATTGGAGTTGGACACGCCCAGCAGCAGGCGGCGGAACATTCCCAAGGCTAAATGGTCGCCGCCGGCAGGACCCAGCACGCCACAGCTTCGCAACACGGTCACCACCACATCTTCATGGTGACGTGCGAAATCTCCCAGGCGTTGCTCGGCCAGGTGCTTGTCGTAACCGTAGGAAAAACCCGGGGAGGGACGCACCGGCGCATTGACAGTCAGAGGTATCGGGTTGTCCGCTCGAGCGCCATAAACCGTGTGGGAACTCAGGTAGATTACGTGGTCTACTCTGGACTTGAGACAGTCGTCCAGGACCTGATTGAGGATGTTCAGATTTGCCTGACGGATTTCTTCGGTTTCCCGCCTGTTACGCCCTCGGCGAGCGTTAAAGGCCAGGTGTACCAGCGTTGATACCCGGTGGCGGGACAACACGTCCTCAATCGTGTCCGCCACGTCCCTCCGGTATGCGGCCATGTTATGCACGGGGACCGCGGGCGGCCGGGTGTCTATGGCCACGATTTTGCCCAGGCTGTCGTCGTTTTCGAGTTTCCGCAGCAGGTGAGTGCCAACGTACCCGGACGCCCCGGTCACGGCGACTACCCTGGGAGTGTCTTCAGGATTCCGGTTCATTCCAACTTCATCGTCCGGCCAGCCGGACGGGAGACCTGTTTTCGAGACCGGCAGCCGCGCGATAGGAAACAGACGGCGCAAAAGGACTGTGAGGAGACGAGGCGGGAGGCAAGACACCTCCATGTGAATGGCTAACGGTGCAAGGCTTGGCGGCGTTCCCGGAACAGTTGTTGTTCCACCGCTATTATATCCGCCGGGAGGGGGTTTGCCCCACCCGGCCCGAATGCCTGGGCCAGCGCGAAAATGTGGGCCACCCGCTCCACCAGGTCGCAAACCTCAAGGGCGTCCCAGATTTCGTTCCCGGCCCCGACTACGCCATGATTCCGGAGCAGCACTGCGTTCCTTTCTCCCATCGTCCGGGCGGCAATGAGGGCCAGTGCCTCGGAACCGGGGAAAGCGTATTCGCCGATGGGTACGCCGCCCCCGATGTGGAATACCATCTCATCGACTATTGGCGGAATTTCACGGCCCGCCACTGCCACGGCAGACGCGCACAGGGAATGGGTATGGACCACGGCGTTGACGTCTTCCCTGGTGCGGTAGATTTCCAGGTGCAGGGGGGTCTCCGACGAGGGAACCAAACCCGCCGATACGGGCTTTCCGGACAGGTCCACCACGACCAGTTCTTCAGGACTCAGACGGTAATAGGGACGCTGCGTGGGCGTCACCAGCAGCAACCCCTCCTCCAGGTCTCCCTCAAGCCGGATGCTGGCGTTGCCGCTGTATGCGCCCACCAGTCCCCGCCGGTACATCTCCTCGCAGGCGGCGTGAAGTTCCTGCCGTTGATCGGTCCACCCGTCCAGTACATCTTGGGGCCGTGGTCCCGTTCCGCTGTTCCCATCCCGTGTTCCTTGGTTCCCCATCCCCTCTCCTTTCATCCATCCCTCGGCTCCCCAGGGCCTTCGGGTTGCGGTCACTATGCCCGCTTCCCTTCCTAGTTGAGACTCACTGGAAGAACGTTACTCAACCACGTCTGGGCAGTAACCCGCAGCTTGACCGGCTTGCTCAAAGCTATGCGCTGGCGCAGCACGTCGAACCCGGACGTTTCAATGCGTTCCAGCAGCTTGCTGTAGACCTGGCCGATTATGGCAGGGCAAGCCCGGCTTCGGGTGGACAGATACGGCGGGAGTTTGAACCCGCTCTTGAAGTAGGTCCGTGCCCGGTCAGCCTGAAACTGCATGAGGTTGACGAAAGCATCGTTGATAATGCCCCGGCTGAGGTCATCTTCAGAATAGCCGAAGCGGGCCATCTCATCCTGGGGGAGGTAAATCCGGCCCATCCCGAAGTCCTCTCCCACATCCCGGATGATGTTGGTAAGCTGCATCGCCAACCCGAGGTCAATGGCGTGAGTCTTGGCCGCAGGAACTTTGATTGGCCGCCCCCACCCCGCTTCCGCTTCCCTGTAGCCGAATATCTGGAGACAGATCAGCCCTACAACCGAGGCCACCTGGTAGCAGTATTCCCGCAGGTCATCGAAGTCCTTGTACCGTTGCTGAACAAGGTCCCGTTCCATTCCCCGGAGCACTTCGTGGAAATACTCGCCGGGAATGTCGTATTTTTCAGCGACATCAGCCAGTGCAATGAACAAAGGCTCATCCGCCTTGCCTGCATAAGCCCCGTCCAGTCTGCTGCGAAGGTAGTCCAGACCGGCGAGCTTCTCTTCAGTTGAGGCCACTGCGTCTACCGCGTCATCGCAGTGACGGCAAAAGGCATAAGCCACGTAGACGGCACGGCGACGTTCCGAGGGCAGGGTCAGCATGGCGTAGTAGAAGTTCTTGGCCTCGCGGACGGTTATTGCCCGGCCTTCTTTATAACCCAGTTCAAGACTGGTCACGAAGCCCCTCCTGGCTTGGATGGGGACTTTACTCACCAATTACCTGGACCATCACTTCCCTGGCCCGAGGGTGGTCCAGTTCAACGAAGAATACGCTCTGCCAGCGGCCGCACTGCATCACGCCGTCCACGACAGGGATGGTCTCGCTGGTCCCCAACACCAGATGTTGCAGGTGGGCATGGCCATTGGCCGGCTCATTCTCCGTCATGTTGACCGTGCGGATGTTGAAATCGTTGTGCCGGTAATCAGCATCACGCGGGCACAATTTCTCCAGGAAGTCCTCCATGTCCTCCAAGAGTAGAGGTTCGTTCTCGTTGATCTTCACCGCTGCCGTGGTGTGCCTGGAGTACACAACCACGAAGCCGCTGCTGATCCCGGACTCGGCCACGCACTCAGATACCCATTCGGTAATGTCTATAAACTGGGGAGCGCGCTCGGTGTCGATACGCCGCGAATATGACCTGGATTTCATCGCGCCTGCTCCGCTCCGTTCCTGTGACCAACTCCCGGTCCGCGGTCATGGAACCTGACCCTGATGTCGTCCGAAGCACGGGTTAGCCTGGCGTAACGCCCCAGGGCCATCAGTGGCCAATAGTTCCGGTACATGTGGTAATTGATCATAAACCCGCCCGGCATATCCAGGCCCTGGAAGCCGGACTCCCCCGGTTTGGGCATCTGCTTAGGCGGCTCTCCCTGCCGGTAACCGGGAAAGCCGGTGCCGGTAAAATAGGGTTCGTCCCAGGTCCCGTCAGCCCTCTGGGTCCGCGCCAGGTACGCCACGCCCCGCTCTATGCCATTGCAGTCCAGGTCACCTGCCGCTATCAGTGCGATGATCGCCCAGGCGGTCTGGGATGCGGTGCTGGGGCCTACGCCCCGCAGGACCTGGTCTACGTATGAGCCACAGCTTTCACCCCAGCCGCCGTCCTCGTTCTGGTGGGACAGCAACCATTCCACAGCCCGCCGGATATAGGGCTGGCCCATATCCTCGCCTATGGCCGACAGACCGGCCAACACGGCTGATACGCCGTATATGTGGTTGACTCCCCAGCGTCCGAACCAGGACCCGTCCTCCTCTTGTTCCGAGCGGATGTATTCATAGGCGCGGCGGGCCGCGGGAAAGTCGAGAGTGTATCCCAGTCTTCCCAGCATCTCCAGGATGTGGGCTGTGACGTCGACACTGCTGGGGTCCAGCACCTCCCCGAAGTCGGAGAATGGGAGCTTGCTGACGTAGGTGCGGTTGTTGTTCTTGTCGAAAGCCCCCCAACCGCCATTATCGCTCTGTAGAGCCAGCACCCAGTTGACGCCCCGCCTTATGGCTTCCCTGCGGCGCAGCTCTTGCTCCGGGTCCAAGCGTGCCATGTCAAGGGCGATTATCACCTCGGCGGTGTCGTCTATGTCCGGGTAGCGGTCATTGTCGAATTCGAAGGCCCAACCGCCAGGCTCCACGTTCTTGGCCCGCACCTGCCAGTCACCCGGTTCGAGGATCTGCCGGTCGAGAAGCCACCGGGTGGACCTCTGCACCATGGGGTTTTCGGGTGCGACGCCCGAGTCGAGTAGCGCTATCTGAGCAAGGCATGTATCCCAGACCGGAGAGATGCAACCCTGCAGGAAGAAAGTCTCTTCATCTTCCACCACATGGTCATCCAACCCCTTGAAACCCTTTTCCATTACCTCGTGGTCTGGAGGAAACCCCATGTGGTGCAGCGCGATCAGGCAGTAGACCCAGGGGGGTTGAATGCCGGCCCAGCCGCCGTTGGCTTCCTGGTGTTCCAGTATCCAGTCCACCACCCTGCGCTCGGCGGCCCCCCGGAAAGGGTGAACAGGAAGCCTCTCGTACATCCCCAGAGCCCGATTCAACAGGTACAGCGACTTGGCCCATCCCCAACCGCCAAAACTCCAGATCTGGGGCATTGGCTTGGGGAGCGAGTAGTCGGTCTGGTCCCGCGGCCGGGGGAAAAGCTCGTCCAGGTTGGCCCACTCCGGAACGGGGTGGGCCGGATGCTCCCTGCCCCGGCGCCTGCTCAGGACTATGAGCAGCGGCACTACAGTAGTCCGCGCCCAACTGGCGAAGTCGTACACGCTGAAGGGAAGAGAGGACGGCACGAGTATCATTTCCGGGGGCATATGGGGCAGCCCATTCCAGTCCCATTGGCCGAACAGGGCAAGCCAAATCTTGGTGAATACCCGGCACCCGGGAACACCGCCGCGGGAAAGGATGAAGTCCCTGGCCCGCGCCATCTCATCCGAATCGGCGGGAACCCCGGCCAGTTTCAGGGCAAAGTAACACTCTACCGACGTACTGAGGTCCCCCGGAGCTCCGTAGTAGAGGCCCCAGGACCCATCCTCCTGCTGCGCGTTCAGGACCGAGCGGCAAATCTTGTTCCAGCGCCGGTTTTTCTTGAGTTGGTCTTCCTTGCCTAGGAAAAGGGACAACATCAGGTACTCGGCTTCCATTGTGGAGTTGGACTCCAACCTGCCCCACCAGTAACCGTCATCGTACTGGACTCTCCGGAAGAAATCCCGGGAGAGCCGGATTGCCTGCTCCAGCTCCCGGTGGTCAGTGGTCAGTGGCCGGTTACCGGCTACTGGCGTCTGGTCACTGGTCATGGGGCGTAGCCGTGGTCCCGGAACCATCTGACAGCCTTCTCCAGGGCAGCCTCAAGGGAACCTTGGGGCTGGCCCAACTCAATGACGGCTTTCCGGCAATCCACAAACATTGGACTCTTCGCTATTCTCAGCCCTTCCAAGGGAATCCTCGGCTCCCGTCCGAGCAGATTGCCCTCCAGGGCTTGATCGAGGTAGGCTGCGCCGAGGGCCAGCCAATAGGGCAACCTGGTTCGGGGCGCCCGCAGGCCGGTGAGAGTATGAAGCATCGTGAACAGTTCCTTCAGCGTCACGTTCCGGTTGCCCAGTAGGTAGCGGTGCCCCGCCGCGCCCTTTTCCATTGCCAGGATGTGCCCTGCTGCAACATCCTCCACGTCCACCACATTGAGGCCGGTCGCCACGTAGGCGGGAATCCTGCCGCGGAGAAAGTCCACCAGGATGCGGCCCGTGGGTGTGGGTTTCACATCCCAGGGACCTACCGGCGCAGTCGGGTTAACTATGGCCACAGGCAAACCCCTGGACGCCATCTCCAACGCGACCTGCTCCGCTTGGTATTTCGACTTCTTGTAGTGTCCCACAAGATGGCCCGGTTCCACCGGAGAATCTTCGTCGGCCTGTCCTGATGCCGAGTATCCGACGGTTGATACCGTGCTGGTGTATACCACCCGGGACACGCCTTCACGCAACGCCGCATCCAACACAATCCGGGTGCCCTCGACGTTGGTCCGGTACACAAGTTCGGGGTCGCGGGACCAAAAAGTGTAGGCGGCGGCGCAGTGGAAGACCGCCTCGCTGCCTTTCACCGCCCTGGTCACCGAGTCCCGGTCCAGAATGTCTCCGGGCGTCTGTTCTACGCCTGTGCCGTCGATTGCCAGAGTATTGCTGCCGGGCCTGACCAACGCCCGGACATGATAGCCACTCCGGTCCAGCAACCGGGCCAGGTTGCCGCCGATGAACCCGGTAGCGCCGGTTACGAAAACCTTCATGGAGCAAATTCCGGATCCGGGGCTGAGGGCCCCAGGGGAGCGGCCCCCGTTTGAGATGGGCCGGAGTGGTCAATAAATGCCAGAGCGAATCTGGCGAGACTCCGCTGTGCCTGGCGTTTCTGCCGCGCCAATTCCAACAGGGAGGGAGTCTGCCAAGGCCGGGACAGGATGTTCAGAGAGGCCCAGCCCGGCCTGCCGGACAGCCCCATCACCCAGCGGGGCAGCACCTGTCCGGCGGTGTCCAGCACGGCCCGCACTGACAGGAAGGGCACCTTGGCGGCGGCAGCCAGCCGTGCCACCCAATAGTCCTCCATGTTGACCGTGCTTACTTCGTATTGCCGGTGCAACTCCGCCTTGCTATTGCGGTCAGTTACCAACTGGTCCACCGTCATGGAGTCGGTTTCGATTGCCGTCGGATCCCTATGCTCCAGGGTTTCCTTGGCTCGCTGCCACAGCCCTGAGTCTGGCTCAAGAAACTTCAGGACAGCCCGCCGGAGAATGACCTGTTCCCCCGACGCCATACCGTCGGGAAGGCGGGTATATCGGGCAAATCCCCCTGACGCCATCCCCAACTCTGCCCGGAGTCGGGGAATTTCCTCCAGCGTCATCCCGCCGGGAGCACGCACCAACAACTGACCGAGGTCTCTGAGATGGCAGTAGCGGCCAGCCAGGACCAGGTCGCCGGTAGACAGGGACGGGTCCACCGCCCCGGCAAATCCCAGCAGGAGCAGCCCCGAGGGTGATTCATCTCCGTCCCGTGCCTGGCGTAAATCAGGCAGAAGTACCTTGAGATTGCGCTCAATGGCGTCCCGCCCGATGCCAACCAGGTGCAGGGACGCTGCCCCCTGCATGTCCCGTGTCATGAGGGCCTGGCGCACCCCGGCCAGCTCCTCTTCCATCGGCGAGATGATGGTTAACATCAGGGGCGCCCTGCATCACCCGGCGGTAATTCCACCCTTGTGGGCGGCGCCGGACTTGATGAGGGTGGCCCAGTCTTTTGGTGTGTTTACGGCCTGGAAAATGGTTGCCGACTCGAACCCGCAGTGCATCATGCAGTTGGCGCAGCGCGGGTCCTTGCCTACCCCGTAACGCTCCCACAGGCTGGAGTCGTAGAGTTCCTGCACGTTCCGCACGTGCGCGTCGGCCAGCGGGTAGCAAGGTTTGCGCCAACCCATAACCGTGTAGGTCGGGTTGGACCAGGCAGTGCATTGGTACTCCCGGTCGCCCTTCAGAAAGTTCAGGTAAAGGGGGTTGTTGTAGAACCTGATGCCTTCCGTATGCTCCGGGTCCAGCAGTTTCCGGAAAATCGACCTGGACTCCCGGCGGGTCAGGAACAGGTCCTGGTCTGGCGCATCCTCGAAGTCGTAGCCTGGCGAGATCATCGAGCCCTCGACTCCGATATCCCCCACCATGCGGAACATCTCCCGCAGGTCATCAACGTCGCTGTTACGGAATATGGTGGTATTCGTGCATACCCTGTAGCCCCGGCTCAGGGCCAGGTCAATTCCCTGCACTGCGCGCTTGAACACGCCTTTCCGGGCTACCGACTCGTCGTGTTTCTCCTCCATGCCGTCCATATGCACAACCCAGCAGAAGTACTTGGACGGAGGAATCCTGTCCAGCATCCTCTCCAGGAGCAGCCCGTTGGTGCAGCAGAATACGAAATACTTTTCCGCCACCAGCGTATTGATGATCTCGTCGATCCGGGGGTGGATCGTGGGTTCCCCGCCGGCGATGGAGACGATGGGCGCGCCCGCCTCCCGGACAGCATTCAGGGCCTCGTCCACGGGCATCATCTTGTCCAGCACCGGCTTGTATTCCCGGATGCGGCCGCAGCCGATGCAGGCCAGGTTGCACATCTCCAACGGCTCCAGCATCGTTACCAGCGGGAACCGCTTCCGCCCTTTTAGCCGGTTCTTCAGGATGTACCAGCCAAGGCGGACCGAGAGTTCAACAGGTCTGCGGGACCGGCCTGCCGGTTCCTGTGCTTCTCCCGGACGCTGGGAACCTCGCCCCAAACCGCCTTGCCGGCCGGGGGGCGGCGGATGGGATCCGTCCCTCGATTGGTCTTTTTGCTGCGTCATCAGTATTGCCTGCGAGAAAGAAAATCTACCAAGTCCTCGGCTTCCTTCCTGGCCCAGTCCGGCAGGGAAACCGGCTTGAGCGACTCCAGCGCGTCTTCGGCGCTGACTTCGGTCAGGACCTGCGACCGCTCCCGGGCCTTGACTTCCTCCAACACTTCCAGCACCCGTTCCACGTCCTGATCGTCCAGTTCCTCCTGGCTGTAGATGCGGATGAGGTCTTCCCGGGACCGGCCCTTGGCCTCCCCGAAAGCGTACACGACAGGGAAGGACTTCTTGCGGCGGCGGATGTCGTTTCCAGCCGCCTTGCCGGTGATAGCCTCGTTTCCCCAAATGCCCAGGTAATCATCTCTGATCTGGAAGGCACGTCCCAGGCATTCCCCAAACTTTGTAAACGCCGCATAGGTATCCGGGGCGTCTGTAGCCAGGAGAGTCCCTATTTGGACGCCACCGCGGATAAGCGCCCCGGTCTTGAAAGCGATCATCTGGAGATAATCGTCGCCGTTGATCGAGGTGCTGGTCTCAAAGGACAGGTCCAGGCATTGGCCCTGGATCATTTCCAGGTAGCTGTCGGTAAGTATCTGGGAGACCTTCAGCACCGTCTCCGGCGGGATCTCGTTTCGTGCTGTTCCCAGCAGCGCCGTGTCGCCTATGGAATGGAGGGCGTTGCCCGCCACAAGAGCCTTGGGCACGCCCCAGATGGACCATACAGTCGCCTGGTGGCGCCGTTCCGCGTCCATATCCTGGATGTCATCATGTATCAGGGAGAAGTTATGAATCAACTCCAGCGCCACAGCCGCCGGCAACGCCCTGGCAGGGTCTTGCTGCAGAGCCTCGCAGGCGAAGAGGCACAGGGTGGGACGGAGCGCTTTGCCCTGAGAGAGGGGGGACTTTGCCGGGGAGCCGTCCCGCTCGACCCAACCGAGGTGGTAACGGACGGGGAGATATGGCCCCACATCATCGGAGCCCTCCTGGGTTGGCACACAGCGGTTGAGTTCCTGTTCGACAATACCCTTGTATCTGTCGAACATCTCCGGCAGTGTTGGCCCAGTGTCCATGCAGACCATGAAACTCCCGGCGGGATCTCCAGTCTCTTGATACCCTGGCGTCAACCGGAATCGAGTGAGCGCTTACACTGTATGCTTGGTCGATAAACTACGACTGAAAACGTGGGTCCCATGCGTGGCGGGGGCCGCTTCATCCGCTGAGGATCCGCATCTCAAGCCGGGGAAAAGGTACATCGCAATTCGATGTGAATCCTAGCAAAAGTCCGGCAAAAGTGTCAAGGAAATGAACGGCAGCGCCGCTGACGCCCCAGGGCTATGAATCAAAACCACGCCCCATCTATCGGGCCGCGGTCCCGTACCGCCGTTCCCAGCCCACCTACCGGGGTCCACTAGCTCATCGCCTGCTTGCTACCGGGACGAGCCATCGGTATTATGAGTCCCGGTCATTCTACGGCTGCGAAGCACGTTGTTTGGTAATCCGTTGCCGACTGCCCGGAGATTTCAGGAGAAATCCTATGGGAGACAAGCTCCAACAGGGAGACAGGTTTCCATACCTGGACCTTAAAACGATAAGCGGAGACAAGGTCACGCTACCTGGTAGTGCGCCATCCCGGTACACGGCGCTGCTCTTCTACCGCGGCCACTGGTGACCCTACTGCGCCCGGCAGTTGGCCGAGTGGGAAGCATCGAAAAACGAGCTAACGGAACTTGGCGTAACCGTCATCGCCGCCAGCGTTGATGACGTCGACCATGCCAGGGAAATGGCGGCCAAGGGCCTCAGTTTCCCCGTAGCCTACGGTGTGACCCAGGATGAAGCGGACAGCATCGGGGCGTGGTGGTCGCCGGACCGGGGCGGGTTCATCCAACCGGCAGAGTTCCTGCTGGGCCGCGGCGGAGTGGTGCTGGGCGCGATGTACGCATCCGGGCCGGTGGGACGAATGAGCGTAGAAGAGGCCATCCGCCTGATTACGGCGCGGGAGACCCGGAGACGGCAGGAAGAAGGCGCGGCCTGAGGCTGGAGGGAGAAGCGAATTGCCATGAGCGATCAGCAAATGGTGGAGAACATGGAGGCGGTGTGGAGGTCCATTGATGGCCTTTGCGCCGGTTTAACCGAGGCCCAGTGGAAGATGGCCACCGATTGCCCCGGATGGTCCGTGCAGGACCAGCTATCCCACCTGGCGGGCAGCGAGAACCGGCTGCTGGGCCGGCCAATGCCCGATCATACCCCTCAAGACGTAAGCAACACCAAGAATGAAATCGGTGAGAACAACGAAGTCCTGGTGGACTGGCGGCGCTCCTGGGCCGGGGCCAGGGTCCTGGAGGACTTCCGGGAATCCACCGGGGAGCGGCTGAATATTCTGCGCAACATGGCCCCAGGCGACTTCGACGCTCCAGCCCAGACGCCCATCGGACCGGGCACGGTGCGGGACTACCTGGCAATCCGCATCTTCGACGCTTGGGTCCATGAACAGGACATGCGCCGCGCCCTTAACATTCCCGGCCACATGGAAGGCCCGGTCGTGATCCATGCGATGGACCGCATGTCGATGGCCATTCCCTTCGTGGTGGGCAGAAAGGTCCAGCCCCTCGATGGAGCAACGGTGGTAGTCGAAGTCACTGGCCTGGCGGGTCGCACCTTGTCCATCGGGATGCAGGGAACCCGGGCCAACTACCTTGAATCGGCCCCGGATTCCCCGACCGCGCGGCTGGAGATGGACGTGGAAACGTTCCTGTGCCTGTGCTGCGGACGGTGGGACCCGGCGGCGACCCTGAACACCGGCAAGATTGCCATCTCCGGCGACCGCGAGTTGGGCGAGACCATAGTCAAAGAAATGAATTTCATGATCTGACGCCCGACATCCCACACGCAGTCAGACTTCATTTGTCCCCCCGGCGAAGGTGAAGCCGGGGGGATTTACGTTAACGAGACGGGAACCGGGCACTGAGCATATCCAGAATCAGCCGGGCCGCCACCTGCACCGTGAGTTCCGACGAATCGTAGGGCGGCGCGACCTCCACCATATCGAATGCCACCAGCGGATGCCCCGCATCTCCATTACCACTCGAGGGCTTGGGTTTGCTCAGGAGCGCTTGCAGGCAGTCCCTGGCCTCGTGGTAGAAGAGGCCGCCGGTCTCCGGTGTGCCCGTCCCCGGCGCAAGGCTGGGGTCCATCACGTCGATGTCGAAAGTGATGTACAGGTTCTCAGCGGGCGGAATCAGGTCGGCCACCCCCTGGGGTCCCAACTCTCGGAAGCGGTTGCTGCTTATGATCATGGAGCCGTCGCTGATAGCCTCCTCGTAGGGCTTACGGCGGGCGGCGCGTATGCCCACCGACGTAATGTGATTGACGAAGGGCAACTCCCGGCAGCGGCGTATCGGGCTGGCGTGAGTCAACAGCGCGCCCTGCACGTCGTGGGTATAGTCCAGGTGGGCATCGAAGTGGACGATGTTCAGCGGCCCGAACTTGCCCAGCCCTCGCACTACCGGGAAGGTGATGGCGTGGTCGCCGCCCACCACGGCGGGGAACGCGCCCCGTTCCACGACCTGCTCCACGGCCCTGGTTATCTTGTCGAAATTGCCCACGACCTCGGAAGGGACAATGGTGATGTTGCCGCAGTCGGCCATGATGACGCCCCGGAGCATTTCGTCCTCGGCATCCACATCGAAGAACCCCTCGGCCTGGGTCTGCCGGCCCTGGGGATCGGCGTAAGAGTAAGTCCTGGGGGCATCGCGGACGGCGTCCGGCCCGTAACGCGCACCCGGCCTGCCCGAAGTGCCCTGGTCGAATGGGACGCCAATCAGCGCGATGTCCGCCTCCAGCGTCGCCAGGTCAGTACACAGCGGGGCCTTGAAGAAGCTGCGCGGCTGCGCCCGGATGATGGGCCATTCCTCGCTGGTTGGTTGGATGTATTGGTCAGCGGAGTCCTGCTGCATGACGGCTCCTTTCGTCTATACCTCTGATACAATTGGGCTAACCAACCGGGAATGATGAGATGCTCGAACCAGGAACGCCCGACAAGTATAACGAAATGAGTCAACATTATATCCGGCAGGCCGAGGAGGAATTCCAGAAGGGAGACCTCACACAGGCGTCGGAGAAAGCCTGGGGCGCGGCGGCTCTGGCCGTCAAGTCCGTCGCGGCGCGGCGGGGTTGGAGCCATCACCGACACGACCTGCTCTATGCCGTCTCAGATCAAATCGCCGATGAGATGGAACGCCCGGAATTGGCGCGCTTGTTTCGGAGCATCAGCACACTGCACACCAACTTCTACGAAGACTGGATTGCAGTGACTGTAGTCCGGGACGGCATAGAGGAAGTAAAGCTGTACCTGCAAGAGTTGGAGGCAATCCAAGCCGCTCCGCCGCCAACATTCGTCCCTCAAACACCGGAGCAAGCCGCCCGGTTGCGCAAGCTCGCCGAGTCCTAAAACGGGGGTTTGAATCCGTCCTTCCCCTCTCCCAACTCCGGCAACTGGTCCTGCAACACCTCGAACACCATCCTGTAGTGCTCCATGTACTCGTCCTTGAACGAGTCCCGGTCGCAGCCCAACTTCTCGGCCATAAGATCAAAGGCCCGGTCCCGTGTGCCGGCCAGGAACTTTCCACGCTGGAAGTGGAAGGGCTGGGCGATGAATTTCTCGGCTCCCGTATCGCGCAGGCTGTCGGCGAAGGCGTAGGGGCTGCTGACCAGCAGCAGGGGCGTCATGGTGATGCAGGCATCTATGCCCGCCGCCTTCACCTCGCCGATGGCCTTCAGCCGGACCGGGTTGGCGGGGCAGAAAGGCTCGAAGGTGCGGCGAATGTCCTCGTCGTCGGTGGTGACGGTCATGTTGACCTGCACCCGCCCACCGTTCTCCCCGATGCGGCGGAACAGGTCGCAGTCCCGCACCACGTCGGGACTGCGGGTCTGCACGACCAGCCTGGGCGTATGTCCGTCCGCCATCGCCTCCAGCAAACCGCGGGTCAACCGCAACTCCCGCTCCACCGGCTGGTAGGGGTCGGTAACGCTGCTCATGTAAATGAGCTTGCCGTCCAGGGACTCCGGGCGCCTCTTCAGCCTCTTCTCCAGCAAATCGACGGCGTTCTCCTTGACGCTTACCCAGTAACCCCAACTGTCCCGCTTCGCAACGTCGCGGCTGAAAAAGGCGGCGTAGCAGTAGGTACAGCCAAAGGAACAGCCACTATAGGGGTTCAGGGTAAAGTCGTAGGCGTCCATGAACCCGGTGGCCTTGGTGAGAACCTCGCGGGCGTAGGCGCGAGTAATAGTAGCTTCGCCAATGCTATCGGGAACGAGTGTCAGTGGCGCCGAGCCGTAAGAATCTTCGCAGAAAATCGAATACTGGTGAGGACTGTTGAGCATCGCCCCGTCCCCTTTCGGAGTAGATAAAGGCTGTAGTTTGGTCAGGCCAATCGCAGTAAACATGATACCAATTCGGGGCGAAAAATCCCCATCCCCTAGCAACTCTGGCAATGTGAGAATTGCTTAATACGGTATCGAACTGCGGGGTAATACGGGATGACGATAATTGAAACGACCTGTATTTCTTCCTGAACGGCGATACTTGGTTCACGATTGGAATGTTGCCTGGATTATTCTCATTGCCATAACAGGTCATAAGCCCAGTATCAGGAACGATTGCTTTGTGCAAACTGGTCAGAGCGTCTTTAACATCCCGCCTATTGCTTTTGTAGACAGCGTGCATTGCGCTGATCCATCTATCGGCATCAGGGACTGCCTGAACTGAATGGAAATCAGTATACGCCTTGTAGTGCTTATGAATCAGGTCACACGACGCTTTCAGCACTTGAAGGCGAGGGTCCTGACTAACAAGTTCCCTGAACTCGGCCCATATTTTTCTGCCCATGTCAATCATAGGTCTGCTGATATCTATTGAATCGATCCTGACCTCCGACATTGTATGCCCTTGTTCCAAGACATCCGCTACTGCCAACGCTACGCCGAACTGCATGGCCAACGAGCCACAACCAAAGTCGACGACTTGCAGACTGTCAGTATTCGTTAATGTTGATTTGACGGAGCCTGCTTGCTCTTTCATCATCTTGATTATTGAGTATGCAAGGTTGGTGTGGGAAAGCTGATACCTAGCGACGTATAGCAGAGCCACCATCCCATCGGAATAATCCGGGCTTTCTAATGTCCGCAACATGTCGAGGGAGTCCATCGCCTCGCTGACGCGGCGACGCTTTTCAGTGGAATTCATCCCCTCTGTAAGCCGCTGAAACTCGGATTCAGCGGCGTTTGCTACTGCCATGTCCAGCACACGGCAAACAGTGACATTACTGTCCATCACCCAGCCACGCCCAAGGATGCTCTATCCCAACGGCAAGCGAGTCCTGACCACTCCTACAACCACTCCCCAAACCATGCCAAAGTCTCCGCCATTACCTTCACGCTGATTGTCATGCGTTGCCCGCCAGTCGCTCGCTTAATTCTCTCGGAGTGACTATCGGAACAGAAAAAACCGACGCCAAAGAGAGCAGGGCGACGTCTCCTGTGACCAGGGCATTTGCGCCGCCGGCCAGAGCAAGCTTCAGAAATGGAATGTCGTTGGGGTCTCGGCAATCTGGTACGGTCAGAGATTCCGGCACGATAATCATCTCGCACCAAGGCAAATAGTCATCTAACAAGTCTGTCTGTTCTTGGCCGGTCAAGCTGAACTTGGGATATGACAGCACTCTGACTAATTCCGCGGTGGTATATATACTTCGCAGCGGCAATATGGCGCCCGATTGCCATGCCGTCCGAATCAGAACAATGACCTTTGCGGAAATCGAATCGCTGAAACGGCCACGTTGGTGTCAAGGACCAGCCCCAACCGGCTGTTTACTCCCGGCGGGCCCAAGCCACTGCGTCGGCAATGTCATCCTCGGTGACTCCCAGCCGGTCCAACTTCTCCCTTACCGCATCCGCCGGGGAGATGTGGACGGGCCTAAGCACAATGCAACCGTCCTTCTTGGTCACCTCGAAATACTCTATCCCGCCAAAGACCGCATCCGCCTCTTCCAGGAAAGTTAGCTGGTTTGTGCCGGTCCGTTTTGCAAGCATGTCGATTCCCTCCGCAAGTCCATGGAACAATAGGAATTTGCCGCCGTTGTAATCTGTTGGCTCTGGTAGCGGGATACAGCAGAGCCGTCACGCCCCACCGCCCCTACAACCACTCTCCGTACCAGGCCAAAGTCTCCGCCATTACCTCAGAAAATGCCGGTTCCGCGTATACCTCGTAGTGGCCGTAGCCCTTGAGGACCACCAGCTTCTTGGGCTCCTTGGCGTGGGCGTAGAGCTGCTCCGACTCCTCGGGGAGCACCAGGCGGTCGTTGTCACTGGTTATGAACAGGATGGGACGGGGGGAGATTTTGTCCACGATCCACTCCGGGTTGAAGCCCAGGGTGTCGTCCACGTACTCGATGGGGATTGTGCCGACCGCAGCGGGGTTGTTGCGCCGGGCCGCGGCGGCAAGCTCTGCCGACTGACGGTCGGGGAGCAAAATCTCACTCCGGTCAACGTACTCCAGTTGGCCAGTCGTGGCCCGCTTCACTCTGTCTTCGGCTGACCGCTCCAGCAGGTCGAACCACTCGTCCACCCGGCGGACCCGGCTCATCCAGCGCGCGCCGTTGCCGACGCCGACCACGCTGACGATGCACTTGGCCCGCTGGTCCACCGCGCCGACCCAGGACACCGTCGCGCCGCCGTAGCTGGTCCCGTAGAGGCCGATGCGTTCTTCGTCCACCTCCGGCTGGCAGCCCAGGAAAGTCATCGCCGCCTGCACGTCCATCACCCGGCTGTAAGGGGCCAGCCGGTTGCGCGTGCCCTCGCTGTCGCCCCAACCCTTGTAGTCGAACGTCATGGCCACGTACCCGGCCCGGTTCAGGGACTCGGCGTTGTCGGGCAGGTAGAGGTCTTTGACCCCGGTGTACCCGTGGCACAGAAGCACCGCGGCCCGCCGCTCGCTGGGGGACAGGTCATCGGGCGTGTACACGTCGCCGCACAACTTGAATCCTTCACTGTAAAATTCCACCGGCCTTTTCATGGCGCATCGTCTCCCGCTGGCAAGGTTGTACGGGGCATTTTACACCAGGAGCGCTGTATAATGGCGGCAATCCATCTCCGGCCGGATGTGGCAATGACGACAAAGCCGAAGCTGATAACTGCGGATGAATTGCTGGAACTGTACAGCAAGGGGGTCCGAGGTGAACTGATTCAGGGGGTTCTTTGTGAGACCATGCCAACAGGTGGGCAGCACGGAAAAATAGCGGCCATTATTATCAGCATTTTGATGAACTTCATCCGGCCACAAAGGTTGGGTACAGTGGCTGGCACCGACGCCGGTGTCTTGCTGGACCGTAGCACAAACCTTGTAAGGGAACCGGACGTCGCATTCTTTTCCGTTAACAAACTGGCCCTAGACGCGGTCGTAACCGGCTATTACGAAATGGTCCCGGACCTGGTGGTTGAGATTGCCTCCCCTGGCGATACAAATGTCCAAAGTCACGACAAGGCGCGAATGTGGCTGAGCTTCGGCGTGCCAATAGTGTGGGAAGTGCTTCCTGGACGGCGCTCGGTGAACGTCCATCAACTCAACCGGCCCATCGCCGCCCTTGAAGAAGATGACACGCTGGACGGCGGGGACGTGCTGCCGGGTTTCAGTTGCCAAGTGCGGGAGATTTTCGACTTGTAAATGGCAAATGCTACGCGGCGTCCATTGTTTCCTTGCTAACCCATCATTCCCGCGAAAGGGGAACCAACAGGCCGGTTCATATCTGTATCGTTAGTCATCCTGCCAACAACTTCTGGTTGAACTCCATTCATATCAAAAATGAAGCAATAAATAGAGTAAAGATTATAAGGACAGTGGCGGCGACTGTTATCAAGAAAATTCTGTCATCTAAATGTTTGGTATCGGGCCGCCGCGACTCCAAGCCCACTACGAGGATATACAACGCGGGCGCATTAAACAGCACCCCTAGCAAAAACCAATTTTTGCTATTCAAACCCTTGATATTCGCTACCCAAGCGCAGAACCCGGCGCAAGAAAGCCAAAATACGGCCAGAGCGACGACTATGGCAATTTCCATTCGCTCTCCGCTATACCGTTACCCCGGTGAAGTTGAACCCGGCTATCTTGAGAGCCGGAACGCAGGTGGCGAACCCGACCTCGTTGAGGCATAGCTTCCGCTCGTTGCCCACGGCTTCGACGTTGGCCAGCGCCTCAACGAAGGACTGGGTGAACCTCAAGTCCTTGACCGGGTAGCTGATGCGGCCGTCCTCGATGAGGAATGTGCCATCGCGGGTCATGCCGGTGACCACGCAGCCCCGGTTATGCACCAGGCGGATGTAGTGGAACCGGGTAACGTACAGGCCAAGCCGGGTGGACGCAATCACCTGCTCCAGCGAGTCTCTGCCCGTGGCCATGAACAGGTTTGCGGCCAGCGGGCCGCCGCCGGAGGAAAACTGGTGGCCGGTGGAAGCCAAGCCCTCCTTGCCCGCGGTATAGGAATTGTGGACCGGGCCTTTGACCACCCCGTCATGGACGATGTGCGTTCTGCGCCGGGGGACGCCCTCGGCGTCGAAGGGTGTGGGCCAGCCTGCCATGTCCGTACCGTCGTCCCAGATGGACACCAGGGGACTCATCGCCTGAGTATCCAGGATGCCGTTCATCCAGCTTCGCCCTTCCTGCACCGTCTGGGCGCCCATTCCATACCGGCTCAGGGCGTTCAGCATGTCGTCAACCGCGTATGGGTCAAGGACGACAGTATACTGTCCCGGCTCGATGGCGCGAGGGTCACGACCGTCCACGGCCTTGGCAATAGCTTCATCGGACAGGGTCTCAGCATCCACCTCGGACACTCGCCACGAGCCGCCCTTTGACCACCCGGCGGACTGTTCTCCCGATGGGGCATGGCCCATCACCGTAATCAGGAACCCGGCGAAGGTGGACGCATGGTAGGCCCTCGCGCCTCTGGTGCTCATCACCGCCGTTTCCTGGACACCGGAGCGGCAGAAGCCAGAGGACTCCAGGCCGAGGGACGCAGCTTTGCCGCAGGCCAAGGCAACAGCCTCGGCTCTGGCCGCCGGGCTGAACTCCGCCGTGTCCCGGTCGAAGTTGGCTATGTGGGACGGAGCACCGGGGGAAGCCAGACCGTGGAAGTCCGGGTCTTCCGGCATCAGCAGGGCATTGTGCCGGGCGCCCTGTACAGCCTTGACAATGCCGGACTCGCTGAGATCGTTGGTGGTGGCCCGGCCCTGCCTGTGTCCCTTAGCCGCGCGGATATGGAGTTGGGCGTTGCCGTGGGAGACGTTCTGGTGAATGGTGTTGACGGCGAACCGGGTGAGACCCAGGTCTTGCACCACCAGGTACGCCTCGGTGTCCCACCCGCCATTCTGAGGGACGGACCCTATCCGCCGCTCCCCGGCCGGTACGGCGGTATGGGGCGACATTCTCAGTGTCTCACCGGCATTCAGGGCACGTTGCAGGACAGCCTCGCACGCTTCCCTTCCAATCATCTTTATCTCGCCGCCCCGCTTCTGCCTCCCGGCAGCACGCCAACCCTGACGTTGCGGAACCGGGCCGGGGCAGCGCCGTGGCCGGTGTGCCCCAGTTGGCCCGGCTGCCCCTTGCCGCAGTGGGGAACGCCCCAGATGTCCCAGTGGTCCGCGTTGCACACGGCGTCGCAGGAGTTCCAGAACTCCGGGGTGATGCCGGTGTAGGTGCAGTTGCGCAGCATCCGGCCCAGCTTGCCATTCTTGATTTCCCGGCCCATTTCCGTGCCGAACTGGAAGTTGTAGCGGCGGTCATCGATGGACCAGGAGCGGTTCATCTCCATGTAGATCCCATCGTCCGTGTCAGCGATCAGGTCGTCAAGGGTCCAGTCCCCCGGCTCAAGGCTGACGTTGGTCATGCGTACCAGGGGGATGCGGTTCCAGGACGCAGCCCGCATACAGCCATTGGACTCCATGCCCAGACTGCTGGCGGTCTCCCGAGACATGAGGTAGCCGGTGAATTCGCCGTTGCGGACGATGGCCGTGGACTGGGCGGGCACGCCCTCATCGTCCCAGCCGAAGGCCCCCAGGCCCGGCAGCCGGATGCTGTCCGCCGTGATGTTGACCGGCTCGGAGGCGTACCGGAAGGCGTTGAGCTTCTCCGGCGTCAGAAAGGATGTACCGGCAAATGCGGCCTCTGCGCCCAGCACCCGGTCAAGCTCGACCGCATGGCCGCAGGATTCATGGACCTGCAATGCCAGTTGCGCCCCGCCGATGATCACCGTGGTTACCCTGTCGCTGGGGCACGGATCGGCGGTCAGCAGGGCCACGGCTTCGCTGGCCGCCCGCTCGGCGTGGTTGGGCAGCTCCATCGCCGTTACGTACTCCCATCCGGCGCAACCCTGCTGGCGTCCCGGCGACTGGGGATAGGAGCGGCGCTGCACCTCGCCATGCCCCGCTGCCGTCACCTGTATACCGCCTCCGGCCTCGTAGATGGTCTGCCCCGTCAGCGCGCCCTCGGTGCTGGCGAAGGTCTTCTCCTCGCGGATGAAGATGAGGTTGCCCTGGCGGGAACGGACTCCCTTTACCCTCCCCATCAGACCGTCGGCCTCCATCAGGAGGGCCAGTTTCTCCTCGGGGGGAACGGTGAAGGGGTCCACCTGTACGGGCGTGGTGTAGGTCCCGCGGCTGGCGACGGGCGGCCCGAGATCAACCCGCTCGCCACCCAGCCGGGACGATGCCCTGCCTATCTGCACTGCCAGGTTGGTTACCCGGTCAACCTCGGAAGGCTTCAGGTCGTGGCTGGAGGCGAACCCCCAGTAACCATCCACCAACGCCCGCACGCCAAACCCGAAAGACTCGTCAAAGCTGACCGTATCCACCACTCCATTGCGGACACCGTAGCGCTCCTGGCTGGTGCGGACGACGCGAATGTCAGCATAACCAGCCCCTTCCACCTGGGCTAGGTCCAAAGCACGGGCCAGGAGTTCATCCATGTTGCGCCCCCTTCCGGACCCGCCCGGCCCGCCTCCCGGCCGAATCAGTCCCGGCAGTCGGTGGCCGGGTCCCCCTTCCCCCGTGCCGGTGGCCTGTTGCGGCCACCGGCCAGCCGGGAACTGGCAACTAGCCGTGTTGCAGGAGTCCCTCATCGATCATGGCCCTGATTGCGCCGTCGGCGGCCTCCAGACTCTGGTCGATGTCCGCCTCGGTGTGGACTCCGGAGAGGACGCCGCTGGTACGGGACATCAGGTCGACACCCCGGACCTGTAGAGCCTGCCGGAATGCGCTCTGGATCGCCGGGGGCGCGCTCTTCAGGGTATTGGCGTCCAGGCCCTCGATGGTTGTGCCGCCGAAGTAGACGTGGAATGTCGAGGCTTCCCCGTACACCGTGGCGGCCACCTCGTACCGGGACATGATTTCACGCAGCCCGGCGCGGAGACGTTCCGCCATCCGGTCAGCGGTGTCCTGCATCTCCCCGGTGGCAACGACCTCCAGGGCTGCGTTGCCTGTGGCGGCGCAGTAGGGGTTGGCGTTGAAGGTGCCGCCGTGGAGCACCCGCTGGAAGCGGTCGTGATCGCTGTCGCCGGTCTGCTCCATCACCTGCATGATGTCGGCGCGGCCGGCCACCGCGCCACCGGGCAGTCCGCCGGTGAGAATCTTGGCCAGGGTGCAAAGATCGGGACCGTTTTCTCCGACCATACCCAGCCGCTGCTGCAACCCGCCGGGGCTCCACCGGAACCCGGTGATAACCTCGTCCAGTATCATCACCACGCCGTACTGCCGGGTGAGCCTGCGGACGCCGTCCAGGAATCCGGGAGAGAGGGGCACGGTGCCGTAGGACGCGCCGGACCCCTCGGTAATCACGCCGGCGATGTCGTTGCGGCTGGCCAGAGTCTGTTCCAGGGCATCCAGGTCCGGCGGCAGCACTATGACAGAGTCCACCGCCCCCTGGGGAATGCCTATTGACGCGGGAACGTCGAAGGGAGCCAGGTTGCCCGGCATTACATAGTCGTGCCAGCCGTGGTAGTGGGACTCCCAGCGGATGATCTTCTCCTTGCCGGTGAAGGCCCGCGCCACCCGCATGGCCAGCATGGTGGACTCGGCCCCGGAGCCGACGAACCGCACCTTGTCGGCGCACGGGATAAGGTTATGGACCTTCTCGCCCCACTCCAGCATGGCCTCCACCGGCGCACCGTAGTGGGAACCGTTGGGCAGCGCCCGTTGCAGCGCCTCCACCACGGCGGGATGGGAATGTCCCAGCAGTAGCGACGCGGACCCGAGACCATAGTCGATATACTCGTTGCCGTCCACGTCCCATTTCCTCGGCCCCTGGCCCCTGGCGATGGCAATCGGGAAAGGCTCGGCAACGTAGCCGTCATGTCCCGCGCCGCCCGAGGGAAACACCTCCCTGAACCTGGGATAAAGCTCCGCCGACCGGGGGTTCTTCCTGATGTACTCCTCTCTGATCGATTCGGGCATGACGTCCTCCTCTCCGTGTGATGGTCGGGATTCCGGTTGAAACAGCATCTGGACGGATGTCACCTATATATACGACGAGCGTCCCTGAGCTGCTGCCGCTAATTTACATCAACGTCGCGGCCTGCGCCAGTATCCGTCGCCCGACAAGGCCCTCGGCTTGCGCTGGAACATTCAATGGGGAACAATATGGCAATGGTCGAGATTCAGCAGACTGACGTCGGTGAGACCATTGAGTCGCGTTAACTATAGCTGGGTTATCCTGGCCGCCGGGTCCGCAGTGCTGTTCTTTGGCGGGGGGTCCCGGTACGCCCTGGGGCTGATGCTCAAGCCCATGAGCGATGACCTGGGGTGGACGCGCACTACCCTATCCCTGGCAATCACCTGCTTCATGCTGGTCTCCGCCTTCGCCCTGCCTTTCGTGGGGCGTCTGGTGGACCGCTACGATCTCCGCTGGACGATGGGGACGGGGGTCCTCCTTGCCGCCATCGGCATTGGGCTGATGTCCGTCATCTCGGCCCCCTGGCAGCTATTCGCGGTCTACGGACTGGTGTTCGCCCTTGGCAATGCGGGCGTTTCCAATCCCACCGTCGGGGTGATGATAAGCCGCTGGTTCCCGGGACGCCGGGGCATCGCCAACAGCGCCGCCGTCGGGGGCAACGCCGTGGGACAACTGGTCATTATCGCAGCGCTGGCCGGGAGCCTGTCCCGATTCGGCTGGCGGGCCGGGTACGCCGCCCTGGGGGTGGTGAACCTGCTGGTGGTTGTTCCCCTGGTATTGTTCGCCATCAGACCCGCTCCTCCAACTCCGGCTGTCCCTCCCGGCGGTCGGGCGCAGCCCACAAGGCCGGGCCACGACCCGACGGAGTGGCAGCAAAGGTTGTTGAACTCCGGGCAGCTATGGCTTTTGGGAGGCGTCTACGCCATCTGTGGGTTCCAGGACTTCTTCGTGGCGACCCACGTGGTCGCTTTCGCCACCGACACCGGGATCGACCATGTGCTTGCCGGGAACCTGCTGGCGTTGATGGGGCTGATGGGACTCATCGGCGTGCTGGCCTCCGGGCTGCTCTCCGATGCCTTCGGCCCGGCCTGCCCGACCATGGTCTGCTTCCTGATGCGGATCGCCATCTTTGCCCTGGTGCTGTACTCTCATGCCGCGCCCGCGGTGGCGGTGTTTGCCCTGCTGTACGGTGCAACTTTCCTGATGACCGCGCCGCTGACGGTAGTTTTCGCGGGCAACATCGTCGGCTCGGCCAGGCTGGGTACGGTAAGCGGCATCATATCGATGGTCCACCAGATTACCGGCGGCCTTGGCGCGCTGGGCGGCGCTGTGATATTCGACTTGACCAGCAGTTATCAGCCCGCCTTCGCGGTGATGCTGGCGCTGGCAGTCCTTGCCGCTGCAATGACCTGGATAGTCCGAGACCGCAAGTCCCCGGTCATGGCGACGTGACGAGGAATGCCTTTGAGGCAGCCGTGACAGGGCCGCCACGGCGGGAATGCGCCTGAGACCCAGCCCGGCCAGCAACTCCGGGCGAGTGTCGCCAAAGCGGCGTATGGAGCTCAAAGAACCCTGAGCGCACATCAGCCTCAGCGCCCCTTCCGGCGGATGCACCCGGCGCCTGGCAAAACGGCGGTCAGAGATCCGGACCAGCTCCCGCCGCAGCAAGGCGGATTACCCGGGCAATCCCTCCACCAGATCCATGACCCCATCTCTTGCGCACCCGTGCCCACTGGCGATGCTTTTCCTTCAGTTGCATCACCGGCCGGAGGAAGTTCATGTACCGGGTGATCAAAGGGTGGAGCCGGTCCAACTGCTCCAGGGATTCCCTGGCATGATAGCGGTCATAGCCTGCCAACCGCCGGACCACCGGCCGGTTTTTCTGTTCGACGTGAGCGTTGCCGTTCTTCCAGTAGGGTCTGGACCGGGTGAAGGTGATGCTTTCTGCCGGCAGCAGGCATACGATAGTGGTTGATGAACTCGCTGCCATTGTCCGGGTCCAGGCCCAGCAGAGGGGAAAGAGAGGCGTGCCAGATGTGGTGGATGGCGCCGCCCACCCGTTGCTGACCCTTGTCCGGCACACCCTAGCAGTCCACCCAACCGATAGGGATATCCACGGCGCCGGGGGTGTTGAGATAGCTGCCTTCGGCGCTCTTTCCGCATGGGCCACCAAGTCTATTTCGAGGAAGCCGGGTTGGTTTCCTGCCATTCAACGAAGGTGCGAATGGGGATGGCGGGCTTGAGCAGGCTGCCCGGCGTGGTGGCGCTGAAGGGGCGTCCGGGGTTCTGGCCAGCGATGTGGCTTGAGCAACCGGTGCAATGGCAGCGGCGCTCATTCCCCGTAGCTGGTTCTGGTCTCACCCCCCGGGAGCATTTCCCCGGGACGTTCCAGCACCTCAATCAACTCGGGAAGAAGGGGCTTGAGCCGCTTGCCGCACACCCGGACGCCAGCCTCCCGCAAGGTCTTGCGGGCCGTTGTGGTTGAGGACCCATAGCGAAGGGGCCGGCCTAGCTTGGGACCCGGACCTGCGGAAGGCTTCGCTCTCCGGGATTGAATCAGTGCTTTGCGATGTTGACCGGCAACACGCACCGCTTCGTCCAGGATACACCCTTTCTCCTCGCGCCCAGCTTGAGCGTACCACCCTCTGATAGCTTCCAAGTACTCTTTCATCCCACCTCGCGTCATGTCGCCCTCGGTTACCTCATTTACGAGGCAATTAGGCAATTTGCCATCTTGATACCTGCATATCCAAATGGGTATAATTGGTTCGCCCTTTATGGGCCTGTAGCTCAGGCGGTTAGAGCGCGGTCCTGATAAGACCGAGGTCGATGGTTCGAGTCCATCCAGGCCCACCACCGAACAGTTGTTGTATCACTCTGATGCTCATCAACGGAGCCGCCAACCCGCACACTGGCACAAGTCGATGAAGTCGGCCCTAACAGCGCCAAATTAACCGTCTGCTTGGTTCCATTGCTGCGTGATCCACAGGAATACGAAGCTGTTATCGAGCAGGGGCAGTTCCATACCGGCGATTTCCTCAACGGTCATGCGGGCCGAGGCGGAGTCTGGACCGTTGTTGAGTTCAGCGGTACGCGGGTCTGCCGCGGACCAGACCGGGTCCACCACAATGGTCCGGTAGAGGCCGGCGTGCGGACTCGCGGGGGGTTGCTCATTCCCTTCTTCCATGATCCCATGATCTCCTTGACTGCGTCGGTCACGGTCCGGGCGGACCCGGACCGGAGGCGCTCCAGGGCCAGTTCCTGCACTTCCGCCGGCCGGTCGATTATTCACGCTGCATCGCTGACCCTGATTTCACCCCTCTCGACCGGGGCTCTGGCAGCCCCGGGACCACAGGGCTATCCTCAGACAGCACCCGGGCGGCGTGGCTGACCATCCTTGCCTCGAATCTCCCTGGCGACCTGCTATTCCAGCTCGATGGGGTTCCAGCCGGCGGTCAGGGCATTGCCCTGGAATGGGTGGGGCACCGCCATGCGGACCCACAGGAAATCGCCGCTGCCCACTTCCGTGAGGCTGGTCAGGGACGCGAACTCAGGCCGGGGGTCGAACAGGGCCCAGCTTTGCCCGGCCTCCTCGAAGCGCCAGACCCGCTCCAGCGCCCCGGCGGTGATGAGCTCCTTGAACACCTCCCGGGGAGGCCCGTTCAGGACGGGCGCGAGAATTTCGACCTTCTGAGTCGTGACCACCCCGCCCACCTCAATCTGGAGGGTACGGCTGCCCGGCTCGACGCGGGGGACTATGAACTCCAGCACAAAGGCCCCGGTCCGGCCGGTGGCGGGATACGAGACGAGAGGCACGGACATGCCCTCTATGGCCAGTGACGTGACCTGCCGGAACGGCGGCAGTCCGTCTCCCCTTACGGTGACTGACTCGCCGGGCAACGCCGAACCGGGCGTGACGGTTATGGCGCCCGCCAGTATCGTGTGAGACGCTTCCGCGGAGATCTGCGTCATGCCGGGCCCGCGGCCCGCCGCGGCGACAGCCGTCACCCTGTGGTTCATCCCTATTTCGGCGGCAGCGGGCGCCGTGAAGGCGAAGCTGAAACGGCCGTTGGAGTCGGACAGGACAGAGCCGAGGAAGGCACCACCGGCCCCGCCGCCGCCGTAGGTCACCCTCACCGGGGCATGGGCTATGAAACCGCTGCCGGTCCCCGATATCTCCGTTCCCCGCCTGCTCTCCCCCGGTTCAACCGTGATGGCGGCCTCGGGAACCGTCAGCTTGCCCATGCCTATGGAGCCGTCAATCCCTTCCACGCGCACCTCGTTGGGGCCGTCGGGAATAGATTCCGGGACGGTCACGGTCATGGTCACGTACCCGCCGGAGGAGACGTCGAAGACGGAGGGGTCTTCAAGCACGTCCCTGCCGCCAATGGTGACCCTCCCGACGCCCCCGGAGGCCGCCCGGCCGCGGGCGAAGCCCGGACCGGTGACGGTGATTCTCTGCCCCCGCGCCGCCGTATCAGGCGATACCTCCAGCGGCCTGACCTCAACTTCAAGAATTGCGGTGACAACAGGGGCCGGCTCTGGTTCAAGTTCAGCCTCGGCGGCGGTCCACGCCCCGTCCCCATCCGCCTCAGGGCCGCACCGGTCCTTGCCCAGGTCCCTCAGCTGGTTGGGACCGTAGACTGAGACCGTCTGCTCTCCCGCGGGAACGTTCCGGGGCACGGTGACGTCCAGGGTGATCTTCCCATCGCCGCCGGGCACGAGCAGGCCCGTGTATTCCACGCAGCCGGCGTACTGCCGGACTCCGGCGATGTAAGCGGTCCGGCCGGCGATGCGGACGGCGGCAACCCCCTGGCCGCCGCCTTCCCAGTCGGCGATGTCGATCCTCAGTCCGGAGCCGGCACGGGCGGAAGCCGGGCTGAATGACATGGATTCCTTGATCGAAAACTCCAGGGAAGCCACGGCCCCGCTGCTGTCCACGGCATTGACCCGGTAACCGGATTCGCCCGCTCTGCCGCCTGCCGTCAGCCTCACCCTGAATACGCCCTTGTCGGTCCTGGCGGAGGCCAGGGTCTCTCCCGGGTCGATCTCGGCATCGTCACCCCCGAATATGGTGACAGTGCCCCTGGCGTAGCCCTTGCCGGTGAGGGTGAACTCGCTGCCCCGGACACCCCCGGCCGGTTCGGTCTCCGTTGTCCTCTTTATCACCGCGATTATCTCGTCATCCACATCGCCCCCGGCGAATGACGAAACGACAATGGTCCGGTTGCCCGCGGCCAGGGGATTCCTGATTCCGGCGGACTGCTTGAAGACTATCAGATACTCGCCCCGGACCAGCTCCGGGCCATCCTTCTCCGGCAGTGTCAGGACCACCTTGTCTCCCTGGACCAGGACTTCAGACGGAGTGAACGTCCGGCCAAGGTATCGCATCTGCACCCTGGATTCGTCGATGCTTTCGGGGACGGTAAAGGAGGACTCTGAATCAGGCCCGGAGAAGTCCACCGTTATATCCTCGTCCCTGTGGATGCCGCTCTCGGCAAAGACGGCAAGCCTCACCCGGACCGTGGCGCCGGGCACTGAGGAGCTAACGGGGTTTCCGGCCACGATTATATTCCGGTCATCGGCGGCGACTTCCCTGCCTCCCGGGCCGTCTTGCATATCAATGAATACGATCTCGACCAGGTAGCCCCGGGCATCATCGTCGAACCCCCTGGGAAGCCGCGGGGCCAGGATGCCGGTCTCCTTCCTGATGGTGATGACCAGGTGCTCACCGGGTTCATGGGCGTGGCTCATGTGAAGGTCCGGGAGGACCAGCGTGAGCGTGTCGCCGCTGGCAATGACCCCGGCCGGACTTGCCATATTGGCGTCCGCGCTGTCGCCGATGATGATCCGGTCGAAGGGCGCGCCGCCATCGCCCGGCTCCCGGAACCGGGCCCTGGACAGGTCGAATCCCGGCAGGGTGATGCGGACCCGGTCTCCATCATTCAGGTAATGCCGGCCGGGTTCGTTGGGAATATATGCCTTCAGCGCCAGGTCCGCGGTCAGGGCTTGGCCAGCATCCACGTGAGTGACTTCGCGGTGCGGGGTGTCATGCCCCAATTCCTCACAGTTCACTCCGTGAAAGTCGCTGTGGCCGTGTGCCGGCGGGCAGGGATGGGCGCCGGTCTCACGCGGGAAAACGGAGAGCGCCAAGAACAGGGAGGCCATCAGGAGGAAAGCCGGGAGCAGGTGCAGTCCCTTTCGCTCAGCGTTCTTCAAGCTCATGTGTTCCTGATTACACCCGTCACCGCAGCCCAGCGCGTACAGCCTGTTCATGCACCCGGCACATGCCGTCCGCTGCGCCTATAGCCCACCCGGTGGCCGTCAGCGTCCTGGGCCGCAACGTTGATGGCCGCTCCGCCTTCGGTCACACCCTTCACTGTAAGCTTGAAACCGTGGGATGCTGTCACACTTCCCCCGCCTGCCTATTTGGGCGAGGCTTTTTCGTTTTGGCGAGCCGGCGCGACGGTCCACTACCGCTGGCCCGATTCATCGTGATTCCAGCCGGAGCCGAACGTCAGCCCGTCGTGCTCCACCACCCAGAAGTGCTTGTCCTCCAACTCCCCCGTCGCCGGGTTCACGTCCTCACCATTCACCCACGCGCCTTCCCCGGAAGCGGAGAAGCCCTCCGCACCCAGCAGGTCGTCCACGCTTCGCCCCAACCAGTCCGGGTCGTGGTGCCCGGCTATCTCGCCGCTCCCGTCCGCGATGAACACGTACCACTGGGAGTCCACGCTGCCGGGACTGTTGTAGTAGGCCAGGGCGGCGTCCAGCCCGTCGGCCTGGTAGCGGGCGATGGCTTCGCCCACCACGAACTTGGTGTACTCGTCTGCGGAGATGTGCCAGCCCGAGGCGAACAGCAGCCCGTCGTGTCTCACCACCCAGACATGCTTGTACTCCAGCGCGCCGGTGTGGCCGGGGCCGATGCCGCCGCGCTCCGGGTTCCGGTACGCGTAGGACACCCACCTGCCTTCTTCGGTTGCCGAGAGCATATCCTTCCCGAAGTTGTAGCCGTTGGCGTCGGTGCCCACCCAGCCCTTCAGGTCCAGGCCCAGGCGGCGGGCGTCGGGATGGCCAACGACCATACCGTTCTCGTCGATGATGAAGACGTACCACTGGCCGTCGACGCTCTGCTCCCGGTTGTAGTAATCAAGGGTGGCGTCCAGGCCCTGGGTGTGGTAGCGATTTATGGCGTTTGCGACGAAAAACCGGGTATAGTCGGCGGGCTCGGACTTCAGGGGGATGTAGGCGGCCACCTCGCGGGCCACCCGCTCTGCCGCGACGGTGATGATTCCGGTTTCCGGTTCGGGGATGGCCGCGATGGCGTTTCCGACGATTTCCTCTACTCCGCTCTTGACGGGCTCCAGTCCGGGGATGTCCGCAACGGCGTTTCCGACGATTTTCCCGACCTCGTTCTTGACGGGCCCCGATCCGGGGATGTCCGCAATAGCGTTACCGACGATTTCCTCAACCCCGCTCATCACCAGTCCCGGCTCCGGCCGGCCGGCGGCCTGCTGCACGTTGTCAGGGGTGAGCGGGTATCCCGCTTCGGAAGCCGCCGGGGAAGCCGCGGGGGCGCTGCCCGGTCCGGTGGGGGCCATCTCCTCCGCGCTGGCGCGGGGCGGCCCCGGAATTTTCTCCGCGCTCACGCCCGCGCAGCCGATGAACAGCACCGGGACGAGCAGCCAAAGGGCTGCCATTGAGAACGCCGCCCCATACCGGGCGCGGGACCGGCGTGACTGCCGAGGGTCCGGCCCCCGGCGGGAAGCCTTGTAGAATACCTTGCCGGTCATATCAAACACTCCTGTCAGGATTTGGGGGTTCCCTCCCCCTGAAGGGGGAGGGTTGGAGAGTCCTCGTTCCGTTTACAGCCCGCCGGAATCTCCGGGGATGACGATTCCGTGGTTGTAGTCCCACTCTGTCGACGGGTCGCAGTCATCAGGGCCAGCAGGCTTGATGCAAGCAAAGATGTAAATGGACTCGTCGCCCTCAGCTTCGCTGTCGGCGGTAATTTCTACGATTATCAGGCCGCCTCTTTTGCCCTCTTCGATGGTGATGGCATCAGGCATCGTGTAGTCGTCACTGGACGCTGTCTGATTGGGGTCAGTGGCCAGGGCAATGGTCGTGCCGCCTGCGGGCGCCGGGTTGGGCAGCGTCAGGAGCAAGATACCGTTGCCGCCTTCGAATGGGTACACGCAGACCATCAAACCCTCACGTTCCTGATTGCGTTCCCAGCACCTTTCGAAGATTTGGTCATTGGCATCGCGCTGGGTCTCACCGGACTGGTCGCTGTCGCCGTTTTCCCGGGTCACCGTGACCGTGTAGGTGTTGGCGGTCCCGTCCTGGGCGGTCACCTCCACACTGATGGCCCTGGAGTCACCCTCGGTCAACGCGATGGCGGAGCTGGCCGCGCCCGACGCCACCTCGGAGCCGTCCACTGTGACAGCGGCGTTTGGGTCGTTGACCGTGGGCGTCACGGTGACGCTGCCGACGGAGTTGCCGACGGTGGCCGTGTAGCCAATGGTGTCCGAAGCAAAGGCCGGGGTGAGGGGCACGCCGTTGGTCCCATCGGAGACGGTCAGCGCGCTCAGGGTGGCGTCCGAGGACTTTTCCCGGGTCACCGTGACCGTGTAGGTGTTGGCGGGACCGTCCTGGGGGGTCACCACGATGTCGACGGCCTCGGCAACTCCCGCAGCCAGGGAGATGGCGGAGCTGGCCGCGCCCGAGGTCACCGAGGAGCCTGCCACTGTTACCGCTGCGCCGGGGTCGTTGACCGTGGGCGTCACGGTGACGCTGCCGACGGAGTTGCCGACGGTGGCCGTGTAGCCAATGGTGTCCGAAGCGAAGGCCGGGGTAATGGGCACGCCGTTGGTCCCGTCGGAGAGGGTCAGGGCCTTCAGGGTGGCGTCCGAGGACTTTTCCCGGGTCACCGTGACCGTGTAGGTCCTGGTGGCCCCGTCCTGGGCGGTCACCACGATGTCGATGGCCTTGGGAACTCCCGCAGCCAGGGAGATGGCGGAGCTGGCCGCGCCCGACGCCACCGCGGAGCCTGCCACTGTTACCGAGGCGTTGGAGTCGTTGACCGTGGGCGTCACGGTGACGCTGCCGACGGAGTTGCCGACGCTGGCCGTGTAGGCGGCGGTGTACAAAGCGAAGGCCGGGGTGATGGTCACGCCGTTTGTTCCGTCGGAGACGGTCAGGGCCTTCAGGGAGGAGTCGGACGACACCACCGGCAGGGTCTTGGCGCGGGCGCGGGTCACCGTGACCGTGTAGGTGTTGGCGGTCCCGTCCTGGGCGGTCACCACGATGTCGATGGCCCTGGGCGTACCCTCGGTCAACGCGATGGCGGAACTGGCCGCGCCCGACGCCACCGTGGAGCCGTCCACTGTTACCGAGGCGTTGGGGTCGCTGACCGTGGGCGTTACGGTGACGCTGCCGACGGAGTCGTTGACGCTGGCCGTGTAGGCGGTGGTGTCCGAAGCGAAGGCCGGGGTGATGGTCACGCCGTTGGTCCCGCCGGAGAGGGTCAGGTCCTTCAGGGTGGCGTCGGTCGACACCAGCGGCAGGACCAGGGCCTCGGCGAGGGCGCGGGTCACCGTGACCGTGTAGGTGTTGGCGGTCCCGTCCTGGGCGGTCACCACGATGTCGATGGCCTTGGCAACTCCCGCAGTCAGGGAGATGGCGGGGCTGGCCGTGCCCGAGGTCACCGCGGAGCCGTCCACTGTTACCGCGGCGTTGAGGTCGTTGACCCTGGGCGTCACGGTGACGCTGCCGACGGAGCTGCCGACGCCGGCCGTGTAGGCGGTGGTGTCCGAAGCGAAGGCCGGGGTGATGGTCACGCCGTTGGTCCCGCCGGAGAGGGTCAGGTCCTTCAGGGTGGCGTCGGACGACACCACCGGCGGGGCCTTGGCGAGGGCGCGGGTCACCGTGACCGTGTAGGTCCTGGCGGTCCCGTCCTGGGCGGTCACCACGATGTCGATGGCCCTGGCAACTCCCGCAGTCAGGGAGATGGCGGGACTGGCCGCGCCCGACGTCACCGCGGAGCCGTCCACTGTCACCTCGGCGTTGGGGGCGTTGACCGTGGGCGTCATGGTGACGCTGCTGACGGAGTTGTCCACGCTGGCCGTGTAGCTGGTGATGTCCGAAGCGAAGGCCGGCGTGAGCGCCACCTCGTTGCTCCCGCCGGAGACCGTGAGCACGCTCAGGTTGGCTTCGGGGATGTTGCCGCCCGGCGCCGGAGGGGTGTCGGATTCCGGTGTCTGAACGGGGGCCCTGGCTTGCAGGCTCAGCGGCACCCTCTGCCCGACGGCCCAACCCTGGTGTCTTCTGGATGCATCATCGGAGGTCAAGGAAAATCCGTTGCCGCCGGGCGGCCAATGGACCATGCCGGCGTCACCCAGGGAGACTGTAACGCTGCCGAATTGCATCGTCCCGTTCCGCAGAGGGGAATCAGCATCTATCTTGGGGTAAAGATAGGTACGGGGGTACGGGTATGGCTGGACCGCGTTCCCCAGATGCTCATCGGGCTGGCCGTCCTGGATTTCCCACCATTGGTAGGTCACGCCCTCGAATTCGAAGTCATGATCAGTGAGGGCTTCGTGGCACCTGGTGACATAGGGGCCGGTGTGGCCACAGCCGTAGAAAAAGACCCCGAGCTCCTTGGACACCGTGAGAATTGCGGCCCAGATGGCGTCCTCGTGGGGCGTGGCGCTGACCGTGGCGGACCACGGGCCTTCAGCCATGCCGGAGGAGGATTCCCCGGACGGGTATTGGGCCCTGACGCGCACGTCGTAGCTGACGCCGTTGGTCAGGCCGGTGATTTCGGCGCTGGTCTCCCCGGCGGTGAGCCGCAGGGACACCCAGCCGGTTACCGGGTCGTCCTGGACAGGGGCCTGCCGGTCGGGTGCTGCGCCGGTCTTGTACGCCACCGTGTAGGCGTCAGGCCGGGCTTCGTCAATGTCCTCCGGCGGCTTCCAGCCGGCCACGAGGCTGGCGTTGCCCGGGGCGGCGGCGAGGCCGGTGGGAGGGTCGTCTGAAGGAGCTCCGGCGCGAAAGGAAGGGGCGGAGGCCATCAGCGACCATGCGCTGTGTCCCATGGGGCTGGCGCTCCTGACCTGTACGTCGTAAAACTTGCCGCCGGTGAGTCCGGTAATCGCGTGGCTTGCACTCGTGTCGGCCGTCACGCCGTCTTCGGCGTTCCACGCGCCGGCCGCGGCGTAGTCCGGCTGGCCGAGCAGTCCCACCTGCTGGGTGCGCCAGCGGATATGGCCGGTGACCGTTATACCGGTGCCCACAGCGACGCCCGGGGTCCATGTCGCGCCCAACTGTTCCACTCCCGGCTCCAGGGTCAGTCCATCGGCCTGGCTGGGCACACCCCAGCCGACCACACGATAGACCTGACTGAATTCGCTGGCGGCGGCAACGCTGATAGAGTTGGGGGTATCGGGCTGCCACACATACGCCCGCAGGTCCCACTCCTCGCCGGAGGCGATGCCGTCGACCGAGATTTCTCCGGTTTTCCCGTTGCATTCCTTAATTTCGTTCATGGAATAATCGCCGTTACCGGCGGCGCTGCCGGGCCATACGTTGGTGCCGGTCCTGCCCTCCCCGGTCCAGGACTCATCCGCCCGCTTCATGTGGACTTTCAAGCCGCCCGCCGGCGGGCAGTCGCCCTTGATGGTGACTTTGCTGGAGAGGCCCGTGCCCGTCTGCGCAGCACCGGGGGACAGGGTGACGCCGAGATTGCCCGGCAGCACCGGCGCTTCATCGTCCACCACCAATACCCTGGTCTTGTTATAGCTGTTGTCGGAGACCACGGTGTAGGGGGAACCGTCGTAGGCGACCAGTTTCAGGATGAAGAGTTCTTCGCCTTCCACGATTTCGTCCCCGAGTATTGTGAGCTGGAAGGCCACACTGGCAGCTCCGGCGGGCAAATAGACGGCCACCGGGACGGAGTAGTCCACGTTCCGTTCCGCATATCCCACATTGGTGTAGCCCATATCCGCCGCCCGGGTATCCCCGGCGAGGGCTTCCTGGACTTCGCTCTCGTTCAGGACAGCTATCAGCGCCGAGGACTCATTTTCCAGTGGAGGGTCTATTTTGATGGTCAATTGGCGCTGGGAGTCCTCTTCGAGTTCATCGGAGTAGGACGAGAACTTGAGCTCCGGCTTCGCGTCCGCCGCGGCGTCCTGCGGCCAGGACAGAAGGAACACGCCGAGAATTGCCGCCAAGACGGCCAAGGACAGAATGTATTGCCGGGCAGGCCGGGCCAAAATACCCGGCTTTATACAGCCTTTCGAGGATTTCCGTTTCGCCAGCGTTCGAGGGGCGGCCTCAGTTCGCAACGAGCCTGATGGGAGCGGGGGCGCGCCGCCGTGCTCACGTGCCGCGGCCGGCAGAGCCACTGCCCAGGAAGACGGCCGCCAGCGCGACCAGCGCGCCAAAGGCGACCGCCAGGAGTGGGGCCGGGTGGTTTCCGTGTCTCCGTTCTGTGCCGTTTCCATCTGGTCCTGGTTCCTCCTTGTGTGTCGAATTAGGGTGTTGCATCCAGGTTCCGCAACGGGGCAGGTCCTGGCGGCGGCCGCAGCGGCCCCCGGCAAAACCGGATGACGCTTGGGACTGGGGTCTAACCGGCGGCATATTGCACTCCGCGGCCCATTGAGGCGGACTGGAAGAATTCCCTGGAGCGGGCTTCCAGGGGCAAGGCCCTCTCCCACTCATAGTGCGCGCTGGTCGTGGCTGGCTTCAGCGACCCCGCCACGGCAGCCCCGGCAAGGCTGCAAGCTATACTGGCGGCGATGGCGTAATCGTAGGTGCCGAACATGCCGTAAGACATGCCGCCAAGCCAGACTCCCAGGCTGGCCGACAACCCGTCGGAAATCTCAAAGCACCCGATTGGGCGGCCCATGGGCCCGGGGCCGAAATACTTCCGGGCGAAGACCAGCATGATGGGAGTCTCGCCGCCGAAGCCGAGGCCGAATACCACGGCGATGAGATAGAAGTGCCAGAGGGAGTCGGCCCAGAAGAGACCCAGGGCCGGCGCTCCCTGGAGAAGCAATATGGACACTATGACCCATTTGCTTCCCAGGCGGTCGGCAATGATGGGCGCGCCAAAGCGGCTGATCGCGCTTGCGGCGGTCAGGACGCTCAGGATTCCGGCGGCGGCCACGTGCCCTATCCCGGAATGCTCGGCAACGGGCACGATGTAGACCAACACGATGACATGGCCCACGACTCCCAGGCAGTGCAGGGTGGTCAGGTTCCAGAAGACGCTTGTCCTCTTGATGTTGTCCCAGAAGGCCCTGGCCCGCAAATCACGGACGGCCCCGTCGTGCAGCAGCGCCAGAGGCTCGGTTGCTCCAGTTGCACCGTACCGCCGCAGCCCCACGTCGGACGGACGGTTGCGGAAAAGCAGCATCAATAGCGACATCCCGACACAGCCGGTGATGCCCAGGGACCAGATGGCTCCCCGCAAACCCATGTTCTCAAGCATCAGGGAGAAAAATACCAATATTGCCGCCGGTCCGGCCGCGAAGGATGCCTGCAATACGCCGACGGCCATTCCAAGACGGTGTTGAAACCACTCGTTCACCACCACGGCGGTGCTGATTCTTAAACAGGGGAAGGCGAGACCGAGGAAAAGGCCGTAGCCAATCCAGAAATGCCATGTCTCAGTGGCCGCGCCGGTGAGCAGCACCCCCAGCAGAGTCAGTCCCACGCCGGCGGAGGCCGGCAGGAGCGCCCCGTAGCGGTCGGTGATTATGCCCACCAGCGGGCTGACGAGGGCGGCGGCAAGAAAGAACAGCGACCCGCCCAGGGCGATTTGCGACGGGTCCCACCCCACGCGGTCATGCAGGTGGGTAAAGACAATGCCGATGGACTGCACGGCGAAACCCGCGGATACGATCAGACAGGCAGATACGGCTACGATGACCCATCCGTAATGAAAGCCCAAATTATGGGCTAAACCGGTCTTGACGGCATCCTGGGGTACGGTTTCCTGGCGTGTTGCTCTGAGGGTGATCATGGATGTTCATTACTCACGGTTGGTCGTATAGGGGAGCCGGGCCTATATCGGTGCATGAAGTTATACCGGGGGAAACGCGGGCTACGGAGAAGAATGGGCCACCGGCGCGGCCTGCGCCCCGGGACTGGGCCCGGAAGCAGAGGGCCGGGGACCCGCCGCGTTTCCGCCCGGCGTTGTCTCACATCGTCTTCCTCCTCACGTATCCCTGTATTCCGGCGAGGGGGGCTTTGGCGGCGGCCCCCGCCGGACTCTCACGGTGGACTAGGGTACAGCAGGCATGTGTTTATATTGTGTAGACAATCAACATAAGCGTGAGGGTATTGTGTAGATTTTGAGCTTGAGTTAATATATCGGCCCCATGAACAAGCTTATCCGTGAACCGCAGGCTGCCCGCGGGCCGGGCGTCAGTTTCGAGGAAGCCGAAGGGCTGAGGCGAGAGATAGGGGCGCTGCGGGCCCGCCTTTCCGGGCTGAACGAGGCGACCCTTCGCATCACCGAGGGGCTGGACTTCGGCGCGGTCCTGCAAGGGGTCATAGACGGGGCCCGCTCGCTCACGGGGGCACGGTACGGGGCGCTGCTGGTCCTGGACCCCCACGGGGGCGTTGAGGACCTCATCACCTCCGGCATCAGTCCCGGACAGATAGCGGCAATCAAGGCCGAGCCCAAGGTCATGGGGCTGCTCCAATACCTCAACGAGGTTGAGGGGCCGCTGAGGCTCCGGGATATAGCCAGCCATCCCAGGTCGGTCGGCTTCCCGAAAGGCCACCCGCCGATGAAGAGCTTTCTGGGGACCCCGGTCTTCCATCGCGGGGAGAGGCTCGGCAACATCTACCTCACGGAGAAGGAGGAAGACGGGGAGTTCACGCCGGAGGACGAAGAGACCCTGGCCGTGTTCGCCTCCCATGCGGCGACGGCCATCGCCAACGCCCGCAGATACAGGGACGAAAGACGGGCCAAGGCTGCCCTGGAAGCCCTGGTGGACACCTCGCCGGTGGGGGTGCTGGTGTACGATGCCAAGACCATGGACCTGTTGTCGCTGAACCAGGAGACGCGGCGGATTGTGCGCGGAGTGCGCCCGCCGGGCCGTACCCAATCGGACCTGCTCAGCGTAATGGTCCCCCGGTACCCGGACGGGCAGGAGATGCCGCTGGAGGAAACGCCAACAGCCCGGGCGATACGCAACGGGGAAACGGTCCGCGCCGAGGAGATGGTTATCGGCCTCCCCGACGGCCAGGCGGTGAGCACCATTGTCAACGCCACGCCGGTGTTTTCGGAGGAGGGGGAGATCGTCTCCTGTATCACCACGATGCAGGACATGACGCCGCTGGAAAGGCTGGAAAGGATGCGCTCCGAGTTCATCGGGATGGTGAGCCACGAGCTGAGAACGCCGCTGGCCGCGATCAAAGGCTCCGCCGCCACCGTGCTGGGCGCCGCGCAGGCCCTAGACCACTCGGAGATGCGCCATTTTTTCCGGATCATAGACGAGCAGGCCGACCGTATGCGGAGCCTGATAGGGGACCTCCTCGACACGGTGCAGATCGAGACTGGCATGTTGTCGGTCGCCACCGAACCCGCGGACGTGGCGGACCTGATCGAGGAGGCAAGGCTGGCGTTCCTGCGCGGGGGGACCACCAACGTCATCGAGGACGACCTCCCGCCGGGCCTGCCCCAGGTGGAGGTGGACCGCCAGCGCATGACGCAAGTCCTGAACAATCTCTTCACCTATGCGTCCAATCACTCGCCCAACGGGTCGGCCATCAGGGTGAGCGCGTCGGCGGATGACGTGTACGTTTCCATATCGGTAACGGACGAGGGCAGCGGCGTGTCCGCGGGGAATCTGCCTCACATCTTCAGGAAGTTCTCCAATGCGGACCGCGAAGAGGGGGGCTACGGGCAGCCGCTTGGGGAGGGCCTGGGCCTGGCGATCTGCAAAGGAATAGTGGAAGCGCACGGAGGCCGCATCCGGGCCGAAAGCGGCGGGCCGGGCCTGGGCATGCGGTTCACCTTCACCGTTCCGTCGGTCGAGGAGGCCGGCCGGGGTCCGGCCGGCCGCTCCGACCGGCTCCCCGCCGCCCCGGAGCCGACGGTGAGAGGGCGGGAGCGCATTCTGGTAGTGGACGACGAGCCGAACATGCTTCTGCACCTTCGGAACACCCTCCGGGAAGCGGGCTACACCCCCATAGTCGCCGGCAATCCGAAAGAGGCGGAGCGCCTGATAGAGACGGACAAGCCCCACCTGGTCCTGCTTGACCCGGCGCTGGCCAGCGCTGGCGGAAGGGGGTTGATGGATGACATCCGCGAGTTCACCAACGCGCCGGTCATCTTCATGTCCGGGCAAGCCGATGACGAGAACATCGCATGGGCCTTTGACATGGGGGTCGAAGACTACATCCTCAAGCCCTTCTCGCCCACGGAGCTGGTGGCGAGAATCAAGGCGGCGCTGCGCCGGCAGTCGGCCCTGGAGCGGACACAGGCGCACGAAACCTACCTGGCAGGGGACCTGATGATTGACTACTCGGAACGCCTGGTGACGGTTGCCGGCCAGCCGGTGCAGCTTACCTCCACCGAGTACGATCTGCTCTCGTATCTGTCCACCAACACCGGACGGGTGTTGACCAACGATCAGCTACTGAGAGAGGTCTGGGGGCCGGGATACGAAGGCGACTCACAGCCGGTACGCACGTTCGTCAAGAATCTCCGCCGCAAGCTGGGAGATGACGCGAGGAACCCCGCATACATTTTCACCGAGCCTCGCGTCGGCTACCGCATGGCAAAGCCGGGGGGGGGATGCCAGGCCGGACGAGGAAGGGAGGCCCGTGAATCATGGCAATCAGAATAGTCACCGACAGCTGCTCGGATTTGCCGCCGGAAGCGGCCAGGGACAATGACATCACCGTGGTGCCGCTCTACGTCAACATCGGGGACGACACCTACCGGGACGGGGTGGACATCGGTCCCGACCGGTTCTATTCCCTGCTGGAACAGCTCCCAACCCTGCCCACCACGTCCCAGCCTTCCGCCGGCGACTTCCTCAGCGTCTACCAAGGGCTGCTGGACGAAGGCCACCAGATAGTGTCGATTCACGTCAGCGGCAAACTGAGCGGCACTCTCAACTCCGCAACCCAGGCCAGGGCGTCGCTGGGCGACCCGGCCGGAATCGCAATCGTGGACTCACAACTGGCGGGAGGGTCCCAGGCCCTGCTGTCGCTGAGCGCCTCCCAATGGGCCCGCGATACGACCGATGCCGGCGGAGTCGCGCGGCGGGCAGCCCGTTCAGCGGCAAATAACCACAGCTTCACGATGGTGGACACCCTGAAGTACCTGCAACGGGGCGGGCGCATCGGGAAGGCCCAGGCTTTCCTTGGGGGGGCGCTCCGGTTCAAGCCCATCATCGGCATGCGCGACGGCGGCCCCCACCCGCTGGAGCGTCCCCGCACCCGCCAGCGGGCCATTGCCCGGATCATCAGCCTGGCCCGGGACCTGGCGCCGTTCAACCGGATACACGTGAGCTACACCACCGGGCCGGAGTTGGCCCAAGCCGTCATTGACGGCCTGGTGGACCTGGTGGAACGGGATGACATAATCGAGTCCCGGTTCGGCCCGGTGCTGGGCACCCATCTTGGCCCCAACGCCATCTGCGTTGCGGTGAGCCAGCCCGAACCGGACGACCAGGGGGCTTCCGGACAATTCTCCTGAAGCATTGAAGGGGTGTGATTGAAGGGGTGCGATTGAGGGGGTGCGATTGCCCGCTGCGCCGTTCCTAGCCCCAACCGGGGTCCTGGCCCCAACCGGGGTCCGGCCCAAGCTTCTTCAGCTCCGGCAGAACTTCGGAGGCGAACAGGCGCAGGCTTTTCCCGGCGTCGCCGTAGGGCATACCGCCGTAGCTGAAGGCGGCCACCAGGGAGTCAGCGCCGGTGTAGCCGCGGATGTCCATTACCTGCCGGTAGCATTGCTCCGGCGTGCCGGTCACCTGGAGGCCGACGAAGAAGTCCTGCACGCCGCGTTCGCCGTAGGCTCTTATATCCTCGGTGAAGTTGCCATAGTATTCGTAGCTCCGGGTGGCGCTCAGGTGGCCGTCGCGCAGCCCGAATTGCTTCATCGACGATTCCCAGAAAGCGCCGATGTAGCGGCGGGACATCTCGGCAGCCCGCGCAGCGTCACGGTCGCAGTAGACCAGGGAGGCCACCGCGGGCGGTGGCGGCTCACTTTGGTTGATTTCCCGGTAGGTGGCGCGGTATGTCTCCAGGGCCGCCTGAATATCGGGCCAGGGCTTTTGGGGGATAATCAGCATACCCAGGCCCAGTATCGCCAGCACGACGCTGGACTCGGGAGAGATGGCGGCGGCATAGGCGCGCCCGCGGAAGGAACGGAAGGGACCGGGACGGATTTCCACCCTCGGCTGCTTGACATACTCCCCGTCGAATTCGGCGCAGCCCGTCTCGAGAGCGTTGACCAGCATCCGGGCCGATTCGATGAAGCGCCCGCGCGATTCGCTCATATCCAGGCGGAAGCCCTCGTGTTCCGCCTGGGCTATTCCGCGCTCCATGCCCACGATGACCCGCCCATCGCTGAGGTTGTCCAGCATCACGAGAGATTCGGCGACGCGGACAGGGTCGTGCCACGGCAGCACGACGAGCGGTCCCAGCCTGGCCCGTTCCGTGCGCCCGGCCATGTAGGACAGGAATTGCAGGGCGTCGGGGCAGGCGGAGTAGCCGGTGAAGTGATGCTCCACGGCCCAGATGGACTCATATCCCAAAGGCTCGGCCAGGCCGGCGAGCCGCAGCTCTTCCCGGTAGACCTCGCGGTCGGAAAGATGCTCGCCGGGGTTCTGGAACAGGATGGACATTCCCACATGCATAGCTGACCGTCCCAAGACTCGTTTGCAGGTATGGCAGCCGCTCGCGCTGCTCTTCGCATTTCAGAGTAAGGGAGAACACCGATGAATTCAAACCACTGAATTCAAGCCGCTATCCTCTCCACCCTCCCCACGAACAGGATGGCCCCGGTCGCCCGGTCCCGGACCAGGAAAATGAAGGGACGGTCCACCGTGAGGGCGACCGGGTCCGGGGGAGCGGATTCCGTCTGCATCACGACACCGGTGGCCGCGGCCGCCTCGGTGCCCGCTTCGTCCACCGATACGAATGCCCTGTGGACCACCTCCCGGATGTAGAGGCACCCGGGGTCTCCGGCGAGACACGAGCGCCCGTCCATGCCGGAGAAGTCGGAGGCTGCGCCGTCGAAGGCGTCGGACATGCCCATGGACCTGAGGGTCTCGCCCAGCCGGAACCGGGACTCGAACTCGAACTTCGGCAGGTCGAGGGTAACGCGGCGGAACTCGAGGCCCGCCGCAATCCGGTCAACCAGGCCAGCGTCCAGGGAGTCCTCGAACTCCCGGAAGCGTCCCCTATCCGGGACCATGACGGTCATGGACAGCTCATGTCCAAGGTAGGGCAGGTCCACGGCCTGGTATCCGTCACCAGCCGCATAGCCGAAGTCCTCCGACGTTCGCATCATCGGGACATGGACGCTGTCGCCGTCCAGCAGGTGGAAGGGGCGGTTGCCGGTATCCGACTCGTCGAAAGGGAAGAGCCAGGAAGCGTTGAAGTAGATGGCGTTGGTCAGCACCATCCGGGTCAGCGGGGTGATGATACCGGGGGGGATGAGGTCCCTGATCCTGTCCTCGGTGCTCTCCGCAACCCAGTCGTTGATCGCAGTCCTGGACTCCTCGGGGGCGGAGATGAAGTCCACCGGCCTCACGCCGGCCCCGTAGCTCTCCGCCAGGACGTCCAGGAACGCCTTCCGGAACGGGTGTCCCTGCTGGCCCCAGACCGCATTGACGATGTTCAGCCTGAACCCCTCTCCGTCCCGGCCCTGAACGTCCGTGCCGCGGGAGGCAAGCTTCAGGTCCAGGCCGTTGAACGCGGGGTGAAGCCGGTCCCGGGGCAGGGAGAAGCGGAGCGTGTCCGCCATCTGGTTTGCCGTCTGCCCTCCGGCCCCAGCGTAGGTCATGGCCAGGGCCAGCGAGATGCTGTGGGGCGAGTAGAACAGGTTCCCGTCCTGTCCCCGCAGCGCCCGGTACAGGTCGAAGGCGAAGGCGCGGTTGCCACCGGCCAAGTCCGCCAAGTCCGCGTTTCCTTCCGACGGCGCGGCCCGCTCCCTGTCGGAGCGAATCTCCTCCCCCGCAGCCGTGGAACCCCGCGGCCAGCCGCACGCCGCGACCAGGGCGGCGGCCGTGAGGCACAGGGCCACAGCAAGTACGGTGGACCAACCCGGCCGCCCCGGCCTGTACGGGCCACCGGCAATCTCGCACATCTTTCAGCTCCTCACCAATTTCAGTGGTCAGTGGTCAGTGGCTAGTGGTTAGTGGCTAGTGGTCAGTGCGCCAGTGGCCGGAGCCGGACCAGGAAAATGAAGGGAGAGTATACCGCGGCTTTGCACAACAGATGCTTTATTGTTCCGGTTTGTTGTGCAGCATGTGTTTTAATCCGGAGATTCAGGGGATCATCCGGTGGAGAGTCCCTTGCCGGTCGTCTGATTTTCCGTCAGACTTTGGCCTGCGGCCGGGCGTGCTCCTGAAGCGTCTTCTCCGCGAGAGCAATCCACCTTGTTCCGCCGGTATCTCCGTTCTCGCCCGTCTGGGTCTTGAACCAGTTTATGGTGTCATGGTCGAGGAGCAGGGTGATGTACTCCGTACGTCCGGCGTCCAGGCCGGCTTGGCGCTTATGGGCGGCCTTGGCGGCCCCGGGGAAGAGTTCTTCCGAGGACTTGGCATTGGCCCAGTCCTCGCCGGTCCACTCCGCCTCGTCGGGATTCTCCTCTATCTGGCGTGCGATTTCTGCCTCTTCTTCCGCGGTGTTGTGCACGATCCTACCGGTTTTCGCGTTCATATCGTGCAATCTCCCTGTTGTTGGCCTTTCTCAGGCTGATTATTCTGGTGAACGGGTCGCTTGGGGTCCAGACTATGTGGTATAGCCTGTTGTCCACCAGTCCCAGGGAGGCGAACCCGGTTTCGCCTCCGCGTTCCTGTGCCTGGTGGATGGCTCCGGTCCAGTCTATCCGGTAGGCAAGAGCAAAGTCGAGTCCTCTCTGGCTTAGCGTCTCCCGGCGCTTGTTTTCGTCCCACTCGTATGGAGGGCCGGGCGTTGGATTCATAGCGGCCCTGTGTGGATGTTTACCCTGTCTTCGAAGCGGAGTTGGCGGGTCAGTCCCGTTCCCGGCGTCCGCTCGGGTGAAGTGCTTGGCTGCGGTCTATTTACTGTCGAGAAAACAATTTCTTTGGGCGCCAGTTGGCATTTGTTGCGCAAAGCCGCAATGCCCATAAATTTCAAACTGAATGACATAATAACTCATACAAGAGAGGACCTTAAACGCCAATTGCATCATACGTCTGATGGTGTAAGATTCCCTTGGCTTTTTGTGCCCGGAACGCCAGCGGCAGGCCCTCGTGTCTGTGCCCTCGTGTTTGTAAGGAGACTGACCCTTGAGCTTCCTGACCGGCCTCGCCCTGCGGCGTCCCGCGGTGACGATGATGGTCATCGTCCTCGTGATCATCGGGGGCGTGGTCAGCTACCAGCGATTGCAGCGTGAGCTGTTCCCGGAGCTGGAGTTCCCCAACATCTTCGTCGTGGCCTCCTATCCCTCGGCCAGTCCCGAGGCGGTGGCCCGCGACGTCACCGGCCCAATTGAAGACGCCATCATCGGCATGACGGGGCTGACGGAGATCAGGTCCGAGTCCTCCGAGAACCGTTCCACGGTGGTCGCCACCTTCCAGTTCGGCCAGGATATGGAGGAGATAGAGCGGACCATCGAGGGGAATCTGAACGGCGTGGACTTCCCCCCGACGGTCCCGGACCCCTACGTGAGCCGCATCACCGCCGACACCTTCCCGGTGATGCGGCTCGGCGTCCTGGGCGACCGGGACATCCCATCCCTGCAGCGGGTGGTGGACGACCTGGTCCTCCCGCCCATCGACCGGGTGGACGGCGTATTCTCGACGACGGTCATCGGACGGTCCGAAGAACGTATCCACGTATCCGTTGACCCCCAACGGCTGGACGAACTGGGAATGTCAATCAACCAGGTGGCCGGCGCAATCAGGGACAATAACAGCAGCTTCCCCGCAGGGAGCATTGACGGGGCCGAAAAGTCCTTTCCGGTGCGGACTTCCCACGAGATCGGGGCCCTGGATGACCTGGAAAACCTGGTGGTAGGTTTCGAGCAGGTCGAGGGCGGCCGGCGCGGACAGCGCCCCGTGCTGCTGTCCCAGGTGGCCCAGGTGGAGCTTGGCACCGCCAAAGCCGCGTCCATCTCCCGCATCAACGGCAAGCCCAGCCTGTCCATCATCGTGATCAAGGAACCCGACGCCAACACTGTGGACGTCACCGAGGCGGCGCTGGCGGGCATATCCGGCATCCCCGGACTGCCCGAAGACGTGCGGATCGTCACCCTGACCAACGACGGCCCCGAAGTCCGGGAGTCCCTCGGCTCCCTGCTGAACGAGGGCCTGTGGGGCCTGGTGTTCGCCGTCTCCGTCGTGTTCCTGTTCCTGCTCAACGTCCGGCCCACCCTGCTCAGGGGGCTGTCCATCACCATCCGGCCCACCCTGATTATCGGCCTGTCCATACCGTTGAGCATCCTGACCGCGGTGATAATCATGTACCTCGCGGGAATCAACCTCAACTTCATGAGCCTGGCCGGGCTGGCGATAGCCGTGGGGCGCGTGGTTGACGACAGCATCGTGGTGCTGGAGAACATCTACCGGCACATACAGGCCGGGGAGGACCGGATGACGGCGGCGGTGGAAGGCGCCAGGGAGGTGGGGGCCGCCATCGTGTCGTCCACCCTGACCACGGTGGTCGTGTTCATACCCCTGGCGTTTATCCAGGGGCTGGTCGGCACATTCTTCACCCCGTTCGCCCTGACCGTGAGCTTCGCCCTGCTGGCCTCGACCCTGGTGGCGCTGACGGCCGTCCCGGCCCTGGGGCTGCTGCTCCTGCGCCGCGGAGATTTCGGGCAGGACGACCCGGCCCCGGACCGGGACACCCTCATGGTGCGGGTATACATGCCGATGCTGCGCTGGGCCCTGGCCCACAAGCTCCTCGCCATACTGATAGCCGCCGCCGTTACCGGGGCCAGCCTCGGTCTCACCAGGGTAATCCCCGTCACCCTGTTCCCCAGCGAAGCCCCGGAGTTCCTGACGGTCGGCGCGGAGATGCCCACCGGGACGCCGCCTGGGAGGATGTTCGATCTGGTCCTGGAAATCGAAGGCGTCCTGGAGGACTTCCGCAGCCGGGGGATCGTGGACAACTACCAGTCCTCCATATTCGGCGCGCAACTGGAACTCGACGCCAGCAGGACCAACGTCGCCGATTTCCTCGTAACCCTGCCCGCGGATACCCCGCCCGACGTGGAGGAGCAGGTCCGCGCCGCCATGCCCGAGGCCGAGGGTCTGACCCTCACCGTGTCCGGGATTGAGGCCGGTCCGCCGGAAGGCGAGTTGCAGGTCACGGTCACCGGTCCGAACTACTCGGACATCGCGGCCTACGCCAGGCGGTTGGAAGCCGAGATCAGGAGCATGGACCATGTGGTCAACGTCTCCAACAACGCTTCGGAGGCCAGGGACGAGGTGGTGGTCCGCATCGATCCCCGGCGGGCCGGGCAATACGGCATATCCGCAGCCTCCGGAGGCTCGCAGGTCAACCGCTACCTGGTGGGCCAGGCCGTCACCGAGGTCGAACTGGACGGGGTGACAATGGACGTGGTGGTGCGGGGAGACCCCGGCGATGCGGACGACATAGAGAAGCTGAAGGAGCTGCCCCTGTTTTCATCAGCGCCAGGCCAGGCTGGAGTGGTCAAGCTGGGGGCAATCAGCGACATCGCGGTCGAGGAAACCCCCGTGACCATCTCCCACTACAACGGAGACCGCTCGGCCACCATAACGGGAACCATCACCACCGACGACGCCGGGGCAGTGGGCCGGGAGCTCCAGCGCCGCATCGACGCCCTGGAAAGGCCCCCAGGCGTCGAGGTCAACACAGGCGGCATCTTCGACCAGATCGCGGAGGGGTTCGCCGACGTATTCCAGGCCATTGCCATAGGAATAGCCCTGGTCTACCTGGTGATGGTCGCCAGCCTTGGCTCCCTGAGAAGCCCCTTCGTCATAGTAATGAGCCTCCCCCTGGCCCTGGCGGGCGCGCTGACGGCCCTGTTCCTCACCGGGCGGACCCTCAGCCTCTCCGCAATGATGGGCCTTCTCCTCCTCATCGGGGTGGTGGTCACCAACGCCATCGTCCTGATCGTATTCGTGGAGCAGCTCAGGGAACGGGGAACGGCGACGGTCTACGAAGCGCTCATTGAAGGAAGCAGGGTCAGGCTGAGACCGATCTTGATGACCGCCTTCACCACCACATTCGCGCTGCTGCCCCTGGCGGCCTTCGGCGGGCAAGACGGCGGGATCATCGGGGCGGAACTGGCCACGGTGGTCATCGGCGGGCTGGTAAGCTCCACGTTCCTTACGCTGATCGTGGTGCCGGTGGTCTATACCATAGTGCATGAGAGCATACCGTCCCTGCTCCGCTCGATCCGGCGGATGCTGCCGTGAGCCGGTCCCGGAGGGGCGGCGGCCGCGGCAGGGAACGAGGAGTGACCGTGTGCAGTCTCAGCAATGGAAATGAACCCTGAGAGTAGACTGTGGTTACGGCGTTTAGGGGAACAATGAAGGCTCGCAGACCTTTGGCCCTGCTGCTGTATCCGGCTGCGGTCCTGGCCGTTGCGGCGGCGGTCTGGGCCACCCTGGGAGCGGTGCGCGGCCCGGAAACCGCGCCCGGAAAGCCTGCAACGGCCGCGCCGCCGGTCAGCGCTCAGCCGGCCCAGGTTGAGGCAACCGGAAGGATCGTGTTTCCCGTGGCCGCGGACCTGAAGTTCGAGACGGGCGGCACGGTTGGCGAGGTGCTGGCGCAGAGGGGGCAGAGGGTCCGGAAGGGAGAAGCGCTGGCCAGGCTGGACGCCGCAACCCTGGCCAGGCTGAAAGCGGAGGCCGCCCTTGCGGACGTGAACGTCACCCGGGCCAGGGAGGCCCTGGATACCCTGGATGACGGGAGTCCCGCGGAAGTGGTCCGGGCCGAGGCAGATGCGGCCCGGGCCAGGGTCGCCCTGGACAACGCGCGTGAGAGCCTGGACAAGCTGGTGAACCCCGAAGACGTTGCCGTTGCCGCCGCCGGGACCGCCGTGGCCCGCGCCCGTCTCGCCCTGAAAGCTGCGGACGATGACCTGGCCGACCTGGAGCGGGACCACGCCGGACGGGTCTCCCGGGCGGTCCAGGCCCTGGCGTCCGCCAGGGTCACGCTGGAACAGGCCTGGGACGTCCTGGCCGGCCTGGACCTGGGCCACGCCGGCCGCCTGGCAAGGGCGATGCAGACCCGGGCCCAGGCGGAGCTGGCGGCGGACCAGGCACGGGACATCCTCGGTGATTTTGAGCTGCACTACGACAGGGACCTGGCCGGCGTCAGCCAGGCGGCGGCGGCGGCTGACCTGGCGCTGGAAGCGGCGGAGGACGCCCTGGCCGACTTCCTGATCGACCATTCCCGGAGGCTTGCCCAGGCCAGGGATGACCGGAGCAATGCGGAGTTGGCCCTTGAGCGCGCAAAGACGGCATTGGCGGACTTCGACCCCCGGCACGCGCAAAGACTGGCTGCGGCGCTGGCGGCCAGGGCGAAAGCGGACGCCGGCCTGGACAGGGCCGGGGACCGCCTGGCCAATTTCGGCCTGGACTACGATGAGGTCCTGGCCGCGGCCCGGTTGGCCCACAGCGTGGCCAAGAACGAACTGGACGGCGCGAATGACGCGGTCAGCCGGTTTCTGTACTCCGGCGGACGGGAACTGCCCTTCGATGAGGAATACCTTGAAGACCTGCGCGTGCTGAGGGCCGCGGCGGCCCAGAAGCTGGCCAATTTCAACACCGCCAAAGAGCGCCTTGAAGATGTGGAGAAGGGCCCGGACTCTCTGCTCAGGTCCGAATTGGAGTCAGCGGTGGAGCTGGCCCGCGCCAGCCTGGAAATCGCCGTAAAGGACGTGGACACGCTCCAGCGGGGACAGGGGACTATCGAGGCCCGCCAGTTGAGCACCGCCGTCGCCGTGGCGGAAACCGGATTGGTCAAAGTTTCCAGGGTCGTAGAGCGGCTGGAAGATGGGCCGGACCCGGCGGAGAAGGCGAGACTGGAGGCCGCGGCGGCGCTGGCCCGGGCGACGGCAGCCGAGGCCGGTCGAAGGCTGGATGATCTGGAGCGGGGGCCGGACGCGCTGCTCCGGGCCAAGCTGGAAGCGGACGTGGCCGCTGCTCAGGCGGCCCTGGCAACAGCGGACAGGTCCCTGGAGTTGATTTCAGACCAGTCCCAGGACTCGGGAAAGCTTGCCGGCCTGGCCGGCGTGGCGTCCGCGGATGAGGCGGTCAGGGGGCTGGCGGACGGGGCCCTGGGACAGGCCGGCCGGCTCAGAGCCGCCGGCGGCGAGGCCGGAGACGCCCTGGACGCGGGCGCAGACCCCTGGGAGGTGGCGCTGCGGGTTTCGCAGGTGGACGGCGCCCTGGTCAGCCTGGACCAGGCCCGCGACGCCCTGGCCGGTCTGGGAGACGGGGCAGACCCGCTGGACCGCGCCTTGCTGGAGAGCCAGGCCGCCCTGGCCAGGGCCAACGTGGACAAGGCTGTCGAGGACCTGGAGGATATGACGGCCAACATAGACCCGCTCCTCGTTGCGGCCGCCGCCAGGGAGGTAAGCCTGGCGGAGGCCGAGCTGTCCGATGCGGAAACGAGGCTGGAGGCCGCCCGCGGCCGGGTGGCGCCGGACATGGAGCGGCGCCGGGCGGACCTCGCCGTTGCGGAACAGGCGGCAGCCGACGCCCGCAGCGGCCTGGAGGGCGGCGTCATCACCGCCCCGTTTGACGGGGTGGTGTTCCTGGTAAACGCAGAATCGGACGACGCAGTGAGCCGGGACTCTCTCATCGTCCGCCTGGTTGACGCCTCCGTTCTGGAAGTGGAGGCCCAGGTGGACGGCGCTGAAGTCTCAATGGTCCAACCCGGCGCAAAGGCCACCGTGGTCCTCGACCGGATGCCGGACCCTCCCCTGAACGGCATCGTGACCGCGGTATCGGAGAAGCCCAGGACAGAGCGGGGCGTATTGACATACCCGGTCAGGATCAGGGCGGATGCGCCCCCGGAACTGGATCTGACGCTGACCGGCGCGTCGGTATTCATCAACCGCTGAGAAGAAGTATTCTTAGATGCAGACCAAACATCTGGCATCAAGACCCAATTCATGCGCCAGACATCCCTCGTCGTCCTCCATCAGACATTCGCCGCCAGCGAGTTTTATGAAATTGCCATAGTCAAGCCGGTTCGCCTTACCGGTTTCCTCATCGAACTCGCGGGTTCTGAAGACGGCAACGTAGAATAGGGCAATGTCCGCCGGCGTCGAAACGGTTCCGGCTGTGGCCGTCAGCAACTGATAGCCAACGCCGGCGAATCTGGACTCACACGGTCCATTGGTATCTGCAAAGTACCATGAGAGCAGGTCCGTCACTCTTTCGGCGGCTTTTGAACGCGGATTACTGCTGAGGGTCTCGAGGGCATCTTGATACCGTTCGCACACAGTCTCTGACCCGAAAGATTCATCAACCTTGGCTTCGACACCCACGAACAGGCTCTCCCCCGAGACGGCCCGACCGGAAATTCCAATGTCCAGACGGGCCGGCCCTCCTTACCGGTCAAACCTTGCTGCATATTCCGGCGTGCCCTGCTCCAGCCTGACCGGCCGCGACAACACGGAGGATATGCGTGACTCCAGATGCGCAGCGCCGTTCCGGTTCACTATGAAATCAGCCAGAGAATATGCACTGTGTCCAGACCTCCAGTGAGAGCTTCTTACGGATTCACTCCACCGCTCCAGAGTCGCTATGTCGTTGCCCCTGGAATCATGGACTTTCAAGGCCATCGCAACTTAGCAATCCTTTCAGACACCTCCGCGGAGTGTCCGCAGATGATGTCCTTGTTGCCCGTGTGGCTCAATTCCAACTTGTAATTTTTGGCTCATTTCTAACCTGTAATTGACAGGGGTCACCGGCAGACATACCCCGGCCGGCGGGAACCGGCCCCGGGGAAGGGCGCAGGGAGGGCAAACAGCCAAAGACCCCCAGGGCATGTCAGAAGGCCGTTGACATGCGAACATGAGTTCTCTACCATCCTCCGGCGCCGCCCGGCAGCGCCAACCCGGGCGGACGACACCGGAACGGACCAGGATGGAGAATGGACACAGCCAACGGAAGCAACGCCCCGGGAACCAGGCTGCCCAGCCAGCGGCTCAACACCCGGCAGGCCAGCATACTGGCCTTCATACAGGACTACACGGCACGACAGCCTTACCCGCCCATCCTGCGGGAGACCGCGGAGGGCTGCAACCTCAGCGGCAGCCCGGTCGCGTCCTGCAGCCTCCGGTTCCTGGACCGGAAGAAATGCCTCACCCCGCTCCCGGGAGCCGCCCGCGGCATAGTCCTGACCCCGCAGGGCCGGTCCTGGTCCCCCGCCCCGGAGGACGGGAGGTGAGGATCGCCTGCGTGCTGGTCACCCACCTCCGGGCCAGGGTCGAGATGCGAAGGCGGCCCCAACTGGCGGACCAGGCCGCCCTCATTGTCGACCGGTCCCGGGGCAGGCCCATAGTCGCCGACCGCTTTCCCGCCGCCTCCAGGGCGGCCGCCGGAATGACCCTGGAACAGGCCCTGTCCCGCCAGGCCGGCGGGATCGTGCTGGAAGCGGACGAATCCGCCTACCGGCGGGCGTTCGGCCGGGTGCTCGCCTCCCTGCAGGGAGTCAGCGACCGGGTGGAGGGGGAGGAGCTGGGCACCGCCTACGTGGGGCTGGACGGGCTGGAAGCCCTGTACGGCGGCGAGGCGCGGCTGGTAACGAACCTGCTGAACGCGGTCCCCCAGCACCTGGAACCCCGGGCCGGTGTGGGAGACGGCAAGTTTCCGGCCTACGTCGCTGCCCGGAGCAGCAGACCACTGGGGGCGGTCATGGTCCCCAAGGACGCGGCAGGCTTCCTCGCGCCCCAGCCTGCCGACCTGCTGCCCCTTCCTCTCAAAGTCAGGGATGAACTGCGCCGCTTCGGCTTGCACACCCTGGGAGACCTGGCGGCCATGAAGGTCGAGACCTTCACCGAACGCTTCGGACCGGAGGGCCGCCGGGCGTGGGACCTGGCCCAGGGAGTTGACCCAACTCCCCTAGTCCCCCTGAAGCACGAGGAGTCCGTCTCCGAACACACGGCCCTCCCATTCGTCTCAAGCTCGGCGGAGCTGCTCCTGGCGGCAACGGACACCCTGCTGAGAAGGGCATACGCGAGACCGGGGATGCGGGGCCGGTACGCAGGCGGGGCGGAGCTGGAGTGCGTCCTCTACAGGGTACAGCCCTGGCACAAGGATTTCCGCTTCAGGCAGCCCATGGGAGACTGGCAAGGGGCATCCCGCATCATCCGGGGGCAACTGGAATCAGACCTTCCCCCGGCCCCGGTGGAGGAGGTCACGCTATTCCTCACGGGACTCACCGGGGAATCGGGAGTGCAACTGAGCCTGCTGGCGGACCTGCGGGGAGACCAGGAGCGCCGACTGGCCGAGGCAGAGCGGCAGCTCCAGGCCCGGACGGGCGGCAGGCCCGCCCTGCACCGGGTGGTCCAGGTAGCCCCCTGGCATCCCGCGCCGGAGATGAGGGCCGTTCAGGTGCCCATCGACGCCGCGGGGGAGTCCGGGATGAGACCGCTGGCGCGGCCCACCCCGGTAATGGTGCGGGAGAGCGCGGACGGGAGACCGGAGGCAGTGTGCCTGGAAGAGAAGTGGCGCCGGGTGGTCCGCATCGACGACCTCTGGTGCTTCGACCTGTGGTGGATGCCCGAACCCCTGACCCGGACCTACTACCGGGCGGGTAGGGAAGACGGAGGGGAGGTGACCCTGTTCCTGGACCAGCGGTCCGGCCGCTGGTTCCGGCAGAACTCCTAGACCCGCGGCGGCTCCCCCCATGGCAGCCCGCTATGTGGAACTCCACGCCAAGAGCTTCTATTCCTTCGGCCTGGGGGCCTCCCACGTCCACGAGCTGCTGGCCCAAGCCGCGGAATACGGGTACGGCGCCCTGGCGCTGACCGACGCCAACCTCTGCGGAGCCCTGGAGTTCGCCCGGCTGGCTGGCAGTCTGGGCGTCCGGCCCATCACCGGCGGCGATCTGACACTGACGGACGGCTCCCGCCTGGTCCTGCTGGCCCGGACCAGGGAGGGCTACGCCAACATCTCCCGGCTGTTCACCCTAGCCAACGGAGCTGACCGGCGGGACCCAAGGCTGGACCCGGCGCACCTGCTGGAACACGCCGCAGGAGTCACGCTGCTCACTGGGGGGCGCGACGGAAAGCTCTCCGAGCTGTTCGCCGGAGGCAGGCGCGCGGAGGCCAAACGGCTGCTGAATGAATACCGGGAGCGGTTCGGCAGGGAACACGTGTACGTGGAGCTCCAGCAGAATTTTGTCCAAGGCGACACTGCCCGCAACCGGGAACTGGCGAAGCTGGCGCACAGCTTGGGAGCGCCATTGGTCGCCACCAACGACGTCCACTACCATTCCCCGGACCGCTGCCGGCTCCAGCACGCCCTGGCGGCGGCCAGGCGCAACGTCACCATCGAGCAGGCCCTGCCCCACATCCGGCCCAACCATCACCTGTGCCTGAAGACGCCGGAGCAGATGGAGGAGATCTTCCGGCAGTACCCCCAGGCCCTGGACAACACGGTCAAAGTCGCGGAGCAGTGCAGCTTCGACCTCAGCACAGACCTGGGCTATACCCTGCCCGATGCCGCAGTACCGGAAGGCTACACCCCGGACAGCTACCTGCGGCAACTATGCTACGAGGCCGCCCGGCGGCGCTACGGGGCGGTATCCCGCCGGGTGCGGGAACGCCTGGAGGAAGAATTCCGGCTGATCGGCCGCCACGGACTGGCAGGTTTCCTGCTGCTCTACCGGGAGATCGTCCTGCTGGCCCAGGAGATCATGGAGGAGCGAGGGCTGGTCCACCCGGAGACACCTTTGGAGGAAAGACCGCCGGGACGGGGACGGGGTTCCTCGGTGGCCCTGCTGACGGGCTACCTCATCGGCATCAGCCACGTGGACCCGCTGCGGTGGGGGCTGACCCTGGAACGGTTTATCTCCGAGGACACTTCCCTCCTTCCCGACATCGACCTGGACTTCCCCCGCGCCCTGCGGGACGAACTCATCCGGCGGGTCCACCGCCGATTCGGGCCGGAGCACGCCGTCCTGGCCGGGGCCATCGGGACCTACTCGGTGAAGGGCATCGTCCAGGACCTGGGCAAGGCCCTGGGGCTGCCCAAAGAAGACCTGAGACGGCTTTCCAAGCAGTTGCACTCCCACGACGGGGCAAAGCTCAGGGAGGAGATGCTGGCGCTACCCGGCTTCCGGGACCTGGCGGACGCACCGGGGTGGCGGGAGCTCACGGGACTGGCCCCCCAACTGATGTACGCCCCCCGCAGCCTGGGCCAGCACGTGGGCGGCATAGTGCTCAGCAGTTCCCCCATCTCGGAGATGGTCCCGGTCCGGGCAGGCGCGACCGCCGGCCGCCACATCATGGACTGGAACAAGGACAGCGTGGCCGACGCGGGCTTCGCCAAAATAGACCTCCTCTCTCTGCCGGTGCTGGACCAGTTGGAAGAGGCATTGGACCTGATCGAGAGGAAGGAAGGCGCAAGGCCTGACCTGGGCCGCATGGACCCGGAAGACCCGGCCGTGTACGACATGATCAACCAGGGAAAGTCCAAGGGGGTATTCCTGCTCCAGTCCCCGGCCCAGCTCAAGATGGCGCAGCGGCTCAGGTCCCGCAACCTGCTGGACCTGGCCTGCCAGGTGGCCCTGATACGTCCCGGCGTGGGGGTCCAGGGCAGCGCCGTAAGCCAGTTCGTGGAGCGTTACCGTAACGGGGCCTCCTGGGAGTACGACCACCCCCTGGAGGAGCGGGCGCTGGAGCGAGGACGGGGCGTCATCGTCTGGCAGGAGCAGGTGGTCCAGCTCATCATGGACGTGGCCGGCATGACCGCCGCCCAGGCCGACGAGATAAGGCGGGCCTTCGCCCGGCCCAACAACGGGCACCTCATCGCCATGCACCGGCGGCGGTTCCTGCAAGGAGCGCGGGAGAAGGGAGTGCCGGAGGAGGTGGGGGAAAAGATATTCGCCAAGATCAACGGGCAGTACATGTTCCCGGAGAGCCACTCCCACGCCTTCGCGGTGACGGCGTACCAGGCCGCCTGGCTGAAGCGTTATTACCCCCTGGAGTTCTTCGTGTCGCTGGTCAACAACCAGCCGATGGGCTTCTACCCGGTGGAGACCCTGAAGCAGGACGCCAGGCGGTTCGGCGTACCCTTCTTGAACCCCTGCGTCAACCGCAGCGGCGTGGATTGCGCGCCAGAGGACGGGACCGTGCGGCTGGGACTGAGGTTTGTCAAGGACGTGGGCGAGGCCTCGGCCCGGCTCATCGTGGAGGAGCGGGAACGCTGCGGCCCCTACTGCGGGGCCGCAGAGACAGTGCGGCGCACCGGGCTGAAGCCGCAGGCCGTGGAGTCCCTGGTCATGGCCGGGGCATTCGACTCTCTCACCCTCAACCGCCGGAAGGCCCTGTGGGAGGCCGGCCTGGGCACCCGCCCCGGCCGGAACGGGCAGAGGGCTTTCCCCCGGGACGCGAACGAAGAAACGCCAGACCTGCCGGACTTCACCGCCTGGGAGAAGATGGCCGGGGAGTACCGGGTCATGGGAATCTACCCCCGGGGACACCTGATGGAGTTCGTGCGGCCCACACTGGGACCCCGGGTCCTGCCCGCGGACGCCGTGGACCATGCCGGGGAAGGAGAGGAAATAACGGTGGCGGGCTGGCCCATCGCCCGGCAGCACCCCAAGGGAGATGACGGCACGGTGTTCGTCACCATCGAGGACGAGACCGGGGACGCGCAGGTGATTCTATGGCCCCAGGTCTTCCGGCAGAGCCGCCGGCAGTTGGGCAGCCATGTGCTGCTGGTGCGGGGCACAGTGTCCCGGCGGGACGGGACCGCCAGCCTGATCGCCTCGGAGGTGCGGGGGATACGCCCCCGGGTCGCCATGCCCGCGGCCCACGACTGGCGGTAGGCAGCGGGGAGAAGTCCTTGCCGCGCACGCCGGAGAGCTGATAACCTGACGGCTCAAGGACACGCCGCCGGGTGCGCCCGCGCTGTGGCAACGGCAAGGAACCGGACAAAAACGCCAGGGAGAAGAGATGAAAAAGGGCAGGAGGCTCGTCCCGATGGCGGTCGAAGTCCCGAGGATGCGCTGTCCGGCACGATGAGGAGATTGTGCCTCTTCCGCTGCCAGTGACCGGCATGCGGCGGGGAGCACGAAGCGCCCTGCTACATTGCACGGCGGCCAGGACAAGGGCGGAATACGGGAAGGAAGTCCAGGAAATTCTGTGGGACGGGGAGAACATAGGAAGGCTGCTGGGGGAACACTCACAGGAATTCCACGAGCAGCGGGGAGACTTATGGAGCAGTGAGGGGCCCCGGACCAGGGCAGACCCGCAAGCACGGGGGCGGACCCAGGCCGGGAGGCGGGCCTCCGGCCACCGGAACACAGGCCCCCGCCACGCGAAGGTGAGAGGTTTCAGATATGTGCAAAGAGAGCGAGAAAGACCTGGCCGGGGCGGTCGCGGAACTCCGGAAGAGAGTCCGCCGCCTCGAAGACATCGACGCCCTTCGCAACCTGAAGGCCGAGTACGCCGCTGCCTGCGACGACAACTATGACGCCGACAGGCTCGCCGCCCTGTTCGTGGAGGATGCTACCTGGGAAAGCGAGGGCATGGGACGCTACCAGGGCCGGGAAGCCATCCGCGAATTCTTCCGCGGCATATCCGGGCACTTCGTCTTCGCCCTGCACTACGGCCTGAACCCGCAGATCGAGGTGAACGGAGATACGGCCCGGGCCAGGTGGTACCTGTTCATGCCGTGCACGGTCGGAGATACGGGAGAAGCCATGTGGCGCGCCGGTGTCGACGAGGAAGAATACGTGCGGGTCGACGGCAGGTGGATGTACAAGAGCAAGAAATCGGCCCCCATATTCCACACGACTTTCGAGCAGGGCTGGGCCAAGCAGCCATTCGTCTGAAATCCACTCCAAACGGGCACTGTCAGGAAGGTCATCGGAGCAGCGCCAGCCAGACGACTCGCAGGGACGAAAGTTGGTCCCGCAGCAGTTCCCGGTCTGCGGAGTTCAGGATTCCCTGCAGCAAAGACGGGGTGAACAGGACTTCGGTAATCCGGTGCTCCGCAATAAACCTTGCCAGAGCCCGGAGAGCGAGCACAACATCATCGGGGACCGGGTACACCGCCCCGCCTATGAGCAGGTGACCGCAGGAACTCCCAGGGGAAGAAGATGTTGCAGGCAACCCGGACTCCGACGCTGTATGAACTGGACCGGTACCTGGCGAAATAGGAGGAGGCAATTGCGCCTCCGGTCTGCATCACTCCCTTCGGGTCGCCCGTCGTGCCCGAGGTGTACGGGAGGAAGGCAAGATCGCTGGCGGCAACACGGGCCGGCCGGGTCGCGGCAGCCAAGCGCTGCCGGGACTGGTCGCTGTCAACAGGCAATATGCGATACCCGGTGAATTGGCTCAATCTGGGCAGGTGTTTCGACTTGGTGAGCACGACCTTCGGCTGCGACTCCGACACCATAGCCTGCAGCAATGAATCAGGTGAGTCGAGGGGTATGGGCATGAACGCCCCACCGGCCTTCAGGGCTCCGATGGCGGCGGCGATGTACTCGGGGCAGGTCTCCATGAATATGCTCACCGGGTCATCTGTGGCGACACCGCAGGACCGAAGGTACGACCCCAGTGCGTCCGCCGACTGGTCCAACTGGGCATAAGTCATGTGCCCGTCATGGAATACTATTGCGGGACTGTACGGCGTGCTGGCCGCTTGAGCCTCAAAAAGCTGATGTAGACCGCTCTCTTCTGAAACCATTTCGCCATCCCAGGCAAGTCGAAATACATTCAAAACAAAACAGGCAACCATCAGGGTTTCTGAAGGTTAAAGCATTAGTTTACAAGGATTATGACGTAACGTAGACTAATTTATGGCTTCATGGCTTTATTCCGTCACAACACACCCCGGCGCGCCAGAGGTGGCCGTATGAAGTTCGACTCCCTGGAGTTCTACCGGGAGCACGCTCAGAGATACTCCCAGTTGTCTCACGAATACACACATTCGGTCTACAGCAATGCTTCTCATCCAGCCCTGAATGGCGACATGGACCTGTTGAACCGTGCCGTGGAACTGGCGTCCGGCAGGCGAGTGCTGGACGCGGGATGCGGGGCCGGGGCCCGGGACGTTTACCTGTTGCACACTTGGGGGTATGACGCTTACGGGATTGATGCTGTGGAGGAGAACATCAGCCTGAGCAAGGAGTTGCATCCGGAAATCGCGGACAAGCTCAGCGTCGCCGATATGAGGGAACCTCTGTCATTTGAGACGGGGTTTTTTGATTTGGTCCTTTGCAATGCGGTGATTCAACATATGACTCCCGGCACCGCCGAAGCCACGACGATACCGGAGCTGGCCAGGGTCCTTGCCCCTGGCGGCGTGTTGCAGTTGATGTTCAAAATCGGCTCGGGAGTGGTTACGGTCAGCGACCGGGCCTACGGGTCAGACGGCGTGGACCGGTCATTTCAGCTATACGATGAACACCGCTTGCTGGAGATACTGGAAGTCTGCGGTTGCTCCCTGGTGGAAACAGGAAACAGCGGGGAATTGGGGGGGTTGCTCTATTTCAGCGACCCCAAGCCGATGCGCTATTGCGCCTTCTGGGGGAGGAAGAACTAGGCCCTTCCGGTCAGAGGGATAACGGGCGAACGTCCAGGGTTGCCGCGGTTCTCTGAATCTCGTTTACCGGCAACCCGGCAATGCCGGGAACTTCGCACTTGAGCGCCGAGTAGGCGCATGCGAAACGGGCGACGTTTTCCAGCGGCCAGCCCGCCCGCAGGCCGCAAATGATTCCAGCCGCGAAGGCCGCACCCGCCCCGTAGCAGTCAACCACCTTTACCGCCGGGGGCCTGACGCAATAGGCCTCCTGCCTTTGGGCAACGACGCAGCCATCCGCCCCCATTGTCACCAGGACGGTGCCCACACCCCGGCTGATCAAAGAACGGGCGATGTGGCAAGGACTGCCGGATGCGCCGGGTTCGTCCAAGGAGACTTGGCAAATGCTGGTATATCGCAGCAGGTTCGATGACCGCGGCCCCTTGTCGTATTGTGATTCCAGGTTGAGGAAAACCGGCACATCTTGTGAGAGCGCGGTTTGCATTGCCGCCAGCACGCTGGGCCCGTCGTACCAGTCTACATATAGCAGCCCCGCGCCGGTCAATTCTGCGGCGCTCGGCGCTGTTAGGGCGGACAGGGCGGATGGCTCCCGGCGCTGAAAATAGGTGCGGCCTCCGCCGGGGTCCAGGATACCAATCTCGAACGGCGTCGAACATTCTTGATTGACCTGTTGCCTAACGTCTAGTCCCCACGACCCAAGGTGCTCCCATACTCTCTCCCCGTAATGGTCGTTTCCAATGGGAGAGGAGATTAGACTGGCCGGCACGCCCCAGTTGGTCAGAACGCTTGCCACAATTGCCGCATCATCTCCGACGGTCTCAACCGAGTCCAGAATCAGTGCGCCCCCATTTCGCGGCGGCAATCGGTCAACCATCAAGAGCAGACAGTAAGTCAGGAAGCCAAAGCAGACGACGTCTCCCCTCGAGGGAGCTGCAAGGTGTCGGCTGGCGTCACGCGCTAACCTGCCCCTGGGCATAGCTGAAGGGCCCCGCTAAGGAAATTGCATTTTCGCAAGCCGAGAAATGAGGTAACGATATCGAGGACTCTGGAGGCAAGATGTGTCGATAGTAGCGTAGAAAGAGACTGCCTGTCCACGAATACAGATGTGAGTGACTTCGCAGCGGTGTGGCTTCCAGGCCCGAATTAGAGGCTGCTGTCATTCAGCTACCTGACGACTTACATGACCACCATCAATTCAAACACGGTACTGCGTATTGCCCCCTGAGGCCCACTTTTTTCGGCCATGGTGTACTGAATCCATAACTCTTGGAAATCGTTCAGTTTGACGGACTGCCAACAGCACGCGCCTCGACCGTAGCCGGGGCGCGTGCTGTTCGATTGTAGCTACCGCCTACTCGCCCAGTGTTGTCGCGAGTACCCACATGGGGCGCTGGCCTACATCGTAGGTGGCGAGGGGTGTCATCTTTCCGCTGTCGCTGTCGATACTGTACGAGGCGAGGCGTCCGGTGGCCGAGCCGGCTCCGAAGACGAACCTTCCCTGTGGGTCGAGGCTGAATGCACTGGGCACGGCCTCGGTGGAGACGCGGTCCGCCGTTGCCAGCGTGCCGGTCTGGCCGTCTACGGAAAAGCTGGCAATGCTGTTGTGGCCGCGGTTGGGGACGAACAGGAACCGGCCGTCGGGCGTCATCTGGATCTGCGAGCAGGTGTTTCGCCCGGTGTGGCCCTCGGGCAGGGTGGAGATTGTCTGGGAGGCGGTCAGCCTGCCCTCGGAGTCCATGTTATAGGCGGTAACGCTGCTGCCCTGCTCATCTGAAAAATAGACCACGTCCAGGGAAGGGTGGAAACAGTAGTGGCGGGGGCCGAGCAGCCCGTTCATCTCCACTCGCAGCGGGTCGTTGGGCGTCAGCCGTCCGGTGTCAGCATCGAAGCGGAACTGGAAAATCACGTTGGGGCCGGGAATGTTCTTGGGCGGCTCCAGCACGTTGTCCTGTATGCGGGCGATGTGGGGCACGTAGGCGAACCGGTTGGAGCGGTCGGTAAGGATGGAGTGGGCGCCGTCAGCCGTGGCCAGCCACTCGGTGGGCGGAGCGCCCAACTCCCCGTCTGCGCCGATGGGATGCACCGCCGCGCGCCCTCCGGCGTAGTAGGAGGCCAACAGGTGCCTTCCGGTGCGGTCGGTGGCCAGAAATGCGGGGGCATCCTCCGGCGTCACCGAGCCGGTGCGGGTCAGGCTGCCGGAGGCCGGGTCGATGCGGTGGCTGGAGATTTCCGGCGCCTCCCGGTGCCCGGCATAGAGAGTACGCCGGTCCGGGCTGATGGCCAGCAGCGACGGTCCTCCCGGGAACTCCACATCGGCTTGGTGGGTCAGCGCCCCGGTGTCAGCATTCATGGTGTAGCAGCCGATTTTGTTGTCATCCTGGGCAGCGACATAGACATAGTGCGGCATGTTCATACCTCCTGATCAGAATTCCAGGGCAATCGATTACGGTTGACTATGACGATTTTACCGGGCCATCTCTCACTCCCGCGAACACGAAAATCCCCGGCTGCTCTCCTGCCATCAATTCCGGCCGAAGCGGCTTTGGATTCCGTCGCTCTGCCTCTGCCGGACTACTCCCTTTGCAGCAACCGGGCGATGGTCTCGTACTCCTCTTTCTGCTCTATTCGCTTGACCGAAAGGTCCCCCCTCCGATTGAGAAGCTTGTATGCGCCCGCGCCCGGCCGCGACGTGATCACTCTATAGGCATCGTCGACGACTTCGATGGCACAGTTGTTGTCGATGGCAACCGCCACATCCGAGTACTTTCGCACCATCTGTCGAAAGTCCCCCTCCCGCTTGACGCCAGCCGTATCGCTGTCGAAGTGCGGACAGCAAAGAGCGTCCACAAGGCCCATGCCCTTAACTCTGATGTAGCTCCAGCTTTCAGGGTGATAGAAGGCCATGGAGTCGCTATGGCCCCAGCTGAACCAGCAGATACACCCCGCGCTCAATCCGGACAGGACGATCCCTCTTCCGTATGCGTCTCTCAGAATGCTGTCCACGCCGAGCCTCCGCCAACGTCTCATCATCTTCAGTGTGTTTCCGCCGCCGACGTATATCAGGTCAGCGGAAAGGATCTTCCGTTCAAGGTCTCCCCTGGCCGGGTTGACGCCGAGCAGATAGAGCACGTCGGTCTCACAACCAAGCTCTTGTGTGTACACGCTTTGAAACGCCTGCCAGCGCTCCCGCGAATCGCTGCTCGCGGTTGGGATGAATAAGGCCCTGGGGCGGTCTTTCCCCGTCAGGGAGACGATTTCCTTGTCGATGGCAAGCGTCTCCCCTCCGGCCATATCTCCGCCGCCTATAGCAACCAGTTTGCCCATGCCTGTATCAACCCCCTGTAGGTGGCCTTCTTCAGGCTCCACTCATTATCTGCATCTGTCGGGCAGGATTAAGCGGGCGCCAACCCAATTGCCCGTCCAGTATACGTGGACCAACCGGGCCCTGGCCCTGAAAACTCCGGATCCGGGGCTTGGGCCGCACCTCATCACCGGATAGAGGCTTATCCTATACTGCTACTCTCAGTCCTCAGCATTGGAAACGGTCCCACTTTCCCCACTCTAAACTAAAGCCAATGTGAAATGTACATATCGCTAGACCGCACTGTCGGTGGCCACCCAGTTGGAGCTCAAAGGTGATATGAGGTGCTGTGGAGTCCTTTCAGTCGTTTTCAAAACCCCAGAAATGCACATCCCACCTTGGTATTGGTTTAGCACGCTGGGACAAGTCTCCCGATAACTACATCGCCTTTCTGCATTTCGCTTGCGCCCTCATCGCTTTCAGAGCTGCCGGGTTATTAGGATAGGCTCCTAGCCGCCTGTCCGAAATTCCGGCTCTTCCGCACTTTTGGTGATGATTCCGAAAAAGCTCGACATATAAGCGAAAATAGGGACCGAACCGATCGGCCGCATGCCCGTCATCCCTTAATGCCGTTGCCACCCGCGCCTAATTTCGGTCGCCTTCACCAAACTCGCGGGAGAGCTGAAATTCCGGGTCCACCTCAGAGTAAGGCGCATCCGGTGCCATGCAATCGTCACTTCTACACTCAGGAAGTTCTGGATAGATGAAGACTATTGTTCTGACCCTTCCGTTTCCTGAAACAAAACCCTCTACGGAAGCAGGTTTGGTCAGAGCTCCATAGCTCATTTAGCGTCCTCCGCGGGAGGAGTTGCAATATCTATGAACCAATCCTGCACTTCGTGGAATAGTTTTACCGCCCCTCCAGTAATGGATAGAGTGATCCCAAACAGCGTCGTTCAAAATTCGGAGGAGCCAACTAACCGGGTCCACCACACTTCCTCTTCCCCACGTTTCCGCGAGGCAGTCGGTAACGACCGCTTCCGCCCGTCACTTAAGCGCGAGTTCCCGCAACTGATTCCACCTCGACCACGTCGGCCCCCGCCGCACCGGCGAACAGATCCGCCGTACCGGGGTGGCAGGTGAAGACCAGGATCTGGTTGGTCTCGGAAAGGGTCGCGAAGGACTCGGCGGCCAGCTTCGCCCGCTCCGGGTCGAAGTTGACCAGCACTTCGTCGACCACCACCGGCAGCCGCTCTGCATGCTCGCCGAACTCCCGCACCAGCCCAAACCGCAAGGCCAGGTACAACTGCTCCCGGGTGCCCCGGCTCAGGGCCTCAGGCTGCTTGGCATCTCCCGTACCGTCCATGACGGTCACGGTCCGGTCTCCGATAGGCACGAAGAGCCGCTCATACCGCTGGCTGGTGATGTGGGAGAAAAACTCCTGGGCGTGCTGGACCACCCTGGGCTGCCGCTCCTCTTCGAACTTCTGACGAGTCTTCTCCAAGAGCGACTCGGCGACTGCAAGTTCCGCCCACTCCCGGGCACACTCCCTGAGCTGTTCCACCAGCGTTTCGCGCTGGGTGCGCAGTTGGGAGGACTCCTCCTCTCCGCTCAAGCGCTGCAGCTCGTTGTCGAGACTGCCGCGCTCCTCGATCAGGAGATCCCGTTCCTCCTCCACCTTCCGGAAGGCAAGGGACAGCTCTTCGGACTCCTGGTCGAGCTGGTCCGGGTTCGTGTTCGCCAGATAACGACGGAAGGCATCGTACTTCTCGCCAGGCCCGCTGAGGAGAGCCAGTCTCCCCTCCAGCTCTCCGCGATGCCTTTCCAGTTCTTGACGTTCCTGGTGCTGACGGGCCCGCCGGCGGAAATCCTCCTGGTCAGCCGCTTCACCAGCGGCAAGGAGCGCATCGAGCTCCTGCTGCACTGCTTGCAGGCGCTGGGTCTGCCGGTTCACCGCACGCTGGGCTTCTTCCTGCTGATCCACCGCCGCTACCCGCAGGGAGGAGTCCCGCTTGGCCTGGTCCAGACGGTCAATCAGGGAGTCCGCCGCCGCTGCCACCTGGGAATGGTTCCCGGCGTCCAGGCTGATGGTCTTAGCCGGTGCCGCCACCAACTCTTGGAACTCGGCTATGTCCTTCTCGATAGCCGTGACCCTGCTCCGCATCCGCTGGACCTCCCCCAAGCTAGTGCGTGCCGTTTCCACCCGGGCCAGGAACTCGAGCGTCGTATCGGGGTCAAACCCATCCGGGAGCCCATGTTCCCCCAGCCATGCTTCCCAGCCCTGCCGGGTTTCCGCCAGAGCCGTCTCCGCGGCACCATGTTCATCCACTGCCGCCTCCGCGGCCTGCTCCTGCAGCTTCACACGGCGGGCAGCATCATCGCGGCGGTCGACCAGTTCCCTGGCACGGTCCAACCGTTGGATCAGCGTGTCGGCCACTGATGCGATCCCCTGGTGGTCGCCAGCATCCAGGGTAACCCTGTATTTCTCAGCCACCGGCTGGACCATCTCCAGGTACTCCTGGATGTCCACCTGAATGGCGCTGACCCGGTGGCGCATCTGCCGCACCTGTTCCAGCCTGGCCCGCGCGGTCTCGAGACGCCCCATGAAGTCGACCACGGTGTCGGGACCGAAGCTGACGGGCAACTGCCGTTGCTCCAGCCAGTCCCGCCACCCCTGCCCGGCACTGGTCTCCGTGGCCTCGGCGGCCTCGGCACGCTGGTTGGCCTCTTCCAAACGCTGTTCCTGGTACCCCTGGAAGCGTTCCGCCTCCGCCACCCGCTCATTGGCCTGGTTCCATGCGGAAAGGGCGCTGGCGGCGGATTCCAACCGGGTCTCAGCCTCAGCCAAGAGGGAGGGTGAGGGCAAGCCATCGATGCCCAGCGGTACTGCAGCTTCCAGGAGCGCAGACTCGGCGGACTCCATCGCCGCTCTCGCCGCTCTCTCCTGCCGCACCAGTTCGCCGCGCAATCCGGTGGAAACGGCGCCCGAAGCCGGTCTCCCGCGGGACAGGAGGTATGCTCCCGCCGCCAGCAGCACCAGGCCCGACACCAGCCCCATGATCAAAGCCTCCTCGCCCAGGAAGACACCCCCAACCCCCAGAGTAAGGCCGGCCATGGCCAACAGCGCTGGCCATACTGGGAAACCCGGCCCCTTTTGTTGGCCGGAAGCTCCCTCGGACGCGTTCAGGGCCCCCAGCTGCCCTTGGAGGCTTTCGTGGTTGACCCGGGCGCGTTCATACTCATCGAGGTTGCCCCGGGACGAACGAAGCGCGATCCGCTGCTCCATCAACCCGCCGGAGTCCAAGTCGGGAGCGCCGTCGGGCACTCCCTCCCTCGCCTCCTGAAGGGCGGTCTGCCGTTCGCTCAGACGTCCCTGCTCCTGTTCGAGCCGTTCCCGGGCCTGGCGAGCCTGGTCACCCTGGGAAGCCAGGGTTTCCTTCCAACCTTCGACCTCCTGGCGGAACACGATGGAGGCGTCAAAGGAGTCGAGCCGGTCTTCGTCCCATCCTTGCCCCATTTCCCTGAGCCGGTCGACCAGATCCGATTCCATCGCCCCCAGCTCGGCACGGCGCTCCGGCAGATCCCGGACCGAGGCATCGAAGCTCCCTCGCCCCCGGCGGATCTGCTCTAACCGCTCTCGTTTCCCCAAGAGATCTTCCAAGCGTCTAGGGGCAACGGGTTGCCCATCCTCGGCGGACAGGCCCTCCGATTCCCCCTGAAGGAGCCTTTGTGCCTCCTGTTCCTCAACCCGGAGCGCGTCCAGCCGCTCCCGCTCCTGCTCCGCCTTGATCCGGGAGCCGGTGGCGTGCGCGGCGGCTTCCACCAACCGGCTTTTCCAGCTCTCCACCTCCGCATGGGTCGAGATGGAAAGGTCCAGCTCATCCAGCTTGGTCTCGCCCCAGCCGTCGCCCAAGCTTCGGAACCGCTCGGCCAGGGTCTCCTCCATGCCCTGGAGTTCCTCCTGCCGCTCCGGCAGGTCGTGAACGGACCCGTCGAAGCTGGTGCGGCCGCGGCGTATCTCCTCGACCCTGTCCGCGATTTCCAGCAGGCCCTCGTCGGGAGCGATGGCTGCGACGGCCTCCGTGGCAAGCTTGAGCTGCTCAGTGGCGTCATTCAGGTCGTTCCCCGCCTCGCGAGCCCGCTCCTCGATGCCTTCCAGCCTGGGGATGGGGTTATCTGGAAACTCCTCGTACCGGGGCAACGACTCCAGATGAGCCTCGCAGCCGGTAAGTTCGATCCAGCCCTCCCACGCGGCTTTCAGGCTGCCAATCTCGGTCCGGCGAGCATTCAGACGGCCCTGCTGATCATCGAGAGTGCCGAGGGCCTCTTCGATCCGAAGCTTTCGGGCCGAGATGTCGCGGTAACGGCCCGCGTTGCCCAGGATGCCCCGGAGCTTCCCGTCGATGTCCCTGAGTTCGTTCACCAGCCTGGGGACTTCCTGGACCCGGCCGCGTCCCGAGGTAAAGATCCTATCCCTGCGTTCACCCAGGGACCTGATCAGGTTGGGCAAACCTGGGGCTCCTTGACCGGCGCTGTAGATGGCGCCGCTGACGCTGGCCTCGTTCAGTGCCCCGATCTCCTGCAGTTCGTCGATGCTGAAGGCGAAGATGCTGCCGAACAGGTCGGGCGTGGCCTGCCCCGTGATGTGGGGCAGGAGGGTGGCCGCGTCCAGGGGTTCGCCGTCACCGGTCCGCAGGGTGACCCGGCCACCGTTGGCTGCGGAGTAGCGCTCCAGGATGTAGGCTGCCCCGTCGTCCCCGGAGAGCCGGAGCCTGCCGCCATGACTCCCTCCCGACAGGGGCGGGTAGTGGGCGTTTCTCCTCTGCCTAGGGAACCCGAAGAGGATGGTGCGGATGAAGGCCAGCAGGGTGGTCTTGCCCGCCTCGTTGGGACCATAGAACACCGTAACCGGCCCGGCGGAAAGGGTGAAGGTCCGCTGGTTAAAGTGCCCGAACCCGTCCAGATGCAGCTCTTCCAGCCTCATGCACCCTCCTCATCCCTCACCAGAGCCGCTAGGCACTCAGCCTCGGCAGCGGCAAGGATGTCTCTCAACCCGTCGTCCGTTGAGATGATTCCCGCGAGAAGTTCTCTGACCTCCCTGCGGGAGTACAGCGGCTCCAGGACCTTCCGCAGTTCGGCCAGGGCGGCATCGCTGCCCCCGATTTCCTCGCCCAGCCGTACCAGGTCTCCCACGAAGTCCTCTCGCTGCGCCGCCAAGGCCCGGTTCACCGGGGAGGCCGTATCCACCCGGATTCCTTCGCACCAGAGCCAGGGACTCCGGTTGGCGTAGCGGTCGTTGATCTGCTCCCGGATATCCCCCACCGTGTCCCTCGTACGTAGCCAGTTGTTCAGTTGTCCCCGTCCAACCAGTTCCACACGGGCAACCAAGGAGCGGCCCCTGGGCGTCCCCCAAGGCATCTTCGGCCAGGGCGTCCACCTCGTCGATCAGTGCCTGCTCAGTCTCCAGAGGACCGATGTCTAACGAGATAGTCTCCCAGCGCACCACGTCCACCGGCCGGAAGTCCAACTGGACCGCGCCGCGGTCATCCACCTCCACTAGGTAAACACCCCGGGCACCCGGCTCGTTGGGGTGGCGACCTTGGGGGTTGCCCGGATACACGATGGCCGGTTCAGCGTCCCTCAACATCTGGCGGGTGTGGACGTGCCCCAAGGCGCAGTAGTCCAGCCCGGTATCGACCAGGTCGGACACGGAGCAGGGGGCGTAGGAGTCGTGGTCTTGGTTGCCGCCCACGTTGGCGTGGAGCAGCCCGATCTTGAACCCCTCTCCCGAGTCGACACCAGAAAAGAGGGGTGTCAGATTCTCCCTCACCTCCCGGGTTGGGTAGCTCACTCCGTAGACCACCGCCCGCTCCGGCTCATCGGAGAAGACTGGGAAGCCCTCGACCTCAGGGCCGAAGCGGACACAGCCCGCTGGCAGGTCCAGCCTGGCCTCCCAGCCGTCCAGAGGGTCGTGGTTGCCGTGGCAGATGAAGGAACGAATGCCGGCCCGGTCCAGTTGAGCCAGCCCTTCGACGAAGCGAAGCTGGGCACGGAGGCTCCGGTCAGCCCCATCGTAGATGTCGCCGGCAACCAGCAGGGCATCGACCTGTTCCTGGAGGCAGAGGTCGGTGATGTTCCGGTATGCTTCGAAGGTGGCACTTGTCAACGCGTTGGCCACGTGGGACGGGACCGCACTGCGGATGCCCTTGAAGGGGCTGTCCAGGTGCAGGTCGGCCGCGTGGACGAAGCGGAGTCTGGACATGGACATCTGGTCCTGTGAGGGAAGATTCTGAAGTTCGGAGGGCCGAGGAGGGCTCGGCCTTTAGGAATCCTCTGAATAGGTTGGGCCGATTATGGCAAAGTAATATGAACCGGGCAAGAGCCTATAAGGGATAGGGAAATTGATGGAGCAGCCGACCCCCATTCTCACGAGGGCAGGCTTTTTCCTATCTGGAATACTAAGAATTCTCTGAACAAGCCTGCTGAGCTTGCATATTCGATCTTGGAGCCGAGGGGCGGCTACAGGTCTCTGAATGAGCAAGGACCTTCCTGCGGGCTGGCTTCGCTCTCTGGCATTTGATGAATCGTACGTCCTTCGACCTGCCCCATTGATCCTCGGGCTATTCTGATGGCACACGGCCCCACGGTCCGGCTACCGGCATCTTGCCAGTTGGACCTCCGCCGTCAGCAGGTTGCCCAGCCCAAACAGCAGCGCCAGCCGTTGTGTGTTCTTCATCAACCCCCGGTAGCGGACCTTGCCATAGCCGAACAGACCCTTCACCCTCAGGAAGGGATGCTCCACCTTGGCTCTCACCGATGCCTTTGCCTGCTCCGCCAGCGCCTCCTCACTCTCCGGTTCCAGCTTCCGCCGCTTGCCAGGACGCATGGCCACCTGCCACTCCACCTCCAACCCCTGGGTCTCCTCCCTCTTGTGGATCCCTTGGTACCCAGCGTCGCCCCACACTACCGTCTCGCCCCCGTGCAGCAGGTTGTGGGCCTCCGTAATGTCGTGGGCGTTGGCCGCCGTCGTGCTCATGCTGTGCACTATCCCCGTCTCAGAGTCCACCCCAATATGAGCCTTCATCCCGAAGTGCCACTGGTTCCCCTTTTTGGTCTGATGCATCTCCGGGTCCCGCTCCCCGGCCCGGTTCTTGGTGGACGGCGGCGCCTCGATGATGGTGGCGTCCACGATGGTCCCCTCTCTCAGCTTGAGACCCTGGGACTCCAGGTGGGCGTTGATCTCCTCCAAAAGGCCCGGTCCCAGATTGTGCCGCTCCAGCAGATGGCGGAAGTTCAGTATCGTGGTCTCATCGGGCAAAGCCCCAGACAGCCTCAGGCCCACGAACCGCCGGACGGACTCTGCCTCATAGAGCAGGTCTTCCATACCGGGATCGCTCAGGTTGTAGAAGAGTTGCACGCAGTGGACTCGCAGCATCACTGAGAGCGGGTAGGGACGCCGGCCGTTTCCGGCCTTGGGGTAGAAGGGGCGGATGCGCTCCTCCAGCCTCCCCCAGGGAATCAGGCCGTCCATGCGCTCCAGAAACACCTCCCGGCGTGTCTTGCGCTTCTTGCCCTGGTACTCCAGGTCGGAGAACGTCGGCTGGTCCATCGTGTCTCACCCTTGATCTTTGTCGTGGCTGCCAACCGTACTATGCCACATCATCAGACACTTGTTCAGAGTATCCCTAAACCAATACCAAGGTGGGATGTGCATTTCTGGGGTTTTGAAAACGACTGAAAGGACTCCACAGCACCTCATATCACCTTTGAGCTCCAACTGGGTGGCCACCGACAGTGCGGTCTAGCGATATGTACATTTCACCTTGGCTTTAGTTTAGTAGGGGAGCATCCACGACTCGGAGAAGGCCAATGCGCAAGTGCTGTGGGTCCGGGCGTCCCGTTGTCGGGGGAATGGCCGTCCCTTGGCGAAATTCCCGTTGATGGTGACTCGGGCGCCGTTGGCCGGTATCAGCACCGTAGCCACCCCGTGGGGCCGTTCCGGGTTGTTGCCGGGAAAAGTGTGGCTCAGAAACGGTTCCCCGAGGTCGTACCACGTCAGGGCGATCTCTTCACCGCTGGCGTTCACCGACTCTGTCCAATAGGACCTCAAGTCGCCGGAGCTCCCGAATGAAGCATCCCGGGCCGGAATTTCCAGGTTCCCGAAGGTGGGATTGATTCTGCCCTGTATTTCGCCCTGCAGCCAGCGCGTCATCTGGATGTTGTCGGTGTAAATCCTCGGTTCATTGCCGGTCAGTTCGCTCTGGAGGAACAGCACGTGGCCCGGGCCGCCGGGAGAGAACAGTATCCGCCAGAAGCTGGCGTCGGTGGTGACCGGCCCGTCGTCGGTCTCGCTGAGCCTGATGTACGGGTTCTCCCCGGTGAGTAGTACGCGGTTGGGATCTATGGGGCTGGTGGTCATTTCTCGACTCCTCTGGACTGGTTTGCCGGATCAGGACCTGCTCCGATGCACGACAGAGCTTGCACCGGCGGTATGCCCGGTCCCCCTGGCGCTACAGTCTCACATGACAGCCAGTGGGGTCAACCGGCGTTTCATCGAGGCGACACCGGCTATGGCCTGATGCCGCCGCCCTTACCGTCATCAGGTTGGAATGGCGCCTGCCCTTCCTTCTCGCCGCGATGCCGTTGATATAATGCATTCATGGCCTTGAATACAACCGGAACTCCCCACCCGGCGCGGTCCAACCATAGGATCCTGGCCCGCATCGCCTCGTCCTTCCGGCCATACCTGCCCCAGGTCATTCTGGTTGGTGTGCTGATCCTCTTCTCCGCGGGGTTGGGAGTCATCAACCCCCTGTTAGTGCAGGTGGTCTTCGACCAGGCCCTGTTCCCCGCATCCGGGGAACCAGACCTGGACTTGCTGTGGACGCTTTCCGCCCTCATGGCCGGTGTCATCGTTGTCACCAGTGGTATCGGCATACTCCAGACCTACCTCACCAACAGCGTTGGCCAGCGGGTCATGCGAGACCTGCGGGACCGGCTGTTCCGACACCTCCAGAGCCTATCCCTCAACTTCTTCACCGGCACCCGCACCGGGGAGGTCCAGTCACGGGTGGCCAACGACGTGGGTGGAGTTCGCAACGTGGTCACCACCACCGTCACCGACGTGGTCTCCAACGTGGTGATTCTGGTCAGCACGGTGGTGGCCATGGCCGTCCTCTCCTGGGAATTGACCCTGGTAGCCGTGGGTGTGGTCCCCTTCTTCGCTTTCGTCAGCAAGAAGGTGGGGGAGAAGCGGCGGGCAGTCTCCCGTCTGGTGCAGGAATCCAACGCCGAGATGACTGCCATTACCCAGGAGACTCTGTCCGTCTCCGGCATCATGTTGACCAAGCTCTTCGGGCGGCAGGACCAGGAGGTTGAGCGGTTCCACCAGGAAAACCAGCGGCTCTCCGAACTGGAAATCCGGCGTCAGATGACCGGCCAGACCGTCTGGTCCATCATGCAGGCATTCTTCTCCCTGTCCCCGGTAATGGTGTACATCGTCGCCGGTTACCTGCTCCTTGGTCTGGGGAAAGGAGGGATTTCGCCAGGAACTATCGTGGCTTTCACCACCCTCCAGGCCCGTCTGTACTTCCCCATCGGCACCCTGCTGAGGGTGTCCGTTGAACTCCAGGCATCGCTTGCCCTCTTCGAGCGCATCTTCGGCTACCTGGACACCCAGCCCGAGATAGTGGACGCCCCGGACGCGATGGACGTCGACCCCCGGACCATCACAGGCTCCATCAGCTTCGACCGGGTGCGCGTGAACTTCAACCGGACACAGCCTGGAGAAGACGATGGCCGGGTTCTCGGCCCCGGACGCTACGCCCTGAACGGTGTCAGTTTCCGGGTGCAGCCCGGCCAGCTAGCGGCCTTCGTGGGTCCCAGCGGTGCCGGCAAGACCACCATTTCGTACCTCATCCCCCGTCTGTACGATGCCAGCGAGGGTTCCGTGATGATTGACGGTTGGGATGTCCGCCGCCTGAAGCAGCGGGCGCTGGCGAACATCATCGGCTACGTTTCCCAGGAAAGCTATCTGTTCCACGCCAGCATCAGGGAAAACCTCCTCTATGGCAGGCCCGATGCCACCGACGATGAGGTTTACGAGGCCGCGCGTGCAGCCAACATCCACGACAAGATCATGGAATTCGCCGACGGCTACGATACAGTGGTGGGAGAACGCGGCTACCGGCTCTCGGGAGGGGAACGCCAGCGGCTGTCCATCGCCCGGGTGATTCTTCACCAGCCCCGGATAATGATCCTGGACGAGGCCACGTCGGCCCTGGACACCGCCAATGAACGGCTGGTCCAGGCTGCCCTGCGCCCCTTGATGGAAGGGCGGACCACCATTGCCATCGCCCACCGCCTGTCCACCATCATGGCCGCCGACGTAATCTTCGCTGTCGACCGGGGGAGAATCGTTGAGCAAGGGACTCACGCAGAACTGGTGGCCCGGGGCGGCCTGTACCATAACCTATACCACCAGCAGTTCCAGGGAGGACTGCTGGAATGCGAATGTGAGGACGGCGTGGTCATGGCCGACGGGCAGATTGTTTACTCCGGGGAATCCAGACTAGCCAAGGCAATCTAGCGCAACCGCACTTGGGCAACCACTTTGTCTCACGACAGCTTGATCTTCGGGGAATTTGAGCGGTCCTATCGCCAGCGGCAATTCGCAGCCCTCGATGATTGACGGTTCACGTCCCAGTGCATACCATCCCAACAGCACTCTATCGAGATTTCCAGGGGCAGGGTTACTGGCGGGTCCAGCGCCATCAACGGACAGGTCTTCCCTACGGCATCCCCAGGGGCTATGGCTACTGGGTGGAATAGGGAAATGAATCTGGAGAAGTCTGGGCCGGACCAGTGACAGACCGTGTAACCAAAATCCATAATTCGGAGGCCCACAAATGCCGGTCAAAGGGACCACGCTAACCAGTCTTCGTCCATTGATGCAGGGCGTCAACGGAATGGTTGCAGCCAGCCACCCCAGCGCCGCGATGGCCGGGTTGGAAGTCCTGAAAAAGGGCGGCAACGCGATTGACGCCGGAGTGGCCGTTGGCCTGGCGTTGAACGTAGTGCATGTCGATGATTGCAGCTTCCTGGGCGTTGCGCCTACGGTCATATACCTGGCTGACCGGAAGGAAGTTACCACTGTCGATGGGCTGGGAGTCTGGCCCAGGGCCGCGTCGGTCGAGTACTTTCAGAAGAACCACGGCGGAAAAATTCCGCCGGGCGTTCTCTCGTCCCTGACACCGGCCGCCGCCGATTCGTGGCTGACTTCCCTGTCCAGATTTGGCACTATGACCTTCGGAGAGGTGGCGACCGCGGCCATCGGCCTGGCCGGAAACGGTTTTCCCATGTACCGTTACCTGGCCGGCCGGTTCAAGACGGCCTTCGACCAGTACAACACTTACCCATCAACCGCCGAAATTTACCTGCCCGGCGGCAGCGCTCCCAAACAGGGGGAGATGTTCTATCAAAAGGACCTGGCCGCCACCTTATCCAAGATCGCTGATGTGGAGGCTTCCAACGCCGGAAAGGGCCGGGAGGCCGCACTCAAGGCGGCCAGAGACTACATCTACATTGGTGAACTGGGCCGCAAGGTCGCCGCATTCAACCAGGCAATGGGAGGTCTGCTCACCGAGGAAGACCTGGCCCGGTATCATGTCCAGGTGGCTCCGCCCGTGACCGTAGACTACAAGGGTTACGACGTTTACAGCACCGGGCCGTGGGGCCAGGGGCCAACATTCCCCCAAGCCCTCAAGATTCTGGAGGGGTACGACCTGGCGTCCATGGGCCACAATTCCGCCGAGTACATCCACACCGTGAGCCAGGCCTTGAACCTGGCCTTCGCCGACCGGGAGCAGTACGTGGGAGACCCGGACTTCGTGGACGTGCCGATCAATGAAATGTTCGCTGAGGAATACCTGGCCAAGCGCCGCTCTTTGATAGACCCGGACCTGGCCTGGCCGGGCACGCCTCCGGCGGGAGACCCGCGAAACGGTAGGGCGACTATCGATGGCGCACCACAATCTCCCAGAGAGGCGGCGGCGCCGGCCGGTACAGCCGGAGTCAGCGGCGGAGGAACTTCCTATTTCGCCGTAATCGACCGGGATGGAAACATCTTCTCCAGCACCCCCAGCGAGGGCACCAAGAACGGCGGGCCAATAATTCCCGGCACCGGCCTCGCGTTCTCATTGCGCGGTACCCAGTCCAAGCTTGTGGAAGGCCACCCGGCATCGGTCGCCGGAGGCAAGCGGCCCAGGCTCACTCCCGCGCCCGCTCTCGTGTTGCGCGACGGCGAGCCTGTGATGGCCCTTGGCGCTCATGGTGGTGACCATATCCCGCAAGGCACTCTGCAACTGCTGTTGAACGTCCTGGAATTTGGCCGCGACCCTCAAGAGGCAGTGGAGGAACCCCGCTTCTACAGCTATAACTTCCCCAGCTCCAACTGGGCATCAAGATACGATCCCGGGATGCTGCGGCTGGAAGGCCGCATTTCGGATGAAGCGGCCGAGGATTTGCGGAGGAAGGGCCACACGATAGAGAAGTATCCGGACTGGTGGGAGGGTTCAGCCCTGTACTGCGTCATCACGCGCAACCCGGAGACCGGGGTGCTACAGGGCGGCGCGGACCCACGGTGCGAAGCCTACGCCGTCGGTTTCTAGCCCAGGGGAAAACGCTGACAGTCTTCCGGTGGGCAATAGGCGCCCGAGTAGACGGGTTGCTGACCGGAGCAGACTGTTCCGGGAACTTTTCGGTGGGCTACTCTGCCAAAAGGATGCCGTCACCTGCCTGGCCAGAGCGCTAACGGACCATCTTGGAAGCCAGGGCCAGCTCACGTTAGAGGGAAAGGAGATTGCCACCACTTCCCGGTGTCGTTTACGCGAATGGAGTCCACCCACTTCACCCATTCGAAACCGCGTTTGCCGGGGGCCACCAACCGGACCGGAAAGCCGTGGCCGTGGGAAATTGGCTCGCCGCCAACGTGGGTGGCCAACAGGTATTCGCCGGCTTCTTTTAGTGAGAACCTTCGCTGGTAGCCCGTCACGGAGCGCACTGTGATGCTGCCCGCGCCGGACTCCACTCCTGCGGATTGCAAGACGTCCTTCAAGGGCATTCCTTCCCACTCCTGTGTGGAATGCCAGCCGCCGGTGCAGTCCAGAACGGCGGTGAGCTTTTCGCGGCTGCGGGTCAGGTCGGCCAACTCAAGGGCTAATTCATGGTGTACCAGCCCCGAAACATTCAAGCGCCAGGCATCCCCGTTGACCGGTTCCGGGTTGTCGTTCAACCAGGACGTGGTTGGGAAGGCGTTGCCGCCAAAGCTTCTCCGCTCGTATGACCCGGTGAATCGCCTGCCCTCCCCGGGCAGTTCCAGGACATCGGCTGCGGCCTCCCCGGTGCGCCACAGGACGAGGCCGGCAAAGGTTAGCCCGGCGAACCTCAGAAAGGACCGGCGTTCGGTCCAGAAACGGGGGCGCAGTGTCCAGGAGTGGGTGACGGTATGCCACACCACGAAGGGGGCGAGCAATAGAGACAGGTATATGTGCCAACTGACTCCGCTGATTCCCATGTATGAGAAGTAACCGCCGTGGCTCCATGCTATTCCCAAGGTGAGAGCGGCAAGTAGCAGCAGAAATATTCCTATGGAGCCAAGGAGCAGGGCAGGTCTTCGTTTCCACCGGCTCTTGTTGGTCAGCGGTCTCAGTACGTTACGGCCCTTCCAAAGGAGCAGGACCACGAGGGCAAATCCGGAAATGCGGTGTACGTGGAAGGCAGTCGCCCAGTCGGGAGTGCCTCCCATGAGCCCCAATAGGCCGGTCAACAGGGAAAGGCTGCCCACGATCAGGATGAAAACATTGGCCCAAGGATATGCCATCCCGCCGTCCTGGGAGAAGTCTTACAAATTGATTTACGCACGCCAGGCCAGGGATGGTTTCATGGCGGAAACCACGTGAAAGAGTCACGAGCCACTCAGATACAAGACCAACCTCAATTGCGGCACAAATTTCTTGGTCTTGTACAGTTCGGCGGGTCCGAACAAGGCAACAGAGGACGGGTCAGCCCTCCGAAGGGTTACTGGTACGGTTGCAGCTCGATTTCCTTGAGAGCCGGCAACACTTCCCTGCCCAACAGTTCGACCGACCGCATGACGTCCTCGTGTTTTATGTTGCCGTCGCTCCCTATCAGGATCAGGTAACCCGGATTGAGGCTCCTGATGGTCTGGGTCAACTTCTTCGTCACGGTCTCGGGACTGCCCACTACGATGGCGCCCACTTCCTGGAGTTGCTCGTAGGTCATTCGCGCACCGGGGCCACCGGCGCGCCTCCTGCTCAGCTGGGCGGCCACCGCCGACTGGTAACCCGGAGGATCGTTGTGCTCCCTGGGCCCGCGCATCCGGTGATCGCCATTCCACAGGAATCCCCTTCCGATTTCCTGGGCCTTCTCGTCGGTGTCGGCGACAACCGCCCGCAACTGATAGCCGAAGTGTTCCGGCCCCGGCTTGAACCCGACCTCATTGGCGGTGTCGATGTATACCTGTTTCAATTCAAGGGTCAGGTCCATCAACGCTCCCAGGTTTACGTAGGTATAGCCGCGGCTTGCCGCCCACATAACGCTCTCGGGGCTGCTCCCGCCAGGGAACCATATAGGGGGATGAGGCCGCTGGACTGGCAGCACCCAGGGGTTGACCACCCGATGATGGTAGTACTTCCCCTCCCAGCGAAATGGTCCCGGCTCTGTCCAGCACTTGATGATCAGGTCGTGGGCTTCCTCGAACCGTTCCCGGTTCTCGGTTGGGTCCAGGCCGGCCATCAGGGTCTCCACCGCTCCTCCCCTTACGAACCCGGAGACGAGCCGTCCTCCCGAATAGCAGTCCAGCATCGCCAGTTCCTCGGCCATTCTCACCGGGTCGTTCACCGGGATGATGTTGCCCAGGATGGCTATCTTGGTGTTCTTTGTCACCTTGCTGATAACCGCCGCATCCAGGTTGGCCGAGGGTTTCATGTTCCAGTAAGAAGCGTGATGCTCGTTGGTCATGATCCCGTCGATGCCTTCTTCGTCGGCCAGGGCGTACTGCTCATGGTACTGGTTATACAGTACGTGTGCCTTTTCCGGATCGAAGTACGTGTTCGGAAAGTCGATTCTGCCCGATTTGTACTGTGAGATGTCCTCCTCTTTGATGTAGGTATAAGGTTGTTGTGAGTGAAAGTACAGTTCTATAGTTTCTTTCGTTCCAATCATGGATTCCTCCTGAGGATTCAGCTTTAGCCCAATTCCCGAAGCGCCATATCAACATGAAAAGCTGGGTCTAACTCTCATCCATCAGTCTACGCGGAGGGGACAGCATCATCAAGCCGCCACCGCAATGGGCAGCCAGGGACAAATTCGAAGCCGACTTCGCCGGATGATATGTGTACCCATCTGGCGAGGCGCCGAAGGAGAAGCGGCGGGAAACCTTGGGCCGGCCCTCAAATCTCAGTTACCTTCGCCAAGTCTACCATTAAGACTCGATTGCCCTGGCGCCCAACGTAGGGTCTTTCGATTCTCTGTGAAATTGTCTGAACTGTGATTCATGTGATTGATCGATGGGCATGATTCTCCAAATCACGGCTATCCCTGAATCAGAAAAATCACAGTTCAGACAAAGAATCGAAAGACCCTGGCACCCAGCGGGTGAGCCGTGCCGGACAGGGATGGAAAATGTTAATATGAAGAATGACGTTTGGGAGCAAGAGCCATGACCGATGATTTGGTGATTCTCCGCGAGAAACCCGAAGCGAAGTACATGATCGCCGGCTGGAGAAGACAGTGGTCCGACGGCGGCGAGATTTCCAGCGGCCTTCCCAGATACCTGATCGACAAATTGGGGGCGCGTGAAATTGGGGAGTTCGGCCCGGAGGTGGGCAGGATGTGCTTCCCCTTTCAGGTCCCCGGGACCCACGGCGCTTACCGGCCCAGGGTGGCGTATGAGGACGGGCTTCCCTCCAGGGCGATGCACCGCCGCAATTACTTCTTCTCCACCGGCGACGGTCTGATCATTTTCCTGGGAGAAGAACCCTGGATGCGCCTGGACATCTACGGACAAGCCTTTTTTTCGGCGGTCAAGCAGCTTGGCATCCAGAAGACGGTGGCGGTGGAGGGCTATAACGGCGCGGCCCCGCCGGATGTGGAACGGAACGTCAGTTGCGTCTATAGCCAGCCGCACATGAAAGAAGAACTGGACCGGTACGCCCTGCGGTATTCAAACTACGGCAGCCGGGGCAGAAGCGGCCCGACCATCGGCATGGCGCTGATTTCCATAGCCCACGACCAGCATCCCGACGTGGAGATGTTCCGTCTGGGCGCGATGGCGCCGATGTTTCCCTTCCTGACTTCCAACAACGAGCCGGTGGGGATTACCAGGGACCACCGGGCCTTTTATGACATTATGCGCAGGCTCAAGTTCATGTTCGGCCTGGACATAGACCTGTCGGAGCTTCTGACCCTGGCCGACAATGATGGGCGGCAGTTGCAGGAGAGCCTGGAACGGATCGCTGAAGGCAACCCCAGGGCCAAGGAGCTGATCGACCGCGCCCGCGCCGACTACAACCTCAGTCCCTTCGTGGAGCCCGTGGAACTTGACCCGGCCCTGGACAGGACCCTGGAAGACATTCTCAGCAACATGCCGGACCATTCTCCGGAAGAAGACGGACCGGACGAGATTGCGTAGCAGAGCCTGCTCCCGGCCCGAACGGGGGGCGGGACGCCTGCGCTCCGTTGAACCACTCCGGTTTAACCGGGGGAAGACCGTTGAGTCAGACCAGCCCCTCGGCTATCGCGGCCTCTTCGAGCATCTCCCAGCCCTCGGTGATTCCGGAGGCGAAGCTGCGGCACCCCTCGGCATCCAGGACTTCCTTGCCCAGAGGGTCGCCGTAGTCTACGGCCTGGAACGCCTCGGTCAGTTCCCGCGTCTGGTCCGGATCGAGTCCTCGCCGGGCGGTGAAGCAGCAATGGCTGTATCCGGGACTCGACCACAGGACCCGGACCGCTTGCCCGGACGGGTCCCCGCTTTCCCTCAAGGCTTCCAGAGTCCGCCGGGTAACTGCCCCGGCGGCATATTCACCCTTGCTCACGCGGGTGATAACGTCTCGCTCCGCGTTCAGGGAGCCGGCGCGGTCCTCGTAAAATGACACCTCTGCCAGGCCCTTCCGTGGGTCTATTCCCAGTTGACGCAGGAAGTAGAACGCCAATACAGGCTGCTCCGAGGAACGGCTGCCAATCGCGAAGCTCTTGTCTCGCAGGTCTTCCACCGTGAGGATGCCGGAGTCCCGGCCGGCGATGAAACAGGTGACGCAGTCGAAGTCCACGTCGCGCATGGCGATGACCCGGCATGGCATGGTGTGACGGGCTTGCAGCAGGCGCTTGATCTTGACGTATCCCAGAGGCCCGTTCCAGGCCAGGTCTATCCGCCCTTCCACGAAGTCGTTGATCATGGCGTCGTAGTCGGAGTAGAGGACCCAGTCCATCTCAATGCCCCTGCGCTGGAACAGCGCCTCAAGTCCCTGAAACGCCTTCATGTGCGGGATGGTGGCAGACCCGCCCAACCTAACCATGCTGTCCTCCTGTTGGCGGAGCGCCGTCATGCGCCCCGTTTAGCGGGCGGGACGCCCGCGCTCCATATTCTATTACGAACAGTATGCTTCCTGAGCTAACCCCCGCCGCCACTGGGAACGCCGCCCCATACCAGCGGGCCGGCATGGCCGTGGTGAATCCAATTCTCAGCGGTTGATGAATACCGACGCGCCGGTCAGCGTCAGGTCCAGTTCCGGGGGCGCATCCGCCCTGATTCTGACCGGGTATGTCAATACGCCCCGCTCTGTCCTGGGCTTCTCCGATACCGCGGTCACGATGCCGTTCAGGGGAGGGTCCGGCATCCGGTCGAGGACCACGGTGGCCTTTGCGCCGGGTTGGACCATTGAGACTTCAGCGCCGTCCACCTGGGCCTCCACTTCCAGAACGGAGGCGTCAACCAGGCGGACGATGAGAGAGTCCCGGCTCACTGCGTCGTCCGATTCTGCGTTTACCAGGAACACCACCCCGTCAAACGGGGCGGTGATGACGCCGCCCTCCAGGCCGCTGCGGGCGTCGGCTGCCGCCTGTTCCGCAACGGCGAGGTCCGCCCGGCGCCGCTCCATGTCCGGCGCCACCCGGCCGCGGGCGGCCTCCAGCCTCGTTTCCGCATCGGACAGCTCGGCCTCCGCCAGGCTTACCTCCCTGGCGGCGGCCGCAACGAGGAGCGGGTCTATGTTGGCCGTCATATCCTCCAGGTCCTCGACAGCCTTGTCCACGTTGGCCCTGGCCAGGGCGGCCTGGCTCTCCAGCAAGGCGCGGTCCAGCGGGTCTGCCCCGTCTCCCAGACCGGCCAGGGCGTCGCGGGCCTGGTCCAGGCTGACCAGGGCGCCGTCCACCTGCGAAACCCGCAGCGCCACCTCCCAGGGGTCTGCGCCCGCGTCCAGGGCGTCTCCGGCCGCGCCGCCGGCAGCTCTGAGCCTGCCGGCCTGTCCCAGGGCCCCGTCCGCCAGCCCCCTGACCGCCTCATCCGCGGACGCCACGCCGGCCAGGCCGGCAAGCTTTCCCGAGTCCTGGGACTGGTCTGAAATCAACTCCAGGGACCTGTCCGCTGTTGCCAGGGCCGCCTGAGCAGCGGCCACGTCCGCTTCCAGCTTGGCCCGGAGCAGCGCGTCCGGCCCCCGCTCCAGATCATCCAGCCTTCGACCGGCCTCGGCTGCCGTCGCCCGGGCCAGCGCCGCCGCGGCCTCCAGTCTCGCCTTCTCCGCCGGGTCCGGCCCATCTTCCAGCCGCTCTACGACCCTGGAAACTTTGACCAATCCGGTTTCCGCCACGGCGACGGCGGTGCTCAACTGGCGGGCCTCGATAGTCCCCTGTCCCCGCTGGAGCGTGTCCACGTCCTTTACGGCGATTTCCAGGCTGGCGCGGGCCAGCTCCACCGCTGACTCCAATTCGGACCTGAGCAGAGAGTCCGGGCCCTTCTCCACATCTTCAAGGCGCTCTTTGGCGGTGTTGAAATTGGCCAGCTTCTGGGCCGCCGCGGCCCTCAGCACGCGCAGGTCTTCAAGGTATTCCTCATCGAAGGGCAGTTCCCGTCCGCCGGAGTACAGAAACCGGCTGACCGCGTCATTCGCGCCGTCCAGTTCGTTCTTGGCCACGCTGTGGGCCAACCGGGCCGCGGCCAGGACCTCATCGTAGTCCAGGCCGAAATTGGCCAGGCGGTCCCCGGCCCTGTCCAGGCCGGCGTCCGCTTTCGCCCTGGCCGCCAGCGCCGCAGCCAGTCTTTGCGCGTGCCGGGGGTCGAAGTCCGCCAATGCCGTCTTTGCGCGCTCAAGGGCCAACTCCGCATTGCTCCGGTCATCCCTGGCCTGGGCAAGCCTCCGGGAATGGTCGATCAGGAAGTCGGCCAGGGCGTCCTCCGCCGCTTCCAGCGCCAGGTCAGCCGCCGCCGCCGCCTGGCTGACGCCGGCCAGGTCCCTGTCGTAGTGCAGCTCAAAATCACCGAGGATGTCCCGTGCCTGGTCCGCCGCCAGCTCCGCCTGGGCCCGGGTCTGCATCGCCCTTGCCAGGCGGCCGGCGTGGCCCAGGTCCAGGCCGGCCAGGACGTCCCAGGCCTGTTCCAGCGTGACCCTGGCGGACGCCAGGGCCTGGACCGCCCGGGAGACCCGTCCGGCGTGGTCCCGCTCCAGGTCGGCCAGGTCATCGTCCGCAGCTTTCAGGGCGAGACGGGCGCGGGCCACGGCGGTCCCGGCGGCGGCAACGGCAACGTCTTCGGGGTTCACCAGCTTGTCCAGGCTCTCACGCGCGTTGTCCAGGGCGACCCTGGCCCGGGCCGCATCTGCCCCGGCACGGGCCACTTCCGCGGGACTCCCGTCATCCAGGGTATCCAGGGCCTCCCTGGCCCGGGTGACGTTCACGTCCGCAAGGGCGGCCTCCGCTTTCAGCCTGGCCAGGGTTGCGGCGTCCAGCCTGGCCAGCGCTTCCCCCTTCCGGACCCTCTGCCCCCTCTGCGCCAGCACCTCGCCAACCGTGCCGCCCGTCTCGAACTTCAGGTCCGCGGCCACGGGAAACACGATTCTTCCGGTTGCCTCAACCTGGGCCGGCTGAGCGCTGACCGGCGGCGCGGCCGTTGCAGGCTTTCCGGGCGCGGTTTCCGGGCCGCGCACCGCTCCCAGGATGGCCCAGACCGCCGCCGCAACGGCCAGGGCCGCAGCCGGATACAGCAGCAGGGCCAGTGGTCTGCGAGCCTTCATTGTTCCCCTAAACGCCGTCATGTAGGTCCACTCCCAGGGCAATGGTTTCGCTGCCGGTGGCTGGGCTGGTCAAGTCCGGCCTCCGGGGTTGACGATACGGGCTCGTTGCTCCGGTTATCCCCATGGAGGAATACCGGGAACACACCCGAAATCCTCGCCGGGTGCGCTGTTATTCACCGTTTCCCGTTGCCGCGGCTGTTCTGCCGGAACGGCCCCAAGGCAGCATTCGCCGGATGGCCTCCAACAAGGACGGTATGCTCTGATGTACTATCATGTAGATGACGGGGACCACGATCAGCGTAAGGAACGTGGAGCTTACCAGCCCGCCGATGACCACCGTGGCCAGTTCCGCCCCGATGATCCCGCCGGTCTCTCCGGCAAAGGTCGCCAGGGGCAGCAGCGCGAATGTGGTGGTGAAGGCGGTCATCAAGATCGGTCTCAGCCGGACCCTGCTTCCTTCAATGAGCGCTTCGTAGACTCCCAACCCGCGTTCCCGCAACTGCTCGACGAACACTATAAGGACGATGGCGTTGGTGACCACCACGCCGGTCAGCAGCAGGATTCCCATCAGTGCCGAAAGACTCAGCGTCCGGCCTGTTATGGCCAGGGCCGCCATCGCTCCTACCAGGGCCAGGGGGAGGCTCATTACTATGACGAAGGGGCTTCTCAGGGAGCCAAGGCTGGCGACCATCACCAGGTAGACCAGGGCTATTCCGATGGCCATGGCCGTGAACACGTCCTGGAATCCCTCGGCGATCTGGGTGAATATGCCCCCGGTCCTGACATTGACGCCGGGAGGGGGTTCCAGGGAATCGATCCTCTGCTGAAGGTCTGCGCCCACGGCCTGGGTGTCTTCGACGGTGATGTCCGCCGTAATGCTTGCAGAACGCTCTCCATCGAAATGGGAGATGCTAACCGGGCTTTTCCCGATGGAGATGTCGCTGATTGCCCCCAGGTTGACCGGTCCCGTCAGTCCCTCGATGCGCAGTGACTTGAGCTTCTCGATGTCGTCGACTTCATCCGGGTGGCCGCGCACCACTACGTCTATCGCATCCCCTTCCAGGTCAACCTGAGTTACTGTCTGGCCCACGATGTAGCGATTGACCTGTTGGGCCCCTGAACTGGCAGTAATGCCGTACTGGGCGGCACTTAGCGGGTCGATACGGATAACTGCCTCGTCCCTGGCCTCGGATATGTCACTGGTGAGGTTGACTATGCCCTCCATGCCGCTAATCTCCGCCTCCAGCCGTTTCGCGTAGGCCGAGATGTCGGAGTAGTTGCTGCCGGTAACCGTCACTTCCAATGCATCCGTGGGCGGGCCTTCCTCCACCGCAGCCACCGTGATTTCCGCCTCTCCCACGACGGGGATTGCGTCCCGGACCAGGCCCTCCACATTCGGGGGAACATGTTCCTCCAGAGTGACAATGATTCCGGCGATATTTGCGCCGCCGGTCTCGCTCTGCCCTCCGAAGTCATCCGACGTGGCGAAGAGCGTGGCCTGGTAGTCCTCGACAATCTTTCTGGTCTGGAAGTCTGCCAGGACAGCCTCCACCTGCCTCACTGCCTCGAAAGTATCCCCGGCCGAGGACTCTGTGGGTAGTTCTATGTCGACGAGCAGGTACTCCGGAGCGTCCGACGGGAAGAAGGTAATCGGGATGACCGTAAGGAGACCCAGGCTGGCCCCGGTAACGGCGGCGGCTATCAGGATGGTGACGAACTTGCGGCCCAAGGCCCAGCGCAGGAGCGGCATGTATACCCGCACTATCAATGGGTCTCGGTCTGGCGCAGCCATACCTCCTGGAACAGGATCCGCATCTCCTGTGGGAAAGTCGCCGCGCCGCAGAATGATCATGCCGAGTACCGGCACTGCCGTCAGCGCCACCAGGGTCGATGCCAGCAGGGCGAAACTGACGGTCATGGCGAAGGGCGTGAAGAAAGAACCCACCAACCCCTGGATGAACCCCAAGGGAACGAACACGACCACCGTGGTCAGCGTGGACGACACGATGGCGGCCCCCACCTCCCTGGTAGCCTCGATAGCCGCGGTCCGCCGGTCCTGTCCCGCCTGGATATGCCTGTAGATGTTCTCCAGGACTACGATGCTGTCGTCCACAACCCGCCCGACGGAGATGGCCAGTCCCGACAGGCTCATAAAGTTGAGGCTCAACCCTGCCAAAGCCATGATGATGACCGCGGCCAGAATGCTCAGGGGTATGGAAAGCCCGATAATCAGCGTGGGCCGCAGGGTAATCGACAGCCCCCTGAGTAGGGTGGGCCGGAGATTTATCAAGAAAATGAACACCATGCTGACGGCGAAGAGGAGCCCCCACATCCCTTCATTCAACAGTGCGCCAAGAGCCTCCTCCACGACCGGCCCGTCGTTGGTTATCACAACCACTTCCACGTCGCCGGGCAGACCGGGAATCTCCGTAATCGCGTCCAGCACCCCGGATGTTACGTCCACCGTGTTGGCGTCGGGATCCTTTACAACTGAGATGGATAGGCTGGGTTTGCCGTTAGTGCGGGATATGGTGGTTGCCTTGGCCGTGCCGATCTCCACGTCCGCGACGTGGGAAAGCAGCACCGGGCGCTGCCCCTGCCGCCCCCCGGGGACCTGCTCAAAGCCCACTACCAGACCCCTTAGCTCTTGCAGGCTCCCTATTTCGTGGGAAGTGCGGACGGCGAAAACCCTGGACCCGCTGTCGATGTTTCCTGCCGGGAAATTGGCGCTGTTGTCCCGGATTGCGCCGGCCACCTGGTTCATCGATATTCCCAGTTCTTCCAGCCGGTCCGAGTCCACAGACACATGCACCTGCTCTACGGACTCTCCCAGGACCGTGGCGCTGAACACCCCGTCAACCTGGTCGATGCGCGGAGTGATCAGGTCGTCCACAACACGTTGCAAGGAGGGGATGTCGCGGTCGCCAAGGACACTCAGTTGCATCACGGGAAACACGTCAGAGGATATTCGGGTGACCAAAGGGTCATCTACGCCGGACGGGAACGTTATGCCGTGGAGATTGCTCTCGACGGTGTGTTCCAGGTCCTCCATGTCCTCGCCAAACTCGAAGGTCGCGGTGACCGTAGAACGGTTCTCCGTGGAGACCGACCGCAACTCTTGCAGCCCTTCCATCCCGATGATGGCGTCTTCTATGGGCCCGGTAACGTCCCGGGCCACCGCGTCGGGGTTGGCCGAAGGGTAGAAGGTTATGACGATGATATTGGGGAATTCGATCTCCGGGAACAGTTCCCGCTGCAAGCCCTGGTAACTGACCACGCCCCCGATCATAACCAGGACAATGACCATCACCGTGACCGCAGGACGGCGCAGGGCAAGGCCAGTCAAGAAGCTCAAAGACTAACCTCCTTGGGGCAAGAGGACTGTGGGCTGGTCCACGGCAGGCACATTCCAGAGCATGGGGCCGTTAGCTAAGAATACGCACATCAGTGGTGTTCGGATTGCGGAGAGGTTATGACGCTTTAAGGTTAATGATATGAGGATATGGAACGCATCGAGTGCATGTCAATGGCCTTCGCCTGTACAGTGGGCGTTAGGCGCAGGCCGCTGATATGGCGTAGTCGAGGATGTCCGCCGCCAGGTCCATCTGCTCTCTGGTAGTGGTGAAGGGAGGAACGAAGCGCAGGACGGAGCCGTTTCGGCGCACGCTGAGAATCAGCCCGCTCTCCAGGCAGAGACGGCCAATCTCCCGGCCCTGCTCGAAGGCGGGTTCCCGTGTCCCTCTGTCGGTTACGAACTCTATCCCCTGGAGCAGCCCGCGCCCGCGGATGTCCCCGATAAGCTCGTGACGGTCGGCAAGGGAGCGGAGATGCCCGGCCCAATACTCGCCGATGCTGGCCGCCACATCCACCAGACCTTCCTCCAGGATGATGTCCAGGCTGGCGATGGCGGCGTTGCACGTCACGGGGTCATTGGAGTGGGAATGGGCCACCACCATACCCGTCCCGGCCACACGCTCCTCGATCTCCGGGGTTGTGACGGTCGCGCTGACAGCTATCCCCCCTCCGAAATGCTTGGAGACGGTCAGGATGTCCGGGACGACACCTTCCTGCTCTCCGCCCCACATTGCGCCCAGCTTGGCCAGCCCGGTCTGGGCTTCGTCCAGAATCAGCAGCATCCCCCGCCGGTGGCAGCGTTCTTGCAGTTCCCGGAGCCAGCCAGGGGGCAGGTCTATGACGCCGCCGGCGCTGAACAGGGGTTCGGTGATGACCGCGGCCATCCTGCCGTCGGACTGGGCGTCCAGCAGGTCAAAACTGGTGTCGAGGCATGTGTAGTCACAGGCGCACCTGTCCCGGCAGAAGGCGCAGCGGTAACGGTAGGGGGCCAGTATGGGGTAGTTGCCCGGAGCGTAGGGGCCGTAACCCTGCCGCCACCCGGAGAAGGTCAAGGCGCGGGCGGCTTCACTCTGGCCGTGGAAGCTGACCACCGGGCTGGCGACCTCATAGCCCCTGGTGTAGCGTTTGGCGATGGTTATGGCCGCCTCATTGGAGTCGCTGCCGGAGGTCAGGAACATGCTCTTGGTCAGACCGGGCGGGGTTATCTCGGCCAGGCGGCTGGCCAGGATGATCTCCCGGTCGTTGAACAGGCTCATGTGGCTGTGGAGCAGCGTTTCGCAGCTTTCCCGGAGGGCCTGGACTATCCTGGGATGGTTGTGGCCCAGGGCGGCGCACATCTGCCCCGAGTTGAAGTCCAGGTACTCCTTGCCGTTAACGTCCCGCACCACTGAGCCCCGTCCCCAGACCAGTATCGGCCCTGCGACGGCGCTCCGGTCCATGCGGCTGCGGAAGCTGAATTGCTCGGCGAGGGAGAGGAGAGACTCCTCCGTGAATTGTTCGACCAAGTGCTGGTTCCTCTCGCCCTAACCCTGGTTTACGAACTCCGGCATGACTTCCCTGCCGAAGATATCCAACTGCTCGACGATCACGTCCGTGGGCGTGCCAATGACCGATCCGACGTTGATGGACTCCAGCCCCGGGTAGCGTTCCTGCACGTCCCGGATCTGCTTCGCAATCAAATCGGGCGGTCCAACCAGCCATGACCCCGCCTCCACTGCCTGCTCCAGGGTGGGCAGCCCGGCGAATGGGGCCTTGGCCGGGTCTCCCAGGTCGGCAATCTGCTGGCTGGTGAGGCCGCGGACGAAGCCCAGGGGTGCGAACATCTTCATGTTCTCTTCAAAATAGTCCCGTGCTTCCTCGATGGCCCGCTCCGGCGTCTCGGCGATGTGGATGGTGTATCCGATGGCCAAGTCTGTACCCAGTTCGGTCTCACGTCCGGAGGCGGCCAGGGTATCGCGCCATTGTTCCATGACCCGGTCGGTAGTGCCTCCGGCGGCTGCGCCACCGCCGATGATGCCCTTCATGCCGTGCTTGACCATGAAGTCCATCGCCCGCTGGCTGGCACTGACGATGGGCTGCCAGCACTCCACCGGCAGCGTGCGGGGCCGGGGCACCAGCGTAATCTCTTTCAGGTCATATCCCCGGTAGGGAACGTCGGGAGGGATGTTGTAGTGCTCGCCGTGGTGGGAGAAGGAGCGCTGGTTGAACGACTTCATCAGCAGCTCGGTCTGCTCCTCGAAAAGCTCCCGGTTCGCCTCGTTGTCGATGATGGTACTGGGGTTGCCGAAGGTCTCTACCTCCCGGGAGTGGTAGCCGCGCCCGATGCCGAAGACCACCCGGCCCTTGGTCATGTGGTCTGCCATTGCGAAGTCCTCGGCCAGCCGCAGCGGGTGCCACATGGGGCTGATGTTGAATCCGCAGCCGAACTTCAGGTTCTTGGTCAGGTGGGCCAGGTGGACGAAGAGCAGCAGCAGGTTGGGAATGCACTCGTACCCCTCCCGCTGGAAGTGGTGCTCCGCCGCCCAGAAGGTGTCGTAGCCCAACTCCTCCATCTTGAGGACTATAGCTTCCGTCTTGTCGAAGACGCTGGCCAGGTGCTCGTCCGGCAGCCAGCGGTCGTTTACCGGCGTACCCGTCCAGCCGATATTGTCCAGGTCGACATGCCCGGCGAACAGGCTCCCGAATTTGGTTATCATAAGACCGACTCCTTACCCTGAGAACACCGCCCCAAACCGGCACGCCGGCCAACCCGCGGTGATGGGCCAGGTCCCCAAGTATACTCCAAAGATGGACTTGCGCTATCTCAGACCATTTTAGACCGGCAGGGAATACTGTCAACCCAAGCATCACAGCACTTGCCGTCCAGTCAGGGGTGCCGTGTGTTCCCAGATTCGCTCGGCCCTCTGGTAGAATACATAACATGAGGACGCGAGAAATCAGGACAGAAATGGCTGGCGTTCATCTCAGGCGCGCGCCGGTAAACACAATATGATGCGGAAAGGGACCATACTGATAGTCGACGACGAATTCGATTCCGCTACCGTTATGGCTGTGCGCCGCGGCCTGGACGAGGAGGGATGGGACCCGGTGATAGTGCGCCCCGATGCCTACTCCGGGTATGCCAACTGGGACGGGGCCGACGAGTTTGAGGCTGCCGCAATTTACGCCATAGAAGAGCGTCAACCCGATGGAGTGCTTCTGGACGTGCGCTTCGGGGACCAGGCCGAGGAACGGTTCAAAGGCCTGGATATTCTTCAGCGCATCGTAGAGCGGTTTCCCGGATTACCGGTCCTGATGTTCACCCAGTACGCCCAGGGACCGGACCGGGACACTGCCGTCCGCGGCGCATTGGCCCGGGAGGCCCCGGTGGACTTTATCGACAAGCTGGCCAGCCCCGGAGAAGTTGTTCTTAGATTGCGGAGGCTCATAGGCACGTCGCCCAGCGCTATCCCCATCGGCAGCCGCATTGTAGTTAACAAGGACTCCCGGCTGGTTTACGCTGATAGGGAAGGCCGACTGGCTCCAGTATATGAGATACAAGGCATGAAGTTTGAGATCTTCAGGGAACTGGCGGAGGCCTGGTACCACAGCCCCGGAGAGTTGGTCACGTTTGGAAGGCTGGAGCGATACTCAGATGGAGAGGACCCCAGGGCTTCCCTGCGCGTGAGGATCAGGGAAATCAAGGTCGCTCTGGGCAAGGCCCTGGGCGTCCGTTTCTCCGCCGGTGAGCTTATCATCAATGCCCGGGACCAGGGGTACAGGCTCCTGCCTCCCTCGCTATGAGCCCCATATTGGCGGGCCGCGGATGCAGACCTGGTCCATAGTTTGCGGCGTAGTGGTCTTTGCAGCGGGAGTGGTTTCGCTGTTGCTGGCGCCCATCGTTGGCTCCAGCCTGTTCAAATCCGTCTGGACCGTTGAGCCCCTGACCTATATCGGGGGCGGTATGGTCGCCCTGGGACTGGGAGTGGTGTCCCTCTCCTACGCCTTGCCTGGAATACGGAGGTCGCGGACCGGCGAAGCCCTCTCATCGGACGACGTGGCCGAGCAGTGGCGGCAGTTGACCCAGCAATACTTCGCCCTGTTCAACCACGACCTGGGCCGTCCGTTGCGCCGCATATCCGGCCAGGAGCGGGAACTGCGGGCGGTGTTGCTTTCCTCCGGCAAGAACATCGATCCAAACGTCCTTTCCCTGCTGGAGGAGATCGAAATGCAGACCACCAACTTCCGCCTGATGCTGTCCAACATCCAGGTGTTGGTCGACCTGGAGGGACCCGACGGACAGGTCCACCCCCAGCCTGTGGAACCGTCCGAGGTGGTCCGCAGGATTGTGGACCGGTACACGCCGGTGGCCGAACAGACGATGAAGGAAATCACGTGGTGGGCGGAGCCGTCGGAGTTCGGGCTGGTCTACTCCGACAGTTCCGCCATCGAGCACATCGTAACCAACCTGGTGGACAATGCGGTCCGTTTTGCCGACTCCCATATCGAAATCAAGTTGACCCGGAATCCCACCCACTTCTTTGTCCGGGTATGGGACGACGGCCCCGGTGTCTCCCCTCAGTACGTGCAGCACGTTTTCGACCACGGTTGGACGCCCGAAGTGGCCCGCAGGGAGGAGAAATCAAGCTCCGGACTGGGCCTCTTTATCGCCCGCACTCTGGCCAACCGATGGCACGGGGAGTTGACCGTGGAAAGTGTTTCCATCCCCGGCCCGGAACACCACTCCGAGTTCCTTCTAGGCCTCCCTCACGGCGGCCACGAGTTGGTACCGGACGACCCGGTAAATTAGTCTCAGAAGCCGCATTGGAATTTGCAAAGCGCGATCTGTTTTGCACTCTGTCGACCGTACAGTCGCGCTTGACATGAATTTGCGGAAATCGTAGACTCAAATGGGACAGTTGGACCAAGGTCCGGCTCCCCGCGGCCCGGTGGTGTAGCGGTTAACATACTGGCCTGTCAAGCCAGAGATCGGCGGTTCGAATCCGCTCCGGGTCGCCACTTCCCCTCTCCAACTTTATCCCCGTTCTTCTTCAGGAGTATTTGCCATGGACACTCAGACCCTTGATCAGAGTCCACAGAACCATCGCGGCGGGCAGGTCTCACACCTGCTTTTGGCCCCCGGACAGTTCGGGACGGAAAACCTGTCGGTAACGTGGGTGGAAGGAGAGCCGGGAAGCGAACAGGCCGTCCACTCCCACGAGGGACGCGAGCAGGTCTACGTCATAGTGCAGGGACAGGGCGCAATGCGGGTAGGCGACGAGGTCCAGGAAGTGGGGCCTGGCACTCTGATATACGTGCCCCCTGGAACCGGACACTCCATCAAGAACATAGGCGCCGAGCGGTTGATATACGTTTCCTCAACCTCTCCGCCCTTCGAGATTGCGCCGGGCAACTCGGCCTTCACCTTCACCCCCACGACGCAGCAGCGCTGAAGGCATCTGAGCGTGGGACCAAATGCCATGCAACAGCGAGGGCCTACCAATCTGAGCTTAATGGAGGGCTATACCCGGTGGGCCAGGACCTATGACACGGCCTGGAACACCCTCATAGCCACCGAGGAACTGTATTCACTGAACCTACTCAGTGGCTTATATGGGGAAACGGCCCTTGACGTCGGCACCGGAACCGGCAGGTTCGCGCTGAAACTTGCCCGGAATGGCTGGGATGTTACCGCCATAGACGCCAATCCCTCTATGCTTGCCGTCGCAAGGACCGCGGTTGCCGATGAAAGTCTGCCGATACGCTTCATCCAGGCCGCCATTGAAGATGGCCTGCCAGTCGAGTCCGACGCCTTCGACCTGGTAGTTTGCGCCTTGACCCTTTGCCATATCCCCGGCCTTCGAGGGGCGATCGCAGAGTGTCATCGAAGCCTGGCTCCGGATGGGCATCTGCTGCTAACTGATGTGCATCCGGATTTTATTGCCGCCGGTATGCCGACCCAGTTCGTTGATGACGGCGTAACCTACTATCTGCCCAACGAACCCCACCCGCGAAATGCCTACGTCAAAGCCGTGGAGGACACCGGCTTGAACGTACATACGGTTCTCGACATATCCACGAGGGAGATCCCAGGGGGATTTCAGACTGAGTTCATGCGAGAGAGATTCGCCGACGTCAACTTTGCGTTGATAATCTTGGCCCGGAAGGGTCGGGACTAAACTCACCGCACCTCCCTGCTCTTCTCCCGCTGTACCAGGTCCCAGTCTATTTCGTACCCGAGGCCCGGTCTTTCCGGCGCATAGACGAGGCCGTTGCTGTCCACCTCAACGTCCTCCACCAGGCCGAACTTGTTCGCGCCGTTGGCCGGGAAGACCTCATAGTAGTCACAGTTGTTCACCGCCAGTATCACATGCAGGTTGGCCACGTTATTCAGGGAATTGCCCCCGTGGTGTACCTCGCACTTCATCTTAAAAGCCTCGGCGGTGTGGGCGATCTTCAGCAGGGGCGTGATGCCCCCGGATACGGCCACGTCGCCCCGTAGCATGTCCGTTGCCTGAAGATGTATCCACTGGGCCATGCCGTAAAGGCGTCCGGGCGCGTACTCGGTTGACATTATGGGGATGTCCAGCTTGCTCTTCAGCTTGATGTAGTTGTAGATGTCCTCCTCGGCCAGCGGGTCCTCGTACCACAGATAATCGTACTCCTCGGCGGCTCTGCCCACCCGCAGGGCGTCCTCGTAGCAGTAGGCCCACATGGAGTCCAGCATCAGATCGAACTGTTCGCCCACCGCCTCGCGGGTCACCCGGCATATCTCGATGTCCTCTTTGGGCACGGCGTGGGGGTGAATCTTGTACGCCGGCCAACCCAGGTCCTTGAAGTGCAGGGCTTCCTCGGCGTAGTCCTCTGGAGTCGCCAGGTAACCGGAACTTGCGTAGGCGGGCACCCGGTCGCGGCAGGAACCCAGCAGCCTGTGGATGGGCAGCCCGGCAACCTTGCCCGCGATGTCCCACAGGGCAACGTCCACCGCGCCAATGGCGTTGGTGGAAACGTTGCGGTTGTTCTTCCACATATCGGCCCATATCGCGCCGATGTCCAGCGGGTTGCGGCCCAGCAGGGACGGTTTGATGAATTCCATCAGCGGCCCCACGTAGGCGTCAGCTCCCTGCCGCGACGAACCCAGGAAAGCGTGGCCTTCCACCCCTTCATCGGTGAATACCGTCACGACCCCCAGTTGCCGAGTGCCGCCGAATGACGCCGTCGCGGTGCTCCACGGCCCGGAGTTCCAGTTGACCATGATCACGCTCAAGTCGGTTATTTTCACGATGGCTCCCTCCCCGGCATCTGCCGGTGTTGGTGATTTGGCATTACTATAACATTCGGAGTCGTTTTCGAATTACTATGGTGCAGTTGCCCCGACGAAGAATGTAGTCTACATTGGAACACTACCGGGGGAACACTACTGTTTCTTGCTCCATCGTCGTTGTAATTGTAACGGAAGCGCCTCGCCGAATCGGAGGGCCACAAGCTCACCAGCGCGAGGAGGAATTCATGGAAGTTTCGGGTGAAGCAAGGTATATCCGAATTTCAGTACGGAAGCCGCTGGGCAAATGGTTGGTGGATAATATACCTCGTGGTTCCAGGGTTCAGGTTTCGAACAGGCGCGAACCAGAGCGCGACATTCCATTTCTTCTCTGCGAAAACGAATGAATGGATTTGTCCTCGACACTCACTTCGGACCCGAGCTTGCGTGGGAATCATGCTCAAAAGCCTTAATCCACGCATTCTGCAAGGGTCGCAGGGACGACCACGGGCTGACCAACATTGTCACAGGTGATTTGGGTATCGCCTTGGACCTCCTCCATGTGGGGCAGCGCTCCGGGTCAATTCCGGTGAAATAGTTGACCCAGGTCCTCGCAATCGGGCGCAGGCTTCAGACCTTCCGGGCACTGCGGCACCGGGACTTCCGCTGGTTCTGGATTGGCGCAAACGCCCAGGCATGGGGCCGGGGGATGCAGTTCCTCATCCTGGGCTGGATGGTGTTGGAACTGACCGGCTCTGCCGCCAGCATGGGCCTGATGATATTCCTCTACGGGATGCCCACCCTGGGGTTCGTGCTGTTCGGCGGAGCATTCGCGGACCGGTTTGACCGTCGCGGACTGCTGATGCTGACCCAGGCCCTGGTGGCCGTACTGGTATTGGGGCTGGCCTTGCTGGAGACCGCGAGGCTGGTCGAACTATGGCACCTTTACGTGGTATCGTTTGTGCTGGGCACTCTTCAGGCCATAAACACACCAGCCCGGCTGGCCATCGTTCGAGACCTGGTGGACCGGGAAGACCTGATGAACGCCGTTGTTTTGAACTCGGCGGTGATGAATTCAGGGCGCATTCTTGGTCCGGCGCTGGCGGGTGCGGTAATCGAATTTGCCGGGATCGCCTCTGCGCTGCACCTTGCCACAGCCTGCTTCTTCGTCGGCACGGTGACGCTGTTCATGGTGCGGCGGGTGCCCAGGGTAACTCGTGAGCAGCCCACGACCATCCTGTCCGACCTTTGGGGCGGGCTGCGCTACTGCTGGTCCAACCCGGTCACCTTCACCGTAATCGGCATCGGGTTCGCCTTCGGGTTCTTCGCCATGCCCTACGCCCAGGTTCTGCCCGCCTTCGCCAAACAGGTTCTGGAAGCGGGCGCTGGGGAGGCCGGACTGCTGATGACCGGGGCCGGAATCGGGTCCCTGTCGGGCACCTTCGTCATGGCGTCCCTGGGCAACTCCCGGCACAAGAACTGGCTTCTGCTGGGCTGCATCTTCCTCTTCGGCATATCCCTGTTTATGCTGGCCTGGTCTACATGGTTCTGGGTCTCATGGGTAATCCTTTACTTCATCGGCATGGGCAGCATCGTCCCGATGGGCACGACCGTATTGCAGCTCTCCGTGCCCGCCGAATTCCAGGGACGGGTGATGAGCGTCTGGTACATCTCAGCCGCGTTCATGTTCATCGGTTCCTACCCCATGACTCTGGTAGCCGAGCACATAAGCTGGGCAGCCGCCTTCGCCGGCGGGTCCGCAATCTACCTGGCAATCGCCTTCGTGCTGGGCTTGTGGCGTCCCACCCTGCGCCGCCTGCGGGTGTAGGAGCGGCCTGACCGGAAACTCCGGCGGCATAGATGGACGGTGTGACTCACAAAGAGCGCGGCGTGCAGACTGTAAATCGCATTTTCCGCGCCCTGCGCCACCGGGACTTCCGGTGGTACTGGGCCAGCGCTGCGGCCCAGCCTGTGGGCATGGGAATGCAGTTCCTCATCCACAGTTGGCTCGTGTTGGAACTCACCGGCTCGGCATCCCGAATGGGATTCCTGGTGTTCCTTTTCGGCATAACCGGGATGATTGTCATTCTGTTCGCGGGGACTCTTGCAGACCGTTTCGACCGGCGTGACCTGAGTTCAGCCACCCAGGCCCTTACCGCCGTTGTACTGGCCAGTCTGGCTGTCCTGCAGCTATTGGACCGCATCGAACTCTGGCACCTATACGTCAGTGTCGTCTTCATGGCGTTCTTCATGGCGATCAACACGCCGGCCCGGGCGGCCCTCGTACCAGACCTGGTGGACCGTGAGGACATTATGAACGCCGTGGTGTTGAACACCGCGGTGATGAACGCCGGCCGGGTCCTGGGCCCTGCCATAGCGGGAGCGGTTATCGAGTTTGCCGGCATCGGGCCCTCGTTTTGCGTTGCCGCCGGATTCTTCGCCCTTGCGAGTCTGGCGTTGTTCATGGTCCGCCCCCCGAAGCGCGCTGTGCCAGTTGAGCGTGCATCCTTCGTTTCCGACCTGGGGATGGGATTCCGGTATTGCTGGACCAATCCGGTCACCTTCACCGTCATAACCATAGGGTTCGTCTTCGGGCTGTTCGGAATGTCCTATGTCCAACTGATGCCCGCATTTGCCAAACAGGTCCTGGGAGCAAGCGCCGGTCAGGTCGGTCTGTTGATGTCCGGCGCAGGCGTGGGGGCGCTGGCCGGAACGATTTTTCTGGCGTCGTTGGGCAACTTCCGCTACAAGAACTGGCTCCTGATTGCCTCGATGTTCCTGTTCGGGGTATCCCTGTTCCTGCTGGCATGGTCGCCGTGGTTCTGGGTCTCATGGGGGATACTGTTGTTCCTCGGACTGAGCGACATCTTCCCGATGGGCACCACTGTGTTGCAACTCTCCGTTTCGCCGGAACTGCGGGGCAGGGTGATGAGCCTGTGGTACGTCACAGCGGCATTCACATTGATAGGCGCGTTTCCGATGGCCCTGGTTGCGGACCACGTTAACTGGACGTCGGCGTTCGCAGGCGGGGCCGTCATCTGTCTGACTGTTGCCTTCGTACTGGGCCTTTGGCATCCCACACTGCGCCGTCTGCGGGTGTAGGACTGGGAGCCGGGCCGGTGCGCTAGGTCCAGATAGTCGAAACCGGCGCGGCAGTTCTGCTAATATGCTGGTTGGTACAATAGGTGAGTGTAGTCCTTGTCGGCAGATGTGTTCCCTGGCCAGGTAAGAGACGATGATGCCCCGGATGGAAGCTGCGAATCATGCCTGAATTGAGCGGTGGGGAAGCTCTGGTTAAGTCGCTCGTGAGAGAGGGCGCGGAGGTGGTATTTGGGATCCCGGGCATACAGACCTATGGAATCATTGCCGCGTTGCGGGATGAGCCGGACATAAGCATGATTACGACACGGCACGAACAGGCCACAACCTACATGGCCGACGGCTATGCCCGCGCATCGGGAAAACCGGGGGTGGCCTTGGTAGTGCCGGGAGTGGGAATCTACAACGCCGCTTCCGGCCTGGCCAATGCCTACTCCCGCTCCACGCCCGTGCTCCTCATTGCGGGCCAGGTCCCGCGCGGGGCTATAGGCAAGAACCTGGGCGCAGTCCACGAAATCGCAGACCAGGGAGGCACGGTGCGTTCCGTGACCAAGTGGCAGCGGCAAGTCCTCCGCGCCCGAGAAGTCCCGGATGCCGTTTTCGAGGCCTTCAGACAGATGCGCACTGGCCGTCCTCGCCCTGTGCTGATCGAGATTCCTCCCGATGTCGGGGTGGAGCGGGAGGAAGTAAGGCTACTTGACCCGGCCCGCGTCACACGGATTGTGCCAAGCCCTGAAGACATCCGGGAAGCTGCCGGGGTTATTTCTAGGTCTCTCACGCCGCTTATATTTGCCGGAGGAGGAGTGGCAAGGTCCGGCGGAGAGGATGCCCTTGTCAAACTGGCCGAGGCGACCAATATACCCGTAGTCACTTCCAGCGGCGGCAAGGGGACCATTCCAGACAGCCATCCCCTGTCTTACGGCTCCTGTTTCAGCCCCCGAGGCGAGAGACAGGAAATGAACCAGCTTTACGACGTTATGCAGTCCGCAGACGTGGTGATAGGAATCGGCGCGCGCTTTTCCTTGGGCAATCCCGCCGGAGAGTCATCCGTGCTGGTGAACATCAACATAGACGATGCCGAACTTACCAGAGTGCAGTCCAACACCATACCCCTGCATGGCGACGCCAAAGCTACCATCGAGGCCCTGATTCCCTACCTCATCGACGCCGGGGCAGGAGAGCGCCCATCCCCCGCGGCGGCCGTCACCGCGGCCCGCAACCTGATTGCCTACTACGACATCCGACTCAGAGAGCCGCAGTACCCGGTCATAGAAGCCATGCAGAAGGGCATCCCGCAGGACGCTTTCACAGTCTGGGACGTTTCCCAACTCGGCTTCTATGCCCGCACCCACTACCAGGTCAATCATCCGAAGACCTACATAGACTCCGGATATTCATTCAACCTCGGATACGCGTTTCCTACGGCGTTGGGAGCTAAGGTCGCAAGGCCCGAACGTCCCGTGGTTTGCATAGCCGGAGACGGCGGGTTTATGTTTAACGCCGTCGAACTTTCCACTGCGGTCAGGTACGGGATCAATGCAGTAACCATCGTCCTCAGAAACGACTCCTATGGCAACACTGCCCGCGACTTGGACGATATGTTCGGCGGGACTTATGAGACTGACCTGCACAACCCTGACCTTGTTAAGTTCGCCGAGTCATTCGGCGCGGTTGGCATGAGAGCCAACGATCCCTCGGAGTTGGAAACCCTGGTGCCGCTTGCGCTAGACCACCAGGCGCCGGTCGTCATTGATGTGCCTTTCGCGGGAGTTCAAATACCACGCGCTCCGCAGGTGGCCCCTGTCTACAACATGCCGTGGGCACAGCCCCAGTCCGGGCGCATACAGTGCTGAACTGCTCAGCAAGGGGTTCTTATATGGGCGCTCCGATGGATCTTCCCGCCCACAAGTTCCTGGATGAACACAGCATCCCCTACATGAGGCTCAGCTTTTCCCCGGAGACGGAGAAGGGCGCGGCCAGCGTCGCCGAGGCGCTCGGGTACAAGCCGGGCCAGATGGTCAAGACCCTGGTCTTCGAGACCGGCGAGGGCGAGCATGTCCTCGTGATGATGGCCGCGGACAAGAACGCCGTCTCCGGCAACCTGAAGCGTGCCATCGGCAGCAGGAACATCCGGCTGGCCGACGGTGAGACCGTCCACCGGGTGACGGGATACCGGATAGGCTCCATTCCCCCGTTCCACTGGCAGCCGGATTCCTTCCGCAGCTTTATCGACGCCCCGTTGATGCGGGAGGAGGTTCTTGGCGTCGGAGCGGGCGCCTGGGGGAAGGAAATCATGATTACCCCGGAACGGCTGGTAGAGGCCAGCGGCGCAATTGTCGTCCAGCTCTCGCGGGAATCGGGTTGACACTCCGGGACGCACAGAGTCTAATTCCTTCAAAGGCTGGGTGTCGGAAACCGGCGCCCGGAGCGCGCCCCGCAAAAGCGGTTAACATGTTTTCAGGAGGCCAACAATGGCACAGGTAGTATTGGGGCTTGGCAGCTCCCACAGCCCCCAACTCAGCACCCCGTCCGAGGGCTGGCTGGCCCGTGGCGAAAATGACCGCCGCCACAGGGAACTGGTCGGCACCGACGGCATCGTCTCCGACTTCGAGGGTCTGCTGGAGCGGGCCGACCTGGACCACATCGCCAAGGAGATAACCCCGGAAAAGATGCGCGAGCGCCACGAGCGGAACCAGAAGGGAATCGCGCGGCTCGGCAAGGCCCTCTACGAGGCCGATCTGGACGTTCTGGTCATGCTGGGGGACGACCAGCAGGAGTACCTCCTTGACGACAACATGCCCGGCATATGCGTCTACTGGGGCAGCGAGTTCAGCGTTCCCGGACGGGAAGACGCCCCCGGGACCGGCGGCGCGGGCCTTATCGGCTACTCCGGCGAGGACCGGGTGGTGCCCGCTCATTCCGGCCTTGGCCGCCACCTCATCGAGTACCTGGTTGAGGCCGAGTTCGACATCGGCAGTTCAAAGTTCCTCGACCCGGCCAAGGGCGGCAGGGCCAGGGGCGGCATCGGCCACGCCTTCGGCTACGTCTACCACCGGATTATGACCGGCAATACCATCCCGGCAGTACCCATCATGGTCAACACCTACTACCCGCCCAACCAGCCGACTCCCAAGCGCTGCTACGACCTTGGCCGCACCCTTCGCAGTGCCATTGAGGCATGGCCCGGCAAGGCGCGGGTCGGCGTCCTGGCCTCCGGCGGCCTGAGCCACTTCGTGGTGGACGAGGAACTCGACGAGATGGCCCTGGATGGGATGAAGGACAAGAGTGTCGTCAAGCTGGGCAGGCTGCCCCGGGAGAAGATGCACTCCGGCAACTCGGAAATCAGGAACTGGATCGCAGTCACCGGGGCCACCGAACACCTGGATATGGACCTGGTAGACTACGTGCCCTGCTACCGCTCCCCCGCGGGCACCGGCTGCGCCATGGGCTTCGCCATCTGGTCCTAGCGAGCGTCGTCAATCGGCTTCTTCGTCATTCCCGCTTTCGCGGGAATCCAGTAGTGAGAAGGCCTCACGGTCAGGACGTAATCCTGACCGTGTGGCATTGGGACACACCGGCTACATCTCCCTCGACGCCGAAACCACCCAGTAGTTCCATATCCCGTCCCGCTGCGGCTCCCGGCCTTGCAGCACTTCGCTGAAATGGGGAAGCTCGTGCAACGGCGTCCGGTTGTTCATCTCGTCCACCAGTTCGTCGGGCAGCCGCGTATGGTCCGGCCCTTCGGCGCAGTAGGCCAGGTAATTCATCCGGGCCTGCTCTTCCAACTGCATCATGCTGGTAACCGACTCCGCCGCGGTCACACCCGTGGTCACTGCCCCGTGGCCCTGGAGCAGGATAATCGCCTCGTTGCCCATCACCTCCACCATCTCCATCCCCTCGTCGTCGCTCTGGATGGTCTTGGTGTGGGGGTAAACCGGCAGTGGCCGGCGGACCAACTGCGCTCCCTCCTGGCACATTGGGACAAGGGTCTGGCCAAGGGTGCTCATCAGCACCGTGTACCTGGGATGGACATGGACCACCGAATGAACGTCAGGCCGGGTCTTGTAGATACAGGAATGAATCTTGACCTCGGAGCACTGGGTCAGGCCGGGCCGGGCCTGCACCAGGAACCCTTCCAGGTCGCATACCACCATGTCCTCTGGGCGCATCACGGCCAGGGCGTCCACCTCGTACTGCCGGCCCTTGACCACGAACCGCTCCGGGTCGCCGGGGACCCGTATACTCACGTGGCCGAGGGCGGCCGTCACTCCGACCGCCAGGCCCACGTCCGAAAGAATCCGGTTAGCAATGGCAACCTGGCGCATGGTGTCGTCTAGCTGAGAGGCCATTCTGACCCACCTTCCCTATCAGGCTGTTCCGGGGACTGACCGCCGCCCGGGATTTCCGGGCAGCTCATCTCCGCGCTCCAATATGGTGCGCCCGTATCCAACAGTCAAGCATGCCCGCTTCCGCGGGCCATTGGCCTCCGGTCCGGGCCACCCGGCGCGGTTCTTTGGTAGAATGGCCCCGGACGCCGCGCGGCCAACGCCTGCCCCCGGCCAAGGACCGGGGGAGCAGGGCCGCACCCACATCCCAAAGCCGTCGCGATATGGAGGGCCGGGCCAGCATGGACTACGATGAGACCCGCCGCCGGTTTGTGGCGGCAACCGACATGCCCGACCCCGACATCGACCTTGCCCAGGCCGCGCTGCTGATCGCCGCCGCGGAGTACCCGGACCTGGACATTGATGGGCAGTTTGCCGCCCTCGATTCCCTGGCCAACGCAGCAATGCGCCGGGTTGGGGAAGCGCCGGACATCTTCTCTGGTGTCAACCGGCTCAGCGAATACCTGTTCGACGAGGTTGGATTCTCCGGCAACCAGGACGACTACTACGACCCGCGCAACAGCTACCTGAGCGACGTCCTGTCCCGCCGCGTGGGCATTCCCATCACCCTGTCGTTAGTGTGCATTCTGGTCGGGGAGCGGACCGGGATACCATTGCAGGGAGTGGGTATGCCCGGACACTTCCTGGTGTCCCATAGGACGGAGCCGGGCCTGGTCATCGACCCATTTCACCGGGGCATCATGCTCTCGGAAGCGGAATGCGCCGAGCGGCTCCGGCAGATCGTTGGCGAGAACGCGGAGTGGGACCCCGGTTACCTTGACCCGGTTGATAACCGGGAGTTCCTGGCGCGCATGTTGCGCAACCTCAAGGGCGTCTACCTCCACCGGCGCGACCATCCCCGTGCCCTCATGGCCATCGATTTCCTCGTGGCCCTGGCCCCGGAAGCGCCGGAGGAAAGAAGGGACCGGGGCCTGATCCATTACCAACTGGGGCATTTCCGGGAGGCCCTGACCGACCTCCGTTTCTACCTGGTGGCAAGACAGACGGGGCCGCAGCATGGCCCAGTGCAGCGGCTGGTTGACGCCCTGGAACAAAGGTTGTCGTGAGACCCGCCGCTTGCCCGACCTGACAGACATACTCTACCAGCGATAACCGCAACAGCAGGAGGCGTCATGCCGGACAACGTACTACAGGGAAAGGTCGCCATCGTCACCGGCGCGGCCAGTCCCATTGGCCTGGGGCGCAACATGACCGAGGCCCTCGTCAGGGCCGGGGCGCGGGTCGCCATGATGGACATCAACCAGGACTGGCTGGACGAGACTTCCAATGACATGCGGGAGATCGGGGGCGACGATTGCGTCATCACCATCCGCGCCGACGTGACCGACCCCGACGACGCCGAAGCAGCGGTCAACCAGGCCATCTCCGACCTGGGCGGACTGCACATCCTGGTCAACAACGCCGGGACCAATCCCAGGGCTGCCGGACTCGGCTCCGGCTCAAGGACCAACTTCTGGGAGACCTCCCCGGAGGCATGGGAGCGTGTCGTAGCAGTCAACTTCAGCGGACCATTCTTCATGGCCAGGGCCGCGGTCGGCCACCTCATGGCCCAGGGCTGGGGCCGCATCATAGGCGTGACCACCAGCATGGATACCATGTGGCGCAGGCAGGGTTCTCCCTACGGCCCGTCCAAAGCGGGGCACGAGGCCCTGATGGCGATTATGGCCCAGGAGTTGGAAGACACCGGCGTCACGGTCAACGTGCTGGTGCCCGGCGGCGGGACCAACACCAACCTGATTGCACCGGAGCCGGACCTGGACCGCTCGGCCCTTATTCAGCCCGACGTCATGCAGGCCCCGGTGGTCTGGCTGGCTTCCGACGAATCGGCAGGCGTAAATGGCCGGCGCTTCATAGGCTATTACTGGGACGAGTCCCTCCCCATAGAGGAGAGACTGGAAAAGGCTGGCGCACCCATAGCCTGGCCGCAGCTAGGGCGTCAGGCCGTCTCCCGAGGCCGCTAACGAGCGGGCGTCGCCACTCAGAAGGCCAATCGTGGGCTGAAGCCCTGATACCAACCGGGTGTGTTCTGGTCATCCTGTGGTGCGCCTTGGGAGTGTGATGCCGAAAACGCTCCATCGTCCGCGTATTTGAGTCCGGTGGACTGCAATAGCATCGCTGGAGCCTCTTCTGCCGGCTTGAACAGTGCTCGACGGTCCGATAGAACAAACGTTACTGCCGGTTGGCCATCGGGTTCTATTCCTATTGGGCAACATTGAGCGGGCCGATGGCAAGTACGGTGAAACGTTACGTATTCACTGTCTCTGCGGTTGACAAACCAGGCGATATACTATGTAATATGGCCTCTGAGTTGTCTACTCTTAATTGCCTGCGACGCATACACTAATAACTCACCTATCTCAAGCCGCATCCCGTCCCGAACCGTTAGCGCGCTGATGCAGTCAACCGCCGTAACCCAACCGGAACACATAGCTGTCGTTCGCCCGCAGAGGCGAGGATATCCCGGTGCAGCATCCCGTCCGCCCCTGTTCGTCCTGCTCCCGGCGGCCGCCGTGGCCGTGGCTATGGCGCTCCCGTTGCTATACCTGATCATCAGGGCGGCGGATGCGGCTGGACTCGACCTTCTCATGCGGCCCACGGTGGTAGAGACCTTGGGGCGTACACTGCTGCTGGTGGCTGCCGTGACTGCTGCCTCAGTCGCAATCGCCGTACCCCTCGCGTGGTTAACGGTGAGGACCGACCTTCCATTCCGCAGGTTCTGGGGGGTTGTGACGGTGTTGCCCCTCGTCATCCCGACCCACGTCGGCGGCTTCATCGTCGTGGTTGCACTAGGGCCTCGTGGCATGTTGCAAGGACTTCTGGAGACCCCGTTCGGCGTAGAACGGCTACCCGAAATCTATGGTTTTCCAGGCGCTATGTTGACCCTTACTCTGCTGAGCTACCCATACGTGGTCTTTCCGGTGCGGGCCGCGCTTTGGCGCATCGACCCGTCGCTGGAGGAGACTTCCCAGGGGTTAGGATTCAGTGCCCGCACCACCTTTCTGCGGGTAACTCTGCCGCTGCTGCGCCCCGCGGTCCTTGCCGGGGGACTTCTGGTTGCCCTGTATACGTTGAGCGATTTCGGGGCCGTGTCACTGCTCAACTATGAGACATTTACCTGGTCCATCTTCCTCCAGTATGAATCCGCCCTGGACAGATCATTGGCAGCCTTTCTGTCGCTGGTTTTGGTAGTTGTGGCGTTGGGAATCGTATCCCTGGAAGCTCTGAGCCGGGGAAGGTCCAAGTACTATCGCAGTACAAGCGGAGCTGTGCGTCCCGTATTGCAAGTCAAGCTGGGATCATGGCGATGGCCCGCTTTTGCGTTGTGCGCGTCAGTGGGTCTCCTGGCCATCGCCGCACCCATGGGAATTCTGGGATACTGGGCTGTCCGCGGCGTTCTGGCTGGAGAACCGCTGCTCCTCCTATGGGAGGCTGCCAGAAACTCCATGTACGTCTCCGGGCTGGCTGCATTGGCCTGCATCGCCGCGGCATTGCCGGTAGCCATCCTGGCGGCACGCCATCCAGGATGGACCACCAGCGTGGTAGAGCGCATGACCTACATCGGGTTCGCCCTGCCCGGAGTAGTGATCGCATTGGCGCTGGTGTTTTTCGGCGCCAATTACGCTACTCCCCTGTACCAGACCCACGCGCTGTTGGTGCTGGCCTACCTGGTGCTGTTCCTGCCTGCGGGCCTTGGGGCAACCAGGGCGTCTCTGCTCCAAGTGAGTCCGGCTATGGAAGAAGCAGCGAGGGGACTCGGCAGTAGTCCCTTCAAGGTTTTCATGTCGGTCACCGCGCCTTTAGTGCGGCCGGGTATGCTGGCCGGGGCGGCGCTTGTCTTCCTGCTGACGATGAAGGAATTACCGGCGACCCTGATCCTTGCACCGATAGGGTTCGACACTCTGGCCACGTCCATCTGGTCCGCGGCCTCCGAGGCGTTCTTTGCCCAGGCAGCGATGCCAGCCCTGTTCCTGATCCTTTGCGCGTCTTTCCCAATGGCGTTTCTCATCCTCCGGGGGCACAGGTAAGAGTTGGTGGGCCCACCGGCGGTCGAATGCACCGGCATTGTCAAGGCGTTCGGAGAGGTACGTGCCGTCGATGGTCTGGACCTGCGGGTTGAGCAGGGCCAGGTGCTAGTGCTTCTCGGCCCCAGCGGTTGTGGAAAGACCACTGCCCTTCGCCTCATCGCGGGTTTCGAGAGTCCCGATTCAGGGAGTATCTCCATCGGGGGAAACCAGGTAGCCGGTGCGGATGTCTGGGCCCCGCCGGAACGCCGCAAAGTCGGCATGGTATTCCAGGATGGCGCACTATTCCCCCACCTGACTGTCCGGCAGAACGTGGCATATGGCCTGCGACAACGGGACGGACGCAGGGAGCGGACATGCGGCGCGCTCCGCATGGTCGGGCTGGATGGCCTGTCGGAACGGATGCCCCATGAGCTATCCGGAGGACAGCAGCAGCGGCTTGCATTGGCCCGCGCCCTTGCGCCTGGGCCGGACGCGCTGCTATTGGACGAACCGTTCTCCAACCTCGATCCTCAGCTGAGAGACCAGGTACGGCGCGACGTTATTGACCTTCTGCGAGCCAACGGGACGACGGCAGTCTTCGTAACGCACGACCAGGAGGAGGCGCTGTTGCTGGGAGACCTCGTCGCGGTGATGCACAGCGGACAGATCGAGCAGTTGGGGCCGCCTGAAGATGTCTTCCACCGGCCCGCCAGCCGTTTCATAGCCGAGTTCATCGGGATGGCTGACTTCGTAACCGGCCAAATGAACGACGGAGAACTGGTGACCGAGATCGGAGTGTTGTCGGTCGATGCCCGACTGCCGTCCGGTGCGAAAGCTGAGGTTCTGCTACGTCCCAGTGACGTGGCAATCTCTACGTCGGACGAGGGAATCGGAGAGGTAGTGGGCCTCGCGTTCAAGGGGACACATTACCTGTACTCCGTGGTCCTGCCCTCTGGCGTGGTGCTCCACAGCCTGCAGGACCATTCTTCACATTTCCGAAATGGGGAAAGGGTTAGAGTCGCCCTGCAACGTGGCCGCACCCTCACAGTATTCGCCCGGAATGGCGTGACGGGCGACGATAGACTGCCCGCGCCCATCCTGGCCCACACCCAACAGATTGGCAGTCCACCAGTCTGAACTGCCGTCATCCTGCCAGGCATTGGCATCCATCCCGCATCCCGGCGGAAGCCGCTATCGTTCGATAGTATCCATTGGCGCAGGAAACACCCGGTTTGCCTCCCGCTGATTACTCCACTTCGGGTCCTGACCACACCGGAATCAAATGCGGCCCTTGGTGTATACTCTACTTATAACCGGGCTGAGAACGTCGCCCCACACCGGGCAGAGGGCCGGTACGGTCGCCGAGGATCCGGTTCTCAGCGGCGCAATTCCCTCCAGATTACCGCGATGGAAGTAATGCAATGCCAAGACGCAAGAGGACCGATAATTCAGGCGAAACGCAATCTGCTGCCGCCTACGAGAGGCTGTCTCCCGCCACTGAAAACTACCTCCTATGCCTTTACAAACTCTGGGAAGAGTCGGGTGAGCCTACGGTGACCGAGCTAACCGAAACGCTGCGGGGTCTGCCGCCCACGGAAGGTCTCGGCACATCGGTCCCGTCGGTTGCCGGTATGATCAGGCGGATGGAGAAGCAGGGTCTGGTAGAAATCGGCAGCGACAAACGCATTCGTATGACCAGGAAGGGGATGGAGGGCGGGGAAGACATTGCCCGCAGACACCGGCTGGTGGAGTGGATGGTGGTGAAGATACTGGGCATGGACCCGCACCAGGCCCACATCGAAGCGCACCGACTGGAACACGGCGTGTCCCCTCAACTGGAGGAGCGGTTATTCGAGCTGCTGGAGCAGCCCACCAAGTCCCCATTCGGCAGGCCGATTCCCGGCACCGGCGAGCCCAAGATGCCCCCCGGAGCCATTACTCTGGACGAGGCAGCAACCAACGTTCCCTATGTGGTGGAACGGATTCCCGAGGAGGACCCCAACTTGCTGCGGTTCCTGGTGGACTCCCATGTTGTCCCTGACAGCAAGATTGAAGTCTCGGAAGCCGCTCCCTATCTGGGTGTCCTGACCGTCGCTACCCACATCGGTCAAGCTTCGGTGGGCTATAACGTAGCCCGGCAAATCCTGGTGCGTAGGGACGAAGACTGAACCCGTTATTCTGGTGGAAGCGCGACACCGCCGTTCACAATCGCTATTTCGTTCGGCGGTGAAACCAGATATCCGCCCTCTTGCGAAACAGTAGTGCAGGCCGCTGGATTTCAGGTAGGTGTCAGTGTTGGGACAGGAACTCCAGCACAAGGCCGTTCCAAGCATGGGGCCGCTCCCAGAATCCCGCGTGACCGACCTCCGACAGTGATATGTAATGACTGGTCGGGATGTGGGCCGCCAGCATCCGCATCAACGCTGGCGGCGAAAGCAGGTCGGCTTCCCCCGCCAGGACCAGTGCCGACACGCGCATCGCGGCCAGCCGGGCATAGGTGATTGGAACGAGGGGCGTTTGGGGCGGCAATATCCCATAGGGGCGGCTGCCCCGCTCAATTTCCAGCCACCTGGCCGCTCCCTCCGGGTCGAGACCCCGGTACGAAGGCCCCAGCTCCCGTAAGTCCACGGGCAACCGCTGTATTTCATTGGGTCGGAGCCTGGTCTGCACTTCAAGATATTCCGAGTCCTGCACGCCTCCGATGGAATTGGCCACCACCAGGCTACGCACCTGCTCCGGGTGGTCCAGGGAAAAGTCCAGCGCGACGATCCCCCCGGCTGCGGTTGCTACAAGGTGGCAAGGCTCCAGTCCAAGCGACTTGATCAGGCCGTGAAGGTCATCACCCGCGTATCCCGGCTGCACATCCGGGTCAGTGGGCCGGGAGCGCCCCCAGGTACGGCGCTCATAGGTGATGCAACGGTAGCCCGCGGTGGTGAAACTGGGCAGTTGGTACACCCAGCTCTCGCAGGTACCGGTGGCAGCGTGGAGGAAGACCACAGGAACCCCGTCGCCGCCGGTATCCTCGTACCACAGGTCAACTCCGGGCAAAGGTAAGTGGGGCATGGCGTGGTCGCGCTCCTCAAACATGCGGTCGGACAATGCAGTCCCGCGCCGGTGCGGGACTGTCAGGGGTTGATCAGGCCGGACTCCCGGCCTACGATGAAGGTCTCCCGCCGCTCCACGAAGTCGGCTACCAGGCTGGTCAGGGCTTCGGGCCGGTCAGCGACGATGGCATGTCCGGCGTCGTATACCAGGGATATGTTGCAGTTGGGTATCTTCTCCCGGTACACCCGGGCGGCTTCAGGGGCGACCATACGGTCGTTCAGTCCGAAGATGGCCAGGGTAGAGCAGGCTATTTCTCCCAGCCGCTCCTCCAGCTCAGTGTCGCGGCTGCCCGCATGCAGGAGTAGCCTCATTTCATCGGCCACGGCGGGTTCTACGGGAAGCAGCCGGGACTCGTTCTCCGGATGGGCCAGAAGTTGGTCCGGTCCTGCCCCCAGGGGATCGTCAATCGGCAGCACTGTAGTAGGGGAAATCAGGACCAGGGCTTGGATTTCATCGGGGGCCAAGAGGGTCTGCCAGAGAGCAACGCCCGCGCCTGCCGACTCTCCAATCAGGGTGTATTTTCCTGAGATCAGTTCCCTGACTGCAAGGTTTAGCAGGCTGGCAAAGTCCCTCAGCGACTCTGGGCGCTTTGCGAAAGACATTTCAGGAAAACTGAGAGATACAACGCGGTAGGCTTGCGCCAGGGCGTCGGCCAGTGGTCCGTTTCTCCATCGCCCGACGTCGAGCATAAGGACCGGGTCGCCTGACCCGGCAGCGAAGTACTCCACCCGCGCTCCCGCAACTTCGATCTGGCCGTGTTCCACCGCGTTACTGCCCCCCCGGTCTCGTTGAACCATCAGCGCCTCTTAGCCGGTCCTGCCGTTCACAGTTCCCGGAGGCGTGGCAGGACCTCCCTGCCGAACAGCTCGATTTCCCGCATGACTTCACGGTGTTCAACGCCGGGTTGCTGGAAGAACAGGTCTACGACCCCAGCGCCGCACTTGTCCCGGAATTCCTTGATCTGATTGAAGACGGTGTCAGGGCCGCCAATGAAGTTCAGGCTGCGGGCCACCCCCACAACGTCCCCCTGAGGACTGCCCGCCAGTAGGTTGCGAAGGTCAAACTCTTCACCGGCGCGGGCCGCGTTGATGGCCTGGGTCACCAGTGGCCTCATGGCTATGCCGCCGGGAACGGGGCCGGATCCCGTCCGCCCTGCCAGCCAGTCCTCAGCCTGCTGGTCAGTGTCCGCCAGGTATATGCTGCCCCGATAGACTACCTGGTCGGGCTGCGGCTCCCAACCCGCCTCGGCGCACCACTGAAAATACCTGGCGGTAACGGCTGCCATCTGGTCCGGCGGCACGAAGGAGACGCCCAACCCAAGCCGGTTGTCGGCGGCGTACCGGACGGTGTCTTCGCTCCTGGTGGCGACTATCACCGGGGGCAAAGGCTGTTGGACCGGACGAGGCCACACCGCGACGGTCCTGAACTGGTGGTAACGCCCTTCCCATGAGAAGGGCTGCGGCTCGGTCAACGCCTTCAGGATCAGGTCCATACCTTCAAAGAGCCGTTCCCTGCCCTCGGATGGATTGACGCTGTAGGTCTGGTCTTCGTTGGGAGTGCCCCGCAGAAACCCTATGATGAGCCGGCCGTTGGTCAGGTTGTCCAGCAAGCCCAGCTCCTCGGCGCACCTTACAGGGTTGTTCAGGGGCAAAAGCTGCCCCAGCATGGCGATTTTGACTCGCTTGCACCGCTCGGCTACCGCCGCGGCCATCACCGCGGGCGTGCCCGTCGCGATTCGTCCGGAGTAGTGATGCTCGGAGAAGCTTACCCAGTCAAAACCCATCTCCTCCGCAAACTCGCACTCCTCGATACCTTCCTGGTAGCTGCGCACCGAGGTCTCCGGGTCGTGATACGCCGGGGGAATGGGCCAAGTGGTAGGGAAAGTATCCCTCCGGGAATACCCCATAGCCCCAAGATAAGAAGCCTTCATGGCGCTTCTCCCAAAGAATCGGCCTTAGCCGGTCACGGTTGCCAGTGAGGGGGAAGACTCGGGCCCGGCATTCCAAGCCGCCGGGCCAGCCACTCTTCGGTAAACACGCCATCCCTGAAGCCGGAGTGGGTTGACTTGTATACCTCGCACTCTCCACCCAGCGATTCCACCATTGGGCTGAGAGCGGAGGCGTCCAACGCCTCCCCATCCGACCCGGCCACCAGCAGGGTCGTTGCGGTGACCTTCGGAGCGAACCAGCGCAGGTCGAAATAGGAAAGAGTGCGGCGCACCTGTTCCTCACGGGACGGGTTGAGGCGCAGGTAGTCGTTGATTTCCTCCAGGGGATAGGCTTCGGTGCGGGCGGCCAGGTCGGCAGCAGCGTAGGACAGGGACGGGCTGCATACCACGTGGGTAATCCCCCGGGCCAGCGCCGCGGTGGTCAAGGGGAGGTCTGCTCCGATGGCTGCAATACGAGCGGGATCGACTTCTTCCCGACCTGCCAGGTATTCCAGTCCGCGGCAGCAGTCGGCCACTATACCCCGGTAGACGTAGGATGAAGGGTCGGCGATGCCGTCCGTGAGCAATCCGGGGAAGCTGGCCGCGTATGGCTGATCGGCAAGGCGCTGCCCCCTGACCGCCACGGAGAAAATGACGTAGTCCCGTCTCTGTCCGTTGGACGTTCCCTGCGGCACCAGGTCAACGACGCTGCCGTAACGCGGCAGATAGTACCTCGCCGGAAAAGGCCCATCACCCTTGGGAATACTCAGGTAGCCGAAAATACGGTAGGGACCGATTGATGTCAGGCGGATGCCATAAGCTGTGGCAAAGTCCGTGGAGCGCAGCGGCAGTTCCACGACCTCCGGAGCGGCAGGCAACGCCGCCAACTCGGCCAGTGTGTCTTCCCAATAGGCATCGAATCCGTTAGGCTTTTCGCCGCCGGCGGGCGGGCTGGGTGGGTTCGGACTGCCTGTCGTCATATCATCATATCCGCTATGGGTTTAGGTGCGATGCCAGGAATGCGTCTATGACTGCGCCGTGCTGGGCATTGTTGGCATCGTGGCCATGACCGTCGTAGGCGTACATCTTCTTGTCGGCGCTGGCAATGGCATTGAACATCGCGAAGCCCGTCTCCGGGGGGCAGGTGCTGTCCTGGAGACCGACGCTCACGATGATGGGGCACTGGATCCGAGGGGCCAGGTTGATGCCGTCAAAGTAGGCCAGGGTATCCTCAACCTTCTGACGGCTTTGCGGGTACATCCGCAGGTAATCGGCGATTTCCTGGTAGGGGTAGGCGTCGGTAAGCTCTATGGAGTCCATGTACCCGCAAAGGTAGGGAGCCCCTGCCGCGGCAGCCTTGATCTCCGGACGAAAGGCGGCTGTGGATACGGTCAGGCCGCCGCCCTGGCTGTGGCCGGTGACGCCGATGCGGTCTCCGTCAACCTCGTCACGCCCCAGCAGGAAGTCTACCCCCCGGCAGGCGTCCATGTAGAAGCCCCGGTAGGAGTAAGTGTTGCGGTCCACCATGCCGTAGGTGAGCAGGCCGGGGTAGCCAGGGTTGAACTGCCGGTTGCTGCGCAACTTCCCCCTGGGGGCCACGCTAAAGGCGGCATAGCCCTTCCTGGCCCAATTCTTGGGGATGGGAGGCTCCATGTTGTAGCCGGGGACCTGCAACAACCCCGGCAGAGGGCCGCTGCGTTCCCGCGGTACGGCATACCACCCGGCGATGCGCACGTGGTCCAGGCTGGTGTAAAAGACCTCGTAAACATCAACCAGGGGCGTCGAGCGAAGCCGGTCGTGGACCGCCTCCGGGTCGAGGGGAATACCGGCGGTCTCGGCCAGCACGTCGTCCCAGAACTGGTCGATATCATCCGGTCTCCGCACTCTTGAGATGTACTTGTCTGCTGCCAACCGTGGCATGTCATCCTCCCCGTATATCCGCATACCTGCGGGGAAAGTCCTGGGCTACAATTCAACGTCCTCCACCGGCATGGTAGCGATGCCGTAGGTGCCGTAGAAGAAGTTGGCGTAGTGGGTTGACCCGCCGGTGACGAACAGAAGGTATTGCTCCGGAGATTCCAGGGCCGGGATAGTCGCCTCCGGGTCGTTCTCCAGGTGCTGCAACTCCGGGTGGGTGAGCCACTTCCCGTCCGGGCCGGTGGGCATTCCCCGTGATCCCAGGACGGACTTCAGCGGGATTCGGCAATTCTCGTGGAGCCACTCCTGGGCATCCCGCTTGTTCATGCCGGCCTCGGCCAGGATGACAGCGCGGGACGGGCTGAGTACGATGGGATGATACGGCCCCTGGTACGGGACCCGCTTGCTGGTGTGGCCGACCTGCGCCGACTGCCAGCCTCTCAACCATGCGCCTGCGCCGGAGTGACGGTACTCCATGTTGGACGCGATGTTGTCCAGTGTGTCCATGTGGTTCCTTGAGCTGGAGTCCAGGATGTCAGCCGGGCCGGTCACGGTAACGACGGTGACCGCGCTCTCGTCAGGGCGGAAGCCCTTATCAACGTGGTAGGGCTGCCACGGGCTGAGTTCCTCGTTCTCGGCAATGCACATCCCGAACTTGGTGGGCAGCCCGATGAAGTTGGGGTCTCCCGCTCCGGGCTTGCAGTATCCGATGTTGATAAGGCAAAGGCGCAGCGCGCGCCCAACGGCCGTGTTGGGCCGGTTGACTACCCCCGGGCCCATCGCAGAGGTACCGTAGGTTATCCCGGCCCTGTCGGCGATGGGCCCGTTGACCAGTATCAGGGGAGCCTCGGTGTGGCCCGACACCTGCATGTCCCGGTGGTTCATTTCGGGCTGAGCGAGGCAATCAATGGCGGCGAGAAGCACCGGGAACTGCTCCGGGGCGCAGCCGGCCATGACCGCGTTCACGGCAATTTTCTCCACGGTAGCCAGACCGAATCCCGGCTCCATGACCATCACCACGTCCTGGGGTGCGCGGCGGGTCCCCTTGAGCATCGCCTCGACGGCCTCGGGCGTAGGAGGTATGACGGGCATACCGTCGCTCCAGTCCCGTTCTTCCAGGAAGCGGTTTACCGAGTCCAGTCCCAGCGGTGACTCGTCCAACTCCACGGTGAAGGTCTCCATGCCCCCGCCATTGCGCGCGGCAGCCTTCTGGGTCGGTGCGGCGGAGAGCCGGGTCAGTCCCAGTATGATGTCATCGATCTGCTCGTCGACCATCTTGCGGATGTAACCCGGCTGCTGCCCGGTAGTGGCGTGTGGGATGGTTACGAAGGCGGTGCTGGGCTGGCCCCAGCCGTCAACGCAGGACTGCCATGCCCTGGCAAAGCTGCGGGCGGCGATTCCTACCACGGGGACGCCGGCTTTTTCCATCGCCACCATGTCGTGGGCAAGCCACGACGTGCAGCCCCCTCAATGGGCGGTTGCGCCGATCATGGCATCAACTTCGCCCGCGATGACCGCTGCCTCCTCCTCGTCGATGTGGTTACCGCGGCTCAGGGACGGACGTCCGGGCCGCAGGTCGCCGCCGTAACGTTCGAAATTGATACCGGAAAAGCGCTGGCTCAGGTGCTCGGCCACGCGGTCTACGGCCACGTCCGCGCCGCCGGTCATGTTGTTGTACAGTCCGATGGTCTTGCCTTCCAGGGTTTCAAGGCGCGGGGCCGGAGGCACCTTGAAGTCAACCCTGTCAGCGGCGGGTGACATGATCTGTAGCTTCATCGTATCTCTCCTATCCATCCGGGACGGGACCGAATTAACTGATGGCAGTCTAAATTCCGTCAATGGGCCGCGTCAACCTGATGAGGCCATGTCTGAGTCTCCATGCACCGGCGTTGTGGTACGATTACACCACAACACATAGTTTAGCCCATCGGATAACGTGACGCATTTTCCGTGCCCAATACCGACACATGGGCGAAAGGAGCACTATTATGCCCGATGAAATTGGCCTGTTCGAGGCCATCGACACGCAGCGGGGGCTGCGTCAGTTCAAGCCCGACCCGGTGCCGGACGGGATGATTACCCGCCTGCTTCAAGCCGCGATCAAGGCTCCGTCCGGCGGCGTCCGGCAGGGCTGGAGTTTCATCGTAATCCGGGACGAGGAGACCCGGCGCAAGATCGGAGAGCTGTACCGTACAGGATCACGGTTCGACATCCGGGACGACATGACCGCGCAGCAACGGCGGGTTTACCGGCGGGCGCAGCACCTGGAAGACAACATGGAGGATGTGCCGGTGTTCATCCTCGCCTGTATCGAGGGAGGTCCGGGCGGCCCCGTGTCCGGCGCGTCCATCTACCCGGCGGTGCAGAACATCCTGCTGGCGGCGCGGGGACTGGGCCTTGCCAGCGTGTTGACCACCCGGCAATCGCGGTTCGAGCCCGAAATCAAGGAGATGCTGGGAATACCGGAGAATGTGACAACGGCAGCTATTCTGCCCATCGGTTTCCCGGCCGAGGGCGTCAGATACGGTCCCACGAGGCGCAGACCATTGGAGGAAGTGGCCTTCGACGGCCACTGGGGCAATGGCTGGCAGCCGGAGGCGGAATAGTGGGGCGGTGGTGGGATTAAGATGGCGGCATAGTGGGGCGACGGTGGGAATGCGGCGGGAGTAATGTAAAGGAGTGAATGATATGAGCGGGAAGCAGCATCGAATCTATGTAGGTATGCACGACGGCATCTGCGCCGTGTTCAGCTCCGACGGGGGCGAGACCTGGCAGCAGGGCCCGGTCACCAGCTTGCCCCATGCGGCGGCCCGCCTTGCGGCCAGCCCGGCTGATCCCCAGCGCGCATACCTGGCCGCCTACGAGGCAGGCGTCTACCGCACCGACGACGCCGGTATAACCTGGCAGCACATTGACTCATGGCCCACCGATTATGCTCACAGCGTTCTGGCCCATCCATCGGAGGCTGAGACAGTATACGTGGGCAGCGAACCGGCGGCGCTTTTCCGTTCCGCCGATGGTGGAAGTAGCTGGCATGAGTGCGCCGGGTTCCGGGAAGTGCCGGAGTCGGTTGACTGGGGGTTCCACGCGGAGACGCGGGACTCCCATGTCCGGGACCTGCGGGCGTCACCGGGCGACTATGCCTGCATGTATGCGGGCATAGAGGTCGGCGGCATGGTCCGCTCCCGGGATGCAGGGGCGACCTGGAAACAACTGCCGGGCCTGAACGATGACATCCACTGCGTCAACCTCAGCCGCAACCGTCCCGAAACGGTCTACGTGGCCACGGCCCGCGCCCCGTACCGCACCGACGACCAGGGAGACCATTGGGAGATCATCAACGAGGGCCTGGACCGCCGCTACACGTTGCACATAGCCGCCGACCCGGAGAATGCAGACCTGGTGCTGGTGACGGTGTCCGAAAACGCGGGGAGGAAGGCGCCCCAGTTCTACCGTTCCACCAATGGAGGCCGGACCTGGGCGCTGGTTGAAGCCCTGGGTCACGGAGAGAACGCCCAAGACATGGTGGTGGCCTTTGACTGGGATTCAGAAACGCCGGGCATGGTATATGCAGGGACAGACGGCGGCAAACTGTTTTGCAGCCGCAACGGGGGAGAAACTTGGGAGCAGTTGCCGGTGAGCCTGCCCTCGGTGGCTGTCGGAGCACTGGCAGTAGGCAAAGGTTAGTGTTTGTTCGTGAAATGATAATCGGGCCGCAGGATTCATCCTGCGGCCCGATTTATGGATTCCCGGTTAGGGCGGTATAGCTCGGAGTGGCTGTGCCCTACAGGTTGAACTGGGGGTCCATGTACTCCCGGTCCTTGTGGTAGACCTGAACGCGGCTGCGAAGGGTGTCCGCGACCAGCAGCCGGTCATTTGCCCGGTCAAAGGCGCAGGCAACCGGCATCCGGAAGTAGTTCTGGATCTCCGGGTTCTTGACGCGCCTGCGGGCCTTTTCCATGTCCGGGTTGGCATTGATGGAGAGTTGCGCCCACTTGGACAGACCGGAGGCATCTCCGCGAAGGGTGGCAACCGGCTCTCCGACGCTGTCGAAGATAACCACGCGCTCGTTCATCCAGTCCACCACATACACATCGCCATCGCCGTCCACGGCAATGCCGGTGGGGTGGTTCAGGTCCTTGGGGTTGACTTCGCTCCGGGACTGGAACGTATGGCTGTAGGGAGTGCCGCCGTCGGGAGAGACGCCGGTCTTCTTGCCTGAGCCGAACGTCATCAGGTGGTCGCCGTTGGCGTTGAACTTCTGAACCCTGTGGTTGCGCCAGTCGGCGATGTACATGTCGCCCTCCTGGTCGATGGTGATGCCCCAGGGAAGCTCAAGCTCGCCCTCGCCACTGCCTTTGGTCCCGAAGCCGCCCAGGAACTCGCCGTCCTTGGTGAACTTCTGAATGCGGCTGTTAATGCTGTTTACCACCCAGATGTTGTCGTCGGGATCGACGGCCAAGCCGGATGGTCCGTTAAGCTGTCCCGCGCCGTCACCCTGCTCGCCCCAGGTATTGATGACCTCACCGTCGGTGTTGAAGACGGTGATGCGGTGCAGCCATTCGTCGGAGGCGTAGACGTTCTCATTCTGGTCAACCGCGATGGCGGTCAGCCATTCAAACTTGTCCTCGCCATTGTCCTCGGCCCGTCCGAACTCGCGGATGAACTCCTCGCCGACGGTGCACTTGGAGATGCGGCCCTTGCCGCCGCGGTTCGCCACATACATCACGTCGTTCTTGCCGATGGCGATGCCGACGGGTTGGCCGAACCCCGTTCCTGCACCCCCTTGACGGCCCACGTAGTGGCTGTACTGCCAGCACCGTCCGGGTGCAATCGTGATTTGCGCCATGTCCTATTCCTCCTTGGAGGGATCCTTGGGAAATGATTCCGGGATACGGGAATCCCTGATCAAGGATTCCCGTAAATTATGCTGATTTAGCGGCCTAGAGGAAGCTGTGCTTCTCGAAGCTCCCGTTCACTATCGGCTTCGCGTCCAGCCCGAACCAGTCCTCTATGATCGTGCTGTACCCGCCACGGAAGTCGTAGTTCGGCACCAGGTCTCCCTGCTCCAGGTCCTCCGCCTTCGCCGACGGGTACTGCCCGTACATTCCTCCCTTCACCGCGTCCCCTATCGCAAACGCCGCTCCCGCCGCTCCGTGGTCCGTACCAGACCCGTTGTCATGCACCCGCCTCCCGAACTCCGTGAACAGGTACATGATTACGTTCTCACCGGTCCCATGCGCGTGCAGATCCTCGAAGAACGCCGATATCCCCTCAGACACGTCCTTCCACAATGTCGGGTGCGCTCCGGCCTCCCCGGCGTGGGTGTCAAAGCTCCCGTGCTGCGTGTAGAAGATCCGCGTCCCCAGGTCGGCCAGGTACACCTGCGCTATGTCCTTCAGGTGCGCCGCTACCGGGCTGTTCGGATACTCCACGCTGGACGAGTACATCTCCGGCGCCACCTTTACGATGTCCGCTCCGGTCATCGCTTCCATCCCCGTGGACCTCAGGTAGTCCGTCACCATACCCGATCCTACCGCCGGCGAGTACATCCGCGCGAACAGGTCCAATGCCTTCATCCGCTGCGACTCGTCGCTGATCCCCGTCAGCACCCCGTAGGTCTCCAGGTCCGCTATCGCCGCCACCGGCACTCCCGGCACCACCAGCGCCCGCGGCAGTCCGTGCCCGAAGTTGATCGCCGTCAGCACGTTCTCCTTGTTCGGGTCCAGCTCCCGGGCCAGCCGCCCGGCCCAGCCTTCCGTCCCCACCTTGTCCGGCTCGCAGGTGTGCCAGATGTCCATGGACCGGAAGTGGGAGCGGGGCGAGTCCGCGTAGCCGATGCCGTGCAGCACCGCCACCTTGCCCTGGTCGTACAGCTCCTTGATTGGCCCCATGGCCGGCATGAAGCCGAGCTGGCCGTCCACCTTGATGATGTCTTCCTGCCTGTACTGCACCGCCGGGCGGTTGTCGTAGTACAGGGGATCGTTGTACGGAATCACCGTGTTGAAGTAGTCGTTGCCGCCGGTCAGCTGCAACACCACAATGACAGGGTCTTTCTTCGTCGAGGTCATGTCGCGTCTCCTTAACAGTCTTTGACATTCGTACCGCTTGCCGTTTGGATGGCGGGAGTGCAGTTCCCTCACTCCCGCCATCCCTATAAGGGCGGGACGAACACGTTACTCCAGGGTGCCTCTCCTAGCCGAACTGGTACTCGGTGGTGGCGCCGACCAGGGCCAGCATCTCGCCTACGCGGGTGCTGGCAGCATCCTCGTTGCTCCAGTCCATGTTGCCCTCGGCCTTGGCGTGGTCCATCAGCTGCTGCCGGGTCTCGTCTCCTATCTCCAGGTAGCCCATGTGCTCCAGCGAGGCTTCCAGCAGTTCTTCAGGGGTGCTCACGCCGGCGCTCTTCATATCGTTGACGATGCTCTTCACGCCGGGCAGGCTGGGGTCGGCAACCCGGTCTGCCACGAAGTTGATGCGGGCCAGCAGTGAGCCGCTGTTGATCCACTCCGAGCCGGTATACCAACCCTCAACGCTGGGCGGGTCCAGGAGGGACTGACCCATGTAGCCAGGCTGGGGACCGATGTCGGGAATGCTGGGTTCGGGAGTCCGGTAGGTACCGACCAGGCGCAGGGTGCTGGCGACGACTTCCGCGGGGCTCTTGATCTTGGAGTACCGCGCGTTCTTGAAGAACTCGGAGTTGAACATCAGCCGCAGCACAGCCTTCATCTCATAGCCCGACTCTTCAAAGGCCGTCATCATCATGTCCAGGGCTTCCTCGTCCCGGGCCGGTTCAATGGTCCAGGCCGGGACCTGCACCTCGTCGGCCACGAAGAAGTTGTACAGGTGGCGGCAGATGAACCGGGAGGTTGCCGGCTCCTTCACGATGATGTCGATGATGTCCTCGCCGTTGAAGTTGCCGGTGTAACCCAGGAATGTCTTCTCCCCTTCGTCGTGGTCCTCGGGTAGGTACTCGAAGGCCCAGGGGAAGCGCCCGAAGGGCTGGCGGGGCAGCTTGGGCATGATGGTCCAGCCGGTGAAGGCGCGGGATGCCTCCCGGACATCGACCTCGGTGTAGTTGCTGACGCCCATCGAGAACAGCTCCAGCAGTTCCCGGCCCCAGTTCTCGTTGACGGCGTCGCGGTGGTTCTCGTTGTTGTCCAGCCAGAAGATCATGGCCGGGTTCTTGGAGAGCTGGACCAGCATCTCCCGGTAGTTGCCCGTGCCGTAGCGGCGGAACATTACAAGCTGCTCCAGCATCTGGTCGCAGTTGTCCACCTTGGAGTTGCCGGTGGCGAAAACGTGGTGCCAGAAGAGGGCCATCTTCTCTTCCAGCGGCCGCTGGGTGGTGATCATGTTGTACATCCAGTTGTACTGGCCGGGCAGGGGCACTCCGCCCGGAAGCAGGCATCCGGGCATGTACCGCAGCAACAGGGCCATCTCGCCTGCGGGCATATCGTCAGGGGGATTGATGAGCTCTTCGACCGCCGCCTCATAGCCCATGGCCTCGTATCGGTCAAGCTCCTCCCTCGTAGCCCCAAACCCCGCACGACGTATGAGATGGGCTAATTCGGCGCGAACTTGCTTGTTTGACATGTACAAGTCTCCTTCCAAGTAGCTTAGATTTGCGGGACATACCGCCCCGTGCAGGCACCCAGTATCACGGTTTCCGCCAGCTAGACGATACGATAACGGCCACCCGCTGTCAACTGGTATAGAAAGTATAAGATAATAATGGTAATGAAGAAATGGGCGCCGGGTCACGGTGTAAGGACGACCCACAGGATGCGCCCTGGAGAGCCTTGGGGAAGGCGTTGACTACGTGCGGGCCGGCTGGATACTCGGCAGCGGATACCATATATAATAAGGGCGCGGCGCGGATGAAGAATTCGTTCGCGGCGAGGTTCGGCTACGCTGGCATGTCCGGCATGATGTACTGCCTGGGAAGTCCTTCTATGAAACTATACTTTGGAATCGGAGCTTAAACATGGCAACTCTCACCCTGGCATCGGGCGTAAGCATGGAGGTAGCGCAGGTCCTGTACGACTTCGTAAACGACGAGGCGGTCAATGGTACCCGCTGGTCGGCAGACGAGGTATTCAGGGTCCTGGGCGAACTTGTAGAAGAGTTTGGGCCAAGGAATCGTGAGCTTCTGGAGAAGCGCGCCGAGTTCCAGAGCCAGATCGACGATTATTACAACCGGAAACGCACAAACGGCTGGACGCCCGGTACCGGGTCCGCCGAAGAGGACGCGGCGGACTTAGAGAAATTCCTGGTGGAAATAGGTTATCTGGCCCCGGAGAATCCCCTGGACTTCCGGATGACGGTGCCCCAGCTTGACCCGGAAATGGACCAGAACGGGCCGGAACTGGTGACGCCGGTGACCAATGCCAGCATGGCCGTCGGCGGTGCCAATGCCCGTTGGGGCAGCCTGTACGACGCCTACTTCCTGAGCGACATTCATCCCGAGATTGACCGGGACGGCCAACGTCCGCAGCGGCTGCGTATGGTGGTGGAGGATACCAACTCATTTCTCGACAGCCACGTCGTCTCGTGGGCGCCGGTTGCTGCGCGGGGCAGTGGGCGGGACTCAGAGCGAGTCGGCTTCAATGATATGGCCCGGTACTCGCTGGCAGCCGGTCCCGAGGGCCGCCAGGAATTAGTGGGACACACGAAGGATGGCGGACAGGCCAGACTGGCCGATGGGGAGAAGTTCGTCGGTTACAACCTCGACGGCCAGGGCCAACTGGCCGAGTTCTTCCTGGAGGACAACGGCCTCAAGCTGCAAATCCAGCTTTACGAGGGCGGTAAGGTTGATGAGGACAACGGGCAGTTCAAAGACCTGGTTGTCGAGTCCGCTGTGACCAACATCGTAGACTTCGAGGATGCCGTGGCCATCGTTGACGCAGAGGACATGGTGGTTGCCCTCCGCAACTACCTGGGCCTTATTCGCGGCGACCTACGGGCATACGGCTCAAGGGGCAACCTGAAGACCATCAACTCCGACATACCGTACACGGACACCCAAGGCAACCGGCAGAGTTTGAAGGCTACGAGCCTGATGTCGGTCCGCAACGTGTCCCTTCACATGTATACGGACATGGTGACCGTGGGCGGAGAGGAAGTCCCGGAACGTCTCGTGGGGGTCCTGCTTACTACCTTCATTGCGTCGTCCCACGACAAGGGTTCCGACGGTGGACAGGACACGCCGGTCAGGGGACCCAACAGTGGGAAAGGCTACGTCTACCAAGTGGCGCCCAAGCTTCAGACCGCCGAGGAAGTTGCCGAGCAGGTGCGACTATTCCAGGCCGTTGAGGAGAAGCTCGCCATTACTGAAGGGTCGATACTCATCGGGATTATGAACGAAGAACTGGGCATGACGCTCCAACTTCAGGACGCGCTCAAGGCCAGCCAAAGCCGTACATTCTTCACCAATACCGGCTTCCTGGATCGCACCGGGTCCCAGATCAGGGTGCAGATGCAGGCCGGTCCAGTAGACCTGCGGGACGACCTGACCCAGAGCGCCTTCAACACCAGCTACGAGCGTCACAACGTGGACGTAAGCATCAGGGCTGGACTGCACAAGCAGGGCAAGATCGGCAAGGGGATGCAGGTCCGCAACCGGGCTATGGCCGAAATGCTGGAGCGGAAGATAGACCACCCCCGCACGGGTGGCAACACCGCCTGGGTCCCCGCTCCCTACCCCAGCGACATCCACTCCATGCACTATCACATGGTGGACGTTGAAGAGGTGCAGCGTTCTATGGAGGATACCCCGGCGCTGAACATACCACGTCAGTCGCTTCTGACCTTCCCGCTGTTGGACCGGGACAAAGTTCAGGACCCGGAAAAGGTGCGAGACCAGCTCCTGCGCTACACCCATAGCATGTTAGCCTACGTGGAACCGTGGGTACACCGGGGTATCGGGTGCAGCGGAGTCCCCAACTTCGATCAGGTGGAGGAGATGAAGGACCGGGCGACGGAGCGGATCGACGGCGCGATTATCGCCAACTGGAAGCTGCACGGGGTCGTTACTCAGCAGGATATCGAGGATGCGCTTAGGCACGCCGCAGAAATCGTCGACGAGCAGAATGCAGGAAACCCGGACTACGTTCCCCTAATTGACACGCCGGAGAAGCGGGCGAATGTGCTGGCTGATGCCGCAGTCTCCGCGGTGCTCCAGATAATCGACGAAGCGCTTTCATCGCCGAGCGCCTACGTGGAGCCGCCACTGTTCCAGAACCGAAAGTTGGTCAAGGGTCCCTGATTCTCTGAGAATAGTATCCTCCCTGACCGGGTGCGCCTGCCCAGTCTTGTCCGAGTAAGAATCCGTCGGCTTTACTCAGCGGGCTGTACCATCCAATACGGAACGCATCCTGATACTGCCGGAGGTGGATATGGAAATAGAAGGGAAAATCGCCGTTGTCACCGGCGCGGGACGGGGCATGGGCCGCGCCATCTCGTTGCAACTGGCTGAGGCCGGGGCCAACATCGCTGTATCGGACATCAACGCGGACTCCGTGGAAGAAACGGCCACTGCGGTAAAGGCCCTGGGCCGCGAGAGCCTGGCCGTTCCCGCCGATATGGGAGACATTAACCAGATTGACCGCATGATCGCCCAGGCCAAACAGGCTTTCGGAAGGATCGACATCATAGTGAACAACGCCGGTGTCACCAAGTACCTGGACATCATGGACGTGGTGGAAGAGGACTGGGACCAGATACACCGGGTCAACGCCAAGGGCGTGTTCTTCGGCATGCAGCGTGCCGCCCGCGAGATGATCGAGCAGGGCAGCGGAGGCCGCATCATCAACATAGCATCCATCGCCGGCAAAGGGTACTCGGGGACTTCCAATGCCGCCTACGCCGCCAGCAAGGGCGCGGTGCTTGCCATGACCATGATCGCCGCCCACCAACTGGCCAGGTACGACATCAATGTCAACGCCATCTGCCCCGGATCGACCCTGACCGCGATGGGCGCGGAAACTATGGCGGGCCGCGCCGCCACATCCGGAGCCAGCATTGAGGAACTGGAACAGGCCCGCAACGCCAGAATCCCCATAGGCCGCCCCAACGACCCCGAGGACATTGCGGCAATGGCCCGCTTTCTGTCCAGCCCCGGCGCGCGCAACATAACCGGCCAGTCCTTCAACGTAGACGGCGGCCTGGTCATGCACTAGGGGCATTACGTTCAAGGGGCATTACGTTCATACGTCCCCTTTCTTAGGATGAGAACATTAAGGCTGTGGGTGAGTAATGGTCTACAAGGTGATATTGCGAGAATCGGAAGAAGGGTTCAGTGTGTCATGCCCGGACCTGTTCGGATGCTGGTCTCAAGGCTCGACTGAGCAAGAGGCATTGGAAATATAAAGGACGCCATCCGGGAATACCTGGCTGCGATTCGAGACGCCCTTGAAGGCGAGCCAGTGCGTTAAGTGGAAGTGATCAATATAGGCGATGCAGCATCTTCCGGGCACCAACCACCTTCGAGCGTCAGGACGCTCGAAAGGCGGGATTCGCGATTATTCGCCAAGGAAGGCATGTTGTAACGTCCGACGGCCTCCGGTTCGTTACCATACCAAGACATAACCCTGTCAATGCCTTCACGATGGGCGATATCGTGCAGGACGCTGGCCTTACAGTCGGAGAGTTTCGGCAATTGCTCTGAGTGTGCTCCGCTGAGGCGGGGTGATAGAGCGTTTGGGGGGCTGGCACACCAGCCTCGGCAAGAAAACTCCACTTACTCCCCAAACGTCCGTATGTAGTTGACCACGTGCCATATCTCATCATCGGTCAACACATCCCCCAGCGGGACCATCGCCGTGCCCGGTATGCCGTCGTGGATATAGCCGAACAGGTCGCCTTCCGGGTGCAGCGGCACGTGGACTACCAGGTCAGCAGGGGGCGGATTCAGCCCGGATGCCGTGGGTCCGTTCCCCCTTCCTCCGTCGCCGTGGCAGGTCTGGCACGTCTTCAGGTACACGGCCTCCCCGGTCTCCAGTGAGTCCGGAGTCGGCGGAAACGGGTTCACCAGTTCCGGGCCGGTCTGGCCGATGGGAGCATTGACCAGAAAGACCACGCCTATTGCAAGCCCCGCGATGCCGGGGACCATCACTCCCGCCCCGGCGCGGGTAAACCACCCGCCCAGGGGCAGCGCCATTACCATGAAGACCACTCCCAGCACAACCAGTCCTCCCCCGAACAGCAGGCCCGCTCTTTCCGGCGACGGCGCGATGGCCCAACTGCCAGAGCCCGGGGCAACCTCGAAGCGGAAGGCAGTCCGGGAGTCGAAGGCGTCGGGGCGGTTCATCAACAACTCCACTTGCCAGGCTCCGGCAATGCTGAGAGGCACGCCCTCCAGCACGTATGAGCCATCGCCCAGGGATGCAGCCAAGGATGTGTTTTCACCCAGGTCTGAGTCCACGTACTTGACCCTCGCCCGCACGTCGGTGGCGTTGGCAATCGGCATTCCCAGCCGGTCTTCCAGGCGGACGGTCAGGTCGTTGGCGCCCACCCTGCCGGGGTCCACGCTCAGCAATATGGTGGTTCCCTCGTCCGTATCCCGGAAGCTGGGCGCTTCCGGCGCGCCAATGCCCATCCGGGAAGCCACCTGCCGGGCCGGTTCCAGGCTGGTCAGCAGTCCGACTGTCCCCAGCACGAGAACCGCGAGGACCACCTCGGCGGTAACCGTCCGGCGCAACCAGGCCCCCCGCCCATCCCGTCTGGCCAGCCCCGGCCGCACCCAGAACAGGTTCACCGCGCCGATGATGATAAGCGCTGCTACCAGGCCGACCTTGAGGGTCAAAGTCCGGCCATACGGGACCGGCAGGGCCTCCGGCACAGTGACCTGTGCCCAGCCGCTGAATACCCCGGTCACGATGAGTACCGCGACGCTCAATCCGGCCACCACCGAGAACCTCGGGACCAACCGGCCCAGGCATTCACGCCGCTGCCGGGCAGAGAGGATACGCAGGAAAAGCGGTATGCCGATGCACAGGTGGAACAGTCCGCCCACCCACACCGCTGCCGCAAGAAAGTGTGCAAAGTCGGCGGTGACGGCCAGATTGCGTATGCCTGCGGTCGCCGCCGCATGGCTGGTCAGGCTCAAAGTCCACAGCACACCGCAGACAGCGACCAGTGCGAGCACCCTGACACCCGTGGCAGCCCGCGCCGTCCCAACGCAACCCGAGGCCCGACCGCTTGACTGCCGGGCTGCGAGCGCTGTCATCCCAATCGCAAGGAGGACGAAAAGCCCGGTCAGACCCATTCGCCAGAGCCACAGTCCTCCCCAGGCAGTTTCCCTGAGAGTGCTCCAGGCAGGTGTTCCGAATGCCTCGGCAACCGATACCTCGTGTATCAGTGATGCCTGCAAAAGCAGTTGGGCCAATGAGGCCAAGGAGAATACGGCGACGCTGGCCCACGTGAATTTGATCGACCTGCTGGACAGCCTTGCCAACAAATCCCGTACCGCCGCCTCCCCATGCCTGGGTTGCAATACGGGCAGTGTTACGAACAGTTCCAGGACCAGCCCACCCACCATCGCCAGGGATCCCAGCAAAAGCAGCCACCGCAGCACCGGCTCGATGGGCGACTGTAGCAGTGGACCTTCCGGCACATCCACGGATTCACCGGATATGGGGACGCCGACGGAGAAAGGGTAGGAGCCGCGGACCCGGTGTCCATCCACGGTTGAGACGTTCTTCCACGCCACCGTATATGTCCCGTCCAGGACCGGCCCCATCCCGACCGACATGACCGTTGGAGCATTGGCGTCAAATTGAGGGCTGCCGTCGTCCACCCGAGTGCCCTGGGCATCCAGGACCCGTATCTCGCTGAGTCCTGGTTCTATAGGTTCGGTGAACCAGATAATCACCTGGGATGGCGCGGCATCGAGCGTCGAGTTGGGCGCGGGGCTGGCCTCGACCAGGTTGGCGTGAGCGAAAATGCTCCCACTGCACAAGAATATGGCCAGCCCTCCCCACACGACTGTCAGGACGAGTACAAGAAGAGAAAGGCGCCGGCCTGCGGACGAAAGGCTCATACTTGCACTGGGATGTTCATCAAAACCTGATGCGAGGCGTCCAGAGGCGAGTTTCAAGGGATCAATGAGGGTTTACGGAGGGTCATCAGCATGGCCCTCCGTAGCATCGCCAGGAAATGGAAGTCCTCGAGGTATTCCCGTAAGGCATGGGACGCGCATGACAGGCTACCGTTTCCGCATTGCCACGGTCAAGCCGCCCACTCCTGCAAGTATCCCGATAACCCCAAGGATAATCCCGATGATGCCGAGAGTGTTGGCCGATGGACCGCCATTCGTTGCGGTGGCCGCCTGTGCCGACAGTGCGGCGTCCTGGGCCTGCTCTGCGGTGTCAATCGCGCCCCTGACCGCGCTCTCGATCTGCCTGACCCCCGGCAGCTGGTCCGGGAATTGCAGGTCACTGGCGGGCAGCACGTCGCTGAATCCGCCGCCGCCTCCAAAGGACGCGAAGGTCTCGTCAATGTCGGTCTCCTCCACCTTGCCAAAGACTCGCATCTCATAGACCCCCTGCGCGGTGGGTATGATGTCCGCAGTATAGCGGCCCGGCTCCTCCGGCATCGCCTGGAGGTCCAGCACTCGCGTTCCTCCCGTGGCCACGTGCTTTATCTCCACCTTCAGGGTCCCCTCCAATCCCTCCACCGGCACTTCATCGACCGCCACCGGCTCCGGCGGCGCCAACCCGCTGGTCACGGATTGAGGCGTGGCGGTCATGCTTGTCCAGACCACCTTGCCACCGGACGCAACCGTCACGTCCGTCGGCATGAACATCGAGTCATGGATCGCCACCTCCACCATTGCCGGGGCCGAAGAATCGCCGCTCACTGTTACGGTCCCTGTCATGGAGTGGTCCAGATGACTGTGGTAGGGAATAGCCTTTCCCTTCAGTTCATCACCCGGTTCAAAGCTGAAGGCGCCGCCCTTCATCACAGCGGGGGAGCTGAAGATGGCCCCGTGGGCCGCCACATCGATCATTGCCACGCCTTCTTCTCTGGGAGCGGCAGCCATTCCCTGGTGGCTCTGGCTCTGCATCTCCATGCCCTGCATCCCCTGATTGCCGCTGCCATGGTCCTCGGCAACCCGCTTGGTCACCTTGACGTCCACGCCGTTGGTCAATCCCTCATAGGCCGGCTCAATCCTGAAGCCTACGACGAATCTGTAACCTCCCGTCTCGCGATCATCGTGGGCCAGTACACTGCCCACAGCCGGAATTCCCACCACTGCCGGCAAAACCAGCAGCAAGGCAACCCGGAGTCGACTTGGCATTATAGAAAACATGACGCGCTCCTCCTGTATCCATGCAGCATTGCTCTTGCACAGACAGGACCGGCCTGGCATCAGGCGCCTTGCTGAAAGAAATGGGAAAAGATGCACGCAGGCGAGGACCTGCCGCGCTGGTAATGTGGAAAAGGAGCTATGCTGTGGGAGGTTTCCAGGGCGGCGGAGTTAACGCCGCAGAGGAGATTCTGGCGTTGCGGTCAAGACCGAACACGAAGGGATTGTCGAATGATTCGGGGAATCCGTGTGAGCTTTGGACTCCACGTGGGGCTGGGTCTGAGACACCCTGGCCCAGACCCTCGTCAGACGACAGGTAGATAGTGCGTCGGTCTGGTTTCCCTTCGTAAAGACTGCCATCTTGGATGGTCTCCGAACTCCGGCCGGGATGGTAATGGCGATGCCGTCCCTCAAAGAAGTGTGAATGCTCCGGGATTTCCGGCCCCAGGAATACGTGGGTGTGGTCCGGCCTGCGCTCGGCGAAGTGATGGTCCAACTGGGGACCGACGGAGGGAAGGAATAGCAGGGCTATGGACACTGCGGCCATTGCCTGGGCGGCCATCTTTCTCAACACGCCGGGGATGTCCATCGGCTTGCCGCCCGTAACTGCCCCGTATGTGATCTTTGGTGGTCTCATGCTCCCGCGTGTCATCTCGGTGCCTTCAGGCAAGCGTCACGTCTTGCAATACCAGCGTACAGGTTTTGCGGCCACTGCTCAACCCGGAATCGCCAGTTTCTGTCCACTGGAGCGGGGATAAAAGTCACCGGAACCGGTACTATGGTTCTTGTCACTGACACATGCTGGTTGTAGGTCCTGTCTGCGTGGCCATACAGACCATACGGTAGTAGATGACCAACGGAGAAGGGATAGCCCGTGGATTCCCTGCGAGGGGTTGCGCGGCTATTCGATGATTGGACTCCCGCGGCAATGACGATAACTTAGGAGGAACGGTTGCACCATGCCGGAAATTTCCAAGCATTCCCACGGAGCGCCCTCATGGGCTGACTTGAGCACAACCGATGAGAGCGGCGCTCTGGCTTTTTACAGCGCCCTGTTCGGCTGGGAGGACCAACCCAACGAGATGGGAGAAAACTGGTTCTACCACGTCCAGAAGGTCAACGGGTTGGACGCCGCCGCCATCTTTCGACAGAGTGAGGAAGAGCGCAGCATGGACATTCCTCCCCGCTGGAACACCTATTTCACCATATCCGACGCCGATGCCGTGGCCGATAGGGCCAGGGCTCTGGGCGGCGAGGTGCTCTTCGGGCCGATGGACGTCTTTGAACATGGCCGCTCCGTGTGTATCAAGGACCCCCAGGGTGCGGTATTCATGGCTTGGGAACCCTGGGACCACATCGGGGCACGAGTGAAATACGAACCCGGCTCCCTCACCTGGCACGAGCTGATGACCTCGGATTCCGAGGCTGCCATAGCCTTCTACACCGGCCTCCTCGGTCTGGAGCGGGGAGCGACGATGGCGCCGATGGACTACAAAATGCTCAAGGCCGGAGGCACGGAGGTGTTGGGCATCATGCAGATAACGCCCGACATGGGAAACTTCCCGCCCTATTGGGAGGTCTACTTCGCGGTCGATGATGTGGACGCAACGGTAACCAAGGCGCGGTTCCTGGGCGGCAGCGTCATGGTCGAGCCTACGGACATCCCCGACGTCGGCAGGTTCGCCATATTGTTTGATCCACAGGGCGCAGTCTTCAGCATATTCAAAGGGTCCTGACACCAGGTCCGGTTTTTCGTGGCGGCGGAGGATGTGCCTCCGCCGCCATGAGCCTCTTTCGAGGCTAGTAATGGGATAGCCCACGCCTTTGGCTCCCGGCTTCCGGAACAAGAAGCGGGATGCACTATTGACCCCATGAAGTGACACCATGAAGGAAGCGGCGCACAGGACAAGAGTTTGGAAAGCCGTCTGGGCCGTTCTCATTCTGGCGCTGGTTTCCACCGCAACAAGCTGCCAGGTGTTGGAGCCCCTGACTCCCGCCCCGCTATACGCCCCGGATGCCGCTGCCACACCGTTGCCTTCCGACCCCCCCTCTGCCCCAACATCAGTCCAGGAACCACCGGCGGTGGCGCCCTCTGTGGAACTGTTCGTGACGGTTGCTCCAGTGGCAACCGGCCTTCCCGAGTACAACCGCCGGGAGTGGCGGCACTGGAGAGACCACGATGACGACTGCCAGGACGCCCGCCAGGAGACGCTGATTGCCGAGTCAACCGTTCCCGTGACCTTCGAGACGGACAAGCAATGCCGGGTGGCCACGGGCTTGTGGACCGGACCATACACGGGAACGACCGTCGAGGAGCCGCGAAAGCTGGACATCGACCACATGGTCCCCCTGGCCAACGCGCACCGGTCCGGCGCGTGGAAGTGGGACAGGGAGCGGAAGGCCGAGTATGCAAACGACCTTCACTACGGCAATCACCTCATTGCAACCACAGCGTCCGCCAACCGGGCCAAGGGCAGCCGCGGCCCGGAGGACTGGCGGCCTCCCGATGAGAGTTACTGGTGCCAGTACGCCATAGACTGGACTACCATCAAGCATGATTGGCGTTTGACCGTCACCCAGCGGGAGTTGGACGCCCTCAGGGAAATGCTGGCCACCTGTGACGGACCGGTATCTGTAAGCGCCAACGGATAGCCGCGGCCATCTTGACATCAGACCTCCTTAAGACACCTCCTCGCCGCCGCTCCCGTTGCAGGCCGTCTGCAAGCCCGCAATTCGGAGCATTCTGGAGCATTGAACTGCGCCATAAGAGCGCATATCATCTGTTACGGGAATGTTACAAACTTGCAGACTCGCGGCTTGGCCCGATTTTCGAGTCGGGGCCTGTCCAGCCGGAGACATTGTCAGCACCGGGGGATGAGAGTGATTGACCTTGCACTGCACGAAGAGCTCTTCGTGCGTCAGCACGTGGAGCATATCGAGGCTATGATAGGCTTCGAGATGGAGAACCAGTACGTTGTAATGACTCCTGAAGGGTATGAGGCCCTCTACGCCTACGAGGAGTCCGGCGCGGTCAGCAGGCAATTCATGGGGTCGCACCGCCCCCTGGATATCCACGTGGTTGATAATCTGGGCGATCCCGTGCTTACCGCCATCCGCCCGTTCTACTGGTTCCGCTCCAACCTGCACGTAGTCGATGCGCATGGACGGCCCCTCGGCTCCCTCCACAGGACGTTTGGGTTCCTGAAACGGAGATTTGCCCTTGTGGACTCCCACGACCGGCAGATTGCGCAGATAACTTCCACCATGTTTCGTCCGAACACGTTCATCGTGGAAGACGCCGACAGCGCGGAGTTGGGCCGCATTACCAAGGAGTGGGGAGGACTGATGCGCGAGGCATTCTCCGACGCGGACACATTTCGCGTGAGCTTTTCCCGCCGTGCGCCAGGCAACGATTTTCGTCTCCTGGTGCTGGCTTCGGCCTTCGCCATAGACCTGGACTTCTTCGAAGGAAGGGGCAGAAACGTCGGCTGACCGAAGATGCGGCTTGCTCCCGGGTCATGCCATAGCTGGCGTTGCGTACCGTCAACGGTCCCCTGGCCGCCCTTGAAGCTCCATTCCCCGGCGAAACGGTCGGGCATGGCAGTCCTGCCCTGGCTCCTGATGCCTCCCATCCATCTGCGACTTGACGGGGAGACCCACCGACCCGTCGCGCCTGGCGTCAGCACGCCATAGGGCCGACACAAAGGCGCTCATTCCCCATTTTCCACTTTGGCCCCTTGGCGTAAAATGGCCGGAACAAACCTCCGCCCGTGCGAGGATGACGGCTTTGACCCTCCCCCTGGACTCGGAAATCCTGCAATGGCTTATCAGGCACGGCTACCCACTGATGTTCCTGCTTATGCTGGTCGAAGGTCCGGCGGTCAACGCCTCTGCCGCCTTTGGCGCATCCCTGGGCCATTTCAATGTGTTCGTGGTCTTCATCCTTTCCTTCTTCGCCAACTTCCTCCCCGACGTGCTCTACTACTCCCTGGGCCGGTGGGGCGGTCAGTGGGTGCTGGACAGGTTCGGACCGCGCATAGGGGTTCTGGCGGAACGCCGGGAGGTTGCGGCAAGCTTCATAAGCCGCAATATCGGCAAATGGCTGTGGTTCATCAAGACGGTGCCATTTATCAGCCCGCCGGGGCTGGCGGTGATGGGCGCGATGGGAATCTCTATGAGAAGATTCATCTGGTGGGATGTGGTCATCGTCGCCCTCACTTCCCTGCTGTTCACCGCCATCGGTTACTACTCCGGGGAGGGTTACGGGCTTCTGAAGAACGCCGTGGGTCACGGAACATTGCTGCTTGCCGGCATATTTGTCCTGATGGTCGCGGCAACCTACGTTTACAACCGCATCGCCCAGAGAATTACACGACGGATGCGTCAGATGGGCAGCGAAGAAACCGGGGCGGGGCAATGACGCTCTACTACGCGGGACTCAGCGCAAGCCTGGCCCTGAAATCAGGGGGCAAGACCTTTGAGGGTGTTGATAGCCAACGACAGTTACCTGCCCCAGTTGAACGGCGCGGCGGTGGCCAGCCACCGGCTGGTGCAAGGTCTGGCCGGTCGCGGCCACCAGGTCTGCGTCGTCGCTCCCGGAACATCATTCCGAGACGAGGAACATCCCGAACCCAGTTGCCCCGAGGTTACGGTCCACCGCATCAAGTCCTTCCCGGTCAGGCCGTTGCATCCCGAGTTCCGCATTACGGCCCGGGCCGGGACCGACGCCAAGCTGGAACGCATTTTCCGCCGGTTCCAGCCTGACATAGTGCATATCCAGAACCAGTTCATCGTTTGCAACGGATGCCTGAAGCAGGGCCGGAAGTCAGGGATACCGGTAGTTGGCACCAACCACTTCATGCCGGAAAACGTGCTTCCATATTTCCCCAAGCCCTTTTGGCCTGTCATGTCGCCAATTTTGTGGAAACATTGCCTGCGTGTCTACAATCGCCTGGACTGCGTTCTTGCCCCGTCCAAATCGTGCCTCAATGTCCTGAGAGAGGCGGGGCTGACAGCCCCGGCGAGGGTCATCTCCAACGGAATAGACCTCCAAAGGTTCTCTGGCATGGCCTCTCCGGGGTCTATCTCCAGGTCCAGGCCCGATCTTATCTACGAAAAGTACGGTATCCGCCAGGATGTCCCTACGTTTCTGGCCGTGGGGCGGTTGGACAAAGACAAGAAGGTAGACTTGATCATCCGGGCCACCGCGGAGGCAGCCGCTTCCGCTGACCTGCAAACCGTCATTGCCGGCAAGGGCAGGGATGAGGGCAAGTTCCGGGAACTTGCCCGCCGGCTCAGCCCCGAGGGGGCGTGTGTCTTTACCGGGTTCGTTCCCGACGAAGACCTGAACCGTCTTTACGCCCTGGCCGACGTATACATCGGCGCTGGCGCTGCGGAGCTTCAGGGCCTGGCCGTCATGGAGGCTATGGCTGCCGGGCTTCCCATACTGGCCGCCAACTCAGTTGCACTGCCCGAGTTAGTGGAAGAGGGCGTAAATGGACTTTTGTTTGAACTCAACGTGGATGATCTGGCAACCAGTATGCTGATGATGCTGGAACGCCGGAATATTTGGCATGAAATGGGACGCAGCAGCAAGGAAGCAATGAGCCTCCATGACATGCCGGCGGTCCTGGCCCAGGTTGAGGGGTTGTACGAAGAGTTGGTGCAGAACCGCTCCATCGCGCCCATCTGAAGCCGGCCGGCCGGCGAGGCCCCATTCAGAAAACGCCCGCGCACCGCTGCTTCATCGAGAGAGAAGCGCAATCAGTGCAACCCTCTTTTCCACGGGTTACGACTCCTCAGCGTCCTCCGGATGCCAAATCTCGCCCCGTTCCAACCCTTGACGCAACCGCCAATACTCTGAGCTAAGCTCTGCCCCGAAAATCAAGATCAGGCCGCTTATGTATGCCCATAGCGACAGCACTATTACGGGTGTAAGCGCCCCATATACGTCTTCGAAATTGGCGAACTTGCTCAGGTAGATCACAAACACGTTCTTGGCCAACTCAAAGAAGGCAGCGGCCACGATGGCTCCGGTCCACACGTATTGCCAGTACGTCCGGGTATTGGGCATGTACTTGTACATAAGCATGAACATCGCCGTGGTCAGCATGAAGGAGCTTATCTGTAGCACAACAGGCGCGATCCAGCCGAGCGGGGCCACCCAACCAATCATGGGCAGGAACCTCTGAGCTTCCGCCCCGATCAATTGGTCGGTGGTGCGGGACACCGCGACAATGCTCAGGGACAGGAGGAACAGGAGGCCAACACCGGCGGCCATCGCCAACTGCCTCGGCTTGTTGATGAAGAACGGCCGGTCTGTGTGAACATCCCATGCCCGGTTAATTGAGCGGCTCACTCCTCCGAATATCGCGCTGCCGGACCAAAGAAGCCCCAAGACTCCGAACAGGCCCAGCGCCCCACTTACTCCGATGACTGCGTTGAGGTTCTGCTCAATAATGTTCTCAGACCCTGGGAAGTAACCAGAGAAAGCTTCGAGCACTTGGGCCCGGACTTCCTCTGTCTCCATGAAGAATCCCAACGTCGCGACGAGGAACAGCAGCAGCGGAAAGATGGAGAAGAGCGCGTAGTAGGATATGCCGGCGGCCATGTGGGTCGCGTCGTCGGCAGACATTTCCAGGATGGTACGAACCATCAGCTTCACCACGAACCTGTCGAGGACCCAGTCCCTGACAGGCTGTGTGATACTCAATATCCTGTCTCGAACGGCGCCAAGCGAACTGGTCACTTTGTCTCGTGTGGCCCGCACCAAGTCCGATCCTTGCAAACCTCTTAACCCGGCCATGTGTCACCATCCCGTTGGCAAACCGGCAATCGCCAGATGCTCACTCCCCCTGTCGGGACACCTTGCAGACCCGTATAACTCCGGATGATGCTATCGACATCAACCTGGCCACCGGTCACAGCCCCGCAATATCCACTATATCAGAAGCTGGGCCACCTGCCCCATTCCGGATCTTAATTCCAAAGCCTCATTTTGACCGTGGGAACACTAATTTGACTGCTCACCTTGCCAGGGAGAGTGAGCGGCTGGTAATATAGTTTACATAACATCGGGTTGCGGCGGAAGACGGGCCGGAAACAAGACGCTCCGTTTAGGAACTTGGCCAGCCGTTGCGAATCGCCGCGCTCTCCAAACTTCCAATACCCGATACCCGCAACCAAGCCGTTGCGATAGTCTGCCTCCCCTGCGTCCGATTCCTCAACTCTGTTGGCAGTTGCGGGTCTGCCATACCCCCCCCCCCCCCGACTTTTCCGTTCCTTTCCGGTACTCCGGGGCCAGGCGGGCTGAGACGTCCCGCCCCATCGCCGAGGACCCTGCTCCGGCCGATGTTCCCGCTGGCCATGCTGATTGCTCTCTTCACCGGCTCCGCCGTCATCGTCCCGGTGACTCTGGCCCAGCAGTTTGAGGACAACATTCCGCCGCAACCCAGCGCCGCTACCATCAACGGCGCCACGCTGACCCTTACCTTCAGCGAGACCCTTGACCAGGGTTCCATACCGTCGCCGACGGCATTTGAAGTCACTGTGACAGCTCCGGGCCAAGCTGTGTCTTCCATGCCCAAAGTGACCGGAGTGGCTTTGGGCGGCGCGACGGTCACCCTAACCCTGGACACGTCAGTCCGCCGCCAGGACACAGTCACTCTAGCCTACACCAAGCCGCAGACCGAGCCGCTCAAGAACCCGGTCAACCTCCCGGTCTCCAGCTTCACCGGCCAGAACGTCGCCAACAACACCCCCGGCGCAGTGGCAACCACCCTCAGCGGACTGGCCCTGAGCGGCATTGCATTTACTCCCGCCTTTTCCAGCGGCACCACCGAATACACTGCCGACGTTGGCAACGACATTGACCATACCACCGTCACCGCCACGCCCACCGACCCGGCGTCCACGGTGGATGTGTCCCCTGGAGATGCAGACCCGGATACCGACGGCCACCAGGTCATCATCGAGGAAGGACCAAACACCGTCACCGCTACCGTTATGCCGGAGGATACTACCGCTACGACCACTGCGTACACAATAACGGTAACCAGAGGCGCGAGGCCACCGGACACCACCGGGCCCGCGCTCGTCACATCTTCCGCCAGCGGCGCGACGCTGACCCTGGGCTATGACGAGCGACTGGACGAGAATTCAATTCCCCGGAGGAGTTCATTCATCGTCGCGGTAAACGGGCACCTCCGAACTGTGTCAGCGGTTGCCGTTAACGGCACAGAGTTAAGACTAAACCTCAACCCGGCCGTAGAGTACGGCGACGTACTGACCCTGACCTACACCGTACCCACCGGAGGGGACGTCAAGCCGCTCCGGAACCTTGCCGGCCTCGCCGCTCCCGCAATACCAGCAGGCCTGGTGGATAACGGCACTCCCGACCCCACGCCGCCGGAGTTGGGCAGGGTGTCAGTCACGGGAGACACGCTGACCCTGGTCTACGATGAGCACCTCGACACTGAATCAGTCCCCGCAACGGCCGCGTTCACCGTCAGCGGAAACTCCAGCACAGTCTCGGCGGTATCCGCGGCCTGCCGAACAGTAACATTGACCCTCAACTCACCGGTTGCGCAAGGTGATAACCTGACTCTCTCCTATACCGTCCCCACCGGGGAGGACTCATACCCCATACGAAACCTCGCCGGCCTGACAGCTCCGGCTATCTCGAGCGGTCCGGTGGTCAACGATGGTCCCGATGCCACTCCGCCGTCACCAGCCGGTGCATCAGTCCTGGGCGAAGCGCTGACGGTAAAGTTCGACGAAGACCTGGACGAAAACTCCGTTCCTGAACACAGCGCGTTCACGGTGACAGTGAACGAGGCCCCCCGCGCGTACTCGGGACTATTCGTCAGGTGCAATTACATAACCTTGAGCCTCGGCGCGCCCGTGGAATACGGTGACGACGTGATCCTCGCATACACCGCACCCACCGGAGATGGGGAGAGTCCCATTCAAGACCTCGCCGGCTTGCCCGCTGCTGCCATAAGCAGCTTCTCCGCGTCCAATGAGACACCCGACACCACCCCGCCGGTCCTGGCAAGAACGTCTGTGAACCAGGCCGAGTTGACCTTGACTTACGATGAAGCGTTGTATGAGGACTTCACGCCGCCGCCCGCAGCATTTACGGTCGCGGTCAACGATGCCCCCCGCACACTCTCATCGGTTTCGGTCTCCGGGACCGACGTGATACTGACCCTGTCTCCACCGGCGGAACACGGGGACGCCGTGACGCTGGCTTACGCGGTCCCATCGGGAGGTAGTCAGGCGTCCATCCGCAACCGTGCCGGACTCCCCGCCGAGCCAATCCCGAACATGGCTGTGTCGAATGACACTCCCGATACAACCCCGCCAACCCTCATAAGCGCATCCGTCGCCGGCAACGCACTGACTCTCACATACGACAAAGACCTGGACGCAGGCTCCAAGCCGACGGCCGACGGCTTCACCGTCAAGGTCACCGATTACGTCGCGAACAGGGAAGATACGGCATCGGTCACCGCCATAGACTTGACCGGCAAATCCGTTACCCTCACCCTCGACTACCACGTCCGGTTCGGAGACGCCGTTTCCCTGGTCTACTCCAGAGGCGACAATCCGATTCGAGACACCAGAGGGAACCAGGCGGCCAACATCGGCACCACCGAGTCTCCACATTCCGTCGTTAATTCCAGCGCCAAGGGGCATGAAACAGGGGTGGAGTCAGTGATGTTCAGTTCGATCAACACTGAACGGACCTACACGGTTCCCAAGGCATCCTTCGGCCAGGCGCTCACGGTAGAGAACGAGGATGACCAACTGGAAGTCAGCGTGACGCCCAGCGACCCCCGTGCCCAAATCAGTTCCATCCAGTGGCGCGACAAGACTGGTGATTACCACTCTACCGGCATCTCCGGGGGAAACGCCCGTGTAACGCTGCCCCGTAACGGAGATGGTCAGTCGAACTACAATATAGTGAAGATAGACATCACGAGCGAGGCTGGCGCCGACTCGCAGACCTATTATTTCAAAATAACCCGCAAAGCGGACAGGACCGCTCCATCGCTCACGTCCGCCACCGTCGAAGGCACGTCGCTGACCCTGACCTATAACGAAGGTCTGGATGAAGGCTCCACCCCTCACCCAACCGACTTTGCGGTAACGGTGGTTGATTCAGTGACCAATACTTCATCACCGTCCGTGGTATCCAACGTGACCGTGGATGGAATGAAGGTGGTCCTGACCTTGGCCCAAATTCTCCGGTTCGGGGATACGATCACCCTGAAGTACACAAGAGGCGATAACCCGATTGAGGACCCGGGCCAGAATCCGGCGGTCGATCTCTCAGACCATCCCGTCAGCAACGAGACTGCCAAAGCTACCATCAACACTCTCAAAACCCTGTCCCTGAGCGGCATCACACTTGACCCAACCTTCGCCCCCGCCACCACCAACTATACCGCGACGGTCCCGCACGAGACCGTCGGGACCACGGTCTCAGCCACACCTGCTGATCCCCGGGCAACTGCAACCATCGCCTCCACGGGCCCAGACGATAAGGTCTCCACAGGGCATGAGGTCATTCTGAAACTTGGAAAAACTGTGGTCATGGTGGCAGTGACGCCTGAAGACTCCTCTGCGACTCAGAAAGTCTACACGGTGACGGTCACGCGCCCGCGGGACGCGACCGCGCCGGGACTGGTCAGCGCAACGGCCAACGGCCCGGTAATCAGCCTTACCTATAACGGATCTCTGGACCCGGATTCCGTACCGGGGAACGAAGCATTCTCGGTCACGGTCAACGAAAGCGCCCGCGGCGTCGCCAATGTGTCCATCACCGGGTCCCAGGTTGTCCTGACCGTGAACCCGGCGGTCGAGCATGGTGACAGCGTAGCTTTGACATACGCCCCGCCAACGGGACCAGGCGCCAACCCCTTGCAGGACATTGCGGGCAACCCGGCCGCCGCCATTGAAGACGGTCAGGTGCAAAACAATACCCCGGACACCACCCCGCCCGAACTCATAAGCGCTTCCGTGAACAGCGCCATCCTCACTCTCTTATTCAACAAGGAGTTGGACCAGAATTCCATTCCCGCCTCAACCGACTTCACCATCGGCATCACCGACTCGGTGACAGATTCCCGACCGCCAGTTGCGGTCACGAAAGTGGCTATCCTGGGCAATGGCGTAACCCTCACCCTTGATCACCAGGCCCGCTTCGGGGACACCGTTTCCCTGATTTACGCCCGAGGCGGGAACCCAATTCAGGATACAGCAGAGAACCAAGCTGCCAATGCCGGCTCTGCCGCACTTCCATACGCAGTCACGAACTCTACCGCCAAAAGCGGAGAAGCCGGGATCGAGTCCGTAAGATTCGAGTCCATCATATCCGATACTACCTACGAAGTGCCGAAGGCTGATATGGGGAAAGTCCTGACGGTCAAGCACACCGATGGACGACTGGATGTTACTGTAAACCTCACCGACACTCGCGCCCAAGTCAATTCCATCCAGTGGCGCGACCTGGCTGGCGATTACCAATCAACCAATCTCCAGGAGGGCAACACGCAAGTCACCCTGCCCATCCACGGCGCAGGACCTTCCAACCACAACAAAGTGAAGATAGAGGTCGAGAGCGAGTCCGGCGACACCACCCGGATCTACAATTTCGACATCGCCCGAGAGTCTCAAACCACCGCGCCAAGACCGACCGTCTCCACGGTCAATGGCGCAATGCTGATCATGGTCTTCGACGAGACTCTGGACCCGGAATCCATTCCGGAGAAGGAAGCCTTTGCTGTTGTGGTCAACGGGGAGCAACGAGCAGTGCCGGCGGTGGCGATTACCGGGGCCGGCGTTGTACTGACCCTCGCCCCGCCCGTTGAACACGGAGACAACGTGGTCCTGACCTATACGGTCCCCACCGGAGACGGGGCCAGTCCCATCCGGGACCTGTTGGGGGAAATTGCGCCCGACATTCGTTTCCGCCTGGTGGAGAACCAAACGCCCGACACGACCCCGCCGGAGTTGAGCAACGCATCGGTCGATGGCGTCACTCTCACTTTGACCTACAACGAGACTCTGAACGACAACCCGGCCCCCGCGGCCTCCGGCTTCACAATCAACGTTACCGACTCGGTTACGGGAATGAAACCAACGGCAACTGTCACAGGAGTAGTCGTTTCGGGCCAAACAGTAACCCTCACGCTCGATTACGAAGTCCGCTACGCAGACACCGTAACAATAGTTTACGTTGCCGGCCCGGACCCAATCCAGGATACCGCGGGGAACTCTGCCGCTGACATCGGCGCTGAACAGACTCCGCACCCTATAGACAATCCCACCGGGAAGAGCACCAGGACAGGATACGCAGCCGTCATCTTCCGGTCCATCAACTCCGACAGGACTTACGAAGTTACCGAACCAGGGTCCAGTGAATTCACGGTCCTGAACGAGGACGAGTTTCTTGAGGTCGATGTCGGTCTTGTCGACCGGCGGAGCCGGACCAAGAGCATCGAGTGGTTCGATAGTTCAGCCAATGAATTCAGGAATGACGGCGATATTGTCAGGCTGCGGCTTCAGGGCGCCGGACCCGGCAACCATAACCGCGTGCGAATCAGTCTCCTGAGTGAAGCGGGTGGTGAATCGGTCCCGTATGAATTTCAGATCACCCGTGAAACAGGCGCCACTCCACTGGAGTTTATCGGCGCGACCGTGACCGGGGACACTCTGACGTTGACTTACAGCGAGACCTTGGACCGGGATTCGACGCCAGCAGGCAGCGACTTCTCAGTCACGGTCGTAGACTCGGCGACCGGAGCATACTCCACCCAGGCAGTGTCAGCAGCGATAGTAGAGGACAGGTTCGTGATATTGATACTGGATACTCCCACCCGCTTCGGCGACGAAGTTACGCTGACATATACGAAGGGCGCTAACCCTATCCGGGACGCCATCGGCAACGCCGCCGCTGATCTCCACAATGAGTCGGTCACCAACGAGACTCTCCAGAGCACGGCCAACACCCTGAATACGCTTTCCCTGAGAGGCCCGGCAACAAGATTTGCGTTCGCGCCGGTCTTTCACCCTGCTTATCCCAACTATGCAGCGACGGTGCCGAGCGAGATCACGCAAACAACAGTCGCCGCGGCAACAACCGACCAGCGTGCGAAGTTTAGAATCACTCCCGAGGACGGAGACGAAAAAACCGCTGGCCACCAGGTGGCCCTGGATGTTGGAGACACAACAATCACGGTAGCTGTCACACCAGAGAATCTCAGAGCTGCCACCGGCATGTATACCGTCACGGTCACGCGCCTGCCGGATGCCACGCCTCCAACACTGGTCTCCGCGACGGTCAATGGAACAATGCTAACTCTGGACTACGACGAACTGCTGGAGCGTGGTCCCCAGCTTGAAGCCGGTGACTTCACGGTTGATGTGGTGGACTCTGATACCGATGAAATGTCGTCCCATGCAGTATCCAGCGCCACAGTGGTTGGCACGAATGTCATTCTAACCCTGGCCCCGGCAGTCCGGTACCAAGATAGGGTAACCATGGTCTACACTCCGGGAAACAGCCCCATCCGGGACACAGGAGGAAACAAAGCCGGGGAAATCTCCGGCCGGCTCGTCGGCAATTACACTCCCCGGAGCACGGTAAACACTCTTGGTACGCTCGCCATTGACGGGACCGCTGTCACTCTCCATGACAACAGTCTTGGATACGCATTCACCGCCGATAGCCGGACCGGGCAAACCACAATCACCGCGACAGCTTCCGACTCCAGAGCTACGGTGTCCATCATTCCTCCCGATGCCGACGGGAAGAAAGCAAACGGCCATCAAGTGATCTTGGAGGTTGGAGAAACTCCGATTACCATAACGGTCACCCCTGAAGACGCAGACGCCCCTCAGTCCAACTACGTCATTACGGCCACCCGCCTCCAGGATGTCATAGATACCATAGCCCCGGCACTGGAGACGACAGTTGCCGACGGTCCCGCGCTCACATTAACTTACGACGAACCATTGGATGAGAAATCGACGCCAGAGGCCGGCGACTTCTCCGTGGAAGTGGTGGATTCGGGGACCTGGAAAACCCTATCGCCCAAAGTGTCCAACGTCGCAATTAACGATGCGAAGGTTAGGCTAACCCTGGACCGGGAGGTCCGGCACCAGGACAAGGTGACTCTGGATTATACCCCGGGAAGCATTCCCATCCGAGACAGGTCAGGGAACCAATCCGAAAAGATTGCCGCCCGGTCCATAGACAATGACACACCGAAGTCAGACGCCAACACGCTGAGCGCGCTGTTCCTGAGAGGCGTTATCCTGACCCCGGAGTTTGCCCCCGGCGAACCTTCATATACGGCTGCCGTAGCTTCGGACGTCAGTCATATCGATGTCATTGCAAGAGCCGGCGACTCGCGAGCAACAGTAACCATATCTCCCCGTGATTCCGATACCGGCGACGATGTTCACCGGGCGAGGTTGAACCCCGGACCCAATGAGATCACGGTAGTGGTGATACCCGAGGACGTCACCGCCACACAGGGTAGATATACGATCACCGTCCATCGCGCCCGCCCTGTCCCGGTCACTCCACAACTTCCGACGGTCGCTCCCGTGGCAAAACCAGGGGTAGCGATTCCCGCAACGCCGCAGCCGCAGCCGGCCCCGGCCCCGGCCCCGGCCCGAATCCATACTCCTGCACCTACCCCCCTCCTCATGCGGTCGCCAACCCCAGCACTCACGCCCACACCCAGTCCCACGCCCACACCCAGTCCCACGCCTACTCCCACTCTCACCCCAACGCCCACACTCACACCTACACCTACACCTACACCCACGCCCACGCCTACGCCCACACTCACACCCGCGCCTACCGGCACCCCGACGCCCGCTCCGAAGCCAGCGCCCGGCCTGAGCCCGACGGCAACGGTCTCGCCTATTCCGTTAGCGACTCCAGTTCCAATTCCGGCGCCCACCTCCACACTTCAGTGGGAAGCCAAGCAGGTCGCCGGGCCAGTCGAGACATCTACTCCAGTATGGGGCCTGTGGGAAATAATGCCGATAGCGACGCCGGCGGCAGCGCCGCAGCAGGCTGCATCCACACCTGATGTTGCACCGGCACGCCCTCCGGTCTCCGGGGAGCGGGTGGAGCGGAAGGGCCAACCAGGGGTATCTACTCCTGCCCCTGAGCCGACTCCGTCACCCTTCGACTACGAAACTCCACCAGGCCAGCCCGCGGACGGGTTATCTCCAGGCGGTCCAGGTTGGTTGGTGATACTCGCTCTGTCCGGCCTGCTGGCATGGCGAATACACCAGAGATTTCGGCAGTAGGGTTGAGCGTTCTGTAGCTGAATTGGCGTCCCAGGCGGGATTCGGACCCGAGGCCCGCTGCTTGGAATGCGGGGCCAACGCCTTGCGCGGCTGCGGGGCATTCCAGCTACGGATGTTGATGTAAAACCTCCGATGTTCGCTACCAGGCAGTGATTCGGTTTGAGACGACCTCCGTCGTTTGCTTGTCCGGTCATGGCCCCTTGCCCCCGGGCATGTAGCCGAAACCGGTGGTTGAGGACCGCCCTCGCTTTCCATCCCGATGGAGGCACCGATGACCGGCCGGGCCAACAGCACACTGGCCCGAATCTCCAAAAACGACACCTCAAAGATTCTCGATTCTCGCCCAGGGTTAGGTATCCAGTGAGCCAGAGTCATCAAACCGCAGGATGCGCTATTGACATTGGGATATGTGATAGTCTACATTGGTCCATCACGTTTGCGCTTTGATCTTACCGTAACCAATTTGTGACTTGTTTCACAGATAACTAACGAGCATACTCTAGTTTTTGCAGGACATTATTTCATTCTATGTTACGGTATTCGTATATTCGCCAACGGGTTTCCGCACCAAACAGTGGAGGGTTTGACATGATATCAGGTTGGATGCACTGGAATAGTGTGCTCAGGTTGGTCCCGCTATTGGCTATCGTCACACTCATAGTTGGGTGCGGAGGAGCTTCCGCACCGGAACCAGTCCAGGATACCTCAGCGGCAGCAGCGCCTGTGCAAGCGCCCACAGTCGAGCAAAAGGTGGAAGCCACGGCTACACCCCTCGCGGCAATACCACAGGCCCGCCCAACTCTACCGCCCACGGCTCCACCCGCGGCCGCACCAGGAGAGACGGCAACACCTGTCCCGACGGCAGAGCCGACGGCGGCGCCGACTCCGGAACCAACAGAGGACATCAAGTACGGCGGCCATATCCCGTTTAGCGATAGCGCCGTGCCAACGAGACGGCATCTCCACGAATGGGGCTATACGCACATGAAGAACGCCAACCCCATGTTCAATGGTCTGATCCAGTTCAACCCGCAGACGGCCGAGGTCGGCGATCTGGAAGGCGACTTGGCGGAGAGTTGGGAACTTCTCCCCGACGGCCTCACCTATGTGTTCCGCCTGAAGGACGCCGCCTGGCATGACGGGAAACCTCTCACGGCTGAAGACGTTGTCTTTAGCATGGACAGCCTGGTCTGCCCCACCTGTTTCGACATAATGAAAGAGCAGACCAGGTCATCCACTATCATGATCAAGACCTCCTACAGCCCGGGGAACTCCAGGGCCGTGGATGAGAAGACGGTTGAGGTCACCCTGAACTTCCCCGCCCCCGGTTTCCTTCCCAAGATGGCGATTTCGACGCTGGTGGTCCAGCCCAGGCACACGGTCCTGGACGAAGGCAAGCTGCAAAGCGTCTACAGCTCCGAGGACCTGAACGGTTCCGGCCCCTTCATCCATATGGGTTACACCAAGGACGTGAAAAACGAGTACGAGAAGTGGGACGGCTATTGGAAGGAGGGGTATCCGCGCATCGACAGTATGACCCACTTCATCATCAAGGACCCCACCTCCACCATTGCGGCCTACAAGTCAGGACAGGTGCTGCGCCCGATAGCCATAACAGGCCTTACCCCTCTGCAAACGCTGGAGTTGCAAAAGGACCTGGAACAGACCCACACGACCTATTGGGCCGGGCCCACCGGCCTCCGCGGGCTGGTGTTGAACACAACCAAGGCGCCTTTCAATGACAAGCGTGTCCGCCACGCCATCAGCCTCGCAATACACCGCCAACCCATCATCCAGACGATGAGCGGCGGCATGGAGATGCTGGGCACGCCTCTGCCCCCCGATCTATGGTTCAGCTACAGCTCGGAAGAGGCAGCGCAATTCCCCGGCTTCCGCGAGCTCAACGGGGAGAAGCACCCGGAGGACATAGCCGAGGCCAAGAGGTTGATGGCGGAGGCAGGGTATCCTGACGGGTTCGACGTTGAGTTGGCAACCAGGAGCAGCGCCGGAGGTTCATACGCCGACCTTATCGCGCTGGTGGCTGAACAATTGAAGAAGCACCTGAACATCAACGCCACCCTCAAGCTCTACGACAGCGCTGCCGGGTATGCCCAGTACGACGTGGGCAATTTCCAGTTCTTTGCCCAGGGTTCCTCGTTCAACCTCGCAGACCCCGACGGCGTGATGCGCCGTTACCACGAGAAGACGACCTTCGCCAGATGGGCCGGCGGAGGATCGGTTGGGCAAGGTTGGGTGCCCGAGGGCGTTCAGGAGTTGCACCTGGAGCAGACGAAGGAACTGGACCCGGACAAACGCAAGGAGTTGATTCTCAAGATCAACGACATCTTCGTCAACGAGGACAACGCCCATGTAGGTCTGTATTGGACCGTGCGGGCCATGCCCGTCGAGAACCGCATCCAGGGATTCAACATGGAACCTACCATCTATGGCGACCTGAAACACGAGCACATCTGGTGTGACCCAGCCTGTAACTGACGGTACCGCAGGCAGGCGGAAAATCGGGCCAGGCCCGTCGCCGGGGGCCTGGCCCTTTTGAGAAACCAAGAGCTATGGACTGATACCTCCTCCTTGGGGGGCCGAGCGGGAATATGCGCGTTTACTTGACCAAAAGAGTGTTGCTGTTCTTTCCCACGTTGTTGCTGGTGACCCTGGCGGTGTTTGTGATCCTCCGCGTTGTTCCCGGAGACCCGGCTGTCCTCCTGCTCGCCGGGACAGACGCGGACGCCGAGGAACAGTATACCCAGGAACAACTCGATGAGATGCGGAAGAAATTGGGGACCGATAGACCCATCTACGTCCAGTACGCAGAATGGGTATGGAACATGCTCAAGTTGGACTTCGGAGAGTCCTACTTCTTCAAGACTCCAGTCTATGACGACATCGCGGAACGTGTGCCCGTCACCATAGAGCTGGGGTTATTGTCGGTGATTCTTGCCAGCGTGGTTGCGGTCCCCCTTGGCGTATATTCGGCTATCAAGCAGGACACTATAGGAGACTACATCACCAGGGTTATCACCATAACCGGAATTGCGCTTCCCAACTTCTGGGTTGCGATCATGATCATCTTTTTCCTGGTGCTGGCCTTTGGTTACTTCCCCCCATTGGGTTACGCCTCCGTGTGGGACGACCCGTGGAGCAACTTGCAACAGATGATTTTTCCCGCTATCGCTCTCGGGACTTCCAACATGGCCTTCATAGCCAGAATCACCCGGTCAGCGATGCTGGAGGTGCTCCACGACGACTACATCAGGACTGCCAGAGCCAAGGGATTGTCCGAGCGCATCGTCATCTTCCGCCACGCCCTCAAAAACGCCCTCCTGCCCGTGGTTACGGTATTCGGCTATGAGTTCGGCAGGCTGATTTCGGGAACGGTCATCATTGAGGTAATTTTCCTCGTGCCAGGGATGGGCCGGCTTCTGGTCACCAGCATCTTCAACAGGGACTTCCCGATGATTCAGGCGGTCGTCCTCCTCATTGCTGTCATCGTGCTCATCCTGAACGTCATCATGGACCTAATATACGCCTGGCTCAACCCAAGAATCCGCTACTCCTAGTCCGATGTTTCCATCCGGGACAGACCCTGCGGGAAACGTTTGCACGGAGCGATATGAGCGTAGATAGAACATCCGAGTCTCTTCATGTAGAGCCAGCGCTGGCGGTCTTGAAGCCGAAGCGCACCTTCGGCCAGAGTATCATCTTCTTTATCACTCACAAGCCGCTGGGCGCTTTTGGAGCGGGAGTCGCCATTGTTCTCGTCATCGTGGCGCTTGCCGCCCCCGTGATAAGGACCCACGACCCTTACGAGAGCAGCGTTGCGATGCAGTTCGCCAAGCCGGGGACCGAGAGGTGGCTTGGCGGAGACCGCCTGGGACGGGACATGTACAGCAGGCTTGTCTACGGCGCGAGAATCTCCCTCTACGTGGGCATACTCAGCTCCCTCATCGGTTCCACAATCGGCATGGTCGCGGGGGTTGCCAGTGTCCATTTCGGCGGCAAGGTCGACCTGGTAGTCCAGCGGGTCATCGACGCCATGATGGCATTCCCAGGCCTGATACTTATCCTGGCCATCATGGCAGCTCTTGGCGCGTCCCTAAACAACGTCGTCCTGGCGCTGAGCATCGCATACATCCCCAGCACTGCCCGGATTTTGCGCTCTCAGGCGCTGGCGATCAAGGAGATGGACTACGTTCTGGCCGCCAGCGCTGTGGGGGCCGGACACTGGCGCATTATCATGCGCCACATAATTCCCAACTGTTTCGCGCTATATATCGTCATGGTCACACTCCACCTCGGCGGGGCGATAATTTCCGAGGCGGGCCTGAGCTTCCTCGGAGTGGGGACTCCTCCCAACGTGCCGTCATGGGGCGGTATGCTGAACGGGGCTGCGGCTAATGTGACGGTGGCCTGGTGGGTAGCCATCTTCCCGGGTGTCGCTATCTTTATAGTCGTGTTCGCTTGGAACGTCCTCGGCGACGCGCTCCGCGACGTCCTCGACCCGCGGCTGCGGGGCACGGGTTCTGCCTAGCCCAAACCAATGTGTCCAAACCAATGCGGCCCACAACTTTCACCTAGCATCGGGATCAGGAGGGTCTTGTGGCGGCGCTGGTTTGATGGCAGTTCTCAAGGGGCATTAGCAGCGACCGCCGGAGTAGGAGGCATCGGTTAAACCTCAGCGGTCCCACCGGGACGAAGCACCTGGGATTGACCGGGCATGGGACCCGGGCGATAATCGATGCCGTACCATATATTCCGTACAGGGTTATCGGCATGACCAACCGGTCAGATGTACGGCTGGACGCGGAACGCCGGCGGCGGTTGGAGGAATTAGCCGAGGAGAATGGAGTAGCCATCTCCGAGGTCGTGCGACGCCCTATCGACTGCGCCTATGAGGACACCCTGCGGGCGCGGCGGAAGCAGGGTGTTGAGCGATTGATAGGCTTGAACGTAGAAGACCCCCCGGACCCGGAAACCCTTTCCCGCGAGTTGGAGGCCGCCCATGAACCCGGCGGTCTTCATTGACGCCAACGTTCCCATCTACGCCGCCGGCCGGGCATCCCCATAAGCAGCCATGCGCCAGGATTCCCCGCGTACTGGCGGACGCCCCCAGCCTTTCGCAACAGACTCGGAAGTCCTCCAGGGATTGCTGCGCCGCTGCCTTGCCTCGGGCCGGGAGGTAGCGCAGGCTTTGGCTGAGGCCATGCAATATGGCGACGCACATCGACATAGCCGACCCAAAGTACCGTGATGCGGCGGCCCAGGTCCTGCTGCGGCATGACAGCTTCCAGCCCGAGGCCAACATCACCAGCGCGGTGCCGGTTGACGCAGTTTCGGAAAGCCGTGCCCATGGTGTAAGATGACCGCCGCAGGATCAGGCCCAACCGAGCAAGGGTGCGACACGCCATGACCACCGCCGACGCTTTCGCCAAGTCTGCCCCAGCCCCGGCGCCAGGCCCTTTCCGCCTGCCCGATATTCCGGAGCGCCATCCCGATGACATGACCAGCGTGGACACCCTGCACCGATACGGCGCGATTGCCAATATCATCCAATACTTGGGCCGTCCCGAGACGACCATCATCAGCGCCGAGCATTACGTCGTGGCGGGGCCGGCCTACGTGGCCGGGGAAAGCCGGTATCCGGACCTGCTGGTAGCCTTCGAGGTGGACCCGGCGCTGTACGCAGCCAGCAACGGGTACGTGGTGTCGGAGCAGAGGAAGCCGCCGGACTTCATCCTGGAGGTGGCGTCCAGACACACGGCGGGAGAGGACCTGGGAGCGAAGCAGGATTACTACCAGGGGTTGGGGGTATTGGAATACTGGCTGTTTGACAGCGAGGGGGAGTTTTACGGGTTCACGCTGCGGGGTTACCGGCTGGAAGGGGGGAGATACCGGCCCATGGAGTTGGCTGAAATCCGGCCTGGGGTGTGGCAGGGTCGCAGCGCGGCGCTGAGTTTGGACCTGAGGGCGGAGGATGGCTACCTGGGCTGGCATGACCCCGCCACCGGGGAACACATCCCAACCCTGCAATCGCAAACGGCCCGCGCTGATGCCGAGCGCGAAGCCCGCTACGCCGAGCAGGCCCGGGCCGACGCCGCCGAAGCCGAACTGGCTGTCGAGCGCGCCCGCGTCCGCCAGTTGGAGGCGCGGCTCCGCAACCGGAACCCCTAGCCAAACCTGAAGAGCAAGGTCAAGGATGAAATACCTACCCCGGTCAGCCCCCCACCCCCCGACTTGCCCAGCCTGAAAAACGCCGGAGGCCCGGCATGAGCGTGATTCGGGCCTCACTCTCCCCCAGGCTCCTCCTCGCCGCTGCGGTGGCGGTCTTCCTGGTTCACGACTCCCAGCCCGCCAAGGCGCAGACCGTCATCACCCTGGTGAGCAATATCGGTCAGACGGCCACCTCGGGGCTCAATACGCATTCTGAAGTTCTCACCCAGGGTTTCACGACGGGAATCGCCACCGGCAGCTACACGCTGTCGAGCATCGAGGCGGTGATGAATGCCGCGAATGCCACTCAGGCCGCGACGGGCGGCGGGCCGGACTCGAAGGTCGTGATCTGACGGGTCCCTCGACCTGGTCGCCGGGCACAGTGTCCTTTACTGCGCCGTCGGGCACCACAGCGAAGAGAAACAGAGCCGGACATGGCCGTTCACATAGACATAACCGACCCAAAGTACCGTGATGCGGCGGCCCAGGTCCTGCTGCGGCATGACAGCTTCCAGCCCGAGGCCAACATCACCAGCGCGGTGCGGGACTTCCTCATCCTCACCGGCCTGGCCCGCAGGGAGGAGATTGTCGAGGAAGACCCGCCCTCGGACGCTTCACGGCGGGCCGTTGACCTGACCGCCCTGGACACCTTCATCGAGTTCAAGCGCCGGATTGGGACCACTGCCGGCGGGGAACCCGACCCGGAGAACGTCCGGCAACTGGACGACTACCTGGGCCAGTCGGCCTCGCAGGGCCGGGTCCGCATGGGCGTTCTCACCGACGGCAGGCGGTGGCTGCTGCGCTGGCCCGGAGCGTGCGAGGTCCGCCTGACCCGCCCTTACTTCTTCACTCTGGACGGGCCGGACGGGTGGTTCCCCCTCTATGAATGGCTGAGGGACTCGGCCCTGGTGTCCCTGGAGGGCGTCGACCCCGACAGGAAAAGCATCGCGGAGCACTTCGGCCCCGGCAGTCCTTCCTACCAGCGGGACATCGCCGCCCTGAAAGCCCTGTACCGCGAGAACGCGGGACTGGAGACCATCCGGGTCAAGCGGCAGTTGTGGTACGACCTGCTGCGCACCGCACTGGGGGAAATAGCCGGCGGCGATGAGGGGATGGACGACCTGTTCGTCCGCCACACCTACCTGGGCGCGGTCATCGGCATGGTGGTGCAGGCCTCCTTCGGCATCGACATCCGCCGCCTGGCCGAGACCGACCCCGCCGACCTGCTCCAGGGGCGGGAGCTGTTCCGCGCCACCGGGCTGCAGGGGGTACTGGAATCGGACTTCTTCGCCTGGCCCAACGAGGTGGGCGGCATCCCGCTGCTGCGGACCCTGGCCCGCCGGGTGGCCCGGTTCAACTGGTCCGAGGCGCCGCCGGACACCGCCGCCACCCTGTACGAGACGGTCATACCACCGGAGGAGCGGCGGCAGTTGGGCGAATACTACACCCCCGCCTGGCTGGCCCGGGTGATGGTCCGGGAACTGGTGGATGACCCGCTGCGCCAGCGGGTGCTGGACCCGGCCTGCGGCTCCGGGACCTTCGTCGCCGAGGCGGTGTCCCACTTCATCAGGGCCGCCGGGGAGACCAACTGGGAACCCAGGGAAGTCCTGAACCGGCTGCGGGAGGCGGTCACCGGCATCGACGTTCACCCGGTGGCGGCGCACCTGGCCCGGGCCGCCTGGACCCTGGCCGCCCGCCCGGCCATCAACGCCGCGGGCGCATCCGGGTACGAGGCGTCCCTTTCCATCCCGGTCTACCTGGGCGACGCCCTGCAACTGCGCTTCCGCACCGGGGACATGTTCGCCCAGAACGAAATCACCATCCAGACCAGGGACGATGAGAACACCGAGCTGGTCTTCCCGGTCAGCCTGGTGGAGCGGGCCGAGGACTTCGACGCCCTGATGGGGGACGTCTCGGCCTACATCGAGGGGGGAGAAGACCCGTTCCTGGCCCTGGACGACAACCACATCAACGACGCCCACGAGCGCACCGTAACGGGCAACACCATCGCCGCCATGCAGCGGCTCCACGACCGGGGACGGGACCACATCTGGGCCTACTACACCCGCAACATGGTGCGGCCCGTTGCCCTGTCCCGCGCCAGGGTGGACGTGGTGATCGGCAACCCACCCTGGATCAACTACAACCAGACTGCGGACATCCTGCGCACCGAGTTGCAGGGCCTGAGCCGGGACCGCTACGGCATCTGGCAGGGCGGACGCTACGCCAGCAACCAGGACGTGGCGGGCCTGTTCTTCGCCCGCAGCGTTGACCTGTACCTGAAGGACGGGGGCGTCATCGGGTTCGTGCTGCCCCACAGCGCGTTGCAGGCCGGGCAATACTCCAGGTGGCGCACCGGCAAATGGGAATCGCCGCCCAGGGGCCGGGGCCGCAGCCGCGCCCCTGATTTCAGCGTGTCCGTGGACTTCAGCCACAAGCGTCCCTGGGACCTGGAGCCGCTGGATCCCGACGACTTCTTCCCGATGGCCTCCTGCGTGGCGTTCGCCCGGAGCATGGGCCGGAGCGGACTGGCAACTCCGCTGTCCGGCGAGTGGGAACGCTGGACCGGCAAGCCCGGCGAGAACGCCAACCGGGAAAGCCTAGCAGCCATGACTGATGCATCGGTTTCCGTCGGTTCACCCTACGACGGTCATTCTCGGCAAGGCGCAGCAATTAGGCCACGTCGCCTATTCTTCGTCAACGAAACGGAAAACACAGCCGTCGTGCGGGCGACGCCAACCGTAACCGTCAACCCCCGCCGCGGCGGCCAGGACAAAGCGCCCTGGAAGAACTTGGACCTGACCGCCATAACCGGCCAGACCATCGAGGAAAGCCACCTGTTCAACGTCCATCTCGGCGAGACAGTCGTTCCCTACGCTACGCTGGAACCTCTGAAAGCCCTGCTGCCCCTGAAACAGGGCGACGCCGCCATACCAACCGATGAGGACGGCCCCGGCGGTATCCGGCTGGGCGGCCTGGAGCGGCGGATGCGGGAACGCTGGCAGACCATCAGCAAGTTATGGACAGATAATAAAGCGCCTGTGACCAAGCTGAACCTAGTGGAGCAAATAGATTACCTGCACAAGTTGTCGTCGCAACTGGATTGGCAACAGAATCCGGGTACTAGACCAGTCCGAGTATTACAGACAGAAGCTGGCCAACCCACTGCATCAATAATATGGAATGATAACCACATTATCGACGAGACATTGTATTGGATTACATGCAAGAGCGAGCAGGAAGCCAACTACTTGCTGGCCATTATCAACAGCGACGTCCTGAAAGAAGCTGTCGCGCCTTTGATGGCCAAAGGCCAGTTTGGGGCACGTCACTTGCACAAACAACTGTGGAAGCTGCCCATCCCGGAGTTCGACCGCAAGAACAGGCTTCACACCAGGGTTGCCAGAGCCGGGGCAACGGCGGCAGCCAGGGCCGCAAAACAACTGGAGCAACTGCGCGAAGCACTGGGCGACAAGCTCACCGTGACCATAGCCCGCCGGGAGCTGCGCAAGTGGCTGCGCACCTCGAAGGAAGGCAGGACCGTGGAGGCAGCCGTGGGCAGGCTGCTGGCCGGTCAATAGTATTTGACCCGCCGGCGCACGCCAGCCCAATGGCGTCGATGGTCCTGACATCCCCGGCCAAGCTGGCACGACCGGGAAGAGTCTGCCTTAGCGCATGTTCATGGTCCCCGGAGCGTGCCTGGCTCTTGCCGTGAACCACACGGCAATTCCGGCGGCGGCAATCGAGATTATGGCGTTGGCAATGATCCAGATGACGACGGGGACGCCTCCCGCCTCGATGTACGGGCTGCCCAGCAGGGTAATGATCGAGAAAAATGCCATAGCCGCAACGGCCAACGCACATGCTATGGCGACAACCAGGTGTGCGGACGGCGCAACTTTTCCCGGGAAATAGACGGCGCAAAACCCGACACACGCCGATTCTGCCAGCTCTACAAGGCGCAGCACCAGGAAGGGTTCCGCCCCTGACCGGACATTCTGGAAGATGTCCACCAACAGGGAGGGGCCGAGGAAACCCGCCAGGAAAGCCAGGGCGACCAACAGCCATCGCCGGATATGCGACGGTCCAGCCAGTTGACCGGACAGGATGGCCCTGGGACCCTTCGTCTCCCGGACAACGCCCTGGCGACGGTTACCGTCAGCCATAGCCTGGATACACGTTCAGCAAGCGGGGTTCCCCCCTTACATCGTCAACTTACCCGGCCAACTCACCCGGCCAACTCCACGATGGAAATCCAGGCCGGCCTGTTGCCCAGCGGGTAGGTCTCCGCCGGGGTCAACTTGCCCGAGTCCTGGTCTACACTGAAGACGGCCATGCGTCCCGATTCCTGGCCCGCGGAGTAGATGAACCTGTCCCCGGGACCGAGGCACAGGGCGTTGGGCACGGGTTCCGACGCAACGATGCCGTTGCCGGTCAGCTCCCCGGTTGCAGTGTCCACCGTGAAGCAGGCGATGCTGTTGTGCCCCCGGTTGGGGGCGTACAGGAACCTTCCCGACCCGGAAATCTGTATCTGCGAGCAGGTGTTCCTCTCGCTGAAACCCTCGGGCGGCAGGGTGGTTACGGTCTGGAACAGGGACAGGGTGCCGTTGCCGGTGTCCAGCCGGTAGCCGCTGACGCTGCATCCCTGCTCGTTGGAGAAGTACAGCACGTCCAGGGAGGGGTGGAAGCAGAAGTGGCGCGGGCCGAGGAACTCCTCGGGATCCACCGTGGCCGGCGAGTTGGGGGTAATCCGCCCCGTATCCTCGTCGAACCTGAACTGGTAAACGGAGTTGGGGCCGTTGCCGGCGATGTGCGGGACGAATGCGTAGCTGTTGGTCGGGTCGGTCTGCATCGCGTGGGCGCCGGTCGCCGTTTCCAGCCACTCGATGGGCGCGCCGCCCACCGAGCCATCGTCCCCGATGGGATGCACCCCGACGTGCGCCCCCTGGTAGTAGGCCGAGAGCACGTATCTGCCCCGGCGGTCCGTAGCAATGTAGGTGGGGTTGGCCTCCAGGGCCACAGTCCCGTTCTGGGTCAGTCCCCCGTTGGACTGGTCGATCCGGTAGCTGTTTATCTGCGGCACGTCCCGGCATCCCGCGTAGAGGAACTGCCGGTCCGGGCTGATGGCCAGGGTGAACGGCCCGCCGGGAACGTCCACGTTGGTCTGGAGCGCAAGTTTCCCGTTATCGGGGTCGATGGTGAACACCGAAATCCTGTTGTCCTCTTGCAGGGCCACGTACATATAGTGAGGCATTGCTCCCTCCTTATGGGGCGCGTGACGATGGGGCGCGTAGCGCGATGAACTCCCGCACCTGTGCAACGCACCACTCAGGGTATATGGCGTTGATTCCATGACCCAGGCCGGGATAGACCACCAACCGGGAATCGGGCAATTCCCCGGCCATGAACCGCTGCTGTTCCAGGGTTGAGGTCGGTGACTCCTCTCCTGCCAGCAGAAGGGTGGGAGTCTCGACCTCCTTCAGTTGCGGGCTGAAGTCCAGTGTGTCCAGGTATGCCTGGAGCTTGCGCCCTATGGGTGCGGAAGTGCGGTCCATCTCCGAGATGTACCACTCCTTCATGCCCTGGGGCGCGAACCGTGTGTCCAGCCGGTTGCCGATGGTCGCGGTGGACCAGGCCCCGATGCTCCGGCTCATGGCATCGTCCCAGTCCCCTCCCGGGCCGGAACGCTCCCGCCGGGGCAGGCGGCACGGGGTGTTGCAGAGGACCAGGGCGCGGGTCCTGCCAGGGTATTTGTGGGCGAACTTCAGTCCCATGATGCCCCCGAAGGACTCTCCCACGTATACAACCCTGTCTATGCTCAGGTGGTCGAGGATGGCCCGCAGGTCGTCGGCGAAGGTGTCCAGGGACGGTTCGTACCTGTCCTCGGCCATTGCGGACTGGCCCATACCCCGCATGTCGGGGCGCAGGACGCGGAATTCATGCCCCAGCAGCGGCACCCAGTTGTACCAGAACCTGCCGTTGCGGGAGAAACCGTGTTGCAGCAGGATAACCGGGGCGGACTGGCAGGGCGGGGTGAAATCGTCGTCGTGATAGTGCAGCTCCACGTCCGGCCCCATACGCAGGGTTGGCATGGCCACACCTCCAGACCTGGGTTCGGCTGATCGAGGGACGGGTCCTGAGCGCACGCGCCGGGCCGCCGGTCAGGACGTGGGGCCGTAGCCGGGAAGCCTGACCCACTCCAGGCTCCTGGGATCATGCACCAGTTCCACGGGCTCGCCGTTGGAGTCCTTCAACCCCAGCGGGTGCTGCACCAGTTCGATCATGTTCCCGTCGGGGTCCTTGATGTAAGTGGAGTGACCGCCGCTGTACTCCCGGACCGTGGGCTTGGCGTATGGAACTCCAAGGGCGTCCAGGTTGGCGATCATCTCGTCCCAGTCGTTGATCTCAAGGGCGAAGTGGCCTGAGGGATTCGGGTTTGGGGAATCGGTGCTGTGAATCTCGCCGCTTCCGATGCGCAATTGCAGTTGCCGCTTGTTCAGCTCCGGGCCGCGGTCCAGGAACTCCGCTCCCAGCACTTTCTCATACCACTCACGGGAACGTTCCCTGTCGCTTATCTGGATATTGATGTGCTGTATCATCGTCACTCTGGACATATCCATGCCTCCTATCGACTGGGAATAGCGTCTTCAACAAGCCTTTCCGCAAGCCTGCTCTACACGCGAGTATAGCACCGGGCATTACGACTGTCAGCCAAGGCAACGGCGCTGCCGGAGGATGCGGGAGTGGTGTGGGTTTGCAGGGAATGTGATGGCGTGTGACCCTTGATTGGGGAAGGCCGTGGAGAAGGTATGGAGCGGGCGATGGGAATCGAACCCACGTGACCAGCTTGGAAGGCTGGAGCTCTGCCATTGAGCTACGCCCGCACTGTGTTTCCAATTATAGCCCGGCAAGCCCCGCCGCGCCACTGCCGCGGCCTTACATTTCTTCTGCCCTTCCAGGAACGGAGCAACCGCTTTATACCCGCTGCCGCTCTCCGATATAATCTACTCCTATATAATCTATTCCTGCCATTGCCGTACTGCCGGCCGACGCCCCGACCGGCGTAACCGCCCGCAGCGAGGTCTGCCATGACCACACGCGCCGTCACGATGCTGCCCTACATCCGGGAGGGTGATATCGACTACGCCAGCCTGGACTTCGACCCGGATGAGGCGAGAGCGGAGAAGCCCGACGCTATGGAGCAGCACCCGGAACAGCGCGAGATTATGAATCTCCTCAGTTCCCGGTTCACCGGCTTTGGTCAGCGTCCCGACGTCTTTCTCGACTATGACTCGTTCATCTGCTATGACCGGAACAATCTCAACGTCCGGATTTCCCCGGATGTGTACATCGCCTTTGGCGTTGACGCACGGGCCATCCGCCCCGACAGGCTCTACCTGCCCTGGCGGGTGGGGAAAGCCCCTGACTGGGCGCTGGAAATCGCCTCGCCGACCACCGGCCGGGAGGACGTGGACCGCAAGCCCGCCATCTACGCCAGCATCGGCGTGTCCGAATACTGGCGGTTCGACCCCTCCGGGGGCCGTTACCACGGGGAGCCGCTGTACGGCGGCATTCTGACCGGCGGTGTGTACCAGCCTGTGGACTTGATCACGGGACCCGACGGTATCCTCAAGGGATACAGCCACATGCTGGGCCTGAGCCTGTGCTGGGACGAGGGCTGGCCCCGCTTCTATGATCCTTCCACCGGACGTTACCTGGAGACGGCCCAGGAAGTGTGGGCCGCCCGCGCCGAAGAAGCCGCCGCCCGCCGCGAGGCCGAGGCGGAGGTGCGCCGGCTGCGGGAGCAACTTCGCCGCCAGCGACAGGGCTAACCCATCGCGGGAGATGCAAGGAGACCGGCACCCGGTTGTCATCCCGTGATTGTTGCTTCAGATTGTTGCTTCATCGGAACGACGGACCGCAGCACCTCCAGGACCGGAGCAGCCGCTTTATACCCGCTGCCAATCTCCGATATAATCTATTCCCATATAACCCATTCCTGCCATTGCCGTACTGTCGGCCAACGCCCCGACCGGCGTAACCGCCCGCAGCGAGGTCTGCCATGACTACACGCGCCGTCACGATGCTGCCCTACATCCGGGAGGGTGAAATCGACTACGCCAGCCTGGACTTCGACCCGGATGAGGCGAGAGCGGAGAAGCCCGACGCTATGGAGCAGCACCCGGAACAGCGCGAGATTATGAATCTCCTCAGTTCCCGGTTCACTGAATTCGGTCAGCGTCCCGACGTCTTTCTCGACTATGACTCGTTCATCTGCTATGACCGGAACAATCTCAATGTCCGGATTTCCCCCGATGTATACATCGCCTTTGGTGTTGACGCACGGGCCATCCGCCCCGACAGGCTCTACCTGCCCTGGCGGGTGGGGAAAGCCCCCGACTGGGCGCTGGAAATCGCCTCGCCGACCACTGGCCGGGAAGACGTGGACCGCAAGCCAGGCATATACGCCAGCATCGGCGTGACCGAATACTGGCGGTTCGACCCCTCCGGGGGCCGTTATCACGGGGAGCCGCTGTACGGCGGCATTCTGGCCGGCGGTGTGTACCAGCCTGTGGACTTGACCACGGAACCCGACGGCATCCTCAAGGGATACAGCCCCATGCTGGGCCTGAGCCTGTGCTGGGACGAGGGCTGGCCCCGCTTCTACGACCCTTCCACCGGACGTTACCTGGAGACGGCCCAGGAAGTGTGGGCCGCCCGCGCCGAAGCGGAAACCCGACGGGACGCCGAAGCTGCCGCCCGACGCGAGGCCGAGGCGGAGGTGCGCCGGCTGCGGGAGCAACTTCGCCGCCAGCAGCAGGGCTAACCCATCGCGGGAGATGCAAGGAGACCGACACCCGGTTGTCATCCTGTGATTGTTGCTTCAGATTGTTGCTTCATCGGAACGACGGACCGCAGCACCTCCAGGACCGGAGCAGCCGCTTTATACCCGCTGCCACTCTCCGATATAATCTACTCCTATATAGCCCATTCCTGCCATTGCCGTACTGCCGGCCAACGCCCCGACCGGCGTAACCGCCCGCAGCGAGGTCTGCCATGACCACACGCGCCGTCACGATGCTGCCCTACAACCGGGAGGGCGATATCGACTACGCCAGCCTGGACTTCGACCCGGATGAGGCGAGAGCGGAGAAGCCCGACGCTATGGAGCAGCACCCGGAACAGCGCGAGATTATGAATCTCCTCAGTTCCCGGTTCACTGAATTCGGTCGGCGTCCCGACGTCTTTCTCGACTATGACTCGTTCATCTGCTATGAACGGAACAATCTCAACATCCGGATTTCCCCGGATGTGTACATCGCCTTTGGCGTTGACGCACGGGCCATCCGCCCCGACAGGCTCTACCTGCCCTGGCGGGTGGGGAAAGCCCCCGACTGGGCGCTGGAAATCGCCTCGCCGACCACTAGCCGGGAGGACGTGGACCGCAAGCCCGGCATCTACGCCAGCATCGGCGTGTCCGAATACTGGCGGTTCGACCCCAGCGGCGGCCGTTACCACGGGGAGCCGCTGTACGGCGGCATTCTGGCCGGCGGTGTGTATCAGCCGGTGGGCTTGACCACGGGACCCGACGGCATCCTCAAGGGATACAGCCCCACGCTGGGCCTGAGCCTGTGCTGGGACGAGGGCTGGCCCCGCTTCTACGACCCTTCCACCGGACGTTACCTGGATAACTGGCAGGCCGAGCGAGCCGCCCGCCTCGAGGCCGAGGCGGAGGTGCAGCGGCTGCGGGAGCAGCTTCGCCGCCAGCGACAGGACTAACCCATCGCGGGAGATGCAAGGAGGTCGATATGGAGAAAATTCGGAAGAACTACCCGGACATTGCTCCCTCGGGCCCAACATTCAGCCGGGGCGTGCGGGCGGGCAACCTGCTGTTCATCGCCGGCTGCACCGCCCGGGGCACCGATGCCCAGGGCAAGGGCCTGATGGAGCAGTTGCGCGTCACCCTCGACCGTATTACCCGTATCGTCAGGGAAGAAGGCGGCACGCCCGGGGACATCGTGAAGATCACCACCTTCGTGACCAGCATCCCGGGCTGGCGCACCCATGTCGATGAGCAGCAGGCGCTGTTCAACGAGTATTTCCAGGGGGAGTACCCGGCCAATACCCTGGTGGAGATCACCGCCCTGGCCGAGGATGGGCTGGACGTGGAGATCGAGGCCATTGTGGAACTGGGTTAGAGGTGTGCGACGGAGGATGGTCCAGTTCGCTGAAATCGTGTGTGGGGTAACTGCCTGATGTATCCGGAAACAGGGCCAGGCAGGGGACGCCCAGGCAAGTCGCGGGGCTATGCCGTGGGTGTCGTTCTGGTCGTCATCGCATTGGTGGCGATTGGCCTTCCCTTCGCCCGCAACTGGTGGATGAAGGCCAACTCCGAGGAGGTGACCGTCTCCCGCAACGTGGCTCCCGGGGTGGCGGCAACGGGCAGCGGACTCGACCTTGACATAATCACCGTCCTGTCAAAGGACGCCATCCCCGCCATCGACGAGCCAAGGTTCCTGACCGGGGCGGCGGCGGAGGCCCAGATGCTTCCCGATGAGCGGCTGCTTGGGGTCGTAATCGACGGCGAGGCGCGGGCCTACCCCCTCAAGATGCTAAGCCGTCACGAGATAGTCAACGACGAGGTGGCGGGCGTTCCCATCGCCGTGACCTGGTGACCCCTCTGCTTCACGGGCATTGTATATGCCCGACGCATCGGGGACACCACACACAGCTTCGGAGTGTCGGGGAAGCTGATTATGAACGCACTGGTCATGTACGACCGGGAGACCGGCACTCTGTGGAGCCAGTTCCTGAGCCGCGGCGTCAAGGGGCCGCTGGCCGGGACGCCGCTTGAAATCCTTCCGTCGATGCAGACCAACTGGGCGACGTGGTCCGAGCTTTACCCCGACACCCTGACGCTGGACAAGAACGGGCGCTACTTCTCCGACGATTACGAGAACTATTACCGGTCTGGAGCAGCCGGGGCAACCGGGGAGTCCAACCCCGACGACCGCCTGTCCAGGAAGGACGTCGTCATCGGCCTGGTGCAGGGAGACTCGGTCAGGGCGTATCCATTCCGCGTCCTGTCCGTGGCAAAGGTGGTCAACGACTACTTTGCCGGGCGCAACCTGGTGGTGACATTCGACCCCCTGTCGGAGACCGGCGGGGTCTTTGACCGGATGGTGGACGGACGCACCCTGTCGTTCCAGCCCCTGCCGCCGGATTCCGGCGGCGCTCTCCGGATGGAGGACCGGGAGACCGGCACGACGTGGGACCTGCTGACGGGCCGGGCAACCGGCGGCCCGCTGGCGGGCGCCGGCCTGGCACGGCTGCCGTCCCACTACTCATTCTGGTTTGCGTGGAGCGATTTCCACCCCGGCACGGAACTGTACGGGATTCCTCAGAATTGAGGGGCCAGTCCCGGGCGCACGTGCCGGCCGGGACCTCAGCATAGGGAGACGCCCTCGGTTGGCGGCCGGTTAGCTCCCGCCGCCGGGTACCCGCACGATAGCCTCAACCTCCACCAGGTACTCCGGGCGCACCAGCCCTGCCACGATGACCGTGGAGCTGGCCGGCGGGTCCTGGGGAAAGAACTCGGAGCGGACCCTCCCGTAGGCGCCGTAGTTGGCCACGTCGGTGAGGAAGCAGGTGATCTTCACCACGTCGGCCATCGATGCCCCGGCCGCCTCGGCGATGGTCTTGATGTTGGTCATAACCTGGTGCGACTGGGCCTCGCAGTCCCCGGGCCCTACGAGAGTCCCACTGGCATCGTTGGCCACGCTGCCGGAGATGAACAGCCACTCCCCGACCCGGATTCCCGGCGACAGCGCCGGGTTGGGAGAGATTCCAGCAGGTACGATGGGCGTTCTTTCAGCCATGATAGGCCTCCTTAAATACTTATCGTCTGTAGACTTATCGTCATCTCAAATCCAGTATAACCCGATGGAGCAAGGCGACCTCAAGCAGTTCGGAGAAAATGTCCGGCGACATAGGATCGCACGAAGTTGGTCTCAGGAACAACTGGCAGACCTCTCGGGGCTTCACCGTACCTACATTGGGGGCGTCGAGCGGGGTGAACGTAATATCAGCTTGGCGAATATTATCCGGCTTGCTCGGGCCCTTCAAGTCGAACCCGCCGAGCTAATGAGAAATGTTGGATAACAGTGCCGAATTATCGCCATATGAAGGGATACATCCAGATTCATGGTTAGATAAAACTCGCGAATTGGTAGATGCACATCCACTGGGACCGGATGATTTAGTGGATGTGGTTATGAGAACTTGGAGCGACATTTTTGTCTCTCAACTCGGTAGCAGACCTTTCCGGATTGGTGAGCATATCTTCCCAAGTCCACAGATTATGGCATTCCTGCTGCATGAATTGATACCGTTGGAAATTTCGGCGATGCATCCTGGAGTTTGGCGAGGGGAAGAGAGTGCTGAGGATAAGGATCTCGTATATATTCCAGACGACTTGTACTCCGTTGAGATCAAGGCATCCTCAAGCGCCAGGAGTATATTCGGGAACCGAAGTTATGCTCAAGGTTCACAAAGAGCCAAAAAGTCAAAATCTGGTTACTACTTGGCCATTAACTTCGAGAAGTTTGGTGTTGGAGTTGGATCGCCTGGGATCAAAAGGATTCGATTTGGTTGGTTAGATCACGAAGATTGGTTCGGTCAACGAGCGGCAACGGGACAACAGGCGAGGCTGTCCAGACAAGCTGACCGCTATAAGATGTTAGTGTTATATGAATGACCATGTTCAAGTAACTTCGGCTGAGTTGGCATGATTTCCTGATGTTCTCCGCTCATCAAGCCTTGGGCAAGACGGCTGGACGCGATTTTCAGATATTCTTCCTTGATCTCGAAGCCGATAGCGAGGCGCCCGTTCTCAGCGGCGGATACCGCTGTTGTTCCAGACCCCACGAAAGGGTCAAAGATAATTTCTCCAGGCTTGCTACATGCCTTAATTATTCGGTCGATTACTGCTCTGGGGAATTGAGCGGGGTGGCTAGTTCGTTCCGGTGACGCCCGTCGGCCAGTCATGTTTTCGCCGGTAGTCACTTTAGGAACCTGCCAGACATCCGTTGGGTTCTTTCCCAACGGATTGACCCTGACTTTACCGTTCTTCTTCTGATTAGGGTATTTGACATTCGGGTCGCGTACTGCATCAAGGTTAAATGTGTACTGCTCCGGGTCCTTCACATACCAAAGAAATTTCTCATTCCGTGGTGAGAACATGCGCTTCGTAGCAACGCCAGCAGCGTAATTCCAGATGACTTCTTGCACAAGATAGAAGGGTATTTGGTCCCATATCAAATATGGAATGGGAATCGCTCTTCCACGCTGGGGGACCTCAATGTAACCGAGGTTAAGCCAAAATGCACCAGAGGGCGCAGTAAGGCGATATACCTGTCGTATCCAATCCGCTGTCCAATCCAAATAAGACTCTAACGGCATTGGTGTTTCGTATTCTTTCCCTATATTGTATGGAGGGCTGGTTACCGTCAAATCTATCAATTGGTCTGTCAGCACCGGCATAGCCATCAGAGAATCGACTTGATAAAGCATCACGCCGGGAGATTCAAAGTCCGGCTTGCCTAACGAAGAGCGGATGGCTCTGAAGCGGTCATAAGGATTCTCGGCAAAACTGGAGGCCATCACTTCAATCTACCAATCCCGCGGCAACCTTAAATGATACTCATAGTAATCACAAAAGTGATATTCTGTCAATGACAGATTGTCACACGCGTTTGCGGCTTTTCTGTCAAACTGAGGGAGTTTCAGATCCAACAACCGGGGAAGTGCTGACGCTTACGTGGGATCATACCGTGTACTGGTCAATATCCCGTGAGTGGAGCTGCCGCCTCAGTCTGCCATGGCGGGGGAGAGGGCGGAGCGGTGGCGGGTGACGGAGAAGACGCTGCGGATGCCTTCCAGCTTGGAGAATATCTTGCCCAACTGGTCGAGACCCGTGGTGTGGAGGGTGAGCTCCATGGTCACTGTGCCGTCCTGGTGTTCCTTGGTGATCACCGAGGCGATGTTGACGTGTTCCTCGGAGACCCTGAGGGTGACGTCCCGCAGCAGGCCGACCCGGTCGTAGGCCCGTATCTCGATCCTGACGGGGTAGAGGTTGTGGGTCTCACCCCAGTCGACGTTGACGATGCGGTCGGGTTCGTCCTCGTTGCTCAGGCTGGAGCAGCCCTGCTTGTGGACCGTGACGCCCCGGGAGCGGGTGATGAACCCGACGATGTCGTCACCCGGTATCGGGTTGCAGCAGCGGGCCATGCGGATCAGGAGGTCTCCGACACCGAGGACGGAGATGCCCGAGCTAGGGCTGGAGAGGGGCAGGTTGGGCCTGGGGGTCTGCTCCTGGGCGTCGGCAACCTGCTTTGACTGGGCCAGCCGGTAGGCCAGTTGGCTCTCGGAGATGCCGCCCGATCCCAGGTTGGCCAGGAGCTCGTCCATGTTGTCGTACTTGCAGAGGGACAGTATCTCATCGTCGTCCAACTGCTGGTTGAGGCGGCGCAGTTCCCGCTTCAACAGCTCGCGGCCCCGCTGGATGTTTGCGCCCCGCGCCTGCCGCCGGAACCACTGGCGCACCTTTGAACGGGCCGTGGCAGAGCGGACGTAGCCCCGGTTGGGGTTGAGCCAGTCCAGGCTGGGTCCGCGCTGTTCCTTGGACGTCAGGACTTCCACCGTGTCGCCGTTCTGCAGCGAGGTGTCCAGGGACACGAGACGCCCGTTCACCTTTGCGCCGATGCAGCGGTGGCCGAGGTCGGTGTGAATCTTGTACCCGAAGTCTATGGGCGTGGAGCCGGAGGTTAGCTCAACGATGTCGCCCTTGGGGGTATAGACGAACACCTGGTCGCGGAAGATGTCGTGCTTGACCGACTCCAGGAACTCGGCGGTGCCGGCCATCTCCCGCTGCCACTCCAGGAGCTGGCGCATCCAGGCCATCTTCTCCTCGAAGTGGATGTCCCCGGTCTTGCCTTCCTTGTAGCGCCAGTGGGCCGCTACGCCGTACTCGGCGAGGTAGTGGAGGTCGTAGGTCTTGATCTGCACTTCCAGTGGGGTGCCGCCCTCGCATATGACCGTTGTGTGGAGGGCCTGGTACATGTTCTCCTTGGGGTTGGCGATGTAGTCGTCGAACTGGCCTGGGATGGGGTGCCAAAGCTGGTGGATGACGCCCAGGGTCTTGTAGCAGTCCTCCTTGGTGTTGACGATAACACGGAGGGCGTAGAGGTCGTATATCTCGCGCAGTTCCTTGCCCTGGGCCGCGTAGCGTTCCATCTTCTGGTGGGTGCTGTAGATGCCCTTGGGCCGTCCTACCACCTCACCATCGAGGTTGAACTGATGCATCTCTTCGCGGAGGCGGTCGGACACCATCTCGACGTACTCCTCCCGCTGAACCCGCTTGGAGGCGAGCATTCTGGAGATCTCCCGGTAGCGGGTCTCGTTCAGGTGGCGGAAAGAGAGGTCGTCGAGACGCCACTTGATCTCCCAGATGCCGAGCCGGTGGGCGAGGGGAGAGTAGATGTCCAGAGTTTCCTGGGCGATGCGCTTGCGCTTCTCCTCGGGCAGAGCGTCGAGGGTCTGCATGTTGTGGAGGCGGTCGGCCAGCTTGATGAGCACCACGCGGATGTCCTCGGCCATGGCCACGAGCATCTTGCGAAGACTCTCGGAGTAGAGCTGGTCCTGCTCGCTGAGAACGTCGCCCCCAACCCGGTTCGGAGCCGGTTCGCGCATAAGTGGCCCGTCCCCGGCGGGAAGGTCCTGGCCCGGCGCCGGTTGCTGGGGGCGCCCGTTGACTTGGTCCCGCCCCCGCCCCGCTACCGCGGTTTGATCCCGCCCCCGCCCCGCTACCGCGGTTTGATCCCGCCCCCGCCCCGCTACCGCCTCCGTGCGGGTGAGCTTGGTGACGCCGTCCACGAGGAGGGCGACTTCGTCGCCGAATCGGTCGGTGAGGTCTTCGAGGGTGACGTCGCAGTCTTCGACTACATCGTGGAGGAGGGCGGCGCTGATGGTGTGAACGTCGAGGTTGAGGTCGGCGAGGAAGAGGGCGGTCTGGAGGGGGTGGGCGATATAGGGTTCGCCGGACCGACGCATCTGTCCGTCATGGCATTTTTCGGCGAAGTCGTAGGCCCGCCGGACGGTCTCGATGGCGTGTTCGGGGAGATAACCGGAGACCCGGTCAATGAGGACATCGGCGTCGGTCGTGGCTACCACTGATCATCTTCTCCAACCAGTATGATCGGATCACCGTGCCGTTGATGTCGAAATGTGGGTGCCGGATTATGGTTTCAGAGCATTGTACTCCCAATGTCCCGCAAATGCCATGCTTGGGCGATGTTCAAGTTTACCGAAAATATGGTCCCCTGACCTGACCGGTCCGCTCGCCCGCGAAGGGGCGGGCGACCGGACCAATCTCCCGCTGGAGAAGGAGACTCTTTGTTTTTCCGGTCAAATCCGGACATTTTCCCTGGCCGGAGCCGGGGCGGGCTTTCGCCCGTTGCGCCGCATTGGCCGAGTCACGGGTGACGGGCAACCCCCGCAGTTGCTGTCACCGTGACCCTCTCCCGTGGAGATCTGATAGGGCAGTGGGTCCGGGGTTGGAAATGGGCTGAGTGTCGGTAAATCAGACGAGAAATCAGACCAGCAAACCCGGAACCCATCTACGTCGCCGGGGCGAATGTTGCGGGCCGAGCGGGCAGCTTGCTAGAATCGTTGTAAGAAGTTCTGCATTTCGCTGTTGGCGGAACGTTCCCTCACCGCTCCAGACCCCCCAGGTCTATGGGCCGTTAGCTCAGTTCGGCAGAGCACCGGACTTTTAATCCGGGTGTCGTGGGTTCGACCCCCACACGGCCCACCACCGTATCCAATACTGCGAACTCCGCCGTTCAGGGCAACTTAGGCGGCGTCCTTGCCCCCTATGGGACTAGGGATGCTCTGAACAAGTGTCTGATGATGCGGCATAGTACGGTTGGCAGCCACGACAAAGATCAAGGGTGAGACACGATGGACCAGCCGACGTTCTCCGACCTGGAGTACCAGGGCAAGAAGCGCAAGACACGCCGGGAGGTGTTTCTGGAGCGCATGGACGGCCTGATTCCCTGGGGGAGGCTGGAGGAGCGCATCCGCCCCTTCTACCCCAAGGCCGGAAACGGCCGGCGTCCCTACCCGCTCTCAGTGATGCTGCGAGTCCACTGCGTGCAACTCTTCTACAACCTGAGCGATCCCGGTACGGAAGACCTGCTCTATGAGGCAGAGTCCGTCCGGCGGTTCGTGGGCCTGAGGCTGTCTGGGGCTTTGCCCGATGAGACCACGATACTGAACTTCCGCCATCTGCTGGAGCGGCACAATCTGGGACCGGGCCTTTTGGAGGAGATCAACGCCCACCTGGAGTCCCAGGGTCTCAAGCTGAGAGAGGGGACCATCGTGGACGCCACCATCATCGAGGCGCCGCCGTCCACCAAGAACCGGGCCGGGGAGCGGGACCCGGAGATGCATCAGACCAAAAAGGGGAACCAGTGGCACTTCGGGATGAAGGCTCATATTGGGGTGGACTCTGAGACGGGGATAGTGCACAGCATGAGCACGACGGCGGCCAACGCCCACGACATTACGGAGGCCCACAACCTGCTGCACGGGGGCGAGACGGTAGTGTGGGGCGACGCTGGGTACCAAGGGATCCACAAGAGGGAGGAGACCCAGGGGTTGGAGGTGGAGTGGCAGGTGGCCATGCGTCCTGGCAAGCGGCGGAAGCTGGAACCGGAGAGTGAGGAGGCGCTGGCGGAGCAGGCAAAGGCATCGGTGAGAGCCAAGGTGGAGCATCCCTTCCTGAGGGTGAAGGGTCTGTTCGGCTATGGCAAGGTCCGCTACCGGGGGTTGATGAAGAACACACAACGGCTGGCGCTGCTGTTTGGGCTGGGCAACCTGCTGACGGCGGAGGTCCAACTGGCAAGATGCCGGTAGCCGGACCGTGGGGCCGTGTGCCATCAGAATAGCCCGAGGATCAATGGGGCAGGTCGAAGGACGTACGATTCATCAAATGCCAGAGAGCGAAGCCAGCCCGCAGGAAGGTCCTTGCTCATTCAGAGACCTGTAGCCGCCCCTCGGCTCCAAGATCGAATATGCAAGCTCAGCAGGCTTGTTCAGAGAATTCCTAGCATTCGTAGGGGCCGTGCAGATAATCGCCGCCCCGCCGGGCCTGACCAGCGCCTCCCTCCCGCGTTCAGGACCCGGACGCTCCGTGTCAGGAGCGTAGCTGCGGGACTTCCGGCTTTCCGGCAGTGGCCCGGCGGTGTAGAATGCCAACCGTGAACAGACGCCTTTCAGGGGAGCCGAAGCAGCGGCGCTGCCGCCAACTGCCAGATACGATATGAGCACATCCAACACCACAGCCAGGACGTCTCAAGCTCCGGGCCGCTTCCGCTTGCCGGACCCGCCCGAACGGGAACCCGGCGAGAAGATGACCAGCGCCAAGCACCTCCACGAACCGGGCAACACCCACCACCTGGCCCAGCACTTCGGAAACCCCGGCTCCAACCTGGTATCCGCCGAGCGTTACATCACCATGATGCCGGAGCGGCGGCTCCCCAGCGGTTTTTCCCGGCGCTACCCCGACCTGCTGATAGCCCTGGGGGTCGACCCGGCGGCCTACGAAGCCAGCAACGGGTACGTCATCGGCGAACAGGGCAAGCCGCCGGACTTCGTGCTGGAGATAGCCTCCCGCAGCACCGGAGCGGAGGACACGGGGCCGAAACGGGAGGACTACGCCGCGTTGGGGATACCGGAATACTGGCGGTTCGACGAGACGGGGGGGCATCACGGGGCGAAGCTGGCCGGGGACCGGCTGGAGGATGGGATGTACGTTGCCATAGACATCGAGGAACTGCCGGACGGGAGCTTGCAGGGATACAGCGCCGTGCTGGACCTGGTGATCCGCTGGGAACAGGGCCGGCTGGCCTGGCACGACCCGGCCACGGGAAGGCACATCGCTACCTTTGAAGATGAACGCGCCCGCGCCGATGCGGAGCAGCGAGCCCGCGCCCACACCGCTGAAGAACGGGCCGATGCCGCCGAGGCCGAACTCACCGCCGAGCGAGCCCGGGGCCGGGAGCTGGAGGAACAACTGCGCCGCCAGAGTTCCTGACGGCGACCGCTTGACGGCGGGCCGTCCGCCGACGCCACTGGCCGGGGTGCGGCGCCGGGTGAACTCCCACAACAGGCTTCCGAATGGATGGCCTGATCGCGTCCCGCCCGCCCATCCGTGTGGCGGCTTTCTTGCCGAAAGGGACGGGGGTGGCGGTTGCTATAGGCCGGCCCCTAACGCAACCCGAGCAGAACGTCAGGAAAGCCGCGCAATTTCCTGCTGGTACACGTCGGAGTTGACCAGCCGCACTAGGGCATCGATCTCCTCAAGACAGTCGTCGAAGGACGGAGACGTTCCCAGGAAGGATGCTATGGTCTCTCCTACGATGAAAACGCTGTATACCTGTCCAGTGAAGTAGACCTCCACCCGGACGTCATCCAGGTCCCGCGAATAGACCGGTGTACCCACGCGAAGGTCCAGCGCCGTTCCCACCATTTTCCTCTCCCCCTATTGCCGGATTCCGGGGTCTTGTCCCCGGACTTGGGTTGCCGGTAACTACTCTAGCAACAGCCTCCCGCGTTTGTAACCTGGCAAATGTCAGTAAGCGAACCTTCTCAAAGCCTTCCGCCAACAAACCGGTCATTCCCGCAAATGCGGGAATCCATCAGCTTCAACCCCGATTCAACCCTGAAGAGCGGGTGTCAGCGGCACCAGACAATTTTGAGACAGTTTCTAAACATAATGTAAAATGGTACTGGCGAAGGGTGTTGTGGAAAATGGGTACTACTGCCCATAAACCGGCGGTAACATACCCAGTCAGCCGGTAGTGGCCAGGCTGAGGTGAAGATGTTCACGGAAGGGATTGTTCGGCAGTGGCCGCGCAAATTACCAGTACTGCCTACCCGTGCAGCTCGATAACGTCCTCGTCGGCAAGGATGTAGTCGCGCCCCACGCGCTGGCCGCCGAACTTTCCTGAACCCCAGAGCAGGGCGTACTTGAAGCGGCGCAGCCAGTCCTTGTGCACGAGCACGGCGGCGTCCTCCACCATGCTGCCCGTTGCCAGCACCAGCGGGTCCTTACGGTCCGGATCCGAGCCACGGGCCTTGAGGTACACCCGGACCCGGCCTAAGGAATCGAACACCGCCTCGGCCAGTCCATCAAGCCCGGTCTCCATTTCCGCCGACACCGCCGCCATCGGGAACCTGGCCCCGTACAGCTCTTGCAAAAGCTCGAAAGCCACGTCCGCATCGGGCGTGTCGGCCTTGGCCCCGATGATGAGGGCCGGTTTCTGCACGAGGGGATCGTCGGGGTCTGCGGTCTCTCCCCGGCCCAACAGCCGGAAGCTATAGCGGTCAAGCTCCGAGAATACCTCGTCGGCCTCGGTCAGCGGGTCGCCGGAGAGGTCCAGCACTATCAGCAGCAGGTCGGTGTTGCGCAGCATGCTGAATAGCTGGCCCTGAATGTCGCGGTCGTTGATGGCCGGGGTGTCTACGAGTTGAATCTTGATGTTCTCGTAGCGCAGCATTCCGGGCAGGGGAATGCGCGTGGTGTAGGGGTAAGCGGCCACCTTCGCGCCCGCGCCGGTAAGAGTGGCAAGAACTTGCGACTTGCCTGAGTTTGGCATCCCTATCAGCGCGGCTTGTCCCGCCCCCTCCTTCCGCACCACGAAGGGTTGGGGCTGGCCCGCCCCGCGCTTGGGGTTTTCCAGTTCCTCCAGGCCCTTGGCCACCCTGGCCCGCAGGTCGGCCCGGAGGTGGTCTGTGCCCTTGTGCTTGGGAGTGGCGGCCAGCATCTGTTGCAGCGCGGCCACCTTCTCCGCCGTTCCCTTGGCGGCGCGGTACTTCTGCTCGGCGATGTAGTACTGGGGAGGCAGGTTGGCCGGCATCCTATCCTCTCCTGGTCCGAAAGGGATATGAGTGGATGGGTTGCAGGGGGGATGATTGGAATATAGCAACCGCCGGATGGTGAGTCAAACGCGGGCCGCGTGGACAACCCATTACCTAAGCGATAGACTACTCGCGGCCAGTGCAGTAACTGTATGCGGGGGATGGGCTATGAGGGGGCTATTATTGAGTTATTCCACGGAAACCAGATCAGGAATCATTAGCGGGGATGATGGTCAGCGATACTCTTTCCGAGAATCGGATTGGAATGACTCACGCGGCCCTGAGAATGGACTGCGTGTTGATTTCGAGGCCGTCTCCGACACTGCTACTGCGATTTACGTAGACCCATCCAGCCCGGCAGGCACATCGGGCAGCGGCTATCAGGGAGTCCCAAGGCGGAAGAGCAAGGTGGCAGTCGGGCTGTTGGCCATATTTCTAGGCGGCTTCGGAATCCACAAGTTTTACCTTGGGTACATCGGCGCGGGGTTTATACACATAGTTCTTACGTTCATCATTATTGGAATACCGGTGAACTGGGTGATTACCATCATAGAGGCCATCATTTATTTCACCAAATCTGATGAGGATTTCTACCAAACTTACGAAGTCGGCAGGCGAAATTTCTTCTGAGGCCGTGCATCTTCCGGTAACGTAAGGGAACACACCGTGTGGCATATCTTACCCGCGGAGCAGGTTTGGATGCCCTCACACACGAATATGCGGGAAGTTTCGAATAAACTCTGATGGAGGTGATGATCGTGCCTGTATTCGACGCCGATTATCTACACAAGGTTGCCTACCATATCTACCGGGCCAAGGGCGTCTCCCACGAGGAGGCGGAAATCGTTGCGACCCACCAGGTCAAGGCAAACCTGGTCGGCCACGACTCCCACGGCGTCATCCATATCATCGACTACACCGGGCGCATCGACCGGGGCCACATCGTTCCCGGCGCGCCCTTCGAGGTGGTCAGCGAGACCCCGGCCACCGCGGTCATCAACGGCAACTGGGGATTCGGTTTTGTCGTCACCGAGCGGGCAATGCGCATGGCCATAGAAAAGGCCAGGGTCAACGGGGTTGCCGCCATCACCGTACACTACCAGAGCCACATCGGAAGGCTGGGCGACTACCCCACGATGGCGGCCAACGAGGGCATGATCGGGATGATAACCGCCGACTCCGGCGCAGGCCCCAAATCGGTGGCGCCCTTCGGCGGCAGGGCGCGGCGGCTGGGGACCAACCCCATCTGCATGGGAGTGCCCAGCGACCTGGAGGGGACCGTACTGCTCGACATGGCCAGCAGCGCCGTGGCCGCGGGCAAGATCGGCCTGGCCAGGAACCGGGGCGAGCAGGTCCCGCCGGGCTGGCTGATAGACAAGGACGGCAACCCCACCACCGACCCTGACGACTACCGTGAAGGGGGCGCAATCCTCCCCGTGGGCGCCGACCAGGGTCACAAGGGCTACGGCCTCTCCTTCATGGTTGAGACCCTCTCTGCCCTGCTCACCGGCCTGGGCTTCGGCATCGACCCCCAGGCCCGCCACAACGACGGCGTATTCATCGCCGTGTTCAACGTGGAGCATTTCCGTTCCCTGGACGTCTTCAAGCGTGAGGTCAAGGAGTTCGCCGAGTTCATCAAGACCTCGCCCCCGGCCGCGGGCTTCACCGAGGTCCTCTACCCCGGAGAGCCGGAGTTCCGCACCGAGCAGGCCCGCCGCCGCGACGGGATATTCGTGGAGGACGCCACATGGGAGGAGATAACCGGGTTGATGAAGGAGTTGGGGGTGGAGGAGGCCGTCGGCCAGCCGTAGGTGTGGAACCCGGTTCGAGCGGGGCGCTGTTCACAACACGGATTATGGTGATGGCAGGATGAACATAGCTATTTCGGCCCCATACGAGGTATTCCGCTGAACGTGCTGTGCCAGCGGGTGCAACGCTTTTTGCCGGAGTTTTTCACCTTCGCCGCTGGTCCCCGGGTGCCGGCGGAGCGCAGCCTGCGCCCAACGGTGGTGAGCCGGAAGATCAGCGGCGGGACCCGCCCGGAGCAAGGAAGCGAAACCAAGAGTGTCCTCGCTTCCTTGTCCGGCACATGGCGCTTGCGAGGTTGCAACCCCTGCCATGCCCTGAACTCCATCCTCCCCCAGCCCATATCTGCTCCAGTCTGAACAGTCACCCTTTTCAAACCGTCCCAATTGTTCTAAAATACGGTACGTTGAGGCTGTGCATTGTACTGGTGTGCAGCCCTACCCAGTGCAGGAGCGTAGCTCAGTCTGGCCAGAGCGCTGGTCTCCAAAACCAGTGGTCGCGGGTTCGAATCCTGCCGCTCCTGCCAAATTCCCCGGAAACTACTCCCTCATTGCTTGGGGGAATGGCTTGACTCCTCGGACCACATCCATCTTGGACCGGCTGTCCACTCCACTCATCATCTTCAGTGGTCTACGTTCCGGTTCCCACTGTATCCAATACCTAACCATCATCCCTAACCATCGGCTAAGGAGGAAACCCATGCCAGGAATCGGCACTCTCAAGCAGCGCATCAGGGCGGGCGAGACCGTCATCGGCGTCTCCGTGCCCCTGGACTCGACCCGCTCCCAGTTGGAAGAAATCCTGAGCAAGGACACCTACGACTTCCTGACCGTGGACAGCCAGCACAGCCCATACAACGAGGAAAAGTTGGCAGCCCTGTGCGTCATGGCGGAAGACCTGGAGATGCCGGTCCAGTTCCGCATCAAGAACACCCGCCATGCCTACCTGATCGGCAACATCTTGGACCTGGGACCTGCAGCCATCGAGGTGCCGCTTGTTGAGGACGAGGCAACAGTGGACGAGGCGCTGGAGGCATTCTACTACCCGCAGCAGGGCAAGCGCAGTTGGGGCGGCGCGGCCCGACACGGCGTCCGCGGCCGGGACGACCGGCTGGAGTACGCTGAATGGTGGAACAACAACGGGGTGCTGTGTCTGCAAATGGAGACCGTGACTGGCGTCATCAACGCCCGGAAGCTGGCCAAGCCCGGTGTGGACTGCCTGACCTGGGGACCCGCCGACCTGAGCTTCGACCTGGAGGCCCACCCGGAGTTTCCCTACCGCACCACCGACGACTGCGTCCGCCACGTTCTCAAGCAACTGGAAGGGACGGACGTGAAGATCAGCTTCCGCAACGGGGGCCCGGACCAGCGGGACCATTACCGGGAGATGGGCGTGACCGTGTTCATGGAACGGCCCATCACCTAGCAGGACGTTGAAAAGGCGGTGATTGGGAGGGGGAGTTGACCCACTTTCCGCCGGTGGAGTTCGCGGTAGGATTTACCTGACACTTCGGCGGGGTCTTCCGGCATCTGTGACAGCGCCTTTCCAGCGCCGTTGACCGTTTCGGCCAGGCTTCAGGCGCACGGACCCCGCAACTTACGCAGCCTCCGGCGCCAGCTGCCAGTTGGCCATTTCCATGCCCAACGATGACCGCGGTAGTTGCGCCGCCGCGTTCAACTCCTCGCGACGCGCTTGGTCAAGGGCGGGGGGGAACCGTCGGTCCGCTCGAATATAAGGGCCCCTGGCTCGCCCTCGCCGAAGGCCGGTGTCCAGCATCCGATGGTGTGTGTGTCGCGCTCCAAGGCCTCCGCCGTGGCCGCTGCCGTCAGTCCCTGGGCCAAGAGCAGGGTGGCATACCATCATTCCCGCTCCCGCGGCGCCGGAGCAAGAATCATACTCGGCCTCAAGTCCTTCGTTCCCATCCGCCATTGCTCCAGAGACCAGTATATATCCTCACGCCCATCAGCAACCCCCCGCAACTCCCGAGATCAGCTGCCCCGATTACTCTATAAATCTACCCCACATGTCTGCGCATTTCACCTTGGCTTTGGTTTAGTTGGCATCGATGGAGAACAAGGCTTGCACCGAGGCCGTGACATGGAGGGTCCCTCCGGAGACCAGCACCGCGGAGGACGCCGCTTCCATCGCGAATGCCCTATATTGGGCAGCCGGATACACGCCGTCCCGGGATATTCCCTCGCTGATGTGGAGTAGGTTGCCGAGTTCGACCCCGGCGGTCTCCGCCACCGCCCCTGCCTTGGCAACGGCGTCATTGATGGCAGCGGTGAGGGCTTCGTCTTCCAGAGCAGAGGGGTCGTCTATCGAGAATTCGATCCCGTTGAACCTGATTAGGTCTCCCCCCGCGTCGGTCACCTCGTCAATGATCTCCCCAACCGTGTCGAGGTCCCGCAGCTTCACCGTAAGGTCGTTACCGACTTCGTATCCAGTGATGACGCGCTCCCGGTCAGTGAAGCAACCTTCCTGGACCATCATGCCCATTCCTGCACCGAGGGAGGGCATCGGGGCTGGCGTTGCAGCGGGCATTGGTTCAGTAGAAGACGACTCGGGGCACCTGGTCACTTCCCGGCTGGTGTACCGGGGATGGATGCGGAAATAGCGAGTCTGGATATCCTCATTCGGGACTTCGCGTGCCTCCAGCGCCTCCATCACGCTGGCCATCGCCGCGTCCGCTTCACTTCTTGCCGCTGCTACGGTACTGGCGAACGATTCCACGCCCAGATTCAAGATGGCGATGTCTGGGGCGGCTGAAACCTCTCCGCGGCCGCTGACCATCACCCCCAGGGGTTGCCCGTTGGCGGACTGCACCACGGTCCCGTTGGCCCGGTTGCCGAAGACAGCGGGAGCGGACACGCCGCTGGTTGCGGATGTGGCGCTCCGCGATACACCGGGGCTCGTGCCGGTCTCGACGGACTTTTCCGCGGCCAGTACGGCGCTACTGCCCGCTACCGCCGGGGGTTCGCCGGAGAGAGTCGTCTCAGGCGTTGCCGCACCCAGGCTTGTGGCGTTAGTCGCAGCAGCGGGTGTCTCCTGTTCGGAGCTGCAAGCCAGGGCTAGGGCCATCAACGTGCCAATCACCAATAGGGGAATAATTCCTTTGATTCTCATTCCGGTTAGCTGTTCCTCCTTTTGTGTAATTTCGACCTGATCACCAATGCCGCCAGCAAGACGGTCACAAGTCCCAGCAGTACTGTAGCCCAATACGCTGCGGTGTGCGACGATGGAGCTTCCGTAGAGTCCGTCGAGACCGGTTCCGGTGTAGCCACAACACCCGCCATCGTCTCATTCCTCCCGGTTGTGGCCATTGGATTGTCAGGCGTCGGAATTGGTTGCCGGCCGGCCATTGCAAGCGCTGCGGAAGTTGGCTCCACCGTCTGGTCTAACCTCGTCGGACGTGGCCCCTCCTTCACCGCCGCAGCGGCAGGAGCGGCGGTAACTGTCGGCATGGGTCCCTTAGTCTCCAATTTCTCCACCCGGGCAGGAGTCAGAGTCGGCCTGGGTAGGGTGGTTGCTACCTGGGACGGCACCGGCATAGAGGCAGGCGACGCATCCAGGATTTCTAAAGTTGGCGTAACTTCTCGCACTGCCGTTACCGGTCCTGTGTCCACTGCCATCCCAGACTTGCTTGCAGGCACATCCGCGTGACCGCTTGCCCTAACAGCTCCACTGACGATAGGCGATGGCGTAACGGGTGGGTCAGAACGGTATGTGCCTTTAACAACCTCCTTGGCGGCTATGTCGCCCTCGGCAGCGGAAGTGGCGGGTATCTCCTGTACAGCCGCCATTTCGACGGGTGTGACTGCCGTTGGCGGGGGAGTAGCCGGCGATGGGGAGACGGCGGCCATTATCGGAGGCTCGGACTTGGGAGACTTCTCCGTGGACGCCTCCATGGCATGAGTTAGAGTCGCAGCACGTGCAGGCTCTATTCTCCCTGCATCCGGTTCCCCGGCGGCTGCAACAGGCGCAGGAGTCGGCCCAGTTCGCGGTTTCGCATCCCCGGATGCAGCTTTCCCATCGACAGGGCGCTCATCGGGGGCCGAGGCGCTCTCTGCCATAGCCAGAGGGGCGGAAGTCGCCGCAGCCGACATGTCCTCTCCTTCTACGGCTGCATCGCCTGCCAGGGTGCCCAACGGGACTATTTCCTTGGCGGTTGCAGCGGCGTCGCTGAATACTTGCTCCTCTACCGGGCTGCCTCCCGGCGATACGAGGTCTCGCAGATCACCGGATAGCAGCAGGGCGACGACCAAGACCGCCGCCGCCGCACCCACGTAGACCCATCCGGGCATACGGAACGGTGTGGCCGACCGGGTCCCATGAGATTCCTCATTCGCCGTAGGCGCCCCCGCCAAGGTGAAATCCCTCCGGGGCACGGCCTGAGGCATAGAACGCAGACTGCCCACGGTGAAACGCAGGCTCTCCAACTCCTCCCGGCAATCGGGGCAACTGGCGGCTTCCTCCTCCACCCTGGACGCGGCGGGTTCACTGAGCCTGCCGTCCAGGTACTCTGAGAGGGTCTCCGCCTCAAGATGTCTATGGCCTCTTCGCAGAATCCGCATGACCCTACTGTTCCAGACGATAGCGGGAGGGCAAAAGTTCCCCTGCCGTGCGCAGATAGTCGCGGAGACGGCCACGCCCCCGGCTCAACCGCGACCTGACGGTTCCCACGGAACAGCCCATCACGCTGGCAGCTTCCTCGTAAGAGAAGCCTTGGACGTCAACCAGCACCACCGCCAACCGCTGGTCTGTGGACAGGCTCGCCAGACCCGACTCGATGGCCCGGTTGAGTTCCTGCCGCTCGGCATGGGCTTCTGGAGACTCTTCAGTGGACGGGATGTCCAGAACTGACGGGGCTTGGCGGGGGTCATTCGGGCCGGATGGCATAGGGTCCAGCGGCACGGTTGGACGGGCGCTACCGGAACGTAGCATATCGCGGCATGCGTTAGCCACGATGCGCAGTATCCAACTCCGGAGGTTCTCGCCGCGGAACTGGTGGAAGGCCCGGTAGGCTGAGGTGAACGCTTCCTGGACTGCATCTTCGGCCAGGGCCCAGTCTCCCAACATCCGGAGGGATAGGTTATAGGCCGGGGTCTGAAACTCTTCGATGACGCAGTTGTAGCAGTGGGTCTCGCCGCGGCGGTCCTGAAGCGGCAACCTGACGTGATTGACACACGCAGCGTCAGGATGTGGACCGGCTATCCCTTCGTCCGGACCCGCCCGGCCCACCCCTCTGGTCCCCGCCGAGTCCCTCACTCACACCTCCTCCATTCACCACTTGGGCAGAGCGTCCGGTTTCACCAATCAGCATCAATCAATTGCGGCGGGTCAGCCCTGGAAGGATACCGAGCCGTTCAGGAGCGCCCTGGCCATGACGAACTTGTGAATCTCGGAAGTGCCGCCGCCGATACGCGCGTGGCGCAAGAGCAGATACCAATGAGGGATGGGCATATCCAGGGTCTCCCCGAGGCCGCCGAAAACCTGCATGATTTTGTCGATGCTGCGCCAGCCCCACTCTCCGGCACAGTATTTGATCATGGACGCCTCAACCCTTACGTCTTCCCCGGCATCCGCCCTCGCCGCAGTCTCCCGGGTCAGGGCGCGAAGGTTCATGATGTCGATGTATACGTCCGTAAGCATCCATTGGATGGCCTGCCGGTCGGCAATGGGCCGTCCGTAGGTCACCCGTTGCTTGGCCCAATCAATGGCCATCTCCAGCGCCCGCGTCAGAATGCCAATGGCCATAGAGCCGCGGAGCAGACGGTCGTGGTGGACCAGCCACTTCTGACCCAGGGTGAAGCCGCCGCCGACTTCTCCGAGCACCTGGGTCTGCGGGATGCGAACATTGTCCAGGTGGATGAAGTGCTGCTGCGAACGGGACGGAGTGACCCAAACGCGGATAGGTTCAAACGTCATCCCCGGCGTCGGGTTGTCGATGATGAACATGGTGATGCCGCCCCGCTGCATCCGCTCGGGGTCGGTGACCGCCTGCAACAGGATGAAGTCGGCGGTCGCCGCGCCGGAGATGAACATCTTGGAGCCGTTGATAACCCAGTCGTCGCCGTCCCTGACGGCGCGGGTCTGCATCATGCCTCCCGGGTCAGACCCGGCTTCCGGCTCGGTCTGCCCGAAGGCGTAGTGCAGGTCGCCTTGTATGGCCGGGTAAAGCCAGCGTTCCTCCTGCTCCGGCGTGCACGCACCGATCATCATCATGGGAACGGGAGAGGTGGGAAGCTGAACGATGCTCTTGTGTACCTCTTCGTCCAGGACCACGTGCCCCAGCGCCCCCATACCACCGCCGCCATATTCCTCCGGGACGAAGGATGTATAGATGCCAGTCTGTTTCGAGATTGTGTTCAGCCGGTCCCATCGCTCTCTCGGCAGGGTTCCTACTATCCCCTGGACAGCCTCCGCGATTCCCCTGGGACCGCCGTCATCCTGCCCTTCCTGTGGCGGATGAGTCAGGTAGTGCTGCTCCATGGGAACGCACTCGTCCCGGACTATCTGCCGGATGGTGTTCTTGAGGGCGTCCAGTTCCGGTGGAAGACCAGGCTGCATGGCATAGCTCCGTCGAGGGCCGGACCTTCGGCGGCCGCGCCGCCGGCCCATAGTGATGGGGCGACGTTCTCAGTGGAACGGTCTGGGTGTCTGCACAGCAGGGGGTATTCTATACCGGCAGCTGAGTGGATGCCAACGGCGCGGTCTGGCAATTCCAGTAGGTGACTGCCATGATAGAATATGGGCTGACACGAGGGACCCGGGACTGAGATGGACTCAATGCAACTACGCAACCTGCCCAGCGTGGACAGGCTGATGGCCAACGAGGCGGTAGCCGATCTAGCCGCTGTCTACTCCCGAGAATGGGTAGTGGGCGTGGTCCGGGAACAGTTGGACCTGGCGCGCCGGGAGATACGCCGCGGCGGAAAAGCCCCTGAAGCCGACGAACTGGTTGAAGCGGTATGCCGGCATGTGGCGGACCTTACCCGGACCACGCCCCGGCGGGTCATCAACGCCACCGGAGTGGTAATTCACACCAATCTAGGACGTGCCCCCCTGAGCCGCGCCGCCATTGAGGCCATGTGCCAGGCTGCCCAGGGGTATTCGGACCTTGAGCTGGACCTGGCGACGGGAAGGCGCGGGTCGAGGCAGTCACACCTTCAGGCGTTGCTGCGGCATCTCACCGGAGCCGAGGCGGCCCTGGCGGTCAACAACAACGCCTCGGCGGTGATGCTGGGGCTGTCGGCGTTGGCTGCGGGCAGAGACGTGATAGTCCCCCGCGGGGAAGCCGTGGAGATTGGAGGCGGTTTCCGCATACCCGATGTCCTGGAGCAAAGCGGGGCCAGGCTCGTTGATGTGGGCACTACCAACCGCACCTACGTCCGGGACTACGAGAATGCTATCACGGAGAACACCGCCGCGTTCCTCAAAGTCCACGCCAGCAACTTCCGGGTCGAGGGTTTTACCGCCACCGTCGAGGCGGGAGACCTGGTTGACCTTGGCGAGCGGATGGGTATCCCGGTGCTCCACGACGTTGGCAGCGGGGCGCTTTTGCCTACCGAGACCTACGGCTTGGCCCATGAGCCGACGCCCCAGGAGAGCATTGCCTCCGGGATGGGGCTGGTCTTCTTCTCCGGGGACAAGCTGCTGGGAGGCCCCCAGGCCGGGATCATCGTCGGCAAAGCCGACCTGGTGGGGAGGCTGGAGAGGCACCCACTGGCTCGCGCCATGCGGATCGATAAGCTGAACCTGGCCGCTCTGACCGCAACCCTCCTGCATTATTTGCGCAAGGAGGCAGAGGACAAGATTCCGGTATGGCGGATGATTTCGGCCACCGAGGGGGCAGTCAAGGAGAGGGCGGAAAAGTGGAATGCCAGCGCCGGTTCCGGGGGTGAGGTGGTTGCCAGCCGGTCGGCCATCGGCGGAGGCAGCCTCCCCGGAGAGACGCTGCCTACCTGGTGCCTGGCCTTGGAACACCCCCTGGCGTCCGGCGGACCGGAAGCGCTGACCCGGCGGCTCAGACACGGCTCCCCGCCTGTTATGGCCAGAATCGAGGGAGACCGGGCGCTGCTGGACCCAAGAACTGTGCTCCCCGAAGAGGAAGCAGACCTGTTGCGGGCGCTCAAGAACGCTCTGTATGGTTAGGAAACCGGGTTGAAGTCACCCCCTTGGGGGCGCATTGGCGGCAGAGTCAGGCCGCCGTCAACAAAGATTCCAGTTGAGCTTGCGAGATGACCGATTATCTTCTGGTGCATGGGGCAGGGCAAGGTGCATGGGCTTGGGGGCACGTGTGGGGCTATATGACCGCCCCGGTTGCCCATCCGCCAAGGCTGTACTCTCCACGTCCGGCCAACCGGGTCTATCCCATGGACCTTCCTGGTCACGGCGCAGATGCCGGGGGAGATACCGGCCAGATACGGATGGAGGAATGCGTCAACTCAATTGTCCGGGCGGTGGAACGGGAAGACCTGTCGGACCTGGTGATGGTCGGTCACGGGTTCTCCGCCCCGATGGTGATGCAGTCTGCGGAGCAGTTACCCAGCCCGCCGAAGCGAATCGTGTTGATCGCCGGAGTGATCCCCCCCGACCAGCGCACTATGGCAAGCGTGATTCCCCAGGCTGTGAGATCTGCATTCAGGCTGCGGTACATGCTGAGCAAGCTGACGAGCAGAGAACTCCGAATACCCAAGTCCGTAATCAACAAACTGATTTGCAACGGCATGGACCCGATGGAGATAGTGCATGTGGTGGGGAAGTTCGGCCCAATACCCAACAGGGTAATGACCGTCCCAATTGACCTGAAACGGTCCGAGCGCCAATGCCCATTAACCTACGTGGTGTTGACGCAGAACAAGCTGCTGCCGCCGGCGCTGCAGAGGCAAATGGCCCAGAGGGCGCCGTGGAGCGATGCGGAAATCGTCGAAATGGATGCTTGCCATCTTGCGGCCTTGCACCGCCCCAGGGAGCTTGCCAACCTGCTGCTGAGCTACTCTTGACGCTCCTTCGTACATCACCCAGAAGCCGTGGGCAATACAAAAGAGGGAGCGGGTAAAGGCTCCCTCTTTTCTTGTATCCGCCGGTTGTGAAGCCGCGTCCCCCGTTCTTGGGACTGGCTTGTGGGCTAAAACTCGTGGGTGTGGCCCGGGTGCATGGGTTCGTCGCTGTGTTCCTCAGAGATCAGGGACTGGGTGGTGAGAATCATGGAGGCTACACTGGCGGCATTCTCCAGGGCCACCCGTGAGACCTTGGCAGGATCGATGATGCCCATGTCCATCATGTCGCCGAACTCGTCCCGGCGGGCGTCATATCCATAAGTCGGAGAGTCGCTACGGCGGACTTGGTCAAGGACGACCGCCCCTTCCTGCCCGGCATTGCCCGCGATGATCCGGATGGGGTCCTGCAGGGCGGCGCGGAGGATGGTCTTGGCCACCTCCTCATCGTGAGGCAACTGAACGGAGTCCAGGGCAGAGAGGGCGCGAACGTAGGCAACCCCGCCCCCTGGTACGATGCCCTCGTCAACTGCGGCGCGGGTGGCGGACAGGGCGTCTTCCACCCTTGCCTTGCGCTCCTTTAGCTCCGGTTCCGTTGCGCCGCCTACTTTGATGACAGCAACACCGCCGGACAGCTTGGCCATTCGCTCCTGGAGTTTCTCCCTGTCGTATTCGGATGTCGCCTCCTCGGCCTGCACCTGTATCTGGTCGACGCGGGCCTTGATCATGTCAGGGTCGCCTGCGCCCTCAACTACGGTGGTCTTGTCCTTGGTTGACTCCATCCGGCGGGCGCGTCCCAAGTCCTCTATAGCGGCCAGGTCCAGCTTGCGGCCCTGTTCCTCCGAAATAACCTGGGCTCCGGTCAGGATGGCGATGTCCTCAAGCATGGCCTTGCGCCGGTCACCAAACCCGGGGGCCTTGACCGCCACGCAGTTGATGGTGCCGCGCATCTTGTTGACCACGAGGACGGCGAGGGCCTCGCTGTCCACGTCCTCTGCGATGATCACCAGGTTTCGGGAGACTTGCAGAACCTTTTCCAGAATGGGTACGAGGTCGGCAGCCGAGGAGATCTTCTTGTCGGTGACCAGGATGTAGGGATCCTCAATCACGGCTTCCATACGTTCCGGGTTGGTCACGAAATAGGGGCTGATGTAGCCCCGGTCGAAGTTCATCCCGTCAACGTACTCGGTCTCGGACTCGATGCCCTTGCTTTCCTCGACCGTAATTACCCCCTCCCGGCCCACGTGGTCCATGACCTCAGCCAGAGTCTCCCCAATCTCGGCGTCGTTGGCCGAGATACCGGCCACCTGGGCCATCTGGTCCCGGTTATCAACTGGTGTAGAGAGCTTGCCCAATTCGTTGACGATAGCACGGACGCTGCGGTCGATGCCCCGTTTAATGGCCATCGGGTCGGCCCCGGCAGCGACGTTTTTCATACCCTCCCGGACCATCGTCTGGGCCAGGATGGTTGCGGTGGTAGTGCCGTCGCCGGCGATCTCGTTGGTCTTGCTGGCTGCCTCCTTGATCAGTTGGGCGCCCATGTTCTCGAAGGACTCGTGCAGGTCCACTTCCTTGGCAATAGCCACGCCGTCGTTGGTGACAATCGGCGCGCCCCACTTTCGCTCAAGGACCACGTTGTGGCCCTTGGGTCCCAAAGTGATGCGCACGGCGTTGGCTACGGTGTCGATGCCGTGGAGGAGCGCTTGCTGGGCTTCCTCATCGCGGACTATCAGTTTGGCTGGCATAGTTCCTAAACCTCCTAAAAACTGAGTGGCCGGGGGCCGGCGGTTGTCACGGGTCCCTTAGGTCAACTTGGCCAGGACGTCGTTTGACCCCATAATCAGGAGTTCTTCGTCCTCTACCTGAAATTCCGTCCCGGCAAACCTGGAGTATATGACCCTGTCCCCAACTGCCACTTCCATCTCAAGCCGCTTGCCGTTATTCAAGACCCGTCCGGGACCGGCAGCCACCACCTCCCCTTCCTGCTGGCGTTCCAGGGCCGTGTCCGGGAGAACGATCCCCCCACTGCTCATATCCTCCTGCGCCCTGGGCCTCACCACTATACGGTCGCCCAATGGTTTCAGTTGTGTAGCCGAGCTTGCGCTTATGGTCATATCTTCCTCCACAGGTTTGGACACGGCCCATTATAAGCCTGGCCGTGCCTGGTTTTACGGTTCAATTTCCGGTTGAATGTTCTGGTTGAATGCGGCTTCGGCAATGCAACAACGATAAGGATAATTCCAGAGGAATTGGCGGTCAAGATATTGGTGGGAGGGCGGAGTTGCATGGACTGCATTCAATTGGCGCGGGGGGCTCTCAATCTCCCATGCGCGGCGGCAGCGTGGCCGGTTTCGAGATAGCTTCCGGCAGTTGTGCTAGACTGACGGCATGTCATATGTCGCAGACCTGCATATACACTCGCGGTTCGCTTACGCTTGCAGCAAGAACATTTCATTGGCGGGCATGGCGGAGTGGGCCAAGTTGAAGGGCATCGACCTGCTGGCGTGCGGGGACTTCACCCATCCGGCGTGGAACCAAGAGTTAAGGAAGAAGCTGGAGGAGGCGGGGCGCGGCCTCTATCAATTTGGCGGCGTTAACTTCGTCCTTGGGACCGAAATTAGCTGCGTATACCGTCAGGGCGGTCAGGGCAGACGAGTACATCTGCTGGTATTCGCGCCGGATTTCAAATCTGTTGAGCTGCTGTGCCGGTCTCTGGCCGCTGCGGGAGCTAAATTGGAAGGCGACGGACGGCCCAGTGTCTCCCTTTCAGCAAGGGATTTAACTGCCCTGGCCATTGATCTGGACTGCATGGTCATCCCGGCCCATGTTTGGACACCCTGGTACGGAATGTACGGCTCCAAGTCGGGGTTCGACCACCTGGAGGACTGTTTCCAGGACATGAGCCGGTACATCCACGCCGTCGAGACCGGACTTTCCAGCGACCCGGAGATGAACTGGTCCATGTCCGAATTGGGATGGAGGTCCATCGTCTCTTTTTCCGACGCCCATTCCCTGCCGAACCTGGGCCGGGAGGTAACGGTCTTCGCCGGAGAACCCGGCTACGATTCCCTGCGGGACGCCCTGGCGCGACGGCAAGTGGAGTACACGGTTGAGTTCTACGCCGAAGAGGGGAAATACCACTACAGTGGCCATCGGAAGTGCGGGGTACGCCATTCGCCCGAAGATACTGCTCGGCAGGGCATCCGGTGCCCGGAATGTGGACGCCTCTTGACCCTGGGAGTGTTGCACAGAGTTCGGGGCTTGTCGGATGTAGGAGTGACGGTCACTTTGGACAACCGTGGTATGGTCCACGCCGGTCAGCGTCCGCCGTTTATTCGCGCGGTATCCATGGTAGACATAATCGCCCAGGCGCTGGGGCGGGGTCGTGGGACCAAGGGAGTGCAACAGGAGTATCGCCGTATCGCCGGGGAGTTGGGCAGCGAATTGCAAGCGCTTATTCACACGGGAGCAGAAGACCTGACTCTTGTGACAGGAGAACGTATCGCTGAGGGCATCATGCTGGCCAGGTCGGGCCGGGTGAGGGTTGAGCCTGGCTTTGACGGAGAATACGGGAAGGTCCAGATCTGGGATGCGCCTGAGCAATTGCCTTTGGATTTGGGCGGACATCCCCAATAGCCCCAAGTTCCTACAATCAGTGCAGTTTGGCAGCGGATGGCCCCCCGACTGTGTATGTTACAATTGGCGTCGGCGTCGTTCTCTCAATAGCCCCTGCTTGTGTGACGAATGGACTTTCTGGTCAGGCGCCTTCGCGCCGAGGACATCAGTCAAGTAGTCGAGATAGAGCGCGAGGCTTTTTCCCCTCTATGGATTAGCACGCCCTTCAAACGCGAGTTGAACAACCGCTACACTTGCCATCTGGTGGTGTGTCCTCCTGATTCTGAAACCACCGAACCGGAGAAGGACGGCAACCTGGTAGAATCCAGTTCAATGCTGTCGCGCGTTGCCCGAAAGGCCCGCAGTTTGCTTGGGCAAGCCCCGGATAGCGCCGCGCCCCCCGACTCCATCGCGGGCTACGTCAGTGTTTGGTACCAGGGAGACGAAGCCCATATCACGGAGATCGCGGTGCGCGAGGTCCTTCGGGGTCAGGGCCTTGGTGAATTGCTCCTGATAGGGTCGCTGCGGGAAGCGTTAAAGTACGGCTCCCAGGTTATGACCCTGGAGGCCCGGGTGTCCAACTTCATCGCGCAGCGGCTTTACGAGAAGTATGGCTTCAAGCACGTCGGAGTCCGAAAGGCGTACTACTCGGACAACCGGGAAGACGCCGTGATAATGACGACCAGCCCCATCCACAGCCTCGAGTACCAGGAGAACTTCCAACAACTGCAGGAAGCCTACCGGGAGCGGTGGCGGGAGATTTGCATACAGGGGTGATCCCGTCTTCCAGGCGTCAACTGGATTACGCGCAGGGTGGCGGGCATCGTAGCCGGATACTTCGTGTTGACCATCCGTTAGGCCGTTGGTAGAATGGGCCAATCTCGGGTCAGTCTGAGACTGTGCGCTATGAGCCCGGGTGTTCGTTAGGAACAATCTGGAGGATGCGGTCTGGTGTTGGTCATTGGGTTGACCGGAGGTATTGGGACCGGCAAGAGCGAGGTTTCGCGTCTCTTGGAGTCCCTGGGAGCCGCCCTCATCAACGCCGACCGGATTGGCCATGAAGCCTACACTCCTCACACCGAGACTTGGAACTTGGTTGTCAATGCCTTCGGAGAGGGGATTCTCCAGGAGAGCGGCGAGATAGACCGCCGGAAACTGGGAGCCATCGTGTTCTCAGATCCTGAGGAGATGGCCAAGCTGAACGGTATCATGCATCCCCGCATGGCGCGGATGGTGTCGGACAGGATCGATTCCTTGAGGGAGGATGGGGCCGAGGTAGCTGTGGTGGAAGCTGCGGTGCTCTTCGAGGCCGGCTGGGAAACCCTCGTCGACGAGGTATGGTCGACCGACTCCCCGGTTGAGGCAGTCGTGGAGAGGCTGCAAGCCGCACGGGGCATAGACCCTGAGGAGGCCCAGAAGCGGGTCGCGTCGCAAATGGACCGGGAAGAGCGGCTCGGCCGCTCCGACGTGGTGGTGGACAACTCCGGTGACGTGACCGATTTGGAACGAACGGTGCGTGGGCTGTGGGAGTCAAGAGTAAACGGAAGGACAGAGAGCAGGTAATGGTAGAAACGGATGTACCCGAGTTCAAAGAGTATGCAATCGAGGAGTTCCTCGTCCGCAGTGAGCCCTACTACCGCTCTGTTGGAGACGAGGAAGCCCTCTTCAGCGCAGCCTATCAACAGCATATCCCGGTATTGTTGAAGGGCCCCACCGGCTGTGGCAAGACCCGCTTCGTGGAATATATGGCGTGGAAGCTGGGGCGGCCCCTGACCGTGATCAGGGAGGGACAGGGCCCCCAGGGTGCGCCGCGTCAGGAGATGCGGGAAGGCGAAGTCAGGGTACCGCTGGTTACTATCGCATGCCATGAGGACCTGACGGCCAGCGACCTGGTGGGGCGCTATCTGCTGGATGCGGAAGGCACCCGCTGGATCGACGGACCAATGACCCGGGCAGTCAAGAACGGCGCGATCCTCTACCTTGACGAGGTTGTGGAAGCGCGGAAAGATACGACGGTGCTGATCCACCCCCTCACCGACCACCGCCGGATTCTGCCAGTGGAGAAGACCGGGTCCATCATCGAGGCCGACGACCGGTTCCTGCTGTGCATCTCCTACAACCCCGGATACCAGAGCGCGTTGAAGGACCTCAAGCACAGCACCAGGCAGCGGTTTATCTCCATTGAGTTCAACTATCCCCCGCGGGAAATTGAAGCGGAGATCGTAGCGCGGGAGAGCGGTTGCAGCCCCGAGAGTGCTGACTCCCTGGCCAAGCTGGGGGAGAAAATCCGGAACCTCCAGGAGCATGGGCTTCAGGAGGGGGCCAGCACCCGCCTGTTGATCTACGCCGGGCGGTTGATGTCCGAGGGCATCCCGGCACGGCGCGCTTGCCAGGTAGCCATCGTGTGGACGCTTACCGACGAACCCGAGTTGCAGCGCAGCATAGAAGAAGTGGTCTCCTCAATCTTCGAATAGCGGTACAGATGGCCTCATCGCCACTGGAAATCCTTCGCAAGGAACTCGCCCACCGGACCAAACGGGAGGTGGGCGATTCCACTTTGAGGCCGGCCGCCGTCTGCCTTCTCATCTACCCCAAGGACGGCGAATACTGTATCCTCCTGAACAAGCGCTCCGAGCAGGTGGAGCATCACAAGGGCGAAATCTCTTTGCCCGGAGGCGCCAGGGACAGGGAGGACAAGCACGCGCTGGATACAGCCCTTCGGGAAACCGAGGAGGAGATGGGCATCCGGCGGGAGGACGTTACCATCCTTGGCGAGTTGGACGAGGTGGCGACCAGAAGCCGCTTCAAGATGCAAGTCTACGTTGGCACCATCCCTTACCCTTACGACTTCAATCCCAGCGCCATCGAGATAGCCGAGGTGCTGGAAGTCCCGATAAACGCTCTGACGGACCCGTCCAACCTGCGGGTGGAAACGCGCTGGGAGGACGGGGAGGCCGTTTCCGCCAATTCCTACGCCTACGGCGGCCATCTGGTCTACGGCGCGACCGCCAGGGTGCTTGAGGACTTCCTGGGGATACTGGCCGAAGGGACGAAGCATGGCTCGGACTGCGGTCCGGGCAAGGAGGAACACTGATTTGAGTACGGCGCCTCTATCAGAAATCGAGACTGAACTTTCCAAGCTGCCTCCTGCGGTCCTAGAAGCCTATCAAGAGGCGTCGGGCGCGATCAGCACGGCTTTTGGAGAAGAGGAACTCGCCCTTTGGGCAAGGGAAGGCGTGGCCATAGGTACCCAGACCGTCAGGTCTTGGGAATCGGCGGTGGAATACTACCGTGTGGGCCCCCAGGTAGCCCGGTTCCTGTCGTTCCCGTCATTCATGCAATGGGCCCGTTGCGGGACCTATCTGGCGCAAGACTCTCCCACCCTGGCGGTAGCCTTCTTCAAGGCAAGCGCAACCATCGTGCCCAACCTGCGGCCCCAGTACATTCCCCGATGGGCCGGTCTGGGACGCAGCCTATACAAGGGGACCTGGAAGTCCAGCACTCTGGCCGCCAAGTTCTTCGAGGTCAGTCCAGACTTGGTCCGCAATCTGCCATTCTGGGATGTTGAGGTCTTTGCCTCGCTCATCGAGGCATTATCCTACAAGTCCTACGACGTTGCCGGGGAATGCCTGGTATTGGGTCGGGACGTTCTACCAGCGATGGGACGGGAGCGGGAAGCCTTCCTGTCCATGTCCCGCGCCCTCATCGACAGCAGTTGGCGGGAGGTCAAGACCTGCTTGGAACTGGTGCCTCGGGCATTGCAGCAGGTTGACGACAGCCAGACGGGGCGCTTCCTGAAGCTGGGGGAAAGGCTGGCGAAGACAGGACTGCGGGACACTTCCCGCTTCCTGGCCGATGGTACACAGGCTTTGGGGAGGGTCCCCCAAGGGTCGCAGGGTTATATCCTCGACCTGTCGGAGACCCTGCTGGCCGCGTCGCCGGATTCTGTCCCCCATTTCCTGAGAAGCCTGAACGATGTGCTTGGGCGCATCACGATAAACCAGCTAGACACCTGGTTCAGGCACGGCCTCGAACTCTTGAAGGAAAATCCCGAGAGCGGGATCGCCTTCTTCAAAGTCGAGTCGAATACTTCGGTGTCGATGTTGGATACCCTTTCATCCAGCCTGGAACTCGAAAGGGTGAAAGGGATAATCAAACTCTATTGCAGCGCCCTGTCGGGCTCATCGATTGAAGTCCTGGATACCCAGGAACTGGTCCGCAAGAACATCGGTTGGATCGACGAGGACTCGGCTTCCACCGACGGCACCAAGGTGTTCCTCCCGCCGGTGGTGGACCACTACCCCAGCAAGCAGGACAATTTCGCCTGGTTCAAGGTGGTTTCGACCCACCAGGTTGGGCATCTGGAGTTCGGCAGCTTCAGTTACGACTTCCAGAAACCCTCGAGCTTGTTCGAGGACCGGCGGTTCCAGCTTGAGGAGGAAGTCCTGGCCCGGCGCAGCGTCCCCATGCTGGCCGACTCCGACGAAATTGAGCCAGGGCCGGGCCAGTCCCTGACCGACATCGGCAGGTTCCTAAACCTGTTCGATAACCGTCGGTTGGCCTTCGACATCTTCACCGTCCTTGAGGACTGCCGGCTGGACTTCCGTATCAACGTCGAGTACCCGGGAATCCGGCGTGCCGCCAAGCGGGTGCAGGACGAGGCTCTGGCCAACCGGCCCAACATCACGGAAATGGCGTTGCAGGAGGCGATGGTCGAGCTGCTGATCCACATGAGTCTGGAGCAGTTCACCGACCTGCCAGTGCCGGTGGAGTACGAGGAAGCCGCCGTTGTGCTGGCCAGAATTCTGCACCAGCTCCGGACAGCCTCCGCCACGGTTGAAGATACGTCGGAAGCGACGTTGCGGGCCTACGAGATCATCACACGTGTCCCCAACGAGACTCAATCAGAGGACCAGTGGGAACCCGAAGACCTGGAGGAACCTGGAGATTTCTCCGAGGAAGAGTACGAAGACCTTCTGGAGAGGCTCCAGGCCAATATGGATGCCTCCGGGGAAGGCGGCGAAGGAGACCCTTACGACTCTCCGGACCCTGTGGACTACCGCGGCGACTTTAAGCCGGAGATGGTCCAGTTGTTGACCATGCTCCAGTCGGACCAGGGCATGGATGGCGAAGGCGAACCCATTTCCAAGGAGATGCTGGAGCAGATGCTCCAGGAGAGCGCGGAACTGGAACTGGACGCGGAGCAGGGCGACATAACCAACAGCATGAGCATGTTCGCCCAGAACCTGATGAAGGAAGCTGGCACCCCTCCGCCCAACTCCGAACCTGGCCAGGGCTACGGCCCGCTGCTCCACGACGACGACCAGGGAGGGGAGCTTGAGGCCCGGGAACCCAAGACCTATGCCTACGACGAGTGGGACTTCAGGGCCGGGGACTATAAGCCGCGCTGGTGCATCGTCAAGGAGAAGAACGTCGAGGAGGGAGACCTCAACTTCTACAACGACTCACTCCGCAACTACATGGCCCTGTCCAACCACATCAAGCGGCAGTTCGAGCTGATCATGCCCGAGAGCTTCCGCAAGATTTACCGGCTTATAGACGGCGAGGACATAGACCTGAACGCCGCCATCGAGGCGTGGGCCGACCTCCGTATGCAGGTGCCGCCGGACGACAAGATTTACTGGCACCGCAACCGCGCCCGGCGCGACGTGGCAGTGGTGTTCCTCCTGGATATGAGCGCTTCAACCGCCGAGGCTATCGACGAGGGGCGGCAGGTGGTGGACGACCGGGACGCGCCCGACGACCCGGTGGAATACATGGTCTGGCTGCGCCGCCGCCGGGAGGGGCTGGTGCGCCGGAACTACAAGCGCATCATCGACCTGGAGAAGGAGAGCACTTCGCTGCTAATCCAGGCCCTGGAGTCCATCGGCGACACCTACGGCATCTACGGATTCTCCGGGTACGGCCGGGAGAACGTGGAGTTCTACGTGATCAAGGACATCGCGGAGGGCTTCGGCGACAAGATCAAGCGGCGCATCGACAAGATCACCCCGCTCCACGCCACCCGCATGGGCGCGGCCATTCGCCACGCCATCACCAAGCTGGAGAACCAAGACGCAACGACCAAGATACTGTTCCTGATCAGCGACGGGCGGCCCCAGGACCGGGGCTACAGCCGGGAGGGTGTGGAAAAGGAATACGCCGTCCACGACACCCACATGGCGCTGCTGGAGGCCAAGCGGCAGGACATAACCCCCTTCTGCCTGACGGTGGACAAGGCGGGCCACGACTATCTGAAGAGCATGTGCGGCGACATGGGCTACGAGGTTCTGGGCGACATCTGGTCCCTGCCGGAGCGCCTGCCGATGCTCTACCGGAAGCTGACGATCTAGCTACAACTCTCCGGTTATTTCGGGAAACGAGGCCCGCGCCACCGAGACGCGGGCCTTCTATCTTCGTGGGAGTAAACGCCACAGCTGACTGTAATATCATTCATTGATGCTGTACAGAGACTGGCAGCAAATCTAACCTGGATGTTGTAGTGGCCTTAAATTTCAGGCAGCAAGGTACATTATAGGATATATTTTCAAACCCAGTTAAGGCCAACATAGCGTGGCAGATATGGAGTCGTTGCTGCTGTCGTGTGGCGCTGAGTTGTCAGAAGGCAAAGGGCCACGTGTTCTGGTCTATCTGAATAGTGAGAAAGCTGTATTTCATCACCCGCACCCTCAAAGAGAGGCTGGACAAAGGGACTGTCAGGTCCGTCTTGCGGTTCCTGGAAAACGTTGGAATCTTGCCAGACTCGTAGAGATGCCGGGAGGTCGGCAGTCTAGTCGCAAGGTTGACCAGAGAGGTCGATAAGAGGTCTAGCAAGATGTTGGTGATGCAGTACAAGAACTACACTGGGCAGGTCGAGTTTGACGACGAAGCCGGGCTGTTTCATGGTGAAGTCGTCAATCTTCGGGACGTGATTACGTTCCAGGGAACATCGGTAGACGAGCTTAGGCAAGCTTTCGCCGACTCAGTTGAGGATTACCTGGAGTTTTGCGCCGAGCTCGGTGAGACGCCTCAGAAACCCGCGTCGGGGAATTTCGTCATGCGGGTCTCGCCGGAATTGCACCGGCGCATCGTCGATTGAGCCGCACGCGAAGGGAAAAGCCTCAACTCATGGGCGCGGGATGTGCTGGAGCGGGCCGTTTAGAGAACCGTATCACGCTGAGCAGCTCACGTTCCTCTTAGGCGGTTCCTATTGGTCACATAAAGCAACCTTCCTGCGGGATCCCGGCTCCGGGGTTGGAGCCGCGCTCCCTGGATTCCTTGCTTCTACACTGGTTATTGCACGAGAACCAGGCTGGTCAATTCCCTAAGGCGATAAGCCAGCCCAAGTCCTTCCAACCGTATGCAACCTCGGGCAGAGGCACCTTCCCGATGGTTATCTGCTGTTCGCTTATGTACTCACCACCAAGAGCTTCGTAGAAGCGGCGGGCGGGCCAATTCTCAGCAAGTACCCACAACAGCATCGAACTCATGCCAGACTCGATCAGACTCTTAGCCGACGCGACTGTGAGGGCCAATCCAATCCCTCTACGTCGGCATTCGGGCAACAGATAGATGGCATACAGTTCACCTGTATAGGTAGAACCCTGATCACGGTTTGGCCCGCTGTAAGCCCACCCGACGATCTCGTTCTCTACCTCAGCGACGTGCGAGCAGGCGCCAGCCCTGGAACTTACCAACTCTCGAAAACGCCTCTCGGTCCAATCTCCGACGTTGATAGAGTCCAAGAATTCCTGCGGCACGATACCTCTATAGGTATCCCGCCAACTGGCAACTTGAACCCTTGCGATAGCGGCGGCATCGTCTGACGTAGCTTGGCGAATCAGGAATTGTGCTGGCATTCGCAGTACACGATCAGTGCAAGAGAATCACCCTCGTTCTGCCGGTACAAAGACGGAACGACGGTGATGTGATTAGATTTCTACAGCAACCCTCCCGGCGGGACTTTGGCGCCGGGGTTGGCAGCGGTAAGGAGCTTGCGCAACTCTATCAGCGCAGTATTGGACATGCGCCGCTTGATAGTCACACGGCGGGGCGGGACCCGCATCTCCATCTCCTTTCCCTCGCCGGGGCCGACAATCGACAGGTACGCCAGGCCGGGAGGCTGCTCTTCCACCCGTTCCGGTCCCGCCACGCCGGTGATGCCGACCCCATAGTCCGCGCCCATGCCGCCGGCAGCCGCCACTGCCATAGCGTTGGCCGTCTCCGGGCTGATCGCGCCGTGGCGTTCGATAACGTCCGCGGGGACGCCGCTGGCTATCTTCATCTCGTTGGTATAGGCCACCACACCGCCCCTGTAGTAGCTTACGCTGTCAGGGACATCGGTGATGCAGTTGACCAGGAACCCGCCGGTGCAGGACTCCATAGTGGCCAGGGTCAGACCTCGCTCCTTCAGGATTTGGCCCACCGCCTGCTCCGGTGTCTCGTCGTCGTAACCCCATACGTAAGGGCCAAGCCGCTCCTCAATTCCGTCGGCAACAGGGCCGATCATGTCCCATGCAGACCCCGTGTCGGCCGCGCGGGCGATGATGCGCAGGTGAATACCGTCGGCCTTGGAGTAAATCCCCAGGTAGGGGTTCTCCAAACCGAAGTACTCGGAGATGATCTCATCAATGGCCGACTCGGACAGTCCCATCGTCTTGATGTTGCGGGTGACGGTGACTTCCTCGATGGCCAGTTTCCGCAATCGGGGTTCCACCTCCTCTTCCCAGATGGGATGCATCTCTCCCGGCGGTCCGGGCATGGACACGATGATGCCGCCGTTCTTCTCCGCCCACCAGCCCGGCGCGGTGCCGTTGCGGTTGGGGATGAACCTGGCCGAGGGTATGAGGTGGGCTTGCTTGACGTTATGGGCGGGCATGGGCGCGCCCCTGGCCTGGAAGTACTGCTCCAGGTCGCGGAGCACGTCCTCCTGCACCGCCGGCTCCTCGCCGAAGGACTTGGCAACGGCCTCACGGGTCAGGTCGTCCTGGGTGGGGCCGAGACCGCCGGTGGTGAAGATGATGTCGGAGCGTTGCAGCCCGCGGGTGAATGCCTCGGCCAACATGTCCAGGTCGTCGCCGATGATGGATACCCAGCGCAGTTGGATACCCAGAGCCGGCAGCCGGGAAGCAATCCAGGATGCGTTGAGGTCGGTCAGTTCCCCCATGAGCAGCTCGGTGCCGATGGACAGTATCTCTGCTTTCAAGCACGTCCCCCTTTGTCTAGCAGAACGCCCCGATGGTCTCGGGGCGTGATCCAAAATAGTAGCTGTATTTGTCCAACAGAATGGCGGGCTTTGTCAACCCGGCGGCGGGGTTGCCCCGGTCGCTTCGCCGAGGGGCGGGTCGCTTACCAGGCCGGTGATGAGCTTCACGCGGTCGTTGTGCATTGTGAAGAGCTTGCCATCCTCCAGGTCCACCATTGCGTAGCGATGGTTGCCATCGGGGGTTGAGTCGCCCAGGTAGAACCTCATGTCCGCGCCGGTGCCCTTGCCGAGCCTCACTGTAATCCTCGGCGGGTCCAGGCCGTATTCAGAGGGGTCCTCTATTGAATCTTCGGCTATATCATCGGCCCGGGGACCGCGTACAAACTCCAGGACCTCAAGCCATCGGTCCTCCGCTACGGGAATCTTTGTATCGGGACCGTCCGGCTTGGTGTCCTGCTGGCCGGAATCCTCCTGGGGTGGGCCAAGGTAGTACCACACCCGGTCAATGTCCCAACCGTAGTCGATGGTCTTTCCGTCGTCGGTCACCTGAACGAAGACGACGTTGTCCTTTTCCTCCAGTTGGTAGAGTTTGAGGTACGGCGGTTCCAGCGCCAGGCGGTTGATGACCTGCGCCCAGATTTCCGGGACTGTGAACAGGGCCGGGTGGCCCACCAGCCGGGTGTACTGGTTGCTTCCGTCCGGCGTGGTAATACCCATGTGGAACTCAAAGTCCTGGCCCGAACCGTCAACCACCTTGACGCGGGACCTGGGAGGGTCGAGGCCGTAGGCCGCAGGGTTGTCTATCTGCTCCGCCAGGGTGCGGTTGACCCTTGGGCCGCTGAGGAGCAGCGGTGTGCCCGCCCACTTGTCGTTGAAGACCGGGACCGGCGGGTCGCCCTGTATATACCAGCGTGAACTGCCGGGTGCACGGGTGTAGACTACCTCGACCCGCCCATTCTCGCCCTCGGCGCCGACCTCGATGCGGTAGAGGTCGTCCTCCGACACCCGGTACATCCAGTCCTCGTCCGGCGTGCGCTCCGGAGTTCTCAGGAAGAACTGCCATATCAGGAAGGTGCCTCCGAAGAGGACCAGAACAGATACCAGGAGAATGGAAAGCCTAACGTTCATGTCGCGTTATTCAGCAGAGGGTCAAGCAGGCTTGGGGGTGCGGCCCGGCATCAGCGCCGGACCCACCAGACCAAAGCAGCCAGCAGGCCCATGATCCCGGGCAGGAATAGCCAGGACGTCCACTGGACGAATTGTTCCTCGTTCCGGTTCAGGTTCAACTCACGGAAAGTAAGGGCCTTGGCGCGAATCGACTCCAGGGCAAAATCGCCCAACAGGTAGTTGGCCGAGTTCAGGAAAAAGTCTATGCCGCTGCCCCGCCCGGTGGCCAGGGAACTGTTGGTGAGGAAGTCGGAATCGCCGAAGGCGATCAGGCTTCCGGGTTGACCCTCGGCGGTTGGGGTCAACGGTTGCTCGCCAACGGGAGCCACCGCCTGGACATACACCACGGGAGAGAACCGGCCTTTGCGGTCTGCGTCCTCTCCGTCACCCTTGATAGGTTCGTCGCGCTGGATGTCATCGATCAGGTAGGTCTCATCAGACGTGAACGCCAGCGGAATGGGCAGCCGCTGGTTGTCGTTCACGGTCACGAATGCCGTGGCCCCGGGCATGTAGGTATCGCCGAGGGGCTGCCCCTTGGGTGTGGTGATGCCCAACAGGGTCTGCAAGATTGGCTGGGGCACCTGGCCAATTAACTCCTGGGGCAACTGGAGCAGGTTGAACGCCTGCACCTTCAGGGTGCGCGGCTGGCCGATGGGTGAATTGACCTCGTCCAGAACGTAGCCCGGCAGCGCGATCACGCCCCAACGGGCCAGAAACTCGGTGAATGACTCCGGGGTGTCCGGCTCCGCCAGGAAAATGATGCGTCCGCCCTTATAGTTGAGGAACTCTCCCTGGGCATTGTACTGCGGCCCGCTCAGGTATTGGTCCAATACCTCCCGGTGGGCTTCGGGGAGCTCGAACTTCGGCCCGGCGATAACTATCATGGCGGCCTCGGGCAAGCAGTCCGCCGGTGGCGTGCCTTCAGGGCACGTTCCGTCAGGCACACTCACGTCCTCGTCCTCCAGTTCCCATCGCAGGCTCTCCACCCTGTAGTTTTCCCCCACGAGCCACTGGCCGATGTCCCTGTAGCCTTCCTCCAGCCCGCTGTTGATGTTGCGCTCCCCATGTCCTTCCAGGAAGTAGACCGTCTTCTGTTCTTCCCCGGATACGACCAGGACTCCGCTGACCAGTTCCTGCTCGAACTGGGTGAAGCTCCGGTCAGAAGGCTCAATAGTGTGGATGATGCCCGTGTTGACTCCCTCTAGGACTACGGACTGGTTCACGAAGGCCGCTGGAGTGTCTCCGAAGTAGTTTCGGACTATGTCCGGGACAAGGTCAGGATCCTTGAACTCGTAGGAGAACTTGTCAGCCCGTGCCGACCTGAAATCCCGGAAAGTTTCCTCAACACGGGTACGCCGGACCAGGGTCTCAAGATTGGGATTGCGTGCCTCCTTGTAGAAGGCCATAGCGTGTACCGGCTCCTCCAGGTTCTCCAGTATGTCCTCGGTACGGTCAGCCAGGCTGAACTGGTTGGTGGCGGTCAGGTCAAACCTCCTGTGGTTCTCAAAGGCTATCACGCCGATGACAACGATAATCCCGGTGAACGCGGCCATCATCACCGCCGAGTTGACTCCGTAGCGGCCCGTCCTGCTGATGAAAGCTGCGGCCACCGAACTCAACTGGATAAACGCCACCAACGCAATCAGTCCGATTCCGATACCGATGTCTATGATACCGTAGAGGCGCATCGAGCTTACGAAGGCAACGAGAATAATCCCTGAAACCAGGGCCACCACCCCGGCTATAACCAGGGGCGTTGAATATGAGGCTATACGGTCCAGCGTAGGTTCGAGGTAGCTGAACATGGTGCGCGACAAGACTACCTCGCCGCCCGGTTGGGGCGTGGCTTCCTCGCCCGAATCACCGTCTGATGCCTCCGGGGCCGGTTCGGGTTCCGGACGCCTGCGCCGCCTCCAGTCTCCGGGCCGGTCTGTGCGCTGCTCGCTCATGCTACCTCCACCTTCGGGACTCGAGAGCGCGTACAGTCAGGAACAGGAAGAAGGCAGTCACCATCAGGTAGTAGACCACGTGCTTGGTGTCGATAACGCCGCGGTCGAAATCGTCGAAGTGGCTTTTGATGCCGATCTCCTGCACTATCGCAGCCGGAAGGCCGGTCAGGGTTCCCGCGGCATAGTCGGTAAAGTACAGCACCAGCAGGATTCCCAAGGCCACCACCGCGGCAACAATCTGGTTGCTGGTAAGGGTCGAGGTCAACATGCCGATTGACAGGGCCGTCGCTCCGTAGAGGACCAGGCCCAAATAACCGGCCCACATAGGGCCCGGGTCAGGATCGGCAAGAACGACCAGCAGTATGACGTAATAGACGGTGGCGGCGACTGTCACAAGCAGGAACGTCAAGCTGGCCAGGTACTTGCCAATGACCACCTCCCAGTCCCGCACGGGAGATGTCAGGAGAAGCTCGATGGTCCCCAGCTTCTGCTCCTCGGCAAGCAGGCGCATGGTCAGGGCGGGCGCCATGAGGATCAGGATGATGCTCGCCCCCTGGAAGAAGCCGCTCAGGGAAGCCTCCGGGAAGGGGTTGCTCTGGGTCTGGACCACGTCCCTGGCGAAGAATACCCCGGTCATCGCCAGAAATATCAACCCCACGATGTAGGCGGTGGGGCTGCTGAAATATATCTGGATTTCCTTCCATGCCACCGCCTGGACCGTGCGCATCCCTAGTTCTCCTCGTCCGTGGTAAGTCTGAGGAATATATCCTCCAGGGTCATGCCAACCGACTGCATACTCAACAGGCTCCAGCCTCTCGCGATTACGGCGCGGGAGATTTCATCTCGAACGTCCGCCCCCTGGAGTAGCCGCACCGTATACACTTCCCGGTTGGCAAGGGAGCGATGCCTGACGCTGGATACTCCCTCTATCTCCCGCAGTTCGGCCAGCACTTCATCGGGCGGGCCGCCGATCTCGACCTCCAACTGGTCCGAGCCTTGCAGTCTCTCGGCCAGGTTGCTGGGGTATCCTCAGCCACGATGCGGCCCTCGTGGATAATCAGCACGCGCTCGCAGATCATACTCACTTCGGGGAGAATGTGGCTGCTGAGCACCACGGTCTGCTGCTTGCCCAGGTCCTTGATCAGGCTGCGGGTCTCCACAACCTGTATGGGGTCTATTCCAATAGTCGGCTCGTCCATCACCAGGACTTCCGGTTCATGGAGGATGGCCTGGGCGATGCCCACCCTTTGACGGAATCCCTTGGACAGCTTGGCGATGAGGGACGACCGGTAATCTTCCAGGCGGCAGACTTCTATAACATCTTCGATCCGGCGCTTGATGTTCCTTGAGGCCATTCCGCGCAGGGTGCCCATGTACTTGAGGTAGCTGGTCACCGTCATGTCTGTGTACAACGGCACCGTCTCGGGCAGGTAACCCACCCTGCGTCGCACTTCCAGCGACTGCTCCACCACGTCGTAACCGTCCAGCGTCACTTTTCCGCGCGTGGGCGGCATGAACCCTGTAAGGATACGCATGGTGGTAGTTTTCCCGGCCCCGTTGGGACCGAGGAAGCCGAGAATCTCGCCACGCTTGACCCCGAAGTTCACATCTTCGATGGCCGGGTTGGGGCCGTAGAAGTGGGTCAGGCCGGTGGCCTGAATCATCATTGATTCCAATGTGCGTCTCTCAAGTGTACGTCCTTCAAGGTTGAGGATCCGGACCCATGAACGCTGACCGGCCGGGGAGCGGCGGACAGCATCCATCCCCGGAAGGGTTGCAACGGTCAAGCTATTGCGTAAAAATAATTTGCACTATCCGACGATGATAGATTATACTCCGGCGCCTTGCCAAGCGGCGATGCTCATGGAAGATGTTGGCTGGCGCGCGCGTGTGCTGCGGGAGGCAGGATGCACCTGGTTATCGATGGGTACCACGGCGATTTCGCCAAGATGTGGGATGTCGAGTTGGTCCGAACGTTCTTGACGGATTGTCCGGGCACTCTGGGAATGACTCGAATAACCGAACCCCACGTGCTGGAATACGAAGCTCCCAAGAGCGAGGATTCCGGCGTTTCCGGATTTGTCATAATAGCGGAAAGCCACATAAGCGTCCATACTTTTCCGCACCGCGATTACGTGAACATCGACATGTTTTCCTGCCAGCCCTTCGATCACGTGCAGGCGCTGGCCGAAGCCAAGGAGCTTTTCGCATTCGGCGAAGTCAAGACATGGCTCCTGGACCGGGGCCTGGAATGGCTGGACGGGAGGCAGGGTTTGGCCGAGGTCCGGAAACAGCGCGCCTCCCTGCAGGTTGGCGGCACAGGACACACCGAGAACGCCGCCCCGTGCCGCCGTGCCGACCAGGGAGCGTCGGATAGGATTCATCCCCGCGATGCCGGCTGATCAACCTGATTCTCACTGGATCCCCCGAAATTTCCTGGCCCTGGACCGGCAGCAGTCATGCCTGGAATCGGCCAGGGCCGTACTTGTGCCGGTTCCCTACGATAGCTCCACATCGTTCCGGGGAGGCGCCAGGGACGGACCCAATGCGATCATTGACGCCTCCTACGGTTTAGAGGATTACGATTTGGAGCTCGACTCGGATGTCTCCCAGGTGGGGATTCATACCACCTCTGCCCTGGAGCCGCACATGGGAGGCCCGGATGCAATGGCGCGGCGGGTGCGGGCGACGGTAGCCGGATACATCCGGAAGGACAGGATCGTGGGTGTCCTGGGTGGCGAGCACTCGGTTTCCGCGGGTGCAGTCCTGGCCCACGCGGACCACCATCCAGACCTGTCAGTGTTGTATATCGACGCCCATGCCGACATGCGGGATTCCTACATGGGCACTTCCTGGGGCCACGCCTCGGGAGCGCGGCGAATCCAGGAGGTCTGCCCAATCGTACTGGTTGGCGTGCGGAGCCTGTGCCTGGAAGAGCGAGATTTTCTTAGGGAAAACTCGCTTCCGGTCTTCTTCTGGCCTCCCGACGACAGGACGGCGCTGCTGCGGAAGATAACCGATGAGCTGTCCGACACCGTATACGTTAGCATTGACCTGGATGCCTTGGACCCGTCCTGCATGGCGGCGGTGGGCACGCCGGAGCCGGGAGGCATGGACTGGCACCAAATGACCATGCTGTTGAAGGCTGTCGCCGACATGAAACGTATCGTCGGGTTCGACGTCTGCGAGCTTGCCCCGGGGGAGGGGCCCGCTGCTTGCTCATACACGGCGGCCAAGCTAGTCTATAAGCTAATAGGGTACGCCACAGCCCAATTCACGGAAGGCGTGGCATAGCAGCCTTGGGCCGTTTGCAGGAATCAGCGAAACGTAGTTTGTGAGTGAAGGCCCGACGGGCCGGGGTGGAGCGGAATGGGACCGACTATTCGCCTGATCAAGCTGTTCGGTATCCCGATAGAGATCAACTTCAGCTGGATCTTTGTCTTCCTGCTGATCATCTATTTGCTGGGCGACCATTTCAGCGGGGCCTACCCCTGGTGGTCAGGGGTACACCGGTGGGTGTTGGCGGTGTGTATTGCGTTACTGTTTTTCCTGTCGGTCCTGGCCCACGAGTTGTCCCACAGCCTGTTAGCCATCAAAAATCAGATACCCGTCAGCCGCATTACACTGTTCCTTTTCGGCGGCGTGTCCGAGCTTTGCCATGAACCACGCCGTCCATCAACTGAATTCGCCGTTGCTATCGTGGGTCCTTTGTGCAGCATCCTCCTCGCCCTGGCTCTGTTTGGTCTCTGGATTGCCTTCAGGGACATGAATGAATCCTTCGATGTCGCCCTTCGGCTCCTGGTGGGCGTGAACCTCATGCTGGGCCTGTTCAATCTGCTCCCCGGGTTTCCTTTGGACGGGGGACGGGTACTCCGGGCAGCCGCCTGGGGAGTGACCAGCAACTACTGGCTGGCCGCCCGGATATCCGCCCGCATGGGTCAGGGAACAGGAGCGTTGATGGCGGTGGGCGGCCTGGTTCTGGCCGTGCTGGAATTCGGGCGATTGGGCGTGGCCGGTATATGGTTCGCTCTGATCGGCGCTTTCCTCCTGGTGGCCGCCACAACCTCCTACCGGCAAGAGCGGGAGCGGGAAGGATTGACGAGGTACAAAGTTGCCGACGTCATGACCGACCGGTGGGGCAGCTCACAGCCCGGTGTGCTGCCGGGTACGCCGCTGTTCGCCCAAGGCGAGATTCTACATCCCGTTACAGGGCCGACGCGGCTCAGTAGCAGGTCCGATAGACGGTGGGCCCGGAGAATCCTGGACCGGATGCCCCGGACTCCACTGGCAGCCGCGCCCATGTCCGAGGCGACACAATCCGGGGCAGGTGAGTTCTGGTTGACTCCCGATGACACGGTAATGGAAGCTATGGAGCAGGTGCGGGCCGGGATGCAGGACAGGCTCCCAGTGGTACGAGACGGCGAGTTGTTGGGGTTTCTGGCTCGCGAGGACATTCAGGGCTTCGCGCGCCGCGTGTTGAGGCGGGAGTCCCGTCTGCGTAGACCCTGACCGCTATGCTAAAATGTGACCGTGCGACTGGGAAATTCCAATCCACCGTTATCATTCCACTGTTATGATGAAGAGGCTGTAGGGCCTTGCCAGACCCCAATTCCAGGCTCTATCTCAGAGGTCCTGTATGCCCCCAACTAGAATCATATACCTTGACCACGCAGGCACAACGCCGACCGACCCGCGTGTCCTGGAAGCGATGCTGCCTTTCTTTACCGAGTTGTACGGCAACCCTTCCAGTATCCACGCCGTGGGCCAGGAAGCGCGGTACGCTCTGGATGAGGCCCGGGAGCGTACAGCCGGGGCGCTGAACTGCCGCAATGGGGAAGTCGTGTTCACCGGCGGCGGCACCGAGTCCGATAATGCCGCCATCCACGGCGCGGCCGCGGCCCTGCGGGAAACCGGAAACCACGTCATCACTACTACCGTGGAGCACCACGCCGTACTGCACGCCTGCCAGTCCCTGGAAGACCAGGGATTTGAGGTAACCTACCTGCCTGTGGACGCCTTTGGGATGGTGCACCCGGAGCAGGTATTCGAGGCAATTACCGGCCGCACCACGGTAGTCTCGGTGATGTATGCCAACAATGAAATTGGCACGATCAACCCCATCTCCAAGATCTCTGAGGCCGTCCGGCAGCGTGAGAGTGAATTTGACCGTACCATAGTATTCCACACCGACGCGGTGCAGGCGGCAGGCTTTCTGGACTTGAACGTGCGGTGGCTTGGCGTGGACATGCTCAGCCTGTCCGGGCACAAGTTCCACGGCCCCAAGGGAGTTGGCGTGCTGTACGTCCGGCGCGGGACCCCATTCCTGCCAATGCTGCTGGGCGGAGGCCAGGAACGGGAGCGCAGGTCGGGGACCGAGAACATCCCGGGCATTGTTGGGCTATCCGTCGCGCTGGAATTAGCCCAAGCCCGGCGGCAGGAGGAAAGCGCCCACTGCTCCGCCCTGCGGGACCGGATTATCGAGCATGTCCTTGCAAACATCCCCGAGTGCCGGCTCAACGGCCACACGACCGAACGCCTACCCAATAACGTTAACTTCTCGATAGAGGGCGTGGAGGGAGAGGCGGTGCTGCTCGGACTGGACACCGCCGGTATCGCGGCCTCCAGCGGCAGCGCCTGTAGCTCCGGCTCCCTGGAACCGTCCCACGTGCTGCTGGCGTTGGGCCAGCCCGCAGACCTGGCCAGGGGGAGTCTGAGGCTGACCCTGGGCAAGGACAATACGCAGGAAGAAATCGACTATCTGATCGAAACGCTGGACAGGCTGGTGCCCCAACTGCGGCAGTTGCCGACGTTGACCACGTCCGGACCGTAACTATCATCACTCCAAGGATACGTGCTTGATGCCCGCCCTCACTCGTCTTGTTCTCCCATTCCTGTTGGTTCCGGCCGTCCTGGCTCTCTCCGCCTGTGCTGAGGTATCACCTGCCTTCGGCCAATACTTCCAGGGCAGGACCCTTGTCGTCAGTGTGGTCAACATCGAGCGCGTACCGGAACTCCGTTACGCGATAGCGGACCAGCAAGGCGGCCTGGACTACATGATGGTCGCACCCTCAGAACCGGACTTGGAGCTGGTCGTGGTGCATCTGAAAGTGCAGAATCACACTGCAACCAGCGCGATCATCAACGTAAACAAGCAAGGAGCGGAGCTTCGGGACTTCGACTCGGAAAAGTATTTCCCTGTTGAGATCAACGAGCGGGTCCAACCCGCGGACGGCCCTCCCGGGCGAGGTGACCGGTCAGCGCAGATTCTGGAGTTGGAGAAGGACGGCACCTTTGCGCCCAACCGCGGGTTCATCAGCGGCCCATTTGAGCTGAACAAAGGCACAGGCTTGGATGGATGGATGGTGTTTGAAGCGCCTCCCGATGCCAAGTTCCGCACCTTCCGGTGGCGCGCCGGTGACTCCCTGACCATCACCTTCTGAGTCGCTGCTCTCTGGTAGGTACCGGCCGGGACCTTTCGCGGTTGATGTTTCCGCTATGGGTTGAGAGTGGGCTTGATAGCCCCGCCATTTGCTGAATTATTCAGAAGCAAGTCATCTTTTGGAAGATGGTGCAGCTACGCACAAACGAGGTAATCAAGAGGCTAGAGCAAGAAGGATGGTATCTGGCTGGCATGGCGGAAACCATGACATTTACAAGAATCCGAACTTCATCGAGAGCATAAGCGTCCCGCGCCACCGGACGGTCTCACCCGGGGTAGCCCGCAAGATTGCCAGGACCGCCGGATGGACAGAGAGGAGATAGCCATGACTCGATATCCGGCAGTTATCGACGGAGAATTAGGCGCCTATGGCGTAGTGATACCCGACATGCCAGGGGCCTGCTGCGCGATGGGTGACACAGTTGACGAGGCGCTGGCCAACGCCGAGGATGTTCTCGCCGAATTCGTGGAGGTTTTAGAGGCAGACGGCATACCTGTCCCACCACCCAGCGCATTGGGAGATGTGACTCTTGAGGATGGGGAAATGGTAGCCTACGTGACCCTAAAAGAGGCCGCCAGCCTCCAGTGAATAGGGCGGCTCCCTCGGCCCCGCCCAGGATGAATGGTGTTTGCAGTTTCCACTGTTGAAATCCCCCTTCATATCCCGGCTCATCATGTATGTGATCCCGGCTATCGGATATAATCCGGGCAGGATGTTCCATCAAGCGCCCGCCTCGTTTAGCCTTAGCCACGCACAGGCCTCCCCTCCGCCCCCCGTCTGGCGGCGGTTGTTCCATCTCACTGCCGGGTCTGCCATACCTGTAGCCGGACTGCTGATACCATCTCAGCAATTCATACTGGCCCTCGCTGTCCTCTTGGGCGTCGCTTTTGCGGTGGAAGGCGTCCGCTTCATGTGGGACCCGCTGAACCGGTTGCTGCTGCGCCTCTTCTCCCCGCTCCTCAAGCAACAGGAGAACAGGCGACTCACCGGTTCGACATACATGATTGGCGCGGGGCTGGCGGTGTTCCTGCTGTTCGACACCCACATTGCGGCGGCGGCCATGCTGTTCCTGGCGCTGGGTGACCCGGTGGCGGCATTGGTGGGAACCCGGCTTCGTGGACCGCGGTTCTTCGGCAAGTCTCCGGTTGGGACGGCAGCATTCGTGGTAGTGTCCTTGGGAGCATGCGCCGTGCTGGTGAGCGCCGGGGCAGTCCCGTTTCACTGGGGACTACTGGCGGGCGCGGTGGCAGCCGGGATTGTCGAGCTATTGCCCATACCACTGGACGACAACTTGACCATTCCGCTGGCAAGCGGGGCCGTTATGTACCTTCTGGGGACCTGAATCTCCTGGCGCTTATCCCGCGATTCCCGCTTTCGCGGGAATCCACCAACCCCCATCAACCGGCTGGAACACCCAATACGGAGCGGTGTCGCTCAGGATAGATTCCTAGACGTCAGCCCCGTTGAACTCGATGATTTCGGCCTGGCTCCTCTGGTGGGTCAGGTAGCCCTGGCGCTTCATGGCCGGACGGTGGGAGGAAACGACTTCCTTGGCCCTGGCGCCTCCGTCGGATAGCAGGTCGATGACCACCATTGCCATAATCTTGGCCGGGTTGATGACCGCCTGCTCGTAGTCTTGCACCACGTAGTCCTTGCTGTGGCCCGCTCCGACCGCGCCGCCCACGTAAGGGTGGCACGCCGGGATAATGTGGCTCAAGTCTCCCATGTCGGTGGAACCGCCCCGATTGCGGGAGGCTGGAATGGTGAGGATGGAAGACTCCCCCAGCAGGTCCTGGGCATTCTGGCGGAATAGACCGGCCAGAACATTGTCGTGGCGCATGGGCAGGTAGCCTGGGATGTTGGTAATTCTGACCGAGGCGCCCACGGCCAGCGCCCCGGCCCGAAAGCAACGGTCTACAACCGCCGAGTTTCTGACCACGGCCTCTGGAGAGCCGGACCGGACGCGCCATTCCAGCTTTACGTCGGCTGGAACCGCGTTTACTGCCTCGCCGCCCTTGGTCATAATCCCGTGAATCCTGGCGGTGTCCTCTTCCTTCAGTGTCTCCCGGTTGGCGTTGATAGCCTGCAAAGCGAAGGATGCCGCGTTGAGGGCATTGATGCCCAGGTGAGGCGCGCCGCCGGCATGGGAGCCGCGTCCGGTGAACTGGACGTACTTGACCACGTGGCCGTTGCTGGTGCCGCCGACAGCGAACTTGCGGTCGGCCATGTCGCTGGCGGTATGGCACATCATGGCCATGTCTATGTCGTCGAAGTGGCCCAGCTTGATTAGCTCCTGCTTCCCTCCCAGGAACTCCACCTGGCCTTCCTCCCGCAACTGGAGACGGCGCTCAACCTCGATGAACTCCTCGGCCGGGACGGCAAAGGGCACTATCTCCCCGGACAACTGCTCCAGGACTTCGGGGGTCTGGAGGCCGATTGTAGCGCCCAGCATCATCCCGACCTGGCAGTGATGGCCGCAGGCGTGGGCCGCGTTGGTATTGGCATCGGCATAAGGGTGCTGCCCGACTATCAGAGAGTCCAACTCCCCGATGACGGCTACCCTTGGCCCGGGCCCTGCCGCGCCCTGTATCCTCCCCTTGACTCCCGTCAGGGCCAGACCGTTCTCATGGGCGATACCGAGCTCGGAGAACTTCTCGGACACTAAACGGGACGTTCTGACTTCGGAATAACCCGGCTCCGGGTGGGCAAGGATGTCCTGGGCGACGCCGATGAGTTCCTGCGCCCGCCGTTCTATCGTGGCACAGGCCCTCTGCTTCAATTCTTGAACAGTCAACATAACCTGTTACACACCTTCATCTGCAATGAGGACCCTATGCGGCTGCTCTGGCCCCGCACATGATCAAGTATTCGTCCCTCGAAAAGTCTCCTCGGACGCCAGTTGGCGCATGAACGCCAGGTACTGGTCCCGGGTCATCTCGGCGCGCTGGCCGGAAATGATGCCGCCCGCGTTGTTGGCCCCGTCGGCCAGGAGGTCGATGGCAGTGCTCGCCAATGCTTTGGTACCGGTGACAACTGCCAGGTTGTAATCCTCGACCACGTAGTTGGCCCCATGGCCCAGCCCGGTTGCGCCGCCCACGTAGGGATGAATGGCCGGCATTATCTGGCTCACGTCCCCCATGTCCGTGGAGCCGGTGCGGTGGGCCACGTGACCCACGTTTTCCTCTCCCACCAGGTTCACCGAGTTGGCCCGGAATATATCTCCCATCGCCTTATTCTGGGTAAGGGGCATATAACCTGGAATTGTCTGTATCCTGACGCTGGCGCCCACGGCCAGGGCACCGGCTTTCAACGCCCGGTCCGTCTTCTTGTTGGCGTCCATGATCGCTTCAATCGTGCGGCCCCGGACGAAGGTCTCCATGCGGACGTCCGCCGGCACGGCGCTGACGGCGTCACCGCCCCTGGTTATGATGGGATGCACCCGGACGGTATCCGAGTCCCGGAAGGTTTCCCGGTTGTAATGGATCGCGCTCAGCGCCAGGGTAGCCGCATTCAGGGCGTTGATGCCAAGGTGAGGGGACCCGCCGGCATGGGCGCCGCGGCCGATGAACTCAATCCGCTTGGCCACTGTGCCGTTGTTGGTTCCGCTGATGCAAAGCTGCTTCTCCTCAGGCACGCTGGTGGTGTGCAGCATCATCGCCATGTCTACATCGTCAAACTCGCCCAGCTTGATGAGCTCGGGCTTGCCCCCCAGGAATTCTATCTTCCCTTCCCGGCGCAGGTTGTCCCGGTACTCGATTTCGATGTACTCTTCGGCAGGGACGGCCATGAAGATGAGCCGGCCGCTGAGGGCCGACAGCACATCCGGCTGTCCCAGGGCCATCGCCGCGCCCATCAGCATGGCAATCTGGCAATGGTGGCCGCAGGCATGGGCAGCGCCGGTGGTGGAGTCGGCCATCGGGTGTTCGTTCACGATGAGAGAGTCCAACTCTCCCAGGATGGCCAGAGCGGGACCCGCGCTCCCTCCGACCAACTCACCCCTGACCCCCGTCAGGGCGAGACCGGCCCGGAACGGGACTCCCATCTCAGCGAACTTGGTAGCAACGAGGTGCGCCGTCTTGGTCTCCCGGAAACCCGGCTCCGGGTTGTCTAGTATGGTCTTCGCCAGGGCCACGATTTCATCAGCCCTGGCATCGATTTCCTGGAATGCCCGGAGCTTCAACTCCTCCCTGGACGGCATGTACGACCCCTCCGGCACAGGCTTTTCCAGATTCTAACACAGAAGCGGCGGCAACTCCCGGCGGACACGGGCCGTCGCAGGGTCTTGCGACCCTCCCTCTCTCTGGAGGGAGATGGCCGGGGTGAGGGGGCGTCCTGAGTCAAACACGCCTGCAAGGGAAGGGCGTACCTCAGCCCCAACCCATCTTCTCACAGGAGAAGGAAGTCTTTCCGGGATAGGTAAGGCATTCCGGGCCGCTGTATAATGGCGGGGATATGGCACAGAAGATAGTTATCGCCCCACAGGCGTTCAAGGGCAACATCTCGGCCCTGGTGGCCGCCAGGGCCATAGAACGAGGGGTCAAGAGAGTATTCCCCGATGCTGAGACAGTGTTGGCCCCGGTCGCCGACGGGGGTGACGGCACCGTAGACGCCCTGGTGAGCGGCAGCGGCGGTCAGATGTTCCGCAAAATCGTCACCGGCCCACTGGGGAAGCCTCTGGAGGCCGCTTGGGGAGCGATGGGTGATGGTCGGACCGCCGTCATCGAAATGGCCCAGGCGTCGGGACTGGCCTTGGTCCCGCCAAGGCGCCGGGACCCCAGGGTAACCACAACGCGGGGCACCGGCGAGATCATCAGCGAGGCGCTGGACCGGGGATTCAACCGCATCATCGTGGGCCTCGGCGGCAGTGCCACCAACGACGCCGGTGCGGGAATGGCAGCCGCCCTTGGCGCGGTCTTCCTTGACGCTCACGGCGTTCCTCTGCCCGACGGCGGCTCGGCGCTGGCCCGCTTGGAGCGCCTAGACGTTTCGGGGTTGGACCATCGCCTTGCCGGCACTACAATTATCGGCGCTACCGACGTTACAAACCCTCTGTGCGGCCCTACCGGAGCATCGGCGATCTACGGCCCGCAGAAGGGAGCAACACCCGATATGGTGGCGGAACTTGACGACGCTCTTGGGAATTTTGCCAGGGTCGTGCAGCAGGACATGAGTATGGAAGTCTCCGAGCGTCCCGGAGCCGGGGCCGCCGGGGGGTTGGGCGCAGGGCTGATGGCTTTCGCCGGTGGAGAACTCCGGTCGGGCATCGACATGATCTGCGAGGCGTTGGGGGTTGACGCTCACCTGGAAGGAGCGTCGTTGGTCATTACCGGCGAAGGAGGCGCGGACCGCTCAACGGTGTTCAACAAGGCCCCGGTTGGTGTGGCGCGCCGGGCGTCGGGATTCGGTGTTCCGACAATTCTGCTGGCCGGGAGCCTGGGGCAGGGGCACGAGGAGCTTTACGAACACGCCATCGCCGGGATCATGTGCATCGCCGACCGCCCCATGACATTCGAGCAGAGCCTACGCCGCACCGAGGAACTCCTGGAAAGCGCAGCGGAAAGAGCGGTGCGCCTGATGCTGGCCGGGAGGGGAATTGGAGCGTAACTGGAGAGTGATATAGCGTCCGTCTGCCCGCGGGTTACGATGTCCTGTAGTGTCGGTCTTTTCCCTCGCTGTAACCTCTTTCAGCATTCAAAACCGGCAGGTCCCAGTGGCGGTCTTCAAATTCCCTTAAAAGGGCCTTCTCAACGCCGCCAGCCTCGTCGGCCTCAACTTCGCAGTATCGGAAAGACACTCCTAGCCCGGCCTGGCCTCTTATCCGGGCCAATCGGTTTGCAGCAGTGTGTCGATACACGTGGTTCTCAAGTTCGCCCCTCAGATCCGTCTTCGACATCCCTATCTTGAGGATGCGCGTGGAACCACAGTATCTGGCGTATAGGTCCCGTTGAAGAATCTCGTATACGCCGGGGGTATCACTGGCATTGTCTTTGATAGACTCAGTTGAAAACGGGTATTCCGAAGACCAGCTCAGGGACACCTTCGAGGCCTCGACCTGCTGCTCCTCAGCCAAGTCGTAAACTGGAACACGAACCATGCGGCTGGGAGTGGCGGCAGACCATACTAATTGCTGAATCTTTTCGACCACTTCCGGGCGGAATAGTCCGTCACCGCATTGCTTACAGACTTGGGCGGGAACATTCTCCAGAATTGCGAACCCTCCGCTGAATTCCTCGGCTTGATTCACGTACCCATCTTCAAGATTCCCGCCGCAAGACCGACACTTGTTCATACTTGTTCGTGTCTCCGTATCCTGAAGTCTGTCCATTGTTCGGGGTCGGGTTCGTAGGCAGTAATAACTGCAACACTGGTTGGATAGGTCAATTGCACGTGAATTGGTTTGGTATCGGAAGCGAAACCGAGTATCAGACAACTGGCACCCGCGGGTCATCCGGGTAGTCCTCTATAGCTTCAGCTTCGCCGTTCAGTACAGCGTCTTCGATTTCTCTCACGGAAATGCGTCGCAGGTTTATTCGGCGCCTGGCATGAAGTGTCAACTCGTAATCCCTGTTCCTGACGCTGTCCCGCAGTTGGTCGAGCAACCCACCCACTTACGGCTTATCCCACAACCCGTTCCCCCACAAAGTCCACAACTATCTGCGCCAGTTCGATGGAGCGGTCTGCGTCGATTTCGTCGAAAGCCTCAGAGGGAATGCCGCTTGGGAGAAACCCTGGGTAGCGGGTTATCTCAAAGTATTTGTCCAACTGCCGGGCTTCCCCCTTGATCGTGTCGAAGAACATCTCGAAGAGCTTGGCGTCCTCGCACAGGTCGATCAGGGAACTGCCCCAAACGTCCTCTGCGCCGCGATAGTACAAGAACGCCTTGACGGCTTTCTCCGCCGCCTGCTGTCCCATGAAACAGGCCAAATTGAACCGCTTCCCTTCCTTGAGAAACGCCGCGTCCTCCATATCCTGCCGGGCCTGGCGCAGCCAGCGCGCGCCCTCTGATTTATGGTCAGGCATCGTAAATCACCCGTCCTCTCTGGATTGCGTGCCGCAGCGCCGGGAGGGACTCCTGGCAGGTCTCGAATTCCTCGGGAGTGTAGACCTGGGTCTCCACCGCGACCGCGCTGTTGAAGTGCCATGAGAAAAAGTCTGCCCTGCGCCCGTATGTGTACTCTGTATTCTGCACAATTATAAGGTCTATGCGACTGTCCGGAGAGTAACGCCCCGTGACCAAATCCCCGGTCAGGATGACCTTCTCCACCCCCAGGGTCGGGAGCATCGCTTCAATGTTGGCCAACTCCTGCTCCAGCATCTCCTTGCGAAATTGGGTGAAACCAACACGTACCGCCATGAACAACCACCTTCCGGATGGATTTGGAGTCCTGTAGCACAGGGCTACTTTGAAACCACAGGTTATCCCAGAAGCACCATGTGTACTTCCTTGGGGCCATGCACTCCGACTACAATTGTCTGCTCGATGTCTGCCGTGCGGCTGGGTCCGGTGATGAAATTCAGGTAGGGACCCATATCTCCGCCGTTCCTCACGTACTCCAGCCGGCGCAGCAGGAACAGGTCGTCCAGGGACTCGATCACTTCCTCCGGCCGCACCAGGGCAACGTGGACGGGAGGCACCAGGGACACCAGGCGGCCCAGGCCCTTCCTGGGCACTATTACCGCCGACCCGGTCTCGGCTATGGCGTAGTCCGCGCCCGTTATCCCCATGCCCGACATGGCGATTTGCTCCCGGAGCGATTCACGGGAACGGCTCTCGCCGTGGGCAACTTCGGTTACGGTGATACCCATGCCGGTCAGCGTAGCATCCAACGGCACGGTCTCGAACACTTCCTGTCCGGACCGCACTACTCTGCTGACTCCAAGACTGTTGGCCAGAGACCGGACGTAGTCCATCGCCTCTTCAGGGTCGGGAGCGCGGCGCACCTGCCAGCCGCGAAGCTGCGCCACTTCGGCCAGTTTGTCCAGCAACACGTTCCGATTGGCCCGGACGCGGTCTCGTACTTCCCGCGCTTGTTCCTCAAGGCAGTCAACGCCCTGTGCCAGACGGTGATATCCGGGCTGTGGCGCTCCGGTCTCCCGGCCCAGGGCGCGCCGTACCGAGGCCAGGAACTCGGACTTGGGAGTTCCCATAGTCCCTGCCAACCTAACGCTCCTCACCAGGCTTGGAGAGTTCTTGCTTCCAGATTTCCTCAAAGGTGCGAGGAGCCAACTCGGGAAGGTCCCTCGAGTGTGTCCACTTTGACAGCAAAGGCAAAGCCGCCTTTCGTATCCCCCGGCCCCCGCGCTTGAAGGGCGACACGGGAGAAGCGAGAAACATGGCCTGTGCCGCCCGGGCAATCTTCCTTGTTGCGGAGAGAAGTCCCGGGTTCGCCATGACCTTGGCAAAGCCGTTGGCGATGGGCCGGGGCATGGTCCCATTGGAGGAACCGTCCGCTCCGGGTTCCTCCGCCAGCTTGTGGCGCAGGTGCAGCAACATCCTTGGTATGTCAATCTTGATGGGACAGGCCTCCCGGCAGGCACCGCAGAGGCTGGACGCTTGGGGGAGGTCTGGGGCCTGGTCCAGGCCCACCAGCATGGGCGACACTATCGAACCAATCGGGCCAGGGTATACCCAACCGTAAGCATGGCCGCCGACCTTCTGGTACACCGGGCAGATGTTCAGACAGGCCCCGCAGCGGATGCACATCAGGGCCTCCCGCAGGTCCGGGTCGGCCAGCATCCGCGACCGGCCGTTGTCCACCACTATCAGGTGGAATTCCTCCGGCCCGTCCTCGTCATCCTGCCTCCGGGGGCCGCTGACCATGCTGACGTAGCTGGTGATTCTCTGGCCGGTTGCGGAGCGGGGGAGCAGGCGCAGGAAGACCGCCAGGTCCTGTACCGTCGGGATAACCTTCTCCATGCCGGTTATCCCGACGTGGATGCGGGGCGCGGAGGTGCATAGCCGCCCGTTGCCCTCGTTGGTGATGATTACCAGAGTTCCCGTCTCGGCAACCAGGAAATTGGCCCCGCTGATACCCAGGTCAGCCTCCAGGAACCTCTGCCGCAGCGCCTCCCTTGCCGCCGCCGCCAGGGCGTTGATGTCGTCCATCGGCGGCACGCCCAGTTTCTCGGTAAACAGGCGGGCCACTTCCTCCTTGCTCTTGTGCAGGGCCGGGGCGACCAAGTGGAAGGGAGTTTCCTCGGCCAGTTGGATGATGTACTCGCCCAGGTCGGTCTCGTAGACGTCTACTCCGATGGACTCCAGCATGTGGTTGAGGTTGAGTTCCTCGGACACCATCGACTTGCTCTTGGTGGCAACCCGGACCCCGCGGGTTCGCGCCAGGTCCGCCACGATAGCGTTGGCCCCGGCGGCGTCGGCGGCGAAGTGGACATGGCCCCCGTTGGCGCTGACCCGCTCCTCCAGCATCTCCAGGTAGTAGTCCAGATGGTCCAGCGTGTGGAGCTTGACCTGCCGGGCCTGCTCTCGCCACTCTTCCCACACCTGCGGCGTGACCTCGTCGATGCACTCCCGCCGCCCGCCGTCAAACCCCGTGCCGGCCCGTTGCAGGGCCATCCGCATCTGCGGGTCCAGGATGGACACGGCAGAAGCCGCCGGGAAATCTCGGGTCTTGACCTCTGGCACTCTTTACCCCTGACTATCCTGATTCATCTGATAATCACCACAATCACATGCATCCGCGGTCTAAGACCTGTGCCAAGTGCCGCACCCGCACATCGGAACCCTGGCGGCTGAGCGCGCCTTCGATATTCATCAGGCAACTCATGTCGCAGGACACCAGCGTATCCGCTCCCGTGCTGACCACATTGGCAACCTTGTCGGCCACCATATTCTCTGAGATGTGCGGATACTTGACCGAGAAAGTCCCGCCAAACCCGCAGCATACCTCTGCGTTGGGGAGCTCGCGCAACTCAGCGCCCCGCAAATTCTCCAGCAAACGGACTGGGCCATTGCGGATGCCCATCTCCCGCAGCAGGTGGCAGCTCGGATGGTAGGTGACAGACCCCTCGCAGGTGGCTCCCACGTCATCCACTCCCAATACATCTGTCAGAAATTGGGAGAATTCGCGCACTTTGGACGATAGGATGCGGGCCTGTTCCAGCATCTCCGGATCGTCCCGGAAGAGTTCCGGGTAGAAATTGGCCATCATGGCGGCACATGAACCCGAGGGGACAACTACGTATGCGCTGTCCCGGAATCCCTCGATTACGCGGCGGGCCAGGCGGCGGGCCTGTTCCGTGTATCCGGTGTTGTACAGCGGCTGGCCGCAACAGGTCTGGCCTTCGGGAAACCCCACTGCCACGCCCAATTTCCGCAAAACGCGGACAACGCTAACGCCCACCTGCGGGTATATCTGGTCGATGATGCAGGTGACGAAAAGGTCGGCCCGGGTTCCCTTGTCCTCGCTCAATCCTCGCCTCGCGCAGGTTGCATGGCGTGGTTAGGGTAGCAGACGGCCAAGATGCCAGCAACCAACCCTGACAACCGCAGCCCGGCGACGTATGGCCCAAACCATAGTGCCGGAGTGTTAGAATGTCGGCATCTGGGAGCGCGGGCGTCTCGCCCGCACAAGGCCGGGAAATCCAAGGCGAGGTACGATCATGGACTGGGGAATGTCAAACCGCATGGCCCAATTGATTCAACCCAACGGGCACACCATGTTTTTGCCCATCGACCACGGTTACTTCCAGGGTCCCACCAGAAACCTGGAACAGCCGGGCAAGACCGCAGAGCCGCTTTTGCCCTATGCCGACGCCCTGTTCGTCACCAGGGGCGTGCTCCGCTCCAGCATCGACCCGGCCAACACCAAGCCCATAGTGCTGCGCGTCTCCGGCGGCACCAGCATGGTTGGCCATGACCTGGCCGATGAGGGCATTACCACCTCAATGGAAGACGCCATCCGGTTGAACGCTTCCGCCGTGGGCATATCCCTCTTCATCGGAACCGATTACGAGAAGCAGTCGCTGCTGAATCTGGGCAAGCTGGTCAACGAGGGCGAGAAGTACGGAATACCGGTCATGGCGGTGACCGCCGTGGGCCGGGAACTGGAGCAGCGCGAGTCCCGCTACCTGGCCCTCTGCTGCCGCATCGCCGCCGAACTGGGCGCACGGGTTGTCAAGACCTACTGGTGCGCTGATGGCTTCGACCGGGTGGTCAACGGCTGCCCCGTTCCGGTGATCATGGCCGGAGGCCCCCAGGCCGACACCGAGCGGGAGGTACTGGAGTTCGTCCACGACGGGATGCAGAACGGGGCCATCGGCATAAACCTGGGACGCAACATCTGGCAGAGCGACCATCCCGTGCCGATGATCCGCGCCCTACACCACATCGTCCATCAAAACGGGACTGTCGATGAGGCCCAGGAAATTTTCGATACGGTCAGGGCCGCCGACGGGCGTGTGCCTACCGTCGCAGTGTGATCCTGTAGTCCCACTTCATCAGACCAATCGCATCTTGGAGCCGACTGCCCAATGCGCGTAGCCATGTACTACAACAACCACGACGTGAGGCTGGAAGAAATACCGGTCCCCCGCATCGGACCCGGCGAGGCCCTGGTGCGCGTGGAGGCGTCGGGCCTCTGCGGAAGCGACGTCATGGAGTGGTATCGCGTCGAGCGTGCGCCGATGGTGTTGGGCCACGAGGTAGCCGGTGAGGTTGTCCAGGTCGGCGACGGCGTTACCCGGTTCCAGACCGGCGACCGGGTAGTCGTGACCCATCACGTGCCATGCAACGCCTGCCACTTCTGCCTGAGCGGGCGGCACACAGTCTGCGACACCCTGCGCCAGACCAGCTTCGACCCCGGCGGCTTCTCCGAGTTCCTGCGAGTCCCCCGGATCAACGTTGACCGCGGCACGTTCGTCATTCCAGGCCATGTGTCCTACGACGAGGCCGCCTTCACCGAACCCCTGGCCTGCGTCTACCGGGGGCAGAATCGGGCCGGCCTCCGGCCCGGGCAGAGCGTCCTCGTAATCGGCAGTGGCCTCGCCGGCCTGCTCCACATTGACCTGGCCCGGGCATTGGGGTCGGGGCGCATATTCGCCTCCGACCTAGTAGAGTCACGTCTGGATGCGGCCCTGCGCCTGGGCGCGGACACGGCAATCATGGCCACCGACGACGTTCCGTCCCGGGTAAGGGATGAAAACGGCGGACGGCTCGCCGACCTGGTGATTGTCTGCACCGGGGCGCTCCCGGCATTGACCCAGGCGTTACAGTCAGTGGAGCGGGGCGGGACGGTGTTGATTTTTGCCCCCACAGACCCCGGAGTGGACCTGCCTGTGCCGGTGAACGACGTTTTCTTCCGAAATGACATAACCATGACAACCACCTATGCCGCCGCTCCGGCAGACTTGGCGGCGTCCCTTAATCTCATCGCATCGGGCCGGGTCCGGGTCGGGAACATGATCAGCCACCGGCTGGGGTTGGCGGATGCCGGAACGGGCTTCCGTCTGACCGCCGAGGCCCGCGACTCCCTTAAAGTGATTATCAAACCCCAGATGGAGGCGGAAGCGGGGCGGCGGGATACAATATGAGAGAGGACAGCCATGAACATCGATGGCGGCGTATTCATCGTCACCGGGTCTGCCACCGGCCTTGGGGCCGCCGTGGCCCGGCGGCTCGCATCCAAGGGCGGGCGGGTAGTCATCAACTACACCAAAAGCGAGGCTGAGGCCAACGCAACAGCCGATGAGTGCCGTTCCCTGGGGGGCGAGGCTTTGCTCTGCCGGGCCGACGTTTCGGACGACGCCGATTGCCGCCGGATGGCCGCCGAGGCCGTGGAACGGTTCGGTCGAGTGGACGGGCTGGTGAACAACGCCGCCCAGTCCAAGATCGCACCCCATACCGATCTGGAGACCCTGACCGCCGATGACTTCACGCGGATTTTCGGCGTCAACGTAATCGGCCCCTACCAGATGGCACGGGCCGTGGTCCCTCACATGAAGCAACAGGGGAAGGGCGCAATCGTAAACATCTCCTCCGTTTCCGGGTTCTCCGGGTCCGGGAGTTCCATCGCCTACGCCGCCTCCAAGGGCGCGCTGAACACCATGACCCTGTCCCTGGCGAGGGCGCTGGCCCCCGAGATTCGGGTCAACGCCGTCTGCCCCGGGGTGATGCAGACCAGGTGGTGGCGCGAGGGACTGGGAGAGGAACGCTACCAGTCCTTCATCGACAACTACGCCGAGACCGCTCCCCTGAAAGCTGCCGGGGACCCGGAGATCGTCGCCGACCCCGTGGTCTGGCTCCTGGAGGGCGCGGAACACGTCACCGGCGAGACCATCATGGTCGACTCCGGCTCCCACCTGGGAGGTGCGCCCCGACGGTAACCGTCACACATCAGGAGGTCATACAATGCCCGTAAAGCCGCCGACCATCGACGAGTTGTGGCGCATTGCACAGGACTATTACCTCAACCCCAGCCAGGCAGACCTGGAGTCCTACAGCGGTCTAATCGCCCCCATGTTGGAGTCCTACGACCGCCTCGACCGGTTGACCGAGCCCAGCCTCCCAGAAAAGTACCTCCGCTCGTCCGGCCACCGGCCGGAGCCGGAGGACAATCCTCTGGGAGCCTGGTATTGGCGGTGTGACATCCGCGGCGAGCCCGGCGGCATTCTGACCGGAAAGACCGTCGCCATCAAGGACAACGTCTGCGTTGCCGGGGTCCCGATGATGAACGGGACCAGTGTGCTGGAGGGCTACACCCCTGAAATAGATGCCACCATTGTCTCCCGAATCCTGGATTCAGGCGGCAACATCCTGGGCAAGGCGGTCTGCGAAAGCCTCTGTTTCTCCGGCGGCAGCCACACCTCGGACACCGGCCCCGTCCTGAACCCCCACAATCATCTTCACAGCGCGGGCGGCTCCTCCAGCGGAAGCGCGGCGCTGGTTGCCGCCGGCGATGTGGACATGGCTATCGGCGGGGACCAGGGTGGCTCCATACGCATCCCCGCCAGTTGGTGCGGCATCGTCGGACTGAAACCCACCTACGGCCTGGTCCCCTACACCGGCGTATTCCCCATCGAGCTGACCCTGGACCACACCGGGCCGATGGCACGCTCGGTTGCCGACGTAGCGCTCATGCTGGAGGCCATCGCAGGCCCCGACGGACTTGACCCCAGGCAGGCGGCGGGGCTGCCCGGACAAGCCTACAGCCAGGCCCTTACAGGGGACGTTAGCGGCTTGCGCCTGGGCATTCTCCAGGAAGGGTTCGGACATGAAGACCTGTCAGATGCGGATGTGGACGAAGCGGTAGCCAACGCCGCCAGGTCTTTCGAAAGTTTGGGGGCCACGGTGGACACGGTCTCAGTCCCGTGGCACCACGACGGCTATCATGTCTGGACAGCCATCGCCGTCGAAGGCGCGACTACGCTGATGGTCGCCGGCAACAGCATGGGCACAAACTGGAAGGGGCATTACACCACCAGTCTGCTGGATGTATTTGCCCGGGGTTGGCGCAGCCGGGCCGATGACCTGCCCGAAACCACCAAGCTCGTAGCCCTGTTGGGCCAGTACATGCAGGACCGGTACCACGGCCACTACTACGCCAAGGCCCAGAATCTGGCCAGGACCCTCAAGGCCGCCTACGACGATGCCCTGAGCCGGTTCGACCTGCTGGTAATGCCCACTCTACCCATGAAGGCGACGAGAATCCCGCCTGCCGGTTGCAGCCGCGAGGAATACACCGACCGCGCATTGGAGATGATACCCAACACCTGCCCGTTCGACGTGACAGGACACCCGGCAATCACCGTCCCCTGCGGCTTCTCAGACGGTCTACCTATAGGAATGATGCTGGTGGGCCGCACGGGGGACGACGCCACAGTGCTCCGTGCCGCCGATGCCTACGAGAAAGCCGCCCAGGGTTAGAGGGTGGATACGCGGCCCGCTTCCATCTCCAGTTGCAGGGCAATTTGCGCCAACGCCAGTGCGCTGTAGTAAGACACCGTCAGCGTCAGGTCCACCGCGCCCCGGTCTCCCAGGATGGCCTTCACGGCGCTATATGTCCCATCCGACACTGCCTTGTCCCTGATCATCTCATGCACGAACTTGGCTACCGCGGCTTCATCGCCCGTAAGCGCGTCGGTCTTGTAGGTGCGGATGCTCTCGATGGACTCATCGCTGACTCCGGCGCGGGCGGCGGCTACGGCATGTCCCGTCCACTCGATGTCGCTGTTCCATTCCCGCGCTGTCAGGATGATGGCCAGCTCCTTGAGGTTGTCCGGCACCGTGCTCTGGAACCGCAGGGATGCGCCCATCGAAGTCAGGAATCCCGCTGCCTTGGGGTTGTTCAGCAGGGCGCGGAATTGCAACCCGACTTCCGGGGTGTTGCGGTCTCTCCGGATCGTGTCGTAGATTTCCTGCCCTTCGGAATCCAGTTCCTCACGGGTGACATAAGGTACTCGGACCATCTGGCTTTACCTCCTGAATCTGACTATCGGGAGATCCCGACCTTGCAGGATCAAGTGCAGGAATGGTACGCCGATGGGTAATACTTGTCCATCTTCGCAGGTTTCTTCGGACTGACTGTGCTAGAATCTGCGCACCCAATTGTTATGGGAGAAGGGTCGATGCGGTGGCGTTTCCTCCTGGGACTGCTGGCTCTCCTTGTAATTGCCTGCTCTCAGCCGGATTCGGCCAGCCCTTCCAATACTGGCTCGGGGGACAAAATGGACGAATTGACCACCACGGAGTCCGGGTTGCAATACAGGGACCTGGAGGTTGGGACTGGTGAGGCCGCCCGCAATGGGGCGACAGCCTCCGTACACTACACGGGCTGGCTGCTGGACGGGACAAAGTTCGACAGCTCGCTGGACCGGAACGCGCCCCTGGAGTTCGTGATTGGCGCGGGAATGGTTATCCAGGGCTGGGACGAGGGTGTTGCCTCCATGAACGTCGGCGGCAAGCGGGAGTTGGTAATCCCGCCGCATCTGGCCTATGGCGACCGGGGCGCGGCAGGAGTGATTCCGCCCGGTGCAACGCTCAGATTCGAGGTAGAACTGGTGGGCCTGCGCTAATAGTCCAACTTCTTTGAATTGATGGTTATCCGAGTGACAGCAGCCCCCAGGGGGCCCTCTTACGGAACGGTCTCCACTACTGGTAAGGGCATCCCTTGTGGTTGTCCTGTGTATCCATCAATGCAAGATGGTTGGACTGCTAGCGGTGGCGTTCGTTCCTCCCTCTCCCTTTGAGAGAGGGCCGGGGTGAGGGCGGTTCTTACCCCGGTCTATCTTGGCTATCGGCAAACATTCCCCTAAGCGGAATTGCCTTCCTGTAGTGTGAACCAGGGTTCTTCCAGCGCCTCGTCGGGCCAGAGGAACTCAAACCCCGCTTCCAAAGCATATCTCTTGTCCAGGTCTTCCCTGTCCCCGATGTGGTAGTAGACGTCAGCGGGGAATCTCTCCTTCACATCGGGGAGCATCTGCTTTGAGGCGACGAAGTCCACCGGGATGTTGTGGCTGTCCCAGATAGCCTGCTGGCCGCTCATGGTGCGGTCGGAGCAACTGCCCACCAGCATACCCTTCTCATGCGCCCTGCGGACCATGTCCATTGAGAGAATGCCGGGTGGGTCCCCGACTTCAAGAGTTCCATCTATATCGAAGCTGATCAGAATAACCAAGCAGGCCCTCTCCTGTAGGCGACAGAATTGTTGGCGCGGGTGTTCTAGCTGTCACCTGTACACGACGTGTCCAGGCTTGCGTCAGGCGGAAGGGTTTGGGTCATTCGGGGCCGGTCATCCTGAAGCCCCCTTAACCACCCGAATCAGCGCCCTTGTTTTCTGGCGGGAGTGCGAGGGAGTCGAACCCACCTACCCCGCTCGTCACGAGGCACAACGGATTTGAAGTCCGCAGGAGCCACCGGGCCCCGTCCACTCCCGTTGCTGCGAATTTGGGGATTGACCCAATCCAAAACCCGAAGTGACTTCCAAAGTGCCGGACTACCTGCGAATTTCCGCCCCTTGCCGGTGGACTCCTCTTTCCCCTCGCAGGGCCCGGAGTCAATCCCTCTCCCCAAGACGGTCCGGAAGTCACTGCCGACACCCTGGCCATATCGCCCCGCCACATTTTAGACCAGTACGAAACCAATTTCCACCTGCAAAATCCGGATGCCTCCGGCTCTCCATTTGCCGGCCGTCCCCGCACTGGGCCGCCGGTGATTGGCCACGCCGCTTGAACCGGAACGCTGCCCGTCGGCCGGTGTCTCTCTATTCTCCCTCTCCCTTGAGGGAGAGGGCCGGGGGAAATGCGTCCATGATTCTGGCCCCTTGGTCTTCCGGCGGCGGAGAATTCACAGACTATGCTTTACAACATGCCGCCCAGCATGTGCGCAAGCTGTAGAAGCAGCTAAGACAAAAGCAGACCAGGCGTTCATGGTCTTCATGTTCCTCATCGTCATCCGAAAAGTTCTCCATGCCTTCCTTGATAAGGAAGGGAACCAATACCAGGGCCGACACCGGGTCGGCCCACCACCAGGAAAGTAGCGCGTTGAGGCCCAGACCTATCAGGATAGTCAGGTCCTGAAGGTCGCAGAACAGGCTTTCGAGAGCCTCCGCGCGCAGCGACCGGGACTGCATCCGGGCAGCGATGCGCATCTTGCCCACGTAAAGAGCGCTCATCACCACAGCGCTTGCAACCACGATCATAATACCCGCAAGGCTGGGTTGCGGCTCAGGCAACCAACCCAGCAGGTTAGCCCCGGAATGGATGGCAATGTACGCCGCCAGCACAAAGAAGCTGGCCCCGACCAGCCTCCGCGCCATTCTCTCGGCCAACTCCTCCTCCGGTCCCTCCCGGTCCCCGGTCAATCGCCACACCAGTATCCCACCGGCCAGAAGCTCAATGATGCTGTCCAGCCCGAATGCCAGCAGGGCCACGCTCCCGGACCGGTAACCGGCCCAAAAGGAAACAACGGCCTCTACCAGGTTCCACAGCAGACCGGCCAATACCAGAATGAGGGCGGTTCGGCGAAGGCCATCAGCCTGAATCAACGGAATGACTTCTCCTTCTTTGACGGGACTACTCCACTGGAAAGTCACTTCCCCATGAGTCACTGGAGTTGCCGCTGAGTCTGCGTTGCTGCCTCATCCGGCCGGGCTAGTGGAGTTGAACGCACAACAGTATAGCGGTATGTCAAAGTGTGCGATAGAAGCGGTCAATTGACCTTGCCGCCTCCATTACAACTGCCAAAGTCGCCTGGCAGATAGACCACCAGGGGTTGGAAATGGACCAACTTCTCCCCCGGTCCAATGTCTCCAGAGGTCAGGAAGACGGCGCAGCGGTACGTTCTGCCCGCATCGCAATCGCTTTAATCAATCCCCGGAAAATCCAGGCATGGAAAGGATACAGGGCGTACCAATAGGCCAGACCAGCCAGACCCCTGGGACTGAAAGCCGCTGTCTGCTCCAATTGGGTTGTGCCGTCTTGAGCTTGCCGCACCTCGAATTGCAGCCATGCGTTTCCTGGGACCTTCATTTCGGACCTCAGTCGGACCAGTTGGCCGGCCTCCAACGCTTCAACGCGCCAGAAATCCAGTGCGTCGCCGACACGCAAATCGTCGGGGTGGCGCCTGCCCCTGCGCAGGCCGGCTCCTCCCAGCAACCGGTCGAGCATACCTCGTAGTCGCCAGGTCCAATTCGCAAAGTACCATCCGCGGTCCGAGCCTATGCCGGTGCATACCTGGTAGACGTTTTGGACAGGCGCGGCAACACTGCAAAACCGGCGCTCAATGATTAGCCCTTGCCGGGATTCCAGGCGAACCGGTTCCTGGGACGTCATGGATGTGCCGGACGCATCGCTCCAGGAAGTGTCTATCCGTCCCGCGTCCAGGTCTCGCAGCACACCACTGATGGCCGAGGAGTAATCTTGTGGCTCGATGTGAGGGAAGAGAGTGCGGGCGAGACCGTTCGTCACGACGACATCGTTTCTGAGTCCCTCAACCAGGGGCCCCGCGATAGCGGCGGGGATGGGAGTCATCCAGTGCACCCAGTAGGAAGAGAGGCGAGGAGTCAGCACCGGAACGGGTATCAGCAACCGCCCGAGTCCCCTCGCCCTGGCGTAGCCCTGCATCAACCCGCGATAGGTCGTCGTGTCCCTCCCGCCAACCTCAATGGTAAGACCCCTGCAGGCCGGAGTGTCCAGGGCACAAACCAGGTATTCGAGTAGGTCATCAATGGCGATTGGCTGAATACGAGAGTATATCCACTTCGGGCATACCATGACTGGAAGACGCTCGACGAGGTAGCGAATCATCTCGAAGGAAATGCTGCCCGACCCAATGATCACGGCAGCGCGGAATTCAGTAACCTGGACGCCGCTCTCCCGGAGCGCTTGTCCAGTCTCCTGCCGGGACCGCAGGTGGTGGGAGAGGTTGGCTTCCGGGTCTCCCAGGCCTCCCAGGTAGACGATGCTTCCTATGCCCGCCTCCCTGGCAGACTGTCCAAAGGCGTGAGCTGCCTGAATATCCAATTCATGGAAGCGCCTGCCACTGGACATGCTGTGGATCAAGTAGTATGCGGCGTCCACACCTTGCAGCGCTTCGGACAAGGCTTGAGAGTCGAGGACGTCGCCGGTCACAACCTCCACCTGTCCATGCCACGGCCGGGAGAGAATCCTGGCCTCGTTGCGCACCAGGACGCGAATGCGGCGTCCTTCATCAACCAGGCGTGGAACCAACCTCCCTCCTATGTACCCGGTAGCTCCGGTGACCAGAATCGTCTGAAGACCGGCCATCTGGTTGCTTCCTCTACACAGCAGGGGGAGGGCCGACAGGCACGTCTAAGGCAACGTTTCGGCTGGAGTGGGCAGGATACATGATTTAAGAGACTGCCCTCAAAGAGGAATCGAGGAACTCAGGTGAGAGCGTCGTTCAATACCTCGAACAGCCTATGTGCCGTTCCTGATCACTGTAGGACACTCTTCAATACCAGGAAGACCCCTGGTCGTCACATGGACTTCCAAAACCGAAAAAAGTGGTCCAAGCGCGATACCGCTCCTCGGACCACTCTGTGATACCCCACGGGTTAGACCCCAGACGATTTGATGTTCGCAGGGGCCATCTGGTCCCGTCCGTTCCTTTGGCCTGGTGCGCCCCTAGCCACCCAGGACTGAGTCGATCTTGCGCTTGAGCGCGTTCTTCGGCATTGCGCCGACGATCTGGTCAACGGGCTGGCCGTCCTTGAAGAAGATCAGGGCCGGTATGCTGCGGACGCCGTACTTCATGGCAATGTTGGGCGCGGTGTCCACGTCGAGCTTGCCCACCGTGAGCTGGCCATCGTACTCAACCGCCATGTCATGGACCGACGGAGCGATCATCTTGCAGGGGCCGCACCACTCAGCCCAGAAGTCCACCATTACCGGAAGATCAGATTGCAAGACCTCTGCGTCCCAATTGGATTCAGTCATCTCTTTCGGTTCCGCCATCACATGCCTCCAGAACTATTATCATATCGAATAATGCGGGCCGTCGATATTCGACCGGCAGGGGTTAGGTTCATGCCCAGTTTATACCGCCCCGATGTCCCGGTCAACCTGATTTCTGTCAGGCATATAACGGCCTCCCTCAAGTCAGATTATCGACTCCCGTCACTTATGTGTCTATTATAATATTGTTGAGGTGGACCGTTGACCCGAATAAGAGTGCAAAAAGGACAGCAACTTACACTGAGCCTCGGTTCCTGGGGACGACAGGGCGAGGCAATGGCCCAGTTCGACGGCCAGAACATCTTCGTCCTGGGCGGAATACCCGGCGAGCGAGTAATCGCCGAGGTGGTGAGCGTGCGCCGCAGGTACGCTGCCGCGCGGGTCCTGGAAGTTCTGGACCCTTCCCCGGCCCGGGTCTCTCCTCCGTGCCCATATTACGGAGAATGCACCGGCTGCCAGTGGCAGCACGTGGACTACGATCAGCAGCTTGCGGTCAAGCGGGAAAAGGTGGTCGATGCTCTGGAGCGGGTGGGCGGCATAACCGGGGTCGAAGTCGCCCCGGTGTTACCGTCGCCCCGCCAGTTCGGGTACAGGAACCATGCACGGTTTACAATCGGGCCGGAGGGGGCGCTGGGGTTTGTTCACAAGGAGACGCGACGGTTTGTGCGGATAGATAACTGCATGTTGATGCACGACGGCGTAAACGAAACTCTGGCCGGGCTGCAGGACCGCTGCTCCGAGACCACCCAGTTGTCCATCCGCGCCGGCATGGAAACCGGGGACGTTCTGGTCCAGCCGGCCCTGCTGAACTCCGATATTCCATTTGACACCGGTCAGAAGACATACCTTGAGTCCGTGGACGGGCACAAGTTCCGGGTAGCATCGCCGTCCTTCTTCCAGGTAAACGTGGAGCAGACTGCCGAACTGTCCCGCCTGGTACGCGATGTTTTGGACTTGAGCGCCGACGACGTGCTGCTGGACGCCTATACCGGCGTTGGCGCCTTCGCAGTGCTGCTGGCGCCGTCGGTCAAGAAGGTGATTGCCGTTGAAGAGTCGGCTGCGGCGATGGTGGACGCCAGTGAAAACGCTCGCGGTCTGAACAATGTGGAGCTGATCACGGGCAAAGTCGAGGATGTCCTGCCCGATTTGGAACAGGCGCCGACGGCGGCTATTCTGGACCCGCCCCGCTCCGGCTGCCATATCCGGACCCTGCAAAGCCTGATTGCCCTGGGACCGGACAGGGTCGCCTACGTCTCGTGTGACCCGGAGACCCTTGCCAGAGACCTGGCGCTCCTCTGCGAAAACGCCTACTCACTGGAATCGGTGACACCGTTGGATATGTTCCCTCAGACCCACCACGTCGAATGCGTGGCGCTGCTCCAGAGAAAAAACCGGGAGCGCCGGATTGTATTGGCCTCAGCGTCCCCAAGGCGGAGGGAACTGCTTGCCGGGATGGGCCTGGACTTCGACGTGATTCCGGCCAACGTGCCCGAAGACCCTCTTCCCGGAGAAAACCCGGCAGAGTTGGTCAAGAGACTATCCAGTACCAAGGCGGAGGCGGTGGCCTCCAGTTTGGACAGCGGAATCGTAATCGGCGCGGACAGCATGGTTGTGCATGATGGCGAAGCCATTGGGAAACCCGTTGATGCCGGCGACGCCCGCCGGATGCTGCTCCGGCTCCGCGGCACCCGGCACCAGGTGTTCACCGGCATGACCGTTGTAGATGCCGCTTCGGGCAGGAAGCTCACCGAATACCTGGCCAGCGACATCACACTGCGGACCTTCTCCGAAGTAGAAATGGAAGAGTCCATTGCCTCCGGCACGCCAATGGACAAGGCCGGGGCCTATGCGGTGCAGGACCAGGTGTTCCGCCCCGCTGAGTCCTGGGAGGGATGCTATACGAACATCGTGGGCTTGCCTCTGTGCCGGTTGCTGGAGATGGCAGCCAGGCTGGGGTATCCACTCCCCAACGCAAAGTCTGAGGATGTTCCCCCCGGTTGCGGCCCTGACTGCCCGTTCCTCCTGAGAACGCCGCCCCATCACCACGGGCCGGCCGGGCCGGCCGCGGAGAACCCGGCCTTCAGTGGAGACACCGCAACATGAACTTCTTGGGGATGGGGCCGCTGGAGTTGGGCGTAATCTTTGTCGTGGCCCTGCTTGTGCTTGGACCTGCCAGGACCCTGGACATGGCCAGGACCACGGGGAAGCTGTTCCGTGAGCTGAGACGGTCTATTGCGGATTTGAACACGGCCATAGACCTCGACCGCCCCAATGCCAGGAACCAGGCCCATCCGCCGGAACCGCCCACTCCCCAGGCGGATGAAGATCCCCCCGGAAGAAGCGCCTGATGAACAACCGGGAGATTACGTTCCTCCAACACCTGGGGGAACTGCGGCGCAGGGTTCTCTGGTCGGTGTTGGCCCTGCTGGCGGCCAGCGCCGTGTCCTTCGCCTTCTTCCGGCAGATAATAGAGGTGCTGGTGCTTCCGGCCCGGGAGGTATTGGATGCAAACAGCGGCGGCCTGATCTACACCGAGGTCACCGAACTGCTCACCACCTCCGTCAAGGTCTCCCTGCTGGCTGGGTTCATTCTGGCGTTCCCGGTGATTCTGTACCAGGTCATAATGTTCGTAGCCCCGGGGTTGACCAGCAAGGAGCGGCGTTACCTCTGGATGTTCCTGCCGGCGGCTCTGGTCGCCTTCGTGTGCGGAGTGGCCTTCGCCTATTTCGTGCTCGCCCCTCCTGCCCTCAAGTTCCTGCTCACCTTTGGCGAGGGCGTTGCGAGACCGGAAATCAGGATCAGCAACATCGTGAACGTGATGGTGCGGTTGCTGTTCTGGATGGGAACGGTCTTCGAGACGCCTCTGGTGATGTACCTGCTGGCCACTCTTGGTATTGTCAACGCCCGCATTCTCGGGAGGTTCCGCCGTTACTGGGTCGTCGTGGCATTCATCCTCGCGGCCATTATTACGCCGACATTCGATCCGCTGAACCAAGCATTGGTCGCTGTGCCCCTGCTGGTCCTCTACGAGCTTGGCGTGCTTCTGGCCCGTTTTGCAGGCCGCGCCCGCAGGCGTTCCGCGGCGCTCACGCCCTTCTCTCACCCCGACTAACCGGGGAAGACATCTCCATAAAGAAAAGGGCCAGCGTTGATCCTGGCCCTCATGGATGGCGGGTGCCGGTATCGCCGATACGAGCTAACCGGAGCGGCGGTTATCATCGGAGCCGCTGGTTGCGCCCTGTCGGTCCTGACGGTCTGGTGGCGAACTATCGTCCTCTCCCGTGACCGCCGTCTTGAACGTCCGTATACCTCTGCCAAGGGACGACCCTATCTCAGGCAGGCGTTTGGCCCCGAAAATCAGCAGGATCACCACCAGGATTATCAGAAGCTCTGGCAGGCCAAACGGTCCGACTCGCATATCCCTTCCTGTCACCAGCCGGGAGGATTTCCCACCCATGATAGCAGAATCGCCCACGCCGGGACAATCAATTTTGCAAGCGTTCCCCATTTCCAGTCGATCAGGACGATTGCAAAGTCGTCCCGAGTGGTATACAAGGGTAGGGAGTGAGATTTGGGGGTGTGGATATGGAGGCGGCGGAATCTCTGTTTCAATGTCTGGAGCAGGTGGCGGATCCTCGGAAGGCCAGGGGAGTTCGCCACCCCTTTCAGGCCATCCTGCGGTTGACCTTGCTGGGCTTGGTGTGCGGCCAGACTACCATGTCCCATATCGCCCTCTTCGCCAGGTTGCATTGGACGGTACTGAAGGAGCCTTTGGGATTTGTACGGGACCGTCCTCCCCACGCCACCACCATCTCCCGCACCCTGGCCGGAGTCCCTTATGAGGAGTTGCAGGGAGCCCTGACTGGGTGGGTTGCGCGAGTGGTGGCGGACCGGGAGGTGCACGCCTCGGTGGACGGCAAGTGGGCCAAGCAGTCCGAGGATGCCAAGGGTAATCCCCTGGTGATGGTGAATGTGCTGGCCCACGACCTGAAGCTGTGCCTGGCCCAGTGGCCGGCATCGGAGAAACGATACGAACCCGGGGTGCTGCGCGACCAACTGGGCCGGTTGTTCGAACGCTGTCCAGGCCTGAGGCTGCTGACTTTGGATGCCCTGTACGCGGAGCGGGACCTGTGCCAGGCCATAGCGGATCACGGACGGGACTACCTGGTGCGGATCAAGGGGAACCAGCCCCAGGTGCTGGAAGCATTGGCGGACGGGTTCGCCGAGGATGAATTGGGGGAGCCCGGGGCTGAGACTGTAGAAAAAAAGCGGGCGTGATACAGAGGCGGAGAATCTGGACCGATGAGGCACTGGGCGACTATATCCGGGAGGAGTTGGGCTTTCCCGGTGCGAGGCAGGGGGCCATGGTGGAGAAGGAGACGGTGGATATAGCCACCGGGGAGGTGAGCCGGGAGCACTGGTACCTGCTGACCAGCCTGGATTCCCGGCAATGGGGACCAAGGGACTTGCTACGAGTGTTCCGCAACCACTGGAGGGTTGAAAACAGTCTGCATCATGTGAAGGATCGCAGTTGGGACGAGGACGTGCACACGCTGCGCCGTCCGGGACTGGGGGAAGTATACGCCACTCTGGTCAATACTGCGTTGAACGCCCTGCGCCTGGAGGGCTGGTTTCCCCTGCGGATGTCCATGCCTCTGAGAGCCAAGTTCTCCGCCTTCCGCCCAAAGCAGACCATCGCCCGCCTCTATGGCCAAGCTCCCTGACTTTGCAATCGTCCTGTCCAGTCGATGTGTTCTTCTTGTTCGGCTACCGGCCCACTTGTATAATGTGGCCTTCCGGCGGCACAGCGTCGACGTGTGCCTCGAGCCCTCGTTGGGGAGGGCCAGGCCCACGCTTGGCAATAGAGCCGTGGAACCACGGAGGCAGATGGACCCAATTTACGATCTGGTAGTCATCGGAGGAGGCCCTGGCGGTTACGTCGCGGCAATTCGGGCTGGGCAACTCGGCCTCAAGGCGGCCATCGTGGAGCGGGAGGCCCTGGGCGGCGTTTGCCTCAATTGGGGCTGCATACCCAGCAAGGCATTGCTGAAAAACGCGGAAATCCTGTCTTTCTTCCACCGGGCCAAGGAATTTGGCATCAGCTTCGACAACTTCCAGGCCGATTTCTCCGTTGCCATTGACCGAAGCCGCAGGGTGGTTGCCCGCAATACCCGCGGAGTTTCGTTCCTGCTGCGCAAGAACGGTGTCGAGCATGTTGAGGGTTCAGGACGGTTGCTGGGCCAAGGCCGGGTCCGAGTCGAACCCGACGGGCGGGCGCTGCGCGCCAACAATGTCATCGTGGCCACCGGGGCCAGGCCCCGCTCCATCCCCCCTCTGCCCGTGGATGGAGAGCGGATCATCACCAGCCGGGAGTCAATCGTCCTGAGCGACCTCCCCAAGTCCATTGCCATCATCGGCGGAGGTGCGATTGGCGTTGAATTCGCTTACCTTTACCGGATGTACGGCGTCGATGTGACCGTGGTGGAGTTGCTGCCGCGATTAGTTCCAGCCGAGGATGAAGATATAAGCGGCATACTGGAACGCAGCTTCACGCGGCAGGGTATTAAGGTCTTGACCAGCGCCGCCGTGTCCGGGTCCGAGACCACCGGGGACGGTGTTGCTCTCAGAATAGACAAGGACGGGGCCGAACAGACGCTGAGTTTCGACATGGTCCTGGTGGCGGTGGGCGTCCAGCCTAACAGCGAAGACCTTGGACTGGAAGCATTGGGAGTCGAGACCGACCGGGGGTACATCCGGGTTGATGATGTGATGGCGACCAACGTGCCCGGCGTCTTCGCGGTAGGCGACATAACTGGCAAGTTGGCCCTGGCCCACGTGGCGTCGGCCCAGGCTGTGACCGCCGTGGAGCACATCGCCGGGCTGGAAACCCAAGCCCTTGATTACACATCCATGCCACGGGCGACCTACTGCAACCCCCAAGTCGCCAGTTTCGGGTTGACCGAAGCTCAGGCCCGGGAACAGGGCTACGATGTGAAAATCGGCGAGTTCAACGCCCAGGCCAACGGCAAAGCCCTGGCAATGGGGGAACCCGACGGAATCGTCAAGCTGGTGGTGGACTCCAGGTACGGCGAATTGCTGGGCGGGCACCTGATAGGCCCTGAAGTTACGGAACTGCTGGGGGAGCTTGCCATGATCCACGTTCTCGAGGGAACTACCCTGGAGATGGGTTGGGCGGTGCATCCCCATCCCTCGATGTCGGAGATGCTCAAGGAAGCGGCCCTCAGCGCCCAGGGGCGGGTCCTTCACATGTAGCCCGGCCTGTCCCAGGCAGGCCAAATGTTACAAAACCGTAACGGTGCGCCCCAGAGGCGCCGGAAAGGACAATTGGCTTGTAGATTATGCCTGGGTAGCATTATACTGGGCCTATCATCGGCAGAGTGCTTATTGAGTCCCTGCCTGAGGTCCGGACAAAACGGCCCGGCCGGGCGGCCGTTGCGAGGAATATACGGGACCTAGAGAAACCGGCCACCTGAAACACCCACCCGTCATTCCCGCGACGGCGGGAAGCCACTGGAGTCGGATCCTGCCCGCCGCTCCCCGGTCGGCACTGCGGTATGGGGCGAGGTTCTCAGAGGAGCAAGGCTATGGCGTTGGGACGTTACGATTTCGCGTTAGCGATTGGCGGCGAAGCCGGACAGGGCATCGCCACCCCAGGCGACATCCTGGCTCGGATATTCGTCCGGCGCGGTCTTCACCTCTACACCTACAATGCCTACCAGTCGATAATCCGCGGTGGCCACATCTTCCTCACCGTGCGCATCAGCGACGAGGAAGTGCATAGCCACGGAGACCGGCTTGACCTTCTCCTCTGTCTAAACCAGGACACGATGGACCGGCACCTTTCCATAATGGGGCCGGATACCCGGGTGTTGTACAACGGAGACAACATCAAGCCGGGAGAACCCGGCGAAGGCGTGCAGCTATGTCCATTGCCCATAGCCGACCTGACCCAGAGCCGCAACAGGCTGGTCCAGAACACCGTGGCCGTGGGCGCAGTAGCCGCGTTGATCGGCGAGGACTTCGCCACTCTTGAAGAGAGCCTGACCCTGCGGTTTGGCCGCCAGGGCCAGGCCGTCATTGACGAAAACGTGCGAGTCGCCCGCGCCGGATACGACCACGCTCTGGCCAACTTCGACCCCTTCGCCCGCCCGCTGGGCCGGGGAACGAAACCCTTGGCCGTCTGGTCGGGCAACGACGCCGTGGCAATGGGCGGAGCGGCGGCGGGGGTCAAGTTCTACGCAGCCTACCCAATGAGTCCCTCCACCGGCGTCCTCCACTGGATGGCCCAGAACGCCCGCAACCTCGGCATCATGGTCCGCCAGGTAGAAGACGAGATAGGCGTGGCCAACATGGTAATCGGGGCAGCCCATGTCGGCTGCCGCGCCATGTGCGCCACCTCCGGCGGCGGTTTCGCCCTGATGAGCGAGGCCCTCGGCAGCGCGGGCATGATGGAGATCCCGGCAGTCTTCATCGACGTCCAGCGCGCCGGGCCGTCAACCGGCGTCCCCACCAAGACGGAGCAGGGCGACCTGTGGCAGGTCTTGGGTGCGAGCCAGGGAGACTTCGAGCGGTTCATTGTCGCCCCCCGAGACGCTCTGGACGCCTTCAACACCGTCCCGGAGTTGTTCAACCTGTGCGACAAGGCCCAGTGTCCCGGAGTGCTTATTTCCGACCTGCTGATTGGCGAGGGAAGGTTCAGCGTAGACCCCGCTGACATCAACCTGCACCCGAATATCGACCGGGGTAACCTGATAACCGAGCACGCCGCGTCTGACGGCTACAAGCGCTACGAAAACACCGAGACCGGAGTTTCGCCTCGTGCGCTTCCGGGTCTCGAAGGCTATGTCCACGTCGTGGCCACCGATGAACACGACGAAGACTCGATGCTGATCAGCGACGAATTCACCAACCCCCACAAGCGGCGCATGATGGTGGAAAAGCGCGCACGCAAGTTCCTCGGTGTAGTGGGCGACATCGCTCCCCCGGAGTTGGAAGGACCGGAGGACGCGGAAGTCACCCTGATCGGATGGGGTTCCACCCATGGCCCGATCAAGGAAGCGGTTGAACTCCTGAAGGTTCAGGGCGTGACGGCCAACCAGCTTCCAATCAAGTGGATTCTTCCCTTCCACGCCGACGAGGTGACCGAAATCCTCGGCAAGTCTCGCCGGACTATTGTGGTTGAAAACAACTACTCCGGCCAGTTCGCCCGCTATCTGCGCAGCGAAACGGGCATCAAGGCCGATGGCCACATCCGCAAGTACGACGGCGAACCCTTCATGCCTCATCACATCGTAAATGGTGTGCTGGAGCTGCTGGCCGAAAAGACCGAATGCTACGTGCCTTATCAAGAGGTCGTGGTTTAGGCTGCTGCGCGAGGTGGTGGGCGGGATTCGATAAAGAGAGGTGAGAGGATGGCTACAACCCTGTCGGAAACCGGCGGCGGACCGGTCGTCCAGCTAACGGCCCGGGACTTCAAGGGCCAGGTTGACCCGGACTGGTGTCCCGGGTGCGGAGACTTCGGCGTCCTGAACAGCATCCAGAGGGCCTGCGCTGAACTTGGGTTACGGCCTCACGAGATTCTAACGGTCAGCGGGATCGGATGCTCCTCCAACCTGCCGGGCTACTTCAACGCCTACGGGATGCACACCCTCCACGGCCGTGCCCTGGCGGTCGCCACCGGCGCCAAGCTGGGCAACCATGATCTCAACGTTGTCGTCACCGGCGGCGACGGAGACGGCTACGGGATCGGCGGCAACCACTTCACCCACACTGCCAGGCGCAACATCGACCTCACCTACATCGTGATGAACAACCAGATTTACGGGCTGACTACGGGTCAGGTTTCCCCCACCAGTTCCCTGGGGATGAAGACCAAGAGCACCCCCTTCGGCAGTGTGGAGTTGCCCATCAACCCGATCACAGCCGCGATAATGAACGGCGCAACCTTCGTGGCCCGGGGCTACAGCGGCGACGTGCGGCACCTCACGTCCATGATCACGGCGGCGATCCAACACAAGGGATTCGCCTTGGTGGACGTCTTCAGTCCCTGCGTTACCTTCAACAACGACAACGGCCACGACTTCTTCAAAGAGCGGGTCAGGAAGCTCGAAGACGAAGAGCACAACCCCGCCGACTGGCAAACAGCCTGCGAAAAGGCCATGCTGTGGGGTGACACCATTTACACCGGTCTCTTCTTCCAGAAAGAGGCTCCTACTTTGGACGGCAGTGAGCCGGTGCTGCGCGAGGGCGGCCCCCTCGCCTTCCGGGAGTTGGGAATCACCCCGGAGCAGGCGAAGCGCATCATCGACCGCATGATGTGACCGGCGACTGAACTCGCTTCCGGCATTGGTGGCGGCCTGTAAGCCGCCACTTCTTATTTCAAGTGAGTCCGTGACCCCGATGTATCCCTCCTTGCCCCTCCGGGTCTGGTGATTTAATAGGGAATTATATACTTGTGTACGCAAGGCGATTTAGTTGTGGTAATGTGGACATATGATAACGGTTCAGACAATATACCAGCAACGCGGGTATCTGCGCCGACATGGGCATGAGCGGATGGACGCCGTGATGCGCCAGTGCGCCACACTGTACAACGCCGCATTGCAGGAACGGCGGGACGCCTACCGGATGGCGGGCGTGAGGGTCAGCCTGTACGACCAGATGAAGTCCTTTACCGCCGTGCAGTCCGACGACCCGGCGTGGGCTGATATGGATGTGCAGGTTGGGCGTGGCGTGCTGCGCCGGCTGGACCGTGCGTTCAATGGGTTTTTCCGCCGGGTGAAGGCGGGTAAGACACCGGGTTTCCCGCGCTTCAAGCCTGGCATCAGGTTCCGTTGCCTGGAGATAGCCCAACCCAGGCCGGGCATGGTGAAAGTGTCCGGCGATGGGCGGCGCGCCTGTGTGCGGGTCAAGGGGTTGCCCGCAATCACGCTGCGGTTGAAACGCCGGTTGCCGACGTCGGGGCGGTTGCGGAGTCTGCGGGGCGTGCGCCGCCCGGTGGGACTGTACGTTTACCTGGGCTACGAGGTGGAGCGGGAACTACTGCCAGCGAATGATACGGCGGTCGGTCTGGACGTGGGAGTGAACAACCGCATTGCCACGTCTGATGGCGAGATGGTGGAGCGGCGTGAGGTTGACCGGGCCAGGAAGACGCGATTGCATCAGGCGGTATCGCGCAAACGCAGGGGCGGCAACCGCCGGCGCAAGGCGGCACCGACGCTGGCCCGCGAGCAGCACCGCAGCCGGGTCCGCAACCGGAACGAATGCCACCGGATTACGACTGGCATCGTGCGGCGGTACGGGCGCATTGCGGTGGAGAAACTGACCATCCCGAACATGACGCGTTCTGCGTCCGGTACGCTTGAAGAGCCGGGGACGAACGTTGCCGCCAAGTCGGGATTGAACCGGGAGATATTGACGCAGACGTGGGGGCTGATACGGGAGCAACTCCGGTACAAGGCAGAGTGGGCCGGACGGGAGTTCGTAGAAGTCAACCCACGTTACACCAGCCGCGAGTTCTGGTCGTGCGGCCACCAGACGCCGCAGAGCGAGTACCGGACGTACCGCTGCGGGGTCTGCGGGACCACGCTTGACCGGGACACTAACGCGGCGATCAACGTCATGCGTCGGGCCTTCGGGCCGGATGCAACCGGGGCGGGAATATCCCCGACGCTCTCCGGAGCGAGAACCATAGCCTGAGTACCCAAGGGTACTCAGGTATATAATTCCCATTTAATATCTAACGGCAGACTGAGACCATCGCATCAACAGTCGCAGGTATCCATGCCATAAGGCGCAACCCGCAGGAGGCCCCATTGGCTACTTCCATCGTGATGCCCCAGATGGGCTACGACATGCAAGAAGGCACCGTGGTCCGTTGGCTGAAGCACGAGGGGGACGAGGTGTCCCGCGGGGATGTGCTGGCCGAGATCGAGACCGACAAGGCCACTGTGGAGTTCGAAGCCTACGTATCCGGCGTTTTGCGCCGGATCGTGGCCCAGGAGGGCGTCGTCATCCCCGTAGGCGAGCTGATCGCGGTGATAGGGGACCGGGATGAACTCATTCCCGATGACATAACGGACGGCGGCGGCCAAGCCGATACAACTTCCGATTTAACGGCCGCAAGCCCAGGCGCTACACAACCTGCTCCGCAACCGGCTGCTTCAGCCCCCGCCGGAGAGGTCCGCGCTTCCCCCCTGGCGCGCCGCATAGCCCGCGAGCGGAGCGTTGACCTGGCCCTGGTAACTGGCACAGGACCAGGCGGCAGGATTGTAGAGCAGGACGTCCTGGACTACCGGGAGGCCGCGCAGCCTCCTACGCCCGCAGCTGCGTCATCCACACCCGGACGGGTTGAGCGTGCTTCCCCAATCGCCCGGCGGCTGGCCAGGGAGCGGGGCATCGACCTGGCCCTGGTGACTGGCACTGGCCCCGGCGGCAGGATCGTTGAGCAGGATGTCCTGGAATACCGGCCTCCCGCATCGCCTGAAACAACCCCGGAACCGGAACAGGTTGCCGCTGAGGAGGAAAGAGCCGACCTGTCCCGGATGCGCCAGGTCATAGCGCAAGTGACCAGCGACAGCAAGCGCGACGCGCCCCACTTCTACCTTACCGCCACGGTGGATATGACCAGGGCAATGGCCCTCCGGCGCGACATCAACGACGCCGCACCGGAGGGAAGCAGGGTCAGCGTCAACGACCTGAATGTCAAAGCAGCTTCCATCGCACTGCAACGTCACCCCAAATTCAACGCATTCTTCCGGGGCGACCATCTCCAGATGAACCCCGGTATCAACATCGGCATCGCCATCGCCCTGGAGGCGGGCCTGATTGTCCCCGGCATAGCAGCCTGCGAGAACAAAAGCCTGCTGGAGATAGCCGCAGCCAGCGCAGACCTTATCGTCCGGGCGCACCGGGGAACCCTGCGCAACGATGAGTATTCCGGTACAACCTTCAGTGTCAGCAACCTTGGCATGTTCGACGTGGACAGCTTCGCGGCGATCATCTACCCGCCCCATGCGGCAGTCCTGGCCGTGGGCAAAGTGGCTGACCAGCCGGTGGTCCGGGAAGGCCAGGTGGCGGTGGCACAGACCATGCAGGCCACCCTCTCGGTGGACCACCGCGTGGCCGACGGCGCGGAAGCCGCCCAATTCCTGATGGAAATCAAGGGACTGCTGGAGAACCCGGTGGCACTATTGCTGTGATCATGTTCAGAAAATTATTAAAATCCGCACAGAAAAATCAGGCATTGGCAATAATAGTCATGTCATATAGGAGGGGTGGATATATAACGTGACCTGACTACAGCCACCCGTGAAGTCCTGATGATTGCGTCCGACCTAGAAAACCGCTTTCCCGCTGGGCACCACCATCCCCGCCGTGTCTACCCACTAGACGCCCACGAACTGACCGAGGAGCAGATAGCCGTCGCCTTCGCCATGACATCCCGGCGCCCCGAACCTTTCGACGAGATCGCCGAACAGGTCAGCCGGGAGAAGGCCGCCGACTTCCACGAGCGCTGGGTACTGGGTTATGGCCATGCCTCCGTTGCCGAGCACGCCGTGGTCCATCTGGCGGTGGAGAACGTGTCGCGGCTGGCGTGCGACGCACTGGAGGACAATCGCCTCGCCTCTTACACCGAGAAGTCCTCCCGCTACCAGGTGATGGAATCGGACTACTTCTACATTCCGTCGGAGCTTGACGCGCATCCATCCCTCCGGGTTGAGTACGTCCGTGCCTGCGAGTCCCTGTTCCAGTGCTATACCAGCTTGATTGACGGCTGCATGGCGCACTTGCGCCGGGTGCACCCGCAAGGAGCCAACGAGCGCGACGGCGTTTACAACCTGCGCCTGCGCCGCATCGCCACCGACCACTGCCGGGCCGTGCTGCCTGCCGCCACGCTCACCAACGTCGGGGTCACCGCCAATGCGCGCACTCTGGAACACGCCATCTCCAAGCTCCTCTCAGGAAGCCTGGAAGAGGAGAAACTGCTGGGCATGGATGTGCGGGAGCAGGCCCGGCGCATCACTCCCACCCTGATCAAGTACGCCGACCGGAACGGCTACCTGGCCTCCGCTCCATCTATCAGGAGAGAATTGGCGGCGGGGGCCGGAGCCAGCGGGGAAGTCGAATCCACAGGATATGCCGCGCCACACGTGCATCTTCTCCACTGGGACCAGGACGCCGAGGTCAAGCTGGTTGCGGCACTGGTGTACGGCGGGGCCAACCTGCCATACGGCGAGGTGCTGCGGAAGGTCAATGAACTGTCCATAGAAGCGCGCCGGGAGTGCATAGACCGCTGTTTGTCCGGCATAGGCCCCCATGACGCGGCTCCCCGGGAGTTCGAGCTGGTGGACTACACCTTCGAGTACCTGATGGACTACGGCGCTTACCGGGAGTTCAAGCGACACCGTATGCAGTCCTATTTCCCCCAACTGCTGACTGTAGCCCACGGCCACCGTGTCCCGTCTGTCATTGAGGAAGCGGGACTTGCCGGCGGCTTTGATGCGGCAATTGCCGGGGCCGAAGAGGTCTTCCGGAGGCTCCACGAGTTCTCGCCGGTGGTGGCCCAATACCTGGTGACCCACGCCCACAACCGGCGTGTGTTGTCAAAGCTGAACCTGCGGGAGTGTTTCCACCTGTTCAAACTTCGGACTTCGACGATGGCCCACTTCTCCATCCGGGAGCCGGTGTGCGAGGCGCTGCGGCTGGTGGTGGAAGTACATCCCCACTTCTTCCGCCGCCTGCAACTCAGAGACTACCCTGAGTGGTGGCCATATTCGGATGGCGATTAGGGGACATACAACCAAGTTTACATAAAATAGGAGATCAACGTGGTGGGCAGGGCCTCAGGCGGAGGCGAGTTTGGCCGCTATGACAGCCATACGGGCGCCCAGCGTCCGCGCTTGCGCCAGGTCGTCCTCGGTTACGCCGCCAGCGGAGGTTGCCCCGTAGTAGGAACCCGATGTCCTCATCCGCTCAGACCAGGGTATTCCGACCATCACCATCCCGCAGGCCAGGACCCAGTGCATCAGTTGCAGCAGGGTCATCTCCAGCCCCGAGTGGCGGCCCGAGCCGGCGGTGAACACACCGGCAGGCTTTCCCCCCAACACGCCTTCCTCCCATAGGTCGCCCTGGTCGTCAAGCCAGCGCTTCATCGTTCCCGTGATGCCGCTCCAATTCGGGGAACCCAGCAACAGACCGTCAGCGGCCAGCAGGTCATCCCGGGTGGCCTCATCGATTGTCATGACTCGCGGCTGTGCCAGTCCCGTACTCTCGATCCCCTCTCCAGCCGCCAGGGCCAGGGACTCAATCGCACGACCCTTGGCGTCGTAGAGGACCAGTACGGTAATGGCCATCCGGGTTAACCGCTAGGGGTCGGAGCAATCGCGGGTATAGCCGCAGTTGAGGCATCGGATCTTGCAGTTCTGCTCCACCATCGGACTGCCGCAGAGGTCACAGATGTAGGCTGGCGGGCCAACAGGAGCGGAAGGAGCCATCGGCATCTCCCTCCAGGGAAGGTTGGGGCGAGTATAACTACTGCCGGCAATCACTGCTACCTGCCGAAGTGCCGGGCGATGATCTGACCTTCCAGCACCATCCCGTCCGTGCTTGCCTCCCTGGACTCCTCGACATCCGTGGTCAGCATCACCTTGTCAAAAGCAAAGATAGGTTCCTGGGGGATGTGCAGGGCCACGTTTCCGCGGCCAGCGGAATCGACCTTGACCTGACCCACCCAAATGGGCTTCTGGTTCTGCCGCGCCAGCATTACCTGGTAGCTCAGCGGCTCGGGCAGCGTCCGCAACCCGGCCACCATGAGCACGGCGCTGCGCCCGTCTTCATCCATGAGGAGGATACCTTCGGAGGTCCCCTTCCTTCCGGGAGGTTCCAGCACCAGTGGAAGACTAGGTGAATCCAACAGCCAGTAGCTGGCGAAATCCCTCAACTCATTTAGCGACTGGACGACCTGGGCCTCGTTGCCAGCCAGCTTCTCAAGCCGGGTTCCTGGCGTATTCTGTTCCTGAAGTTCATCCACCTGGTAATTGAGAAGGAAGGTAGCTATGAGGTTCGCAGCTATGAGCCCGACGAACACTACGATTGCCACGGGCGCTAACGCTCTTCTCAGATAGTTTGAGCGTCCTGAGCGCATGGTCTGTTCCTGCCGGAACATGGCGGCAGGAGATGTGTCGGGTATGGCGTCCATCAGCCGGTCGAGGACCGAGGCGTGCGGAGAAATTTGGTCTATGGACTGTCCCAGGGAGGCAGTGGCCCTTTCCAGGCGGGCCACCGCGAATCGGCACCTGGAACAGATATCCAAGTGACCGTCAACTTCGTCGGCCTCCGATTCGTCCAGGACACCGAGAGCATAGGCCTCCAGAAGCTCTTCGGGGTGCGATAATCTATATGGGTCCATCATCGATTTCGCCTTCCAACGCAACTCGCAGCTTCTTCATCGCCAGACGCACCCTGGTCTTCACCGTGCCCAGGGGCTGATTGAGGATCTTGGCCATTTCCGACTGGGAATACCCCTCGAAGTAGGCAAGCATGATGACCTCCCGCTGCTCCGGGGGGAGGGTGTTGAGCGCCTCCAGAATGTACTCCCGCTCAATCCTGCGCTCCACCTCCTCTTCGGTTGAAATCCGGGACGACGGGAGCGTTTCGAGCCTGTCGTATGCCCCCGGATCAGTGACGTTCTGGGTGCGGCGCCGGGACCGGATCACATCCACGATCCTGTGATGCGCGACGCTCATGATCCAGGACTTGGGTTCGCCGCGTTCAGCCTTGTAGCTGGAAGCCTTGGTCCAGATGTTCAGAAATATGTCCTGCGTCACCTCTTCAGCCAGAGCTTCCTGCTTCAGCATGAACATCGCCAATGAGTAGACTGAGGAGGAATACCTGGTGTACAGCGCCTCCAGAGCCTCCTTCTCTGCCATCGCCACACGGTACATGAGCTGGTGATCGCCCAGTTCCTGGTAATCAATCACCCTGTCTCACCTTGCCGTGGGACAACGATTGTGATGTTGGTGATACGCAGGTGCAACCATGATGGATTCTCGATTCAGCCCATGCGTAAGGTATTCGTGAGGACATGCCCGCGTTCGACAATGTCGTCCACTGGCCCGTCACGGGCGCCACCAGATTATCGTTGGGCATGATACCATAATGAATATCATTGAATCGAGGGTTGGCCCCTCGCGCCCTAGACAACCAGGCTGTCGAACAGCGCCTCCAGGTCATCCTGTTCGTCCAGCCCCCAGGCCAACTCAAGGACCCGGCCCGCCTTCTGGTCGCTCAGTATTCCCCTGGTAAGACCGCGGAATTTCGCCTCGACCTCGGAGTCACTCATCGGATTTAATCTGTGGCCCTTCGGGTTACGTGTCGAGGCTGACGCCTTGCCGCCGGACTTCCGGGTGACCTCTATCCGGCAGTTGTACTCTTCCGGATATCTGGCACTGAATTCAGGGTCCTCCTCCAGGGTCATGATGGACATCAAGCGGCGCAGTCCCGAGTCCACCAGTTTGTCATCGCTGAACGTGGCAGCGGTTACCTCCCCGTCAAGGAGTGCGGCGGCCACCAGGTAAGGGATGCTGTGATCGGCTGTCTCGCGGGTCTTGGGGTCCCACTTCTCCGGCTCGGTGGCCGGGGTGCTTACACCGCCCGCGTAGGTAAACACCCGGATAGACTCGATTTCCGCGGCGGATACCTGCGGATGGAGTCCCACCGCCAGACCGGCAGGAGCCTGGGTGTGAATCTGAGACGGGTAGGACTTGAAGGTAGTGTTCATTATTCGGAACCGCGACTCTTCATCGCCCTGGCCGCCGTTGGACCCCTTTGGGAAGGAGGTTATCTGTACCGGCCTGCCAACGCCCTGCTCCCACAGACCGCGGCGGCCCTCGAAGGGTTCCCCAGGGCCGGTCATGCCCAGCTCAGCCAGTTGAGCGGCGAAGATTCCCGCCCTGGTGGCGCTGGCAGTGGCGCAGCCTTTCCACATCGAAAGCTCCCCCGTCCGTGTCACGCCCAGGGGCAGATTGGGAGTAACGGCGAGGGAGATGGCCTGCCCCATCCGCGCCTGGTCCAGTCCCAGAGTTTTGCCCGCGGCGCAGGTGGCCCCGATGATGCTGAACATCCCCTGGTCCCAGCCAAGCCCGGTGGTAAGGACCTGGTCGCTCAACCGGCCGAACACCTCATAGGCCAGCACTATGGCCGTGATTAGGCTCCTGCCGTCGCTGCCAGTTGGCCCAGCCACCGCCAGGGCTGCCGCGATCATGTCGCTGGGATGGCCGCCACCCGGCGAGAAATAAGAGTCATTGCAGTCCAGGTAGCGGATCATAACGCCGTTGGCGAACCCGGCCATATCCGGGGATGAGTATTGGCCGGTCCCGATTATGCGCGACGGCGTGGAACTGGTCACTGTACTGGCCAACTGCCGGGCCACCGTGGCCGGTTCGGATGGGTATCCTCCTACGGCACAACCAAGGGTATCCACCACGGTGCGCTTGACCTGGTGCACTACCTCCGGCCCAAGGTCCTCGTAGGTCAGGCCGCAGGCGTAGGAACTGAGAAGCTCGGTCGTTGCGTCCATGTATCACCTCCGACGGGTTACCGAATCACAGCTTCCGCGATGCGTTCCAATTCCCGCCCCATATCATCTTCGGTATCACAGAACTCTGGCCTTATCACGACGCGGTTAGCGCCGGCGTCCAGGAAGGACTGCACCAATGACCGGTCCGGCTCCTGGCCGTACACCGAGATGTTCAACGAGGCCGGGTCGCGTCCCGCCTCCGCGGCCATCGCGTCCAGTTGCGCCCGGCTGTCCTCGACCTGGGCCGGGGTCACACGGTTGGGCAGCCAGCCGTCGGCATGGGCCACGACGCGACGCAGCACGTTGCGGGCCAGACCGCCGATGAGAATCGGGGGGTGCGGCTTCTGTACCGGTTTGGGGTAGGACTTGACCGGCGGGAAGTCGAAGTACCGCCCGTGATACTCCGCCTCTTCCTTGGTCCAGAGCTCCTTCATAACCTCCAGGGATTCCCTGGTCTGGGTCCAGCGGTGGTCGAAATCGCCGCCCATGATCTCCGTCTCTTCCCGCAGCCAGCCGGTTCCGATGCCCAAAACGAACCTTCCGCCGCTGTACCGGTCCAGCGCAGAAATCTCCTTGGCCAGCAGCAAGGGGTTGCGTTCCGGTATCAGGGTGATGCCGGTGCAGAGCTTGATGGTTGAAGTGACAGCCGACGCTCTGGCCAGGGCGATGTAGGGGTCGGTGAAGTGGGAGTAGGTCTCGGGGATCTCCCCGCCGGTGGAGGGGAAGGGGCTGGCGCTGGTCACAGGCACAATGGGATGCTCGGCATACCAGATCGACTCGAACCCCAGCTCCTCAGCCTTGCGTGCCATATACGCCGAATCAAGCGTATATGCAGGTAGCGGTATGGAAGTTCCTATGGACATGGATGACCTCCTAAGGAATGTATAGCCCTTAATATGGGGTTCACCAGTTCGTTGACGCTGGGCACTGGCACGGTCCAACTCCGCAAAATCACATTAACCAGACGCAATTATCGCAGGTGTAGAGAGGCTAAAGGTAAATTAGGGCTATGCTGCCGCACTTCCTGGTATGGTATATGCGGCAACCATTCGCCTCCCGCCGCTAAAGAATCGGTAGCCCGTCAGCGTCCAAGTCCTCTGGAGGGTCGCCGCCGGTGAAGCCGCGCCACCAGGTTGTGAACTCCTCCTCGCCGTACTTATCGCGCAGGCCGCCCAGGTGTGCCTTTACCTGGGGAAGGACCGGCAGGTTGTGGTTCACCGCCAGTTGGAACGTCCGGGCAGCCCACTCGAGCGCGCCGGGCAGGTCACTGCGGTCTTCGGCCAGCTTGCCCAACTGGCCGTAGGTCCTGGCGACACGGTCCAGGGACCCAACCTCCTCGAAGGCTTCCAGGGCGCGCTGGTACCACTCTCCGGCCTTGTCGTACTGCTGATACTCGTGGAGCAGTAGTCCCAGGTGACGGCACTCGTCGCCCGCGCCGCGGCGGTCCCCAAGCTGCTCGCGTTTCTCCAGGGCCAGCTCAAACCACTCCTCGGCGTCTTCGTAGAACATGCCCCTGGCCTGGCACAGAAGCCCCAGGTGGTGGAACTCAACGGCCATCTGGTTGTGCATACCGAGACGGTCGCACAGGTGGAGCGCCTGCTGGTACCAGCTCTCGGCCTGCTCGAACAGGTATCGGGCATGGTAGACAGTCCCCAGCTCGTGGAAGACAAACACCACGTTCTCTTCATCGCGGTTTTCTTCCAGGATGGCCCGGGCCTGCTGGTACCAGCTTTCCGCCTCCTCGTATTCAAACTTGTACTGCGCTGACAACCCCAAAGCCCGGTAGTCCTTCACCATCTCCTCGGCGTCGCCGATGCGCTGGTGGATAGCCAGCGCCCTCTGGTACCAGTCCTTGGCCTCGGTATATCGCCGCTGGTATTGACGGACCTGCCCGATACTGTAGTAGTTGTCGGCCTTGGCCTCGTCTTCCTCGGTCTCCTCCAGTATGCGCAGGGATCGTTGGAACAACTCTTCCGCCCCCTCCAGGTTCCAGCGGTGCAACTCAGCAGCCCCCATCTGGTGATAGACCGCGGCGGTACGCGGGTCGGTAGCCCCTTCCACGATCGAGTCGAAGTATTCCAATAACCGCCGGTTCAGGTCTCCGGCATGGTCGAAATCCAGGGTCTCGGTAGCCTCACTTGCCTCCGTGCCCAGCAAATACAACCAGAGCTCGATGGCGCCCTTGGCATCGGCTTCCTCCGCGCCATGCCCATCCGGAGCGATTACATCCAGAAGCTGGCGGCGCAGGCGCCGAAGCTCCGGGTATCGCTTCTGCATCCGGTAGACCTGGGCCAGCGGTTGGACCAGCACCTGTACGTCTTCCCACTGGCCGGACTCCAAGGCCAACCCCAAAGCCTGGGTGATGTTGCCCTCCTCGGCCAGCACCGCGGTCGCTCCGGCGTCCTGGTTCTCATACAGGGTTTCCATAAAGTAGTCGGACGTATCGGCATAGACCCGGACGAACTCTTCCTCCAGTTGGCGGATAACTTGTCCCGATGCCTGGCTCCCCAGCTTCCTGCCGTAGAACCAGGGCAGGGCCGGGTGTATCTGGTAGACGCTGGGGGTCACCGGGTCCAGGAACCCCGAAGCTAGGCCCGACCGCAGCAATGTCCGGCACGCGCCCCAACCCAATTCCTCTCCCATCGCCGTGCGGTACGCCCGTTCCTGGGTAATGTGGGTCAGAACATCCATCATAATCCGGTGTTGGAACAGGGACAGGAAGGGCAGATGCACCCGGCTCCGGCGAGACATGCGTGAGAAGGAGTATTCCATCACGGCAGTCAGGAAGGAATCGCGCCCATCCTCAAGCGAGCTTCCGGTAACCGCATCCATTCCTGAGCGCAATTCGGTCAGCATCACCGACGCTGGGACTTCCTTGAGCATAGGAATGGCGATGCGCATCGCCAATGGGTGTCCCTCGACCAGGTCCAATATCCGGAGATAGTCCGCGCCGAGATGCGCCTCGGCGCGCTCGGGAGTCACGGATTCGTGCAGGCCGGACTTGTCCTGGAGCTCCCAGGCAAGCTCCAGCCGGTCATAAGCGCTCAGCCCCCTTAACGGATAGGTCGCGTAGGGTGCGGACAGCCAACTCTCTGCCGGTTTACGACTGACCAGCAAGACTGAGCTGCTCCCACCCTGGGAGATTTCAGTAACGAACGCGCTCAGGGCCTCCCGCTCCGACGGCTCCAGCAGCGCATTGGCATCCTGCTCCGGGAAACCGGCAATACTCTCCACACTATCCCAGATGAGCAGCGATGAGTGCTCCCACAGGTATTCCAATACCCATTCCCGCTGCTGCTGCCGGTTCATATCGGCGAAGGGAAGCCCGATGATGGTGGACCCTATCTCATGCACCACCCTCTCCAAGCCCGCTCCAACCCCGAAGGTGGTGTAGAAGACTCCGCCCGGACGCTCCCCGGTATTCTGTGCCCAACGGGCAAACCCCAGGGCCAGCTCGGTCTTGCCTACACCGGTGTTCCCGGTCAGCAACGCCACCCGGTTGTCGCGCAACAGGCGCTCCAACCGTGCGATTTCCGCCTGCCTTCCCAGCAGACCATAGGGACCCCCTTGGGGGATGGTATCCTCCCGCTGGGCCTCGGGCTGGAGATTCGGAGGCGCAAGGGGGTCGGGACTCTCGACCTCGATAGCCACCGGAGTGTATTCGGCAGACTGGTATACCGAGGGAAGTATCCAATCCCAATAAACGACACTTCCGGCAGACGACATGCGCTGGGGTTGGCCCATGAGGACGTTCCGTGCTGCCGCCGTTGCCAGCGTGGCATCTTTCCCTTGGACCGACTCCCTGACGAAGTTGCTGACGAATATATCCCGGCCCGCAGGAGGGAGGGCATGGGGAACCACAACCACCTGAGGGACTCCAACCCCGGTTAGCTGGACGCCAACGGCGGACCATGTCGCAGCCGCCCCCGATGTGTTCACGCCAGCCGCGTTGATCAGGACAACCGGGACGTTGGCCCGGACCAAAATCTCGCCCAATTGGCTGGCAGGCGCAGGTTGACTGCCGCCATCCGGTCTCTCAAACAATACCCCGCCAGACTCGTCGCAGACAACAGCGTCCAGATGCACCAGGTGGTAATGGCCCCGGCGTTCATCCAGATGCTCCATCAAGGCGTCCAACGATGCAGGGCGCAGGTAACTGAGTTCAACTTCAACGTCCAGGGACTCCAGAGCCTTCAGGGCTTCCCTGGACATGTTGCCCGGGTTCTCAGGAGCGTCGTTCGTTGCCTCGTTGGACTGTGGCGCTCCTCCCGCAGCCAGCGTCGGCGCGACCAGCAGCACATTGAATTGGCTGTTGGAAAGCTCCGCTTCAAACGCGGCTATAGGCCCCTGGGATGCTCGCCTGACCACCGAAGCCATCCTCGAGGTCACATAACCCGCTTCCGGATCGTTCATCAGTTCCCAGGGCAGGGCCAGGAATTCGGGCTGCTCCGAGACTATGGCAAGCTGCCACTCCGATAGACCCTCGGAGTCGGCCTGGGAGAACGCGGCTTCAGCCTCGGGGCTGCCGCGAAAGACCATCTCGAACAGCAGCCGTCCCAGGTTGCGCAGCCGTTCTTCCACCGCAGCCGCCCTGGATTTGGATGGGCCGAATGGGTCTTGCAGGAATCTCCTGAAATACCAGCCGATTTCAGCTTGGCCCGCATCGTCCAAGGGCATCTGGAAAGCTGACGGCGGGGCTGTCCCCTGTGAATCCCCGTCAGTCCACGCCAGTTGGACTTGGCCGGTGTCGGGCAGGTCTACTATCTCCAGTGACTTGGCCACCGCTGCCTCCTGGGCCGCTGCCCGGACTTGTTGTAAGCCCCTCTGCCCTGGGATAAAATCAGCCCACGCCTTGCCCTCGGAGCTGCCGTCGTAGTCCGGGTGAGCGCATCAATGTACATGGCTCGATGGTGCCTGTGAACCGACGCTAATAGTATCATCGGGTACGATACCAGTCCAATACGGGCGGGTTGCCACGCCATACCGTGGCTGCCTTTACATCAGGCCCGAGACTTGCCCACCATGAGAAGTTCGGGTCTTGCAAATCAAGGGCGGAGGGGAAAAGTCAATGATTAGTCTTACCGACGAGATGGCGGAACTTTTGGACTCCGCCCTGGCTGACGGGTATTCGTGCGTCGTGGGCACGGCGTCAAAGGACGGCTACCCCCAGATCAGTCCCAAGGGCAGCGTGATGGTCTACGACTCCGAGACCTTGGCCTATTGGGAGCGGGCCAAGCGGTCGGCCCTGGAAAACGTGGGCGAAAACCCTCACGTGGTCGTCTACTACAGCAACTCCGGGAAGCGGATTCGCTGGCGGTTCCACGGGGACGCCACAGTCTACGAGGATGGCCCGGTGCGCGACGCCGTGATGGCCCGGACGGTGCAGGCCGAGTTGGACAGAGACCCTGAGAGGGTAGGCGTGGCCGTTCTGATCAGGGTAGATAAAATAACCGAGCTATCGGGCAACGTGCTGCAACAGCGGGACTAACTCTGGTGTCGTGATCCTAAACGCCTGCGAATATCTCTGAGACCGGCAACTCCAAACCGGGAAGGACTCCCGATTCCAAGTTGTCTCCGAAGCCGTAAAGAGCCACTCGCTTCCATTCGCCATAGTCCAGAGTCAGGACTTCTATGGTGCCCGCTTCGGGGGAGACCAGCCAACACCCCTGGACGTCCACGCTGGCGTAGTCGGCCAGTTTGCTCTCAATGTCCTTCCTGGAATTGCTGGGGGACAAAATCTCTATCACCAGGTCTGGCCCCCCGTGGACCACGTCGCCGATTATGTGCCTGTTCTCGTTGCTGACGTATAGAAGGTCGGGCTGACGGGTGTGTAACGGTTCTGTACGGATTATAACGTCTAAGGGTGCGTACAAGACTACACCCAATCTTTGCTGCGTCACGAATGTGTAGACAGGGACAAAGATTCTCTGCGAAACAACCCGGTGCTTGAACGTCGGCGCGGGCGCCATAATCATCTCCCCGTCCAGGATGTCATACCGGGCTTTGATTTCGGGCGCGGCAATGTACTGGTCGTAGGTCAGTCTCGCAGTTTGAAGCGCCATCAGCACGTCCTCTCCCTAACCCTCTCCCATGGAGGAGAGGAGACTTTTGAAAAGGTCAAAATGACGCATCTTCCCAGCCGAGCTTGCTGGCCGCCAAAGCATCGTACAACCGCCCAGCGTGCTCATCAACGGACATGACTACCTCCACGGTGCAATTGCGCGAACATTATGATTCCCTTTTGAAGCACGCTCTTACGTCTCCCCGGCACGGCGGGCATCGGCGCGCCAGTCATCGGGGCTGGGAACGCGGTCGATGAGAACGTCCACCACTGAGGGCAGACCGGAGGTCAGCGCATCCCGGATTGCATCCGGGAGTTCCCTGGAGTCACGAACCTGCACTCCGAACGCCCCAAAGCCCCGGGCAACTGCTGCGTTGTCCGTGACCGCGAACTCCGACGCTATATACCGCCCGTCCGGCTGGTGTTGCCGCACCATGCCGAGCGCGCCGTCGTTGAACACGAAGCAGATTATTGGCAGTTCGTACTGCATGGCTGTTGAAATCGCGTTTACCGTCATCATGTAGCCGCCGTCGCCAGTCACGCAGGCTACGGGGCGGTCCGGATAGACCAGCTTCAAGGCCACTGATGCCGGCAGGGCCCAGCCCATTCCCGCCGTTCCCCCGGGGCAGAAGAAGGTATTGGCCTGGGGCGCACGGTACAGGTGCGCCATCCAGGTACGGTTGTTGCCCGCGTCCAGGGCGAAAACCGTGTCCGCGGGCATACACTCGTTCATCACCGCCACCAGCCGTTGCGGGGTTACAGGAGAGCTGTCCCGGTGCATCTCGGGATCGTCATAGAACGCCATGTCCTGCTTCCGTTGCGGCAACTCCCCGGTCCACTCACTCCTTGAAGCCGCGCTGTTTGGCGCGACGTCTCTTGAAGCCTCCACCAACTGGGCCAGAATACTGCCCGCATCTCCGATCAGTCCCAGTTCTACCGGAAAGGTCCAGCCGGCATTGCGGTCGTCTATGTCTATCTGGATGATTTTCTGCCGGAGAGGGTCGAACACGTCCGGCCGCTCCCGCACTGTGTCCTGTGGGGTGAGCTTTGCCCCGACTACTACCACCGTGTCCGCGTCCCCCACCACCCGGTTGGCCGTGTCCTGCCCGTATACCCCTACCATACCCAAGGACAGGGGGTGCGTCTCGGCAATCGCGCTCTTTCCTTTGTAGCTGGTAGCGACGGGCATACCCCACATCTCTGCCAGTTCCCGCAGTTGGTCGTGGGACTTGGAGAGATGCACCCCGTTGCCTGCCACCAGCACCGGGCGGCGTGACTCGGCCAGTATCTCGATTGCCCTTTCGATGTCCTGGGGCGCGCTCTGTGGCTTGGCCGTGTTCAGGTAACCCGCGGTGTGATGTACGAAAGGAGGCGATTCCACGTCCACCTCCCCGGCAATCGCCGCGCTCCGCATCACCACGCAGGCCGGCCCAGGACGTCCGCTGGTGGCGTGCTTGATGGCCAATTGCGTCCCCAGCACTGCCTCCTTCGGGCTGGTGGCCAGGGTTGTGTACTTGCTCATTGACTTGAAGATGGTTGGCAGGTCGATGCTGCCGTATTCGCCCGCCCCGGACTGGTTGGCCGCGTGGAAGGCAACCCCGCCGTCCGACGTATCTGTCAGGACGAGCATGGGGGAACTGCTGAGCATCGCCTCCATGATCCCGAAGCTGGCGTTTGAACCCATGAATAGGCCCTGGCCCATGATCGCCGCCGGTTTTCCGGTGGCCCGGCCGTAAGCATCGGCCATGATGGCAGCCGCCTGCTCGTGACGCACCAGAATGGTCTTGATCCGGTCTGACTTGTCATAAAGCAGGTTGTAAATCTGGCCTGTGCCGCCGCCAGGAATCCCGAAGACGTATTCCACTCCCGCTTCTTCCAGCGATTGGACGATCAACTCATTGGCCGTAGGCATTGGGCCTCCTTTTGACTCCCGGCTGCGGGACATCCCGTAAGTATGGACGTAGCTATGGTTGGGATAATACGCCGCAGCCTTAAATCGGGTCAAGGACGGTCCAGAGGAGTACGGGGAGTGTGGAATACATCAATGTCGGGCGTCAGACTAGCCTACAGCCCGTCGGTGTCTTAAGATTATCCTGCGGTGCATAGCGTCGGTTTGGAGTATTGGCCAATGACAAATAAGACTGACCTTTCTGAAAGCCTCCCGGTTCGCACCGTATTCGACAGTATGGACCAGGAATTCCGTGACAGGGTTATGGACCGGGCCTTGTCCAGCCTGGGCTCCGTGTCCAGTGAACGGCAGCGGGAATTCCAGGCTTTGGTCCGGGATAACATAACAGGGATACAGGGCTTTCGGGATTCCAGCAGGGCCCCAGCCTTTGTTTTGAAGCAACCCATCTCCCAGAAGGTCCTGTCCTCAAATGATCTTGCCTGCGGTGTCCTGGCCCTCTGGGTAGAGTCACACCCGGAGTTGAAGGCGAAAGTCGAAACTCATCTAGACTCCGCTGGAATCCCGATGGACGTTGTGGGATTGGTGGAGGGCCAGTTCAAGGGTACATGGTCACAGGATGCTTGCGACCGTGAAGTGGAAAAATTCGCCAATCTGTACCCGGATTTCGCCAGGGACGATGTGGAGCTGATGTTCCAATGCCTGTCAGGGAAAGCCCTTGTGGATATGACGGAGGAAGTCGAGAACAGCTCCGGGCAGTCCGCAGGCATCCTGGACGAAGCCCTGACTTACCTTAAGTCCCTCCCCATCACCGCACCGGAATGGGAGAGGGAAGTCCCGGACTTCATAGACGCAGCTATCCAGACAAAAGAAGCCAATGAAGCTGAACGCAGCTTAGCCGCAAACCTCGACTCCACCATCTCGGGTATCAAGACAGGCTTCGTAGAATTGTTGCAGTTCTTCGAGTGCGACCCCGGCTCCTGGACCACGGCCAATCTCCAACCGGGGGTGGCAGTGCAGGAAACGGCCTCTCTAGCGTCGGAGTTGGAATCCTTGCTAACCGAATACCAGTCAGTCCACCTGCCCGCCCCGGTAATGTCCGAGGAAAGGGAGCGGTCCCTTCACCGCGCGAGATTGCAGGAACAGATTCTGGAGACCGTCGGTCGGATGGGTGAGGCATTGGCCTCATCTAGCACTGCCGTGGTGGAGCGACAACCGCTACCTCAGCGAGAAATGTCGCAGGACTCAAACCGGACCCCGGCATACGAGCAATTCCCCAATGCCGAATCCCACGGCATGGACACCGCCAACCCCCCAGGGTCGGAGCTAGATGTCCTGGCTGATGATTCCGGGTCAGGAGCCGTGCCTGCCGGCGTCTCAATGGAAGAGTACGAGTCCGTCCAATCGCTGAACCTGACGCTGGAGCAGGAAGTCAAAAGGCTGGAGAGCGATCTGTACGAGAGCCAGAAAAAGGAGGAAAGTTGGCGCACCGCCTACTATGAATACGACGAGTCAAGGAAGGGCCCGGATGAGGAAATCGATGACGACGCCCTGGGAATGGACGATGTGGCCCAAGCCGTGGCCAGGGCCACATCGCGGTTCCGTGACCGGCTGCTGTTCCAGCTAAACTCCGAATCCACCGTCGAGGATAATCCCTTCGAGCGTCCCGACCAGGTATGGAAGGCCCTGCAATGGCTGGCCACCGTCTACTACCGGTCCCGCACCGGAGACATTACCGTACCCGACTTCGACCTCTCGGTCCGCGAAGCCTGCGGTTGGTGGTACAAGCCCAGCCAGGGCGAGACCACCATGACCTCCTACCGCAACTCCTACACCACCCAACTTGACGGCAAGACCTACTGGCTGAAGGAGCACATCGGCAAGGGGACCAACCGCGACGCCCGGTACACCATCCGCATCGCATTTGACTGGGACCGGGAGCGGAAAGCCGTGGTGGTGGGTTACATTGGCCGCCACCAACAGACCGACCAGAGCTGACGGTTGCCCGACTTACCATAAAGTTGACCTGCCCTGTAGCTCGGCGTATCATTCCGAGCCAACGGCAAGCCCATTGCCGGACTCCCACAGCCTGTAGCCTGGAGGTAGGACCATGCGCGGTGGAGATGCTGTAGTCCACGCTCTTGAAAAGGAAGGCGTCGAGTATATTTCCGGTTTCGCCGGCGGAGGTGAACAACCCCTGTGGCCCGCCCTCCGGGAGTCCACCACCATCAGGGTGTTCTCGGCCCGCCATGAACGGCAGGGAGTGGAGATCGCCGACGGCTATGCCAGGGCCACCGGAAAGGTTGGGGTGGCCCTCTGCGGCACCGGCCCCGGCGCGACCAACACACTGACGGGGATCGCCGGCGCATTTGCCGACAACATCCCCGTTCTGCTTTTGATGGGCCAGCATCCCCTGGCCAACATGGGCCGGGAGATACAGCAGGAGGCTCCATCCAGCATCTTCGACAGCTTCGTCAAATGGAAGGGTACGATGTCCAAAATAGAGGACATCCCGGCCATCATGCGCCGCGCCTTCACCGCCCTGAGGTCCGGCACTCCCGGCCCGGTCGTCCTGGAAATGCCCCTGGATGTCCTTTCCTCAGAGGCTCCCGATGAAGTCCTGCACTATGAACCAGTAGGTCCCGGCCGCAAGGCCGCGGCCGACCCATCGGACATCGAACGCGCCGCGGACATTCTGGTCAACGCCGACTACCCGATATTGAACCTCGGTGGTGGTGTGCTCGCCGCCGAAGCATGGGACGAGGCCAGGGTACTGGCGGAAATGCTCTCCATGCCAGTGGCCACCACACTGGTCGGGAAAGGGACCTTCCCGGAAAACCATCCCCTGTCCCTGGGCGGCGGCGTCTACCCGCGGAGCAAGTACGCCTCCGGGCAGGCCCTCCATATCAATAGGAAGGCCGACGCCGTGCTGGCCGTCGGCAACTCCTTCCGTCTGCCCAATGGCACCGACGGTCGTCCTATACCGCCCGGCGTCAAGCTGATTCACGTCAACGCCGACCCGGAGGACCTGAACAAGATATACCCCGCCGACGTGCCAGTGCTCGCTGACGCCAAGCTGGCCCTGCAAGCCTTGAATGAAGCCGTGCGGGACCGCATCGGCCCCGGCGGTGGCGGAATCAAAGAGGAAGTCGTCGCCGAAATCCAGCAGGCCAAGGCAAAATGGCTTGGCGAGTGGGAATCAGTATTCAACGACTCCTCGACTCCGACCAACGGCTACCGGGTGGTCCAGGACCTGATGAATATCGTCGACCTCGACCGCACCGTGGCATTGCATGATGCCGGGGGCAGCCGCGGCTACCTCTCTCCATTCTGGGTTGCCACCAGGCCCAGGAACTACATCGGCATGGGCGGCATGGCGGCAATGGGCTGGTCAATGGGGGCGACAGTAGGCGCGAAGCTGGGCCGTCAGGATGATCTCGTATTCCACGTAATCGGTGACGCTTCATTTGGAATGGTGGGGATGGAGATTGAGACCGCCGTCAGGATGGGCTTGCCCACCCTTACCGTGCTCCTCAACAACGGCGGCACCGGAGGCGGTCTGATGGCTATGGAACGTCCCAACGCCGCCCCGCCCTCGATGGCCGAACTCGGCGGCAACTTCAGCCAGGTCGCACAGGGCCTTGGGGCCTACTCGGAACGAGTCGAAGACCCCAACGAAATCACCCCGGCGCTGCGGCGCTGCATCCAGGCCACCGAGTCCGGCCAGGCTGCCCTGATAGAGGTAATGATCCGCCCCATGCCCACCCCCGAAGCCCCGGATAGCTGGTCTCTATAAGGAGGCGGAAGCGGGGTGGCGGCGGGATACAAAAGGACGCGGAAGCGGGGTGGCGGCGGGATACAAAAGGAGTGTCAGCCGCAGATGAAGAGCATCGAGATTGACCGGGCCAAGCGGCTCAAGGAAGAATCGGCCAAGGGGCACAACCGTTGGCATCCCGACATACCGCCCGTGCTGGAAGTCGACGTGGATGAGGAGGTCGTCCTGGAGACTCGGGACGCCTCCGATGAGCAGATCAAGCCGAACATGACTGCTGATGACCTCGAAGGTCTGGACGCCAAGGTCGCACACCCGCTCACCGGCCCGGTTTACATAAAGGGAGCAAGACCCGGCGACCTCCTCGAGATCGAGTACGTTGACATCATCGCTCAGCCACGGGGTTGGACCCGCTTTCGCCCCGGTTCGGGCTTCCTCCGCGACTTGTTCACAGAATCGTACCTGGTCCACTGGGAGATGAGCGACGGCTGGGCGACCTCCCCGCAGCTTCCGGGTGTGCGCATCCCCGACGGCTCTTTCATGGGTACAGCCGGCATCGCCCCGTCCCGTGCCCAGTTGGAGGAATGGACCCGCCGGGAGGCCGATCTGGTCCGCCGGGGCGGGACCGCCGCTCCCCCGGACCCGGAGGATGCCATCCCGGCCGGCGGCACAATCGCCAACGAGGGCTTGCGTACCCTGCCTCCGCGGGAAAATTGCGGCAACGTGGACGCCAAGCAGTTGACCAAGGGTTCGAGGCTGCTGATTCCGGTCAACGTGGATGGCGCGCTCTATTCCGCCGGGGACGGCCACTTCGCCCAGGGAGACTCGGAGTGCTGTATCACCGCTATCGAGATGGGCGCAACGGCAGTTGTGAGGTTTCAAATACATGAGGGCGAAGCAAGGCGACATAACATACGTATGCCCAGATTCGCCCATCCCGGCTATTTTCTGCCGCCCGAATGGGCCGCGCCCCGCAACTTCATCGCCACAATGGGCTATCCAATCAGGGACGACGGCTCTCAGGAAGGGGAGGAATACCTGACCCTGGCGGCCCGCAACGCCCTGCTCAACATGATCGACTTGCTGCAGGAACGGGGTTGGAGCCGCGAGCAGGCTTACGTTATATGCAGCGTGGCCGTGGACCTGAAGATAAGCAACATCGTCGACTTGCCCAACGTCACCGTCTCTGCCTTCCTGCCCGAGGACATCTTCCAGGAATAGCGCGCACCGGGCTACATTAAGGAAAAGCGCCTCATTGGGCCGGGAAAGAACCCGGTCACCCGGTTCGCCAATCTAACTTCGGTGAGCGGGAGCCGCGGTTGGACTTGGCCCCTGAAAAAAATCAGGCCCGCTTCGCATCCGGCAACGCTCAAGGCAATCTAGTGCCCCCGGCGCAACGGGCTTCGCGGGCCATGAGTTATGGGTATCCCTGTCAGGCTAATCCGGCATACCCAGCCAGCAGGTAACCAGGCTGGCCCTGGTGTCCCTGTCCATCTCCTCCTGCATTTCCGCGATTTGACCCTGCGGGGTCGACGGGTCAATACCGCTCGACGCTCCCATTGGAACCGGTTCAAGACGCATCCGACCCTCTATATCGTGGACCCGGTTGTTCAGGTCCAGGAGCCGGGCCAGAGGCAATTGCTGCGAGGTGTGGTCCATCACAATAAATCTCCTGAAACGTTAAGTGTGACAACCCTAGCTGATCCTCTTGACCTCTAGTGTTTCGCCTGGCGCCAGTGCTACACGGCGTACACTTATCCCCAGCTTCAGCAGCCAGTACCCCAGTGTAGCCTTACTAACTCTCAACTCTTCGGCAGTCCCCGACAACCCAAACTCATTGACCATTTCTGGTAGAAGTCTCTCCAGTGGCCTCTGATATTCGTCCTCCACCCGTTGCATCAGCTTTGTTTTCCTGGCCACGGTGTACCTCCTGTGTACCTTGGTGGACTCTCAGTGTAGCGAGGGTGGCCTAGAATATCACGTGCTAAATCGACTGTCAATCCAGACTTCAAATTTTTATCAAATTTCAACAAAACAAATCAAGAACATGTTCTACAGACTGCAAGCGCCCCTCCCTCCGGGCTTTTGGACTTCCCTCATCATTGCCGGGACGCGCAACACCCCCAAGGGCCTCAAAACGCCGGTCCAGGACGTATTACCGAGGGTCGCCGGCCAAAGGCAATGTGGTTATTGAGCGGGGCGGGCAGCTGCCGCCCTGGAGATCAATCGGCTGCCCTTCCCATTCCAGAGCCGACCCTTCCCGCAGGCGGCCGTAAACCCCCATGCAGGACAACAGGGGACAACCGCTGCCCCCATGGTCCGCAACCCCGTATAGCTATTTGGGTAACCCCTGAAGTTGACACTCTCCTTGGCCTATGTCTAATGTGGAAACAGACTTAATGACATGAGGTAACATATGGAAGGGCCCACCCTACGGGATATTTACAAGGCTAAGAAGACCATAGCCCCCCACTTGGCCCGCACCCCTCTCCAGTTTTCGCCGGGACTGAGCGAGGTCCTGGAAGCCAACGTATACCTGAAGCATGATGAACACCTCCCGCTCGGCGCGTTCAAGGCCAGGGGAGGCATCAACCTGCTGGCCCACATGAGCGCCGAGGAGCGCGGCCGGGGCGTCATAACCGCTTCCACCGGCAACCACGGTCAGTCCATCGCCAGCGCCTGCCGGCAGTTCGGCGCAAGGGCGTTGATTGCTCTTCCTGAAGACGCCAACCCGCTGAAGGTAGCCATGATGCGCTCCCTCGGCGCGGAGTTGGTCTTCCACGGCAATAACTTCGACGAGGCCAGGGACCATTGCGAGCGCCTGGCCGCCGAGGAAGGCTACCGGTATGTCCATCCCGCCAACGAACCTCTGCTGGTCGCAGGCGTAGGGACCCAGGCGTTGGAGGTCATCGAGGACCTCCCCGAGGTTGACGTAATGATAGTGCCCCTGGGAGGGGGCAGCACCGCGGCCGGGACCTGCATCACAGCCAAGGGCATCGACACGGGTATCCGGGTGATTGCGGTCCAGGCAGAGGCCGCCCAGGGCGCTTACCTGTATTGGCGGCAGGGGAATGCCGTAGAGTCTCCTATGAACACCTTCGCCGAAGGTCTCGCCACCAAGACCGGCTACGACCTGCCTCAGAGCATCCTGAGACGCCTCCTGGACGACTTCGTTCTGGTCAGTGACGATGAAATCCGTCGGGCTATGGGGATGCTGGTCGAGAAGGCCCACACGCTGTCCGAAGGCGCGGGCGCAGCGGCCCTGGCAGGCGCGTTAAAGTGTAAAGAGCAGTTGCGCGGGAAAAATGTATCGATCACGGTGAGTGGAGCGAACACCACGATTCCCCAACTCCAACAAGCCTTGAAAGTGTACTTAGGAGAGTAGTACACCAGTACATTTTGAGCCTGAGATGCTTGGAATAGCGGAGGTGATGTCCTGGTGGTACTCCAAAAGTGTACCAGGGAGTGTGGCGTAAAATGTAACATATAAGTACACTTTTGGCAGTCCTCTTCGGCTTGTGGCAATCGGGTAACGTGTAAATGTACTAATCGGCGCACTACTGCTGCGACGTGAAGTACCGTGCCAGCTCGTCCCTGGGAAACTCCGGCAGTGGGACCTCGCCTTCGTACCCGATCATCTGCAATCCCTCCTCCGGGTCGATCATCAGTCCGATCTCCCACCCGTCGGACCCCGCCTGTTCCAGCGCGGCTTGCAAGGCCGGCACGTCGGACGGCGGCAGCGTCGCCACCAGCGCCCCGGACCCCAGAAGCCCCAGTGGGTGGATACCCAAGGCATCGCATATCGCAGCGCACTCGGGTAACACGGGAATTGACCCCTCCTCCACCGCCAGGCCCAGACCAGAGGCTTGCGCCACTTCCCTGAGGGCTGTGACCAGCCCGCCCTCGGTCACGTCATGGAGCGAGTGCACGTTGACCGCCTCGCAGACGACCCTGGCATCTGCGACAACGCTGATTCCGGGGGCCGTAATCCAGGCAGATGCCGAGTCAATCACCTCCTGCGCCACTCCGGCCCCTATAAGGGCCTCTGCCCGCTCCCTGGCCAATATGGCCGTCCCCTCAATGGCCACGCCTCGCGTGACCACAATGCTGTCGCCCTCCCGGGCCCCGCCGGTGACGATCAGCCGGTCCCGTTCCACCTCCCCCAGCATCGTGCCCATGACGATGGGCCGGTCAATGCCGTAGGTCACCTCGCTGTGGCCGCCGACCAGGGAGACGTCAAGGGTTTGGCACGATTCGATAATCTGGTCGAACACCGCCTCTGCATCGGCCTCGGAAAAACTCTCCGGGACCAGCAGCGTGGCCAGGAACCACAGGGGGGTCGCGCCCCGGCAGGCAAGGTCGTTCGCATTAACATGCACCGCGTACCATCCAATACGGTCCGTTGCGAAGGTGACCGGGTCACTTGTGGCTACCAACAGCTTGCCTCCCATATCCAGTGCGGCAGCGTCCTCTCCGATTCGCGGCCCTACAAGAACCCTGGAGTCGGTAATGCTGTTTCGCGCCAGGACTCGTGCCAGCAGTTCAGCGGGAAACTTTCCTACGTCCAACGCTTCTCCTTACATTTGGGAAAGAGTGATCAAGAACATGCGGGGGTGTCCGGGACGGGTCCATTTGGACCGAATCCCGGCACGTCAGACACGCCGGTTTCTTGACGCATAAACAGGGATTGTGATAAAGATAACAACCGGCATAAGCCTCTTGCCGGAGGAACAGTGGTGAATCGAGTATCCGTGGCGCTGGTAGGACTAATCCTCGTCGTGATGACCTTCGTCACGGCGTGCGGACCGGCCACGCCCCCGACCAGCGTTCCTACCCCGGCGCCCACGGCCACCCTGGTGCCTGTCAAGTTCGAGGGCTTCAAGGTCGTGCTCCCGACCCGCGCTCCCGTAGACCTCAACGTCGACCCGGCGCTGGTGGCGCAGGGGCAGGAAGTATTCCTGGGAACGGGCGCCTGCATAACCTGCCACACCATCCAGGGCGTCTCCGAAGGGTTGCTGGGCCCGGAACTCACCTACATCGGAGCAGACGCGGCCACCAGGAGACTGGGCTATTCGGCGGAAGAGTATATCACCGAGTCCATCCGGGAACCTGAAGTCTTTGTCGCCGAAGGCGTCGAAAGGGCCACTGTAGGTCTGATGACCACCGCCCTGATCGAACATCTCACCGATGACGAAGTTGCGGCGCTGACCGCGTTCCTGCTGACCCAACAGTAGCCCCTTCTCACGTCTTCAAGCTGGCCCGGCCGGGATTTCACCCACGCAGACCACTCTCACCGGGCCAGTAAGTCCATCCCACCTCGGCCCCCCGGCGATACAACGTCGTTGCCGGTCTGACACGACCGCTTTTTCCCTCCAAAATTCTTCCCAAAATTCTTCATAGACGTTGGTTCGCACAAGATATGTTATGTTACGCCAACGGCAGATTTTTGACCACTTGACATAAAATGCCTCCAGGCAACCGGGGTTGCGCATGGGGTGTGCCTTGCCTATAATTGGAATAGTTCCAGGGTGAAGGGCGGTTAGCTCAGTGGTTAGAGCGCCTCGTTCACACCGAGGAGGCCGGAGGTTCAAATCCTCCATCGCCCACCATAGAGCGCTGAATCTGCTCCTTGCCTTGGGAACGGCCAAAATGGGGACCGGCCAGGCTGCCGAGGTGGCGAAATGGCAGACGCGCTGCGTTCAGGGCGCAGTGTCCTTACGGATGTGTGGGTTCAAATCCCTCCCTCGGCACCAATTATGTAACCAAGCCCGGCGGCCGCCTTAGCCTTCAAAGTTTAACAGTCCACCAACCACCAATCGCGCGCTTGTAGCTCAGTGGATAGAGCGCTGCCCTGCGGAGGCAGAGGCCGTGGGTTCGAGTCCCGCCAAGCGCGCCATACCTCTACCTCGTGAACCCCTCCCATTGCTCTGCCTCTGCCAGGAACCGATTGTCCGCCGCCGCTATTCGATCAGGCCGAACAGACCCAGACTTGAAGCTCGATTCTTCTCTTCGTTCTCCAACCCGGGCAGTCTGCGCAGTATCTAAGCGGCCTGGGGGAGGACGTGGAGTTCTTGCAGGCAGCGCTTGAGGTAGTCGCGGACGGCCATGATATGTCCGGGTCGGAAGCGGTATTGGATGCTGAAGCCGCGTTCCCTGATCCGCTTCAACAAGACCCAGTTCCATTCAAAGGCATCTTTCGCGGGGCCAGACCTGGGGCGGGTCAGGGCTCGGTATGGCAATGGACGGTTGTCAGAGGTTCCCTTTGCATGGGAGGGGCACCCTGCAAGCCAAGGGAACCCTTCTACAGTGTCCGTCCTGACGGATGTTCATCCAGAAGCGGGCCGTTGGAAATCCCTGTTATACCTGAGCCACCGCGGACTGCGATAGCTGCCGCGCGATAAAGCCCTTCATCAACTCGATAGCCCTGTCCGATTCGGGTCCCGGGGTGTTGGCGAAGCCGTGGGGCATCCCCTCGAAGAGCTCCCGCTCTATGTGGCCTCCGGCGGCCCGGTAGGTGGTCTCGAACTTCCGGGGGATGGACAGGGGGACGTTGTTGTCGTTGGTGCCCTGGATGATTATCGCGGGCGGCAGCTCAACCGTCTCTCCCCGGTCCAGGGCCTCCTGGGGGTTGCCCTCGTGGAGGCTGGCGTGGTCCGTGAAGTAAGACTCGGTGGGGCCGATGAAGCTGTCGTAGCCATTTTCGCGGGCCCAGACGTAGCGGGCGTGGGGGTCGAGGACGGGCCAGCAGCAGAGCATGTACCGCAATGAAGCGTCCACATCCTCCCCTCCGAGCAGCGTCAGGGCTGCATAGCGGGGGTCCCTGGGGCGCATCCCATTCAACGCGACGGTATGTCCGCCACTGGAACAGCCCATTGCGCCAACCGATTCAGGGTCTATGTTGAGCTGTTGGGACCGGGCTTTCATCCATCGGGTGGCAAAGTTGGCGTCCGCGACCTGCGCCGGGTAGGGGTGCTGGGGGGCCAACCTGAAGTCAATGGCCGCCACCACGATGCCGCTGGCCGCGAGGGCCGAGTTCATAAGGTGGTCGGCGGAGCGGTCATTCAGGAACCATCTGCCGCCGTGGACATTCAGCAGACCCGGGAAGGGACCTTCGCCCCGGGGCTGGTAGACAGTTGCCTCCAGGCTGACGCCCTGGTGTTCCAGGTAGACCAGATCGGCAGTTTCGACGTCGAACCGGGCTGCCGGATTATATTCAACGCTGCTCATGGTCTCTCCTTATGTAACGTGGACCTGGTCTTCACTTGCCCTGCTTGATGAATTCCGCGACCCGCTCGCCGATCATCAGGACGGTGACGTTGATGTTGGCGCGGACGCACTCAGGCATGATCGAGGCGTCCACGACACGCAGACCATCCGCCCCGTAGACCTTGCCGTACTGGTCCACCACGGCCATCGGGTCTGAGTCGGGTCCCATCTTGGCGGTGCAGGAGACGTGGTGGCCGGTGCCCACCCACCTCTTCATCCAAAGGTCCAAGGCCTCGTCGGACTCCAGATCGGAGTCCTCGGGGTAGACCCTGTTCTCGATAATCGCGGACATCGCGGGGTGGTCCTCCAGATCGACTATCATGCGGATGCCGTCACGGTGCCGGCGCAGGTCCTCCTCGTGGTCGAGGAGGTTGTAGTTGAGATAGGGATAATCCCTGTAGTCGCCGGAACGGAGCCTGATCTCGCCCTTGGACCGGGCCAGGTTGAGTCCGAGGCTTGCGCCCAGGCCCACGAGGTCGGCGTGAGCGCCGCCGCGGTTGCGCGCCATGCCCGCGCCGGAGTTCAGATAGACGATCATGTCATTGTGCAGGGGAGAGCCTTCAGCCGTGTACCTGACCAGCAACTGCGCATTGGCGACGAACCGCTGCAGCTCCACCTCGGGCCTGGTGGCCCACAGGATGTTGATTAGGGGATGGTCGGCCAGGTTCTGGCCGACTCCCGGCGAGTCGATGACGGTGTCTATTCCGTGCTCTTTCAGGTGATCGCCGGGGCCGACGCCGGAGAGCATGAGTATCTGTGGCGACGCGATTGCTCCGGCGCTTAGGATGATTTCCTGGGCCTCGACGACGAAGGTCTCTTCACCGGAGACCGCCTCTACGCCCGTGGCCCTGGGGCGTTCGCTGGTGGTGTCGAAAAGTATGCGCTTGACTGTCACGTTGGGTCTGATTGTCAGGTTGAGGCGGTGGCGGGAGAGGCCCAGGTATCCGATTGCGGTGGACCAGCGGATGCCATTGGGATTGTTCAGGGGCGTGGGACCCACTCCGGTGGTGCCGGGCGCATTGTGGTCTTCGCAGTGGGGCTGGCCGTTGTCCAGCCAGGCCTCGAACCAGACTTTGTTGCCCTGCCGCCACTGGTCCTGGGGGAAGCGGTGGCAGATGATGGGGCCGTCGGAGCCGTGAAAGTCGCCGGGGTCATCCTGGTAGGTGGTGTCGGTCTCCACCCTGTTGAAGTAGGGGACCAACTGCTGGAAGTTCCACTCGTCGTTTCCCCATTTGGCCCAGTCGTCGTAGTCCTCGGGAATGCCGCGGAGGAAGATCTGCCCGTTGATGGCGCTGGAGCCGCCGGTCACCTTGCCCCTGGGAATCTCTATCTCCGCCGTGTCGGTGGCCCTGGCCCGATACTGCCAGTTGTGGTCGCTGTCCCAGACGCTCTTGGTGGACATGTAGCCATACTTGACCTCTTCCGGAAGGCTGTCTATGTCCGGGTAGTCCGGGCCGGCCTCCAGCAGGAGCACCGAGGTGGCGGGGTCTTCGGACAGCCTGGTGGCCAGAATTGCGCCCGCGGACCCCGCACCAATGACGATATAGTCGTACTTCACTCCTTACCTCCTGGGCGCCACGTCGATGTGGCACGTTCTATTGCTGAAGCGATGGTATGCACTGGGACGGGGAACGTCAATCACCGGGGGGCGTTCCCGCATCGATGGCGGCGGTTGACCCTCCCGGCTGTCTGTGCGAGTGTGGTATCAGGATAACCGGGCATACCCGGTCCAAGAAGGAGAGTTGCTGCATGGCGAACTATTCCCTGGAAAGGGTCAAGTTCCTCACTTTCGACATATTCGGCACCGTCATGGACCTGACGGGAAGCCTGTCCGGTCCGGCCGGGGACTTCCTGGCGGCCAACGGATCGGCCATAACCGGGGAGACCTTCTATGCCGACTGGAGAGAACGGCAGCGCATCGAGCAGTACCAGGACAACCTGCTGATGCTGGGTCACAGCGGCTACCTGGAGACCTGCCGCCGTGCCTTCGTCTACTGCCTGAAGAAACACAATGTGGACTATACGGACGAGGGTGTGCGGGAATTCATGCAAGTGTACATGGACCTGCAACCATACGACGACGCCATAGAAGGGCTGAGGTCGCTGGGCAGCCGGTACAGGCTTGTGGCCCTGTCCAACGGTGAGCAGTGGTACCTGGAGAAGCTGCTGGGCAGCAACGTGCCGGTGGAGTTCGACGCGATTATATCGGTGGACCAGGTGGGGGCGTTCAAGCCTGCTCCAGGAATCTACCGCAAGGCGGTACAACGGCTGGGGTGTGAGCCAGGCGAGATATTGATGGTCGCAGCGCACGCCTTCGACATACTGGGCGCACAGGCCTGCGGCTTCAAGGCAGCTTATGTCAACCGTTACAACCTGCCCACCGAGGACTCGGAGTACCAGCCCGACATCATCGTGAACGATTTTGTAGAGTTGGCCGAGCGGTTATTGGCATGACGAACCGCAGGATTTCTCCACGTGAGAAGGCTGCTCATTGACACTGAAACAACTGCAATTGAGGAACGGGAAATCCATCATCAGCGCCGGATCAGGGGACAATGAATGGACCCGGCTGGACAGCCTATTGGGGGGAGGGGGAAGGGCTATTGGCTGGCGGCCCGGCAGGTCAAAGCGCCGGGCCGCGGTTAACTGACGGATTCTGTTCCGGCCCGTCGGCTATTGGCTAATAGTGCCGCAACTCGACCACGTTGTCGTCGGGGTCATAGACGTAGAGGGATATCCCGTCGCCGTGGGACCCCCATCGCTTTCCGGGTCCGGCCTGGATGTCGACGCCGATGGCCTCGAAATCGGCCTTTAGCTGGTCCATATCGGTCTTGTCGATCACCATGCAGAAGTGGTCCTGGTTCTTGGCGTCGTCCCGGCCCGATGGAATCTGGTCGGAGGCGAAAAAGTCGATTATCGTGTCCGCGTTGAGCCGGGCGGACGGGAAGCGCACTTCCCCGGCGCGCCACTGTTCAATCCGCTCCGGCTGAAGGCCAAGCACCTCGGTGTAGAACCGGAGTGAGGTCTCCACGTCCTTGACCCTGAGCACGATGTGGTCCATTTCCGTGATTTTCACCAACGGCCTGGCCCTGGCCGAAGTCTCCGGAGTCGTCTGTGTCGCCATCTGATTCCTCCTCGTGGGCGCTTTAGGTCAATCCGGACTCTCAATCCCTGCAACAGACTAATCGTACTTGCGCCGTCACGTGCGGTCAATCCCGGCTGTCCGGCGTTTCAGGCTGTCCAGAGTCGGCGTAGGGGAAGGATCAATGCCGCGCAGCAATGCCAGGTAATAGCTAACATAGTCACCCAGGACCATCATGTCCAGAAGTTGGACAAGCGGACTGGCATCACATCCCGGCAAAACCTGATGCTTGACCTCGAGGCGTTCCAGAAGCGCTTCCAACGCCTCGTAACGGTCTGCCAGGGCGTCGCTCAATCCGCGTGGTTTGAGCAGTAACGCCATCGGCTTATGGATGCCGGTTGGCCAGGAGTCGAAGGCTTCCACGAAGTTGTGGAGCAATTCCGGCAAGGTCTCGCTGAAGGCCCAGACCTTGGAATTCTCGTTGAGTTGGGACTTCCATCGCCGGGCTACTCCCCGAAAAAACCCCCCACCGCACACCAGCGGCAGGTGGCCAAGCAGTCCCAGGGCCAGTATCTTTGCCGCGTTGTCGCAGGTGGGAGTATCCGGAGATAGAGTCCCAACCCTCTTCGCCAACGCCGCAGACCCAGCCTCGACGTCAACGGCCTCTGTGTCCAGCAGTCCAAGCTGACCCAGCAACCCGGCCATCAGCATGAAGTTATAGACCGCCGCGCTGCGGGGCTCGCCCGGAGCATCCACGAAGAGAGTCGGCACGTTGTGCCGCGCGGCTTCCTGGGCGAGTCCGCCGCCGGCGGTCACCGCGACCAACCTGGCCCCTGAGTCCAGACTTTGGCGGAACATCGACAGCGTCTCTTCCGTGTTCCCAGAGTAACTGCACGCGACCATCAGCGTCCGCTCATTAAGCGTGAAGGGTATGCGAAAGTCCCGGATAACTGTGACAGGCAACCCCTCTTTGAGCGATGCCAGGTCTGCCACCAAGTCACCGGCAATGGCCGACCCACCCATACCGGCGATTACCAGGTGGTTAAATTGTCCTTCCAGTCCGCCGAGAGGCGTTGCCCAGGCGCAACTCCAACCCGCCAGCACCTGGCGCGGTGCGTCACTCAACCTCCCAGCCATTCCGGACGGGTCCAGTTCCCGGTATATTTGTGGGTCGTCCAGAGCGGACAAGTCGCCTCCGGTCTCATGGGTTGCCTTGGCGTCCAGCCGGCTCGCTGCCGACGTGCAAATGGTCTCTACAACCCGAATCAAATGATACACCGCCCTGAGACGGAGGTTCAATCGGTGTGCCCATGAGCAGTGTTCTGTTTCAGGCGGTGCGATCAATCACCGAAGGTCTGGTGGATTCCCGCTCTCGCACGAATGACGGGTTGAGGACGGGAATAACGTGTTGGTGAGGTGGGGCTATTGGAGTAACCGCCCTGCCATATTGCCCAATTTAGTGCACTCGCCGCTCATTCCTCTACGGTTAAGGCCACTCTCTTTCCCTGTGCTACAATGTCGCATACGTTCACCCTGTCGTCCGAAGCAGACCCGGGAGGACCTTCCTTGATCAAGCCTCGAATGATGTGGGCCTCTCTCTCCGTGTTGCTGGTCCTCACGCTCACCACGGCCTGCTGGAACCAACAGGCTGCTGAGCCAGACACCCCGGAAGTGTCACAAGACGAACTTCCCGCTGAGTTCAACCGTATTGCAGAGGTATGGGAACTTCTGAGAGAGGAGCATATCAAGGGCGACACGCTGGACCCGCAGGCAATCAGCAACGGCGCAATACGCGGGATGCTGGAAGCCCTGAACGACCCCTATGCGTCTTACCTGGACTCCCGGCAGTTCGAGATTGCCAACCAGGACCTGAAGGGATACTTCGAGGGTATAGGCGCGGAGGTCACGCTAAGGAACGGACAGATCACGGTGTTGGCCCCGCTGCCGGACACGCCCGCGGAAAGGGCCGGCATCCGGCCGGGAGACATCATACTCGCCATAGAGGGCGAGAGCGCGGAAAACATCAGCCTGCTTCAGGCCGTCAACAAGATCAGGGGACAGAAGGGCACCACCGTCACCCTGCTGGTGCTGCACCTTGGGGACACTGACCCGGTGTCTATCGAAGTGACCCGTGGGGTGATCCCCCTCGTTTCCGTCCGCCTTGCGATGCTCGAAGGCGGCATCGGTCACATGCGGCTGTCCAGCTTCTCCGCCACCACCAAGCGGGAACTGCTGGAGTCCCTGGACCGGTTCAGGAACTCGGGCGGCGTGGGTCTGGTCCTTGACTTGCGGGACAACCCTGGGGGCCTGCTCACATCGGTGGTGGACGTTACAAGCCAATTCCTGGGTGACGGGTTAGTGCTGTACCAGATAGACGCCCACGACCACAGAAGAGACTGGAAGGTGGAGTCTGGAGGCGAAGCTCTCGACATACCCGTGGTCGTCCTGGTAAACCAGTTCAGCGCCAGCGCCAGCGAAGTATTTGCCGGCGCCCTGATGGACTACCGGCGGGCAACGGTGGTCGGCATCAAGACCTTCGGCAAGGGCAGCGTCAACAACCTGTGGCCGCTCGACGACGGTTCAGGAGTCAATTTCACCGTCGCCAACTGGTATACTCCTAATGGTACCCTTATAGAAGGAGAGGGCATCACTCCCAATATAGTCCTTGAGCCGGTCGAGGACTTCTCCACCGACGTACACTTGGAAAGGGCAGTAGAAGTCCTCCGGGGCCAGATAGCCCGGAAAAACTGATACACTGATACTATGGCCAAGAAGAAGTCATCCAAGAGAAACGGACACAACCCGGCGCTGGCGTCCAACCGCAAGGCCTTCCACGACTACGAAATCCTGGAGCGGTACGAGGCTGGTCTGGTATTGACCGGCACGGAGATCAAGTCCATCCGGGCCGGACGCGCCGACCTGCGGGACTCCTATGCCAGGCCCCAGGACGGGGAGTTGTGGTTGGTCAACTCATACATCGCCCCCTACGGTCCAGCCAGCATGTTCAACCACGAACCCAGGCGACCCCGGAAGCTTCTCATGCACCGGGAAGAGATCGAGAAGCTCACCGCCGAGGTAAGCGAAAAGGGCCTCACCATCGTCGCCCTGCGCCTGCTAATCAAGAACCACGTGGCCAAGGTCGAGCTTGCGTTGGCCCGAGGGAAGCGGCAGTATGACAAACGGCGGGCGATAATCAGCCGCGAGCTGGATATGGAAGCCCGGCGGGCCATGGGCGCTGCCAGATAAACACGTTAAGAGGAACGGTTTGATCAGGAGTCTTGGCGACAAAACCCCCAAAGTAGCCGAGACCGCATGGGTAAGCGAGTTCGCCTATGTGGTCGGCGACGTGGAAATCGGAGAGTATTGCAGCATCTGGCCCGGAGTCACCATCCGCGGCGATGGCGAGGGCAAAGTGTCCCTCGGTAATTATGTAAACGTGCAGGAAGGCTCGGTAGTCCACGGCTCGGACATGTACATTGAAGACTATGTGACCGTCGGCCACTGCGTCGTGGTCCACTGCGACCGGGTGGGCGAGGGTTCGCTGTTGGGCAACAACTGCACCGTATTGACTGACGTCACCCTGGGCAGGCAGTGCCTGGTGGCGGCCAACTCGGTGGTGCTGTCCGGCAGCAAAATTCCTGACCGTTCCTTTGTAACCGGAGTTCCCGGCAGCGTGAAGCGGGAGATTACAGACCGCCAGGCCAAGTCGATGCGCCATACTGCCGAGGAACTGGTGGAGCGGGCCAGGACATTCCGGGACAGCGGACTTTAAGCGCCGGTTGCGGGGTTTCCGTCCGGGGCTGTGGTGACTTCCTCGGCTCCGGCTCTAGGGATCGTCTGACTCAGGGGGGCGCGGGACAGCATATCGCGTATCCCTTCCATCAGTCCCTCAAGACGGGCCTGCCGCTGTTCCAACTCCGAGAGTCGCTTCTCGAAAGAGATTTGTCGTTGCTCCATGATGTCAAGGCGTCGTTCCATAGCATCAAGCCGCCCAATGCAACAACTAGGCCGGCCAACGCGACCCCAACGGTGACTGTTGCAATGACATCTGGAGTCATACGGGCTTCCCTACATGCCAGGGGGCTTTGCCGTAAGTTCGGCCGGTCATTTCAGACCGCCCTCGCTTCTTAGCCCAGCCGCTCCGCGGCCGGCAGTACCCGGTCCGCCAGGTGCTCCATCACCTGCAAGGACTGGTCGATCCCATCGACCCGGAAGTCGTAGGTCAACTGGTCTATCCCCAGCTCCCGGCAGTAGTAGACGTCATCCAGGACCTCCTGGGTTGTGCCTATCATGGCCCCGCCGGTTCGGACGGACCCTCTCTCCCCGATGCCGATGTCGGTGAAGTGCAGGCTGCGCTTCAGGGATATGGTGATGGAGGCCGGGTCGCGCCCTGCGCGCTCCGTCTCCTGCCGGAGGTAAGGGAGGTTCTGCGCCACGAAGTCCGGAGTTTGCCGGGTGGTATGCCAGCAGTCCCCGTACCTGGCCGTGCGGCGGAGCGCCCTGCGAGTGTGTCCACCCACCCAGATTGGGACGTGCGGTTTCTGGACGGGCTTGGGGTAGAAGCTGATGCCGTCGAACTGGTAATACTTCCCGTGAAACTCCGGTTCCGCTTCGGTCCAGAGAATCTTGAACATCTCCAGGAACTCGTCGCTCATGGGGCCGCGGTCAGCATAGGGAACGCCCAGGGTGTCGAACTCCTTCTCCAACCAGCCCACGCCGACGCCGCATATCATCCTGCCGTTGGTCAGCACGTCCAGCGACGCGAACATCTTGGCCTGCACCACCGGGTTGCGGTAGGGCAGGATCACCACCGTGCTCCCCAGCCTGATTACGTCGGTACAAGCGGCCACATATCCCAGCAGGGTCATGGTCTCCAGGAACGGGTCTTCTGCCGGACGTGCGAAGGAACCGTCGGCGGTGTAGGGGTACTGGTCCGTACCGGCGGTGGGGAGCACGATGTGGTCCCCGGCCAGCGCCGACTCGAAACCCAGGGCTTCCGCCCGCCGCACGAACCGCTTCAGGCTATCACCATCGAGCAGTTGAGGAATGCTTAGTCCGATCTTCATATCTCGTGTCCCATCCAACCCCTCCCACTCTACAGCCCCCGAACACCGCTATTTATGTCACGTTGCCGGGGCCGGAAGCGGTACAAAGGAACGCGCGACTGCGATGGGAAACCGTGTTGCAGGAGGGTGTATCTTCCTGGTCATGCGCGGGCCAGTATATCCCCGGCCACTGGTACGGTCAAAACGGCTTCACGGACCGCACGGCTAAAGCAGTAGCGTCCTTCACGACCCGATGCAGGCTAATCCCTGGTCCTTAATCTCCGCGATCCTCTTCTTCCCAATACCCTTGATTCGCACCAGATCGTCCAGCGATGAGAAGGGCCGGAGTTCCAGGATTTGCGCCGCCCGGCTGGGTCCGATCTGCCTGATCCTTTGTAACTCCTCCACTGGCGCTGAATTGACATCGACCTGGTCTTGGACACAGCCGTAACCACCGTGAGGGGCCACGATTGGCGCAGGTGTGGGCGTGGCAGTAGGCCACGGTGTTGGAGTCGGTACGGGAGCCGGCGTTGGGACGGGCGTCGGTGCAAATGCGGGAACCGGCGTAGGAGTGGGCCACGGTGCCGGAGTCGGGGTGGGAGTTAGCGTTGCCGTCGGAACCGGCGTTGCCGTGGGAGCAAGGAGTGGTGTCGCAGTAGACGCAGGAGTAGGAGTAGGCGTCGGCGTCGGTGTGGGGGTTGAGACAGGAGTTTCGGTGGGCGCAGGTGATGGTGTGGGGACCGGTGTGGGCGTCGGAGTTGGAGTAACAGTCGGCGCCGGGGTTGCCGTTGGATTGGGAGCGAGGGTAGGGACGGATGTGGGCGTTGCCGCGGCCACAAGCGCGGGGGCCGGCGTGGCCACAGGCAGGACCGTTGGCGGATTAGGCGTCGGAATAGGGAGCGTCGGGGCTGGAGCTCGTTGCGGCGGCGTCCTCGTGGGCACAACGAAAATCTGTCGCGGGGCCGGCTGCGTGGGCGGAAGCGCCGGAGTCCGCTCCACAACGGACGTTATAAGGTCGGACGGGGTCGCCACGACCGGCCCATCGCCCCTGCTTTCCAACGGCGCCAACACCGTCTCCGGAAGCGGGCTTGCGGCGGGACCGCCGCAGGCAACGACGGTCATCCACACGAGAGACAGAAGCAGAGCAACAGAGGATACCCGCCGGTGGAAAATCAGAACCCGCCCCCATGCCCCGAATAAACGCCGCCCTGCAACCTCGTCGGCTCGAATATACCCTTGCCCATGTCGGCGCGCAACAACCCGCCGCTTGCGGATACCGCCTCATCAAGATGTTGCAGGCTTGATTTCCGTGATATAATTTTCCCGGCGGTTGGCAGGGCGGGGTTTCCAGGCGATTGGCCAGATCATCTGGCCTTTGGGTTACCTCAATAAACATATAGGAGGAGAACCGTGGACAAGGGAGACACTGTCGTAGACGGCGGCTTGGTCGACATCGCCATGAGCTACCGCAAGGAACTCATGCCGGACCAGGGCCTTTGCATTCAAGTCTATTCGGAAATCGACGGTCACGATACCGAGATCCTTCGCTTCGACTGTTTTGACCAGGACCCCCACTACCACTACGGGCCGGAGAACCACAACATCCGCCTGCACCTGGACAAGACCACTGCCGGAAACCCGGTAGGCTGGACTATGGACAACATCCGCAACAAGCTCCCGTCAATGGTCCGCAGGGCAGGGTATGACGCCCTCGCCGACGGTCTGGAAGCCAACCCCGTATCCCAGGCCGCGCTGGACGAGGCCGAGGCCAAGGCCCGGGACCTGTCCCGCAACGAGCGCCGCACGGTCCATCACCTGATGCCCGAGATGCTCGACGGCGACATGGTCGAGGTCGGCAACATCCGCTTCGGTCTGGAGTACCGCCACCTGGCCAACGACGAAGGCATGGCCATCCATGTACTATCCGACGTCGCCGGTCAGGAAGTGGAGCTTCTGGCCTTCGACTGCTTCGAGAAGGGTCCCCACTACCACTACGGGCCGCGCAACCAGGACGTCCGGATTTACTGGGACGTCACCACCTCCGGCGAGACCCTGCGCTGGACCCTCGACCAGTTCAAGGCCGGCAACATCCGCAACATGATTGAGCGCGCCGGCTATCCCTCCATCGCCGCCTCGGTGGACGAAGTCCTGCTCCAGCAGACTCTCCCCGAGATCGAGCGCCGCTCCTTCGAGCTGGTCGCCCTCAACAAGGGAAGCGACCCCAAGGCTGAGCTGATGAAGGAGATCGAGTCCCTCCGCGAAAAAGTGGCCGCCCTCTAACAGCCCCGGCCCGAGGATCCGGGACAAGTCCCACAAGGGCAAGCCCCGGTAGCCACCCACCAAGAACCCCACGGCCCCGGACACCGGGGCCGTTTCTCTTGTGGTTGTAAAACCGTTAGATTACATTATCCTTACGAGAGCCTGTTGCTCAGTGTCATCAGAACGACTTGGAATATACTAAGCAACACTTAAGATCGGCGATTGCTGACTCCCTGAGAGCCCAGGGGTTTCTTGTCGATGGCGACCGTGGGCTCGCCCTTCCTAGTAGGGACAAACAGCTTATACGTCAGTTACATTCGTCGGCGATTATGCACCAGAAAGAGCGCTCCCGGCCGGGTTTGGCAAGGCATGAAAGCCGTCTATTGACCCGGCTTGCATCTGGAGATGAAGTAAATGTCTCACGAATCTTTCCAAAGTTAATCGAAGTTTCTCCAAGGTCGGAAGATGAACTCTTGTTCCGCTATGCGAAATTGCATTGGAGCATCCCGGTGTCATCAGGTTACGGTCGTCGTCTACGATTTCTAGTAGTGGACCAATACAACGACAAGCTAATGGGCATAATAGGTCTCGGTGATCCTGTTTTTAACTTTAAGCCAAGAGACGAGTGGATCGGTTGGAACAAGTCTGCGGCCCGAATGCGGCTGAGGCATGTAATGGACATGTTCGTTCTGGGGTCTGTTCCGCCATACTCCTTTTTGCTTTGCGGCAAATTGACTGCACTGCTGGCTACCAGTGATGAAGTGCGGGAGTCTTTCGCAAGGAAGTATTCGGGCCGGGGATCCCTCATCTCTGGGCAAACGCATGACGGCAGACTGGCACTGTTGACGACTGCATCTGCCTTGGGGCGCTCTTCAATATACAACCGCCTGAAATTTGGAACACGCATTGCGTTCTGCTCGGTCGGTTTCACAAGAGGTTACGGTGAATTTCAATTCTCCAATGGTCTTTATGCCGCAATCTCTGACTACGCGGCTGAAAACCTGACTCCTACTGCCAAACATGCCTCATGGGGAACCGGGTTCCGAAATCGTAGAGAAATCGTCAGAAAAGTTCTACAAAGCATAGAGTTGTCCGGGGAATTGTTGCATCATGGCGTGAGAAGAGAAGCGTTTGTTGCTCCGTTGGCCAAAAACAGTCGAGAATTCCTGACGGGGCAGGACGACCAGTTAGTGACATTGAGGCAACCAGTGGCCGACTTGTTCGAGTACTTCCGTACGCGATGGTTGATTCCACGAAGCACGAGAGATAGCCGATACAGGCAATGGTCGCCAGAAGAATGGCGTCTCTGGAGCTAGGGCGAGGGAATCATTGCAGATGAGTTTGCGGACCTTCCCGATGCTTTAGTCAAAGACCTGCTTGACGTAGCCACTCCGGTCTCGGAGGCGGTCGAAGCCAGATTCCAGAACTTGTTCCGTAGACGGGATAGTTTGAGGCAGAAGGCTCTACTGGGTAACCTAATCGGAAGGAAGACCGACCTGGATGTTCCGCGAGAGCCTTCCGTTTGTGCAGTAGATGGTTCCTATCAACTCCATCACCTTACCGCTCTTGACGTATGCGCGGCGGCGGCCGTGGCGATTGAAGGAACTTCCAAGGAGGCTATCCGTTACTGGCCGGAACCGTATCACCGTCTTCTGGTTGAGGCAGTTCCCCACGCCAGCCAGAGCCAGTTGCTCTTGCGGGGTTTGATGGTGGCAATGGAGCTAGAACTAGCCCAAGTTGCTCCGCATGACTTGGTTATGATGGATGGCGCATTCGGCTCACTCTTGATTTATTTGAACCAAGGCTTGTCCAACATCGATCCTGTGGACAGTACGTTAGCGTCGCATTTGAAACGCCGGTGGCGCGACGAGCTGTTGTCAACTCGGCTTCTGAGGCTGCTTCGCAGTGACAAGACCATCGCCCTTCCCAAATACACTTCCCGGAACGAACTGGGCGGAATGTTAGGACTTGACGAACCAGGCACCCTTGATGGACGAACTCTGGCGACCCTGTTTCTTGATCCAGGGGAATATACGAGACCGTTGGAAGTCTATTCCGAGGATTTTCATCTTCCAGACACATACTGCTCCACCGAGGAAATGTCTGACATCAACAATGCGATGAGATCCATAAGGGTAATATACTATCGCCCCTACCCTTGGGTTCCTGCGCTGCGTATCGAGATTCCTGGACCAATCGCGAATAGCGCTACCAGGCTTTCGATAGCGTTAGAAGGCATATACCGGCAATACTTTACTCCGGCAGTCTTGGAACCGTATCCGCTTTTTCTCGCGGACAGAATGGTCAAGAGCCTGGGCGCGGGAGTTAACGTGATTGAACAGACAGTCTCGCAACAGGTAGTTGAACGGGGAACGGACCTAGAGTTATCTATGCTATTGTTGCAGAACTACCGCACGGAAGGCGGTCGAGGGGGAGTGTAATGCAACTGGATATCCGTCAAGACATAGCGGTTATCGGCAGCCCGTCGACCAACACCGAAATTACCGCTGACCTATTGCTTGAAGCCACCGAAGAACGGGTAGTGGGTGCGCTGGTGGCTTTCGACGCTTCGCAAAACGGATCGCCCGTCAAGTCCGTGGGGCAGATAGTTGGGATTGAACTCAAGAACCGCTGGCATGAAGATTCGGTATTCAGAAATCTGATCAAGCGGACAGGCGACATCCCTCCCATCACGAACCGTCAGGATACGCGGACGGCCAACCTCGTCGTCGGTGCCACGTTTAAGAAGGACGGTGAAGAGTATGAGCCGGACGTCTTGGGAATGGTGCCTCCCACTGGCACGAGAGTCGTCAGAGTAAATCAGGGTCTATTGGATTCTCTGCTATACCTATACCAGGAGGAGATATTTTACCTCGGCAATGCGTATGCGAATGACGTTTACTACCCTATGTGGTTCAAACACTTCGGCTCAGGTCCCAGAGGAGCAGGGGAAGCCTACCACATCGGCGTGTTTGGGAAGACGGGTTCTGGCAAGTCAGGCTTGGCCAAGATGCTGTTACTGGCCTACGCTAGACATCAAGAGTTAGGGGTCTTGGTAATCGACCCGCAAGGTGAGTTCTACAACGAACTGAATGGGACGCGAATTGGTGAGCAAGGTCTGGAAGTTGACGCAATCTTGAGAGGGATTGGGAGAAAAATTGAGCGTTATAGGATAGCCGATATTCGCTTGGATGAATGGGAGTTGCTGAAAGAGCTTTTGTTGGACACCGGATTCTTTCGCCAAGAACTCAGCATTGGTACGTCAGAAATTGCCGAGATCGCTGCGGATCGTGGAGTCCAAAGACTCAGGAATGACAATGCCATACGTCTCGACACCGTATGCAACCCAGATGCCATGCGAAAGTTCCTGGAAGCTATCAGTAACGGAGCGGATCGAATCTATTCTGGGCCGAGCTATGTAAAACGACTCCAAGATAGAGTTGCTGAAGTATTGAGGGACAGAGTAGATGAGGTGTTCGATACCTACTGGAAACCCGTAACCGAGCTTTTTTCACCGGGTGATGAAAAGAAGAGTGTGTTCGGCATAGTGGGAGACATCATGGGTGCAGGAGCGAGTGGGAATACGAGACCGGTGGTCGTTATCGACATCTCGCAGAGGGGAAATTCTCGAATTTGGAATGAAGAGCTTCAGAGCAGGATATTGACCAGAATTGTCAATGCTCTGGTCGTTCGCTCGTCAGAAACCCTATCACAAGCTCAAGGTGCCAATGTGCTTGTCATCTTGGACGAAGCTCATAGGCACGCGCCTTCCGGAAATCTGGAGAGAGGCTCACAGAGCGAACATCTGCGCAGCAATCTGAGGAGGGCAGTCCGAGAAACTCGGAAGTACGGTTTGGGATGGATGCTCATTAGCCAAACCCTCGGCGGAATCGACACTGAGATTCTTCAGCAGCTTAGCTCGATGTTCTTCGGGTTTGGGTTAGCCCTAGGGGATGAATATCGGAAGTTGCGAGAACTGGCGGGCGGGGACGAACGGGCGATGGAACTTTATCAGTCATTCCGCAATCCACAAAATGCACCACGACGAAATCTCAAAGAGTTCCCGTTCATGGCCATCGGCCCGATTTCTCCGCTCTCGTTTAGCGGTCGCCCCATCTTCTTCTCGGCTTTCCAAGACCCGGAGAAATACTTGACTTCCAATAGACTAGCGGCTCAGTTGAGCTTGGCTGGCGTGTGACCAGATCCTGGCGGAAGTTTCCCGAATAACTAAGCTAAGGGCCAAGCTCCCGCGGGTCCGCCGGAGGCGGGTCCGCCGGGGGGATGCCACCGAAGCGCAGGCGCAGCAGGCCGCGGAGGTCCTCGGCCGCGGTGCTGGTTATGTTAACTGTGCTGTTGGGATCGTCGTCCCACTTCACCGGCACCGACCTGATGCGGTAGCCCCGCTTGGCGGCGATGACCAGCAGCTCCGTATCGAAGAACCAGTTATTGTTCTTGACGTGGGGAACGATGGCCTGCGCAGCCTGCCGGGTCAGCGCCTTGAAACCGCACTGGGCGTCGGGAAAGCCCGCGAAGAACATCGACCGGACCATCAGGTTGTATACCCGGGAAATGACCTCCCGCTTCAAAGAACGGGTGACCCGCGACTCCTTGCTCAACCGGCTGCCGACGGCTATATGGTCACCGGACTCCAGCGCCCGGACAAGCTCCGGGTAGTGGACAAGGTCCGTTGAAAGGTCAACGTCCATATAGCTCACGATGTCCGCCGTGCTGTCCATCCAGGCCGCCCGCAGCGCCCGGCCCCTGCCCTTCTGGGGAATGCGCATGTAGGTGACGCTGGGGTCCCTGGCGCAGAGCATCTCGGACACCGGCCGGGTGTCGTCGGTGGAGGCATTGTCGGCTATGACAACCCGCCAGGGATTGGACAGGTTGTCCCTGAGAAATTCGGTGAGAATCATGATGGAACGAGGCAGCGTTTGCTCCTCGTTGTAGACGGGGATTACTACTTCAACTGTGGCAGCCATCCCTAGCTCCAGGCCCGCTGAGAGCGTCGCCCCGTCACTGCGAGCCGGACGGCCCGGTCGCCGGGGACCCGGCCCTCAGCATAGGCCGTAAGTTTCGGGTGCGGCTGATTGTCAATGGTCGTGGGGGTCAATCCCTGCACTTCTCCACATCGTCAGCCGCCGCCCGGGATTGAGTCATTTGTATCCCGCCCACCTCCCCGCGCAGCATCCGCTTGGCTCAGTGCCGGAAGTGTCTTACGCCAGTGAATACCATCGCAATGCCGTGACGGTTGGCGGCCTCCACGACCTCGTCATCCCGGATTGACCCTCCGGGCTGCACGATGGCGGCGATGCCCGCCTCCGCAGCAAGCTCGATATTGTCTGGGAAGGGGAAAAAGGCGTCCGACGCCAGCGCCGCACCCTGGGACTTCTCCCCGGATATGCGGCCCGACAGATGGACGCTGACTACACGGTTGGGCTGTCCGGCGCCCATACCGACCAGGGTAAGGTCCTTGGCGAACACAATGGCGTTAGACTTGATATGCTTGCCGGCCTTCCAGGCAAAGGCCAGATCGGCCAGTTGAGCTTCGCTGGGCTTCCGCTCCGTCACGCACTCCCAATCGGCCGGGTCTTCCTCTATAACGTCCGGTGTCTGTACCAGCAGCCCCCCGGTGATGGGGCGAATGTCGTACCCCAACCCGCCGGAGTCTTGGTCCACGGCCAGAATGCGCAGGTTGCGCTTGCGTTGCAGAATCTCCAGTGCTTCCGGCTCGTAGTCCGGCGCCACGACAACTTCGTAGAACACCGGCCCCATCGCTTCAGCAGAGGCGGCGGTGACCGTGCGGTTGAAGCCCACGATGCCCCCGAAGGCCGAAACCGTGTCGCCCTCGAAGGCCCTGCGGTACGCCTCGCTCTGGTCCGAGTGGCTGGCCAGTCCGCAGGGGTTGGCGTGTTTTATCACCGCCGCGGTGGAATCCGGGAAGTCACTGACCACCCGCCAGGCGGCGTCGGCGTCCATCAGGTTGTTGTAGGAAAGCTCCCGGCCATGCAGTTGCCTGGCGTTGGCCACGCCGCCTGCCGACGTTCCCGCAGGCACGTACAGAGCGCCCGCCTGGTGCGGGTTCTCTCCATAGCGCAGCTTCGACACCTGTCTCAGGGCTATGGCCAGGTCGGGCGTCAATGGGTCGTCCTCAACGGCAGTTCCGCCCAGGTATCCGGTCACCGCGGCATCGTAGGTTGCCACGTGGCGGAAGGCTTTGGCGGCGAGACCCCGGCGTTCCTCCAGGGTCAGCCCTCCTTTGGCCAACTTCTCTCCGACCCAACCGTAGTCGTTGGGGTCCACGACCACCACTACCGACGGGAAGTTCTTGGCCGCCGCCCGGAGCATGGTGGGGCCGCCGATGTCGATGTTCTCCAGGGCGTCATCCAGAGTCGCCCCCGGCTTGCTGATGGTGTCCACGAATGGGTACAGGTTGACAGCTACCAGGTTGATCAGGCCCATACCGTGCCGGGCAAGCTCGTCCATGTGTTCCCGCGAGTCGCGGCGGGCCAGCAGGCCGCCATAGATGGTCGGATGCAGCGTCTTGACCCGGCCATCGAGGATTTCTGGAGAGCCGGTAACTTCGGATACCTGGAGTACCGGCAACCCCCCTTCCTGGGATAGCGTGCTGTGGGTCCCTCCAGTGCTGATCAACTCGAACCCGGCTGCGACCAGCGCCTGACCAAACCCCACCACACCGCTCTTGTCGTAAACGCTCAGTAATGCTCTCAAATCAGTCTTGCCCTTCATCATTACGGGAATAGTTGGCAGTGGTCATTCTGGAGGGTAGCGAACGATTCGGATTGTCCCCTTCCTGGCCCCAACCGTCATTCCCGCGAAAGCGGGAATCCACCCGCCATCGTCAGTCGGCTGGACCACCTGGAAAGGAATACTGCCATTCTCGGAGCGGGTCTTGCCTGACCATCCAGCGTTAGTCATCAACAAAGATTACCTGGTCCTCTCCCACACGCTCGACAATGCTTCCAACGAGAACGGCATCGGGCAATTTCTCCTGCACCACCGCCAGATTCTCGTCACCGCACACCGCTACCATCCCCAAGCCCATGTTGAAGACCCGGTGCATCTCCTCGGCGCTAACCCCGCCTTCCCGCTGCAGCAGGTCGAATACCGGCGGCACGCGCCATGACCCACGCCGGAAGCTGGCACACAGCCCGCCGGGCAGTACCGGCGGCACCTTTCCCGGAATGCCTCCCCCGGTAATGTGGGCCAGTCCCTTTACCAGACCCAACACCGGCTCCAGCATCGGGTAGTAACAGCGGTGCCGGACCAATAACTCTTCGCCAAGCTGGTGCTGCAACTCGTCGTAGTACCGGAACAGCACCGAGGGATTTTCGTCGATGCCAAAAACGCGGCGTACTAGAGAGAATCCGTTGGTGTGCAGTCCGTTGGACGGAATACCGACGATATGGTCTCCGGCTTCAATGGTGTCCCCATTGAGCACCGCGCCGGACTCCGCGACGCCTACCACGAACCCGGCCAGCTCGATTTCGTCCGGGCCGTAGGTGTCCGGCAACTGGGCCGTCTCCCCACCTATCAGGGCGCAGCCCACTTCCCGGCATCCCCACACGATCCCGCGCATGAGGGTGTCCATAAGCTGGGCGTCGAGTTCGCTGAACGCCACGTAGTCCAGGAAAAACAGGGGCCGAGCGCCGCGGGTGAGGATGTCGTTGACGTTGAGGGTGACCAGGTCCTGTCCGATGGACTCGTAGTGGCCCAGGTGGGCGGCGATTTTCAGCTTGGTGCCCACCCCGTCGGTGCTGGCGACCAGTACAGGCTCGGAGTATCCGTTGAGACGGTAGAGTCCGGCAAAGTCGCCGTTGGGGTTGAGTACTTCAGGGCCGTGGGTCGCGGTGGCGAACGCCTTTATTCGCTCCTTGAGCGCGCCCATTGCATCCAGGTCAACCCCGGACGACCGGTAATCGGAAACGCTCAACTGTGCCTGCCTCCCAACCTGCACCACCACACACTGAGGGCCGGATCCCCCGCGGCCATGCCGGCCGGCCCGCAGTGATGGGGCGACGTTCTCACTGGGAACTGACCGGACTCGCTCCGGATTCCTCCAGAATGAGCTTGGTCAACTCCAATTGGACCGGCACCGGGTAATCGCCCGTGAAACAGGCATTGCAGAAACCGCCCCCGCCCTTGCCGACAACTTTCATCAACCCTTTGACGCTGAGGTAGCCGAGGCTGTCCGCTCCGGTCATAGCCTGGATTTCCGGCACGGTCTTGTTGGCGGCCACCAATTCCTGGCGGCTTGCCATGTCCACGCCCATATAGCAGGGGTGCATGATGGGCGGGGCGCACACCCGCATGTGTACTTCTTTAGCCCCGGCACGGCGCAGTAGCCGGACCACGTGGGGAGTCGTGGTGCCACGGACAATGCTGTCGTCCACCACAACCAGGCGCTGCCCGGAGATTACATCGGTCAGAGGGTTGAATTTCTGCCGTACCCCCAAATCCCGGGACCGCTGGTCGGGTTCTATAAAGGTACGTCCCACATACCGGTTCTTGACCAGCCCCTCGCTGAAGGGAATACCCGATGCCCTGGCGTACCCAACCGCTGCCGCAGTGGAGGAGTCGGGTATCCCTATGACCATGTCGGCGTCTACCGGATGTTCCCGGGCCAACTGGGATCCCATTTCCTGGCGGGCTGAATGCACCAACCGCCCGTCGAGGTTGCTGTCCGGGCGGGCGAAGTATATGAGCTCGAAAACGCAGAGCGCCCGGCGGTCATTTTCCCTCGTCCACCGGGCGGAGCGAAGCCCATTGCCGTCGATGACGATGACTTCGCCCGGTTCCACCTCCCGGAGATACTCGGCCCCCAGATGGTCCAGGGCGCAGCTTTCGGATGCGACGGCCCACCCCTCTCCCATCTTGCCCAGGCAAAGCGGCCTGATGCCCAGGGGATCGCGCGCCGCCACAAGGGTATCCTCGCTCAGGGCAACCATTGAATAAGCGCCTTCCAACTGCCGCATACAGTGGAATACCCGGTCCTCCCAAGACTGACCGGAGGCATTGGCGAGGAGGTAAGCGATGACCTCCGTGTCGGTGGTTGCGGTGAAGGTGCAGCCCCAATCCCTCTGGAGTTGGTTCTTCAGTTGGAGGGCATTGATGATATTGCCGTTGTTAGCCAGGGCCACCGTCCCGTGAAACCCATCAACCAATAGAGGCTGGGCGTTGCAGGACTCGCTGCTGCCGGTCGTGGAGTACCGGGTGTGGCCGATGGCCCGTTCCCCGGTCAGCAGGTAGAAATCCTGTTCCCGGAACGCTTGGGTCACAAGGCCCATCTGGGCATGGACCTTTATGTTAACTCCGTCGCTGGATGCGATCCCCGCGCTTTCCTGGCCGCGGTGCTGGAGCGCGAATAAGCCGAAGTACGCCTGGACGCTGGCCTCTCCTCCCGGTGCGTATACACCAACAACGCCACACTCTTCTTTAGGGTGGTCGAATGCTCCGGCGAAAGGGGAAGACTCCATCTCGCTGTACACCGCCCTATCTTAAAATGGCGTATGGACCGGGTCAACCGGACTTGGAATGGTTGCCTTGGGCAGCCGGGCGCTGAAGTTCCGGGACCGGACTGGTATGAGTTACAGGCCCAGCGCGTCGGCCAGCAGCCGCTTGTGTACCTTCGGCTCCCCCAGGTAGTGGTACAGGGTGCGGGAAGCCGCCGTGTGCAGCGTCAACCCATATTCCGTCATGCTTCCCACCCCGGCGTGGACCTCGTGGGCGAAGTTGCAGGCCTCGTGGTAGGCCGTGCTGCCCACCGCCTTGGCCAGGTGGATGCTGTCGGTGGCTTCCCGGCCGGCGTCCAGCTTCCAGAGGGTCTCGTAGGTGGTCCACCGGGCCGCATCAAGCTGGTTCACCAGGTTGATGATATGGTCCTGTACCCGCTGGAACCGGCCTATAGGAGTACTGAACTGGACCCGCGTCCGGCTGTACTCCACCGACATTTCATACACAGCCTGGCAGGCTCCCACCTGGTAGGCGCACAGTATGGGGATGGTGTTGGCGATTCCCCGGGTCAGAGCAGACCAGCCCCCGGCGATGCTGCCGCCCAGTATGTTGGAGGAGTCAACCGCCACGTTCTCCAGCTTGACCTCGGCCAGGTTCCAACCGAACCCTTCCAGGGGCCGCACCGATACGCCGGGAGAGTCCGCCGGGACCATCACCAGCCCGACGTCATTGCCATTCTCGGACCTCACGGAGCATAGCAGGTGGGTAGCAAACGTGGCATCGAAGACATAGACTTTGACCCCGTCCACCCGCACACCGCTGCCGTTGCTCCGGGCTACGGCGTGAACGTCCTCTGGGTGCCAGCTATAGTCGGCCTCGGTGATGGCCGGGACCAGAAGCCGCTCGCCCCTGGCGATGGCTGACAGCCATTCCTGTTTCTGCTCATCGGAACCGCCCGCCATCATGGTAAAGGCGCTGAGAACACTGGAGCTTATGTGAGGACCGGGCACCGGTCCCCGTCCCAGTTCCTCGAACATCACGCCCGCGTCGGTGAAGGAGCCGCCCTCGCCGCCGAACTCCTGTGGAATCAGGATGCCCATCCAGCCGGTTTCCACCAGCTTCTGCCAGGGTTCCGATGGTACGGCGTCGCCCGATTCAGCCATCTCAAGGAGCACGCTCTTGGGGTACTCCTGCTGGATGAATCCTCGGACCGCCGATTTCAGCATCTCCTGTTCCGGGGTCAGCGCCAAGTCCATGTGTTAGCTCCTTCCGGTCCGGCCGGTTAACCCGGCACCTGCACCTTGACTGCCATTTCGCCGTTGTCTTCGGGTACAGGCTAGCCGTAGTCGTTCAACATTTCCGGCACTCCCTCGATGGCGTCCCTGGTCATCTCAATCGCTTCTTCCAGGGAATCCCCTTGGGAGCCGCATCCCGGCAAAGCCGGGACTCCGGTCCAGAACTCGCCATCTCCGTCCGGGTGCTTCATTCGGGTGGATGACGACCGTGAACGCTCTCATCAGGCAAGCCCTGGGAACGCTACGCCAGCGCTCCGGCGCGCTCCCGCACCTCGCGGCCTATGCCGATGCGGCGGGCCATGATCACCTTCTGGATGTCGGCGGTGCCGCCCGGGTGAATGGCCACGATGGCGGAACGCTGGTGCGACTCCATGTGCCCGTTGCCCGCGCCCCACGTTTCGTCGTAGGTCAGGGCCGACGGCCCCAGAATGTCCAGAATCGCTGTGGACATGCGCAGGCCCGACATCTTCCGGAAGTAGGAAGCCTGCGGCCCTTCGTAGGTCAGGTTGGTCTTGCTGTGGCGCATCCAGTAGTTGCGCAGGTTGAACAGCCGCGCAACCTCGGCTTCCATGTATATGTCAATCAGCCGGTCCCTTACGTCCGGGTCCTTGGTCAACGGCTCGCCGCGGCGGTTGGTCTTCTTGCAGTAGTCGAACAGGTTATCGACCATCCAGTTGCGCCCGATGCGGCCCCCGCTGCCGTGCTCCAACTCCAGGTGGGTGGTGGCGACCTTCCAGCCCTCGTTCTCTCCCCCCACCAGGTTGAAGGCCGGGACACGGACATTGTCGAAGTAGACCGTGTTCTTGACGCCGGAACCCGCCCCCGACTCACCGCCCGCAATGAGCAGGTCCATGGGCTGCACGGTGATCCCCGGCAGGTCAGCCGGAATCATGAACCAGCCCAGGTTCTGGTGCCGGGGGGCCTCATTGTCGGTGCAGGTCAGGGTCCACATGTAGTCGCAGCCCAGGTCGCTGCCGACGAAAACCTTCTGCCCGTTGATGACGTATTCGTCACCGTCCCGCTCGGCCCGGGTCTTCACGCTGGCAACGTCAGACCCGGCTTCCGGCTCGGTGAGCAACTGCCAGGTGCGGACCTCGCCGCGGAAAATCCTGGGGAGGAATTCCTGCTTCTGCTCCTCGCTGCCCCATACCAAGATGGAAGCGCCGCCCAACCGCCCGCCGGAGTCGTAGTAGGGAGGGATGCTCAACCCGTAGGAGTCAACCTCTTCTTCCAGCACCACCGAGTGGTCCAGGGAGAGACCGCCGCCGCCGTATTCCTGGGGCGCGGTGGCCCAGAGCCAGCCCTTGGACCCCAGCCTGCGGCCCAGGTCGCGGCGAAGTTCATACTGCTCGGGGCCGGACTTGGCCGAGTCCGCCGGGTGGGAAATGTCCGGCGACACGTTATCCTTCAGCCATTCCCGGACCTCCTGGCGAAACTCTTCCTGCTCCTGGGTGTAGCGCGGTTCAAAGTCCATCTTGTCCTCCTCTGAATGCCGGGGCCTCTGCGCCCGTGCCGGCCCGTGGTGATGGGCGGTGTTGCTCAGTCTGGCTCTGGGTGGCGTCAGTCTGTGTAGAACGCTTCTCTTAACTGCTCTTCTGGGATATACCGGGAGGCTTGCTGATATATTTCGTGGAGAGTGCCCAACCTCAACTCGCGGTGTCTGGGGACTGAAATGGTTTGCCTATGCCCCTCCGATGAGTATCTGCGAAGCTTCATGTGGCTGCCCCTCTGAGAATGGAGACGAAATCCAAACCCCATGAGGACTGACACCACTTGGTCTCCAGACAGCCTCCTAAGTCTGGGCACTCACAACGCCTGCATCGAAAGTCATCACTATCGACGGGTTCGGCGTCAGGCCATACTCGGCCGGGTCATCTCCCTCCAGATGCAATTCGATGACCTCCCGGAGATTATCGACCAATTCATCGAAGGTGCGGCCCTGAGTTACAGCCGAAATTTCACGGCATGAGGCCACGTACCAGCCTTCGCTCTTGCTTACAACAGCCGTGATCGTAGACTGTAGCGGCGTGACGGATACGTTCCCGTCGTCGCTCATTGCTGCCGCCCCGTTATTGAGACTTGAGCGCCCGTCCTGGCAAGGCCCCGGTGTGGCCCCCATTATCTATTACCACCTTACCGTTGACAAGCACAAAGTCTATGCCTTCCGGGAATTGCTTGGGGTCTTCAAAAGTCGCCTTTGCCTCCACCCGGTCGGGGTCGAACATGACAATGTCCGCCTTCATTCCGTCCCGCAATATTCCCCGGTCGCTCAGGCCCAACCGCTGCGCCGGCATGGCGCTCATCTTGCGGACCGCCTCTTCCAGCCGGAACAGCCCTTCCTCGCGCACGAACTGTCCCAGGACGTAGGGGAATGTGCCGTAGCTCCTGGGATTGGGCATCTCGCCGGTGAGCAGCCCGTCCGACCCTACCATCTGCGCGGGGTGGCGCACTATGGTGCGGATGTTGTCCGGGTTCCCGGTACGGGCAACGAAGGCAACCTCCAGGTCTTCCTCTATAAGCAGGTCGCAAACTGCGTCCACAATACTCTTCCCCTGGGCGCGGGCCAGGTCTGTCAGGGACCGTCCCTCCCATTCCTTGTTCCTGGCCGACTTCACGTGGCTGAAGACATAGTGGTCCAGGGTACTGCCCCACATGGGGTCCACCGATTCGCCGATCTCGTCCCGGACCCGCCGGTCCTGGATGCGCATCAGCAGCGCATCCGGCCCTCCGGCGTGTACCCAGTATGGGAGAAGGGAATGGAGGATCGTGCTGGACGCGGCGTAGGGGTATTGGTCGAATGTTACGTCAAGCCCGGAGTTGCGGCCCTCGTCCACCAGGTCGATCATCCGCTGGCCCATCCCTTCCACCGGGCTGTGGTAATGGGAGATATGCACCGGAACGCCGCTCCTGCGCCCTATCTCCAGCGCCTCCCGGAAGGGGTCCAGCAGCCGGTCGCCCAGGGTGTACCTGGCATGTGTGACATATATCCCGCCGTACTCCTGGATAGCCCCGCAGACCGCCGCCAGCTCGCCGGTGTCGCTGTAGGCCCCCGGCGGGTAGGTCAACCCGGTCGAGAATCCGAATGCCCCGTCGCGCATACCCTTGACGGCCAGTTCCTGCATCCGCTGCAATTCGGCCGCAGTTGGCAGACGCGCGTCCCATCCCACAGCTTCGACCCTGATCGCGGCGTGGGGCACGAAGTAGACCACGTTGCAGGAAACCCGCCCGTCCAGCAAGTCCAGGAACTCGGCGACGCTGCCCCAGCGGACATCAGGCGGCGGCGTTCCATTGACAGCCGACAGGTAGCCAAGCAGGTGCTCCAGGTTCCGGGGAGAGGTGGGCGCGTAAGAGAGGCCGTCCATCCCCAGGGCTTCGGTGGTCACGCCCTGCCGGAGCTTGGCATGGTGCTCCGGCTGCTCCATGAGCATCACGTCGGAATGGGAGTGCATGTCGATGAACCCCGGACACACCACGTAGTCCGAGGCGTCAATTATCCGCGCCGCCTCTACGGAAGACGTGTCACCCCGCATTACCGTCAGCGAGTCGCCGGAAACGCCGACGCTGCCACGGAACCAGGCCTGCCCGGTGCCGTCGATGATGCGCCCGTTTTGGATCAATACGTCGAACATACCGGCTCCCCCTTTCATACTCCACAGGTCCCGGCTGAGAGCAATCCTGGAAAATCGCCCAAAGTGTACACACAACCCATAGGAGTAGCAAACGGCATCCCGCGACGCTGCACGCCGCAGCTTGCCATGATAGCCGGTTAAGGCTAATATCTGGGCAGTCCGGCGGGTGGTCCTGTTCCTCAATCCATACCGGACTTCTGAGGTTGTCTCAAATGCCCACGGAACTGATCAACGGGTACACGATGCACTTCGAGGACTACGGCTCCGGCCATCCTCTGGTCCTGATTCACGGGGGGTTGGGAGGCGGCGACGGCTCCGCGGGAATGGCCAAGCACCATGCCGCCGCGCTTAGCGAAGTGTGCCGCGCCATCTTCTACGACCGCCGCGCCGCCGGTCAGTCGGAGTCTCCAGCAGGCGGCTACGAAATCCCCAACCAGGTGGAGGACCTGCGTGCCCTGCTGGTCCACCTGGGCGTGGAGCGGGCCAACGTATTGGGCAGTTCGGCGGGCGGACCCATAGCCACGCGGTTCGCGCTGGACTATCCCGACATGACCAACCGGCTGGTGTTGGTCAATACCATGTCCTACGCCAGCGAACCGGAACGCCAGGCCCGCCAGCGGGAACTGGACGCGCTGAAGTCCCGAGCCGCCGCACGAGGCAGGGAAGCCGCCGTGGCGGAAGCACTGGAGGACCGCAACCCCGGAATGCGCGACACCTACCCCGAGGAGTTCCACCGTCTTGAGATGGAGAACCTCCGGCGGTTCGAGGGCATCCTGCAAACCCTCCGCAGCTACCTGGACATCCGTGACTCAATCGAGACCCGATTGGGAAGCCTGACGTGCCCCACTCTGATCGTCCACGGCGACGCCGACGCCAGAATCCCAGTGGAGTGCAGCCACCGCCTGCATGAACTTATCCCTGGCTCGGAGCTGCACGTCATACCCGGTGAGGGTCACGGGCTAATGACCAACATCCCCGAATTGATGCGGGAGTTGGTGCTGGAATTTCTGAACCGCCCGGCCATCGACCCGCAGCCGTCTGCATCCCGCGCCACCTAGAGCCACGTTAAACATCCGACAAGACCATCTGAACGGAGGACACCAATGGCCACGGTTAGCATCGACCACATCGCCATGCCCACGGAGAACGCCGAAAGGCTCATCGCCTTCTACAAGAAGCTGGGATTCAAGATCAACGACGAGGAAGAATGGCGGGCGGGCAACGCGCGCATCTTCTCCATCCAGATAGGGGACTCCAAGATAAACGTCCACCCCGAGGGCGTCGTCGCCAACCTGCGCGGCCCCACGGCGGTCCCCGGCTGCACCGACATCTGCTTCGTCTGGGACGGCACCGTTGAGGAGTGCCAGAAGATGCTGGCCGACGCCGGCGTGGAGGTCATCGCCGGGCCGGGACCCCGGAAGGGCGCTCGCGGCGGCGGCGGACATCCGTCGTTGAGCCTGTACGCACGGGACCCGGACCAGAACCTGCTGGAGTGGATGGTCTACCAGTAGGCTTGCGTGAAACAACCCACGCCCGCCAACGTAAATAAGGGAGAATTCAAATGCCAACCATGACCGGCAAGGAAGCCCTGGCCCGGATGCTCATCGCCGAGGGCGTCACCCACATTTTCGGGAACCCAGGCACCAGCGAAACGCCACTGTTAGACGTTTTGCAGGACTTCCCCGAAATCCGCTATGTCCAGGCGTTGCAGGAAGGCACCGCGGTGGGTATGGCCGACGGCTACGCCCGCGCCACCGGGCGTCCCGCTTTCGCCAACATCCACATCGCCGGGGGTCTGGCCAACGGCATCAGCGCGCTCTACAACGCCTACCGGGGCGGCGCTCCCATCGTACTAACGGCGGGCAACTCGGACACGCGGATGCAGCTTGCCGAGCCAACCCTGTCGGGCGACCTGGTGGAGATGACCGCCCAGTACACCAAGTGGAGCGCGGAAGTCCTCCACCCCACGGACATCCCAATGGCGGTGCGGCGGGCATTCAAGGAGGCCAAGACCCCGCCAACCGGGCCGGTGTTCCTCTCCTTCCCCTGGGACACGATGGACGAGACCGCCGACCTAGACATTGTACCGTCCTCGCAGGGCTACTTCCGGATGCGGCCCGACACCAGCGCGGTGGAGCGGGCGTCGGAATTGCTGTCCCAGGCGGAGAACCCGATCATCGTCGTCGGTGACCGGGTGGCCCAGTCCGGGGCCATGAACGAACTGGTGCGCTTTGCCGAAACCCTGGGAGCGCGCGTATACGCATCAGCTTTCTCCGAGGTCAACTTCCCCACCAGCCATCCCCTCTACAGCGGGGCATTGAACACCAGCAGTCCCGTCACCCGCCAACTCCTGTCCGGCAGCGACGTGGTGGTCGCCGTCGGGGCCAACGTCTTCTCATCCTTCCTCTACGTGGACGAGCCTTTCCTGTCGCCCGAGACCAAGCTGGTCCACCTGGACAACAACGCCTGGGAGGTCGAGAAGATATACCCCACCGAGATCGGCATAGTCTGCGACCCGGGCGCTGGGCTGTCGGAACTGACCGACGCCCTGGAGCAGTCCATGTCCGGCCCTGCCCGTGAAGCGGCGGCTACCCGGAACGCAACCCTGGCCGGGGAACGGCGCAGTTCAGACGAAGCATACAATCGCCGGTTACAGGAACGGTGGGACAACAGCCCGATGCCGGTGGAACGCATGATGCGCGAGCTCGCCCAGGCCGCCCCACCGGACACGATCATCGCCAACGAGGCCATCACGTCCAGCCCCGCGCTCATGAGGGAGTTCACTTTCGACCAACCGGGGACCCTCTTCGGAATCCAGGGCGGCGCATTGGGCTGGGCCATGCCTGGAGCGCTGGGGGTGCAGCTTGCCAATCCGGGCAAGCCGGTCCTAGCGGTGGTAGGGGACGGGGCATCCCTGTACACGGTACAGGCCCTCTGGACTGCGGCCCGTTACAACATCCCCGTGGTCTACGCCATTTGCAACAACCGTTCCTACCGCATCCTCAAGGTCAACATGGACACTTACCTGCGGCACATGCTGGACGACCGGGAGCGGGAGAGCGAATATGTCGGCATGGACTTCGCCAACCCGCTGGACCTGGCCGCCATAGCCCAGGCGATGGGCGTAGCCAGCGAGAAGGTGGAGGACGCCTCCGCCATCGGCCCGGCCCTGGAAAAAGCCTTCGCCAGCGGCAAACCCTACCTGCTGGACGTAAGCATCGACGGCTCGCTTTAGGAAAATCGACGGACACCAGGCATCAGACGATTTCCTCGCCAGACTCCAGCTATCCCTGGTCGGCGGCGTCCTGTAGCTGGTTACTACTTCGGAAGGGTCGGTTGACCCTTCCGCTTTCGTTTCCCCTTCATCCGCGATTGCAAAGAAGGGGACCTCTATCACCTCACGCTCAGGCATCCGGATGGGTGGAAATGAACCTGCCCGCCCTGTCCGGGTCAATGTGGCCGGCCCGAACCTCGACGTTGGACTGCTCCTCCTGGAGCACCACGGTAACGCTGCTGTCTTTCTCGCCCCAACCCCGGTTCATGGCCTGCAACGCTATCTGCTCCGCCAGGGTCGTCATGGGCATGGGAACGTCGTACTCGCGGGCCAGTTCGGTGGCCAGGGAAATGTCCTTGTAGGCCAGGTTGAGGGCAAAGCTGGCCGGTTCATACTCACCCCGGAACATCGTCCGTACCAGTCCCTCGTGCAGGACCCGCATCCGTCCCAGGGAGCCGCGGCGCATACACTCCCAGACCGCCTCGGGCTCCACACCCGCCTTGACGCCCAGCGTCAGACCTTCGGCGATGGCCTGGCGCACGCTATGGCCGATCATGTTGTGGACCAGCTTGCAGATCGAGCCTGCGCCGATACTCCCCGCGTAGAACACCTTGTCGCCGAATGCGTCCAGGATAGGCTTTATCTTCTCGTATACCTCGCGCTCGCCGCCCACCATCACGGCCAGGTTGCCGCTGGCCGCGCCGGACTTGCCGCCGCTCACCGGAGCGTCCAGCACGTGGACCCCCCTCTGCCGGAAGATAGGTTCCAACTCCCGTATCAGAGTGGGACGGCTGGACGACAGGTCCACGTAAACACTGCCGGGACGAATCCCATCCAGTATTCCCTCCGGCCCGGTGGCCACGGCCTCAACCTCCCTGGGGCCGGGAAGTGACGTGAAGGTCACGTCGCTCAGACCAGCCACTTCCGACGGGGAGTTGGCCAGCCGCGCCCCTCCCTCCAGCAGTGGCCGGGTCACTTCCTCGCGCAGGTCATAGACCACCATCGGGTAGCCCGCCTTCTGTATATTGAGGGACATACCCCCGCCCATGTTGCCCAGCCCAATGAACCCTATAGTCTCCATCGTTCCTCCTTGAACTTCTTCGTCAATTGACCGCGCCGTACCTGCCGGGCACAGCACTATGCCATCTCGGAGTTCCCGTCCGGATTATAAGTGTTCTGGGAGGGCAACTCCATTTTAGGGGAGTAACGCGAAAGTTCCGACACAAGCACCAGCGAAGACCGGAAAGGGGATCAGTCACCCTTCCGCGTTCGCCACAGGTACTGACCTGTGGCAACGCACATGAGGACGAACAAGAGAGGGATGAAAGGCCCTACTACGCGATTCATTGATGTCAAAACTAGCAGGTAGAAAGGGTCCTGGATGTACTGAAACCAACTGTAACTATACCCAAATACGAGCGCGACTGAGGCAACAAAGTACAATTTGGCCGGGACTCGCCAACGGCTGACACCGGCAGGGTGCGGAGCTTCCGCAAAAGAGAGCATCCGAGTCCGGTTCACGGCCAGACATGCAACTACTGCCATCCCGCCAGCGGAGAGTAAAGACCACGCGAACGGGCGGCAGAGGACCGAATAACCGTTCCCTGGCCAAGAGAACAAGGCAAGAACAAAAAACGGTGGCACAACACGGCCGTCGTGCATCCCTCCCTCAATGATGAATCTAAAAATCGGTGGGAAACCATCAAGCAGGGCTATCGCAAGCATCCAGTCTATGAGGGCTAACCCCGACATGACAAAGAGGAAAGTGGCAAGGCAACGCTTTGGGAACATCATCCTTGGCCAGCCTGTAGGCTCTTCAGGATGCGAGGACGGGTAGAGTGTCTAGTCTCCACCATAGGCGGACGCGCCGCCCGCCCCTCGGGCCAGCGCGTCCAGTTGCACCGCGACCCGTGAGCGGTATGGACGGACGCGGTTGGGGTGTCCCCGCTTCCCCAGTCCCACCAGGAACATGACGCTCTTGCCCTGGGCATGGGGGGAGAAGAATTCGGTGACCTCATCATCGTAGAAGGTCATGCCCGTGGCACCCAGACCCAGGGAGTGGGCAGCCAGGTACATATTCCCGCCCATCACGCCCGCCTCCAGTTGCGCCGCCCGGTATCCCCGGCTGCCCATGTGCCGGAATACATCCTCCAGGTCGGCCATGAAGAAGGCCACCGCGCCGGAATCTCCGCCCAACGCCTGCTCAAAGCACAGGTGAGCGGCCTGCTCCCGGAACTCCCCTTCCCGGAGCAGGATCAACTCCTGGCCCTCCACTGAGAAAAAGTACGCGCCCGGAGCCAATGACTCCACGGCATTCACGATAAGGTATACGCCCTGGAGACTCCCTTGGTCCTGGAAGTCCCACTGCGATGGCCGGGTGGCAGCGGCGAGAATGGTCTCGAAGTGCGCCCTGGAAATCGGGTCGCGGGCGAAACGTCGGGTCGAGCCGCGCTCCAGGATTGCCTCGGCCAGGGGCAGCCCTGCTTCCCGGCCAATGGCTACCGGAACGCCTGCGCCTGTAGTGCCTTTCTTCTCAGACCTGGCCAGCGCCGCAGACCTCCAGGCAGTTACGTCCTCCGGCGTCGCCAGCGCGGCTTCCGCGTGGGCAAGCGTGACCTCATCGTACCCGATTTGCTCCCCGGCCAGATTGTACTCCGTCGTTATGTCAGGCAATGTGCCAGCGGCGGCTGACGAGGCGGGACCACCGGACCCGGAGCCAACGGTAACGATACACAGGCCCGCTTCATCCGCCGGGTCTATGCCCAGCAGCCGGTCAACATCGCTGTCCACGAATCCCAACGACACCCTGGACGGTTGGCCCTGGGCACGGGCAGAGGCCAGCAGGTTGGATAGGATCGTGCCGCAGTCCCAGAAGCAGTAACGGTATCCCCGCGCCCGGTATTTCCACGCGCTGCGCCAGAAGTTGGCGGTGCAGATTATGCTCAATGGCGCGGTGGCCACTTCCGGGTCATTCCCGGCTGCTGCCGAAAGCTGACCTCGGAAGTCGCCCTGCCGGAGCTGCCCCAGGGAGAAGTCCGCAGCCGAGAAGTGGTACACCCCGGCCTCCAACCCTTCTATATCACCACAGACCACGTACAGATCGATGGGGTAAAGAGCGCCGGCGGAGGCTGCGGCCCGGTAATGCACCTCTCCGGCGGAGCGAAGAAACGCCTTGCGAATCAGTCCCGCTGAATGGTACAGGAGTTGGGCAGCCGAAGGGATCGTCACCGGGGGCGGGGCATCGGGAACAGCCCTGCTGTTACCCAGCGCCTCCAGCGCCGGGGTGTCCGGTGACGGGAAATCCTGCGGCAGCGGCGCCACCGGTAAGTCCCGGTAGGACTTATAGAGGGGCGGCTTGGTCCGCAGGTTGATATAGGAGAGCTTGGTGGCCTCGTGGTAGTCCCTGGCCGCTCCGGACCTGCGAAAGTTGTCCTGGGCGCTCACGGCTCAGCCGATCCCTCCGAGGGACAGCACCTCGTCCCATTCCTCCTTGGTCACCGGCTGTATCGAGAGCCGCATCCCGCGACGCGCCACGTACATATCCTTGAGGCGCGGATTGTCCTTTATCTCTGCCAAAGTGACCGGGCGGGTGAACTCCCTGTCGGCCTTTATGTCAATCATCAGCCAGGCGGGGGAGTCGGGGTTGCTCTTCGCATCGTAGTATTTTTCCGACGGGTCGAATGCCGTCGGGTCGGGGTAGGCCCCGCTGACAATCGTGGCGGTGCCGATCACCGCCAGGGGCTTGGCGTTGCTGTGGTAGAACAGGACGCCGTCGCCCACCTTCATATCGTCGCGCATGAAGTTCCGCGCCTGGTAGTTGCGCACTCCATCCCACTCGGCGGTCTGGTCAGGTTCGTTTTGCAAGTCAGTGTAAGAAAATGCCGATGGTTCCGATTTGAAGAGCCAATAGCGCCGCTCCGCCATATCCTCCTCCCATCTCGTGTCGTGAAATCAATTGGCAGGGACGCATCATCGGATGCGTATGCCCGCGGCCTCCCGGTCGAAGCATCCCTGGATCAGGTCCTCTCGTTCCTGGCGCAGCAGGTCCTTGCGCACTCTCAGGCTGGGCGTGCGGGGAAGCTCCGTCCGCATCTCCAGGTATCTGGGCACCTTGAAATAGGCCAGCCGCTCCGCGCACCAGTACACCACGTCCTCGGGCTTGAGTCCGGAACCCGGCGCAGTGGCAACGTAGGCTTTCACCTCGTCCTCCCCCAATTCCGACGGCACGGCGATCACGGCGCAGTCCATCACCTCGGCATGGCTCTTGATTACGTCCTCCACCTCCTGGGAAGAGATATTCTCACCCCTTCGCCGGATGATGTCCTTCTTCCGGTCAACAAAGTAGAGGAACCCGTCCTCGTCCAGCCAGCCGAGGTCGCCAGTATACAGCCAGTCGTCCCGGAGGGTCTGTCGCGTCTGCTCCTCGTTGTTCCAGTAGCCAGGAGTAACGGCAGGATTGTTGACCGTGATCTCCCCAACAGTGTTGACGCCTACCGGCTCGCCAGTCTCGGCATCGGCGATGCGCACCTGGTTGGTGAAGCTCGGGTCAGGGTGCTGGCGGGGCTGGCCCGACGACCCCGCGCGGCGGCGCTGGCCAATCTGCTCGATTGTGCCGTAGCAGGTCTCGGTCATGCCGAACCCGACGATGATGTCCGTCCCGAACCGCTCCTGGAAATCGGCCAGGAAATCCGGGGAGAAGGCGGGGGAGCCGTAGAACAGCCGCACCCGGTTCTCCCGGTCGGTTGGAGACTCCGGGTTCTTGGCCAGGACCGGCATCATCATACCGATGAAGTTGACCACCGTGGCATCGGCGGCCCGCACCTGGTCCCAGAACCGGGAAGTGCTGAAGCGGTCCACCACCACCAGGGTCGCTCCCGCCGCCAGCGCGCCCATCGTGGAGTAATACTGCACGTTGGCGTGGAAATATGGCAGGCAGGTGAAGAAACGGTCGCCAGCAGTGGCCTGGGTCCAGTGGGCGAACCCCTGTCCGGCGGCCACGTACATCCGGTGTGTCACCATCACGCCCTTGGGATTCCCCGTGGTGCCGGAGGTGTAGACCAGCATCGACACATCGCCGGGGGAGACCTTGGGGGTGTCTGCCAGCGGCGCAGTGTCCGCCAGGGCGTCGGAGAAACCGGTCCAGTCCGGGGCGTCCGGGTCATCTCCAACGACCAGCCTGTGTCGTATCGTGGGCGCAAGGTCAGCGGCCTGCTGCGCGATGTCGAGCAACCCTGAGTCGGCAACCAGTCCGCAGGCCCCGGCGTCGTTCAGGATGTAGGCCGTCTCGTCACGCTTGTAGGCCGTGTTGATTGGAACGCCGATTGCCCCGATGCTCGACAGTCCGAACCAGCAGAAGAGGTACTCCATGCAGTTGGGCATGAAGAGGCACACCCGGTCACCGTGGCCCACTCCCAGGGAGTGGAACAGGCCGGCGGTAGCCTTCACTGCTTCCCCGAACTCGCGGAAGGTCAGCTTCCGCCCCTGCATCTCGACGAAGACCTTGCCAGGGTTCCGCTGAACAACTGTCCCAAGGAACTCGGCCAGGTCCATGTCCCACGCGGGACGTTCAGGCGTGTGGGGTACGGCAATCTCGCTCATGGCGCAACCACTCCAACAGCCCAAACCTACCATGTACCCGCGCCACGGTCAACGGCTGTGAACGCGGGAGATTGCTAACTGTATCTGTATCTGCTATTCCGGCGGCACACTGTTATTATCGTTTCCCGGTCCAGTGCGAGTACCAATCTACAATTGAGACTTGGTTCTATACGGCGGTATGCTGGTTTACCTATCTCTCTCAGTGCCCTTAAACGGGACTTTTTGTCCATTTCGCAGATTATGCCCTCATGGCCCTAACGACGCCTTCCGTACTTGAGCACGACGTTCACTCCCTCGGTGGATATCCCACGTTGTTGGGTTCGCCTCTGCGAATGCCTCGAATGGTCCATTTCGACCCAGACTCCCTGAAAAAGTTGGCCCCATCAATCTATGATTGGCGCAGATGGGGTCATTAGACAGATGGCCATACACATCGCCTTCGTTTCAAGCCTCAGAAAAATTGCGAAACTCTGGCCTAGCCACGGAACCGAGTCGAACTTCTACGGTTCTCGCAATTAAGGGCCAGTATCAAAAGTGAGTTGGACCCCGTTATTAGGACAAAGCCGCTGACCCACACGCGCGAGTTCAACCGGCAGTCCCGCAGGCGCGGCGATGCCGAGAGAAGGGCTACGGCCAAGGTAACGGAACGACCCACTAGGCAGACCAATGGACGGGGAACGGAGTATAATTGGCGCCATGACGACCATCAACAATCAGGACGACTTCCTCGAAGCGCTCAGGAACAACCCCCAGTGGCGGGACGCCGTGCGGGCCCAGATACTAGGCGAGGACCTGCTGCAGCTCCCAGTGAAGTTCGACGCCTTCGCGGAAGATCAGAGGGCGCAGAATGAGAAGTTCGACGCCTTCACGGAGGAGCAGAGGGCGCAGAATGAGAAGTTCGACGCCTTCATGGAGGAGCAGAGGGCGCAGAATGAGAAGTTCGATGCCTTCATGGAGGAGCAAAAGGCGCAGAATGAGAAGTTCGATGCCTTCATGGAGGAGCAGAGGGCGCAGAATGAGAAGTTCGATGCCTTCATGGAGGAGCAGGGGTCGCAGAATGAGAAGTTCGACGCCTTCGTCGAAGAGCACAGGACAACGCACATCAACATAGATGCGCGGCTGGACCGCATCGACACCCGGCTGGACCGCATGGAAGGGGACTTCGGCACCATCAAGGGGGACTTCGCCAGGAACCGGACCGTCCAGGACGCCCGGAACATCGCGTACGACATGGGCCTGGAGTTCGTCCGGACCCTGGGCTCCGATGATCTGAGGGAGATGGCGGGAAACACCCTGCCCAGGAACGTGGGACGCAGCTTCAGGAACGCCGACCTGGTGGTCGAAGTGACGGACGGGACCGGCACCCGCTACATAGCGATGGAGGTCTCCTTCACCGCGGACATCAGGGACTGCGACCGGGCCGTCCGGAACGCCAGGCTCATCGAGTCTTTCACCGGGAAGCCGGCGCAGGCCGCGGTGGCCAGCGTCAGGAACGACAGGGAAGCCGCGGAGGCGGTGGAGTCAGGAGCGGTGTACTGGCACCAACTGGAGGACCGGACGCCGATCCCTGAGTAAACCAGGTTGGGCTCTGACTCAGCCTATGGATCCGCGTTAGCTAACCCGATGTGCAAGTTAGAAAGGGGTTGAAAATCCAGGTCCAAACACCTCTACTGGAGTTGCTGTTCCCAGTGGAGGTGTGTGATTGACCTGGACACCAAAATAATAGCAGTCTTTTGCCGCATAGATGATGCCTTGAAGCGCCTTCTTCAGGGACAACGGCTCCGAAGGAGTGGCCCCCAACCCTTGTTGTCCGATGCTGAAGCGCTGGCCATGGAGGCGGTTGGCGAGTTCCTGGGCTTGAGCCAAGACACCGCCCTCTACCGCTACTTTCGCCAGCACTACGGCCACTTCTTTCCGGCCATGACCCAGGTCTGCCGCACTACTTTCGCGCGCCAGGCCGCCAACCTCTGGCGGGTCAAGGAGCAGGTCTGGCAAGTCCTCCTGGGTTCCATCCGGTACGCCCCGGCCTTCGCCATAGTGGACAGCTTCCCCCCGCCCAACCCCAGAGGCGCTTCCGTATCATGTCTTGTGCCTTCAGTTTCTGCCCGCCGCCATGACCGGGACCATCCCGCTCGACCGTGGTCTCAAATGGCGGAAAATGTCCGGATATAACCGGAAATGTCTGCAAAACAAGATTTTCCCGGCAGTCCCACTGGGGGAATCTTGAAGACTGTCCAAGTTGACACTGCCGGATACCGTGATTAAGCTGAGAATCCGCCGGAGAGGGGCGATTCGACCATGCCAAAGTCCATAGACCCACAGCGATTACGATTGTCCGATGATGGACGCGCCGGCGGCGTCCTGCTGGGGATGCGCTGCCTCGACTGCGGCGTGACGGTGTTCGGGCCGTGCGCTTTCTGCCAAAGCTGCACGTCGGACCGTCTGGAGTTGGTGGAACTCGGACAGACAGGCGTGTTGTACAGCTATACCGTGGTGCGGGTGCCTCCCGCCGGGTGGCCGGGACCGGTCCCCTACGTCCTGGGACAGGTGGAACTGCCGGAAGGCCCGCAGGTGCTGGCCGAGGTCATCGACTGCGAACACGACCAACTCAAGATCGGGATGGCAGTAGAACTGGCTTTGCAGTCCGTTGCTTCCGAGGGCGGCGGCGAAGAGAAGCTGGTCTACAAGTGGCGTCCCGTGTCCCCTGGCGGTTAGGATACGGCAGAGTCATCAGACCGTCGAGGTACGGACCCCACCCGCGGCTCCCCGGCCGGCAAGGCTGTCCGGGGCCGTTGTTATCAGAGGTTATGCCAAATGCGCCAAGGCCGTGAAGTAGTTGTCGCAGGCGTCGGCCTGCACCCCTTCGGGCGGTTTCCCGGCAAGGACCTGGCTACCCTGGCGATGGAAGCCGTGCTTCCCGCCCTGAAGGATGCAGGGGTGCGCTGGAAGGACATTCCCGTAGCCTACTTCGGTCACGTCTACTATCACGGCATGTCGGTGGGGGAGACGGCCCTGGGGAAGCTGGGGCTGACGGGTATCCCCATCATCAACGTCGAAAACGCCTGCTCCAGCGGCTCCACCGCCTTCTGGCAGGCATACTGGGGCGTGACCACCGGGCTGTACGACCTGGCGCTGGCCTTCGGGGCGGAGAAGGTGCCCCGCGGTCCGGTCACCGTTACCGCCGAGGACAGCCCGGACCGCTACATCGGCGGCGACCACATGATGGCCGGGTACGCCCTGCGCATGCGCCGCTACATGGAGGACACCGGGGCGCCGGCGTCGGCCTTCGCCCAGGTTGCGGTCAAGGCGCGGCAGAACGCATCCCTCAACCCCTTTGCCCACCGCAACACCATATATACCGTAGAAGAAGTGCTGGAGTCGCGGCCCATAGCCGACCCGCTGACCCTGTACCAGTGCTGCCCCACCAGTGAGGGAGCGGCGGCGGCGGTACTATGCGCCCGTGAGTCCCTGGCGCGTTACGAGATCGACGAGTCGCGGACGGTGGGCATAGCCGCGGCGGTGCTGAGTTCCGGCAGCTACAACGGGCGGGGCAGCGATCACTCGGCGTTCAGCCCCTACCGAACCGAACCCGGCGCGCTCCAAGCCTACGAGATGGCCGGTATGGGGCCGGAGGACGTGGATCTGGTGCAGGTCCACGACGCCGCCACCATCGGCGAGTTGCAACAGTTGGAGTCGCTTCACCTGACGCCCTTCGGAGAAGCCTGGCGCGCGACGGCGGATGGGCGGACATCGTTGTCCGGGGATATCCCCACCAACACCGACGGCGGGCTGCTGGCGATGGGGCATCCGTTCGGGGCCACGGGCATCAGGCAGGTGCATGAGACGGTCACACAGCTCCGGGGCGAGGCGGGTCAGAGGCAGGTGACGGGAGCGAGGGCCGGTCTTGCTCAATGCTCAGGCGCGGGGGACGTAACTACCGTCCACATCCTGAAGAAGTAGGCGGGCCATGCCCACCTTCGTGATACTGGCGGCCATGAAGGGGCGCTTCGTCTCCGAGCATGGCAACATGTACGACAACTTCCAAATGATGGGCTACGTGGCGGCTGTCGGCTCAACCGAGGCGGTCACCGAGTTCTTCGACCAGACGCCATACCCAATACGCTGGGAGGACGTGGAGTACATGTGGGCCGAGCAACTATCGGAGTTGGCCCCCAACGCCCACTATGGAGACTATGAGCGGGTCTACATCGACTCGCTCCGGCGGCGCTGGGAGCCCAGCAACGGCTAAGCCCGGCTAATAGTCCTTGGCGAAGTCCCGCAGGGTTGAGAAGTCGGCCCGGAACCCCTCGGTCAGCGCACGCCGGTCGGTGCCGTGGAGGACGAACCGCGCGCCCTGGCTGATCCAGTAAGTGGACAGGTCCGGCGTCTGGTGATGGACCAAGGTGGCAATGCCGTGGGAGTCGGCCTTGTCGATGATTCCCTTGACCGTCTCTTTGTATTCGGGGCGGTCGTAGTCGTCGGGCATACCCAGGGAAATGCTCATATCGTTGGGTCCGACGAATATGCCGTCGATGCCAGGGACGTGGAGAATCTCATCAAGGACGTTGACCGCCGCAACGCTCTCAATGCCGATGATGCAGATGCTGTTCTTGTTCCGTTCCTCCAGGTAGGAGCGGGTGGCGTCACTGACGTGCTCGCCGGAGTCGATCACCCGGCGCACGGCATCGCCCTTGAGGGGACGCCACTTGGCAGCGGCCACCACTTCCTTGACCTCGTCCACCGTCTCGCAGTATGGAGCGAGGATACCCTGAGCGCCAGCATCCATGACCATCGTGACGTAGTGGGAGTCGGGTATGGGTATTCGCACGATGGGGACGATGCTGGATGTGTTCAGCATCGTGAGGTAATCGGCCAGTTCGCCCCGGCTGCGCGCGCCGTGCTCGGTGTCGATGACCACGTAGTCCAGGCCCACGCCGTCCAGCACGGGGATCCAGCGGGGGTTTCTTCCGATGCTGAGCATGGTGCCGAACACCCTGCCGCCGGACTTCAAGGTAGCCTTCAGTTCCGCTCCGTTCATTGCCAGTTCCTCCCCCCGTTTTCACGGGCGCTTCGGCTGTGTTCAGGTTCTAGGGGCGCGTGGTGATGATGTTCTGGCAGAACCTGGCGGTAGTCACCAGGTCGGGGATCACCACGTATTCGTCTACGGTATGCATTTCGTTGGTGGCCATGCCCACCACCACGCAATCGATCCCGTGGAGACGCATGGCGTTGGCGTCGGTGCCTCCCCCCGATGGCTTGATGTCAGGGGTGAGGCTGAGATTCCCCATGACCCGGGTGACCAGCCTGACTATCGGGTCCTCCGGGTCCAGGTTGTACATGTGGAACATCACCTCCACATCTTCCTGGATGGTGGCGTCCCGGTAACGCTGCCTGGCCTGCTCAAGAGTGTTGGACACCTGCAACCGCAGCAGGTCCAGGGTCTCGGTATTGCGGCTGCGGAATTCGCCTCCGAAGGTTGCCTCGGCAGGCACGGCGTTGCGGACCGACCCGCCTGAAATCAGCCCGACGTTGAAGGTGGTCTCATCGTCCAGCCTGCCCTGGGGGAGCTCGTTGATGATGTCGCTGGCGATCCTGATGGCAGACAGACCCTTCTCCGGCTCGACTCCGGCATGGGCGGCCCTGCCCTTGACCTCGACGTCGAACCGCACGTAGGTGGGCGAGGCGCCGGTGACGGTGTTGACGGGGCCGTTGCCATCGAACACAACCGATTCCTTGGCGCGAATCATGGAGTAGTCGAGGTTGACCGCACCCACCAGTCCGATCTCCTCGCCGCGGGTGAACACTACCTGGACCGGACGGCGGGAGATTCCCTGGGCGGCCACGGCTTCCAGACCTTCGAGGATGGCCGCCACACCGGCTTTGCAGTCGCCGCCCAGGATGGTGGTGCCGTCGGATGTGATGCGGTCGCCCTGGATGCGGGGTTTGATGCCCCGGCCCGGCTCCACGGTATCCATGTGGGCCGACAGTAGCAGGGGATCGTCGCCTTCCTCAGAGGCAATTACGTTTCCGTGGGCGTCGCGGGCAACCTGGAAGCCTAACCGGGTCAGGCGGCCTTCCAGATGTCGTGCAACTTCTTCCTCTTCATCGGAGGGGCTGTCAATCCGAACCAGTTCGCAGAATGACTTGACCAATCTTTCCTGGTCTACCATGTTTCACTCCCTGGGCCGTACTGCAATGGTCAGTGGCTGGCTTGAGAACCCGCGGTTGCCCGTAGACGGCCGATATAGCTTTGGACATTATACAACAATGAAATCCAATGGCAGTGGGGTACAGGGACGGAACATGGGTAAGGGGCACTGGGCAGCAGTTGATGAGATTGGTAGCGCGTGCGGGATTCGAACCCGCGATCTCCGCCTTGAGAGGGCGGTGTCCTGGGCCTCTAGACGAACGCGCCACGCAATGGAGTTTCCAGTAGAGGCAAAACCATGTTATCAAACCCGTTTTCCCTTGTAAACCACTGTTGAACCTGCTTCCCCTACACTTAACCCCCTGTGATGCGGGTCGAAGCGTTCGTGCTATGTTCCGAATCTCCTGTCCGAAACCACCATCATCGGGCCCTCGTTGACCATTAGGCGGGATTCGATTTCTTCCAGCAAGCCATCCAGGTTCCAGCCTTTGGCCGCAGAAACGAACACGCTGGGCGTAGCAGCATCGGCGGGCAGCGAAATCGCGGAATTCCCGTCCTGGGAGCTTATTCCGGCGGGTAGCAGGTCCATCTTGTTGACTACCAGGAGCCGCGGTTTGCCGCTCAGTCCCAAGTCCTCCAGCGTGCTTTCCACCACATCGGCCTGCTCGGAAGCCTTCGGGTGGGTTATGTCGATGACATGGAGCAGCAGGTCGGCTTCGGACATCTCCTCAAGGGTGGCACGGAACGCGGCAACGACCATCGGAGAGAGCTTCTGGATGAATCCAACGGTGTCGCTAAGGAGCAATTCCCCTCCAGACGGGAGGCGAACGCGGCGGGTGACCGGGTCGAGGGTGGAGAAGAGCTGGTCGGCAGCCTCTACCTTGGCGTTGCTCAGGGCGTTGAACAAGGTGCTCTTGCCAGCGTTGGTGTACCCAACCAGGCTGGCCGACGGTATGCTGGCCTTCTTGCGGCGGTCCAGGTACAGGGTGCGGCGGCGGCGCACGCCTGCCAGTTCTCGCTCAATGCGCTGAATACGGTGGCGGACCAGGCGCCGGTCGGTCTCCAACTGGGTCTCGCCGGGTCCCCTGGTGCCAATCCCGCCTCCCAGGCGTTCCAGGTGGGACCACTGGCCCACCAGCCGGGGAAGGAGGTACTGGTGTTGGGCCAGATCAACCTGCAACTTGCCCTCGTAGGTGCGGGCGTGGCGTCCGAACACATCAAGGATCAACGCAGTACGGTCAATGACCTTGATTGCCAGGGCTTCTTCCAGGTTGCGTTGTTGAGTGGGGGTCAGTTCGTCGTCGAAGATTACGACGTCGGCCTTGAGGTCATATACCGACTCGGTCAGTTCCCTGAGCTTCCCTTTGCCGACGTAGGTGGGGGTAAGCCGGTCGGCCCGCTGGGAAATCCGGCCGACCACCTGGGCGCCGGCGGAACGGGTCAGGTAGTCTAACTCGCTCAGGGTGTCTTCCAACCCCCATAGGTTGGACTGGCTTCTCAGTTCGACGGCTACGAGGATGGCGCGTTCGGGTTCCTGGATAGTTGAAACGGGTCTGTTGGCTATGACATCACCCTCCCTTGGCCGGAATTGACCATGCTTCCAGGCGTTGGCAACCTTTCTCCACCTGGTCGTCGGGCGTGGTGAGCGACAGGCGGATGTAGCCCTCACCGAACGCACCGTAGCTGGAGCCGGGGGTGACGACGATGTCAGTCTCCTCAAGCAACCGGGCAGCCAACTCCGCAGAGGTGTAGCCCTCCGGGACCCTGGCCCAGACGTACAGGCTGGCCTTCGGGACCTCGGCGGAAAGCCCCAGAACGTTCAAGGCCGACAGCACCCGGTCTCGGCGGCGCTGGTAGATGACGACGTTGTCGTCGACGCAGTCCTGGGGACCGGTCAGGGCTTCCATTGCCATCTCCTGAATGGCCTGGGGTATGCCCGAGTCCAGGTTGGCCTTGATCTGGAACAGCGCCTTTATCATATCGGCGTTGCCGACGGCCATGCCGATGCGCCAGCCGGTCATATTGTAGGTCTTGGACAGGGAGTGGAACTCCATGCCTATGTCCTTGGCCCCGTCCACCTGCAGGAAGCTCCCCGGACGGTAGCCGTCGTATCCCACCTCACTATAGGCGGCGTCGTGCAGCAGGGCGATGTTGTTCTCGCGGCAAAAGGCGATGGCGGAGGCGAAATCTTCCTGGGTCGCCACAGCGCTGGTGGGGTTGTTCGGGTAGTTCAGCCACATCAGCTTGGCAGCCTGCGCCACATCGGCGGGAATGGCGTCCAGTTCCGGCAGCCAGCCGTTGCTCTCATACAGGGGCATGACGTAGCTTTCGGCCCCGGCGAACATGGTGCCAACGCCGTAGACTGGGTAGGCAGGGTCCGGGATCAGGGCTATATCGCCAGGGTCGAGGAAGCAGAACGCCGCGTGGCCGATGCCCTCCTTGGCCCCGATGAGGGGAAGGACCTCGGTGTCCGGGTCGAGGGTAACCCCGAAGCGGTTTTCGTACCAGTGGGCGATAGCGCGCCGCATCTCGGGCAGGCCGTCCGTCTCCGGGTAGCGGTGGTTGGGCGGGTCCTGGGAAGCCGCCAACAGCCGGTCGATGATAGGCTGGGGAGTTGGAATGTCCGGGTCCCCTATCCCGAAGGTGACCACGTCGGCTCCCGCCGCCCGCTTGGCGGCGATGATGCGGGAAATCTCCACGAATGGGTAGGGGGCCAGTTTGCCGAGGCGCTCAGAAAAGTTCATGCTGATCTTTCGTCCTAAACGGGTCGGCGTACCCGCAGTCTTTGGTCTAGGCTACTCGAAAATCTCCCGGAGTGGCAACTCGAAGCCTTCCAGCACGGCCAACCTTAGAGTATCCGCAGTGCCGTACACCGCCAAGATGGCGATACCTTCAGAAGACAGACTGACGACTTCCACAGTCTCGGCTTCCGGGTTAACGATCCAACATTCCAGCACGCCCACCTGCCGGTAGTCTTCGAGCTTGTCGAGGATGTCACGGCGGGCGTTGCTTGGGGAGAAGACTTCAACAGCGATGTCCGGGGGAACCTCCAGCACCCGGATATCGCGCAAATCGGCCCGGCCCCTGATCCCGGTCCTTTCCGCGCTGAGGTACATGACGTCCGGTTGCCGCGTGCGCAACGGGTCTCGGCGGATTACTAGGTCCAGCGGCGCGAACAACACGACTCCTAACTGCCTTGCGTGGGCAAAATTCTTCAGGCCGTCATGCACCGTCATAGCTATCCATTGGTGGTCCACAGTTGGTCCCGCCATCAGCATCATTACCCCATCGATGACCTCGCAGCGTTGCTTGGTCTCGGGCATGGCCAGCCAGGCATCGAAGGTCAGCTTTGCCGTTGCCTGCGCATTCATCAGTGGTTCCACTCTCCGGTGAACACTTCCACCGCGGGGCCTTCCATGTAGACCTCGCCCGCGCCATTCCACTCGATCCGGAGGGTGCCGCCCGGGAGGGTTATGTCTACCTGATCGCCGCAGATGCCGTTGAGGCGGGCCGCTACCGCAATGGCGCAGGCCCCAGTGCCACAGGCCATTGTTTCCCCCGACCCCCGCTCCCATACGCGGGCGGTCAGTTTGCCTGGGCTTCCGACGTTGACTATCTCGAAATTTACCCTCCTGGGGAAAAGGTCGTGGTGCTCGACTTTCGGCCCGACGGTGTGCAGGGGGAATTCGGACACGGGCTGCCCGATGAACGTCACGGCATGGGGATTTCCCATGGAAACGAAGCTGAGGGGCAGGTCCAACCCGTCCATTGTAAAGGGGTGGTTGAGCACCGGGCCTTGCGCGGTGCCGCCGGACGGGAGGGCCACCGGAATATCCGCCGGGGCCAGAACCGGCGCGCCCATAGACACTCTCGCCCCGGTGATTCTGTCTCCTGAGTAGGTGGGGACGATGTTCCGGACGCCTGCCAGGGTTTCGACGGCCACACCGCCGGAGCCGGGGGATACTATGTTTCGCTCGATTGCGTACTTGGCGAAGCAACGGATGCCGTTGCCGCACATTTCGCCCTCGGAGCCGTCTGCGTTGAACATCCTCATCCTGGCATCTGCAACATCCGAGTCCATGATCAGGATGAGACCGTCGCTGCCAATGCCGAAATGGCGGTCGCTCATGGCCCTGGACAGTTCGGGCCAATCGGCGTCCAGCCCGCGGGCATCGATGTACACATAATCGTTGCCGGTGCCGTGCATCTTGGTGAATTTCATGCTCACGCTCCGATCAAGGCGCTGGCCTATTTTAACACAGGGACCGTCCGGCTAATGCGCTCTCCACCATTGCCGCCGCCCTGTTTTCCAGGTCCAACGCACTGGCATCCAGCCACTGAATCCTGGAATCGCTCAACTTGAACCATGTGTACTGGCGACGGGTCAGACCATGAGTCCGGTACTTGGTCCTCTGCAACGCTTCGTCCAGCGGGAGTTGCCCGGCCAGGTGCAGGCCCAACTCGCGGTAACCGGGGGAGTCAAGTGGTCCACGACCTAGCTCGTATCCTCGCGTCAACAATGCGGCGACTTCTTCCAGGAACCCGTCCTCCATCATCCGATCAACCCTCTGGTCGATGCGGGGGTACAACTCCTGTCGTTCCATCGTGAGACCGATTACCAGCGGCTCACCCGTAGTTTCATCCGTTCTGTTCCGCGCCGGGACTGGCACTTGCCTCGAGCGAGCTATCTCCAGCGCACGTATCACCCGGCGGACGTTGCGATAGTCCAGTTGAGCAGCCCGCGACGGGTCCAAACGCCGAAGCCTGTTGTACAACACTGCCGGGCCGTGTTCCGCCGCCTCTCGCTCCCTGGCAGCCCGGAACTCCGGATCGGGCGGGACCTCCGGCACCTGCCAGCCTTCCAACAGGGCCCAGATGTACTGACCAGTGCCGCCGGCGACCAGAGACGGTACGCCCCTGGAACGGCAATCGCGGACTTGCCCGCGGGCGAGTCTGAGGAAGAGACCAAGGCCGAAATCCTGGTCGGGGTCAACGACGTCTATGAGATGGTGCGGCGCTCGCCTCCGCTCGGTGACGGTTGGTTTGGCCGTGCCGATGTCCATGTGCCGGTACACCTGCCGGCTATCGGCGCTGATAATCTCGCCGCCGAACCGCTGGGCCAAGGCTACGGCCAGTTGGGTCTTGCCTACGGCAGTGGGGCCTACAATGGAGATCATGGAAAGTTAGGACAGCAATGCGCCGCCGTCGCGTGGGAATACAGGGGCAACGGCACTATGGCGGTTTGTCCAAAATGCCAAACCCAACTGGGGTGATCCTCAGACGTATATTTGTAAATCGAGTTGCCCGCCAGGTCGTTAGCCCTTGGCCGCTGATACCGCGCGCACTATCTCCAGGAATTGGTCCGCCTGCAAGCTTGCGCCGCCGACCAGTCCTCCGTGGATGTTGGGCTGGCGGGCGAAACTTGCGGCGTTCCCGGGGTTGACGCTTCCGCCGTACAATAGTGGGACTTCCGAAGCTGCGTCGCCGAACAGGTCAGCCAAGGTTTCCTTCACCCCGCCTCCCATGATCTCTTCAGCCGTCTCCGGCGTAGCGGCCTGGCCGGTGCCGATGGCCCAGACGGGTTCATAGGCAACTATCAGGCCGGTAATGTCCTCCACTCCGGCCAGAGCCTCCCGGACCTGATTGGCTACAACTTCCTGTGCCCGGCCCGACTCACGCTGCTCTGAAGTTTCGCCAACACACAGTATAGGGCGAATGGCGTGGGCAAGGGCTGCCTTGACCTTGAGGTTGACCGTGTGGTCGGTCTCGCCGAACAGTTGGCGGCGTTCCGAATGGCCCAGGACCACGCAATCGCAAAGGGCCTGGAGCATCGGCGGGGCGATTTCGCCGGTGAACGCGCCGGAGGACTCATGGTACATGTTCTGGGCGCCGACCATTACCTGCGACCCGGCAACAGCACTCCGGACCACTTGCAGGGATATGAAGGGCGGGCAGAGGATGACATCGCATCCGATACCGGAGACCACACCGTCCCGCACCTCGGAGGCGAGACGCTCCGCATCTTCCAAGGTAGTGTTCATTTTCCAGTTCCCGGCGACTACTGGTCTGGGCATATTGCGTTCCTGCAAAAGATTGTCTCGAGCTCCGGTCCCGGTCCGGACTACGGGCCGTACTTGGTCAGCTTGCCGGCATGGGACAGCGCAAGCAGCATCACCCTGGTCGCTGGGATGCGCCCGATAGGGCCCTGGCCACAGGACCTTTCGTTGAACGCATCGATGCCCTCACCCCTGGTAAGCCGGGAGTGCAGCATGAACGGCACCGGGTGCCAGCTATGAGATGCCATGATCGCGGGGGTCGAGTGGTCCCCGGCCACTATGAACACGTCCGGCCCCAATTCCCGGATCTCGTTGATGAATGGGTCTAGGTCCTCGAGGCATTTCACCTTGGCGTCGAAGTCCCCGTCCTCTCCGGCGGCGTCGGCGGGTTTGTAGTGGATGAAGAAGAAATCGTGCTCCTGGAACCGCTGCCGCAGGGTTTCCACCTCGTCTCCGAAGGAGTGTCCCGTGGGGATGACCTGCATTCCGGCGACGGTGGCCAGGCCCCGGTACATGGGATAAGCGGCGATTCCTGCCGGGTCCAACTGATAGACATCGCCCATCGGAGGAAGGTTGGGCAACTGGGCGAATCCCCGGAGCAGCGCCATGTTGCCCCGTTCTTCTTCCGCCAGGAGGTTACGGGCCTGGGACACGAAGCTGTTGACCATGTCCGCAGTCTTCTGAGCTTCGGGCGCAAGAGCCTGGACTTCGAGGGCTGGGACTCCCGTGATTTGGGGGTCGGTCTCGGTTATCGCCTCTGACAGCCCTTCCCCCCTGAGTCTCAGGACGAAGCGGTAGTCCTGGACGGGGAAAACGTCGAGTTCGGCGCCATCAACCTCGATCCGGTCGAGCCGGCGGCACAACGGAGCACTCAACTCGGTAGGGATGCGCCCGGCCCGGCGGTCCACCAACAGTCCTGCGTCGTCTACGGTGCAGAAGTTGCCGCGGGCGGCAACGTCGCCGGGGCGGAGGTCAACCTCTATGCCCAGGGCTTCCAGTGCGCCACGGCCGATAAGGTGCTTCAAGGGGTCGTACCCGAACAGGGCGAGGTGGCCGGGACCACTGCCGGGGGCAACCCCATGCTCGACGGGCGTGGTCAGACCACAGGCGCTCTCACGCGCCATTGCGTCCAGGTTGGGCAAGTGTGCCGTCTCCAACTCCGAGAGGCCAGTGTCAGGGTGGGCAAGACCACCCAGCCCATCTACTACCAGCATGACGATCTTGGAAGGTGTGGAAACGTAGCAGTCCCGGAATAACTCTTCGTCAATCATGGTTTCACCCTTTGGCTAGTTGCGGGATGGATTCCCGCTTTTTCGGGAATGACGGTGTGGGCAGCTACCGGTAACCGGAGGTCAGGCGTCCGGCAGGGCCGCAATGCCGGGCAGCTCCTTGCCCTCCAGGAATTCCAGGGAAGCCCCCCCTCCGGTGGAGACATGGGTCATGCGGTCCATCAGGCCGAGTTCCTCCACAGCCTCGGCAGTCGAGCCGCCGCCGACTACGCTGGTGGTCCCCTGCGTGCCTGCTATGGCCTCGGCCACGACCCGAGTCCCTTCGCTGAACCTGGGCATCTCGAACACGCCCATCGGACCGTTCCAGATGATGGTCCTGCACTCGGTCAGAGAACCGGAGAACCGGGCAGATGCCTTGGGGCCTATATCCATGATGTACCAGCCCTCTGGCACCGCCTCGGCGGATGAGGTTCGGACCTCTGGCGGATCGGCCTCGAACCGGCTGGCCACCACCAGGTCGCCGGGCAGGTGGAGTTGAATCCCCCGTTGCCGCAATTGCTCCATAATGTCCCTGGCAAAATCGAGACGGTCTTCCTCTATGGAAGAAGCGCCGGTATTCTTGCCCAAGGCGTTGAGGAATGTCACGGCCATGCCGCCGCCGATATAGAGTCGGTCCAGCCTGTCCAGCAGGTTCTCCAGCACCAAAATCTTGTCGCTGACTTTCGCGCCGCCCATCAACGCAGCCAACGGCCGCTCCGGGTTCTCCAGGGCAGTACCCATCGATTCCACTTCACGCTGGACCAAGAGACCCATTGCCGAGGGCAGTATAGCCGGTACTCCGACGGTAGATGCGTGGGCGCGGTGGGCAACGGCGAAAGCGTCCATGACAAAGCAGTCCGCCAGGGAAGCTAACGAGGAGGCGAAGCCCGCGTCGTTAGACTCTTCGCCTGCATGGAAACGCAGGTTCTCCAAGAGGGCCACATCGCGGGGCTTCATCGCATCTATGCCAGCGGCCACTTCCGGCCCTATGCACTCGTGCAGACTCTTTACCTGATGCCCCAGCAACTCCGCAAGCCGGTCCCCAACGGGGGCCAAACGCAGGGACTCGGAGACCTTTCCAGCGGGTCTTCCCAGGTGTGAGCAGAGGATGGTCCGGCAGTCCCTTTCGACAAGGTAACGGATGGTCGGCAGGGTGGCCCGGAGCCGCTGGTCGTAGGCGGCGATTGCCTCGATGCCCTGCTCAATGGGTATGTTGAAATCCACGCGGACCAGGACCCGTTTGCCGTCCACGTCCAGCCCGGAAAGGGCGCGCTTGACCACGTAACTATTCCTCCAATACCCACTCAGAGAATTCCCGGAGCGGCACTATGCGCTGATCCGGCAGACCGGCATTGTCCAGGGATGCCAGTCCCTCTTCGACAAACTCGCGGGCCTTTTCCCTGGCGAAGCTGCGGGCGTCCACACTGTCGAGGATTTCGACGAGCCGGGCAGCGTCCTCGGGCTGGAGCACACGCTTCATGTAGACTGCGCCAAGCTCCCGCTTCGCGGACACGGGGGCTGTTTCGAGAGCGTAAATCAGTGGCAGGCTCTTCTTCTTGTTGAGCACGTTGGCCGCGGTCATCCCGTCGCCGCGCTCGCCCCAAAGCTCTGAAATGTCCCGGACGATCTGCCAGGCAACTCCAAACCGGTTGCCCATCGAGGCGAAAGCGGCGTGGACGTGATCGGGCGCTCCCCCCGCCAGCACACCCAACTCAGCAGCGCAGGATGCCAGCGCCCCGGTCTTACGTCCGGCCATGTCCATATAGGCATGGCTGGTGACAGTAAGCCGATCCTGGAACTCCAGGTCCATGTACTGGCCTTCGCAAATAGTAAGGCAGGCCCGGTCGAGGGACTGCATGGCGCTCAAAATGCGTTCCGGGGGCACCTCCCTCTGAGCGAGGCGCATTATAGTTGTGCGCCCAAGGGCGTGCAAGCCATCGCCAGCATTGATAGCTTGGGCCGGACCCCAGACCCACCAGATGCTGGGGCGGTCCTCGCGCCCCGGCGTGCTTCCCGACCTGTTTGATTGCACGTCGCCGTGGACCAGTGTGAAGTTGTATACCAGTTCCACCGCGGCGGCGGCGGGCAGCGCGGGACGGAAGTCCCCGGACACGGCCTCGCATGACAGAAGGGGCAGCCGGGACTGGAAGTGCAGTCCCGGCTCCGCGTCCAACGGAGTCCCTTGCTGGTCGACCCAACCAAGATGATACCGGAGCACATCGTAGAGGAACCCCTGCCGGCCTTCGAACACGGCCCGCAGCTCTTCATCCACGGCTTGGCGGTGGGTATCATATCCGGCTATCAATGCGACACTTCCGTTTTCAGGGGTTGTTCGAGTAGGTGTCTGGCGGCGTTACGCCGTGGAAGATGGAGTATTCGGAGATGACTACATCTTCTCCTTCTATCTTAGCCCATACCATGATTGTATACACGCCGCTGCCGTGCTGTTTGATAACATCCCGCAGGTTCGCTGTTACCGAAAACCGGTCACCCTTGGCGACCCATTTCGAGGCAGTAATCCACTGCACCGTAATGGTTATCTCCTGAAGCAGTTGACTGGCATTGTATGCCTGTTGCCAAAGTTCGTGCGCTTCATCGTGAGATTGTGGCGCAGATGCATCCGGGCTAACCTCGTATGGGTCAGGGCAAGGTTGGTAGGTCCTAGTGAATTCGTCCTCATTATAGTACCAACCTCCTGTTAGGGGTTCCCTCAACGCAGCAACAAGCAGGCCGGAGTCGTAACAGTAGGTGCGTGAGACCTGTCCTCTGGTGAGACGGTGCGGCGTCGGGTCATAATAAACCTGTACGCCAAAGTCGCCTTCATCTGTGAATTGGATGCCATTCTTGGCCCGACCGTCTAGGATCAAGGCACCATTTTCAATGTCCGGCAACTGGTCGAATTCCACGTAATCGCCCTCGAAGTGCTGGTACGCCATCAAGTTGTACCGGTCCCAGGCCAAGCCAATGTTGACCTTCTTGTGATGCTTGTCGAGGATATTTCGCCGGTGGCCCCAGCTGAGCATCCACCATTGCACCGCCTCTTCAATCTCCGATCTGATGGGGTCAAGGGGGCTGTACCAGTCAGAGCTTGTGATGCAATAGTCTGATCCAAGACCGTTTTCACCGTTGGATTGGTAGCCGCCTGCCAGACTGTATCGCATGTATGGTTTCAGGCCATCAATGCCCCAATGGCTCGAGACGCAGTTTTCCAGGGACGCTTCGGCGTGCAATTGGGCCGCGCCATTATCTCCCAATACCACTGGGGGGACACCCGCCTTCTTGCGCTCGGCGTTGATAAGTTCTAGTATGTAGCGCTTTTCATCGCCATGCCGCAAAGCTGGTGCCTGATCTGAGGGATGGAACGTCGGCATAGGTGTTGGCTTGGGTATGCTTGTTGGCCGCGGCGTATTGGTTGGACTGAGGATAGGTGTCCGCATGACTTCCTGCGATTGCGATGCTGCCTGGCTTGAGTCGAATACCCGTTCCGGCAGAACCTCGACGGTTATGTTGTCCCTCACCCATTCAGGGTCGGGGTTTTCTATCCGTTCCCGCTCGACCGTTACAGCCCCAATGTAATCGCCGTTCCTTATCCGAAGGAATTGAGTAATCTCCTCTTGCTCAGTCCCGTCCCGATGCGTGACGACCAATTTCACTTGCTCATGGTTTTCGCCGTCGGGAATGTCGTCAACCCGCAGGTTGAGAGTGTAACCAATCTCAACAAAACTAATAGTCGTGACCTCTGCCAGGATAGGGACTGTCTTGGATATGGTTGCTTGTGAAGTAGGCGCCGGGGTTGGGGGAGGAGATAGGGTTGCCGTGTGATCAGGAGTTGGAGGAGGTCCGACATTAGGGACACTGGTTGGCGCAGGGGCAAGGGGTGAAGCCGGTAACGCGGTTGGGGCCGTTGTGCCAGTGGAAACCAACGTTTTCGCTGCTCCCTTCGTCATTATCATACTTTGCGCTGTTGCTGTTGCAGGTACGGGAGTCTCAGTTGGTACGTACAGGACCGGCGCGACGGGGGGCGCATTGTCACCGGCCGGCTGCCTGGTGGCCAACTGTATCTCGAATGGAAGCATTTCCTGACAAGCCACTACCCCGAGGCCGGCGATTACTGCAACGAGAATCAACAGGGCGAGTATCAGCCTGCCGTTCCCACGCCTGTTCCTGCCTGATGTTCTGGACGTATGCCCGGGTCTTTGGCGGCCAACACGCTTAACTTGCCTACCACCGGCCCTTGAGCGGGAGCAGAGAACGCAAGTGCAGGCTGGTGGATGGTCGTAATGCCAGTTTGGCCGATGGTGCATGACTTAACTCAGCAGGCGGGTGATATCATCGAATGGTATCGCGCCTTCCCTGATTAGCATTGGGGTTTCCGTGGTTATGTCAACTATTGTGGATGCCGCACCCATGGGCGTCGGCCCGGCAGTTACCACATAGTCCACTTTGTGACCGATCTGCTCCCTGAGTTCGTCCAGGTCTCGGGGGTCAGGTTGGCCGCTGACATTGGCGCTGGTGCCGGTGATGGGGCCGCCCAGCAGGCGGGCGATGGCGCGGGGAACGGGGTGGTCCGGTATACGTACCGCGACCGTGGGAGCTCCGGCGGTGACCCTGTCTGAGACTTGGGCAGCCTTCTTGACCACCAGGGTCAGCGGGCCTGGCCAGAACCGTTCTGCCAGCACCCTTGCTGCGTTTGGGATGTTTCCCGCCACCCTTTCCAGTTGATTCCAGTCGTCGATGAGGACTGGCAGAGCCAGGCCCGAGGGACGCTCCTTGATGGCGAAAATCGCCTCCACCGCCGCCGGGTTAAAAACATCGGCGCCCAATCCGTAAAGAGTGTCTGTCGGAAAAGATACGACACCTCCACGGCGGAGCGCACGGACGGCCTGTTCGACCTCGATATCTTCTGGTGCATCACTCATTCGACCGCAACTCGCCGCCAGGTTCGGCGAGTATAACATAGCGATTTCCATACACTCGCAGGCAGTGGTCGTCGCCTGGAAAAGATGCCATCCAGGTAGCTCATAGGCTGTTTTGCCACAGCAACCAGTCGACGGCTCCCGATGCTACGGCATGTACGTGCGTGACGCTGACCCTCAATATCTGGTGGAATTTGCCTCTGACTCCTATGCGATGCCAAGGCAACACGGGTATAATACCCGTGCCGACTTACAGAGAAACCCTACCTCAGTAACACAGGAGGTGCCGCCACGGTCGGAGGGAATTTGCCCCAGGGCAGACGGGTTTCAGCCAGCGACCACCTCGAAATCTCCACCTACCTCCAGATTGCCAAGAACCTGGAGGCTATGGGCGCGGAAGCGGAGAACGAAGGCCGCGCCGTAACCGAGGGCGTCGTGGTCATCGACTTCGGCTCCCAGTACAGCCATTTAATCGCCCGCCGCGCCCGCGAGTTGAAAGTCTATTCCGAAGTTGTCCCGTCATCCAGCACGTGGGAATCGGTGCGCCACATACAGCCCAAGGGGGTCATACTGTCCGGCGGCCCCGCAAGCGTCTACGAACCGGGAGCGCCGACGATTCCTGATTGGGTCTTTGAGCGCGGCCTGCCGGTACTGGGCATCTGCTACGGGATGCAGGCGCTGGTACACCAGCTCGGCGGGTCGGTCATTCCGGGACTGCGGCAGGAATACGGCTCCGCATCGCTCCATCAGGATGGGGACGGTTGTAGCTTGTTCCACGAGCTTCCACCCTCGTTCCAGGTATGGATGAGCCACGGAGACCGGGTCGCTGAGCTGCCGCCCGGCTTCTCAAGCCTCGCCTTTACGGAGAACTCTCCGGTCGCGGCGCTGAGCGACGGGGACCGTATATTCGGCCTCCAGTTCCACCCGGAGGTCGTTCACACACCGATGGGGGTCTCCATACTGGAGAATTTCCTGATGCGCGCCTGCGGCTGCGAGGGCAATTGGACTGCCGGGAACTTCGTCAAGGACTCAGTGCAGCGTATCCGGGAACAGGTGGGAGACGGCAGGGTAATCTGCGCCCTATCCGGAGGCGTGGATTCGGCCGTGACCGCAATGCTGGTACATGAGGCCATCGGCGACCGATTGACCTGCATCTTCGTGAATAACGGGCTGCTGCGACTGGAGGAGCCGGAGCGGGTGGAAGAGACTTTCCGCAGCAACCTGGGCCTCAATCTCGTGTGCGTCGAGGCTACTGAGCGGTTTCTGACCCAACTGGCGAGTGTCACAGACCCGGAGCAGAAAAGGAAGTCCATCGGCGAGGAATTCATTCGGGTTTTCGAGGAGACTGCTGCCGACCTGGGACAGACTGATTTTCTGGCCCAGGGCACGCTGTATCCTGACGTGATCGAAAGCGAGACGCCGGAGAACAGAGCATCAGCCCGGATCAAGACCCATCACAACGTTGGCGGTTTGCCCGAGCACATGAGCCTCAAGCTGGTGGAGCCTCTGCGCTACCTGTTCAAGGATGAGGTGAGGGAGGTGGGACTGGCCCTGGGACTGCCCCACGAGATGGTCTACCGCCAGCCGTTCCCCGGACCGGGACTGGCCATCAGAATCATCGGAGAGGTTACGGCTGAGAAGCTGGACATGGTTCGTGCCTGCGACTGGATCGTCATTGACGAAATCAAGAACGCGAACCTGTACGACCGGCTCTGGCAGAGCTTCGCTGTCCTCAGCGACAGCCGCACCGTGGGCGTGATGGGCGATTACCGCACCTACGGCAACGTCTGCGCCATACGGGCCGTTGCCAGCGAGGATGCCATGACCGCAGACTGGGTCAGGCTCCCTTACGAGGTGCTGGCACGAATCTCCAACCGCATCGTCAATGAAGTCCCCGGCGTAACCAGGGTGGTCTACGACATCACCAGCAAACCGCCCGGCACCATCGAATGGGAGTGACGGCGAATGGGAGTGACGACCCTGCCGAGGTACTGGACCCATCATTGCCGTCTTACCCATCATTGCCGTCTTGAGGAACATGCTGGCTAACCGTGTAATGGTGCTTCAGTGAAAGTCCTGCTGGTTGGATCCGGGGGCCGCGAACATGCCCTGGCCTGGCGGTTGCGCAAAAGCCCGGCGTTGACCCGGCTGTGGGTTGCCAACGGCAACGGGGGCACGGCCCGAATCGCCGAGAACCTGGATGATGTTGCCCCGGAAGACCTGGACGGGCTTGAAAAGGCAGCCAAGAGTCTCAACGTCGACCTGGTCGTGGTAGGCCCGGAAGCTCCGCTGGCCGCGGGGTTAGTGGACCGGTTCGCGTCAGTTGGAATCCCCGCTTTCGGACCAGATGCTGCGGCGGCCCAAATCGAGGCCAGCAAGAGCTTCGCCCTGGAACTTATGCGAGACGCAGACGTTCCATGCCCTGATTTTCGCACATTCCACGAGGAGCAGGACGCCCTGGAGTTCCTGCGCCGCCACGGCGGTCCGGTGGTGGTTAAGGCCAACGGGCTTGCGGCCGGTAAGGGCGTGGCCATGTGTCCCGGTCCCGAGGATGCGGCGGATGCGGTGCGGGCCTGCATGACCGGGCGCGTATTCGGCAAGTCAGGAGAGACCGTTGTTATCGAGGAAATGCTCACCGGCCCCGAGGTAAGTGTGTTCGCATTCTGCGATGGGGTCCATCTCTCCCCGTTGGTCGCTGCCTGCGATTACAAGCGCATCGGTGACAACGACGAAGGACCCAACACCGGAGGTATGGGTTCCTTCGCGCCGCCTGATTTCTGGACTGGCGACCTGTGCCGGGAGATCAATCACTCCATCATGGACCCGGTAATCAAGGCGATGGCCGACCGGGGCACGCCCTTCAAGGGAACGCTGTACGCCGGCATAATGCTGACGCCCGACGGTCCCAAGGTACTGGAGTTCAACTGCCGGTTGGGAGACCCGGAAGCCCAGGTGGTGTTGCCTCAGCTTCTGACCGACCCTCTTGAGCTTATGACCGCCTGCATTGAAGGACGCTTGGACTTGATGACCGTCGAATGGAGCGACCGGCCTCACGTCGGAGTTGTCATGGTCTCCGGTGGTTACCCCGGAGACTACCGTACCGGGTTGGAGATTGACGGACTGTTCGATAATAGGCTGGACACCTTGGTATTCCAAGCCGGGACCCGTCTTGTCGAACATGGCGACGAGTCCAAGACCGTCACCGCCGGAGGACGCGTTCTGACCGTGGTCGGCAGCGGCGATTCTCTGGCACAAGCCCGGTCTGCGGCGTATCATGGAGTGCGGGAAATATCCTTCGATGGGGCCTACTACCGCACGGACATAGCCGCCGTGGAGGGGAGGGTGTTCACATAGCAACCCGCGAGCGCGCAACGGTAAACTGGACGTTCTTGGTCGAGACCTACCGTGCAGCCCTTGAAGAGGGCAGGCTGGAATCTTACCGCAAGCGGCGCTGGAGGCGCACGGAGGAGTTCTCGTCGTGGCTCACCGCGGGAGCGTTGCCCGGTCTTACGGAAAAGCAGGCTTCGGACCTGCACCGTGGTTCCGGGTCTAGCCAGTCCAGGGAATTCAAACTGAACTCGATTGATGAGGTCCGGGAGTCCCTGGACTTTCTCCTCTACGATGCGACCAAGCTGGAGGGACGGTTCCAGGAGTGCGCAGCGGACGATGGCGGGTTCAAGCTGGCGGGGGCAGGCAAACAGTTCGTCTCCTACATGATGTGTTTGCGAGACCCGGGCCTGTTCGCCATGTGGACGCCCTATTCGGAACGGCTACTGCGCATGGTAGGGCTGCATCACCCCGGTCTGCGGGGCAGAAACCTTGGCATGGGTTACATTGACCTGCTGGATGCGTTACAGGTGGTGCGCGTCCGGGCTGGACTGCCGGACTTCCGGCTTGTGGATGAGTTCGCCTTTGCGAATACGCGGCCCCGCAGACGCGACACCGGCTGATTCCAGATGACCGGCAGGAGTATATCCAATTCGTCGAAATGGTTGGAGTGATGTCTATGGCGTGGCAAGACTCGCTGGCGGAATTGAAGGGAGAGTTGGCGGACATCCGGGCTGAACGGCGGCGTCTGGCCGAAGAAGAGGAGGCTGACATCCGCCGGGAGCGTGAGGAGATTTCCAAGATGGCCGAAGAACTCGCCGTCTCCGCCCTTCTGGAGGACATGAACACCGTCCTGCTGGATGGCTCGGGCGAGGTCGAGACCATCACATCCTGGGAGGAAGAGGAGGAGGACATTGTCATAGACGGGGAAGAGGATGAAGAAGAGGGGGACGCAATCGCCGCGATCCTCTCCTGGGACGAAGGGGGCGAGCGGGAAATTGCCATCGACGTGGGGGTGTCGGACGACGGCCCGTTCCTGCAGGTCAACGGCGTCGACATCCGTCCTGAGCGCGAGGCTCTGGAGGCCGCGCTGATGCAGGCGTTCCGGGATGAACTGGAGATCTAAGGGAAACCCCTCTCCCTTGAAGGAGAGGGGGCATGAAAAAAAGTTATCATAGATTCCCCGCTTTGGCGGGAATCACGGCAGGGAGGTTCGGGTTTTGCCGTTAGTTGGTGTTATCATGGGTAGCGCCACCGATGAACCGGTGGTTAAGGACACAGTAGACACACTGGAACAACTGAAAATAGACTACGAAGTCCGCGTTATGTCGGCCCATCGGACTCCTGAGCGGGTACAGGAATACGCCACTTCCGCCCGGGACCGGGGGCTGGAGGTACTCATCGCCGCCGCGGGAGGTTCGGCGGCTCTGGGGGGAGTGCTTGCGTCCTGGACCACCCTCCCTGTGATCGGAGTGCCGCTTGCGTCGAGTGAAATCAAGGGGATGGACGCCCTGCTGGCGACCTCGCAGATGCCCCCGGGAATACCCGTCGCCTGCATGGCCGTCGGGTCATGGGGAGCGCGCAACGCCGCTTTCTTCGCCGCCGAAATCCTGGGCCTGAAGTACGACGAAATCAGACAGGCTTATGAACAGTACCGGCAGCAACTCCGCGAACGCTAGGTCCTGTCCGGCGGTACTCACGGATTTCGACGACACCGCCGCCGTCGGAAACGTGGCCGAGCTTCTCCTGAACAGGTTCGCGGAATCGAGTTGGCAAGACGTGAGGAGGCGTTTCCGGGATGGGGAGTTCACCCTGAAGGAATACCAGGAGATCGCCTTCAACACCATCCGCGCCAGCCGGTCGGACATGGCGGACTACGTCCGGCAGAACGCCCGCCTTCGGCCCTATTTCGGCGAACTCTGGGACTATTGCCGGGAGCGGGAAGTCCCGATGGCAGTGGTGAGCGCGGGGCTGGACTTCTACGTCAAGGCGCTCATCGAGGGCAGCGGGCTGACCCAAGTGCCCGTGTACGCGGTAGAGACTGACTTTACCCCTGAAGGCATTTCCTACGAGTACCGGTTTGTCCGTCCCGGAATGGAACGCATGGGCAACTCCAAGGGACTCATCGTGGACCAGTTCCGGGAACAGGGCTACTACATCATATATATCGGCGACGGCATGTCCGACTTCGAGGCTGCGGAAAGGGCTGACCTTGTGTTTGCCCACCGTTCCCTGGCTGAAGAGTGCGCCCGCACCGGCATACCCTTCCGGCATTTCGAGGACTTCCGGGATGTGCTGACCGCCGTGCAGGAATTTCCATAAACGGGAGGCGGCACCAACCCAACTCAGCTGGACGTGCCGAATAACGAACCGCCCGTCAGGAACTCAACCGTCCTACTTTGGAGGAAATATGGAAGTCCTTATAATTGTAGTGATACTGATAGCAATAGCTGTGTACTTCCTGCCAACAATCATTGCTGGATTACGTCATAAGCGCAATTTTATGGCAATATTTGCACTGAATCTATTGCTGGGCTGGTCACTTGTAGGGTGGGTTATATCCTTGGTTTGGGCTCTAACACAAGATAACTAATCGATCTCCAACAGGGATAGCCTGATGGAAGGCCAAAAACGCCAGGAGGGTCGCCAGTGATCGACCGGTATTCCCGTCCCGCCATGAAGCATGTGTGGTCGGAGGAGCACAAGTACCAGTTATGGCTGAAGGTGGAACTGGCAGTGTGCGAAGCCTGGACCGAGGAAGGGGTCATTCCCCTTGAAGATATGGAGCGGCTGCGCCATGCCAAGTACGACCACCAGCGCATGATGGACATTCTCGCCACCGTACGCCATGAGACCAACGCTTTCCTTTCCTCCATTACGGAGGGTATCGGGCCGGAAGGCCGCTGGCTCCACCTGGGACTCACGTCCTCGGACAAGCTGGATACCGCCCTGGGCCTGCAACTGGTCGAGGCCGGGGACCTGCTGCTCCAGGACATGGACGAAGCCATCACAGCCCTGGAGAACCTGGCCGTCCGCTACAAGGACACGGTGATGATGGGCCGCACCCACGGCGTCCACGCTGAACCCATCACATTCGGGCTCAAGATGGCCCTGTGGTGGGAGGAGATGCGGCGCCAGCGGGGCCGATTGGTGGACGCGCTTGAGACCGTCCGAGTCGGCAAGATTTCCGGCGCAGTGGGCACCCACGCTACCGTGCCGCCATCGGTGGAGGACCGGGTATGCGAGCGGCTGGGACTGGAAGTGGCTGCGGTCTCCAACCAGATCGTGCAGCGCGACCGCTACGCCCACTTCATCCAGACCCTCGCCCTCATCGCCGCGTCGCTGGAGAAGTTCGCCACCGAGATACGGTCTCTCCAGCGCACCGAAATACGGGAGTTGGAAGAACCATTCGACGAGGGGCAGAAGGGGTCGTCGTCCATGCCCCACAAGCGCAACCCCGAGCTGGCCGAGCGCATCTGCGGTCTGGCACGGCTGGTCCGCGGCCACAGCGTAACCGCACTGGAAAATGTGGCGCTCTGGGGCGAGCGGGACATCAGCCATTCTTCCGCCGAGCGGATCATCCTCCCCGACGCCTGCCTGGCCTTGGACTACATCCTGAGCATATTCACCCGCGTCGTAGCCGACCTGCGCGTCTACCCTGATCGGATGTGGGCCAACGTCGAAGGCACTAAGGGCCTCGTCTTCAGCCAGCGGGTGCTTCTGGCCCTTGTGGACAAGGGAATGGCCCGGGAGGACGCCTACGCCATAGTGCAACGGAACGCCATGCGTGGTTGGGACTACGGCGAGGACTTCCGGGAACTGATCAGGTCCGACCCGGAAGTCTCGCCATATCTGTCCAACAAGGAGGTGGACGATTTCTTCGACTACGGCTATTACACCCGCTACGTTGACGACACGTTCCGGCGTTTGGGGCTTCTGCAAGCCCAAGTCCCCGTCTGACCAACAACAAAAACCAGGCCATCGGCCATGTGGAAGGAGTGACAGATGCTTCTGGAGACCCCCCTACCGAACCGGATCCACCGAGGCAAGGTGCGCGACACCTATGCGATAGACGATGATATGCTTCTGATGGTGACCACCGACCGCATCTCCGCCTTTGACGTGGTCCTGCCCACGGGAATTCCCAACAAGGGCCGGGTGCTGAACCGGCTGTCCGGCTTCTGGTTCGACAAGACCCGGCACCTGGTGCCCAACCACCTGCTGGCGCTGGCCGAAGTCCCCGACCTGGCATCCCGGTTCGGGGGGAACGAGTTCCTGTCCGGGCTGCCGGAAGACGTGCGCGGGCAGGCGATGGTCGTCAGGAAGGCGGAGCGCATCGACATAGAATGCGTCGTTCGCGGCTACATCACCGGCTCCGCCTGGGCCGAGTACCGCCGCAGCGGCACCGTGTCCGGCAGGCAGATGCCCGAGGGCCTGGTGGACGGACAGCGTTTCCCGGAGCCCCTCTTCACCCCCACCACCAAGGCCGAAGAGGGCCACGATGAGAACATGTCCGAGGCCGAAGTGGTGGAGATGGTGGGACCCGAATTGGCCAAGAGACTGGAAGACTTGACCAAGGCCGTGTACCTGTTCGGCCACGACTACGCCAGGGACAGGGGCGTCATTCTGGCTGATACCAAGCTGGAGTTTGGCCTGCTGCACGGAGAGTTGATCCTTATAGACGAACTGCTTACCCCCGACTCCAGCCGGTTCTGGGACCCGGAGGGTTACGAACCGGGCAAGTCACTACCCAGCTTCGACAAGCAGTTCGTCCGCGATTGGCTCACGGACCAGGGCTGGGACCACGAACCGCCTGCCCCGGCGCTGCCCCAGGACATCGTGGAGAAGACATCGGAACGCTACCTGGAGGCCCACCGCCGCATCACGGGGCAAGAATTGTAGAACGGAGGAAGTCCGGTGCCCGAGTCAAGACACAGGAGACGGCGTGGGCGGAATGTGCAACGCGGGGCCGGTGGAGCCGCCGCCCTGAGCATGACTCGTCCCCGCCGCAGAAAGACCAACATCTGGTATCTGATAGCTTCGGTGGTGATAGCAGTCTTGGTCATCGGCGGAATAGCATTCGCCGATATATTCGTCAACCTCCTGCCCAGAGATGCAACCGTCGGGAACTCCTCTGAATATGTAGAAGGCGTCGGCGTGAAACAGGAGTTGATGCCGGTAGGGCCATCCGGTCTCAATGAACATGTTCCCGATGGCCAGAGCGTGGAATACAGCACCGTCCCACCCACTTCCGGAGACCACTGGAACATGCAGGCACGGTGCGGGTTCTATGAGGAAGGGCTGCCTGATGAGCGCATCGTCCATAACCTGGAACACGGGATAATCGTGGTCAGCTACAATCTGACCGCCCAAGAGGACGTGGAGGAGCTCAGGGGAGCCATAGAAAGCATCCCCCTGTCCCTCTCCTGGGGGCTGACGCGGTACTACGACAAGCTGCCCGCCGGCACCGTTGCCGCAGCGACATGGGGAGTGCTTGACACCATGCAGGGGGTGGACCGGGACCGGCTGGCCAGGTTCTTTGAGGCCTATGCCGGCAATCTGGGGCCGGAGCATATTCCCTGCGCAGCCGCCATATCCCCGATGAACAGGTAGGTCCGGGTTGTTTCTGGCCAAGGTCTACGTAACCCTGAAACCCACCGTCAGCGATCCCCAAGGCCAGACGGTCTTGGCTACACTGACGAATCTGGGATTCGAAACCGCCGCAGACATCCGCGTCGGCAAGTACCTGGAGGTACGCATCGACGAGACCGACCGGACCCTTGCCGATTCGCTGGTGAACCGGATGTGTGAGACCCTGCTTGCCAACCCGGTCATAGAGGAGTTCCGCTACGATCTCGAACTCACGTCAGAGGAGGAATGAGCATGACTTCCAGCGGGAGCAATACCTACGTCTATGCCGGCGCGGAATCCAGCGGCCTTTACCGGCTGGCCCCGGGGTCGGACCGGTGGGAAGAACTCACCAACGGTCTCCCGGAAAACCCCATCGTCCCAGGCGTAGCCATCCATCCCGACAACCCTGAAGTGATTTACGCCGGGACCCAGGACGGCCCCTACCGCAGCGCCGACCGGGGCGCTCACTGGGAGAGGCTGGACTACCCTCGCTCCGGCGCGCCGGTCTGGTCGTTCCTGTTCCGGCCCGGCGACCCCAGGGTGATGTACTGCGGCACGGCCCCGGGCGAAATATACCGGAGCGTCAACGGAGGCGACTCCTGGGAGAAACTCAGCGCGACGATGGGCTCCAACGAATGCGCCATGGCCTTCCCCACCAGGGTAATCGCATTGGCCGCCGACCCGACCTACCCTGATGAGATGTACGCCGCCCTGGAGGTGGCGGGAGTCATCCGAAGCTCCGACGGCGGCGATACCTGGGACGAGATCACCGGCTCCCTGGCCCCCAACGAGGACACCCTGGACCTGCACGGAATCCAGTGCAGCGCGGCCTCGCCTCGAACAGTGTACATCACCACACGAGACGGCCCATTTATCGGCCCGGACCGGGGCCGGGAATGGGTGCCGGTGGACTTCGGCCAGTTTTCGCCCATCACCTACACCCGGGACCTCCGGGTTGCGCCCAACGACGCCAACACTCTGTTCGTGTCCATCGGAGCGGCGGCGCGGAGCTCCCAGGGCGCGCTGTACCGCAGCCGCGACCTGTTCCGCACCTTCGAGAGGGTGGACAGGGGCATCACCGCCAACGCTACCATGATGTCCGTGGCAATCGACCCGAGAGCGCCGGAGCACATCTACTGCATAGCCCGCGACGGCCAGGTGTTCGGGACACTGGACGACGGAGCGAACTGGACCTCCTACGAACTGCCGGAAAAGGCCAAAGAGGTACGCGGTCTGGCCGCTGGCTAGACTTTGGAAACTCTCTGAAACAGGACAGCCCCGGCGTCTCTCCCCACTTGAGAGGGAAACGCCGGGGCTGTGTTGCATTTTGCAACAACCTCCGGGCTCGAGAAAGCCAGTGAGGTTTACATCAGTCCGCCCAGGGTCAGCCAGTAGAAGACAATATACGCGCCCGCCACCACCATCAGCCACGCCCCGATGGGTTGGATGTAGGGCAGCGCCTTCCGCAGCCCGCCGACCATTGCGCCCCTGGCGAAGGCGATACCCAGGGTCAGGACAATGATAACCAGGCCCATGCCCAGGGCGTAGAGGAAGAACTGGCCGAGGGACGTGAGGATGTTGGACACTGCGAAGCTGGTGCCCACCACCGCGAGAAACACCGGCAGGGTACAACTCAACGATGCGACACCGTAACTCAAACCGAACAGGAAGTAGCCGCGCGGGCTGACCCGGGCCGGGTCTCCCAACCGGGTCGCGGCCCTGGCGGCCAGGCCAGTGTACAGCTTGCCCCCTCCAACCATCCATGCCCCGGCGAACACCAGGAGCACACCGATGGACAGCCCCAGCCACGGCAATATATCTACTACCACTGACCTTGCGCCCAGGCTTATAAGCCCACCCGCCACGCCAAACAGTACCACGAATCCGGCGGTGACCGACCCTCCGACCAACCCTGCCCGTCCCAGTTGACGCACCACCGGCGTCTTAACATCCTCTCCCTCGGGGTTTGCGCCCAGATACAACCCCAGGTAAGCGGGAAGCATGGCGAAGCCGCAGGGGTTTACCGCAGACGCCATTCCGGCTGCGAAGGCGAACCCCAGGGGCGCCCATAGGCCCAGGTCTCCCAGGAATGAACTGGACTGCCCTGACAGGGACTCAACGAACCCGTTCACCCCGTCTATGCCGGTAGTGTTGCCGATGGTCTTGGCCCCGATATAGGCGACGGCGAGAGCCAGCAGGCCGACGCCCGCAGAGAGGGCCAAGCTCCGGAGTTGCCGCGGGTCCCGGAATGCCTCGGTAATCGTCTTCGTCGCAAACATCATCGGCCTGCCCGTCTATTGGCCTGATTCCTCCAGCATTTCGTCGGTGACTTCTGTCAACGCATCCCGGTCCAGGATGCCGGACCACTTGCGGAAAATTCCGCCGTCGGGAGTGATGAACACCGTGGTGGGCATGGAAAGGACATTATAGTCGGCAATCACGCCGCGATGCATTGTATACCCTGCCGGATAGGTGACTCCCAGGTCTGTCAGCAACTGCCGGGCTTCTTCCTGGTTGCCCAAGCCCATAAACTCCCCAACGTCTACTCCGACTGTCGTAACCCTGTCCTGATATTCCTGGTGAAATTCCTCAATATCAGGCATTTCGGCACGGCAGGGAGGACACAACCCTGCCCAGAAGTTTAGCACCACCGCTTTGCCCTGCAAGGCTGAAAGCTGAATCTCACTGCCGCCCAGCACATCCGCACCCTGGTACAGCGCAATTGGAAGGTCGGGCGCGGCTGTGCCGCCGGTTGCTGCACTGCCGCCCTGGCCCCCGGTGCAGGCCACCAGCAGTACCGCCAGTCCCAAGACCCACAGACCCCATCGGAGGACCAACCTGACCCGGCGCAACTGTCCCTGGACTCTTACCCTCATCTCTGCATCCTTCTCCCGACTCCAATATCTGCTCCGGGCCGGTAAGCGAAAGGGACTGCCCCATGCCAAGCCAATACGCTTAACACGTATGCAGGGAATTCTCAGGGGATTTCCCCGAGACTAAGCTAAAGACATCAGATAGGGGAAATCCCCCTCAGTGGGGAGTGACGCCGCCGCTCAACTCCCCGCTACACATCCCAGGCGTTGCAGCAGGCGTCATCATCAACTACGGTTGGAACTCCAAATGGGATTCATTTCCCCACACCGGGACCAGCCCAAAGTCAACGGCAACCCGTTCTCCGCACTTCGACCGGGTCCGCATCGCCGGTCTTAGCTTATGGCGAGGGAAGCCTCCTCCGGCTCCGGATATCCGGATATAACGCAGCGCCGGCATACACTTCGGGCCCCTTGGCCCTCGTGCTGCCGGCGCTGCCGGGTCACGGTATCGGCGTCAGGCCGAGGGAAACTACCCAGTGACCATCGACGCCCGTCGGGATGCTACGCTCCGTTGGCCTGCTTGTCCCAGAGGGCCTCAAGGATATTCCCCGGCGACATGGGCAGCTTTTCCATGCGCACTCCCACGGCGTTGTAGATCGCGTTGGCGATGGCCGCCATCGGGGGTACGATGGGAACCTCGCCCACGCCGCGCACTCCGTAGGGGTGGCCGGGGTTGGCAACCTCGACGATGACCGTGTCGATCATCGGCAGGTCGAGGCTGATGGGCATCCGGTAGTCCAGGAAGGTCGGGTTGGACATCTCGCCCTTGTCGTCGAAGACGTACTCCTCGTTGAGCGCCCAGCCTATTCCCTGGACTGCTCCGCCCTGTATCTGCCCCTCCACGTAGCTGGGGTGGATGGCCTTGCCTGCGTCCTGCAACGCGGTGTAGCGCAGGATGTCCACCTTGCCCGTCTCCGGGTCCACCTCCACATCGACCATGTGCAGGGCGAAGGCCGACCCGACACCCCGGGGGTCAACGTTGGCCCGGCCCACAATGGGGCCGCCGGTAGCGTTGAGGCGGCTGGCCAACTCCTTGAAGGTGAACTTCAACTCCGGGTCGGACTTGTGGGAAATGACGCCATCGGTGTAGTCCACGTCATCGGGGGAAATCTCCCAGATGCGGGCTGCACGGGCAATCATCTGGCTCTTCACGTCCTGGGCCGCTTCGTAGGCCGCCCAGCCGGTCTTGAATGCGACACCGCTACCGCCGGTGACGGAAGTCCAGCCAACCGAGTCGGTGTCTCCCACCATCGGCTTGACGTCCTCAGCCGCGATGCCCAACACCTCGGCCAACTGCATGGCCACAGCGGCACGGGTCCCGCCGATGTCCGGCGAGCCTTCCACCAGGCTGACCGTACCATCAGCAAGCACGCTGGCGGTCGCGCTGGAGGGGCCGGCGCCGTTGAACCAGAACCCGGCCGCAACGCCCCGGCCACGGTTGGGGCCTTCCAGCGGCGCGCTGTAGTGGTCATGGGCGCGGGCCGCTTCGACGGTCTCAATGAACCCGATCCTGGGGAAGGTGGGTCCGGTCAGCCGCCGGGTGCCTTCCTTGGCCCCGTTGAGCTGGCGGAAGTCCAGCGGGTCGATCTCCAGCTTCTCGCATATCTCGTCAATCACCGTTTCCACGGCGAATGCGGAAGCGGGGGAACCCGGCGCACGGTAGGCCGCGGTCTTGGGCTTGTTGGAGACGACATCGTAGCCTTCCAGCCTGCCGTTGGGTATGTCGTAGGAGGCCAACATGCACTGGAGGCCGGGGTTGACCGGCGAACCGGGGAACGCTCCCGCTTCGTAGGCCAGGGTAGCGTCGCATGCGGTGATTCGGCCTTCACTGGTGACGCCCATCTTCACACGCATGTAGCTGCCCGAGGTGGGGCCGGTCCCCTGGAAGACCTCGGCCCGGTTCATGGTGACCTTGACCGGCCTGCCGGACACCTTGGACAGCACACAGGCCACCGGCTCCAGGTAGACCAGGGTCTTGCCGCCGAAGCCGCCGCCGATCTCCATGGGGATTACCCGGATGTCCGACACGGACACGCCGAGAATCATTGCGGACTGGTCGCGGATGTTGAAGTGGCCCTGGCTGCTGCACCAGATGGTAATCTTGCCGTCGGAGTTCCAATGGGCCGTCGCGCTGTGGGGTTCGATGTACCCCTGGTGGACCGTGGCGGTGTTGAACTCCCGCTCTACGATCAGGTCGGCCTCGGCAAACCCCTGGTCTAAGTCTCCCAACTCGAAGAAGAAGTGGTTGGCGATGTTGTTGCTCAACGCCGGGTCGTCGTCGGAGCGCAGCCCGCCGGTCCTGACGTTGGCGCTGGAGTTGTTGGCCAGACGCTCGTGGACTACCGGGGCGTCGTCCTTCATCGCGTCGAGAACATCCAGGACCGGGGGCAGGACCTCGTACTCCACGTCGATCAGAGAAAGCGCCTGCTCCGCCTCGTGCGCCGTGGCGGCGGCCACGGCGGCCACGGCGTGACCCTTGTAAAGGGCCTTCTCCGCGGCCAGGCAGTTGTTGCTCAGGAACTTGGGGTTGGCCATCGCCCCCTCGCCCAAGTCCACCATACGGCCTGAAGGCTGGGGAAGGTCGGCGGACGTTACCACGGCCCGGACGCCGGGAGCGGCCTCGGCGCGGCTGGTGTCTATCTTCTTGATTCGCGCGTGAGAATGAGGACTACGCAGAACCTTGCCGTAGAGCAGCCCGGTCAACTGAATGTCTGCTCCGTACTGGGCGCGCCCTGTCACCTTGTCCGTCCCGTCGTGGCGGATGGGCCTGCCGCCCACCACGTTATACTCCTCGTTAGATAGGACGATGTTAGAAGTCATTGACTCGTCACCTCCATACAATCGGACCCTGCTAGGACTGGCCACCAGGATTTTACCACACGGAGCGCGCCGGTCTATGCGCATTTGGGGAGCCGCCCCAGCGTTTGCGTTATGGTAACATTGGCCCGACTCCGGGTGAGTTGGCCGTGCCAGGCGCGGAAACCCCGGTCCAGTCAGCCTGAAACCATCCAGCCAGGAGACCATTGATGAGCCAACGCAGAGGCGAGGACCCGCCGCCGCCCACTGGACACTCCGTGTCCGGGGACTCCGACCCGCTTCTGGCGGAGAGCAGGCGCGTGTCCGACCTGCCAGGACTGTGGGCCAAGACCGTTACCATCGCCCCGGACCAGATAGGGTTCCTGGCATCGAAGGGCGTGATAGTAAGGGAACTGGGGAGCGGGACGACCAGGGTTTGCATGTCCTTCCTGGGGCTTACCGGCGGCGGGAAAGAAGTGCGCTTGTTCCGGGTACGCCCCTTCCAGCTTCGCATCAACCTGGGACGCCTGACATCGGGAGACGCCGGCCCCGGCGAGGATAACCCGAGTCCCAGGTCGGTCGACGTCACCGCCCTGATAGCGAATCCGTCCCTCCTCTACGCCGCCCTGGATGGACAGGGACGGCTCTACGCCTCGCAACTGGCGGAAACCATCGCGGCGGCTGTAGGGGAAACATTGCGCGAAACCCAGGAGGAATCCGATCCGACGGATGAACTTAACATACCCATCCGCCGGGTGATGGCCGAGCGTGGCTTGCAAGTGGACCGCATCGAGGCTGTTTCCGGGGAACAGGACTCGTAAGTGCCCGATTCTTCATTCCAGGGAGTCCGAGACCCCGATTAAACCAAAGCCAAGGTGGGATGTGCATTTCTGGGGTCTTGAAGACGACCGAAAGGACTCCACAGCACCGCATATCACATTTAAGTTCCAACCTGGTGGCCACCGACAGTGCGGTCTAGCGATATGTACATTTCACCTTGGCTTCAGTTTAGGGACTCTCTGAACAAGTGTCTGATGATGTGGCATAGTACGGCTGGCAGCCTCGACAAAGATCAAGGGTGAGACATGGTGGACCAGCCGACGTTCTCCGACCTGGAGTACCAGGGCAAGAAGCGCAAGACGCGCCGGGAGGTGTTCCTAGAGCGCATGGACGGTCTGGTTCCCTGGCAGAGGCTGGAGGGCCGAATCCGCCCCTTCTACCCCAAGGCCGGAAACGGCCGGCGTCCCTATCCGCTCCCGGTGATGATGCGAGTCCACTGCGTGCAGCTCTTCTACAACCTGAGCGATCCCGGTATGGAGGACCTGCTCTACGAGGCCGGGTCAGTCCGGCGGTTTGTGGGCCTGAAGCTGTCAGGGGCTTGGCCCGGCGAGACCACGATACTGAACTTCCGCCATCTGTTAGAGAGCGAAGCCAGTCCGCAGGAAGGTCCTAAACTAAGGCCAGAGTGGGATGTGCATTCGAGGTGAGCTGGAAATCGGGCTGGGAGTCCCGAAGGAACGCCTCTGCCCTTGATTGCAGGACTGTACGGCAGCGACGCTTTACCTCATCTTTCCGCCCATCCAGGAATTTCCAGACCCTTTCCTGAACCGCCGTCCTGCTTCCCAGGGACAGATTCCCTGTCGCCTCCTCTCTCGCCCAGCCCTAAAGCGCCTCATCGGCATTGAAGTCCGGGCTGTACCCCGGCAGAGCCTGCCCTCGTGGAGACGGGGGTTCACCAGCCTCAGGTTCAGACCGGAGGTCCGCAGGTACTCCCTAGACCTCTCGCCCCGGTGGGCCGGCGCGTTGTCCCAGATCACCTTGAGACGGCTCCCGCGCCTCCGGCGCAACTGTTCTCAGGAAAGCAACCGAGGTCTCTGAGTTGCTGTTGCCTTCCAGTTCCATCCATTCCACGTCACCCGTCTCCAAGCACACCGCCGAGTAGTAGCTGGCCTTCTCGCCATACTGCGGGCTGGTTGAGTCCATCAGGGCCGGTTCTCCCTTGAGCACCCACTTGCCCCGCAGTCTGGCCTCGGCCCGGAAGTGGGCCTCGTCAACGGGGGGCTACCTGTCCTATCCAGCTAAGATTGCTACTCAGCTGGCCAGAACCGTCACGGGCACTTGGCAATTCCGCATATTGGGCGCCAAGGATAACAACTCACCGGATATGGCTGGTTTTGCCAATTCAGCGATTGTGCGGTATCTGGACTATAACGACAGCAGCAAGGCGGGGTTAAGCCGACGCAATCAAATCAGCGGCGCGTTCCCCTATCATGACAACCGTTGCATGGCTACCACCTGACCTTGTAACCCGCGGCATCACCGACGCATCGACCACCGACAACCCCTTTACTCCCTTGACGCTGCAGTATTGATCAACAACCGCCATTGGGTCTGAATCCGGGCCCATCTTGCATGTACCGGACACATGCCTGGCTGTTCCAACGGTTTGGCGTATGTAGAGGTCCAAAGCATCGTCGTCGGCCAGAATCTCATCCGTTGGGTGGAGCCGGTAATCGGCCACGTCTTTAAAGGCATCGGATTCAAGAAATCTGGTCGCCATTCGGATGCCTTCCCGCACCCGGCGCATGTCGTTTGGATGCTGAAGATAGCGGTAGTTGAAGTCCGGCTGCACTGAGGGATCGGCAGAGGCAAGCCTGACGTATCCCGCGCCGTCGGGTAGCCCGAGCGTGCACGAGATTCGCGCCACCCGGTCCGGGGGAACATCATCGTTCAGGTACTTGGTCCGGAAACCGGGGACGCGCTCCGGGCGTTCGTCAACCATTGGGCTGGTCCTCAGCAACATATCATTGGCTTCGCTAGACCCGTGGGAGGTGTAATGTAAACAAAAGCGCGCCGCATCGGCATCGGCAATAAGGGTCATTCCGTCTTTGACTTTAAAAGTAATCTGGGCGCTCAGGTGATTAAATAGGTTCTGTCCCACTCCGGGAAGCTCATGAACGAGAGGTATCCCGAATTGCTGAAGTTGGTCCTTGGGGCCGATTCCCGATAGCATGAGTAGGTGGGGCGACTTGAGAGCGCCAGCGCTCAACACAACCCGGTCTGCTTCAACGTTGAAAATCTCGCCTCCGCTTTCTACTTCCACACCGACGGCCTTTCGATCCTTGATCAATACCTTCCTGACGAAAGCCCTTCCCCTCACCGTGAGGTTAAGACGGTGGCGCATGGGATTTAGGTGAGTGATAGCAGCGCTCATCCTCCAACCGTCCAGGTTATTCGAGGGCCACACGCCAACGCCCGACGGGTTCGGGCCGTTGGTATCCTCTACTACTCCATAACCCGCCTCCAAACAGGCTGCTTGGAATGCCTTTTGGATGTCTGGTAAGGGCCCGGATTGACGGCGCCTTACGGGCATCGGTCCGTCGGTCCCATGAAAATCATCCCGAATGTCGAGATCGTGCTCAGATTTTCTAAAGAAAGGCAGTACCTTGTCATAAGACCATTGATCGTTGCCCATAGCAGACCAAGAGTCGAAATCCTCAGGCAACCCCCTTTGCATTGCCTGACCGTTGATGGACGATCCTCCTCCGATCACCTTGCCTTGGGCTACGTGGATTTCCCCTTGCTCCTCGGTGATCGTTCCCCGCAGGGCCCAGTTATGTTCCGAGTCTGGGGACTCTGCATAACTCGTGTAGCCGAACTTTATCTCGTCCGGAAGATAGACTGGATCAGGGTAATCTGGCCCGGCTTCCAGCAACAGAACGGAGGTATTCGCGTTTTCAGCCAATCTGCTGGCCAACACCGACCCAGCCGCTCCCCCGCCGACGATAATAACGTCATATTTCATGGGTCCTCCTTAAAATGCTTCGTCTTCTAACATGGGATTTCCCAGTTTTAACTGATTCCGCTGAAGATAGGACGTTCTGGGATTTCTCCAATTATAAACCGGCAATCTCCATATCGGCCGACCAGCAGGTTCCGAACAGGGTAGTTGGAGCTTAGTGCCGGTCTTCGGTGCTGTCAATCCTCTTTCGCTCCCGCGCACGGCTTGTGCAGAGTTGGTGCGCAAGTTAGCTCCTCCGTTCGCCCTGAGCTTGTCGAAGGGCCACCCGTTCATGGTTCGACAGGCTCATCACGAACGGGCGTTGGATTGATTCGGACTTTGCACATGCCCTGCCTCCTGTGTGGGATAAAGTTTCTGCGGAACACCCAGGCTAATACGCCTCACAATCCTGGCCCGGACGGATAAGATTCTAAACCAAAGCCAAGGTGGGATGTGCATTTGCCGGAGATCGGTAGCCAGGCCAGGAATCACCTAAGAGTAGCTCGGCCCTTGATTCAGCACCGCGCGGCAGCGCCGTTTCACTTCATCTTTCCCGCTGGCCAGACCGGCCGGGAAGTTACGGCCCGCAGGCCCTGGTGAAGCACCAGGGCCGCCATAAAGGCGGTGAGGGACACGGGCGGGGGAACCCGGACAGGCCGATGGACGCGGTGAACTCCTCCAACCGCCCACCCGCAGCGGTCCCGGTAGGGCGTTCAGGTGCTGGAAGAACTCCAGGGCGTCTGGGGCCTGCCACAGACAGCCGCTCCAGGTCACCGGAGTCCAGGCTCTCGTTGATGCGCAGGCTGGCCTCGCTGAGCCGCGACACCCGCTCCCGCAGCGCCCCGGTCTGCCGGTCCCGCCGGTCTGACCGGTCCATTTCTTCCCTCCTGGGCCCGGACGCTGGCATCCGTTGCGACCAGGGCAATGCCGCCTCCCAGCTTGATTATACTGCAAGTCTAGCAGAAATATACAAAATGTCATACAATATAGCATACCAATAGGATTTGAATAATGTTGCCACCATACGCATGATGGTATATAGTTTCACTGGTCCTTCAGGCCTGCGGCATGATCGGCAGCCCGCGTAGCGGGGAGGGAGCGGGCAGGGCGTGGTTGCCGCAGAAACAACCGCTACGCCGGGTCTGAATACGCCGTTCTGACCCGACCGGGGAAGGCACCGGCAGTTAACTAAACCAATACCAAGGTGGGATGTGCATTTCCGGGGTCTTGAAAACGACTGAAAGGACTCCACAGCACCTCATATCACCTTTAAGCTCCAACCGGGTGGCCACCGACAGTACGGTCTAGCGATATGTACATTTCACCTTGGCTTTAGTTTAGAAAATAGGAGGAGTATGGACAAGCAACAAAAGAGCAAAAGCCGAACCGGGGATTTGGCCAAGGACTGGTTCCTAGAGAACCATGCGCGAGGCCGACCTTCAAGCAATGCCCTTCGGAAGGTGCTCAAGCACAAAAACCGAATAGCCAACAGTAAGCCACAAAGTGATACCTCGCCTTCAGAGAGATAGAGGCAGAGAGGCTAACGATGGCCAGATATTGGGTAATGGCCCCGGCGCAATACAGCCCATCAGGGGCAATATGGGCTGAATATCAAAAGTGCTGGCAATACGATCTGGAACATGGCGTGATTTCTATAGGGTGGGACCTGGGGGAGGCTCTAAAGTCCAGAGAACACCTGAATCGGCTTTGGGACGCTAATGCTGACCCGGAATGGGAAGCAACCCCAGACCACGCCATCCGGATGCTGAGCAGATTCTGGTTTGATGTCGAACCGGGAGACATGGTAATCGCCCGGGCCGGGGTGCTTCGCTACGCCGGCGTTGGAGAGTTTCAGGGAGAACCCTATTACGACGCAAGCGCCACTGACTTAACTTGGGGATGTTCCTTCCGACGGGTACGTTGGGAGCCAACTCCAGAGATGCGGAGAGCGCCGATCCGGTTCGGGCGGTCCACTCTCTATCGTCTTGCTCCCGAAAAGGCTGCCCTATTCAGGTAGGCGAGGACTTTTGGAACAAAGCCTGACGTCTCCACAGCTTGTCGCAATTCGCGGACCGGCTGGAGCGATTGTTGCCGGACGCTGAATAGCAAAGGAGTGACCTCATGCCGCGCTTGTGGGAAATCATATATGCCGGTAAAGCGGTGGGAGAAGCCCTTGAATCCGCCGCCGAAAGTCAACAGCAACGCCGGGAGGCCGTTACCCGTAGGGAAGAAATCCTGGTTGAGTTAGCCACTAACTACGCCAAGAAATGGGCCGTCATTGAAGACCTGATTCGCAGTGTACAGAACCTCAACTTTTCCGGCGAGGATGTTCACCAACTCAGGCAAATTGCCAGGGAGGAACGGCTAGACTCATTGGCCAAGACTTCCCTTAACCGCTTGGGAGACAAAAAGCCGGACGTTTATGGGCCTGCATTCGACATACTACGGGAGATGGATGACATTCAGCCATCCATATTTGAGGACATTCTTACCGCTTGCAACTCCAACGACCCTGCCGCATTGGACAGCGCCCTTTCCTCCGCCCTGTACTGCCAGAGCCTTAGCGAGAAACTGATCCTACTGATTCCCGACTTGGCGCAGGAACGGAGGGAACGGAAACGCGCCGATAGTGCCAGTAAGAAAAAAGACTGGATTTTTATCACGGCGGCATTTACCGCGGTATTCCTTGTCTTGATCATTACGTGTTCTATAGTCGATGCGACGAGCTGACAGAGGGAGACAACACGAACATCCACCAGCGGCGGCGCAAAATAGGAATTACCATAAATCTGGTCGAGGAAGTGATTGCCGACATTCTCCGGGAGACACCAAGCATTACTGGCCCGCAAATACTGGAGCGGGGCGGATGGCCCCGACTGATAGGGCACGACGGGTCCCTGCTTCGCATAGAGAGGTGACAAGATGGCCAAGGTGTTCTCGTACATAGTGAGATACGACACGGGGCTTGCTCCCAATCCGTTTCACGGTTATTGCACGCTGGCGCTCTGCAAGTGGGGAATCCGAAAGTCGGCCGTGGAGGGTGATTGGGTAGTGGGAACCGGGTCGGCGGGTAAGAAACTGTCAGGCCACTTGGTCTATGCTATGCGGGTAACTGAGATTCTGTCTTTTGACGAGTATTGGAACGATCCGCGTTTCCAAGTTAAGAAGCCGGACCCGAAGGGCGGCATGGAAAGGGAACGTGGAGACAACATCTATTATTGGCACCCGGAGAGTGGCGAGTTCGTTCAAGACGGGAACAACTGTCACGAACATGGCGATATGGAGGATGATCTGAAAGCCGACCGGGTATTGATCAGTGATGATTTCATCCACTGGGGCGGTGATGGTCCGCCAATGCCTGAGTTTCCTGGTGGCAGTCTTGTACACAAAGGGCGACACTACAAGTGCCAGTTTTCCCAGCTCCTTGTAGATGCATTTGTTCAGTGGATGGATAGTCTCGGGGAGAGAGGGGTTCATGGTAATCCGGCGGACTGGAGACTGCCTAGCAAGCCTAACCGACGCCCGCTGAGGTCGCCGGTCCGATTCGAACGATCCACCCTCTAAGGACTTTGGGAACAAAAGGGTCAAAAAGCACGTGGGCCACGCTGGTGGAATAGCGGGACCCACGCCGAAACACCTGGTCAAGGCAGGCGTTTACGATTGTAGCTACGGCTTGCTTTTATCACAGCCGGTCTAAGCTGCAACAAGAAATTGAAACTCCTTCCCAATAGCGGCGTCTGGCCATTGGCTTGAGAGTGCGGCGCGCATTGACCCGCTTGTTGCCAGCCGGGTATCGTCGCGGTTGCTTGTCGGAATGCAGCCTTGACGCTTTGGGCTTACGCGCAGGCGGGTCAACCATGTTCGGCAGTCGCTCCCGCGCTTTTGGGGAGACCGTTCCCCCGGCCTTGGCCTGTCGCAAGCTGCCGTCTTCGCCTATCGGTATGCACCCGGCCTGGGAGACCTTGGCGTACTCTCCGCTCTGGTTCCGGCACCCGCCCGTCAGCGTCCAGTTGCGTTCCGGCAGTCCCTTCCCCTTGTCCTTTCCCTCGACGGCGGGAAGGTTCCCCCATTGGGCGGATACCCGCACGTAGGCGAATTCCCCGTCCTTCATCATCACGTAATACCGTGACCCCTGGTGAAAGCACGGGGCCGGACGGAACTGCCGTACATTCTGCTTCTAGGAGTTGGCCATGACTTTCGCAACGGGGATGGTCTGCCACGTCAGACCCGGGTTGGCGGTGCGGTAGTCATCGACCGCCTCGCGGTTGTCGCGTACCCACGGGCAGACAACGTACCCCAGTAGTCCAAAGGTTTAGACTGGTGAATCTTGCCTGGGTAGTATAATGGACACTCCCCGTCCTGGGTTTTGGCTGATGGCTCGGCATCCATCAGCAACAGCGCGTTGGTCGCGGCGCTAATCAACGTCTCTCCGTCTCTTGCCGGGCTGTGGGGAGTCGGATTTCTCCATAATCCCGCCAACAAAGAGGACGGGTGATAATAATATCCTCCTTGCTGCTGTTCCCCTCGACATTCATCATTTACGGAGTGGCAAGAGTGATATTCGCAGCCAAAGAAGCGGTAGAGAAGAAGGCGATGGAGAAAGGCCAGAAGGCAGAGCGCGAACGCATTGAGCGAGAGTTGGAGGCGCTGGAGAAGAGCGGGGTAAAGGTCCCGCCGGAAGTCTCCCAAATCATCGCCCGAGAATCCGGCCTGAGACCCTGATCCGTCAGGCAGAGCACCCCACTAACGCCCGCGCGGACCCGGCCTTCGCCCGAAGAACTCCCTTGCGTCGTCCGTAACTATCAGTATCGATTCGGCCTGCATGTCGCCGCCCGCGCCCACGCCGCCCAATATGCGCACCTGCACCCCCGGACCCAGGTCCTGCAGCGTTGCCTCGGAGAAGCTGACGATTCGGGCCTCAGCGCCCGCCACAACGTTCACCGGCCCTTGCGGTGTGGTGATGGTCAGCCGCTCCCCGTCAACGCTCTCTACCGTGCCTCCTATACCGGCCCCTCCGGCGCTGCCCCTGCCGGATGGACCAGGCGCGCCCTGCCCCTGGCCGCCTCCCTGGGAACCGCCATTCGCCCCGTCCGCCTGTCCGCCAGGCGGGGCCTGCTCAGACCGGACCGTCCCGGTGTCCGTGCCGCCTTCCGTACCGGATGGACGCGGACCTCCGGCGCCGTCGCCCTCATTTCCCTGGCTCTCCTGTGCTGTCCGGGGTCCGCCCTGGGGCCGCTGCTGTCCGGGGGGGCCGAATCCCTGCCGTCCCTGTCCCGCGCCGCCGTTTCCGGGCTGACCGCCGAACTGTCTCCCTGCCGGCGGCGCGAACGGTTCGGGACGGTTGGCTTGCTCCGCATCTCCTCCCTGGGACCTTCCGAGCGCCACGCCGCCGACGAATGCGCCGCCCAGGGCAACTCCGAGCACCAGGGCCACGGCCAGCAAGGCCAGAAAAGGCTTGGACATCTGGATTTCCCTCCTTCTACTATGCCACCGCCACGCCGACACCTGCCGTCCGGTCTCGCTTACTCCGACCGCAGCGCCTCTATCGGGTGCAGCCGGGCAGCCCGCATGGCAGGGTATATCCCGAAGAACAGGCCGATTCCCGCCGACACCGCCAGGGCCATGACTGCCACCTCGCCGCTGAACACGGTCTGGGTGGGCTGTCCTCCCAGCAGGGTCCGTCCGTTCAGCGTCCATGACAACAGCATTCCGGCGAGTACGCCCACAGCGCCGCCGCCCAGGCTCAACAGCGTTGCCTCAGCCACGAACTGGAGCAGGATGTCCCGGTACTTGGCCCCCATAGCCTTTCGGACGCCTATTTCCCGGGTCCGCTCGGTTACCGACACCAGCATTATGTTCATAATTCCGATGCCGCCCACCAACAGGGAGATGCCGGCTATGGCTCCCAGGAACATAACGAATGCGCCGGTAGTCTCCTGCAATGTTTCTATGGTCTCCTGCTGGCTGGTGATGGAAAAATCGTCCTCGCCGGTAATGCGGTGGCGCAGACGCAGCACCGTGGCAACCTCGCGGATGGCCGAGTCCATCCGGTCCAGGTCAGCCACCTGGACGTTTATAGTCTGAACGTTGAAGGCTCCCTGCGCAGTCCGCTGGGAGGCGAGCCGGTGATGGGCCGTGGTAATCGGGACCAACACCTGGTCGTCCAGAGAAAAGAAACGGCTGCCACCCTTGCTCTCCAGCACCCCTATTACCTCGAACTGACGCCCGTTAATCCGCACCACCTGACCTGTAGGCTTTCGATTGCCGAACAGGGTTTCCGCCACTTCGGAGCCGAGAACCGCAACCAGTGAAGCCGCGTCAACGTGTCCCTGGGTGATGAACTCCCCGGATGAGAGGTCGAAGTTACGCGCCTCCAGGTACTCGGGGGTGACGCCGTAGACCCTGGTGGAAGTGTTGGACCTCCCGGCCACCACCTGCCCCGTCGTGCTCAACTCCGGCGCGACCGCGGCCACCGACGGCGCGAATACGGGGTCCTGGATAGCAATGGCGTCTTCCATCGTCAGGGTGGATGCGCTGCCCTGGCCGCCGAAGACGCCTCCCTGGCTGGACGCCCCGGGTCGCACGAAAAGCAGGTTCGTCCCCAGGGATTCAATGCGCTGGGTGATGCTCTGCTGTACCCCCTGGCCGATGGCCATCAATGTGATGACAGCCGTAATGCCAATAACGATACCGAGCAGCGTCAGGCCGGCCCGCAGCTTGTTGACCGCCAGGGAGGACAGCGCAGTCAGAAGCAATGTAGCAGGGCTCAAAGTCAGTCCTCCCGGGGTCCGCCGAATGGGTCGGCCCGCCTGGGGTTGGGATTGGGTCCGTCCTCAATTATCATCCCATCCCTGGTAACGATTACCCTTCGCGTCGAAGCGGCGATGTCCGGCTCGTGGGTCACGACGATTACCGTCAGTCCCTCCTCTTCGTTCAGGGTCTGCAACAGCGCGACAATTTCCTCACTGGACTGGGAGTCGAGGTTGCCGGTTGGCTCGTCGGCCAGCAGCAGAGAAGGGTTTTTCACCAACGCGCGCGCGATTCCCACGCGCTGCTGCTGGCCACCCGAAAGCTCCGGGGGACGGTGGTGAATCCTGTCGGCCAGCCCCACCCGCTCCAGCGCCTGTTCCGCCAGACGCTTGCGGTTTCCGCCGCTGCCGTAATTGCCGTAGAGCAAGGGCAATTCAACGTTGGCCCGCGCCGTGAGCCGGGGCAGCAGGTTGTAGGTCTGGAACACGAACCCGGTCTTCCGGTTGCGTATCTCCGCAAGCCGCCCGTCTCCCAGGCTCCCCACATCCTCGCCGTCCAGTACGAACGTGCCGGAGGAAGGTATGTCCAGGCACCCGATTATGTTCATCAGCGTGGACTTGCCCGACCCTGAAGGGCCCATTATCGCCACCATCTCGCCGCGGTCGATGGTGAGGGACACTCCCCGGAGGGCGTGAACATCCACGCTACCCATGCGGTAGGTCTTGGTCACCTGTCGCAGTTCGATCATTCCGGCGTCCATGAACTGCCCGCCTTACCTGCGGCTGCCCCTTGAGCTGCCGCCCGGCGGCCCTCCCCCTCCGGTCACCCGCCGGAACTGCCGGAAGCTGAACTGGCTTGTGCCAACCTCGGAGGCCTCCATCGCCACCTGTTCTCCCTCTCGCAACCCCTCCTTGACCGATACCCAGAATTCGTCCGAGGCTCCCAGCACCACGGCCCTGTCTTCAAGCGTGCCGCTGCTATCAACCACTCTCACCAGGGGTTCATCGAAGGTCCCGTAGAGTGCCTGCTGCGGGACCAGAAGCACATCGCGCTCTTCCCGCAAAACGATGCTTGCCACTGCGCTCAACCCCTCGCGCAACTCCAACCCGTCTCTTACCTCAACGCTGATGGCGATGGGATATGTGACCACTCCCTGCTGGTTCCTGGCCCCCGGTGAAATCTGCGTCACCGTTCCCCTGATGGTCTCTCCCGGCACGGCGTCCACAGTCACCCTTGCCTGGGTGCCCAACCGGATGGACAACACGTCGATTTCGTCCACGATACCGTCAACCTCCACAACGCCGGGGTCCACCACTTCCACGATATCCGTCCGGGGCTGGACCTCATCGCCCACTTCCACCACGACCTGGGACACCAACCCGTCGAATGGCGCCCTCAACACGGCCTGGGCAAGCAGAACGTCAGATTCCTTCATAGCCTGTCTCGCTGACTCAACCCTTGCCTCCAGCAGCGCGACCTCCGCCGGGTCCGGTCCCTGCCGGAGCTCCTCAAAGTCCTCGATTGTGGAGTCGAGATTGGCCTGCGCCAGGGATGTCCGAGCCTCCAACAGCTCGATTTCGTCCGGGTCAGGCCCAGACAGAAAGTCAGACAGGTCTTCCATAGCCTGGGCCAACTTCGCCGCCAGTCGCGCTTCCTCGGCCTGTGCTGCTTTCGCCTCTCTGGGGTCCGGCCCGCCGGCGAGCCGGGCGACCTCCTCGCTCGCCGCCTTAAGCCTTGACTGCGCCAGCGCGACTCCGGCTTCTATCGCCGCCAGTTCCTGAGCGTCTGCACCCGATGAAAGGGCCGAAATGATGCCTCGTGCCGTGTCCAACCATTCGGTTGCAACGACCCGGGGGCTCGTGCCCGCCCCGGCCGCGGCAGCTTCGGCTCCGGAGACCCTGGTCTCCCATGCCTCTATTATCTCGGGGTCTGCGGGGATAACCAGGTCTTTCAGGTCTTGCCGGGCTTCGGCCAACCCGGCCCTTGCGGTCGCCACCGCCGCCTCCAACTGAACCAGGCGCACCGAATCAGGGCCGGCCTCAATGTCTGCCAACTCTGCGGCAGCCGTCAAGTGCCGTTGCCCGGTCAAGTCAACCGCGGCCTCCAATTGCTTGCGGCGCTGGACGCCCCCGTCCATCTCAAGTGCGGCAAGGCCGTTAATGGCCGTCTGCAATTCCGTCCGCGCCAACTCCACGGCAGCTTGCCGCTGTGTCGCCTCCAGCGGGTCAATTCCGGCATCCAGCCTGGCCAACTCTGCGATGGCGTCATCCAATGTCTTTTGCGCCAATTCTTCGGTCAATACCAGACGGGTCCAATCAGTCAGCGCGTCCTCCGTCGAATCAAGGTGTTCCTTAACCGACGACACTGCGAATTCCAGCTTGTGAATGGAGGACTCCAACCCACCCGCACCAGCGCCCTGTGCTGATAGCAAGTCTGACAGTCTGGACTGGGATTCAGCCAGCACGGCCGCCAGTCCATCTCTCTCCTCAATGAGTGAGTCGAGTCGATGCCGGTTGGACTGCTCATACCGTTCCCTCGCCCCGGCAGCCTGGTCCAGGGCCACCCGGGCATCGGCAACCGCTTTCCGGGACTCGACCAGGTTTCTGTCATGACCGGGGGCCAGGTCTTCCAGGGCTTCGACCGCTGCCTGATGGGCCGCATCCCTGGACGCCCTGGACTCTCTGGCTTCGGCCAATTGCCGGGCGTATGTGGAATTGAATGCATCGAGGTCGTCGCGGGCAGCTTCCAGAGACAGGAGGGCATCCACCTCGGACTGCCGGGCCTGCACCAGAGATTCCAAATGCCCAGGGTCAAACTCCGCAATCGCAGTCAACGCCGCATCCAGCGCAGCCTCTGCGTCCACAGCGGCCTGCCGCGCTTGAATCACCTCCAGGCGGTGCGACGGGGCAAAGTCTGCGAAGTCCTGCCCTGCTTCCTGCAATGCGACCCGCGCGTCGGCCTCTGTCTGGCGCGCCTCTGCCAGCCGGACTTCATGGTCAAGCCCCAGACCGGCCAGGGTCTCCCGCGCGTTTTGCAGGGCAAGATCGGTGTCCGCCGCCAGCTTGCGCTGAGACTCGATCTGCTCCAGCGTGTATGGTTCGCGTGCGTCCTCCAGCGCCTCGAATGCATTCTGGAGCGCGACCCGCGCAACCGCGACCTTCTCCCCGGCATCGGCCAGGGCGAGAATGTCAATTGCTTTCGCCTCTTCCAATGCTTCAATAGCGTCCCGGAGTTCCAACTCAGCCTGGAATTTACCTTCAGTCAACGTTGCCAGCGCCAGCGAGTCCAGGCTTGCCAGGACCTGTCCCCTGGATACTGACATGCCTTCCTCCGCGGAAATTTCGGACACCGTTCCTCCGGTCCCGAAGGTCAGCATTTCCCGGTTGGGAAAGGTGAGATTGCCGCTGGTGGAAACCTCATTGACCAGGTTGCCGTACCGGATGGGGATCAGTTGCTGGTTTTCCTCCAACGCCACGGGGTCCTGGCCGTTGGCGCGGATATACCCGCCATAGGTCGCTCCGGCGGCGCTGAAGAGGACGACGAACAGGACCAGAATCTGCCACAGCGCCAGTCCTCTCAGGGCGTTCCACATTTTGTCCATAGCTCATCTTCCTCCGGGGTTATATATTGACGGCCAACGGTTACCAACAGTTACTGAGAACGCCGTCCCATACCAAACATGCCCCATACCAAACATGCCAACCAGGGCCGCGGGTAATATCCGTCCCCCAAAAGTCCGGCGCGAGATGCCCGTGTTATGCTTCCGTCCGTCAGCGCGTTCATCCCCGGCTCACGGGCAACTCGAAATACACTGTAGCGCCACTGAGCTCCGGGCTTTCCGCCCAAATTGTCCCGCCGTGAACTTCCACCAGCCGCCGGGCAATGGTCAGCCCGAGTCCTGCCCCGCCGGTGGCCCGGGAACGGGATGGATCAACCCGGTAAAACCGTTCGAATATCAGCGGCAGGTCGTCAGCCGGGATGCCCTCGCCGTCGTCAGCCACCGAGACCCTGACCATTCCAGGCGCGGTCAGTCCCATAGCGACGGTGACACTGCCGCCCGGCGGTGTGTGCTGCACCGCATTGTCCAGCAGATTCGAGACAACCTGCGCGATCCGCGTCCGGTCCATCACAGCCAGGACCTGCTGCTCCGGGGCCGTGTAGCGCAGGGAAACGCCGCCCGCCTCAGCCCGCGGGCGCGCCGCATCCACCGCCCTGGCAATCACGTCGTCCAGCGAGTCGGTCGCAAGGTCCAGGTGAAGCGCGCCGGCTTCGGCCTGGGCCAGCAGCCGGAGGTCCTCGACGAGCCGGCCCAGGTGAAGGACCTGCCCGTGTATCGTGTCGATGGTGCCGGCATCAGGTTCCAACAGGCCGTCCCTGATCGCTTCCAGGTATCCCTGAATGTTGAACAGGGGGGTTCGCAGTTCGTGGGCCACGTCGGCCACCAGGTTCCGCCGCTGCGATTCGGCTTCCTGCAGGCTGACCGCCATGCGGTTGAAGGAGTCGGCCAACTCCCTGATTTCCGTGGGGCCGGAACTGTCGGCACGGTGAGACAGATCGCCCCGTCCCAACCGGGACGCCACCGCGCCGAGCGCCTGGACCGGCGACAGGATTTGCCGGGACACCAGGGACACCAGCAGGACCCCGCCAAGTCCGGCGGCAAGGCCGGTCCATATCAGGTAGTTGTTGATGGAGGAGACCAGGTTGGAGACACTCGGTTCGCCGGGGGTGTCGCCAGGGATGTTGGGGCCAACTTCGACAGAGCCGACCTGCCTGCCATCCATCACAATAGTAGAATGCCGGCCTCCCCGATTCCACCGGCGCCACGGAGGGCCATGACGGCGGTGGGAATCGCCCACGATGTTGCCTTCGCTGTCCCGGACGACTATGCGCCGTCCGACAAGGGGAGCCGACCTTTCCAGGACTCTCTGCAACTCCTGCTCTTCCGGGCCGCTGCCGTTCTCCCCTGGGGCGGGTCCTGTCCGCCGCTCCCCGGACGGCAAGCCGGTATGGGGCGGCGTTCCCAGTCCGTCTGCATACGTCCTGGAGACCAACCGTTGAATCCGGTCCTGCCGCACCCTCTCCTGCAAGCGCTCGAAGTTCCCGGCTTCCCGCCCTGCGGCGTTGGCAATGTAGAAGCTGACGCTGCCCAGGGTAACGGCAAGGATCAGGGAGAACCCGACCACGAGCCGGAACCAAAGGCTGAAAACCCATCTACGCATCGCCGAGCCTGTAACCTACCCCGTAGACCGTTTGAATGTAGCGCCGGTCCTTCGCCGCGGCGTCAAGTTTTCGTCTTAGACTGTATACGTGCGAGTCAACAGTCCGGTCAAATCCGTCGAAATCGTAACCGAACACCCGGTCAATGATCTGGTCCCTGGTGAAGGTCTTCCCCGGTTCCCTGAGCAGCATGGCCAACAGGCGGAACTCGGTGGGAGTCAGCTTCAATGGACAGTCACCCACCGACACAGTCCGCATCTGAGTATCCATGGAGATTTCGGCGCAAGTAAGGGTTGTGGGGCTGCGTTCCGCGGCATCCTGAATCGTCCGCCGCAACACAGCCCGGACCCTTGCCGCCAACTCCCGGAGGCTGAATGGCTTGGTCACATAGTCGTCTGCGCCCAATTCAAGCCCTGCCACCCGGTCTTCCTCCTCCACCCTGGCGGTGAGCATCACAATGGGCACATCCGATTCCTGTCTGATGGTACGGCAGACCTGCAACCCGTCCATGCCGGGAAGCATCAGGTCCAGGACCACCAGGTCCGGCCTGCCCTCCCGGAACAACCGGAGGCCGGACAGTCCATCCTGGGCCGTCAACACAGAATGGCCGTCACGCTGCAAGTACAGTCGGACAACCTCAACGGTGTGTGGATCATCCTCAACTACAAGAACGGTGCTGCCCACTCTCAAATCTCCTCTTGCTCAGAGCACAGACACTCTATGCCGTCGTCCGTCATAGCCCTTGACTTAAAATTCTATGGAAATGATGAGTGTAAGGACACCGTGATTGCGGTCTGCGGCGGGAATGGATACGGGCCCCGTTCCCCCGGTGACGAGGAATGGGGCCGCCGCCAGCGTGTTGGTTGCGCCACTTACGAAGACCCGCCGGAAAGGGTTGGCACGGGGTCAACGGGAGTCATTTGTCCCTTTGCCCCTCCAAACCGGCCGTGCCGGCCTCTCCTGGGACCATCCCATCCGTCCCCGGGGCCATCGAACCGGCCACGATTGAAGGATAGCCTTCCCCGCTTCCCTTTGCCATGCTCCCTGATCATGCTGTCTGGCCTGTCCTGGAACCAGGCATAGCGGGTGTCGGCTTCCTCCTGTGTCAGCCGCCCGGCCTCTACCATCCGGTCCAACCGGCTCTTATACGCCTCGTCTTCCTGGTCTCTCCGGGCCTCGGTAAACGCTTCCCGCACCGTGTCAGACTCCAGGCCGAGAATGGTCGCGACACGGTCGGCGAATGTTGTCCCCGCCGCCGGGGTGGAGGAAGCGCCATTCCCTCCGTCCTGGGCCATGACCACACCCACGGTCAGTCCCAACGCCAACAGTCCTGCGGCCACCAATATGGCAATCGTGCGCTTTCTCAAGGGTCCTACCTCCCAGTCACGTGATGTTGTCCTTCCCTGTGCGCATCGGTGACGATTTAGATGTTAACGCAAGACTGTCAAGAAATTTTGAGGAGTCCGGTAATTTATTGATTCACCCTGCTTCCCTCCGGAGTTGCTCAAGCACCAGCAGGTCAGTGGGGAAAGCAAGGGGGGCGGGGAGTTGGTCCAACGGAAAATAATCGACCATGTCCAGGTCGTCCCCGGCCTGCAATTCTCCGCCGGTGCGGATGCCCCGGAACCAGATCCCCACCGTCAGCGTCCTTGGGTCGTGGAAGTTGGAATGCACTGTATAGACCGGGCCTAATTCCACCTCCAGCCCGGTCTCTTCCAGGAACTCCCGCCGGGCGGCGCAGCGGACGTCCTCCCCCCATTCCACGTGGCCACAGGGAATACACCACGCCTCCTTGTACCTGCCCCGGGAACGGCGACCCATAAGGATCTTTCCATCCTCGAGAATGATCACAGCCACGCCGGCGGTGGGGTTGCGAAAATATATGAAACCACAGTCCTCGCATACCTGGCGCCTGACCGGCGTCCGCAACCGGCCCCCGCACTTGGGACAAAAGTGAAATGGACTCACCACGCCCTCCAAAAGCGGATTCCCGGCAACAGCATTTCCCAAGGCTTCCTGACCCGGGTATCGTCCATTCTAAACCAGCCCTGCGCGGCGCGGAACGCAGTAGTCAGCGCCCGGCGTTGACGCCCCCGGCTGGAGGTGATTCAATAAACGGGCCAACAGACGGGGTTGCTTCCAACGTCTGCGGTCTGACCGGACCGCGGCGGTCCACCGGGTCGTTGCCCCGTTGCCATCCCGGCAGGGATGGTTGGCCCCGCTGAGGGCGGTTAGCTCAGATGGTTAGAGCGCCTGCTTTACACGCAGGAGGCCGCAGGTTCGAGTCCTGCACTGCCCACTTTATGTCAATCCATCTGCCCTTACAGTGAGTAGGCTTGAGCTTCCGGTTCGTCATTGTCAGGAGCCGGGCTCTCACTTGCCTACCTGTCTGAATTCCTCTGAATTCCGGGGGCACCTCACCCGTTATTTCTTTACACTTGACGAGACGGGCGTCCCTATAGCCTGACACATCTCTGCCTTCCCTTATCCGAGCGTTTGGCACGAATGTCTACGCGGGTGCCACCATAGGAACCTGGGCAAGGACGAACGTGGGAGAGGACGAAAGACCTGAGCACCCGAAGTTAGGGCAGGCGTTCGCCGGTTCTTCCACTTGCGGACTGTCATTTATTGGTTCGCATCCTTGACGTGTTTCTGTGTTTACGCTAACGTTGTCTCGTGGAGATTATATTGGGGAGTTGGCAACAATGGAAGCTAAGAAAAAACGGCTCACCCTCGACTTGGAACCCTTGACGCAGCGGCGCTTGAAAGCCATTGCCGCTATGAAGGGAATAAGTATGCGCCAGTATTGCTTAACTGCCATAAATAGAGAGTTGGCCAAGGACGATGAAACAGGCGTGACTGGCCTCCCATTCGGACACGAAGCCCTGGACCGGCTGGATGCTCTACGCGATGAGATATTTGGAGAAAGAATCCTGCCCGGCGATTCAGCGGATTTCATCCGGGAGGCTCGCGAGTCCAGGAGCGCGTCGTGAATGGCTTGGTTGTCGTGGACGCAAGCTTGGCTTTCAAGTGGCTGGTCAGCGAGGAGAATTCTGACCGGGCCCAGGCAATCTCCAGGGCGTGGGCCAATGACGGAATTCAAACCGCTGCCCCGTACTTAATGCCGGTTGAGGTGGCGAACGCCCTTCATCGCCGGGTCGCGCGCGGCGAATTGTCAGTTTCGGATGCAGTTCGACTACTGAGGTATCTGCTGGCCTCGGGAATCGAGTTGCGAGATGAACCGGACCTTCACCCAAGAGCCCTCCAACTTGCAAGTCACCTCCAGCAGGGAGCAGTCTATGACGCGCACTATCTCGCCCTGGCGGACATCCTCGGCTGCGAATACTGGACCGCCGATGAGAGGTTTTACCGCGCGGCTGCACCCGCGGCACAAAACGTGCGCTGGATCGGAGAGTTCGCCGCGCCGGGGTAGCAAGTAAGGGTCTGCCGAGAATCGATGAATAAGCACGTCCTTATACTGGGATGTTCAAGTCGAAAACATTCGGTAAGCGGCCACGGGACGGTTCCGTCCGGTACCAGGGTATATGCCCAATCCGCAAATACCGCCAAACCTTACAAGCAAACGGAACCCTGTCATCACTTTGTGGAAACTATCATTCCATGATTGCCAAATCGGGATATGAACGAAGCTACCGCACGAATAAAAATCAATCGGCTGCTTGAAAAGGCTGGCTGGCGCTTCTTCCCGGATGGGAATGGACCAGCAAATGTTCGCCTGGAACCCAGCGTCGCTATTGCCCAAGCCGATCTTGACGCCCTTGGTGAGGATTTTGAGAAGACGACAAAGGAATTCATCGACTTCCTTTTACTGGATTCCAGGGGGTTCCCCCTGTTGGTCCTCGAGGCCAAGTCCGAGGACAAACAGCCCCTCGTAGGGAAAGAACAGGCCCGCAGGTACGCCCGTTCGCAAAACTGCCGGTTCGTGATTCTCTCTAACGGGAACCTGCACTACTTCTGGGACCTGGAGCGCGGCAACCCCTACATCATCACTGCCTTCCCCGTGCCGGAGTCGGTCGTTGGGTACAGCAAGGTTCAGCCCAACCCAAAGCGTTTGGTGGATGAGCAGGTCCGAGACGATTACATAGTCCTGACCCAGCGGCCCGGCTATGCCTCCGAAGCGGCGTGGAGGAACGAAGCTGAGCGGGCTGGATTCGTCCGGGCAAACAATCTTCGCTTCTTGCGCACCTACCAGCTCCAGGCGGTTCACGCATTGCAGCGGGCAGTAAAGGATGGCAGCGACCGCTTTCTGTTCGAGATGGCTACCGGAACCGGCAAGACTCTCACCGCAGCCGCAGTCATCAAGCTGTTCCTGCGCTCTGGTAATGCCTCCCGCGTTTTGTTCCTGGTTGACCGTCTTGAGCTTGAAGATCAGGCCAGAAAGGTGTTTTCCACTATTCTATCGGCGGACTATTCGACGGTAATCTACAAGGAGCGGCGCGATGATTGGCGTTCTGCTGAGATCGTAGTCAGCACCGTCCAGTCGTTGTTGTTCAACAACAAGTACCAGTACCTCTTCTCTCCCACGGACTTTGACCTCGTAATCTCCGACGAGGCACACCGCTCCATCAGCGGCAACGCCCGGGCTGTGTTCGATTACTTCGTCGGGTACAAGCTGGGCCTCACCGCAACTCCGAGGGACTATCTGCGCGGGTTTGACGGCTCTGGCGCCGGGACCCACGATCCCCGTGAAGCCGAGCGAAGGCTTCTTCGGGATACCTATCGCACCTTCGGTTGCGAGAGCGGAGACCCCACGTTCCGTTACTCCTTACTTGATGGCGTTAAGGACGGCTACCTGATCAATCCCACTGTGGTTGACGCCCGCACCGACGTGACCACTCAACTGCTTGCTGACAGAGGTTTCGTGGTCTCGTTTACCGATGACGCCGGAAACGAGCATGAAGAGTCTTTCAGGCAGCGCCAATTCGAGAAGGAGTTTTTCTCCGATGCGACCAACCAGGTCTTTTGCAAGACCTTCCTGGAAAACGCCCTGCGGGACCCGGTCAGCAGCGAAATCGGCAAGTCCATCGTCTTTGCCGTGAGCCAAAACCACGCTGCCAGGCTAACCCAGACCCTCAATGAAATGGCCGACGTCATGTTTCCGGGCAAGTACCAGTCTGACTTCGCCGTACAGGTTACATCGCAGGTGCCGGATGCCCAGCAGTTCACCATCAACTTTGCTAACAACAACCTGATGGGTTCGGGTAATTTCCTCCCTTCCTACCGGACCAGCAAGGCACGGGTATGCGTAACTGTCGGCATGATGACCACCGGGTACGATTGCACCGACATCCTCAATTTGGGCATGTTCCGGCCCATCTTCTCACCCACCGACTTCGTTCAGATTAAGGGCCGGGGTACTCGCAAACACAACTTCTTGGATCAGCTATCCAATTCGAGCATTGTCGATGGCGTGGCTCAACCGGAAAAGACCGCGTTTAAGCTGTTCGACTTCTTCGCCAACTGCGAATACTTCGAGGAGGAGTTCAATTACGACGAGGTGCTTATCCTGCCAAAACAGCAAACGGAAGACGGTGGCGGTGGAGAAGGCGATGGGGTTCCGTCGGTGACCTTTGCCTATGAGCATCTTGGCCCGGACATTCTCTCGACGATAAAGGAAGAAACCATCGGCTACGGCGGAATGAAGATTGACCGGATGCTGTTCGACAGATTCGCCGATACTGTACGGGCTAACGAAACCGTCAGAAAGGCCGTCGAATCGGGCAACTGGGACCTCATCATCGACTACGTGAACCGCGAAGTGTTCGACAAGCCGGGCGACAACTACACCCTGGAGAAGCTGCGGAAGGCGGCATCCGTGGACCGCCGTATCAGCCTCCGGGAGATTCTGGAGAAGGTCTTCGACCTGATCCCGGCTTTCAAGTCAAAGGATGAACTGCTGGAGGAAGAGTTCAGCAAGTTCGTGACCGGCCACCAGCCGGAGGATGTCCAGTCCATACCGGCCATCAAGACCTACTTCAAGGCTTACGTGACCAGTGACCTCACCCGGCACGTAATTGACACCAAGCAGTTTACCGAACTGGCGACCAATGCCGTGTTCTCGATAGCAGACTACCGGGCCGTGCCTGAAGAATACCGGGCACTGGTTCCTGAGTACGTCAAGGATTACGTCTCCCTCAACCTGTTTGCCGTATAGAGGAAACCATGCTGGACGTTGACACCAAACGACGCATTGACACCGCCCGGGACATCCTGGTGGGCAAGGTGCCGGACCCCAAGAGCCAGGTCGAGCAGATTACCATTGCGCTGATCTATAAGTTCATGGATGACCTGGACGCCGAAAGCGAGGAATTCGGCGGAGAGCGAACTTTTTTCGCTGGGGACTTCGCCAGATATGGCTGGGCCAAGCTAATGCACCCCAGCCTCGGCGGGTACGAGACCCTGAACCTCTACGCCGAGGCTATCACCAGGATGCCGGAGAACCCCGGCATACCTCCCCTCTTCCGAGATATTTTCAACAACGCCTATTTGCCCTACCGGGACCCGGAGACTCTGCGTGCATTCCTCAAGGTCATAGACGAATTTACCTACGACCACTCGGAACGGTTGGGCGACGCCTTCGAGTACCTGCTTTCGGTTCTCGGCGCACAGGGCGACGCCGGGCAGTTCCGCACGCCGCGCCACATCATCGACTTCATCGTCGCCGTCGTGGACCCGAAGAAGGACGAAACGGTGCTGGACCCGGCCTGTGGCACCGCTGGCTTTCTCATCTCGGCCTACAAGCACATTCTCGCGGCCAACACCGATGCCCACGGCCAAAGCGCTTTGACGCCCGACGACCGGGGCCGATTGGTAGAGAACTTCAAGGGCTACGACATCTCGCCGGACATGGTGCGCCTCTCCCTGGTGAATTTGTACTTGCACGGGTTCAGAGAGCCGCACATTTACGAGTATGACACTCTAACCAGCGACGAGCGCTGGAACGAGTACGCCGACGTAATTCTGGCCAACCCACCCTTCATGTCGCCCCGCGGCGGCATCCGGCCCCACAACCGCTTTTCGGTCAAGTCCACCCGGAGTGAGGTCCTATTCGTGGACTACCTGGCAGAACACCTGAGTCCCGAAGGACGCGCCGGAGTCATCGTCCCGGAGGGAATCATCTTCCAGACCCAGAATGCGTACAGGCAACTTCGGAAGATGCTTGTGGAAGACTGCCTGGTGGCCGTAATTTCCCTGCCCGCCGGGGTGTTCAACCCCTACTCCGGGGTCAAGACCTCCATCCTTATCCTGGATCGGGCGCTGGCAAAGCGAACGGATAGTGTTGCCTTCTTTAAGGTGGAGAAAGACGGCTTTAACCTGGGAGCTCAACGCCGTCCTATAGATCAAAACGACCTACTCAAAGTGCTGGAGGATCTTCGCACTTTAATTCACTGCTGGATGACAAGTGATTCGGTAGAGGAATTTAACCTGACGAGTGCTCTAATAGTTGGCAAAGAGAGAATCTCAGAGGACGGGGACTACAACTTAAGCGGTGAGCGATATCGAGAAGGCGAAACTAATAATGATACTTGGCCGATGAAGACCATTGGAGAGCTGTGTCAAATCAATCCGCAACAAGCGAACCCTGAAGATTTGTACCCTGGTTCATATTTCAATTACATAGATATTTCATGTGTAGAAAATGAGACGGGTACCTTCCTTGGCGCTAATAAGGTTGAATCTATGGAAGCACCAAGTAGAGCAAGACGGCTAGTGGCGCCTGGGGATGTCTTGATTTCAACGGTTCGCCCCAATTTGCGAGCGTTCACAATCCTGAAGAACTTGCCTGAACGGGCCGTTGCATCTACTGGTTTCTCGGTCTTGCGATCTGACCCTCAGCAACTGTTACCAGGATTCCTCATATCTACAATTAGGAACGAGAATGCAGTCAAACAAATGATTGGTATGATGGGTAAGGGGTCTTACCCAAGTATCAATCAGAAGGATGTATCGTCAATTGAGATCCCTGTTCCACCCTTGGAAGTGCAGCAAGAACTTGTGGCGGAGATAGAAGGATATCAGAAGGTGATCGACGGGGCGCGGGCAGTGGTGGAGAACTATAGGCCCCGTATAGCAGTTGACCCGGAGTGGCCGACAGTAGCGCTTGGGAAAGTCTGTGAAATCATTATGGGTCAAAGTCCTCCTGGTAACACGTACAACACCGAAGGACGTGGGGTTCCTCTTATCAATGGCCCCGTTGAGTTCGGGCCTAAACCGTTCTCAAAGACCGTTATTACACAATATACGACAGCTCCCACAAGGATGTGCATGGAAGGCGACCTAATATTGTGCGTGCGTGGGTCAACCACCGGTCGTATGAACATCGCGGCCTGCCCGAGTTGCATAGGTCGAGGTGTCGCAGCAATCCGCTCTGAGTCCTCACAATCTTGGGTGAATCTTGTTATCAGTACATTCCGAGACCGAATTCACCAACTCGGCGCAGGCTCTACGTTCCCCAACGTTACCAAAAAAGAGTTGGCCTCCCTCTTAGTGCCCTTTCCGGCTTTTGATATCCAACAGCAGATAGTTCAGGAGTTCGAAACAGAGAGCTCTCTAGTTGCAGCCAACTACGAGCTCATAGAGTCGTTCGATAGAAAGATTCACCAGACAGTAGGACGATGGTGGGGTAAAGAAGCATCCGTCTTTTCGGATATGTAGCTCATGGATGAAGCCCTAGATCTGGCCGACTACCTGCCCGCTTCTTTCAGAAGTCCCGAAGAGCAAGATTACATATCGTTTCTTTGGGGGACATTGGAGGAAAACTACGTAAGCGCTAGGTACCAATTTGCCTTTCTTGCCTACCATATGCTCATGCTGAGTTTCGTCTATTTCAACGTCTGGCAGTTGAGGCAGACTAGGCCGGAGGACTTCCAAAAGGGATTGATCGGATTCTCGAAGGACTCTGAGAAGACACTGTTGAATGCCTCGTCACCATTCATATTTGGTGCGGTCGGTGAGAGTCCGATATTGCGCCTTCTTAAGCTTATGGGTTGTGACGACACCAAGATAGGCCAATATGCAAAGCTGGTCAGAGACCGGAACAACGCTGCCCACGCAAACGGTCGTATTTTTCTAAAGACACGAAGCGAGGCTGAAACCCAGATTCGTGAGGTACTCCGGGCCGTGGAGGAAATTCAAATCCACTCCCGCCCCATAATCAACCAATGTTATGAAGAGTTTCTGCTCCAAAGCCATGATCCCAACGAGCGGGAATACCCCGCCATTGATGACCAGATTCGTGAGGTCCTGATACACGACAACTATATGTCCCAGAAGGACATCGAGATTTGCATTAGCTTCGACATTTCGGCTTTGGGGGATGAAAACATGGAAGCTATCGAAGCTCTGCACAACACGTTATGCGAAGCCTATGGATCATCGTAGGTGAACGGGCTGTAACGGTCAGGGTAGATGACTTTGATTCTGGGTGGAAAGAAACGCTGCATAGTCTTGAGGAGCGGGGGTATAGACTCGTCTACTACGGTATTCGCTTACCAGGAACTTGGAACAGTCCTGAGAGGGGTGTTCGTGAATTGCGGCCAACCTGTTGACTGCGGACCTTGGACTGTCCGAATAACCGGGTTCACCGCATACCGCTCCGGGAACTTGGGCTGATTGAGGACGATGAGGGATTAGTTATGGTTCGCTGTCATTCGAAAGGACCACCGGCCGCATCTCCCTGGGTGGCCCACAAGCGGTGGTCCGACAATTGGGTAAGTATCCAAGAGTATCCGGGAGGCGGACAGGGCGAAGCCAGGCGGGTCTATCGAGAGAGCGATTGCCAGGAGGGATTCCTGAAGGTTATCAAGGGGAGGAACGATCCGGAACGGCGGGGCCGCTTCTTCAGAGAGGCCAGCGCGTACGGCACGATGAAATTTTCGGGTATTCCACGCTTAGTCGAAAGCAATGCGCATTTGCATGACTACAGTGAAATCGTCCCATACATCGTGACCGAGTTTATCGAAGGACCGACCTTGCACCAGTGGCGCCAAGCACAGTCGATGGTCGAACTTGGCACCGCGGTCAGGACAACGCGAGAACTGCTCCTAATCCTAACCATGTGTCACTCCTCAGGTTTTGTTCACCGGGATGTTAAGCCAGACAACATCGTACTTGCTGACTGCGACCCCGGGCGACCTGTCCTGCTCGACTTTGGTCTCAACTTCCACAGGGCTGCGAAAAATGACCTCGCAACCGAGCAGGGACAGGAGCTCGGAAACCGTTTCCTACGTCTACCGGAACTCTCGGCGGGCAGTTACCTCAAACAAGATCCACGGTCGGACATCTCGTTTGCTGCCGGTATTCTGTATTTTCTGCTCACCAACCGACATCCGAACGTCCTACAAGATGCCGAGGGTCGCCTACCCCACCAACGCAGTGAAGTGATTGCAATGCTGGAACATGTTGCCGGCTCAAGACTTCACCGACTATTGGCCCTGTTCGACAGAGCGTTCGCTCCACAAATTGCAGATCGGTTCTTGAATGCTGATGCAATGCTTAAAGAACTCGGGAGTGTGATGAAACCGTCTACAGAAGTCCATTCAGAGGCCGTTTTGCAGGACATCGTTGAGGCTCTGGGCACGGAAGGGGCTCGTCGACAGGCGGCAACGGCAGAGCGTCTAAGTGAGGCTCTCGAACAAATCCAGCGCGTGCACCATGAAGTACATGCGAATCTTGAATCGAGTGAAGTTCCCCTGAGTTGCTCCCAGTCCAATTGGAGCGTCGTCGAAGGATGGGGAAGGAATACGCTTGGTTTGGTAAAGCCGGGGTCTTCAGATGAAGTTCTTTCGGTGGTGTGCGAGGCACGGGAGGCAGGCGACGAGATTGTGGTCCACCTGTCCGGAGAGCCAGTGTATCGAACCTCCGTCGCCTCTCCGAACTATAGCGATCAGTTTGATGCTACGATTCGGAATTGGCTACTGGACCGGCTTCACGAGGCAATTAAGATAACGTAAGCGACGTCATCGTTCAGAATTGACGCCCCGCAGGAATAGGCAGCTAATGGCGGCCCCAGTCAGCCTAAGGCCGAAAAGGGACTTCGCTAGAACTCAGATCGCCTAGAATTCGTTCGGGGTTGTCTACCGAACCGGACTTGAACGCCCTGGTGATTTCGAGACCTCCGCCTAGATGTCCAACACTAACTCGAAGGTTTGTATTACAGTAACGCTAGTTCCACTTCTTCCACCTGACTGACCCCACAATCATGCAGTACGCAGGGAGTTGACGAACCCCGGGCGTCGTTGCGTCTCCGGTGACGTTGACAAAGTGAAGTCGCGGGGCACCGACTCGTCAAGTGGCATATATGCGGGTCAACGAACACATACGCTACGAGCCTGACGGGGCGTCTCCTGCCCTTGCAACACTGGGCGTTGCGTTGCAGGGCGGACTGCTTGCCCTGTCAAACTCGGTCTCCCTCGTGACCATTTTCGCGGTGGCCTCCCACGGCAGCGACAGTTACCTGGCATGGGTGGTCTTCGCATCCCTGGTCATCGGCGGCGCAGTCACGGCGCTGCAGGCAACCACGCTTGGCCGCCTGGGGTCTGGGTACATACTCCTGATGGGTCCCGCCGCCCCGTTCATGGTGGTCTGCGTGCTGGCCGTGAACGAAGGCGGGTTCCCGCTGATGTCAAGCCTCATAGTCGCCGCTTCCCTGGTCCAGTTCGCCCTGGCGTTCTGGCTGGCCCAGCTTCGCCGCATCATCACGCCCGTAGTCTCCGGCGTCGCATTCATGGTCATATCCGCTTCCGCCATGCCGATAGGCGTCGCCAGGCTGGATGATGTGCCCGCGGGCCTGTCCCCGCTGGCGGGGCCGGCGGTTGGGGCGGCCACACTGTTCGCCGCGGCGGTCCTGATGCTGCGCGGTTCGGGCATTTGGCGGCTGCTGGCAATCCCCATAACCATACTTGCGGGCTGCGTTGTCGCCGTTCCGCTCGGGGCGTACGACTTTCGAAGCGCCCTGGACGCCCCGTGGTTCGCCCTCCCGGAGTTATCGGCGTGGCCCGGCCTGGGCCATCCGGATACGCACTTCCTCGCCCTCCTGCCCGCGTTCCTCATCGTGAGCGCCGTGGTTGCCGTCAAGGCCGGCAACGAGGGAGCGGCGATTCAGCAGGTATCCTGGCGCAGGCCCCGGGCCATCGACTTCCGGGGCGTGCAGGGGACGCTGAACGCGGGCGGCGTGGGAGTCCTGCTCTCCGGAATCGCGGGGATGCTCCCGATACTCATCTATCTGCCCTCATCCATGGCGCTGATCAGCTTTACAGGGACCGCCTCACGCCGTGCCGGGTATGTCATCGGCGCAATCCTGATCGGACTGGCCCTGCTCCCCAAGGTGGTGGCCATCCTTCTGACAATACCCCGGCCGGTGACCGGGGCAATCCTGCTGGTCGTCATGGGACTGCTCTTCGTGGAGGGAGTCCGGACCGTCCTCCAGGACGGCTTCAACCAGCAGAAGGCCGTCATCGTCGGTGTATCACTATCCGTCGGCATCGGCCTGCAGGGCCAGAACATCCTGACCGATGCTTTGGGCAGCCCGTGGGGCGCGGCCTTCGGGAACAGCATTGTCGTCGGCGTGCTGGCCGCGGTCCTGATGTCGGTGGTCCTGGATATGACCGTTTCCCGCCGCAGGCGCATGGAGGCGGAGCTGGACATTTCGGCCCTGCCCGCCATCGACGTCTTCCTCCGTGAACTCGCCGGCAGGGCGGGATGGGACCAGGCCGCCACAGACCGGCTGTGCGCCGCGGGTGAGGAGACCCTGTCCAGCATGTTGCAGTTGCGCGAGGACTACGAGGAAGACCAGCCGCCGCGCCTGGTAATCATCGCCCGCCGCCGCGCCGGGTCGGTGGAGATGGAGTTTCTGGCGGTGTCCCCCGAGGAGAACATTGAAGACCGGATCGCCTATATGAGCGAGCAGGCCGAGGCGCCGGATGTGAGCGAAATGTCATTCCGCCTGCTGCGCCACTACGCGTCTTCCGTCCGCCACCGGAAATATCACGGCATTGACATAGTAACAGTGCAGGTAGATGCTTAACGCATCAGTGACGGACCGGAGCGCTTCCGGCTTGCCGCGGGCGCTCCAGGAGGACCAGTCCGGAAACCAACAGGCGAGGAGAGATTGTTGACATGGCAGCATACGCGATCGTTGATAGCGAGATTACCGACCAGGCCCTGTTCGACGAATACATCAGGGACATTCCCGCGGTCGTGGAGAGGTGCGGAGGCAAGTACCTGGTGCGCGGCGGCCCCACGGAAGTGGTGTCGGGCAACCGGACGCCTCACCGGGTGGTGGTGATAGAGTTCGAAAACATCGAGCGCGCGCGGGCTTATGCCAACGACCCCGAATCCAGGCGGCTGGGCGAAATTCGGGACAGGAGCAGCATTTCCACGACCTTCATCGTCGAGGGCATATAACTCCTGGAGCGCTTCCTGCCGCGGCGGCGGGCGAGGGCCATAGCCTGCTGCCGGCTGGCTACGGCTGTGAGATACTTCATGAGATTCTTCATGAGTAGCGCCAACTCATAGAACCGGAGGGTCTTGGGCTCTTCCATGACTCGCCGAGACCCCGACTCACCGAGACCTCGATTTCTTGCACGCCTCACACTGCCCGCGATCCCCGTGCTCTTTGGGCGACCTCAAGTGTTGGCCGTGAAATCGTGGAGCGACTCCTGTCCGGGGATGATACCTTGTGGACAGGGCGACCGCGTGGACGGGGCGACCGCCAAAAGCAGGCTCAACTTTCGGACACCGCAAGAACGCTACATCTCTACTAAAAGGGAGTTGACATGAACTCATCCAGAAAGCCGGTAGCCGTAGTTATTGGGGCAACATCCAAGTGGCAGTCAGACGGGCGGAACACTCACCTGGCCCACGGCAGGGCGCTGGACGACAGCGAGTTGCCCGTCGGGGTGCGGTGGGGCGTGGGAGGAGCGATCTCCCAAAAGTTTGCGCAAGAAGGTTTCTTCGTCGTGCTCACCACCCGCAGCGCCCCCAACGCGGCCCCGTTGGAGGCGGCAATCCGGGAACAGGGCGGCGACAGCATGATTGTCGAGCTTGACCTCGCGTCCCGCGACTCCATATCCGATGCCTTCGCCCAAATCCGGGAACAGGCCGGCGACCCGAACGTCCTGGTCTACAACGCGGGCTACCTGGAAGGGCGCGATCTGCCACCGGAAAAAGAACTGCTGGAACACATTCCCTTCGAGATACTCGAGACCGCCCAGCATATCTCCAGCAGCGGTCCCTTCCTGGTCGCCCAGGAAGTATTGCCCGCCATGCGTGAGCGGGGCGAGGGGTCCATCCTGATTTCAAATAACGCATCATCATTACGGGGGCGAAAGCGCTACACCGGGCAGTCGCTGTACTACCCGAGGGTGCTGATGCGCACGCTGGCGCAGGCGCTGACCGAGGAATATTCCGAGTACGGCGTGCATGTTGCCAACGTGGTAATTGACGGCACCATAGATTCGCCGGGCACCCGGGCCCTCCCACGCTCCCAGCAGCAGCCTGAATTGCTGATGAATCCCGTCAAGATCGCGGAAGCCTTCTATTACCTGCACACCCAGGACAGGTCCTGCTGGACGCATGAACTCCAGTTGACGCCCTATGCCAGCAAGCCGAGCTTCTGAGGTCCATTGTCCCTTGGGGACTCATAGCCCAAGTTAATCAGGGAGAGTATCCGAATGGATGTCGGAATGATGATGATCTTCTCCAGTTACGGCTGGGAAGACGGCTCGGACGGCCAGATGTGGGAGGAGGAGCTTCGCCTGGCCGAAATCGCCGCCGACTCAGGGTTCGATTGCCTCTGGTCCGCGGAGCACCATTTCAACGATTACTCCTTCGTGCCGGACAATCTCCAGTTGATGACCCACATCGCGGCCAGGCATCCCAACATCGACGTTGGGACGGCCGCCGTGATACTCCCCTGGCACAATCCCCTGCGGGTGGCGGAAAACGCTGCCGTTCTCGACCTGTTGAGCAATGGCGGGCTCCGGCTGGGGTTCGGGCGAGGTCTGGCGCGGCGCGAGTTCGAGACCTTCGGCATCAGCATGGACGAATCGAGGGAGCGGTTCGACGAAGCTGCGACGATGATTGTCGAAGCTCTTAAGACGGGCTTCATCGAGGGTGAAGGCCCTTATTACAAGCAGGCGCGGACGGAGATCCGGCCACGACCTCAGCATTCCTTTGACGGGCGCATCTACGCCGTTGCCGCCAGCGATGATTCCGTGCTCTCGGCGGCCAGGCTGGGCGCACACATCGTCATGTTCGCCGACCGTCCCTGGGAAATGCGGATGCCGGGGATCGAGCGCGGGCGGGCCCTGCACCGTGAATTTCACGGCACGGAGCCGCCGGCCCTGATGCTCACCGAGTTCGTGATATGCGGCGCCGACATTGCCCAGTGTGAAGAAGAAGCGCGCCGATACCAGGGAAAGTTTGTCGAGAGCAACTTCTATCACTACGAGTTCCTGGGCGACCATTTCCGGTCGGTGAAGGGTTACGACGCCTATCAGCAGAAGGCCGAGATCGCCCGTTCGGCCGGTCTCGAAGGGGCCATCGAAGGGTTCATGAAAGCCGCCAGTTGGGGCACTCCGGACAAGATTCTCCGGGGGCTTGAGGAGCGCCGTGCCCTGCTCGGCGATTTCGAGTGGAACGTAGCCTTCCGCTTCGGCGGCACGCCTTTCCATGTCGCGGAGCGAGGTCTCAAACTCTTCGCCGAGGAAGTGCTGCCGGTCCTGAAGGCCTGGTAGTCGCTGAAGCCGCCGGCACAATTGCGGCGGTGTCCCGCTTCGGGCGGCGGCCCTCCCGCGACGCAACGCCGCCTCCGCTCCACTGTCATACGGTACGGTGTCCGCTGAGGATGGGTAGATATGTGTCTCCTATAGCAGCCGGGTGTGTCGTTTTCGTTTGCCGTGAATTTGGGATACATTAGCCGCCGACATTCAGCGGGATGGAGCGGGTATACTCTCCCGGCAGACTGTGCAGGCCAGGTGGAGGCGAGATGAGCGACGAGAAGAGAATCCTGTTGCTGGGCAGATACGAGGATGTGATGGACCAGATTACAAGGCTTCTGGAGTCAGTAGGGTTCACCGTGACCAGCACCGTCAGCGAGGGAATGGCCATCGACATGGCTGGTTCGTCCAACTTCGACGCCCTGCTGATCGGAGAGGAACTGCCCCAGTCAGACCGGCGTTACGTGACCGTCGAGGCACGCAGGAACGACCCGGGAGTGGCGGTGATCATCGTCGGCAGCCCGGAGTCGGTGTTGACCCAGATGAAACAGGCAGGAATCGACTTTTGACGTATAAGACGTATAATAGGCTCCGTCCCAGGTATCATATAGGGAGGTAATTGATCGTGAAATTGCTGGTAATCTCCGGCGGGAGGCACCCCTATCACGAGTCAACGCCGGTGCTGGAGGGCTTTCTCAAGGCGGCGGGACATGACGTGACCATCACGGAGGACGCTTCGGTCCTCGGGCGCGCCGGCGACATGGACCAGTTCGACGCGCTGGTGTTCAACACGCGCCGGGAGAACGTTCCCGATTTCGGGGACTCGACGCTAACGGTTGACGAACGGAACGGGATGAAGGACTTCATCAGCTCCGGGAAGGGGTTCGTCTGCATCCACATCGCCACCTGCGTGCCCCAGGACTGGCAGGAATACCTGGACATCACCGGCGGCGGCTGGGTCTCCGGCACGAGCTTCCACCCGCCCTATGGCCAGTTCGAGGTTAACGTCAGCAACCCCGGCCATCCCGGCGTCGGCGACGTGTCGGACTTCATGACCAACGACGAGCTGTACATGAACCTGGCTATGCGCGACGGCAACAATGTCTTCATCACCGGCACCGCCGGAGATGGGACCTATCCGTGGGGTCCGGAACGTGTACCGACCCACATGCCCGCGGGAACGTTCCCGTTGGGGTGGACCCGCCAGTACGGCGAGGGGAAGGTCTACGTCCTGCTGCTGGGCCACGACGGACAGAGCTTCGAGACCCCCGGTTTCCAGAAGCTGGTGCTGAACGGCGTGGACTGGGTCACCTCCAAGTCAGGCAGCAAAGCCACGGTTTAGGGACCGTACCCCTGACCCCGGGCCTTGAGACCAATACGGGCTGCCCGGTAGTCCGGGGCAGCCCAATGGCCCCTTCTCAGCGGCCCTGCCCGGATTGACCGGGCGGGATTGCCTGAGAGGGGTTTCTTAAATTTGTCCAAAATTATAACCAGGACTGTTGATTCTCCTGCCCTCACATAGGTAACTTCAAAGCAACGCCCCAGTACATCCCGTGGCAGCAGTGGACCGGGGCGGCGAGTACCGGGTTGATTGGAGGTCGGGAGATGGTCACCAGCAACGAGAGCATTGCCGTACTAAAGGAGGATGGTCCGGTCAGCGAGTGCCGCCATCACTGGGTAATAGAGCCGGCCAATGGGCCTGTGAGCCGGGGAGAATGCCTGAACTGTCACAGTGTCCGGGAATTCTATAACTCAATCCACGAGCCGGAACGGGAAGACTAGAGGACAGCAAGCCATCCCGGCGCCCGCCGGACTAATCGGGCGCCAATGGACATCTGCATTTCAGTGGACCGGGACCCGGACTGTCCGGAGTCAGGCTCCCTTTGCGCCGCCGATGTCCCTGTGCTGGAACAGCCAGACGGCCACGGCCATAAGCACCGTGGTATAGACCAGCATGACCAGCAGGCCGTGGAGGTTCCCAGTCATCGCGCCAGCATCGCCAAAGGCGAGCATCCCTCCCTGGTCCCCACTGTTCGCATCATTGGCGATCCAGGCTTCTACAGCCCTGCCGAGAACGAAGCCAGCAAGACCATCGAACGTATCCGTCGTGGCCAGGACTATCGGCACGATGGCTCCTTCAACGACAAACTTGTAAACAAGGGTGATGGCCGTTGCCGTGTTTGCGGACGTGGTCAGGACGGCGAAGAACATGGCCACGGCGATGTACGGGACGAACGCCAAGGCGGACTTGCCCAACTGCACAAGTACGGTGGACCACTCGCCCGCTGTGGCGATTCCCCCTTCACCCTCTATGACGCCCACCACCAACCCGCTCGCGCCCATTCCGAGGCACATCACCAGCAGCCAGGCCGCTCCCGTAGCCGTCATCAGCACGAAGATGGCCGCGAGGAATTGCCAGCGGGCAGCACCCTTCGCAAGCACGGCCCGGAAGGTTCCCCAACTGTATTCCGACCCCAGGGCTGAAGAGGTCCAGATTACAATCACCACCACAAGCACTGTGTTCCCAAACGTGAGGCCGAGGCCAACACCGTTAGGGAGCAGCAGGGAGTCCAGAAATGCCTCTCCCAAGGCGTTCAGCGCGTACATGGCCCAGTAGGGGACTTGCGTCGCTGCGATCAGCACTGCCAGCAGCACCCACGGCATCCACCGCCGCCGCAGCTTGAACCATTCCCATCTTACGAGGGCCACGGAGTTAGAGGTCACGGCTGTCGCTCTCCATCGTCGGCTGTGACTTCCAGGAAATAACCCTCAAGGGACTGCCGGAGCGGCCACATCTCACTTACGTAAACCTGGGAACGGCTCAGGGCAGCGGTCAGTTCCCAGGCACGGGCTACCGGGCAGGTGACCACGAGGGAAGGACCGTCTACAGCCACGTCCTCAACCCAATTCAACTCTGCCAGAATCCGGCGGGCCTCCCCATCACTGGTGGTAGTCAGCTTCACTCTTTCACCCGAGCGAATGAGGTCAGCCACAGTACCCTGAGCAATCAGTTTGCCCCTGGACAGGATGGCAACGCTGTCACACACCTGTTCAACCTCGTGGAGCAGGTGGCTGGACAGGAGCACCGTCCGGTTGCCGTCGCCAAGGCTGCGGATAAGCTCTCGTACTTCCGCCATACCGGCCGGGTCCATGCCATTGGTCGGTTCATCGAGGAAGAGAAGTTCCGGGCCGCCCAGGAGGGAGCAGGCAATTCCCAGCCGCTGCTTCATCCCCAGGGAATAGGTATGGTAGCGGTCCCCGGCGCGGTCAGAAAGGCCCACCAGCTCCAACAGCACATCAACTTCCCCCGGCTTACCCCGACCCAGGATGCCCTGGAAGTATTCGAGGTTGTGCCTGCCGGACAGGTAGGGATAGAAGGACGGGGTTTCAATGATTGCGCCGATACTCCGCAGGGCTTCTGTCTGAGGCGTGTCCGTTCCCAAGAGCCAGTACGTGCCGGAGGTTGGGCGGACAAGGCCCAGCAACATGCCCATTACTGTGGTCTTGCCCGACCCGTTGGGGCCCAGCAGGCCGAATACAGAGCCACGGGGCACTTCCAGAGAAAGTTGATCGACGGCCAGGACTTTACCAAACCTCTTGGTCAACCCCTGGGTGTGGATGACAAGGTCGTTCACTGAAAACCCTTCAAGGCGCTAACTTGATCTGGACCGCCTACCTTCGACGCAGCGGCCACAGATACTTTGCCGATGGTCCAAACATGCGCGCAAGTCATCTGGATACGGGTTTGCACGGAAAACGGGCCTGTACCCAGTCTCTTCTCCGATTGACGCCGGTAGACGCCGGCGCCCGGAACGCTTGCCCCTGCGCCCTTTGCTATAATGGGCCTCATCCCCTCAATGCGAGGCTATGATGCAAAGCAGCGAAATACGACTGACAGAACTGTCTCACTGCGCGGGTTGAGCCGCCAAGCTCAGCATGGAGGACCTGGTCCAGGTCCTGAGCCAGCTACCCACGATCACCCATCCCAACCTGCTTGTGGGAACGGAGACCGGCGACGATGCGGCCGTGTACCGCATCAACCAGGATACGGCGCTGGTACTCACCGTGGATTTCTTCACCCCGATCACGGACGACCCCTACGAGTTTGGGACAATCGCGGCAGCCAATTCCCTGAGCGACGTTTACGCTATGGGCGGGCGGCCGATTCTGGCCCTCAACGTGGTGGGGTTTCCGGCGGACCTGGCCCGGGACATGTTGGGGCCGGTGCTGCGAGGGGGCTACGACAAGGCGGCGGAGGCGGGCTGCCTGATCGCCGGGGGCCATACCGTGGACGACTCGGAGCCGAAGTACGGTCTTTCGGTGGTGGGGTTGGTGGAGCCGGGGAACCAGGTTACCAACGCCGGGGCGCGTCCCGGGGATGTGCTGGTGCTGACCAAGCCCATCGGCACGGGGATAATCACCACCGGATGCAAGCAGGGAAAGACTCCCTATCCGGTCCTTCAAGGGGCGGTGAACACCATGGCCACCCTGAACAAGGCTGCGTCTGAAGTGATGATGATGGTGGGTGTCAACGCCTGCACCGACATCACCGGGTTTGGTCTTATGGGGCATTTGCGTTCGATGGTCCGGGGCAGCAACGTGAGCGCCCGGATTCGGTTCGACCAGGTCCCGGTCCTTCCGGGTACCTGGGACCTGTTGGAGGAGGGAGTTGTGCCGGGAGGGACTCACCGGAACCTGCAAGCCGTGTCCGACACCGTGCATTGGGAGCCTGGGACCACGGAGGAGATGCAACTCCTTATGTGCGATGCTCAGACATCCGGAGGGTTGCTAATGGCCGTCCCGCCGGAGGACCGGGACAAGCTTATGTCCGGTTTGGATGATGCGGGAGTGTCAGCGGCGATCATAGGGGACATAGTGGATGGCTCGCATCACCAGATCCAGGTCCTGAATTAAGGGATGCCATTACGCTCCGGCCACCCTATACTCGCGGCGGGACCATACTCGTGGTGGGACCAAGAAAAGGCCCCGCCGGGACGGATTGCGGGCAGGCTTCCAGACCTCGTTGACACTATTTTGCCCGCCCGATAACATGAACAACGGACACAGCGTTGCCTCCGCCCGGCCTCGCCACACTATCGGAGCCGCTGTCAGACTGGAGACGGGTCCTATCCGCCGCTCCCCGGCCGGCACGCTGGCATGGGGGCGGCGTTCTCAGGAGGTGCCGCATGTTGAGAAAACGGCCTGAACAGGTCAAGACCGCCCCTGACCAGGGTAAGGGAGAGCGCGTCCCCCCGGGGCAGTTCCTCACCACCAAGTTTCCGGTGTTGACCTACGGCTCCACGCCCAAGGTGGACCTGGCCACTTTTTCGTTAAAGCTGTTCGGGCTGGTGGAACGGGAGGTCGAGCTTAGCTGGAAGGAGTTCACGGGTCTTGAGTGGACCACGGTCACGGCAGACTTCCATTGCGTAACCCAATGGAGCCAGTTGGACAATACCTGGGAGGGAGTTACCCTGGCCACGGTAGCAGGGCTGGCGCGGCCAAAGCCCCAGGCCAAGTTCATCATGGCCCACTGCTACGGCGGTTACACAACCAACCTGCCGTTGGACCTGGCGATGGAAGAGGGGCTTCTCGCCCACAAGCAGGAAGGGAAGGAACTGGGGGAGGGTCACGGTTGGCCGTTAAGGCTCATCGTTCCCAGCCGGTACGGGTGGAAGAGCGCCAAGTGGGTCAACGGCATTGAGTTTATGGCGGAAGACGCCCCCGGATTCTGGGAGCAGCGCGGTTACAACAATGACGCCGACCCGTGGAAGGAAGAGCGTTTTTGGCCTGAATTGACCCGTTAACCCATCGGGCAGGCAATTCTGCCGCCTCACTGAACGCAAAAAGGCCCGGGGTCAGGCGGAAGCCCAACCCCGGGCCAATCCTTGGAAGTCTACTACGTCAGGCGACCTTCAGTTCCTGTTCCCTTTCCTCGCCGTGCGCCGGAGCGGGAGCAGACTGCTGCTCCACGAGAGGCAGGTCCTTCAGGTAACCACACTGGAGACAACTCAGGTACTTCCCGAAGATGTCCTCGGCAAGATAGAGGTCGCCACGGCATTTGGGGCAGAACTTGAACTTGATCATCACTCCTTTCCTCCTCGCGGGTGTCTCCTTCCTCTCTTAGCTCACTCACATTATCAGCCTTGACACGGAATGTGTCAATATGTATCATACAGACACTATCTTAATCAATGAGACTTGGCGATGCCGGACGAAGGGCAGTGGATTACAACCTCTTGGAAATTCGTACCTTGTCAATCAGTGTCCTACGAATATCATAACAAGCCGGTATTACCTGTCTATTACGGCGGAGAGAGATTGCCGGATTCGTCTCGACCGGGATATTCGTCAAATCAGGCCCAGTCGGGCTACCTTATCTGAGAACGTCGCCCCATAGCAACGTTCCGGCCGGGGAGCGGCGGATAGTATCCGTCCCCAGAGGGAGCAGACAAATGCAGCAACGTTCTAAAACCAGTGTGCAGACCCAGACCAATACGCGCCGCCAGCGGCAGCCTTCTTTGGCAGAAGAGTCACGGTTGGCGAGGGCAGCCCACGCGCGAGCGGACGAAGCCGCTGGACCTAGTGCACGAGAGCAGCAACCAGACTCGCAAGTGGAAGGGGTTTACATCATCAGCGTGGCTGCCCGAATCCTGGACGTTCACCCCCAAACGCTGCGAAAGTACGAACGGCTCGGCCTGATTAACCCTGGAAGGACCCTGGGAATGCTCCGGCTGTATTCCAGGGAGGACATTCGCAGGGTCCGGCTGATCCAGTATCTGTCCGGCAACCTTGGGTTGAATCTGGCCGGGGTTGAGTTCGCCCTTGGGATGGTGGAGAAACTGCTCCTGTTCCGGGACAGGGTGGATTCGGCATCCAGAGACACCCCGCTTCAGGAGACTATAGAGCAGGAACTGGCCGCGCTGTTCAAGTCCACCGGCCTTCCACTGGACGACTAGCCGGTGAGCGAGCAGGACTGGCCAGACAGGCGGAATACATCGAAAGCACAGCAGAGGCGTTGTACATGACGAGAGAGCAGGACGAATGGAAGATCCCACAGGAGGAGTCCGGTCTGGGTCAAACGAACGGTCCGGGCGGAGACTCCGATGGAGTAGACCAGGGCGAGTTGACTCCGGACATGCAGATCATGAACCTTAGGGAACAGTTGGAAGCGGCGCTGGCAGACGCCGCCAAGTACCGCGACGAGGTGCAGTACAAGGAGGCTGAGTTGCAGACGGAGCGACGCCGCTCCGCGGAGCAGCGGGCCGACGCCGCCAAGTACCGAGACGAAGATCTGCTCCGGGACCTGCTCCCGGCAATTGAGGGGCTGGACCTGGCACTGAACGCCCCGGTCAGCGACCAGTGGGGCGATGGGGTCAAGCTGGCTGTCCGCGAGATGAAGCGCCGGCTGGAAATTCGGGGCATCAACCTCATCAACGCCACCGAGGGCCAGCCTTTCGACCCTAACGAACACGATGCTATAGGGGCTGAGGAGTCCACCAAGCATACTCCGGGCCACATTGTCCAGGCGGTGAGAGGCGGGTATCGCCTCCACGACCGGGTAATCCAACCGGCGCAGGTAATCGTGGCTACAGAGCGACACGAGACTGAAGGGTAACTTTCCGGAAGCTGGAAGAAAGGAGACACGCGATGGCTAAAGTATTGGGAATTGACCTGGGTACGACCAACTCAGTCGCCGCGGTGATCGAGAGTGGCGAGCCGGTAGTAGTAGAAAACGCCGAGGGGGCGCGGCTGACCCCTTCTGTCGTCGCCGTCAACAGCCGCACTGACGAGAGGTACGTTGGCCAGATTGCAAAGCGGCAGGCCGTGACGAACCCGGAGAACACGCTTTTCTCTGTCAAGCGACTCATGGGCCGCAAGTTCCGGGACTCAGAGGTCCAGAACGCCATCAACAGGCTGCCGTACAAGATTGTGCAGGCTTCCGACGGCGATGCTCACGTTGAGATGAACGGTCAGAGTTATGCCCCGCCTCAGATTTCGTCCTTCGTGCTGCAAAAGATCAAGCAGGACGCGGAGGCCAAGCTGGGCGAGAGGATCACCCAAGCGGTGATCACCGTTCCCGCATACTTCAACGACTCACAGCGCCAGGCCACCAAGGATGCCGGGACCATCGCCGGCCTGGAAGTGCTGCGGATCATCAACGAGCCGACTGCGTCCTCCCTGGCTTATGGTGTGGACAAGACCAATACCGATGCCACGGTCGCGGTATTTGATCTCGGGGGAGGGACTTTCGACATCACAATACTCCAACTCGGTGACGGCGTCTTCGAGGTGAAGTCCACCAACGGGGATACCTACCTTGGCGGCGATGACTTCGACCAGCAGATCCTGGAATGGCTGATCGACGAGTTCCGCCAGGAGTCCGGCATTGACCTGAGCAAGGACCGGATGGCCCTGCAACGGCTGCGGGACGCGGCGGAGAGGGCCAAGGTCGAGCTTTCCAGCGTGCTGGAGACGGAAATCAACCTGCCTTTCATTACTGCCGACGCGTCAGGCCCCGCTCACCTGGTGAAGACCCTCGGCCGGGCCAGGTTGGAGCAGTTGGTAGGAGACCTGATCGCTCGTACCGAAGGCCCGTGCAAGCAGGCCCTCAGCGACGCCGGTCTGAGCGCAAGCGGCATAGACGAGGTGATCATGGTCGGCGGCATGACGCGGATGCCGGCCGTCCAGGAGAAAGTCAAGCAGCTGTTCGGACAGGAACCCAACCGGAACGTTAACCCTGACGAGGCTGTGGCCCTCGGCGCGGCCATACAGGCCGGAGTGCTGGCCGGGGAGGTCGGAGACCTGGTCTTGCTGGACGTAACCCCACTTACCCTCGGGCTGGAGACCCTGGGCAACGTCTCGACAACTCTTATCCCTAGAAACACGACCATACCTACCCGCAAGGCCGAGACGTTCACCACCGCTGCCAACGGACAAACCACAGTGGACATTCACGTGCTCCAGGGGGAGCGGCCAATGGCGGCGGACAACAAGTCCATCGGCCGGTTCATGCTGGACGGGATTCTTCCCGCCCCCAGGGGCGTGCCCCAGATCGAGGTGATGTTCGACATCGACGCCAATGGGATACTCAGTGTGTCGGCCCAGGACAAGGGCACCGGCAAGGAGCAGAAGATAGTGATCCAGTCCGGGTCGGGGCTTTCCAAGGATGAGATCGACCGGATGGTCGATGAGGCCAAGACTCACGAGGCGGAGGACCAGCAGAGGCGCGTCGAAGCAGAGACCCGCAACCAGGCAGACTCGCTGGTCTACAGCACGGAGAAACTGCTGCAAGACAACGCGGACAATATCCCCGAGGACCTCAAGACCGAGGTGGAGGGCAAGCTGACCACGCTTCGGACTGCCATATCGGGCGGCACCATTGCGGAGATTCAGACTGCGATGACAGACCTTAATGCCTCGCTGCAACGGGTGGGTGAGGCAGTCTACGCTCAGTCCAGCGGGGCCGCCGGAGCCGGGGGAGCTACGGTGGATGACAGCCCCGCGGAAGACGTTCCACCGGATGACGACACGGTGGAAGGGGAGTTCCGAGAGGTTTAGGGGCGCGCAGCACGATGTTGCCGGGGGCCATCATCTGGTATAATGGCCCCCTATTCCAAAAATCCTCCCTGCCTGCGAAATCCGGCGGGTCACGGTCAGTGCTGATGGAGAGGACATGAGCGGACAACAAGATAGAGTGGACCAAGAGGTTGTGGAAGGCGAAAACACCTGGACTATTGAGGGAGTCGAGCAGCGGCTGACCCCTTTACAGTACCACCACCTGAGTCTGCTTCAGCGTCTGATCGACACAAAGAACAGCTATCAGACGAACCCAGAATTCGAAGAGTGGAAGATGGGCGCTCTCAACAAGTCGGTCTATTCAACTCTTCGTGACTGCATCGAGTCGAACGTAGGCGACATTGCCAAGGAAATGCTGAGGGAGACCCATAGCGTCAACTAAGCCGAGGGGACTCATCCGGAGATTCATCGGAAATGGCCCGCGCCCGCACCAATGCCGGGGAAAGTGACGGCCTTCCCCAGCTACCCAGAAATAGAGTGCAACGGAAATAGTTGTCCCCTGACACTGGCCACGGTTTCCACCGCGAATATACGTGAGTCCCGTTGCACGTCTGCGGGAACCTGGGGTATGAACGTATCCCGGAGTTGCTCGGCGCCGTGGAGGGCCACGAAGGGTCCAGGCAACCGGTCAGGCCATTCCACGTCCAGCATGACTCCGTAGGCCAACGCCCAGGAGCGGGCAACGGCGCTCAGGTCGTAACCGCCTCCACCCAGGGCCAGCCAGGGCACTCCCATCCCGGCAAACTCCCGGACCGCCTCGACGAATCCTCTGGTGGTCACCTGCAAGTGGGTCAGCGGGTCGCTGTGATAGGTATCTATGCCCAATTGGGTCACCAGCACGTCCGGCGCAAAGGCTTTTAGAAGAGGCAGGACGGCGTCCCGGAACACCTCGAGATAGGTCTCGTCGCCGGTATAGGGATATAGAGGCAAATTGACTGAATAGCCCACTCCCGTGCCGGACCCTATTTCAGATACGAACCCCGTACCCGGGAACAGATACCGGCCGGACTCATGGATGGAAATTGTGAGTACCCGGTCGTCCTCATAAAAAGCCTCCTGCACTCCGTCGCCGTGGTGCGCGTCGATGTCCACGTAGGCAACCCTCATCCCCCTACCCAGAAGATAATTGATCGCCACGGCAAGGTCGTTGAAAACGCAGAACCCCGATGCGTGTCCGGCTGCGGCGTGGTGCAATCCGCCGGAAATGTTGAAGGCCGCGTCCACCTTCCCGTCAGCGACCAGCTCAGCGGCCACCAACGATGCGCCGGTGCTGAGGCAGGCGGCGTCGTACATTCCCCGGTAGTAAGGGTTGTCGCCCTGGAGGCTGAAGTTGAACCTGCCTGGGTCGTAACCGCTAAGTCCCAGGCCGAAACTGCGGACGGCAGCGATGTATTCCCGGCTGTGCAGGGTCATAAGCTCCGCTTCGGTGGCAGGACGAGGCGGCACCAGCAGAGAATCGGCCTGATCGAATGCACCGAAGGACTCCAATAACTCGTATGTGTACCGGAGTCTCACAGGCCGCATGGGGTGGTCGGACCGGAGCTGGTGCCGGGACATCGCCTCGTCATAGACAAACGCCGCTCGTGGACTCACAACGCCTCCGAAATAGCACGTTCAATTTCGGACTTCATGTTGGACCAGTGAGTGCCCCTCCAGTACAACCGGAGGCACTGGGGACAACGCATAAATTTGCATTGGGTGGCCAGAATGTAAGGAGGCAGCCGCGCGGCCACTTCTTCCTTCGCCGCCTGTTCCAGGGCCAAGTTGCAACAGACGCACCGGGTAAACCCGCTTTTGAAGTCCAGTTGCAGTTCCCTTACCAGTTGCCGCAGTTGTCCTCTCAGGTCATCATCCTTAATATGGACCACCCGCATCTGGCCCAGGCGGGCAGCCCTGCGCCGGGCAATGCCGGAGTCCCTGGTCACCAGAGTCCGTGACTCCTTCAACGCAATCCGCACAAGTTCGTTGTCGCCACGCTCACTGGGGAACAAGGCGTCGTACCCCATGATCCTCAGCCACCTTGCCAGGCGGCCTACGTTTACGTCGACGACGAACCGATGCTGCATGTTGGTTTCCAGCCGGCAGTGTAGTTGGAGACGGGTTGAGTCTATTCAAAAACGTCCATGAGGGTCAAGCTGTGGGAATTGTTGGGGAGCCGTATGGGAAATACAGAGAGGCGTGTCCCGTGCCTGTTCCCACAAAAATCGGCCCGGAGGGGTGCGCCAAGTGAGGCCACGTTTTCCATCCTGGACACGACCCTGGACACGACAAAATGCTGAAAACTCGCCTTCATAACTCTACGAATCTCCCTGATGATCGGAGGTATATTATGTTTCATGGAAAATTGACGGGGACCATTGGCTGAGTTGTCCTCCGGGCCTTGCAATCCCAGGATTGCGCGGCGGGGGATACTGCTGATGTTTTCAGCCCAGCCGTATTAAGAGCGATGGGCGGACCGGGGATATGTGGACAAAGTAAGGAGGCGGGTAATGCTTAGAGGGAACGGGTTTGATCTAACCCTTGATGAGCGGCTTCGGAGGGCGGAAGAGGCCGAGATGGAGTTGCAGCGGCTTCAACCAATGGCCGAGGAAGCCCCTAAGCTGCGGGCCACGAAAGCGAAATTGGAGAAGAGGAAAGCCCAAGAGAAGGCCAAAGAGGCCTTGATGAATACTGTGGTCACCTCCGTAGACTCAGCCTCCAACCGCCAGTCCGAGGTCCCACAGCTTCTGGACGGCGCCGGAAGGGCCATCAGGGAGCTTTACGAGGCTCTCCGGGAGATCGACCGACACCGCAGGGAAGCAACCGACTGCCTTACCAAGATCGACCGCATCGACTATGAGATCGAATTGGAGCAACAGAAAGAGCTGGAGGAGGCCAACGACAGGGATACTCGCGGGTTGGCCTACGCCGTAGCTGCGCACCACGGCGACGCCCGGGTCAAGGGCATGTTGAACGAACTGGACCCCGATTTCGGGTTTGTCAACGGCTGCGACCTGACCAACCCATTGGTCAGGGATACCCTTCGATTCGTGATGGGTCACGCCCTATCGGCCACAAATGTCGAACTCGAAGAGTATGAGCGGGCTATTGAGGAGGCGATGGAGCCGGCTGAGTCGTAGCGTCGCCGCGACCACCCGATGGGTCTCACAATACGTTGGCTGTCAGCAACGCGAGACTCCGCTAAGTCATCCAGCCATAAATCGGGCAACCGCTAGTTTACGGTTGCCCGATTTGCGATAATTGGGCGAACCTGATAAATGGACCGAAGCCGATATGAAATTTGGCATCTATAGCTCCATCGCCGACCCGCCCGCCGGGGAACACCTGGACCGGGCAGTGGACGAAGTAATCGAGGAGGCCCAACTGGCCGAGGCGTCCGGGTTCGATTCCTGCTTCTTTGGCGAGCATCACCAGGACAGGGACGGGTTCCTCCCATCGCCGTTGATCGTGGCGACGGCGGTCGCGGCCCGGACGAGCAACCTCAACGTCGGGACCTCGGTGATTCTTCTGCCTCTCCACCACCCGGTGGGCATGGCCGAGGACGTGACCACGCTGGACATAGTGTCCAAAGGACGGTTTGTCCTGGGTGTGGGACTTGGATACCAACCGGCAGACTTCCGGGCTTTCAACGTGCCGGTGAACGAGAGGGTTGGCAGGTTTGAGGAGTCCATCGATATAATCCGGCGTTCCTGGAGCGGGGAGGCATTCTCCTTTCACGGGAATCACTTCGACCTGGAGGACCTCCACATCCGGCCCAATCCCTACACCCCGGGCGGTCCGCCACTTTGGATCGGGGCCAGCACCGTTCCGGGCGCGCGCCGGGCGGGCCGGCTGGCCGACGCCTTCGTCGCCGGGCCGAGCACGGATATGGCCAGCACCCAACGCCTGCTGGACGCCTACCGGCAGGCAGCATTGGAGGCAGGCCGGGAGCCGCAGATAGTCCTGATGCGGGACGCCTGGGTCGCCGGCAGCCGGGCTGAGGCCGAGGAGACATACGGGCCAGAGGTGGTGACCGCTTACAAGTATTATTGGAGGAACGGCCTGGCGGAGTTCAGGAGCATTGGGTCCGAGTCGGAGATCACGCTGGACCGGGTTGCCCATGACAGGCTGATCCTGGGCAACCCGGAAGAATGCGCCGCTGAGTTCCGCAGGTGGAGCGAGGAGACGGGCGCTGACTACTTCCTGCTGCGTCTACGCCACGCCCACTCGGGCGGGCCTCCGCACCACCGGATAATGAACGCCATTGCCACCTTTGGCGAATCCGTAATCCCGTATTGCAGTTAACAAGCCGATTTCATCAGCCAAGGAGGTGTAATCGTGGCCACCTTCGATGAATATGCCGACAAATACCAGCACGTCCGCATGGAACGCCGGGACGGCATTTTGCAGATCACCTTGCACACCAACGGAGACAGCCTGCAATGGGGAGGCGGGCCCCATGAAGAACTGCCGCGGTGCTTCCGTGACATAGGCTCCGACCGGGAGAACCGGGTGGTGATAATGACCGGCACGGGGGAGGCCTTTACCGGACCGCCGGGCACACGGGCCTCCCGGCCCCGCCGGGCGCCCGCCGAGTGGGACAGGACATACTGGGAAGGCAAGCAGCTGTTGATGAACCTGCTGGACATCGAGGTCCCGATGATCAGCGCCATCAATGGTCCGGCCCTGCGCCACTCCGAACTGCCTCTGCTCTGTGACATTGTTCTGGCGGCGGACGGGGCCTCCTTCCAGGACTCGGGGCATTTCATCAACGGGCTGATTCCGGGTGACGGGATGCATATCATCTATCCGCTGCTGCTGGGGTTGAACCGGGGGCGCTACTTCCTGCTGACCGGACAGACGCTGGATGCACGCTAGGCTCTTGACCTGGGGTTGGTCAGCGAGGTCCTGCCGAGGGACCAGCTCCTGCCCAGGGCATGGGAACTCGCCGGGCAACTGGCGGAGCAGCCGGACCTGGTGCTGCGTTACAGCCGTGTCCTCCTCACCCAGTACGTCAAGCGCCAGATGCAGGACCTTCTGGGCTACGGGCTAGCGCTGGAAGGACTGGGTTCCGCTGACTCGATGCTGGACTCGGACACAGCAAGCGGTTGACGCACCCGCCGGGAGTAGCAGCCGATTTCGGAATGTTACGTTTCGGGCAGCGATTGCGTCTGAACAGGACGCTATTTAACGCCTGGAGCGACAGAAGGAACGTATTTCCCAGGATTCAGGAGCACTTGAAAATGTGCTCCTGTTCTGGCAAGATATGGCCATGCGTATAGGAGCTTTTGAACTCAACGAGCCGGTGCCCGAATTGGTGGACCCGCACGTTTTCGCCATGATCCGCCCCTGGGTGGACGTGGGAAGCGTGGGGACACTGACCTTGAACAGGTTGGAGAGATACCTGGGGTCCAAGGAACTTGGCAAACTGGTCCGGCCCGGCACATTTTTCGACTTCACCCGGTACCGGCCCACCATGCGCAACGTGGACGGACGCCGGGAGGTCAAGATACCCAACAGCATCATCCGCTACGCCAAGACGGAGAACGGGCCGGACTACCTGTTCTTCCATCTTCTGGAACCCCACTCCAACGGCGAGGACTACACAGACTCAATCCTGGAGCTGGTCAGACATTTCAACGTCAAGCGTTACTGCCGCGTCGGCGCCATGTACGATGCGGTCCCCCATACACGGCCATTGCTGGTAACCGGCTCCCTTGGCGAGGTGCCGCAGATCAGGCCCGTGGCCAACTTCAAGCTGCGCCGCAGCACCTACCAGGGACCTACTACGATAATGAACCTGCTGTCGGAGGGGGTTGAAAGTTCCGAGATCGAGTCCATCAACTTCATGGTCCACCTGCCCCAGTACGTGCAGTTGGAAGAGGACTACGCCGGCACTTCCAGGATGATAGAGGTGCTGTCCTCGGTGTACGAGGGCATTCCTGCTGATCTGGCCCCGGTGCGTAGGGGACAACGCCAGTACCGCGAGTTGAACTCCACCGTGGAGCGCAACTCGGAGTTGAAGGACCTGATCCGGCAGATGGAAGCCTACTACGACGCACAACTGGACTCGGAGGAGTCCAAGAGCGAGGAGACGGCCACCTCTGCTGACCTCTCGCCCGAGATTGAAAGGTTCCTCAGCGAGTTGGGCGAGCGGTTGGACACTGATAGGGAAGAATAGCCCCCTACGCAACCGCACTGACTGGGGCATTGCTCTCGACCACCCCCTAGCTCCTTCGTGATTTTTCATACTCCTATATGCCCCCATGTTTGCTTTGGCAGCGTTGCGGGGATATGCTAGACAAGCGCCTTCAGGAGACGGCAGTTATCCACACATCGCTGGCAGGTAACACGCATGGCCACGCTTGAGAACGGTTCCGGGAACAGCAGGGGCGTCATATTCTCCGGGATGCGTCCCACGGGACAATTACATTTGGGCAACTACCTGGGAGCGCTGGAAAACTGGGTAACGTTGCAGTCGGACTATAGTTGCATCTACTGCATCGTTGACGTCCACGCCCTCACCACCATCGAGACCGGGGAGGAAGCCGCCGAGATCCAGCCCAACATTGAGCAGATGGCCCTCGACTGGCTGGCGGCTGGAATTGACCCGGAGAAGAGCATAGTGTTCGTGCAGTCCCACGTGCCTGAGGTAATGACCCTTCACTCACTGCTCAGCATGGTGACTCCCCTGAGCTGGCTCATGCGCGTTCCCACACTGAAGGAGAGGGTCCGGCAGCCCGACGAGCCGGAAGAGAGCGCCGACGACGGGGAGGACGACGAATTTGTAGACCCTGGCCTGGTCAACTACGGGCTGGTAGGATACCCGGTGCTCCAGACTGCGGACATCATCCTGTACAAGGCGGATACGGTGCCCGTGGGCCAGGACCAGGTGCCCCACCTGGAACTGGCGCGGGAGATAGTGCGCCGGTTCAACAATCGCTTCGGGGACACATTTCCCGAACCCCAGGCCAAGCTGACGGAGGTGCCTCTGATCCTCGGGCTGGACGGCCAGCAGAAGATGAGCAAGTCCCTGGACAATCACATCGAGTTGGCAGCGTCTCCCGAGGAGACCACGCGCCGGGTGTTGACCGCTTTCACTGACCCCCAGAGGCAGCGCCGCAGCGACCCAGGCCGTCCCGAGGTCTGCAACGTCTACAGCCTGCACAATATCTTCAGCCCGGAGACTGAGACCCGCACCGTATACGAGGAGTGCGTCACCGCGCAGCGCGGGTGTGTGGACTGCAAGCGTCACCTGGCTGGCGGCATTAACCATTACCTCGCGGAGCTGCGCGAGCGACGCCAGGAGTTCCAGCAGCGGCCCGGCTACGTGAGAGAGGTACTGGCCCACGGCGCGGACAGGGCGCGAGTTATCGCCCGGCAGACCATCGAGGAAGTCTACGACAGGATGGGGCTGGTCGGCCGCTAGATCCCCCTGCATACCAGGAATGACATGACCTCTGCACCTCAACCGCAAATACCCACCTCTCGCACCGGCCGCCAGGCCATCGACGTTGTGACCGAGGCAGCGCGTGCCGCCGGGCAGATCATACTGGACCGGTTCCACACCTCCCTGCAGGTCAGTTTCAAAGGCCGGGCCGACGTCGTAACCGACGTGGACCTCGCCGCCGAAAGGACCGTCCTGGGGCTGCTGAGGGACGAATACCCCGATTTCGGGGTCCTTGCCGAGGAATCCAGCCCGGTCGAGACCGGCTCGCCCTATACCTGGGTGGTAGACCCGCTGGACGGCACCCGCAACTACTCGATGGGCGTGCCCCACTTCTGTACCGTGGTCGCTCTCGCGCGTGACGGGGAAACTGTGCTTGGCGTGACCTATGACCCGGTGCGCGAGGAGATGTTCATCGCCGAATCAGGCAAGGGGGCAACGGTCAACGGCCGCCCGCTGGAGGTCTCGGACAAGGATGACATCGAGTCGGCAGTGATCGCGTTTGACCTGGGGTACGTGGACGAGAAGGCAGGCGTGGCCCTGGACTTGGTGCGGTCCTTCTGGCCCAACATCCAGGGTTTCCGGTTGATGGGATCGTCGGCCCTCGGTATGGCCTATGCTGCGGCGGGCAGGGTGGACCTCTACTTCCACCATGCCCTGTCCCCATGGGACACCGTTTCAGGGCTTCTCCTGGCACGGGAGGCTGGCGGAGAGGTGGTTGACCGACAGGGTGAGCGGGCAGGGCTGCACACTCCCAGCGTGATTGCCTCCAGCCCCCGGCTCATCCAGAGTTTCCTGCGGGCCACCGAAGGCCATCCCTGGAGACTGGGTTAGAACCCGAAACTCTCCCTCTGCAACAAGGGAAACGCGGCTTCTACGGAAGTTGCCTTATCTTGGGCAGCCGTACCGCGGTGAATGCACTGACCACAGCCAGAACAGCTCCATTTATCATGAGTGCGCCAGGCGCTCCCAGGAACGACGCCACCGAGCCTACTCCAAGATGCCCCACCGGCGCGAGGCCGATGCTCAGCACCCAGGATCCCATAGCGCGCCCCCGTTCCTCGTCGGCAACGTTGTCCTGCATCAGGGTCTTGTACAGTGTGTCCACCGCCATTGCGCAGGCATTGACAACCAGAAGCACACCCAGGAAAAGGTAGAGGTTGTCCGCCAAAGAGAAGGCCATCAGACCACAGCCGAAACCTCCGGCGATCAGGAACATCATCAGCCCCTTCCTGCGAATGTTGCCGAACCCGGCCAGCAACCACAGGCCCAGCAGCCCTCCCGCCTGCCTCATGGCGGTCATCACGCCCAGCCCCGTGGCCCCGACGCCGAGCACATCTTTGGCAAACACGGGGAGCAGCGTCATGTGCGTGAACCCTAATACCTCGGTCACGGCGGTCAAGACCATCAGAGTCATCAGGACTTCGTTCCTCCGGACCAGTTGGATGTAGCCCATCAGATTCTGAAGTACAGGCTCGGATGCGGGGCGGTCGGAACGTCCCGGATTGCGGATGATCAGGACCACCAGTGCGGAAGCCAGGTAGCAGACGCCAATGGCCACGAACTGCCACCCCGGCCCCACGGTCTCCAACAGGGTCCCGGACACTAACGATCCGGCGATGCCGCCGCCCTGGTTGGCCATCGCGCCGAGAGCCAGGCCGTTCAGGGCAAACCCGGGGCCGACGATGTCGTAGGTGAAAGCCTGGCGTATGGTGATCCCGAACGCCATCTGGGTCCCGAGCACAATCACCAGGAGGATCACGACCCAAACGTTGGTGACGCCTATCAACAGCAGGGCAGCCATAATTGATGCCGCCGCCACCGCGCCCAAGGTCCCGGCCACCATGAGTATGCGCCGGTCCCAGCGGTCGGCAATCACCCCGGACAGGACACCCAACAGGAAAAAGGGCAGCATACGGGCGGCGGCGCTGACGCCCAGGATGAACTCCGAATCGGTCAACTCAAAGACAAGCCATCCGACGGACACCTGCTCCATCCCGGTGCCGAGGGCGTAGAGGACGGTAGATACCCAGAGCAGCCGGAAGTCCCTGAAACGAAAGGAGGCAGCCCAGGCCCCGTGATTCAGGATCTGGGCTATCGAGGCCATGAAGACGGTCGTAGGTGCAAGGTAGCGGTCATGGCACGTGGACTACTCCGTCCTGCGCCAACTTGTCGATCTCCTGCCCGGAGAAGCCGGACTCCAGCAGTACCTCCCGGCTGTGTTCGCCCAACTCCGGCGCACGCCTGCGGACTCCCCCCGGAGTTTCAGAGAGTTTCACCGGGATGCCGATGTTATGTAATGTACCGAGCTTAGAGTCTTCCAGGTCCACCAGCATCTCGCGGGCCCGCACCTGGGGGTCTTGATACACCTGCTCCATGTCATAGATTGGCCCCACCACCACACCGGCGGCGGTAAGGGTGTCAACCCAGTGAGCGGTAGATTCCCGGCTGAAAGTCTCTTCCAGCAATGCCGCCAGTTCCGACTCCCTGGCCTTGCGGTCGCCAGGCAGCTTGAACCGGGGGTCTTCAATCAACGACTCCTGCCCAATGGCCCGGCAAAGCTGCTCCCACGTCGGCTGGGTGGCAGAGCCGATGTTGATGTACCCGTCCCTGGTGCGCAATGCCTGATAGGGAGCGGCAACCCGGTGGGCGGAACCCAACGGGCCGGGGACTTCTCCATCTGCGAAGTAACCTGACGATTCCCATATCGTGTAAGAAATGCCCGCCTCCATCAGCGAGGTATCGACCATCTGGCCCTGGCCGGTCCTCTGGGCGTGGATGTAGGCACAGAGGACACCGTTGGCGGCGAGCAGGCCGGCGGATATATCGGTGATGGGCACGCCCACCTTGGCCGGAGGACCGCCGGGGTGACCGGTGATGCTCATCAACCCGCTCATTCCCTGGGCAATGAGATCGAACCCGCCCTGGTCCTTGTAAGGCCCCGTGCTGCCGAACCCCGAAATGGTGCAGTAGACCAGGCTCGGCTTCACGCGGGCCAATTCAGGGTAAGCCAACCCGAACCGCTCCATGACGCCGGGGCGAAAGTTCTCGACCACCACATCGGCGCGGTCAACCAGCCTCCTGAACACCGACTGCCCGGCCTCGCTGCGCAGGTCGAGCACCAGGCTGCGCTTGTTGCGGTTGGCGGCCATGAAGCCGGCCGAATTGCCGCCGACGAAAGGAGGCCCCATGCGCCGGTTATCGTCTCCGCCGGCGGGCTTCTCTACCTTGATGACGTCGGCCCCCATGTCGGCCAACAGCATCGTGCATACCGGGCCGGCCATGATCTGGGTCAGATCGAGCACCACTACGCCAGAAAGGGCCAGGGGTCTTTCGCCAGTCTGCATGTCACTTCTCACGTCGGTCATTGGTCTGAGAGCGAGGCCGAGCGCATCAAGTAAATTCCTGCCTGGAATCCGGCAACGGTCAGCCCTGCGAGTCCTCTTGGACCGCTTGGGATGTCTTGCGCCGTGGGCATCCAAGTATACTAGAGGGGACGTTGACGCGCCCGTGATTCAGAAGCGCAATTACAATGGGTCAATGAGCGGGGAACAGCGAGGCAGCATTCCGTTCCCCGTCTTCACGGGGCAAGTCTGGGTAGTATGGACGATCTGACGGCCGTCGATGGATTCCCGCTTTTGCTGGAATTGCGGATGGGGCCGGGTCTGGAACCATCCCCGGTCGAGCCGGGGGAGGCCCTGAATTGCAACGCTACCCAATCAGGCTAGGCGCTATTGGCTGGCCCCCCAGCGGTCGTAGAATGTTACCTCGTGGACCGGCGCTCTCCTGGTCGGGCCGTACCTGGCCCTCTCTGCCGGGAAGCCGATGGGCAACAGAGCCGCAGTCTCCACATTCTCCGGGATGGCCAGCAGTTCCTTGATTTCGTTCTCATACCTCTTGTGCAGGGAGGTGATAACACTTCCCAGACCAAGCCCCCGGGCGGCGAGCAGCAGGTTCTGGACCGCCGGATATATGGACCCGCCGCGGCTCATTGTGCTCGGCGCGCCGTCGTGCTCAATGCAGGCCAGGATCAGCACCGGGACGTCGTGCAGGTGCTCAGCCATGTAGTCAGAGGCGGCGCGGCGGCGGGCCGGGATGTTCGACGGAGGAGTGCCCGCGCCGTAGCGGGATGACCGGGCCTGATTGTAGTATTCACCGATCTTCCGCTTCAGCTCGAAGTCGCGGATTACCAGGAACCGCCAGGACTGCCGGTTGCTCCCGCTGGGAGCCTTGGTCGCGGCCTCTATCAGCTTGTGTATCATCTCGTCCGGTACGGGGTCGGGCTTGAACTCCCGGATCGCCCTCTGGGTGTAGATTGCCTCAAAAAGTCCGATGTCGTCGGGCATTGGGTTGCTCCTCGATTTCTATGGATGGTGTCCAGTCTCAGTAGCGAAAGGCCCTCGCCGCACACGGATTCTACACCGGCGGCGAGGGTTGCGCACGGCCCTGGCCTCTCCGTCAGTATTCCATTCCAGGCGGTATGGCCAGCCGGCGGCGAGCCGACGGGGAAAATGATATTTTCCCCGTCACTTCCAGACATTTCCAGCCATTTTCACCCGTTTTGGCTCATTGGAACGGGTTGGGGACTGGTCCCGGAAATAGCGTTTGACATGGGGATTTCCCCTTTACCCCGGCCCTCAACCCAACCCTCTCCCAGAGAGAGGGGACTTTTGAAAGGCCCTGCTTATCACCGGGGGCAACTGTGACGGGCACAAGATATGATAGGGAAGCGCATCCATGGTTGGAAGGGGGCAAATGTCAGTGGCGTAATTGCCTGAAATGGGAACGCTGCTACAGGGATTCCAGTAGTCCAATCGAGTGTTGCAAACGTAGTAGAATATGCAACCCGGTTAAACGTTATCAGATTCCCCACAGAATCCCAAGAATGGGGGTGCCCAGACATGGAGGAGCAATCGTTGGAGACCATGAAACAACCGTCCCGTTTCTGGAATTCGAGCATAGCCAAAGGCGGGATAATCGGCGGTGTCCTCACTGCGCCATTGATCGGCCTGATGTACCTTGTGGACAAGTTGGCAGGACTGCCGTTCGTGCCATTTATGCTGTTCGACTGGATCACCCGTGTGCTGCCAGGAGGGCTGGTAACCTTTGGCATCGACACGATGATAGACGCGATGCTCATGGCAGGGATGAGCGTGGCGGCAGCCGCCAAGACCTCCGAGCAAATCGCGGCGGTGCTGCTCCTGTTTATCCTGGGTATCGTACTTGGATCCCTGTATTTCCTGGTCATGCGCAAGCTCAATGCCACGCCGCGGCCGCTGACCGGGATTGTGCTGGGAGTTATTTTCGGCGTTCCCATGATTGCGGTCAGCATTCCGATGGAGCAGTCCGGGACCAGCCCGCTGTTTACCATCATAGGTCTCGGCATCCTGTTCCTGGCGTGGGGTTGGGCTTTCGCACCGGCCTACCGGAAGCTGGCGTATGAGGGACCCGACATAGAAACCGAAGACGAAATTCGCTGGGCACGCAGCATCAACCGGCGTCAATTCCTGGTCCGTCTGGGGGTGTCCGCGGCGACAATTACCGTCATCAGCGGAGGTGTCGGGTCCGTACTTGCCCAACGGGAACGAAGGCTTCTGGATGAAGCAGTCACGGCTACTGGAGAGGAGCCGGCACAGGTCAGCGCCAGGCAACTACCCAACGACGGAGACCCAGTGGACCCGGCGCCGGGCACCCGGCCCGAATACACGCCTTTGGAAGACCACTACAAGGTCTTCATACGCAGCGAGCCGACCAACATCGACATAAACACCTGGACGCTGCCCATCACCGGGTTGGTGGAGAACCCGATGGTGTTGACCCTTGAGGACATCCGCAACAACTATGAGCCGCAGAGCGAATACGTTACCCTGTCCTGCATTTCCAACCGAGTCGGGGGCGACCTGATCAGCACGACCTGGTGGACCGGCGTTAGCCTTCAGAAGATCATTGATGACCTCAAGCCACAACCTGAGGCCCGCCACCTGAACATCACCTCCGGGGATGGGTTCCATGAGACGGTGGACCTGGATATGATAGCGTCAGACGAGCGAATCATGCTGTGCTACGAGTGGGACGGGAAGCCCCTGCCATTCGACCACGGTTTCCCATTGAGGATATGGCTACCGGACAGGTACGGGATGAAGCAGCCCAAGTGGATAACCGGGATGGAAGTCACATCGGAGTATAATCCGGGTTACTGGGTAGGGCGTGGATGGGATGAAGTTGCGCGGGTGAAGGCGACCTCGGTGATCGACACCGTGGCTGTCAAAGACCTGGCAGTGATCGATGGACAGGGATTAGTCCCTGTTGGCGGAATCGCCTATTCTGGGGCCAGAGGCATTTCCAGGGTAGAGGTAAGGGTGGATGAGGGTCCCTGGCAGGAGGCGCAACTGCGGTCTCCCCTGTCCGGTGCCACCTGGGTCCTCTGGCGCTACGAGTGGCCCTTCCAGGAGGGTGAGCACACCTTTGAGGTCAGGTGCGCCGAGGGGGACGGAACCCCGCAAATCGAGGAAAGAAAGGGCAATCGGCCTGACGGAGCATCGGGAATACACTCCCGCCGGACCCGGATTTAGATCGTCGCAGCGTTAGGCCATTTGCCCAAGGCAGGTTACGGGCGAGTCGGAGGCCGTCGGATTGGACGACACACTGGCCATTCCCGCATTCTGGGGAATGGCCAGTGTGCTTTGCTGGAACAAGTCGCTGCATAGTTCTGCTCCGGGACCTTATTGGATACTACTCTGGTAGATAGCCTATTCAACCGGACAAGAAGTTATTGTATTATTGACTGGCATCATCATCTGCGCTGAGATGAGGTTGCCGGCCTGATCCAACTCTGGTGGATGACAGTGCGTGCCCATTGATTTCGTTCTAGTCCAGAAAATCATAGCCGCGGTGTTCGTCGGCTATCTGCTGGGGTCCATTCCCTGCGCGCACATCATGGCGCGGCTGCGCGGCAGGGACATATTCTCGACCGGCAGCACCCTGGCGGGAACGGCCAATGTCTACTGGAACATCGGGCGCAGATCGGGGGCGTTGGTATTCGCCGGAGACGTGGCTAAAGGCGCCAGCGCTGTGATGGTCGCCAGGCTGCTGGAAGTTCCCGAACACATGACGCTGGTGGTGGCCGGGGCGGCAATCCTGGGCCACTGGAAGTCCATCTTCTCAAGGTTCAGGGGTGGCGACGGTATGGTGACCCTCATGGGTCTGACCATCGCCATGATGGAGCCAAGGCTTGCCCTGGTTGGAGTTGTAACGGGCCTGATATTCGTCGCGCTGCTGTGGCGCACCACTTACCGGTCGGCATGGGGCATCGTGGCGTGTTTCACCATCATGCTGGTGCTGAGTTTCTCTTACCAGATGGAGCGCGGGCTGGTGCTGGGGCTGACATTCCTGGCTGCCATGGTCGTGCTCAGGAGCACGTTGACCCAGCGGCGCCGGGGTATGGTCCGCGAAGGGAACAAGGAATTGGATACCGACGAGGACCTGGACCTGGATGACGATCTGGACGGGGATGCCGATTTCGCACCCAGGAACGGTTAACCCGGCCGATCCGGCTCCTGGGTCTCCTTGAGCCGCCTCAACTCCAACACCCAGCCCAGGTCATCGTCGTCTGAAGCCTCGGCTCTCAGGTCCGGTACGAGGGCCATAGCCCGCTCCAGGTGGAACACGCAGCTGTCTACATCTCCACGGTTGGCGTAGAGCCTGGCCGCGTTGTAATGGGCGGCGGCGAAGTCCGGGACTGACTCCAAGGCTGAGAGATAATCAGCCAGCGCCTTCTCCCTGTCTCCCATAGCTTCAAAAGCGGCCCCCCGGTTACTCAATGACTCGGCGAAGTCCGGCCTCAGCTCGACCGCGCGTCCGTAGTCGGCTACCGCCCGCTCATAATCGCCTACGGCGTCAAAGGCCAATCCCCGGTTGTTCAGTGCCTCGGCATCTTCGGGATCGAGTTCCAGTACCTGCGAATAGTCGGCTATCGCGGCATCGATCCGCTCCAGGTAATAGTGAGTCCTAGCCCGGTTGAAGTAGGCGTAGGCGTTAGCCGGGTTGTGCTCGATGGCGGTACTGTAGTCCTCGATTGCCTCGTGGTGCTGTCCCAGTTCGTCCAGCGATGCGCCCCGGTTGAGATAGGCATTGGACAGGTCAGGGCGCAGTCCGATGGACCGGTCGAATGCCTCCACCGCTTCCCGGTGCCGGTCCAGCCGTGCCAGGACGACTCCGTAGTTGTAGACTGCCTGAAGGTAGTCAGGCCTTATTTCCAGCGCCTTCTCGTAGTCAGCAACCGCCTTGTCCCGCTGTCTCAGATCATCGTAGGCGTTGCCCCGCTGGTAGTACGCCTCTGCCAACCGGGGTTCTCGGTCCAACACGGCGTTCAGTTCGTTTACTGCTTCACAGGGTTGACCTAGCCTGAGATGGGCCAGTCCCAGGTTGAAACGAGCATCGGTGTACTCCGGGTCGTCCAGAAGCACCTGCCTGAAGGCTTCGAGGGCATCCGCGTAACGTCCCAAGGCGAAGCAGCCGTTACCGTAAAGAATCCCCTCTTCTCCACAGGCCGCGGCAACTTGGTTCAGAGCTTCTTCGACTTCCTGCCGGGAATATCCGGTGAGACGGCCACCCCTGGGACGCGGGGTAAGCCGGGACACGCCGATGGAGTGTTCCTCCAGCAACTCGGCCAGCTTGATTAACGGTGGAGTGTCTGGTTGAGTCAACTTCGGCAACCGTCCTGTTGAGGGTTACGTTGATGGCCCTGGAAGGACCCGGGGACAACGCTCGTTTTGGTCGCGCAAAATAGCATACCACGGAAACCGCCCCCAAGTGTGCTTCCCGTGCAGGGCCTTTTAATGGTCGCAGAAATGTTCTCTCTCCCTCTAGGTGAGGGAGAGGGTGTCCTTTCACGGGAAACCGCTGCTGATGCGAAGGATTCTCCCCACCTCCGGCCCTCTCCCTTGAGGGAGAACTAAAAGACCCTGGTGACTTCCTGTGGACTGCCGTTGAACGGGGGAGGGTTCCGGCTTACAATGGGCATTGTCCAAGCATTACGACAAAGGGAGTCTGAAGTGACCCAAGCTGCAGATACCGATGTAACCATCTACACCCACCCCGATTGCGCTTATTCCGCCGCCGCCAAGATGGACTACCGCAAGCGAGGCGTAGCATACCTGGAAATCGACGTCGCCAAGCAGCCCGACAAGGTGTCCGAGCTTCTGGAGCACTCCAAGGGAGAACGGGTAACGCCGGTCATTGTTGAGAATGGCGTTGCGACCATCGGGTTCAAGGGCGGGTATTGAGACTTCTAATCCGGGCCGGTCGGCCCACAGATTCCTGAGAGCGCCTTTGCCGCCCATCCTCTCCCAAGCGGACAAATTTCTGTCATTACTGACATTTGCTCGTTGTGGGGGCCGAAAACGCTATGCTAGGATTTCCCTAGACCAAGACAGCAGGCACCCACCAAATTCACCATGACATGGCCAGCCGCCGGAGAAGCGGGGCAGCCTGTCAATGCGAGGAGCAGTCAGGATGGCAGGGACGGAACGGGACAAAGACGCGGCGTTGGAGATCGCCCTAGGGCGCATCGAGAAAGACTATGGCAAGGGCGCAGTCATGCGCCTCGGGGAGATGAGCCAGCAACTGGCTACAGAGGTAATCCCCACCGGGTCATTGGCGCTGGACGTTGCACTGGGAGCAGGCGGGATCCCCAAGGGCAGGGTGACTGAAATCTTCGGCGCGGAATCCGCGGGGAAGTCAACCCTGGCGATCCACATCATGGCCCAGACTCAGCTACAGGGCGGAATAGCTGCTTATGTGGATGTGGAACACGCCCTCGACCCCTACTACGCCGCGAATTGCGGCCTGAACCTGGACAGCCTGCTGATCGCCCAGCCGGACAGCGCGGAGCAGGCCCTGGACATCACCGAGCAACTGGTCCGCAGCGGAGCTATCGACTCGATAGTTATCGACAGCGTGGCCGCCCTGGTCCCCCAGTCAGAGATCGAGGGCGACATGGGGGATACCCATGTGGGTGCACAGGCCCGGCTGATGTCGCAGGCGTTGCGGAAACTCACCTCAGCCATACACCGCTCGCACACCGCCGTGATCTTCATCAATCAACTACGGGAGAAAATCGGCATCTCCTACGGCAATCCCGAGGTCACACCCGGCGGCAGGGCCCTGAAGTTCTACAGCTCTGTGCGTATCGACCTGCGCCGCATTGAGTCGATCAAGCAGGGATCGGAGATCATCGGAAACCGCGTGCGGGCCAGGATCGTCAAGAACAAGGTCGCCGCGCCCTTCCGTGTCGCCGAGTTCGACATTATGTTCAATCAGGGCATAAGCAAGATGGGGGACCTCCTTGAACTAGGCACCAGCCAGGGCATCATCAAGAAGTCCGGGTCCTTCTACTCCTATGGCGAGACCCGCCTGGGCCAGGGCAGGGAGAATTCCAAGGAGTTCCTCACACAACATCCCGAAATCGCCGCCTCAGTGGAAGCTCGAATCCGTGGTATGGAACCATCACAGGAACCAGCGCAGGCGGCGGCCACAGCAGAGGACGGGGCCGATTACAGGCTTCCCGCCGTCTCTGACGCGGACGGCGAAGAATAAGCGGAGCCAGTAGCCCCGCCATCATCAGAGACCGGCGGATATCGTGAGACGCGGAAACCGGAACACCGGGGCGACGCTGGACAACTCGGCGGAGCGAGGGCTGGCAGCCGGACTGCGGATGCTGGCCCACCGCGCTCGTACTGAGGCGGAGGTACGTAACCGGCTCACACAGCGATTTACCCTGGAGGTCGTGGCCCAGACCATTGCCCAGCTCAAGGAGCGCCGGTTCCTGGATGACGCCGCATTCGCCAGGGGCTGGCGTGAGAGCCGGGAACGCCGCCGTCCCCGGGGAGAAGCGTTGTTGCGGCAGGAGCTGTTGCAGCGGGGAGTCGCCCTAGATGTGATAGAAGAGGCATTTCAGGGCTTCGATGCCACCTCCAACGCCTACCGGGCCGGATGCAAGCTGGCACGGCGCATTTCAGCGGCCACCAGGGAGGATTTCCGCCGCCGGCTGTGGGCGCACCTGCGAAGGAAGGGATTTGAGCAGGATGTGATCCGGGAGACGGTGGAATGCCTGTGGCAAGAGTTACCGGAGCTTCAGCATAGCCAGGTAGACTCCCACAGCTAGGGCCAGGAGGGTGTAGATGCTGAAAAACGGACCCAGCAACACAGCGATGGCGTAAGAGAGAATCACCGATGCCCCGGCAGCCCATGAGAGTAGTATGCTGCGTTTCCGGTTAACCGTGCGGCTGACTATCTCCCCGGAAGCGAGGCCGATTACTATTCCCGCCAAAGCCAGCAGCAGGGCCGGGGCAAACCCATCGAACAGATACCTGACAAGGTAATTGTAGACTCCCCATAGCACCCCACCACCGATTCCCATCATAATCGCGGTCGTCAGACCACGGAGGTAGTACAGAGGGCGGACTTCGTAAGTGGGGTTAGCGACAGGTCTGCCACAGTCCCGGCAACGGATACCGACGGGCGCCTGCACCATGCATTGAGTGCAAATGGACTTACCGCAATGGCTGCAGGAAAGTCCGGTCTCAATCTCTGGGTGCCAAGCGCAATAATGCACAGCCCCCGGCCCCCGGCCTACCTCTTGTGTCTGGTCAGCGCTCAAGTTTCATCTCCAGAAATATGCTAGTCTGAGGCGCGCGGGGATCTGTGGACCCAGTCGGCGTTGTCGTCCACGTCACGGTCGAGGAACAGCCGGTTGAACAGGACTTTTTTCCTGTTCAACCCTGGATACAGCGGCGTCCAGTTGGACAGCAATCGCTTCGCTACGACCAGCACCAACGCGCCAACACAATACCAGACTACCACAGCCGGGTCTCGGGCAATAACCGTCCATAGGGGAAGCAGCAACAGGGCGATCAGAACCCAAACCCCGGAACTGCGAGTCAGAAGCCAGCCAATCCCCACCATGACAAGGGATACAGTCAGGACTATGGGGGAAAGGACCGCCAAACTGCCAACTACGACGGCGACGCCGCGTCCACCCTGGAATTTAAGAAAGATCGACCAGTTGTGCCCGGCCAATGCGAATAGGGGAACGCCAATCATGGGGCCGGATTCCAGGCGCAGGTCAAGGAGGTAAGCACCAACAACCAAAGGCGCGGACCCTTTACCCAACACGTCGAATAGGAAAAGCGGAATCCAAGGCCACTTCCCCAGATGCCGGAATGCGTTGGATGCTCCGACGTTGCCGCTGCCATAGTCCCGGATATCGATGTTCTTGGATACCCTGGCAACGATGTACGCCGTCGGAACGGAGCCTATCAGGTAGGAGCAGATATAGAGCCCGGCGATCTCTATCAGCACTGTCGGGATGCTCCCCAGCCGCTAACGCAGCCTGCGTGCCGCATCCTCCAATCGTTCCACTGTTTCCAGTGGCGGTCCCAAGGTTCCTGGCAGCAACTCCCCGGTATTGCCCAACCCATGATAGTCGCTGCCCCCACATGGGATAAGGTCGTACTCCTCCGCCAATTGGGCAAGACGGTTGACCGTTTCGGAATCGTACTGGGCATAGTGGACCTCCATGCCCATAAGACCGGCGTCCTTGAGCAGCGCAATGGCGGGTTCCATGTCTGCCAGATAAGCAGGGTGGGCCAACACCGGGACTGCGCCGAAACGGACCAGCAGGTTGACGGCTTGGTCCGGCGACATCTTGGTGCGTTCGACATATGCCAGACCGTTGCGGCCAAGATACTCGGGGAAAGCGTCCTTCGGCTCCTTGCAGTAGCCCTTTTCGACCATCGCCAGCGCGATGTGGGGCCGGCCCACTGCCCCATCTCCGGCAATCTCCTTGACCCGCTTCCAATCTATGTGGATGCCCAGAGTGGCCAGCTTGTCCACCATCGCCTTGCCCCGCTCCAGGCGTCCGTCCCGGAAGCGTCCAAGCAGGGACTGTAGCTCCGGGTCCTCATGGTTGAGGAAGTAACCCAGCATGTGGACTTCGTCGCCGGGTATATCGGTGCTGATCTCGATGGCCGGGATTATCCTCAAGTCGGGGAACTCCCTGGCAGCCTCGAATGCTTCGGCAAGACCTTCAGTAGTATCATGGTCCGATATCGCCACCTGCTTCAACCCCTGGCTGGCAACCAAATGCACCAACTCAGTGGGAGACAGCCGTCCATCCGAGGCCGTGGTATGCAAGTGCAAGTCAACCAAAGCGTCCATTCTATTTCACCATCCTGTCCATCCGGTCAATTGACAGGGCCTTACCGGACTCCGAGTCAATTTCGACCAGCACCGAGTTCATGACCACCGGCCCACTGGCGACGGTCAGCCGGTTGGGCAGACCGGTCAGAAACCGGTCCAGCACCGCGCTTGAATCACTGCCTATTACGGAGTCTACGGGACCCGTCATGCCCACGTCGGTAACATAGGCTGTCCCCGACGGGAGGACTCGCGTGTCCACGGTCCCCACGTGAGTGTGGGTGCCCACGACGGCGCTGACTCGGCCGTCGAGATACCATCCCATCGCCTGTTTCTCCGACGTTGCCTCGGCGTGGAAATCGACCAACACAACCCTGGGACCGTCCTCGGCGACCTCATTCAGTATGCTGGCGGCAGTGCGGAAAGGGCAGTCCAACGGAGCCATGAACACGCGGCCGATAAGGTTCATCACCATGACACCGTCGTGGACTATATAACCGCGCCCCGGAGCGTCAGGGTAGTTGGCGGGACGTACCAGGGGCAGGCCCTCGTCCATGTGCGGGACTATATCCTTCTGGTCCCAGATATGGTTCCCGGAAGTAAGGACGTCCACTCCGTTCTCCAGGAGCTCGTAAGCCGTCTCCAGGGTCAGTCCGAACCCGCCGGCAGTATTTTCCGCATTGGCTATTACCAAGTCGATACCATGCTCCTCACGCATTTCTGGAACAAGGCTCCGGATGGCCCGTCTGCCGGGGCGTCCGATGATGTCGCCAATCATGAGTATACGCAATCGAAGACTCTCCCAGAGGTTTGAACCCCTGTACAATCGAAGGGGGCCGGGATTAGCCCCGTGCCCCCTTCGTGCGTTCAGTGCTTAGCCCGCACAGTACGAGCCTTTTGTTCGTACCGGCGTGAGACCGAACCGGCGGGCGTTTTTGCAACCCTCCGCTATCTGGCGTACTCTACGCTCCGGGTCTCCCGAATCACGGTTACCTTGATCTGTCCCGGGAATACCAGGTCTTCCTCGACCTTGCGGGCGATGTCCCGAGCCAACTCGGCGGAGTGCGCATCATCCATATCGTCCGGCTTGACCATGACCCTCACTTCCCGTCCGGCCTGGATGGCGAATGCTCTCTCCACACCGTCGAATCCGGTAGCCGCTTCCTCAAGATCGCGGAGCCGTTTAACGTACATTTCCAGGGATTCCTTCCGCGCCCCCGGACGCGACGCACTGATGGCGTCGGCGGTGGCGATTAGGAAGGACTCGATGGTCTCATGCTCGTCGCTATGATGCTCAAGAATGCCCCGGTAGGAACTGTAGTTAATACCGTGCTTCTGGGCGATTTCCGCGCCAATCTCCGCGTGGGGACCGGGCACCTCATGGGTCAGGGCCTTGCCAATATCGTGCAACAGCCCTCCCACCTTGGCCACCTGCTCATTGGCGCCCACCTCGGCGGCGAGCATTCCTGCGAGCAGTCCCACCTCGATGGAGTGTTTCAGGACGTTCTCGCCATAGCTGTATCGGTATTTGAGCTGCCCCAGCAGCCTGAGGATCTCAGGGTCGAGGCCACTCACTCCCACGTCGAAGGTTGCCTGCTCTCCGGCCTTACGGATGGTTTCCTCGATGTCCTTCTGGGACCGGTGCACAACGTCCTCGATGCGCGCGGGCTGAATGCGACCGTCGGAGATGAGGCTTTCCAATGACAGTCGCGCTACCTCCCGCCTCACAGGGTCAAAGCAGGAAATGGTAACGACCTCTGGGGTGTCGTCGATGATTACGTCCACCCCGGTAAGGGATTCCAAGGTCCTGATATTTCGCCCTTCACGGCCGATGAGACGACCCTTCATCTCATCGTTGGGCAGGGATACTACAGAGGTTGTGGACTCGGACACAACGTCCGTGGCCAGCCGGTTAATGGCAAGGGTAACGATACGGCGGGCGTTTTCGTCTGCGCTCGCCTTGTGCTCTTTTTCGAGTTCGTAGTAGCGGCGGGTCAAATCCTGGCGAGCTTGCTCCTCGCCTCTCTTGACCACCAACTCACGGGCCTCAGCAACGTTGAGGCCGGCTATATCCTCGAGAGCCTTTACTTGCTCAACCTTGAGCTTCTCGGCCTCTTCGAGGGCCTCCTGCACCTCGGACTCCCTGGCCTTGACGCTCAATTGCTGCTTCTCAACGGCCTCAGTCTTTTTCTCCAACTGCTCTTCGCGCTGCACGTGGCGGCGTTCCATGCGGTTAAGCTCTTGCCGCCGCTGCTTGATCTCATTTTCTCCGGCAGTACGCAGTTGCAGGACCTCTTCCTGGGCCGAGAGTATGAGTTTCCGGTGCTCCTCCTCCGCCTGTCCTCGAATTCGCTCGGCGTCCTCTTTGGCGTTGCCTACCCGTTGCCCATTAACCCTGTTTCTGTAGAACAGCCAACCGGCTGTCCCGAACCCCGCTACCGCTAGGACGGCCAGGATAATGTCTATAGCTATCACGCTATCACCTACCCCTTTCCGCCTAGTACGCAGAGTTGGGAGACCCAGCCTCCCACAGGTTCATGCTACCGACAAGCGTATCCGGTGTCAAGGAGACCTAACGCTTGGCTCCGGGTCTTTCATGGCCTCCAACGCCTGAATCGAGCGCTTCCAGAGCTATTGAGGCGGTTGCCCTGCTGCCCTATAATTGGGGTAAGAATAGCCAAATTTTAGGGCTTGGCCGCAGACCTCAAAGCGCATTCCAGCAGGTGGCTTTTAATGGCGAAACGAGACTATTACGAGGTCCTGGACGTCTCCCGGACCGACAGCGAGGAAGAAATCCGGAGGGCCTTCCGCAAGAAGGCGATGGAGTTTCATCCCGACAGGAACAAGAACCCCGACGCAGAGGAGAAGTTCAAGGAGGTCAACGAGGCCTATCAAGTCCTATCAGACCAGAAGAAGCGGAGCCAGTACGACCGGTTCGGACATTCGGCTGGAGCTAATGGAGGTTTCGACCGGCCATTCGACGGGTTCGACACCTTCGGCTTCGGCGGGTTCGGGGACATTTTCGACTCCTTTTTCGGAGATGTTTCAGGCCGCGCCGCCCGGCGGCCGCAACGGGGCGGAGACCTGCAACACCGGGTGGTGCTGAGCTTTGAGGAATCGGTATTCGGCGCTGAGAGGGAGATAGAGACAAACCGTCTGGAACAGTGTCAGACGTGCTCCGGAGCCGGGAATGAGCCGGGCACCCCGGTGGACGAATGCTCAACCTGCCGGGGAGCGGGCCAAGTCCGCCGGGTCCAGAGAAGCGTCTTTGGCCAATTCTCCCAAATCGCTCCGTGCACCACGTGCCGCGGCACGGGCACCGTTATCCAGACATACTGCTCGACCTGCAAGGGGTCCGGAAGCGAGCGCCGGAAGCGCACCAGGGCAGTCTCAATTCCAGCGGGAATTGAATCCGGAATGCAGGTAAGAATCACCGGCGAGGGAGATATAGGGCAGCATGGCGGTCCCGCCGGAAATCTCTACGTCTACGTCGATGTCAAAGAGCACGAACATTTCTATCGCGAGGGCAATGATCTGGTATACGTTCTACCGGTGAACCTTGCCGAGGCTTCGCTGGGGACGAAGAAGAGAGTGCCCACGCTGGATGGCGCAGACCAGATTCTCACCGTGCCACAGGGTACGGCAAGCGGCGCACAGTTCCGCCTCAGGGGAAAGGGAGTGCCGGACGTGCATAGCAACCGCCGGGGCGACCTCCGGGTGATGATCGACCTCCAGGTACCCACCAAGGTGACCGCCAAGCAGCGGAAGCTCCTGGAAGAATTGGCCAAGTCTTTCGGCATGGCAGAATATATCGACGATGACCCCAGCGTTGACGGGCTGGGCGAGGATGAAAACGACAAGGACAAGGGCCTGTTCGAGAGGATAAAGGGGGCTTTCGGATAACCATCGCTCTACGCCATCCGCCGCAGGACATGTGTTGCCCGGCGTATGCGCGGCCCGGACTTTTCCTTCTGACCCAGCGTCACCACTCCTCATGTCCCTTGCCGGAGAAAAGCATGGTCTGGCAAGAACTCAGCATAAGAGTCCCCTACGAGTACGTTGAACCTGTGTCCTACCTGTTCAGCCGGTATGGACACGGACTTTCCATGGAAAAGGCCGGGGAGAAAGACGCTGCGGACGCACCGGATTCCGGTGGGGAAACCGTAGCCTGGGGCAACCCTGACGTCGACGGGGAATGGGACAGGATAGAGCGCGTCACGTTGCGCACGTACCTGCAACACACGTCCCGGCAGCGGCTGGCCCGCATTGAGGTAGGACTGAAGCTGGTGGGGTTGCTGGAACCGTTGGAAGAGCTGACCATCACTCCGGTCCCGGACATGGAGGACTGGCAGACTCAATGGCGCAGCCACTTCGATCTGCTCCGGGTAGGCAGCCGCCTGGTGATCAAACCGACCTGGATTCCCTACGAGCCAACCGGCGATGACGTTGTCATCGAGCTGGACCCGGGGATGGCGTTTGGAACAGGCTACCACCCCACCACCTACACCTGCCTGGAAGCCCTGGAAGACCTGGCGCAGCCCGGTATGAGGGTGCTGGACCTGGGGACAGGATCCGGGATCCTGTCAATCGCGGCAGTGCGCCTGGGGGCCTCGGAAATCGTGGCGCTGGACATCGACCCGCAGGCAGTACGCGCGGCTCGCCAGAACTTCCGCCGTACCAGGGTGCAAAGGCAGGTCAGCCTGACTCAGGGAACAGTCCCTCATCCACTGGCCGAGGAAGGCCGGTTTGACCTGGTAGCAGCCAACATTTCGGCGCGGGCGGTAGCGGACCGGGCGCCTTTCATTGCACCCACCCTGAAACCGGGCGGCGTCCTGATAGCGTCCGGAATCATGATTGAACAACAGGCGGGGGTCGAGGAAGCTCTGACCAGCCTGGGTCTCCGCCTGGAAAAGACCTGGACCAAGGACGATTGGATTACCCTCGGATACCGTACTCCCTAATCCGTTGGCTGGGACAGCAAGACACGTCCGTCAACCGTCAGCAGGAAGCAGTGGCGCTCAACCCGTATCGCTCTGATGGCCGTTACCCTAACGGAATTGGGGAATGACGTCGCTGGCGATGCGCTGCATCACCGCGGTGATCGCGGGCACGTCGCCGGAGTTGAGGGCTAAGACCACGTGGTCCAGACCGGCGTCCTGGTAGGCTTGAATCGCTGCGGCCATCCCTTCCGGGTCATCTCCAGACAGGCGGGAGCGGCTTGCGGCACGGTCGCTGGAGGGAACACCGCGCACCTCTACCTCAACCCGGAGTGACATCGCCATCGAGTCCGGGTCTCGTCCGGCGGTCTCAGCCATGTTGCGGATTTCCTGCCTGCCGATGCTGAACTCCTCCAGGGATAGACCTGAGGGGTGCCAACCGTCACCTCGGGTCGCCGCCCTGCGTAGAGCGCCTGGGCTTGCGCCGCCTATCCAGAGGGGAATGTGGGGTTTCTGCAACGGCTTGGGAGAGAAACGAAGGTCGGAAAAATTCCAGCGACGGCTGTGGTAACTGGGATTAGGGTTCGTCCAGAGCTCCTTCATTATGTCAATGGACTCGTTGGTCAAGGAAGCGCGCTGGGTCATGGGGATTCCGAGCGCCTCAAACTCTTCGGTCATCGCGCCGACGCCGACGCCCAGGGTCACACGGCCCCCGGAAATCTGGTCCAGGCTGGCAGCATACTTGGCCAGCTCCACAGGGTTGTGGTAAGGGAGGACAAGGACCGAGGTGCCCAGGAGCACACGGCGAGTTGTGGCCGCCAAGTAGGACAGCGTGGACAGCGGGTGGTAGTAAGGCTTATCCTCCAAGCGTTCCCGGATGTAACCGGTGTTGAACAGGTGGTCCATCACCCATAGGGAGTCGTACCCCAATTCTTCGGCCAGAGGACCCAGGTCGAGCACCTGTTGAGGGTCGGCCACTCCCCAGTTGTTGGGTATGGTGACACCGAATTTCATCACTGCCTCCCTGATTCGGGGGTTGAGGACGGTCCGGGGTGGCTTGCTCTATGCAGCCAAGCGATCGTGGCACCTGCGGATTCTCCACAAGCCCTGCTTTCCGGGCTATGCGGTCTTGATAGCCTGTACCAGGCGGGCAGTCTCGATGGCTGCGACCGCGGCATTGCTGCCCAGATTCCCGGACTTACCGCCGGCACGGTTGATGGCCTGGTCCATGTTCTCGGTGGTGAGAACTCCGAAGATGGTTGGCACCCCGGTCTCAACGCCCACGCGCCCGATGCCGCTGGAAGCCTGGCCCGCAACCATGTCGTAGTGGCTGGTCTCTCCGCGAATCACCGCGCCAAGACATATCACTGAGTCGTACTGTCCCGATTCGGCAAAGGTCTTGGCCACCACCGGCAACTCAAAGGAACCGGGCACCCAAGCTACGCTGATGTTGGAGTCAGCGACTCCGTAGCGTTCCAGAGTATCCAGCGCACCCGAAAGGAGTTGGCGAGTAACTACTTCGTTGAATCGGGCGACCACAACCGCTACTCTGAGTCCGCGGCCATCGAGTTCTCCCTTAAGCTCGTTGGGCAAGATGGATTCTCCTGTCTAATTTTGAGTGGGTGCGGTCATGGCAGAAGGGACAGTGGAAGCAGGGACATCGATCTCCCCTAACCCTCGCCATCACTGCCGGTACGGACACCGGCTTCCAGCACTCGCTCCAGCAGATCGCCCTCACCGGCCGCGCCAGCGAAGCGGATATCCTCGTTGATGACGGTGAGGGGAACAGAACGCACCCCGTAGGTCTGGCCCAGGCGCGGGAATTCCTGCACCTCGATAACGTCGGCGTGTATGTGAGAGTTCTCCAAGGCCATCGCATGGGCCATGTGGGACAGGCCCGGGCAGTAGGGGCAACTGGGCGTGACGAATACCTGGATGTGGACGTCCTGGTTGACCTGACGCAGCTTCTTGCGGGTGTCCATACTCAGGGGGCTGACGCCCCTGGAGATGGTCTTGATGCCTTCAATGATGGTGGCCATCTCATAGCCGACGGGAGCGCCGTAGAACTTGAGGCGGGCCCGCTTATCCATGTTGGCGGAACTCAAAAGGACCGCTGGGATTCGGGCAACACCCCGTTCTTCCGCAATCGTCGGGTCGGCGTAGAAGTCGACGACCTCCAGGTTGATCTTGGGAGAGAGGTCTGCCACCTCCTCCATCAACTGCTGCGTCTCGGCGCAGTAGCGGCACTCACGACCCGGTATGGTGATGACCGAAGGCTTCTGGGTGAATACCTGCAAGTTGACATTGTCCTTGAGGTCCTTGCGGAAGGTTCGTTTGAGTTGGGTCTTGTCTTGGTCCGATATCAGGTTCTGCTGGGTCATTCAGCGGGCTCCGTCATTAGTCAACGTGGAAGTACACAAGCCCGGGAAAATCGCCGTCCGTCCGGCTCCTCATTCCCGCCTCCTGTACACAGTGGCAAACGGGAAACGCTATTGAAGAGTAGGGTGCCATTAGTTTACACGGGAAGCGAGGCGTTATCCACCCTGATCGAGCTTGCCCCTGATGGTAAACATGCGCTGGAACAGGGTGAAGCAGGAAACGGCAGCTATGATGAGCAAGACCCAGAAAATCTGGCCGATAATCAGACCGATGCCGAGCAACACGACTCGCTCTGGCCGGGTCATCAGGCCGGACCGGATAAATACGCCAAGTCCCTCGCCTCTGGCCCGGAGGTAGCTGACGCCCTGGGAAAAAATCAACGCCAGCAGCAGAACAGTGATGAATAAGACCAGTTCGCCCCCCTTGAATCCAGGCTGGAGAGCAATGAACGAAACCAGTTCGCTGTTCTCAAATCCGGCCCGCATGGCATAGACTGCCAGACCCAGAAACAACGCCGCCTCACCCAAGCGGTCGAAGACCGAGTCCAACAATGCCCCGAAGGGGGTCGCCTTGCCGGTGAGCCGGGCCAGTGCGCCGTCGAAGAGGTCAAGCCCCCCGCCCAGCAGAAATACGATGCCACCGGCTAGCATCAGATCAATCGCCACCAAGTAAGCCGACACGACGCAGACCGCGAAACCTATAAGGGTGACCGCGTTGGGCGTCAGCTTCAGCGCGTGGAGGAAGCGCGCACCCGGCTGTTCGACGTAGCGGAGGACCGCGCCTCTAAACTGTTCGCGTCCTGGAATAACCATCTGAGAAGCTGATCCTCCGCGATTACTCCGGCCTTCCACCACGCAGAGGACCCGCGTTCCCGGCGACGAGTACCGAGCAGGCCAGGTAGAAGTCTTCAACTTGTCCGGCCACGCGTTCCCACCGGTATTGTTCCACATCTTCGCGGCCTCTGGCGCCCATATAACCTGCAAGCTCGGGGGCGTCGATCAACTGAACCAGGGAGGCAGCGAGGGCTTCCGAGTCCTTGCGGGGGAATAACAGACCTTGCCGTCCGTGTTCGATGATGGCGTTGTAGCCGTCTATGTTGGAGGCGATCACGGGTTTGCCGGACGCCATCGCCTCGAGCAGCACATATCCAAAGCTCTCCGACCCGGTTGCCGGGGAGCAGCAGATGTCAGCGGTGGCGTAGTAACGCGGCAGGTCCTCGTCGGAGACCCGCCCTGCGAACACCACGTCCTGCAACGCCCGCGAACTGAGGATTTGCTGGGAGTCCCGGTCAGGGTTTCCCGGACCGACCACCAGCAGACGGGTGTCTGGCCTGTCCCACTTGACCCGGGCGTAGGCTTCGAGCAGGTGCTTCAACCCCTTGCGCCTCTCCAGGCGTCCGACGAACAGGATGTTGGTCTTGCCGTCCTGGTACTGGGGCCAGGGGGCCGGGTTTTCGGCGAAGCGGTCCACATCAATGCCGTTGGGGATGATCTTGTAATCGCCGGGAAAGACACTGCTGACGTAGCGCCGCGCAGCAGGCGAAACGGCGATGCCGCCGTGCAGCCGCTGGTACCAACGTTTGATGATAGGGTGACTCATCCGGTAGAGGTGCTGGCGTTGGTAGGATGCATGGAACGTACCGATGTTTACGGCCTGAGAGAACTCGAGGACGCAGAGGGGAAGGATGGGCGCCAAGGGCTCATGCAGGTGAACGATGTCGAAATCCTCTTCGCGGAGCAATGCACGCACCTTGGGATAGAGCCACCAAGACAAAGACACCCTGGCAATTGAGCCGCCGCTGGGCAACGGGACCGACCGGCCCAGATGCACAAAATTTTCCCCGTCTTCGCGCTCCCTGGAAGGGGAGTAGGGGGCCAGCACCCGCACGTCGTGACCCACCCGCGTCAACTCGCGGCTCAACTGTGTTACGTGGGCCGTCACCCCTCCCGGCCAGGTGAAATCATAGGGTGACACCATTGCAATTTTCAAGCAGTGCTCCCTTCTCCTCCCCGCTTCCCCGCCCGCTATTGAAAGGGGCCGGCTTCCAGGGCAGGAGAGGATGCTTGGGCTGCCTTAATCTGCGTCGGTGGTCTCCATGTCAGCGATCTCTACGTCAGTGATAAACGACTCGACCATTTCCCGGGCAACGTCGTCGGTGTACTGTTGAGGCGGAGACTTCATAAAGTATGCGCTGGGACCGGGAAGCGCTCCGCTGATGCCCCGGTCCAGGGCCAGCTTGGCGCATCGCACCGCATCAACTACCACACCGGCCGAGTTAGGGCTGTCCCAGACTTCCAGCTTGGCCTCCAGGTTGATCGGAGCGCCGCCGAAAGAGCGTCCTTCGAGGCGTATGTAGCACCACTTCCGGTCCTGCAGCCAGGGCACATGGTCGCTGGGGCCTATGTGGATATGGTCCGGGTCTATGCCGTCTTCCATTTGGGACGTGACAGACCCGGTCTTGGATATCTTTTTGGATACCAAACGCTCCCGCTCCAGCATGTTCAGGAAGTCGGTGTTGCCCCCGAAATTCAACTGATAAGTGTTCAGAATCTCAACGCCCCGGTCCTCGAAGAGCCGGGTAAGCACCCGGTGGGTGATGGTCGCACCCACCTGTGATTTGATGTCGTCGCCGACGATGGGAACTCCACATTCCTCAAATCGGCCCCGCCAGTACTCTTCGCGGGCGAGGAAGACCGGAATGCAGTTCACCATCGCGCAGCGTGCATTGAGGATTTGCTCCACGTACCACTTAGTCGCCATTTCACTGCCCACGGGCAGATAGTTGATGACCACATCAACGTCCCGCTCCCGGAGGATGCCTTCGATGTTCGCAGTTGAGTGGTCGGACTTCTTGACTAGATGGGAGACGTAACGGCCTATGCCATCATGGGTCATCCCGCGTTCCACCGGCACTCCCATGTAGGGAACATCGGCGAACTTCAGGGTGTTATTGGGCTGGGTGAAGATGGCTTCAGAAACGTCCTTGCCGACCTTGTTCTCGTCGATATCGAAGGCGGCAACAACCTCGATGTCGTCGATACGGTAACCGCCAAGGTTGGCGTGCATGATCCCCGAGACGTCTTCATCATCCGGCAACTCGACGTAATTATGGATACCCTGAACCAACGAGGAAGCACAGTTCCCCACTCCGATAATGGCGACTTTAATTTTCCCCAATGCTTAAATTCCTCCGTTGGGCCGGGTCACGCGCACTGGCGTGGTTATGGGCCGACAAATTGTAGCAAGTTGCGAAAACCGCTACAAGTGTCCGATTTTCGGATACGGACCGAAGCGTGGGCTATCGGGGCGCCGACATCTGCTACGAGTCGAAGAAACGGAATATCGCAGTGCGGTCATCGTGGCGGGAGCGGCGGCCCAATTGTTCGGGGACCTGCCCCTCGCCGATGCGTTCTTCTACCAGGCTGTTCACCTGCTCCGCGGCCTCTTCCGGGGTCGCCGCCGCCCTTACAATGTCGGCCAACTCGGAAACCATAACATTGTCTGTGACGCCGTCGGTTGCCAGCACAAGGCGGCTACCCGGCTGAATCTCAAGTTCGGTGCGGACCAGGGTGGGCGGACGCTGCGCGGCCCCGATTGCCTTGGCGACTCCCGCATGGAGGAACCCTCCAACTCTACCGGTGAGTTGCTCTACCGAGTCGGAGCCGACGAGGAAAATCGGGCTGTCTCCCGCCCCCATAACGTGCAACCGGCCGTCCAGGTAGAGTGCGCCGGAGAAGGTGGTGAGCAGGAATCGTCCTCCGCCCACCTGGTAAAACTCTTCGTTTAGATCGTTGAGAACGTTGATCACGTCTTCCGGCCCGGACAACGTCCCGGACTCCAGGGCCTCGACTACGGACTGGCTCGCTTCCTCGCCGCCGTGTCCGGTGACCCCGTCCATTACTGCGTCCAGGAAGGAGTTGTTCCCCAGGTCACGGACCAGGTAGCTGTCTTCTCCGTGGGCTGAGTTATCCTGAAATGATGCTACAGTGCTTCCGAGCATATGCGTTGGTCCTCACAGTTGCCCGTTTCTTTATGAGCCGCAAGTTTGATTTGCCATTGGATAAGAATACCGCTGGATAAGAACACCGGCCGGCAACGCGGCTCATTGGCTCAAGCCCGCCAACTCGGTATCGGCATCGAACAGATAACGTGTCCAGTGGTCGCCGCGCAGGAGCTCCAAAGCCTCGGACCAGGCCCGGCGGGCCTGGTCGAAGTTTGGGAGATCCTGGTTCCGGGCAGCCACCGCATCCAGATAGACGTTCAGGTCGTCGCGGAAACCGTCAAGGCCAGAATAGCTGCGCTCCTTGAGCCGGTCAATCATGCGGTCTGCCGCACCCTGGACCGTGGAATCAGTGTTGTTATAGCTCAACGACATCTCTTCCAGTTCCTGCACATAGTTGACCACAGGGCGCTGGCCGTAAGGGTCCCGGTAGCCATCAGCCAGATCGGGCGGTCCCTGGGGCGTGGTATAAAACTTCAGTATCTCCAGGTAGGAGTCGAACGCGGTGCGGGGAGGGCCTCCCCTGATGTTGGCCTCTCCCTCCACAGGGACCAGATCGGCGCAATCAATGATGGTCAGTTGGCCGGCGCCGGGCTGGTAGAACAGGTTCTGGGGACGCATGTCCAAGAGCACGTAACCGGCTTCCAGGAAGGATTCCTGGACTTCCAGCAATTGGCGGTGGACAGGGAAGGGGTCGCCCTGGTCCGCCGGGACCAGCGGGTGAAGGGTAAAGAGGTTCTGCCCGATGCCTGTGGGAACGCGCTGGATTCTTGCCCGCATGTCCCCCACCATCAACGGGATGCCCCTGGCGCGTTCCTCGACGATCACCCGGTACTCATTGCCCTGGGAATCTCCATAGAACTCATCGTGGTTGGCCCGCTCCGAATACCCGATCAGGGAAGCAATGCCGGGAGTGTTGGCCGGGAGGCGCTCCAAGGCTTCCAGCATCCGGTCAGTGCGGGCCTCGGTGCTCCCGTGCATCCCGCGGCTGATCATCTGGGGTACGGGCCGTTTCAGCGCCACCGGCGCGCCGGTCTCCTGGTCGATGGCGGAGCGCACTTCATAGTCAGCGCCCGACCCTAGCAGGCCGGTTATCTGAAATCGGTTGAGATCCACTAACTGCATACTTGCGACGCGTACCGATGGTCACAAGGATGGTACATTTTCGACCTGGATAATGCAACCGATTGGAGACGGATCCGGGGTCTTTCGGTTTTAGCGCCTGTGGCGAACCACGGGGGCAATACGAAGGGCAACCCTTGTGTCTGACCTGGAGGTTGAGAACTGAAAAACCCTGTACGGACCCTATCCGCGGCTCCACCGTCGGCTCGCATGTTCGCATGTGCAGGGCAGTATCCGCTGGTCATTATGTGTCCCGCCGGTCCGGGTCTTGTTCGCTTCGCTCCTGCTCTTCTACAAACTGGCTCAATTCCGTCCAATCCGACCGCAGCCTGTCCAGTTCCTCGTCTGACACCTGGGACGCGCCGTAGTAGGCAACCTGGAAATCATCCACGATGCGCTCCACCGGAGCGACGGGTAAAGCGCCGTCCAGAGTTCCCTCGTGTTCCTTCGGAGTCTGCCAGCCCTCCCGGTTGCGTCCGCGCCGCGCCGCCAGGGTCAACATCGCGTGGTAGAACTCGCGCGGGTCCCTCGGAACAGGAGGACGCGGCAGCCTGCGGCGGCCCAGGGACATTACGTTGCCCAGAAAGCTGTTCGCCAGTGCGGAGAGGTCGTCATTTACCCGGCTCCAACTGAACACCGACTCGCGGGTCTCTTCCACCTGGCCAGGGGACCTCAGGAAACGCCGGAATCTGTAGATCTTGTAAAGCAGCCAACCGGCCAGGGAAGCCCCGATCAGGAATCCCAGGAGCTTCAGAGCAGCGACCAGCAGTGGAGGCAACCCATTGTCGCCGACTCCCTCCCGCATCGTCTCATGAAACTGGCGTATCTGTTCCTGCGCCCTGGCCAGACCGCTCAGGTCTCCGCCGCCGAACCGCTCGGAGACCCAGGTGCCCAGGGCAACCAGAAGCCCGGCGATGTAACCCAACGCCAGCAGGACCGGTTTCAAGACCCAGAAGCCTATGGTGCCTATCAGCTTCAACAGCCAGCGGGTGACGTCATCCAGCCCTCCCAAGCCTGCCGCGCTCAGCACAAGGCCGGCCAGGAGCACCAGCCCAACACACACGGTGATGGGAATCCACCAGTTCATCCCCATCACCTGGCCTTCCCCGGCCTCTGACGAGAACCTGGCCAGCGACAGGCCCACCAACCCAACCCCAAAGAATCCAACGATCAGGAACCCATTGATCAAATCGGCGGAACTCATGCTGTGTAGGACCACTGCAAAGAACAAGACCACCAGCCCCCATTGGAACGAAGTGCGCACGGCATCCAGGGATACTTCGTCATGGGCAAGTGAACTGCTCCTCCACCAAAGCAATACCAGAAATGCGAATACCAGCACTTGCCGCAAGGCAACCCCGATTCCTCCATCCATGAACGCGCCAATGGGGAAGATGCCGTTCCCCGTAGCCATGTGGGACAGGATGAGCACAGACGCCAGGCTGGCCGCCAACCCGATTGTCCCTCTAAGGTTGGCGGTGAACCGGGTCGTCTGCACGTACAGAGACAGGAGGTAGGCCCACAATACCCCCAGCCACACGACCCAGAAGGGCAGCACGGGCAAGCGTTGCTGCACCGCAACACCGACGATGTTGAATATCAGATAGAAGCCGCAGGCTTCCAGGAACATCACCACGCCAGTGACCAGGCTAGTGCGAAGAAACGGACTCATGCCCGTCCAATGCCTCCAGGGATCTCCCCACCCGGTATATGCGCAGTCCGGGCGGTTGAATCTGGGGTGCGCCATCACCAGCGAACAGCACCTCAACCCGGTGCCCTTCGCCCTTTATCCGCTCTATTTCCTCAACGAGAGTCTGCGTCATCACGGCCGTTACAAGCATCACCGTCGCCCCCGGTGGGAGGGACGCCCGCTCCTCGCGGAGCACTTCCGCCAGAGGCGTAACCACATAGGGGCCGGCCATTGCCAGGGCTTCCAGGACCAGGCTGAGTTGGGACGGGGAAGCGCTCATCGGAACCGTCAACCACTTGCCCGAGTAGCTGGCAACGGCATTGCTCGCCAGCCCGAAGGTGTGCCCCTGCGTCCCTGCATGGTGAGCTACTGACGCGGCGGCGGTGACGGCGCGCTCAAAGTAGCGTCGGTTGCTGCCCTGCCAGGCATGTTCGCTGGTGGTCGCGTTGAGGGCGATAAGCACATTCAAGGACACCACCGGCTCAAACACCTTGGTCTGAAGGCGGAGCCTCCGCGCCGTCGCTTTCCAGTCAATATGTTTCATCGGGTCGGTGGACAGGTAGTCCCTCTGCCTCAGAAACCGTGTTGTGTCCTGCAAAATCGGCCTCGGCCCCTTGGCCTGTCCCAAGGGGTGCTCCTCGGGAAATACAAGGCGCCCCAGGTCCACGATCCTGGGGTAGACCAGCAGATAGTCGACCCGTGACATGTTGGCTTCAGATGCGCTGAAACCGAATATGTCGCCGCTACGGAGCCGCACCGGCCCTATCCGGTGGTAACCCCTGGAAGTGCAACGAAGGGAGTATTTCCAGGAGGCTCTCTGGTAGGGCAGCAACGAGGTGGTGATCGTATGCTGTTTGGTCACGTCGGTATTGCTGCCTCGGAGGATGGCCCCCGGCAACTCCAGTCCTTGTGGAAAGGTGTCCTGAATGTCCACCCAGATCAGGGGCAGCAACTTCTCGTTTGAGAGGGTAACGGTATATTCGATGGAGTCCCCGATGAAGGCCCGCCCCTGGGAAAGTTCCCGCCGGTGGTCAACGCGCCGAAAGGCAAAGCGGTCCCACACCCGCGCCGCCAATGAGACGATGACAGCCAGCGAACCTACTACCAGCAGAAGGCCCTGGCTGGCCACGAGACCGAAGAACACCAACAGCCCGCTCGCTGTTAGCCAGAGTTCATTGCGCATACGGCTCCTCTGAGAAGTGGGGCCTCCGCGCAGAGGACCCGCCTTTCCAGCCGGGAACGCCGCCCCATGCCGCCGTGCTGGCCGGGAAAACTCCGGATCTGGGGCTTGGGTAGGATGCTTCCCCCGGTGTGTTCAGTATTAGTGGGTGGCGATAGTTAGCATCCAATGTCGAGTGCCCGGCTAGTCGCCCCCCCTGACCATCGACTGTATGCCGCTGCTACACCGGAACCTGCACCTGCTCCAGGATTTCATCAATGACCCGTTCCGGGGTCATTTCGCGGAGCCGGGCTTGGGATTTCAGGATAAGACGGTGGCAAAGGGTATACGGGGCCAGAACCTTGATATCGTCGGGGGTCACGTAGCTCCGGCCCTGGACCGCGGCCATTGCCTGACTGCACCGGAACAGCCCCATCGTAGCCCGGGGACTGGCCCCCAGCTCCACATCGGCGTGGCAACGGGTGGCCTGCACCAACCGCACGACGTATTTGCGCAGGACCGGTTCCAGGTGCACGTGACGAATCGCCTCCTGGTATGCTACCAGGTCGGCGCCCTCTGCCACAGCCTCGATCTCCGACAGGGGGTCCGCCGTCTGGAACCGGGACAGCATAGCCTCTTCTTCAGATTCCATTGGGTAGCCCAGCCGCAGACGCAGCAGGAACCGGTCTAGCTGCGCTTCCGGGAGAGGGAAAGTGCCTTCAAGCTCGATGGGGTTCTGGGTAGCGATGACCATGAAGGGGTTTGGCAGGGCTATGGTAACGTCGTCCACCGTCAACTGCCGCTCGGCCATTGCCTCCAGCAGTGCGGACTGGGTTCGGGGAGTAGCGCGGTTGATCTCGTCAGCCAGAACGACCTGTGCGATTACCGGACCGGCGCGGAACTCGAATTCCCCTTCTTTCTGGTTGAAGTAGTGGATGCCGGTAATATCGGAAGGCATTAGGTCCGGGGTGAACTGGATCCGCTTGAAGGTACAGTCGAGAGAACTGGCGAGGCTGCGGGCCAATGTGGTCTTGCCTATGCCGGGCACATCTTCCACCAGGATGTGGCCCCCGCTGAGCACTGCGGCAAGCGTCAACTCGATAGCCCCGCCCTTGCCGACCAAGACCGTCTCAATGTTGGCCTTGATCCTGGCAGCCAGTCCCGCGACCGCGCCGGTCAGGGAGGAAATTGAAGCCTCTTGCCGTGCCATGACCGTTCGGAGCGCTTGGCGCAGTCGAAGGGCGTTCCACCAAGAACGTCGCACCACACCGCGATGCCAGCCGGGGAGCGCCGGTACGAACCGTCCCCCGCGAGGGGAGGGTCAGCCGCCGCCGCTGGCCGGTCCAGTGGGCCGTATGGAGCCGACTTTCTCGATCGTTATCGACGACTCAGGTGCTCTTCCACCTCCCGGAGGTCCTTGAAGGAATCGACACTCCGCCAGAACGCCCTGGACTTGAGCGCAGAGATCTTGCCAGCCTCGGCCAATCGGGGGAACGTCTCGGTCTCGTGATCGCCTGTCTCCGGCAGTTCCTGGGCCATCCGGCGGTCAAAGAGGTAGACGCCGGCGTTGATCCAGTGGGGGAGCTCCACCTTCTCCCGGAAGCCGGCGACGCCGCCGCTGTCGTCCATATCAACCAGACCGTAGGGGCTTACGAATGGGACGACCATGATGGTGGCCTGATGAGAAGGGTCCGCTGCCTTGCTCTCCCGGTATCGTCTGGTGATGGCGTCGAAGCTCTCGTCAGTTATCACATCCCCGTTGAGGACTGCTACCGTGCCTTCCTCTTCGGGCACATGGGGGAATCCCAGCTTGATGGCTCCGCCGCGGCCCAAGGGCGAGTCTTCCACGCTGTAGTGGGCGCGGACCCCAAAGTTGCGGCCATCGCCGAAGAAGTCCTTGATAACCTGCCAGCGGTATCCCGCCAGGAAAACCACATCGGTTACGCCGCCGGACTTGAGCCACTCGATCTGGTGCCACAGAATCGGCTGGCCGTGCACGGGCACCATCGGCTTGGGAACGGTATCGGTCAGGGGTCGAAGCCTCTCACCCTTGCCGCCTGCGAGAATCAGGGCATACATGGACGCTGTCCCTGCGTTGGTGTATGGGATGCGCCGGGATTCTGGTTGGGGCCTAATATAACCGCATTGAGGCTAGGCGGTCAAATGAGCGATCTGCAATGCCGGCGCATGATAGAAGGACGATAGGAGGTGGCTACCCGGCCTGGGTTCGAACCAGGGATTTCAGCTCCAAAGGCTGACGTGTTGCCACTACACTACCGGGCAATTCGCGGGGCTGCGGGTGACGCCCCGTATATCCATTCTGCTACCGGAGGCTTAGGGCGTCAAGTAATCCGGGGCATGGCCGGCCCCGGATGCCAGGAACCGCTCCAGTATAAGCATGGCCGACGCCTCATCCACCGAACCTCTCCGGCGGGAAGGCTGTTGGCCAGATTCGCGCAAGAGGGCCTCGGCCTCTACCGAGGTGAAACGCTCGTCGGTCGTATACACGGGGATGGAGGTGCGCTTTCTCAGGGCACTGGCGAACCTTCGGGCACGGCGGGCCTGCGGACCCGTGCTTCCGTCGAGGGAGTAAGGCATCCCCACCACGAACCCATCCGCCTCCCGGTCTCGCGCCACCGCGAGTACCCTGTCCAGATCCTCGGATAGCTTGGTACGGGCCAGGTGGCCAGCGGGGAAGACCAGCGTGGTGGAAGTGTCCCCAAAGGCCATGCCGATGCGCCGCTCTCCCAGGTCCAACGCCAGAAGTCTCAGCGCCGAGCCCTCCTTGACCGCTCCAAGATAGTGATGTGAATTCCCGCTTTCATGGGAATGAGGATGTGGCGGTGGAATGACAGGATGGGGATGCGCTTATGTCAACGCCTGACGAACCAAATCCGCCACGCCGGAGAGGGCCTCGTCCAGCTTGTCGGCGCGCCTGCCACCGGCTTGGGCAATCTCCGGACGTCCGCCGCCCCCGCCGCCCATTACCCTGGCAGTATCGCGGGCCAGGTTGCCGGCGTGGAGGCCCTTGTCCACCAGGTCGGGCGTCACCATAGCCACCAGGAGCGGGTTGCCCTCGGCCACGCAGCCGAGCATCACGACTGCACTTTCGAGTCTTGCTTTCAGGAAGTCTCCCATTTCCCTCATCGCGTCCGGGCCAGTGGCCGACGTGCGGGCGGCCACTACCTTCACGCCGCCCACATCGGCAGCGCGGCCCAGGATGGCCTCGGCCTCGGACCGAAGGGTTGCCCGCTCCATCGCGGCCAGCCGCCGCCGCATGTCTTCGTTGTCCTGGATGAAGCTCTCCAGCCGGGTCTCCAGGTCAGCAACCGGGGTTTGCAGCCTTTGGGAAATGGCCTCCAGCCGGGACGCCTGCTCTACGAACAACTGCTCAGCAGCCCGGCCCGTCACCGCCTCGATGCGCCGCATTCCGCCGCCGATGCTTGACTCCCCGAGGACGAACATGGTGCCCACCTGCCCGGTGGCCGAAACATGGGTGCCACCGCATACCTCGACGCTGAAGGGTTCGCCATTGGACATGCGGACGACCCTGACCACGTCGCCGTAACGGTCGCCGAAGAAGGCCAGCGCCCCCTCGCCCACGGCTTCGGTGTAAGTGGTCTCGTGGGACGACACTTCCAGGTTCTCCCGCACCTTGTCGTTGGAAAGAGACTGTACGGATAGTATCTCCTCGGGCGACATCGGGCTTACATGGCTAAAGTCGAACCGCAGCCGCTCCGGGGCCACGTGAGAACCGGCCTGCCTGACGTGTGCGCCCAGCACCGAGCGAAGGCCGGCGTGTAGCAGATGGGTGCCGCTGTGGTTGCGGGCCGCGTCCAGACGCCGGTGGGGGTCCACTTCTGCGTTAACCCGCTCGCCTATAGAGATGTCCCCTCGCTGTACCACCCCACGATGTACGATAAGCCCAGCCACGGGGCTCTGGGTATCTTCCACACTCACGACGGCATTGGCAGATATGATGGTCCCCTGGTCTCCCACCTGACCGCCGCCTTCGGGATAAAAGGGCGTTTCCAGCAGCACGACCTCGACGCTCTGGCCCTGGGTAGCGAATCCCACCGACTCACCCTCGACCATCATGGCGGCCACCACTGACTCCTGGCGGAGGCCGTCGTATCCGACGAACCGGGTACGCTCCACTCCCAGGTTCTCGTAGGCGGACAGCATCTCCATGCTGCCGCCGAAGGCCTGGGCTGCCCTGGATTGCTCCCGCCGGGACTCCATTTCCCGCTGGAAGCCGTCCATATCTACATCCAGCCCGGCCTCGCGGGCAATCTCGGCGGTAAGTTCCGGGGGAAACCCGTAGGTGTCGTAGAGGACAAAGGTTTCTTTGCCCGTAATATCCCCCATCAGCAGCGCGGCCGCGTCCTTGCGGCGGTCGTTGCGCCGCTGTTGCTCAGGGGACGAGGCTTCGTATATTTCCTTCGCCAGGTCAGCGACCGCCTCGGTGTACAGCCTAACGGCCACGTTATCCCCCCTAGATTCTCCGCCGAGCACACCCGGATTTGCTTCCACCCACTGGAGAGGGGTAGGCAACTCCACCCTCCGGGCAGCGCAGTCCTCCGCTACCTCAATGTATACTTCCCTTAGCGCCATCAAGTCCCGGAGAATCTCACTGCCGCGCTCGAAAGCCTCTGTGAACCGTTCTTCTTCCAGCCGTATCACACGCAGGATGAAGTCCCGGTTTTCCGATAGCTCCCGGTATCCGGACTGGAAGTTGTCTATGACGGCCTCGGCCACCTGGGACAGGAACGGCCCCTCCAGGCCCAACTGCCGGCCATAGCGGATGGCGCGACGGACCACGCGGCGCAGCACGTAGCCCCGGCCCTCGTTGCCGGGCACAACCCCGTCGCCAATGAGGAACGTCGCCGCCCTGGAATGCTCGGCCACAACCCGCAGGGAGTAGTCGGTCTCCCGGTCTGCGCCGTAGCTCTTGCCGGTAAGCTCGCAGGCTTTGGCGACCATCGGCCACAGGAGATCCGTCTCGAATATGTTGGACTTCTCCTGCAAGACCGCCGCGGCCCGCTCAAGCCCCATTCCCGTATCCACGCTGGGCGCGGGCAATGGAGAGCGGTTGCGCTCCGGGTCCTGGTAGAACTGCATGAACACCAGGTTCCAAAGCTCGACGAACCGCTCGCAATCGCAGTTGGGGTGGCAACCGGGAATTGGTTGCGACGTCCCGCTGTCCCGCTCTTCCCGGAGCAGGGCAGTAAGCACGTCCGGTTCAAGCATCGGAGAGCAGCCCTTCTCTGCGCCGCGGTCATAGTGAAGTTCCGAGCATGGCCCGGTGGGTCCCTCGGTCCCGGCGGGTCCCCACCAGTTGTCCGAATCACCGTAGCGGTAGATGCGTTCGGGAGGGATGCCAATCTGATCACGCCAGATTCCGTATGCTTCGTCGTCGTCCAGGTGAATAGTGACGAAGATGCGTCCGGCCTCAAGCCCGAATCCCTGGGTCATCAACTCCCAGGCGAAGGCCACGGCGTCGTTCTTGAAGTAGTCGCCGATGCTGAAGTTGCCCAGCATCTCGAAGAACGTCAGGTGCTTGTGGTCTCCCACTTCGTCGATGTCAGTGGTGCGGAAACTCTTCTGGATGCTGGTCAGTCGACGGGAGGGGGGCGTCTGCTCGCCCATGAAGAAAGGTTTGAAAGGAACCATCCCGGCGCTGGTAAAAAGCAGCGTTGGATCACCTGCCGGGATGAGAGACGCGCTGGGCATTCTCAGGTGGCCGCGCTCTTCGAAAAAGCGGGTGTACAACTGTCTTATCTGGTCGCCCGTCATCATTCCGCACCCCATTCTCGTTGCATTACGGATTACGTTACGTTGTCCGAAATTGTATGCCACGAGGAAATTAGCGTCAATTACCGGGCCGAGCCGGAACACTAAGGTTGTTGACCCTCAGCAATCGCGGGCACTAGAATTGATAGGGTGATAGCAAGGTCGCCATCATCCTCGATCCTGCTGGGCGACCGTAATCACTGTACTAAGGGGCATGGAGGTGTAAATGGACTCCAGCATCATCGGCAAGATCGATAAGGCCAGGAAATACGCTGAGGAGAAAGAGCGGGTCACCATCTCCGAGTTGAGTGTCCTATTTGAGGGGAACCACAACACCTATCAAGTGGACTTCAGGTCGGGGAATTGGTCTTGTGAGTGCCACTTTTTCGAGACCAGGGGTGTGTGCAGCCACATCATGGCCCTTCAACGCATGCTGGCTGGGATGCTGGTCCAGAAGGAGAACGCGACGGCGGCATCCTAAGGGACGGATCCTATCCGCCGCTCCCCGGCCGGCACACTGGTATGGGACGACGTTCTTCAGTTGTGGACAGTGGCTAACCACTCATTTCACCAGCCGCTGACAACCGGCCATCAACCACCCGAGGCACGGGTCCAAGACGCGCGTACCGGCCCCACACACCGGAAACGTGGATCTTCAGCGTCCGCTCCGGTCCTCCGCCAGAGCATCGGACAATGTTCCCAGTGTATGGGGCAACGTTCTCAGTTATGAAGGGCCGCACAGGTTGCAGCAACAAGCAGAAGAAGATCAAACAGGCTCCAAGACCCGCATGTCCCTTCCGCCCGCCCTCCAGTATCCGGCATACCGCCTCTACTGGCTCGGTATGCTGGTCTCGGTCAGCGGGTTTCAGATGTTCCGGGCGGCCCAGGCCTGGTTCGTATACGAACTGACCGGGTCTCCTCTTTTTCTGGGCTACGCCGCAGCCGCCAGCGCCGCGCCCGGCATCGTATTCAACCTCTTCGGCGGAGTGTTCGCCGACAAGCTGGACAAACGCCTGCTGGTAATGGCCACCCAGGCAGCCAATGCCGGCCTGATCCTCCTCCTTGGCATAATGACTCTGTTGGACGTCGTGGAGGTCTGGCATGTACTGGCCATAGTGTTTCTGTCCGGCTCGGTGGAAGCCTTTGACACCCCGGCGCGCCAGGCAATCTATCCCCACCTGATTGACCGCCGGGCAATGATGAGTGCCGTCGCGTTGAACTCCTCGGTCTGGTCGGGCAACCGTATCGTCGCCCCGGCGATTGCGGGCTTCATCATCGCCCTGACCAATATGGAGACATCGTTCTTCGTCGCCGCCTTCTGCTTTTCCGTAATGGCGGTTGTTATGGTTTTTCTGAAAGTGCCCGCCATACCACAGGGAGGCCGGGGCAACCCACTTCAGGATATGTTCGAGGGACTGAGTTTCATCGGCCGCAACTCCATATTCTCCTTCCTGATCGGGATGACCTTCTTCAACAGCTTCTTTGGCATGGCCTACGTTTTCCTGATGCCCATGTTCGCCCAGGACAGCCTTGGCTTGGGCGCGGGCGAGTACGGCACGCTCCTGAGCGCCGGCGGAGTTGGTTCGCTGATCGTAACCCTCTGGCTCGGTTCCAGGAGGGACACGCGGTACAAAGGGCTGCTGATAATCGGCGGCGCAGTGCTGTTCGGCATATCGCTGATCGTGTTTGGGATCACATCCAAGTACATCGGCTCCTTCGAGCTGGCACTGGTAATCCTGTTCCTGATGGGCGCCGTCACGTCGACCTACATGATCTCGATTCAGAGTTCGCTGCAAATGATGGTGCCCGACCGGATGCGCGGTCGGGTCATGGGTTTCTACGGCATGACCTGGAGCATAATGCCAATGGGAGGGCTACAGGCAGGGGCTTTGGCCAATGTCGCATTCATCGGAGCGCCCTTTGCGGTGGCCATCGGCGGGCTGGCAGTGGCCGCCTTTGCCATCGGCCCGGCCCTGCTCAACGGAAAAGTGCGCAACCTGGGCCGGGAGCTCAACCAGGCCGAAACAGCAGCCGTGGCAGACCTCCAGCCCCAGCCAGCCACGTCTTCCAGCGACAATTGAACCCTTCACCCCGCACGTCAGACACACCAATTACTGCACTTGCGCCGTCGTTGACATGCGATAGGGCTGCGGTTACACTCCAACGTGGGCAGGTATATATTGCAGCAGTCTTTGTTGGGATTTCTCGTTGTCGGACTGAACCACCGTAGCGCGCCCTTGGAAGTGCGCGAAAGGTTGTCCCTTAACCCCGGCCAGATACCCGGCGCATTGGCCGCCATGGACCGATTCGGGGTTCCCGGCGCTATTATTTCCACATGCAACCGCTCCGAGTTTTACACTCTGGAGCCGAGTGGCCCTGCGGGCGCCGGACACTCCCAAGGACGAGTCCTCAACAGCCGGGGCGTCCCCGCACCGGGTACGGAGCTGCATTCTCAGTGGGGAATCGGTGACAGACGATGCAGGGAATTCCTGGTCGACTACTTCGACATTCCACTGGTGGAAGTTGAGCGATACCTATACTGCCACCGGGATGAGAACTGCATCAGACACCTGTTTCGCGTCGCTTCCAGCCTAGACTCCATGATTCAGGGTGAGGACCAGATCATAGGCCAGGTCCGGGAGTCACTGGAAATCGCGTTGCACGCGGGGACCATCAAGGGCCCCCTGCTCCAGTTGTTCCAACAGGCACTCCACGTAGGACGGAAGGTGCGCCGGGAAACCGGAATCGGAAAGAACGCGCTCTCCGTCAGCCGCGCCTGCGTCGAGATGGCCAGAGGCACGCTGGGAGACCTGAGTCAACTCCAGGCGATGGTGGTAGGCGCAGGAGACGCCGCCGGGCTGGCTGCGAAAGTCCTGAACCTGTCCGGGGTCAGGGAAATCACCGTGACCAACCGCACACATGAACGTGCGCAGGAGCTGGCAAGGAATCTTTCCGGCCGGGCGGTCCCGTTCAACCGTATGCAAGGAGCGCTCACGCAGGCCGACCTGGTAATTTCCTGCACCGGCTCTCCCGGATACGTCCTCACTTCCGGGGCTGTAAAGTCTGCAATGGAGGCACGGCCGGATCGCCCGTTGTTCCTGCTGGACATAGCCGTTCCTCGGGACATTGACCCCGCTTCTGCAAACATCGGCAATGTGACCTTACATGACGTAGACGACCTGGACGCGATTTCCGACACATACCGGCTGGAGCGGACCGCCGAGGCAGGAGAGGCAGAGCAGGTCGTCGAGGAAGAGACCGGCAAGTTCGTCGATTGGTGCGCCGCTCAAAGGTCTCTGTCCACCGTCGTGGCGTTAAGGGAGCAGGCCGAACAGATGCGTCTGCACGAGATTCAGAAGACCGTTCGCAGAGCAGACCTGGAGTTCAACCCTGAGCAGAGAGCCGCCTTGGACGCAATGACCAAAGCGCTGGTAAAAAAGCTGCTACACGGTCCGACGGTCTACCTGAAGGACCACGGCGACTCCGTAGACTTGGGCTTGACCAGGGAAATGTTTCAGCTACCGCATGAAGACCCGTAAAGCCGGCCCTCTGGCTGCGGCAAACTGACCGACAAGTCTTGGAGCATCAACAAAGTCTCATACAGTGACCATGCCATCTCTAGTTGATAAATACGCCCTGCTTCCCAACGAGATCGACGACCTCAGCCTCCGCATGGTGGAAGACTCCCTGCCAGAGTCTCTCGGTCTGACCGGCGGGGAACGCTACGTGGTGTGCCGCATCGTGCGCGCGGAGGGGGACCCTGACATCGCCCCTGACATCCGTTTCAGTCCCGGGTCCGTGGAGCGCGGACTCGATGCACTGAAGAATGGGGCTGATGTTGTCACCGACGTCCGCATGGTCCAGGTGGGCATATCCCGTGCATTGCTCAACCGTCACGGAGTTTCGACCCACTGTATGATTGACACCCCGCAGACCCACGAAAGAGCGCGAAGAGAAGGCACGACCCGTTCCGTGGCGGCGGTCCGGGAGCTTGCCCCGCAGATGGAAGGCGCGGTGGTGGCCGTCGGCAACGCCCCAACTGCCCTGCTGGCCCTTCTGGACCTAATCAGGAACGGCGAGGTATCCCCGGCCCTTGTCATAGGGATGCCTGTGGGCTTCGTCGCTTGCGCCGAGTCCAAAGACGAGCTAATCGCAACCGACGTCCCGTATATGACGATCGTCGGGCGCAGGGGCGGCAGCTCCGCCGCCGCCGCAACGGTAAACGCACTGCTGGGACTGATGTCCCATGGAGCAACGTCATGACCCAAGTGAATCGCCCTGACTCCAGGGCGGACAATAATAGTCCCCGCGGCCCTTGGGGTGTGGTGCTGGTTGCCCACGGCAGCCAGCGGGGGGCCACGTCCGCCGAGTGTTCCTGCTCCTGGAGCATTCCGGAGTCGGAAACCCCGGAGTGGTGCCTTCATTGCCCCAGCACTCCCAAAGGACTCAACGACGCCACCGTCCGGCTCCAGGAAGTGCTGGGAGAGGACCAGGCCAAGGTGCAGCTCTCCTGCCTGGAGTTCATAGAACCCCGGCCGGACCAGACGATTCAGGATATGGCCGCCCAGGGATTGCAACGGGTGGTAGTTATGCCCTACCTTCTTGGCCAGGGAAAGCACGTTACCCTGGAAATGGACGAAGTGCTGGATGAGGTGAGGGGCGACCTGCCGGGCGTAGACCTTCATCTGGCCGATGTGCTCGGACTAGACCAGCGGCTGGCTGATGTGGTGGTGGAACGAGTCCTGTCTCTGGACAGCCCGCCCCCGTCCGAATCGCATACGACGGGAGTTCTGATAGTTAAGGCCGGCACCAAGAACCAGTACGATGATTGCATCTGGCTCCACGAGTTGGGCAGTATCGTGGAGGCAGACCTGGGCGAGGGCTACGCCGTGGCTGTAGCCCAGTCCCACTACGGAGACCCTACCGTAGAAACAGGGGCAGCCCAACTCGTGGATGACCGTGGGGTTTCCCGCATAGTCGTCGTTCCGTACGTCTTCTTCCCCGGCCTGATCCTGAAGCGAAACGTGCTGGGAGGGTTGGACAGGCTGAGCGCCAAGTATCCGCATATCTTCATGGCCGTTACCCCCCCATTGGGCACCGACGAAAGAGTGGTCCAGGTGGCAGCCGACCGCGTCCGCCAGGTGTGGTACCGGGCCGGGCAGCACAGTCACTAGAGCAGCTGCGGAAGCAAGAGTCCAAGATGACCGAGCAGTTCAACAGCCAGACACATAGCGAAAGCGACTACAGCCGCCAGACAGTGCGCCGGCGCGGGATGCGCACCGGGTACACCACCGGGTCCACCGCCGCGGCCGCAACCAAGGCCGCTGCACTGACCTTGCTGACCGGAAACGAGACCCGTGACGTCACCATACCTCTGCCGGTGGGGCGGGATGCAGAATTCTCGGCACACAGGAGCGAGACCTCGGCAGACGGCAGCAGAGTAACCTGTGCCATTCTCAAGGACGGGGGAGACGACCCGGACGTGACCCACGGAGCGGAGATTTGCGCCACGGTCTCCCTTCAGCCCATCGGCACGGTGGGCGACCCGGTACGCGGAGGCGTGGGCGTCGGCACCGTCACCCGTCCGGGCACCGGCATCCCGGTGGGCGACCCGGCGATAACCCGAGTGCCCAAGCGCATGATTCTCCAGTCGTTGGAAGACGCCGCTGCACTATGCGGCCTGCCCGACGGGATGGAGTTGGCCGTCGAGATCTCGGTGCCTGACGGAGTGGAAATAGCCAAGAAGACCACCAACAGCCGTCTGGGAATCCTGGATGGCATCTCCATACTGGGAAGCACCGGCGTGGTGCAGCCCTATTCCACCGCCGCGTGGCGGGCCAGCGTTCATCTCGCCATCGACGTGGCAGCGGCCAACGACCTGTCTCACCTGGTGCTGACTACCGGCACGCGCAGCGAGGCGTTCGCCAAGCAGCGCCTCGACCTGCCGGACATGGCGTACATCGAAGCAGGGATTTTCAGCGGACATTCGATGAAGCGATGCGTCATGCGGCAGGTGGGCCGCGCGACCCACGCCGGCATGGTGGGCAAATTCTCCAAAATGGCAATGGGCTATTTCGTCACCCATGTCGCGGGCAACCAGGTGGACACGTCATTTCTTGCCAAGCTTGCCGCCGAATGCGGCGCTTCTCCCAAGGTGCAGGAAGAGATGGCCGGAGCTGCCAGCGCCCGCCACTTCCAGGAAATCGCCCAGGAAAACTCGCTCCTTTCGGTGTTTCCCCTGATGTGCCAGCGTGTCTGCGAGCAGAGTCAGAAGTATCTGGGGGACGACTCCGAGTCCTTGGTCATAGATGCCCTTTGTTTCGACTTCGACGGCACCCTGCTGGGGTCTGCATCCACGTCCCCGGACGGCATCCCGCTCCTTCCCGGCCCTGGAGCCTAGTCTCATGGTTGAGACCCGCAATTCTACTGCGTATAGGCCACTGGGTCTCTCTGACGAGGACTTCGAGCAGCGCCGTCCTCTCAGAGGCCAGATCACGAAGCGGGAAGTGCGGGCCATGACCCTTTATTCCCTGGGTCTGAGACCGGACAGCATCGTCTGGGACATTGGCGCGGGCACAGGGTCCATCTCGGTGGAAGCCGGGCTGATCGCCTGCCAAGGAAGGGTCTACGCCATAGAACGGGATGAACAGAGCCTCCCCATTCTGCAACACAACCTGGACCGGTGGAGCGGCGGCAACGTGTCCATCGTGCCGGGAGAGGCTCCGGAGGCGCTGGCCCAGTTGCCAGACCCGGACTCAGTATTCGTGGGCGGCAGCGGCGGCAACCTGGAAGGAATCCTGGATGTTGTGGGTCAGCGCATCTCGCGCGCAGGCAACATCGTAGCCAACCTGGCCGCCCTGGAACGCACCCAGGAGGTCTACCGGCGACTCAATGACATGGGGTTCGCAACCGATCTGGTTATGGTAAGCGCAGCGCGGGGAAAGCAACTGCCGGACGGCACTCTCCGCCTGGAGTCACTGAACCCTGTATTCATCGTGACGGCCAGGCGGGAGGAGTAGCGGAATGAGCGTTGGAGAGTCCACCGCCAGGTTTGGCTGCCTGTATGGAGTTGGGGTCGGACCCGGCGACCCGGAGTTGGTCACACTCAAGGCAATGCGGGTACTTCAGGAAGTCCCGGTCATTTGCGTTCCCCAGGCTGAGACCAGCCGGGACAGCTACGCGCTGGAAATCATCAAGAGCTATCTTGACGAAGACAAGCAGGAAATCCTGCGCCTTACCTTCCCGACTGATGACGAGGAAGCGGCGGGCGAGGTGTGGCGGGGAGCGGCCAATTCGGTTGGGGAGCGGCTCGCCAAGTCCCAGGACGTCGCTTTCATCACCGAAGGCGACCCAATGCTGTACAGCACGTTCTCCTACGTTCTCTACGCAGTCTGCCAAAACTTCCCGGAGGCCCAGGTAGAGATCATCCCCGGCGTTTCCTCGGTAATGGCGGCGGCGGCCAGTGCCGGTGTTCCCCTGGTCACCCACGGCCAGAGGCTGGCTATCCTGCCGGCAGTCTATGGCATCGACGACCTTTCCGAGGCCATCGCTAATTACGACACAATCGTTCTGATGAAAGTGAACCGGACGCTGCTGCAAGCCCTGGCCAACCTGGAGCAACTGGGGCTGGCGGGAAAGGGTATTTACGTACGCAGGGCCTCCACTGCCAGAGAAGAAGTCGTCCGTGACCTGCGCCGCCTGTCCTCCGAGGACTTGGACTACTTCTCCCTTCTCATCATCAAGAGGTAACGAGTATGACTATCACGACCGGCAAGGTCTACATCGTGGGCGGCGGCCCTGGCGACCCGGAACTGCTGACCCTGAAAGCCAAGTCCGTGATCGAATCGGCAGACGTGATTATCTACGCCGACTCGCTGGTCCACCCCTCCATCGTCGATTTCGCCAAGCCGGGAGCGGACGTCTACGGCAGCAAGACCTTGAGCCTGCCTGAGATAATGGACCTAACTCTCAAGTCAGTCCAGGAGGGGAAAACCGTTGCCCGGGTCCAGAGCGGCGATCCCTCCATCTATGGCGCGGTCCTGGAGCAGATGCGAGTCCTTGAGGCGGAAGGGGTTGACTTCGAGATCATACCCGGAGTGAGCGCAGCCTTCGCCGCTGCCGCCCGCTTGAAGACCGAACTGACAGTCCCCGACGTTTCCCAGACAGTGATCATGACCAGGTTCGAGGGGCGAGTGCCAATGCCCGCCGGAGAGCAACTCAAAGACCTGGCTGCCCACGGCTGTACCTTGGTCATTTTCCTGAGCATCACGCGGATGTTCACTATCGTCCGCCAGCTTCTGGAGGCCGGGTACAGCGAGGATACCCCGGTGGCGGTGGTCTACCGGGTCGGTTGGCCCGATGAGCAGATCATCCGGGGAGATCTGACGAACATCGTGGTCAAAGTCCGGGAAGCGAAAATCACGCTCCAGGCCATGATCATGGTGGGGAAGGCTTTCGACCCCGGACTGCTCAAGACCGAACCTGGCGCGGAAAACGGCTTCTCCTCATCCCACCTTTACTCCAGCGACTACACCCATCTCTACCGCCGCGCCCAGGCAGGATAGTCCTAAACAGCACTACTATGGCTACCAAAGCGCCCATAGCGCAGAGTGTCCCGCGATGAGCCACATAGCCGTAGTTGCCATATCCCGAAACGGTGCGCGTCTCGGACGGGGGCTCTCCGCTGCCCTTGCCCCCGACGCCGCCTTTCTAGTTGACCGGCGCTTCATACTCCACGGGGACAATGCACATCCCTTCGACCTCCCGGCCAGGCCCGTGGTCCAGCAGACGTTCCGGGATTACGAGTCCCTGGTCTTGATCATGCCGGTGGGGGCAGCGATACGCCTGTTGGCGCCCATGTTGGTCCACAAACACCACGACGCCGGGGTGGTCTGCGTAGATGACGCCGGAACTTTCGCGGTCAGCCTGCTCTCCGGCCATGTCGGAGGCGCGGACCGGTTGACCCGGCGGGTCGCCGCGATCATTGGCGCGACTCCTGTCATCACTTCGGCATCCCACACCGGCGGAACACTCGCCGTTGACTTGCTGGGCGAGGATATGGGCTGGACGTTGGAGGCCGACTCGACCACCGTTACCAGGGCCAGCGCCGCCGTGGTGAACGGCGACCCGGTTGGAGTCTACCAGTGCGCCGGAGAATGCGACTGGCAGCCGACGGACTCACCTCTGCCGGCGAACATCCGCACCTTCGCCAGCCTGGAGGAACTTGCCTCGTCTCAATGCACCGCCGCCCTGGTAATCAGCGACCAGGTCTGCCCTTCTCCCACATCCCGCGTCGGATACGCTGAATCACTGCCGGGCAAGGCGACGGTCGTCTACCGTCCCAAGAGCCTGGTAGTAGGAATGGGCTGCCGCCGGGGTGTGCCGCTGCATGAATTGGAGGCGCTGCTTGACGAAACCCTGGAGCAGAACAACCTGGCCAGGGCCAGCGTCCGTTGCATCGCCACTGCCGAAATCAAGAGGGACGAAGTGGGCCTCTTGCTTCTTGCAGAGAAGTTGGGAGTAAGTTTGGAATGCTACAGTGTTGAGGACCTGAACTCCATATTCGAGACTGAAGACACACCTGAGCCTGCAAGCGTTCCCGGCAGACTTTGGCCCACCCCTTCACCTGTAGCGCACAGACTGCTGGGCGTCTGGGGAGTTTCCGAACCAGCGGCCCTGTTGGCTTCAGGGTCTCAAGGCTTACTCGTGAGCCGGCAAAAGACCACCAGGGCCACAATCGCCGTGGCCCGCATCCCGTTTCCATGACCGTTGCCACAGTCACACCCCACCCCAGCGATGACAGGATTTTCCGCAATACCAGGTACGAATTCCGCTTCAACGCTGGCACATTCGATGCTCATTTTGCTAAACTATCGTTATGGCGGCAGGTAAAGTTGGCAAGCTGTATCTGGTAGGTCTGGGACCAGGCGGTGAAGACCTCCTCACACCCAGGGCAATTTCAGCTTTGCGAGAGTGCGACACCGTAATAGGCTACCATCTCTACATCCGGCAAGTCGAAGACCTGCTATCCGGCAAGGAACGGATCGCAATGGAACTCGGCCAGGAGATGGAAAGGGCGAACCGTGCTGTCGAATTGGCTTCGTCGGGGCGGATGGTTGGTGTAATATCATCAGGGGACGCCGGAATATATGGCATGTCCGGCCCTGTGTTCCTGGCTCTGTCGGAAACCGGATGGAACGGGGCCTCTCCCCAAGTCGAGACGGTCCCCGGCGTGTCAGCCATGCAGGCGGCAGCGGCCCTTCTTGGGTCGCCCCTGATGCAGGACTTCTGCGCCATCAGCCTTAGCAACCTGCTCACGCCGTGGGAGGCCATCGAGAGGCGTCTGAACGCCGCCGCCCTGGGGGACTTCGTCGTTGCCCTTTACAATCCGCGCAGCCGCCGCCGGGACTGGCAACTCCTGGAGGCCCGCCGCATAATGATGGAACACCGACCGGCGAGTACCCCGGTTGGCATAGTCCGGGAAGCATTCCGTCCCGGCCAACAAGTGACCGTCACAGACTTGGCCCATCTGGAGGAGCAGGTCGAATCGGTAGACATGGTGACCATCGTCCTGATAGGCAACTCAACGACCTATATACAGGCCGGTATGATGGCGACACCCAGGGGATATGAAGAGAAAATTACATCCCCAGGGGTTAACCCATAGGCCTGTGGGCAACATTCGGAATTTTACCGCCGAGACTCAGAGGCGAATATCTCAAATATCATAATGGAGGACCAGCGATGGACGCCAAAAGCACTTTCATAGCAGGACTGATTGCCGGAGCGCTGGGTGGAGCCGCAGCGGCATTGCTCCTGGCTCCCAAACAAGGCAGGGAGACAAGGGAAATCATCATCGACCGCGCCAACCAGGTCAGAGGCAGGGCCGCCGACCAGATAGCTTCCATAAGAGAGCGGTCCCGCAGGGGCGCAGGCGGGGAAGTGGTCGACGCAGCATCTGACGACGACCTGTAGACTCTTCGTTAAGCTGCCGGAGATTCGATCACCCAACTGGGGGATGGGCCGGGATTCTGCCCGGCCACCTGTCCCCAATCAACAATGGATAGGCGCCGAACCTACCAGGGTGGAAACCCCCGTTACCCGCGGCGGATGCCTGTCCCACTATGGGTCGGCCGTTTCTTCTCCAATGGTAAATCCAGTACAGACTTGTAGCTCGTAATCTATCGAAGAAGCCGCGTCCGCTGGCTGCGGTGTACTCTTGATTCGGACCAACGCCGGAAGATGCCCATGATCGAGGCCAACGGCATCTGCAAGTCATACGGGCCCATCCAAGCCCTTCGCAACGTTTCCTTCCAGGTTGGCGCCGGTGAAATAGTGGGGTTGCTGGGGCCAAACGGAGCGGGCAAGTCCACCCTGATGAAGGTGCTTACCGGATACCTCCAGCCGGACGAAGGCCAGGCGTATATCGACAACCTGGACGTAGTCTCCGACACCCTTGCCGTGCAAGAGAGGGTAGGATACCTGCCCGAGGGCGCCCCGCTTTACCCGGAGATGTCGGTGCAAGCCCACCTGGGCATGATCGCCGACCTGCGCCGGGTGCCACGCTCCGAAAAGTTGGCCATGCTCTCCCGCGCCGTCCGGGCAACGTCACTGGAAGACCAGTTGACCCGGCCCGTCGGTCACCTGAGCAAGGGCTACCGCCAGCGAGTCGGGCTGGCCCAGACCATCCTTCACAATCCCAAGCTGCTCATCCTTGATGAACCAACCGCCGGCCTCGACCCCATCCAGATCGTCGAGGTGCGCCACCTCATCCGCGGCCTGGCCCAACGCAGCACAGTGCTACTCTCGACTCATATCCTGTCCGAGGTGGAAGCCCTCTGCGACCGGGTCATCATCATGTTGAACGGCGAAATCAGGGCCGACACCCGCCTGTCCGATCTGGCGACCGTGTCTGCGACTGCCCTGATACTGGAACCCGAGTCCGTTGACGTTGCCGCCGACCTCTGGGAGCTTCCTGGGGTCTATGCCGTGGAGTCCCGTCAGACTCCGGACGGCGATGAGTACCGCATCACGGGGAGCGAGGGCGACCTTCGCCGCCCGGTCTATGAGTTGGTCAGCCGTAGCAACTGGCCACTAAAGGAATTGAGGCGGGAAGTCCGAACCCTGGAGACTATCTTCAACGACCTGGTGACCGAGAGCGGCCTCGACTCAGACCACGAGCGGGTGACCGCGCGGTGATCCCCTCCTTCGCGCCCATGCGTGTCGTGGCCCGCAAGGAGATGCGGGCCCACTTCGGTTCCCCACTGGCCCTGATTTTCGTCGGGGTGTTCCTGGTTGTCACCTTTTTCCTGTTCTTCTGGGTAGATGCCTTCTTCGCCCGGAACATCGCCGACATCCGCCCTCTCTTCCAATGGATGCCGGTGGTGATGATATTCCTGGTGGCCACACTGACGATGCGCCAGTGGAGCGAGGAGCAGCGCGTGGGCACTATGGAAGTGCTGCTAACCCTTCCAATCCCTCGCCTGCAACTGGTGCTGGGCAAAATGTTCGCAGTCATGGCCCTGGTAGCCATCGGATTGACCCTGACCCTGTTCCTCCCCATAACCGTCAGCATCCTGGGCGACCTCGACTGGGGTCCCGTATTGGGAGGATACCTGGCGACGCTCCTGATGGCCTCGGCCTACACCTCCATCGGCCTGTTCGTTTCCTCCCGGACCCCGAACCAGATAGTCTCCCTGATAATCACGGTCATCATCTGCGCCGTCCTCTACATGGCCGGGACCCAGGAAATTGCCGCCTTCGCCGGGGAAAGGCTGGAGACCTTGCTGCGGGCCGTGGGCATCGGAAGCCGGTTCGAGAGCATCGAGCGCGGCGTCATAGACCTGCGGGACCTGGCGTACTACTTCTCCCTGACCGCAGTCTTCGTCCTGCTTAACCTGGTGTCAATAGACATGAAACGCTGGAGCGCCGGGCCGAACACCGCCCGCTACCGCCGTAATGTATTGATCGCCGGGACCTTGATCGTTGCGAACCTGGTCTTACTGAACGCATGGCTTTACCCACTGTCCGGCCTGCGCCTCGACCTTACCTCCCAGGGCCAGTACAGTTTGTCAGCCCCGACCAGGGACCTGATCGACAGTCTGGATGAGCCGTTGCTGCTCCGCGGTTACATCAGCGACCGCACCCATCCGGCCCTCGCGCCGCTGGTCCCAACCATCGAAGACATGATGCGCGAGTATGAGATCGCATCCGGCGGCAGGATCACCGCTGAGGTTGTAGACCCCAGGGAGGAGGAAGGGCTGGAACAGGAGGCCAACCAGGTGTACGGCATTCGTCCCCAGCCATTCCGGGTAGCGGAACGATACCAGACATCGGTGGTCAACTCCTACTTCGACATCCTGGTCCGTTACGGCGACCAGTTTGTGACTCTGAACTTCCAGGAACTCATCGAGGTAGAGCCGCGCCGGGGCAGGCCCCCGGACGTCCGCCTGCGCAACCTGGAGTTCGACCTGACCAGGGCGATAAAGCGTGTGGTCACGGGTTTCCAGAATCTCGATCTGGCATACGCATCCCTGGAAGAACCCCTGCGCCTGACCGCATTCGTTACCCCTACGACGCTGCCGGAGCCGCTTCAGGGAGTGGAGGAGCGGATAACCGCGGTTGGGATGGAGTTCCAGGAAGCGGCCAAAGGCAAAGTGCTGTTCGAGTTGGTAAACCCCGACGCTCCCGGCGGCGCAGTCAACCGCCAGCAGGTCCAGGAACAATACGGCCTTGCCGCATATCCGGTGTCCTTCTTCTCCCAGGATTCCTACTACCTGCACATGGTCCTTCAGTCGGGAGACGAGACCTCGGTGATCTACCCGGAAGGGGAGATGCGGGAGGATGAAATCCGCGCCAGCGTCGAAGCTGCAATCCGGCGGGCGGTGCCCGGTTTCCTTCGCACTGTTGGCATCTGGGCGCTGCCACCGGAACCTCCGCAGAGCGGCGCGCCTCCCAAGTCCATATCCACGTGGACCCTCGCGGTGCAGCAGTTGGCCCAGGACTATGACCTGACCCTGGCCGATCTGAGCCAGGGCCGGGTAAGCACTGATATTGATGTCCTGGTGGTGCTGGCCCCCCAGGGAATGGCCGATGTTGAGCGTTTCGCAATCGACCAGTTCCTCATGGGCGGTGGCTCGGTCGTCATCGCCGCGGGCAGCTACCAGCTATCCCCGCTGCTGTTGGCAGGTGTACTGGCGGTAGACGAACTCGAAGGCGGACTGGAGAAGATGCTGGCCAGCTACGGCGTCACTGTCGGCAAGGACCTGGTGCTGGACCCACAAAACCAGCCCTTCCCGGTGCGGACCCAGCGCAGGGTCGGCGGTATTACCGTTTCCGAGATGCAGAACGTGGACTACCCTTTCTTCGTGGACATACGTAGGGATGGTATGGCAGGGCAAAGCGCCATCACCGCCGACCTGCCGGCCGTCACCATGCAGTGGGCAACCGAGTTGAGCATAGACGGGGAAAAGACCATCGACAATGAAGTGACCCCGCTGCTGTGGTCTTCCGACGGCTCATGGGTCTCCGGCTCCCAGTCCGTGCAGCCCGACCCCACAGTATTCCCGGAGTACGGTTTCCCGGTGGAGGGGGAGCAACAGTCCCGCACCCTGGCCGTGAGCATTCGCGGCCCCTTTGAGAGCCATTTCAAGGGGCAACCTTCTCCTCTGCAAGGCGAGGTCCAGGACGGACAATCGGTATCTGGAAGGGTCATCGAATCATCCCCGGAGTCGTCCCGGCTCATCGTCATCTCAAGCTCCGAGTTCCTGAGCGACTCGGTGCTGGAGATTTCCCGGGCGGTTTCCGCCGACCGTACCGTGCTGAACCTACAGTTCCTCCAGAACGCAGTGGACTGGTCCGCGGAGGACGAAGAACTATTGGGACTGCGATTCCAGGGGTCCCAGACCCACTTGCTCAAGCCCCTGGACGAGCAGGATCAGACCCTGTGGGAAGTAGCAAACTACGGGGTGGCACTGTTCGCCCTCCTCATAATCGGCGGCGTGTGGGCCATCCGCCAGCGCAGCGAGACCCCCATTACCCTGGTCGGCGACGGTGACCCGACGTGAGCCTGCAAAACAAGGTCCTCGCCGCAATCCTCGCCCTCCAGGCTGTAATTCTCGTCGTGGTATTCTGGCCCAGGTCATCCGGACCGGGCATCCATCAGTTTATCGAGGGGCTGGAGGAGCCGGACGTCGTCTCGGTCATCATCACCGACGGGGATGGCCAGTCCATCCGTGTCAACCGTAGCCCCTTTGGCTGTGTACTTCCCGACGCGGAGGACTATCCCTGTGCCAGGGGCCGGTTAGCCGATTTTTTGCAGCGGATCGTTCCGCTGACAACCGCGTCCCTAGTAACCGACGCGGTGGAGAGTCACGCCCGCTTTAACGTAGCCGAGGACAGTTTCGAGCGGACCATCGAATTGGAGTTGGCCGACGGCGCACGGCACAAGTTCTACCTGGGCACGTCGCCAAGCGGCCGCTCCGGCCACGCCCGGCTGGAAGGGGACAACCGGGTCTATCTCGCGCCGGGCCTGTCCGCCTTCGATGCGCCAGTCCGGTCTGATCGATGGGTAGACCCGGTGTACTTCTCCGTGCCTCTCGAACAGGTGACAACCCTGGTGATTGAGAACGCTTCCGGCACAATCTCGCTCGCCAGGGATGAAGATGGCGAATGGACGCTGGACGGAGAAGCATCCGTCACGTCCATCGATCAGGAGGAGGCCCGGAAACTGGCCTTCAGCGCCACATCCATGCGGCTCTCGCGTCCCCTGGGCAAGCAGGAAATAGACTCTTACGGCATTGGAACCCCGGATGCAGTTGTCACCGCCAGGGTAGGTGATGACGGCGCGGAGCAGGAATTACGGATCGGCCCCATAATGGCAGACTATGATGGCCATGTTGCCAAGTCCTCAGAGTCCGCCTACTATGTCGTCATAGACTCGGCCACTGCCAGGGAGCTGCTCGACTTGACCACTGAATCTTTGCTGCAACCACCGGAGGAGCCAACACCGGACGTTTCCAACTGACGGGGGCCAGTCCCATCTCAATCGCCAACAGCCTCCCTGGTAGTTGAGCAACCCTGGGGCACGGCACACCAAAGTTACAGGTGACGCGATGACTTCCAATTCCGGCAACAGCCTCGAGAAGGACCTGCTATTCGCTGTCGTCAAGGAGAAATACGGCCACCTCCTTTCCGATGAGCAATTGGACGGCGTGCGTGAAGCCGTTACCGGCCTGCGCGACGTCTTCCGGCCGATGCGCGCCATCAGGCTGACCAACGACGTAGAGCCGTTCTCGAATTTCAGGCCCTTCAGAGGCGACTAGCATGGCGGACACACTTACGTTTGCCCCGGTCAGGGAACTTGCCGGACTAATCGAAAGCAAGTCAGTCTCCCCGGTGGAACTGACTCAGTCCTGCCTGGACCGTCTCGAGAGGCTGGGAGGCCACTACAACGCCGTGGTCACCGTGACGGCGGACCGAGCCATGCAACTGGCCAGGGCCGCCGAGTCGGAAATCGCCGCGGGCCGTAGCAGGGGACTGCTCCACGGTATCCCCTGGGGGGCCAAGGACCTGCTGGCTACCTCCGGCGGCATCCCCACCACCTGGGGGTCGGCGCCCTTCAAGGACCAGCAATTCGATTACGACGCCACCGTCGTATCCCGCCTTGAGGAGTCCGGCGCACCCCTGGTCGCCAAGCTGGCCATGATCGAACTGGCCGGGGGCATGGGCTACACCCACCCTAACGCATCATTGACCGGCCCTCCGAAGAACCCCTGGGACACGGGCCGCTGGACCGGGGGCTCCTCCAGCGGTTCGGGCGCGGCGGTGGCCGCCGGTCTGACGCCATTCGCCATCGGCTCCGAGACCTGGGGGTCAATCCTGCAACCCTCGGCAAGCTGCGGGCTGTCCGGGTTGCGGCCCACCTATGGCCGCGTCAGCAGGCACGGCGCAATGGCCCTCTGCTGGACCCTGGACAAACTGGGACCTATCTGTCTCACCGCGGACGACTGCGGAGTCGTGCTTGAGGCCATTGCCGGACCGGATGCCCGGGACCCTTCGACCCACCCGGAGAGATTCAGATACGACTCGCAGTTCCAGCCAGACCGCCGGTACAGGATAGGGATGTTGAAGGGCATCCTCGACAACGCGGATGATGCCGTAAGAGAGAACTTCGAGGCGGCAATCGCCAGCCTGAAGGACGCGGCCGACGTTGAGGAGATGGAGTTCCCCGAACTCCCTTACGTCGAGGTAACGTCCACGATCCTTATGGTGGAGGCCGCCAGCGCCTTCGAGGACTTCGTTGCGGAGGGCGGCCCCCAGGAACTGTCATCTCCGGGCTATCATCATGGCCGGGGACCATACGCCCGGCCCGCAGTCCTAGCCACCGACTACATCAAGGCCCTCCGCCTCCGAGGAGTCATGGCCCGGCAGGTGGACCCTGTCATGGCCCGGTACGATGCGATGATCGCGCCCACATCAATGAACACGGCCACGCCCATCGACCAGGATTTCAGGAGCCGGTCCATGACCTCTACAGGGCCGGGAGACATGATGGGAGCTATTGGCAACGGCTGCGGCCTGCCGTCCATCTCCGTACCCAACGGGTTTGACCAGGACGGCCTGCCCACCGGAATCCAGTTTATGTCAAGGGCCTACGACGAGAACGTTTGCATCGCCATTGCCCGGGAGTTCCAGGCCCGCACCGATTGGCACACCCGCCACCCCGACGAGCCAATCGATCTCACCGGGTAGACCAAGGACGGAAGCCTACGGACTCGGCCCCGGCATAGTCCACCGGGACAGACTTGTCTCCACGGAATTGCAGGGAACGAGCAGCAGGTCACGCCTAACGTGGCTGACCCCGCCCGCCTGCTGCCCGGAACCGGCCTCCACCGCCAGGCACAAGTCAGTACCTTCGGGGCGCAGCGTACCATCTTCCCCAAAGTCAAAACTCTGCATGGCCGAACCGGAGCAGGGTTCCAGATATACGAGGTTGTCCCTGGCTTCCAGGCAAAGATCGTAAGCCCTCATGTAAAGCTGGCCTGCGTCCGGTGTGTCGAACACGAAAAGCTCGTCCTCGAACCCAGGCTTGCACGTATGAGCGTGCAAAGCCCGGTCAAGTCTTACCCCGGACCGGTGGCCCACAACATCCACGCAATAGAACTCCGGTTCATCCAGCGGGTCTGCCAGCTTGATCAGGCTTTCCGGCTGCGGCGCATTCCCAGGCGCTTCGGGCACCGGCGTGGCGGTCGGTATTGGAGCAGGCGTGAAGGTTGGTCGGGGCGTGGGAGTCAGAGCGTCAGCAGGCACATCAGTTGGCGAAGGGACCACTGTTGGCCCTGGCGTGGAAGTAGCATCTTCCGCTGTAGGCGCCCAGGTTGGCGGTGCGACAGCAGACCGATCACCCAATGGCTCCGCAGACCCGGTACAGGCCAGGGCAACGCATATCGCCAAAGCCGCTATTAGAAACAGTTGTCCCAGGAGTCCGGTTGCGCGGTGTTCGTCACTCATCTCGCACTCAGGGCAAGTTCTCCCACAATGGTTCTTTTGGCTGACAATGCCGCACCACCTTGGGCCAACACGCAGGGTAGGAGTTCGCCAGCACAGTATAATCAACTTGCCATGACGCTGGCCCTGACAGCCAGCATAGTCGCCGTGCGGCAGCGGCGGCATGGATGCGCACCGGCAACCTAAAAGGATACGTCGTGAGATTTTATTGGCACCCCAATCTTGCCGTCTTCATCGCCTTGTTTCTGCTGGCCTGCGGCCCAGGCGAATACGCTGCGTCCGTTGCTGCACAACTTGAGTACCCGGAGATCCCAGGTCTGGACTTCGACGATTGGGATACACCTTCGCCAGACAGGAGTTTGGGCGCTCTGGGCAGTTTGGACAGCTTGGGAAGCAGCGGTTCAATGAAGGGAACATATCGAATCGAGGGAACAGGGCTTTTGGAGACTGACCTCAAGCCGGTGGAACTGATTGGCCATTACAGGGAACGGATGATTCAACCGAGTTGGGATATCCAAGACGAGCACTCCGGAAACGGCGCTGCCTGGTTCATGTGGACCGTGCCGGATAGTATGGGTAATCTTTGGTACGGGTCGCTGGTGGTTACGCCAGCTGGCCAAGGGTGGCAACAAGTTTGGCTGTCGTTGCATTCCAGTGAGTTACGCTGACAATGAGCGCTGGTCAGTCGGGTGATTTAGGCCAGCCAGTGAATGTTCAGTTCAGTATTAAGGGTACGCACATCAGGATGGGAACGGCTGCGGGAATTCGCATTTTGCAGGTCAAAGGTATGCAAGCAGAAAGCTCCGAAAATAACCGGGAAATTCAACACATGCCACATTGAGAGATCCTATAGCATGAAATTCCCTCCCGCCAGGCGGGAGGGAATTTCATAGACTTGGGCGAGAGCAGACTACTCTTCGTCGTCGTACTGGGCCTTCAGGGACTCAACCACCGCCGGGTCTGCCAGGGTCGTGGTATCTCCAAGGGCACGGCCCTCGGCAACGTCCCTCAGCAGTCGGCGCATGATCTTGCCGCTGCGAGTCTTGGGCAGCTCCGCCGCGAAGTAGATGTCGTCAGGGCGGCAGATTGGCCCGATCTTGGTGGCAACGTGCTGCTTCAGCTCGGCGATGAGCGCGTCCGAGGTTGCCACGTGCTCCTTGATGGTCACGAAGGCAACAATAGCCTGGCCCTTGATCTCGTCGGTCCTGCCGATGCAGGCGGCCTCTGCCACGTTGGAGTTGTCCACCAGGGCGCTCTCCACTTCCATAGTGCTGACCCGGTGCGCTGCCACGTTGATAACGTCGTCCACCCGGCCGAGAATCCAGTAGTAGCCGTCCTCGTCGATCTTGGCCCCGTCGCCGGTGAAGTAGATGTTGGGGTACTTGGACCAGTACTGCTCCTTGAACCGCTCCGGGTCACCGTAGATAGTCCGCAGCATTGAGGGCCAGGGTCTCTTGATTACCAGGTAGCCGCCGCCTCCCGGCCCCACCGGGTTCCCTGCCTCATCCAGCACATCCACCTCGATGCCTGGAAAGGCATGGGTGGCCGAACCGGGCTTGAGCGTGGTAATGCCCGGCAAAGGCGTAATCAGAATCGAACCGGTCTCGGTCTGCCACCACGTATCCACCACTGGACAGCGTCCCCCGCCGATGTTCTGCCAGTACCAGACCCAGGCTTCCGGGTTGATGGGTTCGCCCACGCTGCCCAGCAGCCGCAGGCTGGACATGTCGTGCTTCTGCGGGTACTCCTCACCCCAGCGCATGAACGTGCGGATGGCCGTGGGCGCAGTGTACAGGATGGTGCAGGCGTATTTCTCAACGATGGCCCAGAATCGGTCCCGGTCGGGGTAATCGGGAGACCCCTCATACATAACCGAAGTGGCGCCGTTGGCCAGCGGCCCGTAGACGATGTAGCTGTGCCCGGTGACCCAGCCAATGTCGGCGGTACACCAGTAAACATCGTCCTCCTTCATATCGAAAATCCACCTGGTAGTGGCCTGCACCCCGGTCAGGTAGCCGCCCGTGGTGTGGACGATTCCCTTGGGCTTGCCGGTCGTCCCGCTGGTATAGAGCATGTACAGCATGTCCTCGCTGTCCATCTCTTCCGGCTCGCAGGTCATGGGCTGGTCCGCGACCAGGTCGTGCCACCAGATGTCCCGGCCCTCAACCATCTTGTCGTCGGCAGTCTCCGTCCGGCGGACCACCACCACCTTTTCGACGGGAGTATCGCCGGTTATCGAATCGTCGGCGTTCTGCTTCAGGGGCACCACGTTGCCCCTGCGCCAGCCGCCGTCGGCGGTGATCATCACCTTGGACTGGGAATCATTGATCCGGTCCCGCAGCGAGTCCGCGCTGAACCCTCCAAAGACGATGCTATGGGGCGCGCCGATGCGGGCGCAGGCCAGCATGGCAATGGGGAGTTCGGGGACCATTGGCAGGTAGATGGTAACCCGGTCGCCCTTCTTCACGCCCAGGCTCTTCAGGCCGTTGGCGAACTTGCAGACCTCCCGGTACAGGTCCCGGTAGGTATATACAGCCCAGTCTCCGGGTTCTCCCTCCCAGATTATCGCCGCCTTATTGCGTCGCGCCGTCTTCAGGTGCCGGTCTATACAGTTGTAGGAAACGTTGAGTTTGCCCCCGACGAACCACTTGGCGAAAGGAGGGTCCCAATCAAGCACCTGGTCCCATTTCTTGAACCAATCGACTTCTTCGGCCAGCCCGGCCCAGAAACCCTCCGGGTCTTTTCTGGCCTGCTCGTAGACCGCCGCGTCGGGCATATTCGCCCCCTGCGCAAACCCCTCCGGGGGTGGAAACGAGCGGTCTTCCTGTAGTAAGGCTTCGATGCTTCCGGTGCTTTCCACCATAACTCTGTCTCCATAGCCAGTCTGTGACACCACGCACGACCAGCGGTTGTGATGGAGTCAAGACGCGCTGGATAGGCTCATGCTTGACGAGCAATTTGTAACATGGAGTACAGCCTGTTGTAAATGCGCCAGCATCGGCGGGCAACCTCGGTGGAAAGGAAACGGCGGCTCATCCCATGCCTAAACGAAAAACATGGCAGCGCAGCGTACCTAACGCCAAAATTCTCGTTTTGGAAAGGGTGATTTCTCTCCACGACAGCGGATTTCGTGGTGATTTGAGGCAGTCACTATACGGCGGTTGCAGCTTCGGGTTCCTCGTCGTCCCATGCGCGCGGGTCGGGTCCGTATTGGTTCGGTCCGTCCTGGCCTTGCCTGGCCATCCACACTATCACCCAGACGGCCACCGCCAAGACCACCACCAGGGTAACGATCCCTCCTACTAACAGGGGAATGAACGAACCCCGCTCACCTCCGACCAACCAATCAACGATGAAGATGCCGCCACCCACGAACAGTGGGATCAACCCAAAGACGAAAATAACCACCCAGACAAGTATCCACCAGCCGGTCTTCCCGATGTCGTGCAGCCGCCTCGCCTGCACAGCCAGACCAGGGAGGAGGATAGCTAGACCGAATATCGAGCCGAATAGACTGAAGGCGTAGCTGTCTCCACCCGCAATAGACCTGATCGAGGTATCGATTGAGCCGCAAATCAGGCCGCCAATCCAGCCGAATACCTGCCACCACCAGAATTCGGCCCTGGTGGCCCTACCACTGAAATCGCCGTACTTCCGCAGGCACTGCTTTACGGCGTCCACAAAGGTCATCATAGGTCTTGTGGCCGGACGCAGTGTCCCCATAGTCAGCCTCCCAAGCGTCAATGGTCATCTTGGTTGATTCTACCGTCCGGGAAGGCCATCATCCACTTGGAAGAACCCCAATCTTCCCCGGTATGGAATGGGTTCCGGGTATGCAACCGGACCAGACAGGACAAAGCCGTATGGGCCGCAGAACCAGGGACTATCGGCAACTTCTACGCAACCGGCAATCGTCGCCTCGCCGACTATTGCTCCCCGGGGCATATCCGGCGGGAGGATGATTCCCGACCGGCGCAGATATTCCCGCTGCTCCGGAAAGTCGTCCGGGACTATACGCCGACCGGCATGGATGTACACCCGGCCCCGGAACCGCGTGGACCAAGTGCGGTCCTCAATGTCCTTGTACCCGTTCACAATCAGCCAGGCCCACGGCTGCCGGATACTCAACGCCTGCAAATTGACTCCAGACTCACCATGCGGGTTGGCCTTCGCCATCCTGACAGCCCGGACCCACGGCACAGCAATACAGAACGCGAGCAGGAAAGCGATGAGAAACTCATCATCAGAAAAGAGGGAGTCCGGTGCAAAGAAAGCTGAGACGGCAATAGAGTGGCTCCCGAGGCAGGATTCGAACCTGCGACCTAGCGGTTAACAGCCGCCCGCTCTACCGCTGAGCTACTCGGGAACGCTTGAGGTGGATACGCAACACCATTATGAACACCACTACGATTGTAGCATCACAGTGCGCTGCAAACAACCGCGTTTTTCCGGTTCGCGGCAAGCCCTAAACTGCGGCGGTGGCCCATTCCCGCCAGGGACGCCCTTCAACATCTTCGTCAAGGTCCGACTTCCTGGGCATGTGCCGGTTGATCCGCTTCCAGTCATAGAGAATGAGGGCGTGGAGGATGTCCCTGCAATCGGGGATGGCGTCCTTTTCCCGGAACCAGTCCACGCATTTGTGGAGGGCCATAAAGGTACGAAGACGAAACCCGGCCTTGACTATCTTCCTGGAGAAGGACTGGGTTTCGGGCTGGGGTTTGCTCTCGGCACGAGCTTTCTCGCATTCGAGGGTGTAGTCCTCCGCGAGCTCCCACAGCTTGATGAAGGCGAGTTGGGGTGCGAACTTGTGCTGGAGCGCCCGGGCGCGGGCCTGGAGGGACCCGATTTCGCTTCTCACTTTCGGGTGTTAGCCCCTTTGATGTCTATCTCTGAGGTTGAGGGCAGCCCTCACCCAGTCCCCTCTCCCTCTGGGAGAGGGGACTGGCAGGAAAAGTTTTACTTTCCCACTCATTTCCGCTCACTTTTACGAATTACGTCGCATTGGCTTGGGCTTGGCTGCGGGCACTGGGTAATCCATTTGGCATGGGATATCCCCTAGCCTCATTGGCTGTCCTGGACTGGCTTGGGCCCCGTGCTGGGGTCTTACAAGGCCGGACGCATGTTATGGTATATATGTTCTATCATGTTGGCAAAGGGCAAGTGCCAGCCGGAGTCTTCCTATTCTGTGAATGTCCTCCGATAGGAGTGGCCCCCTCACCCCGGCCCTCTCCCCAGAGGGAGAATAGAAAAACCCTGTTGCCGGTGCAATCATCCGGGCAACCGTGTTCAAGTGGGTGTATAATCTGTCACGGGCCGCAATTGGGCTTTGGGAATATCCCGGAGTTCAAAGGCGGTCGCGTCTTGCCGACTGCTTCGCCAGCCGGCAGGGTGCTGACCCGAAATCTACCGTTGGCCATTGGCGCGATCATAGCGCCAATTCACGACAGGAGACATGGTGGACCTTCCCCGGCGCGTCCTGCCCCTGGTCCAGGAGTACTCCCTGCCCCTGATAATCGGCGTTTTCGCCGGCCTGGTGTTTGGGAACCTGGACCAACACCTGTACCACGAGTTGGTTGAGTTCCACCCTCTGGGCGAGCACACCGCGATATTCGGGCACCCACTTACTATCCACTTCCTCATCAACGGCGTATTCATGGTGTTCTTCTTCGGAATCGCCGCCAAGGAGATCACCGATTCAGTGTTGCCGGGGGGCGCGCTGAATCCCATCAGGACGGCCATCAACCCGTTGATGGGCACTTTGGGGGGAGTGTTCGGACCGGCGGGCCTGTACTTGCTGCTGGCCTACGTTTTCTACGGGGGAGGCGAGAACTTTTCCGTGGTGGCCAACGGATGGGCCATCCCGACGGCGACGGACATCGCCCTGGCCTGGCTGGTGGCGCGGCTGGTATTCGGCCAGGGGCATCCGGCGGTGAATTTCCTGCTGCTGCTGGCGGTGGCCGACGACGCCATTGGGCTGGGGATCATCGCAATCTTCTACCCGGACCCCCACCTGCCGGTGAAACCCGAGTGGCTGCTGCTCACGGCGGCGGGGATGGGCGTAGCCTGGGGCATGAGACGGTTGCATGTCCGTTCATGGATACCCTACATCGCGGTCGCCGGGGTCCTGAGTTGGTTGGGAATGGCGATAGCGCACATTGAGACAGCCCTGGGCCTTGTGCCGATAGTGCCCTTCCTGCCCAGCAATGCAGATGGAGCCAATGCAGCCAGGACGGACTCCGGCAGCATGGCGGAACACTACGAGACCCACGCCCATAGTACACTGGAACAATTCGAGCACCAATTGAAATTGCCCGTCGATTTTGGACTGTTCTTCTTCGCATTCGCCAATGCGGGGGTGACTTTCGGGGCAATCAACGAGGTAACGCTCATTGTGCTGGCATCGCTGATCGTGGGAAAGACGGTGGGGATAGCCTTGTTTTCCATCGCCGGAACATGGGTGGGGTTTCCGCTTCCCCACGGCATGAGCGCACGGCACCTGGTGGTGGCCGGGCTGATAGCCGGGATGGGGCTGACGGTGGCCCTGTTCGTAGCAGGCAAGGCATTCACCGGACCACCCTTCCAGGAACCGGCGAAGATGGGGGCGCTCCTCAGCGGGCTGATCGCATTCCTGGCCCTGGGACTGGGGGCGGTGCTGAAGGTCAAGGACGGCGCGGGCGGGCCTACGGGACGGGCCAGGGCCGTCGGGGACTAGAGCTGAGTTGAAAAGCGGGTTGTCCGGATATTCTCTACCGGCAAGATGCTTAGGAGCAGGACTTACGCAGTCGGATTATTGCCAGGGAATTTAACGCAAGGCCGCAAAGGGGAATCGCACCAGGACCAGAGTTTCTGACGATGAAGTTTCGCGCTCAACTGCGTAAGCCCTATAGCCAATAGACGGACATTTGGAGAGAGCAGAATGATCGGAGTGCTCACCCACCATTGGGCAAAGGCGGACAGGACAGAGGAGGCCAAGAAACTGCTGGACGGGAACGGACTGGCGCAGAGCAAGGCCCCCGGGTTCGGCTCGCGGGAGACCCTCTATTCCCTGTCTGATCCTACAAAGATAACCACGCTGGTGACGTGGGACAGCAACGAGATCTACGACGCATGGCGGGCCAGTCCGGAGCGGGCCGTAGCCATGGCCGGCGCGGAAGAACTCTGGTCCCAACCGCCGGAATCGGAGCGGTTTGAAGTGGCGGGATAACGCCGGCAACATTCGGCTGGCGGGGTGACCGCTGACCACATGTGGAGCCGGTACAGGAACCGCCTGGGCTACTGTTGCTGGACGAAGCGGCGGTAGACCTCCTCCTCGGACAGCACGGATGAATGGAACCAGGCATCTTCTATGGTGCTGTGCAGACGGTCCAGGGTGTCCATGATCCCGGAGACCGTTGACTCGACTTCCTGCATCGAGGTGGGCAAATCGCCGTCCAGGGGTTCCAGAGCCGCGCCGATGGTCTGAATCACCTCGACGGGCGCGACCTGTGTGGCGTTGTAGCGGGCGGCCACCAGGCAGCCGCGCAGGGATGCGCCGGTGTCCAGTGTCAGCAGGGCGGTGAGGTTGGATGTGCCAGGCTCGACGGTCATGCCGCGGATTGCGGTGGCGAGGCCCAGGACCTCCTCCATTTTTTGAGTCCCCTCATCCCCGTCAGAGTTTTCCCGCACTGCCCATAACAGGACACGCGCCACGTTCTGGGCACGCTCTATCCAACGCCCCAGCCAGACAAGGTTGTACACACGGGAGTCGGTCAGCCACCGGTCGGAACCCAGCGCCATAGTTCTCGGGTCCATTCTTCACGTTCCTTCCATAAGTTGTCGGTCCTGGGTTGTGATCATCCGTTCTTGACCACGTAAGCGTCTTCCAGCAACTCCAACGCATATTCCATTGTGAATTCCGAGTCTGAGAAGCGGACCTCGGCTATGGCTGCGCAATCTTCGGACTCGCCCCTGGAGAGGAAGCTGCCGGATACGGGGGAAACGTCAGTGTAGTCACGGCCAACGCCGAACCTAACGTAGTCACGGGCCGGGGGCAAAACGACGCCCCTCGTTGGGTCTGCGCCCAACCATCCCTCTTCTGGGTGCAGAAACTCCAGCCAGGAGTGGGTCTCGCCGGTCTGTCCGGTCAGCAGGCCGCTCAAGTACCGGCAGGGGACGCCGAGGGAGCGGAGCATCCCCAGGGCCAGATGGCTCTTGTCCTGGCAGACTCCCTCCATCACTTCGGCCACCTGCGCGGCGGTGGTGGTGACGTTGGTTGCGCCGCGGAGGTACAGCACCTCCTCATGCACCCACCGGACGACCCGGCGGACGACTTCCAGAAGCGAGTCCGACCCGGCTGAGACCTCCCGCGCCAGGGCAGACACACTTTCGGGGTCAACCAGCGGTGATATGGAGGTAAACTCGAACGCCTCCGGAAGACGCTTCACCTCTTCCAGCCCGGCATCCCCGGCAAGGGGAGACTCGGATGCAAGGTTGACCAAGCCAGCGGCGGCAACCACCAGGCTGGTGTGATGCTCCACGATGCGGTATCTCTGGACAGTGTTGCCGAACCGGTCGCGGAAGGCGACTCCCCTTCCGGGCGGCAGGGTCCAGAGCTGGGAGCGGAGCACGCTCTGGCCCTCTGCTCCGTAGCCCGTCCCCGCCCCGGTTCCGCCCCCATCCCTGGGGAAAATGCGCAACTGGTTGTCATTGTGGAGGACCGTGTCGGAGTAGCCGTAGCGCACTACGTACAGGTAGGAGGCGGTCAGGTCGCCGGAGTCTATTGAAAGGGGTGGCGGACCACCCAGGTCGGCTTGCATAGTCCACCGGATGAGTTGTTGGTAATCCTGCCACCAGCCAAGGCCACACGGGTCAGCCCACCGGGGAACACGGTCACGTTGCCGTCTCCGTCCTGAATGGCAAAGACACGGAGGTCGATGTACCGGGGTTCAAGCTGCCCGGACTGATCGTTGAAAACCATGTGGTTGGAGAAGTCCAGGGTCTCCTGAGCGATGAACGCTTCCGGGTTCTGTAGGATGTGGTGCGTCACCCTTGTCCTGTCTCCGGGGCCGATGTCGGGCATGACATAGACGCCGATGCCGCCATAGCCCTGCCGGGCCTTGATGACGAGGCTGTCAAGGTTTTCCAGGACGTGGCGCCGGCTGTCCGGGTCGGACAGGTTGAAGCTGGGAGCCTGGTCAAGGATGGCAGTCTCTCCGAGGTATCGCTGAATCATCTGGGGGACCCACATGAACACCAGCTTGTCGTCGGCGGCCCCGGAGCCCAGCCCGTTGACGAGGACGACCTTGTGGTCAAGGTATGCTTCGCGCAGGTTGGGAACGAACATTTCCAGGTCTTCGACACGGCGGTAGATAAGGTCCACCGGGACGTCACTGTCGATGGTGCGGGCGTAGACTCTGCCATCGTAGCCAACGTAGAGGTCGGCTCCCTCCACGAGAGGGATGCCCAACAGCTCCGAGAGGTAACGGTGCTCGAAGAAGGCGGAGCCGTACCTGCCATCGGTCAAAATCACGCACACGGGAGAGTCCGTGCCGCAGAGGGAGCGGAACATATCATGGTAGGCTTGACGGATTTCGTATGGGATGACGTCGTAGCCTGAGCCGAACTCCGGGACGTGATTAGCCATCATGTCCACGGCCTTGATCTGGTAGCTAATCCCGGAGGGAATGCGAAGGTTGTCCTCAAGGACGACGTAGCGGCCGTCTCCGAGGTGGACCAGGTCGATGCCGTAGATGTGGACGAACACATCTCTGGGCGGGCGGAACCCCTGGACTTCGGGATAGAAGTAGTAGGAAGTGTACATCACCTCGTCGGGGACGACGTCCTGGGTGCCGTTGTACAGGTCGATCAGGAACCGGTTCAGGGCTTTGAGCCTCTGTGCAACTCCCGCGGATATGACCTCCCAGTGGTCTGCGGGTATGACACGAGGCACCCAATCGGTGGGGGTGGGACGGTAGCGCCTTGGGTCGAGGTAGAAGGTGAAAGCGTCCAGGCCGACCTGACGATTGGCCCTGCTCCACCGCTCCGTCAGTTCGAGGGGTCCCAGAGATGCGGCAGCATTAGCTATGGCGGTATAGTGGCTCCGGGTCTGGCCGTTGGAGTCAGCCCACTCGCTGTAGCCGGGGGTTGCCGGAGCAGAGGTTTCGAAGACCATCTGGGCGTCCTTTGCAGGAAATAGGGGAACAGGAACGCGGGCCCCGCAACCCGTTCACGGGACTGGATTTTATCAGCACAGGGCTACGTCGTGCCAGCGTTGCAGAGTAGGGCAGGTCGGGATTTGCCACTAACTGCCATTGGGAAGGGGGTATCTCTACTTCTTCCCTTCCAAGTCTGCTGTGAATTCATTGAGTAACCGGTTTATTGTCTACTGATAGGTGAATCAGCATCTAAATATCGAGGCTGGACTGACGCATAAGCAGTCCCATGAATAGGGAAACTGGGACACTGCCAAGCGGTTGGAAGGAGGCCCGCCGGCTGCGGGCCTGGGAACTGGTCCGTAAGGGATGGAAACAGAAGGACGTAGCCGGGGCCTTGGGGTCTCCAATGGGGCGGTGAGCCGGTGAGTTAGCAAGGCCCGGCGGGGATGGGCCCAATCCTTGCGCCACCGCAAGCCCCCCGGAGGGCGCTCCAAATTGAACGCGGAGCAACTGGCCGGGCTCCCCGGATTGCTGGCGCGGGGACCCGCCGCCTCCGGATTCTCCGGGGAAATCCGGACCCGGGGCGGGTGGCCCGGATCATCCGGATGGAGTTCGGCGTCAGCTGCCACCCTGCCCAGGTGGGACGGATTCTGAAGCACTGCGAATTCAGCTTGCAGAAGCCGGTGCGCCGCACCAGCCAACGCAACGAGGATGTCATCTGGGAATGGCGGGAGCGGCGCTTTGGCCAACTCAAAAAAGCTTTGGCCGAAGGCCGGGCCATCCTGTGGGCCGATGAACCGGGTCCTGCCTGTTGCCGGCCTTGCTGCGCACCTGGGCGCCAGCGGGGAAGACGCCGGCAATACGGCACAAGTTGAGCTGCGGCCATTCGAGCGCCATCAGTGCTGTCAGCATGACTGGAGAACTGTGCCTGGCAGTGCAAGAACATTCCTGCAGGGGGCCCGATGCAGTCAGGTTCCTGGAGCAGTTGCCTGATCAGTTGTCCGGCAAACTGCCGGTGATCTGGGACGGGGCGCCCATTCACCGCAGCCGTGCGGTCGCCGCGGGGTCAAGGAATATCCGGCCTGGGGAGCGGCCCGGCGTCTCCAACCGGAACAGTTGCCCGGGTACGCTCCGGAGTTGAACCCTGACGAAGGAGTCTGGCGCTACCTGAAACAGGTCGAGTTGCGGAACGTGGTCTGTGCTGACTTGGCGCATTTGCTCCGAGAGTTCCGGGCTGCGGTGGGGCGATTGTTGGCCAAGCCTGATGTGCTCCGCGCCTGCATCAGAGAGGCCAGTTATTCTTAGTGATTCATTCACCTATCAGTAACTATGCAAAGATTCTGGTATTACATCTCTCCGGATGACCGGATTATTGCCCGACGTGGAACCAAAATAATGGGATTGGGAACAGTCACCGGGGCACCCTTTTATGAGCGGCGTAGAGGACATCTACGTGCAGGAGGTCTGGAAATATACCCATATCCTAACTTCCTACCGGTTAGGTGGGACTCACTCGAGGAATTCACTTTCCCGGCGTTTGTTCTCCCAAGAGATACCGTAGCGGAAATAAAGCAGTCGCACCGGCATTGGAATGAAATCGCGAAGGTCTTGGAAAGGGTATGGATTTTATGGTGATTTATCGCTAACCAGCTGCGGCAATGGATTAAGCAGCGGGTGCATTTGCACTTGCCACGTTTGAGACTCCCATGTGCGAACAGCCTGTTCTGGCATCTTCCCCAACCTCGGAAACACCGTTTCTTCGTCTGCGCTGCCAAACGGCTTCTTTCCCTTAACTGGCCTTTTTGCTATACTGCCAACGGTTTTTGCCCGGTTGTCACGGGCGCGGATTTTTTGTCTGCGGGGTAAATCATGCCGGCCTATGCGGTAATCGGAGGCCAATGGGGCGATGAGGGCAAGGGGAAAGTCATTGACTACCTTGCCGGCAGCACTTCCGCGGTCGTCCGATTCGCCGGGGGGCCCAACGCGGGGCATACCGTCGTCAACGACAAAGGCAAGTTCCAGCTTCACTTGGTGCCCTCGGGACTGTTCTGGCCCGACGCCTGCGCCATCATCGGCAACGGGGTGGTCATCGACGCCGACGTACTTCTGGGAGAATTGTCCGAGCTTGACTCCCGCGGCATCGACACCAGCCGGTTCTACGTTAGCGAGCGGGCGCACTTGATCATGCCCTACCACATTCTCCTGGACCAACTTGAGGAAGAGGCCAAGGGGGAAGCAGCCATCGGTACCACGGGCAGGGGTGTCGGCCCGGCCTACACCGACAAGATCAGCCGCTTGGGCATCCGCGTCGGGGACCTGCTGGACCTCGAAGGAAGCCTTGCTTCCCGCCTGGAGCAGACTCTGGAGTTCAAGAACCAGGTCATTACCAAGATATACGAGAAGGAACCCCTGGAGTTCGACTCTGTCTTCCAACAGTGTACCGACTGGGCGGAACAGTTGGCCCCTTACGTCAGGCCAACGGAACAGCTCGTCCAGGACATGCTCGACCAGGGCAAGAACATACTGCTGGAAGGCGCCCAGGGGACGCTGCTGGACATCGACCACGGTTCCTATCCCTACGTGACTTCCTCATCGCCCAGCATCGGCGGGGCCAGCACCGGCATTGGGTTGAGTCCCCAGTCCATTGTGGGCGTGCTGGGGGTGTTCAAGGCGTACTCTACCAGGGTCGGCGGGGGACCCATGCCCTCAGAGATGCACGGGCAGATGGCCGAAGACCTGCGGGAGAAGGCCCAGGAGTTCGGCGTCACCACTGGGCGGGCGCGAAGGGTGGGCTGGTTCGACGCGGTGGCCGGGCGGTACAGCCGGGAAGTCAACGGTTTCACCGGCCTGGTCCTGACCCGCCTGGACATACTCGACGGTTTCAAATCGGTCAAGGTTTGCGTGGGCTACAAAGTTGACGGACATGAGCAGGCCCGGTTCCCTTCCAACACCAACGTCCTGGCACAGTGCGAGCCTATATTCGAGGAATGGCCCGGTTGGGACGAACCCACTGCCAGCGCCACCAGCGCCAAGCAGCTTCCGGCCAACGCCCTGGCTTACGTCAGGCGCATCGAGGAATTGGTCGGTTGCAAGGTGCAGATAATCTCCACTGGCCCCAGTCGCGCCGAGACCATCCTGGTCGAGCCGGTCATTGTTTAGGGGCATTGCAGCCCCGCGGCCATGACGCCCTACATCGGTATAACCGGGTTCACCACGGCGGCAGAGGTATCCGAGGTTGTCCAGGGCCTGCCGCCGACTCCTGACCGCCTGCTGATGTGCGGCGTCCTGTTGAGCAATGCCCTCCTCTCCGGCCAGTCCAGTGACGCTCCCGGCCGCTGCCCGCCGCCGGATGCCATAGCCGGCATCTTCTCCGGCGACTCTCGCTGCCTCAACCTGGTCCATTACCGCCCCCGTGCCGGGACCGACTTGGTGGAAGCATTGACCCACGCGACCGCCATCGGCGGCGAGAACTGCCACGGGTTGCAGATAAACGCCACCCGTGGGGCTACTTGGCCCGACCCCCAGGCCCTCCGAGAGTACCGGGACCGTTGCCAACCGAAACGTATTGTGCTGCAAGTAGGCGGCGAGGCTATGGAGTTGGCCGAAGGCCGGCCGGGGGAAATAGCCCGACGCTGCGCCGCCTACGAGGGCATAATCACCGACGCGCTGATAGACGCTTCCGAGGGCATGGGCGTTCCCTTGGACGCGGCCCGCTCCGCCGCATACCTGTCCGCCGTGGCGGATGCGGCCCCGACACTGGGGTTGGTGGTAGCCGGAGGTCTCCATGCCGGGAACCTGATCTCCCTGCTGTCACCCCTCCTTCCCCGCTGGTCCCACGTAAGTATCGACGCCGAGGGACGCCTGCGCGATGCCCAGGACCGCCTATCCGTACCCGAGTCCATGGCATACCTGGCGGCGGGGCTGGAGTTGCTAAACAAGCAATTCTAGCTTTGCGTACAAAAGCTGATCATTATGCAGGGCTGGTTGAAGGAGATGCGAGTTGAATGACTTTGAAAGGGGTAGGATCATAGCCCTCAACTTTCTGAGAGGAGAGAATCCCTCGGTTGGGGTCGAGGATACGATGACATCCAGCGGAGTCAAGCGCATCGTTTGCCTCGCTAATTCACGAAAACCGAGAGGACGCTGTATCGCTGGCAAAGAAATTTTGGATGACGGACAACTCGGAGGTTGGATCCGGCCAGTGAGTGCCCGCCCAACTGAAGAAGTGTCTCAAATCGAGCGTCAATATGAAAACGGTAGAGAGCCTCAACTCCTAGATGTCATTGATGTACCTCTTCGGCTCGCGCTTCCCAAAAATCACCAACAGGAGAATTGGCTTCTTGATCCAGACCGACGCTGGCGTAATATCGGCCAAATCACACCGAGTCAGTTAGTGGAATTCGTTGATCAAGATTCCCCGCTCTGGATCAATGGCCACAGCACTGCTAATGGGATAAACGACAGAGTCCCGTTCTCTTCAGCCGGTTTCCTTAACAACTCATTGCGACTCATCAGGGTTGACGGGATTGAGTTGGTCGTTTCCCGACCTGGCCAGGCTTTTGGCAGCAATAGGCGTAGACTACAGGGACATTTCCGGTATCATGGTGCAGATTACTGGCTTTGGGTGACTGATCCTATCTACGAGCGGCAGTACTTTCGGCAACCTAATGGCAACTACTCAATCGGCGAGTGTTTTCTAACTCTAAGTCTTGGAGAGCCATACAATGACGGTTACGTTTATAAGCTGGTCGCCGCAATTATCGAACCGTAATTAGGAGTGCTATCTTGAGTGTAACGCAACATCCGGTGTTCACAGTCGGCCACTCCAACCACTCGCTAGAGGCATTCCTGATGCTGCTGGTGCGGCATGGAATTGACGAGGTAGTAGACGTCCGTTCCGCTCCCTACAGTCGTTACGCCCCTCAATATAACCACGATAACTTGGAAGAGGCGCTGGAAACTGTGGGACTCGGATATTCGTTCCTTGGTGGAGAACTCGGCGGCAGGCCGGCAGACCACGCGTGCTATGATGCAGACGGGCGGGTCCGGTATGACTTGCTGGCAAACACGGATCCGTTTGACGATGGCATAAGGCAAATAATGCGCCGGGCAGACGATAGTCGCCTTGCTCTTATGTGCACGGAGAAGGAACCGTTGGAATGTCACCGCACCCTGCTGGTTGCTAGGGGGCTGGTGGAGCGGGGAGTTGACGTTGAACACATTCTGGCCAGCGGCGGTATCGAGCGCCATGAGGATGCGATGGATAGGCTGATGGACATTTTCAAGTTGCCGCACAACGGAGATATGTTTCGCTCACGGAGTGACGTTATTGATGAAGCCCTGGCCCGCCAATCGCAGAAAGTGGCTTATGTTGGAGAACCGATGCCCGTCGGCGTGGATGATTGGGAGAATGCGTTTTGAGGGTTTATACCATAGGGTTCACGAAAAAGTCGGCGTCGGACTTTTTTGAGTTGCTGAAAGAGTCGGGCGCAAGGCGTTTGGTGGACGTCCGCCTGAACAATGTCTCCCAATTGTCGGGGTTCGCCAAGAGAGACGACCTGGCGTATTTCCTGGACAAAATCTGCCGGATGACATACGTTCATCTACCGGAGTTGGCGCCCACCAGAGAGATGTTGGACGCTTACCGGAAAGACCACCACGATTGGGAAACTTACGAGCGTCAGTTTCTCGCTCTAATGGACGAACGGCGGATTGGCAAGAAGGGTATAAAGAGAGTGATTTCAAACGGATGTCTGTTGTGCAGCGAGGACAAGCCAGACCGATGCCATCGTAGGCTGGTGGCTGAATATCTGGACCGGCAGTGGGGCGATGTCGAAATCGTCCACCTGGGCTGACAGGAGGGACCGATATGTCACAAGTTAACACGGTTTTGGGGCCGGTGGATACCGCCGACCTGGGGTTTACACTCAGCCACGAGCATGTCACCCTGGGAGCCGCAGGGGCCGCGGCCACCTACCCCGGTTTCCAGGACCGTCAGCACATCGCCGACTCCGCAACTGCTGCCCTTGCCGAGGCTTACGAGGGCGGCGTGCGGACCATCATTGACGTTACCACCTTCGACTTGGGCCGGGACGTTTCGATGATGGTCGAGGTCAGCCAGCGCACAGGGGTCCACGTCATCCCCTGCACCGGGAACCACCTGGCCGTGCCGCGCATCTTCTGGGGCGCGCCGGTCGACCGGGTGGCCGAGCTATTCATCAAGGAAATCGAGGAAGGGATTGAGGACTCCGGAGTAAAAGCCGGGATCATCAAGGTTGCCAGCGACCGGGGCGGCGTGACTCCCAACGAGGAGACCGTGCTCCGGGCCGCCGCGCGGGCCTGCAACGCCACCGGAACGCGCATCAGTACCCATACCTGGTCACCGGACCGCGTCGGTGAGCAGCAGGTGCGCATTCTCAAGGAGGAAGGCGTTGACCTCAACCGGGTGTACGTGGGCCACAGCAACGACGACACCGACGTTGGCTATCTGACCGGACTGCTAGAAGAAGGGGTGTGGTTGGGCCTGGACCGTTACCCTGGCGGAAGGACGCCCGAGACTCCGACCTGGGACGTGCGCACTGCCGTCGTCAAGCAGTTGATCGACGCGGGCTGGGCGCACCGGCTGATGCTGTCCCACGACCACTCCACACCGGCAGTACAACCTTCCGAGGAGTTGCGCCAGGAGCGGGAGCAGTTCAACCCCGACGGATACCTGTTCATCACCCGTAACGTCCTGCCCCGGCTGCTGGAACTGGGCGCAACCGACGCCGATGTCCAGGCTATCATGGTGGACAATCCCCGCCGTTTCTTCGAGGACTAACCCTTCAATCCGCGTGCATAGCTGGTCCCGGCGCTGCTGATGGTACAATAGGAACATGGCGACCGAACCACAGCTTGACCCGCAGTCATTGGTAGCTCGCATCATCGCTGAGCTTCAGGCCAACCCTGAAGCTCAGCAGTTGCTTCTGCGCGCCCTTCTCACCAACGAGTTCCTGGGTATGCCCACCCGCCTCGACGCCATCTAAAAGGACATCGCGGAACTGAAGGAGGACGTGGCGGAGCTCAAAGAGGATGTAGGCGAACTGAAGAACGACATGGGAACCATCAAGGGCATTATCCTGAAGAACACTCTCCATAGGCGGCTCAGCAGCGAAATTTACCATCCGTTGCAACTCAGACGGCCCAGGTTGATTCAAAGCCCCATGCAACACCCAGGGGAAGAGTTCATCGACCTGATCGACGATGCGGTGCTTGATGGGAGTATCAGCAGCGAGAACAAGACAAGGATCGACAAGACGGATTTCATCATACGCGCCCAGAGGCGGAGCGAAAGGACCGTCGTGTGGATAGTGGCTGAAGTATCCAACAGAGTGGGCGAGAGTGACGTCGTACGCGCCAGGGAGTCCGCCGATATCCTGGGTATTTTAATCGATGAGGAAATAGTAGCCGTGGTTTCAGGTTACAGCATCAACCTCCGCGACTTGGCGCGCGCCGAAGCGGCAGGAGTCATGTGCATCGAGGTGGAAGAGGACGATTAGCGCCGGACCGGGATGTTCCGGCCAGTGCCGTTTCGGGACAGTACCCCTCAGTAAGCCGCCCGCAGCACCTCCATTATTGGTCCCGCGTCAGTGACGGGCTTGGGATTGGTGCTCAGGCTCCGGTCATGGAGTGTCGCCGTGGCGATGTACTCCAGTCCCTCCTCAGGAACGTCAACCTCCCGCAGCGTCCGGGGCAGGTCAAGCTCCCGGCATAGAGCGTCCACGGCATCTGCGGCCGCCAACCCCGCGTCCTCATCCGTCATGCCTCTCGTCGTCACGCCTATGGCCTCCGCGATCAGGCGTTGACGGTCAGCGCAGGCGTCCAGGTTGTAGCGCATGGTGTGAGGCAGCAGGATGGCGTTGGCCTCGCCGTGGGGGACGCCGTACAGCCCGCCCACGTGGTGGCAGGTAGCCGTGTTCAGACCCAAGCCCCCGAAGGACCCCAGGGACGCCATCGCGCAGGCCGTCTTGGTGTTCAACAGGGTGTCGATGTCCCCGTCCTTGCAGCGGGGCAGGTTCTCGAACAGCAGCCGGATGGCATGAAGGGCCATCCCGTCGCCGATGGGGTTGTGGCCCGTGGAGTAGACCGTCTCGATGGCGATGCGCAGTTGGCCGATGGCCGTGGACACCAGAATCCGCAGCGGCGTCGTGGCCAATGCCTGCCCGTCGATGATGACCGTGCGGTGGGTCACGCCATCGCCGGCGATGCTGAGTTTGCGGCCCAACTTGTGGTCGGTGACGCCTCCCCCGCCGCGGCTGAACTCGGCGCAGCCCATTGTTGTGGGCACGCTGAGTATGGGCAGCTTGGGCGACGGCGTGGGCGGCACGGTTATGCGGTCCGGAGGCTCGAAGATTATCGCGTAGTCACGGATGTCCCCGCCCTCGGCCAGCAGAGTCGCCATCGCCTTGGTGGTGTCGTGGGTGCTGCCGCCGCCAACGCTGATGAACACGTCGGGCTGCGCCTCCCTGGCCATTTCCACCCCGGCCTCCACGGCCTCAACCGGGGAATGGGGCAGTACACCGGAATAGGTCCCGACGTAACGATGCCCCAAGGCTTCCTGCACTCGGGGCACCACGTTGCACGCCTGTAGAATGGTCGGGCCGCAGGTGATCATGGCCCGGCGGCATCCCATGCCGTCCACCGTCCTGGGCAGTTCATCGATGGCCGTTTCCGAGCAGATGATGTCTTGGTGCAGCGGGTTGTAACGGTAACTCAGTACGTTGCTTGCCATTATGCCAACCTCCGGGTGAATCCCTCTTCTCAGAAAGTGTGAGACTTGTGTGGAAATGGACTTGATACGGTATCTAAACCCGTTTCCTCCGTCCAACTGAAATCAGGCCCACGAGCAGTACCAATAGCATCAAGTCTCCGGTTGCGTGACCGGTATAGGACGCAACTCCGCATCTGCCGCCCGCGCTTGTCTGCGCTTCCTGCGTGGGTGTTGCCTGGGTCGATACATAAGGGCCAGGTCCGCTCGGCGGCCCCCATGCGCTGCTGTCCAGCTTTCTAAGTTCCACAAGATCCTCATCAGCTTCACGGTCCGCTTTAGCTTCCTGAAGAAGCCGCGTCCGGCTGCACAGGCTTACAGTTTCGCCATCCCGGGAGTAAACAATGTACCTCGACCCTTCCAGGAAGGTGAATCCGCAGCTTGCTTCATACCTCGCGGTAGTGAGCGAGATATTGGGGGGCAATTCCCCTTTCCACACTACATGGACCTTGAACTCCACAGTCGTTGGACCGTTAGCTGGGAGAGCACCTATCCCCATGAACGGCGTGTCCTCCCGCACTGAAATCACGGTTGCGGTGAAGACCAACGCGGCACGGTCCAACTCCTCCAGGGGAGAGCCGGGTTCGATGCAGCTGCACGCGGAAGCCTGTCCCGTGTCCATCAGGAACCAGACCCCGCATACCGCCGCCGCCAGCGCGATTCTGAGCGCCATCATGCTGCCGTCTCCATGCCCCGATTATAGGCAGAAGGAGAGCCGTATGACAGCCCGCCGTCTCGCAGCCCTTGGGAAACCACCGCCAGCATGATGAACCGCCCGAGGCAGAGCCGTGTTGCCTCAAAATTGGTGTTACTTTTGTGGTGGTTCAAGGTTGAGCATAGGCCAGTAGCCACCGGCGTTCCAGTTCCTTGTTGATTTCCTTCAACAGCTTGACTGGGTTGGTTCTCTTGTACTCCTGGTCCAGTCGCTTTTGCTGGTGCCGGGAAAGGACGCCCAGCTCCAACAGGCGGCGGTAGGGAGTTCTGGGAGCATCATACACCTTGCAGACCCGGGCTCCCCGGGGTGCTTTTCCTGCAGTTGCATCACCGGCTGGAAGAAATTCACATAGCGCTCTGCCAGGGGATAGAGGCGGTTGAGCTGAGCGAGAGCTTCCTGGGACTGGTAGCGGTCATAGCCCACCAGGGGGGCGGACCACCGGCCAGTTCTTCTGCTCGATGTGGGCATTGCCGTTCTTCCAGTAGGGTCTGGCCCGGGTGAAGGTGATGCCTTTCTGCTGACAGTAGGCAAATAGGTGGTGATTGATGAATTCGCTGCCGTTGCCGGAATCGATACCCAGCAGGGGGAAGGGCAGGGTCTGACCGAAGTGGTGAACGGCGCCATCCACCCGTTGCTGGCCCTTGCTCAGGACAGCCCTGCAGGCCACCCAGCGGGCGGAGATGTCCACGGCGCTGAGGGTGTTGAGGTACTGCCCTCGGTACTCTCCCCGCAGTGGGCCACCAGGTCTATTTCCAGGAAGCCGGGCGGGTGTTCGTTCCATTCAGCGAAGGTGGGGATGGGGATGGCAGCCTTAAGCAGGGAGCCTGGTTTGGTGGTGGAGAAAGGCCTCCGATGATCCTGGTGACGGTGGGGACGGAGCAACCGGTCGATGGTGGCGGGGCTCATGGCGCATACCTGTTCCTCAATTTCCGGTTCCAGGACCAGTTCCCCGTGACGTTCCAAGACCTCCAGCAACTCGGGCAGGAAGGGTTGCAGCCGCTTGGCACATACCCGGTCGCTGGTTTCCCACAGGGTCTTCAGGGCCGCGGCTGCTTCCAGACCAAAGCGTTTGGGGCGGCCTGCCTTGCTCTGCCTGACGACAGGAGATCGCGACTCCAGGAAACGGATCAAAGCCTTGCGGTGTTGGCCGGTGAGACTAACCGCTTCGTCCAGGATCCGCCCCTTCTCCCGACGGCCGGCACTGATGTATCGTGGTCTGATAGCGTTCAAATACTCTCTCATTCCGCCTCGCGTCATGTCACCCCCGGTAACATCAATTACGAGGCAACGATACCCTCCCCGGTAACATTATTTGTGAGTCAGTTCGGAGTATTTCACAACTACCCGATTTCCTGCTAGACTTGTCTTGGTTGATCGTCCACGCCGGCTGGGCGGGGCGCTCCCAGGTGGCAACGTAGCTCAGCGGCAGAGCGGGCGCTTCATAAGCGCTAGGTCACTGGTTCGAATCCAGTCGTTGCCACCATCTTCTCCATGCAGGACGGCAGATGGTGGAACCGCTAACCCAGGTCCTCGGCCGCTGGATGCAGACCACCAGGGAGGCGCTCCGGGCGGGGGCCAAGCAGGAGGACCTCGCCGCCATGCTCCAGACCGCCGCCGACCAGGAAGAGGACGCCCAGGCCCAACTCCCCTCCGAGTGCGGACTTGACACCATCTACGACGAGCTGCCCGAGGGGCTGATTGATGTCCCTAGCGCCGCGGCACAATACCACGTGCCACGGCAGACAATTCAGTCATGGATCACCGCTGGAAAGCTCAGTCGCATGGGGCGGTTGCGAGGCCGGGCGCCGGGCGGCGGTTACAACGTCATCGCCGAGAGACAATTGCTGGAGATCATTAGCCGCCCTAAGGACAAGGGCGGTCGGCCAAAGAAAACTTCAGCGTCCTATTGACAAACTTCATACACTAGCCTAATATCCCTCCCGGCGGCCGGGGGGGATTTTTAATTCTCGGCTCCTGGCCTGGGGTTCGGTGGGTTAGCGCGTGCGTCTCCCTCCGGTCGCCGCCAGCATGGGGGCCTCTTGCATCTCGCAATGGAGCCAAATTTACCGGCACCTGTTGTTTAGGCCCCCGCCACCTGACCGGGGGGAGTATGCAGGAACGGGCTGTGACGCTGCCGATGGCCGAGGTCCTGGCGCATGCGCCGGAAGTCTCGCCGTGGGAGGAGCTGGAGGGGACTCCCGGTTTCGACCCGGACCTGGCCAGGACTCTGGACGAGCTGAGCGCCGTGAACCGGATGCTGCTCGTCAAGCGCATCCGGGGGATCAAGCGGCGGGAGCGGGACCTGCTCGAGGCCATCGCCTCCCAGGGATGGTCCTCATGGCTCAGCCACAAATGGCTCCAGTGGGCCACCGACCGGAGCGAGTCATCCGTCAGCCACAGCCTGCGGCTGCTTGAAGACGACAAGCTGATACGCCGCAGCGCTCCCAGGATAGCCCAGGACGGCAGCCGGGTTTACCTGGTGGTCGTCTCAGGGCAAGCGATCATACGGGGGTACACCCCAACAAAACACCGGGGGGCCAACTTGACGTGACGACGTCAGGCGAGCCCATGCCCGACGGTTCCATACCGGGGGGCCAACTTGACGCCACGTCAAGTGAGGCCAGACCCGCCCAGGCTACCGGGGGGGCCGACTTGACGCCACGTCAAGTGGACCCAGACCCGACGGTCCCATTACCGGGGGGCCAACTTGACGTGACGTCAAGTGAGGCCGCGCCCGCCCAGGTTACCGGGGGGGATCAACTTGACGTGACGTCAAGTGATTCCAGGCCCGACGGTTCTCCTACCGGGGGAGAAGCAAGCTACGCCTTGCCGATCAGACCCGACTTTCCAGGCACCGGAGCGGACACGGCTTCACTTGACGTGACGTCAAGTGACCCAGGCCCCCACGCGCGCGCGCGCGCCTCCGCGCATGCGCCGCCGCGGGCCCCCCTCCGCGCGGTTCGTTCGTTTGTTGATGATATAGAAACCCGGGATATTCTGGATACAGAAATCATCAACGAACAGACCAACCGCGCGCGGGCGCGCGAGGAAGCGCCCCCCGGCTGGTGGCGCACGTTTCTCGGCCATCTGGACAACTTGGCAGACCCCCGGCCGAAGCGCCCGGCATGGCAGGAGCTGCTGGAGTTCCAGGACCCCGCCGATCCTGACCTGATCGTAATGCAGGAGGCGTGCGGCCGGTTCCTCGACACCTACTGCCACCCTGCCAGCCCGGCTGTGGGCCGCGTCAGGGGCGCAGTCAGGGCCATCTACCGGAATCTGATGGTCCAGGCCCTGAGACTGCCCGGAGGCGTGGACCAGTTCTCCGCGCGCTGCTGGGCCGCTCGCTACTACCTCACCCTGATGACGGCGGAGGAGGCCCAGGACTGGCTGGAAGAGGCCGGCCGGACCGGGGTCCCGCGCCCGCTGGAGTATGACGAGCCGATCCCGGACCACTGGCCGGAGTGGTGCGTCCGGCTGCACCAGCATTTCCCCGACCTGCCGGACTATGACTACTTGGGCCAGAAGGGCGAGGACGAGCACGGTCTGGACTACGCGGCCCTGGTGCGGGTGACCGAGGCGACCATCCAGGGCTGCAAGCACCCCCAGGGCGCATTGCAGTACTGGCTGCGGACCTGCGCCACGGAGGCCACCAAGCGGACGAGGGGGAGACGATGACAGTTGCCGCGGAGAAACTCTGCGTCCAGTGCGAGTCTGCTCCCAGGGCCTGGCACTCCAGGCGCTGTGTGGACTGCGACCGGCAGCGGAACACGGAGCTGAAACGGGGCACTCGGGAGCGTACCCGAACCCCCCGCTCCTGCCGCCTCTGCGGCAACGGGCTCCCCAGGGCGGCCCACGGCGCACAGCGCCACTGTGACGACTGCTCCAGGGCAATGGCCCTGGGAGTGTGGCCGACGGAGCGCATCAGCCACGGTGACGCCGACCCGGTGCAGCCCCTGGTGGCGAGCAGCCAAGGGGTCGCCGAGGCCGGGTGTGCCCACTGCGGGTCCAGGTCCCTGATCAGCGACGACCTGGGCGTGCGCTGCCTGGCCTGCGGGAGGGCGAGATGACTGGCGACCCACTGCCGGGCCTGGGCCCGAAGGTGTGTGACCACGACGAGGCGTGCGGGTGCTACGTGGAGGGCTACGTGGCCGGGATGCGGCTGATGATCACGCATCTCCAGGAGGTCTACCACCGGGACTGGGCGGGCTGCAACTGTGAGCGGTGCATGGCGGTCCGGGCAATGGTCGAGAGGTTTCAGCAGGAGTTCAATCCTCGATGAGAATGAGCGGCGGCCCCGAAGCGCGGGACCTCTATGAGCGGATGCGGTATCTCTACGAGAATGGACACTCGGTGACGGTGGAGCCTGACCTGACGGTCCACTATCACCACTACTCACCCGAGAACTACACCTACCGTCACGACCACCGGCACATCCACCCTCACCGCCATCCGGTGGTGGATCTGTTGTGCGCGGCGGCATCGTCCGACAGCACTCTCCTGTGGTGCGGGGAAGCGGTCAGTTATGACCTGGTGGAGTTCCTGCAGCGTATCCTCTGCCGCGGCATCGACGGGCAGGGGGACAGATGACTCCCCCCGGCCAGTGCATGGACTGCGGCGAGGCTTGCGGGATGTTCATGCGCTGTGCGGCCTGCTCCCGCGCCTGGGTCGAGGCGATACGGAAATGGCGTGCGGACGGGTCTCCGGGGAAGCCCAGGGCGGCGGACCCGGAACAACCGGCGCTGGAGCTGGAGTAGGCGACGGGCCGGGAAGACGCCCCAGGGGGTCCCAACCCCCGGAATCATGGAAATTCAGGATCATTCTGCGGGGCGGCGGCGCGGCCCGTCCGACCTCTGATAATTGGAATTATCAGAGGTCGAGGCCCGGGACCGGGGTCGGGGGGTCTCCGGAACGGCGCGGAGGGGCGAAAACGGGGAGGGGGGTGGTTCAGTGGTGGCTGACCCCGGAAAAACGGCGGTAATGGCCGCTGAGAGCGGCGGAAAGGGTTGGAAAGGCCAGCCCCAGCCCGAATCCCGGGGCTGGCAAGCCCGCAGGCCGGACAAGCGGCCGGGGCCGGGAGAGACTCTACCATGCCGGCGAAGAGAATGCCCGGTGAGCATATCAGGAGGTCCCTGGTGACCGTGGAGATGGACAGCCTCGAGGCGTCGGTCTTCGCGCCGGAGGAGCTGGAGCGGCAACAGAAGCTGCGGAGGGACCTGGGTGACACGATTGTCGAGCAGCACTACATCGTATCCACAAGGCGATTCGACGGCCACTGGTTTTTCCGGGTCGAGCACAACGGGGAGGTCTACCAGCTCCCCGCCGCGGTGATCGACCGGATCATCGGACAGAGGCAGTCCATCATCAAGGCCCAGCGCCAGGAGCGGGGCAAGGCCCAGGCCGAGGCCCGCGCCGCGAAGCTCGGCCGCGTGGCCATGTCCGACCAGGCGGCGGCCGCGGCGTCTGAGGACCTGGACACTGACCCCGACTTTCTCCGGTTGCAGGAGGGTGACTAATGGTCATAGCGATTGAAGAGCGCAGTTGCCGGGAGTGCGGCTGCGTGGACGATGACTGCTACTGCTGCTACGAACACACCGGCGGGCCGTGCTGGTGGATCGAGCGGGACCTGTGCTCGGCATGTGCGGAGGGGAAGGAAGTCTGCCCAGGTGAACCGGAGGACGTGCCGTAATGGAAATCCTGCTGACGGACTGCGGCGAGAATGAGCACCTGGTCATCGAGTTCAGCCCACGTCGCTACGGCCCGGAGAAGCGGGTGACGCTGACCAGGACGGAGGCGGGCATCCTCCACACAATGCTGGGGGAGTGGCTGGAGGAAACCGAAGGACCGGCGGCGGGCCGGGGGGATGACGAAGCTGACGGGCGGGAGAGCTGCCATGCCCAGCCGTGGTGACCGCCGCGCCGGAGCGCCCGGCGGAAGTCCTGGAGCGGCAGCCGCGCCTCGGCGGGATCACCGAGGCGATGGTGGCCAGGGCCACGGCCAGGGAGGGCCGGTCCCGCGCCGCGAACACGAGCCGCAACTACGGGCGGTCCCAGAGGGCCTTCGCGGCGTGGTGCGGACAGATGGAAGTGCCGTGGCTGCCCGCGCCGGTCGAGGCGGTAAAAGTGTACCTCCACGAAATGCTGGAAGAGCGCGGGTGGATGCCCGCCACGGTGCGGGCGGCGGTCGCCGCCATCGCGGACGCCCACCGGCGGGCGGGATACGAAGACCCGATGAAGGACGCATCTCTGAGGGACTTCCTTTCGGCGGTGCAGCGGGACGAAGAACGGCGGCAGCGGCAGGCCAGGCCGCTGCGGGTGGGGGAGATGGAAGTGGTCAGGTTCTGGGCCTGCCACCCCCGGCGGGGGGAGCGCGAGGCGGCGTCCTGGGCGCGGGGGCGGATGGACATCGCAATCTGCCAAGTGATGCGGGATGGGTTGCTTCGGATCGGCGAAGCGGCCGCCCTGGTGTGGGGCGACGTGGAGTTGGCGCAGGACGGCTGCGGCCTCCTGCACGTCAGGAGGTCGAAAACGGACCAGCGGGGGGAGGGGCAGGTATTGCTGCTGTCCCCGCTGGCGATGGAGGACCTGGAGCGGGCCGTCCCGGTGGAGGCCCGGGACCCGGAGGCGCGGCTTTTCGGGGTGGGAGCGCGGCAGCTGGGGGAGCGGATCCGGCGGGTGTGCGAACACGCGGGGTTGGGACCGGGCTACTCTGGCCACTCCCCGAGGGTGGGGATGGCGCAGGACCTGGCCGCGATGGACATTGGGACACCGGCCCTCATGCAGGCCGGGCGGTGGAAAAGCGCCGCGATGATTGCCCGCTACACCAGCTCCCAGGACGTCCTCCGGGGCGCGGTCGCACAGTGGTACAAGCTGGAGCCGCCCGCGGGCGGGCTGCCGGCACAACCCGGACTGGCGGTGGCTTGATATGGTGATTCACCTGATACCCTGGCACGCGCCCACGGGAGCGCGGAAAATCTCGCTGTGCGGCCAGGAGGCGGTGTTGGGCAAAGACGCCATCCTGGTGCCCCGGCCCTACCGGGTGGTGATCTTTGCCGGGGACTCCTGGTGCATCGAGTGCCTGACAGTCTTCCGGCGCTTTCATCCGGCGCTGCCGCCGGCGCATGTTCTCATCTGGGAGAGGTATCTGAAGGGCAGCCAATGGGTCGACCACGTGGTTCCGCAATCCGGCGGGCGGTGGAAACCCGCCGAGACGCTGGCCGCCACATGCCGGGCGGGGCTGCCCCGGCTGTACCGGGGCCAGGAGAACTGATGGAGGCGGAGAGATGGACCAGAAGTACAGACACACACCTGAGATGGGAGAAATCAGTGGCTTCGGGGGCGACTACGAAGATGGCTGCCAGGTCATGCTGGATGCCGGGGTCCAGTGGCTGAACGACCACCCGGAGGCCGACTTGCAATATAGATTTCTCAAGAATGTTTATGGTCTGGTTTCTGAGGACTCTGATGATGCAAGGGCGCTGAGCAAGCACATCCGTGATGCCGCTGACGATGCGCATCCTGACGGCGGAGTGACCGGGGCTATGCACCATGCAGTGGTCCTCAGACTGATATACATCCAGGCCCATGGGTGGGAGAGCTATTGCGAGGAGCTGCTGCGGAAGGACAGCGATGAAAATCCGGCTTGAGTGCGAATACTGCTCAATCACGGCGTTCCTCGGGGGGGTTGGGCCTGACGCATACGGTTGCCTGCCCCCGATCCGGGTGGACTGTCCGGGATGCGAGACACCGCTTGGGATGATCGCGGTGGGTTGGGTCGAGGACGCGCGGCGACCGGACCGTGAAGACGAGGAGAGTGCATAGATGGCTGAGAGGATCTACCGGGTGACCGGGACGGCCGAGAATGGGCGGGTGTTCCGTATCATGGCGTGCTGCGAATGGGACTGGATCGCGCGGTTCAGTTCCCTGGAGCTCGACGAGGCCATGTTCGTGGACGCGCCGCCCGGCATCCCGGATACGTGCGACGAGCACAGCTACGTGCTGCCGGGGGTGCGGCATGGCCGAGACTGACTGGGATTTTGGGGACGGCCGAATCTCCGCCTTTGTGGGGGAGCGGCTTCTGGTAGTAGTCACGTGGGAGGAAGCAGGTTTCGATTCGGAGTCGCTGGCCAGGGCGACTATGGAGGACTTCTCTACCTATTTGCCGGAGAACAATGGACGGGAGGGTTACTATGCCCAGTTGGTGCTGGACGGTGAGCCGGTGATGCTCAACGGCATCTTCATGCGGAGGCACAGAGCCGACCTCAAGAGGTTCGCCGCCGACTGGCACCCCCGCGCCTTGGCCCTGGAACTCGGCAAGCTGTGGCAACGGGAATTTTAGGAGGGAGGTGCAGGATGTTAACTCACTCATCACCGACAGGGAGAAGCGCACAAATTTGGAGGACCTGCGGGCACTGCGGGATCGGGTACAGCGCCGTCCTGGACGACGGCCCGCCCTCGTCCCTCAGCCACTGCCACCGCCCGGACGGGGGCATGGAATGGGTCGTGTGGACAAAGGGCACAGGGGCGGAGTACCTGCCAATCCTGCCGCTGCCCCCCCATGCCCGCATCCAGGGCACGCCCGTCGGTGGCTGGCCGGAGGTGGAGCTGGTCAACGGCGTGACGGTCACACAGCCTTGGGGTGAGGAGGCCGTCCATAACGGCGAGATCACCCGCTATCGTCTCTGGCGGCACGGGGCGAAGTACGTCCTGTCGCTATCGGGGTCCCGCCACTGGGCCGTCTGGACCGCGGTAGCTGGGGTGGCCGTGTCCACGGCGCTGACCCGGTACTGCCGGACGCCGCTGGCCGCGATAGACGCCCTGGTGGACTCGCTGGCGTCGGCGGAGGACGACGAGGCGTTGACGACGTCCATCGAGGACCTGACCGACCGGCTGGCCGACGCGATCCTGTCCTACCGCCAGCACGGGCTGGAGCGCACCAGGGCGGCCCTGGCGGGGGGCGAGGCCCTGGTGGAACTGCGCCGGGTGCTGCGGCACGGCGACTTCGGCCCGCACGTGGAGCGGATGCGGATGAACGAGCGGACGGCGCGGCGCTGGATGCAGCTCGCGCAGTTGGGCATAACCGCCGAAGAGGTCCAGGAGCGCGGCGGGATCAGGGCGGCGATCAAGGCGCTGGCCCCGCTTTCGACCTCCAGCCTGGAGGACCTGGGTGATGTCCTGACTCGCATCCGCGACAATGAGGGTGCAGCGGACACCGCGACCGCGGCACCGCCGCCCGAAGCTCCACCGGAACCGAAGCCGCCGGTTCCCGCCCCGGGTCCAGAGGGTCCCACGGCGGAGGAGATGAGCGCCTGGACGGATGAGGAGTGGGTTGAGTACAAAGCCACGGGCGTGCTGCCCCAGGACGCCGCCGCCGAAGCCAAAACGGACACCGTGACCGGTTTGCCCTATGGCTGGCAGGTTGAGGACGGATTACCCCCGGCAAAGCCGGACCCGGACCCGCCGCCGGTCACAGACGGCATGTATGTCCCAACCTCGGCTCCGGAATCTCCGCCCACGATACCTCCCCCCACGGCGCCATCCCCGAACACCGTGTCCGGTTTTCTGGGCGACGCACCGCAGCACATTCCTCAGTGCGTCCGCTGCGGGGGGACGCCCCGCAGGGGGTCTTTGTGGTGCCGTCCGTGCGCCAGGGAGAGGATACCCGAGGGGACCGAGGCGTCACGGCTGCTCCGGGACGTGGCCCGACTCCAGAAGCGCGTGAGCAGCCTTACCTGGATTATCGGGCGCTACCGCTCCGCCAGCGGGCTGTCGGTCCAGGACCTGGTGAGCTACACCCCGCCGGTGCGCATCCAGCGCCGCCGCGAAGCGGGCTGGCGCAAGCCCGACGGGACCGTTGACTGCACCCGGCAATCGGCCCTGGGCAATCCCCACGACACGGCCCGGGAGTACCGGGAGCTGGTGATACCCACCCTGACCGACCAGGACCTGGCGGCGGCGCGGCGGGCGCAGCATCTGATGTGTTGGTGCCCGCCGGACGCCGAGTGTCACGTGGACGAAATCATCGCCGAGCTGGTGCGGAGGTACAGTGTCTGAGATGGATAGAGAGACCTACATCGAGATCCTCCGGAGAGCCGTCGCCGTCCTGAACCGGGCCCTGGAGGCGGACCCAGAGGCGATCACCGAGCTGGTCAACACCCGAGTTACGTACAACGACGCCTTGGCCGACGATCCAACGGTCCAGGTGGGCCTCGTGGACGAGGGGATCGAGGGGGGTCAGGTACACAGAGTTTGCAGGCTGGGGCCGCTCGGCCTGATCAATGGACTCTTCGGCGTCGACGAGTTCCAGTCGGGCTACATCTACGCCGAGGGCGACAGGACGTCCCAGGTGATCCAGCACTTCGGGATCGCCGAGGAGAGGCTGGCCAGCAGCGGCCCGTTCTGGCGGTTGCCAGACTACCCGGACGCATAGCGCCGCGCGCCCTGCCCCTGGCCGCGGCGCAGACACACCCCGCCGGTGCGGGGATGGACCGGACACGGTCTACGTCCAGACGCTCACGGCCTAGATCACCCCGCCGGCGCGGGGATGGACCCAGCAATGGCATCGATTAGACCATCGAGACCATGACCGCCCCGGAGGACCGGGGACCATGCGGCCAGGGGAGCCGCCCGGCGTGTGCACACCAGGGGCCGGAGGCCCTGAGAAGGGCGCCGGGAGCCGCGAAACCGCCCATCGTGTTCTAATTTCGCCGGACCGGGCGACCTAGCACTTTTGTTGCACAGCGCCAGCTACAAATCAGCCTCAAATTCTTAGATAAGGAGGGGGTATGTAGGGGGTGCCTCCGGCGCCTCGCACTTTTGTAGCACAGGTTTCCTAGCTGGCCCCTAGCTCAGATCTGAACAAAACGGAACATCCGTGCCGCCCGAGTTGGCGATGCACAGAGCTGAACCTGCGAACCGCACAACTCATAGCTGTCCGCCCCCTCATAATTTTGGTGCACAGTTCCAGCTACGCCTCGCGCGCGCGTATGAGACCCCCCGGCGCCCTCCTGTCCTTGGCCGAAAATTAGAACATGCCTGGCATGCCCCGCCCCTTGACAAGGCCCTAGCCCGTCCCGTCCGGCCACTCTAAAATCCGTGCACAACCAGTGAGGAGTTGGGCGGAGCATGGTCCAGGCAACAGAAACTGCTGTGCGCACCGGAGGCCCGGCGCACATCAACTGCACCGAGCCGGTAGCCGACCGGCAGTTGAAGATCATCCGGGCCTGCAGGAACGGCGCCGACTTCCCCGTCTCCGACACCGAGTCCCTCTGCACCCTCCACTTCATCAAGCGCTACGGCCGCGAGGCCGCGGGGCTGTGACCCATTCCATAGGTTCTTTCCAGAGGGGGCAACAGCGGGCAGCTTGGCCTCGCCCCATTTCCGTAATTTTTCACCGCCCCGGTGGTCCGAAAATCGGCCATGCCTGAGATAAACGACAGGGCCATCATCGCCATGATGCAGTCCGGCCTTTCCCAGCGGGAGATTGCCGACGCCCTGGGAGCCCCCCGGTCCACGGTGGGCAACCGCATCAGGCGGCTACGGAACCTTTACCAGCTCAGCCCGCCGCAGTCAGACGCGCAGCGCGACGGTGGCGCCGGGCCGGACGGCGACGTCGTGACCGATGCCGAACGTGTCGAGGCGCTCCGGCAGGCCAGCAACCATCTCTCGCGCCGGATCGCCAGGGACACCCGCGAGGGGCTGGACGTGGTGAAACAGGCCCAGGCCCTGGACCGCCTTATCCAGGCCGAAAAGAACTCGGTGGCCATGGGCCTGGAGCAGCGGACTCTCCTGTCCCGCGAGCAGGTATCGGAGATGCGACGGCGGCTGATCGCCCAAGTGGAGTCAATAGTCAGCCCTCGCCTCGCGCGTGACCTGGAGATGAACGGCTACGCCGGCGACGCCGAGGTCTTCGTTAGGGAGATCTGTTCCGACCTGATCACGGCAGTGGACCGGGAGTACCAGGTACTGGTGTCCCATGCCGACTGACGTCGTGGAGTGGGCTGAGAGAAACCTGACCCTGGAGGTTGCCGACCTGCCGGGCCGTCTCCGGCTGTTCCCCTACCAGAAGCAGCCGCTCCGGGACATCGTGGACCCTTCGGTCAACGAGGTGGACATGATGTGGGCCTCCCAGCTGGGGAAGACCCAGGTGGACTCGGTCTCGCTGTTGTACGTCATGTCGGAGACGCCCACCAGCGTGATGTTCATGCACGCGAGCGGGGACGGTCTGAAGAAGTTCATCCGGGAGAAGCTGGAGCCGACGCTGAAGGCCAACCCCGACATCAACCGGCTCCTGGTGAGAAACAACCGGGGCAGCCTGCCCGAAGACGGCTTCGAGTTCGAGGGCGGGTACTGCACGATGACCACGCCCAGGAAGCGGTCGGGAAAGCACGGGTCGTCTGCCGCGCGGGTCTACGGGGACGAGATCGACGACTACGACAGCCCTACGGCCGTTTCGTCCCTGACCCAGCGGACCATCACCTACCGGGACGCCACCCTGGTGCTGTCGAGCACCCCGACGATGGCCGGCTCTTCTCCCATCGAGTCGAGGTTCGAGATGGGGTCCCAGTCCTTCTGGATGGCAGTCTGCCCGCACTGCCGTTTCCCCCAGGTCCTGGAGTGGGCCAACGTGGTGGGCGCCTCCCTGTGCTGCACCCAGTGCGGTGTCCTTTGGTCCGAGCTCGACCGGCTCCGGGCCATAAGCGACGGCTTCTGGGAAGACCAGAACCCCGACGCGGACCCGGGCCACCGTTCCTACTGGCTCTCCCAGCTCTACAGCCCGATGGTGCCCCTGGCCAGGACGGTCGAGGAGGCGAAGAAGTACACGGACCAGGAGGTCTCCACCCAGATTCTCGCCTGGCCCTACGAGGAGCGGGTGCTGCCGGAAATCACTCCGGACCAGGTGCAGCGCCGGGAGCTGGACTTCGACCCGGCCTACAGGACCGTGGGGGTGGACGTCCAGGGCAACCGGCTGGAGTACTGCGTGCTGCTGTTCGACCGGACGCTCAAGCGCAAGCACATGGTCTGCCATCTCCAGATCCCGCGCCAGCCGGGGACCGGCCACTTCTACGTCCTGCGCCAGGACAACCCGCGGTTCAACTGGCTGTCGGTCGACGGCGGCTTCGACTACGAGCACGTAGAGCATGGGCTGTGGGCGGCCTGGCAAGACCGCTACTACCTGGAAAACCCCCTGCTGGAGATCGTCCGGGGTTACCCGGCGGCCAGCTTCGAGAAGCCGATCCGCGGCGCTCGCGGCGGAGGCGGCGCCTTCCGCTGGCTGGCGGTGGACGAGGCCAAGGTCCTGGTCGCCCAGGACATCATGTCCGGGGACCTGACCATAGCGCCGGACTGCCCGGTTCACACGCCGGCGCAGCTCACGGCGGAGAAACTGGTGCGGACCACGTCGCCCACCGGGAAGGTGCGGCGGGAGTGGCGGAAGAAGAACCCGCGGGCGGCCAACGAAGCCCTGGACTGCACGGTGTACGCCTACGCCGGCGCCCTTGGCGCCTATGCCCTGGACACCACTCCCTTGCCCAAGCCGGTCATTTCCAGTGGCCTCGCCGATCATCTGGAAGGCCCGCATACGGAGCAACCATGGCGCGGATAGACGACATGAAGGCGGAGCTGCGGGAGGTCAGGCAGCGGCTTGAAGAAGCCTACGCGGCCGCCGGCGGCTCGATGGAGGGCCGGTCCCTGACCCGCCAGTCACTGGACCAGCTGCGCAAGCGGGAGGCCGAGCTGACCTGGGCCATCGACCGGCACTACGGCGCCGGGCCCATCGGGGTCATCAGGGTGAAGGACGTGATCGACTCGTGAAGCTCCCCTTCGGCCTGCAGGTGGGACGCCCGGCGTCCCCGCGGCTGTCGGTCGCCGACAGCGAGCTCCGCAACAAGGAGTACGTCCAGCGGCGGATCGCCGAACTGACCGGCGGAAGGCCGGGATCGACGCCGCTGGAGTGGCGGCTGGCATGGCTGGCCGCCGGATCGGTCCTCAAGCGCCGGGGCATCCACCCGCGATTCTCCGGCCCCCGGGCCACCGAGGCCCTGGAGTCGTGGATGATGTACAAGCCGGACCCGGCAGGGAAGATGAAGGTCCGGGACATGCTCCGCGTGGTGCTGGTCGAGCTGATGTGGCGCGGGGAGGCCTTCGTGGAGCTATCGGAGGGCGGGAAGTTCATGCCCCAGCCGCCGCCTTCGGACATCGTTTACGACCCGGAGACACGTCTGCCCACGAAATACGTGTGGACCTCCTACCGGGAGTTCAGGGGGATGACGCTCCTCCCGGAGCAGGTCATGCACATCTACATCGAGATGTACGCGGGCCAGCGGCGGGGCCAGCGGCTCTACCGGATCGTCAGCGACATCGCGGTCGAGCGCCACAGCTATATCCGCTCCGCGGTGAGGCTCGCAAAACTGGCGAGCCGGTTCTGGGCGTTCCACAAGCCGAAGATGGGCCGGCCGACTGTCGACGATGACACCAACAGCGCGAAGAAGAACGAAATCACCATCGACATGGACGAGGACGAAATCTTCGAGATCGGCCCCGAGGACGACATCCTGTTCCCCAGGGTCGGGGCCCAGCCCATCCCGCCCAACGAGCTGGACCGGGTGGTGGGAACGACACTGGCCATGCCCTACGGAATATCCCGGATGTCGGTGCTTGGCGACTCGGATGACGCCAACTACTCGTCGGCGCGGTTCGCCTACCTGGGCGACCAGAGGACCTGGGCGGTCTATTCGGAAAAAATCCTGGACTTCGTCCGGGAGCTCTACCGGGAATGGCCGGAGCGCCCCCTGTACGACCCCTTCCGCGTCGGCTGGTACGTGCCGCCGCCGGAGCACATCGACCCGACGAAGACAGCCTCGGCTAACCGGATACTGGTGGAGATCGGCGCCAAGGCGGTCCAGGAGGTCATCCTGGAAGACGACCGGGACCCGGAGACCACCTTCCGGCTCATCGAGGAGCACCGGCGCCGGATGAGGCCGTCGGAAGAGACTGGACCTGGAGGAAACGATGGCTGACCCGGTACTCCTGCTGGAAAACACAGAGGCCACGTCGGAAGAGTTCACCGGCCTCGGAATCCCCATGTGGATCCAGATCGGGAGCCACGCGGGGGGCGTCTGGACCCTGCAGGCCCAGGACCCTGACGGGAACTGGGAGGACCTGGACGGGCAGACCTTCGACGGCGGCGGTCTTTGGCTGATCGCGCTCACTCCTCCCGGCGTGCCCATGCGAATCACCGGGGGCACGGTGGGAGCCAAGGCATGGGTGTACAGCAATGGTTAACACGAACTTGCTGCAGCCGCTCCTGGGCGGCGGGGGCAGGGGCTCCGGCTTCGCCCTGGGTCCGGCCCAGAACGAATTTGCCGACGCCGCGGCGCGGGACACCTACGCCGGGGGGAACGCGGCCTGGCTGGCGGAGTACAACGCGGACCGCTCCTTCTGGATCCGCGTCGGGGGCGCCGCCGGGAACATCCAGCGCCGGAACGCGGCCGGGAACGGATGGGAAAACGTCACGGGGGTGGTCTCCGGGCCGAGGGGCGCCAGGGGCAACCCGGGCTCCGACGCGGCGGTGAACGCGGCCAACGTGGACCCGCTGATCCAGGCGTACAGGGGGGGCATCGCCGGCCTGACCCTCGACGAGCCCCAGATACCGGCTGGCATAGCCCGGGACAGCGAGGTGACGGCGGCCATCGACGGCCTGGTGAACGGAGCGCCCGGCGGGTTGAACACGCTGGACGAACTGGCCCAGGCGATGAACGACGATCCGGCCTTCCACGCCACGGTCTCCGCGGCGCTGAACGCACGGCAGACCGTTGACCAGGTGAACCAGCTGATCGCGGACTACCTGGCGGCCTCCGTCATGGGCAACACCGAGGAGGGCATCCTGGTGACCTTCCTCAACGGCAAGTTCAACTTCGTGGTGCGGGAGTCGCCCAGGGCCACCCTCTACTTCGGCACCAGCGACGACGCGGTCCCGACCGGCGCGGAGCTGACCATCGCCGGAGCCGGCGGCGCCGGGACGATCAGGGCCTACGCCGGGAGCAAGCACCACCTGATCGCCAGGCTGGCGTCCGAGCCGGACATCGCCAGCGTGCGTTATTCCGACGACCAGTCGAACACGAACCAGATCGGGGCCTTCACCAAGTACCGGGACACGGTGGTCCCCAGCGGGGAGATTGCGGCGTACAGCGTGTGGGTGTCCAACCAGGCCCTGACCCAGGCCGAAGACGTCACCCTGACGGTGGTGTAGTCATGCCGATCACGCTGCGAGACTTCCTGAACTTCCCGTTCAACGGCGGCCGGGGCATCCGGGCCGACCAGATAGCGGACGTGGACGTGCCCGTCCTGGCCCGGAACGTTGACGACATCATGTCCGGCCGGCTGGGGTACACCTGGCGGTATGCCATCCTGTTCCGCAGCCAGAGTCCGAGCGAAGCCGACCTGGTCCACCAGATGCACAGCGCCTCCAGCGAGTTCCCGGAGCTGACGACCCCGGAGTTCACCCAGGAGGACACCTACTTCGGGGCCGTGGCCATACCGCTGGCGGCGCCGGAAGCCTACGTGAACGCCGAAAGAAGTCTGTCGGCTAACATACTGGACAGAGGCAGCCGGTACCGGCGTCTCCAGGACCCGGTGTACGTCAACGGCGTGCCCCACAGGGTCTACGTCAGCCGGTACTACCTCCGTCCTTCCTGGGAGAGCGGCGCGCAGCTGACTCTGGTCCCCCGGCTGCGCTTCTCCCGCTACGCGAGGTACGCAATCTCCAGCGTCTCGTCCGGGCATCCGGCCTTCAGCGACTCCTGGACCAGGTCCAACAGCCCGGTGCTGACCCTGGACGGCTTCGCGGGGCAGGCCCGCCACGTCCATATAGCGATTCCCCACGGCACGGTGACGCCAACCCGCATCAGCCTGGCGGCGCACGGCGCGGACAACCTGGCCGGGGCCTTCACCCGCGCGGGGAGCCTGTTGATGATCGACGGCGTGCCCTACGCGGTCTACTCGTCGGACAACCGTCTCGCCGCCGCCGCCTATTCCGGGAGGAGCATCGTGGTCCTGCCGGAGAGGGCGGACATACCGTACTACGAGGCCCCCACCGTGCTGGCCGATGCGGCGGTGGGCTTCACCTGGTACGCGGGCTTCTACGACTGGCCGAGCTCCGGGCGGCAGCCAACGAACCCGGTAACGGCCGCGCTGATCAACGCGGGCACGGGGGTGTCCAGTTCCAGCACGGCCCAGATCGTCATGCCCGACGACGGGGACGGGGACCCCTACCAGCCCGACGCCAACCGGCACTACGTGAGGTTCCTGGCCCAGCCGTCCACCGCCGCCGCCATCGACGGCCTCTACAGCGTCCCTCTGATCACCTACGACTCCCTGGAGGCCAAGCAGGCGCGGGCGACCCAATGGTGGACGACCTCGTGGAACCGGCAGGCCGACGACGTGGTGGTGAACGGCGTGACCTACAACGTATGGCTGAACCGCCAGACCGTGAGTTTCTGGTACAGCAACCCCAGGAGCGGGGAGCGGTTCCACGCCTTCAGGAGCTGATCATGGAGCGGTGCGACACGCCCGGCTGCGAGGGCGAGGAGGAGGCCGTCATCGTCATCGACGGCGAGGAGGTGCGCCTCTGCGCCCGGTGCGCACATCTGTTGACCAGGGTCGCCAAGCTGGCGGCCGGTGAGCCGGAATGATAGGAGGGCTTGGCAAGGGACTTCCGTCCGGCCCAGTCGTTTCTTACCCTTTCCGGGAGACCGGCGGAGGCGTGAACTGATGGACGGCGCCAGGGCGCAGATATACGGGGCGATCATCGTCGCCCTCGTGTCGATGGGCATAGCGGTCGGGACCTTCCTTCACTCCAGCGGGCAGATCGAGGCGCACCTGGGGGACCTGGAGCGCCGGGAGACCCGCATGGAGGAGAAGGTCGACGACATCCGGGAATACGTCCACCGGATAGACCTGCGCCTGGTGCGAATGGAAGAGAGGTCCAACGGCGTGCGCGGTCCCAGGGCGCTGAGGGAGGACACCCTGCCATGAGCACCGAACATCCAGCCAAACATATGGAGATGCGATGACTGAGCCAGAAGTGATGAACACCCCAATCAGGGACAAGATCAAGCCCAACATTTTGATTCTGACCGTGGTCGGAGCCCTGCTGGCCGCCCTGTTTGTGGCCGGCGGCGTGTCCATGGTTGTGATGTCGGGGAATTCCCCCAGCGACATGATGGTCGCCGCGATCGCAGTCATGTTCACCGGCGCCGTGGGCATCGGCGGGGCGATCATCGCCCTGGCGGGGCAGGTGGCCACCAATGACCCGCCCAACCACGTGCAGGCCGTCCTCGACTACGGGAAGTACATCATCGACCGCGTCGCGCCCGTCACCGGGTCCGGCCGGCCGGCGGGTTCCGAATCGGGTGACATGGACGTCCCCGACATCCGGAACGGCTAGGACCGGCCGGGGAGCAGGCTTAGATGCCCTACGACATTACCTTTCTCACCGCGGGCTGGCTGCCCTTCGGCAAGGACCGCGTCCAGTTCTCCCACCGGCGCGGCGGCCCCGACTTCTCGCGCATCGAGAAGGGCCAGGTCCACATGCTGGCGGACCATGAGGCCACCCTCGCCAGCACCCTGGGGAAGGCGGACAGCGCCGCCCATGACAGCCAGGCATCCAGGGCCCAGGTGCACCTCTACGAAGTGCCCGGGGACCCCCTGATCGCCAAGGCCCGGGTCCTGATGGACGAGGAGGGACACCGGGGCATATCGGCTGGCCTGACCCGGATCTCGGACCTGCGGGACGTGGGAGAGAACGACATGGGCGGCCGGGACTACATCGTCGACCACTGGCAGGTGGGAGAGATGTCCCTGGTGCCCATGCCCCGTGACGTTGACACGGAAGTGGCCAACGACATGGAACCGTACATCATCAACCCGGACGGCTCCAAGCGCAGCCTGTCCTTCCTGCTTTCGCAGGCAGAGCCCGCGACTCTCAGCAACCCCCAAGAGGAGGAACCCCCAATGCCAGACGGAAACGGCATCAGCCTGGAGGACATGCAGAGCCTCATGTCCGAGCAGACCAAGGCCATCACCGACGGGCTGTCCAGCGCCGTGCAGCAGGCGGCGGCCTCGATCATGGAGGCCGTGCAGCCCGCCCCGGCGCAGAATGCCGCCCCGGAAAACGCCGCCGCCACCGCGCTGGCCGAGCCGCCGGCGCAGAACGCGGGAGATCCCGAGACCCCGGAACCGGCCCGGCAGTCCGCCGAGGACCGGGAGCGCATCAACGAGATGGCGCGGCTGGCCGGCGAGCAGGCCTGCTACGACGGCGCCCAGGTCGTGTCCCTTCAGATGGATGCCCTGGCCGAGTTGTGGTCCCCCACCCAGTACATGGAGAAGCTGAAGAGCGTCCAGATCCAGCCCACCCCCACCGCGCCCCTGGACTCCGGGGAGCAGAAGTGGGACCTGGGCCGGGCGCTGCTGTCAATCGCCACCGGCAACTTCAACCTGGCCTCGTACGAGCGCACCGTCTCAGAGGAAATCCTTCGGAAGTCCAACGTCACGCTGCCCCACCCCAACCGGCTGGCCATCCCCAGGGGGGAGCTGGCCCAACTGAACACCACCACCGCGTCGAACTCCGGCGGCCCCGCCATCGAGGAGATGAGGGAGGTGTTCATCCGGTCCGACCTGCCCGACCCCCTGAACATCGTGGACATGTGCTTCCAGTTGCCCTCCAGTCCGGGGGACAGCTACGTGGTGCCGGTCGACGTGCCGGACACCGGAATGGTGGCCGAACCGGACGACGACGGCTACGCCAAGACCGGGGACGCGACGGCCACCGCGGTGGAGATCACCCCCAGGCTGGCGGTCAACCGGCAGCTGATCACCCGGCTGTCCCGGGTCCAGACCGAGCGGCTCTTCCAGGCCATCCTGTCCATCACGCTGGAGAAGAACCGGGAGCGCAAGAACGGCCAGCTGGTGTCCGGCAGCGGCGCCGCCAACCAGGCCCGGGGGGTCTACAACACCGCCAACATCGGGACGGTCACCATAACCGCCGCCCCCACGGTGGCCCAGATCAGGACCGCCCTGGCCAACGGGTTCGAGCTGGACGGGATGAACAAGGTCATCGTCGTCTCCAAGACCGTCGAGCAGGGAATGCGCAACTACGCCAGCCCCACCGCGGTCGGCAAGTTCTACGAGACCGGCGCGGACGGCATGGGCATGGTGGACATGACGTTCGCCGTCCACCCGACCAACCACCTCAGCGTGGGCGGCACCAAGCATTTCCGGGGCATCGTCAGCCCTCTGGGCGACATCTACTTCAAGAACTGGGACGACGCGGTGTTCGTGGACATCGACTACCGGGACGGCAACTACTACATGATCACCGAGGACTACTACAACTTCGTCCTGGGCCACCCCGCCGCCCACTACCGGTTCCACGAGGCGTAGCGGCGATGTTCACGGTCCCCTTCGACGACCTGGCGGTCATGTTCGGCGAGGACGTGACCATCGCCGGTGTGACCTCCCAAGGGATTCTGGGCCGGGAGACGATGACCAATGAGCGGGGTGTCTACTATCAACGCCTGGTGCTCTCACTGCCCGGCGACACTGACCTGGCAAAGGGGACCGTCGTAGGCGCGAGGGGCGGGACGGCCACAGTCGAGCAGAAGCTGCTGGACAGCGACCCGGGATGGACCCGGTACATCCTCTCGGAGATCTGCTGATGCCGGTGCTGTTGGAGATAGACCTCGACTCGGAGCGGGTAATGGATGACCTCCGGCTGACCCAGAAAGAGCTGGAGCAGGTCCAGGGGTTCGCCGTTCGGGACTCGGTGCGAACCCTCCGGGGAATCGCCCGGAAGGAGACGTCCGCCCGGACGGACCTTCCGCGTGCGAGCATCAACCGCCGGGTCCTGTCCTTCCCCAAACAGAGCAGGGTCTGGCTGGGCGCAGCCCGCAACCCACTGGTGACATCGTTCCGGGCCACGGAGTTGGTGCCCATCCGAAGGCAGCGGACGGTCCGCGGGAGGACCAGGAAGGGGAAGATAGACCGGAGCCGCAAGGGGGTGGTGTTCCGCGGACAGAGGCTAAAGGGGGTGTTCGTTCCGACCAGAGGCCGATACAGGGGCGTGCCGTTCCGGGAGCGGGACGGCGGAGGGGTCGAGCCAGTCGGGGCACCGGTCCATGAGGAGGTCCGCCAGGCATTCGACGCGACGGCGGACCGGGCCACTGAGGTGCTGGAGCGGAGTTTCCGGGCCAGCGCCGAGCGAGCCATATTGAGGCGAAGATGATGATGATGTCCCCACCTGACACGACGACGCTGGACGGCTACCTCGCGGCTGCCGAGGCGGATTTCGACCGCTACTTTGACCCAGGCATCGAGACCGTGGTGGCGGGGACATGCCCCATCGAAATGTGCGCTCCGATGGTCGTCTTCCGGATCGACAATCTCAGCCCGGCGGAACTGCAGGACCATGCCCTGGTGACGTTCGCCCTGGACTTCTATTGGGCGGGGCGGGGAGGATACCTCGTCGCACACCAGATATGGTCGTGGGTCTACCGGAGGTTCCTGTTCCACACAGACCCGGAAATGGAGGTGTCGGACTACGACCCGGAGACCGGTACGCTCTGCTTCACGCTGCGCTGGGCCCGGATGTTCAAGAACGACTACGAGTTCCACCCCCTGGAGGTGGACGGGTTCGTAATCCGCAACGTCCACATCCACGTGGAGGCATGCTGATGCCCGGCATCGACGGACTGACGGGGCGGCTCTTCACGGCTGAACAGGTCGAGGCGGGCTGGGACCTGGCCCAGTCGGTGGAGGACCGGATACTGACGCCCCTGGGAAGCCGCCGCTTCCGGCCCAACTACGGCAGCCTGGCCCTGGCCGGGGGGTTCGGAGAGGACCGGGTGCGCCCCAGCATCGAGCGGGCCCTCAGCGGCGACCCGCGCATCACCGACGTCCGCTTCCGCTCGTCGGGATCGGGGACGGACCTTGAGGTGCTGGTCAACGGCAGTATCCGCACCCAGGTGACCACGTAATGGTGAGCCGCCGCTACATAGACCCGGTCCCCGCGCAGGCCGACCTGGTCAATGCCGTGGTGGCCCAGCTCCGGAGCGACCTGCCCGCGTGGACGCCCGACGCCTCGGACCCCGCGGTCTACTGGTCCGACGACACCGCCGGGCGCGTCCGGGCCTGGATCGCCCAGTTCAACGACTCGGCGGACGCCAACTGGGTGCTGCGGGCCAAGGGCCAGGCGCTCAGGGAGCTGGCGAACAATGCCGGCATCCGGACCTTCCCCGAAGGCGAGAGCGACGCGGAACTGCTGGAGCGGATTTTCGACCAGTTCCACGCCCTGGCGCCGGGGACTCCGGCCCATGACATCCTCCTCACGCGGCTGGCCGACACCGGCGTCTTCGACGCGGCCAGGCTCCTGGACCTGGACTCCAACCTGGTCACCATGTACGTCATTGACAGCGACGGCATGGACCTGGCCGACGCGGCCAAGACCGCGATCCAGGCGGCGCTCAACGTGAGGACCCGGCCCGCCTTCTGGTTCGACTACCGGGTGGGCGACGTCATGGTGACGCCCTACATCGTGGACGCCGCGATCATCTACGAGACCGACGCCGAGAGTCCCGAACCGGCGGTGCGCCAGCACCTGGAGGCCACGCTGGAACGCCTGCGCCGGCTGGACACCTCCATCTACCCGTCGGCGCTGTCCGACGGCATGTGGGCGGCCAACGTCGTGGATATAACCGTCACGGCCCCCTCCGGGGCCCTGGCGCGGTCCCCCGGCACCGTATATCACGGCGCAATCGGGGACCTGGCCTTCACGGAGGAGTCCTGATGGTCACGCCGAACCCCGGCCACGACTGGGACCACATGAGCGAGTCGCCCTGGGTCGAGGCGGTCTACGAAGCGCTGCTTGCAATGCCGGAGCTGGCGGGTTTCGACGACCCGCTGGACGTGCGGGACTTCGTCCGGGCCGCGACCATGCCCCTGGTCCACCTGGAGCTGGAGCTGAACGCCCGCGGCGTGCCGGCCACGTCCGCCTTCGGCGAGATCTTCACCCGCCGGGTGGGGGAGCACCTGTACGAGTATTTTGACGGGCGGAACAAGTGGTCCGGCGTGGACCGGACCGCCCAGGACCTCCAGTTCAGTTGGGTCCATACCTGGATCACCAACGTCTCCGGCCGCCGGGTGGGGATCGAGTTCTGCGTGACGCCCTCGCCCCTGGTGGAAGCGACGCCCGAGTACGCCCAGGCGGTGCGGGACTGGCTGACCTGGGTGGCGCCCTATTTCGACGGCGACATCCCCGGCAGAATCCCGGCCGAGAAGGGCGTCCAGGTGGTGTTCTGCGAATACGGCGCGCCGCCGCTTGCGCTGCAAACCGAGGCCACGGCCCTGATAACCCGCACCGTGAGCGTGAGCTGACATGGCCGCAGTTTTCACCGACACCGGACTGGCACTCATGGCCGCGGCGGACCTGCCGGGCGGGGAGGACGTGATCATCACCGAGGTGCGCGTCGGCACCCTGAACGCGGGGCAGCGCTACGAGGCCGCCGCGGACCGGACCGCCCTGGTGGACGCCACGCCCACGGTCCTGAGCGGGGACAACATCAACCTCACGGGGTCCGGCCCCAACGTCAACTACAACGTCTCCGTCGACAGCCAGCCGCGCCTCGTAGGAAGCGAGGTCGGGCTGTTCACCGCGTCGGGGGATATGGTGATCCTCTGGGCCGAGCAGAGCCGCGACGTCTTCGTCAAGGCCGCGGACGCCCGGGCCCTGATTGCCATCCTGTACTCCTACGTCAACGGGGTGGCCAGCGGGCTGAGCATCTCGCTGTCCGCCTTCGCCTTCGCTTCCCTGGCCCAGGCGCGGGCCGCGACGGACAACGACGTGGCCATGACCCCGCTGCGGACCCAGGACTGGTGGAACGCGCTGACCGTCGTGATCGGGAAGCTCCGGAACCTCATCGCCACCAACGCCCAGGCCCGGACCGGCACGTCCGACGACGTGCTGATGACGCCCCAGAAGACCCAGTTCTGGTGGACGAACCTGGCATTCCCGTTCTCGAAGCTGTCGGGCCACGTGGCGACGATGGCCCAGGCCGTGGCCGGGGCCACGGCCCTGAAGCTGCTGACTCCGCTGGGCCTGACCCAGTGGTGGAACGCGCTGGCGACGGTGCCGGTGGCCAAGATGCCCAGCGGGATACGCCGGATGATTACGGCCACGGTTTTCGACACCGCGTTTCCAACGAGTCCGGCCACGGGGCAGAACGTGTACTTCACGGAGGCCGTCCAGTCTGGATTGGCCTGGCGGGACACGGACGGGACCACGCCGTTGACCAGCGCGGCCGCGGGTGACTGGGCGATGTACACCGGCGTGCGGTGGCAGAAGCAGGCCCGTCGGACCGGGGATGTGTTCCTGATACCGGAATAGACGATGCCGATTTACACAGATGCAAATCAGATGGCCGGGGAGTTTTACGTCCCTGGCGTTGCCCGCTTGGCCCAGGTCTGGGAGAACCGGCCAGAGCCTACGCTGGTGTTCGACAAGGGCGGTGCCGTCCTAGCAGCAATCGTCGATGGCACAAGCTATTCCCTCTATACCTTTTCCGAGTCGGGCGGCGCCCTTGCCAACATCGGCACCGACACGGTGAGTGGGCGGCTGGCTCCCTCGCTATTCCAATACAACGACGGCCTCTACTTGCAGGTTGGCAATCTCAATCCACGAAACAATGTCCTGGGCTACCGATACGTCGTGGACCAGCGCACCGGAAGCCTTAGCGGTGTCACGCGGGTCCAGCACCTGGACTCTGCCACGTTCGACACTGAGGTCATCAACCTCCCGGACGGAACGCTCGGATGGTTGTACTATCAAAGGATTGACTCCCGTAGGGACCACGTTTCCCTGAGACCCTATAACTTCAGCAGCGGGCTGCCGCAAGGGACCCAAATTTTCCAGCGTGCCAACACGCGAAGGACCAAGGCCACTGCCACTAACTTCAGTGGAACCTACTATGTCGGACTGTTTGCTGGCCCTAGCGATGTCGTCTTCTACCGCCACTCGACCGGAGATCAACTTGCCCTCATAGCCAACGTAACGCTGCCAACGTCCGGCGTGGTTGACATACACCTGCTGGCGGGTCGGAGGGACTTGCTCCTGTTGACGCTCGATAGCAGCGCGAATCGGTGCTACACCTACCGGGTGAATGTATCTAATGGCAGCCTGACGCTGATTGGAAGCACTCCCATTACCCTCTCATCAAACGCGAACATATCTGCAAGTCGCCTAGCTTAGTGGAGCAGGTGCACGCCCTCTGATGCATCTGGGATAGGCACACAACCCAAGCAATGACCGGCAGGAGAAGGCAATGACCATGCCCCGGCCCCCCTCAGTAAGCAGCACGGTGACCGGCGACCCGGTAACGCCGCTGCACCACAGCGACGCCCACCTCTTCCTGGTGGGACCGCCGGGCTCCAGCGCCAGCGGCACCGGCGCGCCCAACGAGCGCCCCAGGGGATACGCCACCGGCCTGGCGGCCCTGGAGCCGTTCATCGGCACCGACGGGCCGCTGCGCACCGCGGTGGAGTCCATATTCGACCGGGTGGACACCAGCATCGCCGTGGCGCTGACCCCGGCCAACCCGACCCACGCCCAGGTGGAGGCCGCCCTGGAGAAGGTGCGGTTCCTGGAGCAGGAACCCACCCACCTGTACGCCCCCGGCCTGACGGTGACCGGCTCCGTCCTGGGGGCCCTGAGCTCCGACATTGCGATTGACGCCAGCAGCGTCGTCCTGGCCGCCGACGCCGTGCACCGGGTCGAGGTGGACGAGTACCTTCAGCTTGACGACGAGGTGGTGCGGGTCACCGCGGTTACGGACCAGCACACCTTCACCGTGGAGCGGGGCGAGCTGGGGACCGCGGCCGCGGCCCACACCTCCGGCGACAACGTGCTGGACATCCGCAGCCCGGTGGTCACCGAGCTGGAGTCCCTGGCCGAGGAGCTGGAGTGCCTGGCGGTGGCCGACGCGCCCAGCGGCAGCGTGGACCTGGCGGTGGCCTGGGCCGGGGAGGGCAACGTCCGCCCCAACGTCATGGGCGTGTTCAACCGCACCGACAACGAATGGCCCGGCGCGGACTGGCTGGCGGCGGCCCTGGACGTGGCGGCGGTGCACGGCCGGCAGCGGGGAATCGAGCTGGCCCGGGTGACCGGGGTGACCAACCTGGAACATGAGCTGTCCTACAGCCCCCGGTCCGCGGCCAGCACCGACGTGACCCGGCTGGTGGGGGCCTACCTTTCCACTCTGGTGCGGCGGCATGGCCAGGTCCAGATCGTGGGCGACAGCCTGAAGGGGGTCACCGACGCCCGGAAGACCTGGAGCGTCGCCCTGGTGGTGCACCACGCCCAGCGGCTGGCCGAGGCCGCTGGCGAGGCGTTCATCGCGGACGAGGGCAACGAGACCACGATCACCCGGCTGGCCTCCCACGTGGAGCGCGCGGTGCGCCAGCTGGTGCCGCGGGAGCTTCGCTACGCCTCGGTGCTGCCGCATCCCACCCTGGACACCCAGCACGCGCGGGACGCGGGAGACGCCCACCTGCAGGCGATATTCGACACCGTCCGGCCCATCAAGCGGATCGTCATCCCGATCCGGCTGCGGCTCGGTGTGGCGTAACCAACACATGAAGCGTGGCCCCGGCCACGACCCGGACAGAGGAGCGGACCATGCCATACCAGAAGCGCAGGGCCTGGGCGAAAATCACCCTTGACGACGGCTCGGTGGTGACCGGAGAGATCGCCAACGGCGACGAGCTCACCGACGACACCCTGTCATACACCCTCCCCGACATGGAGGTGGTGCTGGCGGAAATCCAGGCCGGGAACTACATGAACGATTTCGCCGCCAGCGGGCTGGCGGCGCTGACCCTGGCCATGTCCCTGGTGTCGGCCTACGCCGCCCTCCTGGGCGGCCTGAACAAGCTCTACAGCTTCGAGATCGAGGAGCTGCTTGAGACGCCGGGCGACCCCTCGTCGACCACCGTGGTGCAGACCGCGGAGTGCGGCGGCATCCTCCGGCGGGTCAGCCCCGGCACCTTCACCATGGGCGGCTCCGAGATACGGCCGACCACGCTGGAGTACCGGCTGCGGCGCTACAAGCTGGAGCAGGCGGGGATCGGCGCGGCCATGTGGGACATCGACATCGACAAGAAGATATTCCAGCACATGGGCGAGGACATCTTCCCCACCTTCAGCTAGGAGACTGAGCATGGACCAGCCCACGGTGGCCCACTACCGCAAGGCCCACGCGGAGCTTCCCGCCTGGGGCGAGGCCGTCTGCCAGGCGACCCTAGACCGCCACGTCATCGGCCAGCTGACCGGGGAGGCCTACCGGAAGCTGGCCCGGCTGCCCCTCCGCGAGTACCGGACCATGCTGGACGAGCTGGCGGCCCTGACCATGCCGCCCCCGGTGCGGGTCAGGGGCACCGGCCCGTGGGAGGTCTTCCGCTGCGGCTGCTGCCGCACCTGCGGGATCATCTGCACCTGCCGGGACCCCGGCTGCGAATGCGGGGCCGAGACCCTCTGCACCGTCCGCGTGACCTACGCCCAGGACCTGGAGACCGTCGCGCCCCACGGCCCGGTGGACAGCTTCCGCCTCGTGGAGGTGGTGACCGGCCTGGACATCTCCGGGTGGCCCTACGGGGAATACCGGGTCGTGGACTCCGTCATCGGGAGGTCCATCGACAGCCCTTTCTATCCCTGGACGCCCGCCGCATCCCCATCCCCAACTGGGGACAACTGATCCGCATTCTCTCCCGCCTGGGCCGCGCCGGGGTGATGACCGTGGGCGAGGGCCTGGCGCTCCCCCTTTCCACCGTCATGCAGGTGTGGGCCCTGAACAAGCCGGACTGACATGGTAAGCAGGTCTCTCTCGTACGCCATAAAGCTCCAGGGGGAAACGGACCCGAGCCTCCCCAGGGCCTTCGGGTCGGTTTCCCGCGAGCTGCGCCAGACCCAGGAGGACATCGGCCGGGTCCGCGAGACCCAGCAGCGGCTCAACCGGGAGCTGCGGGGCGTGGAGCGGGGGTCCGAGGAATACGAGCGGATCCAGGGGGAGATCGAGCAGACCCGCCGGGACATCTCCCGGCTCACCGGCCAGCTCGACCGGCAGCAGGACTCCTGGCGGCGGCTCAACGAACGCTCCGACCGGTACCGCAACATCACCCTGGGCGGCTTCGCGGCCCTGGGCGCGGGCGTCGGGGGGCTGATACTCCAGATCGACCGTCTGGGCGAGAGCAGCGCGCAGATCCTCTCCATCTCCAACGCCACCGGCCTGGCGGTGGAGGAGGTGGAGCGGCTCCAGCGGGTCGTCGGCCTGGTCGGACAGGACCTGGACATCGGCGATTTCAACGAGCTGAGCATCCGGCTGGGGGAGATCCGCCAGGAGGCGGAGAAGGAGACCCCGGCGCGGGGCGCCCTGGAGGCCCTGGGCCTGACCGCCCGTGACGTCTCAACGCGGGACCTGCCGCTGATCATCGAGCGGCTCCAGCAGGTGGGAGACGTGCAGCGGAGGGCCTTCCTTGCCGACGAGATACTGGGCGGCACCCTGGCCGAGCGGCTGATACCGGCGCTGGACATCCCCCAGGAGCAGCTGGACCGGCTGAACGAAGTCCCGGCCATCACCAGGGAGCAGCGGGAGCAGTTCGCGGCCGCCAGGGTGGACCTGCAGCGGTTCAAGCAGAGCTTCGAGCTGACCGGCGCGGCGGTGGGCAGCGCCTTCCTGCCCCGGATGACCGAGGCCCTGGACGCGGTGCAGCCGCTGGTTATCGGGTTTGCGAACTTCGCCAGCGAGCACCCCAACGTGCTGGCGGCGCTGGCCGCGATCGCGGCGGCCACCGTGACCCTGACCGGGATCATCTGGGCCGCGAACACGGCGCGGGCCGTGGCGGCCGCCCTGACGCCCGGCGTGGGCTGGGCGGCCCTGGGGGCCGCCGCCGTCATCGGCGGGGGAGTGTTCGCCGCCGGAGCGGCCGCCCTGGGCCAGGGGCGCTCCGCGCTGGCCGAGGGATTCGACGCCCAGGAGCGTCTCACCAGCGGGGTTGAGCAGGCGGCCTACCAGGGCACCCGGGAAGGCGGACAGGAGACCGCCGACGCCCTGATGCGCTCCCAGGAGCGCACCCTGGAGAACATCCTGCCCCGCTTCGAGTGCCTGGAGGAGCGGATCGACCGCCAGGGAGAGGCGACGGAAGGGCAGGGGGTCCCCCCGGAGCGAAGGCTGCCGCCTCCCTCGTCGCCCGCGATACCGGACGTCCCGGAGGAGGACCTGTTCGTCCAGCTCCCGGTGCGCATCGAGCCGGGATCGGACCGGGAAGGGGAGATGTCCGACCTTGAGCGGCATTTCGCCCTCAGCCGGCAGCGCCGTGTGCTGGCGGTGCTGGACGACATCGCGGCCAACGACGCGCCGGTGCCGACGAGCGAGATAGTCTCCCTGCGGCAGCCACTGGACGAGCGGGACCTGGTGGCGCTGTCGCGGCTGGAGCCCAACCGGGGGCTGCGGTCGGAGCTGAATGACCGGGCGCGGCGGCTGGACTTCGCGCCCAGTCCCTGGGAGCGGGAGACGCCGCCCGGGCGGCGGGAGTTCACCCCGGCCCAGCGGGCTTTCGACGAGGCCCTGGGGCAGCGGCAGGCGGAGCCGGTCCAGCGGGATTTGACCCCGGCCCAGCGGGCCTTCGGCCAGGCCCTTGACCAGCAGTACCGCGGGGGCGACACCATCCGCCATGGGGATACGGTCCAGGGAGATACGATCATCTACCAGACCAATAACATCCAGACCACTCAGACCGCCGAGGAGGTGATCGCCGAGATGCGCGACGCCGAGCGGCGGGCGGCCAGGGGCGAATGATCCTCCGCACCGGGACCGCCAGCATCGACCTTGCCGTCATGGGCCAGGAGAACCATGACCGGGGCACGCCGGTGCGCCTGGCCGTGGTACTGCTGACCGACGGGAGCTGGGGCCTCCAGCCCAGGGGCCGGGGAGCGCCGGTCCGCAACTTCCGCGGCGCCTTCTTCCCGGACACCCCGGCCGAGGCCGAGTGGGACCGCCTCATGGAGGCGCTGACAATGCCCATGGACCTGGTCAGCGTCCGGGACGGCGTTGAGACGGTGATCGCCCGGGGCTACGTCTCCGGCACCCCCCGCCTGGAGGACCCCGACGTGCGCAACGGGATCCCGGTGTTCAGGCGCTGGCGGTTCGCCTTCACCGAGCGGCCGCCCTCGGCGCTGCCCGAACCGCCCGCCGACAACCTCCCGCCGCCGGACACCGGCGTTGGCAACGTCGGCGACCCCTTCGAGGAGGACGCCCTGTGATGGCCGACCGCGTCATGCCCTACACCGATGCCGACCTGCTCCCGGCGCGCCCGCGGGAGAGGAAGGCCCACGTGGGTCGCATCGTCTCCGCCCCCGTCCAGGTCCGCCGCGGCGAGTGGCGCTATGACGTCGAGATCGCCAACCCGGCCACGGGCCGGGACTACACCGTCTGCGGGGTGCGCGAGCTGGTGAACCCGGCGGCGCCCTCCGCCGCGGGACGGCTCGGCCCCGGCGACGTGGTCCAGGTACAGCAGTCCAGCCGCAGCCTCTGGGAGATCGTTGGCGTGGTCCCTTCGCCGGAGCGCTGGGCATCTGAGGACCCGCCCGTCCAGCTCCAGTCGGGGGACTCGGAGACGGTGCTTTCCCCGGACGGGGCGCGGACCGGCGTCGAAGGGGACGAATTCCACGGCCTGTCCGCGGACTCGGACGGCGCGGTCAGGCTGGACGGAACAATGGTCCGCGCCGAGGGCGGCATGGGAGTCGCCATTCTGGGGCCGGGGTTCCGCATCGGGACGCAGGTCCCGGCCGGGGACCTGCCAAATGACGAGCTGCTGGTCTACGCCGGTAAGCTCCGCCTGCACGCCGAGGAGGAGTCGGGCGGCAACGCGGTTGGAATCCAGATCGAGCTGAGCGACGAGGGCCTCGCGGTACTGGACGCCGCTGGGAGCGGTCCGGGGGCGTACCACCTGGCCCTGGTGGACTCGGCCCGGTGGGCCAGCGCCTCGTCGGGCCAGAGGGACATCGACGGCGTAACCTGGGGCCAACTCCGCTCCCTGCTGAAGGTCATCGGCTCAGCAAGGGTCTCCAGTTCCCTTGTCACTTCCCTGGGTCTGGGCAGCCCGGTGGGCACAGTGAGACCGCCGTCCAGGGCGCTCCCGCCGGCCCCGCCCCTGGAGGCCCCGGCCAACCGGCGGGTGACCGGCGGGAGGACCTTCGCCTGGGACGCCGTCGCGGGCGCGGGGGAATACCTGCTGCGCATGGCGGGCCACCGGGAAAAGGCGGACCCGTACCCCGCCGCCATCGAGTACCGGACCGCCGCCGCATTGAAGAGCTTCGCCGCCTATGTCCAGCCGCCCCTGGGCGGCGCGGAACGGGTCTTCTGGGAGCCGGACCGCATCGCGGCCGCCGCCACCGGCCTGACCAGCCGCCTGGTGTCATCGGCTCCCTACGCCTCGGCGTCCCTGACGGCAACCGCAACGGGCCGAAGGCCCTCCGGCCCCGGAGACGCGGCGTCAACTATCATGGCCGTCATCGGGGAGCAACAGGTGCGGACGCTGCCCGCGGGAGCGCCCAGGGCGGCAAGCCCGCCGGACATGCACACCGTGACGGCCCTGGTCTGGTCGGTGACCGCCCTGCCCGCCGACCCCGCCGCCAACTCCCCGTCCGCGCCGGTCCACGAGATCATGGTCTACCTGCAGACGAAGGTGGGGGTGGTCTTCGCCTGATGCCCCTGTACATCTCAACCGTCAGGACCCCGCCCAGCTCGGCCTCCGCCGTCCTGAACTCCAGCGCCCAGCAGAACCGGGCCACCACGGTGTGGGAGACGGATACCCTGTTCGCCGTGCCGGAGGCCGTTGCCGACTGGCACGACCGGCCGTTGCCCCTGCACGGCGGGGAACCGCTCAACCCGCCGGAGGGCGACGCGGAGGACACGCTGCCCGCCTTCGGACGCTGGAAGCCCCTGCGCACCGGCAGGCGGCGCGACGGCGAGAAGTGGGTCCAGACCACCTACTGGGGGCGGGTGCGCGAGGCGCGCCGGGAGACCCTGGCGGGGCTGCTCACCGGCCGGGACCACATGCTGGCCCAGGCGAAGCGGCTGACCAGGTTCGCCTACCGGCAGCCGGATGAGGATGTGGAGGACATAACCGGGGCGCCCCTGTCCATCGACGGGGCCAGGACCAACACCCTGGGGCTGTGGAACCACATCCTGCGGAACGTCCCGTCCGGCCCCTACAGCCTGCTGTCCCTGCCGCTGGAATCGACCCTCGACAGCGGCGCGCCGCTGATGGACCTGTACATCCTGCCGGACCTGAACGCCGCCGAGACCAATGACCTGAACACCCTGGTCGACGTTCTGGCCGGCTACCAGCTCGTGCTCGACCCCAGTCCCACCGCGCCCCTCGGGACCCTGGCCTTCGTTTTGGACGCGGTGAGCGAGCGGGAGCTGCCAACGCCCATCGACTGGTCGGAGGAGGAGGTCCTGGTGGACCCGGACGACCAGCCCATTGCCTGCGACTACCTGGATGGGGACGCCCGGGTGCAGACCCTGACCCTGCCGGAACCCGCGGCGGACAGCCCGGCGGCGCTCCGCGTCAGGGAACCGGCGGGGTCCAGGGCCGAGGCGGAGCTGGAGATCGCCCTGCAGCGGGCAGTACTCGCCGCCGAACGGCTGACGTCCGGGGCGCGGCTGCTGATCAACCCTTCCATGCGGCCCCTGGACGCGGTGCGCGCCGCGGGCCACGTCTGGGTCGTGACCAGGGCAACCCACCGCTGGCCCGCCGGGGAGAACCAGGCGGAGACGACGGACCTGCAACTGCGGGCCGTGAGAAAACTGGAGGAGTAGACATGCCGAAAATAGTGCTGATCAACGTATCGGAGTTGGCCGGGGACGGTATCGAGGTCTTCCGCCACGACGACACCGGCCTGGAGCGCCCCCCTCTCAAACCCGGCGAGCAGATCGAGGTCGAGATCGGGGACGGAGAGGAGATCGACGTGCGGGTGGCCGGCGTTGGGCCGGGCGGCGGACGGAGATGGGACTGGGACGTGTCGGCGAAGCGGGTCCAGCGCAGGAAGCGCGGGGCGGCGGCCGAGGAAGAGGATTCCGGAGAGACGGCGGAGACCCCGGACGACGGTTAGGGCCGCCGGTTGCAGCATCCGGGGCCGTCAACTCACAACCAATATTGGAGGTTCTCCTGTGAAAATCGCCAAAGTGATCATCCCCGTCCTCGCAATGTTTCTCATCGGAGCGGGCGCCCTGGCCTGGGCCGCGAACAGCGCTCCGGCGGACCACGTCCACTGGACGTGCCACGTCACGCCGGGATCCGGGGCGGACGGCCCGCCGCTGTGGACCTGCCACGCTGATCCCGATGACTGGGCCGCGGCATACGTCCCGACGCCGACGCCAACACCCACGCCGGAGCCGCAGCCTGAACCCACTGCCACGCCTGAACCATCAACCGCGCCCGCATCCGGCCCGGCCCCTGAGCCTTCTCCCACGCCGGCACCGGCGCTCACCACAGGCGCGACCGACCATACCGGCGCTGGAGCCGATGACGGGGTGACCTACCTGCAGGACCCGCGGTTCCCCGGCCAGTCCTTCGCCTTCAATCCCGACGGGCAGTGCTGGGTGGGATGGACGCCGCCGCCGGGCTACACCGGGCACCCGGGCTGCTGACCAACGACCGGTAATGATTGATGATGAGGAGTAGATACCGATGGCGAAGTATGAGGTTGACCCGGTTGTTGAAATCCAGCGGGTCCTGGGACAGGGCGCCGCACGGAAGGTGATGCGGGCCATTGAAGGGGGCCGTCTCAGCCCGGGACGGCTGGCGCGCCTGGCGGAGGGGTTCAGCGCCGCGGCGGTACGGCTGAAGGAACGGGCCCGCGAGTCCGTGGTCCTGGACCAGGGCAGGGCAATCGACTTCGGCGTGGTGTTCAGCTTCCGGAAAGGCTACGTCCGGGAGTCCCTGGACCAGAAGGCGGCCAAATTGGCGCTGCCCAGGTCGGAGTACCCTGAACTGTACTCGGAAGCCGAGGTCGAGGAGACCATCCAGATCAGCGTGGGACCGGCCCCGGAATCGGGCTGATCACTCCCGGCGCCGCAGCCGCTCCAGCTCCTCGTGGCCCGCCCAGGTGAGCCTGACCATGTTGCGGGGAGCAACGGGATTGCACTGGACGAACCCGGCGTCCCGGCAGAGGTAGACGTGGTACTCGACCTGGCCGGGCGTGTAGCCCTCGATCTCCGGGGGCGCCATCTCCCGGCCTGTGCCGTGGCATTCCAGGTGCTCCAGCAGCTTCAGGACCAGGTCCATGTAGCGTTTCACGCCTTCCCCCTTCGGTGGGCTGCCTGAAATATAATGCCGGGGAAGGAGGTGTTGCAATGAAAGTCCGTTACTATCATGTCCGGCTCGGAGACCAGGAGGGCCGGCTCTCTGACCTGATGGTCATCCGCGCCGATGAGATGGTCAAGGTACAGTACGGGTACAACTTCAAGATTGGCGACACGGTGGTCGGCCAGATCACCGGCTCAGTGGCCATCTGGTGGTTCACCGAGAAGGAGGAGGAGTAGCGTTTCCCTCGTGAGCGGGCCATATGGCTTGCCGGAGGGGTGTGATAGAATGCCCCGGCAGCGCCTCTTGTCCGGCCTGTATCCTCCTATCAGCGCCCCGGAAGTGTCCGCCTTCCGGGGTTTTCATTTGCCCTTGCCAAGGGTGTTGATGCGCCCGGCGCGGCGGGGGTATCATCCCGGCGCGGTCCCGTGGGTTTATCGGGACCTGGCCCCGGAAGCGGTGCCGGACGCTTCCGGGGCCGTTTTATTGGTATAATCCGGGGCATGGAACAGGACGGGACGATAGCCAAGCTGGTCCGCAATTACTCCGCCAACAAGGCGACCCTTGCCTCGGTGCAGCTGGAGCTGCGGGACCTGGGGCAGCTCCTGTCCGAATTGGGCAATGCTCTCACAGCCAGCCCCGACCAAATCCTGATTGGAGACGATTCTCTCAGGTTCCGTACGGACGGCAATCCGGTCCCCCTTGCCGCTGTGGCGGAGGTCCATGCCCTCCTCGAGAAGCGCCGCGAGGCGATCCAGGAGCGCGCCCGCATGGAGGAAGCGCTGAGGGAGATGGGCCTTGGGAACCTCATTGGCCCCTGACCCCGGCCAAGCGAACAGGGATTAACTTTTTACAGACCCCGGCGGCGCCGTCGGGGTCTTCCTTTTTGCCCCGCCGTGGCCACTGGAGCGCCGGAGGCGGGTTTTCCGGCCCTCAGCCGACTTCCGGGGGGCCACCCATGCCCCGAAAACGGGCGAAACCGGACACGGTGTCCGTTTTGCCCTCGGAGAAAACGGCGGACAAGGAACGCTGGTACAATCGGGAAAACCGGAGCATCACGGGAGGATGTGATGACCATGAAATCGCGCCGGATGTACTGCTTCCGGCTGGGTCCGGCGCTGGAACTCCAGGACCATCCGTGGACGGTCCGCATCATGGCCGACTCGATGACGAAGCGGACGCCTGCCCACTTCGTCCTTCACCGGGATGGTGAGATGGTGGCCGAGGTCTCGGGCAACGTCGCCGCCTGGTGGATGGAGGAAGAGGTCCAAGCGCAAGCGTCGGGCAAATGACAGGGCCGGGATTTGAACTCGTCAGGGCGAATTGCTATTCTGTTCCACGCAGGAATCGCATGTGTCCAAGAGCTGGCATGGGAGGCCCGCCATGACCGCGCCGACAGTGGAAAGCCATACCCGTACCGCCGCCTTCGACTTGGTCGTCGATCTGGAATGGAACCTCCGTTACTACACCGCAAAGGCCGACAGCCTTCAACGATGGGCTTTCGGTATGCGGTTTGCGATATTGGGGGGCGTTGTGACTGAGGCCTCCATAGCCTATCCGATGTCTCAGGTCGAGTGGGGTTGGTTGGTTCTGGTCGGGCTGGGTGCAGTCCTGGGCGGACTGGCCATTTGGGACGCTCTGAACCACTACGCACGCGATTCCGGCGTCCTGAAACTGACGGCACTTGCTTGCGATGAACTCAAAACGGAAGCTCAGAGGCTTGTGCGGGCCATTGAATCCGGCAGGATCGACACAGAGGCAGTTGAATCTGCGATTGATTCGATCTATCACAGGTGGGGAAAGGCGACGGATAAGGTGATGTCGGCCTTCGACAACAGGCTCAGTGAAAAATGCGAAAGTGAAGCGCTTCAGGTGGTAGGAAACAGGTATGCCCAAACAGCTTAGTACGCTCGAAATAGAGGTTCTGGGGCGCACTCCACAACCTAGCCCCGGGCCCCGTCCCGCGCCCGCGCCTTCGCCGCGTCCCGAGCCCCAGCCAAACACTGTGCCGCCAAGCAGGGAGCCAGGGCCGGTATCATCTCCGAACAATCCGCGTCCCAGGCCAGGGCGGTAATGCAACGTCGACTCTCCCGTGGGGCCTACCCCCGGCCCGGCAGTTCGTCCACGGTGACCTCGATCCGGTCCTCCCCGGCCACGATGAACACCCGCTGGTGGCAGTAGTAGGTCACTCCCCGCAGCGGCAGGAACTTCGGAGCCGTTGATTCCTCCACCTCGATACGGTCCGTTGGCCTGATCGGGGGGTCCCCGCCAGCAGGGGCCGCTTGCTCGCCCAGCGGCTCGAAGTTTTGGGTGAAGTAGGCAATGGCCTCGTCCTCGTTCTCCATGTTCGCCGTGTAATAGCTCTGCATCTGGTCATCGGCCCAGCCAAGGATCTTGTTGGTGAACCACCTGGGCATCCTCTGCCGCGCCGCCGACGTGGCCAGGGAGCGCCGGTAGACGTGCAGGACGTCGACCACATCCACCCCGGCCCGCTCATACAGCCTCTTAATGTCCAGACCAACGCCGTGGTACCGGAAGGGCAGTCCCTTCTCCGTGATCCAGAGCGCTGGGTCCTGGTCGGTCCGGTGGGCAAGGTACCGCCTGACTGCATCCTGCACCCCCGGCAGGAACGGGACGTTGCGGTCCTTCTGGCCCTTGCCCTGACGGACCAGCACCCGGCCCCGTTCCCAGTCCAGGTCGTCCCGCCGGAGCGACACCAGCTCTCCCCGGCGCAGCCCCGTGCTGACCACGAGGAGCAGCATCGCCATCCGCCGGCTGCCGGTCAGGGTGCCGGCGTCGCACGCCGCCAGGACCTTCTCGAAGTCCACCTCGGAGAGACTCGGTTTCCGGATTCTCGGGGTCTTCGGGGCCTCCACCTCCGCCACCACGTTGGCCTCAACTATCTTCCTCTTCGCCATCCAGTTCCACCAGGCGTGGAGCGTGCGCCGCCTGGTCTTTATGGTCGTCATCCTGAGGCCCCGGTCCTGCATCTCGTCGATGCTGGCCTCGATGTGCTCCGCCGTCACTTCGTCCGCCAGCATCGAGTGGTCCGCACCGGCCAGGTACTCCAGAAAGAGCCGGGACTCCTTCTCCTTGTGGTGCAGCGTCGACTCCGTGTATCCCCGCCGCTTGCAGGCGCGAAGGTACGAGGCAAGGTGGTCATGCAGAGTCACCTTTGGTCCGTCGCTGTTGCTCGCGGCTGTCCGGGGAGTGGTCATCGCCTGCCCCGCGTCCCCTGGCCGAGGCGCCAGGTTCACCGTATCGGAATGCCAAAAAACGTAGCAGGCAAGGGCGATGCCGCGTTTTAGCAAAAGCGATAATCGGGGACCCCTGCGGGCACAGTGGGCAAGAAGGACGCAGGCGCCGTGGTACAATAGGGATACGACGCCGGACCGGAGACGACACCGCAATTCATAAGCGCTAGGTCACTGGTTCGAATCCAGTCGTTGCCACCATCTCAGAGTAATATGACCCTGACCGGGCGTTCAGGGCCTCTCCAGTCGGGGCTTTCGCTCTCCCGGGATTTGACGACCTTCCTCGTGGGTCCCTGCCTGACGCTTCGAGGGGCCAGCCGTCCCCAACTTTTACCTGCCGCTTCCTTTACCATGAAGCACGTGGTAGTTGAGGAGATAGAGCCGCATTGTTCCGCGCGGTATTGGTCGCGCTCGTTCTCACCATCGTTGTATGCTTGATCGGGGCTTTCCTGGTCCAGCAGCGTTGGGGTGTGGACCACCTGCGGCGGGCCGCCGGCAGCTACGGGCCCTGGCTGGCGCTGGGGGTCTTCCTTGCAACGCTGACCTTTCTTTATTCCTGCCTTTAGCAGTCCGAGAGCGGGTCCAAGGGGACACAATGCTCATCATCCAAGGACTGATTCAGTGACTGCTGAATTCTGTTCTGATTCTGAAACTCCTGCCCTTCATCGGAGTTGTCGGCCTCATACTCCGCTTCGGGTTCGGGTGGGACGGCATCGGACCAATGTGGTTCTTGATAACGCTGACCTTGATTTCGCCCTTCTGGGCGTATTTTTGGTTCCTGCGCCGAGGCCGCCGGAGAGCTGTTTTAGGTAACAGGAAGATTGAGGGTTCGCACCTGAGTAGACCGGCAATCACTCCGTAAGCAGAGTACCTGGCCTGTGGTTCGTTGCCTTGACAACCCAGACTCCCAAATTACAATTGCCTGAGACGCCGTTACAGGTGTCGAAAAGGAGAGATTGCAATGCCGTTTTATGAGAAAGGCGATGTCCGCATCCACTATGAGGAGGTTGGTTCAGGGTTCCCGCTCCTGATGACTCCCGGCGGGGGATTGAATTCCATAATGAGCGGTTGGCCCAGACAGGTGTTCAACGCGATGGAGGTGTTCAAGGGCGACTTCCGCTGCATTACGATGGACCAGCGCAACGCCATTGGTGGAGAGTCCACCGGGCCAGTGCAGGTCAACGACCCGTGGGGAGCCTTCGCCGATGACCAACTGGGGTTGATGGACCACCTGGGCATCCAGGAGTTCCTGTTTATAGGCTACTGCATTGGCGGTCCTTTTGCGATGACGCTCATGGAACGTGCGCCGCAGCGGTTACTGGCCGCGGTGCTGTGCCAGCCGGTTGGGCATGCGAGCAAGACGCCGGACGCCATGTATGACTCCGGCCGGGATGCCTGGGGCCCCCAGCTAATTGCCCAGCGGCCGGACGTGACGATGGAGACCATCGAGCAGTACCTGCACAACCTGTACCGGGTGCAGCCGGACTTCATGTACAGCGTATCGCGGGACTTCGCCCGCTCGTGCCAGACGCCGATGCTGGTGATGCCCGACGATACTCCGGCGCACTCATACGAGGCTGCTATGGACTTGGTGGAACTGGCTCCTAAAGCCGAGGTGACGGTATATCCCTGGAAGGAGTCAGAGGACATCAAGGCCAAGACGATAGACCAGGTGCGCGACTTCCTGCGGGCGCATCAACCGGCCCAAGCCGCCCGATAGAAAGCGGTACCGCAAGCTGACCGCTCAATAAGCCTCCGAAGTTGTCTGCCAGTCCGGCCACCTGCCCCGGCTGGCCGGACTGGTTTTTCGAACGCGATGAGTGCGCGTGTGCCGGAGCGTTACAGCCGGGTGTCCAATGCCCTCACAAGCCGCAACACCTTCGGATTTCCGGCTATCCTCCGGTGGCCCGAGTTGCCGGGGGTTAATGGTTATTGATTCGCCCTATTTCCGTGGATCCCTCCAGAAGAATGCGCCGGTTGTCCCCAGGACAAGAGGGTTGAATACGGGCACAAGGGACCATACTACGTTGTCGGACTCGCTACCGACTCGCTGGGGGCCAGCATCAGCAGCCTGAGCCAGACGGTGAAGGACCAGATGGCCGGGGCCAGCGTGGCGTAGAAGGCCGCTTGTAACGCCAGGTACTGGACGGGCGGTAGTGTCCGATGGCTAGATGCTCCGTTTGTGCCTGGAGACTACGACCACGGAGATGATGATTCCCACGGCAGTTCAGAAGTTCATCGTGCGCCATACTTCGGATGATGGGAAGTACGGTTCGTACAGGGTGCTGAACATGACCTGCATGACGTAAACGAAGGCCTATACAAACAGCGCCTCCCCGGTCAGCCTTATCAACGTGGTCATGGCTTCAGCTTGATTGGAATACGGCGGTTGGGTCAGGACTCGGATGATGCCTGCCATAGGCGGCATCCGGTGACGCCAAGAGTGAGCGGCAGCAGAGTGTCCACGACCGCCCAGATCACCCATGCCTGGTGATTGAGCGGAGCGCCGCCGCCGCCCAATGACTGTTCCGCTCCCAGCGCCAATAGCGAAAACCAGTTGTGCAGGAACAGAATCGTAACCCCCGCGGTCAGAAAGAAGGCTGCGTTGACCTCCAGATACCGGCGGGTGACGGGTTCTCCGGGATCGCGGCCCCCCTCAGCGCTCTTGCGTGAATAATTGAAGACCAGGGCGATTGCCAGCCCGATGAGCATCAGCACGTCCAGAACTTGCCAGATGCTCAAAACGTTGAGCGACGCGACGAGGAACGAGTTGATGATGAAGAACACTGCTACCGCTATGGCCACGAGGACCAAGTATGCGCCAGCCAATTTCCGTAGTGCGGCCATGAGACCTCCGTAGTCGGCTCTCCTGTGGGATGACCGAGTGAGTCCTGTGGATTGTGCTGATGGTGGACGCAGTCCGCTAGAAGTTTAGCATATTGGAGGAGTATGACATTGAATAGGCATTATTCACGTTTTGTTTACAATGTGGGACACTTAGATTCGTTTCACTGTGGGCAGACTGAATCTGGGAAAGAGCTTGGCCCGTAACTGTTCAGGGTTGAGGGGAAATGAGCAACTGGCGGCATTCGAGGAAGGGATTCAGGCCCTTGGCCCGCCAGGTTCCAAAGAGGGAGGCCAGGACCATTTTGCTGTCGCTGCCCTGTTGGGAGCGGGTCCCGCCGCTGATTTTACGGCTGATCACCAGGTGGCGCAGGCTCCGTTCAGCGGCATTGTTGTCAGATGGCGTCTCCGGATGCGATACGAAGACGAACAGTTCTTTGATGTGCCGTTCTATCCGCCGGCATAGCTTGGCTTGCACCGCCAGCGGGTCTTCCAGAAAAGGCAGGCACAGCGCCAGCAGCCGCTGCTCCAAGACCAACTGCCCGCGTGACGGTGGCCGCCTTCCCGCAGCAGCCCACGCCCGGGCCTTGGCGTAGAGCTTCTTTACCCCCTTTGCCCACCGGGCCAGCCCGCCGTCTTCCGGGTGCAATTCCTTCAGCGTGTGAATGTCCCGCAGCAGGTGGACCCAACATCTCTGTTTGAGTCCGGGGTGGTGGTGGTAAGCTGCGTAGAAGTCACTCACCAGAATCCCTTCGAAGGACTCGCCCAGGACCTCGTCCACCACCTCCCCGCCCCGGCCCCGGCGCAGGAAGAACCGCTCCTTGGGCGTGCTGAAAGTCCAGACGTAGCCGTTTTTCCCGTTCTCCCGCCAACCCGTCTCATCGGCGTGAACCACCGGGCTGGAACGGATGCGCTCCAGGACCTGGCCCACTTCCGGTCCTCCCTGCCGGGCAACCTGCTGGACCGCCCGGACGATGGCCCCAACGCTCAGTTGCAACTGATGGAACACCCGCAGATACCATTGGATGGTCCTCAGGGGCAGCCGTCCCTCTTCCCGCAGGGTCACCATCAGGCTCACCAGATTGGTTCCAAGGCGTTGGCGGCCCGCGGCCAGACCTTGCAGAGGGTCCTGGGGCAGCCGCCGCTTCCGGCACAACGGACAGGTCCGGGCTATGAATACATGCTCTGTGACTTCCGCCGGGGCTGCCGGAATGTCTATGACTTCCCGGGTCCGCTGCACCCAGCCCCCGGCGAGAGCGGTATGGCATTCGGGGCAATACTCCGGGGCGTGGACCACCCGCCCGGTGGGTTCCATCCGCAACCGGGCGAAGCCGTGGGGCCGCTTCTTTCGCGGCTTCTTTTCGTCCGCCGCCGGCTTCTTGCGCCTGGCAGCAGGCTTATGCCCCGGCATCCTGGCCCCCGGCCCGCCACCGGACAACCGGGCTTCCAAGCCCTCCACCCGCTGGCTCAGTTCGGTGATGATCCCCTGTTGTTCGGCAATGACTGCCAGCAGGGTTTCCCGGCTTGCCTTGGTCAGGTCCAGTCCTGTTTCCATTGTCCTTTTATGCCACAGCCAGCCCACCGGCGCCAGTGTCTTTCAGCGGAATCGTAGAACCGCCGGCCCGGTAAATTCGCCTCATCAAGTCTGAACAGTTACCTTGGCCCTTCGCAAATTGACAGACACCTGTACAGTCAGTACGATAGCCGCACGGCAATCCGGGTCCGCCTGGCGCCGTCTTCGCTACCCGCAAATTCGCCGTAACCAGGAGGCGCTATGTTCGTCCGACGGGACCTGACAGATATGGTTCCCACCCCGGAAGGAAATATGCACTACGTCAAACAGGGGAGCGGCTTTCCCCTGGTAATGCTCCACCCCCTGGGCACTTCCACCTGGGCCTGGCACACGGTGATCGACGCCCTGAGCCAGCATTACACTTGCTACGCCTTCGATATGCTGGGGCACGGCGAGTCGGACAAACCCACTCGCCACTTCAACATTCCCGACTATGCCAACGCTCTGGACCACGCCTGCCAGATTCTCAACATCCACCGTGGCCACTATGTCGGCAACTCGGTAGGCGCAGTGCTGGCCACAGAGATGGCGGCCAGTTTCCCGGAGCGGCTGGACAAGCTGGTGCTGGTCGGGATGCCCGTATGGCCGCCCTTCACGGCCCCTCAGAGGCTTGCCGAGAGTGCGGGCGGGTACGATGAAGACGGACTCCCCATCCCCAGGACAATCGATGATGTCCGGGCGTCCACCACATTCGCCGACCCCAAGCCGGAATGGGTGGAGGCGCAGAACCAGACCAGGGCCCAGGCGGGAGCCTGGGTGAAGAACCTGATGGAGTCCCTGTCATACTTCGACGTGATGTCTCGCCTGCCCTTGATCCAGGCTTCCTCGACGATGGTGATGTACGGGGAGATCGACCGGCTCCGTGACGGCGAGGAGTTGCTGCACAACAACATCCGCAACGCCACCAAGGTGGTGCTGCCGGGGCTGGGCCACATCCCGCAGATCGAGGACCCGGAGGCTTTTGTCGGCGCGTTGCTGCCCTTCCTGCAGCCGGAATAGCCACACCGCCCGAAGCTCCCGCTCGACACTCCAACTCGAATCATCAGCGTCCGGCCGACCCTCGCTCAGGTAGGCGCGGACGCTGAAATTTCCAACCCCATTCCAGGGAGTCCAATTGACCAGCCGCCGTCGTCCGTTACGCTTGATGGAGACCTTCAGGTCGGTTTTCTATACCCCCATTTACGTGGCGGTGGCCGGCGGTTTTCTGGAAACGGAAGGGCTAGATGTATCCTTCTCCACCTGCCCGCCCGAATACCCACATCCCCTGAGCGCGCTGAACCTCGGGGCGGCGGACATCGTCCAGAGCGGGATAATGCGTTCCATCATCGCCTCTGACTGGGGCGCAGAGACCGTTCCGGCCCACTTCGCCAAGATCAACGCCAGGGACGGGTTCTTCGTCCTGGGCAAACCCTCCGGCCAGGAGTTCCGCTGGGAAGACCTGCGAGGGGCTTCGGTCATCCCAGTGGGGTTCTCTCCCATGCCCTGGGCATCCTTTCAGTTCGCGTTGAGGAAAAACGGGGTTGACCCCGAAACACTGTCCCTAATGCCCGGACTGTCCCTGGATGATGCGGTTGAAGCCTTCAGGCAAGACCTGGCCGACTTCATACACCTGCCCGAGCCGGCCGCCGAGGTCCTGATGGCCGACGGGACTGCGAGTCTGGCGGCGGCGCTGGGTCCGGTCAACGGCCATGTCGCCTACAGTTCATTTGCCGCGACCAACGGTTTCCTTGACCGGGAGGCGGATACCGTTCACAGGTTCGTCAGGGGTTTCAGCCGCGCCCTCGAGTGGTTGAGCAAGTCCCCGGCAAGTGATGTGGGAGGGCTGGTTGCCAGGTTCTTCCCGGACGTCGCCGAGGAACTAATCGTACAGTCTGTCGTTCGATACAGGGAACAGGAGACCTGGCCGGAGGATCCTCGCCTGGAGCCGCCAGAGTACCACGGTCTCCAGGACATACTCGTCGCGGCTTTGATGGTCCAGGAGCGGCAATCCTACGAAAAAATCGTCCGTCCGGAATTTGTCCAGGCGGTGGTTGGCGGATGACGGCCGGCAGGATTGTTGTGTAAGCTGTCCGCCTCTAATTGGTCTCCCATTCTATTCTGCCTCCCACCTCATCGAGCTTCTCCATACGTCCCTCATCCACACGACAGGCAAACAAATTCGTGATTCCCACAAAGTGCCGGTACATGACCGACCGTCCCCGCCTGTCTAAAATGGCGCCACACCCCGTTGTCACACGCCTCTGCACTCGGGTTGTCCAACTGGAATTGGGTCCGGAGCATCGGCCGGATTGGTCCAAGACGTGAAAAGCATGTTGCTGCTGCAAGCCATCATAGTCCCAACCGCCTTGTGGCTGTTGGTCGGGCAAGGGGAGTTGCTGGCCAACGGCGCGTCGCGCCTGCTGGTGAAGGACGCACTGGCCGGGCCGTACCTGCTGGAAGTTGGCATTCTGCCCGGAACGCCGCGGGTCGGCACGCTGCACGTCACGGTTCTGGTCAATGAGGCGGCAGGGGGAACTCCCTTTACGGATGCCCTGGTTGAAGTCACCGCGGACGGGCCGGAAGGGGCCACTAACACCGGGCCGGTGAGGGCGGTCAACTCGGCGTTGGACCTCCGGTTCTACGAGGCCGATCTGCCGCTGGACGCGGAAGGCGTATGGACCTTGACAGTATACGTCGACGGCCCACTGGGGCCGGGCCAGCTTGTGCGAGAGATGCAGGTCAGGCCCGCACAGGGTCTCGACCTGGTGTGGGTACTGGCGGTGTTGGTGGCGCTAACGGCACTGGGGATATGGATATGGGACCGTATACGTGCAGGGCGCAGACGGCGGCAGCGTGAGACCTAAGAGCGTCGGGTTGCCATGAAACACCTCAAGACCATTCTTCCGTTGTCGGCGTTTGTCCTGTTGATTGGAGCCGCTCCGGCCTACGCTCACGGGTTCGGAGAGCGGACAGAATTGCCGGTGCCGTTGGGGTATTTCCTGCTGGGATCGGGCGCGGTGGTAGCCCTGTCGTTTGCCGTCATGGGCCTGTTCGTGAGAGGGACGACACGCAGTGGGTCTTACTGGCGGTACGATCTGCTTCGGCATGGATGGTTGAGGTGGGTCCTCACGGCTCCATTCCCGGGATTTCCCATCAAGATAGCCTCCGTGTTCCTGCTGGTGGTCGTGATTGTTACAGGCCTGTTTGGAGACCAGACGCCCTCTGCCAACTTCGCCCCCAGCTTCGTGTGGATTATCTGGTGGGTGGGCATGGCCTACGTTGCGGCCCTGATAGGAAATGTTTGGGCTGTCATCAATCCGTGGAAGATACTGTTTGACTGGTGGGAGTGGATATACGGCCAGTTGCGACCGGGTTCCCAACTGGCCCCGGCGCGCGAGTACCCGGAAGGGTGGGGGATGTGGCCTGCACTGGCCCTATTCCTGGCATTCGCATGGCTCCAGGACGCTTTTCCCAGGTCCGCCGTCCCGGTGCTGGTGGCGTGGATGGCGATCATCTACTCCGTGATTACGTTTGCGGGGATGGCGATATTCGGCAAGCGCCAGTGGTTGAGGAATGGAGAAGTGTTCTCGGTGGTGTTCGGTTTCCTGGCCCGATTCTCCCTTACGGAGACGAGGGTGTTGGACCCGGAAGTCTGCCGGGTGTGCGCGTCGGGATGCCAGGTAGCAGCTGCAGGCCTTGACGCGAGCGAGTGGGACGGCTGTGTGGACTGCTACGAATGTTTCGAGAAGTCCGGCAGCAGGCAAATCAGCCTCCGTCCGTTCGCAATGGGGTTGTCCCGGAATGAGCCGGTCTCCAACGACGTCCTGGCCGTGGTGGTGCTCCTTCTGGCGACGGTGACATTCGACGGGTTCGGCGCGACATCGGCATGGGCCAATGTCCAGTCGGTGTTTCTAACCGCCTTCCCAACGCTGATGGGCAATCCGGTGGTGAACGGTCTGACCATTGCCGATACGTTGGGGGTGCTGCTGTTCCCGGTGGCCTTCTTCCTCGTGTACCTGCTGTTCTGCTTCTTCATGGCGGGGGCTGTGGGGAAGAGCCTTGGCGCGATGGAACTGGCCCGGGCCTTCGCCTATTCCCTGATACCCATAGCGCTGGCCTACAATATCTCCCACTTCATCACCCTGCTGCTGGTCCAGGGGCAACTGATCATCAACCTGGCATCCGACCCATTCGGTTTCGGATGGGACCTGTTCGGCACGGCTGACTACCAGGTATACCAGGGCATCATCACGGCTGAAATTCTGTGGTTCCTGTCGGTGGCCGTGGTCGTAGTGGGGCACGTCATCGCGGTATACCTGGCCCACTTGGCGTCCATGCGTATTTTCCAGGACCGCAGCATGGCGATGAACAGCCAGTACCCGATGCTCACGCTGATGGTGATGTACACCGTCGTGAGTCTCTGGATACTGGCGCAGCCTATAGCAGCGTAATTGCTGCCATTAGCCCCCCAAGCTCGGCACGCGCAGCATCAACCGGCTACAGGTTCCCCACGTCGGCGGGTATGGTGTAAGATAACCTGAAACGTAATTAGTGATTAGTGTCCGGCGGGTCGGCCACTCTCCATTAACCACCAGCGCGGGAGGAATGTCTTGGCCAAGATCACGATAATCGGTACTGGGCTAATCGGCACCTCTCTTGCGCTGGCGCTGAAGCAGGCGAATCTGAGGAACGTCGAAATCGTCGGTACGGACTCCGACAGCCGGTCCCGGGCCGGAGCGCAAAAGTCAGGCGGGTTCGACCGCGTTGAGAACCGGCTGCTGAACGCCCTCCGTGATGTGGACATCGTGGTCCTGGCCACTCCGGTCATGGCCATGAAGGAGTTGATGGAGATTATTGGCCCAGAGCTTCCCAATGGCTGCCTCGTAACCGACGTTGGCAGCTCGAAACGGGTGGTTATGGACTGGGCCGAGGAATACCTGCCGCGGGGCATAGATTTCGTCGGCGGACATCCCATGGCGGGGAGGGAGACGCCCGGCCCGGAGAACGCCGACGCCAACCTGTTCCGCGACAAGGCTTACTGCGTGATACCCAGGGCCGACGCCCGCGAGCAGGCCGTATCAGAGGTGGCTACGCTGGTGCAGGCCGTTGGCGCCCGCCCCTTCTACATCGGCGTAGACGAGCATGACAGCTTCGTGGCGGCTGTCAGTCACCTGCCCTTTATGCTCTCCGTGGGGCTGGTCGGTTGCACCTCCAAGAGCGCCAACTGGGAAGACATCGCCCAACTTGCGTCCTCGGGTTATCACGACCTGACACGGCTTGCGTCGGGAGACCCCATCATGCACCGGGACATCTGCGCGACAAATTCCCAGCACATCGTCGCGTGGATCGATGCATTCATCCGTGAGCTTTACTACATCCGGCAGTCATTGGACACCCAGACGAAAGAAGACACACAGGAGTTGCAGCGGTCGATCCAAGTCCTGGCCGACCAGGCTCTGTCGAAGCCCTCGATGGATTCCGATGTTGAGGGCCTCCAGAAGCTTTTTGAGGATGCCGCAGTAGCGCGGGGTCAGTGGCTGGCCGGCGAAGTCAACTCAAGGTCTCGGGATGCCTCGCCAGAAATACCCAGCTTCGCTGAAAGCATGGGGGAGATGTTCGCTGGACGCAGGCTTATGGAGAAATCACGGCAGTTCTTCGGCGGCCGCGACCAGGAACGCCGCAGGTAGTGGGCGGAGTCACATGGGCTGGTCCCAGGTATCTTCGGCAGCTATCCCAATCCGGACGTGACAGATGTATAAAGCATCTGAGGACTTCTCGTCTTCGCCGTTGCTGGTAGTACTTTCTGGGCCCTCCGGTGTCGGCAAGGACGCAGCCCTGGACGCGCTGAAACGGCTTGACCGCCCCTGGCGTTTCGCGGTGACTGCAACCACCAGGCCCAGGCGGAAGTCCGAACAGGATGGAACGGACTACATATTCCTGGACACCGCATCGTTCCTGGATCTGAGAGAGCGCAACGAGTTGCTGGAATCGGCCCAGGTGTATGGAAAGTGGTACGGCGTGCCCCGGGGCCAGGTGCGGGACGCCCTGCGGGATAACTGGGACGTGTTCCTGAAGATCGACGTGCAGGGCGCCGCCACCATCCGCAAGATCGTCCCCGGCGCGGTCTTCATAATCATGGTCCCGGAAAGTCTCGATGCTCTGAGGGACCGGCTGGCCCTGCGGGAGACCGAGGACGTTGAGGAATTGGAGTTGCGGCTGCAAACCGCCAGGGACGAATTGTCCCGTGCCGGGGAATTCGATTACCGGGTGGTCAACCGGGATGGGGAGTTGGAGCAAGCGGTGGCGGACATCGACGCGATCATCCGGGCGGAGAAGTGCCGCGTGACACTCCGTGAGGTCCCGCAAATATGAACCCATCTCCGTGCAAGTTCATTCCCATCACTGCCTGCGCGAAGGGGACAACTCTCGCCGGGGATTGTATGCAGGGGGTCAGTGGGCATACGGGACGGATCCTTCATGGTTAGTGGACCCAGCCAGGCGCCGCTGAGACCCAGGCTACCGGAATGGCTCAAGGTGCCGGCGCCCGGCAACCCGGGCTACATCCGCCTCAAGAACCTGGTGCGGGAACAGCAACTCCATACTGTCTGCGAAGAAGCCCATTGTCCCAACATTGGAGAGTGCTGGGCACGCGGGACGGCCACCTTCATGATTCTGGGCGACATCTGCACCCGGCGTTGCCACTACTGCGCCGTGACCACCGGTCGGCCCACCGGGATCGACCTCCAAGAGCCGGCGCGCCTGGCCGAGACGGTTGCCACGATGGGCCTCGGCTACTGCGTGATTACATCGGTGAACCGGGACGACCTCCAGGACGGCGGGGCCTTCATCTTCGCTGCCTGTATTCGGCAGGTGCGGGAAAAGTCGCCCGGATGCCGCGTGGAGGTGCTGATCCCCGACTTTGCCGGTTCGTGGACTGCGTTGAAGAAAGTGGTCGACGAACGGCCGGATGTCCTGAACCACAACATCGAATCAACCCGGAGGGTGTTCCACCGAGTCCGCCCGAGGGGAGACTACCGCCTATCATTGGACCTGCTCGCCAAGGCCAAGCAGCTTGACCCCGCCACCGTCACCAAGTCCGGAATCATCGCCGGGATGGGTGAGAGCATCGACGAAATCATCGAAACGATGGAGGACCTCCGGGAAGTTGACTGCGACCTGTTGACCATCGGTCAGTACCTGCGCCCGTCGGCGAAGCACATCCCCATCGACCGCTTCTACATGCCGGACGAGTTTGCCATGCTACGGGAGGCTGGGGAGAGGATGGGGTTCAAGCATGTCGCGTCAGGCCCGCTCGTCCGCAGTTCCTATCACGCCGACGAGCAACACGATGCGTCAAGGCCGCCCATGTCCGCCGGCTAGCCCACCGGCCTTCTGGCACGGAGGGCTCTCCAGTACAGGCTCAGGCTTACCAGGAAGGGAATAACCGAGTAGACCACCCGGAACAGCAGGGTAACAAGCACAGCCTGCTCCAGGGGCGCGCCCAGCAGGTGAAAGACCCCGGCCATTGAGCCTTCCTGCACTCCCAGTCCACCCGGCACCATAGACATCACTCCGGCCGCCACGCCGATGGCGAACCCGGTCACTACCACCTCCGGCGCGACTCCGCCGCCCAAAGCCTCGAAACACAGCCAGACCACCGCGACTCGTGAAGCCCGGTCCAATACGATTAGCCCGACGGGCGCAATCAGGTGGACCGGACGAGTAGTGACCGATGAGAGACCGTGGCGGAGGGTCTCCTCGAAGTCGTTGAGCCCGCGGGCCAACCTGCGCCGCGTCACCATCCGCCAGACCCATCCCACGAACCCGAGGGTGCGTCCACGTATAGGATGCACGAAGATCACCAAGGCGGCGGCGGCAAAACCCACTGCCAGCGCCAGGGCGCCGGCGCCGGCAGCCATTGCCAGGGGGGTTGGCAGCGGATGGCGAAACGCGAGATATGCCAGCCCTGCGGGAATGATGAAAAAGAAAATAAGGCTTTCCAGATATCCGTGGAACAAAGACGGCGCCAGAGCGTCGCCCGCGCGGACGCCGCGCCGCACCAATAGCAACAGGCGCAACGGATGGCCTGCCACCCCGCCTATCATGGTGATCATGGCAGAGGAGACGAATCCAATCCCCAGGAGCGTCCGGGGGCGAAGGTTTATTCCGAAGGAACGGTTCAGCAGGGCGTAGCTATAGGTCGAGCAGGCGTAGGAGAAAAACGCTGTGATAACCGCGGCGGATACCAGCCGCCAATCGGCGGCGGCGATGGACATGCGCACGTTGCGCCAGTCGAGGACGACAACCAACACTCCAACGAGCGCCAGGCAAACAACCCCGGCCACCAGCGCCCTGCTCTGGTTCCCCGACAGGTGCATCCGGGGGTTTCGCCCGAGTTGTGCTGCGGTGTTGGGTAGTTCCTTCGCCATTCGACAATCGCGCAGTAGTCAGCGTTGTCTGGCCGCAACAGGAATCCAAACGGGTGATGAAGATTCCGGCGGCCATCCGCCAGTGTTGCGGCGGCTGCACTGAGTCTGAGTCTGGCCCTGTAGCCGCCGATATAGCCTACCCGCACCGGCGTCCCGAAATCAATAACCGCGCCTGTGTTCTCAAGCTTGCCCGATTGTGGCAGGCAATGCGGAGTCAGCCGTTCGGTCTGTCCATTGCAGCCACGCTCGTCGCAATCCTGACCGGTTCGCGCTTGCTCACCATTGGACATTGCATGTACCGCCGGGAAATGGAATGCCGCGACCGGAACGAAGCGAGGCTTCCCTTGACAACCGTAGACCCCCTTTGCTACCATCGCCGTCAGTCCCCGGATTAGGAACCGGGGTATTACCTTGTGTAACCGTCACTGCAATGCGAATCCTCGGCGCCCGTACCGGGTTTGGGGCGACGTTCTTCTAAGGAGGTCCCGGCTCAGTTGTCTTTCACCAGTGGACTCAAGTGCCGGGAGTGCGGCAGGGAGTTTCCCTCCGAACCCCTGAATGTGTGTGATTTCTGCTTCGGGCCGTTGGAAGTGGTCTACGACTACGCCACCATTTCCGAGGTCATCAGCCACGACCGGATTAGCAGCGGCCCCCTCAGCATCTGGCGCTACCATGACCTGCTCCCTGCCAGTGGTGAGGATCCGGTCGACATTATGGCCGGGTTCACTCCCCTGATGAAGGCCCGGAACCTGGGTAAGCGCTTGGGCCTCAACAACCTCTACATTAAGAACGACAGCGTAAACCCATCCTTCTCCTTCAAAGACAGGGTTGTCTCCGTCGCATCAACCAAGGCCGTCGAGTTCGGCTTCGACACACTTGCCTGCGCCTCCACTGGCAACTTGGCTTGCAGCGTCGCCGCCCACTCCGCCCGCGCCGGCATCCGTTCCTACGTCTTCATCCCATGGGACTTGGAGACCGGCAAGATAGTCGGCGCAGCCGTCTACGGCCCCACACTGGTATCCGTTGAGGGCACCTACGATGAGGTGAACCGCCTTTGCAGCGAAGTGGCCGACAACTACCCCTGGGCCTTCGTCAACATCAACATGCGCCCCTACTACGCCGAGGGCAGCAAGACCCTTGGCTACGAGGTTGCCGAACAACTGGACTGGCGGCTGCCGGACCACGTGGTCATTCCCAGCGCCTCCGGGGCCATGTTCACCAAGATATGGAAGGGCTTCAATGAACTGGCTTGCCTGGGCCTGCTCGATGGCGTGGAGGCCAGTTCCTTCGGACCCGACCAGAACACCGTCCACCACCCGGCCGTCACCACCCGGATGCACATGGCGCAGGCCGAAGGCTGTTCCCCCATCGTGTCCGCTTGGGCCAACGGTCAGGCCCATGTCGTCCCGGTGCGTCCCGACACCATCGCCAAGTCCCTGGCCATCGGCAATCCTGCCGACGGAATATACGCCATCCGCGTATTGAACGAGTCCGGCGGCACTGCCAACGCAGTCCCCGAGCCGGAGGTAGTCGAGGGCATCAAACTGCTGGCCCAGACCGAGGGGATTTTCACCGAGACCGCCGGCGGCGTTACCGTATCGGCCCTGAAGTCCCTGGCCGAGAGCGGCGCAATCCAACCCGATGAGTTGACCGTCGTATACATAACGGGCAACGGTCTGAAAACCCTGGAAGCTGTCGATAGTGTGGTCAATCCCCTTTCCGTCAAGCCCACTATGAGGTCTTTTGAAGGCGCTCTCAACGAGCGGATCGCCGTTGGTGGGTGACTCATGCCGACGACGATATGCCATACTGCTGTGCCGTCTGGCACGTGCGTTTAGGGCCCGTCTCTCGATATGGGAAAGCAACGCGTCAAGTTCACGTTCCTGGATGACCTGGTCAAGCAGCCGATAATCTACCGGCTGGGCCAGAGTTTCGATATTGTGACCAACATCCGCCGGGCTGACGTGCGCGAGGACATGGGTTGGGTAGTCCTTGAGCTGGACGGTGACGACGCGGATATCCAGCGCGGCTTGGACTGGGTCAGCGCCATCGGAGTCCGGATAGACCCGGTAAGCGGGGACGTTGTAGAAGGTTAGGGTCCGGTCAATCAAAGGGTCCGCGCGGCGGGGAACCAGCTTTGCTGCCGACTACAGGAGGAGATTCCCAAATGAGCGTTTTAGTCCGTATCCCCACGCCCTTGCGCCGGATGACCAATGGGCTGGACAAGGTGGAGATGGAGTCCTCCAACCTGTCCGAACTGGTTGAGAAGCTGGACGCCGAGTATCCCGGATTCAAGGAGCGGCTGGTCGACGAGAACGGCGAGTTGCGTTACTTCGTCAACATCTACGTCAACGGCGAGGACGTCCGCTTTCTCAAGGGTCTTGAGACCTTCACCGACTCCGGCGATGAGGTCAGCATCGTTCCCGCGGTTGCCGGAGGGTCGTAGGCCGATTGGGGCAAGCGGCAGGCGTCAAGCCTTTTAAGCTGGCGGTACTCCACGGAGCAACAGGGTAAACAGGATACCAATCAGTCCGGCCAGCATCCCGCCGCCGATACCTATAATCGCCACCATCAGCTTGTTGATATGACCGTTGAGTTGGTCTAATCCGCCTGTTGACCTGCTAAAACCCGGCGGTCATCTCTGACGCCACTTGGTCTATTCGCAGATTCAATTGCTGCTGCTGAGCCGACAGTTCCTCCACCCGCCCTTACAGTATGCCTAGCATCCGCTCCGCAGTGTCCTGGGTGTCGTCCGCCATCGCCATTTATCCATCTCTTCGCATCCAGGTTGGCTTCCCCACCATAGCCGGAAGGGGATTTTACCCGCCCCTGGCCCTCAGCCACTGTTCCTTTTGCTGCTGGCGCGCCCTCTCATCGGTGGGGCGGTAGGTGTTCCGGAAGTCCCGCCGGAACGCCTCGAACCTTTCCTCCAATATCGCCTCCCGCATATCCCCCATCAGGCGGTAGATGAAGCGCAGGTTGTGGATGCTGGCCAGCCTCGGCCCCAGCATCTCCTTCGCCCGGAACAAGTGCCACAGATAACCCGCCGAAAACCTTTGACAAGCATAGCAGTCGCAGCCCTCTTCCACCGGCCCTGACTGGTCGGCAAACCGCCGCTTCGTGACATCGACCCGGCCCGAGCTGGTGAACAACGCGCCATTGCGCGCCACCCGGGTCGGCAGAACGCAGTCGAACATGTCCACCCCCCTGGCAACCGACTCCACCAGGTCCTCCGGGGAACCTACGCCCATCAGGTAGCGAGGCTTGTCCGCGGGCAACTTGGCTGCAACCTGCGCAGTGATGGCATACATCTGCTCCTTGTTCTCGCCCACCGCCAGACCGCCGATGGCGTACCCGTTGAACTCCAGTCCGTCAAACTCCAGCCCGGTGATATAGCCCGTCGATTCCTCCCGCAGGTCCGGGAACGTGCCGCCTTGAACGATGCCGAAAAGGGCCTGCTTCCGGTACGCGCCCGACTTCCGGTGGGTCTGGAGGCACTGTTCCGCCCACCTGTGGGTCCGGTCCATAGCTCGGCGCACCTGCTCCCGGCTTTCCCCGTAGGCGATGCACTGGTCCAGGCACATGATGATGTCCGCGCCAATGATGCGCTGGTTCTCCACTGCCTTCTCCGGGGTCATCATGTGATCGCTGCCGTCGATATGGGAGCGGAAGCGTATCCCCTGGTCGTCCACCTTCCGCAGCGCGCCCATACTGAAGGCCTGGAACCCGCCGCTGTCGGTCAGCACCGGGCGCGGCCAGCCCATGAAGCCGTGAACGCCGCCGAAACTGTCCACGGCGTCCACTCCGGGCCGCAGGTAGAGGTGGTAGGCGTTGGAGAGCACCATCTCGGCCCCCGCAGCCAGCACTTCATCGGGGGTCAGTCCCTTCACGCTGCCCTGGGTGGCGACTGCGGAGAATACCGGGGTGCGCACCGTGCCGTGGGGCGTGACCATCTCCCCGGCTCGCGCCGCGCCGTTGGAGTGCAGCAGGCGGAAGGAAAAGCCTGCCCCCGGCTCCAATCGGGGGGCGGCCGCGCCCGTTCTATCCGTTCCCGTCGTGGTATCATCTACCATCAGTATCGTATCCTGCCCCAACCGTCATTCCCGCGAAATTTGTCCCCGTGGAAACGGGGAGCGGGAATCCATTAGCCTTGGACATTAAAGGGTGCGGCCTTTCGCAAAAGCACTGGCCAAGGTCGTCACCTATCCTATCGCGGGGCCGGAAGGGGCGCAACCAACGGGTGGTCGCTTGTACGAATCATTGTCCCAGTTTCTCCGCACCTTCAGCGCCGGTTATCCCCTGCCCTGGGCCCTGCTGGTAATGGGCGTAGTGGCCTGCGTCAGTCTGGCCCTTTACGTCTTCTGGGAAGTTGTGCTGCGCCTGCTGGCCGCGCCATTCACATCGCGCAAGTCCGGCCCCGGTCAGGGACGTGAGCGGGGAGGCTAGGAATGCTCTTCCCTAACGCCGATGTGATGGTTCATCCGGGGCTGCTCCTCCTCCTGGGCCTCATTCTGGGCACGCTCAGCGGGTTCTTCGGAGTGGGCGGCGGCTTCCTGATTACCGGCGGCCTGCTGGTGTTCGGAGTGCCCCCGGTCTTCGCCGTAGGCACGGGCCTGACGCTGATCATGGGTTCATCCATCATCAACACCCTGAAGCACCGGCGTCTCGGCAACGTGGACTTCAGGCTGGGTGCTCTCATGGTGTCCGGCACGATACCTGGGATATTCCTGGCGGAGCGGCTCAACACGGCGCTGGAGTCCGCCGGAGTGGCCGGGCCGGTCATCCGCTACATGTACGTGCTGTTCCTGGCCGCCCTGGGGCTGTTCATCGTCTACGACTACCTGCGGGCCCGGGCTCCCCGCCGTCCCGGGCGGGATGCGGGCGAAGTTACTACGGCCCGGCTGACGGAGAAGATCCGCTCCCTGCGCATACCGCCCCACCGGATAGGCGTACCCAGAGTCGGCTCAATCCCTACCTACGTATCGCTGCCCGTATCCGGCATCGAGCGCATCTCGGCCTTTGTGCCCATCGGGATCGGGTTCGGCATCGGGTTCATCGCCGGGCTGCTGGGAGCCGGCGGAGGCTTCATACTCATGCCGGTCCTGATATACGTCCTGGGAATCCCGACCACGGTAGCCATTGGCACCGACCTTTTCCAGATAGTAATCACCGGCTCGGTGGGAACGTTCCTCTACTCCCTGTCCAACCACGTGGACCCGGTTATGGTGGTGATCATGCTGACCTCGGCGTCGGCGGGAACTCAACTGGGCGCTACGGCCACCAAATTCGTGGAACCGGCCCGCATCCGCATCCTCTATGGCCTGACCGTCCTGAGCGGCAGCGTGGCAGTGGGACTGGAGCAGGCAGCTAACGCCACCGGCAACGAGGCCCTGTCCACGGCCGCCTCCATAACCCTGCTGGGAGTAGCCGGACTTATGGGGCTGGTTATCCTGGGCCTGCTCATAGCCGCCAAGCTGGGCGGGAAAGAACAAACAACCCACGCCCAGGCCACAACCGCCCAGGAGCGGAACGAGAGGGACTAGGCCACAATGGTTTTCCGATGCCAAATAGGACTGGCCAAAATGTGACACATTTCCGTTGACCGGGAAGATTGGGGTTATGTAGAGTTGGGCGCGTGGAAGACCGGTCGATTCCCTCGGAGGGGGTTGGCATGACGGAGCTTAGGCCAATACAGATGCCTCACGTCCATGCGATACGGAAACGCCGGGGCGGCAAGATGATTGCCTTCGGCTGGTACGGCGGCAAGTTCAGCCACCTGGACTTCCTGCTTCCCCACCTGCCCAACGACGCCAGGCATTTCTGCGACGTGTTCGGCGGGTCGGCGGCCGTACTGATTAACCGGGAACCCGCCCCGGTCGAGACCTATAACGACCTGGACTCCGATCTGGTCAACTTCTTCGCCACCCTCAGGCATCCGGAAATGGGAGAGCAGTTGCTCAAAGAGATAGCGCTAACCCCCTTTTCTCGAGAGGAATTGGCGCTGGCCTGTACGCCGGAATCCGGCCTGGGACCAGTGGATCGGGCCCGGCGGTTCTACGTCAGGGCGCGGCAGACTCGCACCGGGCTGGCGCAAACCGCTTCGGCGGGACGCTGGGCCCACTGCATCCTCACTTCCCGATCCGGCATGGCCGGCGCGGTGTCCCGGTGGCTGGGGTCAATCGAAGGGCTGGCTCCGATTGTCGACAGGTTGATGCGTGTTCAGATTGACAACGCTCCCGCCCTCGAGGTCATACAACGCTACGACACGCCGGAGACATTGTTCTACCTCGACCCGCCCTACGTCCACGACTCCCGGGGCGATACACATGCCTATCACGGTGAAATGTCCGATATTGACCACGCAGAACTGGCCCGGTTGCTGCACTCAATCAAGGGAAGGGCCGCCATATCCGGCTACCGGAGCGATTTATACGATTCGATTTACTCCGGCTGGTATCGAGTAGACGCGCCGGAGAAGATTTGCCATTCGGTTCGCAAGCCCCGGCAGGAATCAATCTGGATGAACTACGAACCGCCACGTCATCAACTGACTTGGGAACGCCGAAGCGGACTAAATGATGCGGAGGGTGTGGTGGAAAATCTCTTGGATGAAATCATCCCAGGAGCCGGGATCGTTCAAAATCCGGTAAAGTGAGAAGTCCCGCGCGACTTGCATCTCGTCGAGCCGTCGTCTCATTTCCGGTGTTACCACGCCTAGAACTGCAAAATTCCGCGATCTGGCTGGGGTCTCGCTGAAGCTCTTTTGTATCGCGCCGAGGCGTTCGAGAGCGCCTGCCGGGTCGGTGCCACTTTTGATCTCAACGGTAGACACAATCTGCCACTCTTGATTCTCATCATGCCTTTGGAAGCTGATGTCCGGCTCGGAGCCGTAGACCATTCGTATGCCGGGATCTTCCCCCAGAATCGTGACGTTGCCTTCAACCTGCGGTTCGATGCCCTCTGCCGCTTCAAGCCATGCTGAGATGCGGTCTTTGACTGCCTGTTCTCCTTCCTGCCCTACTATGTTGCGCAGTGAACCGTCCTCAGTGATCCCGATTGTGGCCAACACGTTCCGATAGCCGTTTTCCAACGTCCACCCGTCGGACCCTGTGATAATAACGGAGATTACTGCATTGTAAACGCGGACCACCCTCCGGCATCGCTCCAGGGTGGGCTTCCGGCGGTTAGTCCCCTCTTCCCAACTCTTTACCTGAGTCGCCATGCTCTGGACGCGCTTGAGTGACAGCGTTGCAATTCCCCGGTAGTGCAGGGAAGTTGTCGGGTGTTCTCGCAGAAGGTCCGGATGTGCGAAGACCAGTTTCGGGTCTATCTGCATGTCAATGATGTGCTGCCATCCTTCCTCCGCGATAGCAAGGTCTTCCAATTGTTTCTCGAATTCCAGTTGCCCAGCGAAGTCGATTATCGTCTGCCGGGCTGCTAGGTCAGAGCGTTCCCGAATTCGTTGGGAGATGAGCAGCGCCCGTTGCCGTGCCTCTTCAAGGCGAGACTCCGGCTCAAGCATCAAGCCTTCTCCAGTGGTAGACGCACTTTCTCAGTTCCTGCCTTCCGAAGCGGCCCATCTGCTGGCTGGAGTTGCCCTTGCCACGGTCGAGTGTCCAGATGGCCTCGCACCGGAACCCCGATTGTTCCGCGAAGTCCGACAGAATCAGGTCCACCGGGACTTCCTCGCCATGATAGCGGACGTTGTCATTGACCATGAAGACGTTTCCGCCGGGCGCGATCAACCGGCCAAGCTCGCAGACTATCAGCGCCATCTCCGCAAAGTAGTTTTCAACCAAGTCTATGACGTTCCGATTGCTCAGAGACTTTGCATTCGCCCTGAGTATGGAAAGAGTTTCCTGCAACGCTTCCTGATTGTCCGCCATGCTGACGGCTTGCGAGAACATGCTCGGGTTCCCGTACTCCTGGGCTAGCGACTGGCGCTTGGAACGGTTCTCGACGGTTGCCGATAGCAGCGCCTGCCGCAATTCCTTGAATCGGCGGGCGTCGTACCCGAGGTAGGCGAGTTCCAGGGCGTAGGTGCGGGTGTAATCGTAGCGGTTCGCGTATGGCGGCGAGGTCACGACGGTATCGAAATGTTCCGAATCAAGATACTGGAGAGTGGTAAGACTAGAACCGTCCATAAATGTGGGACGGGAACCGCCATATTTGCGCCTCAGGTAAGGGATGTCAGCGTCAATTTCAGCAAGCCGCCGCTGCAATGCGTCTTTGAGCGTCGGGACCGATTCTTTGTGCAATTTCCGGCTTACCTTGCGCCCCGACTGCGGGTCCCAGCGAAGAAACTGCCCATCCTTGCGCGTATAGCTGACCTCTTCAAGCACACTCACGCAGGCCAGGGTCAGCACGGTTGACATGCCGGGGTCGCCTACACTGCTTATGAACTCCCTGGCCCGGGCCAAATCCTTCTCAGTAGCTTCAGGGAAAGCACGTTCAGTTATCTGGACGTGAGGGAAAATGAAACTGTCATTGTAGCTTTCACATGATATGGCATCGAGCAATTGGGCTGAGGCATCGGCTACTGCGCTCGCTTCCAACTCATTAGACGACGCGGAGATGGCATGGGCGGCCAGATTGCCCACCGGCATGAGTTCAATGCCGGTGCCCTGCAAGCCCATGCTGCAGGCCGTGAGTACAGACGTGCCGATTCCCGAGAATGGGTCAAGGACCCTCCGTGCCTTGACCCGGCCCAGAAGTTCTTGCACAAGCCGGGAAGAGAACCCTTCCTTGTACTTCAGCCATCGAAGGCCTGGGGTGTTCTTGTTCCCCTGGTAGGAGACCAGCTTGCGGCTGAGGTCCGGGCTTACCTGTATCCGGGAGTCGAACCGCTTGTACAGTTCCTCCCTAGCCGTCGTTGGCCCTCTATGGGCATGGTTGGCGTCGATGTCCTCAACCGGCCCAGATCCCGTGTCCCGGTGGAAAAGCGGCAGGGTCGCCATCACCCTACCAGCTCCCGCACCGTTCTTTCCACAAGGTCCGTGGGCACGTCGCTGCGCACCACTGCCTTACCCACCTCTTCCAGCATGATCCAGCGGTTGGAGCCGCTCTCGGTCTTCTTGTCTAGGGACATGGCCCTCAGCACGTCCGACGCCATTACCCCGGCAGCGCGGACGGGCAGGTTGAACCGCTCCAGCAACCGGTAGTGCCGGTCCACCAGCTCCTGCGGAATCATGCCCAGCTCGTGGGCCATGTGGGCCACGCCGATCATGCCCACCGACACCCCCTCGCCGTGGAAGAAACGCCCGTACTCGGTTGAGGCTTCCAGAGCGTGGCCAATGGTGTGGCCGTAGTTCAGCAGGATGCGTATCCCCAAGGTCTCCCGCTCGTCCTGGCTGACGATCTCGGCCTTGATGGCCATGCTGCGTCGGATCACATCGGTGGAAATCTCCGGTTCCACGTCCATCAGGCTCTCGGCGTGTTCCTCGAAGACGTCAACCAAGTCCGGGTCCAGGATCAAGCCGTGCTTGATAGCCTCGGCCCAACCCTCGGACAGTTCCCGCTTGCCCAACGTGGACAGGGTCTGGACGTCGGCGAACACCCCCCTGGGCTGGTAGAAGGCCCCCACCAGGTTCTTGGCCTGGGGCAAGTTCACCGCGACCTTGCCGCCGATGGATGCGTCGACCATCGCCGCCATGCTGGTGGGCACCTGCACGAAGGGCATACCCCGCAGGTAGGTGGCGGCGACGAACCCGGCCAGGTCTCCGATGACGCCGCCGCCCACGGCAACTATGACGTGACGCCGCTCCGCCCGCCGCTCTACCAGCCAGTCGTAGACGGCCTGGGCCGACTCAAAGCTCTTGCTTGGCTCACCCGCAGGCACGATGAAGCAGTGGGCCGCGATGCCGGCCGATTGCAGCGCGCGCTGCACCGTGCGCCCATAGGGGTTCATAACGTTGCTGTCGGTGATGATGTAGGCCGGGCCGTTCAGCCCCAGGTCGGCAAACCTGCGGCCCAGGTCGTTCAAAACGCCCCATCCGGCCACCACGGGATAACTGCCCCCGGAATGCTGCACCAACGCGGCAAGGTCCTGGTCGGCCATGTTTGTTCCTCCAATTCAGGCGTCGTCCCGGCGGCAAATGGCAAGCACTTCGATGGCCACCTGCTCCGGGGTCAGGTCATCGGTCTCTATGGTGTGGTGGGCCTGGGAGTATGCTTCGGCGCGCTGGGACATCAGGGTTCGGATGCGCTCCAGCGGGTCGCCGCCCGCCAGCAGCGGACGTACCGGAGCATTGTCCCCCGTCTCGGCTGTGACCCGGTAGTGGACCGTTTCCGGGCGGGCGCTGAGGCAAACTACCAGGCCGCCGCTGAGCATCCGGTCCCGGTTCTCCGGGTTGATGAACGCGCCGCCGCCGCATGCGATTATCCGCCCTTCGTCCGCGCATAGGTCCCGGATGGTCTCACGTTCCAGCGTCCGGAATGCTGTCTCCCCCTGTTCCTCGAACACCCTGGCGATGGACTTTCCGGCACGGGCCACGATTTCATCGTCAGAGTCCACTAGAGGCCGGCCGGTCAGCCTGGAAAGTTCTCTGCCGACATGGGTCTTGCCCGTTGCCATGAATCCCACCAGGAAGATGTTGCGAGGCATGGCGCGGCTAACTCAGTTTGACCCTTGAGTGGGGCAACACCGCCGGGTTGACCAGGAACTCGGGCATACGCCCCTGGAGCACGTCGGCAGTGGCTTTTGCCGTGCGCACCTCAAGCTCCAGCACCGACTGTCGGGAGAGAAAGGCAACGTGGGGAGTGATTATCACGTTGTTCATACCGAAAAGGGGATGGTCGGCAGGTGGCGCGGCCTCTTCCATAACGTCCAGCCCGGCCCCGGCTATCTGGCCATCGCGCAGGGCGGCCACCAGCGCGGGCTCGTCGATTATCGGGCCGCGGGCGCAGTTGATGATGTAGGCGGAGGACTTCATCTGCCGGAACTCGTTCACACCTATGAGTCCCCGGGTCTCATCATTCAGCGGTGTGTGGATGGTCACGTAGTCAGACTCGGACAGGAGAGCAGGCAGGTCAACAAGAGTGATGCCGCCTCCGGCAGACTGTCCTTCGGGGATGTATGGATCATACGCCAGCACATCCATGCCGAAGGCTTGCGCTTTTCCGGCCACGGCGCGGCCGATGCGGCCCATGCCCACGATGCCGAGCCTGCAACCCCGGAGACGTATCAGTGGAACGGGCGAGGGCACCCCCTCCCAACGGCCCTGCTTGGCTACTCCGTCGTAGAACCCCACCTGACGGTTCCAGGTCAGCAACAGCGCCATGACGTGGTCGGAGACCTCGTCAACGCAGTAGTCGGGAACGTAGGTGACCGGGATGCCAAGGCTGGTTGCCGTGTCCACCGCGATGTTGTCCACGCCCACGCCGTAGCGGCTGATGACCTGGCACTTCTGCGCCGACCGTACCACCCGCTCTGTGACCTGGGCGAAGCAGGTCATAATGGCATCGGCATCCTCGGCCAGGGTAGCCAGTGTGTCCTCCGACGGGCCTGGGGACTCGATGATCTCCGCGCCGATCTCGGCCAGAACTTCCCTCTCGGGCACGGTGGATGGCCAGACGTAGTCCGTCACCAGGACCCGGTATCTGGGTGTTTGCATTGTGCCGGTTTCCTCGCTTTGGGGGATGGCTTCTACGTCGTGGGCCGCGGCGGCGCGGGCGCGTACCCGGTGGCGGTGCAGAACTCCACCCGGTTGCCGTCGGGGTCGTTGATGAACAGGAAAGCCTGCCCGTCGTAGCGAACGCCCTCCCGGTCGATCTCAAACCCGTTTTCCCGGAGTATCTCCTTGGTGCCCTCGAAGTCCTCAACCTCGAAGGCATGGTGGATATTATCAGGCTTGGCGGGAGCGTCGGGGGTCTCGATGAGGTGGACCATGATCCCGCTTTCCAGTTGGAGCCAGGTGATGTTCGGGTTGTCCACTTGTGACTCTATCTGCTTGATGCCGATCAGTTCGTTGTAGAACTTCATGGCGCGGGCGGTGTCCTTGACCATAGTTGTGACGTGGTTGATTCTGGTGGTCTTGATCTTTCCCGGCATTGTTCGCTCCCTTGTAGGCCATCCTGCGGGTTGGATTTTCAGGCCATTATGCCATAAATCTTGGTCAGCAGAGAGGCGTTGACAGCAGGAATGATGGTTAGGCCGTGTTTTCCAACACGTGGTTTCGGGCAAACATACTTGACAACTACGGCGGCAAGAGATAAAAATAAATAATAGAAAATAGAAGGAGGAAAAGAAAATGCGTTTTGTTCTCGGTGGACTCGAACGCGAACTGGATGCTGATATGGTCAGGAAGGTCGCGGAGCGACACACACCCGAGGCTAATGGCCGACACAAATACTATGTAAGCATCAATGGCCGCCGCTATCCGGTAAAGCAATTGTTTAGCCTTGCTACAGGTATACAACGAAACGAATTTATAACTAATGAAGCCGTTCGGCATTTGAAAAGACTCGGGTTCACGGTTGAAGAATCCCGTTGGCCGTCCGCTCCACCGCCACAAGCTGAAAACGCGGATTTTATGGAGAGCTATCGTGGGCGGGAGGTTGGGGATTCCGTAACTTTTGCGGTCTCCCTTGAACCTGACGAAGATGGGTTTATCGTAGCAAGCTGCCCTCAGCTGCCGGGGTGCCACTCTCAGGGCCGGTCAAGGCCAGAGGCAATCAGGAACATCGGAGAGGCTATCCGAGGGTACATCGCCAGCATGAAATCTCATGGAGAAGAGATTCCGAGGTTAGATTGGGACCTGGTTATAGTTGATGTCTAGCGGCCGCTTGCCCGTGATTTCGGGTGTGCAGTTCGTCCGTGTGATAGAGAGAATTGGTTATTACCGGGACCATACGGAGGGAAGCCACATGATGCTGGTGCATCCCGAAAGGCGACGGTTGTCTGTTCCCAACCAACGTGAGCTTGGAAGAGGACTTCTACGTGCCTTAATCAGGGATGCCGGTCTGACCCGCGAAGAATTCTTTCAACTTCTCAACAGATGACTTTTCCGTGACCCGGCGCAACAAAGGGTCACGGAAAGCTGTCCACAATCGACTGGAACAGCAGCTTGCCGTCCGCGCTGCCCAGGAGTTCCTCGCAGCACCGCTCCGGGTGGGGCATCATACCCAGGACGTTGCCCTGAGCGTTTACTATCCCTGCGATGTTGCGGGCCGCGCCGTTGGGGTTCGCTTCCGGCGTGACCTCGCCCGACGGCTCGCAGTAGCGGAACAGGACGCGGCCCTCGGCTTCCAGTTGGTCCAGGGTCGCGGCGTCGGCATAGTAGTTGCCCTCGCCGTGGGACACGGGGACCCGCAGCACCTGCCCCGGCTCACAGGCCAAGGTGAAGGGGGTGTCCGTCCGCTCGGTACGGAGATTGGTCCACTGGCAGCGGTACTCCAGGTGGTTGTTGCGCAGCAGCGCACCGGGAAGAAGCCTCGCCTCGCAGAGTATCTGGAACCCGTTGCAGATCCCGATGACCGGGCCGCCGGAACCGGCGAAGTCCCTCACTGCGTCCATTATCGGGGATAGTCCGGCCATTGCGCCGGGGCGCAGGTAGTCGCCGTAGGAGAAACCACCGGGCAGGATGATGCAATCGTAGTCGGAGAGGGACGTTTCTTTGTGCCAGACATATCCGGCTTCCTGGCCCACCACCCCGTTAACGGCGTGGTGGCAGTCGGTGTCGCTCCAGGTGCCGGGGAATACGACGATGCCGAACCGCATTTGAAAAGTGGTTCCTCCGCCACTGCTCCGGCCCTCCACCGTGCAGAGGACCCGCGTTTCCAAAGAAGACTGCCGCAGCCCGGAGGACTAGCCGCCCGCTTCCAGGATTTCCGTGACCATCGTGTTGACCACCCCGCCGTCGGCCTTGCCGCGCACCTGGGGCATGAGCCGTCCCATCACCCGGCCCTTGTCGCGCGGGGAGGCCGCGCCGGTCTCGGCGATGGCGTCCCGCACCAGTTGGGCCAACTCTTCCTGGCCCAACTGTGGGGGCAGATATTCTTCCAGGATGGCAAGCTCCGCGGATTCCTTGGCCACCAGGTCGGTACGGTTGCCCTGCTCGAACATGCGGATGCTCTCGCGGCGGTCATTGGCCTGCTTGGTGATGACCTGAATCATGCCCTCGTCGTCCAGGCTCTCGCCGCCGGTCTTCTCGGCGGCCTGCACCGCGCTCTTGAGGAAGCGGAGGGCTTCCAGCCGTACCCGGTCCCGGTCCCGCATCGCCTGGCGGATGTCCTCTTCGAGTTGTTCACGCAGCGGCATTTGTCTTATACCCGGCTTTCAGTGAAGTCTGGATGCACGTATTCCCGACGATAGGGAACGTCGGAGAGTGAGTGTGGCTCCATTCGATTATTTCGATTATATGGTTGACGCCGGAGGCCGGTCAAATATGTCACCCGCCAGGTATTCTCAACTGTGAGTTGGAGGCGGGTGATTGGGGTCAGCAGGATAATCGAACAGGTCCCAATCGGTCGGTTCCCGCAAGTCCAATTCCAGCTTTTCTTTGACCATGTGCAGCGCTTTAGCGGCGCAATTCTCCTGGGTGGAGCACATGGGAAAGATGGGCGTGATGGCAGTGTAGCATCCGGAATCATCCTGGTGGAGCAGGGCCACGGACACTTTCCTCTTGGCTGTCGGGGCGCCCGCTTCACCCAACGGCGCCGCGCCGTCACCGCTGCCGCCCACGGATATGGGGTGTGAGGGTACGCCGATTTCCACCGTACCCAGCAATATGTGCCCTGGATAGACGTGGTCCAGGTTGTAATAGTCCAGATCAGAGGACGCCTCCAGGCTTATCTCCAGGCACTCCCTGGCCATAGCAAAGGCGTCTTGCACGGTCTCTCCCATCGTGGCCAATTCGGGGACCGCGGGTATGATGAGGCTATAGCCGCCAGCCTGGTCATCGTGGAACATGGCAACAGTCACTTTCAGTTTGGCCATCAGAGAATCTCCTCCGCCCAACGGTGGAACTCCATCGGGGGTACATGCGCCTGCCGCAATATCCGGTGAAAGGTCCCCGCATCGACCTCGCGGTCTGAAACTGGGACACTAACCGGAAGTGTCCCGTCCGGCAATACCAGCCTAACATGGCTCCCCCGTTGCCTGACCCGAACCCAACCCAGACGTTCAAGGAACCCGGATAACCTCACGCGGACGGTAACGCCTCGGCACAAGCTGCGATTGACCTTCCTTCGGGAATAACTGGAAGAACATCTGACAACGGGTATAATCACGCCAGATTGTAATCGACATTTGAGGAGCGCGTTATGAGGCTGGAAGGTAAGGTTGCTATTGTCACCGGAGGGGCGCACGGGATGGGGGCCGCTGAGTCCAGGCTGTTTGCGCGGGAGGGGGCCAGGGTGGTCATCGCCGACATCCGTGAGGAGGACGGCCGCCAGGTGGAGGCGGAAATCGCCGAGGCCGGCGGGGAGGCCATGTTCGTCGAACTGAACGTCGCCGATGAAGCTGCCTGGGAGTCGGCGGTGCAGCAGACCGTAGCCCGGTTCGGCAAGCTGGACGTGCTGGTCAACAACGCGGGGATCAGCGGCAGCCGGGAGACGGACTTCCGCAGCACTGACGCCTGGGACCGCCTGATGAACATCAACGCCAGGGGCGTTTTCCTGGGCATGAAATACGCCATCCCGGAGATGCAGAAAGCGGGAGGTGGTGCAATCGTCAACATCTCTTCCATCTCGGGAATCGTGGGCCAGGAATACGTCCATCCCGGCTACAACGCCTCCAAGGGCGCGGTCCGCATCGTGACCAAGGCTGCCGCGGTGCAGCACGCCAGGGAGGGCATCCGGGTCAACTCGGTGCATCCCGGCATGATGCCGCCCATGCTCGGCTCCGAGAACCGGGACCCGGCCCAACGCCAGGCATCCCTGGCCAACGTGCCGATGGGCAGGCCGGGCGAGGTGGATGAGGTCGCCAATGCGGTACTGTTCCTGGCGTCCGACGAAGCTTCCTACATCACCGGGGCGGAGCTTGTTGTAGACGGCGGTTTTACCGCAAAGTAGGCCGCTACTGGCTGCTTGACCATTGGGTCCGCTTCCCGGTGATACAATGGGACCCAACAACTTATGTCAACAGGAGGCCGTGATGTTCACCAAGGTCCATCATGTTACCTACATCGTCGAGAGCATCCAGGACATGGCCGACTATATCGAGAAGAACTTCGGCATGAAGCCGGCCCGCACCGACGAAATAACCGATCGGGGATACAAGTCCATCATGTACCACATCGGCGATACGATGGTTGACTTCTTCGAGCCGACCAGGGATGACACGGCGATGGCCCGCCAGTTGAAAGAGCAGGGCCCCGGAGTGGCCCACGTGGCCTGGGGCGTGGATGGCATCGACCAGGTCTTCGACGACCTCAAGGGCAATGGCAACGAGATGCGGGGCGATGCTCCAACCTTCAGCCCATTTGGTTATAAGACCCTGAGCATCGAACCCGGCAGCTCCCACGGCATTTACTTCCAACTTGCCGAGGGGGAGGTATCAGGTTAGACAGGGCCGGGAACCGCGCCCTCGGGACATTCCAGACAACACGGGGATGGCACAGAACATGGAATACGTTGAACTGGGACGGACGGGGCTTCGGGTATCCAGGGCCGGGTTCGGCGGGGGCGGAATCGGCCAGGTCTGGGGACCTACTACTCAGGACGAATCGGTGAGGGCTGTCCACCGCGCCCTGGAGCTGGGCATCAACTTCTTCGATGTTGCCCCAGGTTACGGGGACGGCAAGGCAGAGGAAGCCCTGGGCATCGCCCTCCAAGGTCATAGGGACGAAGCCGTTGTCGCAACCAAGGTACGCATCAGGGCGGATGAGATGTCCGATGTGTCTGGCGCGGTGGCCCGGTCAGTGGACAACAGCCTGCGGCGGTTACGCATGGACTCGGTGGACGTGCTCCACGTCCATAACCGTTTCACGGAACGCCGCGGGGAAGTCCCCGACTCCCTCTCCACCAATGATGCATTGGGGCCGGTGCTGGAGGCTTACCGTCGGATGCAAGAGGCTGGCAAGACCAAGTTCATCGGCGTGTCGGCGATGGACCACCATGTCCCCACCATGCGGCGCATCCTCAACAGCGGCGAGTATGATACCGTGCTGGCCTACTACAACCTGCTGAACCAGACTGCGCAGGAACCGCCGCCGCCCGGCGTGGACATCTTCGACAATGGCCAGATCATCCCCTTGGCCAAGTCTCGGAACATGGGCGTCATCGGCATACGCTCCCATGCCGCCGGGGCGTTGACCCCCGAAGTGGACCGGGAAGTCCCGCCGGGAACCCTTCTCGCCTACGACCTCGCCAGCGCCGGGAAGCTGGGCTTTCTGACTGAAGGCCCGATAGCCACCTTGTCACAGTCGGCGATGGTCTTTTGCCTGATGAACCGGGACATTCATACCACGGTGCCCGGTGTGAAGAACGTGGCGGAAACCGAGGAAATCGCCGCCTGCGCCGACCTTCCGCCCATCCCGCCGGAGCACCTTGAGAAGCTGCGCAATCTATACATCAAGGGGTTCCGGAAGGGGTTCCGGGACTGACAGGTCTGTACAAGTCCTCCCGGTCTATACCTTCGGCCAGACCTCTTCGGCAAAGCGTTCCATGCGGCCCAACATCACGTCCAGATCGTCGGTCTGACGCAAAAAGTCCAGGACCAGCGAGCCTACGCCCATCTCCTCGTAGCGCTTGATGTCACCGGCGATCTGTTCAGCGTTGCCGACGAATGGGGGGCGGTCATCACCTGATGCGGCGCCGTTAAGCTCGAACTGGTGGGTGCGGTAGATGACCTCAATTTCCGAGGGGTCGCGGTCGATGCGGCGGGCGTAGCGGGCGAGCCTGTCCAGACCTTCGGCAAGCTGTTCCGTCGTTCCCATCGGGAACACCGGGTTGGACCCCAGCGGGTACCATCCGTTGGCAAGCTCCGCAGTGCGGCGCATTGCCGGGCGGCTCTCCCCGCCGACCCAGATGGGCGGGTGGGGCTTCTGGACCGGCTTGGGCAGGAAGCTGATGTCGTCGAAGCTGACGTACTTCCCCTGGAAGTGGGGATCATCACTGGTCCAGAGCTCCTTGAACGCCCGGATGTATTCGTCAGTGACCGCGCCGCGCTCTTCAAAGGGCGGCAGGCCCAGGGCCTCGAACTCTTCGCGCATCCAGCCGACGCCCACGCCAACCACCAAGCGGCCCTGGGAAAGCACATCCAGGGTAGCAAGGGCCTTGGCTGCCACCAGCGGATTACGGTGGGGAACGATGATGACGCTGGTCACCAGGCGGATCCTGCTGGTCTGTCCTGCGAGGAACGCCAGCAGGGTCAACTGCTCCATCGACTCCCCGGATGCCGAACCTGGAAACTCCCCTCCTTCGGTGTAGGGGTAGCGCGAGGCGATGTTCCTGGGCACGAGGATATGGTCGCCAGTGAGCAATGCGTCGTAACCCAGTTCCTCACCCTTCCTGGCAATGAGGCCGAGTCTTTCGGGGGTGGCCAGGGGTCCTCTTCCGGGCAGCGTGAACCCGTATTTCATCGTTCCTGCTCCTTGTCGGCGGATGGCCGGGGGTTGTCCATAGCCCCGAGTGCCGACCCGAGACGGACGCGGCTCAGCTCGGTGCGGGGGTGAAGATCACCCAGCACTTCTTCCCTGGCTTCCAGGGTCTGCCGGTGCAACTCGGCGGCCTCTTCGTAGCGGCCCAGGCAGGCGTAGGTGTTGGCCAGGCTGCCCAGGCTGCGCAGAGTATCGGGGTGCTCCGGGCCGAGGACCTGAGAACGCTGCCGCAGGATGTCCTGGAACTGTTGAGCGGCCTCTTCGTATCTTCCGGCAGCATAATAGGTGTTGGCCAACCTGCTCCGGCTGCGCAGCGTCATGGGGGCATCGGGGCCGATGGTTTCCAAGTGGGCGTCCAAGGTGCCGCGGTAAAGGTCAATGGCCTCGTCGAACCGCCCGCAGGCGCGGAGGGAACGGGCCAACCTGTTGCGGGCTTCCAGTGTCTCGGGGTGAACTTCCCCGTGTTCCCGGACACGGTGGCCCAACGCCTGCCGCAGCAACGCCACCGCATCCATGAACCTACCGGCGTCATGGAGCTTGGCCGCTTCCGATTCCATCCGGAAAAGGGACTCTGACATCGGTCCTTGAGGCTCCATTGCGGCCCCGGTTAGTCTGCCAGAGGCACTATGATGAAGAACCTGGGTTGGTCGCCGACGACTCTGGTGAAATGGCCTGTGCCGGTCAGGTCTTCGGCCAACAGCACTGTACCTGGGCCGCCGTGCTTGACCGTGCCGTCGGGAGTGCCGATCTCGATCTCGCCGGTCAGGGTGATGCTGTACTGGCGGCGCGGGGCCGTGTGGAAATCGAGAAAGTAGCCCGGCTGGTATTCCCGGAAAGTGATGCCCGGCGTGTTGATCACCGCGGTGGACATGCCATGAGCGCCCTCGGTATCAACAAAGGGCTGCATCTCGAAGTCCAACTCTTCTATGTGAGACTGGCCGTCGTTGCCGGTGTAGACCCGCAGAAAGCTAGGCATATTCCCCTCCAATGACGCGGCGCGCGCCTGCGGACGAACGCGCACGGGACTGGTCTAATGGTACAGGAATTCGGAAGAGCGTCAAGGCAATTGGTCAGTCCCGGCTTGAGGAACGTTCCCGCCTCAGTGGATACCAGCTTTCGCGGGTATGACGGCGCTGTGCTTAACGAGGGTTCCAAATCGAGCATGAACTGCAACGATACTATTCGATAGCGGCAAGTCGATAGCGGCAACGCATCTCGCATCCTTCGCTACGACCCCGGCGGCGGGAGGGTAGGGTAGGACTGGGAGGTGGGAAATGGGTGGCCGGGGTCTACACGCCGCATCAGGTAGGCTTCGGAGTCCATGATATCGTCAACCCTTGCAGGGAATTGCTCGAAGGGGTCGGCGAAGGCGCGAATGAGGCGGCCAGACAGGCTTCCGCAATCGTCGCTGCCCAGAAACACGGCCAACTCCGCCGCCCGTTCGATGGAGGCCCCCTGGCCCGACGTTACCTGCACGCCCCGCTCGTAGGTGGCGGTGTCGCCTATGGCAAGAGCCAGGTCGCGGGTCTCTTCCCACATGCGGGTGTGGATGGAGCCGGGGCTGATGGCGTTGACGGTAATCGGTGTGCCCGCAAGCTCAAGGGCAAGGTTCTCGGTCAGATTGACGATTCCCGTCTTGGCCGCATCGTATGAGGACATGTTGGGCCCGCCGACTCCTGACATATTCACGATGCGCCCGGAGTCCTGATTGAGCATCACAGGCACGACGGCGCGGCAGCCGTAGAACACGCCCATGAGATGCACTGAGATGGTGCGGGCCCAGTCTTCCGGATCGTTGTCCCACAGTTTGCCCACAGGACCGATGTTCCCGGCGTTATTGACCATCACGTCGATGCGCCCGTAGCGGTCGAGAGTGCAGGCAACCGCCTCATCGATCTGCCCCCTGGAGGTTACGTCGGTTATCGCGGTGAGAACGTCGCTGCCGTAGTTCCCTGCGATGTCGCGGGCTGTCTCATCCAGCTCCGCAGCCGTTCGCGCCGCCAAAGTTAACCTTGCCCCCTCTGCAGCATACGCCTTGGCAATTGCTCTTCCGATACCCCGGCCCCCGCCAGTGATCAGGGCCACCAACCCATCCAGTCTCTTACTTTGTGCCATTAGCCAATCTCCCGACGAGTTTCGCAATATGCGATTATACCGCCCCCCAATCCGGCGCGTTCTCCCGTGCTGGCATAGACGCCTCCACTTTCTGTCTAAGCCCGCCGATCCAACGCTTTAGCAGGGTGTCAGAGGCCGCGCTGGGCCACGACCTGGCCATCATGCGGTATACCCAACCCCGGTTGATGCGAGAGGGCCTATCCGGGTCGAGCCATCCGTCGTTTCTTGCCATCCGGGCCAGCGTCGCAAGCCCGATCAAGACCGGCCACAGGGCGGCCAGTCTGATACGAAGGCAACGTCCGGGAATGGTCAGCACGTACTCCTCGGCGGCGGTGAAGTGTTCCAGGGCTTTCTCTATCCCGGTATACAGTACCGGCCGAGCTGCGTTGGTATTTGACGGTTTCAGCAGACAATGGGGGGACAGTCCGGCGGCGGACAACCAGCTTTCGGGCAGGTAGCATCTGCCGAGGCGGAGGTCCTTGGGAACGTCGCGCAAGACGTTGGTCAGTTGCAACGCCTTGCCGAATCGGACACCCTTTTCGCTCATGTCATTGGCGTCCCACTCGCCCAGTGCAGGGGCGTGGGCCATCGATATCCTTGTCCAGAACTCTCCCACGCAACCGGCCACCATGTAAGTATAGGAGTCCAGAGCGGCATAGTCCTGGAGGGCGGCTATCCGGCCTGCATCCTCAGAGGGGAAGGTCTTCAGGTCGAATTCCATACCACGGGTGAGGGTTGTTACCACTTCACGCACCATAGTCCGGTCAGGCTCCGGGGCGCTTTCGAGCATGGCGAACGCCTGGGGCATCGAGGCCAGTAACTCCCGCTCCGGCTGTCCCGGCAAGGAAGGCGCATTCTGTCCGGCAAACTCCGTTTCGATGGACCGGAGGACTTCAACATCGCCGGGTCCCTCGATTTGTTCCCGGAATTTCAGGAGGTAGGCCAACCTCAGGTCTGGGGCTACCAGCTTACTGTCGGCAATGGTATCGGCGGCCCGGGCCAGAAGGTATGCCAAGCCTACCGGCTCGCGCAAACCGCGAGGGAGCACCCGCAGGGTGAGGTAGAAGCTGCGGGATACCCCCTGCAGCAACTCTCCCAGCAGTCGTCGTTCATCCGCGACTGTAGGCGGAACAGCGGGCCTCCGCGCCACGGGTCTAACGGGCGGCAAGTTCCACTGCCGCAGGCCGGAGCAGCCTGGACTGGGTGTTGTCCACCGCCTGTTGGACCAGTTCATCCATCGGGAGAGCCGATTCGAGCCTCTCGACTGTCTCCAGTTTGGCGCGGGTCTCCGGGTGACGCGGCACGAACAGGGAGCAACAGTCCTGGTCCGGCAAGATGGAGATGGGGTAGGTGCCCATTTCGCGTGCCTTGGTTATGATCTCTTCCTTGTTGGTCCCGATAAGAGGGCGAAGGACGGGCATGTTGGCTACTGCGTCAATCGCGGCCATGTTGTCCAGCGTCTGAGAACTTACCTGTCCGCAGCTCTCCCCGGTAATTATGGCCTTCGCCCCACGGCTGCGGGCCAGGGCCTCGGTGACGCGCATCATAAAGCGGCGATACAGTATGACCCGGTAGGCTGGGGGAGTCTCCAGTATGATCCGCCTTTGAGCTTCCCCCATAGGGACCAGTGAAAGCTGGGAGCCGTACTGGTGCCGGGTGAGCAATTGCACCAATTCCTCCGCTTTCTCGATGGAACTGCGGTCTACCAACGGGTAGCTATGGAAATGGACGAAGTGGACCCGGCAGCCCCGCTTCATCATGTGCCAGGCCGCCACGGGAGAGTCGATGCCGCCGGAGAGCATGGCCGAAACCAAGCCACTGACGCCGACGGGCAGACCGCCGTGGCCCCGGACCTCGTCGAAGTAGACCAGTATCTCTCCGGGAACTACCTCCAGGAATATCTGGACCTCTGGACGAGTCAAGTCAACCCTTGCGCCGGTCAGGTCCTTAACGAACTGGCCCACATCACGGTTTATGGACTCCGACTTGACGGGGAACCGCTTGTCGGCGCGGTTGGCCGTGATGCGGAAGGAATCGAACTCGCGTCCCTCCAACCAGGATGCCAGCATCTCCTTGACCTTATCCAGGTCCGTGGGAGCGGAATAGGTCTTGTAAAACTTGGCCACTCCGAAGCAGTCCCTGACCTGTTGCTTGACCAGCGTCCAGGCGTCCTCGTCCTCAAGAGTCAGACCGACCATCATCTGCCCCTGCCATACACTGGACACTCCTGCCCCGCGGGTGGCCGTTCGCAGGTTATCCACCAACCGGCGCATGAACCACGGGCGGTTCTTGCCCTTGAGGGCCAGCTCGTGGGTCTTGACGATGACGTGAGTCTTCATATAGGCAATGCACGGTTTCTCTACAGGCGGATACCGTCCGCAACCGGACAGGGACGTCGAGGCCGGGGGAGGGAAGCCGTTCCAACCCTATTCTACAGCAAATCGGGGGCGGGCGAACGGGGGCGGGACGATTGGGCGATTGAAGGACGCTCAGGCGAACATATCTTCCTTGATGTCCATTACTTCCTGGCGCAGTTGCATGTCTTCGTTGATCTCCCCGTTTATCTTGCCTGCGCCGTGGATGATGGTGGAATGGTCCCTGCCTCCGAGGAAACGCCCCACCTGCGTCGGGGTCATGTTGAGCTCGTATATGAGCATGTACATCGCCACCTGGCGCGCCCGGGAGACTTTCTTGGTGCGGCCCCTGGCAATCAGGGATTCCGCTTCCAAGCCGTAATGCCCGGCGACCGCCTCCAGGATTTCGCGGGGGTCTATTGACTGGCGCGTGTCATCCGGCGTCGAGTCATCCAAGATCCGGGCGGCCGACTGCACGGTGATCGGTACATTCATCAACTGGGACTCGGCGATCATCCGGTTCAGGCTTCCTTCCAGATCACGGACGCTGCGGCGCACCCGCTTGGCGATTAGCTCGAGGACGGTGTCGGCAACCTGCACACCCAGATGTTCCGACTTGGACGCCAGTATGGCCATACGGGTCTCGAGGTCGGGGATCTGGATATCCGCCGTCAGACCCCACTGGAATCGAGAGCGGAGCCTGTCTTCCAGGCGGGTCAGGCCGTGGGGCGGCCTGTCGGAACTGATAACCACCTGGTTTCCGGAAGTGTGGAGGTCGTTGAAGGTGTGGAAGAAGCTCTCGTGGGTCTGCTCTTTGCCGCTGAGAAACTGCACGTCATCTACCAGGAGGACTTCCAGGCTGCGGTATCTGTGGCGGAAATCTTCGGTCGTGCGCGTACCGATTGACGTGATGAATTCGTTGGTGAACTGCTCGGAGGTCACGTACCGGGTGGACTTGCCCCGGCTGGCGCAGGCGTGGCCGATGGCCTGGAGCAGGTGAGTCTTGCCGAGACCAACACCGGAGTAGAGGAACAGTGGATTGTAGGCTTCTCCAGGAGCGTCGGCGACGGCCCTGGCCGCGTTGTAGGCGAACTGGTTGGAGGACCCAATCACGAAGGAGTCGAAAGTATACCGACGGTTCAAGTTAGAGCTTGTAGCGTATTCCCCCGGTCTTGAGCCGAGCGCCTCCGTGGGCTGGTCTTGCCATCCTTCCCCTTCGTCATCGTTCACGCCAGCGCCGCCCAAGACCTGAAACCGGACCTCGAGGGGCATCCGGGTCACTTTCTGGACTATTGTCTGAATGGCATGGTACATGCGTCGTTCCAGCCATTCCACCGCGAAGGGGGTGGGTGCACCTACAACGAAAACCTCCTCATCGTATCTTACTCCCGTTGTACGCTTGAGCCAGGTCTCGAACATGGGCTTGGGGACCTGCAATTGCAGTTCCCCAAGTACAGCCTTCCAGACCTCCCTGGTCTGCATTTCGGACATGTCCACGCAACCCCCGATGGAACAACCGAGTGCCTCTCCCCAGCGCTGGACTGTGCAAGGCGGACCACTCGAACATGCCGATCATGGAAACTCCGAAAGGATGGTAAAGCTCCGGCAAGAGCGAAGTCGAACCCGGAAACAGCCATGATCGCGGAACGTCAGTCCGCCTGAACAGCCACGGAGTAGAGCCGCAAGACCAAGGCACAGTCCAAGTGAAAGAGGACCTCCCCGGAGTCCCGGGCACACTCCCTGCGCCACGAACCAGCCCTCCACCGCAACGCTTTGGATGTAGAGATTAGAGAGGATTCCGAGGATATGTCAATGCGGAACCCTACGGGATTTTAGCGACTTTTCGCCGCCGGAACAGGGATTGGTATCTGGCCCGGCCGGAGCGGGCCGCGGAGATGGGATGGCATCTCCTTGGACGGCTCCAGGACGGTCCACTTGCCGATTCGGGTATCGACCAGACCCCACTCGACACCGGGGTATCAGCGGCCTGCACGAATGGTTCGAGCCTGTTTGCGGCCCCTCCTACTGCCGTATATAATGCCCCTACCGTCGGCAAGTCGAGAGGTTAACGATGGTCTACAGGGGGGAATCCAGCCCGGAGAATCCCGACGGCGCCGGAGTCAGCGTCGGGGAATCGGCTGCGTCTCTACCGGAGGGGCTTACTGAACAGGACATGGTGGATGTCTACGCCAAGACCGTGCTTGCCCGCACCATGGACGAGCGCATCTGGGCGTTGAACCGCCAAGGCAAGGTGCCTATCGCCGCCTCCTCCCAGGGCCACGAAGCCGCGGAGATAGCGAGTCTTCTGGCAGCTCAGAAGGACGGACGCACTTTTTTGTTCCCCTACTACCGCGATCTCGCCTTGAAGATGACCGCCGGACTGACGGCCACCCAGGTTATGTTGTCATTCATGGGGAAGGATGGTGACCCCTACAGCAACGGCCGGCAGTTTCCCCTCCAAGGAGCAGACCTTCCGCGCAACATCATCCAGATATCCAACGTCGTGGGGGCCGGGCTAACCCAGGCCACGGGCTACGCCTTTGCGTGCAAGATGCAGGGCGACGACACCGTGGTCTTGTGCTACTTCGGCGACGGCGCATCCAGTCAGGGTGAGACACACGAGGCGATGAACTTCGCCGGGGTGCATCGGTTGCCCATCGTCTATATTTGCGAAAACAACCACTACGCTATTTCGGTCCCGCAACGTCGGCAGATGGCGGTTGAAGACGTAGCATCCCGCGCAGCCGGTTACGGATTCCCAGGCATCGTAGTTGACGGGCTGGACTTTCTGGAGGTCTACGCCACGACCCGGGAGGCTATCGGCCACGCCCGGACGCAGGGGCCAGTGCTCCTGGAAATGAAGTGCGAGCGACTGATGCCTCACACCACCGATGACGACGACCGGCGTTACCGTCCTCCCGAGGAAATCGAAGAAGTCCGGAGCCAAGACCCGGTAGCCAGGCTCGGTGCATACATGGTTGAGCGGGGATTCCTGACCCCGGACCGGATAGAGGAAATCAAGGCCGAGGCGCTGCGGGAAGTTGACGCCGCCACGGACGCAGCCGAAGCCGCCAGCCCGCCGGACGTTGCCACCCTGTTCGACGCGGTCTATCCGTCTTAGGTGATGGCATGACCGAGAGAAGCGTTATCGAAGCCGTTCGGGATGCGCTGAGGGAGGAAATGAGCCGTGACCCCTCGGTGTTCGTCATGGGCGAGGACGTGGGGCGCAGGGGTGGAGTTTTCCTGGCCACCCAGGGACTGATCGACGATTTTGGGGAGGGCCGGGTAGTCGATACTCCCCTGGCCGAGGCATCCATCGTCGGTATGGCTTTGGGGTGCGCCTTCCGGGGGATGCGCCCCATCCCGGAAGTGCAGTTTTCAGATTTTATATGGCCCACTATCAACCAATTGGTCGGTGAGGCGGCCCGCGCCTGCTACGGCAGCAACGGCGCGTTGCAGGTCCCGATGGTGGTGCGGGTGCCATACGGCGGCGGGATCAGGGGAGGGCTGTTTCATTCCCAGAACGTCGAGTCCCTGTTCTTCCACACACCGGGGCTCAAGGTGGTCGTTCCCGGCACACCCTACGACGCCAAGGGCTTGCTCAAGTCCGCCATACGTGACAACAGCCCTGTGGTCTTTCTGGAGCACAAAAAGACCTACCGCCTAGTACGCGGCGAGGTGCCCGACGATCCCTACGTCCTCCCGCTGGGGCAGGCGGACATCAAGAGGGCAGGCAGCAGCATTACCGTAGCCACCTACGGGCTGATGCTGCACTATTGCCTGGAAGCCGCCGAACTGGTAGCCGGAGAAGGGATAGACGTAGAGGTTGTTGACCTGCGCAGTCTCTGTCCGCTGGACAAGGAGACGGTCTTGGACTCGGTAAGGAAGACCGGCAAGCTGGTGATCGTGCATGAGGACAACATCACCGGAGGGGTAGGGGCGGAGATAGCCGCGTTGGCCGCGGATGAGGCCTTCGAGTACCTGGACGCCCCAATAGCCCGAGTCTGCGGCCCGGACGTTCCGACTATGCCCTTTGCCCAGAGCCTGGAAGACGCTTACATGCCCAACACCGAGAAGATCGCCGAGGCGCTGCGCAAGCAGGCCGCATACTAAGGGCAGGTGATTTAGCCTTGGCAATTACCATTGAGCTTCCCCATGTTGGCGAGTCGGTCGTCGAGGGCACCATCGGGAAGTGGCTGAAGCAGCCGGGTGAGTCCATTGCCCGGTTTGAGCCGCTGGTCGAGGTAGTGACCGACAAAGTGACTATGGAAGTCCCTTCTCCCGTATCCGGCTCGCTGCTGCGGGTACTGGCAGAGGAGGGCGAGACCCTGCCAATGGGGGCTCCGATAGCCGAAATCGAGACCACCGAGCAGGTGGAAACCCCAACCGCGCCTCCCTCGCCCGCACAACCTGTCACCGCTCCTCAGTCTGCCCCTGTACCCCCGCCAGCGTCCGGCGGAACAACTGGCTACCTGCTCCGTGACGTGGCCCCGGTCGGACCCACGGGCGGCGGCGCGGGCGCTCCGGAAGCGCTGGAAGCACAGCAGTCCGCCGCAACGCCTCCCAGAGACATGGCCCGGCTCTCGCCCGCAGTGCGCCGCCTGGCCCGGGAACATGGGGTTGACCTGTCGCAGGTAAGAGGCACCGGGATGGGAGGCCGCATCACCAGGGACGACCTGCTGCGCTACATTGAACCAAGCCCGGGGTCAGGCCCGCGGGCCGCTCCTGCGCCAGCGCCACCTGCGGCACCCTCCATGCCGGCACCTATAGTACAAGACCTGCCACCAGCTCCTGCCTCAGACGGTTCGGCCCCAGATGAGGAGTACGTCCCGTTGAGTCCGGTCAGGCGGATGATCGCCGAGGCGATGGTCAAGAGTGTGACCGAGATTCCCCATGCCTGGAGCACTGTGGAGGTAGACGTAACGGGCGTCGTTGCGTTGCGCTCCAAGGTCAGGGCCGCTTTCGAGGAACGGGAGGGGGTTGACCTTACATACCTGCCGTTCATCATCAAGGCAGTGGTGGAATCGCTGAAGGAGCACCGGACCCTCAACGCCTCTTGGGGAGGGGATAAGATCATCCTGAAGCGGCGCATCAACCTTGGCATCGCAGTCGCCGCCCCGGCTGGGCTGATAGTACCGGTGGTCCACGACGCCGACCGGCTGAGCATAGCGGGGCTGGCAGCCGCGGCACGGGACCTGACCATTCGGGGACGGCAGAACAAGCTGACCCTGGAAGACGTACAAGGCGGCACATTCACCTTGAATAATACCGGGGCGCTGGGGTCCATCGTGTCCTACCCGATCATCAACCATCCCCAGGCGGCGATTCTCACCACCGAGGCAGTCCAGAAACGCCCGGTGGTCCGCGACGACGCCATAGCCATCCGGTCCATGATGAACCTCTGCCTCTCCTTCGACCACCGGATCAACGACGGGTCGGAATCCAGCGCCTTCCTGCAAGCAGTCAAGTCACGGCTGGAAGCCGTATCGCTTGACACCCCCATCTACTGAGCCGCGGTCATGCCCCCACTACCCGAGTGCCGGGTCATAACCCTGGGCACGGTGGATTACCGGGATGCCTGTGACATTCAAGTTGACCTGGCCTCGGAAGTGCGGGAGAACCGTATCCCCAACGCTCTGCTGCTACTGGAGCACCCCCACGTCTATACACATGGGCGGCTCAGCAAACCTTGTCACTTCCTGCTTGACCCTGGGGATTTGGCAGCCCTGGGCGTGGGGGTTTATGAGACCGACCGTGGGGGCCTCGTCACCTACCACGGGCCGGGACAACTGGTAGCCTACCCAATCCTTCGGCTCCGGGAATGGGGTGGCCCGGTCAAATATGTGCGCACTTTGGAACGGGTTATCATCGACTCCTTGGCGGACTTCGGCATAACCGGATACACCGTGGATGGCGTTACCGGCGTGTGGGCCGACGGCGGCAAAATCGCGTCCATTGGGGTCAAGGTCAGCCGGGGCGTCTCGTACCACGGCCTGGCCCTGAACGTGAATACCGACCTGGGCTACTTCGGCCACATAATCCCCTGCGGCCTCCATGACCTGGAGGCAACTTCGATGGCCCGTCTGCTCGGTCAAGACGTTGATATTGAGATGGTCCAGTACAGCGTGGCCTATCACTTCGGCAAACATATGGGGTTCCGCATGATGGAGGACGACCTTCCCGCAATACCTTCGTCCACTGGTCAGGTTACCCTCGAACTGTCCGACATCCATGCAGACTCATAAGCATTTGCTTGGAGACGGGAGGATACCTGTGCCATACGACGAACAATTAGCGGAACGTGTAGACCAACTGTTGTCAGCCCAGGACGGCGTGACTGCCAGGAAGATGTTCGGCGGCCTAGCGTTTATGCTCGACGGCAATATGTACGTAGGCATACACCGGGACAGATTGATGGTCAGGGTTGGTCCGGAGGGTTACGAAGACGCGCTTGAACGTCCGTACTGCAAGCCTATGGACATTACCGGGCGTCCGATGAAGGGCTGGGTGATGGTGGATGCGGAGGGTGTCGCCGCAGACACTGACTTGGCCGCATGGGTGTATTTGGGTGTCAGGTTCGCTTCAAGCCTGCCCGCCAAGTAGGATGCATCAGCGGGTCCGCTTCGACAACTCGCATGGCGGCGGGTATCATGAGGCACGGAAAGGCCAATCGCCAGGGACACCCTAGCGTCATCCGAAGGAGAGTATCATGCCGGTCTCCGAAAAAGTCCGGGGGTTCATGGAGCAGGGGGGGTGGATCCGCCAGATGTTCGAGGCGGGCATCGCCCTGAAGGCCCAATACGGCGAGGAGAACGTCTTCGACCTGTCCCTGGGCAACCCGGTGGTTGAACCTCCCGAGGAGTTTCACCAGGAACTGCGCCGACTGGCCGAGAACCCCATCAAGGGAATGCACCGTTACATGCCCAACAATGGCTACGTTGAAACACGCCAGGCCGTGGCCGACGGTCTGAAGGAGGAGACGGGACTGCCCTTCACGGCGGGCGACATCCTGATGACCTGTGGCGCGGCGGCGGCGTTGAATGTAACGCTGAAGACGATCCTGAACCCCGGCGACCAGGTCATTGTCCTCGCGCCTTACTTCGTCGAGTACGGATATTACGTGGACAACCATGCCGGGGAAACGGTGGCCGTTCATACTACTGGCGAATTTCAGCCGGACCTTGATGCCGTTGAGTCAGCTATCACGTCCCGGACCCGCGGCGTGATCGTCAACTCCCCCAACAATCCTTCAGGAGTCATCTACCCGGAGGACACACTCCGGCAGTTGGGGGAGATTCTGGAGCGCAAGCAATCTGAACTGGGCACGGAGATCTTCCTGATTAGCGACGAGCCGTACCGCCGCATCATCTACGACGGCCAGACTTACCCGCAGGTATTCCCCCACTACGAGAACACCATTGTCGTGAACTCCCACGCCAAGGACCTGGCGCTGCCCGGGGAGCGTATAGGGTACGTTGCTATCAACCCAGCGTATCCCCACCGGGGGGAACTGGCCGACGGTCTGGCCTTCTGCAACCGCACACTGGGTTTCGTCAACGCCCCGGCGTTGATGCAGCACGTGGTACGGGCGCTGCAAGGGGTCACGGTAGACGTAGCCGATTACCAGCGCAAGCGCGACTTCCTTTACACGCAGTTGACCGAGATGGGTTACGAGCTTGTGAAGCCGCAGGGAGCTTTTTATCTCTTCCCCAAGGCTCCGGGAGGGGATGACCTGGCCTTCGTGGGAGCGTTGCAGGAGAGCAATGTACTCACGGTGCCGGGGCGCGGTTTCGGCTCGCCCGGCTACTTCCGCATCTCCTACTGCCTGGAAGACTCGGTCCTGGAAGGAGCACTGGATGGAATGGGCAAGGCGATAGAGAGGTTTGGGTAGACGGGACGCCCATTGATGTAAGGCTTCTTACTCCGTAGAGAATACGCGCTCCAGGTCTATTGCCAGTCCTGCCAGCAGCGGGGAGGCGAGGGTTTCCCTGCGTGAGTAGACCGAGTGCGGCACCATACCCGATTCTCCCGGCACAAATATCTCGACCGTCTCCGCAAACGGGTCCACGATCCAATACTCGCGGACACCGTGCCTCCAGTACAACGTCATTTTGTAACCCCGGTCGTACCGCGCCGTAGATGGGGATATGACCTCTACCAAGAGGTCAGGAGCACCCTGAGTGTTGGCCTCGGTGATGATTCCGGCCCGCTCGTTGGAAACGAACACGATGTCCGGCTGGGCAACATCGGTGTCGGAAAATATGACGTCAAATGGAGCGTACCAAATACGACCGGCTGAGCATTCCCGAACGAACAGGCGCATATCCGAGAATACTTCTGCCGAAACCGTTTGATGCTTGGCGGATGGTGAAGCGGACAAGATCAACTCTCCGTCCAGAAGTTGGTAGCGCGTGCCTTCAGGGGTGGCCATGTAGTCATCTACCGTGAGCTTTACCCTCGGGTTAGGCTGGGCCATATCTGAGCCTCCGGGGTTTGAGTTTAGAGCTATTGTAGCGGGCAGTCACGGGCTTTGTGAGGCTAGACTGTCGTTTGCTTTGACGGCAGCCGGATGGTGGCCGTGCCCTTCGTGGTTATTTCCTGCCGCTGGTTCTCTCCCCAGATTTCCAGGTCCACCAGTGGTTCTCCATCCTCCATTCGCTTGGCCGATACCTTGCCGCGGCACCATGTGGTGTCTCCCACTACGTTGAAGCGCCGTAGCTCGACATACATCTTCTTTACGAAACCGTCATCGCCCATCCAGTTGGTGAGCAGGTGTCCCATCCAGCAGCACCGCTGGCAGCCGTAGTCATAAGCACCGGGCAACCCGGCACTCTCAGCTGCTTCCTGTATGTCATGGACGCGGATGATGGCTTCCTGCGCGCCCGTGAATGGGTCGGTGAACCCCCACGAAGGATGGCGCAGCATTTCCCGGAGTTGTATCCCGTGGGAGATGCCGCCGATGCACCCGGCGACGAAGGCAGAGATGTCCCCGTGGCTCATGGGACCCTTTACCACAGGCTGGAGGTCATCACCCGCCTGTACGTCCTCCCACCAACGAGGGTTGTTGCCCCGGACTTCTTCGGCCAGTACCGCTTCCTGGATGGCACGAATCTCCTCTTCGGTGTAACGGTACGGCTCGAAAGTGTACTTGCGCCGTTCCCTGGCAGCGCTGCGCTCTGCCCTGATCTGCCATCCACGGGTCTTGGCGATGGTCTCGCCGCGCTGGTTGAAGTAGTGAGTCACGCTGGACTGGATCAGGATGCGTCCGGCAAACTGGCTCTCCTTTTCCTCCAGGCCGGTAAACTGCTCCTGTACCGAAATCTTGTCGTCAAGGTAGATGGGGCGGTACCACTCCCATTCGTTGCCGGCGTGAAAGCCGTGGACTCCCGGCAGACCGCCGGTGCGCCCGGAGCACCAGTAGACGCTGTACAGGAAACACGGCGGAGCGAGGATAGTCCCATACCTGGTGGACTGGGCATAGCTCATGTCCCAATACAAGGGATTGACGTCGCCGATGCCCTGGCAGAAATGCCTGATGGCGCTGCGCGACGCCTCCTCGTTGAAGAGACCGACGCCGTACTGCCTCGGCCGGTTGAACGTGCCGAGCCGCTCCCTCAACCGCTGAACGCCCTCTTCGGTTATCCCGCCTGATTCCAGGACCATTGCATCCTCCTGCACGGGTATGATCCAAGCTCAATGTCTACAGGGAACATAGTCCGAATTGCTCAATGGGGGATTCGTTCATTGTGGGCGCAACCTGGCAGGCGGGCGGGGCCGGGGGATAGTCCAGTAACACACCGCGGCCAGGCCGTAAATCACGGCGAGGGGCACCAGCGCCCAGAAGTAGCTGTCTGTCCGGTCGAAGATTAGACCCATCCATACCGGGGTGCTCATAGACATCAACTGGTCAGGCAGGTGCTGCCATCCTCGCAGGGTGGCGTAGTTTCTCCGCCCAAAGAAGTCTCCCATGATCGCCCAAGCCAAAGGATTTGCACTCTCGGCAAAGGCGAGCAACGTAACGAACAGACCTAGTTGCCAGAGATGACCCTCTTGGCCCAGCAACAGGATAAGGGAAGCCGCACCGGCCGCCATCGCTACGGAACTGAGCTTCAGTTTAGACCAGGTGTCTCCCAACCACCCGACCAGAGGGTTAAAGCACATGGACCCCAGGGACAACGCGCTGATGAACAGGCCGGCAATGAGCAGGCTTGCCTCCTCTGTCCGACCTCCCCCTTGCAGAAACCACACCATCACAGGGGCCATCAGGAACGACATACCGGAGTGGACCATGTTCCGCAGCCCCACGGCCCAAACAAGAAGCCAGTATGAAACGCTGCGCATCGCTTCCCTGACCGTGAAATCGGCATCAGTTCGTTCTGGTCTGCCGCGGCGGTCCCTGCCTGGGGAAACAACGGCCCTTGGATTTGCTCCTGACGATACTGTCCTGGCGATGCTGGGTGGGGCTGACGATACGTCGAGGCTGTCCCCGTCAGGCTGGAGTCCCATCGTCTCCGGAGAGCGGCGAACCAACAAGGACATTGGGACCACTACGACGATGATCCCGACCCCGGAGATAATCGCAGCGTCCCGCCACCCGACCCACACTATCAGCGGCACCAGGATGGGAACTATAAGGAATCCACCCAACCCGTTGCCAACGGACGCCAGGGACATGGCAAACGCCCTGCGCCTGCGGAACCACTGGTTCAATGCCGGGACCGACGCGTTGTTGTACCCGCTGCGCATCCCGACGGAAATGAGGCCGACAAACACCAGGACGAAGCTCAGATAATTGTGGGTAAACGCCAGGAGAATGAACCCAAGACCTGAGGAGAGTCCCCCGAAAGCCATCATGATCCGCGGGCCGAAACGATCGGTCATGTATCCGGACAAGGGGCCGAGAAGTCCTCCTTCGAGACGCCCCAGCATATCGGCCACGGAGATGGCCGCAATCCCGATACCGAGCTCAGTGCGCAGCGGAAGCACGTACACGCTGAAGCCACGGTTGAACGTGCCATGCTTCAGCGCGTCTGCAATCAGGCTGGCCAGTACGATCCACCAGCCATAGAAGACCCCGGCGGGCCGTCGCAGCAATCCTCTGGCAATTACGCTAATCACGTCGCTCCACAGCACGAAAGTGAACGGAGTAGTTGTTGGCCCAGATTAGCAGGTTGGGACAGAGTAACATAAAAGAAGGGGCCAATACGTACCCGGGCGGGTATCCGGGTTACGGGATCGTGCCAACGGCTTGCGGCTGAGTTGGAAGCCCGCGGACATAGAGGGCCGTTGCCGGTAGTGTGCAATGGTATGGTATCTTAATGTCTGCTTACGCCCCTGTCCCGATGCTGTTACGACAGGGCCAAAATACACGACCCGAAATCGCCAAGGAGTCTCCCGATGAGCCTAACACAACAGATCGCCGAGTACGTGACCACTGCCGACCTCGAAGACTTTCCGCCGGAAGGGGTCCACGCCGCCAAGGGAGCCATCATCGACTGCCTGGGTTGTATATTGGCTGGGCGCGACGAGCCGCTGGCGGGAATCCTGGAAGGGTTCGTAAGGACGCCGGACGGCTCGGGGGCGGCAAGTGTCGTCGGAAGGGGTTTCAAGACCTCTTCGCCAGATGCCGCACTGATAAACGGCGCGATGGCCCATGCCCTGGACTACGACGACATTACCCGTGCCATCAAGGGACACCCGACTGCGGTGTTCCTTCCGGGGACACTGGCTCTGGCCGAAGAGACGGGCGCGACCGGCAGGGACCTGCTCCTGGCCTACATATTAGGGTTCGAGGTTGCCTGCTGCATCGGGGAAGGCATGAGTACGGCCTACTCCGATGACCTGGGTTGGCATCCCACAGGACCTCTGGGAGCTTTGGGTGCAGCCGCGGCGGCCTCCCGGATCATTGGCCTGGGCCGGGAACAGACCGCGATGGCCATATCACTGGCTGCTTCCCAAGCGTCGGGGCTGCGGCAGAATTTCGGCACCATGACCAAACCCTTCCACGCCGGGGCCGCCTGCCGCACTGGGGTAACCGCGGCCAAGATGGTGAAGGCCGGTTTCACCGCGGGCACGGATGCCCTGGAGGGCCGGTTCGGGTTCATCCACGCCTTTTCCGGGGGCGAGGGATACGACATGGAGCAGATGGCCAGGAACCTTGGCGTTACCTGTTACCTGGTCGAATCCGGTGTTGAAGTCAAGAAGTATCCCTGCTGCGGCAGCGCCCACCTTGCCCTAGACGCTATCACAGAGATCATGGACCAACATGCCATCGACCCGGCCCAGGTAGACCGCATCGACGTTGTCGTAGACTTCGACCCGCCCAGGTCACTGATACACGACCGGCCGGCCAGTTCGCTGGAGGGCAAGTTCAGTATGCAATACTGCCTGTCGGCCGCCCTTCTTGACGGCAAGATCGGGCTTGGCACTTTTACGGACGAGCAGGTACTCCGTCAAGAAGCCCAGGCCATGATCCCGAAAGTCACCATGCGGCGTAGCGCGGAGTTTGTTGGCCAGCCAAGTTGGACAGAAGCATTCAACAAGGTGGATGTCCATCTTAATGACGGACGGGTGTTGACCGGCAGGTCTGACAGGACCACCGAAGGGGCTTTGAGAGGCGTCACCATGCCGGAGATCGTCGCCAAGTTCCGGGACTGTGCCGAGGTGGCGCTTGACGCCACGGCAACCGATGAACTGGTCGCATCGCTGGACAGCCTGGAGGACCTGGAGGGCATTCAGCGAGTAGCCGACCTGCTCCGGGGAACTGGGTAGAATGCCGCGACACGACTGACGTCGTCAGTCAACAAGCCACCTTATGCGGTATCCGTGGCTGTCGCACTGGGCCAAATGCTCCCATGTGCGCACACCATTGGTGTAGGTATTAAGGTCCAACTCCGAGTTACCCTGGCTCTGGCGGCTCTCCAGGGAAATGAGGGCCAGGTCTCTTTGTGACCCATAACGGTCGACAAGCTCCCCGAACCGTTCCCTCGCCTCAGTTGGAAACTGGTTCAGAGTGTGGGAGTGGAAGATTAGCGGCACCATGTCCGGCGGTAGACTGTCGAGCACTTCCGGCAGCACATCCAAGGCGTCCCCGGCGATAAGGTGAGGTGGGGTAGTGCGTACCAACTCGATGGCCCGTTGCAGCAATTCCGCCTCGTCTCTCCTCTCCGGCCATACCAACGCCCGCAGCCATGACACCATTTCATCATCCCCCACTTCCACCGGATTGAGGTCAATCCCAACCCGGCCAGTTACGTTGAACACCCTTGCCGGCATGGGAGGGCGCCTGTCTCCCAGAGAAGTAGTGGTCAACTGGACTGGCGACGCCGGATCGCCCCAGCGCACTCCCCCACCATAATCGTAGCCATACCGGTCCCAGAACAGATTCAGGCCCGCGCTTGCCCCAACCTCAACAAGGACGACTGGCGCGCGATTCCAGTTGCCTATCGCCCTCAAGAAAGCCGGGAGCAGCAGGGTGCTGCGGCGAACCACGTTGGTCTGGACTATACGGAGCGAAATCATCTCCACAATGCGGCTTTTCCGGTTCATGCAGAAGGAACGAAAGGCCGGGTATGGATCGCCGGAGGAACTGCCTCCCGCTGCCAGATCGGGGTAGAACGAAGCAAGGGGATGGAAAGGCTCCTCAATCAGCAGCGCGTGGACCGCGGCGAATAATAGGTTGGGCGCAGGCTGACCGGCCCGCCGCTGCACCGCAATGGCCAGGACCTCCGGGTCGTTGGCGGCGCTCCGCGACAGTGTCTCATATAAGGGAGACATGCCGGGACATTCCAATTCGGCAAAGCGCCGGAAAATCTCGGCCATTCCGCTCAGGTCTTTCATATGTATTGTCCCCATACGTCCAAGACCGATGGCATCAGCAAACCGACGGCGCGTTGGCTTACTCTTGCGCAAAAGATTAACATACCTCCGTGCCCGTTAGTCGCCATCAGACTATAGCCATCAGGCGATATACGCTGTACCACCGCCCCCACACCGTTGGTTGACATCGAAAGTGGGGCTGGATAGTATTGGTCAAGGTGATTCCCCCTTTATTGGGGTGGGATAACCTTGAGCGATTCAGGACTGGAGGAAAGAACGTATGGGCCAAGAAGACATCGCATTGATGGCTCACTTGATGCGCCGTGCCGGTTTCGGCGCCACCCGCGAGGAGTTGGAAGCGCGGGCGGCCAAGGGGTACGAGGCGACCGTTGAGGAGTTGCTCAACCCCGAAAACCAGGAAGCCCTGAACCGGGCTGAGATGATGCGCTACCATCCCTGGACATGGCGTCCCGGGACGCTGCCGGGTATGGGCGCCGCCGAATGGCTCCACGACATGCTGAACACGAAGCGCCCGCTGGAAGAGAAGATGGCGCTGTTCTGGCACCAGATATTCGCCACCGGCGTCTCCAAGGTTGACCATTACGACGAACTCCAGGATATGGTGGTCCTGTTCCGTGAGAAGGGAATGGGCAACTACAAGGAGTTGCTCCTGGACATGGCCAAGAGCCCTGCGATGATCTACTGGCTGGACAACTGCGAGAACCATGCCGACGCGGTGAACGAGAACTGGGGCCGCGAGTTGCTGGAACTGTTCAGCATGGGCGTGGGGAACTACACCGAAGTGGATGTCCGCGAGGCATCCCGCGCCTTTACAGGCTGGACCATCGCTCCCAAGCTCCCCCGCGGACCGATAGGCCGGTTCGACTGGTTCTTCGAGTACCGGGACGAAGACCACGACGACACGGAGAAGACCTTCCTGGGCGAGACGGGCAACTTTGACGGCGAGGACATCATCGACATCGTCTGCCGCCAGCCCGCCACCGCTGAGTTCATCGCCCGCCACCTCTACAACTTCTTCGTCGCCGACGAACCCCAGATCCCGGCCTGGGCCGTGACCCCTCCCAACGACCAGGACGCCATCGGCCTGCTGGCCGATACCCTGATCGAGTCGGACTACGACATCAGGGCCACCCTCAGGGTCCTCTTCAACTCTGACTTCTTCAAGAACGCCCGCTTCGCCAGGCTGAAGAGTCCCACCGAGGTGGTGGTTGGCACCCTCAGGCTGGTGGGCGGGGCCGAGTTCCCGGCCCCGGGCCTGGGCGACCTCTCCCGGCAGCCCTGCTACATGGGCCAGGACCTGCTGAACCCCCCCAGCGTCGAGGGCTGGCACACCGGGGTTGAGTGGATCAACAGCGGCTCCCTGATGCGCCGGGTGAACTTCACCGCCGACCTGGTGGGCGACACCCGGCGGCCGGGCATCCAGTCCATGGTCCGGCGGCTCAGGGAGCAGGGAGTTGCCACGCCGGAGCAACTGGTCGACGGCTGCCTGGACCTTTTGGGTCCCCTGGAAGTGGCCGGGGAGAGCCGGAAGGAACTGGTGGGGTTCGTGTCCGAGTCGGGCGGCGTTGCCTGGGACACTGGGGAGAACATCGCCGCCGCCACGGAGCGGGTGGGCGAACTGCTCCAGCTCATCGTCTCCCTGCGGGAGTACCAGTACGCCTAGTCATCACCGGGAACGCGAACAGGAACGCGAAGGCGGGCCGGGGGTTCCCGGCCCGTTCCCGGACATCAATCTGGAGTTTACCGGAGGTTAGCCAACCATGACCCAGTCGAACAAAGACCCGGTGCTGGTCGTCCTGCAGATGACCGGAGGCAACGACTACCTGAACACGGTGATCCCCTACTCCAACCCCCTCTACCGGGACAACCGGCCCGTGGTGGGCGTGCCCGAGGACCGGGTGCTGCCCCTGGACGGCAAGATCGCCTTTCACCCGGAGATGGGACCCGTCAAGTCCCTGTACGACCAGGGGAACGTGGCGGTGATTCACGGGGTTGGCTACGCCAACTCCCCCCGCTCCCACTTCCGCTCCATGGACATCTGGCACACCTGCGAGCCGGACAAGCTGGGCACCGAGGGCTGGCTGGGCCGGGCCACCCGGGAGATAGACCCGAACAAGGAGAACGTGCTGACCACGGTGAGCTTCGGGCCGTCTCTGTTCCGCGCTCTGGCTCTGCCGGGGGTGCCGGTGGCCTGCGTGGACGACCTGGACAACTACGGGCTGCTGCCTGGGATCACCGAGTCGCAGCAGCGCTCGCGGATCCTGGACCGGTTCGCCCGGCTCTACTCGCCGGTGATGGGGTCGTCGGCGGTGATGGACTACATGGGGCAGACGGGCCTGGACACCCTGGAGGGGGCGGACATCCTGAAGGAAGCGCCGAAGAAGTACTCCTCCACGGTGGAGTACCCGGACACGGCGATAGCGGCGAAGCTGAAGGGCATATCGCAGATACACCAGGCCGGGTTCGGGACCCGGATCCTGTACTGCGACCACGGGAGCTTTGACAGCCACTCGAACCAGACGGGGATGCACGACAAGCTGTGGAAGGACGTGTCGGAGGCGGTTGAGTGCTTCTTCGACGATCTGAGGGAGCACGGCATGTCGGACAACGTGGTGATGCTGCTGTTCACGGAGTTCGGGCGGCGGACCCACGACAACGGGTCCGGGACGGACCACGGCGCGGGCGGCGCAGCCTTCGTGATCGGCGACCCGGTGCGGGGCGGGCAGTACAGCGAGATGCCGTCCCTGGAGGCCAAGGACCTGGAGCAGGGGGACGTGGTGCCGAACCACGACTTCCGGGGCATCTACTCGGCCCTGCTTGAGGACTGGATGGGCCTCGACGCCAAGCCCCTGGTCGGCGGCTCCTTCGAAAAGCTCCCCTTCCTGGGTTAAGGAGAATCCGAATGCTAACCGAAACAGTCGCGGGAAGGACCTACGATTACAGTCATAGTGTGGGCCGGGGGTCGGCCACAGGCATGGGGTTTTCCAACCCAGTTGCCGCCGCCCTGGGCAAGGACGACATGCTCTACATCGTCAACCGTGGCAGCGAGAGCATCAGCAACGTCCCGTGGAACCGGACCGGCGTAGGCGCCCGGGTCAGCCAGGTCACCATCGGGGAGGACGCGGGGCAAGAGTCTT